>CBDFLF010000001.1:0-773375 GCA_965249075.1 uncultured Methylophilus sp.
AAACCTTGGTTTTCAAACAAAGCTTAGGTGGCAAATCTAAATCTGGAAAATTTAAGTCCTCACGCGGGCATGGCAAAAGAATGGGTTTAAAGGCAAAGTCTAGACACAAGGTGACATTAAAAAAACATGGCAGCAAACATAGAACTAGCGCCCGTAGTAAAAATTCGAGATTTAAAGCCAAGCATCGTCGTTAGAATACACCAGTCTGATTTAGTTTGGGCTGGCAGATGATGCTTTGGGGATTCAATCACGATGCCATCACTAAGCTAATCAGTGAGACTAGGCAGCTTATAAAATTCGTTTCAAAAAGCTTTATCTATATTCTTAGCGGTTGTCTCACGCTATTTCTGACAGCATGCACAGAGCATAATCCCAGCCCAAACAATCGAGCCTTAAATCAAGTTTTTCCTGCTGAAACTGGCGGGGAAATGATTTCTGCCATGACCGCTGAGCCCAGCTCATTAATCTATATGGTGGCAGGTGAATCCGCCTCAGCACAAATTGCCTCACAACTGTTTAATACCCTCCTCAGATACGACCAAAATCTAGATATTACAGGCGAACTAGCAGAAAAGTGGGAAGTTAGTCAAGATAAACGCTCAATCCGCTTTCATCTTAAACCCAATTTAAAGTGGGCAGATGGCAAACCGTTGACCAGCGCCGATGTGTTGTTTACTTGGCAATTGGTGACTGATGAAAAGACCCGTAGTCCTTATGCCTCAGACTATCAGTTGGTGAAAAAAGTCGAGGCGCCCGACGCGCTCACGTTTGTTGTCCATTACAGTCAACCTTATGCACCAGCGCTGGATAGCTGGTCTGGCCTACACATTCTGCCCAAACATTTGTTACAAGGCAAAGATGTACATACCACCCGCTTTTGCCCAGCACCCTGTTGGTAGCCATTACTATCAACTTAAAGACTGGCGACATGGCGAGTATTTAAAACTGGAACGTAATCCTTTGGCGGTGCTTGGGCAAGCCAATATTCAATCACTGATTCAGCGGATTATTCCAGACCATGCCGCCCAATTTTTGGAGCTGATGGCAGACCATATTGATAGCATGCCACTTGACCCCATCACGTTTGCCCGCATCATCCCCTCTCGGCCTGCATTAGAATCACAATTAAATTTATACAAAGAGCTCGGCAACAGTTATACCTATTTAGGCTTTAATCTAAAACGCCATCCTTTTGATGATGTGCGTGTGCGCAAAGCAATTAATTTTGCCATTGATAAGCAGGAAATTATAGATGGCGTATATTTGGGTTTGGGCATCAACATCGCCTCCCCTTATAAACCTGGCACTCGTTGGAGCCATCCAACATTACAACCTTATGGCTATGACCCGCAACAAGCCAAAGCTTTACTCAAACTTGCAGGCTACACCGACCAAAACAATGATGGGATTGTTGAGAAAAACGGCCAGCCATTGACGTTTGAGATTTTGACCAACAACGGCAACAAAGAGCGTGAAAAAACCGCAGTCATTATTCAACGACGGCTAAAAGAAGTTGGGATTGCCGTGACCATACGAACAATTGAGTGGGCAAGCTTTATTAGTCGATTTATAAAAACAGGTGAATTTGACGCAGTGATACTAGGATGGGGCTTGGGTTTAGACCCTGATCAATATAATATTTGGCACTCCAGCCAACAAGCGCCAGGGCAATTTAACTTTATTGGTTATCATAACCAACATGTAGACAACCTGTTGGAACAAGGCCGCACCGAGCTTGACCCGAATAAACGTATGCACATCTATCACGCCATGGCAGAAGCGCTTTACCAAGACAGCCCTATTGTTTACTTGTCTGCAGGCTATGGCCTCACCGCCACACACAAACGCATACAAGGCGTGATTAACCCAATCCCCCCCGCTGGGGTGGGTTATGATGCGCACAAATGGTTTATTCCAAGCGCGCTTAGACGCAACCAGATAAGTGACCAATAGCATGTGGCGATATTTAATTAAGCGTGTGTTGTGGATGATACCGATGCTGGTAGGCATCAGTTTGATTTCTTTTTTCATCATGCATCTAGCCCCTGGCGATATCAGCAACACCGAAAGCGCGTTTAATCCTAAAGCCAGTCAAGAGTCGCGTGAACAACTACGTAAACTTTACCATTTGGATGAGCCGATTATTGTGCAATATGGCTTATGGTTAAAACGCATGGTCAAGCTGGATTTTGGCAACTCATTTGCCAGCCATCAAAAACCTGTGTTTTGGGCGCAAACAGACAAAGATGGCAATGAAACTAAGGGAATGATACAAGAAGCATTGCCTATCACCCTACTCATCAATACGCTAGGCCTTCTAATCACATTAATTCTTGCCATTCCATTAGGTGTCATCGCTGCTAAACACTATTTAGGCTGGCGAGACCGCTTGATTACACTGTTTAACTTTATTGGTTTTTCGATTCCTGGCTTTTGGTTATCATTACTCTTAATGTATTACCTAGGGGTTACGCACCAATGGTTGCCGATTTCGGGCATCCACAGTCTTAATTATGACCAATTAGATACTTTCGATAAACTTAAAGATAGCTTGAGTCATTTAATCATGCCCGTGCTGATTCCCTCTATCACAGGGCTAGCGAGCATCACCTTGTTTGTTAAAAATGGCATGCTCGATGTACTCAATCAAGATTTCATCACAACTGCCCGCGCCAAAGGTCTCAATGACACACAAGTCACTTATGGTCATGCATTACGCAATGCTTTACTACCACTAATTACGATTATTGGCTTGTCTATCCCTGGCTTAATTGGTGGCTCCGTCATTGCTGAAACCATCTTTGCGATACCTGGCATGGGTAAATTATTTTTTGACGCAGTGTTGATGCGAGATTTTCCTGTGGTCATGGGCATTTTTAACCATAGGCTCTGCATTAACTTTAGTAGGCAATCTGATTGCAGATTTGGCCTATGCTTGGGCAGACCCACGTATCAGACGAGGAGTGATGCCCCCATGACATCCACCATCCAAAAGATAACCAAAAACCCATTGGCGTTATCGGGTGCTATTTTGATTTCTGCCATCTTGATATTAGCGCTATTTGCCCCACTGATTGCACCCTATGACCCTGATAATATCAATGTCAAAGCCATTCTTTTGGGTCCATCCGCAAATCATTGGATGGGTACAGACGGCCTAGGACGAGATGTATGGAGCCGCATGCTGTTTGGTGCAAGAATCTCACTACTGGTGGGCTTGGTCGCAGTCGGTATCTCAACCTTGATTGGCATTGTGTTGGGCGCCATTGCGGGTTTTTACAAAGGTTGGGTAGACACCTGTATTATGCGCATTGTCGATGTCATGCTGTCTATCCCTAGTTTTTTTCTAATTTTAGCGGTCATCGCATTCCTGACGCCTTCAATTATCAACATCATGATAGTCATAGGTCTTACTTCATGGATGGGGGTCACACGCATGGTTCGTGCTGAGTTTTTAAGCCTAACTGAGCGCGAATATGTGCTTGCAGCAAAAGCATTAGGCGCAAGCGATTTAAGCCTGATAATCAAACACTGTTTACCTAACAGCCTGACGCCGATACTCGTTAGCGCTGTATTAGGCATTGCCAGTGCAGTATTAATAGAATCTGGCTTAAGCTTTTTAGGTTTAGGGGTGCAACCGCCACAAGCCTCGTGGGGCAATATTCTGACTGATGGCAGAGAGTATATTCAATTTGCTTGGTGGTTATCGTTTTTCCCTGGATTTGCCATCTTAATCACGGTGTTAGGGTATAATCTGCTTGGTGAAGGACTACGCGATATCTTCGACCCTTGGGAAGCACGCTAAGTGTATAGACCTAAGCGTATGACAATCTAAACTTATGATTATGTTTAAGTAATTAAGTTTAAGCACAAAACTCAGTCGAAAGATAATGTCTATCATCTAACTTTATACAATACCTCAGCGCATACCGAATGAAATGCTAAGGTAGCCTCAAACTAGAAATAGGAAACACTATGGGATTTCTCACAGGAAAAAAAATATTAATTGCGGGCTTACTTAGCAACCGCTCAATCGCATACGGCATTGCAGCAGCAATGAAACGCGAAGGCGCTGAACTCGCCTTTACCTACCAAGTAGATAAACACGAAAAACGCGTAGCAGACTTGGCCGCAGACTTCGATTCAAAAATCGTTTTACCATGCGATGTTGCTGAAGATGCTCAAATTGACGCCCTATTCCCTGCGCTTGCAAAACACTGGGATGGCTTAGATGGCGTAGTGCATTCTATTGCATTTGTACCAAAAGTTGCATTAGATGGTGATTACCTAGATAACATCAACCGAGAATACTTTAGAATTGCGCATGACATCAGCTCTTACAGCTTTTCTGCCATGGCAAAAGCGGCTTACCCTATGATGGAAGGTCGTAATGGCAGCTTGCTCACGCTTAGTTATTTAGGCGCTGAACGTACCATGCCTAACTACAACGTCATGGGTGTGGCAAAGGCGAGTTTAGAAGCCAATGTGCGCTACCTAGCACAAAGTTTGGGCCCACGTGGCATACGCGTCAACGCTGTGTCTGCAGGCCCAATTAAAACGCTTGCAGCTTCAGGCATTGCTGACTTTGACAAAATGATAGGTTTCAACGAAAAACACGCTGCTTTACGTCGCAATGTAACGATTGATGAAGTCGGTAACGCCGCCGCATTTTTATGTAGCGACCTCGCTTCAGGCATCACAGGCGAAATTACCTATGTCGATGGCGGGATGAACATTACTGCGGCTGGTCAAATCGACTAACAATTAGTTTAAAAATAATAAAAAAACCAATAAAAAAACCTAGGTACAAACCTAGGTTTTTTTACATTCAAGCCAAGCTTAATAATCGTTAGCCCAATTATTCGTTACTCTGAACTATTCATTACTCTGACCTAAAAGCACTTTAGGATTAAACTCAATATCTTTTTTCGCTTTGAGAGACTCTACATAAGCGTATGCCATTTCAGAGCCTAATGCACTTTGGTAAATACCAATCGCTTTACCGGCTAACTCAGTATCTTCTTTGAGTTTATTTTTAACATTAAGGACTTTAATCAATACATAACCTTTATTCGTTTCTTCAAAAGCATCATAGGCAGGAAACTTAGTACCACCTACTTTAAACACATGTTTCATCACTGCGTCCGTTAAGCCTTGTGCATTTTTTCTGTCAACCGTCACAGGACTAATCCAGTCCACTTCAGCATCTTTTTGTGCTTTAAAACTCGCCAACAGAGTGTCTGATTTTTGTTTAGCCAACTTCATCGCCGCTTGAATTTTTAATAAAGACTCAATACCAGGCTTGACCTCGTCAAAAGAACGTGGCGCCTCTGGTTTATACTCAACCATACGCGCCGCAATCAAGTTATTAGGCGAAACTTCTACTGCCTCAGAGTTACGTTTTTCTTTTAGCACTTCATCAGAAAACGCCACGTTAGCAAAACGCTCATTTTTGAAAAACTTATTCAACTCATCCTTTGACATCAAAGGCGTTGTTTCAAGCTTTAGATTAAATTTTTTCGCCACAGGGTGTAAGCTTGCAGATTGTTCATAGACTGTGTTGCTAAAGTCTTCAGAAAGTTCTGCATACTTAGCTTGCGCCTTTTGGAAAATCAACTCAGCCTTAATCTTGGTGCGTACACTGTCAAAATCTGTAGATTGGCCAGTAATGCCCGTTAATTTAATAATGTGAAAGCCAAACTCAGATTCGACCAAATCACTGACTTGACCAACCTTCATAGAAAACGCCTTATCCTCAAAAGGCTTCACCATCGCACCACGTCCAAAAGAACCTAAATCACCACCTTTGGTCGCTGACCCTGTATCCTGCGAGTGTTCAATCGCAAGTTTCTCAAAGTTTTTAGGGTTGGCTTTGACTTGTTGCAAAATAGTTTCCGCTTTAGCCTTTGCCGTTGCTTTTTCTTGCGGTCTAGCATTGCTATTAAACCCAATCAAAATATGACTGGCTTGACGTTGCTCATCCCCTTGAAACTGGGTGATGTTCTCTTCGTAATACTGCTTCACTTCAGCATCATTGACTGCCACCTGCCCCATGAGACTAGCGGCTGAAAGTAGCGCAAACTCTAGTTTCACTTTTGCAGGTGCAATAAATTTATTTTTGTGCTGATTGTAATAGGCTTGTACTTGCTCAGGCTTGACGGAGACTTCAGATAGAAACTCTGAAGCATTGATTTCAGCAACGGTGACTTCACGTTGCTCAAACTCAGAGGCGAGAGCACTTTTCGCTACTTGCTCAGGCATAAACACCAACTTATTCAAACCCTCCCGCACTTGTTGGACGGCTAAATCTTTACGAATGCTCGCTTCAAACTTCGCCGGCGAGAGCTTATTGTCGGCTAATAGCTTGTTGTATAGCTCTTCAGAAAACTTACCATTCTCTTGGAACTCAGCCATACCTAAAACATGTTGACTCAATTGTTCGTTAGTGATGGCAAAGTGATAATCACCGACTGCTGATTCAACAACGCGTCTTGTAATAATGCCATTTAAAACAGATTGCTTAAACGCTGGGCTCTCAAGCATTGCGTTATCCACTTTCTGTCCTTGTGATTGCATATAGCTTTTGGCATTTTCAACGGCATTAGAAAACTCTTGTACAGATACCTTCTGTCCATCTACCTTAGCCACGGCAACTTGACTACCAGCTTGGTTCAAATATGAATCAATCCCAAACAAGGCGAACGGTATCGTAATCGCCGCCAAAATCGCTTTCGCTAACCAGCCTTGTGTATGCTTTCTAAGTGCGTCCAACATGATTCAAACTCTCTAAAATAAACAATCTATAACCTAACAAATATAACACATTCGAGCGCAATTTATCGAGGTTAAGTGGAGAATTATCTTTAATTCATACTCTAAATAATGATATTGGATGTGGCTTTAAACCATAGAGGTCAATTAAAAGAAAAAAGGCTAGCAAATAATTGCTAGCCTTTTTTTGTTGGCGGAGCGGACGGGACTCGAACCCGCGACCCCCGGCGTGACAGGCCGGTATTCTAACCAACTGAACTACCGCTCCGTATTCAGTAAAAACAAAATTATACCATGATACTTTTTTGCCACTCAAGCAGTATTTGAAATTATTAAATATAAAGCTTATGTTAGCGCTTATATTTAAAGTAACTTGTTAAGTTAATCTGCATTAGCTGATTACTTTTATTACTACTTTGTGTGCAAATTAAATTATCTCAAAAAATAAGAGCGCTAAACTTCAGCACTCTCATTTTGAAATATGTACTAATTTGGTGGGTGCTAACGGGGTCGAACCGCTGACATTCGCCTTGTAAGGGCGACGCTCTACCAACTGAGCTAAGCACCCGAATCGTTAACCAAAACCTTGCTTAACGACTATGGTTACCTTTTCAAAGAAGGCATTAGTTTACAGCATCTTTAAGGGCTTTACCAGCTCTAAATTTAGGTGATTTAGCTGCTTTGATTTTAATTGTTGCGCCAGTACGTGGGTTACGACCAGAACGCGCAGCGCGTTCGCCAACGTAAAATGTACCAAAACCGATTAATGTTACCATGTCACCTTTTTTCAAGGCTTTTGAAATTGACTCTGTCGTAGCATCTAAAGAACGTGCTGCAGCCGCTTTTGAAATACCAGCCGCACTTGCGATTTGATCGATTAATTCTGATTTATTCACGTTTTTCCCCTCAAAGGTAAAATTTATTAAAAAGAACAGGTCTCTCCTGTACCGTCTTTATATCAAGCCACAAAAGCCCATGTCAATAGCAAATGCTGTTTTATCTGCAAAATTGATAGTTTTTATTAATGTGTGACCGCATTTTCTGTTGGATTGGCTAAGTCTTGGCTCACTTTCACGTCATCCGGTTTATTTTCCAGCGGAATTGGCGCGCGCTCTAAAGCCAAATCTAGCACCTGATCTATCCATTTCACACAATGAATATCTAAGTCTTGTTTGATATTTTCAGGGATTTCCGCCAAGTCTTTTTCGTTTGCAGACGGAATCAACACTGTTTTAATGCCACCCCTGTGTGCTGCCAATAACTTCTCTTTCAAGCCACCGATGGCTAATACTTCGCCACGCAAGGTGATTTCCCCTGTCATTGCCACGTCTGCACGCGCAGGAATGCCTGTTAGCACTGAAACAATAGCAGTGGTAAGGGCTATCCCTGCACTTGGGCCATCTTTCGGCGTAGCACCCTCAGGCAAGTGAATATGGATGTCTTTCTTTTCGTAGAAATCATCAGGAATACCTAAGCCTTGGGCGCGACTGCGCACCACACTCATCGCGGCTGTGACTGATTCTTGCATCACATCGCCCAATTTACCCGTAGTGATGGTTTTACCTTTGCCTGGCAAAGTGACTGTTTCAATCGTCAGTAACTCACCACCCACAGATGTCCATGCCAAACCTGTGACTTGACCGATTTGGTTTTCTTTGGCAGCCACACCGAAGTCATAGCGTTTAACGCCAAGGTATTGCTCGATGTTTGCGCTAGAAACCTGCACCTTCTGCAAAGGCTCACCTTTGTTTTTAGCCAGCAAGAGCTCTTTTACTACTTTACGACAAATTTTAGCGATTTCTTGCTCTAAGCGACGCACCCCTGCTTCGCGGGTATAGTAGCGCACAATGTCACGCATGACACTTCCTTCAATATCCACCTCATGCGCTTTTAAGCCATTTAACTTCAATTGCTTAGACAATAAATAGCGCTCAGCAATATTGATTTTTTCGTCTTCTGTGTAGCCAGCCAGACGAATAATTTCCATACGGTCTAACAATGGCGCAGGAATGTTCATACTATTGGCCGTGGCAATAAACATCACATCGCTGAGGTCATAATCCACTTCTACATAATGATCAGCAAAGGTGTGGTTTTGCTCAGGGTCTAAGACTTCAAGCAAAGCGGAAGAAGGGTCGCCACGCATGTCTTGACCCATTTTATCGACCTCATCCAGCAAGAATAGCGGGTTTTTCACCCCTACTTTGCTCATGCTTTGCAATACTTTACCTGGCATCGAGCCAATATAGGTTCTGCGATGACCGCGAATTTCCGCTTCATCGCGCACACCACCCAAGGCCATACGCACAAATTTACGATTCACCGCTTTGGCAATACTTTGCCCAAGGGATGTTTTACCAACTCCAGGCGGCCCAACCAAGCACAAGATGGGTGCTTTTAGCTTGCCCACGCGCTGTTGTACCGCCAAATACTCCACGATACGTTCTTTGACCTTTTCAAGGCCGTAATGGTCTTCGTCTAAAATTGCTTCTGCCGCTTGAAGATTTTTGCTGATTTTGGTTTTTTTACGCCACGGCAAATTCAATAAAGTATCGATGTAGTTGCGCACTACAGAAGCTTCTGCAGACATCGGTGACATCATCTTGAGTTTTTTGTACTCTGCACTGACCTTGTCTTTGGCCTCTTTAGACATAGGGGAGTCTTTAATACGTTGCTCCAACTCCTCCATTTCAGCGTTTTCATCTTGCTCGCCTAGCTCTTTTTGAATGGCTTTGACTTGCTCATTCAAATAGTACTCGCGCTGACTTTTCTCCATTTGGCGCTTCACGCGACCACGAATGCGTTTTTCCACTTGCAGAATGTCTATTTCAGATTCCATCAAGAACAACAAATGCTCTAAACGCTCAATCACGCTGAGCATCTCGAGCGTTTTTTGTTTTTCTTCTAGTTTAAGTGTGAGGTGTGCAGAAATGGTATCCGCCAAACGCCCTGCCTCATTAATCGTCGCCAATGAGGTTAAGATTTCTGGTGGGATTTTTTTATTGAGTTTGACGTATTGGTCAAACTGCGTAATTACGGTACGCATCAACGCTTCTGCTTCGCTGTCACCTTCATCTAGCTGTTCAACTTTATCGCCACGCGCCATAAAGCAGTCTTCAGTTTCGGTAAACTGACTCACGCGGACGCGGTGTAAGCCCTCGACCAACACTTTTACTGTGCCATCAGGCAGCTTCAACATTTGCAACACTGTTGCCAAGGTGCCGATTTCGTATAAATCTTCAGCCACAGGATCATCTTTGTTGGCGGATTTTTGCGCAACCAGCAAGATTTGCTTGTTGCCATCGGAAGCAAGCTCTAGTGCTTTAACTGATTTTGCGCGACCAACAAACAGAGGAATCACAAGATGTGGATAAACCACAACGTCGCGTAAAGGTAGGAGAGGCAATAAGTCTGAATCTTTTGAATCAGCTTCGATATTTGGCAAAGTTTGTTCTGTCATAGTCTCTTTCAAATGATACGAAAGGTTTCCCTTTGCGCTTAAATGGGAACATTCTTTGATATTTCAATAGAACTACGCTAATTATATGCTCAACACAGCAAGCCTCAATAGCCTGCATGGGCTAAATCGAAATAGTTTTTCGAATTTTAGCCTCACGAATCAACTAAATGAGATTAACCTGCGTTTTCAACACGTTTAGCTTCTTGTTGGTAGATGTAAACAGGCTCACTTTGTTGCTCAATCACACCTTCATCTACAACGACTTTAGACAAGCCTTTTAATGAAGGCAATTGATACATGGTTTCGAGTAAGGCGTGTTCCATGATGGAGCGTAAACCACGTGCACCTGTTTTACGCTCAAGTGCTTTTTTGGCAATGACGCGAAGTGCAGAATCAGAAAACTCTAAATCTACGCCTTCCATTTTGAATAATTTAATATATTGCTTGGTCAGTGCATTTTTTGGTTCAACCAAAATGGTCATTAGTGCAGCTTCATCCAATGACTCTAGGGTTGCAACCACAGGCAAACGACCAATAAATTCTGGAATCAATCCGAATTTAATCAAATCTTCCGGCTCTACATCGCGCAAGATTTCACCAACTTGGCGTATATCTTCTTTGCTTTTCACTTCTGCGCCAAAGCCCATACCACCTTTTTCGGAACGATGGCGAATGACTTTTTCTAAGCCATCAAATGCGCCACCACAAATAAATAAAATATTAGTGGTATCGAGTTGCACAAACTCTTGATTAGGATGTTTACGGCCACCTTGTGGCGGTACTGAAGCAATCGTACCCTCGACTAATTTAAGCAAGGCTTGTTGCACACCCTCACCTGAAACGTCACGGGTAATCGATGGATTGTCTGACTTACGTGAAATTTTATCGACTTCATCAATATAGACTATGCCACGCTGTGCTTTTTCAACGTCGTAATCACATTTTTGCAATAATTTTTGCATGATGTTTTCCACGTCTTCACCCACATAACCAGCTTCCGTCAGCGTAGTTGCGTCGGCCATCACAAAAGGCACATCTAACAAGCGCGCCAACGTTTGCGCTAGCAAAGTTTTACCTGAACCTGTAGGGCCAATCAGTAGAATATTGCTTTTTTGTATTTCCACATCGTCTTTACCACCTGTATTGTCGGCGATGTGATTGTGGCCAAGGCGTTTGTAGTGGTTGTAAACCGCTACAGAAAGGTTCTTTTTGGCTTGCACTTGACCAATGACGTACTGGTCCAAAATTTTGCAAATTTCTTCAGGTGTCGGCAGTGATTTTTCAGCGGATTTAATCTCGTTGAGATTTTGTACTTCTTCACGAATGATGTCATTGCACAAATCAACGCACTCATCGCAAATAAACACGGATGGACCTGCGATTAGCTTTTTGACTTCGTGCTGACTCTTACCGCAAAATGAGCAGTAGAGTAATTTTTCGTTATCTGATTTTGTTGCCATAGTTAACCCCTACTCAAATGGCTTTGCGATAAGTGATGACGACTAGACTATCGTGCTGCAATGACTTTGTCTACCAAACCATAAGCAGTGGCGGCTTCTGCGCTCATGAAGTTATCACGGTCTGTGTCTTTGGTAAGCTCTTCTACTGTCTTACCAGTATGGTGCGCCATGATGGCATTGAGTTTTTCTTTTAAATACAAGATTTCTTTGGCATGAATCTCAATGTCAGAGGCTTGACCTTGGAAGCCACCCAAAGGTTGGTGAATCATCACGCGTGAGTTAGGCAAGCAATAACGCTTATCTTTAGCGCCTGCAGTTAATAACAACGCACCCATGCTAGCGGCTTGGCCAATGCAGAGCGTGCTCACATCAGGCTTGATAAATTGCATGGTGTCGTAAATAGACATACCCGCCGTCACAGAACCCCCTGGAGAATTGATGTATAAAGAAATATCTTTGTCAGGATTTTCCGCTTCTAAAAATAAAAGTTGCGCCACCACTAAGTTAGCCGACATGTCGTTGACAGGCCCAACCAAGAAAATGACGCGCTCTTTTAATAAGCGTGAGTAGATGTCGTATGAACGCTCTCCACGACCACTTTGCTCCACCACCATCGGAATGTAACCCAAGCCTTGTGGCTCCATGGCTTGCGATTGCACGCCATGTGAGAGAAAGTGTTGTTGCATTGTATTGTTCGCGTTCATCTCTATCATCCTAAGCACCTGCCATTAATTCATCAAATTTAATCTTTTTATCGGTTACTTTTGCTTTTTCTAAAACCCAAGCCACCACATTTTCTTCTGTTGCGAGCGCCGCCGGCTCATCTAAGCGCTTTACATCAGCGTAATACCAGTTCACCAACTCTGCAGGTTTTTCAAAACTTAACGCAAAAGTATCTACCATTGCACGCACTTGATCAGCATTCGCTTGCAATGCATTGACGTTAACAATTTCAGACAAAATCAAACGCAATTTCGCATTACGTTGCGCTTGCTCTTCAAACATTGCTGGTTCAAGTTGCATATTATTTGGGTCTAAACCACGTTGTTGCAAGTTTTGTGCAGCCACTTGCATCAAACGGTTAGTTTCAGCACCCACCACAGCTTTTGGCAACTCTAGGCTAGACTCGTTCACCAAAGCTTGAAATACCGCTTCTTTCACGCGTGCTTTCACACGCTTTTCCACTTCTTGTACCAAACTTTGTTTGATTTCAGCTTTCATGGTGTCAACGTTGCCGTCTTCCACGCCCAAGCCTTTAGCAAACTCAGCATCCACTTCTGGATACACTGGTTGAGACACAGAAATGAACTTCACAGCATAAGTCACTGTTTTACCAGCCAGTTGCGCTGGATTGTGGTCTGCTGGATACGTAATATCAAAACTCTTTTCAGTGTCCGCTTTACCGCCAATCAGCGCATCATCAAAGTCAGTCATACGACCAGGTTCACCAATCACCAAATCAATGCCTTTGTCGCCTGTGCTTTCCACCTGTTGGCCATCAATAGAAGCCGTCAAAGTGATGTTAATTCGGTCTGCTTTTTTAGAAGCGCGCTTCACAGGCTCGTAACTCACACGCTGTTTGACCAATACATCCAATGTTTTTTCAACTTCAGCATCTGTCACCTCTAAGCTTGGACGCTCGATTTTGACTTTACTCAAGTCACCAACCTTCACTTCTGGAAAAATCTCAAAAGTGGCAGTGTACTCAAACTCTTGTGCAGCATCTTCAAAGGGCTTGTGCTCAATGTTAGGAAAGCCAGCCACACGTAATTTGTTTTCTTCAACCGCGTCACCAAAACTGGTTTCAACCGCTTTTGAGTAAACTTCGTCTCGTACTTGGTCACCGTAATGTTGATTCACCAAGCCAATTGGCGCTTTACCTGGACGGAAACCAGAAAATTTCGCTGTACGCGAAATTTGTTGTAATCGTTGTCTAATTTGACCTTCTAACGGCGCCAAAGGGACCTTAATTGTCATGCGACGTTCTAGATTGCTGACTTTTTCAACAGATACCGCCATGCTGTACTTCCTGTAAAAATCGTTTGTTAAACGATGGGTTATGATGAAGCAAAACAAGCACTGGGTTAGGCTAGCTTTGCAGAGTTAGTAAAAAATAAATAATACTGCAACCTCTTCATAACTTGTTTCACACTGTAATCGCTAGCGTGCCACAATAAATCATGAAAAAAGAGCATGAAAATATATCACAAGTAGCGTTTGAAATAAACTCAAAGGCGCTAATGGCAAGAGATTAAAAAATACTAAAGATGAAAAAAACGATTGTGAGTCATTTAAATTTACTTAAAGACAAATCAATTGGCTGTTATTTCATACGGTTATTTCAAATAAAGAATGGCCTCTATCTCGACCAGCACATCGCGCGGAAGTTTAGCCACTTGCACTGTAGAGCGCGCAGGTTTATGCGCCCCAAACATTTCAGCGTAAATGGCATTCATTTTTGCAAAGTCGTCTAAATTCTTCAAAAACACGGTAGTTTTGACCACTTGCGACATGGTCGCGCCTGCTTGGGTAATAATCGCTTGCAAGTTAGCAAACACCTGTTTCGTTTGCACCTCTATGTCGCCATCATTCAAGCTGCCATCTGGTCTTAAGGCTATCTGACCTGAGGTATAGAGCATATCGCCAGCTACCACCGCCTGTGAATATGGGCCAATGGCCTCTGGTGCATTGTTTGTTTGAATTACTTTCATGTTCAGTCCTCACATTGCCTAAAACATTAAAATAAAAAAGGCTTCTCAACGAGAAGCCTTTTCTAATACCCACATTAGTTACCAGTCACGCTAATGCTCAGCAACTTGCTTAAATAATAAGCAGTGGTGCGAAAGGAGAGACTCGAACTCTCACGCCTCGCGGCGCTGGAACCTAAATCCAGTGCGTCTACCAATTTCGCCACTTTCGCTCAACAGCAAGCATTATAACCGATGTAGCCCTTTTTCAGAAAGCGCAATTTTTATTTTTTACATGCTTTTTGATTAAGCGCTTAAGCCTATGCTAATCTAGATTGACAATCTAGTCGTTCGATTGCAAGATGACGCATTATTATTTTAAACAAGCAAAGAAAGACCATGGGACAACACATCGACACTGCCGAAACCAATATGATTAGGGCAGAATTGGAATTGCTAATGAAAGAGCGTGAAACTTTGCTGAAGGTCACGGGTGCGGCTGCAGGACTTGTTGCTGAACTCAACACTGCTGATTTACCGATTCGCACGGTTGAGGCGGCTGACTTATTGGCGACGACGATTAATCAGCTTTCAGAAGAAAGCTTGCAAGATGCCTTGAACGCCGTACAGGCAACAATTGTTGAATAAATGGTCATGTTGTATATGCAATGCCTAGCTGCATATCATGAATCCTTTTGTTAAAAACCCTCTTGTTATAAATTACCTTGCTAAATACCAAGGTTTACGCGCAAGCCAGACTTGGATATTACTCTGCCTGTTATGCACACCACCGCTACTCCTGAGCAGTTGTTCTAAGTACCAAGCCAAACCACTTGACGCTTCTAGCAATGTACGCGTGATTGAAGCTAAACAAACCCAATCTGCTGGTTTTGAGCGCTATGTCAAAGGCTTTGACCCTCAGATTGCTTGGCCAATACACACATGGGATTTAAGCACCCTCACCTATTCAGCCTTATATCATCACCCAGATTTAGAAGTAGCCAAAGCAGATTATGCTGTCGCGCTCGCCGCAATTAAAACAGCTGGAATACGCCAACAAGTCGGGGTGAATGGCTTGGTCGCAAAAAGCAATCAGGCTAATGGCGATATTCGTCCTTGGTCCTACGGATTACAAGTCGATGTACCGATTGAGCTTGGCAATAAGCGTGCGGTACAAGTTGAAGTGGCGCAACATCAAGCCGAAATCGCCAAAATTAACATTGCAGAAACGGCATGGCGTTTACGCCACACGCTCAGTGCAGACCTGATTAGCCTTGCGACTACGCGAGCACTACAAGCCAATGTCCGTGATAGTTTACAACTGCATGATGCCTTACTTGCTAGCTATGAGAAAAGATTAGCCAGCGGCTTAGCCAGCCAACCTGAGTTGTATCAATTTAAAATTCAACGCGACCAATCGGCTTGGGAGCTCCAGCAATATCAAAATCAGATTAAGCAAATTGAACAAAAGATTGTGCATGATGCAGGTCTAGCCCAAACTGGGCGCTTAAATATCAGTGATGTTGATTTCAGCCCTTGGTTGAATCAACAACAAACCCTGCTATCACAAATTCAGTCAGCGCAAGATATCCAACATCAAGCGTTGACCAACCGTATGGATATTCAACGTGGCATTGCCATGTATGCGGTTGCAGAATCCAAACTGAAATTAGAGTTTGCCAAGCAAATGCCTGACATTAGCCTCAGCCCAGGCGTTTTGTATGAGTATGGCGATAAAATTTGGTCGCTTGGCTTTGGTAGCTTGTTGAACCTGCTCAATCGGCCTAGCACATTGACGCATGAAGCTGAAAAGCTAAGAGATAAAGAGGCTGCGGTGTTTATACAGTTGCAACAGAATATTATTCAACAAGCGCAACGGGTATACCAAGAGTATCAGTTGGCTAACCAAGCACTAAGCCAATTGCATCAAGACCAAAAATTGCAGCCCCTTTGGCTGGCACGTATGCGCGCACAATGGGAAAATGGCTTGATAGACAAACCTGAGTGGATGCAAAGTCAATTGCAGGTCACACTGGCAAAACAACGCGTCATTCTGCAACAAGCACTCGTACTAAATAAAATGCTTGCGATAGAGAATTTGATGCAACGCCCTTTGTTGCTTTCTCAACAAGCCTTACCACAACCAATTGAATGAGCACTTTGAATATTTAAAGCATAGTTAAAGCAGATTGACCATGACAAAAAAAACATTCTGGATTGTATTTTTACAAACGCTGATCATTATTGTGCTGTTTTGGATGTTGGTGTTCTATGGGCGCGACGAGTATGAAACTTTTCAAAGTGAGCAAGAAGAAGAGGAAAGCATTGATAGTCCACAACGCGTGTTTGAGAAAGATGGCATTAACCTTGTCAAACTCAGCCTAGCCACGCAAAACAACAGTGGCATTCAAACCCAAGCCTTACGCTCAACGGCCTATGAGGGCAAAACCAAAGCGTTGGGCACGGTGGTTTCGATACAGCCGCTACTCGATGCCAGCACGCAATATCAGCAGTTAAAATCGCAACTGAGCGTGACGAACACGGCCATTCAGCATCATCAACAACAATATCAACGCTATGCAATGCTGAATGCAGATGATAAGAACGTGTCGGATAAAGTTGTGCAAGAAGCACAGGCATTGGTGAAAAGCGACCAAGCGCAAATCACCGCACTGACTGCACAAATGCAAGCAGCGAAAAGTGCAATGACCGCACAGTGGGGCCATACACTAACCAATATGATGCTACAGCCCAACGCCCATCCTGTTGCAAAGGCCCTGCTCAGTCAGCAACAAGTGTTGGTGCAAGTCAGCCTGCCACTGAGTTATGCAGAGCCCAAAGGCAATACCAGCATCGAACTCAGCCCTATCAACCTCCATAACACGCTTATTAAAGGACAATACCTTGGGGTTTCAACACAAAGCGATGTAAGTAACACAGGTAAAACCTATTTTTTTAGCGCGCCTGCACAATTATTGCGCATAGGCATGCGTTTAAATGCCATTCCCACTGAGAACGAGCAATCATCGCAATTAGGCGTGTTAGTGCCTAATACGGCCATAGTATGGCATGCAGGCATGCCTTGGGTATACGTCAAACAAGGCAAAGATACTTTTTTACGTAAGCCGATTGCACTAGACACCGAACTAGATGATGGTTGGTTTGAAAAAACTTTGTCTACCACTGACACTGTGGTCATACGAGGCGCACAACTGTTACTCTCTGAAGAGTTTAAATTCTTAATCAAAAATGAGAATGATGATTAAGATGCACGCTCTAACCTTCAATCAGCCATCAATAGCGCTAATATATGCTTCAATCTGTCAGGGTGAACAACCATGATGTCGGCACTGGTTCGGTTCTCCATCCGTTTTCATGGCGTGATTATTGGCCTTGCCATGTTGATTGTGTTGTATGGCAGTTACAGCCTCACCCAAAGTAATTTAGATGTTTTCCCCGAATTCTCCCCCACACAAGTCATCATTCAAACTGAGTCACCTGGCTTTTCTGCTGACCAAGTGGAAACGCTGGTTACGCAACCGATTGAAAATAATATTGCAGGCTCGGTCGGCGTCATCAACTTGCGCTCACAATCTATTCCTGGATTATCCATCGTCACAGTCATTTTTGATGAAAAAACCAATATTTATCGCAATCGCCAGCTGATTGCCGAGCAGTTAAACAAACTCAGTGCGCAATTACCACAAGGCATTGTGCCCAATATCAACCCGCTCACCTCGTCAGCCAGTACGGTATTAGGCTTTGGCGTAACATCAAAAACACTCAATTTGATGGAGTTACGCACCATTGTTGATTGGCATATCACACCGCACATCATGGCGATTCCGGGGGTAGCGGATGTGAATGTGTTTGGTGGGCAGGTGCGGCAATTTCAAATCAAAATTGATCCTGAAAAGTTAAAGCTCTATCAAATCAATATTCAAGATGTCGTACTCGCTGCTCAACAAGCCACAGGCGTACTTGGCGCAGGTTATATGCAAAATGCCAACCAACGAATTATTTTGAACACGCGCGCGCAATCTACCACCCCTGCACAGCTTGCCAATGTCACCTTGATTAGAAAACAAGGCCGAACCATCACCCTTGGTGATGTCGCAGATGTGGTGGAAGGCCCTGCCCCGTCTATTAGCGCGGCCGCTATCAATGGAGAAACTGGCGTTTATTTATCCGTGCAAGGGCAGTTGGGTGCGAATACGCACGGCGTGACCAAAGCCATTGAAGCCGCACTAGCTGACATCAAACCTACGCTCAAGGCGCAACAGGTGAGCTTGCATGAAGGCTTGTTCAGACCCGCCAACTTTATTGAGACGGCAATTCATGGTGTGCGCACGGACATCATGATAGGTTCTATTTTGGTCATTTCGGTATTGTTTTTATTTTTGTTTAATGTCAAAACCGCGCTCATTTCAGCCACAGCCATTCCTCTGTCCTTGTTGACCGCGATTGTCGTCATGCACCAATATGGCATGGGTATCAACATCATGGTGCTGGGTGGATTGGCGATTGCCTTGGGTGAGGTGGTGGATGATGCCATCATTGATACCGAAAACATCTTTAGGCGGCTACGTGAGAATAGATTATTAAGCAATCCTTTACCGATACACCAAGTGGTCTATCAAGCCTCAATGGAGGTACGTAGCTCTGTCGTCTATGCCACCATTATCGTGGCCTTAGTATTCTTGCCACTGCTAACGCTGTCTGGCGTGGCTGGCAAGCTGTTTGCACCATTAGGCTATGCCTATATCGCGGCTATTTTGGCCTCATTGGTGGTGGCACTCACGCTCACCCCTGCCCTATGCTATTTATTATTGGGACGTGCAAATTTAGTCTCTGAAGATTCCCCTGTTATCCATTGGATTAAAGCGCGCTACGTAAATCTGCTCTCTCGCATTGAAGCGCACTCAAAAATGGTGTTGATTGTGAGTTTTATCAGCATCGCATTGGGCTTGGGGCTGTTGCCACTTTTCAAAAGTCAATTCATCCCCGCCTTGCATGAAGGTCACTTTATTATGCACATGACCACAGTGCCGGGTACCTCTGAGCAAGAGTCACTGCGTTTGGGTAATAGTGTGACCAAAGTACTGAGAGGCATTAAAGGCGTAAAGTCAGTCTCCCAATGGGTGGGGCGCGCGCAAAACGGTGCGGACACCTTTGGTACGCATTATAGTGAGTTTGAAATTGAAATCGGCACCCTGTCTGGTGAAGAACAAAACCGCATTCTAGACGATATTCGCGAAGAGCTGGCTGGTGAGATGGTCGATGATGATGGCGATAATAAAGCCGAAATCGGCTTTGTTGGCGCCAACTTTGCCATCAATACCTTTTTAACCGAGCGCATTGAAGAAACCATTTCGGGTTATGCTGCCAGCTTAGTGATTAATATTTACGGTCAAGATTTGGACGCGCTAGACCGCGATGCGCAAAAAATAGCAGGCTTGATTGGTGGCATTAAAGGCGTACAGGATGTCATGGTGCAATCTCCCCCTGGTACACCTGAAATCAATATACGTTTACGCCCAGAAAAAATGGCAGTTTGGGGCTTAAAGCCCACCGACTTACTCAACACGGTGCAAGCCTGTTTTGAAGGTGTGCCCGTCAATCAAGTCTATATCGGCAATCGCCCTGTGGGGGTCAGCGTACTATTAAATGATGAAGCGCGAGATGATATTGGTGACTTACGCAATATCCCCATTTTTAACGCCGAAGGCCAAATGTTAAAACTGTCAGACATTGCCTACATCACGCAAGAAAGTGGCCGCTCTAAGATTCTGCATGCAGGCGCAAAACGCATTCAAACCATTACCGCCAATGTGGTTGGGCGCGACCAAGCGCTGGCGCTGGCGGAAATTAGAAAAGCCATACGCACCAAATTGCAACTACACCCAAGCAACTACCTTGAGTTTACGGGTGAAGCAGAAGCCAATGCTAAGTCACGTGAAGACCTAATTGTCCACTCACTACTCGCTGGCGTCGCGATATTTTTAATGCTTTATATCGCATTTGGGCGCATGCGCAACCTGATGCTTACGTTTATCAATCTACCGTTTGCTTTAATTGGTGGGGTCGTGGCGGCATTTTTTACAGGCGGTTGGATTTCATTGGGCTCATTGGTTGGCTTTGTCACGCTGTTTGGCATTACCTTGCGCAATGCCATTATGATGGTGTCTCACTTTCAACATTTGGTAGACGAGGAAGGATGCGAGTGGAACTTAGACACTTGTATTCGCGGTGCCAGTGAGCGTTTGCCGTCCGTACTGATGACGGCTTTAGTCACAGCGCTAGGCTTGTTGCCTTTGGCTGCTGGCAGTGGCGAACCAGGGCGCGAAATCGAAGGGCCGATGGCGACGATTATTGTCGGCGGATTGGTATCATCCACCATTTTGAATCTATTGATACTGCCAACAATGATGTTGCATTTTGGTAAATTTACCAAAAGCGAGACTTTTAATCATTGACCAAATTAAAGCTCGCTGAAAAGCTAGCGAGTTGATTGTGGTGTATCACTTGGATATTGAAATACCGTCCTTCTGTAGCCTTAGCAAAAAAAGGGTCTAAAACGTCTTGCCTCATTAAAGTAGTCACTGCCTCTGCATCAATATGCTCTAAATGTGTGACCAATGCAGACGACTTCACCAATACTAACTGTTGCGCCTCTAGAATTTGTGCAAGCCACGCAGACAAGCTATCAGAAGTGACATCCCAGCTTGCAGGCAAATTAGCCACACTGCTTGAAAACATCCCTTTTAAGAGCATTTCGCTTGGCAACCACACCATGCCTCGATGTTGCCAACTACGCTCCGCTATTTCCAAAGGATTTCTCACCAAAGTCAGCTTGGGTTGTAAATCAACAAAACTCATCGCCATTTGGTCCATGGCATAAATTGCCAAGGCATGTGCGGCATGCTCGCTTAGGCTACTCAAGCCAGATTGCGTGCGCTGTTGCTGAAAAGCACGCACAGCGTCTGCGTACAAGCCACCGCCAGGGACAATAATGACTTTGCCATCCCCGTGCTCTGCTACCCAATCCAACCATGACTGTAAATTAGGGCTTAGACTCACACTGCCACCAATCTTAATCACCCACATGTTTGGTGCTCCTTGGCTATGCGTTTCCTTTTAACTGCTCGATTAATTTAAAAAAATGTGATGCTTTATCAAAAGTCTCTTGATACTCTTTCTCACAAGTCGAGTCTGTCACTATCCCGCCACCTGCATAAAACGTCATTTGTTGGCGATAGACAACGGCTGTGCGTATGGCAATATTCGTGTCCATCGCGCCATCAAAACCTATATAGCCAATACTGCCACAATACACCCCGCGACGATGCGGTTCAAGATGCTCAATAATTTGCATGGCGCGTAACTTAGGCGCACCAGTGATTGAGCCACCAGGGAAACACCCTTTGAGCAAATCCAGCGCATGGCATTGCTCGGCTAGACGGCCCTGTACAATGCTGACCAAATGATGCACATTGGCAAAGGTTTGCAACTTAAACAACTCGCTTACCCGCACTGAGCCAATCTCACAGACCTTGCCTAAATCATTTCTAAGTAAATCAACTATCATTAGGTTCTCTGCACGATCTTTAATGGCACGGCCTAACTCCTGCGCAATCAAAGCGTCTTCCTCTGCATCTTTGCCACGTGGGCGCGTGCCTTTGATGGGGCGCGTTTCGACCACGCCTTGATTCACTTGCAAAAAACGCTCAGGCGACATGGATAAAATCTGCACACTTTCACCTTGGCTGTCTTGCAAATCCATATACGCCATAAATGGCGCACGGCTCAACTGTTTAAACTGCTGATAACCCTGCCATGCATCGCCTGCCACCGCCACTTTAAAACGTTGCGCAAGATTGATTTGGTAACAATCGCCAGCCTGAATATACGCTTGCACTTGCTTAAAGGCTTGCGCATAAGCTTGTTGGTCTAAATTGGAAGCGACCTCGCCCAAAACTTTAAAACCTGCTGATTCTGTTGCTTGACTGACTGTGTCTAACAATCGCTGATAAAGCCTTAATAACGCTTCTTGCGAGTGGTATTGCAAATGTGACACCAAGTGCGTTTGCTGCAAGTGATGATCGACCACAATCGCCCAATCATAAATCCCCACCATCATGTCAGCAATCTCGATATCATGAATCGCTAGCGATTCTACTTTCTCTAAACTGCGTCCAAGGTCATAAGCAAAATAACCTAATGCCCCGCCTGCAAATGGAATGTTGCGCTCACGAGAAGTCGGCGTTTTTAAAAGAAGGTGTTTGATGGTGGTAAATGCATCTTCTTTTGCGCAAACCGTGGTTTTACCGTCATTGACCCAAGTGTTGCCAGCACGCGTTTCAATGCGAACCACAGGGTCTGCGACTAAAATATCATAGCGCGCCCCTAAACTAGCATCTAAACTGGCTGTAGAGAGCGCTTGCCTGCCACTTTCTAGCAACATCGGCCAGTCACCGTGACGAATCGCAGCAAACCAATGTGCGGTATCCTGTTGGTGTGGTAGCGTGAGTTTGCTTATTGCCATGATTGCCACAACCTTGCGACCGCATACGCAGGAAAACACAATACCGCGTTTTCAGCACATACAGGCGACGATGCTTTGATAAAAGGCTGTACGCTCAAATATGGACGTTTTAATGATAGAGCAAGCGCTTCAACCAAAAACTGCCCCGCACCCAAACCAATCAAAGGCGCTGATGTAGGCAATGTGTTTGTATTGTGTTGCACAGCTTGTGAAATCCAGTGTAATTGTTGTTGCTTAAAGCCTTCGGCAAGCGTTTTCCACTCGCGCAAGCAAGGGCTATTATTATTTAAATGTTCTGTATGATGTTCAAGCTCCAAATCGCGCCCTATCATCCGTGCTAAACGTCGCGCCGTGGCAGCTAAGCTTTTGTCTTGACCATCTGCAGTATCCGCCAAATCATATGCCGAGGGTAATTCATCCAACAGTCGATACACATCGGCAGTCGTGGCAAAATACTCTGCCGCCAAATGGTAAGAACCACCATTGACTTGCAAATAAGGTCCAAACGCCATTAACGGCGTGCGTACCACGCCAGTATAAAACAGCTGATGCTGTTGCATACGCTCAGCGTCACTCAGGCCTGCCAACTCAGGTTTGCCTGCATGCACAGGTAAAATATCCGTAGTGGTACTGCCAATATCTATCACCACGGCCTCCGCGACACTCTGCGCCAGATAAGTCACGCTGGCATGCCAATTCATTGAAGCTGCCGACAAAGGCTGGTGGCCCACATCGATAACAAAGCGCCCTTCGCTCTCAGAGGCATCAACCACATAAAAAGCCAGTTTTCCCTGTCCCAACATTGCTTGCATGCAATCAGCAATGGCTTTCACACCCTGTGCACGGTCAACAAACAAATCGACCAATTCTCCAGTCATGGTGACTACTGAAAAAAAATCATGTGCATGCCATGTCTTAAGTATGGTTTGCGTTGCCTGTTCCAAAAAATTTAATCCGCGCCAAAGTGGACAAGCCAACTGGATGGCATCTAACACTGTGCCATCGGCATCTACCAACACCGCTTTTAAGTGTGCGCCACCCACATCCCAGCCGACGGTTTTTTGGCTCAGTTGGCGCACTTGGCTCACTTTAGTCATATCGGAACATCTACCTTGTTTTTGGAGATGGTTGGCATCTTAAAATTGTCATGCAATACGCAATCTAAAATCAGTTGCGCGGGGTTAGCAGAAATGGCCTCACGTAAGCCAACATAACTGGTACTCAGACGTGGGTTAATATCAATCACAAAAATGTTATCTTGCTCGCCATCAATGATTACATCCACGCCCATATAGCCCAGCGCATCGGGCATGGCTTTCGCCAATTTACGCGCAATGGTTTCAAATCGTTGCCAATACGCAGTCGCACCGTTTAGGGTAAGCCCTGTTAGTTTAAAACTATTGGACGTTTGTGTGATGTGTTGCAGATTAGCACTCAATAGCCATGCTTTGCCACCTGCACACAACATACAAAAGCTGGCTGGCACACCTGCTTTAAACGGCTGGGCAAAGTAATTCATGGCTAAATTTTCAGCGATGAGCCAATCACGCAATCCTGTCAGACTATCAAACAAGCGCATGCCCTCACAGCCTGCACCATCCTCTACTTTAGCCACCCATTGCTTAATCGCTTGGTTATCTTGGCATACGGCATTGAAATAAGCAGGTTCTAATAAAGCATCACCAGCATAGACTGGCAAAGTATGGATGCGCGCATCCTCTAAAGCCTCAAAAGCCAAGCTCTTGCTCGTGCCAGTTAAGACGGCATCATAACCACAGCCGATTAAACAGGTTTGATGACTGGCTTCTTCTAGCGCATAACAATGCTCACTCAAACGCAATAAAATACCATCAGTTTCTGGCGCAATCAGCCAAACGTAATCCACCTGCGTAATCAGCTGTTTAAATTGCGTTTCAAACGCGTCAAAATCCCCTTGTATGGCATGGCTTTCATGTACATTGACTGCAGGGTTGAGGCGCGCATCATGCATAGCCATGACCTGATAATGCTCTCCTTCAGGTGAAACACAATCTTGCAAATCGCGTAAAAGCGCATCGCGCATCATCTCGCCTTCTTTGGCAAGTGAGGGTGGTAAAGGTTCTGCACACAAACCACCGCCAGTGATAAACTCGCATACCAATATTTTTTTTGGTATTTCTTCAACTTTTTTGTTAGGGTTATCTTGCACATTATTCCTGTGATTGATTTGCTCAATGGGGTCGTCGTTCACGCTAAAAAAGGTGAGCGCCAGCACTATCAGCCCATTCAGTCGAAACTAACTGCATCCAGCGAGCCCATTCAAGTGGTTGAGGCTTTATTATCGGTTTATCCTTTTGCGCAATTATATATCGCAGACTTAAATGCCATTCAAAAAAGTGATGCGCACTACCTTACAAATTACTTACAGATACAACAAATTCAGCAGGCGTTTCCAAAACTCAAATTATGTCTAGATATCGGTATTAGGCAGTCAGCAGACTTACTTATATGGCAAGACTTAGATGCGCGCATCGTGATAGGTAGCGAGAATATCTCTGATATGGCAACTTACAACGTCTTAATGTCATCGATTCACTCGCCGATACTCTCGCTAGACTTTATGCCTAATGGCTATCAAGGGGCACCATCGCTACTCAATCAGACAGAATATTGGCCACAAGAGGTCATCGTGATGTCGTTGGCAGATGTAGGTGCGGGTTCAGGTCCCAATATCACTCGCCTCAATGCAATTAAAAATAAATCCGAACAGACGCATATCATCGCCGCTGGTGGAATTCGCGATAAAACAGATTTGAACAACCTGAAGCAAATGGGTATTACAGGTGCATTGGTCGCAACGGCATTGCACCAAAAGCAACTGACACATGCAGATATACACGCATTGATGGCGTAAAAAAACCCGAAATCATTCGGGTTTTTTTAGCTAGTGAAGTCTAAATTACTCTAAGTTAGCGTGCAATGCGCGCATACCTTCTTCAGTTAAGCCTTTAGCATGAATCAACTCTGAAATTGCGCCTTCTAAGAATACCAAGGTAGACAACTCGAATTGACCACCCATAGGCATACCTTTTACCAATGGGAAGCTGTCATCTTGACCCACTTGAATCACTAAGTCTGCCACGTCAGCCATTGGAGAAGATTTCTTCATAGAAATCACAACCAATTTAGCGCCCACTTCTTTGGCTTTTTTCACGAATGGCATCAAAGTCGCTGTACTGCCAGAGCCTGAAACCAACACGAGCAAGTCACCAGCTTTGATTGCTGGGGTAACCACTTCACCAATCATATAAACGCTGTGCCCAGAGTGCACTAAACGCATTGCAAAGAAGCGAGACACTAATAATGAACGACCAGCGCCACCGATAAAGGTAGAGCCTGCGCCTGCTACCAATTTAAGCAACTCAGCCGCTTTTGATTTGTCGGTCACGTCTAAAATACGTTTTAAATTATCTAAAATAAACTGTTGATGATCCATCTTCTCTATCCCTTTTCAAATTCAAAAAACATTAAAAAACCCGACACATTTCTGAGTCGGGTCTTTAATCATCTCATATCAATAATTGCTTATTGATAGCGGTTAATTAACCGTGAGCGATTTTTGTGATTTCTGCAGCAGCAGCAGCTGGGTCAGCAGCGCCGTAGATAGCAGCACCAGCAACGATGATAGTTGCGCCAGCGTCACGTACTTGACCAGCAGTAGCAGCTTTAACGCCACCAGCAACTGAGATGTCAACGCCTAAGTTCAAAGCAGCAACAGCAGCTAAGTCAGCAAATGGTGTTTGACCAGCAGCTTGTTGGTCTAAACCAGTGTGAATACCGATGATGTGTGCACCAGCAGCAGCCACTTCTTTAGTTTTAGCAACTTTGTCTTCAACGCTGATCAAGTCAACTTGTGCTTTTTTGCCGTATTTGTTAGCAGCTTTGATTACGCCTTTGATTGTACCGATATCAGATACGCCCAAAACTACACAGATGTCTGCACCAGCTTTGTAGAATGGCTCTGACTCGTACTCACCAGCGTCCATAGTTTTCAAGTCAACTAAGATTTTGTTTTTTGGGAACTTAGCGCGCAAAGTTTCCAACAATTTGATACCGTTGTGCTTGATGCATGGTGTACCGATTTCTAAGATGTCAACGTGTGGAGCAACTTTTTCTGCCAAAGCGATAGTTGCGTCGAAATCCAATGAGTCTAATGCCATTTGTGTTAATGCCATGTTTGTTCTCCAAAATTTTATTTAAAAAGTGCTTTTTCAAGCGATTACAAATTTAAGCTGGGCAATCATATTAATTTCCCAGCTCAATTATGTCAATGTTAATTCCTAAATATGTCTTTAATATGACGATATTAGGAATTAGGAAATTACAATTTAGCAGCCAATGCAGCTTCCAATTTGTTTTGGTCAGCCACAAAACCACGAATGCCTTCTGCTAATTTCTCAGTCGCCATTGCGTCTTGGTTCAACTCAAAACGGAACTCTTCTTCTGTCATTTTTGCTGGTGGCGTTTTTGTTTTGCCGCCATCTTTCAACACTTGTACCAATGTGCCTTCAGTCGCTGCCAAGTCTTGCAATAAGTTAGGTGAAACTGTTAAGCGATCGCAACCAGCTAAAGCGATTAACTCACCTGTGTTACGGAATGAAGCGCCCATTACAACAGTTTTGTAACCGTGTTCTTTGTAGTATTGATAGATTGCGCGCACTGAAACCACACCTGGGTCAGTTTCTTGTGTGTAGTTTTCTGTTGGGTTTTTCGCTTTGTACCAGTCTAAGATACGGCCAACGAATGGTGAAATCAAGAACACACCAGCTTCTGCACAAGCACGCGCTTGACCGAAACCAAATAACAATGTGAGGTTACATTGGATGCCTTCTTTTTCTAAGATTTCGCCAGCTTTGATGCCTTCCCATGTTGAAGCCAATTTAATCAACACGCGGTCTTTGCTAATGCCTGACTCTTCGTACAATTTGATCAATTTACGGCCTTTAGCCACCATTGCATCTAAATTGAATGACAAACGTGCATCTACTTCAGTAGAGATACGGCCTGGCACCTCTTTAGTGATTTCAGCACCAATCAACACCGCCAATTTGTCAGCTGCGTTTTCGATTTGTTGCTCTTTTGAACCGCCTTGTGCTTTAGCGTAAGCAATCGCAGTTTCAATCAATGGTGCGTATTCTGGAATTTGGCTCGCTTTTAAAACGAGTGATGGGTTAGTCGTTGCATCAACTGGTTTTACGCTTTTAATCGCTTCAACATCACCAGTGTCAGCAACAATCGTCGTCATTGCCTTTAATTGATCTAATAAATTTGCCATGCTTTTGCTCCTAAACGTGTTTGCAAATAAGTCTTATAGAAAAAACCCCAGCATTATAACTGAATTTAACTACAATGCCATTAACTCTATGGCTTTTTTAGATTCTCTTAACTGAACGGATAGCCAGATGCGAGTAATAAATTTTTGTTCATAAAAATCAATCAATTGCAGAAATTAACATGCGCGATAGATGCGCGCTTCCCTTTTCATTTTTGGGCAAATCAGGCAAAATTCACCTTTTTACAACGTATTGTATAGACGCAGGATATGGGCTCAGTCACTGTTTTGACGCAAGATAATCATAAAGCAAGCTTTGAAAATGAAGCGTTTGCCCAGTTGCCTGTTAATTGGTACCTTAGTCCAGAGATATATGCGCTAGAGCAAAAACACTTGTTTGAGCATGCCCCGCAATACGTGGGTCACGCTTGCATGATCCCCAACACGGGTGATTATCGTAGCTTAGACTGGCAACATAATGCACAAGCGTTGGTTAATCATCAAGGTCAAGCGCAACTAGTGAGCAACATCTGTCGTCACCGTCAGGCAGTGATGCTTAATGGCAGTGGCAATACCAATCACATTGTCTGCCCTTTGCATCGCTGGACGTATGATTTAGAAGGTAAATTGCTTGGCGCACCACATTTCGAGCAAAACCCTTGCTTGCATCTGGAGCAACAACCTCTGAATTCTTGGCAAGGGCTTCTGTTTAAGTCTAAGCCAGATTCACAAAGGTGCTACCGATTAAATATTGCAGAAAAGCTCAAAAATCTTGGTTGCAAACAAGACTTTGATTTTACGGGCTATATGTTTGAGAGCGCGATTGTTGACCACTACGACTTTAACTGGAAAACTTTTATTGAGGTGTATCTAGAAGACTATCACGTTGGCCCGTTTCACCCTGGTTTAAACCAATTTGTAAATTGCGAACAGCTCAATTGGGAGTTTGGCGAAGATTACAGCGTGCAAACCGTAGGCTACAAACCCTTACCTGAATATTCTTTATCACCCACCTATAAAACTTGGCAAGATGCCGTGACCCAATACCAACAAGGCACACCGCCCAAGTATGGCGCAATTTGGTTTGTACTCTACCCCTTTTTAATGATTGAATGGTATCCCAATGTGTTGGTGGTTTCTCACATTGTGCCGACGGGTGTCAACACTTGCAAAAACGTGGTGGAGTTTTATTATCCTGAAGACATTGCGCTATTTGAGCGCGAATACGTTAAAGCACAACAAGCGGCTTATTTTGAAACGGCGGTGGAAGACAAAGAGATTTGCCAACGCATGCAAGATGGGCGTTATGCGCTTTACATGGCAGGTAAAGACGAGCGTGGGCCTTATCAGCACCCCATGGAAACAGGCTTGGAGCACTTTCACCGCTGGTATCGCAAACAAATGGAAGCGCATTTTAAGCCTGAAATGTTGCGCTAATTGACCATTCTTTCCAAGCTATTAAAACCGCACAACTGGCCTCTGAATAGCCTTTGGATGTTGGTGGCTGGCATCGGCTTCGCCATCATGGGTGCGCTGGTCAAAGCAGGCGCAAGCAGATTTAGTCATACTGAATTAGTATTTTATCGCTCTGCTTTTGGCTTTCTGGGCATTGCTCTGATGGTGCAATGGCAAGGCAAACCACTACGCACGCCCATGCTCAAAAAACAAATCAGTCGCGCCGTGGTGGGCTTTGTTTCACTCGTGTTATTCTTTTACGCCATCGCTCACTTACCCTTAGCCACTGCCATCACCCTCAACTACACCTCGCCAATTTTCCTTGCTTGCTTAGCGCCTTGGTTGTTACCACAAGACGGCCATCAACATCCCTCTCACAAATGGCTGACTTACGCATGCTTGGTGTTAGGCTTTGTTGGTGTAGTGTTGTTACTACACCCGATTTTTAAAGCGGAATATTGGTTGGCTGGTTCGCTAGGTTTGCTGTCTGGCTTTGGTGCAGCGCTCGCCTACGCCCATGTCAAACAACTAGGTTTGGCTGGAGAACCCGATTGGCGCACAGTTTATTATTTCACCTTGCTGTCCACTGTAGCCAGTGGTATTTGGATGTTGGCTGAGGGCTTTCGCAAATTACATTGGTCTGATTTACCTTTGCTGTTAGGGCTAGGTCTCTCTGCCACCCTTGCCCAACTTGCCATGACCAGAGCTTACCGCACTGGCCACACGCTTACAGTTGCCAGCTTGGCTTATAGCACAGTGGTATTTGCCACTTTACTTGGCGTGATTTTTTGGCAGGAGCATCTGAGTGCGATTGAATATATTGGCATTGCACTTGTAGTGCTCAGCGGACTGCTTAGTGTACGCGCTAATAACTAATTTATATGTTTAAGGTTCTAACAACCCACTCCGCATCGCAATCAATGCAATTTCTGCTGAATTTTGCGCGTTGAGTTTCTGTTTGATGTTGTATAAATGCGTACCCACCGTGCGTGGGCTTAAGAATAATGTTTCTGCGATTTCATTGGTGGTTTTGCCTCTGGCAAGCGACATAAACACTTCAAACTCACGTTCACTCAGCACATCCACTGGATTTTGCTCGCCTGAGAGCTGTTGAATCGCCATTTGTTGCGCTACATTGGCCTCGATATATTTTTTGCCATTAGCTACACTGCGAATGGCTTTAATCAACTCTTCTGCCGCACTACGCTTAGTCACATAGCCCATCGCGCCCGCATTGAGAACGCGCTTCGGGTGCACGGAATCCTCATGCGCTGACAACACCAAAATTTTGGCATGGCTATCTTTAGCTAAAATCCGCTCAATGGCTTCCATGCCACCAATGCCCGGCATGGTGATGTCCATCACCACCACTTGCGGTTGATGCTCAACATAAGCCCTAATGGCAATTTCGCCACTTTCGGCCTCTGCAATCACTTTAATGTCGTTGGCAGATTCCAACAACATTTTAAAGCCCATGCGCACCACGGCATGGTCATCGACTAGCATCACTGAAATCATTGTTTTCCCTTTTCTCTAGCTGATAAGCTTTTGTTATGACTGCATTGTATTTACTTTACTGGCAACTGAATCGACAGCGCCGTACCTGTTTGTGTGGCTGACGCGCCATTTTGCTCAATATTAAATTGACCGCGCAAAGCCTGCACACGTTCCCGAACGCCCAACAAACCAAAGTGTTGCGTTTGGTCCACCTCAGTGTCAGGCATGCCCACTCCGTCGTCTGCAATGGTCAGCATAAGTTGCTCGGCAGACAATCCTAAACGCACATGAATGGCGTTGGCTTTGGCATGCTTCACGGCATTATTAATCGCCTCTTGCACAATGCGGTAGAGATTAATATTGACGCTCTCGCCCATGCTAGGAATAATCCCCTCAACCTGCAAGGTAATTTGCAACTGCGGATGTTGTGCTTGATAGCCCGCAATCATATCGCGCAAGGTTTCCACCAAGCCCATATTATCTAAAGCCGCAGGGCGTAACTGGCGAATGATGTTATGCATGCCGTCATAAATATGATTAGCGGCGGCGACGATGGTTTGGGCGCTGGCTTCAATTTCAGGCGCCTGCGTCTTGCTTTTGTTGACGATGGCGACTGCAAACGTCTTAATGGCGGTGACATATTGCCCCAACTCATCATGCAACTCACGCGCTAAACTGCGACGCTCATCCTCAATATGTTGCTGTATCAGTTGCGTGAGTTGGCGGTTTTCTTCCAATTGGCGCTCTGCATCGAGTGAGACTGCCATTTGGTTCAAACTATGACCGATTTTATCAAACTCAGGCACCGAAAAATTGGGCAAACGCGCAGTTAAGTCACCCTGCTCCATGCGCTGAATCGCCCGTAAAATATGTCGTACAGGCCTAAGAGCGTGGCTAAGCAAGCCGTAAACGAGCAAATTCAATAGCACAAAAAAACCAACACCGATTAACATCAACTGCCTAAAGCCAGACCATGATTCGCGTATAGAGCCTTCTGCGCTGGAACTAATCGTCAAGGTGCCGTAACGAACACGACGCGTGACCGTCTCTTTTTTAGGCGCAACCAGCTTTGAAAACCATTCTGGTGGCTTTACTTCAGATTTAAAATTGGATTGAGGTGAGATAAATAAAGGATGGTTGCCATAATCATAAAGCTCAATATGGCTACTGCGCACATAGCCTACCGAGCGCAAAAAGTCTTGCAAGACAAAATGCGTAGGCCCCAAACTTGGGTTAATGGCAGAACTCACAATCACCGTGTCCAACAGCTGCACCGTCACTCGCATCGCGGCCTCTACACGCTCACGGATGCTGTCGCGCGTGTCTCGCACCAACACAGCCCCTGCTGCCAGCAAAAACGCCAGCGACAGCATGGTCACTAGCAAATTGAGCCGAAAACGTAAGCTCAAATTAAGTTGGAGAGGATTAAAAAAATTGGATTTCATCGCCGACTAATTTATCTGCTTCAACCAAGGTGTGACCAGCGTAAAAATCATGAAAAACAGCATAAACATTCACATTAAGAAAAATTAGTCACGCACACGGCTATTCTGCCTAATCCAGCCAGCAAATGCTACTTCGTCCATCTCGCCAGCGGCGACAGCGAGCATGGTCATGACGCAATCGGCATCTGATGAGTGTAACTCATACCCGTTAAGCACCAAAAATAACTCTACCGCAACAAAAGCTGTTCGTTTATTGCCGTCTAAAAACGGGTGATTTTTAGCCAAACCAACGCCATAGGCTGCCGCTAACTCCGCAAAATCTGGCTGTCCGTAATGGGCTAAATTAGGCGCTCGTTGCATGGCTGATTGAAACATCCCTTCATCTCGAATGCCAGCAATACCGCCATGTTCAGCCAACTGCTCGTCATGAATGGCGATCATCACGACATCATCAAGCCAAACCCACTGATGCATCAATTGACTCATTTAGCCAACTCACGCAACACAGCGCGTCTGGCTTTCATAATTTTGCGGGCTTCTTCCATTTGCTTTTCAAAACCAGCATCATGCGGCGTAATCGTCACCCCGCCTGGCGTATCCGTCAAAAAAACTGTGTCACCTTTTTCTAGCTTGAGTTTAGCCAACACCTCTTTAGGCAAAATCAACCCCACTGAATTACCGATTTGTGTGAGTTTTATTCCTTGCATCGCGACCTCCCAAATAAAGTTATAACAAAAGTTATACTATAACAATTGTTATAACATCGCAATACTCTATTTAAATGCTCATTGACTAAATCATAGCCACTAAATGACAGCCACTAAATTACATCTAGCGGACTACTTACCCCGCGCACGCTTTGATTAATCACATGCGTATAAATCATGGTGCTTGCCACATCCACATGCCCCATCAAATCTTGCACCACATGCACATCGTTGCCACCTTCTAACAAATGCGCCGCAAAACTATGGCGCAAGGTGTGCGGTGTGGTTAGTTTGGTAATCTTGGCACTCTCCGCAGCCTTCTTCACCGCACGTTGCACCGTCTTTTCGTCTATGTGGTGACGACGTGCCAAATTGGTTTTGGGGTCTAGCGATAGTTTGAAAGATGGAAACACATATTGCCAGCCCCATTCGCGCTCAGCGTTTGGAAACTTCTTGCTAATCGCTTCAGATACAAAAACTGCTCCCAAACCCGTAGACAAATCCTCATGATGCAAAGCTTGTACAGCGTTTAAATGTTGTTTGAGAGGCTCAACCAAAGCCATCGGCAATAAAGTGACACGGTTTTTATAGCCTTTAGCATCCCGCACCAAAATCTCACGTTTGGCAAAATTCACATCGTTCACGCGCAAGCGCAAACACTCCATCACCCGCAAGCCACTGCCATATAACAAACTCGCCACCAACCACATTGTGCCATCTAAATTGCCCAACAAGCCCTGTACCTCTTGTTTGGTCAAAATCACAGGCAAACGCTTAATCGCACGCGCTTGTGTGACATTCTCTAACCAAGGCATCTCAACACCCAACACTTCTTGATACAAAAAAAACAATGCACTACGCGCCTGATTTTGCGTACTTGCCGACACATTCTGCACCACTGCTAAATGCGTCAAATACGCCTCCACCTCCACCACACCCATTTCACGAGGGTGACGCTTGCCATGATGCAAAATATAGCGTTTAATCCACTGTACATAAGCTTGCTCAGTACGCGCACTATAATTTTTTTCGTGCAAGCGCTCAGCAATTAAAGGAAATAACTTGGGGCTAGACTTCTCATTGGGTGTGTTTTCCATTTACACTCGCCTTTAACTAGGTGTGATATTTTTAAATTATTATTGATTCTATTATAATAAATCATATTTTATATTTTATAGCCCACAGACTTAATAAAATATTAGGCTTGCTTTCGGGTTCTAATTAATCTTAGGTCAATTGTCTAGGTAATGTGATGCGAAGTAAAAGAACACCTGTCGGTCAGTTTTTCATTGAAGGCCTTGGCGATACAGAAGACGCTTACGACTATGTACAAGACCTTTTGCCAAAGATTGGAGATGTAGTCATTTGGTTCAATACTCTAGAGGCAGATATTGATCACATTCTCTGTCAGTACATCTCTGACCGTTCAGACCAAAAGGGGCTCATGGTTGTATCAAACATGATGTATGCGACAAAAATCGACCTGTTCGAGAAATTAACTGCAGATTTCCTGCGATCCATAAACCAAACTCTCGACTGGTTCCCGCAATTAATGTCTGACCTGCGGGAGTGTGGAACTCTGAGAAACAAAGTTGTGCACGCAAACTGGATGTACACCAACGACGATGGCTACACCCAAGTCAAAATCAAAATTGGAAAGCAAGGTCTGGAACACGAACTTACACAATTCACCAAAGAATCTATGGATCAAATAGTTGCGAAGATTGATTCAACCAGAGCTCAACTCGATTATCTCAGCATGGAGTTTTTGCCGTGAGTGTAAATGTGCGAGCGTAGCCCGCAACAGACAGTAACGCGGTAAGGCGCAATAACTAAAAGGCATTGCGCCGTAACGTACGACTTAATTCAATCTTTAGGCATTTTTATTCAATGAGTGACATTGTATTTATAGTTTTATGCCTAACGTTCCTGCTATTTGCAGGCTGTCGTGACAATTGTATTGCTAGGAATAGTGACGGCACATGCAAAATCACATGTAATATTTGGCAAGGCAATAAGTGTGTGCATGCTTGTAATGAGGGTGTTCCTTGCGACTGAGCAAAGTAGACTATTAGAGTACGCGACTCTTTTCCTTTCATCTAAAATCAATCTTACGTAATGCTTTCCAAATTCATTTCAAATGCTAAACTCAACTGGCACATTATTCGCTCTATATTACTAAGCATCATTGTTTAGCTTATTTTTAAAGAATGTTTTTCTTATAAATATCAATAAGTTAAATACCTTAATATTTAGTTTATACATTTAAGATTGTGTTGCCTTGCACTGTTTGTGTGCGCGTTGCACCGTTTAACCCTTTTTTGATTAAAGTGATTTATGAATTCATTACAATTTGACCGCCACGGCGATAAGGACAATTCTGCATTTTTTGAGGAGTATTTGGAGCGCTTGTTGAAAGAGCGCGACGCGTTGGGGATGACTGAGATGGTGCATGAGATTGATGCGCTGATGATTACGGTGGACCCTGACCATTCGATTGCTTATATCAATGAGTTGTGTTTGATGACGCCTTACCATTATTTGGTGACGTTGGAGAGTGAATCACACTGGACGCATATTTTGCGCATTGATTTGAACTCGCCTGATTTGATTTTGCGCGAGGTGAAAGACCCGAATTTTAGAGGGATTTTTAGGGCATTGAATGAGATTTACCCTGTGGGCTCGAAAAAACCGAACAGCCGTTATATGGGTGAGATTATTCGCGTAAGCAATTTGCACGAAGTACAAAAGATTCAAGAATCACGCGAGTTTCGGTTCTTTTCACCGAATGATGTGCGCAAGTTGGAGTTGCCAGGCAATTTAGCTATTAGCAAGCCTTCGCCTTATACGCACAATATTGTGGGGTATATGCAGCGTGAGCCTGATGATTTGCGCGTGTATTCTTTGGGGATGAGCACGATACGCGCAGACGTGCAGGAGGCGTATGAGTCTGCCAAACTATTGCAAGAAAAGTTGCGCATTGATGATTTGATTTTGCCTGTGGACCATTTGGCGACGCGGGTGTATAGCCAAAACCGTGAAGTGGCAATTTTGGAGTATTTGTCTTGGTCTAGCTACTACTTTTGGGGCGCTTATAACATTTGGGACCAAAACTCATCGACCAATGTGACCAAGAGTGTGCACCAGATACCTGAGTCAAAAAGCCCTGCCAAGGTGTTTACCGCCAACAACACACCTTATTTTGTGAACCACCTGGAAAAACTGCCCTCGCCCACTGAAACCTTTGTGCGCAATTATGGGCCGCGCTTGCACCATATGGCGCTGGCGGTGAAAGACGGCGAGCGTGATGGCATGGAGAATATTGATTTTGTGGTGAACGCGATTGCCGAGCAAGGCAAAGGCTTTTTGCTGGATGTGATCGGCTCGAAAGAGCAAGGCTTGAAGCAGATTTTCTCTAATGCCTCTGAGCATTCTTCTTTGATTATTGAGTATGTGCAACGTTACGGCAAGTTTGACGGCTTTTTCACCAAAGAAAACGTGGCGGCGTTGACCGAAGCTGCTGGCGCAGAAGAAGGTGTTAAAGCGTATCAGGTTTAGGCTAGATTCCTCTAAACCTTCATATGCGCTGGTTAATCCTCTTGCGGTGGGCCGCCTATCAAGTCGTGCCCATCTGCTCCAATAATTTGCACATCGACAAAATCACCTGGCGTTAAACCTTCGGCATCTTGTAGATACACTACACCGTCTATCTCAGGCGCATCCGCTTTGGTGCGGGCAATGGCGATAATGTTGTCGTTTTCATCAGTCGTAATTTCATCGACCAGCACGGTTTGCAAACTACCGACTTTGGCTTGGACTTTAGATGCGCTAATACGCTCTTGCACTTCCATAAAGCGGCTTAAACGCTCTTGTTTCACTTCTTCTGGCACTTGGTCTGGCAAGGCGTTGGCGGCTGCGCCATCGACGGCTGAGTAAGCAAAGCAACCTACCCTGTCCAATTGCGCTTCTTCTAAAAAGTCGAGCAACATTTTAAAGTCGTCTTCAGTCTCGCCTGGGAAACCTGCAATAAAGGTGGAACGCACGGTGATGTCTGGGCAGATGTCGCGCCACGCTTTGATGCGCGCGAGGTTGTTCTCGCTACTGGCTGGGCGTTTCATCGATTTCAAAATACGTGGGCTGGCGTGTTGAAACGGCACGTCTAAATAAGGCAAAATCGCGCCTTCTGCCATGAGTGGAATCACGTCATCGACATGTGGGTATGGGTAAACATAATGCAAACGCACCCAAACACCCAACTCACCCAGCGCTTTGCTGAGTTGCGTCATGTGGGTTTTAATCGGGCGACCATTCCAAAAACCACTGCGGAATTTCATGTCCACGCCGTAGGCTGAAGTATCTTGTGAAATCACCAAAATTTCTGACACGCCAGCATTCACTAGGTTTTCGGCTTCGTTCATCACCTCGCCAATGGGACGGCTGACTAAATCGCCGCGCATGCTTGGAATGATGCAAAAACTGCAACGGTGGTTACAACCTTCGGAAATTTTCAAATAGGCATAATGACTAGGCGTGAGGCGTATGCCTTGCTTGGGCACCAAGTCCACATAAGGGTCATGCGGTTTGGGCAAGTGGGTGTGCACATGCGTCATCACTTCTTCTAGCGCGTGTGGGCCAGTCACAGCCAATACGCTTGGGTGCGCAGTTTCCACCACGTCTTTTTTTGCGCCTAAACAGCCTGTGACAATCACCTTGCCATTTTTATGCAGGGCTTCACCAATCGCATCGAGCGACTCTTGCACGGCGGAATCAATAAAGCCGCAGGTGTTGACCACCACTAAATCTGACTGCTCATAGCTACTGCTAATTTGGTAGCCCTCAGCCCGCAATTGAGTGAGGATGCGCTCGGCATCTGACCCTGCTTTGGGGCAACCTAATGAAACAAAACCAACTTTGGGGGAAGCGCTCATGCCTTTAACCTTCTAAATAAAACTTGGTGATTGCGATTGAAGCAACACCGAATAGAATCAATATAATTTGCTGAAGTGAATCTTTGACTGCGGTGCGCTTGTGCAAGCCTGGGATTAAATCCGCCACGGCCACATACAACATGCTAGCGGCAGCAATGCTAAGAATGTACGGAATCCAAGCTTCTACTGTTTGCAAGGCGTAATAAGCAATCAAACCACCCACAATGGTGGCAAAGCTGGAAAACAAGTTAAACAGCAATGCTTTTTGTTTGCTATAGCCTGAGTGTAGCAAAATTAAAAAATCGCCCACTTCTTGCGGGATTTCATGCGCGATAATGGCTAAAGCCGTCACCAAGCCCACTTGCGTGTCCACCATAAATGCAGCCGCTATCAATACGCCATCGACGAAATTATGAAAAGTATCGCCTATCATAATCATCATGCCGCTGCGGCCGTGATCGTGATGATAGTCGTGATGATGGTCGTGATGATGGTTATGGTCGCAATTGTCATCATGCGTGTGTGTGTGTTTGGCGCTTAAATTCAAAGCTGGCGAGGAGACGGCTTTAAATTTAGGTTGATTATTTTCTGAGGCCTTTGGGTTTTCAGGACAGTGCGCCTCGTCATGCATCGCATGGGCTTCACAGTGGTCACCGTGGCAATGTCGCCAAATGACCAGTTTTTCTAGGGTGAAAAATAACAAAATGCCAAATAAAACGGTGGCGGTAATGTATTCAGGGTTGGGGGAAAGTAATATGGCGTGCGGTAAAATCTCAAGAAAGACGGCACCCAACAAGGCACCGATGGCATAACTGACTAACAAAGGCACCCATTTACGTTGCGCATTGAGGGCAAACAAGGCCGCAATTGACACACTCAACAAGCCACCTAGAAAGCAGGTGGCGAGTATCCAAACTAAGGGAGAAAGTTGATCGGGATAAAGTTGAGAAAGTATCATGCGTGAGAGTTCAATTTTAGAGCGCGCATTATATAGGAATTAGGCTCAATAAGCACTGAGAGTCTATTCAAATCAAGCATCTAGTCAAAACAAGCACCTAGTCAAATCAAGAAAATAGTTTTACCAAGCGTAAAGTCAAATTAGTCTGCAAGCCAAATCAAGCTAGCCATGCGCCCCGTCGCGCCATCGCGCCTAAACGAGAAAAAGCGTTCGGGTTGACTAAAGGTGCAATTCACCTCGCCATAGACTGCCGTTACACCGACATTGGCAAGACGCTGTTTGGCGATACGGTATAAATCGCCTAACCACTTATCTGTGTTGGCTTTGGGCTTAAAAGCGCTTTCGGCTTGTGCATCTTGGGCAATAAACTGCACACGGACTTCTGCACCGACTTCAAACGCATCAGGGCCAATCGCGGGGCCTAGCCACGCCATCAGTTGCTGTGCTGGCACAGGCATGGCGTTCACTGTGGCTTCAATCACGCCATCGCACAAGCTACGCCAACCCGCATGAACGGCCGCGACCAAAGTGCCTGCTTGGTCACATAGTAATACAGGCAAGCAATCGGCAGTCATAGTCACGCACACCACGTTTTTTTGCATAGAAAAGCTGGCATCGGCTGATTCTATGCATGCACTCATACCAGCATCTATCACGCGTATACCATGCACTTGGCTTAACCACACAGGCTCAGAAGGCACTAGCGCGCTTAGTAATTGACGATTACGCGCCACATGCTGTGGATGGTCTTGCACGTGGTCACCTAAATTTAAGCTGGCATAAGGTGGCAGGCTCACGCCACCTAAGCGCGTGGTTTGCAAGGCTTTGACATTGGCGGGGGCAGGCCAATTTGGAGTAATCAAGGTGTTTGCGAATGAATCAGTCATCTTCCTAGTCATCACCTGTATCTAGGTCATCATCAATTGCGAGGTCGTCGTCATCGTCAAACTCGTCATCCCAATCTTCGTCATCGTCGTCACCGATGTATAAGCCATTTTCGTCTACGCCAAAGTCAAATGGAAGTGGCTCCTCGGTTTCTGGCACGGTACGCATGGCATCGAGCAACTCACGCATGTCGTCTGCCAACTCAATTTGCCATTCCATAAATTCTTCAGTTACGGGATGTATTAAGCCAAGTTTTATCGCATGTAAAGCTTGACGTTTAAACGCGCCCACCACTTCACGCAACAAGGGCGTCATCATTTTATGCGGAATAATATTGCCGATGCCATACATGGGGTCACCCACCATGGGCGCGTTGAGATGCTGCATGTGCACGCGAATTTGATGTGTGCGCCCTGTTTCTAGATTACAGCGCAAATAGGTGTTGGTGCCAAAACGCTCTAGCACTTCATAAAATGTAATCGCAGACTTGCCTTTTCGAACCACTGCCATTTTGGTGCGATGATGTGGGTGGCGCCCGATCGGCTGATCCACTTTGCCATTGCGCCAAATTTGCCCCCACACTATCGCGCGATACTCACGTTTGACCGTGCGCGCTTGCAACTGACGCACCAAGCTGGTTTGCGCCTCAAGCGTTTTTGCCACCACCAGCAAACCACTGGTGTCTTTGTCTAGGCGGTGCACAATGCCCGCACGAGGTATTTCTTTTAATGCAGGCCAGTGGAATAATAAGGCATTGAGCAAAGTGCCCGTCCAATTACCTGCGGCAGGATGCACCACCAAACCTGCAGGTTTGTTGATGATGATTAAAGCGTCATCTTCATATACCACATCTAGGGGAATATCTTCAGGCTCAAAAGCATGCTCTTGGGCGTTGACTGGCGGGGTAATCGACACTTGCTCACCGCCCCAAACTTTGGTTTTAGCGGTGGGTGCTAGGCCGTCTAACATCACCAAGCCGTCTTTTATCCAACTTTGTAAACGACTACGTGAATGCTCAGGCAATAGTTGCTGTAGCGTCACATCTAGGCGCTGCCCGCCCATCTCGGTGGGGACTTGTAATTGCAAGCTTGTGCTTTGTTTCATCTTTTTTTATTGCATCAGTTATAATGCGGTTAGTTCCTACTTATGGTTAATCACATGCACGCTATTTTAACGCCTAAACCTATGCTGACACGCGCTTTTATTTTTGTTTTGATGCTTTGCTTAAATGCTTGTGCCATTTTTGGTGACCCAAATCCGCTAGACGAAACCAAAGGCTGGAGCGAACAACGCCTGTATGCCGCGGGTCAAGAACAAATGCTAGACAAAAACTATGACAAAGCCATTGATTACTTTAAAAAGTTAGAAATCCGCTACCCGCATGGTGTCTATGCGACCCAAGCGCAACTTGAAACGGCGTATGCTTACTACAAAAAAAGTGACCCTGTCTTGTGTATCACCAGCATCGACCGTTTCATTAAGCTACACCCAAACAATACACATCTTGACTACGCCTACTACTTAAAAGGCTTAGCGACCTTTAATGAGCGTGGCATCATTGAAAAAATCACGCAACAACAAATCAATGACCGCGACCCAAAAACACTTAAAGTTTCATTCGCCGCTTTTAAAGAGTTAACTGACCGTTATCCCAAAAGTCGATACTACAAAGACGCCACACAACGTATGGTGTATCTAGTCAATGCGTTAGGCTTACACGAAATGCATGTCGCCCGTTATTACATGCAACGAGGCGCTTATATTGCCGCACTGAATCGTGCTAAATATGTGCTTGAAGTCTACCCTAACTCAACTGCAATTGAAGATGCGTTGGTCATGATGGTGAGCGCTTATGACGCGATGGAAGCAAAAGACCTAAAAGATGATGCGCTACGTGTACTGAAAACCAACTACCCACAAAACCCCATGCTCACAGGTAAAAATGGGGAAGACGAAAAAATTTGGTGGAAGTTTTGGGAGAGCCTTTATTAACATTAAAAGCACCGCAATTGTGGTGCTTTTTTTTCGCTTTATTATTAATATCTAGAGTCTATCAATTTAAACATGATGCCATCAGCAAACACCTATCAGCGCATTGGCTTTTACCTAGGCATTGTCGCCTTTATATCCATACTCAGTTTACCGTTTGAGTTGATTAGCACACAAGCAGACAAGGTGCTTGCACTTGCCGCATGGATGATTATTTGGTGGATTACCGAAGCGGTTGCCATCCCAATCACGGCTTTATTGCCTTTGGCGCTGTTTCCAACCCTTGGCATCATGGAGATTAAAGACGTTGCGGTGAACTATGCCGACCCAATTGTGTATCTGTTTTTTGGTGGCTTTATTCTTGGTCTCGCGCTAGAAAAAGTCAATTTACACAAACGAATCGCCCTCTCAATTCTCAAGCGCACAGGCACCCAAGCAGACCGCATCGTATTGGGCTTTATGCTTTCCACCGCGTTAATGAGCATGTGGATTTCCAACACCGCTTGCACAGTGGTGATGTTACCGATTGCTTACTCGGTTTATCAGTTACTGATGCAAAAAGGATTAACTGATTCTAAACAAACACAAAACTTTGCGCTGACCTTAATGTTAGGCATTGCTTATGCAGCCAGCATTGGCGGGATGGCAACCTTGGTTGGCACACCGCCCAACTCCGTGATGCTCGGCATTTTGCACAAAAGCTTTCACCTAGACATTGGCTTTTTTGATTGGATGAAAATAGGGGTTCCATTTTCAGTAGCACTGCTGTTCATCACTTATTACTTGATGGTAAAAGTGTTTTATCCAAATCATCTTGGCGATTTAAAAGCCTCTGGCGCAGTGATTGATGACGAATTAAGTAAACTGGGCGCGATGACCAAGCAAGAAAAAATGGTGTTAACCATTTTTGCCTGCACCGCCTTGGCTTGGATGTTTCGCCCACAAATCAATAGTTTATTGCCTAGCCCTGTGCTAAACGATACGGTCATCTCCATGCTAGCGGCAATCGCCTTGTTTACTATTCCTAAAAACCTCACTTCGAATGCGATATTGGACTGGCAAGATACCAAAACTTTGCCTTGGGGCATTTTGGTATTGTTTGGTGGCGGACTGGCGCTCGCAGATGGCCTCAGTGATACAGGTATCTCGCAAGCTTTAGTCAATAGCATCGCGCAACATCAACACTGGCCGTTGTGGTTAATCGCACTCATGCTGATTACACTGATGCTATTTATGACAGAATTAATGAGCAACGTCGCGTTGGTCACGATATTAGTACCATTAGTCGCCGCACTCGCCGTAGGAATGAACATGTCAGTGATTGGTATCGTCATCCCCGTAACGCTCGCCTCAAGCTGTGCCTTTATGTTACCCATGGGCACGCCGCCAAACGCGATTGTATTTGCAAGCGGACATATCAAAATGCATCAAATGGTGAAAATTGGCTTTGTGCTTAACTTGTTATGTGTGGCGCTTTTGATGGGTGTTTATCTGTATTTAATCCCTTCTCTTTTAGCAATTTAGGTCGCTTAATTAAGAGACAAGACTAAACCTAAACACATAAGCCCAAACTAAAACCCCATTTCTTTGTACAAAGCGCCTTGCTTGACATCGGCAACTGCGCGCGTGATAGTGCCATCGCGCTGCCAGTCTTTTAACACTTTATGAACAACAGGTGAAACCTGTGAGGCTGTCATGCCTGCTTTGACACTAGGGTGGTAGAGCAGTTTAATCAGCAAACCATCCAGCCCCGTTAGCAAGTCGTCTGGCGTTTTGTCGTTAAAAATTGAGGGATAAACTTTTTCGGAGTCATTCGGCAAGCCCATCACCTGCGTTAACTCTTCCACAATACAAGAAACCAACTTGCGGTGCATAATGGCTTGATCGACAGGAATCACTACCGCCGCTTTGACAATCTCAAACTTGTCATTCACCTGTATATTGGCCATGCAAACCGTGGCATAAATATGGCTGGCGGAATTAGCGCCTAGATATTGCGTAATATCCTGCTTAAAGTCATCTTGTTGACTAAACACCACTTTCATGTCGGCATCAGCTTCTTGTGCTACCAGTGTGATTGAACGTTGAGTAAGATTAGACAAATGCGCAAGATGCATTTCTAACAGAGATTGATGCAAGGCTTGGTCACCAACCTTATGCAACACCCACACACGAATCGGCTTCATCCACTTTCTAACAGGCGATACAGGCGCAGAAAACTCGTTACGCATCACAATTTCAGCAAATGATTGTGCGATATATGCGGGTTGTTGCCAGTGCTCCTCAGCTATCCCGCATTGGCTAATGACCAACAACCAAAAAAAGGCAAAGATTCGCCTATATCGACTCAAACACATCACTTGCCTAGTTAGCGGTAACCAAATAACTCTCATACCCCTTGCGTTGAGCCGTTTGCAGATTATAAATTGCCTCTGCGCGTGAAGCATACGCTTTAGACTTCACTATCCACTGCGCACCTTCTGGATCGAGTTTATCCATCACGCTATAAATGCCTGCTTGCGCTAACTTTTCTTTGACCTGCTCTGAACGACAAGCAGAAGAAAAAATGCCATATTGCACGTAAAATTTACCTGCTTGCTCAGTGACTTTAGGAATAGCATCATTCGACGATTGTCCATCTACAGGGTTAGAGGCTACTGGATTAGGTACTATAGGTATCGTTGCGCTTCTAGCGCTATTGACTGAAGTGCTTGTGCCACCGTTGTTTGAAGCAAATGGTACCGTGCTGGCAGGTAACCCACTTATGGGCGCACTAGCACTAGGCAGACCTGCTGAATTGACGCCACTTGTAGTCTGCGGTAGCACTGCCGCTAATTTTGAATTATCAGATTTGGCAAACGCCGCATCATATTTGGCTGGATCAACCAGTTCTTCTCTAACCATCACTTTGGCTTGTCCAGATTTCGCTTGTGCATTTGTTGTTTGGCCTGCGCCTGTTGGTTCAGACGCTAGCAATTCGTTTAAGCCAGTTGCTAAACCAGCCACTTTATCAGACCAAGAATCGGATGCCGCGACTTCAGCTGGAACAGCTTCCCCAGGTCGCTCAAGATTGCTCTTGAAAATAACACTAAGTAAAAACAATGCACTGGCAATAAACACAACTTTAGTCATAACAAAACCCCTAATCCAAAGGCAGTGGCATTAAACATTCAAACGAATCAGCAAAACACTGTATCTCAATAGGAATTATAGCTTGTAAAACTTAATTGATTAACCTTAGTGCAAGTGATTATTTCTTAACCTGCTCGCCAATGTGCGCTTTGCCTCGTTGCTTGGCTAAAGCCACTTGTTTTTGACGTTCTTTTAAAGCAGCTCTTTTCTCTGATGAGAGTTTGTCATAGCAATAAGGGCATGAAATACCAGGCTCATATTGAGCACTTTGCATTTCTTCTTTTGAAAGTGGCATACGGCAAGCATAACATTGGTCAAACTCGCCTACTTCAAGGCCATGCGTGACGGCGACGCGTTGGTCAAACACAAAGCAATCGCCTTCCCACAAGCTTTGTTCTTGGGGGATGGTTTCGAGGTATTTTAAAATGCCACCTTGCAGATGATAAACTTCTTCAAAACCTTGTTGCTTCATGTAAGACGAGGCTTTTTCGCAACGGATGCCACCTGTGCAGAACATGGCGACTTTTTTGTGTTTGGTGTTGTCTAGGTTTTGCTCGACGTATTTGGGGAACTCTCTAAACGTTGTGGTTTTTGGGTCAACCGCGCCTTTAAAAGTACCAATGTGGACTTCGTAATCGTTACGCGTATCTAGCAATATCACGTCTGGGTCACTAATCAGCGCGTTCCAGTCTTCTGGCTTAACATAGGTGCCGACGACTAAATTGGGGTCGATGCCCTCCACGCCCATGGTGACGATTTCTTTTTTGAGTTTGACCTTCATGCGATAAAACGGGTGTTTATCGGCATAGGATTCTTTATGCTCCAAATCGGCCAAGCGTGGGTCTTCTCGCAAATAGGCCAGAACCGCTTTAATGTCGTCTGGCAAGCCTGCAATGGTGCCGTTGATGCCTTCTAAGGCGAGCAATAGCGTGCCTTTGATGTTGTGGCGTTGGCAGGCTTCGAGGATGGGTTGTTGCAGGTCTTTGTAATCAGGCAAGCTGACAAACTTGTACAAGGCGGCGGTTAAATAGTGTGACATAAAGGCTTAACTGAACTCTAAAGCCCTGTATTTTAACATTCTAAACTTGCAATACCAACATTTCCGCCTTGCCTAGGCTGGCCATGTCGCCCATATAACGCTGTACGCGAGAAGTGCTGACTTGTGCAAAGGCGCTATCCAACCCTGCAAATGATTTATACAGCAATTTGAGGAACGGCAAACTGTGCAAACCGCAATCTAGCCAAGTGGCTTGCGCTTGCGGGGCTTGACCCAACAACAGCGTACCGCGTTTCATGCCGTAAGCTAGGTGCGCGCCTGTGTTGCCCAGCACGCCCAAGGTGCCCGCTTTGAAATTGGATGCGCAATAATCACCAACGTGACCATCCACCAGCAAAATCCCGCGACGCATGCTGTCGCCCACGCGCTCACCTGCGTTGCCTTTGCAAATCAACACACCGCCTTGCAACTCAGCGCCCAAAAAATCACCTGCATCATGTTCGACGATGATTTGACCTGTTTTTAAGCCAAAGCCGATGTGGGTATGGTTTGCGGTAGTCTGAATTAAGCGCAACGCTGGGGTATTGGAAGTCTCGACCACTTCAAACACATCCCCAACCTTAAGATTGAGACTGATAGTCATCCCCGCGATTTCACTCGCACTTTTACCCGCAAGGCTGTCAGGTTGTAACGCACGGCAGTCTAATGCATGTTGAATCGCTTTCGCTTTGAGAGCTATCATGCTGTGGCTCCTTCTGCACTTAATTGACCATTTAGAATAGGCTGTAATTTAAAGTGATGTGGCCCTAACTTGCCTCCGTAATTACCTGCGGATACTCGCAAAATGCCGTTTTCTTTGCCTAGCGCACACGCCGCCTCAATGCCTGCTTTCATGGCTTTAGCAATATCTTCAAAGCTCAAGCCATTCACTACGATTTCCATCACGCTTTCCACACGCGGGTCTAGCTCGGTTTTCACCACGCCTTTGAGGGTCGGGCAGAATGCGTCATTGGTGCTGGCGAACATTTTGGGGTATTTGCTACCGACTTTGGAGCCTGAGCGCACCACCCCGCCGGGGAAAGGCATAATCACGTTGGGGTAAGCTTTCATTGCCTCAATCGCCGCCTCGCAAGCCGCCAGCACTTGTGGTTGGCTTTCGCCCAACACCAAAAAGTTACCGCCACCAATCGCGCGCACCATGCCTGTGGTTTCTTCGGTGATAAATTCACCGTCCATCACAGGGATGCGCCAAAAGCGCTTGAGTTTGCCTAAGGCGTTGGGGATGAGTTTTGAGATTTGATAGCCGTCGCCAAAAAAGCGTAAATGCTTGCCTAGACTAATCATGTCTTCGGATTCGATGCCAGCAAACGCCGCTGCCGTTGGGCACGTGAGGATGCATTGCCCCATGCGCGTTTCGAGTTGTTGCATCAGCACCTTGCTCCCCATGGCAAACAACAACACACTCACGCCCACGCGTCCGTCTGGCGTTTCATCGGCGCTCAGTTCGCGCTCGATGCCCGCTTCTACCCCACAGCCAATCACGCTGGTGGCAAAGCCTGTCATGGCATTGGCGGCGTTGTAGGCCCATTTTAAATTTTGCGCGGTAATCAATACGCGTGTGGCACGCATATTAAAAGCCTCGGCAAAAGTGTTGTCGATTTCGACTCCGTTAATAATCATTCTTTAAGCCCTCATGTGGTTAATCACATGGTTTCTGCCATCATCGGCAATTTGGTTATCGCTAATTTTAAAGCTACGCATTTGCATGGTGTGATAGCGGTCAAAATAGGCTTTAATGTCTTTTTCAATGCCCAAATCAAATGCAGGTTTAACCGTATGCGTTGCGCCCCACACCACTTTGGTGACCACGCCGTTTTCCACCACCATTTGACCATCTTTAAACACATAATCGGGTTTGGCAAACATGGCTTCTTTGTCTGCTTGCTCGGTATAGACGGTAATATCTGCCGCCGCGCCTACGCCCAAGTGTCCACGGTCGCGCAGACCAATCAATTTGGCGGGTGCGGCTCGGGTCATGATGGCGATTTCGTATAAGTCGTATTCGCGCTCCAAGGCTTTTAAATTGCTCATGGCTTGCGCGTCTAAATTGAGTTTATCAAACGCTTCGTTGCGGAAAGTTCTATCCATCAGCAAACGAATCAGGTGCGGATAGCTGGTAAACGGCGCGCCATTAGGATGGTCGGTGGTCAAGAAAATGCGCCAAGGGTCATCCACACTCAAAAAGATTTCCAAACCAATCGCCCATTGCAAGGCATTGACATAATTTTGGTCGCGGTATTTAAACGGTACTACGCCACAGCCCGCATCACACTCAATGTCCATAATCACCGACTTTTTCGGGTTAGCGACTTTGGCGTTGAGGTGTTGCATCATATTGTCGCCAGACGCCGTCACGGTTTGACCAAATAAAATCTGCCCAACATCGACGGTGATGTGTTTTTGTTTATTCACCGCTTCGGCAATTTGCGCGGCGGCAGAGGAGAATTTTTTATCGCCCTCTGTGCCGTAACTATGAAACTGAATATGCGTGAGGTGCATGGGAATGCCGTCGCTGGCGCCCATGGTGTCTAAGGTGGTTTGAAAGTTGCCCGCCACGCCCAAGTTATTGCAATGCACATGCAAGGGCTTGGCAATGCCAAGCTCGTTCACCGCACGGCTCAAAGCCTGCAAAATGCGTCTTGGCGTGATGTTGTAATAGCGATGGTTTTGGTCAAGGTCTTGTTTGCGTTCGTTAAACTTAAACGCAGAAATCCCGCCCGGATTCACCACTTTAATGCCGATGGTTTGTGTGGCATGCAGTGTCCAAGCCACATAATCGTTAATCACTTTTTGGTCGGCGTTTTGGCTGAGCAAGCGCAACAAAAAGTCGTCATTGCCCAACATGGCATAACCGCCCTTGTCTATCATCGGCGTATCGCCCATTTCTAAGTGGGCTTGGCGTGCATTCACTGCCAACACCGCAGGCTCAAAGGCGGCGGTGTAGCCCATCTCGATGTAGCGCATGCCTGTATCCGTAGTGTTAGGCGTGGCGTGATGACTGCAATTCGGGCCACAAATATGCGCCTCTGGCTCGGTTAAACGGCGCATTTCTTGGTATTCTGGCAACAACATGCGCGCAATATTCACCTTGCCACCGCCAATGTGGCTGTGCATATCAATTGCACCCGCCATCACCACTTTTCCTTTTAGGTCAATAAGTTGGCTAATGCTTTCATTCGGCGCAGGTTTCGCCACAATGCGCCCATCACGAATATAAATGTCTTCCATCACGCCATTTTTTTGATGGGCTGGGTCAATGACTTTGGCGTTTTTAAGTTGTATCGTCATGTTTATTTAGCCTCTAAAAGCGCGTTTTCGATTTGCGTCACCACTTGCGCCAGCGTCGGCAAGCTAGATTCTTGTTTGGAATAGTCTCGTGTGGCATAAATCGGAATCACCACCGAACCGTCCACCCTAAACAATGTGCCATCGGTTTCTAAGCCTGGCGTAGCAATGGGGATAAATACATCGGGCGTTTTTGCAAATTGGCTATCAGGCGCGCCGAGGACGATTAAAGGCGAAGAAGTTTCAGGGGCAGATGTTTTAGGGCTAAAGCTATTCACCCAAACCACGGCGTCGTGTTCGCTTAAATCCGCTTGTTGCGGAATCACGCCATTCAACCATGTGTGCGCATAAGTCACGCTGGTGTCGCCATCGCTTCCGCCCAAAGGCAAGGCCATGGCGCGTGTTTTTTGGTTGAGCGTCACCACTGTTTCAGTGATGTTTTGTATGGTCAATTCGGCATGCGGAAAATCTAAATCTTTGCTGTTCCACGCCAAGGTGGCGTATTTAGCTGTTTTTAAAATGTCCGCAATGGTTTGCAGACTGGCAACAGTGACGCCACCGACCTCAGTCACTTTCACAGGCTTATCAGCCACCAAGGCGCGCAACACCGCCATCACCTCTGGCAACGCTGTTAAAGCACAATCTAGAACCATGGGCGCTGTGCCGTTAGGTGAAACGCCTGCTTGCGTATTTAAACCCTCACCGCCCAAATAAATAATTTGGCGCTCGCTCGGTTGCACAAACATCGCATCATCCACCCACACCACACGCTCAAAAAAACGCGGGTTGCGCGTCACCGCATCCGTGCCCACCAACAAAATCACATCGGCGCGATTACGCACCTCAGTCAAGGTCGTGGTCTGCCAACCAAACTGTTGCAACACTTTATAATTACGCAAACTGCTGGTCGCATTCATGTGCGTCATTTTGCCGTGTGTGGCTTGCGCTAAGTTTTGCACCGCACGAAAGCCATTCACATCCGTGCTCAACCCAGCAAACAAAGGCGTTTTTGATGTTTTTAACAAAATAGCGGCTGCTTCAACCGCTTGCGCCAAACTGGCTGGCTGACCTTTGATTTTAGGGGTGGCATCTCCACTGGCGCGCGCAAAAAAGTGTTTGGCTTTGTCGCACTTGAGCGTGTTATCACGAATGGATTTAAGAGAAATATCATCACATAACAAGCCACAAGCGGGGCAAGTGATGTTGTGCGCGGTTTGTTCAACGTTGGTTGTTGTCATGGCAATTGTTGTTTATTAACCGATAGTGGTTGTAATCATAAATCATATTGCAAGGCGCGGTGAAACTAAGACAAAGATAAACCCCAAAAAATGGGTTTGTTTTAAGTCTATTGATACGGCGGATTAAGCAAGCTAACTCGCCCTTATGTACTAATTAGAAAATAGCGGTAAAAAAACAAAACGTATTAGTATCACCGACCCCACATACGCGCTAATAATAAATGGTGCAGGTGCTAATATTGCATAGATATAGCCACACAGCCGTTTAAACAGAGAAAGTTGTGTATTGATTTTGATGGGGAAATAGTTATCTCTATGAACTAATCCCTTAAAAGTAAATATATCTCCACTTTGTTCTTTATCACTAACCTCTTCATTTGTGTAAAACAAACTCTTTGCAATCACGGGCATAAAAAATATTCCAAATAACGCAAACGGCATAATGAGCTGAGAAATATCTGAATTAGGAAACAGCTCGCGCACATCTTTCGTAATACTTAAGATAAGTAAGCTAAGAACAGCACCCAAGAGTAAGTAATACCCTCGGTGTAAATTCAATATAAAAATACACAGTTTTCTCACACCACCACCCTCAATTCCACGTTGTCAGGAGCATACAATTCATAAAGCTTGTTCATCACACCTGCATCCTTCGGCTTAAAAACAATTCGGGGGCAGAATTAAATAAAACGTATTCATGAATGATGTTTATTCTTGTTAACTATACAAAACGCCATCCTAGGCGATTGTCACAGAACATTCAAGCAAGCAGATTAAAATCGTCGTTTATCAAAAGCCATTAAAATGCTAAAATGCTGGTTTTTGTAAGTTGTTCTTTTTCATTCATTTTTTGAAGATTTATTTTGGAGTTTAATATGGCAGTAGAACGCACCCTTAGCATTATCAAACCAGACGCAGTTGCAAAAAACGTCATTGGTCAAATTTACACTCGTTTTGAAAACGCTGGTTTGAAAATCGTTGCGGCTAAAATGGCACAATTAACACACGCTGAAGCTGAAGGCTTTTACGCTGTGCACAAAGAGCGTCCTTTCTTTAACGCATTGGTTGAGTTTATGATTTCTGGCCCAGTGATGATTCAAGCGTTGGAAGGCGAAGGCGCTGTGTTGAAAAACCGTGATTTAATGGGCGCAACTAACCCGAAAGAAGCGGCTGCAGGTACGATTCGTGCTGACTTTGCTGAAAGCATTGATGCAAACGCTGTGCACGGTTCTGATTCAGCTGAAAACGCTGCGATTGAAATCAAATATTTTTTCGGTTAATTGATTAATCTACTCAATTTTAACCAAGCGCAACTCGCCGATTACTTTACCAGTATCGGCGAGAAGCCTTTTCGCGCCAAGCAACTTATGCGTTGGATGCATCATTTTGGGGTGACTGACCTCGATCAGATGACGGACATCGCGAAAAGCTTACGCGAAAAACTTCGCAACGAAACCAGTTTAACCCTACCTGATGTGCAGTTAGAGCAAGTCTCTGATGACGGCACACGCAAATGGCTGATTGGCACCAACAACCAAAAAGATGGCACCGCCAACAGCGTAGAAACCGTATTTATCCCCGAAGATGACCGTGGCACTTTGTGTATTTCTAGCCAAGTGGGTTGCGCGCTTGAGTGCACGTTTTGTAGCACAGGTCGCCAAGGCTTTAACCGCAATTTAAGCGTGTCTGAAATCATTGGTCAGCTTTGGATAGCTAACAATAGACTGCGCGAAGCTGATGGCTACAATATGTTGCCTGCTGGTGAGCGCATTATCTCAAACGTAGTGATGATGGGCATGGGCGAGCCGATGGCGAACTATGATAACGTCGTCACCGCCATGCAAATCATGTTGGACGATAGTGCTTACGGCTTGAGCCGTCGTCGCGTGACGTTATCCACCAGCGGCCTAGTGCCTGCAATGGATAGATTGAAAGAAGATTGCCCTGTGGCATTGGCGGTTTCACTGCACGCGCCTAACGACGCCTTGCGCGATGTGATTGTGCCGATTAATAAGAAATATCCGATTAAAGACTTGATGGCGGCTTGCGAGCGTTATTTGGTCAAAGCGCCACGCGACTTTGTGACGTTTGAGTATGTGATGTTGGACGGTGTGAACGATTTGCCCGAACACGCGCATCAACTGTTAGACATTGTGCGCAATGTGCCGTGCAAATTTAATTTAATTCCGTTTAACCCCTTCCCTAACAGTGGCTACGAGACCTCAAAACCTAGCCATATTAGGGTGTTTCGTGATATTTTAATGCAGGCTGGTTACGTAGTGACCATACGAAAAACTAGAGGTGATGATATAGATGCCGCTTGTGGTCAACTTGCTGGTAAAGTGTTAGATAAAACCAAACGGTCACAAAAAGTATTTTCAATCTCACCCAATTAAATTATTGATGGTATAAACGGAAAATATGATAAAGCTCTTGCGTTATTTCAGTGTGATGGTTTGCTTACCAGTACTGTTTAGCGCTTGTGCTAGCGAGCCATCTTCGCCCAACTATAGCTATGAAAATAGCTATGAGCGCGAGTCAACAGAAACCAACAGCGCGCGCATCCATACCGAACTTGGTGCTGAATATTTTAGATCTGGCCGTTACGAAACAGCATTAGAAGAATTTAATATGGCTATCAGCAAAAGCCCTAGCTATGCGCTAGCATACAACGGCTTAGGCTTGGTGCAAGCCAAATTAGGCGACAAAGCCAAAGCCGATGCTTCTTTTCAGCGTGCAATACAGCTACAACCTAACAATTCAGAATCCCACAACAACTATGGCCGTTTTTTGTGTGATAACGGTCGCTACGAAGCCTCCATTCAACAGTTTATGTTGGCGGTGAAAAATCCGCTCTACAAAACCCCACAAGTGGCTTACTCGAATGCAGGGGTTTGTGCCAGCCGCAGTAATAACACAGCGCTTGCTGAAGATTATTACCAAAAAGCTTTAGCGATAGACCCACAACTCTACACAGCCGCCTATCAGCTCGCCAATTTGCAATTTAAACGTGGGCAAAATGCATTGGCCTACCAAACACTGCAAAATAGTGTTAGCCAATCCCCTACTCCAGAGTCGTTAGGCTTGGCTGTGCGTATCACACGCGCACTCAATTTGCGTGATGCCGAGGTCGGCTATCTAGTACAATTAAAGAAGTTGTTTCCTAATTCCAACGAAGCTAAACTGTTGTTTAATGGTCAGTAGAAAGTTGAATCATGGCACAAACCCCTAAATCAGTCCCCACCAAAAAAACAGCAACAAAACCACAGGTGAGTAAACCAAAAGTAGCAGCTGAAAAGAAAACCAATAAAAAACCCGCTGAAACTAAAAAGAAGAACGAGTTATCCAGCTCGTCAGGGCAATCAAACTATGCTGTTCCAGCATTTTTAAATACACAAATACCAGCTGACCCTCAGGTTTCTAGCACGCCAGTAAGTTCTCATTCGAAAGAAGCAGTTGTTGATGATATCGAATCCATGGATTTTGATGTGCCCGCAGTAAACAATAGCAATGATCAACAAGATACGGCGATGGACGTAACGCCAGCAGAGTTTGCAGGATTTATTGTGCCTTCTGGTTGTGGCAATGTATTGAAAGCTGAGCGGGAAACACAAGGCCTGAGCCTATCTGAAGTTTGCAAATCCCTGCGATTAAGCGTCAATCAAATTCAAGCTATTGAAGAAGATGATTTTGCCAACCTACCCAAGCAAAGTATCGTTAGAGGCTTTATCCGCAATTATGCGCGCTTACTTAAAATGGATGCCGAACCGATATTAAAAGCTTTTCAGAACATTGTGCCTGATGAAGCGCCCTTGTCTTTAAGTGTCAAAGCCACTGCTGATGAGTCGGTGATTGGCGCTAAGGAAATGAAGTTCACGCCTAAAATTATAGCCAATATCGCTTTTGTTATCGTGGTGTTATTTGCGCTGGCTTATCTTTACACCCATTACATCAAACCGCATGCTCAAGCTGTGGATGGATTGACGCTCAATGCTGATGAAATACAAAAAATCAGCCCAGATATGATGCCTTTGCCACTGCCTAATGCGGCTACTGCAGAGCCAGAAAACGAAGCTACACCGACTGCTTTGGTCGAAAACACGACTACAACTGAAACTGTGGTTTCAGACAATGCTAGTGATGTTCAATCCTCAATGACATCGACTTTTGAAAGAAAGCTCAACACGCAAACAACAACTGAAAATACTCAAATAGTGACTACGCCGCCTGCCACCAAACCTAGCCCAGCACCTTCTGCTAGCACTAGTGTCACACCGCTACCAGGCGAATCGCAATTAAGCTTTAAATTAGCTGAGCAATCTTGGGTCAGAGTAGAAACAGCAGATGGTAAAAAAATATTCAGCGAGTTATTGCAAGCAGGTAGCCAGACACTCAATGCAAAACCACCTTTTACCATCATTATTGGTAATGCCAGTGCGACCAAAGTTGCCATCAATAATTTAGATTATGATTTAACCCCTGTTACACGTGCAAATGTAGCGCGCGTGCAAGTCAAATAAATATTAACGCTCACAGCACTACGTAAACACATTTCAAATCAGAGCTCGTCAAATGCAACAACGCAGAAATACCCGTCAAGTCATGGTTGGTCACGTCCCTGTCGGAGGTGGTCTTTACAACACACTTGTCGCACCTGTGGTAGTGCAAAGCATGACCAACACGGATACCGCAGACGCAAAAGCCACCATCGCACAAGTTTACGAACTTTGGCAAGCCGGCTCAGAAGTGGTCAGAATCACCGTCAACTCACCCGAAGCCGCAGCACAAGTAGGCGTCATTCGTGCAGGTTTAGATGCACTCGGGTGCAACGTGCCGTTGGTGGGCGATTTTCACTATAACGGTCACAAACTGTTGCAAGCTTATCCTGACTGCGCACAAGCTTTAGCTAAATATCGCATTAACCCAGGCAATGTGGGCAAAGGTAGCAAACGTGATGAACAGTTTGCTGCCATGATTGAAGCAGCGATTCAATACAAAAAGGCGGTGCGTATTGGTGTGAACTGGGGCAGTTTAGACCAAGCCAAAATGGCGCAAATGATGGATGACAATGGCAAATCTGCCAACCCACTGTCTGCCGACGCACTCATGCGCGAGGCATTGATTCAATCAGCACTGGAAAGCGCGCAACAAGCGGTAGATTTAGGCTTAGACCCGAATCAAATCATCATTTCGTGCAAAGTCAGCAATGTGCAAGATCTCATCAAAGTCTATAAAGATTTGGGCGCACGTTGTGACTACCCCTTACATTTAGGCCTCACCGAAGCAGGCATGGGCTCAAAAGGCATTGTCGCATCGACTGCCGCCCTTTCTATCCTTCTGCAAGCTGGCATAGGCGATACCATACGAGTGAGTTTGACGCCTGAACCAAACGAATCACGCACCAAAGAGGTCGTGGTCGCGCAAGAAATCTTGCAAACCATGGGCATCCGTTCCTTTACGCCTTTGGTCACGGCCTGCCCAGGGTGTGGTCGCACCACCAGCACCTATTTTCAAGAACTCGCTATGCAAATTCAAAGCTATTTGCGTGCGCAAATGCCTGTGTGGCGCAAAACATATCCTGGCGTGGAAAATCTCAATGTGGCCGTCATGGGCTGTGTGGTGAATGGTCCAGGTGAATCCAAACTCGCCAACATCGGCATTAGTTTACCCGGCACAGGTGAAGTACCAGTCGCACCAGTATTTGTCGATGGCGAAAAAACCGTCACCCTCAAAGGTGATCATATCGCGCAAGAGTTTCAAGCGATAGTAGAAGACTACGTACAAAAAAATTATGCCGAAGGTGGAAAATTACGCACCGAACGAAAAGTAATTTCATTAAAAGCGATATAAAAGCATTTTTTATTTGATTTTTTGCACATAAAGTGCAAATATATAATATAAATTCAATTTTTTAAGTTAAATATTATGTTAATTGAATTCAAGGTTACAAACTTTCGCTCTATTAAAGACACACAAACCTTATCAATGGTGGCAGGAAATGCTACAAAAGACAAAGAATTGTCTACCAATACTTTTGACTCTGGCATCCCTAAGCTCGGCAACTTATTGAAGTCTAGCGTCATTTATGGACCCAATGCAGCAGGTAAAAGTAATTTAATTGCAGCAATTGCCTTTGTAGAAACTATGGTCTTAGGCTCTGCTAAGGACGCACAAGTTGGTGAGAAAATTGATATTGATTCGTTTCGCCTAGATGCAGCAAATAGACTTCAAGATACAGAGTTCGAGGTACACTTTATTGCGGAGGGTATTCGCTACCAATATGGGTTTAGCCTAAATAAAGAGCGCATTACTAGTGAGTGGCTTACGGCATATCCAAATGGCAAGGCTCAATATTGGTTTGAGCGACAATACGATGCTATTTCTCAAAAGTATGAGTATCAATTTAGCCCTTCTTTTGCAGAAGGCAAAGCTAGACAAGAGCGTGCAGACTTCACTATTCAAAATAATCTCTATCTATCTGTTGCAGTGCAAAAAAACAGTCATCAGCTATTACCCGTTTTTACATGGTTTCAGAAAAAGCTATATAAAATACTATCTATGAATCAACTCGGAGAAAGACGTACTTCTAGATTATGCCAAGATGTAGAAGGGAAAAATAAGGTTTTGGCATTTATGAACTCTGCCGGCATTTCAGTGAAAGATTTAATGGTAGAGAGAAAAAATTTTCCTATTGATATATTGTCAAGTTTTACTGATGAGTTTAAGCAACAGTTTCTCGGTGATATCGATAACGTACCTTACTTTGACACTAAATTTTTATATCAAAGTAATGATAATCAAGGATTAATCCCTTTTGATTTGAGTGATGAATCTGATGGTACTCAAGCATTATTCGCGTTTGCAGCTAGATGGCTAGATTTGTTAGAAAACGACCAAGTGTTATTTGTGGACGAAATTGACACAAGCTTACATCCTTTGTTGGTTCATCATTTGGTTAATTTACTACATTGCGGCAACAGTAAAGCACAGTTGGTATTTACTACTCACGATACAACATTGTTAAGCCAAAGTATGATGCGTACCGATCAAGTATGGTTTGTAGAGAAGGATAAGCAACAGAGCACTCAATTGTATTCATTGGCAGATTATAGTCCTCGACCCAATGATGCTATTGAGGCGCGTTATTTAAATGGACGTTATGGCGCGATTCCATTTTTAAGTAAGCTGGATTTTTATGGGGAGTGAGGATTTATTTCATAAAAGGCGTGAGAGAAAAACAAGCGACTTTAGAAGAAAAGCATCACCTACACGCCCTGTAAAGCAAGTTCAACCGCGTATTTTAATTGTTTGTGAAGATAGTAAAAGTAGTGCATATTACTTGGAAGAGTTAGCCAAAGACTTAGGTTTAAATGCTGTAACGATAGAAGGTAAGCGTTGTGGTTCCGCACCTAGTTCGGTGTTAGAGTTTGCCCAAAAGATGTATGAAGATAGTGTTAAAAAACGTGAGCCGTATGAAAGTGTTTATTGTGTTTTTGACCGCGACCAACACGACTGTTTTGATGAAACGATAAATAAAATTACTCAATTAAAACAAGCCAAAAAGCCTTTTTTTGCAATAACCACAACACCTTGTTTTGAATTTTGGCTTATATTGCATTTTGGCTACAACTCAAAATCGTACCAAGTTACTGGCAATAAATCTCCATGTGAAAACGCAAACACTGATTTAAAGAAAACCTGGTCAGATTATGCTAAAAACAGAAGAACGATTTATATGATGACCAAAGATAAACTAACTACGGCAATAGTAAATGCGAAGCAATTAGCCTCATATAATGCTACAACTGGCTCAAGTAACCCACAAACTAACTTGCACGAACTGGTAGAATATCTGCAATCAATTCAGCGTTAATTTTCATGAATCAAAAATTCCAATCCATTAAAGGCTTCTACGACATCTTGCCAGAGGTTACCCCGCTTTGGTTTAAGTTAGAAGATACCGCGCGCCAATTACTCAGCCAATATGGTTATAACAACATTCGCATGCCCTTGGTAGAGCCCACCGAGTTGTTTGTGCGCAGCGTGGGCGAACATACCGACATTGTTGAAAAAGAGATGTACGCTTGGGAAGACAAACTCAATGGCGACAAGCTCACTTTGCGCCCAGAAGGCACCGCGGGTTGTGTTCGCGCCGTGGTCGAGCATAATCTAACGTATAACGGTCCACAACGCCTGTGGTACATGGGGCCAATGTTTAGGCACGAGAATGTGCAAAAAGGCCGTCAGCGTCAATTTCACCAAATTGGCGTGGAAGCTTTTGGGTTTGATGGGCCTGATGTCGATGCTGAACAAATCGTCTTGCTCGCCCGTTTATGGAAAGCCTTGGGTATTACCGATGTTGAGCTACAAATCAACAGCATCGGCGATGCCGAAGAGCGCGCACAATATCGCCAAACGCTGATTGCTTATTTTGAACAACATGCCGACTTGTTGGACGAAGATGCCAAACGCCGTTTGCACACCAACCCCTTGCGTATTTTGGACACCAAAAATCCTCGTATGCAAGCCATGTGCGAAACTGCACCTAAACTCATGGATACCCTAGGTGAAGTCAGCCGTACGCATTTTGAAAAGCTCTGTGAGTTACTAACGCAAGCAGGCGTGGCCTATACCATTAACCATCGCTTGGTGCGTGGCTTGGATTACTACAACCGCACTGTATTTGAATGGGTGACGACAAAGCTGGGCGCACAAGGCACCATTGCAGGTGGTGGGCGTTACGACACCTTGGTTGAACGCATCGGTGGCAACCCTACCCCAGCTTGCGGATTCGGCATTGGGCTAGAGCGCGTATTTTTATTGATGCAAGAATATGGTGTCAGCGCCAGCAATGCACCTGACGTTTACTTAGTCAACGTGGGTGAAATTGCCGAGCAAAAAGCCTTTCATTATGCCGAGACCATGCGTAACGCTGGGTTAAAAGTAGTGCTGCATGCTGGTGGTGGTAGTTTTAAATCGCAAATGAAAAAAGCTGACCGAAGTGGTGCGCGCTATGCGGCCATTTTAGGCGATGATGAAGCGAATGTAGGCGAAATTTCCATTAAGCCCTTATTAAGCGCAGGCGAACAAAAAAGGTGTAAGCTAAGCGATATTACACCCGATATGTTAGATTGAGACTGTTTGTTAATAATCACAAAACTAGGAAACCTTTATGAGCGAGCAAAAACAATTTTCTAACGCCATCGTGATATTGGGTTTGCTGTTAGCAATAGGCATGGCCTCCGCCGCCTTTATTTTAGGGGTACAAGCCAAGCGCGCTTTGGCTGGTCAACAAAGCATCACCGTCAAAGGCTTGGCAGAAAAACCGATTAAAGCCGATAGCGCAGAATGGATGCTAAACATCGGTGTGACAGGTGAAACACAAGCGCAAGCGCTTGAGTTGGTAGATAAAGAAAGAGCCGTGCTTGAGAAGTTTTTAAGCGAACAAGGCTTTGAAAAAAACCAATGGGCGTTGGATGTACAAACGATTAACCCACACTTTGAAGAGGTGTTTATCAAAGACACCCCGCGTCAAATTCAAAAAGGCTTTGATGCCTACCAAAATATCCGTGTGAATAGTAAAGCGCTCGACAAAATCGTCACTGCTAATCAAGCGTTTTTAAAACTCAAAGCCGACAACCACCCAGTCAATGCGCAACCCCCGCAATTTTTAGTGTCAAATCTCGAAGCCGTTAAAATGTCATTGATTGCCGATGCAACTAAAAATGCACGCTCACGCGCCACCGAGTTTGTGAAACAAGATGGCGTAAAAGTGGGCGTGATGAAATCTGCCAGCCAAGGCGCGTTTTATATTCTGCCAGTGGGTGGCGGTGAGGACAGCGATAACAGTTATGGCGGCGTGTATGACAAATCAACCATTGATAAAATCGCCCGTGTGGTTGTCACCATCGTTTACAACATCGACTAAGCCCGACTAATCCATGACTGCGCGCTCAGACACAATGTCATCGCCAACAACACCATTATTAAGCATAAGCGCACTCTCGGTCACGCCTAAAAACAACCTCAATCGTTTACTCGTTAACAATCTCCATTTGCAACTGTCTGCGGGCAAAACCACCTGCATTGTCGGTGAGTCTGGCAGTGGTAAAAGTTTAACCGCCATGAGCATCATGGGCTTACTTTCCAAACAACTCAAGGCTACAGGCGAAATCACATTTAAAGGTCAAGCCATACAAGATTTATCTGACCAAGCCATGCAAAGCATTCGCGGCAAACAAATCGCCATGATTTTTCAAGAGCCGATGACTTCACTCAACCCTGTGTTAACGGTGGGCTATCAAATTGGCGAACCTTTGCAAGTACATTTGGGCTTAAAAGGCAAAGCACTTCATGACAAAGTGGCTGATTTACTCACACAAGTAGGTATTCCGCCAGAGCGTGCCAACAGCTACCCTGATGAACTCTCTGGTGGGCAGCGTCAACGCGTGATGATAGCCATGAGCATAGCCTGTGAACCTGCTTTACTGATTGCCGATGAACCCACCACCGCCTTAGATGTCACTGTACAAGCCCAAGTACTTAAACTACTAGACGAGCTTAAAACCCGCATGAATATGGCCATGTTGTTTATTACCCATGATTTTGGCGTAGTGGCAGATATTGCAGATGATGTGATTGTGATGTTTAGAGGCGAAATTGTTGAGCAAGGTACAAGAGAGCAAGTACTGAATCACCCACAACACCCTTACACGCAGGCTTTATTAGACTGTGTGCCTGACGCAGAAGGTAAAAAAGCTTTGAAGCCTATGAATTATAGCTGGTTGAAAGAATCGGCTACGCTATGAGCAAGGTCATACTAAGCGCGCAACATTTGGTCAAAACCTATAGCAAAAGCACTGGCACATTAGGTTTGGCACAGCAAACCATCAAAGCGCTTGATGATGTCAGCATCGAAATCAAGCAAGGTCAAACCCTTGCTGTGGTTGGCGAATCTGGCAGTGGCAAATCCACCTTAGCCAGATGCATCATGCAGTTACAGAGCATAGACAGTGGCGAAATTCATTTTCTTGGACAAGATTTAGCTAAATGCAAGCCAGCTGAGTTACGCGAAACAAGAAAACATCTACAAATGGTGTTTCAAGACCCATTTGCCTCACTCAACCCACGCATGCGCGTGGGCGAGATTGTGGCTGAAGGTTTGGTGATTCATCGCATAGGTAATCGCAAAAGCCAACAAGAAGCGACTGTGCAAATGCTTGAACAAGTCGGATTGCAAGCCAGTGATGCAGACAAATATCCGCATCAGTTCTCTGGAGGCCAAAGACAAAGGATAGGCATTGCCCGCGCCTTGATTTTAAAGCCTAAAGTGGTGATTTGTGATGAGCCAGTGTCGGCGCTGGATGTGTCTGTTCAAGCGCAAATTCTCACCTTGCTCAAATCGCTTCAACAATCGCTAGGACTAAGCTATTTGTTTATCAGCCACGATTTAAGAGTGGTGCGTCACATCGCTGATGACATCGTCGTCATGCAAAAAGGCAAAGTAATTGAGCAAGGAAGCATAGAAAACATTTATAATGCACCCCAACAACTTTATACACAACAATTATTACATGCAATTCCTGGTCGCGCACGCGTCCAACATGTATCAATGTAGGAAAAACAATGGCTTACGATTTAGAAGAACAGGAACAGATAGACGAATTTAAGGCGTGGTGGAATAAAAATGGCAAAACAGTCACCCGTGCTGTGATTGCTGTTTTAGTGATTTACGCCGCGTGGCAAGGCTATCAAAGCTGGCTGACTAGCAAGTCAGAAAACGCTTCTACGGCTTACCAAGCATTAGTGGCAGGCTCGACCAGTCAGTTAGATAAATCTAGCTTGGAGAAGCTGGTAAAGGAAGCGTCTGCTATACGTCAAGACTACGCCATCACGCCTTATGCTGGCCGTGCAGGCTTATTTGAAGCGCGCGCATTGCATGAAAACGGCAAAAATATCGAAGCCAAACAAACCCTTGAGTGGGTAGTTACGAATGCTAAAGAAGAAGCGATTGGTGACATGGCTAGTATTGAATTGGCTGGTTTGCAGATTGAAGAAAACGATACGGTTGCGGCCATCAAAACCTTAGAAGCCGTTAAAAGTGATGGTTTTGCTGGCGTAAAATCAGCGCTGCTTGGTGACATTTACTATAGCAAACAGCAATTCAAAGAAGCGAAAAAGGCTTATAGTGAAGCCATCAAATCATTAGACCCAGAAGGCAAATTGATTTACCTAACACAGCAAAAACTAGACGCGCTTGCAAACGAGTAATCAGAAGCCATTAAATTTAATGATGAATATTAAAAAAACGATTCTTGTCCTTGGTGTGGTTCTAATCACCGCTGGTTGTACAGCCATTAACGATATCAAAACAGAGATTTCAGATCGTGTATTAGGTCGCGAGCCTGTGAATCCGCCTGCAGAACTAGAAGACATTACCCCCACCGTTTCAACCAAAGTGGATTGGTCAGTGGGTCTGGGCAAAATGGGCAGATTTTCTTTCTCCCCCGCCGTACAAAGCGATTTTGTTTACGCTTGTAGTAACGAAGGGGATGTTTATCAGCTAGATGCTAAAACAGGTAAATCGCTATGGCACACTGAACTGAATATACCTTTAAGTGGTGGCGTAGGCGTAGGTGGCGGCCTAGTGCTGGTCGGCTCTAGCAAAGGTCAGTTGATTGCACTCAATAATAGCGGTAAAAAAGTATGGAGTTCCAACTTGAGTAGCGAGATTCAAGGGGTCCCGCGCTACTTCAACGACTTGGTGATTGTGAGAACTTCAGATCAGCATATTTATGGCATAGATGCAGTGGATGGTCGCAAAAAGTGGGTATTTGAACGTAACACACCGAGTTTAGCGCTTAAAACCTATGCAGGTATTGTGGTCGATGGTGGTGCTGTATATGCAGGTTTCCCAGGCGGAAAAATGGTAGCCATACGCGCCGACAATGGCAAAATGATTTGGGAAACGACGGTCGCGCAACCCAAAGGTGTAACGGAAATTGAGCGTATTGCAGATGTGACCAGTTTACCATTTGTCGATGGCCCATTGGTGTATGCAGTTGCCTATCAAGGCCGTGTGGCAGCAATTGACCGTAAAACAGGGCAAAGCTTGTGGAACCGAGACATCTCAAGTTATTCTGGCCTAACTTCTGCCGATGATAAAATTTATGTTAGCCACGCACTGGGCTCTGTCTACTCACTTGACTACAATAATGGCAAAACCTTTTGGCGCCAAGGTAACTTAGCCTATCGCAATCTAACAGCGCCGCTCTTGGTGGGCAGTGTTGTGGTAGTGGGTGATTTAGAGGGTTATGTCCATTTATTAAGTAAAGAAGATGGTAAATTTGTAGGTAGATCACAATTAGGTAGCGACGCCATCTCTGAAATTACACTAGGCACCCAAAGCAATCAATTTATTGCCCAAACTCGCGGTGGCCAACTTTACGCTGTTTCCATCAAATAATGTTACCTACCATCGTCCTTGTGGGCCGACCGAATGTCGGCAAATCTACCCTTTTCAACCGCATGACCAAGTCGCGCGATGCCTTGGTCGCAGACTTACCAGGCCTCACGCGTGACCGTCATTATGGTCGTGGCATTGGTGCTAGTCAGCCCTATTTAGTGATTGATACGGGAGGCTTTGAGCCAACTGCAGAATCTGGCATTCTCAAAGAAATGGCTAAACAGACACTATTGGCGATTGACGAAGCCGATGTGATTATCTTTTTGGTGGATGCGCGCGCAGGTCTTACCCCACAAGAATTTGGTATTGCCAACACCTTACGCAAAGCGCAACGTCCTGTGCTATTGGCAGTGAACAAAACCGAAGGCATGCAAAAAGCGGTGGTAAGTGCAGACTTTCATGAGCTAGGGCTTGGCGAACCGCTTTCCATTTCTTCAGCACACGGTGAAGGTGTTAAAGACCTGATTGAGCTTGCACTTGAGACTGTGCCACAAAAAGAAGAGGAATCGTCCGCCAATCCACATGATGCGCCACGCATTGCGATTGTAGGTCGCCCTAACGTCGGCAAATCGACCTTAGTGAATGCCCTGCTGGGCGAAGATCGCGTCATTGCGTTTGATGAACCTGGCACCACACGCGACTCGATTGAAATCGCCCTCGAAAAAAATGGCAAACATTACACGATTATTGACACCGCTGGTGTGCGTAAACGTGGAAAAGTGTTTGAAGCGATTGAGAAATTCTCCGTGGTTAAAACCATGCAAGCCATTGAAGACGCCAATGTCGCCATTTTGGTGGTGGATGCCAAAGAAGGTATTACCGAGCAAGATGCCCACGTAGCGGCTTACATTTTAGATTCTGGCCGCGCCTTAGTGGTTGGCATTAACAAATGGGATGGTTTGGAAGAAGATGAGCGCGATTGGATTAAGCGCGAAATTGACCGAAAACTACAATTTTTAGACTTTGCCAAATTTCACTACATTTCAGCCTTGCGTAAAAAGGGCTTAAATGAACTACTAGATTCTGTTGATGTGGCCTTTAAAGCCGCTATGGCAAAATTACCCACGCCACAACTCACCCGCGTGTTAGCCGATGCGATTGTGCAACATCAACCGCCGATTACCCGTGGCATCCGCCCTAAATTACGTTATGCCCACCAAGGTGGTAGCAACCCTCCAATCGTCGTCATTCACGGCAACCATGTGGACGGCATTCGTGACGCATACACGCGCTTCTTAGAAGGCGTATTTAGAAAAACCTTCCAACTCACAGGAACCCCACTCCGCGTGCAGTACAAACAAGGCGACAACCCGTTTGCAGATGCAGAAGACAAGCGCAAACCAGGTGAAGGCTTAGTCACCATGCGTCGCCGTAAAAATGAGCAACGCGCGGCACTGAAAGAAAAACACGAAAAGAAAGATAATAAGCGCTAACTAATAGCTTGATAAAAATGACTGATTAGTCTAGCTCAATCAAAATGAGTATACATGAACAACAAAAAAGCCAGCGTAAGCTGGCTTTTTTATCACTTGCTGACTCTAAGACAATTAGTCTTTAGAAGCACGTTTACGCTCGTGCTCTAATAAGTAACGCTTACGGATACGGATGTTTTTCGGTGTAATTTCAACCAACTCATCATCATCAATAAACTCTACAGCACTTTCTAAAGACATCGCGATAGGTGGCACCAAACGCACGGCTTCATCTGTACCAGAGGCACGCACGTTGGTCAGTTGTTTACCTTTAATTGGGTTAACCACCAAGTCGTTATCACGGCTATGAATACCAATCACCATGCCCTCGTATAACTTATCACCTGGGCTTGAAAACATTTTGCCACGGTCTTGTAATTTCCATAAAGCATAGGCCACAGCCTCGCCTTTTTCGGATGAAATCAATACACCGTTACGACGACCTGGCATATCGGCTTTGACTGGTGCGTATTCATCAAAAATATGTGCCATTAAACCTGTACCGCGAGTTAAGGTTAAAAACTCACCTTGGAAACCAATCAAGCCACGGGCTGGAATTTTGTACTCTAAACGGGTACGGCCATTGCCATCTGACTCCATGTTTTGCATTTCGCCACGACGACGACCGAGTTCTTCCATCACCGCACCTTGGGTGTCATCTTCCACGTCAACGGTCAGAATCTCATAAGGTTCGCATTTTGCACCGTCAATTTCACGGAACACGACTTTTGGTTTACCAACTGCAATTTCAAAACCTTCACGACGCATATTTTCTAGCAAGATGGTTAAGTGCAACTCGCCACGGCCGGATACACGGAACACATCCGCATCGGCAGTATCTTCAACACGCAAGGCAACGTTAACCAATAACTCTTTGGTTAAACGGTCACGGATTTGGCGTGAAGTAATAAACTTACCTTCTGTACCCGCTAATGGTGAGGTGTTCACCATAAAGTCCATAGACAAAGTTGGCTCATCTACACCTAAGTGTGGCAAGCCTTTTGGATTGTCTTTATCACAGATGGTAAAGCCAATACCGATATTATCTAAACCAGAGATAATGATAATGTCACCAGCTTCTGCTTCAGGGACATCAATACGCTCTAAGCCTTCAAAACCAAGCACTTGGTTGATACGGCCTGTACCGACTTGCGTATCGCCGTTCATCACTGTCACCGCTTGACCTGATTTAACACGGCCATTGACTACACGGCCAATCCCTAGACGACCTGTGTATGTAGAATAGTCTAATGCTGAGATTTGCATTTGCAATGGCGCATCGCTGTCACCTTTTGGTGGCTCAACATGTTTTAAAATCGTTTCAAACAAAGCACGCATATTGTCTGTTGGCTTATCCATGTCTAACATGGCAAAACCATTCAATGCTGACGCGTAAACCACTGGGAAGTCCAACTGCTCGTCGGTTGCGCCCAAATTAGCAAACAAATCAAATGTATGATTAATCACCCAATCAGTACGCGCACTTGGACGGTCTACTTTATTAATCACGACAATTGGCTTCAACCCTAATGCCAAGGCCTTTTTCGTGACAAAACGTGTTTGTGGCATCGGGCCATCCACGGCGTCGACCAACAACAAGACGCCATCGACCATACCCAATACACGTTCAACTTCACCACCGAAGTCCGCGTGGCCTGGGGTATCCACGATATTAATACGCGTACCCTCATAGGTTAAAGCGGTGTTTTTAGCCAAAATAGTAATGCCACGTTCTTTTTCAAGATCATTACTATCCATCGCACGCTCAACCACCACTTGGTGTGATGCAAACGTACCTGCTTGTTGTAAAAGTTTATCGACCATGGTGGTTTTGCCGTGGTCAACGTGAGCGATAATTGCTACATTTCTAAGATTACGAGCCATGTGAACTGCCAACTGTTTGAAAGGGCGCGATTTTAGCATAGTTAAGGCAATAAATCTCGCATAAATGTTTGACTTTTAAAATAAAATGGATATACTGCGCACAACTTGAAACTTAAGCCGTTATCTAACAGATAGTTTAATTAGGTTTTAATTCATTGCCCTGACCCATCGGCCGCTCGTGAAATGTTGAAGCGGTCATCTTTAGAGATTTTCTCATCTTAATTAGAGAACGACTCTATCTTTTATCGGTTAGTGGCCATGCCCAAGCGCCGGTAAAAGCATTTCATGATGTTGCTTTAACTCCTTGATTAACATTCAAAGACATTCTTTTGTTTGCATTGGTTGCAATTCAAAAAATGAATATTTGAATTTTCAATGCGTTATGCTTTTCGCTTTACTTGCGCCCTTTTAATGTTTTATAGAAAGGGACAACCTCTTGTCTTTCGCTGATTTAAATTTAGATCCATCTATCCTCCGTGCCCTTGCTGAAGCAGGTTACGAAAACCCAACCGCTATTCAAGCACAAGCCATTCCTGAAGCCTTACAAGGACGTGACATTATGGCTTCTGCACAAACTGGTACAGGCAAAACAGCCGCTTTTACATTACCAGCGTTAAACTTATTAGCCACTCCGCACCCAGTTAAAAGCCGTGGCCCACGTATTTTGGTGTTGACGCCAACCCGTGAATTGGCTGCGCAAGTGAATGACGCAGCGCGTAAATACGGTAAATATATCCGCGCACGTTGTATCAGCGTGGTCGGTGGTATGCCGTACCCATTACAAAATAAATTATTGTCACAACCTTTAGACATTTTAGTGGCCACACCAGGCCGTTTTATTGACCACTTAGAGCGTGGCCGTATTGATTTAAGCCGTTTACAAATGTTAGTGTTGGACGAAGCTGACCGCATGTTGGACATGGGCTTTATGCCTGATGTAGAGCGCATTTGTGAGGCATTGCCAGCAGAGCGCCAAACATTATTATTCTCAGCCACCTTAGATGGCATCATGAATATCGGCAAACAGTTCTTGAACAATCCAGTCACGATACAAGTGGCTGGCCAAAAAGAAAAACACGCCAACATTGAGCAACGTTTGCACTTTGTGGATGACATGAACCACAAAAACAAATTGCTTGAGCATTTGTTGATTGCGCCTGATGTCAATCAAACCATTATTTTCACAAGCACTAAACGTCATGCCGACTTATTGGCAGAAGACTTATACGCGGCTGGCCATAAAACTGCAGCTTTGCACGGTGACATGACCCAAGGCGCGCGTAACCGTACTTTGACTAAATTACGTCATGGCGATGTCAAGGTGTTGGTAGCGACTGATGTGGCAGCGCGTGGTATTGACGTACAAGGCATTAGCCATGTGATTAACTACGACTTACCAAAATTTGCCGAAGACTATGTACACCGTATCGGTCGTACAGGTCGTGCCAACAATACGGGTACTGCGATTTCATTTGCTTCTAACATTGACCGTCACTTGCTACGCAAGATTGAGCAATACACGGGTCAAAAACTTGAAGCAACGGTGATTGCTGGTTTTGAACCAAAACGCCCAATGAAATCGGAAGCCCCAGCGGGCAAACGTGGTCGTAATAGCGACCGTGGTCACTCACACAAACCAGGTGGTCGCGGTGGCTATCAAAGCCGTGACAACGCAGGCCGTGGCGCGAGCTTTGGCGACCGCGTGATGAGCGACCGTGCACCAGCAGGTGCGAGCGCTAAACCACAACGCGCAGCATTTGGTGATAGCCCTAGGCTTTCTGATAGCCCAAGATTTGCAGACTCAGCGCGTCGCGATAACCGTGACAGCCGTGATAGCAGAAGCCAAGCACCACGTGGCGAAGTGAACGGCAACAGCAAAAGCTACCAAAAAGACACTGACTTTCAATTTGTAAAAGCACTGACAGAAGAGTTTGGTGGTCAACGCCGTCAACGTTCAGCTAATCCAGCTGGCGCGAGCCAAGAGCGTTTTGGCAACCCGAACCCTACACGCAACGCAGGCGGTCGCAATGCTTCATCAGGTCAACGCCCAGCACGTACTGGTGGTCAAGGACCAGCAAGAAGCACAGATAGAAGCACAGATAGAAGCAACGGTGAGCAAGCCCCTAGACGCTCACGTCAATTTGTTTAACGTTCAATTAAGAAATGTCGCCTATGCAAACTGAACAAGTTGTAGATTTTGCCAGCCTAGGGCTTGCCGCGCCTTTATTACAAGCGATTGTGGCCTCAGGTTACACCACCCCTACCCCGATTCAAGCGCAAGCTATTCCTCTAGCACTTGAAGGTAGGGATTTAATGGCGGGCGCCCAAACGGGCACTGGCAAAACAGCAGCTTTTTCACTGCCGATTTTGCATACACTATTGCCAACGGCTAGCACCAGCACTTCGCCAGCCAAACACCCTATCCGCGCCTTGGTGCTAGCACCTACGCGCGAATTGGCAATACAAGTGTATGACAACATCAAAACCTATGCCAAACACACCGCATTAAGAAGCACCGTGGTGTACGGCGGTGTAGATATCAAAACACAAACACCCATTCTTAAAAATGGTGTGGAAATTTTGGTGGCAACGCCTGGGCGATTGCTCGACCACGTTGAACAAAAAACGCTCTCGCTGAGCCAAGTGCAATTTTTAGTGCTAGATGAAGCTGATCGCATGTTGGACATGGGCTTTATGCCCGACCTAAAACGAATTTTGGCTTTACTGCCCAAACAACGCCAAAATTTAATGTTTTCTGCGACATTTTCTAAAGAAATCAAAAAGTTAGCAGACGACTTTTTAACCAACCCTACGCTGATTGAAGTCGCACGTAGCAACGCTACTAACGACAATGTGCAACAAGAAGTATTTTTGGTAAACAGTCGAGACAAACAAGCCTTCTTGGTCGATTTACTCAAAAACAAACAGTCACAGCACCAAGTCATTATTTTCACCAAAACCAAGATTTCCGCAGGCAAATTGGCCCGTGCGCTTGAAACAAGCGGCATTAGCGCCAGTGCGATTCATGGTGACAAATCACAAAAAGAACGTATTGAAGCATTGGATGCGTTTAAAGCAGGCAGTATCAAAGCATTGGTGGCAACCGATGTCGCGGCACGTGGATTAGACATTACCGACTTACCGCTGGTGATTAATTACGAAATTCCTACCGCACCTGAAGACTATGTGCACCGTATCGGTCGTACAGGCCGTGCAGGCGCTTCTGGCGTCGCCATCTCACTGGTGGATGAAGAAGAAGTGAAATATATGGATGAGATTGAAAAACTCATCAAAAAACAGATTCCGAAACAACAAGCTGTGGTGAATACGGCTTCAGCTAGCGCTAAAAAACCATACGAGAGCGCTCGCGATCATAAACAAGCGCCAGCCCATACGACGCGCCATCAAACGCGCGCTAAGGCGGACGCATGGTTTTACCAACCTTACGAGCCTAGCACCTCAGCATCAACGCAACCAGTTACAACACACAAAGTAAGCACTAATAGCAAAAAAGCGCCAGTCGCTGCTTTGTTGGGCGGGCTCAAGGTGCACGCAGTGAATCCGATCTTAGCCAAAGTCAGTGACTTGTCTAATAATGGCATACCTAATCGTCGCATAACTAATAATAGTAAGTCGAATGCTAAAAAAGCGAATCACGCGAAAAAAAGTAAACCAGACAATCAGGCAAGCACCCCATCTGCTAGTGCTGAATAAAGACTACTCAGCTTGATTGCGCATAAAATCTGCCACGTCATACAACTGGCTGGCAAAATGGCGCATCAGGGTCTCATCAAATTCCAATTTATGCATGGCGCTAATCATGCAATACATCCATTGATCACGCGCTGACTCATCAATCGGAAATGGCAGATGTCGTGCGCGCAAACGCGGATGCCCATAGCGTTCTACATATAATGGTGCCCCGCCTGACCAGCCTACCAAAAACATAAACAGTTTTTCACGTGCTTCGGTCAAATCAGCGCCATGCATCTTACGTATACCTGTGGCTTTGGGGTCGCTATCCATAATGTCGTAAAACAACTCCACCAAGTCACGAATACGCATGGTCGCTGTTGGCTCGCCACCTAACCACTCATAAAGAGACTGCTTAGGCGTATTAGGTTCTTGAATATCCACCATAAACGCTACACTGCTTTGGGTTTAACTAAACTGGCGGCTTGCTTGGCGCGTTCACGTGCCAGTTCCACATTATCTGCACTGGCCAAGGCCACGCCCATACGACGACGAACAAAAGACTCAGGTTTGCCAAACAAACGAATGTCGCTATTCGGAACCGTCATTGCTTCAGCAACACCTTCATAGGCCAAGGTTTGTGTATCAGCCCCGCCATAAATCACGGCACTGGCACCTGCTTCGCGTTGGGTGACATCCACCGGCAAACCTAAAATCGCACGTGCATGTAACTCAAACTCATTTAAACGCTGTGTGCACATGGTCACCATGCCTGTGTCATGCGGACGTGGGCTCACTTCTGAGAACCACACTTGCTCCCCTTTGACGAACAACTCCACCCCAAACAAACCTTGCCCACCCAGCGCATCAGTCACCTTTTTAGCGATTTCTTGTGACAACGCCAAGGCTTTTGGATCCATCGCTTGTGGCTGCCAGCTTTCTACATAGTCACCTTGTTTTTGCACATGGCCAATCGGCGCACAAAAATGGGTTTCTATTTGTCCTTGGGCATTTTTTGCGCGCACAGTGAGGAGTGTAATTTCATAATCAAAGGCGATTTGACCTTCTACAATCACCACACCTTGATTCACTCGTCCTGCGCTGGCTGCATATTCCCAAGCGGCCTTTACCTCACTGGCTTGGGTGATGCGTGATTGGCCTTTGCCAGAAGAAGACATGGTGGGTTTGATAAAACATGGGTAGCCAATGCCATTATCAATCGCAGCTTGCAATTCAGTCTCACTACGCGCAAACGCATAAGGTGAAGTGGGTAGTTTTAACTCCTCAGCCGCCAAACGACGGATACCTTCACGGTTCATGGTCAGTTGCACCGCTTTTACAGTCGGCACCACTGTCACGCCACTCGCTTCAATATCTGCCAAAGCCTGTGTGTTGAGCGCCTCGATTTCTGGGACCACAAAATGTGGTTTTTCCTGCGCAACCAAGGCCTTCAATACGGTGGCGTCCGTCATATCGATGACATGGGCACGATGCGCCACTTGATGGCCTGGTGCATTGGCGTAACGATCCACCGCAATCACCTCAACCCCCAAACGTTGCAAGGCAATAATCACCTCTTTACCAAGCTCGCCACTGCCTAACAACATGACGCGGGTTGCACTTGTAGTTAACGGGGTTCCTATCATTGCCAGACGCTCCAAATAAAAACATAATCATAACATGAGGAAAGCACTGCCAATCAGACAGTCCAAGCCATGGTTTGATTAGAAACAAAAAAGCCTCGAATTTTCGAGGCTATTCATTGTAACTTTCTAGATTAAAGCAGTTTTATTAGACGGTAATGTTATGCTTTTCCATGCGATATCGCATGGTCATGCGCGTAATGCCTAAAATACGCGCTGCTTTAGAGACATTGTTGCGAGACTGCTCAAGCGCGTTGATTAACATCGTGCGCTCTGCATCATCCAAAGTCATGTGTGCATCTAGCGCATCTACACTACTAGTAAACACAGCGGACTGTGCCGGTAGCGCCAAATCTTGTGCAGTGATTTGGTCTTGCGAGCACATAAGCACTGCACGGCTAATTTGATGCCTCAATTCGCGTACATTGCCAGGCCAAGCATAGGTTTGAATGGCTTGAATAGCCGCTGTGCTATAAGGCTTGACTGCTAAACCATAGCGTTTTTCGGTCAATTGTTTAAAATAATTTGCCAGCAACACCACATCATAGCCGCGATCACGCAAAGGTGGCATAAACATCGTAATCACATTCAAACGATAATAAAGGTCTGAGCGAAAACTGCCTTCACTCGACATCTGGTGTAGATCGCGATTGGTCGCCGCTATAATCCGTGCAGGCACGGCACGTTCTTTGGTAGAACCTAAACGACGCACTTTACGACGCTCTAACACATTTAGCAACTTCGCCTGCAAAGCCAGTGGCAACTCACCAATCTCATCCAAAAACAAGGTGCCATCTTCTGCAGACTCAATTAAACCAGGACGGGTAGCCACCGCATTGGTAAATGCACCCTTTTCGTGACCAAATAACTCACTCTCAATCAGCTCTGCTGGCAAAGATGCACAATCTACGTGCACAAATGGCTTTTCACTATTTGCGCATTCAGCGTGCAAAAAACGCGCAACCACATCTTTACCAGTACCTGTCTCACCATTAATCAAGACAGTAGGTGGCACCGCATCACTCATATTACTCAACTGCGCAATACGTGTAATTTGTTGACGCACACTCTGCATCGCAGGGCTTTCGCCAATCAACTGCACACCTTCATTCACAAGTGCATTACGTTGACGCGAATAATCTAAACTGGTTTGTAACTCGCTAGCCTTCTCATTTTTTTTAACAATCAGCAATAACTCTTCAAGGTCTATTGGCTTTTTAAGATAATCAATCGCACCCAGCTTCATGGCATTCACGGCATCACTCACCTCACCAAAAGCGGTCATCACGATTGTCGAGGCACCTTTACCCACAAACTCTGGCAACAAATCCAAACCGTTACCATCAGGCAAACGCATATCAAGCAACACCATGTCTGGATCAAACTGCTTGAAAATATGACGAGCATCTTGCAAGTTATCCGCATGCTCGCACTCAAACCCCGCCTTTTGCAAACGCTTAACCACAGCGCGTGCAAACAACACCTCGTCTTCCACCACAAGAATCTTCTTTTCTTGTTGGAAAACTTGAGGTCTCTGTTCTGTTGATGAGGTTATCTGTGCAAGCAAACTTAAACTCCTTTAGAGATTAATCAACATCATAATTTGCGATAGATTTTTTGCCACCAAACACATACCTTGCGCCAAACCATCCAGCGCGAGGTGCGCCAGGCGCATAAAAAATATCATTTACTTCATTACCACTAAACTGACCTGAAGCAACATCAAAACGATGCTCACCTAACATACCACCACTGCTATACTCGCGGTCAAAGATATTGTTTAAGCGACCAAATAACTGCCACCCGTTCGGAAAGTTATAACGAGTATCTAGATTAACGACTGCAAATCCACCAATTTTTCCACCCTTACCAGTATGCTGGTTATTTTCATTACCACGCGCATATTGATCGGCAAAAGCAAAAATATTGCTACCAATATTCCATGATGAGTTCACATCATAGCCAAGACGCATTTTTAATTGGTGTTTAGGAATACCTGCTAGGTAGTCACCTTTTGACACACGGATTTCAGTCTCACCATTACCATCAAAGTCTTGCGCTGAACTGTTTACCTCATTTACAAGTGTCAGACCAGACTGGTAAGTCGCTTTGACAAAGCTATAACCTAACACCCAAGAGAAAGCGTCTATTTTTCCATTTAACGCAGCATCAAACCCTTGACGACGTGTTTTACCCACATTATCAAAGAAACCTAAACCAGTTGGGCTAGAAGATATAAAGTGAATGTCATCGTGATTTTCTGAACGGTAAGCACTAAATGTCCAACTTACTTCTGGTGTTAAATTTCCACGCAAGCCACCTTCAAAGGTTTTTGTTACTACTTGGTCAAGTGGCGGGTCACCTGCCATCGCATTTGGTAAACGGCAACCAATCTGCTCATTCGCACAACCCAACTCAATTGCGGTAGGCGCACGACTACCTTCGTTATAAGAAGCATAAGCTGTTAATGCTTTACTTGGTGTAAAATTCACGCCGATAGCTGGATTAACGCGGTTGAATTTATGCTTGCCTGTCAATGTACTATCTTGCCCACCGACGAAGACTGTGCCAGGTGGCGTAATTTTATCGTCGTTATCTACTTTAGTATGGTTATAACGTGCGGAAGCTGTTAAATGCCACATTTGGTTTAAGCTCAGTGTATCGGTAGCAAATAAACTCCAAGTGGTAGTTTTACCTTCTAAATTTACAGCATTATTCGCTTCCATAAAGCCTAAGCCATCAATACCACGAGTAGCATTTACAAGACCATACTCAGTAGTTTGTTTAAAACGTGTACGACCATAATCGTAACCTCCGCCAGTAATAAACTGATTTTTAAACCCATTCCAATCTTGATTAAATGTAAACTGCCCATTGAACCCCATCCCTGAACGTCGCGAACTAGAACGGTTATTAGCACCCGAGCAGTTTTCGTCAGCATCAGTATTAGTTGTACAGTTATTATTCATAAAAGCAAGCTCTGCTGCATCTAATACACCATCATTGTTACCGCCTGGGTTGTTAGCTACATCATCGCCCTGTTCTTCATCAAAGTTATCATTGCCATCTCCGTTTAAGGTTTTAGTTTTAGCTTTACGGTAAAAGGCATTTCCACTAAATTGAACATCATCACTAAAATAGTGACTTAAATTCAAATTAAAAAACGCCATTTTATTATCCGTAATATCTGGACGTGTGAGAATGGAGTCATAGCCTTGTGCTTGCATTAACTCGCTTGGCGCCAATCCATTGCCAACTAATTTGTTATCAGCGCCCGTGAAAGAAAGGCTTAAGCTCGTACGGTCATTCTGCCAGCCCACCTTACCAAACACTTGATTAACATCCGTTGGTGAAAAATCTCTCCAGCCATCTTCAGAGAATACATTTGCTGATATGAAAAAATCTTTAGAGCCATCTGCTGATTTTCCACCAAACTCAGCATTACCAGCTTTACGACCCCATGAACCCATATAGGCTTCAATAGCACCACCAGGACTGGTACGACCACTCTTTGTTTGAACGGATAAGGCACCACCCAGCGTATTCAACCCAAATAGCGGATTAGAGCCAGGTATTAAACTCATGCCTTGAATTGAGTTCATAGGGATTAAATCCCAGTTCACAACATCACCAAAAGGTTCATTCACTCGAACACCGTCAACAAACACTGAAAGACCTTGTGGCGTACCTAACAATGGGGAGGCTGTAAAACCTCTGAAGTTAACATCTGGCTGATAGGGATTGTTTTGCGTTTCGTTAATATTCACCCCTGTTAAGTTTTGGTTAATAAAGTCTCCTAAACTAAGACTCTTTTGCTCTACCAAATCCTTCTCTTTAACTGTTTGCACTGCTGCAGGCACCTGCTCAAGTGGCAAACCAATGCCTTTTAATGGTGTAGTGCTAATCACTTCCACTTTTTCTAGCTCTATTGCTTTTTGCTCATCGGCAAAAGCAATATGTTGTGTTGCGTAGGCTGACAAAATCGCCAGCAATACTGGTTTTATTGTGTTTTTCATATTGATTTCCTCATTTCCCTAGGATAGAAATAATTATTGGTATCTTGATACTGCAAGTTCCATACCTAGTGTAATCATCAAAAAAACTCTATTTAGTTGAATAGCTTACAAAATGATAAGTAATTAAATAGCTAATATAGTGGATAAATTGGCTGTTAACAACCAATTAATAAGGCAATAAGTGGTTTTATACAACCAATATAACCACTTATTTGCGTGAAAAATTACTCAGATTTTGCGTATTGCAGGGTTAGAACTACACCCCATTGCAGTTTGCTTGGTTGCCAAGCAACGTCAATGAAGTTGGGCAACATGGCAACCAAGTGATGCTGGTTAGGTGTGTTTTGTAAAAAAGACAAATCTTCTGACATGGAGGATTGTTTTTTTACACTGACCAGTGGATGGTAACTACGTTGCCAGGGGGGGATATTTTCTTGTTGAAATAAGGTTTTAAGTTCACGTCTTGGACGTTTTACTTCGGGCTGTATCATTTCGCCACCCGCACGCGGATGAAGCTTGATTTGCGTATCTTCAAAAAGCATGATGAGTTGCTGCTCATTGGCTTTTTTGCTTTTGATTGTTAAGCCTATTTTATTAAGCGCGATGCCTTGGCCTTTTGTTAGACGGGCTTGTAGATACCAACCATTCCCCCAAGCCAATTTTGTTTCGCCTTGCCAATACAAAGGTGTGCTTGGTAATGGCGCAGGTTTTTCAATACAGTAAAGCACACCTTGGTAGTGGTGCATATAGTATATGCGCTTAGATACTTGGTGTTTAAGGTTAAGTTGTAGGTAGCGAGTAGGCTTAACTTCTGCCAGTTGTTGCCAATAAGCTTGAAGTTGTTCTTGATTTGGCATGAGCAACTGTTGTTGCGCTAGCCAATAGCGTATGGCATTTTTTGCTCTACGCTCACCTAGCTTTTGCAAAGGCGTAAGTTGTATCGATTGCCCCATCCACACAGGGCTAGGATGACAAGCCTGCAAATCGATTTTCGCTAAGTCTTCTAACAAGCCTTGCGCTTCAGCCATGTGCGAGGCACTGCGCGCTATGGATTGTTGTGCCTGCGGATAGCGCGCATCGAGCACGGGTAACATCTGATGACGGATGTAATTGCGGTCAAAATGGGTATCTTGATTGCTATCGTCTTCTACCCAAGATAGTTCATTCGCTTGTGCGTAATCTAGAATATCTTTTTTGGTGATTTGGTTCAGTAGCGGGCGGTAAAAACCACGTACTTGATCAAAATAAGCCATTGAAGCTAAGCCTTTTATGCCAGCGCCACGCAAGAGCTGTAGCAAAAAGGTTTCGACTTGGTCTTGTTGATGATGCGCCAACACTAAACAATCCGCTTTAAGTGCGCTTTTGGCTTGCGAAAGCGCATCATAACGGACTTGGCGGGCGGTAGCCTCTACCCCCATGCCTGAGTCTGGGTCTACGTGCACTTGCTGAAAGTAAAAAGGAATTTGCCATTGTTGACACAACTTGGCGCAGAATTGTTGCCATTGGTCAGCGTAGATATTTAGCCCGTGGTTAATATGCATGGCTGACAAAATGAAATTAAACTTGTCAGTGGTTCCTGCATGTTTTTTGAGGCTGTTAAGCGCATGCAATAGCACTACAGAGTCAACCCCGCCGCTCAAACCAACCAGTAAGTGCGGAGGATGAAATTGACTAGCTTTGCTTAAAAAACGAGGAATATCGTCTTCTAAGTAGGTAATCAGTGTGGTCTTACTTTTCACTGCCTAGGGTGAATTTACCGTAAGACATTAATCGGTCATAACGTGCTGCCAACAACTGCGGAATTTTTTTCTTTTGCAACACAATTAGTTGTTGCTCTATCGCGTTACCAACACGTTCCATCAAGGCTTCTGGGTCACGGTGCGCACCACCCAAAGGCTCTGAAATAATGCCATCCACTAAGCCTAAAGCCTTTAATCTATCTGCAGTAATGCCTAGTGTTTCAGCAGCTTCTGGGGCTTTGCTGGCGCTCTTCCACAAAATGGAAGCACAGCCTTCTGGCGAAATCACAGAGTAAGTTGAATATTGCAACATCAACAAATGGTCTACTACGCCCAATGCTAAAGCACCACCTGAACCGCCCTCTCCAATCACCACACCAATGATGGGCGTTTTTAACTCCGCCATCACGTATAAGTTACGGGCGATGGCTTCAGATTGACCGCGCTCTTCTGCACCGATACCAGGATAAGCGCCTGGGGTGTCAATTAACGTAATGATAGGCAAATTAAACTTTTCGGCCAAACGGAACAAACGCAAGGCTTTTCGATAACCTTCTGGACGAGGCATGCCAAAGTTGCGATATTGACGCTCTTTCACATCGCGCCCTTTTTGATGCCCAATCACCATCACTGGCGTCCCCTTAAAGCGCGCTAAGCCGCCAATAATCGCAGGGTCATCCGCATATGCACGGTCGCCATGCAGCTCTTGGAAATCAGTAAATAAGGCTTGAATATAGTCTGCCGTGTAAGGGCGTTGTGGATGACGTGAGACTTGTGATACTTGCCATGCAGACAAGTTTTGATAGGTGTCTTCGAGCAGTTTTTTGTTCTTTTTCTCGAGCTGTTCTAACTCTTTAGAAATGTCGAGCGCATCATGTTCGTCGTGAGAAATTTGCAACGCCTCAATACGCTTTTCTAATTCAGCAATAGATTGCTCAAAATCCAAGTAGGCGAGTTTGGTGTCGGGTAAACGCTTGCTATTCATTATCGATGCCAATTAATTAATTCTAGCTATTATAAAGGATTTTCACGTTATCTTTCGATAACCAAGTTTGTAAATTATTGATTAAGTCGTCATGTAGCACTACTTGCCAGTCTTGGCCAAGCATAATGCTGGCTTGTGCATCGCGGTTATGGTAGTTGACTTTGATGGGGCAACGCTTCACATCTTCTGCCGCATAACGGTATGGCATCAGCAGGCTAGCGAGGCGTTGCGCGTCCGATTGGCCATTGCAAGCGATGGTGAGCATTTGTGCAAATTGACTACGCGCAGTGGCGAGATTATAGAGCTTACGCGCACTCACACGGATGCCACCAGAAAACTCATCATTGCTAATACGGCCTTCCACTATTAACAGTTGGTCTTCTTTGATGAGCTGTGCATGCTGGTTCAATAAGTCGGCTCCCACCACAACATCGGCGCGCCCTACTGCATCGTCCAAGGTCACAATCGCCATTTTGCCACGCTGTGTCATGCGTATACGCACCCCCATGACCACACCGGCCAACATTTTTGGTTGCTCTTGTGGCGCCAAATCTGCCAATGTGCCACGGATAAACGTTGAAATAGCCTCTTTATAGCCTAAAAATGGATGACCACTTAAGTAAAAGCCCAAAGCCGCTTTTTCCTCTTGCAAGCATTGCTCTGGGCTCCAAGCGGGCACATGCGGCAAATTGTGATGTGCAACAGTCACCTCACCAAATAAGCTATCTTGCCCTGCGTGTGAAGATTGTTGTTCTGCCAGACTAATGGCCGTATCCAGAGCGGCCAACAACGCTGCGCGATTCGCTTCTAATTTGTCGAACGCACCTGCTCTAACAAGCGACTCAATGACACGCCGATTAACTTTGCGTAAATCTAAACGCCCACAGAAATCAAATAAATCTTTAAACGGCCCTTGGCTATGGCGTGAAGCCACAATCAACTCAATCGCGGCTAAGCCCGTGCCTTTAACTGCCCCTAAGCCATACAAAACCTGCGTTTGGCTGAGCGGTTTAAACTGAAATTGGCTTTGATTGATGTCAGGCGGCAACACTTCGACTTGGTTAGGCGCACAATCATCAAAAAAGGTATGCACGTTGTCGGTGTTATTCATGTCGGCAGACATGGTAGCTGCTAAGAATGCCGCTGGATAATGGGCTTTAAGATAAGCAGTATGATAAGCCACCAGGGCGTAAGCGGCCGCGTGGGATTTATTGAAGCCATAACCAGCAAACTTTTCCAGCAAGTCAAATAGCTCGTTGGATTGTTGCAAACTTAAGCCGTTTTTCTGTGCGCCCTCATTAAAAATAGCCCTTTGCGCCACCATTTCTTCAGGTTTCTTTTTACCCATGGCGCGTCTGAGCAAGTCGGCACCACCCAAACTATAGCCAGCCACGACCTGTGCAATCTGCATCACCTGCTCTTGATACACTGCAATGCCATAAGTTTCTTTGAGGATGGACTCAGTAGAAGGATGTGGATATTCGACCCGTTGCATGCCGTGTTTACGACGGCAAAAATCTGGAATCAAATCCATCGGACCTGGGCGGTAGAGCGCCACCAGCGCGATAATATCCTCAAACAAGTCTGGCTTCGCCTGCTTGAGCATGTCTTTCATGCCTTTGGACTCTAACTGAAACACCGCCGTGGTATTGGAGGTTTTAAGCAAGTGATAGCTTTTTTTGTCATCTAGTGGAATAGTCTCGAAAGACAAGGGCGGCAACTGTTGTTCTGCGCGTTGTGCGTTGGCGTTTTCTAAAGCCATATTCAGAATGGTGAGCGTGCGCAAGCCCAAAAAGTCAAACTTGACGAGGCCAACCGCTTCCACATCGTCTTTATCATACTGGCTCACCAAACTATCGCCATTGGGCTGACAATAGATGGGGGAGAAATCAGAAATCTTACCTGGTGCAATCAACACCCCACCCGCGTGCATACCCACGTTACGCACCAAACCTTCTAAACGTAAGGCGAGTGAGAGTAATTCGGCAACCTCTTCTTCTTTTTGTTGGCGTTCTTTAAGTTGCGGTTCTTTTTCTAAAGCGGCATCTAGGGTGATGCCTAATTCCAGCGGAATCAGTTTTGCAATGCCATCGACAAAGTTAAATGGCAAATCAAGTACGCGCCCTACGTCTCTAATCACGGCCTTTGCCGCCATGGTCCCGAAGGTGGCGATTTGAGACACCGAGGCTAGTCCATATTTACTCTTCACATAATCAATGACGCGGTCGCGCCCTTCTTGACAGAAGTCAATATCGAAGTCCGGCATGGAAACGCGTTCTGGGTTCAAAAAACGCTCGAACAGCAAGTTGTAGCGAAGTGGGTCGAGGTCAGTAATACCCAAACTATAAGCAACCAAAGAGCCCGCGCCAGAACCCCGTCCTGGCCCTACTGGCACGCCATTATTTTTGGCCCAATTAATAAAGTCCGCCACGATTAAAAAGTAGCCTGGGAAGCCCATCTGCACAATGATTTCGCACTCAAATTTTAAACGCGCATAGTATGCTGACCGTTTCCCATCCCTAATGCTTGGTTCTGGGTAGAGTGTAGATAACCGTCGCTCCAGTCCTCGTTCTGACTGTTGCAACAAGTAAGCATCTAAGCTTTCTCCATTTGGCGTCGGGAAGTCAGGTAAATAGTTTTTGCCTAGTGTCAGGCTTAGATTACAACGCTTGGCGATTTCAACGGTATTTTGCAAGGCCGCTGGCATGTCGGCAAACAAAGCTTGCATCTCTGCCTGCGACTTCACGTATTGCGTGGGGGAAAAGCGTTTAGGGCGTCGACTGTCTGCCAACACATAACCGTCGGCAATACAGGTACGTGCCTCGTGTGCCATAAAGTCATCGGCGGTTTGAAATTGCACAGGATGCGTGGCAACTACAGGTAAATCTAATTCTTGCGCAAGCGCGATGGACTGTTTAATCAGTTGTTCTTGCGCTTGATAAGCTTGTTGATTATCCGATTGTGTCGCCTCTTCAGCGCCATACACACGCTGAATTTCAAGATAGTAACGGTCACCAAACACACTTGCCCACTGCTGGGAAATTTGCTTGGCTAATGGCTGATTACCTGCCTGCAAAGCCAAACCGACATCGCCATGTTTGAAGCCTGATAACATTAGCAAACCTTGGTTTTTTTCAATCAACCAACTGGCTTTGATTTCAGCGCGTTCACGGTATTGATTTTCTAAAAAAGCTTGGGAGAGCAATTCGCACAAATGCCGATAGCCGTTGGCATTTTGCACCAACAGCAAGATGCGGTAAGGCTGGTCACGGTCGGTCTCATTTTCTACCCAAACATCACAGCCCATGATGGGCTTGATACCTTTACCACGCGCCGCTTTGTAAAACTTTACTGCGCCGAATAAATTGGATAAATCAGTCAATGCCAATGCTGGCATCTGGTCATTTTTGGCTGCTTTTACGTAATCATCAATGCGTACCGTGCCGTCCACAATCGAAAACTCGCTGTGGCAACGCAGATGAATAAAGCTAGGGTGAATTTGGACGGCGTTGGTTTCTTGCATGCAGGTATTTTACCTTTTTGTTGGCAGGAAAATACTTGTAATACAAAATTTAATCGCTAAAAAGCGACTCACGAAGAAAGCTATAGATAAATAATAGCTACGGTGAAGATAATCAGCTTATTACTACTTCGCCAGCAACTCACGCACCTTCTCAACCAGCGCATCTTCCTGCACAGGCTTACCAAAGAAAGCATTCACCCCTATCTCTCGAGCGAGATGTTGGTGTTTGTCGGCGGTGCGCGAGCTAATCATGATAATCGGCACACTAGAGGTTAATGCATCGTCTCGGATATTACGCGCAAGGCCAAAGCCATCCATGCGTGGCATTTCAATATCGCTCAAGACAACGTCTGGTACACGTTCTTTCAATTGCTGTATAGCATCCATACCATCCTTGGCAAGCAACACTTCAAAGCCTTCTCGCTCCATGAGGCGACCCAATACTTTGCGCATGGTCAGTGAATCATCCACTACCAACACGCAAGGTTTTTTAATCACTGGCGCAATCACTTCTGTATGGATGGTGCCCACACTCAAATGCTCACGGTTGGCAAGTAAAATTGGGTTGATAATATATTGCACATAGCCTTCACCCGTGACGGTAGCACCGACAATCCCAGGCACACGTGCGATTTGTGGACCGATGGGCTTAATTACCACCTCTTGGTTGCCAACCACTTCATCCACCGAAACGGCTAAGCGGTATTGGCCACTGCGTAGCAACAACACTGACACATAAGCTTCTTGATGTGTTTTGAGTGGCTGATTGAGTAAGCGTCTCAAATCATGCAGAGGATAGGCTTCCTCGCCCCATTCAATCATGCCTTTTGCCTCAGCCTGTTGCAACTGCTCCAGTTTAAGTTTTTGTGCTTGGTCTATCATGGTCACAGGCAACAAGAATGTTTGTTCGGCAGAACTCACTGTTAACACCTGCGCCACACTCAAGGTTACTGGCAAATGAATGCTAAATGTGGCCCCTTGATGTGGTTGACTCTCTAAATCGATACGACCACCCAAGGCAGTGACCTCTGTACGCACCACGTCTAAACCCACGCCTCGGCCTGCAATTTGGTCGACTTGTTCTGCGGTAGAAAAGCCAGTTTCAAAAATCAACGCCATCAATTGCGTATCAGTCAGTTTGGCGTCTTTCTTAATCAAGCCTTGCTTCAAGCCAATTTGTTTTACTTTTTTAACATCAACCCCTGCGCCGTCATCTTTGATGCTAATAAATATCTCATCATTCTGCGCTTTCACCCTCAGGTGAATATGCCCTACTTCAGATTTATTCAACAGCTTACGTGCATCCTTAGTCTCGATACCGTGGGCAATCGCATTACGCAGAATATGCTCCAATGGCGCACCGATTTTTTCCAACACACTGCGGTCAATGTCAGTTTTTTCACCATCGATATGTAACTCAACACGCTTGTTTAAATCACGCGCAGTTTGACGCACCACGCGGTGTAAGCGTTCTGAGAGTTGAGCAAACGGCAACATACGCACTTGCATCAGCGATTGCTGTAAATCACGGTTCATGCGTGTTTGTTGCTGTAAAGCCGCCTCAGCTTGCCCCATGTTAACCGCAAACGTTTGTTGAATCGTGCCAATATCGCCCACGCTCTCTGCTAACATTCTGGTCAGTTCCTGCAGGCGAGTAAATCGGTCAAACTCCAACGGGTCAAAGGTTTGATTAGCCTCTTGCAGCACCGTTAAGCGTGACTGTAATTGTGAGTCTGCTTCAATTTCCAGCTCACGTAAATATTGACGCATACGCGTAATATTTTCAGTTAGCTCATGCGAAGCATGTTTTAAACCGATAAGCTCTTTATCAATGCGTGATCGCAAAATGGAGACTTCACCCGCCTCATTAATCAACCTATCCAACACTTCAGGTCGTAAGCGCAAATAAGTGGAGAGACGCTTTTCAGTAAAAGCTGTTTTATTAGGCGTCATCGCCTCGGCAATAGACTCGATAACTGGATCAGTTGCACGACGACGCTCTGTAGAAGGGGTTTCTATCACGGCAGGCTTGGCAGCATCTGCGCCACCATGCGCAATGAGCACTGGGGCCTCTAGCGATGAAGTCAAAGCGTCACTGCTTAGCGCTTGCTCCAGCGCCATAATTTCTGCTGACAAATCATTAGGCTGACGTTGCTTTTCTGAGGTGGTTTTTGAAATAGGTTGCGTAATCTGCTGGCGCGCTTCCTCTCCCAAATCCACCAGCTGGCTCACAGTATCCAATTGCGCCAATAAGCTATCAAACAAGGTCGGGGTGACGCCTTTTTTCGCGCTGTGCTCAACTGCATCTTCCATGCGGTGCAGTGTGTTTGCGGCCTCTGTATACCCAGCCATACGGGCACTGCCTTTGAGCGTATGTAAATCACGTTGGATTTCTGAAGCTTCCCCCATCTCATCTGGGGCCTGTTGCCATTGCCTCAACGCCAAACCAATTTTTGGAATAAGCTCTTCGGCTTCCTCGTTAAATAAAGCCACAATTTCCGATGAAGCATCTACCGCTTCAATTTCAAAATGGGTTTCTTCATAGACTGGATGGGCTGTTTCCGAGACATTATCAACTGGCGACTCAATGACAATCGTTTCAAATGTTTGCGTATCAAATACTGAAGGCTCAGCCTCGGTGGCTTCAGGGGCTAGGGTTTCGATTTCAATAGATTGAATTTTAGGGGAAGTGTCTTCTTCTAGCGAGGAATCAGTCGAGGAATCAGCCAAGGTGGGTGCTTCAAGAATAAACGCATCTCTAGACAAGCCCAATACAATCTCATCCACCACAGAATGAAAATCAATCTTGCCTGTGACGGGTGCTGCTTGCACATTAATTTGGCCTAAAGTGAATGAAGGCGCAACATCCAATACCAAAGGTGTTTCATTTACTTTAATGCTAGCTTGGCTCATCTCCTCTGTTGTGATTGGCGTATCACTTTCAGGGATTGCTTGCGTTGTACTTAAGCGCTCAAGCAAGGCTGGCATGGCTTGTGGCTCGTGTTGCTGAGAAACCGCTTGCCACATTTTGGCCAAAGCATGCACAGTATCGTGAAACAGGGTGAGGTGTGAATCGTTTTGCCAACTGGTGGCAGTCTCGTCCAACCAAGACTCCAGCGCACGGCATAAATCCCCCATGTGCGTAAAGCCAGCCGCTAAGGCGTTACTGCCCAAAGTATGACATGCATGCTTGGATTTATCAGCGGGTTGCGCGCTAGATGTTGACTCTATGCTGGCCAAATCTTGCTCTAAGGCGGTGATATGTAGCGTACTTTCATTCAAAAATATTTGATAGAACTGTCGGCTGATTGGGCGCAAACCGTCTATCAAGACGATATCTTGCTGTTTAGGTGTTGTTGTTTGCGTAGCGCTGTCATTTTCATTTGCAATAGATCCAGCGTTGGCTGACCATTCAGCAATCTTGGCTTTCCATGTTTCTAGCGCAACGTCTACTTGCTGTTGCTCACGTAAGGCATTGACCCAATTGGCAAATTGACCAGAAAAGCCAGAAATGGCCTCAAGTTGGCCGGCGCTTAGTAGTGCCTTGCGGTCTAGTAAAGGGTTGAGGAAGAACTCCACTTGCCCAGCCAAATCACCCAAATGCGACAAACCAACCGTGCGACCACTGCCTTTAAGCGTATGGAAGCAGCGACGCAACTCGACCATGACCTCATGATTGTCAGGATTAAGCTTCAGTGTATTGACGTGTTGCGCAATGCTGGCAAGTACTTCTTCTGCTTCTGTCAGAAAAATATCCAACAACTCATCATCCATGGCCTTATCAAGCACAGTCACTTGGTCTTGTGCATGATTAACCTCATGAGACCAAGACTTAGCCAATGGTTGCGTTGTTTGATCTTGCACCGCTTGGGTATACAGCAAATATAGTCTATCACGCGCGTCTTGTAGCTGTTGTGCATAGTCTTGAATAGACTTAGGCAAACCTTCTGCCAATAAGCCCAACATACTCAAGTTTTCTGCCACCAACTGGAATTCACCTTGGTCTTCAGTAAATTTAGAGGAGGCAAAGTGGTAAATCCACTTCAAGCAAATGTCCGCGATTTCTGCTGGGACGGCGTAGTTCAGCATCTCATAGACCGCGGCGATGGTTTTGACAGGCTGAATCACCTGCGCCAATGGCGTTTTATCTTGTGGCGCCCTAAAGAAGGTGTCTAAGGATTGTTCGGCTTTTTTGAGTAAATCAAGCACATGTACGACGACCGCTTTAAGGGTGTCAGACTCTAAGCTTTCAGAGCGGTGAACATCTAATTGTGCGTAGGCTTCACCAGCCACTATGCTATTTAAGATATTGATTTGCAACTCTATTTTTTGCTCAACATCCACCAACTGCGCACTGTCTGCTTTCACCAAGTCGCCAAACAAATGGATACCTGTTGCCAGTTCAATGAGTACCGCATGGGTGGTCACGCCAGCCTCGTCAATCAAATGGTGCATGGCTTTTGCCAATGATGCCGTCAGTCGTTTAAGTGGACTAGATAATATGGCATCGAGTTTGGTTTGCGATTGCTCTAGCCATTCGACACATTGCGTTAACAATACTGAGTCGGCATGCACTTGTTGCGAAGATGATTGCATCGCCACCAAGTCGAGTTGGTTGGATATTTCTGCCCAACGTTCTTTAAAGGCATCGGCAAAATCAGCTAACTGCGCACTTTCATCCACCGTGAGTGAAGATTGCGCATCTTCTGCCACTTCGCTATTCATATAGCGTGCAAGTGAGAAAGCCTCTCGAATTTCAGTCAGTAATGGGCTTTGATGGCTAGAAATCGCCACATAGTAGAGTGCTTCTTTGAGCAAATCTGGCGAGGGCTTATTGCCATCGGCAGCCAGTTTCAGTTCTTGATCCAAACGACGACAATAGCGCTTTACCTCAGGCATATTGGCAAGCGCATCATCAGCTAAAGCATCAATAAAGCCACTCATTGCCCACCAAAGGGTTTTGGTCGCCATACGTGTTTGTGCATGGCAAATATTGCGTACAGCATCGAGCATCGTAGCTAAAGCTGTGGCATTTTTTTGCAACCACAACAAAAAAGCTTTTTGATATTGCACTCTTTGTTTAGCAACAAACGCTTGATAGTCAGCTTCTGACAGCTCAATTGTTTGCAAGCCTCTAGGCAAGCTGATAGCGGTTTCAGGCAAAAACAACACCAAAGGTGAAATGGTTTCGCCCATCGCAGTAGCCACTGCGGTCAATTGTGGCATCAAACGCATGGGCGCATCCTCTGACCCCTGCATTAATGCATTGAGATATTGCTTTAATGCGAGCAATGCTTGGCTAAGCGCTGTCATCACAGATTCAGAAGCGCAACTGGCGTCCTGCTCGATGCGGGTCAAATAGACTTCAAGCGCATTACAAAAATATTGGCAACCTTCCAAACCCACCATATCCAGCGCACCTGTCGCTTGATACAGCTGGGTTTTAGCATGCTTGATTTGGGTAACGTCTTGTTGCTCAGAAAAGGTCGATAGCAGGCGGTTGGACTCGTCCAACGCTTTGTCTATTTCATCCTTGACCCAAGTCAGTGGGCCTATGTCAAATTCACTCGCCATAACCTTCCTGTGCTATTTTTTGGTTAGACGTAGTTAAGACAATTTAAAGCCAGAAACCGATGCACGTAAGTCACGTGCCAAAGACGCCAACTCACCAATAGTAGAGGCGGTTTCTTGCGTGCCTTTAGATGTTTGTGTGGTAATTTCTTGAATTTGCTCCATGTTTTTGGTCACAGTAGACGCCACTTGGGTTTGCGCTTCGGTTGCAGATGAAATCGACTCAATCAAACGCGCCAAGTTATTGGTCACCGTTTCAATTTCAGACAAGGCTTTACCCGCCGCATCAGACAGTTGCGCACCTTCCACCACACCCTGTGTACTGCGCTCCATCGCCATCACCGCAGAGTTAGTATCGGTTTGAATGGTTTTTACAATGGCACCAATTTGTTTGGTCGCCTCAGAAGAACGCTCAGCCAAACGTTGCACCTCTTCCGCAACCACGGTAAATCCACGTCCAGCTTCACCCGCTGAAGCCGCTTGAATCGCCGCGTTCAACGCCAAAATATTGGTTTGTTCGGTAATGTCCGAAATCAAGTCCACAATCTCACTAATCTCTTGCGAGCTTTCACCCAAACGTTTAATCCGTTTAGAAGTCTCTTGAATCTGCTCACGAATCGCGTTCATGCCCTCAATGGTATTTTGTACCGCACGCGAACCTTGCGTTGCAGACCGCAACGAGCGCTCCGCCACCTCAGACGCTTGACTCGCGTTACTGGACACTTGCAGAATTGAACGGGTCATCGAAGTGACCGCATCTGTGGTCTCAGTAATTTGTTGTGATTGCTTTTGTGAAGCGGTGAGTAGTGAGCTAGAGGTGTCTTGCGCTTGCCCCACCACATTGTTGACTTGCTCTGACGCGCGGGTAATTTCCGTGACCAAATCACGCAATTTATCAATCGTGTAGTTAATCGAGTCAGCAATCGCGCCAGTAATGTTTTCACGCACCACGGCACGCACGGTCAAGTCGCCATCGGCCAAGTCACCCATTTCATCCAACAAATTCAACACCGCCATTTGGTTGGACTGTCCATCTTGTTCCAACAGCTTTAATGAAGAGTCAGTCGCGCGCACTTGCCTTATCCCATAGTAAAGCATGGCAAATAAAATAAGCAAACCCAAGCTGGTCAGCGTCACTAAAATAATCCGTGAGATATTGGAAACATCTTTTGAAGATTTTGCACTTTGTGCCTCAACCGCAATGGTTAATGACAATGCAGTTTGCTTACTCACCTCAAACGCGCTCGCCATATTCGCTAGCGCAGGTGCTGCCTCAGTTGGACCAAGCATCAAAGCAGGTTTAAATTCGTTATTAAAAATGCGATAAAAGTTCTCATTGGCTTTCAGCACCGCCTCATATTGCCCTTTAATAGACTTAATTGTGGGGGAATTTCGCCAATAGGCTTCACGCTCTTTATACGCCTGCTCGTAACGCTCGACTTCATTGAGCTTTTTGTTACGTTTAACTACATCACCAGACACTTCTGCTACATAAGCCTCATTTACAGCCGCAAATGCATCCACAGCGTATAGTGGTGGAGGCAAAATATCTGCACGCAAATCATTATTATTTTGTAGCTTATAAAACTCGGGGCCATGTACACGCAAATCATAGAAAGCGTATCCAGCCAAAGCAGCAAAGACTAAGAAACCAAACGCAGGCCAAAACACCTGTGCCATCGTGACCTTACCCATCTGATCTGAAGAAGCAGGCGTTAGAAGTGATTTTAGCTTACCGAGTAAGGGCAAGCCTGTTGTTGAAGTTGCATTCATGGCATTCCTTTATTTTTTGATTCTTCACCTGACCCTCTGTGTGGTCTTTATGTAGGCTGAATTCTTATTGCAAATTTATTATGTTTTGTTACTTAATTTGTTAACTAATATAGTATGTTCGTATCTTGTATTTTGTGTTGCTTACTTTTTAAATCATTTTGTCAGTTAATCCATTAGGCAGGATGCATAAATGCACGCCCCTTAATGAGTGTATCCACATCAAAAATCTGCCAGCGCTGTTGCTCCATGTCTTCATAGACGGTTTGAGAACAGTAATTTTCGTCATCTTGCCCGTCAAAATCACTGTCCTCCTCAGTCACAACATCAGATTCAACATTTAAAACTTGCTGAACGGCATCCCCAATCACACGCATAGACTCCAAACGACGTATCCCAATCAGCTGATCAACTAACAAGCCAACATGTGCATGCATATCATCATTGAGCAATAAAATACGGCTACTAGAAGTCGCTTGCGAAGGCTTGCCATGCAAAAAATAACCTAAATCAGTGATGCCATACAGTGTGCCTCGCACATTCGCCATGCCTAACAACCAAGATTTAGCCAGAGGCACTGGAAACATCTCCAAAAGCGACATCGCCTCTTTGACCGCCTGCATGGGCACCAATAAAGACTGATGACCGACCATCACGCCTAAGTAACGTGTGCCATGCGCAACATCACCCGATTTAGCAGCCTCTAAACGCGCCAAAATAGAAGCTTGGTATTCTTTTAGCGTCTGATTATCTGACTGGTGGACTGTTTCTATCATAAAAAAGCTAAACTAGATAATTAAGCTCGATTAAGCGGTCGCAATTTTAAGTATCAATTGTTTTAGCTCTTCTGCATCCACAGGCTTTTGCAAGCAACCTTTGGCACCCATTTTTTCTGCCCAAGCCAAATCAGTCACCTGTAACTTGCCAGAGGTTAAAACAATCGGGATATTCGCTGTGGCGGGGTCTTTGGTCAATGATCGCGCCGCTTGAAACCCAGTAATACCAGTCATGATAATGTCCATGATGATTAAATCAGGCATGATTTGCCCAGCAAATTCTATGCACGCCTCTCCACTTTCCAACAAAGAAACTTCGTAACCACTGGCTTCTAAAATTTGCTGTAAAAAGTAGCGGTCTGTTGCCGAATCATCTACCACCAACACTTTATTTAAGGCCATTACACTCTCCCCTGAGCTTATTTTTCAGTTTGCACAGCAAATTTTTTCACAGTCGAAATCAAGTCTTCTTGGCTAAACGGCTTAGTTAAGTACTCATCTGAGCCAACCAAGCGACCACGCGCGCGGTCAAACAAGCCATCTTTGCTAGAAAGCATAATCACAGGTGTGACTTTGTATTTATCATTTCGCTTGATGAGTGAGCAAGTTTGGTAACCGTCTAAACGCGGCATCATGATATCAATGAAAATGATATGCGGTTGGTGCTCGGTAATTTTAGCAAGGGCGTCAAAACCGTCTTCGGCCAAAATAACTTCGCAACCGGAGTTCTTAAGAAAAATCTCGGCACTGCGGCGTATGGTGTTGCTGTCGTCAATCACCATCACCCTCACACCTTTTAGCACGTCTTCTGACAAGCGGATACCCCTCAATAAAACCAGTTTTAACTCTTATTCCTGCATTTTACACAATCACAAGCGTAACATTGCTTTTTTGTGCTTTTTTTATTGATTGCCTGTTTTTTTGCATACAAACAAGACTGCAAAAATATTACCTTATCCATTAGTAAATGCAACAACTAATGCTTGTTAACACTTAAAGATAGTGTCTAGCTAGCGGTTACCAAGCACACAAAAGGACTGACTAAAGTACATTATGTATTGCCACACCCAACTAACTGGTTATAATTCATGGTCTTTAAATAAAATAAAACAATTACATTTAGTCATTTTGGGGGATTTTCATGATAGTCAAACAAGAAGCCATCAGCGCTACAAGTAGTTTTAAAGATTTACCAAGTAGCCCTTCGCTACCTGGTGCGCAATTGGTGCTGGTGTTTGGCTCATACAAACGCATTGCTGAAGGCAAACTACCCACTTTTTTAAAAGCGCGCTATCCACAAGCAGAGATTATTGGGTGTAGCACGTCAGGGGAGATTTCTGCTGACGGTGTGTTTGATGACAGCATACAACTCACTGCGGTCTATTTTGAAAAAACCACACAAAAAGTCGTGCGTGAAAAAATCAAAAATATGCAAGATTCACACGAACTTGCAAAAAACCTTGCCAATCAATTACAAGCCAGCGATTTAAAAGCTGTATTGGTCATTTCAGACGGTCTTAATGTGAACGGTTCAGAACTCCTAACTGGCTTTCAATCCGTGTTAGGTGATATTCCGATTATTGGTGGTTTGGCTGGCGATGGTGGTGCTTTTGTTAAAACCATACAACTCTATAACCAAGAAGTTTCGGATGGTCTTGTGATTGCTGTTGGCTTTTATGGCGATGCTTGCATTGTCAGCAGTGGCGCATTGGGTGGCTGGAAACCCTATGGCCCACCTCGAAAAATCACCAAATCAGTCAAAAACGTGGTCTATGAGATGGACGACAAACCCGCATTACCGCTTTACCGCATGTATATCGGCGAAGCGTTTTCACGTGGCTTGCCAGGCACTGGGCTCAAGTTCCCATTCGCTGTGATTGAAGACGAAAACCGTAACGTGGATAAAATCCGCACATTGCTTGCCATTAACGCCAAAGACAATAGCCTGACCTTTGCCGGCAATATAGATGAAGGCGAAACCGTGCGTTTATGCCAATCTAACCATGACCGCTTGGTAGATGGTGCCGCGCAAGCCGCAAAAATGGTGATGGATAACTTAAAAGAAGAAGATCAAGCGCTCAATAGCCTTGCCATTTGCGTCAGCTGTGTCGGACGCAAAGCGGTCATGGGCGAGCAAGTATCTGACGAAATTCAAGCGGTCAAAAACATTCTCAGCCCCAACACCCACATCACAGGCTTTTACTCCTATGGGGAGTTGGCGCCTAGACCGCAAACCAATGACAGCGTTCTGCATAATCAAACGATGACGATAGGTTATTTGTCTGAACGTGTTTAATTTACTCTAACTTTTGTTTATTCCTACTTTTGAAAGAAACACCATGCCAAGCGCAATTACACTCAACAACGAACCCATCTTGGTCGAAGGCGAATTACTTAAAGTGGGCGCTACCCTGCCCTTTTTCACATTGGTAAATAGCGAGCTAGAAGACATTACGTTAGACAGTTTTGCAGGCAAAGCCAAAATCATCAATATTTTCCCAAGTGTAGACACACCCACTTGTGCACAATCCGTGCGCGCTTTTAACAAAGCTGCCAGCGAGTTAGCCAATACCGTGGTCATTAACGTTTCTGCCGACCTGCCGTTTGCCCAAGCGCGCTTTTGTGCGGCAGAAGGGCTTAACAACGTGGTTAACCTCTCCTGCCTGCGTGGCCGCGATATGTTTAAAAACTACGGCGTGCTCCTCGTCACTAGCAAACTCGCAGGCCTTGCCGCCCGCGCAGTCATTGTGGCAGATGCAGAAAATGTGATTAAACACGTCGAACTCGTGCCTGTACTCTCAGATGAGCCAAACTACCAAGCAGCTTTAGACGCCCTCAAATAAATCAGTAAAAATTATCCATATTTTATATAGGGTTGAAACTGTCGCCACATCCAGCTACAGTGCCAACAGTTTAAACAAGGAGAACCAAATGGCAAACGTCACATTAAAAGGCAACCCAGTCGCAGTGGCTGGCAACTTACCAAGCAAAGGTCAAACTGCCCCAGCATTCCAACTCGCTGATGCTAAACGCAACTTGGTTGGCTTAGATGCCTACGCAGGCAAACGCAAAGTGCTCAATATTTTCCCAAGTATTGATACACCAACTTGCGCGACCTCTGTACGTACATTCAACCAAAAAGCCAGCGACATGGCCAACACCGTGGTATTGTGCATTTCAGCTGACTTACCATTTGCCCAAAGCCGTTTCTGTGGGGCAGAAGGCATCGAAAACGTCGTTGCCTTATCTAGCTTCCGTGACACCGCAAAATTTGCCACCGATTACGGTGTCTTTATTACCGACAGTAGCTTAGCAGGCCTCACCACACGTGCAGTGGTTGTGTTAGATGAAAACAACAAAGTATTGCACAGCGAGTTAGTTGGCGAAATCGCCGACGAACCAAACTACGATGCAGCTTTAGCTGTCTTGTAATAAGTAATATTGAATAAAAAGCCCAGCAAATTGCTGGGCTTTTTATTTGAGACTATCGTCAGAAAATACTTAACCTGACATTCTCACTAACAATGCTGATTTACACCAATTGGTTTTTGATGGCGTAATGAGTAATGTCGGCGTTATGTCGAAGGTTCATTTTTTCGAGTAGACGCGTGCGGTACATGCTCACTGTTTTGACTGAAAGTGCGAGTTTGTCAGCGATATCACTGACGGATAAGCCTGAAGAAATCATCAGCATGACTTGGAACTCGCGGTCTGAGAGCGCTTCGTGCGGGGCGACAATATTATCATTACCTACTTGATCAGCGAGCATTTCTGCGACTTCGGCGGTAATGTATTTTTTGCCTTTTGCCAATGTTTGGATAGCGTTAATTAGCTCGTCCGAAGCCGAATGTTTACACAAATAGCCCGAAGCACCTGATTTAATAGAGCGTATAGCGTATTGGTCTTCCATGTACATGGAAAGCATCAACACATTGAGTTTTGGATTATCGCGCTTAATGACTTTTAAAGCTTCCATGCCATTTTTGTCTGGCAAAGAAATATCTAAGAGCATAACATCGGCAACTGAATTTTTGGCTAGTTTAATCGCTTCGGAAGCGTTTTCAGCTTCACCTATCACTTCTATATTGTCGGTATTTGATAAAATCTGCTTAATACCTGTTCTTAGAATATCGTGGTCGTCAACTATCATGACCTTTATTTTTTCTGTAACCACACACCCCCCCTAGAGCATACAACTTATAAAACAAACTACTATCACTAGCTTGACTTAATTCTCGCGGCCTTCTAAATGACAGCCTCTATCTCATGACGATATTTTATTTTATTTAATGTGTTATACACGTATTTTAGGCGTAATCAATTGTAAATTATGTACAATGTAAAGAACAACTAAATTATTGATTATATTGTAATTTTTTATATTAATTAACTTTATTAATCTTTTGTTAAGAAGCAAAAAAGTACGCTAATCTTATAAAAAATTAATCATTAAATGGGCACGTTAACACTAATTTTTGTACCAACCCCATAGCTGGCTTGCCCTATCGACAAATGACCATTTAAAGCAATCACACGTTCTTCCATACCGCGCAAACCAAAGGCATTGAGTTTAATTTTATCGGCATCTTTAATACCAATGCCGTTATCTTCGATGCTCAAATACAGTTGCTCGTTTTCTTCTTTAAGCTCAACACAAACCAAACTTGCTTGCGCGTATTTTGCGATATTTGATAAGGCTTCTTGGCAAATTCGGAACAGTTCCATTGCTCTGTCTGTATCAATTGCGATTTCACTTTTGTTAACGATAAACTTTACATCGACGTTGACTTGTTTTTTAAATTGTTTGAGTTGCCACTCAACTGCATCCACAATGCCTAAATCTAAAATATTAGGGCGTAAGTTGCCTGAAATACGATGCACTGCCTCGAAAGTACGGTTCACAATGGAAACCAACATTTGCGTTTGCTCTTCAGTGACAGTTTGTCCTGCAGTAATTTGTTGGGTGATGCTATTGAGGCCCATTTTGATGGCAGTGAGGTTGCCACCTAGGTCGTCATGGATTTCACGCGCAATGCTGATGCGTTCTTGCTCTTTAATGTGATTCATATGCGCGCTAAGCTGTTGCAAATCGCGTCTAGATTGTTCAATTTCTTGTTTTTCGCGCTTGCTTTGGGTGATGTTAAACATGATGCCATCCCATTGCACATCACCATTCTCTAGCTTTCTAGTGGTGGCACGCATGTTAATCCATTTGGTATCTTGCCAGCCATCTATCCAAACCCTGCCCTCCCAGTCCAAACGCAGACCAGAGTGCGCGGTGTCTAGCATTTTTTGCTTAAGCTGACTTTTATCAAAGGCATTCATGATGGCGAAAAACTCGCCTGGGTCTTCCGCCAACTCCTCGGGTGACATGCCCAATAAAGCATCACAGCCTTCACTTAAATAGATAAATTTGTATTGCTGGCTTTGCGTCATTTGCAGTTGAAACACCAAACCGGGGATATTGGAGACAATAGCTTGAAAACGGCTTTCGCTATCATTAAGCGCGTCGATGACTGTTAAGTTAGAAGTAGTTTCACTGTTCTTTACTGATTTAGTTTTCACTGGTTTAACGCCATTTAACTTCATGACGTTAGCATATCACGGACGCAGGGTGTGTGCGATGGTTTATTAGATGTTATGGATGAGTGCTATATGCACTCCAACTATTGCTAGATGCGCGGGTCTTCAACCAAATCAATTTCTGTCATGACACGATTTTTACCTGCTTTTTTGGCTTTATACATACCCAAATCTGCACGCTGTAATACACTGGTCTCGTCTTCATCTTTGCGATATAGCGCGACGCCCGCGCTAAAAGTAATTAGTAGCTTCTCGTTATTGGCCATAAAATAGGCTTTGGTGAGGTTTCTTTGCAAGCGCGTCATCGCAACGACTGCTTCTTCTAAATTGGTGTTGGGGAGCAAGACTACAAATTCCTCCCCCCCTAATCGGGTCACAATATCGGTTGGGCGTACCGTATCTTTCACCACATCCGCAAGGTGTCTGAGTGCTTTATCACCCACTTGGTGTCCGTGCGTATCATTAAGTAGTTTGAAGTTATCAATATCTAACAAAGCCACACAGAGCGCACCGCCACCTCGGTTAAAACGCGCGATTTCCGTTTCAAAAGCCTCCACCAAGCCACGGCGGTTAAGCACACCAGTGAGCTGGTCTATACGGACAGTTTCGCTTAACTGCGTGAGCTCGTCTTGTAAATGTTTAATTTTTTGCTGTGCGCTCTCGGCTAAATCACGTTGTTGCAAAATTTCATCTCTAGCACGGAAAATATCCGCTTGCATGGTGTGCGTGTCGCGCATCAAGCTTTCTACTAAACTATTGATTTTAATAATATCGTCCGTAGAAGAGAGTTGTTTGGCATAGCCCTCAATTTTTTCACCGTAATCCCCGCTGGTTTCCGCCATGGCTTTTAAACGGTCGATAAAGCTGCTGACCATTTGTTTAAAAGCATTTTTAGCGTCAACCAAACTATGTTTAATCAAGCCTTGCTTATAAATCACTTCTTTTAAGCTGGCTTCTGCTAACTGCATTTGTGCGCGGTCTAGGGGCCCAGATATAATATTTTGCACCACAGCCACCTGCCCTCTGAGCCATTGATCATCCGCCACTAACTCGCCTATATTGTTCAACAGCAATCTGAGCAAATTCAAAATATCTGTACGAATATCATCCTCACGTGCGCCTATCAACTCCACACGCACCAAAAACGCTTTGAGTTGCTTAGCCAAGGCTTCCCAGTCTTTGAGTTTTTTTGCACGCTCGGTAGCCTCAACCAGTTTTTCCGCCTCGGCCTGTTGTTCAGGGTAGCCTTCTAGGCGAGGAATCATGCCAAAAGCTAGTGATTGCTTGAGCAATAATTGCAGCAACTCATAAGAGGCATGAAACTGTTGGACTTCGTTAGGTAAGGTATGTTGATTGGTCGTAGCATGATTATCAGGGACTGCTGGCATCGCCATACTGGTGCTTGCGATGGTGTTACTTAATGGTTGCGTTTGTTCAATGCTACTAGGTGGCTGATTCTCTGCGCTCAAGCTTATGGGTACATCACTCGTGCGTTGACCAGTTGGCGCATCATCCACCAAAGCAGTCCCTTCTGGGCTAGCTTGCGAGAGCCAGCTATTAACCATATTGCTAATTTTTTCTGGCAATTGCTCGTCAGCGCCAAAGTTAATCAACACACGCTCTAATAAATCGCGCTTTTTATTCACGTCCAAAATGCGCCTATCATCCCAAGCGCGAAGCAAGCCACGAATCGCCACAGGCCATTTATTGCCAGCATCCACGGTTTGTTGCATAGCATCATGAATCGCCTGCGCAAGCCCCGTCCAGTCTTGTTGTTTAAGCAGTTTTTCCCAACGGTTAATCCAGTTGATTTGCGCAGAAGTCTCGTGGGGCAAGGTTTGCAATGCCTTAGCAATCACATCTTCCACACTTTGCTTAGCAGGCAAGCCTGCTATTTCGTTATAAATTTGTGTGTAATATTCAGGCGTGGGTGGCACACGCCTCACCGCCATTTGCTTAATGGTTTCACGCGCAATTTCTGAGGGATTAACCTGTTGGGTGGCTGTACTCATGTTTTTTTAAATAGTCTTTTAAATGGCAAAGAGTGAAATTTAATTAGCTTAATTTTGCACCCAAGCCCACCAAAAGCATTGCGACATTAACAAGGCGAAAGCCTGTTAATTCTGACACTCAAAGAAAACAGCATGAAGCTTTGCTTTTGTTGTAAAATGCAACTCGCGGGCCTCCCCGCATTGTGCAGTAGCCAATCTGGTCAGGTGCGGAAGCAAGCAGCCACAACTATGAATCAAGTGCCGGGGGTTGGGCTCGCCCTTATTGCGTTTTAACTAATCAACTTTATCTAATCAACCGTATCTAAATTACGAGCGACTTATGTCCTATCAAGTGCTGGCGCGCAAGTGGCGCCCTAAATCATTTAGCACCCTGGTTGGGCAAGACCATGTTGTCCAAGCGCTGAGCAATGCGCTCAATCAGCAACGACTTCACCACGCGTATTTATTCACGGGCACGCGTGGCGTGGGCAAAACCACCCTCTCTCGCATCTTAGCCAAATCGCTCAACTGTGCCGAAGGCATCAGCGCCAACCCTTGTGGTAAATGTGACGCTTGTACCGCGATTGATATTGGTCGTTATGTAGATTACATCGAGATGGACGCGGCCTCCAACCGAGGCATTGCCGACATGTTGCAACTGCTAGAGCAAGCCATCTATGCGCCCGCGGCAGGCCGTTTTAAAGTCTACATGATAGACGAAGTGCACATGCTGACCAAAGAGGCGTTTAACGCCATGCTGAAAACGCTAGAGGAACCGCCAGCGCACATCAAATTCATACTTGCGACCACAGACCCACAAAAAGTGCCTGTGACCATTTTGTCACGCTGTTTGCAATTTAACCTCAGACAAATGGCCAGCACTACGATTACCGCGCATTTGCAGTCTATTTTGCAGCAAGAGCAAATCCCATTTGAGCCAGCCGCATTGCACATGATAGCCCGCGCCGCCGCAGGCAGTATGCGTGATGCGCTCTCACTCACCGACCAAGCCATTGCTTATGGCAACCAATCGGTCAAAGAGCAAGAGGTACGTGGCATGTTGGGCGCCATCGACCAAAGTTATTTGTTTGATATTTTGCGCGCACTGGTGGCACACAACAGTGTGGATTTATTGCGCGTGGCGCAAACCATGGACGAGCGAAGCATTGGCTTTGAAGCCGCATTGGCCGATTTAGCCAGCTTGTTGCACCAAATCTCGATTGCGCAACAAAGCCCTGACAGCCTGTCCGCAGACATGCCAGACCGTGAACAACTATTACAGTTAGCGACAGCGCTTACCGCTGAAACTCTTCAGCTATATTACCAAATTTGCATTTTAGGCCGTCGCGACATTGGCCTTGCCCCCGATGAATATGCAGGCTTTAGCATGACGCTCTTGCGCATGTTGGCGTTCAAGCCAGAAACCAGCTTTGCACAAACCAAGCCATCATCAGCAACTAGCCATGCGCAAGCCACAGGCGCACCACCTTCTGCCAAAGCCGCCTTGCAAAACAATGTCGCAAATACTGTTGAAAGTGACGGTGCTATAAAAAAGTCTGATGCGCCTGTCAGCGCAGACAACGCGCCCATGCCATCATCAGCAACACCGCCAGCAGTATCGTCAGCAACACCGCCAGCAGTATCGTCAGCAACACCGCCAGCAGTATCGTCAGCAACACCGCCAGCAGTATCGTCAGCAACATTAAATGCAACACCGCACGAAGCCCCCACGCAAAACACGGCTGAATTTGATGGTAACTGGCGTCACTTGGTAGAAAACGTATTAAAACTCGGCCTTGCCAGAGGCTTGGCGCTCAATTGTGAGCTGATTAAATTTGAGCATGATTGCTTTTTTGTGCGCATTGCCGATAGCCAGAAACACCTCGCCAGCGCCAATTACAAAGACAAACTGATTAGCGCGCTGACTGCGCATTTCGGCAGAAGAATCAGCATGCAGATTGAAACGGGGCAAGAGGTTAACACCCCCGCCAAACAAAACGCCATAGAAAAAGCCGAAATGCAAAGCACTGCCGAACAAGCCATTATGCAAGACGCGTTTGTGCAAGCCCTCATTCAAGACATGGGGGCAACCATTATCCCCAATTCAATTAAACCCTTACAGTAATCAAACAGGAGAAAAACATGATGAAAGGTGGCATGGGCAATATGATGAAACAAGCCCAAATGATGCAAGCCAATATGCAAAAAGCGCAAGCTGAACTCGCCAATACCGAAGTAGAAGGCAGTGCAGGCAACGGCTTAGTTAAAGTCATCACCACGTGCAGTCACGACATTAAACGCGTCATGCTAGACGACAGCGTGATGGACGACAGAGAAACGCTAGAAGATTTATTGCTTATTGCTCTCAAAGACGCCAAAGCCAAAGCCGAAGCCACCTCAAACGCCCGCATGAGCAGTATCATGCCTGCTGGCTTTAAAATGCCGTTCTAAATCCAAAACCTATAAATACGATTTTGAACACGCCATCCAGTTTAGAGCAACTTATTCAAAGCCTGCGCTGTTTACCCGGCGTCGGCCCCAAGTCCTCTTTACGCATGGCCTACCACCTGCTTCAGCGCGACCGCAACGGCGCACAAAAACTCGCCTCTGCACTCCAACAAGCGCTAGACACCCTCGCCCACTGCGAACAATGCAACAACTTTAGCGAGCAAGCCATCTGCCCCTTGTGCCTAGATGAACAACGCGACGCAACCACCCTCTGCGTGGTCGAAATGCCCACCGATTTAATCATGCTAGAGCACACCCAAAGCTACCGAGGCAAATACTTCGTCCTCATGGGCAAACTCTCCCCCATCGACGGCATCGGCCCCAAAGACATCCACCTAGACACCCTACTCAAACGCACCCAATACCAAGGCGTGCAAGAAGTCATCCTCGCCACCAACTTTACCAGTGAAGGCGAAGCCACCGCGCATTATATCGGGCAAATGCTCAAATCGCGTGGCGTTAAAGTCAGCCGCATTGCCAGAGGCTTGCCCATGGGCGGGGAGATTGAGTATGTGGATAGCGGGACGTTATCAACTGCATTGATTGAGCGTAAGGCCTTGGTTTAGTTTACCGTTAATCAGTAGCAACACTGTTGACGGACTGTCAGGTTCTCTTTAGGATGAAAAAATATAATAAATACTCGTATATGTAATTTTATTTTAATATTTTATCAACCCAAATTACATCAATGACGGAAAGTTTTCCGTCATTTAGGATGTCTACTTTACGTTAAGTGTCTAAGGAGTATTAATTGACCAACCATAAATATATTGCCATCGCGTATATTGTTCTTGCGGTATTTCTAGTGGGGCTTGCACGCTCTGCACAAGACGTAGCGCTTCAATATTTAAAGAATGAAGTAATGAAAAGCGTCGACATATCTGCAATAGAAATACCTAAAAACGCAAGCCGTGAAGAAATTATAAATATTTACAGAGAGGCAATTAAAAAGAAGGTAAACCCAGGGCCAACATACAAATCATGGATTGTAGTGATAATAAAATATATCTTGCAAGTGTTAGCAATATATTTCTGCGCTTCAATGCTGGTCCGTAAACTAAAGCAAGCGTAGCCTGCAACACGGTAAGGCGTACCCGTTTACGGTACGCCGTATGTTAATTCACATCAAACTTGTTGGAGCAAGCGTAGCACGCAATAATCCGTAGGGCGACAATAAGCGAGACCGCTCAACCGCAAGGGGTGTCGCCAACATGACTAAGTGCTGAAGCACTAAGTCAGTTGCGAAGGGTCTTCGCCGTGGATTATAGGTGCTAAAGCACCTTAATCACACACGATAGCGCATTGCGCCGTATCAGGTCATCTAAAATCTTTTTAGTTGCCATCAAATCAACTAAAATGCACTCCTAATGGACTCCAAACAAAAAAAAGAAGACTTACTCAGCTTAAAAGACAAGCTGTTCACCGCCATTTTAGCGCCTATCATATTCAACTTAGGCATGCTAATCACCGCTTTAGCTTTGCGCGTACACAGAGACAGATTTATCTTTGAAGCGCTATATGGCACAGGAAAATTGCTACTACTGACCAACATTGCCATACCTGCCATATTGGGTTTTATGCTAGGTAGCAAGCGGTTTAGCATGCTATTCGGCCACTTCTTCTACTCAAACATAGACTACGAAAAAAGCTGGGTAAAAACCATCTTATGCTGGCTTGGTTTTTTATTGCTTAATTATTTAGTTCTAAGTTTAAATGGCCTCTTATAGCAAAGATAACGCACTAATCAACAAACAAACTTAAGGCAAAAATGGACTGGTTAACCAATTTGATAGAACACCCGCTACTGCTGATACTATCCATAGCACTCGCCTTGCCCGTGATTAAACAATACTTTAAATGGTTTTTTGGTGACCTTGATGGCCTGAGTTCAGACCTATCCTTAAGTGCTATGCCAGATATTTATGCCATGTTTAAAGGCAAATATTTAGAAGGGGAAGGGGAATGGGCTGAACTCAAAATCTTCTTTTTCATTCTCATTTGTATCTGTTTAATTGCATTCATTTATAAAATGGCCTCTTTTATTTTCTACTAGGCAATATCAATGGCGAAAGCGAGCCCCTTCTTCATGCAAAAAACCTTAAGAATCATAAAAACACAGCTCATCGGACTGTTGACGGCAATTGCACTATTGCCAAGTGCACACGCGGCTGTGCCAAAAGACTTTGTGATTGCCTGCCCTGCCACGATTGAAACAACGCAGAAGCTTAAAAGTTCGACGCCATCGGGCTGGATGCAAGTTGCTGACGTCATGAATAAAGACCCGATTACACCTTGGAATAACACGCATCGGTTACGTGGGATTGGTTTCTCCGATGGGCATCCATCAAATCTGGCAATCCTCGTTCCAGACAATACAAACGACTATGGGCGTGGTCGCAAGTTTATGCAACGCTGGACGCGCGCTGGCACGACTGACCTCTACGCCTATTGCGAATACAACCAAACGACCGTGCAACTTACACAACAAATTCCGTCTGGCTACAAGGTGTGTGAGGTTCGCTACAAGAATAACCAATCCATTGAACTGGTTGGCGCATCTTGTCACAAATAGTAAGCGAGATTGATCAACCGCAATGGGCGTCGCCTTGGATTATAGGTGCTAAAACACCTTAATCACACGCGATAGCGCATTGCGTAATATTGTCTATAATCTGTCATCGCCCGAAAAAATATTACTCTTTGACAACCCATAAATTGTTAGTTACGATTTGGGTTCTTTCAACTCCTAGACGGTTAACTTCATGAGCGTTTCTGAAACTTTGCAAAAAGCACGTAATACCAAATCTACCCGCATTTGGTTTTTGGTTTTGTTGGTAGTCATTGTGATTGCTTTGTATTTGATGGGCATTATTAAAAAAGGCTTTGCGATTGGCCTTGGTATTTTGTTATTGGCGGCTATTGGCATTCAAACCTTTGACTACGATTTGGATTTGGCTACGTTGTGGCAAACAGGTAGCATTGAAGAATCTCGCGTGCAACATACCCAAGATGGCGTGGTGCTAAAAGGCGATTGCGTGAAACCTGCTAAAAAAGCAGAAGAGTTTGATTTGAATTGCAGTAACTTTAAAACGCAGCCAGAAGCGCAAGCTAAATACAATGAATGTGCTGCGCAAATTGCTGAAAACAATCAAAGTTTAGATGCGGCTAAAATCCAATCATTGGATATTTATGGTTTGGATGGCAACAAAAACGGCATTGTTTGTGAGGCCTTGCCTGCGAGCTAATTTGCAAGCTAGCAATAAAAAAGCACTCAAATTGAGTGCTTTTTTGTGCCTGTTATGTTGGCTATTATTTTTAGACTATCATTTTTTACTAGTTGCAGGCTGTGTGGGACTTTGCGAAGTATTTGGTGCCACTGGCTGATTGAGCTCAATCACTTGATAAAAGGTTTCGCCGTCTTTTATCATGCCTAACTCACTGCGCGCACGTTCTTCTACCGCCGATTGCCCTTGTTTGAGGTCACGCACTTCGGCACGCAGGGTTTCGTTGCGCTTTTTGTAGTCTTCATTGATTTTCTTTTGTTGTTCCACTTGTTGACTGATGTGCCAAACACGTAGCCAGCTCCCTTTGCCTAGCCACAATGGGTATTGTAGTAAGGCGATTAGGACTAAAAAGAGTATCGTGAGTTTGTGCACACCAGCAAAAGTTTATTTAGCAATGCCTATTTGAACAACTGGTAAAATGCTGACAAACCTGCGTAGCTAGTAGCGTCACCTAACTCTTCTTCAATACGCAAGAGTTGGTTATATTTAGCTACGCGCTCAGAACGGCAGAGTGAGCCTGTTTTGATTTGCAAGGCGTTGGTTGCCACTGAAATATCCGCAATGGTAGTGTCTTCTGTCTCGCCAGAGCGATGTGATACCACAGCAGTATAACCTGCGCGTTTTGCCATCTCAATGGTTTGGAAGGTCTCAGTCAACGTGCCGATTTGATTCACTTTGATGAGCACTGAATTTGCCACGCCTTTTTGAATGCCTTCGCGCAAGATTTTTGGGTTGGTTACAAACAAATCATCCCCAACTAATTGCACGGTTTTGCCTAGGCGTTTGGTCAATAAATCCCAACCTTCCCAGTCAAATTCACTCATGCCGTCTTCAATACTGATGATGGGGTATTTATCAGCCAACGTGGCTAAGTAATCACAGAATTGGGCTGAGGTGAGTGAGGCACCTTCTGATTCCAACACGTATTTACCATCTTTGTAGAACTCGGTACTGGCGCAATCCAAACCAAGGTAAATGTCCTTACCTGGCTCGTAACCTGCGGCAGTAATAGATTCCATAATCAATTGCAAAGCAGATTCGTTGGATGGCAAGTTAGGTGCAAAACCACCTTCGTCACCGACAGTGGTCGCCAAACCTTTGGCGTGCAAGGTTTTTTTCAATGCGTGGAACACTTCAGCACCAGCGCGCAGGGCTTCGCGGAAAGTCGGCAAGCCTGCTGGAATAATCATAAATTCTTGAATATCCACTGAGTTATCCGCGTGTGCGCCACCGTTGATAATGTTCATCATCGGCGTTGGCAATTGCATCATGCCAGAACCGCCTAAGTAACGGTATAAAGGCAAACCGCTTTCTTCAGCTGCAGCACGTGCGCAAGCCATCGATACGCCTAAAATCGCATTCGCACCTAAACGGTCTTTGTTTTCTGTGCCATCTAACTCGATTAACGTTTTGTCGATAAACGCTTGCTCTTCGCAGTCTAAACCGATAATCGCTTCTGTGATTTCAGTATTCACATTTTCAACCGCTTGCAACACGCCCTTGCCTAAATAGCGACCTTTGTCGCCATCACGCAACTCTACGGCTTCTTTGGTGCCTGTCGATGCGCCTGAAGGTACAGCGGCACGGCCAATAACACCGCTTTCTAACAATACATCGACTTCTACGGTTGGGTTACCGCGAGAATCCATAATCTCACGGGCGATAACATCTACAATTGCGCTCATCTTTTTTCCTTTAATTTAGGTTTGCTTTACAGCGTTTGCTCGGCAAAACCTGCTTTTTTTACTAATGCATCTAAACTAACTAAAACGTGTAATAAATCTTCCATTTTGCCCAAAGGCCACGCGTTAGGGCCGTCTGACAAGGCTTTTGAAGGATCTGGGTGAGTTTCCATAAATAGTCCTGCAATCCCACTAGACACCGCGGCACGCGCTAACACAGGCACAAACTCACGTTGACCACCACTTTTATCGCCCTGCCCGCCTGGTTGTTGTACTGAATGCGTGGCATCAAACACCACAGGGCAGTTGGTTTCACGCATAATCGCAAGACCACGCATGTCAGACACCAAAGTGTTATAGCCAAAGCTTGCACCGCGCTCACAGACCATAATCGTATCGGCACCGCCGTTGGCTTCTTTCGCTTTATTCACCACTTGACGCATATCGCCTGGCGCTAAAAATTGGCCCTTTTTGATGTTCACTGGTTTGCCACAAGTGGCGACCGCAGTAATAAAGTCCGTTTGGCGACATAAGAAAGCAGGCGTTTGCAACACATCCACCACCGCAGCCACATGAGGCACTTGCTCCTCAGTATGAACATCCGTGAGAATAGGCACACCAATTTGCGCGCGCACTTCGTCTAAAATCTTTAAGCCTTCTTCCATGCCAAAACCACGGAAAGTTTTAGTCGAGCTACGGTTGGCTTTGTCATAAGACGATTTATAAATAAACGGCACACCCACGCGCGCGGCAATTTCTTTGAGTTGCCCTGCCGTGTCTATCGCCATTTGTTTAGACTCAATGACACATGGCCCAGCAATGAGGAACAATGGATGCTCTAAACCAACTTCAAAACCGCATAATTTCATATCACCACCTAATTTGTTTAAATTGTACTTATTTTTTGTTGGCAAGTGCCGCTTTCACATAGGCGATAAACAATGGGTGCCCTGTGCGTGGGTTAGAGGTGAACTCTGGGTGGAACTGACAAGCCACAAACCAAGGATGCACGGCTTGCGGGAGCTCTATCATCTCGCACAGCTCCTCACGTGGCGTGCGCGCAGAAATCACCAAACCAGCCGCTTTTAGCTGTTCAACGTAATGGTTATTTACCTCGTAACGGTGGCGGTGACGCTCATTGACCTGTGTGCCATAGATACTAGCCGCCATGGTATTAGGCTCGACAGGGCAAGCTTGTGCGCCCAAACGCATGGTGCCACCCAAGTCAGAGTGTTCATCGCGTTTTTCGATATTGCCAGAGGCATCTTGCCACTCATCTATTAAGCCAATCAATTTATGCTCGGCTTGCGGGTTAAACTCGGTGCTGTTGGCATCTTTTAAGCCGGCGACATTGCGCGCAAATTCAATCACTGCCAATTGCATACCCAAACAAATGCCTAAATATGGCACTTTGTTCTCGCGCGCAAATTTAATCGCAGAAATCTTACCCTCAGTACCGCGCACACCAAAACCGCCTGGAATCAAAATAGCATCCATGCCTTTAAGCGCGTCAGTGCCATTTTTCTCGATGTCTTCACTGTCCATGTAATGGATTTTAACTTTAGATTCTGTGTGTATACCTGCGTGAATCAAGGCTTCGGTCAATGACTTATATGACTCTGTTAAATCCACATACTTACCGACAAATGCAATATTGACGTGGTGTTTAGGGTTGGCCACCGCATGCGTGATTTTTTGCCATGCAGACAAATCGGCCGCCTTGGCTAAAATGCCTAATTTATGGCAAACAATTTCATCCAACATCTGCGCATGCAACAAGCCTGGGATTTTGTAGATGGAATCTGAATCAATCGCGCTAATCACCGCCTCATAAGCCACGTTGGTGAACAAGGCAATTTTACGTTTTTCGTCTTCTGGAATCTCGCGCTCAGCACGGCATAGCAACACATCAGGTTGAATACCAATCTCGCGCAACTCTTTCACAGAGTGTTGCGTGGGTTTGGTTTTTAGCTCTCCTGCAGTAGGAATCCAAGGCAACAAGGTCAGGTGCACATAACAAGCGTTGTTACGGCCTTCTTCAAAACCCATTTGGCGAATGGCTTCTAAGAACGGTAAAGATTCAATATCACCTACCGTACCCCCCACTTCCACAATCGCAACGTCCGCGCCTTCGGCACCGCGTTTGATATTGAGTTTAATCTCATCGGTAATGTGCGGAATGACTTGTACAGTCTTGCCTAAATATTCACCACGACGTTCTTTTTTAATCACATTTTCGTAAATCTGACCCGTGGTGAAGTTGTTGCTTTTTTTCATTTTGGCGCTAATAAAGCGCTCATAGTGACCTAAATCCAAATCGGTTTCTGCGCCGTCATCGGTCACAAACACCTCGCCATGCTGAAAAGGCGACATGGTGCCAGGGTCAACGTTAATATAGGGGTCGAGCTTGAGCATGGTCACTTTGATGCCACGCGATTCGAGAATGGCGCCAAGGCTGGCTGCCGCGATACCTTTTCCAAGTGAGGAGACTACACCGCCGGTTACAAACACATATTTGGTCATGGATTAAGGTACTTTAAAGAATGTTTCAGACGGGATGAAATTTTACCGCAAAGGCGTTTTTACCACAATGAAGGATGCTTAAAAAGTCGCAAAAAAACTTAGGCCTAACTCAGCATTTCAAAAACTAAAAACAAGTGAGCGCGCGGGATTAAGTGCGAGGCGCACGGAACGCAGAAACCGAGACAGTACAATAAGTACGGCGAGGTTTTAAGTACCACGCAACAAAGCAATTAACCCGCACAGCCACTTTGTTAAGCGCGTTTATTGTGAGCCTTCATAATCGCACTTTGCTCACGCCTCCAATCCTTCTCTCGCTCGGCATCGCGTTTGTCGTGTTGTTTTTTACCTTTGGCTAAACCAATTTGTAATTTAACGCGTCCTTTAGAAAAATGCATATCTAAAGGCACCAAGGTATAGCCTGCACGCTCAACCTTACCAATCAGTTTGGAAATTTCTTCTGCATGCAACAACAGTTTTCTACTGCGTATCGCATCGGGACGGATGTGGGTAGAAGCCGCACCAAGTGGAGTGACGTGACAACCAATGAGATACACCTCGCCACGCATAATCACCACATACGCCTCTTTGAGGTTAATGCGGTTGTCACGAATAGCCTTCACTTCCCAGCCTTCTAGGACGATACCAGCCTCGTATTTTTCTTCGATAAAATAATCAAAAAACGCTTTTTTGTTTTGCGCGATGGTCATGATGCTACTTTTTGCGTTCAAATCACTTAAAATAGCATTTTACCTTAAGTCACTCGCTTGCATGGCATCCGTCGAAAAATCAGTGTTGGTTATGCACCCTTGTGCAGAAATGTTTAACTTGGTGGACGCGGTGGAAAATTACACTGCTTTTTTGCCTTGGTGTGGCGGCACGGAAATTATCGCCCGCGATGAGCAAGTGACCGAGGCGACCATACACATTGATTACCACGGCATCAAACAACACTTCACCACCAGAAACAATAAGCAGTTCCCCACGCACATGGATATTCAACTGCTAGATGGCCCGTTTAAACAACTTAGCGGTCACTGGCGCTTTACCCCCTTGCGTGAGGATGCATGTAAAATAGAATTTAAATTGGAATATGTGTTTGCCAATGCCTTGATTGAGCGCATCATTGCACCCGTGTTCAACCATATTGCCAACACATTTGTAGACAGCTTTGTGTTGTATGCCGACAAACGCAAAGCCAAACAACTTTAGAAATTAAAAGAGAAGTTAAAAAGTTCACTTAAAAGCAAACCACCATGCCGAATCAAAACCTTACATCCCAAGAGACCATCACAGTTGACACCATCACAGTTGACACCATCACAGTTGAAGTGGCTTATGCCAAACCAGAGCAACAATTGATTATCCCACTTAAGGTGAGTCAAACTTGCACAGCGATAGACGCCATTCAACAATCTGGCATTTTAGAGAAATTTCCTGAAATAGATCGCGCACATATGGAAATAGGCGTATTTGGCAAAGCGGTTAAAGCAGACACTGTATTACGTCATTTAGACAGAGTGGAAATTTATCGCCCATTGATTGCCGACCCAAAAGAGGTGCGCAAACAACGGGCGGCTGAAGGTAAGGCGGCTAAGTAGTTTATAGAAGATTAAATCTTCTAGCAGTTTTCGTTAATCTCTTGCTGTGCTTTTGCTACACCCTGTTGTATTTGTTCATCGCCTAAAACCTCGCGCTCTCCTTTATCGTTGGTGCGGTAAATGCGACCTCCTTGAACATAAGTCTGATAATTGGCTTTGGCTGCCGTGCAATTCGCTGCTTTGGTTTTTGCTAATTCAGCTTGTTGTTTTTTTTGCGCTTCCAACTCCTCAGGCGACTGTTGATTGGGTGCCTTTTTATCTGCACCGCCTTTGGTCGGCGTCGCAACCTCATTTGGTGGTGCCTCATTTTTGACTTCGGGTGGCGGGGTCACGCTGACAGGTCCAGCCGCGCCTTTGTATCCAATACGCCCTAGCAATTTGACATTAGAAGGCGGTGGCGTGTCTGTATAACGCATGGTGCCATCTTTATCTCGCCACTTGTAAATTTCGGCTTGTGCAAGCACACTCAAGCACAAAGCGAGTAAAAAACTGAGTTTCAAAACATTCTTCATCGTTTATTTTCCGTTCTAATTACGTCGCCTTAACAGTCTATAACTGACCATTTGTGACCATCTAAAGCGATGTTACCCTAAGTTTGCAATGAGAATGCATCTTTTATGCCAACAGACAATTCAAGCAAAAGAATATTGCTTATCATCCATCCAAAAAAGCGCGCTCGATACAAAGGTACATCCAAACGCAATACAGATTCAGTCCAAACTAGATTTAACAAACTGAAATCGGTATAATCTCGTTTTGGAAATAAAGGATTTCACATGCGTTTGTTGCAACAAGCTCTTACCTTTGACGATGTTTTACTCGTTCCCGCCCATTCAAACGTGATGCCACGTGAGGTTGATTTAAGTACGCAACTCACCAAAAGCATCAAACTTAACATACCCCTACTCTCTGCCGCGATGGACACCGTGACTGAAGCGCGCTTAGCGATTGCCTTGGCGCAAGTCGGTGGCATGGGCATTATCCATAAAAATATGTCGGTTGAAATGCAAGCGTCTCGCGTTTCTCGCGTGAAACGCTTTGAATCTGGTGTGGTGATTGACCCTGTGACCATACATCCGCAAATGAGTGTCAGCGATGTCATCAGCTTGACCAAACAACACAAAATTTCTGGCTTGCCTGTGGTGCAAGACGGCAAAGTGGTTGGCATCGTTACCAACCGTGACTTGCGTTTTGAAACCAATCTCGAGCAAGCCATTAGCAATATCATGACCCCGCAAGACCGTTTGGTCACAGTGCGTGAAGGTGCTAGTCGTGAAGAGATCATGGGCCTCTTGCACAAACACCGCTTAGAGCGTTTGTTAGTGATTGGTGACCAATTTGAGCTCAAAGGCTTGATTACCGTTAAAGATATTCAAAAATCCTCTGACCACCCATTGGCTTGTAAAGATGCCAAAGGCCGCTTGCGCGTGGGTGCGGCAGTGGGCGTGGGCGATGGTACGGATGAACGTATCGCTGCGCTGGCCGAAGCTGGCGTGGATGTGATTGTGGTAGACACAGCGCATGGTCACTCACAAGGTGTGTTAGACCGCGTAAAATGGGCAAAAACACATTACCCACAAGTACAAGTCATTGGGGGCAACATTGCCACAGCAGAAGCCGCGTTGGCCTTGGTTGACCACGGTGCAGATTGCGTGAAAGTGGGCATCGGCCCAGGCTCAATTTGCACGACACGCATTGTGGCTGGCGTAGGTGTGCCGCAAATCACTGCGATTAGTAATGTAGCAAAAGCGCTTGAAAAATCAGGTGTGCCATTTATTGCAGACGGCGGCATTCGTTTCTCTGGCGATATTTCTAAAGCGATTGCCGCAGGCGCGCATAGCGTCATGTTAGGTGGTATGTTTGCAGGCACTGAAGAAGCGCCAGGCGAAGTAGAGTTATTCCAAGGTCGTTCTTACAAATCATACCGTGGCATGGGCTCGATAGGTGCGATGCAAAAAGGCTCTAGCGACCGCTATTTCCAAGACAACAATGGCAACGCCGACAAATTGGTGCCAGAAGGCATTGAAGGCCGTGTACCTTACAAAGGCAGTGTATTGGCCGTGATTCACCAATTGATGGGAGGCTTGCGTGCCTCTATGGGTTATGTGGGCGCTACCAATATTGAACAAATGCGTACCAAAGCGGAGTTTGTACAAATCACCAGTGCGGGCATGCGCGAAAGCCATGTGCATGATGTGCAAATTACCAAAGAAGCCCCAAACTACAGAATCGATTAATGGGAAATCCTAATGGAAAACGCTAATCAATTACGCGGTTATAAAAAAGAATCTGTCATTTTAGGTGGCTTGCTATGCTTGGGTTTATTAGGCTTGGGCTCACTTTTAGGTAATAGCATCTTGAATATCAAGGCCATGGAGCGCTCGGTTGAAGTCAAAGGCTTGTCAGAGCGCGAAGTGAAAGCAGATATTGCGATTTGGCCAATTGCGTTTAATGTGGCAGACAACGACTTAGTAAAGCTGTCAGAAACCGTGAACACCAAGAATGCGCAAGTATTGAAATTTTTAAAAGACAAAGGCTTCAAAGATGATGAAATCACCATCAATGCGCCGTCCATCATCGACAAGCTAGCGCGTGAATACGACAACACGACCGCATTGAGCTTTCGCTACAGTGCAAGTTCAACTGTCACGGTGTATACCAAGCAAGTAGACAAGGTGATTGCAGTGCGCACACAACTGGCTGAACTAGGCAAACTAGGCATTGCGGTTGGCAACGACAGCATGGGCGTGGGTGTTCAATACATTTACAGCCAACTGAATCAAATAAAACCACCCATGATTGAACAAGCCACTAAAAACGCCCGCGAAACTGCACTTAAGTTTGCCAAAGACTCAAACAGTAGCTTAGGTAAAATTAAACGCGCCAACCAAGGCACGTTTAGCATTGAAGACAGAGATTCCAGCACAGCCTACATTAAAAAAGTCCGTGTCGTTTCGACGGTTGAATACTATTTATCTGACTAGAATTAGCACGAGCATAGGATTCCCTTGCACGCTCAGTGTTTTCTATTTTCGACACCCCATTTAAACCTACTTTCATGATAAAGAGCGCTCCATGTCGCACTCAAAGATTTTAATTCTCGATTTTGGTTCACAAGTGACCCAACTCATCGCCCGCCGTGTGCGCGAGGCGCATGTCTATTGCGAAATTCACCCTTGCGATGTGTCTGATGATTTTGTTAAACAGTTTGGCGCAGATGGCATTATCTTAAGCGGCAGCCATGCCAGCGTGTATGAAGAAGAAACCGATAAAGCCCCGCAAGCGGTGTTCGAGCTCGGCGTGCCTGTGTTGGGTATTTGCTATGGCATGCAAACCATGGCGCAGCAGCTCGGTGGCAAAGTGGAAGCTGGTGCGAAGCGCGAATTTGGTTACGCACAAGTACGCGCACGCGGTCACTCTGCTTTATTCCGCGACATTCAAGATGCGACCAATGCAGAAGGCCACGGCTTAATCGATGTATGGATGAGTCACGGTGACAAAGTAACTGAGTTGCCAACTGGCTTTAAAGTCATTGCCAGTAACGACACCACGCCGATTGCCGCGATGGCTGACGAAGAGCGCAAATTCTACGCGGTACAATTCCACCCTGAAGTCACCCATACCAAACAAGGCCAAGCCATGTTGGAGCGTTTTGTACTAGACATTTGCCAAGCAAAACCTGACTGGATTATGGGCGACTACATTACTGAAGCGGTCGCCAAAATCAAAGAGCAAGTCGGCGATGAAGAAGTGATTTTAGGTTTATCTGGCGGCGTGGATTCCAGCGTAGCCGCAGCGCTCATTCACCGTGCGATTGGCGACCAACTCACTTGTGTGTTTGTAGACCATGGCCTGCTACGCTTGAATGAGGGCGACATGGTGATGGATATGTTTGCAGGGCGCTTGCATGCCAAAGTCATCCGTGTCGATGCCACTGAGCAATTTATGGGAAAACTCGCGGGCGTGAGCGATCCTGAAGCCAAGCGTAAAATCATTGGCGGTGAGTTTGTGGAGGTCTTTAAAGCCGAAGCCGCCAAACTCAAGGCCAGCGGTCAAGGTCATAAAGGTGCAACCTTTTTAGCGCAAGGGACGATTTATCCAGATGTGATTGAATCAGGTGGCGCAAAATCTAAAAAAGCCGTCACCATCAAAAGCCATCACAATGTCGGTGGCTTGCCAGAGCAATTAGGGCTGAAGCTACTCGAACCTTTACGCGACTTATTCAAAGATGAGGTGCGCGAACTCGGCGTGGCTTTAGGTCTGCCAAGAGACATGGTCTACCGCCACCCTTTCCCAGGCCCTGGCTTAGGCGTGCGTATTTTAGGTGAAGTCAAACGCGAATACGCACTGCTCTTGCAACGTGCGGATGCGATTTTTATCGAAGAATTACGCAATACGGTTTGCGAAAAGACTGGCAAAACTTGGTACGACCTCACCAGCCAAGCCTTCACAGTGTTCTTACCTGTGAAATCTGTGGGTGTAATGGGCGATGGTCGCACTTATGATTATGTGGTTGCGCTGCGTGCGGTGGTCACCAGTGACTTTATGACCGCGCACTGGGCAGAACTGCCTTACAGCTTGCTCGGTAAAGTATCGAATAGAATCATTAACGAAGTACGTGGCATTAACCGCGTGGTGTACGATATTTCTGGCAAGCCACCTGCAACCATTGAGTGGGAATAATCATCAGGCATGAGCCGTGGCTTTGTCAAAGAGGACGATTTAGAGCATGCGGGCACGGATTTACCTGAGCGCCCGATTAGCCCTCACGCCAATTATGTAACACCAGTCGGCCTGCAACAGTTAGAGCAGTCTTATACGCAGTATGAAGTGGAACGTTTACTTTATAGTAATCGCAAAGATGACCCCAATGCACAACAGGCGTTGGCTAAGATAGACCGAGATTTGCGTTATTTATCGTCTAGATTAGAAAGCGCGCAATTGGTAAACCCCATGCAACAGCCAAAAGATAGCGTGTTGTTTGGTGCAACGGTGACGGTGGAAGATGAAGAAGGCGAGCGACGCATTTTTCACATTGTGGGTGAAGATGAATCGGATATTCAGCTCAAAAAAGTGAGTTACGTTTCCCCGATTGCCAAAGCGCTGATTGGGCGCAAAGTAGGCGATAACGTGGTTTGGCAACGTCCTGCTGGCGCCATAAACCTAGAAATTCTAGAGATTCAATATTAGAAAGTAGATGCCAATGAATGTGACTGAAGCCATTATCGAACGCCGTTCGGTAAAAACGTATGACCCTGCACACAAGATGACCGAGCAGGAAATCAACAAATTACTATCCTTAGCCATGCTGACGCCAACCGCGTTCAACATCCAGCATTGGCGTTTTGTAGTAGTCACCGACACTGCGCTACGCCAACAAATCCGTGAGGTGAGTTGGAATCAAGCACAAGTAACGGATGCTTCTTTGCTGATTATCCTAACGGCCGATTTAAAAGCTTGGGAGAAGGACCCCGCGCGTTATTGGGTGAATGCACCCAAGCCTGTGCAAGACTATTTAGTACCTGCGATAGGTAACTACTACCAAGGCAACACACAAGTACAACGCGATGAAGGCATGCGCTCATGCGGCATGGCCGCCATGACCTTGATGCTTGCCGCCAAAGAAATGGGCTACGACACCTGCCCGATGGACGGCTTTGACTTTGATGCCTTGGCTAAACTGATTAACTTACCTGCTGACCATACGCCAGTGATGTTTGTGGTGGTGGGCAAAGCGCTCGAGCCAGCGCGTCCACGTGCAGGCCAACTCAATATGGATGAAGTCGTCATCTACAACCAATTTTAACTTATTAAAAGATACCGAAATACTCAATATGCTAGTTGCAAACAATATCACCATGCAGTTTGGCTCTAAGCCACTGTTTGAAAACGTTTCTATCAAGTTCGACAATGGCAATCGTTACGGCCTCATTGGTGCCAACGGCTGTGGCAAATCCACGTTTATGAAAATTTTGGCAGGTGTGCTTGAACCCACCTCTGGCAATATCAGCCTAGACACTAATGAACGCATGGCATTTTTGAAGCAAGACCAGTTTGCCTATGAAGAGTTGCGCGTGTTAGACGTCGTCATGATGGGGCACGAGCAAATGTGGAAAGCCATGCAAGAGCGTGATGCCATTTACGCCAACTTGGAAGCCACCGAAGAAGACTATATGCGCGCCGCTGAGTTAGAGGGCGTGTTTGCGGAATATGATGGCTACACCGCTGAAGCGCGTGCAGGCGAGTTATTATTAGGTGTGGGCATTCCGATTGAGCAACACACTGGCCCGATGTCTGCCGTTGCGCCTGGTTGGAAATTGCGTGTGTTATTGGTGCAAGCGTTGTTTGCTAACCCAGACGTATTACTACTCGATGAGCCAACCAACAACCTGGATATCAACACCATCCGTTGGCTAGAAGACGTGGTGAATAATCGTGATTGCACCATGGTGATTATTTCGCATGACCGCCACTTTTTAAACCAAGTCTGTACGCATACTTGTGACATGGATTACGGCAAAATCACCTCCTACCCTGGCAACTACGATGACTATATGGAAGCCAGCATTGCGGCGCGAAACCAACAAGCCAAAGACAATGCCAAAGCCAAACAACAAATCGCTGATTTACAAGACTTCGTGCGACGCTTCTCTGCCAATGCATCTAAAGCCAAACAAGCCACCAGCCGCGCCAAGCAAATTGATAAAATCAAGGTGGAAGAATTTAAGCCATCTAGCCGTCAGTATCCATTTATTCGCTTTGAGTTTGACGACAGAGAAAAATTACACCGCAATGCGGTAGAGCTAAAAAAACTCAGCCACGGCTTTGATAGAAAGCTGTTTAACGATATTGATTTGATGTTTGAAGCGGGTGAAAAGGTTGCCATTATTGGTGAAAACGGCATTGGCAAAACCACTTTCTTACGTTGCTTGGCAGGCGATTTACAAGCTAAACATGGCGAAGTCAAATGGGCAGAAAAAGCCAAAATAGGCTATTTTGCGCAAGACCATGAGTACGAGTTTGAAAAAGGTGAAGACCTATTTGAATGGATGACCGCACAACGTCAACAAGGCGATGACGATAACACCGTACGCAGTATGTTGGGTCGTTTACTCTTTCCGACTGAAGCGACTAAAAAGTCAGTTAAAGTACTTTCTGGCGGTGAAAAAGGCCGTATGCTCTACGGCAAATTGATGTTGGCGAAAACCAATGTCTTACTCATGGACGAGCCAACCAACCACATGGACATGGAATCGATTGAAGCGTTAAATACGGCGCTGGATAAATACAAAGGCACGCTATTTTTTGTCAGCCATGACCGCGAGTTTGTCAGTTCCATCGCCACACGCATAATTGAAATCAAAGCCGATGGCATTGTAGACTTTACGGGTAACTATGAAGATTATTTAGCCAGTCAAGGCATTGAGTAAACAAAAGAAGATTCAGCCCAATAAAAAACGCCCACATGGGCGTTTTTTATTGCTTAGGCCTAGTCGCGCAGGGCACGTATCTCAGGCAAGTTGCGCCACCAGCCATGCACATCCATCCCGCAACCAAACACATAAGCATTCGGCACGCTTAATCCTACAAAATCCGCTTGGATAGGCTTATGAAGACCATTGTTTTTTTCGGTCAGCACCGCAGTCAGCACTTGTTTCGCTCCTGCTTGCTGACAATGTTTAACCACCTCTGCTAGGGTAATACCTACATCTAAAATATCATCCACAACCAATACCGTTTGCCCGCGTAAATCCAAACTGGCGGTTTGTGTCCATACAATCTCATCGCCCTGCGTGCCGCGGTAGCGATTGGCTTGCACATAGTCGATTTGCATGGGAATAGCTAATTTTGCCATCAACTGACCAGACAAATACAAGCCACCTCGCATCACACAGATCAAGACGATATTAGACGCTTTTACTTGTTGTTGTATGCGACTTGCCATGGCCACAATCGCTGCATCGACAGCAAATGCCGTATGGACGACCTGCGAATGTTCAAGCCAGTGTTGCGGATGATGTGCGCTGTCTGTCATGCTGATTATTTGATGCCTATTAAGCAAGATCGGCGATGAGTGTTTTGAGATACTCTTTAAAGTGCAGGGCGATTTCTGGATGTTTGAGGGCTAACTCAACATTGGCCTGCATGTGTCCAAACTTGCTACCACAATCATAACGTTTGCCTTGAAAGCGATACGCCAAGATTTTTTCCATCGCCATTAAGGCCGCAATGCCATCTGTCAGCTGAATCTCACCGCCCTTGCCAGGTTTAACCTTCTCTAAACAGTCAAATATCTTTGCGGTCAACACATAGCGCCCAACCACCGCCAAGTTAGAAGGTGCTTCTTCTGGTTTTGGCTTCTCCACAATGCCTTTAATCTCTAGCAGATTATTGCCTGATGGCACGGCATCCACAATGCCATAACTGCCAGTTTCAGTCGGCAATACATCTTCCACGCCCAATACTGAGCAACCGTGGTCGTTATACACACCCACCATTTGCTTAACCACGGACACACTACTGTCGATTAAATCGTCCGCCAAAATAACTGAAAACGGCTCATCGCCCACCACAGGCTTGGCGCACAATACCGCATGGCCTAGACCCAAAGCCACTGGTTGACGGATATAGACGCAACTCACGCCTTTAGGCAAAATGCCTTTGACGATATTCAGCAGATTTTCTTTATTGGCCGCTTCCAAAGCCGCTTCCAGCTCATAAGCTTTGTCAAAATGGTCTTCAATCGAGCGCTTATTACGGCCTGTAATAAAAATCAACTCCGTCGCACCTGCGGCAATCGCTTCTTCTGCCGCATATTGAATCAATGGTTTATCTACCACTGGCAACATTTCCTTTGGGCTGGCTTTAGTCGCAGGCAAAAAGCGCGTGCCCAAACCCGCCACTGGAAACACCGCTTTTGTTATTTTTTTCATGGACGATCCTTATGAATGTTGTCGTTTTTCAAAAACTTTTAGCATCAACACAAAGCCTGCTAATAGTGTCGTAATGCTGTTGGCAATAATAATCGGCCAATCGAGTGTCAATAGGCCATAAACCAACCAAAGCACCACACCCGTGGTAAAAATACTATACATCGGCAATGAAATACCGCTTAAATCACGCGTTTTATAGGATTTTACAACTTGTGGCACAAACGCCAAAGTGGTGCAAACTGCAGCTGCACTGCCGATGAGGGTATTGAGTTCTATCATGTTAAGTCTTCTATTTGGGCACCAAACATCTTGGTTTTCAGTTTCTTGAGTTGGTCTCTAAAGTCAGCCGCTTTCTCAAACTCTAGATTTTTAGCCGCGTCATGCATGGCTTTTTCTAGGCGCTTGAGTTCTTTGGTCAGTTGCGTTTCGCTGAGCGCCTCGTATTTGGCTTGATCTTGCGCGGCTTTGCGCTCACGTTGTGCCTCGTCTTTGTCATACACGCCATCAATAATATCTTTAATACGCTTGGTCACACCCTTAGGGGTGATGCCATTGGCTTCGTTAAATGCCAACTGTATTTTACGACGGCGGTCACCCTCGTCCATCGCCAATTTCATACTACGGGTGATTTTGTTGGCGTAAAAAATCACTTTGCCGTTGAGATTACGCGCGGCACGGCCAGCCGTTTGTATCAATGAGCGTTCCGAACGCAAGAAGCCTTCTTTATCCGCATCCAATACCGCGACGAGTGAGACCTCTGGGATGTCTAAGCCCTCACGCAACAAGTTAATGCCGACCAGCACATCAAATTCGCCCAAACGCAAATCACGAATAATTTCCACGCGCTCGACTGTATCAATATCACTGTGCAAATAGCGCACTTTCACGCCATGCTCGTTTAAATAATCGGTTAAATCTTCGGCCATGCGCTTGGTTAAGGTGGTTGCCAACACACGCTCACCTACCGCAACACGTAGTTTGATTTCGCCTAGCAAATCATCCACTTGCGTATCGGCTGGTTTAACTTCAATTTCAGGGTCCACCAAGCCAGTCGGGCGCGCAATCATTTCCACCACTTGCTGTTGATGATTTTTCTCATAGTCCGCAGGCGTGGCTGAGACAAACACGCACTGGCGCATGATTTTCTCAAACTCTTCAAACTTGAGCGGACGGTTATCCATGGCAGAAGGCAAACGCCAACCGTAATCCACCAAATTGGCTTTGCGCGAGCGGTCACCCAAAAACATGCCGCCAATTTGCGGCACGGTAACGTGGCTCTCATCAATAATCATCAGCGCATCGGCAGGTAAGTAATCAATCAGCGTGGGTGGTGGTGAGCCAGGCGGACGGCCTGTTAAATGGCGGCTATAGTTTTCAATGCCTTTGCAAAAGCCAATCTCGTTGAGCATTTCCAAATCAAAACGTGTGCGCTGCTCAATGCGTTGCGCTTCCACCAACTTGTTCTCGCTCAAATAAAACTTAACGCGGTCGCGCAGTTCTTCTTTGATGGTTTCCATCGCCCGAACCGTGGCCTCACGTGCAGTCACATAATGGCTAGAAGGGAAAATACGGAAGTTATGAATCTTGTTAAACACCTGCCCTGTCAGCGGGTCAAACAGCTGTAGGCTGTCAATTTCGTCATCAAACAAACTAATACGAATGGCGGTCTCGCTGTTTTCCGACGGAAACACGTCAATCACATCGCCACGCACCCGAAACGTCCCGCGCCCAAAATCAAAGTCGTTGCGGTCATATTGCATATTAATCAAATGCGCGACCACGTCTTTTTGCGTAATCTTTTTGCCTTGATACACGTGCAATACCATGCCGTGGTAATCACTCGGGTCGCCAATGCCGTAAATCGCTGAGACTGACGCGACGACGATGGCATCCTCGCGCTCTAGTAAGGCCTTGGTGGCAGACAAACGCATCTGCTCAATGTGGTCGTTGATGCTAGAGTCTTTTTCGATAAACAAATCGCGCGAAGGCACATAGGCTTCTGGCTGATAGTAATCGTAGTAGCTAACAAAGTATTCCACCGCATTATTGGGGAAAAACTCGCGAAACTCGCTATATAACTGTGCTGCCAGCGTTTTATTAGGTGCCATGACGATGGCTGGTTTGCCAATTTGCGCAATCACATTCGCCATGGTGTAGGTTTTACCAGAGCCCGTCACCCCCAACAAGGTTTGAAACTTCAGCCCATCGCGCACGCCTTGTGTCAGCTTTTCGATGGCTTGCGGCTGATCGCCAGCAGGTGGAAAAGGCTGATGTAATTGGTATTTGCTGTTAGGATAGGTAACAATCAAGGTGAGTGACGCGCAAAATAAAACGCTATTTTACCGTTTAATTGTCTATGTATCACGATTAAATCAAACCCCTTTTAAGAACTTTATTCACACTCGTACCGTCAATCACACAACACAATACAATAATGGGGAACACCATGCGCCTTGTCACTCTCTTTTTAGCCTTACTCTTACCGACTTTGGCGCAAGCCTACAACCAAGCGGCCTTGATGAAAGCGTTTGCTGGCGTGGTGATGATACGTGGTTACAACGAAACAGGGGGCTTGGCCTACGGCTCAGGCGTAGTGGTTGGCAAAGACAAAGTCATCACCAATTGTCACGTATTACGCACCACCAAAAAACCGTGGATTAACCGTGGTGAAGACAGCTACCCCATCACCACCGTGCAAGCCGATGCTTGGCATGACCTATGTTTAGTCACCAGCCATGACTTACCGTTTTCTCCTGTCCCGCTTGGCAAAAGCACCGATTTAAAACGTGGGCAAGAAATCACCGCCATCGGCCACTCCAACGGCACCCCTGCTCCACTCACCTCAAGAGGTGAAGTCATGGGCTTGCATGACGGCAACCCAGGCTACGTCATCCGCAGTAGCGCCAAGTTTTTAATGGGTGCCAGTGGCAGTGGTTTGTTTGATATGGAAGGCAACTTGGTCGGCATCAATACCTTTAAAACCGCTGGCAAAGGCGGTAGCATTCACTTTGCCCTGCCTGTGGAATGGCTAACTGTGCTGGAAAAGCTACCTGTCTCTACCGACTTCCCCGTAGTAGGCAAAGCCATTTGGGAAGAAGACGAAGATAAACAACCTTTTTACATGCAAGCCGCGGTGCCAGAGTCACGCCAAGACTGGCCTAAATTGCTCAAAGTGGCACAAGTGTGGACGAGCAAACTCCCTAACAGCGTCGATGCATGGCTCACCCTTGCCCACAGCCACGAGCATTTAAATCAACTCGCCGAGGCCACCCAAGCCTACGCCCAAGTCACCCGTTTGGATGCAGAGCATTTAGAAGGCTGGTTTAAACAAGGCTTGATTGCGCAAAAACAAGGCAACCAACAACAAGTGCGTCAAATTGGTGACCGTTTTGCTAAGTTAGATGCCGATTTGCTGGCGGAGTATGCGCAATACGTAGGATGTGCCAGCGACTGTAAAACGCAATAAATCAAGACTTTGCTTGAGATTCTGCTTACACATTAAACAATTTTTGCGTAAAATACGCGCTTTGGCTTTTTGCCTGAATTAACCATCATTGTTTAACAGTTTAAGCGACGCGCATCAAGATAACGGATGCGCGCAAACAAGGAAGTGATTTTGACCCAAGCTTCAAACAATGTGCTTTCTGCACGCGTACTCTCAATTAAAGAGTCCCCCACCCTTGCGATTACCGCAAAAGCGGCGAGATATAAAGCCGAAGGCAGACCCATTATTGCCCTTGCCGCAGGTGAACCAGATTTCGACACTCCGCAACACATCAAAGACGCAGCCAAAGCTGCCATTGATGCGGGCTACACCAAATACACACCAGTGAGTGGTATTCCAGCGCTCAAAAAAGCCATCGTCAACAAATTCAAAAACGAAAACGGCTTTGACTACACCATCAATGAAGTCATTGTCGGCGTGGGTGGCAAACAAACCATTTTCAATCTTTGTTTAGCTGTGCTGAATAAAGGTGATGAAGTCGTGATTCCCGCGCCTTATTGGGTCAGCTATGCCGACATCGCCATGGTGGCAGAAGCCAAGCCCGTGATTATTGAATGTGGCATCGAGCAAGGCTTTAAACTCTTGCCTGCCCAACTCGAGGCTGCCATCACCCCCAAAACCAAATTGGTGATGTTTAACTCGCCCTCTAACCCCACAGGTGCGGTGTATAACCTACAAGAGCTACAAGCCTTGGGCGCAGTGTTACTCAAACACCCACACGTGCTGATTGCTACAGATGACATGTACGAACACGTCAACCTCACAGGTGACAAGTTCTACAACATCCTCAACGCCACGCCAGCACTCAAAGACCGTTGCATCGTGCTCAATGGCGTGTCAAAAGCTTACTCCATGACAGGCTGGCGTATTGGCTATGCCGCAGGCCCAGCCAACATCATCAAAGCCATGGAAATTTTACAAAGCCAATCCACCAGCAACCCAGCGTCTATCTCGCAATACGCGGCAGAAGCGGCGCTCAGTGGCTCACAAGATTGCATCAAACCAATGGTAGCTGCGTTTAAAGAGCGCCACAAATACGTGGTTGACCGCTTTAACGCCATGCCAGGCTTAAGTTGCCTTATGGCAGGTGGCGCATTCTACGCCTTCCCCGATGCACGCACTGCCATTGCCAACCTGCACAAAGCTGGCAAAATCAGCCAAACTACCGACATGGCATTTGCTGAATACTTGCTTGAAGAACACAATGTTGCCGTCGTACCAGGTTCAGCTTTTGGTGCCGAAGGTTATTTCAGAATCTCATTCGCCACCAGCATGGATAACCTGCGCGAAGCACTGGATAGGATCGAAAAAGCACTTAGCTAAAACTAATATAATTTAGTAATAAAAAAAGAGGGCATCGCCCTCTTTTTTACTGTTCAAAAGTTGCTTAATCCGAGAACAAATTCTTCAGCTTACCCACTTGCTCGCCAGCCTTAAGCCCCAAACTCGTTCCCACTCCAGGCACCAACACTGTCCCCACTGCTGCACCAATCGCCGCCGCTTTATTCGGCAACACCGAAGGGTTGCTCACAGGGCCACTAATCTCCAACGGCACCGCCACCACGCCCGCGCTGTCTTTCAAGGCCACGCTCACGTCACCTTTGAGCATTTTATCTTTGCTAATGCCCACATCACCCGTGGCTTTAATCAAGCCAGACACCATCTGCACGCGGTTAAACTGCACCGCGCCAGCCAACCATTTAAATTGCCCATCAAACACATCAAATTGGGTCTGCCCGCTTTTGCTATCGGTTTTCACCAACAACTCCGCCGCGTGCATCAAATCCATGCCATACAACACGCCATTTTTCACGTTAAAGTCCAACTTCACCGCCAAATGGTCGGCCAAATCGCCCGCTGAGTTCGCCGTAGCATCAAAGCCCCCATTGCCAAACAAACGCCCAGACAAATAGGTTTTGCTATCCGCTTGCTTGCTCATGGTTTGCATGTCTAACTTGCTCAGCTTCAAATCGCCCGTGAGTTTCCACTGTTTAAGCCACGTCAAACTGCCATTGCCCGTGATTTCGCCATCAAACATATCCAGCGTAAACGCATTCAGCATCAACACATTGTCGCCCAAACCGCCCTCCAACACCGCATGGTGAATCACATCGCCACGCTCGGTCGGCAGTTTCCAATCATCCACTTCCATGTGCAATTTATAGGTTTTGCCATCAGGCACCATGTTCAACTGCAACGTTCCGTCTTGCGCCTTCACATCCACACTCTGCAAACCCGAGTCCTGCAACGCCACATCCACATCCAAGGCAGGCAACTGCACCGCACTCTCCAGCACATGCAATCCATTCACCCACACACGAGAAACCGCCACCAAAGGCGTCTCGGTTGATTGCGCAGGGCTAGCAGAAGCAAACTGACTCAACACTGGCAAGGCCGATTGCTTTAAATCCACCTCGTTCAACGCCACTTTAATGCGCTTTGGATGGCTCAACAAAGAAGACCACTCAGGCAACACCACCACCTCATGCACCACTAACTCCTTGTTTTTGCCCACATGCACGTCCTCTAACTTCACGCGCGGACTCGGCAAAAAGGCCAACTTAGCTTTATAAATTTTCACAGGCACACCCAAGCGCTCACTCGCCACCTGCTCGGCTTGCTCCACATATTGGGTGATAGGCACAAAAAACGGCACAATCAACAACACCAACAACAAAGCCGTTAGCGCCAACAACCACTTAAACCATTTTTTAATCTTATCCATAAAAAACCCTAAAAAATTTGCCACCAAACGATTGACCAACCGCGGACTTATCAGTATTATAGCGCCTTCGTTACGTAACACACCGATTCCTCAATAGCTCAGTCGGTAGAGCGCCGGACTGTTAATCCGTAGGTCCCTGGTTCGAGCCCAGGTTGAGGAGCCAAAATTCAAAGCCTTGTAGAAATACAAGGCTTTTTGCTTTTCTGCCACCCTCAAACATACCCTATTCCAGCAAACTCGCAAAATAAATTTTTGCCACGCTGAAATTTCTTAACAAAAACATTCTTTTTGATTTATATTAAGCGTGTATTTATAGCGCACCGTATTACATAAACGGGGTTACAGTTCAACTAACCATCAGGAATAAAGCAGTGCAAGATCACTCCCATCTAGATTCAAAATATTTTATTACACCTGATATCTACAATTGCCCTTACTGCAATAGGCGTCATGTTAAATATAGAAATCTTGGTTTCGAGGGTTTTCATTGGAGCAATGACAAAATTTGCCACATATGGAGAGTTCATTGTGAAAGCTGCCAACATGTATCAATGCATTTGACTTTTTCAGAACTTCAAGACTCCTCATCTTACGGTTATAGCAAATTTAAAGATGATGTGGATTTAGATCAGGAATTTTTTTATTCGGTACCTACATCATTTTTTGTTGTCGATAACCGTATTCCTAAAGAAATACGAGAGTTGATTTCAGAAGCTGAAGGTTGCGCAAAAATGAATTATCTAACTGGCGCATCTGCATGCACACGCAAAGGTATTTACGAGCTACTCGCACTGCAGAGTGTTGAAGGTGCGAATTACGACGATAAAATTGAAAGTTTAAGAAAAAAATATTTATTTATTGATTCTGTTTTATTTGAAATTTTAGGTCACATAAAAGATATGACCAGTGATCATGTTCATGAACAAAGTTGGATAGCGTGGGATAGCCGCAACCTTCAGCTTTTCCTTGAAACATTTAAAACGATTTTGCATGAAATTTATGTAATACCAGATGAAAAGTTAAAAAGAACGCAATCTATTAGAGATCTCAAAGAAAAATTAGGAAAAGCAAAAAACGTAGGATCAGTTCCCAAAAAAAATGCGTCTGAATAATTATTCAATATGCAAAAACGAGGATCAAGTTGCCTGTCCTATCTGAAGCTGTGAGCTATACTAGACTCGAACTAAACCAAATTATAACCAAATCAAACTTAGGAGCGACAATGGCAACAACCGATACCTGCTGTACGATAGTGCCTTACTTTAAGGTAAGTGATGCAAACATGCCTGCGTTTAGGGCGATTTGCGAGCGTTTTGTGGCGCAAACCAAAAGCGAACCTAAATGTTTGTTTTATGGCTTTAGTTTTCATGGCAATGTGGCGCATTGCCGTGAGGGTTATGTGGATGCCGAGGGCGTGCTGGCGCATTTGGATAATGTGGGCGCGATTTTGGGTGAGGCTTTGAAGATTGCTGAGTTGACCCGCCTTGAGATTCACGGCCCAGAAGCTGAGTTGGCTAAACTGCGCGCGCCTTTGGCGGATTTGAAAGCGGAGTTTTTTGTGCTGGAATATGGTTTTAGGAATTAGACTGAGTTCACTGGCCTACATATGTGTGTGAGATTAAAAAGCCTCGTTTTGCGAGGCTTTTTGTTTTGCATTGGCTATCAACCAAAACACACTAAAAACGTTGTTAAACCATGCCTAATTCAAGGTAAACTGTCATTAAATTTTTTGGGGAGTGTTTTATGCGTGTGTTTACTCTTTTATCTACCTTGTGTTTATTGGCGGTGTTTAGCCTACCCGCTTCTGCACGAAACATTTTTACCGAACAAACGGAAGCTGGTGAAGCGCGTGAGGCGCACTTGAAAGCGCAAGCCAATTACCAAAGCCTGCAAACTAAAATTGAGCAAAGAAAGACCATGATTGCGCGTGAGCAAGCGGAGTTAGCCAAATTGGAATCGGAAGAAAAGAAAGCGCGTGCCGAATTGGAAAAGAGCCAAGCTAATTTAGATGCTAAGACTAAAGCCTTGGAGAAGGCGTGGGGACAGCGCGATTAAATAAGTGGCTGTGCAGAAACTAAAAGCCCGCTAATAGCGGGCTTTTTCTTTGTCTGTTCACTAAATAGCGGGTAGCTTTTTCTTGACCCATATCAATAAGCCAGTTTTTCAAACGCCTAAGATGTACACATACGCTAAAAATATGTTGTGTGTAGATGATTTTACTAGGAGAAGAAAACATGATGAAGAAAACAATATTAAGTGCATTGGTTGCAGGGCTTCTATTACCAACCTTGAGCTTTGCTGAAGCGGGTGATTGGGTAGTGCGTATGCGTGCAGTGAGTGTAAAACCAAATGAAGACAGTAGTTTGGGTAAATATGTGAATCAAAACATTGCCGCTGGCTTAATGACACCTAGTGCTGAATTAAAAGTGGATAGCAATACGATTCCTGAATTGGACATTAGCTACTACTTTACTAAAAACATTGCCGCTGAGTTGATTTTAGCGACAGGTACTAAACATGATGTAAAAATTTCTGGTGATGGCCTCGCTGCGATTGGTAATCAAAAGTTGGGTGAAATTGATGCTTTGCCACCAACCTTGACTGTGCAATGGCACTTTAACCCAGACCAAACGTTTGACCCTTATGTGGGCGCTGGTATCAATGCCACATTTATGTTGGATAGATACTTAAGAGGCAGTGCTGGTGCGATTAATGGTAGCAAAATTAGAATTGACCGCAGTTCTTTTGGTCCTGCGCTACAAGCGGGTATTGATGTGAACTTGAAAGACGGTTGGTTGCTAAACGCCGATGTGAAATACCTTTGGCTAGATACCGATGTTGAGTTGCGTAACCCGATAGTGGCTGGCAACCCTTGGACTAAAATTGACAAATTAGACGTTAACCCTTGGGTGATTGGTATTGGTATCGGTAAACGTTTTTAAGTAGTGATTTAGTAGTACCGCATTTTCGATCTTCCCTGGAGCTCCTAATCGGCTCCCCTAGCCTCTGAAATCTAACACTTTCAGAGGCATTTTTTTGTGCAAAGCCGTCTTACCGTTGTAAAACGGTATCTAGTGACGTTTGAGATTTTAAAAGATAGTTTTAGCCACAGATAAACACGGATACACACAGATGATTTGACTTATTTTTTAACGACACTGGATTCCGTGTCTAGCACGGAATGACGAGGTGGCATGGTTTATACGCCCCCATCTGCCGCGCCGAGCAACGCAAGCTTGGCGGGGGTAGTCGGCTATCATTGTTTGAGTGCCAAAGGCGCGAGTTTATGATAGTCGCCCGACAAGTTGAGTAGCGCAGGAAAGAAGCGGAAGTTGGGGTGCATTTCTTTTGGTTACGTTTTCCCAAAAACTTCAAAACATCGGTGCAAACAAAGAAAAGTAACTCGCCGAGAGGCGAAACAAAGCATTTCAACATTACTGCCTAAAGCGATCACTACAACGTCTGGCACCACAACTTATCATGATGCATCACATCCATCCACAAGGCGATTAAACTCAGCGTAATCAATATCACCCCACTAATGCGCATCCCCCAAGCCTCGCTGAGCAAGCCCTTGAGTTTAGGGTGTTGTTTAACAAGCGCTAAGCACCAAGGGCCAAGCATCAACACAAGCGCAGAACCTGTGGCAAAGGCAAGCATCACCAATGCGCCTTGTAGCCATTGTGATTGTAGTGAGGCCATCATCAACGCGGAATAGAGCAAACCACAAGGTAATAGCGCCCACAGCATGCCAGTTGAAAAATAGCCCCATTTTGCATGGTAAGTTTTTTGTTGTATCCACGCCCACACTTGTTGCGCCCACCGCACTGCCCAAGCGGGTTGTTGCCCAAACAAAATCAGCAACATGCCCCATGCAAAGATGAGGGCATGAAAAAATGTCCAAAGGGGCTGAATTAAACTGCTGTGGTTGGCTAACCAAGCGAGTGTGCGTACAGATTGTGCGGCGATTGCACCAAGCAAGGCGTAACCCACAAAACGGCCTAGGTAAAATGACCACGGCGTGTTGCGCAACACCTGCAAGGGTTGGGCATGCACGCTTTGCGCTTGAGAAAATAAAACTGGCTGTAATTTAGCTTTTTGGCTTTGCATGGCCTGACAAGCTGCGCCACACATAACAATGCAATGTGGCCCGCCTGCCAGCCCCATCACAAAGGCTGTGAACAACAAGGTGGCAATCATGCCGAGAGTTTAAAGGATTTTTGAGAACCTTGCACGGTTGCTGTCGTGCTGTAGATAGCGGTCAAACACCATGGCAATGGCACGAACAAAGAACCAACCCATTTCGGTGACGCGGATACCGTCATACTCTATCACCACCAAACCTTGGGTTTGTTTGTCGATGAGTTGTTCCAGCTCTGCCTTAAAGTATTCTTTAAAGTGAATCATATAAGACAACTCTATCGACTCATAACTGAGGTGCCCATGACACATAAGCGCCATGATGACAGCGCGACGGATTAAGTCATCGCGGTTGAGCGCTAGGCCACGCACCACGGGGAATTGGTCTTGGTCTAAATAGTCGTAATATTCTTCGATGGTTTTGGCATTTTGGCTGTAATTAGAGCCGATTTTGCCAATGGCGGAAACGCCTAAGGCAATAATGTCTTGGTCGGCTTGTGTGCTATAGCCTTGAAAGTTACGATGCAAACGCCCTTGTTGTTTGGCAATGGCGAGCGCGTCATCCGGCAAGGCAAAATGGTCCATGCCAATATACACATACCCCGCATTCATGAGTTGTTGCATGGCATCTGACAGCATTTGGATTTTATCCAAAGCGGGAGGCAAATCAGCCTCTAAAATGCGGCGTTGCGGTTTAAAACGTGAGGGCAGATGCGCGTAAGCATATAAAGCAATGCGGTCTGGGCGCAAGCTAATGACTTGCTGGATGGTTTTGGTGAAAGTGCTGGGGCTTTGTTTGGGCAGGCCATAAATCAAATCGACATTCACCGATTGAAATTGAAGCACCCTCGCCTCTTTCATGAGAGTTTGAACTTGCTCAAACGGCTGCACACGATGCACCGCCACCTGCACCGCCTCGTCAAAGTCTTGCACGCCAAAGCTCAAGCGGTTAAAACCGAGTTTAGCCAAATGTGCCAAGCGGGCTTGGTCAACAGTACGCGGATCAATTTCAATGGAGTATTCACCTTGGGCTGGCATCTCAAAAGCGTTGTGTATCATGCCCATCAACTGCGTTAGTTCTTCATCATTAAAAAACGTGGGCGTACCGCCACCCAAATGCAATTGATTCACGGTTTGTTTATTGCCCAAAACGCTGAGGTTGATATCTAGCTCTTTTTGCAGATAAGTGAGGTAGGTTTGTCCTTGGCGATGTTGCTTGGTGACAATTTTATTGCAAGCGCAATAAAAACACAGCGATTCGCAAAATGGAATATGCACATACAGCGACAGTGGCTGATTTCTAGTGCTTAATTTGCGTTGTTCTAGCGCTTTGATGTAAGACTCTTGTTGAAAAGCTTCCACAAACCGATCAGCGGTCGGATAGGAAGTGTAGCGTGGTCCAGAGACGTCATAACGCTGAATATGTGTTTGTGTAATCATTGCGCACCCGTGGTTAAAAGCTGTATGTTATATGCATCTACTTATGCTCCAAAGGCATTCTGCTAGAAAACAGATAGATGTTGTGACAGCTTACAAAAGTATTTATCGTACTTTGCCATGCATTAAGTCTTTTATTATTGATGTATATCAAAGGCTGTTCGCCTAAGCTTATGCATAATGCACAAAAATAAAAGGGAGGGATGTCCAATATGTTAGATGTATTAGTACGCGAAACCGCTTATAATCAAGACAATTCAACCATGTTGACTCACAACAGATCGATTAAAGCGATGACTTCAGACTGCGACAAATCCACATTTAAAGTCGCTTGCTCAAACTGCAACTTACGCGAATTGTGCATGCCGATAGGCTTGAATACCGAAGAAATGCAAAAGCTCGATGGCATGGTCGCCACGCGCAAACGTGTGAAACAAGGCACACATTTGTACAGTAGTGGCGATGAATTCAACACTTTGTACGCCATTCGCACAGGATTCTTTAAAACCTCTGTCACCAGTGAAGATGGCCGTGAGCAAGTCACTGGCTTTCAGATGGCGGGCGAAATCATGGGCTTGGATGGCATTGTATCCGACCAACACAACTGCAACGCGATTGCGCTAGAGGACGCTGAAGTGTGCGTGATGCCGTTTAACCACGTGGAAGATTTATCCCGCGAATTGCCCGTGTTGCAACGCCATGTGCATAAAATCATGAGCCGTGAAATTGTGCGTGAAAATGGCGTGATGATGTTGCTGGCGAATATGCGCGCAGAAGAACGTTTGGCGGCCTTTTTACTCAACTTATTGCAACGTTTGCACGCGCGTGGTTATTCAAAATCTGAGCTGATTTTACGCATGACCCGCGAAGAAATTGGTAGCTACTTAGGCATGAAACTCGAAACGGTGAGCCGTACCTTCTCCAAGTTTAGTGAAGAAGGCATCATTGAAGTGAAACAGCGCAACATTAAAATCCTCAAGCCAGAGGCGCTGGAAGCGATTTTTAATACGCAAGCGCTTTAACAACAACCCAATGTCATACATACAACTAAGCCAGCTTTGCGCTGGCTTTGTTTATATCTACCCTGTCCTTTCACGCCGCTCACAAGGGCTATCCATCGGCATTAATCTGCACCCAAACCACGTGTGTAATTGGCATTGCGTGTATTGCCAAGTACCCAATTTAAGCCGCGGTAAATCCCCTGTTATCGACTTGGCGCAACTACTCAAAGAGTTAAAACAATGCGTAGAAACTGCTTTGGCGCTCAATTTAAGCATTGCTGATATCGCGTTTGCGGGCGATGGTGAGCCAACCACTTCTCCACAGTTTTTGGCTTGTATGACCAATGTGGTTGACACTATAAAACAGCAATCTTCGCTAGATGCGGTGAAAATCCGCGTGATTAGCAACGGCAGCCAAGTGCATATGCCAGACATCCAACAAGCCCTAAAGCTGCTAGGCGAGGCAGGTGGCGAAGTTTGGTTTAAATGCGATGCGGGGACCGCTGAGGAAATGCAGACCATCAACCAAGTCAGCGTCAATATAGAAACGCACAAGGCGCATTTAAAACAATGTGCTGCGCTGTGCAACACCTGGGTGCAAACCTGCGTGTTAGCTTTAAGCACAAACCAAGAAAGCGTGATTTACCCTGCGCTCACCCCTTATTTAGCCTTCATCCAGCAAGTTAAATCAGTCATCAAAGGCGTCTTGATTTACAGCGTGGCGCGCCCCAGTCAGCAATCGTCACAGGTAAAGCAAGTGTCAGAAGCGACCTTATTGACCTATGAAAAAGCCCTGCGTGAAGCAGGGCTGGTAGTAAAAAGCCATCTTTAAACCTTATTCTTTTGGTTTTAGGCCAGTTTGTGCGTGATTTCTGGCTTGCACTGCTGGTGCCATGCCATCGCGCTCTGCATCTAAGGTTTTGTTAATCTCGATGCCTTTTCTGTAATAATCTTCAATCGGTGGGTCGGGATTCGTCACAGCTAAGTAAGCGGTAATAAACGAGGCAATAATCACTAATAGTGGCCCACCTATCAATAGCCAAATAAATGGATTTTTATACCAAACAATTTGCTTTGTAACTTCTGCTTGCATGTCATGATTCCCTTGATTATTGTGTATAACGCTTTAATTACTAGGCACGATAAACATAGTTTTTTCTTCAACCACTTCGCCTGTTTGTGACGCTGTGACCGTTAGGTGTATAGGATGAGACCCTGCCTTCACCTCACCATCGTTCACTGCCAACTCTAACACCAAGTCTCTATTTTCAAATGGTTTAATATTGGTCAACAAACGGCTACTGCCGTTGATGAGGTGATCTTCTGCAATTTCCGCATTCAGCCCTTCCACACCCTCAACCTGCAATGTATAAGTTTGTGTTTTTTCTGTATTATTCTCAATTTTTAAGCGATAGACGTTTTCGATTTGACCTTCGCTATTGAGTCTTGCCAGCATCGCTTTGTCACGTTGCACATCGACTCTAAAGCTGGCCTTGTTATACAAACTCACCGCCATGCCTATGGTTAAGCTGACCAAGATAGCCGTATAAATAAGCACACGAGGACGAATGATGCGACGAATAATGTCGTTTTTACGCCATCCATTGTCCATAGCATTTTGTGTTGAATATTTAATCAGGCCTTTTTCATAACCCATTTTATCCATTACATCGTCACAGGCATCAATACAAGCACCGCAACCTATGCATTCATATTGCAATCCTTTGCGAATGTCTATGCCTGTCGGGCAAACTTGCACGCAAATCGAGCAATCTATACAACTGCCTAAACCGTTGGCATTTTCACCCGCCTTTTTAGAGCGCGCGCCACGTGGCTCACCACGCGCTTGGTCATAAGTCACAATCAAGGTGTCATCATCAAACATGGCGCTCTGAAAACGCGCGTAGGGGCACATGTATTTGCAGACTTGCTCGCGCATATAGCCTGCGTTGCCGTAAGTGGCAAAGCTGTAGAAGCATACCCAAAAGGTTTCCCATGGGCCTAAGTTAAAACTCACTAAACTAGATAGCAATTCACGTATCGGTGTGAAATACCCCACAAAAGTAATGCCTGTCCATAAGGCAAAGGCTATCCATACAAACTGCTTAGCAGATTTACGACCGACTTTATTTAAGCTCAGTTTAGACTCGTCTAGACGCATACGCGCTAGGCGGTCACCTTCAATTTTTTGCTCAAACCACATAAAGATTTCGGTGTAAACCGTCTGTGGGCAGGTATAACCGCACCACAAGCGCCCTGCTACCGCAGTAAACAGGAATAATGCAAGTGCGGAAATGATGAGCAAGAAACTGAGGTAGATGAGGTCTTGCGGATGGAGAATAATGCCAAAAATGTAGAAACGTTTGGCTTCTAAATCGAATAACATGGCTTGGCGGTTATCCCATAACAACCAAGGCACGCCATAAAAGAAAAGTTGGGTTGCCCACACCATAATCCAACGCCAACGGTCAAAAACACCTTTAACGCTACGGGCATAAATTTTTTCTGAGGATTGGTAGAGCGAGTGTACCACTTCGTCCAATGGTATTTTTGTTTCCTTCACCGCTGGACTAGGTTGCTCGCTCATACCTGCTCTCTTTCTGTAACTACATAACGACTAAACTGCTGTTGCCTAATTGCTTAACTACTTATTAGACAAGCCCCATACATACGCAGTCAAAATATGGATTTGCTCTGGACTAAATTTGTAGCTCCAAGCAGGCATTTGATTCACTTTACCCTCATGTATACGTTTGATAATGGCTGCTTCGCCTGCGCCATGTAACCAAACTTTATCAGTCAGATTAGGTGCGCCAACGGCTTGGTTACCTTTACCATCAGGTCCGTGGCAAGCTGCACAAGCGGTAAATTTGTCTTTACCCGCATTGGCACGACCTGAGTCATGCATGCTACCTGATAAGCTCAACACATAGTTAGCCACGTTTTTAACGTCTTCTTCGCCTCCGACAGCCGCTGCCATTGGTGGCATCATGCCAACACGGCCATTGGCAATGGTTTCAGTGATGGTTTCTGGTGAACCGCCATATAACCAATCGCTGTCGGTTAGGTTTGGAAAACCACGGTTACCTTTAGCATCTGAGCCGTGACATTGCGCACAGTTGTTTAAGAACAAACGTTTACCAATATCATGCGCTTCAGGTACTTTAGACAAGTCAGCCACTGGAATGCTGGCGTATTTAGCATACAAAGGGGCTACTTTTGCATTATTAGCTGCCACTTCAGCCTCATACTGTTTCACTTCGCTCCAGCCCCATTTGCCGTTGTATGAACCCAAACCTGGGAACAAGAACAAATAAGCCAAACCGAAAATCACAGTCAAAATAAACATGCCTACCCACCACATTGGCAGTGGGTTGTTCATTTCTTTGATGCCATCCCACTCGTGACCATTGGTATTGTCACTTTGTAGATTGACTTTTACTTTGCTTGCGTACCAGAGTAGCAATACGCAACCAACAATCCCGCCTAAGGCGATGACCGATATAAAGGCTGGCCAAAATCCATTAATAAAATCATTCATGATTATTCCTTCAAGTGATTTGCTAGCGGCGCAAGCACCGCTTGCGAATTTAGTCTTGCTTAAAAGGTAACTCTTGCGCCTCTTTAAACTGTTTTGAATCACGGTTGCGCCAAGCCCACAACGCGATTGCAATAAACACCACAAAGCTGAGCAATGTGGCAAGTACGCGTAATGTTGTTAGTTCCATCGTTTATCCTTATCTATCGTTTATAGAGATTCAGTTAAATTACTTAAGATGCGTACCCAATACCTGCAAGTAGGCAATCAGTGCTTCCATCTCAGTTTTACCTTTAACTTCGTCTGCAGCCGCATTGATTTGCTCATCCGTGTACGGCACGCCCACCACTCTCAGCGATTTCATATGCTGGGCAATCTGCGTCTCATCTACCTTGTTTTCATCCAAGAACGGATAGGCAGGCATGATAGATTCAGGCACCACATCACGTGGATTGTTTAGATGCACACGGTGCCAATCGTCACTATAGCGACCGCCGACACGGTGTAAATCTGGGCCTGTACGTTTACTGCCCCATTGGAACGGATGGTCATAGACGTATTCACCTGCCACTGAGTAGTGACCGTAACGCAAGGTTTCTGCGTGGAAAGGGCGAATCATTTGTGAGTGACAGTTGTAGCAACCTTCTCTCGTATAAATGTCTCGGCCTGCCAGTTGCAACGCGGTGTAAGGTTGCAAACCTTTAATCGGCTCTGTAGTAGATTTTTGGAAAAACAGTGGCACGATTTCTACCAAACCACCGAATGAGATTGTAATCAGCGTTAATACAATCAGCAAAAAGTTATTGGTTTCGATTTTTTCGTGCGCACTACCGCTGGAAATATGTTCTTTAGCCATTTTTAAATTCCTTATGCATGTGCTACAGCACGGGGTACTTCTACTGTAACTGCTTTACCTTGTTGTACGGTTTTCAAGACATTCCATAACATGATGACCATGCCGCCGACGTAGAGGCTACCCCCTAATAAACGTGTTAAGTAGTATGGAAATTTCGCTTTAACACTCTCAACAAAGGTATAAGCTAAAGTACCATCCGCATTCATTGCGCGCCACATCAAGCCTTCCATCACACCTGAAATCCAAAGGGCTGCGATGTACAACACCACGCCGATGGTAGCCATCCAGAAGTGCAATTCAATGGCTTTCACGCTATACATTTGTTTTTGACCAAACAAACGTGGCACCAAGAAGTAAAGCGAACCAATAGAGATAAAGCCCACCCAACCTAAAGCACCAGAGTGTACGTGACCCACAGTCCAGTCGGTGTAGTGTGATAAAGCGTTGACAGTTTTAATCGCCATCATTGGACCTTCGAAGGTACTCATACCGTAGAAAGACAATGAAACGATGAGGAAGCGCAAGACTGGGTCTGTGCGCAATTTATGCCATGCGCCTGACAATGTCATGATGCCGTTGATCATACCGCCCCAGCTAGGTGCTAATAAAATCAATGAGAACACCATGCCTAATGATTGTGTCCAGTCAGGCAATGCGGTGTAATGCAAGTGGTGAGGACCCGCCCACATATACGTAAAAATCAATGCCCAGAAGTGAACGATAGACAAGCTGTAGGAATACACAGGACGCTCAGCTTGTTTTGGTACAAAGTAATACATCATGCCCAAGAAGCCTGCGGTTAAGAAGAAACCTACCGCATTGTGACCATACCACCATTGCACCATCGCATCTTGTACGCCCGCATAGGCAGAGTAAGATTTCATGTAACCTGCAGGAATGGCCGCACTCTCAACAATGTGCAACAAAGCAACCGCTAAGATAAACGCGCCATAGAACCAGTTAGCCACGTAAATATGTTTCACTTTACGGATACCAATGGTGCCGAAGAAGTTGATGGCGTAAGAAATCCATACGACAGCAATCAAAATATCAATCGGCCACTCTAACTCGCCATACTCTTTACCTTGGGTGTAACCCAAAGGCAAGCTGATGGCGGCGGATAAAATCACCAATTGCCAACCCCAGAAGGTGAAGGCCGCTAATTTATCGCTAAACAAGCGCGTTTGGCAGGTACGCTGTACGACATAGTAAGAGGTGGCGAATAATGCACAGCCCCCAAACGCAAAAATCACCGCATTGGTATGCAGTGGACGTAAGCGACCAAAGGTCGTAAATGGTAAGCCAAGGTTAAGTTCAGGCCACACTAATTGCGCGGCAATAATTGCCCCCATTAGCGTCCCAACCACACCCCAGACTACCGCCATGATGGAAAACTGTCTAACAACGGTGTCGTTATAGGTTTCCGCTTTCACTGCTGCGTTTTGCATGGACTTCTCCTAATCATTATTACTAACACTAAAAAACTAATCCGTTTAGGACTGACTGTAATGTGACATATTCAAGCCGTCACTTATTTGATACATATCAATCCTGCTCTAAAATTCTTGAACCTTCTTCTTCTACTTCTTCAAACTGACCTGTGTGTATGGCCCACCATAATCCACCGAGGATAAAAAACACCAACATCACTGAAAGTGGAATGAGTAAAAATAAAATATCCATTACTTAGCCTCCCTGTGACCACTTACTTGCCATTGCGTCAGTCTTAATGCATTCAGCAAGACCACAATTGAGCTCAAAGCCATGCCTAAACCAGCCAACCACGCTGGCAATAAACCAGCAATCGCCAACGGAATACAGGCCACGTTGTAACAGACCGCCCACAATAGATTTTGTTTAACGACTTGAATGGTTTTTTTTGCTTGTTGAATCAAATCCAACAAAATGGAGACATCCCCATTTAAAACCACCATATCAGCTTGCGCTTGGGTCAAAGGCACGCCTGATCCCATTGCAATTGAGGCATGCGCAGCTGCAATCACAGGTCCGTCATTTAAACCATCACCCACCATTAATACTCGACGCCCACTGAGTTGCAAATCTCGCACATGTTGAAGCTTTTGTTCTGCAGTTAATGCGCCTTTAGCCACATCCAAATGGATACGTTCCGCCAACGGCATGACGGATGCTATTTTATCACCCGATAACAATTGAATCACATAGCCAAATTGTTTCAATTTTGTAACAGATTGTGGCACATTCGCTTTTAATTGCTCGTCCAACTCAAAGCTTGCCAGCCAACCTTGTGCATCCGCCAAATAAAGTGCTTTTTTGCTGAGCGCTTGGTCTGATTCAATCTGGCAAAACGTCGCGTTGCCCATTTTAACGGCTAGGTTGGATGAGTCTTTAGTGGTTGAATCTTTAGATACTGGCTCTTTAGAAAAATTGGAGAAAACAGCTTGCACGCCCTGCCCCGTGATTTCCTGCCAATCACTCATCATGACCTTGGCATCCAACGATACTGGCGTAGCGTTGACTAATGACTGGCTCACTGGGTGCAAAGAGGGTCGCGCTAATTGTTGAGCGACCTGCCAAATAGACTGCTCAGTCCAATCTGTCCTGAACCCTACAAGTTTGACTTGTTGTAGCTTTTCAGTGAGCGTGCCGGTTTTGTCAAACACCAAAGTATCGACTTCTGCCAGTGATTGTATAGATTGTAGCTGTTTTACTAATATACCTTTATTTGCTAGGCTACCCGCCGTTGCCAACATGGCGGCAGGCGTGGCTAATGATAATGCGCAAGGGCAAGTGACTATCAATACAGCCACCGCAGACATGACTGCTTGACTTGGGCTAGTCGGCCACCAATAAACCAGCGCTGAACTCGCAGCGAGTAATACACCCCACAAAAATGGTTGGGCGATTTTATCGGCTAGCAAAGCAATATTGGGTTTTTGCGTAGAGGCAGAGGCCATCAAATTGACCAAGGCGCTAAATTGGGTATCGTTACCTACTTTTGTCACGCGCACTTCAACCGCACCGCTCAAGTTGGCGCTACCTGCAATCACAGTATCTCCCACTTGCTTATTCACAGGGGAGGATTCGCCAGTGAGCAAAGCCTCGTCCACCATACTATGCCCTTGAACCACAACGGCATCGGCACAAAACACTTCGCCTGGACGCACATATAGTACATCTTCCACACGCACATTACTTGCGGCCACTGGTACCCACTCGCCTGCTTGGTCGCGTTTGAGGACACGGCTAGGTACACGTCGCATCAAATTATCTAACGCGCCCGCCGTTTTATTACGTAACTTCAGCTCTATCCAACGCCCGCAAAGCAAAAAGCTAATAAACATGGTGAGTGAATCAAAATAGACCTCGTTGCCCCACCAACCATTGGGGACAAAGGTCGCTAATGTGCTCATGACAAAAGTGGCAATAATGCCGATGGCAACAGGCACATCCATGCCCAATTGCCGTTGCTTGAGACTTTGCCAGGCTTGCGATAAAAATGGAGTGGCTGAAAAAAACATCACAGGCAAACTTAGAATAAACGATGCCCATTTCAGCAACTGGCTGACATCAGCCGTCATATCGCCCGCCTTGGATATATAACTAGGATAGGCATACATCATGACTTGCATCATACAAAACAAGGCCACCAGCAAACGCCACAGCATTAACCTTTGCGCTTTGACTCTAGACTCAATGTCGGCAAATTCATTGATGGGTAAGGCGGTATAGCCTATTTCATCCAATTTAGAAAACCATAGCGACGGGCTTGTGCGTGTAGCATCCCAAGTGACCTTGACCCGCTTATTGGCAGCACTGGCTTGTAATTGCAAAATACCTGGAAATGCTTTGAACGAAGATTGAATTCGACCGCTACAAGCTGCACAATGCATGGCTTCCACCCATGCATAAGACGTCCAAATGGTGGACTGTGGGTGCTCGCGCTGACTAAATTTCTCCCACTCAGACTCTACATCCAAGCCTTGCCATTTGGTAGCGCGCTCGTCAGCCATCCCCACACCATTCATCGGTGAGGAAACAGCATGCGTTAGCAAGGGTGAATGCATAAAAACCTTCATCTATGAAACATTTACTTATTCAAATCCTGCTTTGTGCATTTTTATAAAGCATGACGAATAAATATACAAATATATATTATATTAAATAATATAATGTAAATCAAACTGTCTTTACTAAGATAGCACCTATGACTACAAAGTAGGTAGATTCATTCACATTTAAAAAGATTCATTACCAGGATGGATTGAATATTATCAGCAAGAAAAGATCGGGCATTGACCCAAGTCAATGAAGAAATCTACTTTAAAAGTAGCTAATACGAAGTTGAAGTATTAAAAAATGGCTAATTGAGCGAAAATTCCGGCTGAGGCGCAGTTTCAACACGATTTCTACCATTTTGTTTTGCTTGGTAGAGCGCCAAGTCGGCTGACTCAATGAAGTGACTAAGTGACTGGATCTGTGCATGATTCACCGCCACACCAAAACTGGCAGTCACGGCGATATTGCCTTGGCTATCTAATAAGCCTAACCCTGCTTTGGCTTCAATCTCCATACGAATGCGATTAGCAAGAATAGTCGCTGTTTCTAATGTGGCATTAGGTAGCAATATCACAAACTCCTCCCCGCCATAGCGACAAAGCAAGTCTTCCTGTCTGAGTGTGCTAAAAGCCGTTTTGGCTACCGAGATAATCACTTTATCTCCCACCCCATGACCAAACGTGTCATTGATTTTTTTAAAGAAGTCGATATCAAACATCACGCATGCCAAACGTGATTGGCTAATGCCTGACTGAATAAATAAGTGCTCACCCAGTTCATAAAATGAACGGCGATTGAGGCAGTTAGTCAACGGGTCTCGGGTGGCTAATTTTTTCAGCTCATCATTTTGTCTATCTAATGCTTCACGCGATTTAATCAATGCTTGGTTAGTCAACTTAAGCTCTTGGTTAAGTTTTTCTGTTTCTGTAATGTTATCAATAGAAATGAGACAGCCACGCGATACACCACTGGCATCGACAACGGGTGAGCAATTAAACATGGCGTTGACCATATTGCCGCCAAAGTCTTGAAAGTCTAAGCGCACGCCATTAATCGCTTGTTGCAAATCCATCGCCTCAGTCCAAGGGTATTTTTCATAAGGCCCCAGTTGCATTTTGCTAAGCCATGGCAATTGGCTGACATGCTTACCAAAAAATGGTTTGGCATCACCCAACCAATCTTGCACTGTTTTGTTCATGAGTACCACAAAACCTGAACGGTCTATCATCAGCACGCCTTCACTGAAGGCATCAAAAGCAGCACGAATGCGGTCTGGAATCACGGCTGATGGGTCGAGATAATGAAATATCTTTTTGAGATAAACACTAAAAAATGCCACCATGACAATCACACTCACAATCATCATCATAATGGTCGGCTTCATCAGCCAGTCAAAGAAGCCTGTTGGCTGAATGGGCGTAAAGGCCACTTCAAAATTTGCCCATACTTTTCCGTCAGCGTTTAATTCCAAACTTAAATAATCGTAAGTAGATGGATTAGTGACAGGTTGAAATAGTGCGCGGTGCTGATCAGAGGCTGCAATTAAACGACCATCTTTGAGACGTATACCTAGTGATTGAAACTCAGGCTCTTTTTGCACTTGCTGATTAAATAAGAACTGTATGCCTGCAAAATCTCTGTTCTGCAACAAGTAAGATACCTTAGTTGCCAAAGACTCTACTTTGGCCATACGAATTTTCTGAAGGTTAGCCGTTTCATCGGGCAAAATACCTACTGTCAATTCCAAGAAAAATAGCCATGTAATGACTATCGCCATCAAGCTTAGGCTGATTCTAACAACAGGGCTAATGGTAAATAACTTTAATTTCATTATGAAAGCACCCTGTTGACATCATAGTCATCATCTTCGTAGCCACTTACATCGTCATCTTCGTCAAACTCATCCTCATCATCGTCATTGACTTTATTTAGAATCGGCATCGGGTCTAAAGCTGACCAAGCTGGAAGCGAGGCAAATAAGGAAGCAAATAAACCAGTGTATTGTGTCGCCCATGCCATTAAACCAGCAGAGAAGACGACAGTTGATACTTGTGCGCCTGTGTCGAAATTGACCTTGAACTCTTTAAGATTCAACTGCTCTTCGAGCGCGTTCATCGCAAACGCAATTTTTTGGTCATATTTCAACCCACCCACCAGCGAATTCTCACCCTCATTAGACCCCTGCCCGTAGGACAAAGCGCCTAATATTTTGGCTGACACCAAGCTGATATCGTTGCCAGCATTCACTCTGTAAATAGGCGTTGCAAAGGAGTTATTTTGCTCGTTGACTGTTTTTTTGATTTTATCGCCAAGTTCAAAGACAGGCTCTCCGTTATCCTTGTTCGATAAACTATTGCTATCAGTGTCTTTCCCTGTTTGATTGTTGTTCAATAAACTATCTAACAGCACCTGAACTGAAGTGTCATCTTTAGACTGAGTCTTATCTTCACCAGAACCTGAACCGCCACCTGAGCCACCTCCAGAACCTGAACCGTCACCACCTGAGCCACCACCTGGACCACCGCCACCATCAGGAGGTAGAACAATGTCATCCACCGCTGTAATGTCGAGTGTGCTAAATCCATTGGTCGTGGCTTGACCATCAGAAATGGTAAATGTGAAGGTCACTGAACTGTCATCGTCTTGGGCTGAGGTGTAAGTCCAAGTGCCATTACCGTTATTGCTTAAACTGCCACTGCCAGAAGCTATTTGTAAAGAAGTCACTGTTAGTGCATCACCATCAACATCTGTCGCATTTGCAAGTAACTCTGTTTGAGTAATCGTGCGCGAAGTATCCTCAGCCATCGAAGACAATGTGACCGTTGATGTCGTCGGCAAATCGTTCACGGGGTCTATGGTGACACTCACCAAGTACACGGCTGTACCACCTTGCCCATCGTTAATCATAAAGCTGAATTGATCAGCCCCGTTGTAATTTGAGGTAGGACTAAAACTAAATGAGCCATTGGCGTTGACCACTACTGAACCATGCGATGGCTGTGTGAATAATGAGTAAGTAACTGCGTCACCATCTAAGTCAAACGCAGCCGGTAAAGCTGAAACAAAATTAAAGTCTTCGCTGAAGCTAATATTGGCGTCTGATGATGTCGGGGCATCATTTAAAGACTGCACATTGATCGTAATAATTTGCGTTTCTGCATTGCCGTCATCATCGGTTGTTAATATCGTAAAACTATCAACACCATTAAAGTTAGCATTCGGTGTGTATGTCCATTGACCTAAGCCGTTGATACTAGCGACACCATTCGCGCCATTGGTTTGTAATGCAAAGTTTGATGTTGTATAACCATCTCTAGCATCTGCAAATGTCAGTGTGCCAGTGATTGTGGTATCTTCATTGCCTGTTCCACTGAGGTTGCCTCCAAAAGTACCCGCATCATTCACTTGCGTGATAGTCAAACTCACCGTTCTAGTTAAACTTTCACCTGAGGCAGCATCAGTCACCGTGTAGGTAAAGCTATCTAAACCATTGTAATCAAGATTGCCTTGGTAGCTATAAGTCCCGTCTGCGTTAAATGTAAGATTGCCGTTGCTAGGAGCTGTGGCCACTGCGTAGCTTAAAACACCCCCTGATGTCGTATTATCATTAAGGGAGACATTGCTATTGATTGCCGTATCTTCTGTACCAGTTGCACTGTCGTTATTGGCAACCAAATCTGCCACTGGCGTCACGTTAAGTGTCATCGTGTAAGATGAAACACTGTCCTGCAGACCATCGTTTACACTATAACCAAAGTTTGCATAACCGACACCATTGGCGTTGCTTGCAGGCACAAAAGTCAGCAACCCAGCGTCAATACTTGCTCTGCTAATCACTTGATTTAGTGTGACATCCACACCGTTGAGCAATAATCTACCAGCATTTTCTAAACTGGTAATTCTGATGCTGGCAAGCGCATCACCGTCCGCATCACTAAAGTTAAAGTTAGCAGCAGTAAACACATAAGGCACATCTTCATTTGTAGTTACTGCGCTGTTAGCGGCTACCGGCCTTATATTAAAATGTAGAATAGATGTATACGCGCCTGTACCGTCTCCGTCGTTTACGCCAACCCAACTAATCGCCACTGAGTTTTGGTCTAAAGCTATCATTTTTAGATTGCTAACATCAAAACCATTATTACTACTCAATTGATTGTTGGCATTCGTGGTTATCAATACCTCGTTAGTCAATGGCTGACCACTGCCGTTATACAAACGTGCATAAATTGGACTGTTGCCATTCACATCCGCTCTGACAACGGCAAATAAGCCACCACTTCCGGGCAAGCTTACAATGACTGGCGGACCAATAGATAGTGTTGTAGTCGTATTAATTTGCACATCCGCAGCCACAGTAAAGCCTGCTTGGCCCGGTGCGATGTTAGGATTGATGATGGTGAAAAATGGCCAATCATTATTGGCAACGCTAGTATTGCGCACAAACCCTACCACGACATTGCCGTTATCTAACTGGGTCATCACTACATTGTCAGTATCATACTCATCCCAGCCATCTGCTGGCGAGGTGCCCACTTGAAACTCGTTGGTTGCAGGCGTGCCATCAGCATTAAAAATACGGCCCTGCATCGTCAGGCTTAAGCCATTATCATCAGCACCATTTTTTACCCATACCGCCATAAAGCGACCATCACTTAATGCAGTAATCACTGGTGGCGATTCGTAAGTGGTTGTGTCGTTTTGCTGCATTTCCACATCAGCACGTACTGTCGTGCCACTGGCACTAATCACAGTAAAAACAGGTTCATCACCCCCTACTTCACCAGTTGCTCTAACGTATGCCACAACAATATTGCCACCTGTAAGCTGGGTCACTGTAATATTGTCATTATCATAGCCATTAAAACCATCTACAGCCCAAGTACCGATTTGAATATCACCCGTAAATGCTGAGCCGTCGGCGTTAAAAATACGTGCCACCACCTTATTTGCTGGCTCACCATCATTCAATGCATTTTTTGACCAAACAGCAATAAACTTGCCATCCGCAAGTGCTTTTATAATCGGTGGGCTTTCAATGTTGGTAGTGTCATTTTGTTGAATTTCAGTTTGACCCAACACCACAAAACTAGGGTTAGTAGGCGCAAGCGTCGGATTAATAATCGCCATCACGGGTTCATCGTTGCCTGAAGCAAAACTTCTTACCCAACCAATCACGACATTACCGTTACTTAGCTTTGCAAGGCTCAAATTCTCTAAATCAAAGTCATCTGAGCCATCTACTGCCCACGTACCGATTTGAAATTGATTGGTTGAAGCGGTACCATCCGCATTGAAAATTCGACCTTGAACAGTCATGTTAGTGACATCATCGGCCAGGGCGTTATCAATCCAAACATATAAAATTCTGCCATCATCCAATTTTAAGGGAGTTGCTGCAGACTGATTAAAAGTTGTATTTTGGTTGACTAAATTCGGCGCCGTTGTAATTGGGTTATAACTTACACTATTTACTTGTATCGCTAAGTTTTGGGTAGCTATTAGTGCCCCACCTGCACCTTGATTACCCAAGTCATTGACAGAAACTGATAGGCTGGCACCACCCGTATAACCGTTGTTTGGTGTGAAAAAGGCGTTGTCTAATGCAGCGTTGATATTAGTTAAGTTTCCACTAAAAACCATGTTAGCATCTGTTGTACCATCACCAGTTGTAAATGTGAGCCCACTCACACTAGCTAGGGTAAATGTCCCTTGCGTCACAGATAAAGTCACCGTCAAGGAAGATGTTGAAGCATCAACATCCCCAATCAAAATGCGGTTTCCGTTGGTCGTATTGAAATAGAGTGCCGAATTAATCGTAGTAAACTGCGGACCAAGTGAACCGATTGTTGGTGCATCATTCAAAGCACTTACGTTGAAGGTGATGGTATTCGGTGTGGCGTCTAAATCCACCCCACCATTAGCTGTGCCACCGTTGTCTTGGACTTGAAAGGTGAAGTTACTGTAATTAGTACCATTTCCGTCAGCCACTGGTGTAAATACCAACAAACCTGCGTTAATGTCAGCCACTGTGATTGATTGACCTGCCGTCACAGCTATACCATTGAGGGTAAGTGCGCCCAATGCGGGCAATGTGCTTATTCTGACTGCTGTAAAGGTGTTGCTATCAACGTCGGTGAATCCGAAATTAGCAGTAGTAAATGTATGCGTAGCATCTTCGTTAATTGTGACAGTACTGTCGGCACCAGCAGGCGCATCGTTGACTGGTGTAATCACAAGTGATTTAGTTACAGCAGTACTTGTATAGCCCAGCGTATCTGTCGTTGTATAAGAAATTGTTCTTGTTAAGGTATCGGGTGCTTCGCTATTGTTGCTGAAACCTATGCTTCTTAAAGCAGTTTGGTAAGCAGCCACTGAGGCATTACCTGATAAGGTTAGTGTGCCTGTTGCACTATTCCAATTACCAGTAATCCCCGATTGATTTACGAAAGACAAAGTGTCTTGTCCATTGACGTAATTATTAGCAATCCGGATTGTCGCCCCAGAAAGATTTGTACTGTCTGCATCTGTCACAGTAATTGCATTATCCACAGCTGTCGAGCTAGTGTTTTCGATATGCGTGGTTGTTCCGACACTAGTCGTTACAACAGGAGGCACTGGCAATGTGTAACTTACAGTCAAATAAGGTCTAATTGAGGCTGTTGCGTTTTCTGAAGAAGCAAAACGCCAATCTGCCCCACTTTTAGTGATCACCCAACCATTGTTAGTCTCACCGTTAGACCAAGCTTGTAAACTGGACTCTAGGCCACTATATGTGACATACCCAGTTCTATTGGTTGCCACAGAGGTCAAGGCAGTGCTACTAGCCTCTACATCATTAAGTTGAACTCCATTCACCACAGAGTTCCAAGTCGCGGTTGATTGATCCCAAGTTAAGTTTAAAACACGATAAATCTCAGAGGTCTGAGAACCTGTGTTATCCACATTCACCGTCAATGAGGCTGAAGTAATAATAGAACCAAATGGAATTTGCCCAGGACCATTACCGAACAACTGATCAAAACGAATCAACACCTGCTCACCGGCGTTCTGATAAATACGGTCTTCTGTTCCATAGTTTGTACTTGGCGTTCCAGTCACAATACGCACATCTTGCGCACCACTGTAGCCATTTACTCCTTGTTGAAACGTAACAGCGCCTACTTGAACGTTTATCGTCTCACTCGCAGTGAGTGCACCACCTGTACCTTGATTGCCTAAATCATCAACAGAAATTGTAAAACCAGCAGCACCTGAGAAAGATGTAGTCGGGTTTAAAAAAGCATTAATCAATGCATTGTTGATGTTTGCCAATGAGCCTGTAAATACCATACTAGTGTCTGCACTACCATCACCAGTGGTAAATGTTAACCCAGTTAAGTTAGCCAGCGTGAACTGCCCATTAGATGTATTGATGGTTACTCTAACCAAATTACCAGCCGCATCCAAATCAGAAATGATGATTTGATTTGCATTAGATGCATTGAAGTACAAAGCTGTATTTGTCGGAGTAACTTGTGGCCCGAGTGACGAAATAGTAGGCGCATCGTTCACAGCCGTTACATTAAAGGTGATTGTATTGGGAGTAGCATCCAAATCCACCCCACCATTAGCTGTACCGCCATTGTCTTGGACTTGAAAGGTGAAGCTTGCATAGTTATTGCCATTGGCATTCGCTACTGGTGTGAATACCAACCTGTTAGCGTTAATGTCTGTCACTGAAACAGTTTGACCAGCAGTGACTGCAACCCCGTTAAGTGTCAATGCCCCTGCCGTTGGTAAGGTGGTGATTCTTACACCACTTAAACTGTTGCCATCGGCATCAGTAAAACCAAAGTCGGCTAAAGTTAGCACATCAAAGGCATCTTCATTGAGTGTAACTGTTGAATTGCTACCTGAGGGGGCATCATTAGCGCCAGTAAGGTTAATCGTCAGCGTCGCATAAGCATGGCTACCTGATGTGTCAGTAATTCTATAACTGAACACTTCTTGCACAACTTGATTGCCACCAATCGCAATGGTTGCAGGGCGACTGCTATCCAACGCATAGCTGTAGGTGCCGTCAGCATTGAGCACAAGTTGTCCATAAGTCCCATTTATCGGACTACCCACGCCAAAGGTGGGCGTACCATTTCCGCTCATAACACCTGTGACACTAATGCTGTCGCCAGCATTTGGGTCATAGTCTTGCCCACCCGTCCCAGGCGTGACATCACCAGTAAGTAACTCAATACTGTTTGCACTAGCCAACCCATATATCAAAGCGCCACTGTATGGACCTACAGCAGTAATATTAGCGCTAGCTATATTAGTCTGATATCTAATTCCGTCGCTACCCGTTCCAATTAAAGTAGCGCCATCCGAACTAGCCGATAATCCCCACAAGCGTGCTGGTGTCGCAACAAGTTGAGAAATACTAGTATCGGTGAAACTATAGGAGAGAATAGCGGAAGTGCCAAAGTCATTAAAAGCTGTAAAATATAAGCGATTATTTAAGTAGGTCATATCGCCAGACGAGCGATTATTTGCCATCCCTGTATAGTCAGCGAGCACTGTTCCCTGCGCCGTTAGTTTGTTAATCGAATACAACAAACCATCAATAGCGCCATATAAATTTCCACTATCGTCAAATGTTAGCTGGTTAACGGTAGTGGCAAAATTAAAACTACCTACTAAAGAAATAGCTGCGTTACTAGGATTGACCTTATAAAGATTAATACCCTCTGTTGCGTATACCAAGCCGGTTTTATCTACTGCAACATCTAACATGACTAGACCAGTATTGCCTATAAGAGTTTTAGCACCCGTTGCTACGTTGTAGGTACCAAAATCACCATTTTCATCGACATAATAAACCGTTGGCACTCTGGTTTCTGTCATATTTGCCACATCATTAACGGCTACTGGTGGGGCATTAAATTGTAGTGTGGAAGTAAATGCCCCCGTTAGACTACCATCACCCACGCCTGCCCAACCCAATACAATACTGTTATTGTCTAATGCGGCAATTTGAATTGTGTTCACATCAAAAGAATCTTGTCCACTCACTAGACTGTTTGCCGAATTGGATACTGGGATTTCATTTGTTAAGGCAACGCCTGCACTGCTATATAAACGCACTTTCAAAATGCCATCGCTGTATGAATCAGACCAAGCCACTGCAAAGTTTCCAGTATTGCCAGGCATTGCAACAACGACAGGCGCACCAACATAGGTGCCACTCGGCGCGATTTGATTATTCACACGTACATCTGACACCACTGAAAACCCAGCTGTACCTGGCGTTAGTGTGGTATCAATGATTGAGAAATAAGGGTCAATTCGTCCATCAGTTACGCTACTGTCTTTAGCTATTGCAATCACCACTCTGCCATTATTAAGCTCAGCTATACTAACCTTGTCGTTGTCTAACAAATCCCAACCAGCTGCAGGCAAGGTGCCTACTTGAAAATCATTGGTTGCTGCTGTGCCATTCGCGTTAAAAATACGCGCCCAAACTGTAGCACCAGTTGAACTGCTATCTGATCCATTTCGAACCCAAGCTGCCATAAAGCGACCATCACTCAAAGTTTGTATGACAGGAGGAGATTCAAAACCAGTTACATCATTTTGAATAACAATGACATCTGAAGTCACCACAAAACCAGAGGCCCCAGGAAGCAACGAAGGATTTATCACATGGAATACGGGCGTATCAAAGCCAAAACCTGTGGAGCGTACAAACCCAATCACAACATTTCCACCAGCCAATTGCTTGACTGTAATGGATGGTAAATCAAAATTATCAAAATTATCAACGCCAAATGTCCCTATCTGAAAGTCACCAGTCGCTGGGGTGCCATTGGCGTTAAAAATGCGTGAATAAAGATTGTTATAGCCTACATCCTCATCCAACCCATTTTTAAGCCAAGTCGCTATAAAACGACCATCCGCCAAGGCGGTTAACACAGGCGGGCTCTCAAATGTGGTGGTATCATTTTGCTGGGCTTCAGTTTGGTTCACCACATAAAAACCTGGGTCTGTCGGCGCAACACTGGTATTGATAATGGCAAATATGGGCTCATCACCACCCGGCGAACCATTGCTACGCACCCACCCTACCACTACATTGCCATCGCTTAGTTTAACTAAGCTCACACTAGGAACATCATAGCCGTCACTACCATCGACTGCCCATGTGCCAATTTGGAATTGGTTGGTAGAGGCAGTGCCGTCGGCATTCATAATACGGCCTTGAAGCGTCATATTCGTTGAATTATCAGACAGCGCATCATTGAACCAAACATACAAAACTCTGCCGTCATTCAATGGTTGGAGAGTTGGCGGAGATTGATAACCAACAGTGTTGGTATTCACTACCGTTGGCGTGGTCTTGCTAATCATTAAATCAGTACTATATTGCGCAGAAAATTCAGAGGTGTCGTATAGATTCGTTTGTGTAGATTCAGTCCAAGTTGCGGTGGCTGTAATGGCACTAATTCCAGCCATACTAATGCCACTTAATGTCACCGAAAAATTACCGCCCGTAGCATTATTATAAAAAAGGGATGACCCTAAAAACTGCTGCCCTTCGCCATAGCCGTTGCCATCAACGTTTGCAGCGCTTGAGCCGAAAAATTCTAGTCTAAAATAATACCCAGCATACGAATCCAAATGACCAGTAATAGTGAGCTCTTGTGTTGTGCTGTTGTAACTAACAGTGCTAATAATTGGGTAGTTTTGTCCCTGATTTGCGCCAGCATCACTATCTGAAGCATCATTTATTTGAACCGTATTATTTGCGTTCAAATCGATTCCTAAACCACCGTTGGCATAAATTTGGTTGCCTAAAATTGAATTGTAATAGGCACTACCTCCAACAATACTGATGCCAGCCGCAGTATTACCAGTAATAACATTACCCAAACTGGCAGTGATGCCGCCTATTTTTGTGTAGTAGCCGTTATCTATTGAAATACCCACTTCATTATTGGAAATGGTATTTGAAGTGTATGCCCCAAGCTGTGAGTTATTCGTGATTCTTATACCAACATTATTATTGCTAATCACACTATTGGTCACGACGATGGATTGTGCATTATTTAATCGAATACCATCTGCTACAAAATCCCTTATGGTTAATCCTGTAATACTGCTACTACCCCCAGAAGCATTAAATACTAAACCACTGTTTATATCTGCCACGCCATTGTTGTTCGTATCTCCACTGATGATGGCTTGTGTGCCATTGGTGACACTAAAGTGTATTTGTGAGTTGATTGCAGGTAATGCTGATACAAGCCGAATGGTTTCATTGCCAGTAGAAAGATTAAACACGATATTATCTGTGCCACCTACCGCATTGGCTTGGGTGATGGCATAGCGCAATGTGCCTGGCACAAATTCAGCGCCCAAATAATCAGCATTAGTTGTAACCGTGAAGGTAGCAAGTGCATGCTCCCAACTAGCTTGCGTCGTCAGCGAGAGTGGAACATCTGATTCTATTTTGCCTGAGTAATACTCCAGCACCCAATCGCCATTTTCGCTGGCGTGGCCTGTCCTATCATCACTCGCCGCCACATCGGCGCCTGTTAAATTAGCCAGTGTTTGCACCATGGCTTGGCCTGTGGCATCTTGCGCAAAATTACAGCCATAAATCAGAATGTCTGCGTCAGCCGTGAGGTGTTGTCCGATTTCTTTAAATAGATCACTTTGTGCTGCAAGCTGTTCAGCGGTCAGCAAGCGATTGCCCAGAGTTAGTTCTGCATTTGCACCTTCACCAAGCAAATGTATAGCATCGACTTGTCCACGGGCTTTCAATGTATCTAAAATGGTTTGCAAGCCATCTTCGTTGTCACGAATCATGACCACATCAATAGACTGTCCTTGCGTGGCTTTTGCCAAGATATCGTCTACGAGTTGTTGATAATCAGCCACGCGCGTGTCTACAAACACGATTTCTTTAAGTGTTTGCTGTTGCGCCGAATCAACTTCGGTATTAGCTTCGGTTGTAGTATTTTGATTATCTGCCGAAGCAGTATTTTGTGTCTGTGTAGTTTCTGACTGCGAACTATTGCCAACAGGTGGTTGTTGCGTGGCGTTATTGCTTTGTTGGTTTTCTGCGTCTAACACCAATACCAATTGATTATTGGCGGTCGTGTCATCAACCAATAATTGAGAGACTGCAAGCGCATCTGCGGAATAGAGTATGCGTGGCTCGATTTCCTCGATCACGATACGTTTTCGGATTGTTTGAGCGAGACCTAACTTCATTGAATCGGCTTCAGCTTATCGGAACAGAACAGTTAGTTTGATTGAAAAGAAGTTGAACTTGAGCGGCCACCGTAACCAAACAGTGCTCTGTCCATTTTCAACTTAGGCTTGAAGGTTAAATCATCTTTAACCGCAATATTCGATTGCCAATCTGAATTCACTTTGATGGCAGAAACATTTGCAGAATCATCTTGTTGATTTTGCCATGTTGCTGGCAAGCTCTCAGGAGCGACTGCGTTAGGCGCCAAAGCCACGACACGTCTAATTGGGAAGGTTTTCATCGCATCACGGTTGGTGATTCTTCTGAAACCTGCTGGCATAGGCGTGACTTGTCGTATCACCTGTGGTGCTAGCGCAGAAGGGTACGCCACGCCCCCATTACTCTGTGCGGTTACAACAGGTGTTGATTGGTAAGCAACCACTTTAGCTTGATAAGCTGCCACTCCACTTCTAGGTGTGGCACTTGTAGTAGGCGTGACACTTGTAGGTTTATATGTGCCATTTTTGACAGCATCACGTTGTTGCTGTAATTGTCTAAATTGCTCTTCAATGCTGATAGCAGGGCTATTCGCAGCGCCTTTATCACTAGGCATTTTAATAACTGGTGGGCTAGAAGGCATAGGCACAGATTTATCCATGCGCAACGAAAATTGGTTTTTTGCACTGCCTAATGGCTGTTGAATCATTGGCTGCTGTTGGCTAAATTGACTATTAGGCAAACCCAAACCAGATGGATTTGCACCTAAATTTTTAGTTTGAGGTTCTGACTTCATCACCTCACCCAAAGGTTTAAGCTCAAAGCTATGCTTGTTGGTGGCTTGTGGATTCAATGCCACTGGACTATCAGAAACCTTAGGCACGCCATTAGGCGCTTTAGCCACCGTGTTTGGTGTAATCATAGCTTTGCAACGCAAACCAGAAGGAATTTCAGCGGTTTGATTATCTATTTCTGCGCGGATTCTAAAGGTGTTACTTGCACCATCAATCACCTTATCCACCAACACCACTTTCGCATCCACACTGCCCGTGTTAGCTAAATCTGGTTTGATTTGAATGATTTGTGATTTCTCAACCTGACCGTACAACTCCACAGGCGCGACTATCTCCACACGTAATGGATTGATTTTAACGATTTTGAACAGCGGCTTATCTTCCACACGCTCGCCAGGCCAAACAAAACGCTCAGCCACAATCCCATCAAACGGCGCACGGATAGAACGCAAGCCCAACTGCGCTCGCGCTACATTCAATTCACCGCCAGAAATGCGCAACTGCTCTTTAGCAAAAGCCAAACGTTGTTCGGCCAGCACAGTTTCAGCGTGAGATTTATCAAGGGCTTGTTGCGAGAGGAATTTCTTTTGAACCAAATCAACGCCACGTTTTTCTGTAATGCGCGCCAATTCCAAGTTAGCCTCAGCTGAACGCACATCCGCCTCAAGCTGACTACGTGTTTTAGCAATATCAACGTTAGCACGCTCATAATCAGACTTCAAAGTTGCCAAGATTTGGCCTTTTTGGACAATATCACCACGCTCAACATTGACACTTTCAGTCACACCAACGACTTGACTGCCTACTTGGGCAATTTGCGACGGCTCAATCAAACAGCCAAGTGCAGTCGCTGCAAAGGCAGTCAGCGCCTGCCCAGACAGCATCAATGCTAGTGTTGTGTTAATAATGGTTTTCATGGCAACATTCAAAATTCGGCTTTATTGACTACATAGTATTATCAATTGCATTAACTTAAGCAAAAATCAAGCCAGCATTAAGTCACGTACAAAACACTATAGTCGACCGTAAACAACATTATAGACTTATTATTTTTAATAAAAATAACAACTTACAAGCTGATTTGCAAGTAATACTTGCAATAATCGCGAGAAGTGAATAAAAATTTACAAAGAAAAAGCCTCCGCTACGTACTGTAACGGAGGCTTTTATGAAATATTGAATTAAAAAGCTGGTTAAAAATGGCTTAAATAGCGCTGTTTAACCGTGATTCAATGATTGAACACTACTTCACACGCATACCCGCTTGCGCGCCACTGTCGGGGCTAAGTATATATGGTCCGCCACGTTCATCGCTGGCGGCCAACACCATGCCTTCGCTCAAGCCAAACTTCATTTTACGTGGCGCCAAGTTTGCCACCATCACAGTCAAACGCCCTTTTAGGCTTTCAGGGTCATAAGCAGATTTAATCCCTGCAAACACATTGCGCGTTTTTGCTTCACCTATGTCCAAAGTCAGTTGCAACAACTTTTCTGCGCCTTCCACATGCTGTGCATCCACAATCTTAGCAATGCGCAAATCCACTTTGGTAAAGTCATCAATCGAGATATAAGCGCCCTCTTCCGCAGGGGTTTCAGCTTTTGTGGCTGGCGCTTTGGTCTCAGATGATTGCGGTGCAGGTGCGACTTGTAAGTTTTCTTTATTGGCTTCGGTCATGGCTTCAATCTGTTTAGGGTCTACACGGGTGATTAAATGGTTATAAGCTTGAATGCCATGCCCATCCTGCAAACCAGTTTGCACATTTGCCCATGTTAAAGCAGGCACATTTAAAAACGCTTCAATTTCTTGGGCGATTTTTGGCAACACGGGTTTGAGGTAAATAGTGAGGATGCGGAACATTTCCAGCGCGTCACTGCAAATTTGGTGTAACTCAGCATCACGTGTTTCGTCTTTAGCCACCACCCAAGGGGCGGCTTCTGCCACAAAGCCATTGGCGGCATCGGTTAATTTCATAATCTCACGCAAGGCACGTGCAAAATCACGGTTGGCGTAGGCTTCGGCTATGCTTTCTGCCGCCGCACGCATTTCCGCGATCACAGGATGATTGCTCGGTGGTTTTAATTGGTTATCAAAACGCTTAGCAACGAAACCCGCTGTTCGGCTGGCAATATTGATATATTTCCCCACCAAATCACTGTTAACTCGCGCGACAAAATCTTCTAGGTTTAAATCAATGTCTTCCATACTGCCATTGAGTTTGGCGGCATAGTAATAGCGCAAATACTCTGGGTTTTTAATGTGGTCTAAATAGCTACGCGCCGTGATAAACGTGCCGCGCGATTTGGACATTTTCTCGCCATTGACGGTTAAAAAGCCATGTGCGAATACATTGGTTGGGGTTCGGTGGCCTGAATACTCAAGTGTCGCAGGCCAAAACAAGGCGTGGAAGTAGAGAATGTCTTTGCCAATAAAGTGGTAAAGCTCTGTTTTTGAATCTTTTTTCCAATACTCGTCAAAATCTAGCCCGTTCTTCGCGCACAAGTTTTTAAAACTTGCCATATAGCCAATCGGCGCATCTAACCATACGTAAAAGTATTTACCTGGTGCATCGGGGATTTCAAAACCAAAATAAGGCGCATCGCGTGAAATATCCCAATCAGAGAGCTTATTCTCGCCAACTTCACCCACCCATTCGGTCATTTTATTGGCGGCTTCGGCTTGCAAGGTGCCAGAGCGCGTCCAATCACGTAAAAAGTCTGCGCACTCACTGAGTTTAAAAAAGTAGTGTTCAGTTTCTTTACGCACAGGCGTCGCGCCAGACACCGCAGAAAATGGATTGATTAAATCAGTAGGGCTATAGGTTGCGCCACACACTTCGCAGTTATCGCCATATTGGTCTTTGGCGTGGCATTTTGGGCACTCGCCTTTGATAAAGCGGTCGGGCAAGAACATATTTTTAACAGGGTCAAAATATTGCTCAATGGTTTTGCTGGCGATTTTGCCATTGGCTTTGAGTGCTTTGTAGATGTTAGAAGCCAGTTCTTTGTTTTCGTCTGAATTCGTAGAGTAGTAATTATCAAACTGTACCAAAAACTCAGCAAAATCTTGGCTATGCTCTTTATGAACGGCTTCAATCAGCGCTTCGGGTGTCACGCCCTCTTTTTCTGCGCGCAACATAATCGGCGTACCGTGCGTATCATCGGCGCAAACGTAATGCACAGTGTGCCCCTGCATTTTTTGAAACCGCACCCAAATATCAGTTTGGATATACTCGACCAAATGGCCAAGATGGATACTGCCGTTGGCGTATGGTAGTGCGGAAGTGACTAGAATTTTGCGCGTCATAATTAAGCTACATCAAATTATTCAATAATCTTCTATTTTAACAAATGACGGACGCTTTCACATGGTTTAAAATTACCTTAATTTTTTAGTCGGGAATTATCCAGCATGGCCATCTCAGAAGTTTTAATTCAAAGTACGCTCAAATTATGCATAGACCCAAACACGAATAAAGACTTTGTCAGTGCCAAAAGTATCAAAAATATACAAATTGATGGCAACAACGTCAGTCTAGACGTGGTGTTGGGCTACCCTGCCAAAACTCAATTGAGCCATATTCAACAACTCGTCACCGAAGCCTTAAAAAGTATTGACGGTATCGGAAATATCACAGTAAATGTTGGCTCACGCATTGTCGCGCACAGTGTCCAACGCGGTGTGAATTTACTGCCCAATGTTAAAAACGTGATTGCCGTGGCCTCTGGCAAAGGCGGCGTGGGCAAATCCACCACTTCAGTGAACCTAGCATTAGCACTGGCGGCAGAGGGCGCAACCGTGGGCTTGTTAGATGCCGACATTTACGGCCCTAGCCAACCACAAATGTTAGGCATTAGCGGTCGACCAGACAGCGCCGATGGCAAAAGCATAGAGCCCATGCTCGCGCACGGTATTCAGGCCATGAGCATAGGCTTTTTGGTGGATACGGATACGCCTATGGTGTGGCGCGGGCCGATGGTGACGGGTGCGCTAGAGCAATTGCTACGCGATACAAAATGGAAAGATTTAGATTATTTGGTGATTGATTTACCGCCAGGCACGGGTGACATTCAACTCACCTTGGCGCAAAAAATCCCTGTCACTGGCGCGATTATTGTCACCACGCCACAAGACATCGCCTTGCTAGACGCACGCAAAGGCTTAAAAATGTTTGAAAAAGTGGGCATTCCGATTTTAGGCATTGTGGAGAATATGAGCACACATATTTGTAGCAATTGTGGTCATGAAGAACATATTTTTGGCGCAGGCGGTGGTGCCTTAATGGCGAGCGATTACAAAGTCGATTTACTCGGCAGTTTGCCACTAGACATGAGCATCCGTGTGCAAGCTGATGGTGGCACGCCCACTGTCATTGCGCAACCAGACAGCGCAGTCGCCAACACCTACAAAGAAATCGCGCGTAAAGCCGCCAGCAAAATTGCATTGGCGAGCTTAGACCATAGCGCAAAATTCCCAAACATTGTGATTCAAAACACTTAATCAATAGTGACTTGTTACAGGTTGGATATCCTAACCGCCAACTTAAAATTTGCAATACTCAAAACAAAAAACGCCCAGCATTGCTGGGCGTTTTGTTTAGTGCTATTGCTAGTTACTTAGTCAGTAATCAAAGCGTTTGCATTGAGCAAGTTTTGAATGATTTGTTGGTCAGACAAGGTGTTGCCTGCCGTTAAATCAAAGCCTTTCAATACAATCGTTTGGTCACTGCTGTTAGGTACAGTGGCACCAGACACGTTACCGTTACCGAATGAACCCGCAACACTCACTCTGATTTGGGTATCTCCACCCACAAAGTTAAAGTGTAGGTAGTTATCCAATGAGGCCGCTGTGGCTGACTCACCGATTAACAAGTCTTTTAAGTCTAACTTGTCATTGGCATCAGCAAAGATAGTGTCAACTTCTTCGCCATTACCAAACGGCTCGATATCATCTAATATCCATTTGAAGATATCAGCACCACCGTTACCTGCCATCGCGTCATTGCCACGACCACCGCTGATGATGTCGTTGCCATTACCACCTTGAATCACATCATCACCACCTAAGCCGTTGATGATGTCATTGCCACTGGTGCCGTTCAATGGGTTGTCATTGCCAGCGGTACCGTTAATCACGTTACCACCTGCAGCTGTGACATTGAAGCTCACGGTTGCTTTGTCGAAACCACCTTTGTCATCGGTGATGGTATAGGTGAATGACGCCAAACCTGAGAAGCCTGGTGTGACGGTAAACACAACGTTAGTGCCGTCAAAGGTGACTTGACCATTTTGTGCTTCACCAATTGCCACGCCACGAATCGCGTCACCGTTGCTGTCAAAGTCATTCGCTAACAAGCTAGCAGGTGAGAATAAAATCACACCGTTGTTTGGATTCACGTTACCAATCACATCATCGCGTGCATCTGGGGCAATGTTTGCATTGCTACCATCTGTAATTTGCAAGCTTAATGGTGCACTTTGTGGACCTGTCACATTGTTGTTTACCAAAGCATAAGTGATTTGGAAAGTACCGTTAGGTGCTTGTACACCGACAGGCAATGACACTGTGTTGGTGAGTGGGTCATACGTTGTACCGCCAATTTCAACACCGTTTGCAAACAACTTCACTGGTAAATCGTTCGGATTGTCTACAATAAACTTAGGTGAACGGTCACTTGTAATGTTGTCACCAACTACGCCTGTATCACTCGCTGGTGCCAATGTAATGGCACCTGTTGTTGGTGGCGGTACCACGACTTGTTGACCAATCAAAATCGCTAGTGAGTCACTAGGTAATGATTCGTTACCAGCTGCATCAGTTAACACATAAGAAATGGTATGTGCACCTACGCTGATAGGGTTGGTTGGTGTGAGTATGCCTGTGCTTGGGTTGTAAGTCCCAGGTACTTTTGCACCATCTACCAATAATGTAGGTGTGGTGCCTACTGGTACGGTTATCGTAAAGTCAGGGGTACTGTCATCGGTATTGTTATCCGTATTGCTTGACCCTGTATCTGTTGCTGCTGTCATATCAGGCGCAGGCGCTGCTTTAGCAGGTGCAATAGTGTCAATGTTCACAGGCAATGCTGGGCTTAAACCTGACTCTTGACCTTGTGGGTTGGTCAATGAGAATTGAACATTGCTAGCACCTTCTGGTAGACCGTTCACAGGCGTCAAAGTGCCAGTAGCAGGGTTATACACAGATGGTACTTTTACACCATTCACGTACAAGTTAGGCGTATTGCTACCTGGTGCTGGAATTGCAAAGTCAGGGGTGTTGTCACGGGTCAAGTTATCTGTGTTAGACACACCTGTATCTGTGGCAGCTGTCATATCAGGCGCAACGCTCGGGGTAACTGGCGCAACACTTTGTGCCCCAATCACGATTGGCAAGGCTGGGCTTTGTGCTGACTCGTTACCTGCTGGGTCAGTCAATGTGTAAGCCACAGTGTGGTTACCATTGGTAATTGGCGTCGTTGGAGTCAATGTACCAGCCGCTGGATTGTAAGTTGCTGGTACTTTTACACCATCCACATACAAGCTAGGTGTTGTACCGACTGGCACCGTCACCGCAAAGTCAGGTGTACTGTCGTCTGTGTTGTTATCAGTGTTAGACACACCTGTATCCGTTGGCGCTGTCATGTCTGGCGCTGTCAAAGGTTGTGTTGGTGCTTGCGTGTCAATCACAACAGGTAAAGCTGGGCTTAAACCTGACTCTTGACCTTGTGGGTTGGTCAATGAGAATTGAACATTGCTTGCACCTTCTGGCAGACCGTTCACAGGTGTTAATGTGCCAGTGGCAGGGTTATACACAGATGGTACTTTTATACCGTTCACGTACAAGTTAGGCGTATTCGCACCTGGTGCTGGAATTGCAAAGTCAGGCGTAGTGTCGCTAGTGTTGTTGTCAGTGTTAGACACACCTGTATCCGTTGGCGCTGTCATGTCTGGCGCAACGCTCGGGGTGACTGGCGCAACACTTTGTGCACCAATCACGATTGGCAAGGCTGGACTTTGTGCTGACTCGTTACCTGCTGGGTCAGTCAATGTGTAAGCCACAGTGTGGTTACCATTGGTAATTGGGTTCACTGGTGTCAATGTACCTGTTGCTGGATTGTAAGTCGCTGGTACTTTTACTCCATCCACATACAAGCTAGGTGTTGTACCGACTGGCACCGTCACTGCAAAGTCAGGTGTACTGTCATCCGTGTTGTTATCGGTGTTGCTTGGACCTGTATCCGTTGCCGCTGTCATGTCAGGCGCTGTCAGAGGTTGTGTTGGTGCTTGCGTGTCAATCACAACAGGTAAAGCTGGGCTTAAACCTGACTCTTGACCTTGTGGGTTGGTCAATGAGAATTGAACATTGCTTGCACCTTCTGGCAGACCGTTCACAGGCGTTAATGTGCCAGTAGCAGGGTTATACACAGATGGTACTTTTATACCGTTCACATACAAGTTAGGCGTATTCGCACCTGGTGCTGGAATCGCAAAGTCAGGCGTAGTGTCGCTAGTGTTGTTGTCAGTGTTAGATACACCTGTATCCGTTGGCGCTGTCATGTCTGGTTGCACTGTTGGCGTTGCAGGCGCAACACTTTGTGCACCAATCACGATTGGCAAGGCTGGACTTTGTGCTGACTCGTTACCTGCTGGGTCAGTCAATGTGTAAGCCACAGTGTGGTTACCATTGGTAATTGGCGTCGTTGGAGTCAATGTACCCGCCGCTGCATTGTAGGTTGCTGGTACTTTTACACCATCCACATACAAGCTAGGTGTCGTACCGACTGGCACCGTCACCGCAAAGTCAGGTGTACTGTCATCCGTGTTGTTATCGGTGTTGCTTGGGCCAGTATCTGTTGCAGCTGTCATGTCAGGCGCACCTGCTGGGGCAGCTGGCGCTTGCGTGTCAATCACAACAGGCAAGGCTGGGCTTAAACCTGACTCTTGACCTTGTGGGTTGGTCAATGAGTATTGTAGGTTGTGTGGGCCATCACCAATCGGAGTAACTGGCGTTAATGTGCCTGCAACTGGATCATACACTGAAGGTACTTTTGAACCATCGACATACAAGTTAGGTGTATTCGCACCTGGACTTGGAATTGCAAAGTCAGGCGTACTGTCGCTTGTATTGTTGTCTGTTGGGCTTGCACCTGTATCACTTGCCGCTGTCATATCTGGCGCTGTGCTTGGCGCTGATGGCGCAACACTTTGTACACCAATTACAATCGGTAAAGATGCACTTGGTAGTGACTCATTACCTGCTGGGTCAGTTAATGTGTAGGCCACAGTGTGTGGACCAGCATTAATTGCTGCGTTAGGCGTCAATGTACCTGCCGCTGCATTGTAAGTTGCTGGTACTTTTACACCATCCACATACAAGCTAGGTGTTGTACCGACTGGAACCGTCACTGCAAAGTCAGGTGTACTGTCATCCGTGTTGTTGTCCGTGTTGCTTGGACCTGTATCCGTTGCAGCTGTCATGTCTGGCGCACTCGCTGGTTGCGCAGGTGCTTGCGTGTCAATCACAACAGGTAAAGCTGGGCTCAATGGAGATTCATTGCCTGCTGGGTCAACCAAGCTAAATGCAACATTATGAGGACCATCCGCAATTGGCGTAGTGGGTGTCAATGTACCTGTCGCTGGGTTGTAAGTTGATGCTACTGGTAAGCCATCGACATACAACTTAGGTGTTGTGCCATTTGGCACTGACACCGCAAAGTCAGGCGTACTGTCATTGGTGTTGTTGTCTGTCGCACTTACACCAGTGTCTGTTGGTGTGGTCATGTCAGGCGCAACGGTAGGCGCTGTTGGTGCCTGTGCGTCAATATTGATAGACAATGCTGGACTCAATGGTGATTCATTACCTGCTGGGTCAGTCAAGGTATAAGCCACTGTATGAGGACCGTCAGCAATTGGGCTGTTTGGTGTCAATGTACCTGTCGCTGGATTATACGTCGCTGGTACTTTTACACCATCAACGTACAAGCTAGGTGTATTCACACCAGGTGTAGGAATCGCAAAGTCAGGGGTATTGTCACCAGTGTTGTTATCCGTGTTGCTTGGGCCTGTGTCTGTTGCAGCTGTCATATCAACAGCAGTCGCAGGCGCGGCTGGTGCTTGTGTGTCAATCACAATCGGCAATTGTGGACTTTGTGCTGACTCGTTACCTGCTGGGTCAGTCAATGTATAAGTCACAGTGCGTGCGCCGTCAGCAATCGGGCTGTTTGGTGTCAATGTACCTGCTACCGGGTTGTAAGTCGCTGGTACTTTTACACCATCCACATACAAGCTAGGTGTCGTACCTACTGGCACAGTTACCGTAAAGTCAGGTGTGTTGTCTTTGGTCAAGTCATCTGTTGGGCTCACACCTGTATCCGTTGCAGCCGTCATGTCAGGCGCACCTGCTGGGGCAGCTGGCGCTTGCGTGTCAATCACAACAGGCAAGGCTGGGCTCAAACCTGACTCTTGACCTTGTGGGTTGGTCAATGAGTATTGTAGGTTGTGTGGACCATCACCAATCGGAGTAACTGGCGTTAATGTGCCTGCAACTGGATCATACACTGAAGGTACTTTTGAACCATCCACATACAAGTTAGGCGTATTCGCACCTGGACTTGGAATTGCAAAGTCAGGCGTACTGTCGCTTGTATTGTTGTCTGTTGGGCTTGCACCTGTATCACTTGCCGCTGTCATATCTGGCGCTGTGCTTGGCGCTGATGGCGCAACACTTTGTACACCAATTACAATCGGTAAAGATGCACTTGGTAGTGACTCATTACCTGCTGGGTCAGTTAATGTGTAGGCCACAGTGTGTGGACCAGCATTAATTGCTGCGTTAGGCGTCAATGTACCTGCCGCTGCATTGTAAGTTGCTGGTACTTTTACACCATCCACATACAAGCTAGGTGTTGTACCGACTGGAACCGTCACTGCAAAGTCAGGTGTACTGTCATCCGTGTTGTTGTCCGTGTTGCTTGGACCTGTATCCGTTGCAGCTGTCATGTCTGGCGCACTCGCTGGTTGCGCAGGTGCTTGCGTGTCAATCACAACAGGTAAAGCTGGGCTCAATGGAGATTCATTGCCTGCTGGGTCAACCAAGCTAAATGCAACATTATGAGGACCATCCGCAATTGGCGTAGTGGGTGTCAATGTACCTGTCGCTGGGTTGTAAGTTGATGCTACTGGTAAGCCATCGACATACAACTTAGGTGTTGTGCCATTTGGCACTGACACCGCAAAGTCAGGCGTACTGTCATTGGTGTTGTTGTCTGTCGCACTTACACCAGTGTCTGTTGGTGTGGTCATGTCAGGCGCAACGGTAGGCGCTGTTGGTGCCTGTGCGTCAATATTGATAGGCAATACTGGACTCAATGGTGATTCATTACCTGCTGGATCAGTCAAGGTATAAGCCACTGTATGAGGACCGTCAGCAATTGGGCTGTTAGGTGTCAATGTACCTGTCGCTGGATTATACGTCGCTGGTACTTTTACACCATCCACATACAAGCTAGGTGTATTCACACCAGGTGTAGGAATCGCAAAGTCAGGGGTATTGTCACCAGTGTTGTTGTCCGTGTTGCTTGGGCCTGTGTCCGTTGCAGCTGTCATATCAACAGCAGTCGCAGGCGCGGCTGGTGCTTGTGTGTCAATCACAATCGGCAATTGTGGACTTTGTGCTGACTCGTTACCTGCTGGGTCAGTCAATGTATAAGTCACAGTGCGTGCGCCGTCAGCAATCGGGCTGTTTGGTGTCAATGTACCTGCTACTGGGTTGTAAGTCGCTGGTACTTTTACGCCATCAACATACAAGCTAGGTGTCGTACCTACTGGCACAGTTACCGTAAAGTCAGGTGTGTTGTCTTTGGTCAAGTCATCTGTTGGGCTCACACCTGTATCCGTTGCAGCCGTCATGTCAGGCGCACCTGATGGTGCAGCTGGGGCGACAGTATCAATAGTCACTGGTAGCGCAGGACTTTGACCAGACTCGTTTGGCGCAGTGCCTAATGAGTAAGTCACATTCGGTGAACCATCAGGAATCGGATTCGTTGGCGTGACTGTGTTTGTGGCTGGGTCGTAAGTAGATGAAACTGGGTTACCATTCACATACAAGTTCACAGGCAAATCACTTGGATTATCTACCACAAAGCTTGGTGTACTATCGTTTGTGTTGTTGTCTGTGTTAGACGCACCTGTATCAGTTGGTGCTGTCATATCAGGTGCCACTGTTGGTGTTGCTGGTGTCACTGGTTGCGGACCAATCACAATCGGCAATTGTGGACTTTGTGCTGACTCATTACCTGCTGGGTCAGTTAAGGTGTAAGTCACAGTGTGGTTGCCATTAGCAATTGGCGTAGTTGGTGTCAATGTGCCTGCGGCTGGGTTGTAAGTCGAAGGCACTTTTACACCATCTACATACAAGCTAGGTGTATTCACACCTGGTGCTGGAATCGCAAAGTCAGGTGTACTGTCATCCGTATTGTTGTCTACGTTGCTTGGGCCAGTATCCGTTGCAGCTGTCATATCAGGCGCACCTGCTGGTGCAGTTGGCGCGACAGTGTCAATCGTCACTGGCAACGCTGGGCTTTGACCTGATAGATTAGGCGCAGTACCCAATGCATAAGTCACATTCGGTGAGCCATCAGGAATCGGATTCGTTGGTGTCACCGTGTTTGTGGCTGGATCATAAGTAGAAGCCACTGGTGTGCCATTGACATACAAGGTCACTGGCAAATCACTTGGGTTAGTCACTACAAAGCTAGGCGTATTGTCTTTGGTGATATTGTCTGTATTAGATACACCTGTATCTGTAGGTGCCGTCATATCAGGCGCTACTGTTGGGGTAGATGGCGTTGTTGTACCGCCACCCAAGCCTACAGCAAGGTAATCTTGTGCGTAAGAATGACCATGCTCATTGATGTCTTTAAGGAATTGAATTGAACCAGAAGTATCTTGACCGGCTGCACGTAATTGTAACCATGTATCTAAATTAAAGATAAATGGTTCGCTACCTTCATTCGCATCAATCGCTGTGAATATCGCTTTACCATCACCAATCGCTGTGATGTCTGATGGGTAAGAAGACCAACCAGCATTGTTAATGCCATTGTAAGAAGCGTTACCCACTAACCATGCATCATTGCCGTCAGTAATCCACAACTCAACACCGTTGGTTGGCTCATAAGCACTAAACAATACCCAACCTGGGGCGATTTGCACTAGTGAATATGGGTTAGCTGTGACTTCTTGTGTACCTTGTTCTACGCTGTCAATTAAAGATGAGCCATGACCTGCATGGATGTCTTTCAATAAGCGTGTACCTGCCGCTGTACCATCAGTCACCCAAATTTCAGTGCCTGTGGTTGGTGTATATGCACTAAAGACATATTTGCCATTGCCAATCGCAGTGAAGTCATCAGTAGGTACAATATTACCATGACCATGACCTGGGTTAATGTCTTTAAGTAGTTGTGTGCCTGCTGTAGTACCGTCGGTAATCCATAGCTCTTTACCATTGGCAGCTGTCGTTGCCCAGAATAAAGCTTTACCATCCGCAGTGGCGGTAATGGCACTTGGCGAAGAACTTCCGTGTGCACCATAAATATCTTTAAGTAACTGTGTACCGGCTGTGGTGCCATCGGTTACCCACAACTCGAAACCAGTTTCTTCTGTGTAGGCTTCAAATACCACTTTACCACTGCTTAAGGCTGTGAATTGGTTCGCCCATGAGTGTGCATGGCCTTCATTCACGTCTTTAAGCAATTGGGTACCCGCTGTCGTGCCGTCGGTCACCCAAACTTCTAAACCAGTTTCTTCTGTGTAAGCTTGGAAGATTGCGCGACCATTGCCAATCGCCACAAAGTCAGGACCGTAATCATCGACATTGCTAGCCAATAGCTCTTGATCATCGTGGTTCAAGAATGCATGTGCATGGCCTGCGTTAATGTCTTTAAGTAACTGAGTGCCTGCAGACGTACCGTCTGTAATCCATAGTTCGTGACCAGTCTCTTCTGTATAAGCGGTAAAGATAAATTTACCATTGCCTAATCCTGTCACGGTACCCAAGCCCCAATTTAAGCCATTCGCACTACCTGCGTTAATGTCTTTGAGTAATTGTGTACCCGCAGTGGTGCCATCGGTAATCCATAGCTCATAGCCATTGCTTGAAGTGTAGGCTTGGAACAATACTTTGCCATTGCCAATGTCTGCAAAGCTAGCATCGTAGTAGTTATTGCCTAGCCCTGGGATACCTGAAGCACCACCTTCGATGATGTCTTTAAGGAGTACAGTGCCTTCTGTCGTACCATCTGTTACCCATACTTCGTTACCATTAGTCGCACTAAAGGCTTGGAAGATGATTTTGCCAGTGGTGGCTGATAATACTGGCTCAACATAAAACTCCGTTGGTGTGATCGGACCTGAGCTCATCACTGAAGTGCCTGAACCATCGTGATGACCTACCCAGCTCACAACAAAGTCGCCATTGTCTTGTACGACAACGTTTAAGTTGTCCCAATCAAATTGGTCTACGGTTGAAATGCCTTGATTGCCTGCGTTAGCAATGAAGATTTCTGCAGAAAGCGGATTGCCTTGACCATCAAAGATACGGGCTTTAATTGGTAAAGCATTGGCACCATTGTTACCATCTACCCATACTGCAACAAAGTTGCCATTACCCAGTGATTCAATTACTGGTGGGCCCATGTAGTTTGTATCCACAGTCGCATTGATTTGACGGTCAGCTGCCACTATAAAGCTCGTGTTGCTTGGGCTAAATGAAGGGTCTACAATCGTGAACATCGGCCAGTCATCATTCGATACACTGGTGTTGAGAACATAGCCAACCACTACATTGCCATTGGCCAACTCTTTAATGACTAGATTGTCAGTGTCATAGGCGTCCCAGCCATCGGCTGGCATGGTGCCTACTTGGAATTCGTTGGTAGACGCTGTGCCGTCTGCATTAAAAATACGACCTTGAATGGTCATTGATGTACCATTGTCACGGTCACCATCTTTAACCCAAACTGCCATAAAGCGACCATCTGAGAGTGCTGTGATGACAGGGGGAGATTCGTAAACTGTCGTATCGCTTTGTTGCATTTCAAGGTCAGCCACAATCACATTGCCAGCGCTATTAAGCACCGCAAATACAGGCTCCTCTTCGCCCACTTCAGCAGTGTTGCGTGTGTAAGCAACAATAATATTGCCACCAGTGAGTTGTGTCACAGTGATATGGTCCATGTCATAACCATCCCAACCATCCACAGCCCAGTCACCAATCGTGACTTCATTGCTGGCAGGGGTGCCATTGGCGTTAAAAATACGCGCTTGCACCGTCATTGAGGTTAAATCATCGTTAAGTCCGTTTTTAGACCATACCGCAATAAATTGACCGTTGGCTAAGGCTGTAATTGCAGGTGGAGATTCAAATTGCGTCGTATCGCTTTGTTGCAACTCAATATTCTGCGCAACATAAAAACCTGTGGCATTAGGGGTAACTGTTGGGTTGATAATGGTTGCGACTGGCTCGTCATCACCACTTTCTGCGAAATTACGTACATAACCAATCACCACGTTACCGTTATTGAGTACCTCAACATCGAGATTATCTAAGTCATAACCATCAGAACCGTCAATCGCCCAAGAACCCGTTAATGCAAACTGATTAGTAGATGGCGTACCATCTGCGTTATAGATACGCGCTTGCAATTTCATCAAGGTCGTATCATCGTGTGAACCGTAATCAGACCATACATGCAATACACGTCCGTCGTTTAATACCACTGTCTTTGGTGGTGATTGATCTGCCGTTGTCGTCTGATTCACTTGAATCGGAGTCGTTGCCAAGGTGTAAGTGGTAGTTGAGGTCATTGCAGTTCCTTCTGTTTTTCCAAGTTATATGGGGGATTGCTGATGGAAGCATACTAATCTGAGAAGTAAATATCGTCATTAGCCCATTCGGGCTAATCTAGACAATCAAGTACAAAATTAAACGAATAAACGTACCTTTTTATCAACTTTTACAATTTGCTGTCATTACTTATTCAAAAATCAAAACGCCCAGCGATGCTGGGCGTTTTGTTTAGTGCTATTGCTAGTTACTTAGTCAGTAATCAAAGCGTTTGCATTGAGCAAGTTTTGAATGATTTGTTGGTCAGACAAGGTGTTGCCTGCCGTTAAATCAAAGCCTTTCAATACTATCGTTTGGTCACTGCTGTTAGGTACTGTAGCACCAGACACGTTACCGTTACCGAATGAACCCGCAACACTCACTCTGATTTGGGTATCTCCACCCACAAAGTTAAAGTGTAGGTAGTTATCCAATGAGGCCGCTGTGGCTGACTCACCGATTAACAAGTCTTTTAAGTCTAACTTGTCATTGGCATCAGCAAAGATAGTGTCAACTTCTTCGCCATTACCAAACGGCTCGATATCATCTAATATCCATTTGAAGATATCAGCACCACCGTTACCTGCCATCGCGTCATTGCCACGACCACCGCTGATGATGTCGTTGCCATTACCACCTTGAATCACATCATCACCACCTAAGCCGTTGATGATGTCATTGCCACTGGTGCCGTTCAATGGGTTGTCATTGCCAGCGGTACCGTTAATCACGTTACCACCTGCAGCTGTGACATTGAAGCTCACGGTTGCTTTGTCGAAACCACCTTTGTCATCGGTGATGGTATAGGTGAATGACGCCAAACCTGAGAAGCCTGGTGTGACGGTAAACACAACGTTAGTGCCGTCAAAGGTGACTTGACCATTTTGTGCTTCACCAATTGCCACGCCACGAATCGCGTCACCGTTGCTGTCAAAGTCATTCGCTAACAAGCTAGCAGGTGAGAATAAAATCACACCGTTGTTTGGATTCACGTTACCAATCACATCATCGCGTGCATCTGGGGCAATGTTTGCATTGCTACCATCTGTAATTTGCAAGCTTAATGGTGCACTTTGTGGACCTGTCACATTGTTGTTTACCAAAGCATAAGTGATTTGGAAAGTACCGTTAGGTGCTTGTACACCGACAGGCAATGACACTGTGTTGGTGAGTGGGTCATACGTTGTACCGCCAATTTCAACACCGTTTGCAAACAACTTCACTGGTAAATCGTTCGGATTGTCTACAATAAACTTAGGTGAACGGTCACTTGTAATGTTGTCACCAACTACGCCTGTATCACTCGCTGGTGCCAATGTAATGGCACCTGTTGTTGGTGGCGGTACCACGACTTGTTGACCAATCAAAATCGCTAGTGAGTCACTAGGTAATGATTCGTTACCAGCTGCATCAGTTAACACATAAGAAATGGTATGTGCACCTACGCTGATAGGGTTGGTTGGTGTGAGTATGCCTGTGCTTGGGTTGTAAGTCCCAGGTACTTTTGCACCATCTACCAATAATGTAGGTGTGGTGCCTACTGGTACGGTTATCGTAAAGTCAGGGGTACTGTCATCGGTATTGTTATCCGTATTGCTTGACCCTGTATCTGTTGCTGCTGTCATATCAGGCGCAGGCGCTGCTTTAGCAGGTGCAATAGTGTCAATGTTCACAGGCAATGCTGGGCTTAAACCTGACTCTTGACCTTGTGGGTTGGTCAATGAGAATTGAACATTGCTAGCACCTTCTGGTAGACCGTTCACAGGCGTCAAAGTGCCAGTAGCAGGGTTATACACAGATGGTACTTTTACACCATTCACGTACAAGTTAGGCGTATTGCTACCTGGTGCTGGAATTGCAAAGTCAGGGGTGTTGTCACGGGTCAAGTTATCTGTGTTAGACACACCTGTATCTGTGGCAGCTGTCATATCAGGCGCAACGCTCGGGGTAACTGGCGCAACACTTTGTGCCCCAATCACGATTGGCAAGGCTGGGCTTTGTGCTGACTCGTTACCTGCTGGGTCAGTCAATGTGTAAGCCACAGTGTGGTTACCATTGGTAATTGGCGTCGTTGGAGTCAATGTACCAGCCGCTGGATTGTAAGTTGCTGGTACTTTTACACCATCCACATACAAGCTAGGTGTTGTACCGACTGGCACCGTCACCGCAAAGTCAGGTGTACTGTCGTCTGTGTTGTTATCAGTGTTAGACACACCTGTATCCGTTGGCGCTGTCATGTCTGGCGCTGTCAGAGGTTGTGTTGGTGCTTGCGTGTCAATCACAACAGGTAAAGCTGGGCTTAAACCTGACTCTTGACCTTGTGGGTTGGTCAATGAGAATTGAACATTGCTTGCACCTTCCGGAAGACCGTTCACAGGCGTTAATGTGCCAGTAGCAGGGTTATACACAGATGGTACTTTTATACCGTTCACATACAAGTTAGGCGTATTCGCACCTGGTGCTGGAATTGCAAAGTCAGGCGTAGTATCGCTAGTGTTGTTGTCAGTGTTAGATACACCTGTATCCGTTGGCGCTGTCATGTCTGGCGCAACGCTCGGGGTGACTGGCGCAACACTTTGTGCACCAATCACGATTGGCAAGGCTGGACTTTGTGCTGACTCGTTACCTGCTGGGTCAGTCAATGTATAAGCCACAGTGTGGTTACCATTGGTAATTGGGTTCACTGGTGTCAATGTACCTGTCGCTGGATTATACGTCGCTGGTACTTTTACACCATCCACATACAAGCTAGGTGTTGTACCGACTGGCACCGTCACTGCAAAGTCAGGTGTACTGTCATCCGTGTTGTTATCGGTGTTGCTTGGACCTGTATCCGTTGCAGCCGTCATGTCAGGTGTAGCAGTCGGTGAAGTGGGTGGAGTAGTGTCAATTGTGACAGGTAAAGCAGGACTTTGACCTGATTGATTAGGTGCTGTACCCAGTGCGTATGTAATCACAGGTGAACCATCAGGAATACCATTGGTTGGTGTCACAGTGTTTGTTACAGGGTCATAAGTAGATGCCACTGGTGAGCCGTTGACGTATAAAATCACTGGCAAATCACTAGGATTATCCACTACAAAGCTTGGCGTGTTGTCACGGGTCAAATTGTCTGTGTTAGATACACCTGTATCTGTTGGTGCAGTCATATCAGGTGCTACTGTTGGCGTTGCAGGCGCAACTGCAACGATATTCAAGTTTACAGTTGCTGTATCGGTTAACCCAACTTGTGGTGCTGAAATACTAATATTGTCCAACAACCCGCCTGTAGAGTTATTGTCTGCTGCTTTAAACTCTACACGCATTACACCACCGTTACCGGTAAAGCTAAAACTTTGTGATGAGAAATTAGTTGAACCTGTATTCACAGTCCCAATCACATTGCCATTCACAAGCACATTTACTGCTGAGTTGCCTGTAAAGCCTGAACGAGCGGCGTAGTCAAAATTAACCGTCACTGGTTGGCCATTTGTGGTTGTAACGTTGGTATATAAATTTGAAGCGTCGCCTGGGTTACGTTCTAACTCGATGACCTTACTTGAGTTATTAGTTCCGTAAAAAGTACCCGTATTGATTTCTACTAATCCACCTGCATTATCAGTAAACCAGCCTGAAGGTAAAGCACTGTTGATGCTTGTAGTTAAATTATTAAAGTTAAGCGTGGCATTCGCATTAGCTCCATCAGAAATTGTGTAGGTAAATTGCGCAGGGCCTGTGTAGCCAGGGTTTGGAGTAAATATAACATTGCCATTGACCAAAGCAACTGAGCCATTTTGTGCACCCTGCACACTCACAACTCTTAATGCATCCCCATTTGGGTCTGTGTCATTCGCCAATAAATTAGCTGCAGGAATCACAATTTGGCTATTTGCATTGCCAGTCGCACTATCATCTCTCGCATCAGGTGCGTCATTTGCCGGTGCAATATTCAAACTCACTGTAGCAGTATCCGTTTTACCGTTGCTGTCTCTAATAGTGTAGGTAAAGCTTGCAATACCATTGAAATCTGGATTTGGAATAAAAGAAACTTGTCCATTACTCAAACTCACTGTACCGTTCACTGGGTTCTGTACACTCACCACAGTCATGGTCGCATCAGTTTTAACATCGCAACCCCAGCACCACCAAAGGACATTCCATATAGAATAATCACAGTAAGTTGAGGATCCAGCGACATCGTTGGATAATAAACTAGCTGCAGAAATTACAATTGCCTGATCTTCGCGACCATTAAATACATCATCCTTAGCATCAGACCCTGAAACTGTTGTTGTACTTTTAAATGTCATTTCAATCCCCTTAAATATTCTTTATAAGCCTTCTTAAACAAGTACAAAAGGTACTCTTAGACTTATTCGCATTAGGAGTGTAGTAAGTACATAGATTATTGTCATTAGCCCATTTGGGCTAACTAACGCAAGATAACTAAAGAAAAAAGCCTAGAATTATTCTAGGCTTTTTGAAGACTAAAACTGCCGTGCTATACGTTAGCTAGCGCAGGTTGACGCCTTAACCGCACAACCGCAAGGGTTGTCCCCAATCTCACTAAGTGCTATTGCACTAAGTCGATCGTGAAGGGTCATGTCCGTCAGGTGCCCGATGCTACGCATCGACCTTCACAAAATATCAGCTGCTTTAGCAGTTAGATAAGTTGGGGAAGACCTATTCGGTTTTGACGCCATAACAATACACATCCGCGCCATTTTTTCCTGTGACCAAAGTCGCAGGAATCGCAACACCTTTGCGCCAGTTGTCCACGGCTTCTTGCTTACCAGCGCCAGTCACCAAAAACATCACTTCATGCGTGTTATTTAGGCGGTTTTGGCTGATGGTAATGCGGTCAGCAGGTGGTTTGGGAGAGTTAAATACAGGCACCGCATCGGCGCTATTGTCTACCGTTTGACCTGGAAATAAACTAGCAGTATGCCCATCTTCACCCAAGCCTAACAACACCATGTCGAAAGTGCGTACGCCAGCCAAGGTGTTGGCATAGGCTTTAGCACCTTCAATATTGCCTAACTCTGCGGGGATGTCGTGAATTTGGTTTTGCGGAATCGCCACATGGTTAAGCCATGCTTCACGCGCCATTTTACTGTTGCGCTCATCATGGTCCACAGGCAAGCAGCGGTCATCATTATGATAGACATGCCATTTAGACCAATCCGCCTGTTGTTTGGCTAATAGTTGATACACCGCCTTGGGTGTACTACCGCCTGCCAACACGATTAAAAAGCTACCATGCGCGGCAATGGCTTTTTCAGCGGATTGCAAAATATGCTTGAGTGCTGCTTGATTGATGTCGTCTTGAGTTTGAAATGTATGCCAACGTGTTTGAGATAAAGCCATGTAAACTACCTATAGAAAAAATAACAAAAGCAGCCTTTGAGCCTTGCTGCTTGATTTGCTATAATTATACCTAACTCGTGCAAATAATTTTCCTAAATTATTCATGAGTGCATCTTAACCCACAAGGTTGATGTTTCTTAAACTCTCCTCACACCATAGGAAAAATCTAAATGAAATTAGCAATGATAGGCTTAGGCAAAATGGGTGGCAACATGGCTGCACGTTTGCTCCGTAACAAAATCAATGTGGTTGGTTTTGACTTCAACACCGAATTCGTTAACAAACTCGTGCAAAATGAAGGCATGGAAGCTGCAAGCTCAGTAGAAGATGCAGTGAGCAAGTTACAAGGCCAAAAAATTGTCTGGTTAATGTTACCAGCAGGTGAAATCACCGAAAATCAAATCAAAGCGCTCATCCCAATGTTAAACAAAGGCGACATCATTGTGGACGGTGGTAACTCAAACTACAAACACAGCCAACGTCGTGGCGCGATGCTTGCTGAGCACGGTATCGGCTTTATTGACTGCGGTACGTCTGGTGGCGTTTGGGGCTTGGATAACGGTTACTGCTTGATGTACGGCGGTGAGAAACAATACGCTGACGTGTTGGCACCATATGCACAAGCATTGACACACGCTGACCGTGGTTGGGCGCACGTGGGCCCTGTGGGTTCTGGTCACTTCACAAAAATGATTCATAACGGTATTGAATACGGCATGATGCAAGCCTTTGCTGAAGGTTTAGATTTAATCAAAGGTAAAAAAGAATTTGAATTAGATTTAGCTCAAATCACAGAATTGTGGCGTCATGGCTCTGTGGTGCGTAGCTGGTTGCTAGACTTAACTGCTGAAGCATTAAAAGAAGACCAAAGCCTTAATGAAATCGCACCTTACGTGGCTGACTCAGGCGAAGGCCGTTGGACGGTGGTTGAAGCTGTTGAGCAAGGCATTGCAGCCCCTGTGTTAACCACAGCGTTGCAAGCACGTTTCAGAAGCCAAGATGCTGAAGGTTATAGCTACAAACTGTTGTCACTGATGCGCAATGCGTTTGGTGGCCACTCAGTTAAAACCAAGTAAGTTGGTAAGAAGTTAGTAAGACTTAAATATTGACGGATTGAGCCGTTAATATAGCCAATAGATGGGAAAGGCTCAGTAGCCTTTCCCATTCGCTTATGATTCTAAAGTTAATTTTTAAAGGTTTATGATGACAACACACATTGATCCTTGTACCTTGGTATTGTTTGGCGCGAGTGGCAACCTTGCCCGCGTGAAATTATATCCAGGCTTGTTTAGATTGGATTTATTGGGCCGCTTGCCTGAGACAATGAAGATTTTAGCCGTGGGCCGTCAAGTGGTGGACTTGGACGCATGGCGCGCCGATATTAAAAGTATGCTCGATGCCAAATTTAAAAAAGGTTACGATCAAGCTGTGTTTGAGCGTTTTATCGCACGTAACTTTTACCACGCCAACCCACCGACAGACCCAGACGCATTTAGCAAACTCAGCGCCACTTTGAGCAATGAAAAAACATTCCCACAAAACTTGGCTTACTTCTTATCCGTACGCCCTGTGGATTTTGCCCCAGTGGTCGAATCTTTAGCTAAAGTGGGGTTGACTAACGAAGACAAATACTGGCGCCGTGTCGTGATTGAAAAACCATTTGGCACCGACTTACCATCAGCCAAAGCATTGCAAACAGCGATTACAACGCACTTAAAAGAACACCAAATTTACCGTATCGACCACTACTTGGGCAAATCAGCGTTGCAAAACATCTTGCTACAACGCTTTACCAACACCATTTTAGAGCCGATTTGGAACAACCAATACATTGACCACGTGCAAATCACCAACACTGAAATGTTGGGCGTGGGTGACCGTACACAGTTCTACGATAGTACAGGTGCCTTGCGTGACATGATTCAAAGCCATATCCTGCAAACGTTGGCCTTGGCTACTATGGAAATGCCTAAAGACTTAACCCCTGATGGCATCCGCGCAGCTAAAATCAAAGTGTTAGAAGAAATTCGCCCAATTCCAGTCAATGAATTAAGCAAACACGCCTTCCGCGCACAATATAGCGCGGGTGAAGTCAATGGCGAAAAAGTGCCAGGTTACTTGGAAGAATTGACCGCGCAAGGTGGCGACAAAGGCAGTGTGGTAGAAACTTATGCCGCGTTGAAATTGTTTATCGACAACCCACGTTGGAAAGGTGTGCCATTCTACATCCGCACCGCCAAACGCCTGCACGAAGCCGACACACGTATTTCCATCCGCTTTAAAAAATCACCGTTGCAAATCAATGGCGGTCAGGATCAGAACTGGCTTATCATCGGCATACAACCGCGTGAATGTATCAAAATGGAAATCCAATCTAAGATTCCAGGCTTGGACATCAACACACGTACCATCCAACTGGACGCAGCCAACCGCTTGCCAGAAGATGATACGGTTGATGCTTACGAGGCTTTATTGCTCAACTTAATGCAAGGTGATAACTCTAACTACTTGCATATTAGTGAAGCCGAAGCCCAATGGCGCTTGGTTGACCCAGTGGTAAAAGCATGGGCGGCAGATAAAACGCCAGCACATCAATACCCAGCAGGTAGCCGTGACCCAGAAGCCTCAAAAGTGATTTTTGAAGGTGAAGACCAATTCTGGCGCTATAGCATTGAATTAGGGGGCGATAAGCACTAATTTATTCACATATTTGTGTAATGCACTTTATAATGCCCAATCTAAAACATTGGGCATTATTTTTTCAAAGGTCACACAGCGCTTATGAGCATTAAGTCAGATAAATGGATACGTAAAATGGCTGAACAACACGGCATGATTGAGCCGTTTGAGCCAAATCAGGTGAAAGTGAATGCGGAAGGCCAGCGCTTGGTGTCTTATGGCACGTCTAGCTATGGCTACGATATTCGTTGCTCAAAGGAATTTAAGCTGTTTACCAACTTAAATAGCACGATTGTTGACCCGAAAAACTTTGACCCCAACTCATTTGTGGAAGTGAATGCTGATTATTGCATCATCCCGCCCAACTCATTCGCACTCGCGAGAACTGTTGAATATTTTCGTATTCCACGCAATGTGTTGACGGTGTGTTTAGGTAAATCCACATACGCGCGTTGTGGCATCATCGTCAACGTGACGCCATTTGAGCCAGAGTGGGAAGGCTATGTCACGCTAGAGTTTAGCAATACCACGCCACTGCCAGCCAAAATCTACGCAAACGAAGGCTGCGCGCAAGTGCTGTTTTTTGAAGCGGATGAAGATGATGTGTGCGAAACCAGCTACAAAGACCGTGGTGGTAAATACCAAGGTCAAGTTGGTGTAACCCTTCCTAAAATATAGTTTAAAAATCGTCAATTACCTTCAGAAATTTGATTTTGAGGGATGAAGCGCTAGAAGCCGCGGAGCGAGAGACGAGACAGTATGTTTGATTACGGCGAGGATTGAGCGAGCACGCGACAACGCGATTCGCTCTCAAAATTAATTTATAAAGGTATTTGAATGAAATTTCGCTTTCCAATTGTCATCATAGACGAGGACTTCCGGTCAGAAAACTCCTCTGGTTTAGGCATCCGCGTGCTAGCCAAAGCCATTGAGGAGGAAGGCGTAGAGGTGCTTGGGGTGACCAGCTATGGTGACCTGACCTCATTTGCGCAACAGCAAAGCCGTGCTTCAGCCTTCATCTTGTCGATTGATGATGAGGAAATTGTGGAAGAGAAACCTGAGGCGATTGAACAGCTTCGTAGCTTCGTAAAAGAAATCCGCTATCGCAATGAGGAAATCCCGATTTTCTTGCATGGTGAAACCCGTACTTCGCGCCATATTCCCAACGATGTATTGCGTGAATTGCATGGCTTTATCCACATGAATGAAGACACGCCAGAGTTTGTTGCACGTTTGATTATTCGTGAAGCGCGTGCCTACCTAGACAGCCTACCGCCACCTTTCTTTAAAGCGCTGACGCACTATGCGGCAGATGGTTCTTACTCATGGCATTGCCCTGGCCACTCGGGTGGCGTGGCGTTTTTAAAATCGCCCGTTGGGCAGATGTTTCACCAATTTTTTGGTGAAAACATGCTCCGTGCTGACGTGTGTAATGCGGTAGACGAGCTTGGGCAGTTACTTGACCATACTGGCCCTGTCGCGGCTTCTGAGCGTAACGCGGCGCGTATTTATAACTGCGACCACTTGTATTTTGTCACCAATGGTACTTCCACCTCCAACAAAATGGTGTGGAACAGCACCGTGGCGCCGGGCGATGTGGTGGTGGTTGACCGTAACTGCCATAAATCTGTGTTGCATTCGATTATCATGACAGGCGCCGTACCTGTATTTTTAATGCCGACACGCAACCACTTTGGCATTATCGGCCCGATTCCAAAAAGTGAGTTTGCTTGGGAAAACATTCAAAAGAAAATTGACCGCAACCCATTTATCACTGATAAAAACGCCAAACCACGTGTATTGACGATTACGCAATCAACTTATGACGGCGTGTTGTACAACGTGGAGGAAATCAAAGAAATGTTGGACGGCAAGATAGACACCTTGCATTTTGACGAGGCATGGTTGCCACATGCGACTTTCCATGACTTTTATGGCGATTACCACGCCATTGGTGCTGACCGCCCGCGCTGTAAAGAGTCGATGGTTTTCTCGACACAATCTACGCACAAACTGTTGGCAGGCTTGAGCCAAGCCTCGCAAATTTTGGTACAAGATGCCGAAAACAATAAATTAGACCGCGACATCTTTAATGAAGCCTACTTGATGCATACTTCCACAAGCCCACAGTATTCGATTGTGGCCAGTATCGACGTGGCGGCGGCGATGATGGAAGCGCCAGGCGGTACAGCGCTGGTGGAAGAATCTCTAATGGAAGCCTTGGATTTCCGTCGTGCCATGCGCAAAGTGGATGAAGAATGGGGTGCAGACTGGTGGTTTAAAGTCTGGGGACCCAATGATTTGTCTGAAGAAGGCTTGGAGGAGCGCGATGCTTGGATGCTGAAAGCCAACGAGCGCTGGCATGGCTTTGGCAATTTGGCCGAAAACTTCAACATGCTAGACCCGATTAAAGCCACCATCATCACCCCTGGCTTGGATGTGGATGGTGACTTTTCTGACGCGTTTGGCATTCCCGCCGCCATTGTCACCAAATACTTGGCTGAGCATGGCGTGATTGTTGAAAAAACGGGTTTGTACTCGTTCTTTATCATGTTCACCATCGGCATCACCAAAGGCCGTTGGAACACCATGGTTGCGGCTTTGCAACAGTTCAAAGACGATTACGACAGAAACCAACCGCTTTGGAAAGTGTTGCCAGAGTTTGTGCAAAAACAGCCGCGTTACGAACGTGTCGGCTTAAGAGATTTATGTACACAAATTCATGAAGTGTATAAAGCCAATGATGTGGCGCGCTTGACTACAGAGATGTATTTGTCTGACATGGAACCTGCCATGAAACCAACCGATGCCTTTGCTAAAATGGCGCATCGTAAAATGGATCGCGTGCCCATTGATGACCTAGAAGGCCGTGTCACAGCCGTTTTACTCACACCCTACCCACCTGGCATTCCATTGCTGATTCCAGGCGAGCGCTTTAACAAAGTGATTGTGAACTATCTTAAATTTGCGCGCGAATTTAATGAGAAGTTTCCAGGCTTTGAAACGGACAACCACGGTTTAGTCAAAGAAATCGTCGATGGCAAAGCCGTTTACTATGTTGACTGCGTAGCTGCATAACGAATCACCAGACGCCGTGACGTAGTATTTCATACTAAGAATCAATTACTTAACCACCCCAAAACTCTAACCAGCGATGACCCAAACGGGCCATTGCTGGTTTTGCTTGTCATTTACATAATAGCTACACCTTAATTCAACAACCTAATGTTTAGCTCGCTTTAACTAGCAAGGCTATTTAAATACTCACTGGTTAAACATTCACTGGTTAAACATTCACTGGTTAAACATTCAGTGGTAGCTATTTATGTATAAGACTTTGGTGCATTTTCTATTTGCTGTTTTGCTTGCCTTTTGTGCAGGCTATGCGACTGCGGGTGAGACTTATACCATGAGTTTGTCGGCACCAGCAGAACTAGTAAACCCAGCAAATTTAAACAATGCGCGTTTGCCTATTGAAAACCCAACGCAAATGACCGCACCCACCTTAAATAGCGCTATGCAAGATACGCTTTTGCAAATCGCGCAAAAAGATGAAGTGTACGAAAAATATTGTAGCGCAGCGATTGAAGCCAATGACGCTAACGCGCAATTTGCGCTGGGCTTATTTTATGCCTCTGGCAACGCTGCCAAGCAAGACAAACATTTAGCCGCTTTAATGTTTTACTTGGCCGCAGAACAGCAACATCCAACCGCTTTAGATTGGCTTATGCAAGTGGATGGTGACCCCGCACTTGCCAACTTGCCTTCTTGTACTCAAAACAAGCATTTAAAACGTGAGCGTACTGCCCACAATACGCCACTAGAAACAGAGCCTCTGAGCATACACGAGATACACCAGCAGATGACGGAAGCGTATCAGGACGCACCACCAATGAAAAAGCGCGTCTTTAAGCTAGCCAACAAAATCGCCTCTAAAGTAGGCGTTGATCCACATTTAGTGATGGCATTTATCTCGACAGAATCCGCCTTTAACCCACGTGCTACTTCCAACAAAAAAGCACAAGGTCTGATGCAATTGATACCAGCCACGGCCAGCCGATTTAACGTTAAAAACCCATACAATCCTGAAGAGAATATACGTGGTGGTGTGGCTTATTTAAAATGGTTGTTGGCTTATTTTAAAGGCGATGTGACTTTGGTGGCCGCAGCTTACAACGCAGGGGAAGGCGCTGTAAACCGTTTTGGTGGCATTCCGCCTTATGCGGAAACCCGCGATTATGTCAGAAAAATAAAATCCCTCTACAAAAGTGATTTTCACCCTTATGACGATGGGTTGATTAAAGACAGCAAAACGACTAAACGGATTGCGCAAATACCTTTATCGCCACCCTACCCTAGCTAAGCTCAATCACATTCTAGGGCTATCATGCCTTGCGTTCGTAACTGACATAAGCAAAAGCAACCCCCGCTGAAGAAACATGTACTTCACGAGACGTTTCTTGCCACACATCAGCTTCAATTTCAGCAAAAAATGCATCGCCTTGCACACTTAATTCCACCTCAGTGACGTACAGCTTATCGGCTATTTGCATCGCGCTTTGGTAAAGCTCTGCACCGCCTATCAAAAATACTTCCTCATCGGGTTGGCCATCAACCTGCTTTGCAAAGCGACTATCGCTTCAGTCAATGAGTGCGCTATCAAAGCGCCTTCAACCTTGAAGTTTACATTACGGGTCACTATCACTGTCGTACGTCCTGGCAATAATCGACCAAGAGACTCATAGGTTTTGCGCCCCATGATGATATGGTGCCCCATCGTCAACGCTTTAAAACGCTTTAAATCCTCAGGCAAATGCCAAGGCAACTGATTGTCTAGACCTATCACACGACCATGCGCGTAAGCCACAATGAGAGATAAAGTTTGCATGGCAAGCATTATACGGAATCGAGCCTATCTCAAGGTGAATATTTAGCTAGCATTAAACAAATTGTGCCTCAAGAAAACAGCTTAACTGCCGTTATCAAGATGACAAGATACAAGCCATCAAGACATGATAAACACTGCATTTAAAGGAATATTTGGGCACTTTTTTTCTAGAGCCTTGCTGATGCTAGCGGGCTTAGGCTTAACCATGCTCGCTTTTGTATTGCCTTATATGAACTATATCGCAGATGGCTTAAGTGAAGCACAAGGCAATACCTTTGCCAACAGCACGCAAACAAACACCCAAGATGCACTGTTTAAGCAAAACATTGAACAAGTTATCCTCACTTGCACAAAAATGCTGCAAGAGACTCCTACCGTCTCAAAAATCATCTACACAGAAAAAAACGGCCGTGAAATCATCATAGACCCCACGCATTGGTCAGTGGGCACTAGCCAACACCAATATCATCGCCTTTCATTTAAACATACCCAAAAAGGCGCTTTTGTTCTGACACATCCAATCGCCGAGAGGTCTTCTGAACAAAGCTTTATTTACCATCGAAAAGTATTTAACAAAGGTCAATACTGGGGTGTGCTCAGTATCCAATTCGCCAAACAAGGCTATATTGCCTCTATACACAACGCTTATTATTGGATTATTAGCTTTACCCTGATTGCCAGTCTAACGGCACTCACCCTGTTTTACCTCTCATCAAAAGCCATCCGCCAACAAATTGGTGAGTTTGAAGGTATCGCAAAACAACTCAGCGCAGGCCAACTTGACGTGTGTGCAAATGAGCATGCCGTAGGCGAAATTGGGGTGCTTGGTCAAGCCATCAACAAAATCAGCAAGACCCTTAAAAACCGTTCAGAGCGTCTGCACCAAATGGTGCAAATTGTGGAGCAAACCAACGATGCGTTTGTTCTTTTTGATGCTAATCTTAATATTCTTTTTGCGAATGACGCGATTGAGTATGAAACCAAGTACCCTGCATTTCATTTAATTGGTCTTTCTGCCAGTGAGTTTGCCCATCTATTACATATGGATGCGACGGAGCTACTGCAAGACATGGATTGGGTAAAAAACCAAGGGCAGCATACCCCTACCCGTGACTTGGTCATGATTAACAAATTTAAAAAGCCAGTAGATGTAGAAGTGCGGCTAGAGTTGATTGATACCAAAGACCCCGCACAGCCCAATTTTTTACTCGTCATTTCTAATATCGCCTCACGTAAAGCACTAGAAAATGAGCTTCACCATTTGGCATATTTCGATAAATTAACTAATTTGCCTAACCGCCATATGTTTATGGAGCAGTTGCGTGCATTAATAAAACGGTCACGTCAACGCAACAAACCTTTTGCCTTACTCTTTATCGACCTCGATAACTTTAAATTCTTAAACGACAGCCTAGGTCATGAGGTCGGAGATGCCTATCTAGTACAAGTGGGGATGCGTCTAAAATCCATCTACCGCAGTGCTGATATCGTCACACGGATTGGTGGTGACGAGTTCACAGTATTGATTGAGGATGACAAAGTACAATCCACTAGTGTGCTCAGAAAACTGGCTGAAAAATTGGTTAAAACCTTGGCAGAAGAGCCCATTTTAGTCGCAGGCAGGTCACTCAGCGTGAGCGCCAGTGTGGGGGTTGCCGTGTATCCACGGGATGGTCATGACAGTGACACGCTGTTGCGCAATGCAGATACCGCAATGTATACCGCCAAACGTATGGGTAAAAACCGTTTTGTCATGTTCGACAGCAATATGAGCGATTTATTTAGTAATCGACTAGAAATAGAACATAAACTCAAACACGCCATCTCAAGCAACAAAAACATTCAGTTACATTTTCAACCCATTGTGGATTTGGTAGACCATCGTATTGTAGGCGCTGAATGTCTGGCGCGTTGGCATGACGCCGAAAAAGGCATTATCCCGCCCAATGAGTTTATTGCAGTGGCAGAAAAGTCTGATTTGATTATCCAACTGAGTGAATATCTTTTACACATTGCATTTAAACAGGCCGAACAATGGCTTGCCTTACGAAGCGACCTCTACCTCTCGGTCAATATTTCGGTGCGCCATTTTGAAACACCCAAATTTGTGGCCTACATGAAAGATCTACTCAAACAATATGACGTGCCAGCACAAAGCATCTTGTTAGAGTTTACAGAAAGCATCATGCTCGATGCCTCGCAAGAAACGATACAAAAATTTGACCAACTCAAAACCATAGGCTTTAAAATTGCCATTGATGACTTTGGCACAGGTTACTCATCCTTAGGCTATATCCACCAATTGCCCATTGATGTCATCAAGATTGACCGTAGCTTTATCAACAACATGCTAGAAAACAATAAATCCAAAGCCATTGTCGCTGCGGTAAGCAAACTCTCAGGTACGCTAGGTCTTAAAACCATTGCTGAAGGCATTGAATTAGAAGCGCAAGCGACTAGCTTGGGCGAACTTGAGTGTGGCTTTGGGCAAGGCTATTTATTTAGCAAAGCCCTTGCCGCAGAAGAGTTTGAAGCGCGCTATATCAACAATAACGCTAAAACGCTGACAACCGTTTAAGGTCAGCAATCACCTCTTGCGCGTGTTGCTGTGGACGCACATCCATATACACCGCCGCAATCACGCCTTTAGGGTCAATAATAAACGTATAACGCTTGGCCATTTTAAACACCACAAAATCGACTAAAGCCCCATAAGCGCCAGAAACCGCACCATCGGTATCCGCTAACAAAGCAAATGGCAACGCATGCTTTTGGCTAAAGTCTGCGTGGCTTTTCACACTATCCACACTCACCCCCACCACCTGCGCACCCATCGCGTTAATTTGTTGCATGTCATCCCTAAAATGACACGCCTCAGTCGTACAACCAGGCGTATCGTCTTTCGGGTAAAAATACAGCACCACCCACTGCCCTTTAAAGTCAGACAAACTCTGCCAAGCGCCCTGCGCATTTTGCAATTTAAAATCAGGTGCGCTATCCCCGACCTTCAAACGCATCGTAGGTTGTTGATATTGACGAATCCCCCACACCACTAACAACACCAGCGCAACCAAAAACAATAACTTAGCCATCATTCACCTCCAACAATACACAATTCAATATGATGCCTTAAAGCCGGCATGGGTTCCAATGTTATTCAAGAACATACGCGCTCTAATCACTAAGTAAAATCATTAGGCGCAATTACGGATGTCACATAGATACTTTCTGAAACATCGGCGTATAGTACGAGTCATAGCAGTACATCATCTGATGTTTCATTTAAATGTGTCAAAAATTAACAGGAGATTATTATGTGGACTACACCAGCAGCTACTGAAATGCGTTTTGGCTTTGAAGTAACAATGTACGTAATGAACAAATAATTCAAGCTTTAACGAATTACAAAAACCCAGCCTAGGCTGGGTTTTTTGTTTAATACTGTTATGTTTATTTGGGCATATTAATTGCATAACTGATTGATGATATTCATTTTTACGGTAAAAACTGACCAATTTTGTTAACAAACCATGTCAGAACCCAAAAACAACGACATTTCTCAGGCAATTAAGCCCATTTTAGCCCTGCATCAAGCTGGCGCTTTTGCTGAGGCGCTGACGGCTTATGCACGTCTGTTAGAAAGTCAGCCTAAACACCCCATTATTTTAAGCAATATGGGCATGATGTATGCGCAAATTGGTGAGTTAGCGCAAGCGATTGCCTTGTTTAAACAAGCTTTAGCACAAGACCCCACACAAACTTCAACATTAAATAATATGGCAGGCGCACTGCAACAAACGGGCGCGTTTGAAGAAGCGGAGCGTTATTATCGACTAGCCATCAAGTTGCGTAGCGATGGTGTGAATAGTATTAAAAATTTGGCGGGGTTGTTGTTGCAAACACAACGCTTTGAGGAAGCGCACAAGCTGTATAAGCAAGCAATTGCTAAAGATGCCAAAATGGCCAGCTTGTATTATTTTGATGCCTTGGCATTAAAGCACCTTGGACGTTCATCAGAGACCATTTTGCGCCTTAAAACTGCGCTCAAATTAGACGCTAATTTGGTTGACGCTTATTATGAGTATGGTGACATCCTACAAGCGCAAGGCAAACACACTGAGGCCATTAAACTATTTGAGCAAGCGATTGCACTGCAACCTAACGAGTCAGAGAAGAGTTCCATGTTGCACTTTAGATTAGGTTTAGCTGCGCAAACGGCAGGGCAACATGCTTTGGCACTGAGCGCCTATGACAAAACGGTGAGCCTTGATAATAAAAATGCGGATGCGTATAACAACCGTGGGCTGGTACTCTCTGCTCTAAAACGTCATGACGAAGCGCTGGGCAGTTTTGATATGGCGATTTATTTAGCGCCTACGCTTGCCAGCGCTTACAACAACCGTGGCGCAACCTTGCGCTTAAAATCGCGCCATCAAGAGGCACTCACTTGTTTTGACAAAGCCATTAGCATACAACCTAAAGAAGCGGCCGCCTACAACAACAAAGGCTTGGCTTACATGGAGTTGGGAGAACACGAACAAGCCGCCAATGCTTTTGAAATGGCACTAAAACGTGACCCTGAGTATGCGCAAGCCCAGTTTAATTTAGGTGTTTTAAAACTACGCTTAGGCGATTATGCAGAAGGCTGGGCGATGTATGAATGGCGCTGGCAGGCCATGCGCAACCAAGGCAAAAAGCTGATAGACGCGCCTTTGTGGCTGGGCGAAAAACCCCTCATTAATCAGACCTTACTCGTACATGCCGAACAAGGCTTGGGTGACACCATTCAATGCGCACGTTACGTGCCATTACTCAAGCAGTTTAAACCCAACCAAATTGTGGTTGAAGTGCCAGAAACCTTGTTCAGACTATTGAATCACACTTGGGCGTATGACCCACAAATTACCGTGATAAAAACAGGCCAACGGCTACCGCACATTGATGCCCATTGCCCAATGATGAGTTTGCCGTTGGCGTTTAAAACGCTAATAGACACTATCCCCCATGCTGACGGTTATTTAGAAGCCGAAGATAAACTGATGCAACAATGGCAACATCAATTAGGTTCTGCCAAGGCGAAGCGTGTGGGTCTGGTGTGGAGTGGGTCGCCCATGCATAGCAATGATGCGCAACGAAGCATACAACTCAAACTGCTAGAACCTTTGTTTGATTTGAACATTGAGTGGCATTGTTTGCAAAACAGTTTGCGCACCATCGACCGCTTTACACTGCGAAAATTTCCACACATTGTATTGCACCATCAAGCCCTCACCAACCTGAGTGAGACCGCCGCTTTAATCATGCAACTCGATTTGGTGATTAGTGTGGATACCTCGGTGGCGCATCTGGCTGCGGCTTTAGGCAAACCTGTGTGGTTGCTGTTACCGTTTAATGCCGATTTTAGATGGCTCACCGAGCGTAACGACAGCCCTTGGTACGCCAGCATGAGTTTGTTTAGGCAAACCAACATTGGGGATTATGAAACCGTGATAGAAGCGATTAAAACACGGCTGAAGAGAGATTTAGCGACACCAGGGGTGACGTTTATGCCAACAGCCGCTTAATTGAACGTATTCAGATATTCACAGTGGTGAAATCGTTGGAACGCCTACGATGTGTCGCACACGACTCACATCCACATGCAACAAACCACCAATGTCTTTGTAATCATCTGGCAACGCCGCATTATCCCAGCCATCGGCTGAATGTCTCGCCAAATTGACCGCATAATAGACGTTTTTAACTCGCGATGTTTTCTGATGTTCTTCATCCATCAAATTAGCCAGCAATGGGGGCAAGTTAAACGCTTTCACGAGTGCAAATTGCAAATCTACCAACTTAAAGCCTAATACTTCTTGTTGTACAACTTTACTGCGTAGCGTGCTATCCGCCTGTTGCATCTGCGTAATCAGGTTCATTTGGGCGGGGTTAAAGCACCACATGAGCATCTCTGCCAAATCATGCAACAAAGCCGCAATGCGCACTTCCTCGCCATGCAGGTCTTTGAGATAAGAAGCAAACTCTCCCGCAAAATAACCCGCACGGTGTGCGCGAATAATCAACTTGAGCAAATCCATCAAGGCAGAAAAATCATGATTAAGCACATCCTCGACATGTGGTGATGTTCGAATCCGATGAAAGAAGGTGTTTGTTCCCATCATCAATACCGCTTGTTCGACTTGTACCAAGTCTTGCAGCTGATTCGCTGAACGGTGGTTTTGCGCAAAAGTGAGTACCTTAAACACCATCATGGGGTCATTAATGACCACATGCGTAATATCACGGGCACTGACATCATCCTCGCGCTCACGCAAAGCCTGAATATCATCTGCTGTTTGGCGCAAAATAGGGATTTCTGCCGTTTTAAGAAAATCGACCCATTTGGTCATGCTTCTAGATTGAATTGCCTCTTCCACAGTTGCCATAGTCCACTCCTTTGATACCGCTATCTTAAGCAAACCAGCAAGTTATCAATACTTAGATAAGGGCAGGATTTACCTGCTAAATCTGAAACTAAACCTTGCCTATGTTAAAATCATGGCTTGAATTTCATCAAACGCAATTGAAAAGGCAAGCGCGCACTATGGCTATCGTGATACACACTCCAGAAGAAATTGAAAAAATGCGTGTGGCAGGCCGTTTAGGCGCTGAAGTGCTTGATTACATTACCCCTTTTGTGGTGCCCGGCGTCACCACTAACGAGCTAGATAAGCTTTGTCACGATTACATTGTGAATATACAACAAGCCATTCCCGCGCCACTCAATTACGCGCCTGACGGTCATACGCCTTATCCAAAATCCATTTGCACGTCTATCAATCAACAAATTTGTCATGGCGTACCGGGTGAAAAACAGCTTAAAAATGGTGACATTGTGAACATCGACGTCACGGTGATTAAAGACGGTTATCACGGTGACACCTCACGCATGTTTTGCGTGGGCGATGTCGCCCCGCATGCCAAACGTTTGTGTGAAATGACCTATCAAGCCATGTGGCTGGGGATTGAAAAAGTTAAACCGGGCAACACACTTGGTGACATTGGCTACGCGATTCAATCATTTGCTGAGAAAAATGGCTTTAGTGTGGTGCGTGAATTTTGCGGGCATGGCATCGGCAAAAAATTCCACTGCGAGCCACAAGTCTTACATTATGGTCGCCCTAACGCTGGCGTGACACTCAAAGCAGGTATGATTTTTACCATCGAGCCGATGATTAACGCGGGCAAACGTGACATCAAATTTATGCCCGATGGCTGGACTGTCGTCACCAAAGACCGCAGTTTATCTGCGCAATGGGAACACACGGTGCTAGTCACCGAGGATGGCTTTGAAATCATGACCGTTTCTGCTGGCACCCCACCTCGCCCATAAGCCTGTAATAATGTTAGACACATTTATAATGTTAGACACTTAATGATGTTACAGACCAGCACACAAGCTGTCCCAGATAAAAACCAATTACAAACTTGGCGGCAACAACACAAAACCGCTTGGCAAGACCATGCCAAAGCCTATTTGGCAAAGCCCAACCCCAAAACATTGTTCCAAAAAAACACGCAAACGCTAGATAAACTGCTGATTGCGATTTGGAACTATGTCGGACTCAATAAGCAACAAAACAACACCTGTCAAAACAAAACCAGTCAAAACACAACTGACACACAAGCCTATTTGCTGGCTGTGGGTGGTTACGGGCGCGGCGAAATGTTTCCGCACTCTGACATTGATTTGCTGGTACTCCTGCCCGAGCAAGCCAGTGAACAAATCAAAGCACAAGTAGAGCAACTGATAGGCATTTTGTGGGATATTGGCCTGAATGTGGGGCATGGTGTGCGCACCTTGCAAGAATGCACGCAGGAGGCCTTGCAAGATGTCACCGTACTTACCAATTTGCTCGAAGCCCGTGTGCTCGTTGGCCCTAAAGACGGTGCTAAAAACTTGGTGGAGCAGTTACATGAAACACTTTTTGCTGCCAGCAGTGCGCGTGAGTTTTGTGGCCTTAAACTGCGTGAGCAACACCTACGTCACGCCAAATTTAATGAGACCGCCTACAACCTAGAACCCAACATCAAAGAAAGCCCAGGTGGCTTGCGCGACTTGCACATGGTGCTGTGGATGACCAGACGCATGGGCTTGGGTAACAGTTGGCGTGACTTAGTCAAACACGACATTTTAAGCGCCAGCGAGGCGAATACCATACAGCGCCATGAGCGCAACCTGCAAAACCTACGCATACGCCTGCACTTGATGGCTAACCGCCGTGAGGATAGGTTGCTATTTGATTTTCAGAATGAATTGGCAGCAGAACTTGGCTATGTCACCAATGCCAAAAAGCGCGCAAGCGAACAATTAATGCATCGCTTTTACCAAAGCGCCAGAGCCATCATCATCGAAAATGAAGTGCTGGTTAAACTACTCAAGCAGAAACTCGCGCATGTTGAAGAAATCGGTGCAACATTAGCCATACACCCACACTTTGTGCTTGAAAATGGCTTGTTAGAACTGCGTCATCCAGACGTATTTAGCCAACACCCTGAGGCAATTTTAGAATGCTTTTTATTGCAAACCAAAAATCCACAAATTCAAGGCTTTGGCGCACAATTTATCCGCCATTTACAACGCGCCAATGGTTTAATTGACAAAGCTTTCCGTCAAAACGACACACATAAACAGCTATTTTTAAACATCCTCAATCAACCCGAATCTGTGCACCGTTGCCTGCGTCGCATGAACCGCTATGGGGTATTGGGGCGCTACATTCCTGCCTTTGGACGTGTGATTGCGCAAATGCAACATGACTTATTCCATGTGTACACGGTGGATGAACATACACTCAATGTATTGGGCAATTTAAGGCGCTTTGCCAAGCCTGAGCTTAAGCATGAGTTCCCGTTGTGCAGCACGCTATTTGCTGAGTTTAAACAGCCATACCTGCTATATTTAGCGGCGATTTTTCATGACATTGCCAAAGGTCGCGGCGGTGATCACTCAGAATTAGGCACGGTGGACGCAAGACGCTTTTGTCATTTGCATGGCTTACCACGCGAACAAACTAATCTCGTGGCTTGGTTGGTGGAAGCCCATTTAAAAATGTCTAGCACTGCGCAGAAATCTGACTTATCTGACCCAGAAGTGATTAACCAATTTGCCCAATTAGTACAAACAGAAGAGCGCTTGATAGCCCTATATTTGCTCACAGTGGCGGATATTAGAGGCACCAGCCCCAATGTGTGGAACGCATGGAAAGCGCGCTTGCTAGAAAACTTGTTTGTGCAAACAAGGCGCGTACTCAAAGAAACCCTCAACACGCAAACGCAAATTTCACTGCGCAAACAAGAGGTAATTCAAAAACTACAAAGCTTTAATATTGGCGAAAGCTCAGTCAAATCACTTTGGACAGCGTTTGGTGACAGCTATTTTGCACGCTTTGATGGTGACCAAATCGCATGGCAAACGCGACTGCTCATGCCTCACCAACAGTCACTCAAACCTATAGTACGTGCGCGCCTCAGCCCCAAAGGCGACGGCATTCAAGTGATGATTTTTAGCCCCGACCAAGCCGAAATTTTTGCGCGCATCTGTCACTTTTTTGAAAGCATGGGTTATAACGTCGCCCAAGCGCAAATTTTCACCACCCAACATGGCTATGCGCTCGACAACTTCACCGTGCTAGAACCCGAAACCAAATTGGTCAGCTATAACGGTTTGCTAAAACATATCGAGACAGGCCTAACCGAACAACTCAACCCTGACATCAGCGTCCCTGCCCCTCTCAAAGGTCGCGTCAGCCGTCAGGTCAAACACCTGCCGATTAACACCCAAGTAAACATCCATGCTGAAGATAACAGCCATTTTCACACCCTTGAGATTATTGCCAATGATAAACCAGGTTTACTCGCGCTGATGGCACACACCTTTTTAGAACACAACATTGCTTTGCACAATGCCAAAATCAACACCCTAGGTAACCGTATCGAAGACAGTTTCTTGATTTCTGGCTTAGAAGAACAAACGCTTACAGCAGAACAAGTAATCGCGCTTAAATCAGCGTTTGACCAGTTTTAACCCTATCTAATCAATAGCTTATATCTAATCAAAGTGGTAATGCTTGCGAAGTGCCTTTTTTACTTCCCAAACACAATCTAACCCACGCGCAAACGTTACCAAATCACCAGCACTAAAACTCACAGGCGCACCGCCTTTAGGCGTCACAGTCACTTCTTCCTCTAAAATATAGGCAATCTCAGTGCTGTCATACTGCCAAGGGAACTTAGAAACCTCTTTAGACCAAGTCGGCCATTGCTTAACCCCTAAAGATTGCAGTTGTGCTTCTGTAGGCTTTTCTACTTTAATTTGTGTCATGTTTGCGCTCCTTTAGCATTTCAACTAATCACAAAAATAGGATGGGTATAATAGCGTTTATTATTGCAAATAAGCCAGCCAATGATATCCCCCAAGATTCGGAGTTTCTGATGTCCCTCACTTTGTTACTACGCTGTACTGATATTGAAGAAACACGTCAATTCTATCAGGATACCCTTGGCTTCGAAGTGTCTAGTTCAGCACAAGATACTATCACTGTGGCGCTATTTAATAGCACAATCCTGTTTACTACTAATGATTTGTGGCAGAGGGAAATTGGTTTTTCTGGGACAGTTTATATCACGGTTAAAGATGTGAATGGCTACTTCAACGCCATTAAAGAAAAGGTAACGCTTGTCTGGTCAATCACCGACATGCCTTATGGCGCTAGAGAGTTTGGCATTGTTGATAACAATGGCTATATCATCGCTTTTCAACAACAGCGATAACAGGCATAAAAAAACCTGCCGAAGCAGGTTTTCATTTACACATAACAGACACTTAAAATTAAAAGTGTTTGTAATGTTTTTTCAATTGTTTAACTACTTCCCATTGTGATTTCAAGCCTTTTTGGAAAGTCACGAAGTCACCCGCTTTGATAACCACTTTTTCACCACCTTGTGGAGTCACGTGGAATTCACCTTCAAGTACGTATGCGCTTTCAGAGTTGTGGTCAAAATTTAATTCAAATTTTGAAGGGGCGCAATCCCAAGTATTCCAGCTAGAAACGCCTTCTTGCTTTAATTTTTCTGGGGTTGGATTGTGATCGATAATGATTTGTGTCATGGTTTTTTCCTTAATTTGAAAACAAAATGCCGCATTTACTGCGGCATTGAAAACTTGGCGGAAGAGGTGAGATTCGAACTCACGGTGGGCGTGAACCCACGACAGTTTTCAAGACTGTAGCATTAAACCGCTCTGCCACTCTTCCCGCGAAAGCCGAGATTATATCAAAAAATTAATCGTCGTGAAGCTCTAAATTAGGAAAAAGTACATCATTAAAACCAAATTTCGTAAAATCTTTCACGCGCATGGGGTAGAGCACGCCAAATAAATGGTCACATTCGTGTTGGACCACCCTTGCATGAAAGCCAGTCACCGTTCTGTCGATGCTATTTCCTTTTTCGTCAACCCCTGTATAGCGCAAATGGGTATAGCGTGGCACCAATCCCCGCATGCCGGGCACTGACAAACAACCTTCCCAGCCCTCTTCTTGGTCATCATCTAATGGCGTAAGGGTTGGGTTAATGAGAATGGTAAAAGGCACTTCTTCTGCGTCTGGGTAACGCGGATTTTTGCCCACACCAAACATGACCACTTGTAAGCTGACCCCAATTTGTGGCGCGGCAATGCCTGCCCCGTTCATGTGGGTCATGGTGTCATGCATGTCTTGTATCAGCGCGTGTAAGTCAGGCGTGTCAAAAGCAGTGACTTTTTCTGCTTGCTGGTACAGCACGGGGTCGCCCATGCGTCTAACGGTTTGAATGGCCATAATCAGTGTCTTTATGTAGGCTTGGCGAGTTTTGTGTATTGCGTAATCACTGCACGTACACTTTCCATGGTTTGGTTCAATAATGGAATCACTTGCTCAAAATGAATCGCATCCGCACTGTCACCTCGGCCTGCGGCGTAATTAGCCACTGGGCACAAAGCGGCATAAGGGATATTTAGCTCTCGCGCCAGCACCGCTTCTGGCATACCTGTCATACCGACAATGGTGCCACCATCACGCTCAATCTTGTTGATTTCGGCAGCGGTTTCTAGGCGTGGGCCTTGTACACAAGCATAAATACCGCCATCCACCAAAGGCACACCTGCATGTTGACCCGCTTGTTTGCATAGCTCACGCAAACGCGCATCGTAAGGATGGGTAAAGTCCACGTGCTTGACGCATAGCTCTATACCATCGTAATAGGTATTTTTGCGGCCATGCGTGTAGTCAATGATTTGGTCTGGCAATACAATATCACCTGGTTTGAGATGGTTAGCAATGCCACCCACCGTCGCCACCGCCAACAAGCCATGAATGCCAACCGACTGCAAGGCCCAAATATTGGCGCGGTAATTCACCGCGTGTGGTGGAATGGTGTGCCCATTGCCATGACGCGCTAAAAAAACCACTTCCACGCCATCAATCTCGCCAAATACCAGCGGTTGTGAAGGCTCACCATAAGGTGTGCGCGCAATCAATCGTCTTGAAATATTCAGACCACCAAAATCGGTCAAGCCTGTACCACCAATAATTCCCAACATCATTTACACCTTCTTTTTATCAAACCCGCATAGCGTACCATGCTTTTATGGCATACTAAAACTATGCAAGCCATTCGCCCCAAATCCATCCACTTCCAGGCTGAGCGCGCGCAAGTCAGCCTCGCTCACGCGCACTCACATTACGAAAACTTTCCTGTTGCCTCGATACTGCTACCCAAGCATTTACGCACGGCCGTGGCGGTGATTTATCGCTTTGCCCGCTTAGCCGATGACATTGCCGATGAAGGCGATGCCGATGAAGCCACACGTTTAACCCAGTTGCAAGCCTTAAAAGACGAGCTTTTACTTATTGAAGCTTACATCCAACCGAACACGCCTTTCTTTTTGACCCTTCAGCAAGTCATTCGCCAGCACCGTTTGCCTGCCTCGCTTTTTTTGGATTTGCTGGATGCCTTTAGCCAAGATGTCATTAAAACCAGATATGTTGATTTTAATGAGGTCTTGGATTACTGCCGCCGTTCTGCCAACCCGATTGGGCGTTTGTTACTGCATTTGAATCAACAAGCCAGTCCACAAAACTTAGCTTGGTCAGACGACATCTGCACGGCACTGCAACTCATTAATTTTTACCAAGACGTGGCGATAGACCTTGAAAAGCATCAAGGCGTTGGCCGTGTTTATATTAGCCAAGACGAGTTAAATCTAGCAGGTGTTACAGAAGCTGATTTACGCGCACATAGCATAAGTCCACTAACCATGAACCCGCAATGGCAAGCCTTGTTTGCCCAACAATTACAACGCGCAGAACACTTATTGCAACAAGGCAAACCACTGGGCAAACAACTTAAAGGCCGTTTTGGTCTAGAAATCCGCATGATTATTGCCTCAGCAGAGCGTATTATTGGCAAATTACATCGCAGCCAAGGCGATGTGTTTCGTCACCGCCCTACTCTGAATACATTTGATTGGCCAATGATTGTTTTAAAGGCTCTATTTAAAAAATAAAGAATAAACGATAATCCCAACTTTAAGACTAACCTACATAGCATGACGCCCTACCAATATTGCCAACAAAAAACCCGTGAAAGTGGCTCTAGCTTTACGCTGAGTTTTATCTGCTTACCCAAAGCCAAGCGTGAGGCGATGACGGTGTTGTATGCGTTTTGCCGAGAAGTGGATGATGTGGTGGATGAATGTTCAGACTACCAAGTCGCGCAAACCAAACTCAATTGGTGGAAAGCAGAAATCGAGCGTTTATATGAAGCCACGCCTCAACACCCTGTGACCAAAGCCTTGGCGCCCGTGATTGAAGCTTTTGCCCTGAGCAAAGAACACTTTTTAGAAATCATCGACGGCATGGAAATGGATTTGAAATTCAATCGCTATGCCGACTTTAAACAGCTGCAACTCTATTGCTACCGTGTCGCCAGCGTGGTGGGCAAATTATCCGCACAAATTTTTGGCTACCAAGACCGCAACACGCTCAAATATGCGCATGACCTAGGCCTCGCATTTCAACTCACCAATATTATTCGCGACATTGGTGAAGATGCTCGCCGTGGTCGCATCTATATTCCACTGGATGAACTCGAAAAAGCCAAAGTGACGGAAGAGGCAATATTGGGCTATCAAACAGATGGTGCAATCAAAGCCATGCTAGACGTACAGATTGCGCGCGCAGAGCAATTTTACGACAAAGCCCTCAATGCATTACCAGAGGTTGATAAGAAAAACCAATTACCTGGCTTGATGATGGCCGCCATTTACCGCCCCTTGTTACGCGAAATCAAAACCGACCCGCTGTTGGTGATGCACAGCAAAGTCGCCTTACCGCCTTTCCGAAAAGTGACGTTGGCTTTGGGCGCTTGGCTACATTATCGCTAAGCATGCGCTAGACTGATGCAAGAGACCCCCAAACATGTTTTAGTCATCGGTGGTGGCATGGCGGGACTGTCTGCCGCTAGCAAACTATGTGAAGCGGGCATCCGCGTTACTCTGCTAGAAACCAATGCACAACTCGGTGGCAGAGCGCGTGGCGTTGAGGTCAATGGTCTAACGTTGGATAACGGCCAACACATGCTCATCGGCGCCTACCAACAAACACAATCTTTGCTAACACGCGCAGGCGTCCATCTTCCACAACATTTTTTGCGCCTTCCACTCAACTTAAATGTGTTTAATTTAGCCGAGAATACTCGCTTAAGTCTCACTGCCAGTCGCCACTTACCTGCCCCCTTGCATTTACTCTTTGGCTTAATGTTCGCAACGGGCTTAAGCTGGATAGACAAATTAACAGCCTTGCGCTGTTTGCTGCGTTGCAAATGGCAAGGCTACCAATTAGCGCAAGACATCACGGTGTTCGAGTTGCTGACGCAAGCAAATCAATCACATCAATTGATAGATAGTTTATGGGAACCCTTGTGTTTGGGTGCGCTGAATACGCCCATCCACATCGCCAGCGCGCAAGTGTTCTTAAATGTGTTACGTGACAGTTTCAACAAGCACAAACAAGACAGTGACTTTTTACTCGCCAAAACTGATTTAACACAAGCCCTAAGCCAGCCACTGGTTGAGTATATCCAACAACAGGGCGGACGCATTGTTCAACATCGCGCCCAACATTTACGCTTAGAAGAAGGGTTATTTTCTTGCGACGACCAAGACTTTACCCACAAGAATGGCGCTTATAAGAATGAAGTTTATAGCCATCTCATCATCGCCGTCGCACCCCATCAACTTCAACACCTGAGTTTTGAAGGCTTTAGCTTGCCTCGCCTTAAGTTTGAATACCAAGCCATCACCACCGTCTACCTGCAATTCGAGGCTACAGTTGGCCTTCCCCAACCCATGCTTGGTTTTTGTCACGGCACAGCGCAATGGCTATTTGATAGAGGGCAAATTTGTGGGCAAGCGGGTTTGCTGGCCGTGGTGATTAGCGCACATGGGCCTTGGCAGATGGACAATCAAGCAGAAAAAGCGCTCTGGGTGCAGACATTGATAGAGGAAATCAATCGCAGTCTTGAATACAAACTGCCTGTAAAACCGACATGGTTTAAAGTGATTACCGAGAAAAAGGCCACGTTTAGTTGTACAGACTCGCTCGCACGACCCAGCATGGTCACAGACACCCATAATCTGCTCCTAGCTGGCGACTATGTGGCTGGCGCTTACCCCGCCACCATTGAAGGCGCAGTCATCAGTGGCATCAACGCCGCAAAAGCAATCATCGCATCGTAACAACCATAAAAAAAACGCGCCGAAGCGCGTTTTTGAAAGCGTTTTACTTAGTTACTTAGCAACCGTCTTAGCAACTGCTTTTTTGACTGGTTTCTTGGCTTTTTTATTGGTCACTTTTTTAGCACTACTAGTTGCTTTTGCAGTTGCTGCCGTGGCAGCAGCTGCAGCTACTGGCGTAGCCACATCGGTCGCCTTAGGTGCTTCAGCAGTTGGTGTCGCAGGCTTTGCTTCTTCCACTGGTTTCGCGCCCACAGCGTTACTTCTAATAAACGCCACCACTTTCAACACTTCATCTGTGGTCAAGCCTTGGCTAGGGTCATCTGGCTGCATCAAGCCCAAGCCTTTTGCACCCATACCACCAGCTGTACCAGCCCAAATGGTTTCAAAAATCCCTTTGTCACTCACGTTTTTAGCGTAGTTCCATTTATCGTCTATCAAATTAGGGCCCACTGCGCCTTCGCCTTTGGCACCGTGACAAGCCGTACAGCTATACAATTGGAATGTTTTTTTACCAGCTTTAATCGCATCTGCATTGCCGATGTAAGTGTTTTTACCTGAACTCAAAAACTCTTTAGCCGCTGGCGTTTCAAACTTGGCAGCAGGAATATCAATAGTTTTACCGTCAGCCGTTGAAGTAAAAGTCACTGCAGCTTGCGCCATGAGTGGCAAGCTTAATGAAATAGCAGCAAATAAGGCAGTTGTTTTCATGTCATTTCCATTTCTATAAAAAACACAGATGACTGTGTGCTAAAAAAACGCACATTATCCTGTATGGGATGACAAACGCATAACAATTTGATTGCTTTAGATTGTAAATAAACATTAGACCTAAACGCTAAACCTAAAGACTGGAATTAGCCTCTTCAGTTTGAATACTGTCCAACAGATCCGCAGGCGTATCGCAGTAATGCCAACTGTCTGGCAGCGCGCCCATGCTTTTATCGAGATAGCCCCAGCGCACCATGGCAAAAGGAATGTGGTTGCTGGTGGCGGCTTGACCATCTTCCACCCTATCACCCACAAAAAAACAGTTTGCGGGAGACAAAGCCTCGCGCGCAAGAATCTGTGTGACCATATCTGTTTTATTGCTGAGCGCAGGTGTAAAGTAATCTAGCGCATACACCTCTTTAAAATAGCGCGTCCAAGCTAGGTGTTGCATGATTTTGCGCGTGGGCAAAATACGTTTATTGGTGGCAATGTAAAGCTGTTTGCCTTGCGCCTTCAAATTGTCTAGCATGGTTTCCACGCCTGAAAATACCGCCACGGCTTGATACGCATGGTTGTCATATTCCGCCTTAAACGCATCAGCCAGACGTGCAATCAGGGCTTCATCATGTGAGGCGGTGAGCAAACGCAAGGTAGGCATCAAGGGCGGACCGATAATATCTGACGTCAGCGGGCGCACAGGCATGACCCCACATTGCTCAAATGCCGCCACAAAACTTTGCAGGATGCTGGGCGAAGAATCAATCAGGGTGCCGTCTAAATCAAAAATAATATGTTGGATGGTCATGGCAATAATTCTATATTTCTCTTACTTTGGTTAGCGCTTGCTCCAAGCGTTCCACCGCAAACACTTGCATGTCTTTAATGGCCTGTTTGGGCGCATTGGCTTTGGGCACAATGGCGTGGGTAAACCCCAATTTGGCGGCTTCTTTTAGGCGCTCTTGCCCGCGTTGGACTGGTCGCACTTCGCCTGCCAAGCCCACCTCACCAAACACCACCAATTTACTGTTTAAGGCTTTGTTTTTGAGGGATGAGACAATCGCAAGTAACACGGCCAAATCCACCGCAGGCTCACTAATTTTCACCCCGCCCACAGCATTGATAAACACATCTTGGTCAAAGCAGGCCACCCCTGCATGGCGATGCAACACCGCCAACAACATGGCTAAACGGTTTTGCTCCAAACCCACACACAAACGTTTTGGGTTGGGCGCATGCGCTTCATCCACCAAGGCCTGCACTTCCACCAACAATGGGCGTGTACCCTCTTGCGTGACGGTAATGCAAGAGCCTGGCACGGGTTGCTCATGGTGCGATAAAAATAAAGCGGACGGATTGCTCACTTCACGCAAACCACGTTCTGTCATGGCAAACACGCCCAGTTCATTGACGGCGCCGAAACGGTTTTTAAAAGCACGTATCAAACGGAATGAGGAATTTGCATCGCCTTCAAAATACAGCACGCTATCCACAATATGTTCCAACACGCGCGGACCAGCCAATGAGCCTTCTTTGGTCACATGACCCACCAAAATCATGCTGATGCCTAGCTGCTTTGAAACCCTAGTAAGTTGCGCAGAACACTCACGTACCTGCGCCACCGAGCCAGGCGCGGATTGCAAAGCCTCAGAATATACCGTTTGAATAGAGTCAATCACCACAATATCAGGCTTGTGATTTTGCAAAGTCGCGATGATTTTTTCAAGATTAATTTCGGCTAGCAAATCAATCGGGCTGGCATCCAAGCCCAAACGCTTGGCGCGCATGGCAATTTGCTGGGCAGATTCCTCACCACTCACATACACTGCACGGCGCGTTTTGCCGACTTGGCAAAGCGTTTGTAACAACAAGGTAGATTTACCAATGCCAGGGTCACCGCCTATCAGCACCACCCCACCAGCCACCAAACCACCGCCCAACACACGGTCAAACTCCAAAATACCTGTGGTTTGGCGTGGCACTTCCGCAGCCTCCACCTCTGCTAGCTTTTGCAAAACTGAAGATTGCGCTAAAGGCGCAAAACGGTTAGCACTCGCCGCTTCAGGAATCGTCTCTACCAGCGTATTCCAAGCATGGCACCCAGGGCACTGCCCCTGCCATTTTGGCTCAATTGTTCCGCATTCGGTACAAGTGTATTGGGTTTTTGCTTTAGCCATGGTTAACGTTTATCCCGCTCAGTTAAACCAGTCAACACAGCCACCAACATCAAACTCGCTATCCATCCGAATAAAATCTCACACCACACTAAAAATCTCGCCGCATGGTTAAAACTCCCATGCCCAAATAATTCGTGTATGCCATTAGCTTTTGGTGTGGCGATATAAACACCCCATGCTTTTTCTTGCCCCAAATCCACCAAAGGCAAAATCACATCAAGTGAGTATGCAATAGGGCTAAACGTGGTGTATTCACCCACCAATGCGCCACAGGTGTACCAGTTATGTGTGTTTCCGTTTTTATCTGCATTATTGATAACGCGTTCTGTACCATCTAGATTGTAAGAACGACAAGCTTGCTCATAAGCACTATTTTGAAAAACCAAAGGGTCGCTGGGCGTAAAAATGCCATGATAACCCGCACAAAAATACATGGTTGCAGAAAACAACCATACACCAAGCATGCCCCATAACAAACGCAAAGGCTTATAGCCATAACCTACTAGCCAACCAAATACTTGATGAAAAAACCTAGGGACGAAACCAGCTACTTTGCCAATCTCATAACGACGCTGTTGAAACGCAATTGCAATATCACTCGCTATATCGTCATGCCCCATTTTACGTAGTACACTAATTAATTGTTGCCAAGGTTGTGGTTTAAAAGTTTGCGGATTCTCTTTGCTACCGTAATCTTTAACATCTTGTTTTTTCAGCCAGTCTAAATAGTCTTTGCCACTCCAAGATGACTCGCGAAAACCATCATAAATTAAACCATCTAATTGCAAACCCTCACCCCAAGAACTTGGTTGACTTTCCAAAAAGCTAATCTGTGCATGTGATAAATCAATTAGTATGGGCGCAGTCCTTTCTACTTGAAATACACCATCCAGCAGCATTGAGATAAAACTTAGCACTCCTTCGGCTCTAAAGCCATTTCTTAAAAATACGTTACCTGCAATCACGGCACCTTGTGCACAGAGTGCATCTTGCCCCTCAAATGCCATTAATTGCGCGCCATTACAACTTAAGTCACCTCCGATAGTTGTTCCTAAAAGGCGAATTTCTCCGTGACTTTCAAATCGGTGTTGTTCTGTTGACTGTAAAAACACTCCTCCTGCAATCTCGGCACCGTCTGCATTGAATGTATCTTGCCCCTCAAATGCCATTAATTGCGCGCCATTACAACTTAAGTCACCTCCGATAGTTACACCTAAAAGGCGAATTTCTCCGTGACTTTGAAATCGGTGTTGTTCTGTTGACTGCAAAAACACACTCCCTGCAATCTCGGCACGGCCTGCATTGAGTGCACCTTGCCCCTCAAATGCCATTAATTGCGCGCCATTACAATCCAAGCTACCACCGATAGTTGCAGCTAAAAAGCGAATTGCTCCATGGCTTTCAAATCGGTGTTGTTCTGTTGAGCGTAAAAACACACTCCCTGCAATCTCGGCGCGGTCTGAATTGAGTGCATCTTGCCCCTCAAATGCCATTAATTGCGCGCCATTACAACTTAAGTTACTACCGATAGTTACACCTAAAAGGCGAATTGCTCCATGACTTTCAAACCGATGTTGCTCAGTTGCGCGTAAAAATACACTCCCTGCAATCTTGGCACGGTCTGCATTTAAGCCTTTGGGCAGCTGGCTACCAGAAAAAATCAGACTGCCATTTAGATTCATGCCACGAAAATTAGGTGCATCTGCAATATGGCAATTGACTAGGACTAAATCTGAAGCGATGACTGTACCATGCAAATCTAAGATGCCCTTAATCCAAGCACCCCTGAGTTTAATACCATGCGCATGTAAGGGATGCTCATCATCGCCACCTAAAGCTAGCCAGCGAATAAACGTTGCACGGATTACATTTGCGTCTTTGCCACTCTTAATGGCGTTCTCTGGACGTGTTTGACTAATTTCACAATAGTTACCCGCTACAGCGTCAGCTAGTAAACGCTTTTCTTGTGCATTTAACGTAAAGTGCTTTTGTTCAAATTGAGCCAGTGTTTGCATGGTTTAGTTCACCACTTTAAATGGCACGCGGTTAGTCACCGCACACAGCAATTCATAGCCTATGGTACCTGCACTTTTCGCAACTGCATCAACAGGTACTTGTTCGCCCCACAGTTCAACAGGACTGCCTATTTCTGCTTGTGGAATATGGCTTAAATCCACCGCCAGCATATCCATAGAAACACGACCAAGTGTGCGCGTCATGATGCCACTCACGGCGATAGGCGTGCCTGTAAGTGCGTGTCGTGGGTAGCCATCGGCATAGCCACAAGCCACTGTACCCACGCGCATGGCTTTATCTGCAGTAAACAAACTGCCGTAGCCGAGACTCTCTCCTGCTTGAAGGTGTTGGATGGAAATAATTTCCGAATGCAAGTGCATCACAGGCTTTAAACCAATGGAAGTAGCCGATTGATTGGCGATGGGTGTTGCGCCATAGAGCATGATGCCAGGTCGCACCCAATCGGTGTGGGTGTTGGGGTGCAATACAATCGCAGCTGAGTTTGCCAGTGAGCGTGGTGCGTCTAAACCATCACAGGTTTTTGCAAACAGTTGCGCGGGCGTTGCTACGCCATCCAAAGTATCCGCATTGGCAAAATGCGTCATCAAGGTGATGCTGGCGACATTGGGGCAAGCGGACAGGGCTTGGTATGCGGAGAAATAATCGGCTGGCGCAAAGCCCAAACGGTGCATGCCCGTGTTCATTTTTAAGTGTACGTGCAAGGGGTTGGCAAGCGTGGTGGCTTGCAACATGGCAATTTGCGCTTGATGATGCACGCCTATGGCGATGTTGTGTTGGCTGGCGATGTGTAGCTCTTGCGCCTCAAACACACCTTCGAGCAAGAGCAAGGTTTGACTGTAGCCCGCGTCACGCAAGGTCACAGCCTCGTTAATGCCTAGCACGGCAAAGCCATCTGCGGCTTGCAAGCCTTTGGCGACGTTGAGCAACCCATGTCCATAACCATTGGCTTTCACCACTGCCATGACTTTGGATTGCGGGGCGCGTTGTTTTACTGTATGTAGATTATGCGCAAGCGCGCTTAAATGAATGGTGGCTTGTATGGGACGCACGATTAATAGTTATCCGCCATATAGCCAGCATTGGCGTAGTTTTCAAATCGGGTATGCGCGCCCATAAAGGTCAGGCGCACGCGCCCAATCGGGCCGTTACGTTGTTTGGCAATGATGATTTCGGCCGTGCCTTTTTCTGGGCTGTCGGGGTTGTAATACTCGTCACGGTACACGAACATAATCAAGTCGGCATCTTGCTCAATCGCGCCCGATTCGCGCAAGTCACTCATCACAGGGCGTTTATCTGGACGTTGGTCAACACCACGGTTAAGCTGAGAAATGGCAATCACAGGCACGTTAAGTTCTTTGGCTAGCGCTTTGAGCGAGCGTGAAATTTCAGAAATTTCTGTCGCACGGTTTTCACCTGTTTTGCCTGCGGGGGCGGACATTAGTTGCAAGTAGTCAATCACGATTAAGCCCAACTGCCCTGCTTGTCTATGCAAGCGTCTTGCGCGCGCACGAACGTCAAAACTGCTCAAACCTGCACCTTCGTCAATAAAAATGGGTGCTTCGTTGAGTTTACCCAAGGCTGTGGTCAGCTTTTCCCAATCTTCGTCTTCTAAGTTGCCGTTACGCATTTTATGCTGATCTAATCGACCAACAGAACCAATCATACGTGTAGCCAACTGAGTCGCCCCCATCTCCATTGAGAAAATCGCCACAGGTAATTTGCTATCGAGCGCAACGTTTTCAGCGATATTAATCGCAAACGCAGTTTTACCCATGGAAGGACGCCCCGCCACCACCACCATGTCGCCACCTTGCAGACCAGATGTCATGGAATCTAAATCACTAAAGCCTGTTGGCGTGCCTGTAACATCAGAATGGTTTTCACGGGAATAGAGATAATCAATGCGGTCCGCCACTTGTGGCAATAGCACTTGCATGTCTTGAAAGCCTTGGCTTTTGCGGCTGCCGCCTTCGGCAATCTGAAAAATCTTGGCTTCGGCTTCATCTAGCAGTTGTTGCGAATCACGGCCATTCGGCTGGTAAGCACTTTCTGCGATGTCCGAACCCACAGTTACCAACTGACGCATCACCGCGCGGTCATGCACAATTTCGGCATAGCGACGGATATTGGCAGCGGTAGGCGTGTTTTGCGCCAGCGCGCCTAAATAAGCCACACCACCTACAGCGGTCAGTTCAGCGGAGTTTTCTAGCGACTCAGCCACCGTCACAATATCGGCTGGCTGGTTACGCTCAATCAATTTGGTAATGTGTTGATATATGAGCTTGTGGTCATGCTGATAGAAGTCACCTGGGGCTAGAATATCTGCAACCTTGTCCAGCGCTTCATTCTCAAGCAACAAGCCACCCAAGACCGATTGCTCAGCTTCAATAGAGTGTGGAGGGAGTTTTAAAAATTCGAGTTGTTCGTCAGCCATAAACAACATTATACCCAATAAAAAAGGCTACCCAACATGAGTAGCCTTCTTTAAATTTTTACAGCGTTTCTTTGGTTATCGCAAAACTGATTAACTCAAAACTTTAAATTTCAAAACCAGAAATTTCAAAACTAAAAATATCTAAGCAGTGCTAGGCGCTGAGCAAAAACAAACGCGCGGCATATGTACTGATATGTAAGCGTTTGTTTTTTGTGAAAGCAACAACGCAATGCGACGATATTTTTTGTTTTTAAGCTTCAGCTACCACAGTCACAGCAATATCTACAACTACGTCATGGTGAAGCGCGATGCTAACTGGGAACTCGCCAATGGTTTTTAATGGACCATTTGGCAAACGCACTTCTGCTTTTTTCACTTCGTGACCCGCAGCAACCAAGCCTTCAGCGATGTCGTGGTTGGTTACAGAACCAAACAAACGACCATCCACACCTGCTTTTTGCGTGACTGTTAAGTTAAAACCAGCCAATTTAGCACCGCGTGCTTGCGCAGCGACTAACAAATCAGCTTGTTGTTTTTCTAACTCAGCACGTTTGGCGGCAAATTCAGCACGGTTGTTTTCAGTGGCGCGTTTTGCTTTGCCTTGTGGAATCAAAAAGTTACGGCCAAAACCGTCTTTTACTTTAACTTCGTCACCCAAGTTGCCTAAGTTAGCTACTTTTTCTAATAAAATTACTTGCATAGTATTCTCCTAACCCTTCGCTTAACCTGGGTGTTTGTCTGTGTATGGCAACAAAGCCAAGAAGCGAGCGCGTTTAATCGCTGTCGTTAATTGACGTTGATATTTCGCTTTAGTCCCTGTCATACGAGCAGGAATAATTTTCGCGTTTTCTGAAATGAAGTCTTTTAACAAATCCACTTCTTTGTAATCAACTTCTTTGATGCCTTCTGCACTAAAACGGCAGTAACGGCGACGTTTGTACATATCTCTTGCCATGTTTAACTCCTAATATCTTTAAATTCTTAAACGAACTGTATCTGTTGTATATGCATCACCAATTGTGTGCTTTTTGCGCTACGCTGTGCTAAAAACCCTTTGGCTTGAATTTTCGAACCTTCAAGCAATGGTGTTTTTGCTAAATCGCCTATCATCATTGCTGATAATTGACATTGCACCCTGCGTTTTAAACCTGATTCTTCAACTTCTGAAACATGTTGCAACAAAAAACTTAACAACGGCAACCCTGCTGGTGTATAGCGCACAGGCTCACATTTAAGCACCGTGCCAGCAATCACCAGCGTATTCACAATGTTTAGGCGGCTGCCTCAACATTAGCAGCAGGCGCATCACCAACAACGGTTTTAGATTTCTCTTCTTTCATCATTGGGCTTGGTGCAGTCACTGCGGTTTTTGTTGAAATGGTCAAATGACGCAATACAGCATCGTTGAATTTAAAGCCATGCTCTAATTCTTCCAACACTGCTTGGTTGCACTCAATGTTCATGAGCACGTAGTGTGCTTTGTGGATTTTTTGGATTGGGTAAGCCAATTGACGACGGCCCCAGTCTTCCAAACGGTGGATTTGTCCGCCATTGCTGGTGATTTGCGTACGGTAACGCTCAATCATCGCTGGCACTTGTTCACTTTGATCTGGGTGAACAATAAACACGATTTCATAATGTCGCATGTTTTCTCCTTACGGTTAAAGCCACCCTTAATGCGATAAAAGGTGTGGCAAGGTTGAAAAGCCCATGATTATAACTTGAAATCAGTTATTGAATCAATGCTTTATTGTCTTTTCGTTATAAATCAACAGCCCTAAAACAAAAAGCGTCACTATTATAGTGACGCTTTTTGCACTCAAACTTTAATTTGGATTATCTTAAAACAATTTCTTTAACGATTTTCCATTGATTATTCACGCGCTCAAAATGTACTTCTTTGCGTAAAGTAGACTCTCTTGAGCGACTAGCCACACGCTTGGTGTTACAAGCCGCGCAACCCACATCATCTTTTGGTTTAACCAATTTGTAGCTTGTCACACTGTAATCTTGGGTAAATGTCGCGATGGCTTTATCACCTACGCAATCTACTTTTAAATCACGCATGCCCACATTGACACGTCCTGTGGTCACTACGTCGGATTTGCGTTGTGTCACCCAACCTGATTTGGTTGTTGGTGCTTCTGGCGCGAATCGGGGTGAGTAGTAATTAAGATAGTTCTCAAAGTCTTTTTCACGCCAAGCAGTGAGCCAGTTATTGAGTTGCGCAGTCACAACCTCTGTCGAGCATTTATCACTTAATCTAGAGGTGATGCTATCTGCAGAGCATGTATAGCTTTGTTTGATAGGTGCTGATTCGATTAAAGGCAATGCAGCTGCTTTAGTTTGTGCTACATAAAACTCTTTACTAAACTCTTCTTGTTCTGGCGCGATGGCTTCACAGACATTAGCAGCGTTGGCGTATTCGGCTGGTGCCAAATCTGGCAAGCCTTGACGCACCACATTGAGTTTGTTGAGCAATTGGCCTTGACCTGCAAATAAACGCGCAAAGGCAGTTTGCATATCGTAACCCACATTCGCTTCGGCACGACGGGCTTGGAAATACTCGTTTTCAGTATCTAACAAGTCAAGTAAAGTACGTTGGCCAATATCAAATTGTTTTTGGTAGGCTTCACGCGCAGATTCAATCGAACCACGGTGTTGCGCACGATATTCCAATTGGTTACGTAATTGTTTAATGTCGTTGTAAGCAATGGTGACTACTTGACGCGTATCGATACAAGCTTTGTCACGCAAGTCATTTGAACGTTCTAGCAACTCTACCGCTTGATTTACTGCTGCTTTATCTGACAGGCCATTGAAGATGTTGTAATTCATCATCAATTCCATGGCATCGGCAGCATAAGCACTGTTGCGGCCATCATTGGTCGTATCGATATTTTTGCGTAGTTGCAAATCAAATCTTGGTAAATATTTAGCTTCTTTTGCTTTAATGCTTTTTTCAGAAGCTTGAATATCTTCAATCGCCGCCATCAAACTTGGATTGCCTGCATAAGCCAGTTTTAATGCTTGTACGGCAGAGCCGTCAATGGCTGTTTGGTCTAAATTGAGTTTTTCTAGTGTTTTTGGTGGCAAGCTACCCAACACACGTTGAATTCGCGCAGTCGCATCATGCAAATTCGTCGCTTCTGTCAATAAATTGGCTTCAGCAAGGGCTAAACGACCTTGTGCTTGCTCTAAGTCTACGCGACGCGCTACACCAGCATCAACACGTTGTTTAATTTTGCTGGCATATTGTTTGTGGAAAGCGTAGTTTTCTTTTGCGAAATTAGCCATATCTCGGAAACGCAAAATATCCACATAGTTTCTGACGAAATCTAAGGTGGTGTTTTGCATAACGTTTTGCAACTCGAAGTAGCGCACGCGTTGCGCATGTTCCATACGCGCCACTTCATTCGGCGTTTGGAAACCATCAAACAACATTTGACGAATCAACAAGTCACTATCAAACTTTGGGATGGCCGTCCCTGCACGACGTGTTGCACTTGTGCCCATGTCTTCTTGGACACGGTATGTGCCAGTAACATCCGCTTTAGGCAAGTAATTACCCCACGCTACATCCTTTTCATAGCCAGCTGCTGTGTACTCGTGGTACTTAGCCTGCACCTCAGGGTTGCTGGTGATGACCTTTTCAACCATTTGTTTTAGGTTGGTCATGGTCTCAGCGTGTAAGCTGGCCATTGGCGAAATAAAAGCCACGGCAACTAAGGCAGCTAAAAGATTTGTTTTCATTTTCATATTTTTCATGGTGGTATCTTTCGTTACTTCGTGCATAGCATTAAGTACATTTATGTACGCTTTATAAAAGTACATTCATGTAGGTTGTAAGTACATTGATGTACGTAATATGAGTACAGTAATACATATGGTGATGGATTCTACGCATTTTACTTATTCCATAAATAGCCCATATGGGCTAATAGGCTTGTAGTAAAGGGATTGTGCGTACAACACCTTCTCATGTTCATTACCGACAACTTTAGCCATGCAACCCGTATCTTAAATAATAACAATCATCCTAATAATGGTTGCTCTCGTTTGTGACGTGTTCCATCTGCAATTTCTTAAGCAAGCTATATGCCAACTCCCGTGAGTTCAGAATCTTAAAGCATTTATAAGGGTGTCTTAACGATAGACATACTTTTTAACATTCTTGCTAATCGTGTTGCAATTGATGGAATTAGATGGGTTTTACCCGATTGATTAAAAGATGGGATTGCATAGTCATCGATTAAGATGTACGTAAGCAGAATTCCTACCAACCAGACCGCAAAAAAGTGTTATTTTTGTGACATTTGTGTTGATAAGTTTTCAACACCTACGTTCATGCCCATGCTTTAAAATTAACAAGCCATTGTTTTTGTTGTACTTTTTTAATTTTCAATGTTGGCATCAATGATGCAAGTAGAGTCTCGAGTCATAACGACATAATGATGAAAGACCAGACTATGCAAATTGAAAAATCAGACAAACATTGGGAACAGATTTTTAATGTCATTCAAAAATCTTATGCCATTGAAACCCACTTAGATTTTTTTAATTGGTTAAAAAATGATGTCAGCCAAATTGTGCCGCACGATGTATTAATGGCTGCTTGGGGAGACTTCTCTACAGGCGAGCTTAAATACGACGTGGCTTCGAATGTGGCGGGTATTACTACCCAGCGCTTGATTGAAGCGCCAGGCATTATCACTTACTTGATGTGCAATTTGTACAAACGTTGGATTGATAACGACGAAAAGTGGATTGTGATTAACCAATTTGATGCGTCGGGCATCCATGCGCAATCACCTACGCCATTCACCACACAGTTGATTAAAATGCACTCATTGCTTGTGTATGGTGTGAAAGACACGCGTGGCAAGTCTGATTGTATTTATGTGTTTTATGACAAATCACCCAACTTCAACATTCAACACAATGTGCTGGGCTTGATTATGCCGCACTTGGACGCAGCCTTACGCAGAGTGGAGTATTTAGAGCCGCCTGTGGCAGACCATGAATTGCTAGATAATATGGCGATGGGCTCTCTCTCAGACCGTGAGCAAGAGATTTTACACTGGGTACGGAGTGGTAAAACCAATGTGGAAATTGGCATGATTTTGAACATTAGCGCCAATACAGTTAAAAACCATTTGAAACGTATTTTCCAAAAACTGGATGTATCATGCCGTGCGCAGGCAGCTGCTAAGATAGGTGTAAAACCAAACTAGTTGTGATTAATTTCGTCCCGTAAATCGCTGAATCTCGCGCATTTGACGTTTTGTGGGACGCCCCGCGCCACGCTCTCGACTTGCCACCTCTGTTTCAAACAAGGTGGTTTTTTGTTGTCTCTTGGCTAGGCTTTCTGCGGTTTCCTGATAGAGCAAAGCTGCCTCTGGCGCGCCTCGCCTAACTTGACTCAAACCTGTGACTTCTACCTCAATCTCAATGTCTTTGGTGTGAATACGCACTAACATGCCTAACTTCATTTCTTTGGCATTTTTAGCACGGTTACCATCTACACGCACTTTGCCACTGTCTACCGCATCGGCAGCGATGCTACGGGTTTTAAAAAAACGTGCCGCCCACAACCATTTATCTAAACGGCAACTGTCATTTTTATTGTCGTCGTCTTTTGCCATGGGTTATGCGTTTGTAGGGTTTGTTGATGACTCACCTAATATGCGCGTTTGGTTGCGCTCTAAAGTCTGACGGTAGCGTGCCAACACCGCCTGCGATTCACCCATGACCGTGCCAGCGGAGTAAAAACCGTCTTGGTTTTTAATGCCCGTCTCACGCCCGGTTAAATAGGCAATGCCTTCTAACACATGGTCGATGGCGATGATTTTAAACTGACCATCTTTGACGGCCTGCACAACTTCATCGTTAAGCACTAAGTGACGTTGGTTGCGTTTGGGGATAATTACGCCTTGCTCGCCGTTTAAACCTAAATCTTGGCACACTCTAAAATAACCTTCAATCTTCTCATTGACGCCACCGATGGGCATGACTTCACCAAACTGGTTTAAAGCGCCAGTCACGGCAATGCCTTGCATCACTGGCAAGCCAGACAAGGCAGACAGCAGCGCAAACAACTCCGCACAGGAGGCGGAATCGCCTTCGACACCGTTGTATTCTTGCTCAAACACCAATGAGGCATTTAAGCTCAGTGGGGCCAGCGCCCAAAAGCTGGCACTGAGCCAGTTTTGAAGAATATAGATGCCTTTGTCATGGTTGGGGCCACTCATCTTCACTTCGCGGTCGATATTAATCAATCCCTTTTGGCCTGGGTAGCAACGTGCAGTAATGCGTATGGGTGACCCAAAGCTGGCATCGCCCAACTCGATGTGGGTTAAGCCATTGACCTGCCCTACGACACTACCATGGACCTGTATCATCAATTCATTATCAATAATCGAATCGCGGATTTGCGTTTCGAAGAACTGTTGTCTGGCAAGGCGCGCCGAGAGGGCTAATTTCACGTGGGCATCATCGACCAACTCAGCGCCTTTGGCCATGGCGATGCTCTCATGCATCAACTGCTCTAAAAAGGCAAAATTGGTGCTCATGCGCATTTGGTCTTCTTCCAAGCGGTGCAAGGCTTTTAATAATACATAGACCGCAGACTCGGTAAAATGGGGCAATAGGTTTTGCTGACATTTTTTGGCGATGTACCCTGCAAACCAAGCATCATGCTCCAAATTGGCAGGCACACGGTCTTCAAACTCCACCTTGATGGGAAAATGTTCAAAGAAATCAGGATGCGCTTCTAAACAATCGTAATAGTCTTCACGGCTAGCAATCATGACCAATTTCACTTGCAAAGGCACTGAGCCATTGCGCACCGTGGTGCCACCTGATTGTGAAACGTTAGACCAATCCTCAAAAGCCAACTCGCCATTGCGCGTAAAGCGATAAAGCTTTTCTAGCATGGCGTTACCGTTAGTTTCGTCTTGCATAAAATCACGTAGATGCAAGAGCAACATGCCGCCATCGGCTTGTTGCAAACTGCCCGCACGCAATCGCATAAACTCAGGCAAGCTATTTTCACTTGCATTGGGCTCCATACTGCCAAACAAAGTGCTAAAGCTAGGGTCTTTTTCTTCGCACACGGCCTGCTTTAAGTTTAGTTGCAAACTGGTGCGGTGATCCACCAACAGATTGACGCGAAAGCGCGATAAAAAGCCATCGTGAATTAAGCCATCCAGCGTATGCTCAGTGTCGGTGCTAGTGGCTTGTTGCCATGCACTTAAAAAACTAACCACCTCATGACTAATCGCATTGAAATAAGACGATAATTTGGGACTGCTAATCTGGTTACGCAGTGCTTCCACTTTCTCTTCGCACCATGCGCGCGCTGTTTCAGTATCCACTTGACCCGTTGTCAAGTCCACCCACGTTGGCATTTCCCCAACCAAGGCTTTGATAAAACCATCCATCTCGGTGCGCAATTGCGCACCTAAGCCCACAGGTAACTTCACAAAATGCGCGATGGCTTGTTGGCTGACGTCAAATAACGCCACCCAATCGCTTAATGTTGGGTGTATGGAGGCAACAGAAGACTCGCGCATGGCCGCCAAGCTGAGTGCTCGTCTGCCACTGCCAGGCGTGCCTAACACCAAAACATTGCAAGCAGACTGGGGGATAGACAAGCCCAACATCATGGTTTGTTTGGCTTCGGGTTGGAGTTTCCAGCCATAGTCCGTGAGTTGACTATTTGGGTGTGCCAATAAATCTATGGTCGATTCAAAAGCCCGACCTTTACGTCTTTGTGCCACGGTTAACTCTTGTGGCGATAGTACTTGCATCATGCGTAACACTCCATTTTGACTATTTCAGCCACTTATTTTAACCATTGTTGTTTTGCTTGTTCGTCGCTATCGCGGGCTTCCACCCAACGTTCGCCAAACGCACCTTGTTCTTTTTTCCAAAAAGGCGCGTCTGTTTTCAAATAGTCCATGATAAACGCGCAAGCCGCAAAGGCATCTTGTCGATGTGGGCTTAAAGTAGCCACCAATACGATTTGCTCGCTAGGGTTCAGTTCGCCCACACGGTGTATCACCAAACTTGCTAGCAAAGGCCAGCGAGTTTGCGCTTCAGCCACAATCACCTGCAAACTGCGTTCGGTCATGGCGGGATAATGTTCTAGCGTCATGCTGGTTAAGGCACCATCCGCCACCATCTCGCGCACTAGCCCAACAAAACTCACCAGCGCACCTGCTTGTGTTTGCCCAGCTCTCAGTGCAGAAAGCTCTGTACCTACATCAAAGTCTTGCGTTTGCACGCGCACCTGGTGTGCCAAATTTAGGTGTGCCAAATTTATGTGTGATAAATTTAGATGTGAGTCGGTCATCTTGGCCTAGCCACCTGTCACGGGCGGGAAAAATGCGACTTCATCGCCCGCGTTTACTTGCGCCATATCATCCACCAAAGTGTGATTAATCGCCGCACGCACCACCGCTTTACCGTTAAACAAATTCGCCCAAACTTCACCGCGCTGAGATAACCACTGTTTGACCGCCAACACGCTGGTCACGCCTTCGGGCAAATCGACTTGCTCGGTGGAGTAGTTCACTGCCTCTTTGATGCGGGCAAAATATAAAATCGTGACTTGCATGCTCTCTTATCTTTTCTTTTTCAATAGCTTAATTATGGTCGCTTAATTAGCGTCGCTTATATCATCTAACACATCTAACTGCGTAATATCCGCATCGCCCTGCGCCAACTCCACGCGCTCAATTTGCGCAAAGCGTCTAGAGATTTTTTGACTGCTGATTTGCACATCTTGGGCGTTTTCGTGCGCTTGGCGAATATTGTCTGCCAGTTTTTTCATGCGGGTATCAAAACGGCTAAAGTCTTTGCTCAGTTTGCCTAATTCATCTTTGATAATATGCACTTGTTTGCGCATTTCCACGTCTTTTAACACGGCGCGTGCGGTGTTTAGTACCGCCATTAAAGTCGTTGGCGAGACTAACCAAACGCGTTTTTGCATGGCGTACTCCACCACTTCTGGGTGATACGCATGAATCTCAGCAAACACTGCCTCTGCAGGAATAAACATCACCGCGCCATCTGAAGTTTCATTGGCAATGATGTATTTTTGCGCAATGTCATCTATATGCTTTTTTACATCGGCTTTAAACTGCTTTTCCGCCTGCGCTTGCATCAATTCATTTAAGCTGTTGTCATACATGCGGTGATAATTTTCCAAAGGGAACTTGCTATCCACCGCCACCGTGCCTGTCGGTTCAGGCAGAAATAAAGCGCAATCCACGCGCGCGCCATTGCTAAAACTGTGTTGTAAGCTAAAGCTAGATTCTGGCAACACATTGCGCACCAAGCCTTCTAACTGTACCTCGCCAAATGCACCACGACTGCGCTTGTCGCCAAGTAATTCTTGCAAACTCACCACATTGCTGCTTAGCCCATCAATTTTCTTTTGCGCCTCATCAATGGTGGCTAAGCGTTCCATCACACTAATAAACGTCTCATTGGTTTTCTTAAAGCCAGCCTCCAAACGCTCAGTCACCTTGCCACTCATTTCATCCAAACGCCCGTCCACCACCTTGGTCAATGCTTCTACTGACTGCATTAAGGTTTGCGTCGTGCCTTCTAGGGTTTGCTTGAGCGTTTGTTGTTGCGCAATGCCCTGCTCTGCCATGCCTTGACGCAAGCTTAAACTTAACTGCTCGGTACTGCTGGTTAAATGGTCGCGTTGTGCAATTTGCAAGGCTTGCAACGCATCGCGTGTTTGTGTCAGTTCCTGTTGCATCGCCAAGCGTAAACGCTCATGTTGGTCCGCGCTCAAGGTCATCACCCTATCAGCAAGGCGTTCTAATCCCGCATGCATGTCTTGCAACATGGCACGGTGTTTTTCTTCTAACGCCTGATTGAACAATTGTGACTGCTTGCCCTGCTGCCCTTGCCACCACTGAAATATCATCAGCAATAACAACACAACCAGCAAAACAGTTTGAAGGGTTTCTATAAGCATGTGTGCATTATAAAGGATGTTAGGACTGAACTGCTGATGTTACGCACACATAAGTAGAACTCTGCGAGATGTAAAAAAGGCCTCTTGCGAGGCCTTTTAAAATAATTGTTTAGACGAGAAACTTACTCAATCAACAACTCAGCCTTGCCTGGCACACCATTCATGGTGTCTGCGTCTTCTAGCGGCTCTTTACGTGCGCTAATCACAGGCCATACTTTGGCTAAGCGGGCATTGATTTCGATAAAGTGTTGTTGATCTGCAGGCACATCATCTTCAGCAAAAATGGCTTCTGCTGGGCATTCTGCCACGCACAAAGTACAGTCAATACACTCGTCTGGGTTAATCGCCAAGAAGTTTGGGCCTTCTACAAAGCAATCGACTGGGCAAACATCTACACAATCGGTGTATTTACATTGAATACAATTTTCGGTGACTACATAAGTCATGTTATTTCCTTTACAGCCTAATTTAAGCTAAAACAATATTTTATTAGAAAATCAGTTTTGATGGTTAATTTATATCAAATTATCATGCCAGCGCCGACGGTGTTATTGGTGCTTTCGTCGATGACAATAAACGCACCCGTTGCACGATTGGTTTTATAGCTATCGACCATCAATGGTTGTGCTAATTTGAAACTTAAACGCGCAATGTCGTTCATTTTTAAATCTGGGGTTTCTTGTTGCTCTAGCGTATTGACGTCAATTTTGTATTGAATTGCGCCAATTTTCGCTTTTGATTCGCGTGAAGTGTGGCGAATAATATAAGTGCGCGCTGGGGATAATGGCGTTTCAGATAACCAGCAGACATGGGCTTCAATTTGCTTCACTGGCTCAGGCGCTTCACCTGTTTTCACAATCATGTCGCCACGTGAGGTGTCGATTTCGTCTTCGAGTAACAATGTCACGCTTTGCTCAGTTTGTGCGCTTTGTAATTGCACTTCACCGAGTTGAATGGCTTTGACCTTTGATTGATAGCCGTTAGGCAACACAGTCACGGCATCACCCACACTAATATCTCCAGATTCTACACGACCCATAAAGCCTCTAAAATCGTGCAACTCTGCATCCGCACTGGCGTGTGGACGGCAGACGAACTGTACAGGAAAGCGGAATTGCTCAGCTTGTTCGGCATGCGCTGCTGGGGCTTTTTCGAGTAACTCGAGCAAAGTTTCACCTGTGTACCAAGGCATGCTATCGAGTCTATCCACCAACATATCGCCATTGAGCGCAGACATCGGGATAAACTTAATATCACGCGCACCTGCCAAGCCTAACTCTTTAGCAAACGCCGTATAATCAGCACAAATCTTGTCATAAACGGCTTGGTCGTAATTGACCAAGTCCATTTTATTCACCGCCACCACAATATGCGGAATGCCAACCAAATGCGCCAAATAACTGTGACGGCGAGTTTGAGTCAATACGCCTTTGCGCGCATCAATCAAAATAATCGCTAGGTTAGCCGTTGAAGCCGCCGTCACCATGTTGCGTGTATATTGCTCATGACCAGGCGCATCGGCAATGATGTATTTGCGTGTGCCCGTGCTGAAATAGCGGTAAGCCACGTCGATGGTAATGCCTTGTTCACGCTCTGCTTGCAAACCGTCAGTTAGCAAGGATAAATCGACTGCTTCCATGCCACGTTTTTTTGACGTGTTGGAAATTTGTGTGAGCGTGTCTGCCAAAATGGTTTTGGTGTCAAACAGCAAGCGCCCAATCAATGTGCTTTTGCCGTCATCGACAGAACCGCAGGTCATAAAGCGTAATAGAGAGTCGTTGTGTTGCATATTTGAATTACTCATTAGAAATAACCCTCTTTCTTACGTTGCTCCATCGAAGCGTCAGAGGTTTGGTCATCCAAGCGGGTTGCACCACGCTCAGTAATGGTGGTGGTCGCCGTTTCAAGCACGATTTTGCTTACGTTGTCCGCATCAGACAATACTGGTGCGGTGCATGTAATGTCACCGACTGTTCTAAAGCGTACTTGCATGTTAATCACCTCTTCGCCCGCCTTAGGCACGTTAATCACGCTACCATCTGATAGCGGCACGTTGGCTGGCATCATGGCGCCACCACGCATAATGATGTCGCGGTTATGTGCAAAGTAGATACTAGGTAAACCTAAATTCTCGCGCTCGATATATTGCCAAACGTCCATTTCAGTCCAGTTGGAAATTGGGAATGCGCGGATGTTTTCGCCTTTGTGGCTACGCGCATTGTAGAGATTCCACAGTTCTGGACGCTGGTTTTTTGGGTCCCATTGACCAAACTCATCACGGAAACTCATGATGCGCTCTTTGGCACGGGCTTTTTCTTCGTCACGACGTGCGCCACCGATACAACAGTCAAAGCCGAACTCTTCAATCGCTTCCAGCAAGGTCACTGATTGGTGTTTGTTGCGAGGCTCATCTGGTGATTTCAATACCACCGTACCGCGCTTCATGGAGTCTTCCACAGAACGCACAATCAAACGCTCGCCCAATTCAGTTGCACGTTGGTCACGGAAGTTAATCACTTCTTGGTAGTTGTGGCCTGTGTCGATGTGCATCAAAGGGAATGGGAAGCGGCCTGGACGGAAGGCTTTTTCTGCGAGACGCAAAATGCAAAGCGAGTCTTTACCGCCTGAAAATAGCAACACAGGGTTACTACATTGGCCTGCTACTTCACGCAGAATATGTATCGCCTCGGCTTCTAGCCAATCAAGATGAGAGAGTGTTTGTTTAGTTGTCATCATTTAAACTCTAAAGATTATTTTAGCCACAGATTAACTATCTATGGCTGATTTACTTCTTAACGTGCAAGCCACATTCTTTACTGGTTGGGTCTTCCCACCACCAGCGGCCTGCACGGACATCCTCACCCATAGCAACAGCGCGCGTACAAGGCGCACAGCCAATACTAGGATAAAACTGGTCATGCAATGCGTTGTAAGGGACTTCAAATAGGCGAATATAAGCCCACACTTCTTGCTCAGTCCAATCGCTTAAAGGATTGAATTTTTCCAGCTTGTTGCCCGCATCAAACTCACGCGTAGGCAAGCTAGCACGGGTGGTCGCTTGTTCAGCACGCATGCCAGTCACCCAAGCTTGTTTGCCTGCGAGCGCACGTTGCAGAGGCTCTACTTTGCGCATAAAGCAACAGGCTTTGCGTAGTTCTATGCTTTGGTAAAAAGCATTGATGCCTTGGGTGCGCACGTAATCTTCAACCGCTTCATGTTTAGGGAAAAACACCACAGGCTTGGTATTGTAAGTGCTTTCCACTTCACCCATTAGCTTGTAGGTTTCTGCGGGTAAGCGACCTGTGTCTAGCGAGAAAATCTCAATGGCGAGTTTTTCTTTGGCGATGATGTCGGTGAGCACCATGTCTTCTGCGCCATAGCTGTTGGCAAAGGTGATGGCATTAAATTCAGCGTTGGCCGATTGCAACAGCGCCAACACTTGCGCCCGTTTTTCTTTCACTCGGCTGAGCAAAACATCTGTCAACTCTGGTGAAGTGGCAGGGTTTTTCATGGAAGGCTTTAGCATGCTTACACCGAAACTCATGCGCGGTTCACTCTACGCCATACGGGCACATCACCTACCGCACCTTGGTATGGCTGGCTAAAGTCATTTAAGCTGGCAATCGCCTCTTGCGCGTTGCGGTCAGCGCGAATCAGGTAGCTGTCGTAACCTGAGCGTTTTAAGAAAAACAATTGGTCACGCAACACATCGCCCACTGCACGTAGCTCATTTTTAAAGCCATAATGCGTGCGTATCCAGTTGCCAAGAGTGAAGTTACGGCCATCGGCAAAGCGTTCTACATACACCGCGATTAAAGGCAATACATTGAGGTCTGGGAAGGCCTGAGCTAATTGCTCAATCGGCTCATGGGTGGCGATTAAAATACCAATTTCACCAGTGGCCATACGAGACGCTAGACTGTCTTTTTTCGCCAACCAAACTGGCAAAGGCAAAATGATTTTGCCAGTGGCGGGGATGTCAGTCGCGTCAATTTGTGCTTGGGTAAATGTTTCTTCACCGTGTAGTTTAAACAACACGACCTTACCTGCTTGTTTACGCACGACTTCATCACCCAAGATTGGCGGAATCACACGTGTCCATTCGTCTACAACGATGCTATTGTTTTTGATTAACTGGCTCATGCGACACTCTTTTCTGCATAAACGTGTGCTTTAAATGGATCCAAACCTAGGCGTCTCACTGTATCAATAAATCGCTCTTCTGGCGTGCGTTGTTGCACATACACTTCAATCAACTTTTGAATCACGCTTGGCATTTCTTCTGCGGCAAACGAGCGACCAATCACAGAGCCCAAGCTGGCATCGTTGCCTTGTTTGCCACCGATAGATACTTGGTACCATTCTTCGCTGTCTTTATCCACGCCCAAAATACCAATGTGACCGACGTGATGATGACCGCAAGCATTCATACAGCCTGAGATATTGAGCTCAATCTCGCCAATATCATGCAGGTAGTCTAAGTTATCAAATTGCATTTGAATCGCTTCTGCAATCGGGATGGATTTCGCATTGGCCAAGCTACAGAAATCACCCCCTGGGCAGCAGATGATGTCAGTGAGCAAACCAATGTTAGGTGTAGCCAATCCAGCGGCGCGGGCTTTTTCCCACACGGCAAACAAGTCACTGAGTTTCACATCGGCTAAAATTAGGTTTTGTTCATGAGATGAACGCAACTCGCCAAAGCTATAAGCATCGGCCAAATCTGCCACTAAATGCATTTGCTCAGTGGTGATGTCACCCGGTGGTTTGCCGTGTGGTTTTAGAGACAGCGTAACCGCACGATAACCTGCTTGTTTGTGTGGGTGCACACAACGTTTAACCCATGCAGCAAAGGCTGGGTTGCTCGCCACAGCCGCATCAAAACTCGCATCATGCGCTGGCAATGTTTCATAAGGCATAGGTTCAAAATATTGCGCTACGCGGTCTAACTCAGTTTGGGTGATGGTGAGTGGGCCATCTTTTAAATGTGCCCATTCAGCTTCCACTTGTTTTTTAAATTCCTCAATCCCCAAGGCTTTGACCAAGATTTTGATGCGCGCTTTGTAAGAGTTGTCGCGACGACCGTGGATGTTATACACACGAATCACTGCCTCACAATATGACAACACATGTTGCCAAGGCAAGCTTTCTTCAATCACGCTACCCAAGATAGGCGTACGGCCTAAACCACCGCCGACCCAGACTTTAATGCGTAACTCGCCAGCACTGTCTTTAAAGAACTCCAAACCAATGTCGTGCATTTGCACCACGGCGCGGTCTTCTTTAGTACCAGAAACCGCAATTTTAAATTTGCGTGGCAACAATGCAAACTCAGGGTGAAAGGTGCTCCATTGACGCATGATTTCTGCAATGGCGCGCGGGTCAACTACTTCATCAGGCGCAATGCCGACAAACTGGTCAGTGGTGATGTTACGGATACAGTTGCCTGAGGTTTGAATGGCATGCATTTCAACCGTGGCCAATTCTGCCAAAATTTCTGGCACATCTTCTAATTTAGGCCAGTTAAGTTGCAAGTTTTGGCGCGTAGAAAAGTGGCCATAACCTTTGTCATATTTTTTAGTGATGTCAGCCAGTTTGCGCATTTGCTTGCTCGCAAGCATGCCGTAAGGCACGGCAATGCGCAACATCGGCGCATGGCGTTGAATATACAAGCCATTTTGCAAACGCAAAGGGCGAAACTCTTCGTCCGTGAGTTCACCTGCTAAATAACGGCGCGTTTGGTCGCGATATTGCGCGACACGTTCATTCACAATTTGTTGGTCTATCTTGTCGTATTTATACATACTGGTGTCAATTTCAAAAGAGGCGTTATTTTAATGCAAAACGAGTTTAAAGCCTACATAAATCAAGATAGCAGCCAAGGCAATGCGCACCCAATGTTCGGCGACTTTTGAACTCATGTGGCTGCCTAAATAAATACCGGGAATCGAGCCGATGAGCAATGTGCCCAATAGCCCGTAGTTAATGGTGCCTAAAGTAGCGTGACCCAAGCCAGCCACCAACGTGAGTGGCACCGCGTGGGCAATGTCACTACCCACAATGGTGGTGATTTTTTCTTTTGGATACAACATAATCAATGCCGTCACGCCCAATGCGCCAGCGCCTACAGAGGTTAAGGTCACCAATGCGCCTAATACGATACCAAGCAACACCGTGAGTGGCGCCACATATTGCGCAGGCAACCATTGCCCTTTGGCCACTAAATCCATGAGTTTGCTACGTAACAACACGGCCACAGACGTGATGATTAAAGCCACACCCAACCAAAATTTAATGGTTGCAATCGCGCCAGTTGATTCCACATCCATCGTGCGCAAGAACAAAATGGTAGCGATGGAAGCAGGCACACTGCCGATGCCTAGCAAAGTCACCATTTTCCAATCAATATTGCCCAACTTACCGTGGGCAAAAATACCGACTGATTTTGTCACTGACGCAAACAATAAATCTGTGCCAACCGCTACCGCTGGTTTAATGTGAAAAAACAGCAATAAAATAGGCGTCATCAGCGAACCACCGCCTACGCCTGTGAGCCCTACCAAAAAGCCAACGAAAAAACCTGCAATAATGTATCCGAATTCCATGTGGAGTATCTTCTATCAAACCATAAACGTCAAAGTTCGCCACTATAGCAAACTTTTAATCATTGATTTAATAACCAATTGTTCTAATATATAGCTTTTAGTTATATAAGCTGGATTATGAAATTTCATCAATTGCGCTATGTGCATGAAATCGTCAAACAAAAGCTGAACATCTCAGCGGCAGCAGAGGTGCTACATACTTCTCAACCTGGGGTGAGCAAGCAAATTCAATTATTAGAGGAAGAACTGGGCTTACAAATTTTCCAACGTAATGGCAAGCGCTTAATTGGCATTACTGAGCCTGGCGAAAAAATCGTCGCATTGGCTTCGCAAGTCATGTTTGATATGCAAAACATCAAGCGAGTGGGTGATGAATATAGTTTACAAGACGCTGGCGAACTCACCATTGCCACTACCCATACGCAAGCAAGATACCGGTTGCCCGCTGCCGTCAAAGCGTTTATCAGCGCCTACCCCAACGTTAAACTCACCATCCACCAAGGCAACCCGTCTCAAGTCACCGAGCAAGTAGCCAATGGCGAAGCAGACATTGGCATTGCGACTGAGTCTATTAGCATGGATGAACGCTTGTCTTGCCTACCCTGCTACACGTGGAACCGCTGTCTTGTCGTGCCTCCAGAACACCCACTGCTTTCAAAAAAGAAAATAAGCCTGCAAGACATTGCGCAATACCCGCTGATTACTTATGACTTTGCTTTCACAGGCGGAACGCTGGTTTCTAAAGTGTTTCATGACGCAGGCGTGAACCCGAATGTGGTATTTACCGCGATTGATGCTGACGTGATTAAAACCTATGTCAATTTGGGTTTAGGTATAGGGCTGATAGCGAATATGGCCTACGACGAAAACCGCGATGCGCCATTGATTAAGATTGATTGTAGCCATCTCTTCCCAGACAGCACGACTTATTTAGGGGTGCGAAATGGTGCTTATTTACGTGACTACATGTTGAGTTTTATCACCATGCTGTCGCCACAATATGACAAAAAAAGCGCTCAACGAACATTACAAGGTGATTTTTAGGCGCCAATCTCAATGGTTAGTGATAAACATCACATCAACCATGGGCTTGATTAAGATTTAATAGCCTTTTGATAAAGGAAAAGATTATGAAGCATCATCGCCATGGCTCGTTAAAAACTGCCTTGTTTCATGCCATTACGAGTATGGGCATGCTTCTATTAATCAGCGCTTGTGCCATTAGCCAACACAAGCAAGTCCGCGTCATTGGCGCTGGCATGCCTGATGTGGATTTAAACAACGCTATTTATGAAGTGCCCGTCAAACAAGGCGTGAGCTACCAAGATGTGGTGGATAGCCTAAAATCCGTGTCCGAAGGCATGAACTTTGTAAACCCTGCTAACTTTCCGATTGGCGAACACATGAAACAACGTGGTATCGACCCACAAGGCGTGAAAGAAGTGCGTAGCTTTTGCAACCTCAGCATGGGCACAGACATCATGCTCGACCACCCTGAGTTTCTGGTGTTCGCCCCCTGCCGTATCGCTTTATATGAAAAAAAAGGCCAGCTTTACCTAGGACTAGACAGACCCAGTTACGATTTAAAACACATTAAAAACCCCACTGCACGTGCGCAAGCTTCTGCACAACAACTTGAAGATGCGCTAATAGAGTTGATGTCAAAAGCAAGAAAAGGTGATTTTTAAAAGTAATGACTTAAACTCAACGCATGCTTATGCGTTACTATAATGAAAAACAAATTGCTGTTTTAAGAGACCAATAGAAAACAACGCAAGCAGGAAATGACCTAATGAAAAGCGATATTGAAATTGCCCAAGCCGCCATATTAAAACCAATTTCAGACATTGCCGAAACACTTTCTTTTAGCCAAGACGACCTCTATCACTACGGCGAGCATATTGCAAAAATCAAGCAATACACTGTCAATCAACTCAACCATAATAATAAGCCCAACGGGCAGTTAATCTTAGTCACCGCCATCAACCCCACCCCTGCGGGCGAAGGCAAAACCACCACAACCATCGGCCTCACAGATGCGCTTAATCATTTAAATCACCATGCCGTGGCTTGTTTACGCGAGCCTTCACTTGGTCCTGTGTTTGGCTTAAAAGGAGGCGCAACAGGCGGTGGCTTTGCACAAGTCGTGCCGATGGAAAACATCAATCTGCATTTTACGGGCGATTTTCATGCGATTACCTCGGCTAATAATTTACTCGCCGCCTTGATTGATAACCACATTTACCAAGGCAATGCGTTAGACATACAGACAGTGACTTGGCGCCGTTGCATGGACATGAACGACCGCGCTTTGCGACGCATGACGCTGGATAATGACGTGCATACAGGCTTTGATATCACAGTCGCCAGTGAAGTGATGGCGATATTTTGCTTGGCGGAAGACTTAGGTGATTTAACTGAGCGACTCGGCAACATTCAAATCGGCTGCAATGGTCAACAGCAAGCCATCTATGCTAAAGATTTAAATGCTGAAGGCGCGATGACAGCTTTGCTTAAAGATGCATTCCAGCCTAATTTAGTGCAAACCATCGCAGGTTCACCCGCCTTAGTACATGGTGGGCCTTTCGCCAATATAGCGCATGGCTGTAATTCCGTCGTTGCCACCAAAACTGCGCTGAAGTGTGCGGATTATGTAGTTACTGAAGCTGGCTTTGGTGCCGATTTAGGCGCAGAAAAGTTTATTGATATTAAATGCCGATTGAGTGGTTTACAACCTGCGCTAGTCGTAATCGTCGCAACCATACGCGCCCTCAAATATCACGGTGGCGTAGAAGTGGCAGCACTCAATGTTGAAAATATCAGCGCTTTAGCGCAAGGTTTAGAGCACTTAAAACAACATTTAGACAACCTGCAAGGTGAATTTGGCTTGCCTGTCATGGTGGCGCTCAACCACTTTAACTCAGACACCGAACAAGAACTGGCTTGCATCCAACAAGCATCGACAGATTGGGGCGTGCAATTGCATGTTTGCCGTCATTGGGCACAAGGGGCGACTGGCGCGAGCAACTTAGCAAAAGCCGTGGTAGAGAAACTGAGCGCTAAACAACCTAACGCACCCCTGCACTTTTTATATCCCTTGGATGCCAGCATCCCTGAGAAACTACGCGCCATTGCGCAAAAACTCTATGGCGCCAGTGACATAGAACTCAGCCCACAAGCATTGAGCCAACTAGAAACCATTGCGGCTTACGCCCAAAATATGCCTGTCTGTGTCGCCAAAACGCAATACTCATTTTCATCTGACCCTAACTTACGCAACACCCCCAAAGGACATATACTCAAAGTGGCTTCGCTAAGGCTATCTCACGGCGCAGGCTTTGTGGTTGCCATTTGTGGCAACATCATGACCATGCCGGGTCTGCCAAAAATACCCGCCAGTGAGCGCATTAACGTCAATGCAGATGGCAATATTAGGGGATTATCCTAATCTGACAATGATAAAAGCCACAAACACTAAAATCGCTATGATTAGCGCTTTTAGTGTTTAATAGCCCATGAGCAAGCTAGAAGCTTGCCTGCCGTATTAGAAAAGAAGTTGGTAAGAAGCTGACACCCACATATTAGGCATGCCACTATTGGTAGTGCCATTTAACATCAACATCGCTTTACCTTGACCAAGCACACCCTCAACTCCAGCACCTGCTTTTACCCAATTATTATGAATCTTGCCACCACTGACGTTAAAGTTAGTGACAGGGCCTGCAAACAAGCTTTGTCCAGAAATATTTGCACTGGTCGAATCAAAACTGTGTGCCAACTCGATATTCCCAACCCAGTTTAATTGACTGCCAGAAATGGGGCGTTCTGCATTAAAGCCAACACGCATCGTTGTATTGTCATCTTTGCGGGCATCAAACTTTAATGGGCCAGTGCCCCCTGTTTCACGATAACTCTCAATATGCGTTTTGGTGTAATTTAAATCCACATAAGGGCTAAGTTTTGCGCCAAGCATTTCAGTGGCATCCTGCCACTCTAAGCGGGCTCTTAAACCATAGGTGTCAGTGTCTGGGCTTGCGTTTGATGCACTGCTAACGCCAAGATTATTGACATAACCACGTCTGATATCTGCTTCACCCTTGTGTCCAAGGGCACTCAACACAGCAAAAACTTTACGTTCTTTTGAGATAGGGAAGATGCCCTCAATCATCAAATACTGCCCATCAGCATCTAAGTCACTGTTATTAGCACCACTTTGGTTTGCCCATGTTTGACCAAGCGTACCGTTTAACTGAAAACTGCCGAAATGATGTCCGTAGTTGATTTCCGCCAAACCAACGTTACCAGAGCGGCTTCCATGGTCATCTCTACCCCAGTCGCCAGTCACCCAAACGGTATCTTGGTTTTCTCCCACCAAATGCGATAACGGTCTGCTATGTGCGCCATAGGTGGATGTATTGGTACTAGCAAAGAGCGATGCTTGGTAAGCGCTATAAAAATCAAAAAAAGCTGGGCTAAAAGTAAAAAATGTTTCAGGAGCTGCAACGCTAATTGGGGCGTGCATACTTAAACCTAACAAACACAATACTCGAATACGCTTAAACATCATTTGTTTCTCTTAAAAAATTGAAGATGAAATATCATAGCATGTGCCAATTTAAATTTAACACTAGTTATTAATTAAGAATGGATTAAGATTAGAAGCTGTTGTGCCTAAGCAACAAGTCGTCGATAATTTATATAATTTTCTGATATCACCCAAACAATGCTTACTTTTAACCAACTAGGTCAAGCAGACCAAACCATCCAAAAATCCCGCTTTATTGCCCGTGCGCAACGTTGCGACACAGAACGAGAACTAGCGTTATTTTTACGCCAATTTGCCAGCGAGCACGCAAATGCGCACCATTTAGCCTATGCCTTTCGATTAAAAACCGCAAATGGCATCGTGGCAAGGTTTTCTGATGCAGGTGAGCCGGCTGGCACCGCTGGCAAACCTATTCAACAAATGCTGGATGGGCAAAATTACGTCAATGTGTGTGTGGCAGTCATTCGGCATTACGGTGGCATTAACTTGGGCACTGGCGGCTTGGTACGCGCCTATGGTGGCACCGCCAAGCTAGCAATGGATGCCGCACTAAGTATCCCCTTTGTAGAAATGGTCACCATGCGTATTAGCATTGCTTATGCGCGTGTGGACGAACTCACGCACGCGGTGCAAAAAGCGCACGGTCAAATTGTAGACAAACAGTTTGATGACATGGCACACTTTACCCTACAACTGCCCGCAGACAGCGTTTCTAGCATACAATCCAAATTTGCACGTTAAATCTAGGATAACACCTTATGCAAACATCTAATCCAAAAGAGCAATCGTTCGAAATCGCCACATGGTTATTGATGGCCGTGCTGATGGTCACCGTACTCAAGGTGCATTTATTGCCAGCCTTACTTTCTGGTTTATTGGTGTTTGAGCTAGTCCACCTCATCTCCCCTTATATCGAAAAGAAAGTTCCAGGTAGGTCTGCAAAATGGTTAGCCGTGATGCTATTGGCCTCCTTAATCGTTAGCTTATTGGTCGGCCTAGTCATGGGTATACTCGCCTTAATTCGCACTGATAGTGGCGGTTTTTCTGTGATGATTAATCAATTGGCTGCCATTGTGGAAGACTCCCGAAAAATTCTGCCGCCTTGGATAGAATCTCACCTACCAACCGATGCAGTCGCCCTGCAACATTCGGTGACAGACTGGTTACGTCGGCATTCCTCTGAGTGGGAGTTTATTGGTAAAGAGGCGGGGCACCATGTTGCCCACATACTCATTGCCATGGTGATTGGTGGCATGGTGGCTTTGCATGATGTAGGCAACAAGCAAAACAATTTTCCGCTAGCTAGAAATTTGCTGTTACGCGTTAGTTTATTTTCTGGGGCATTTAAGAATATCGTATTCGCGCAAGTTAAAATTTCCGCCATCAACGCCACATTCACAGGCATTTATTTAGCGCTCATTTTGCCTTTGTTAGGCATACACCTCCCCTTTACCAAAACCATGATAGCCATCACCTTCTTGGTCGGCTTATTACCCGTGATAGGCAACTTAATCTCTAATACAGTCATTGTTATCATCAGCATGAGTCACTCATTTGCCGTAGCCGTTGGCTCATTGGTCTTCTTGGTGGTGATACACAAATTTGAGTATTTTTTGAACGCCCGCATTGTGGGCGGACAAATTCGCGCTTACGCTTGGGAATTGCTATGTGCGATGTTGCTGATGGAAGCCATCTTCGGCTTACCGGGGATAGTTGCGGCACCCATCTACTATGCCTACATTAAGAGTGAGTGCCGCTTAAAACAATGGATTTAATGATGAATGATTACCTGAGCGGATACAAACGTTGCTCCAAAGTCTTGCCATTACTCATGCTGTCTAGTTGATTGCCACTCAACAAACCTAATTGCGTTAAACGCTCATCAGGGTGTGGATGTGTTTTAAACAATAACGATACGCTGTTATCATTTTTACTCATTTGGCTCATGCCTTGCAAGACTTCTGCCAAACCATATGGCTCATAACCTGCACGTGCCGCCAACACTAAGCCCATACTGTCCGCCTCATATTCCGCAGACTTATCTAAATTACGCGCGCTGATTTCAGCCCCTGTGCTCAAGGCTTTTTGGGTGATTTTATTTTTGCTAACTTTTTCTTTGAGCCAATTAGCCCCTGCGTCCAACAAAGCTTGTTTTTGCATCACTTTAAGCTGATGTTTTTTCACGACGTGGGCAACCTCATGCGCCAATACCCCAGCCAATTGGGACTCGCTTTGTAATTGTTGATAGAGGCCTTTGGTGATTAAAATATAGCCGCCAGGTGCGGCAAACGCGTTGATATCAGCGCTATCCATCACACCAAATTTCCATGGCAAATCGGCTCGCTCTGATTGGCTAGCCACCCAACGCCCAACTTGATTGACGTAACGTTGCAAACCATCGTCATTTACCAAAGGCGCGGCGCCTAATAATGAGCCTGTCACTTGGCGTCCTATGGCTATTTCTTCCTCACGTGAGGGTTTTTTCCAATTGATATTAGCTAAGGCATTGGATGGCGAAGCTGATTCACTGGCAGTCGTTGAAGCACTGTTTGCAGGTGTATTGCTTTGATTGCTAGTTTGTTCGGGTGAATTTTGTGTAGGTAAATTAAGCTGCTCACTAACCGCGTCTTTCAATACGTCACCCAGTTTTAAAGCTTGTGCTGTTGGTACGCTCAACGCCAATAATGCGGTTAACGCGATGGAAACAGCTTGTTTTTGATTGCGTTTCATTGTGCAGCTCCTTGCAAATAGGGATAACTGTTGGCGCTTAATCCGCCTGCATTGGCAAAGCGTTTTGCCTCATCTACGCTCACACCATAAGCTTCCATCTTGCTAATTTGCGCCTCATTGAAAGGGGCACTTTTAATTTCTTCGGCACTTAAACCGCGAATACCCGTGGTGGAAACAACTTTACCCGTACCCGCTCTACCAGTCGCCACGCCTGCCATCCCAGCCACCGCGCTACCACTTGGACCTTGCCGTTTAACGCTGAGCAACCTCACCCAACCCCTCTGCTTGCTGGTTTTGACTTGTAACCAAGCACCTTTTTTGTTGATGATGTCCAGTTTTTCATTAGCGATTAAACTGCCAACGACTTTGGCATCATTAAATGCATCTGCGCGCAATTGGTCTGCTTTAAGCGCTACGCCAGGCTCTCCAGCGCTAGCTATTTGAATACTTAACAATACAAAGAGCATCGCGAAACAAGATTTAAAATATTTTTTATACATGATGATAGACTCCGTTTTCATGGCTTCTTTAATCTAACTTTAACAGTCAAATTGATTTTATGGTGTATGCGCCTGCTCAGTCGCCTCTAATTTAATGACCGCCTGCGCAAACAATAAACGCCACTGTGCTGCAATCTGGCTCGATTTTGGATGTATCGTGCCTTGGTGTAAGCTATAACGCGCGGTGGTGTCGTTTGGTAGACCGAGATTGTGTAATAAATTATCTAAACGCTCGCCTAGCTGTTTTGCATCTTCATGTACGGCTTGGCGATAGCCATCTTCGGGCTTGTAGTTCCAACTTGCCACAACCATGTCTGAAAACAAGCCCCAAATCCCACTTTGTGCGCCCTGCACAACTTCCACGGTATTAGGCGAACGACTGGCTAATTCAATTTCGCGCTTAATCAGCTTTAATACGCCATCACTAAGCGATTCAGGACTCTCTATCAAAATAGGCATGACCAACACTTCCAACTCTTCGCTATCAGCATGAATACCAAACGCCAACCAGCGTTGTAAGGCACGGTCTGTCGCTAAGGCGTAAATTTTAGCAATCCCGAAATAAGCCACTGCCCAAAATATCGGCGCAGTAAGGTCAAGGTAAGTATCTTTAAATGTAATGGCTAGGTAAGAGAGTACCAACAACGCAATTTGCCCGCCCGTAAACAGCGAGTTAAATCGGTCACGATCTACCTTGACATAAAAAGCCATAGCGGTAAGCCACATCAGCAGAAAGCTCAATAAAATATAAGGCGTTTTACCGCGCCAAACTTTTAGATAATCTTGATGCAAGCTGTTATCAATGGCGGTGGCTAATATCTCCACACCAGGAAACTGCTTGTCCATGGCGGTAGGTTTAATATCAAACAAAGCAGGCGCCGTAGAGCCGATTATGACAATCTTGTCTTTAAACTCGTCTTGCGGACGTTTACGTTGTTGGCTGGTGACGTCTTGATAAACATCACTAAAACTCACATATTGGTAAGTAAATGGCTTACCCCGCCAATTGAGCAACATATCATCAGGCAATACAGTCGTTGATTGACCATTTACCTCCGCTACCACCATTGGCAAGGCAGGCAGTACCCATCCGGCTTGGGTATGCCGCATGCGGTATTCGCGCACAACCCCATCGTTATCAGGATACACATTGTGCGTGCCCAAACGCTGGGGTTTGAGTGCGCCTTTAAAGTAGGGCAAAATTGCCGCTAAGGTGGCATTTTTATCAGCGTCTGGTGTCGCTTGTAAACCCGGCACTTGGCTATACTTCAAGCCGCTAAGCTTATCTTGGCTGTCATCCAAACGCAAAATTGGGAAATAGCATTGTGCGCAAGCGGTCACTACATCATTAAAGTAGGCGTCGCTATCAGGGTTGTAGACATCTGCATCCGAAAACACTATGTCGAACACAATCGCTTTTGGTTGCTGCGCTTGAATATTTTCGACTAACTCACCCAACACCTGGCGCGGCCACGGCCAACGGCCATAGTCTTTCGCCATACTGGCTAAACTGGCCTCGTTGATGTCGATAATGATGATGTTTGTATCTGCTTGAGGCTTAACAATGCGATGACGCACCATTAAATCAAAGGCTTTGTCACGCATATTTTGCCCGACATGCAACACACTCGCATCAAGCAAGACGACCACACTAAACAGCAAAGCGAGATATAAATAAAAATTATTCTTTAAACGGCGGGTCAAATTAGCGAGCCAGTGGCCTAGTAATAATTTTAATTTAAGCATGATAAAGCCTTGATTTTTATAATAAATATTACAAAATAAAATGGTGTAACATTACTTCGTTAGCCCATATGGGCCATTGAGCGAACAAGCCTGTTTGCGTATTCTAACAACATCAACAACGCGACGAGGTAAATTTTATGAGTTTGAATCTTAAAATTTTAGCCAGTGCTTTTTTATTACTGATGATAGTCAGTATGCTAGACGTGTTAATTTAGCAGTTTTAATTGAGTTGTGTTAATTTAGTAGTGTTTTTCAAGTAAGTGTTAGTCATCTTAAAGTCTCTTAGGCCCCTAATATAGGGGCTTTTTTTTGCCTGCATCTTTAAACATGCTTTTTTCTTTAAAACTTACTAACGCGTATTCTGGTGGCAAACTTTTTTAACAGGCCCATAACTCAAACGATGCTCTGGCGTCACACCAAACTGAGCCAAGCGTTCTAAATGTAAAGCGGTAGGATAGCCTTTGTGTTGCGCAAAGCCATATTGCGGATATTGCGCGTCCAAAGCATATAAGGATGCATCTCTTGCGGTTTTGGCAAGGATAGACGCTGCGGATATTTCAGCCACTTTGCTATCGCCTTTAACGATAGCTTCACAGGGAATATCAAACTTTGGACAACGATTGCCATCCACTTGAATCAAAGTGGCAACAATCCCAAACTGACTAATCATGTCTTGGTAAGCGCGTTGCATGGCAAGCAGGCTGGCTTGCAAAATATTGATAGCATCGATCTCTTGTGCGGATACACTGGCAATGCCCCATGCTAAGGCATTGCTTTTAATTTGCTCTGCCAAACCATCTCGTTTTGCCTCACTGAGTTTTTTTGAATCTGCCAAGCCTAGAATCGGCGAGTCTGGATTGAGAATCACTGCTGCCGCATAAACGGCGCCCGCTAATGGTCCGCGTCCAGCTTCGTCTATGCCACAGATGCGGGTCATTTGATATAAGACAGGACTACTTGCGCTGCTTTTTGTGCACTCGATTGTTTGAGTGATTTGTGAATCGCCATATATTGTTGTTTGATATATTTTAGCTTGTCTTTTTGCGTCAACATATCCACCACAGCTTCAGCAATTTTCTTAGGGGTTGCTTCATGCTGCAACAACTCTGGAGCGATAAACTCACCCGCTAAGATGTTAGGCAAGCCGACATAGGGCAAATAGCGCATGCGTTTAAGCAACTGCCAACTTAAATTAGACATACGATAGGTGATGACCATGGGCTTCTTAAGTAGCGCAGCCTCAAGTGTCGCGGTTCCCGATGCTACAACGACAGCATCCGCAGCCGTCATCGCTTCATGTGCATGACCAAACATAATTTGAATATCCATCTCAAGCTCTGGTTGCTTGTTGAGTGTTTGATGCCATGCAATTTCGAAAATTTCGCGGGTCTCACGTGTGATTAAAGGCACCAAAAATTGCGTTGCTTTATTTTGCGCTTGATAAATCGTGTGCAACTCTATTGCTGTATTAATCATCTGTTGTGCATGTTGCGTCACTTCAGACTGGCGACTACCGGGCAACAAGGCGATAACAACGGTATTCGCTTTTATTTTGAGCTTTTCTCGTGTTGCTTCTACTTTAGGATGCAAAGGCAACTCATCTGCTAATGGATGGCCTATATAAGTCACTGGAATTTGGGCTTGCTGATAAAGCGCCGCTTCAAACGGAAACAATGTAAGCATATGCGATACTGCTCGTTTAATGCCTTTGATACGACCACCGCGCCAAGCCCATATAGAGGGACTAACGTAATGTATGGTTGGAATGCCTTTGGCTTTGAGTTTTTTTTCTAGCCAAAAATTAAAATCTGGGGCATCTATCCCGACAAATACATCAGGACACGCTTCAAGGATTTGCTTGAGCAAAGCTCGTCTTAGTTTCATCAACCCCCAAAGGTGTTTAATCACCTCTAAATAACCCCGAACTGAGAGTTGCTCCATCGGATAGTAGGAGTGCAAGCCCAAGCTCATCATTTTAGGCCCACCAATGCCAATTAACTCAATGTCTGGCGATTTTTTTTTGAGTGCTTGAATCAAGTGATACCCGAGCATATCACCTGAAGCTTCTCCTGCTACGAATGCTACTTTTGCAATCATCTATCGTACAATCCCACGCGTTGATTGTTCTAAAAACTGATTCATTAAGCCCACTTCAGGACAATCTTCCGCCATACCTATCAATACTTGTTTGGCCTCTTCCAAAGACAAACTTTGACGATACAAGGCTTTGTAGGCACGCTTAATTTGCAATATGGTATCTGGGCTAAACCCTCTACGCTTTAAGCCTTCCAGATTTAAACCGTGGGGCTTTGCATCGTAGCCGGCGGCCATCACATAGGGTGGAATATCCTTGAACACGACTGAGCCTACCGCTGTAATAATATGTGCGCCGATTTGGCAAAATTGATGTACTAACGTAAACCCGCCCAAAATAGCAAAATCATGCACATCGACATGGCCTGCAAGTGAGCTATTGTTCGCAAGAATGGTGTTGTTACGCACCACGCAGTCATGGGCAATGTGGACGTAAGCCATGATCCAGTTGTTGTCACCAATTTGTGTCGTGCCTTTGTCTTGCACAGTGCCACGATTAAAGGTACAAAACTCGCGTATGGTATTGTTGTCACCTATCACCAGTGTCGTTGGTTCGTCTTTGTATTTTTTGTCTTGTGGCGCTGCGCCCAAAGAAGAAAACTGAAAGATATGGTTATGTTTGCCTATGCTCGTTGGCCCTTCAATCACTACGTGCGATCCAATTTTGGTGCCTGCGTCAATCTGAACATCTGCACCGATGCTAGTATAAGCACCGACTTCAACCGAACTGTCCAAGGATGCCTTGGGGTCAATAATTGCCGTAGGGTGTATCTTGCTTTGAATGGTCATAGTCAGTAAATGCTATTTATATTGAAGCTAATCATAGCTTTTAAGTACAGCGTTGAATGACAAGTCTGCGCTTTGCAGACGCGCCGATTTATTTTTGAATAGATTTCAGAATACACATCATTGAAGCTTCAGCGACTACTTCACCATCCACGCTAGCCACCCCGTTATACTTCCAAATCCCTTTTAGAATGCGGTCTATGCTGACCTTGAGTATAATTTGGTCACCAGGTGAAACTGGCTTTTTAAAACGGGCATTATCAATGCCTGCAAAATAGTAAACAGAGTCTTCACTGGGCTTAATACCCATGGTTTTAAACGAAAGCAATGCAGCCGCTTGTGCCATGGCCTCTACAATCAGCACGCCTGGCATCACAGGGTGGTAAGGGAAATGACCAGGAAAATAAGGTTCATTAACTGACACGTTTTTAATCGCAGTAATTTCTTTACCTAGTTCCATTGAAACTACGCGATCAACCAGAACAAATGGATAGCGGTGTGGCAGATGCTCTAAAATTTCATGGATATCCATACTGTTCATCGTATTTTCAGTCATACTAACTCTCAATCATTGATATTATTTTTAGAATGTTTTAATGCTTGTTCTAAGGTTTTAATTCTATCTGACATTTTATCCAATTGGCGTACATTTGCGGCAGTTTTTAACCAATCTTCATGCATTTGGAATGGCATCAATGCAGTGTAAGTTCCCGCCTTGGTAATAGAGCGGGTAATCATGCTACCTGGGGATATTGTCACACCATCAGCAATCTGCATATGTCCCAATATCATGGCGGCGCCGCCAATACGGCAATGCTTGCCTATTACCGCACTGCCTGCCACACCCACACAACCAGCAATTACGGAGTGCGCGCCAATCACGCAGTTATGCGCGATTTGTATTAAATTGTCCAACTTCACACCATCTTCAATAATAGTGTCATCTAAGGCACCACGATCAATAGTGGTATTGGCGCCAACATCGACATCATTACCTATCACCACCCCGCCGACTTGTGGGATTTTAACCCAGTGCCCGGCTTCTTCTGCATAACCAAAACCGTCGTTACCAATCACACATCCAGAAAATAGATGACATCGCTGACCAATCACAACCCCATGTTTAAGGACGACGCGTGGTTCTAAAATGGTATCGTCACCAATGATAACGCCCGTTTCCAATACTGTGCCCGCACCTATAGACACACGGTTGCCAATTTTAACGTTATCAGCTATCACCACCCCAGGTCCAATACTAGCCTCTGTGCCTATCTTTGCAGTTGGTGCAATCACCGCCGTTTCATGCCGACCAATAATTACTTCAGGCTTAGCGTTAAACAAAGCCGAAAGCTTTGCAAAATACACATAGGGGTTTTCGGTAAGTATGCAAGGTAAAGTGGTCAATCCACGATGCTCTGGCTTGAGCACCACTGCAGATGCCAATGTAGCCTTGAGTGCTTGAACGTACTTTGTGTCACTCAAAAAACTAATTGCGCCAGCTTCGGCTTTGGCTAGGGATGATAAACGATGTACGCGCACCTCTCCATCACCATGAAGTTCGCCACCAATTGTTGATGCAATATAAGCCAATGTAAATTCAACTGACATATTAACCATGTCCTCGCATTGGTCTTTAAACGCAAATCACATTACTGTTAAAACAGACTGACAAAAAAAGTATTCAAAAAAAACTTTGTTTTAATTATTGTTTTTTGCCTAGCAGTTTCAACACTTTATCTGTAATATCAATTTTCTTACTGGCAAAAGCAACACCACTATATACTATCAAATCATAGTTATCGTTCTCTGCCACCGTCTGTACCGCCTTGTTAATTCGATCCTGCAACAAAGCCAACTCTTCATTCTTTCTTAAGTTAATGTCTTCTCTTAGTTCTCGTTGTTTTCGTTGAAATTCTAACTTAAGATTAGTAATATCACGTTCTTTTGCTCTTTTCTCAGCATTTGACAAATTAGACGCATCTTTGTCTAATTGCGACTCCAACTCTCTCAATTGTTTTTGCAGTTTATCCAAATCTAAAGAGCGCGGACTAAACTCTTTTTCTAGCTTCTTACCTGTTTCTAGGGTTTGAGGTGCCTCTTGCAAAATCTTATCCACCTGCACATACCCAACTTTGATATCTTGTGCATAGCTAGACATCGCAAAGAAGGTAATTGTCAATGAAATAATTACATTAATAAATCTCAAGTATCGCCCCTAACAAGCTATCGCTATATTTTGCTACGCCTTAGAATTGCTGTCCCATTTGGAACTGAAGTGTTTGTGTGTTATCGCCGTCTTTTTCGTTTAGTGGCTTAGCTAAAACTACTTTTAATGGGCCAAATGGCGATACCCAAGTAACCCCAACACCTGCCGAATATCTCAAATACTCAGAATTAATAGAATCACTCTCACCATATACACCGCCTCCATCCACAAACGCACTTAATCTAAATTGATTTGTTTGTTTCATAAACGGCACTGGGAAGAATAATTCAGCATTACCCACAACACGTTTGGTGCCACCAACAGCAAAAAGCTGGCCCGTAGTGAGATCGGACTCTCTAGGACCAATTGAACCATTGTCATAACCGCGAACAGAGTTCACACCGCCTAAGAAAAAGTGCTTGAAGAAAGGAAAGTTTTTACCGCCATAAGTTTTAGCATAACCAGCCTCACCGTTTAACATAAACGTAAAATCACTTCCTAAATCTTTGAACCAAGCATGCTGGTAATTTAATTTGTAATATTGCAAATCCAATCCAGGCAATGCCACGTCACCAGACAAACGCTGCAGCACGCCTCGCCTTGGGAAGAGAATACTGTCTCTTGAATCATATGCCCAACCCAAATTAGCTACCAACGAGTCGCTACTGCAACCTGTGGTATTCCCACAAAAGTTACGGTACTGTTGAGGACTGTTCGTTGAGAGCTCAACATCAGTAAAGTCGGCAGTTAGCCCTGCTGAAAGAAAATCCATTTCAGACATCGGCATCCCGAAGCGCACACCTAAACCATACGATGAACTGTTGTAAGTACCAATATTTGCAGTACGACTTGAACTAGTATCTACATCACGGCGATAGACATCAAAGCCACGACTTACGCCATCTGGCGTGAAATAAGGATCTGTGTAGGATAGTGAATAAACCGTGTTCACGCTACTCGTATTGACTTGCAAATTAACGCGGTTACCTGTGCCCAAAAAGTTAGGCTGATTGACATTAAACCCAAATACCACGCCGTCGTTACTAGACAAACCAGCACCAAATTGTACACTACCTGTAGCTTTCTCAGCCACAGTAACATTTAAATCGACTTGGTCATTAGCCCCTGGCACCGCTGGGGTTTCAACATCGACTTTATCAAAGAAATTAAGTCGCTCTAAACGCTCTTTAGAACGTTTGATTTTATCACCTGCATACCAAGCAGACTCCAATTGACGCATTTCACGACGCACCACAGAGTCTCTTGTACGGGTATTACCTAACACATTAATCCTTCTGACATAGGTTTTTCTACCAGGATCGACGAAAAAAGTAAAAGCGGCTGTGTGATTTTGCTTGTTGATTTCAGGCACCGCATTGACATTGGCAAAAGCATAGCCCTCTTCACCAAGACGGTCACCTAATGCTTTACTCACATCAGAAATTTTCTTACGGTTAAAAACTTCACCCTTTTCGATGTTAATAAATTTAGACAGCTCCGCCTCAGGCAATTGCAACTCGCCCGCCAACTTCACATCACTGATGTTGTATTTTTCACCTTCAGTGATATTAACCGTAATGTATACATCTTCTTTGTTTGGTGAGATGGAAACTTGCGTAGAATCAATCGCAAACTCTAGATAGCCTTGATTCATATAAAAAGACTTTAGTGCTTCCAAGTCCGCAGTCAGCTTTTGTTTTGAATACTGGTCATCTTTGTTCCACCAGCTCATCCAGTTAGGTGTGGTCAGTAAAAATTCTGCGCGTAAATCTTCAGTAGAAAAAACATGGTTGCCGACGATATTAATATCGCGGATTTTGGCAACAATCCCTTCTTCAATCTCAAACTTTACGGCTACGCGGTTGCGTTCCAGCGGGGTGGTGACCGTTTTAACCTCGGCACTGTATTTACCTTGGGATAGATATTGGCGTTTAATTTCTTGCTCAGCACGCTCAAGCTGTGACTTGTCATAGATTAAGCCTTCTGCAATGCCGATTTGTTTCAACCCTTCTTTCATTTTGTCTGATGGGAAGGATTTATTGCCACTAAAATCGATTTGGGTAATAGAAGGTCTTTCCTGAACAGTCACAATCAATACATCTTGCTCTGCTTCAATACGCACATCCTTGAAGAAACCAGTCCCATAGAGAGACTTAATGGCTTGCGTGGCTTTTTCATCGCTCATGACATCGCCCACTTGCATTGGCAAGTAATTAAACACTGTGCCTGGTTCTGTACGTTGCAGGCCTTCGACACGAATATCTTTAATGACAAAAGGCTCTAGCGCCTGTGCCATATTCGGAAAAGCACTTACCAAGACACTGGCAACAGCACTCGAAAGGACGAATTGTTTTAATTTCATTTGCGCTCTCTCAACCTAGCAAAAAATGGTTGATGTCATTTATAAAGGCAATCACCATGAGTGTGCCTAGCAATCCCATACCGATGCGTTGACCATAATGCATCACAACATCAGGCAAAGGACCTCCTCGTATCAATTCAGCAATATAATACAACAAATGTCCGCCGTCTAACACAGGAATCGGCAATAGATTCATGACTGCGATGCTAATACTAATCAGCGCCAAAAAATTCAAAAAGGTTTTGACACCCAAATCGGCACTATCGCCAGCGGCCTCGGCAATGCTCACAGGGCCACTGATGGATTTTAACGAGGCATCGCCTATCAACATTTTTCCCAGCAGTTTAAAGCTGAATGAGACTGTTTGTATGGTCTTTTTAACTGCCATCCCAGCCGCTTGCAATACACCGAATTGTACGTCGACTAAATAAGGTGCGTAAGATTTTTGATCAAAAGAAACAGCTGCACCCACTTGCCCAACCGCCTTACCCTGATTGTGGTTAACTTCTGGGGTCAACCCTATTTTTAACCGCTGTTGTCCTCTAGCCACTTCTATCGACAATGCTTGTTTTGGATGACTTTGCACCATCATCACAAAGACTTGCCAATCCTCGATGTCTTTCTCATTCACACGCAAAATCACATCGTCTTTTTGCAAGCCTGCTTTTTCGGCGGGGGAGCCAAACAACACCTCGCCAATTTTTGGCTGAATATGCGGTTTAACCACACTCAAGCCCATCGCAGAAAATACATCTGCATTGTCTTTCCATGGTATTTGAGCAAAATCAAAGCGATGTTGATGGCGCTCTCCTGCGCCTGACTGGCCAGTGCTAGATTGTGTAGTCACTTCAACAGGCATTTTGTCTATCCAATATTCCATCAATTGCCATTGCGCTTCTTGCCATGTTTGTATCGGGGCATGATTAATCGCGACAATCTTATCTCCCGCCCTCACACCTGCCAACTGGGCTGGGGAGTGGGCTTCTATGTCGCCTAATATCGGTTTTAGACCGACAGCGCCCATCAACAACAAACCCCAATACACGACCACCGCAAATATCAAATTAGCCAGTGGGCCTGCAAATACAATCGCAATGCGTTGCCAAACTGATTTTCGGTTAAAGGCCGTGGCTAACTCAGCCTCAGAGTAGACTGGCTTGTGCTCCTGCGTTTCTGCTGACTCACGCTCATCTAGCATTTTGACGTAGCCGCCAAGCGGAATCATGGCTAAAATCCACTCGGTTTTGGTGCTAGGCGACACATAGCGCCACAAAGGACGACCAAACCCAATCGAGAATTTAAGCACACGCACCCTGCACCAGCGCGCCACGATAAAGTGACCAAACTCGTGTACGGTCACTAAAATGCCGATGGTGATGATAAACGCGATAACACTCATGTTTTGCTCCCTTGCATCTGCAGAGCAACATCTTGACGATGCAGTTGAGAGCCCTTACGCATCAACTCTGAAACATAATGACGCGCTTGCTTGTCCACCTCGATTAACTGCGGAATACTCTCAACAGCTTCAACTGGTAAATGCGTGAGACAATCCTCTAGTAGCACAGGAATATCCAAGTATTGAATTTTAGATTCTAAAAAGGCAGCCACAGCCACTTCATTAGCGGCATTCAAAATGGCAGAAGCTGTACCCCCAGCCTTGAGTGCGTCATAAGCCAAGCGTAAGCATGGAAAACGCACCACGTCTGGGGCTTCAAATTCCAGCTTAGCCACTTCCATCAAATTGAGCGGTTTAACGCCAGCAGAAATACGTTTCGGATAAGCCAAGCCGTAAGCAATTGGCGTGCGCATATCGGGGTTACCCAATTGCGCCAAAATACTGCCGTCCACATAAGCCACCATGGAGTGAATCACACTTTGGGGGTGTATCACCACCTCAATATTTTCTGGGGCAGCGTTAAACAACCAATGTGCTTCAATCACCTCCAAGCCTTTATTCATCAAGGTCGAAGAGTCTATGGTGATTTTTGCGCCCATGACCCAGTTGGGGTGCTTGAGCGCCAAAGCAGGCGTGACTGTTTGCAATTGTGTTTGTGTATATTGACGAAATGGCCCGCCTGAAGCCGTAAGAATAATATGACTAACCCCACCACGGCTATATTCATCGCCTACATCGCGAGGCATGACTTGAAAAATGGCATTATGCTCGCTATCTATCGGCAATAAAGTCGCGCCACCTTGTTTCACCGCTTGCATAAACAAACTGCCAGCCATCACCAAGGTTTCTTTATTAGCGAGCAATATTTTTTTGCCCGTTTTCGCGGCCGCTAAGGCAGGCAATAAGCCCGCCGAGCCCACAATCGCCGCCATGACGATATCGACATCAGTGTGTTGGCTGACTTCAATCAAGCCTTCACTGCCTGAGAGCACTTCTGTTTTTGAGTTAGCTTCCGTTAACAAGGCTTTGAGTTGGCTTGCCGCTTGTGCGTCAAACATCACCGCAAACCTCGGCTGATAGACCAAACACTGCTCAAACAAAGCCTGCGCGTTTTGATGCGCAGTGAGCGCAAACACTTGGTATTGCGAAGGGTGTTGAGCCATCACATCCAGCGTTTGTTTGCCGATGGTGCCCGTGCTACCTAATATCGTAACTGTTTGCAAACGCGCCTCTAGAACGAATACGCTGAATTAAAATAATGGAAACTATAGACCAACAACAAGCCAATCGGCAAAGCTGGAATCACGCCGTCAATACGGTCTAGCAAACCACCGTGACCTGGTAAAATTTGACCACTGTCTTTTAAATTGGCACGACGTTTATACAGAGACTCTAACAAATCCCCATACACGCCTGCGATAGTAACCAACCACAGGCAAGGCAATACCCACCAAGTATTTACGTCGCCTAACACACATAATAATGCGCCATAAACTGAAACGGCGAACAATGCACCCGCTACCCCTTCCCAAGTTTTGCCTGGACTAATATTGGGCGCCAACTTGTGACGACCATAGCGCTTGCCTGCAAAATAGGCCGCACTGTCTGCCAACCAAATGGTAGAAATAATCACCAATAAAAACACGGGGTTCACCTCTTTGGCACACACCAAGGCCAACCACAAACTACCTATCAACAACATACCGAGTAGCATATTGATGGATTCAACAGGCACTTTGGTGGTAAAAAACAACCAAACAGGCACACACAACAACCAAAATATGGTGACAATAAAAAATAGGATTAAGCCTTGATAAAATAAGAAATGAAAGCCCGCCTCTGCAAGCCCATAAAGCGCGCTAGCACCAAGCAGACCAGCGACGATAAGATATACATTTTTTGTTGTTTGGTTTAACTGCAACAAACCCGCCCACTCATTCAATGCCAATAATGAAAATACCAGCATAGACACAGCCCACCACATTAAAGGCATAAAGAATAAAGCAGGGATGAAAACCCCTAGCATGATGATGGCTGTGATGATTCTTGTTTTTAACATATTAGCTCTTTAACTGCTCACTGGTGCGCCCAAAGCGGCGTTCACGCTGTTGATAAGATTGTAAGGCTTGCAAAAACGCTTCATCATCAAAGTCAGGCCATAAAGTAGGGGTGAAGTACAACTCAGTATATGCAAGTTGCCACAAGAGAAAATTACTAATACGTGTCTCGCCACCTGTGCGGATAAACAAATCCGGCTCAGGCGCATAGTGCATAGATAAATAAGGCGTAATATCGTCTTCGCTTAAAGTTGGCAACTCAACTTCATTAGATACCTGCTTGGCTAATTTATCTGCCAAACACTCATTCACCGCATGCATCATGTCCCAACGTCCGCCATAATTTACAGCGATGGTCAGTGTGAGCCCTGTGTTTGCGGCGGTTAATGCTTCCGCCTCGGCCATTTTTTGCACCAAAACACCTTCAAAACGTGAACGGTCGCCAATCAACTTTAAGCGGACATTGTTTTCATGCAGCTTGACCACTTCACGTTCAAGCGCCTCTAAAAACAAGCCCATCAAAAAACCCACTTCATCGGCAGGTCTGCGCCAGTTTTCGCTACTAAAAGCAAACAGGGTCAAAAACTTAACGTCATATTTAAAACATTGTTTGACCATGGCGCGCACGGATTCTAATCCGCGCTGATGCCCTGCCACACGTGGTAAAAAGCGTTTTTTTGCCCATCGGCCATTGCCATCCATAATCACCGCAATGTGTTGCGGCACCTGACTAATGTCGGGGACAGTTTTGGTTGAACTAGAGAAAAAAGCCAATCGTGTTCCTAAAAAGAAAGTTTCAATAGCCTTATACAGCCATTAAATCCGCTTCTTTTTGTTGTAGTAACTTGTCTACCTCTACCACGGCTTTGTCAGTCATTTTTTGCACTTCATCTTGACCACGACGCTCATCATCCTCAGAAATCGCCTTATCTTTGAGCAATTTCTTCATTGCATCATTGGCGTCACGGCGAATATTGCGTATTGCCACTTTTGCGCCTTCACCTTCGTTACGCACAATTTTAGTCAAATCGCGACGACGCTCTTCGGTCAACATTGGCATCGGCACACGAATCAAATCGCCATTGGCGGCAGGATTCAAACCCAAATCACAATCACGGATGGCTTTTTCGACCTTAGCAATCATGTTTTTCTCGTATGGTTGTACGTTAATCGTACGCGCATCGCCCAAGTTCACATTCGCCACTTGATTCACTGCCACCATCGAGCCGTAATATTCCACCATCACATGGTCTAACAAGCCCGCATGGGCACGGCCTGTGCGCACTTTTGCCAAATCGGTTTTCAATGCCTCTATCGATTTTTGCATTTTTTGTTCGGCTGATTTTTTCACATCATCTAACATATCACTCTCCACTCTTTTACTCGGCAAATCGCTTAATACTTGGCAAATCGCATAGGCGACTTAAGCCACCACACGCGTGCCTTCGTTTTCACCCATCACCACGGCCTTCAACGCGCCTTGTTTAAATATACTAAATACCGCAATCGGCATTTTTTGGTCACGGCATAGCGTAAACGCTGTCGCATCCATTACCTTCAAATTTTTCGCAATCGCTTCATCATAACTCACGGTTTCATAACGCGTTGCATTAGGATTTTTCTTAGGGTCATCCGTATAAATACCATCGACTTTGGTCGCTTTTAATACGATTTCGGCGTCTATCTCAACACCACGCAAAGCAGCTGCTGTATCAGTAGTAAAAAATGGATTGCCCGTACCTGCACCAAAAATCACCACTTTACCTTCTTCAAGGTAGCGTATCGCTTTGCCACGGATATAAGGCTCCGCCACCGCTTCAATATTTAAAGCGCTTTGCACGCGCGCCGGCACACCCGCATGTTTCATGGCGTCTTGCAAAGCCATGGCATTCATCACCGTTGCCAACATGCCCATGTAATCCGCAGTAGCTCTATCCATCCCCGCGGCAGCTGGCGCCACACCACGGAAGATATTGCCCCCACCAATCACTATCCCTACCTGCACACCCAACTCAACAATTTCTTTGACCTGATTCACAATCGCGGCAATGGTTTCACGGTTAATGCCATACGCATCATCGCCCATCAAAGATTCACCAGAAAGTTTAAGTAATATGCGCTTAAAGGCAGGTTGGGTCATCACATTTTCCATTTTAAAAATTGTGCTTATTTAATCACAAATATGCGGGTGTTTCTATAAATTCAAGTTGCTAAGCCAGACTAGGCGCGATTAAAAAATTTGGACGCCGCATATATTTAATATGTAAGGAGAAATTTTTTATGAGCAACGCAGTATCGCAACGCAAATTGAATTTATAGAAGTGCCCGTGCGTAATTTTACTGCTTTCGGCAGTATAAACCTACAAAAAAAATGGAATCTTTCGATTCCATTTTTCATTGCCGTTTAATTCTAAAGAGAATTAAACTTTAGCAGCAGCAGCTACCTCAGCAGCGTAATCCACCACTGCTTTTTCAATGCCTTCACCCACGGTATACATCGTGAATGAAGCCACGCTTGCGTTTTTAGATTTCAACAATTGTTCAATTGTCATTTTGTCATCTTTAACAAACACTTGGCTTAACAAAGTCACTTCCTTCAAGAACTTTTGCACCGTACCATCAGCAATTTTTTCCAACATCGCTTCTGGTTTGCCAGCTTCTTTGGCTTTCTCAATCGCCACGCGACGCTCAGCTTCGATTAGTGATGCATCCACACCGCTCGCGTCCAATGATTTTGGCTTAGCAGCTGCAATGTGCATGGCAATGTCTTTACCCAAAGCTTCATCACCGCCAACCAAGTCCAACATCACACCAATTTTGCTACCGTGAACATAGCTAAACAATTGACCTTTAGCTTCTGTGCGCACAAAACGACGTGGGGTGATGTTTTCACCAATTTTACCCACCAATTGTGCACGTGCTTCTTCAGCTGTTGCACCGCGCATCGCTAAACCAGCCACTGCTTCAATGTTTGCTGGGTTGTTAGCCGTGACCACTTCAGCCAATTCAGCTACAAATTTCAAAAAGTCTTCGTTTTTAGCACAGAAGTCCGTTTCTGAGTTCACTTCAATCAACGTACCCACTTTACCACCTGCGGCAATGCTGATACCTACAGTACCTTCAGCCGCCACGCGACCAGCTGCTTTGCTTGCTTTGTTACCAAAGCGCACGCGCAAGATTTCTTCTGCGCGAGCCATGTCGCCGTCAGCTTCAGTCAAAGCCTTTTTACAATCCATCATCGGTGCATCGGTACGCTCACGTAACTCTTTCACCATGCCTGCGGTAATTTCTGCCATGTTTTGCTCCTTAAATTTTTAGGATAACTAAATAGTGTTATATAAATATTAAATTCGGGCAGTGTGCTTAATACACTGCAATAGAAAAAGGGGCACAAAGCCCCTTTCTACACAACCAAAGCTTACTCTGCAGCCACTTCCGCTACTTCAGCTGGCTCTTCTTGTGCCGCTTTCACAATCTCATTGATTGAGTTAGCACGGCCTTCCAACACTGCATCAGCCATACCGCGAGCATACAAACGAATCGCGCGTGATGAGTCATCGTTACCAGGAATCACATAAGTGATACCGTCTGGCGTGTTGTTTGTATCCACGATACCAATCACTGGGATACCCAATTTCAAAGCCTCAGTCACAGCACCGCTCTCATGACCCACGTCGATGATGAAAATCGCATCTGGCAAGCCACCCATCTCTTTAATACCACCGATAGAGCGCTCTAATTTCTCAATTTCACGTTTTAAACCCAACGCTTCTTTTTTGCCAAATTTCTCAATGCTACCGTCCAACATCATCGCCTCAAAGTCTTGCAAGCGTTTGATAGACTGTTTAACAGTTTTAAAGTTAGTGAGCATACCGCCCAACCAACGGTGATTCACATAAGAACAACCCGCACGTGTCGCTTCTTCTTTAATGATGTCGCGCGCTTGACGTTTAGTCCCTACGAATAAAATACGGCCCTTGTTAGCTGCCAACGTGCGCACATACTTTTGCGCCTCTTCAAACATTGGCAATGATTTTTCAAGGTTGATAATATGGATTTTGTTACGATCACCAAAAATGAACTCAGCCATTTTTGGGTTCCAATAACGGGTTTGATGGCCAAAATGAACGCCGGCCTCAAGCATTTGACGCATAGTCACTGACATAAAAAGTCTCTTTCTATCAAAGGGTTATCATGCACACACACCCGAAATCACCTAAAAAGGCACCCTAAGTGGGCGTATGCAAAGTTAATTGTGCTTTACAACGCAAAACACAGCCCAAGATTATAACAGGGTTTGCTCATTTTATTCAAGCACTTAAATGGATTGGTTTAAAGGTAGGATGATGATTTAGATTGGGATACAGCAATAAACAAACTTCTTGCATAAGGCGCAGTGCACGACTGATGCCCTACTTAGTGCTGGCTACGCAAGCTAAAATTAGCATTGAATTACCAAGTTTCTACTGTGTGAAGCTCAATGCCTCGTTCCTTAGCTAATGTGGACATAGTATTTGATAGGGTCACATAGTCCGACTTGCTCTTCATACTTGCAAATTTAGCTCTAAATTGAGCGATCTCGACTGGCGTCGCCTTTGGGGATATTATCACTAGATTGGCGTTGAATACACGCCAGACCAAGACTGACTGATTGTGCACAGAAAAAGCTAGAACCGCCATGAGAATCCATGGGAGAAACATTATCCAAAAGCTTAATGTAAGTCGCTTAACTTTCTTAGAAAGTCTATCACGTTCTCTTTCAATAGCTGCGTTTACGTCTCCTTCGGGCAAGTCTTTAGTTCTCTGCTCTATTTTATCACGCTCACGCTCAGCAACCCACTTTCCTAGCATCACAAAGGCGGGGTACGAGGCAGCCAGAAGTGCACCTTGAAGCAGCAGAAGACCTGTAACAGGATTGGGGTCGAGTGATGCGGAAGCGTAAGACGAATCAAGCAAACGTTTGGATCCCAATGTAAGCACATCAAGGGCAAATCGTCCAAATTTTGTAAGACCTGGCTTTACGAGCAGGTCATACAAAGTACTACCGATAATGCCAAGAAGAACAACTCCAGCTATGGTGATTGGTGCTTGCTTTGACCAAATTGACTTTTTCGAACTTACGGGTTCTTGTTGCATAGAGCGTCCATGTTGACAGTTAACGTAAAGTGAATATTAATGTTAAATATTCTTAATAATCATTATCTAAATTTGTATACATTCAAAACCAATAGAAATAAATTAGGCCAGACTCGATTGATTACACGAATTTTAAATCTACGAACCTATTTGAAACTATACCAAACGATGTGAAAAGTTGTAAGCGGAGACTAAAAGAAAGTGTTTGATATGGCGTCCCCGTCAGGACTCGAACCTGAAACTAGCCCTTAGGAGGGGCTGGTGATATCCTGTTTCACCACGAGGACGCATGGAGCAGAGACGGCATTTTACCTTGTTATGCGCTAAGCCCAAAGCCAAAAGGGTGTTTTGTGCGTGCGTTTGTTGTTTGCGCAAACTGGGCTTGTGTGTAAGATATTTGGCTATTGAGGACAGAGTTAGGATAAGTGAGTATGCAAACTGAGACGATAACCAGCGCTTGCTTGGCGGTGCGTGATGCGATTTTGAGCCATGAGGCGGATATTGAGGGCTTGGACCGTGCGATTGGCGATGGTGACCATTACATTAATATGAAGCGCGGCAGTGAGACGATTGCGGGCATGGTGGCGGAGTTAGCACCACTGAGCGATGCGGATGCGTTGAATAAAATCGGCATGAAGTTGTTGAGCACGATTGGTGGGGCTTCTGGCCCTTTGTTTGCAAGCTTTTTTATGGGCATGGGCAAAACACTGAAAGAGAACGGCAACAGCACAAGCTTGGAAATTGCGGCGGCCTTTGCGGCGGGCGTGCAGGCGATTATGCAACGAGGCAAGGCACAAGCAGGTGAAAAAACCATGCTGGATCTGTTGATTCCTGTTTCTACCAGCTTTACTACTTTAGTGGCCAGTGGCGCAAGCACGCAAGCCATTTGCCAAAAGCTTAAAACCGTGGCGAGCGAGGGTTTAGAATCTACCCGCGACATGCTGGCCACTAAAGGCCGTGCGGCGGGCTTGGGTGAACGCGCGATTGGGCATTTGGATGCGGGCGCGAAAAGTTGCGAGGTGATGGTGCATGCGGTGTGTGATTTGTTTTTAAAATAATCACTCCTTCGTCATCCTCGCGAAAGCGGGGATCCAAGTGAGGATTTCATTAAAATGGATTCCCGCTTTCGCGGGAATGACAGACCATAAAATAGAGGCGACTTTATGAAAAAATTTATCAATAAAACAGATGATATGTTGGTGGAGAGTTTGACTGGCTTTGCCAGCGCACACGCTGATTTGGTGGAGGCGCATTTTGAGCCAACCTTTGTGACCCGCAAACAAAAGGCGCAAAACAAAGTGGCGTTGATTTCGGGCGGCGGTTCTGGGCATGAGCCTTTGCATGCTGGCTATGTGGGCAAAGGCATGTTAGATGCGGCTTGCCCTGGGCAGGTTTTTACCTCGCCCACGCCTGACCAAATGTTGGCGGCGGCAGAGGCGGTGCATGCGGATAAAGGCGTGTTGTTTATTGTGAAAAACTACGCGGGCGATGTGATGAACTTTGAAATGGCGGCGGAAATGTTGCCATTTGAGCACGCTACCGTGCTGACCAGTGACGATTGCGCAGTGGTAAATAGCACTTATACCACAGGGCGTCGCGGAGTGGCGGGCACAGTGATTGTGGAAAAATGCATGGGCAGTTTGGCGGAAACAGGCGCCGATTTAGCCACTTGCAAAGCCTTGGGCGACAAGGTGAATATGCGCACTTCTAGCATCGGCGTGGCGCTAACCAGTTGCACAGTGCCTGCGGCAGGTCGCCCGACGTTTGATATTAACGACACCGAAATTGAAATGGGCGTGGGCATACATGGTGAGCCTGGGCGCAGGCGCGAGGCCATGCGCGAAGCAGATTTGATTGTGAAAGACATGGTGGACGCGATTTTGGCAGACTTTGCCCATAAACAATTACCCACCAAAGGCGAAGTGTTGTTGCTGGTAAATGGTTTGGGCGCGACACCGTTAATGGAATTGTATTTAATCTACAATACCGCCGCAAAACTACTGACAAAAAAAGGCTATACGGTCACCCGTCACTTAGTGGGCAACTACACCACCGGGATTGACATGGCAGGCGCGTCTATCACGGTTTGCTTGCTAGACGATGACATTAAACAGCATTGGGATAGTGCGGTACATACGCCAGCGTTGCGTTGGGGCGTGTAAGTACTGCATTGATACCTTATCCAAACAAGGTCTGCCAAGCCTGTTTAACTGATTCCACATGCTGGGTCACACTAGACTGTGCCACTTTTGCATCCTGCCCTTGCAGTTTGCAGGTGTGCAACAGGCTACGATAAGTGCGGTAGGCCAAACTCAGCGCCTCTGCCTGTTGAACGTGCAAGTAGCCTAAACTGGCTAAGGTGCTGAGCAGGCTGATATTGCCACTGTTTTGGGTGAGGCTAGCATGCGCATGACTGCCCAGCAACACCCAATATTGCACCATAAACTCCACGTCAATAATGCCACCGATATCTTGCTTGATATCAAACTGTCCCACTTTGGGTCGATGGCTGGCACGCATTTTCTCGCGCATTTCTAGCACGGCTTGTTTGAGTGTTTGTGGATCGCGTACTAGCTTAAGTGTATCTAGGCGGATGCGCTCAAACGCCTCACCTATGCTCGCATCGCCCGCCACAAAGCGCGCACGAGACAAGGCTTGATGCTCCCACACCCAAGCTTTGTGCTGTTGATATTCGGCAAAGGCCTGCACGCTACTCACCAGCAAACCGCTGTTGCCATCGGGGCGCAGTTGCAAATCGGTTTCGTACAGCAGGCCCGCATTGGTGAGTGTGTTAAACCAATGGTTTAAACGTTGTGCAAATCGGGCGTAAATTTCTTGGGCGTTTTCGTGCGCATCGTCATACAGAAAAATAATATCCAAATCAGAGAGATAGCCTAACTCTTTACCGCCCAACTTGCCGTAGCCTATCACGGCAAAATTGGGCTGGTCTTGGTGCTTAATGCTGAGCTGTTGCCACACCAAATCCACACTCACTTGCAATATCATTTCCGCCAGCGCACTCAAGTCATCCGACACCGCCTCAAGGGGCAAGGCCGCCATCAAGTCTTGTGCGGCGATTTTAAGCACATTGGCATGTTTAAAGTGACGTAGCGCATCCATTTGTGCTTCCACATCGCCCGCCAGCAAAGCGACTTTTTGCGTCAGCTCTTGTTTTAACTGCGCCACAGGCAAGCGTTTTAGCAGGGTTTCTTGGTTGAGCAACTCATCTAACAAAATCGGGTGGGCGGTGAGATATTGCGCCAACCACGGGCTGGCACCGCACAAACGCACCACCAAGGCCAAAGCATCGGGGAACTCGGTCAACAACGCTAAATAGCTTGCCCGTCTGCAGATATTTTCGAGCAAACTCAAGCTGCGTTTCAGTGCGTCGTCCGCCAACACTGACAAAGGCTGTTGGGCAGATTGCTTAATGACCATGGGCATGAGTTGGTCAAACCGACGTTTGCTTTGCTCAGGCAAGTGCTGAATTTTTTGGCTGTTGCGCGACATCTGCAACATTTGCAAAATATCCTCTGCTGACTGGAACCCCCAAGCATTGAGGCTCGCCAGCGCTTGGGATTGAGACACAGTGCCTTGCCAAACAGCAGTCTCTTCCGCCAAAGGCGCTTGCTGTTCATCTTTAAAGGTGTCGTCAAAATAGGTTTGTACGCGCTCGCGGTGTTCATTGAGTTGCGCTAAAAAGGTCTCCCAGTTGGGCAAACCTAGCATGGCGAGTAAACGCTGTTGCGAACTTTCTGAGGTGGGTAATTCTTGCGTTTGTTGGTCGTCGATATACATCAATCGATGCTCTAAATTGCGCAAATAGACATAACTTTGTTTGAGCGCTAGTACGTCGTTTGCGGGCAACCATGCTTTTTCTGCCAAGCGGTCGAGCACTTGTAATGTCGGTTTAATTTGCAAGTCAGGTTCTTGTCCACCACGAATCAGTTGAAACACTTGCGCGATAAACTCAATTTCGCGGATGCCCCCGCGCCCAAGTTTGATGTTGTTCTGCATGCCCCGTTGCATCACATCGCGTTGGATTTGTTGTTTTAAATCGCGCATGGAGGCGTAGGCGTTAAAGTCGAGATATTTGCGGAACACAAACGGCTTGAGCGCTTTGTGTAAAGCCTCAGCGGGCCCTGCCACCACGCGCCCTTTTATCCATGCATAACGTTCCCACTCTCGGCCGTAAGTTTGGTAGTAGTCTTCCAAGCTATCTAGACTGCTGACCAATGCGCCTTCTGAGCCGAATGGGCGCAAACGCATGTCCACCCTAAACACAAAGCCATCGGCGGTGACCTCATCTAAAGCAGCAATCACCTTTTTACCCAAGCGGGTAAAAAAATCTTGGTTACTAATCACTTTAGCGCCATCATGAGCACCAGTCGTCTCGCCTTCTTGCTCATACGCAAAAATCAAATCAATGTCAGAAGAAACATTCAGCTCCGCCCCACCTAACTTACCCATGCCGACCACAATCAGCGATTGTGGCTGACCATCGGCACTGCGCGGTATACCATAAGAGCTGGTTAATTGCGGCGTAAAATAATCAATACTACTTTGCAACGCAAACTCTGCCAGCGCACTAGTGGTAGCCACCACTTCAGCATAATCGGCAAGGCCGTTGAGGTCGCGCACGATTAAATGCGCCATGATTTTTTGGCGCATTTGACGCATTTGTTGAAAAAAACTCACTTCCGAACAATTATTTTCAACAAAAAAATGGTTTTTTATGGCGTCAATATCATAGGTCTTATATATGTTATCTAACAAATCAGTTATGAAATCATCACTTTTTGTAACTAATCTCTCTAGGTAGGCGCTACAAGAGACGGCATGCAGAATGTAGCCCACCTCTCTAGACGATGCATTTTTTTCTGTTAGAATCTGACTGAGTTGTTGCATAAGTAATTGCTTGTAATTTGCTTATGGTTTGCTTAATAGTTTGCCTAAAAATGGCGAATTCAGATGGCACATGTCAACACTGTTTTGAATGGATGACGAACCCATATCATAATACTTAAGGTTCGGTATCGCTTTAAATTTTTACGCTTACTAGAAGCTAACATTAAGACTAGGAAAAGTAAGCAAGTTTTTGAGGGGGCTGTAATGTCTATTGAATCTGTAATGCATGAACACCGTACGTTTGCGCCTGAGCAAGCTTTTTCTAGTCAGGCCACCATCGGGAGCATGCAAGAGTACCATCGCTTGTGCGAAGAAGCCAAGCAAGACTACGAGGGCTTTTGGGCCAAGTTGGCGCGCGAGCTATTGGTTTGGAACAAGCCTTTTAGCAAAACCCTCAACCAAGACAATGCGCCGTTCTATAAATGGTTTGAAGATGGCGAGTTAAACGTCTCGGCCAATTGTCTAGACCGCCACTTAAACAGCATTCCTAACAAAGCCGCGATTATTTTTGAAGCCGACAACGGCGATGTAAAAACCGTCACTTACCGCGAGCTCTACGAGCAAGTCTGCCAATTTGCTAACGGTTTAAAAACACTCAAACTCAACAAAGGTGACCGCGTGGTCATCTACTTGCCGATGGGCATTGAAGCCGTGGTGGCGATGCAAGCTTGCGCGCGCCTAGGCTTGATTCACAGCGTGGTGTTTGGCGGCTTTTCTGCCAAGAGCTTGAACGAACGCATTATCGACGCAGGCGCTGTTGCGGTGATTACCTCTGACGGTCAATACCGTGGTGGCAAAACCTTGCCACTCAAACAAGCAGTGGACGAAGGCATTGCCATGGGCGGTTGCGAAAGTGTGCGCCAGATGGTGGTACTCAAAAAAACAGGCTTAGACATTGCTTGGCAAGCCAATAATATTTGGTGGCATGATTTAATCGCAGGTCAAAACACCGATTGCCCGCCAGTTGCAGTAGATGCTGACCACCCACTATTTTTGCTCTACACCTCTGGCTCCACAGGCAAACCCAAAGGTGTGCAACACAGTTCCGCAGGCTATTTGCTACACGCCATGAACACCATGCGCTGGACGTTTGACATTAAAGCCAATGACGTATTTTGGTGTACCGCTGACGTGGGCTGGATTACGGGTCACACTTATGTGGCTTATGGCCCACTTGCCATGGGTGCAACACAGGTCATCTTTGAAGGCATCCCCACCTACCCGAATGCAGGTCGCTTCTGGCAGATGATAGAAAAGCACAAAGTCAGCATTTTCTACACTGCGCCGACGGCGATACGTTCATTGATTAAAGCGGGCGAGTTAGATTTCACTACCCACCCTAACCATTTTGATTTATCCAGCTTGCGCTTGTTGGGTTCAGTGGGCGAGCCAATTAACCCCGAAGCATGGATGTGGTATTTTGAGCAAGTCGGTGGCAACCGCTGTCCAATTGTCGATACTTTCTGGCAAACCGAAACGGGTGGTCATGTCATCACCCCCATGCCAGGTGCAACCCCATTGGTGCCAGGCTCATGCACCTTACCTTTCCCTGGCATTGATATTGACGTGGTCGATGAAACAGGCAAAGACGTGCCTTGGGGCGAAGGTGGCTTATTGGTGATTAAAAAGCCTTGGCCTTCGATGATACGCACCATTTACAACGACCCTGAGCGCTACAAAACTAGCTACTACCCTGCTGAATTGGGCGGAAAGCTTTATCTGGCAGGCGATGGCGCGGTACGCGATGCCACCACAGGCAACTTTACCATCATGGGGCGTATTGATGATGTGCTCAATGTGTCTGGTCACCGCCTAGGCACCATGGAAATTGAATCTGCCTTAGTCGCCAACCACTTGGTCGCCGAAGCCGCTGTTGTCGGCAAACCGCATGATGTCAAAGGCGAATCCGTCGTGGCTTACGTCGTACTCAAAGGCGCACGTCCACAAGGGGATGAAGCCAAGAAAATCGTGGCTGAGTTGCGCGATTGGGTAGGTAAAGAAATCGGCCCCATTGCCAAACCCGATGAAATCCGTTTTGGCGATAATTTGCCAAAAACACGCTCAGGCAAAATCATGCGCCGTTTATTGCGTACTTTAGCGAAAGGCGAGGAAATCACGGCGGATATTTCTACTTTGGATAACCCAGCGATTCTCGACCAACTCAAAGAAGTGGTGAAATAAGCTTGTGGAAGGTTTGATTATCCTGATTGTGTTCGCCGCAGTCGCCATTTTCCTGATGCGAAAATAATCCAGCCGACTGATTGATTAGGTTAAAATAGCGCTTTTTCACAAGCGCTATTTTTTCATGTCCAGTTTGCAGCAAGAAGTCTCACGTCGTCGTACCTTTGCGATTATTTCTCACCCTGACGCGGGTAAAACCACCCTCACCGAAAAACTATTATGGTTTGGTGGCGCGATCCAGGTCGCGGGTGAAGTGCGTGGCCGTAAAGCCGCCCGCCATGCCACGTCTGACTGGATGGAGCTAGAGAAACAACGCGGCATTTCGGTGACCTCATCTGTCATGCAGTTCCCTTACCGTGAACACATGGTCAACTTGCTCGACACCCCAGGCCATGATGACTTTTCTGAAGATACTTATCGTACATTAACGGCGGTGGATTCTGCCGTGATGGTGATTGACTCGGTGAATGGCGTGGAAGCGCAAACCATTAAATTACTCAATGTGTGTCGCATGCGCGATACGCCGATTATCACGTTTATTAATAAGCTAGACCGCGAAAGCCGTGCGCCAATTGAGTTGTTAGACGAAATCGAAACCACCTTGGGCATGGAATGCGCGCCCATGACTTGGCCGATTGGCATGGGCAAAACCTTCCGTGGCGTGTATAGCCTCGTCAATGACAGCATTTTATTCTTCGACCCACGCGCTGAAAAAGGTACTTCAGAGACCATACAAGGCATCGATAATCCACGTTTGGACGAACTGATAGGTCGCCAAGCAGAAGAATTACGCATGGACATTGAATTGGTGCGGGGTGCCTCTAACGAGTTTAATAAAGAACGCTATTTAAGCGGCAAACAAACCCCGGTGTTTTTTGGCTCGGCAGTGAACAACTTTGGTGTGCAAAGCTTACTAGATGCCGTGGTCGATTTATCCCCCCCGCCACAAAACCGCAAAACTGCGACGCGTGAAGTGGATGCCTTTGAAGCAAAATTCTCAGGCTTTGTTTTTAAAATCCAAGCCAATATGGACCCCAAACATAGAGATAGAATTGCCTTTTTGCGCGTCTGCTCAGGCCGCTTTGAGCGTGGCACCAAGGTCAAACAAGTCGCCACAGGCAAAATGCTCAGCATTAACAACGCCATCACCTTTATGGCGCAAGACCGCACCACCATGGACGAAGCCTACTCAGGCGACATTATCGGCATCCCCAACCACGGCACCATTAAATTGGGCGATACTTTTACCGAAAACGAAGCCCTCAAATACATCGGCATCCCCAGTTTTGCGCCAGAATTTTTCCGCCGCGCCCGCATCAAAAACCCGATGAAAATGAAGCAACTACAAATCGGCCTCAAACAACTATCAGAAGAAGGCGCCGCCCAACTGTTCCGTCCTCTGCTTTCTAATGACTTGATTTTAGGCGCAGTCGGTATGTTGCAGTTTGATGTGGTCGCACACCGTTTAGAGCATGAATATGGCGTAGACATGATTTTTGAACCCTACGACTGCTACACCGCCCGCTGGCTCAAAGGCTCCGATGCCGATTTAAAAGCGATTGCTGACAAATACGGCTTTAACGTGGGCTTAGATAGCGCGGATGATTACGTCTACCTCGCACCCAACCGCGTGAACTTGCAAATGGCACAAGAGCGCTATCCTGATATTGAATTTAAAGAGACGAGAGAGATTGCTTAGTTTGAAATACTTATCACTAATTTATTCAATCATTTGAATGTTCATTTAATTATTTACATTCATGACTTCACCCAAAACTTCTTACCGCCTATGGGTATGTCCAGAACCTAACAGCCTTGCTGAACTTACAGGCTGGTTAGTGGATATGACAGAAGCCAAATTTTGTATGGAGAAGTTACTAGTTATTTCAAGTACAGATTATGACTTGACTGTTGCTGATGCAATATCAACATCAGCAATCATTCGCTACTGCCGTTGCTTTGCAAGTGGTCAACGTAAAAAGCTGGAAATTGATAACCTTCACACTATTAGCTCAGAAGAAGTTTCTGCCCACGAATATATGCGGCAAGTCCGTGACTGGCATATTGCTCATCCAGTCAACCAGCAAGAGGTCAATGCTATTCACCTGATTGTAAATGACGACCCAAATAGCCCCGAACTGGTCTTAGGTATGTCTTCATATCAAGCAACAAGACGTTCGCTCAGGGATGACCAACTTCATAATGCGCTATCACTTTGTAATAAGTGGATTGAATACCTTGAAAGCAAAATGGTGGAAGAACAACTTCGCTTAAAACCATTTATGCAAAAACTTTCTCGCGAAGAGATACTTGCTCTTCCCATCAACGATCCCGAACCGAACGCTAATCTCAAAGCGAGACGTAACCAAAGATAATTCAGCCCGAGTAGGGCGGATTAACGAAGTGTAATCCGCCGGATGGCAATCTTTCTTAAAATCATATTCGGCGGATATCGCTACGCTCATTCACCATACAGCCCTAAATAGTTTTAACATGCGGGTAACTGCGTATTTTTTCATCGGCTGTAATCAATGCACAGCCAAGTTTTCTCGCGGTGGCGACGATAATTCTATCGGCGGGGTCTTTATGAAACTCGCCCGGTAGGCTCGCTGATTTCACTGCAATTTCATTATCCACTGGATAAAAACGCACACGTTCTATGCTGGAAATGGCATTGAGCCATGCGTCGACATCCATCGATAAAACAAGTCTGTTTTTTTCTACCAGCATGGCAACTTCCCATGCACTGATACTAGAGATAATCACTTCACCATCAATCAGTTCATGCAAAATGGTATCTGCGGCGGCTTTGCTCAATTGCGGGTCGTCACTAATCCACCATATTAAGGTGTGGGTGTCTAAGACTATCACTTGAGTGCTTCCCAATCGTCTTCATTGATGGGGGCATACGGCGCTTGATATTGTAAAACCGAGCCTTTCAAGGCTTGTAAGGGGTTGTCATTTTTCACTTGGTACTTTCTCACCTCCAGCTTGGGTTTGCCGTGGTCAGTGACGATGAGTGGTTCTCCTGTGGTTTCTACCTCACGGAAATACTCTAGTGCTTTGGCTTTAAGCGCAGATTTTGAAACATGATTTTGCATAAACAATCCTTTGATGTATCCGAAACTTAGTATTATCATACACCATATATGACTATTAAATATAGTCATAATATAAGATAGCTATTTAGGCATCGTTGCCTTCATTCCAATAAAGGCTGTAATTCAGCGTCTAAAATCAATTAAAGTTGTTATCACAAGCGAGTTGCATTTCTATACTGTTCAGTCTATATTGTTGCTTAAAAATGTGTGCAGTTTAAACAAAGCAAACATTGATAACCAAATAATTTAGGGGACGATTAGAGATGAACAAACCTGTTGATCAAGCAGTTCAAACTTTCCACGGCGGTTGCCCGCACGATTGCCCAGACACTTGTAGCATGGTGTACACGGTTAAAGACAACAAACTCATCTCCGTCACAGGCAATAAAGAGCACCCTATGACGCGTGGTGGCTTGTGCGTCAAACTTCACGATTACGAAAAACGTCACTATCACCCAGACCGTCTGCTTTATCCAATGAAGCGCACGGGGCCGAAAGGTAGCAAACAATTTACGCGTATTTCTTGGGATGAAGCGCTAAATACTATCGTTGATCAATGGCAAGGCATTATGGCTGATCATGGGCCACAGGCCATTATGCCCGTGAGTTATTTGGGTAACCAAGGGTTGGTGCATGGCTTAAATGGTGGTGATGCGTTTTTTAACCGCATGGGCGCAACGGTGTGTGAGCGCACTTTTTGTGGGGAAGGCTCTTGCACCGCATGGTTATTGACCGTGGGTCCAACGGCTGGGGTTGACCCAGAAAGTTTTGCGCATTCTAAATACATTGTCATTTGGGCATGCAACTCAGTCAGCACCAATTTGCACCATTGGCATATTGTCAAAGAGGCACAGAAAAAAGGTGCCAAAGTCGTGGTGATTGATGCCTATGCTTCAAGAACGGCCAAGGAGGCTGATTGGCATATTGCGCCAAAACCTGGCACCGATGGCGCGTTGGCAATGGCGATGATGCATGTGATTATTGAAGAAGGCCTGCAAGACCAAGCATATATAGACAATTACACCGTGGGCTTTAAAGAGCTCGCTGAGCGTGCCAAAACCCGCACACCAGAATGGGCTGAAAAAATCACTGGCATTCCTGCCGATGACATTCGCAAATTTGCACGTGAATATGCCACCACAGCACCTGCGGCAATTCGCGTGGGCGTGGCTTTAGAGCGCAGTTATGGCGGCAGCCAAGCGATTCGTGCCGTGACTTGCTTACCTGCACTCATCGGCGCGTGGCGCCATGTGGGCGGTGGTATTTTGCAATTCCCAGTGTGGGAGCACCCCTACAAATTTGATGTGATTTGTCGCCCAGATTTAATTCCTGAAGGCACACAAGTGGTGAATATTTTGCAACTGGGTCGTGCGCTCACAGGCGAAATCAAACTAAAAACCCCGATTAAATCGCTGATGGTGTGGAACACTAACCCTGTCACGCAATCACCAGAAACCGACAAAGTGGTTAAAGGCTTGGAACGCGAAGACTTGTTCACCGTTGCAGCAGATCACTTTCTATCAGACACTGCCTCTTACGCAGACATTGTGCTCCCAGCCGCCATGGGCGCGGAGTATGAAGACATGGTGTTATCTTGGGGACATATGTACCTCACCTACAATGAAAAATGTATCGAGCCGCCAGGTGAGGCGATTCCGAATAACGAAATTTTCCGCCGTTTAGCAAAAATGTTGGGCTTCCAAGAAGATAATTTCAAATGGTCCGACGCTGAGTGTTTAGAACACTATGTCGCTTGGGATTCGCCTGCATGTAAAGGCATCGACTTGGCCTACTTGCGCAAGCATGGGTTTGCACGTTTGGCGATGGACACCAAAGATAACCGCGCACCGCACAAAAATGGCAACTTCCCTACCCCCACTGGCAAATGCATGTTTATGGTAGAAGGCGCGAAAAACTTTGTGGCTGGGCCTTTCCGCCAAATGTATGATGGTTTTCAGCCAGGCGAAGATTTAGACCCCTTGCCTGACCATGTCGCCTCACGAGAAAGTCACGAAACCAACCCTGCACTTGCTGCCAAGTATCCACTCAATATTTTAACGCCCAAAAGTCATGGCTTTTTAAACTCCTGCTACGCCAATGTGGCAGATAAAATTAAAAATCAGGGTGAGCAATTTGTGATGATAAACCCAGAAGATGCAGATAAGCGCGGTGTAAAAGAAGGTGCCAACGTACGCGTATTCAACGACCGCGGTGCGTTTGAAGCAGTGGCAAGAGTCACAAAAGACGTCAGCCCAGGCGTGGTCGTCACCACACTTGGCTACTGGCGCCAACTTAACAAAGGCACAGTCAATAGTGTTAGCCCTGCTGAGTTTGGTGATATGGGCAACTCGAATGTGGTATGCGATAGCTTGGTTGAAGTAAGGACTGCTTAATACGAAGAAAGTCTTTATTAATTATTAATGCAACATTTACACATACTAGGCGAGTATTTCGGATGATGAGCGTTTCTGATTTAGCATGTCAATGAAAGCCCCCTGTCCTTGCTTCAGCAAACGTTCTTATGCTGAATGTTGCCAACCCCTGCATGAAGGTCAACCCGCCCCTAACGCTGAGCGCTTAATGCGCTCACGTTATAGCGCCAATGTATTAAAACTGGCAGATTATTTGCAACAGTCTTGGCATGCAAGCAAGCGCCCTGCTGGCTTGAGTACGGCGGATTTTACTGGGCTGAAATGGCTAGGTTTGGAAATTTTGAACACAGCCACGCTAGGTGAAACTCAAGCGACTGTAGAATACAAGGCGAAATTTAGAAGTGGCAAGGAAAAAACCCAAACTTTGCATGAGACCAGCCAGTTTGTTTTAGAACACGGGCATTGGCTTTATGTAGATGGCGATGTTCACGCAAGCTGAATGCGTGAACGCAGCTTACATGCCTTGCTTTAAACTCTCCATAATAAACGGGTCTAAATCTCCATCCAACACGCCTTGGGTGTTGCCAATTTCCACATTGGTGCGCAAGTCTTTGATGCGGCTTTGGTCTAGCACATAACTGCGGATTTGGTGCCCCCAACCAATGTCGGTTTTGGCGTCTTCAAGTGCTTGTTTTTCTTCGTTACGCTTACTCAACTCTAAGTTATACAACGCACCCTTTAGCATGTTCATGGCTTCGTCTTTGTTACGGTGCTGTGAACGGTCGTTTTGACACTGGACCACCACGCCTGTGGGGATGTGCGTGATACGCACAGCAGAATCAGTTTTGTTAATATGTTGACCACCCGCGCCACTGGCACGGTAGGTATCAATGCGCAAATCAGCAGGGTTGATGTCAATTTCAATCGAGTCATCGACTTCGGGGAACACTTGCACGCTGGCAAAGCTGGTGTGGCGTTTGGCGTTAGCGTCGAACGGTGATTTACGCACCAAACGATGCACGCCACTTTCAGTGCGCAAAGTGCCAAAGGCATAATCGCCTGAAACTTTAATTGACGCGCCTTTGATACCGGCAATATCTCCTTCAGATTCTTCTAGCACTTCCACTTTAAAGCCTTTGCGCTCAACATAGCGTAAGTACATGCGGAGTAGCATACCTGCCCAATCTTGCGCTTCGGTGCCGCCCGAGCCTGATTGAAACTCCAAGAAGCAGTTGTTGGCATCCATTGGGCCTGAGAACATACGGCGGAACTCCATTTCAGCCACTTGTTTTTCGATGGTGAGTGAATCGGCCTCTACGCTGAGCAATGTATCTTCGTCACTTTCCTCACGCCCCATGTCAAAGAGTTCCAAACTGTCTTTGATATTAGTGCCCAATTGGGTAAGACTTTGCACCACCAACTCTAAACTGCGTTTTTCTTTGCCTAGCTTTTGCGCGTTCTCAGCGTTATTCCACACATTGGGGTCTTCGAGTAGACCGTTAACTTCTTCTAAGCGTTGCGATTTGTTTTCAAAGTCAAAGATACCCCCTGAGGGCTTGTGTGCGGGCGTTTAAGTCATTTAAACGGTTGGCAATGGCGTTGAGTTGTTCGGCTTCCATGGGTTTTGTTGTCGTGCTAAAAATTAAAAGAATGTGATTATAACGCATGCGCGTCTTCTAACTATTTTTGTGTTCAGTACAAATAGCCTTTTGTCATATTTCTGTCATATTTAATCCCTACAATGAACCTTGTTATTGATATGTCACTTTTTATTGAAAGTTATTTAGGGAGAACTTGATGCAAACAAAATCCATGACCAGCCTCAAAACCATTAGCATCGCTAGCGCGATCATCGCCTTATGGTCACCGATGACCAACGCTGCTGAAAAAATCATCAAAATTGATGGTTCAAGCACTGTTTATCCAATCACTGAAGCGGTAGCAGAAGACTACCAAGCACAGAAAAAAGTAAAAGTGACTGTGGGTATCTCAGGTACTGGTGGCGGCTTTAAAAAATTCTGCCGTGGCGAGACGGATGTGCAAAATGCGTCACGTCCAATCTTGAAAAAAGAGATGGACGCTTGTAAAGAAGGTGGCGTGCAATACATTGAATTGCCAGTGGCTTATGACGGCTTGACCGTGGTGGTGAACAAAAACAATGACTTTGTGAAATCACTCAGCGTTGAAGAATTGAAAAAAATGTGGGAACCAGCTGCACAAGGTAAAGTGAAATCATGGAAACAAGTTAACCCTGCTTTCCCAGACACACCTTTGAAATTGTTTGGTGCTGGCTCTGACTCAGGCACATTTGACTACTTCACAGAAGCGATCAACGGCAAAGCGAAATCAAGCCGTGGTGACTTTACTGCTTCTGAAGATGACAATGTCTTGGTACAAGGCGTTGAGAGCGACAAAGGTGGTTTAGGCTACTTTGGTTTTGCTTACTATGAAGAAAACCAAGACAAGTTAAAAGCCGTGCCAATTGTTGCGAAAAAAGGCGCAGCAGCAGTGATGCCATCTTTTGAGACGGTTAAAAACGGTACTTACCAACCGCTTTCACGTCCATTGTTTATCTATGTGAACGCAACTTCTGCCGCGTTTAAACCAGAAGTAAAAGCGTTTGTAGAGTTCTACCTACAAAACGCACCAACATTGGTGAAAGAAGTGAAATATATTCCATTGCCAGCTAATGAATACGCGGCTGTCACTAAACACTGGAAAGCATTAAAACCAGGTACAGGCTTTGACGGCACACCAGAAATCGGTGTAAAAATCGAAGACTTGTTAGCAAGAATCAAGTAATCAAGCTTGCTTAAGTTCTAAAAACTTAATACCAAGTACAAACAAAAGCGGCCTTTAGGTCGCTTTTGTTTTTTTATCATGGCTCAATTTTTATCTAGCGTTTTTTATATAGAACTTTTTACATAGTACTTTGGCTTTTTGAACGAGCCTTGGCTTATTTTTAAGCATTCCCATTTAATTAACTCAAAATGTCATAATTTTGTAATAAAATACGACATCTCAATTTCATTGTCTTTTATTCATGAAAAATAGCTCTCTAGCCTTATCTTTTCTGATCAGCGCATGCTTGCTCGCATGTTCTTCAAAACAAGAAGGCGCGCAACCTGCAGACCAATCTTCTGCTTCATCTGCGTTGATTAAAATTGATGGTTCAAGCACCGTGTTTCCAATTACTGAAGTGGTGGCTGAGGAGTATCAAGCGGAATCTAAAGTGCATGTGACTGTGGGGATTTCTGGCACAGGTGGTGGCTTTAAAAAGTTTTGCCGTGGTGAAACCGATGTGCAAAATGCTTCACGTCCGATTTTGCAAAACGAGATGGAGGCTTGCAAACAAGCAGGCGTGGAATACATCGAGTTGCCGATTGCATTTGATGCATTAACGGTAGTCATCAATCCTAAAAATACATTTATTAAAAGGCTCACCGTGGCGGAACTCAAAACCATGTGGGCACCAGAAGCACAACAAACCATCAAAACTTGGAAACAAGTCAATGCAGCTTGGCCTGATGAACCACTGAAACTCTATGGTGCAGGCTCAGACTCGGGTACTTTTGATTATTTTACCGAAGCGATTGTTGGCATAGCCAAGTCTAGTCGTGGCGACTTTACCGCCTCTGAAGATGACAATGTGTTGGTGCAAGGCGTGATTAACGATAAAAACGCGTTGGGCTATTTTGGTTATGCCTATTACGAGCAAAACCAAGACCGTGTGAAAGCTGTGCCGATTGCGGTGGATGCTAATAGTTCAGCCGTGTTGCCTAGTCAAGAAGCCGTCATGGACGGTAGCTACCAACCACTCTCACGCCCCTTGTTTATTTATGTAAATGCTAAAGCGGCCAAAGACCGTGCAGAAGTAAAAGCGTTTGTTGACAGCTACCTTGCACATGCTAACGAATACGTAAAAGAAGCAGCATTTATTCCTTTGCCAGAAAACGACTTAAAGGCAGTAACAGCCCACTGGACAGCACAGAAAGTTGGTACGGGATTTGGTGGCAAACCCGAAGTAGGCGTTAAAATCGAAACTCTGCTGGCGCGCGTTAAACCATAACATCGCCAACTGTTAAGCCAATTAGTTGAACGTAATAGTTAAGTAAAGTCGCCTAAATTAAAGTTGCAGTGTTTGTTTAATCATCTGACATATTAATGTCATATTTAGAGATTACACTGCCCCTATGCTTAGATATGCGCTTTGATTAAGCCAATAGACGATACAAAACACAATAAATACTAAAACAAAGATTTTCCTTGATGCCATCTTTAAGACGCAATCCAATATGACAACATCAAATATCACTCAGGCCAATATGACGCAAGCAAGCACTGGTACTGTCATCAGTAAACGACTCGCCAAAAACATCAAGCGCAACGTGCGTGAGCGTATTATTGAGGGTATTTTGATGCTAGCGGCGCTGTCTGCCGTGCTCACAACCTTTTCGATTGTTGGCGTGTTGCTTTACGAATCATTGTCTTTCTTCAAAACTGTGTCTGTGGTCGATTTTTTAACTGACACACAATGGACGCCACTGTTTGAAGATGCGCATTACGGCATCATGCCGTTGGTGTCAGGCACACTCACTACTTCAGCAATTGCTTTGTCTGTGGCGGTGCCCATTGGGACAGTTGGTGCAATTTACCTCTCAGAATTTGCCAGCCACAAAGTGCGCGAAACGGTGAAGCCTATTTTAGAGCTACTGGTTGGCGTTCCTACCGTGGTATTCGGTTATTTTGCACTCTTGTTTGTCACGCCAATGTTGCAAACCATTTTTCCAGATTTACCAGGCTTTAACATGCTTGGGCCAGGCATTGTGATGGGTATTATGATTGTGCCTTATATTTCATCTGTGGCTGAAGATGCCATGCGCGCAGTGCCGATGAGCATGCGTGAAGGTTCTTACGCGATGGGCGCAACCCGCTTCCAAACAGCGATTAAAGTGGTCACGCCTGCCGCGATTTCTGGCATTATTGCCGCGTATATTTTGGCGATTTCACGCGCAGTCGGCGAAACGATGGTGGTTGCCGTGGCCGCAGGTCAACAACCCAACCTCACTTTTAACCCAATGGACAGCGCCGCGACGATAACTGCATATATCGTACAGGTAGCATTAGGTGATTTGCCACATGGCAGTATCGGCTACCAAAGCATTTTTGCCGCTGGCTTAGTGCTTATGCTGATGACGCTGACTTTTAATATTTTCGGTCATATTGTTCGTAAAAAATTCCGCGAGAACTACTAATGTCTAACATGCCAACGAATCAAGCGAGCGTGCTCGAAAACATTCAACAAGTGCGCGCAATGATTAAGCGCCACAAACGCAATGATGTTCTATTTGCCATTATCGGCCTGATTGCCTTGATGATAGGCTTAATGACACTATGCACCTTGTTTATCGATTTAATCATGGATGGTTATCCAAGGTTCAATATCGACTTTTTGAGTAACTTCCCATCTCGCCGTGCCGCAAAAGCGGGCTTGCTGTCTGCATGGGTAGGTTCTGGCTTGGTGATGGTTGTGACCTTCCTCACCGCCGTGCCGATGGGCGTGGCTGCGGGTTTATATCTTGAAGAATATGCTAAAAAAGGCTGGTTATCTGACCTCATCGAAATCAACGTTTCGAACTTGGCTGGCGTACCTTCTATTGTGTATGGCTTGTTAGCGCTGGGATTATTTGTCTATGGCTTAGGCTTAGGGCAAAGTATCCTCACCGCGGGTCTGACACTAGGCTTGTTGATTTTACCGATTGTGATTGTTTCTACCCGAGAATCCATTCGCGCCATTCCTGTGGCGATTCGTGAGGGTGCTTACGGTGTAGGTGCAACCAAATGGCAAGTGGTAAAAGACCATGTGTTGAAATACTCACAAGGCGGCATTCTCACTGGCGTGATTATCGGCATGGCGCGTGCGCTTGGTGAAACTGCGCCCGTAATTACCATTGGTGCGCTTACCTTTATTGCCTTCTTACCACCCAGCCCGATTACTGACGTGCCACCGTTTATCAACTTTGAATGGCTTACCTCTGGCTTTACTGTATTGCCAATTCAAATGTTTAACTGGCTCTCTCGCCCAGACCACGCTTTCCATATCAATGCGGCAGCAACCGGTGCGATTATCATTATCGTCACCTTACTGATGAACGGTACGGCGATTTGGTTGCGTTACAAAATTCGTAAAAATATTAAGTGGTAATACCCAATTTATTAGGAAACATCATGGTGAATGCAACAACCCCCATCAAAGCAGAATCACGCGATTTAAACTTTTTCTACAGCAACGGTGCGCGTGCGCTCAAAGGCATCACCATGCCTTTGTACGAAAACAAAATCACCGCCTTGATTGGCCCATCAGGCTGTGGTAAATCAACGTTTTTACGTTGTTTTAACCGCATGCATGACCTCTACCCTGGTAACAAATACCAAGGTGAAATCATCATGTACCCAGACAACACCAACGTGCTGGATGCGGGTGTAGACCCGATTGAAGTGCGTATGCGTATCAGCATGGTGTTTCAAAAACCCAATCCTTTCCCTAAATCTATCTACGAAAACGTGGCTTATGGCTTGCGTGTCCGTGGTGAGCGCAACAAACGCATCATGGACGACAAAGTAGAAGAAGCGCTCAAAGGCGCAGCGTTGTGGAATGAAGTCAAAGACCGTTTGCACGACTTGGCTTTTAACCTATCTGGTGGTCAACAACAACGTTTGTGTATTGCTCGCGCCTTAGCAACAGACCCTGAAATCATGTTGTTTGACGAGCCGACTTCAGCGCTTGACCCAATCGCAACTGCAAATATCGAAGAGTTGATGAGTGAATTGCGTAGCAAATTGACAATTCTAGTGGTCACCCACAACATGCAACAAGCTGCGCGTGTATCTGATTACACTGCATACATGTACCTTGGTGACTTGATTGAGTATAACGATACTGACAAGATTTTCACTAACCCAAGCCGTAAAGAAACTGAAGATTACATTACAGGTAAGTTTGGTTAAGTATAGGCCATTAAATCACTACTAATAAAAACGCCACTGATGATAGTGGCGTTTTTTTATTGGCTTAAGCCTGAGTTGAATTTATATAGCGGTCTTAAATAAACTCACTTGCTCCGCTTCACGCTTTTCATGTGCCAACATCATCCGTTGATAGCAATGCACCAACTTCTCCGCCTGCGCTTCCGCTGACCATTGTTGTTTTACATACTCTCTACCAGCCTCACCTAGCGCGACGCGGCGTTTACGATTCAACAACAAACTCTGAACTCGTTCCGCAAAATCAATTTCGTTGTCTTGGGCGATTAAAGCACCCTGCTCATTGACCAACACAGAAGCGGTGCCCAACTCAGCAATCGCCACCACAGGCGTTGCCTGTGCCATGGCTTCTAACAATACCAAGCCTTGTGTTTCACTCTTTGAGGCAAATACAAAAATATCGGCCGCTTGATAACAAGCATTTAAGCCTGTTTTACGGTCAAGGTAGCCTAAAAAGCGCACATAATACTGCAAGCCATAATCTTTTACCTTGGCTTTTAAACTTTGTTCGGCAGGGCCTTCACCAGTAATCAGTAATATAACCTCTGGATACTCATCTTTAACCAAACGCACCACTTCAAGCAAAAAGTGTATGTTTTTTTCATAAGCGACACGGCCAACATATAACAACATCGGACGCTCTGCAGGAATATCATACTGCGCTCTAAACGCTGCGCCATCGCCTAACACAAAGCGCGACGCTTCTAGGCCTGTCGGTATCACTTGAATAGGCTTTGCGATGCCATAGGTACGTAGCACGTCTTGCATAGGCTGTGATGGTGAAATAATCTGATCTACCTGCTGACATTGCCGTTTAGAAATCTGGCGCGCCAATTTGACCGCCATCCAACGTGGAATCCAAGGTAGGTAATGATGTAGATAATCTTCGAAGAATGTGTGGTAGGTTTCAACCACAGGCACATTCAGCGCCTTGGCTATTTTTAAGCCTGCATAATGCGCGATAAATGGCGTATGCACATGCACCACGTCATAGCCTTGTGTTTGTAAGTTTGGTATCAAAGCCATCAATGCTGACCAACGCATTAAATAATCTTCTGGGTCGAATACAATCTTTCTTGCAGAGACACGGGTGACCCAATGCTCTTGTTCCTTAGGCTCATTTACATCGCCATACTGGGGCGCAATCAAGTGCACCTCATGATTGAGGTCTTTTAAGGCTTGGGCAAACGTTTGTATACTGGTCGAGACGCCATTCACGCGCGGGAAGTAAACGTCTGAAATCATTAAGATTTTCAATCTAGATTCTCCATGGTAGGTTCATAGTACTATAAGTCAGCAATGTGAACTTAAAATGACAAACTCGGTTGAATGACAGTATTGATTTGTCATAGATTTGTCACCAAATATTCATTTCAGCGTCAAATCTAGCTAGCATAGTGTCGGCATGTCATGGAACACACTCAAACTCATTCTAGCGACGGTCTATTGGCTTAGTCTGCCACAAGAGGCTTATGCTTGGGGTTTGTATACCCATGTGATATACGCACACTATTTAGCATTTGCAGTCCCTTTCTTAGATAAGCGCAGCCTCAGTGTGATGCGGCGCTTGCCTGGCTTAGTCATGGCTGGCGCTTGCATTCCAGATCTAGCGGTTGTTTCCAAGCAGTTTGCCCACAGCCACGGCTGGGGCATGGGCCAGCGCATGCTAGAAAAGCAGGACAGTGACGAAGCACTAGCTTTGGCGCTTGGTTACAACAGCCATTTGCTGATAGATGTGCTGGCACACCAACACTTTGTGCCAAGTTTTGAGGCCAAATGGGAACACACCAGTTTGGTCACGCATGTGGCGTCAGAGTGGGCAATGGATGCTTATTTAGGCAAGAAAATGGCTGGTTACACACAACAGCAACAAAGACTGCCGATGCCGCACGAACTACTGCATACACATCACGACATGATGGTTGATACCGTTGGGCATTGTTTAGGCTTACCGTCCAAGCAAGTGCAAACCAGCATACGTAGATTAAAACTGGCTGACTTTGCCCTTCGTCAGTCAGGCTTACCCAATACCATTTATCAAATTTGCGTTCTACGCGACCATGAGTTTGAACACAAACTCACCTACTACGCACAGCAAATTGAACAAACCATGCAGGCCATGCCAAAAATTACCCTCGGTGATATGCCACATTTACACGCTGAGCACTGCTTGCTTGAGCCACATCAAGTGGATGACTGGCGCGTTAAATGCTTAAAAGATGTACGCTTACAGCGTACACAAGCGGTGAGTCTATTTGAACGCTATGCGCATCAGTGGATGCAACACCCTACGACTTAGATACTCGCAACAAAAACAAAAAGCCTGCAATTGCAGGCTTTTTAATTAATATTTAGTTTTTATTTATAACGACTTAGAACAGTGGTGCGTAAGCAACTACAACAGCATAACCAATGGCTGCACCAGCCAACACATCAGTTGGATAATGCAAGCCCAGCACCACGCGTGACATCCCAACCAAAACAATGAAAGGCAACACTAATAAACTAAGCACTGGATAATAAGCTATCGCCACCAAACCCATCGCAACAGCATGGAGCGTATGCCCTGAAGGGAAACTGAATTTATCGAGCGGGATGCCATTTAAGAGCACATCTTGACGCACTTGATAAGGACGTGGTCGGTGTGTTTTATGCTTGAGTAATTTGTAGACAATGGTGCCTGTGAGACCTGTTGTCATCATATGAAAAGCCACACGCAAGCCCTGCTCTTGGTCAAAGACCACCATCAAGACCATGAGTGTGTACCAAAACACCCCATCGCCTAATCTTGATACTGCGCGAAACAGCTGTCTGACTAGTTTGTATTGGCTGGTATGACTGACGCGAACACATACTTGGCCATCTAGCGCTAATAACCAGTGCCAACAATCTCGTAATCTTAGTTGCATAGCGTACCCTCCTAGCATTATTTGCACAGTCTAGGCGGTCTTGATGACAGATTGGTGACAACTATTTGAAAAATTGATGAAGCTTGCTAGGGAAAAGAACTGCTAAAACACAAACTTAAGGCATTACGCAAAGTAGATTAGCGCCAAAAAGCGCGGTAAACAAAGCCTGGGAAAGATAGCACAATGAACAACGCTAGGGTAACGGTATAAAACTCCCAAGCTTGCGGTGAGGCTTGCCCCATCACTTGAACTTCTAGTACACGCCCAACAAACAAGGCTACGGCAAACCACACCAACAGCTCAAGTAGGCACCAGCCATAATGCTTTTGCGTAGGATAAGCATATACCATAAAGCCTTTATTAGAGAACCATACTAGATTCGCCAAAAAGGCCATCAGCAAGAGATATATCAGATTAAGCTGTGCCATTGCGTTTGTCTTACTATTGTAAGCTGGTCACGATACTGCCAAAGCAAATCGTAATTAACGTTTGTGGGAACAAACCAAGGAACAACAATGCGCCAGCATTGATACTTAAAATCACACGCATATCAGTAGGCGCATCAATCGCAGTGTTATCTGTTGGTGCATCGAAATACATTTTACGGATGATGTTGAGGTAGTAGAACGCGCCTATCACCGCCATCAATACCGCCAACACCACAGACCATGTAAAGCCCGCTTGCCATGCGGCTTGTAAAACAGTGAATTTGGCGTAAAAACCGATTGTTGGTGGAATACCTGCCATGCTAAACATGACAATCAACATTAAAAACGCCATCCAAGGGCTTTTTTGATTAAGGCCTTTCAAGTCGTCGATTTCAGCCGCTTCAAAACCTTCACGTGACAGCAATAAAATCATGCCGAAACCTGCAATGGTCATCAGCACATAAGCAGAAATATAGAACATGCTAGATGCAAAGCCATTTAGATTCGCACTCATGATGCCAAACAGCAAGAATCCTACATGTGAAATAGTGGAATAAGCCAACATGCGTTTTAAATTGGTTTGCACAATGGCGCTGAAGTTACCAATCACTATCGACAATACTGCCATTAACAACAACATGTCTTGCCAATCTAGTGCTAACGGATGCAAGCCTTGCACCAACAAACGCATGGTCATGGCAAATGCGGCTAGTTTAGGCACTGAGCCAATCAGCATGGTGATAGATGTAGGCGAACCTTGATAAACATCGGGCACCCACATTTGAAACGGCACTGCGCCAAACTTAAATGCCAAGCCTGAAACCACAAACACCAAGCCCATGATCAGCACAGGATTTTTAGGGTCTTGCTCGCCCAATGCGGCAGCGATATTGCCAATATCCAGTGTGCCAGTCATACCATAAATCATACTCATGCCATAAAGCAACATGCCTGATGCCAAGGCACCCAGCACAAAGTATTTCATGGCGGCTTCTGAAGCACGCGGATTGTCTCGGTCAAAAGCAACGAGTGAATATAAGCACAGTGACAACAATTCCAAGCCCATGTAAATTAACAACATATTGTGCGCTGAAATCATCACCATCATGCCCAGCATGGACAGCAACACCATCGCGTAATACTCACCACGGTACATCTGACGTTCTTGATTGTATTGACGGGTATAAACAAACATCATCGAGGTGCCAAGGAAGGTCATCAACTTCAATACATCAGCCAAGGTGTCATCGACAAACATGGAGTTAAATGCAAACCCCACTGCTGGCGTGTGCGTCTGAAAGGTAAACACAGCCGCGGCAAACAATGTGAATTGCGCAAGGCCATAGATAATGAAACGATTTTTAGGCGCAATCCATAAATCTATCAATAAAATCAACATTGCCATACTGAGTACCGTAATTTCCGGTAGCAAAGCGATTAAATCAAGTGATAAATTTTCCATATTATTTACATCCCTGACACTGGCAATTTAGAAGTTGCCATGTGTTTCAAAAACTCGGCACTGGTAGCTTGCATGACTTGTGTCAATGCTTCTGGATATACGCCAAACCCAATCACTAAAATGGCTAACACACCTAAAATAAAGAACTCACGGGGGTTCAAATCTTTTAGCTCTGCCACGTGATGATTAGTGATATCGCCAAAATACACGCGCTTCACCATCCACAAGGTGTATGCCGCACCAAATATTAAGGTTGTGGATGCCAAGAAAGCGACCCAGAAGTTAAATTTCACCGCAGCAAGAATCACCATAAACTCACCAACAAAGCCTGACGTCCCTGGCAAGCCGCTATTTGCCATGGCGAACAACACGGCAAAGCCTGCGAACACAGGCATGGTGTTGACGACGCCACCATAACTCGCAATCTCGCGACTGTGTACACGGTCGTATAACACGCCCACGCACAAGAACATTGCGCTTGAAATAAAGCCATGCGAAATCATTTGTACCATGGCACCTTCGAGCGCCAATTGACTAAACATGAAGAAGCCTAATGTGACAAAACCCATGTGCGAGATAGATGAATAAGCAATGAGCTTTTTCATGTCTTTTTGCACCAAAGCCACCAAGGCGATATACACCACAGCAATCAGTGATAAGACAATCATGGTGTTGGCAAAATAATGTGAGGCATCTGGGGCAATCGGCATGGCAAACCGCAAGAAGCTGTATCCACCTAACTTCAGCGCAATCGCCGCCAACACCACTGAACCGCCTGTAGGTGCTTCAACGTGAGCATCGGGCAACCATGTGTGTACTGGCCACATTGGAATTTTGACTGCAAACGCCATAAAGAACGCGATAAATAACCAAATCTGCGCATTTAAGCTCAATGGTAAGGCGTAGTAATCTGCCAAAGCAAAACTACCTTGCGTTTTGTGGAACAGGTAGATAAAAGCCACCAACATTAGCAATGAGCCAAGTAAGGTGTATAAGAAGAATTTAACCGTCGCATAGACACGGTTAGGCCCACCCCAAACGCCAATCACCAAGAACATGGGGATGAGCATCGCTTCCCAAAACACATAGTATAAAATCGCATCTAGCGCGGTGAACACCCCTATCATGATGCCACTCATGATGAGGAAAGCCGCCATGTATTGGGCGACATGTTTGGTGATGACTTCCCAGCCTGCAATCACCACAATCACGGTAGTAAAGCTGGTGAGCAAGACCAAGGGCATAGAAAAGCCGTCAATCCCTAAATGATAAATAATGTTGAAAGCAGGAATCCAATAGGCCATTTCTTCAAACTGAAAGCCTGCATAAGCCACATCGAATTGTGTGTAAAGCGGCAGGGTAACCGCAAAGCTGATTAAGCTACCGATGAGCGCAGACCAGCGTGTGAGTGACGCTTTTGCATCGCTACCCAACATCAGCACAACCACACCCGACAGGATGGGTAGCCAAATCGCTAAGCTCAATAAAGGGGTATGCATCATAAATGGGGCCTGCATCATTAATTAATTTTGATAAAAAAGGTAAGGAACAAAAATACGCCGATAATCATGGCAAAGGCGTAGTGATAAATCAGGCCAGATTGTAAATGGCGCACTTTTGCGGCAATGCGACCCATCAAATTGGCAGTGCCATTGACAATGCCACCATCAATTAATTGGACATCGCCGATTTGCCATAACTTGCTACCTATTAAGCGTGAACCTGCAGCAAAAAAACGCTCATTAAAGCTGTCAAAGCCATATTTATTTTCTAAAATACAGTTGATAGTTTTTGTGCGTTGCTGAATCGCGGCTGGAATGTCAGGGCGTTTCATGTAGAAGAACCATGACAAAAAGACACCAGATAAAGCAAGTGCAAATGGTAAGGTCATCAAGCCATGTATCGCCATGCCTGCAGGGCTATGCATCAATTCATGGTAGTGATGTGCTAAATGCGCCATGGCTGGGTGAGCCACTTCATCCACAAAAATCACGCCTTGGAAGAAATCACCAAACAGCATTGGCTCAATCGCCATATAGCCAATCACAAACGACGGAATTGCCAACAAAGCCAATGGTAAAGTCACGACCCAACCTGGCTCGTGCGGGTCATCGTTAGGACCCAAACCGTGATGGTGCGCATCATCATGATGGTCGTCGTGATTATCGTGTGCGTCATCATGGTGACTATCTTGATGATGGTCATGCGCGTGTGAATCATGATTAACTTTGCGCCATTTTTCTTCGCCGTGGAAGACCAAGAAATATAATCTGAAAGAATAGAAAGCCGTGACAAATACACCTGCTAGCACAGCAAAATAAGCAAAGCCACTGCCTGGGATATCTGATAGTTTCGCGGCTTCAATAATGCTGTCTTTAGAATAAAAACCCGCAAAGAATGGTGTTCCTATGAGTGCCAACGAACCAATTAAAGATGTGATCCATGTCACAGGCATGTATTTTTTGAGGTTGCCCATATTGCGTATATCTTGGTCATGGTGCATGCCCATAATCACCGCACCTGCGCCTAAGAACAGCAATGCTTTAAAGAAGGCATGCGTCATCAAGTGGAAAATCGCCACAGAGTAAGCCGATGCACCCAATGCCACCGTCATATAGCCTAATTGTGACAAAGTAGAATAAGCCACCACGCGTTTGATGTCATTTTGGATAATGCCCAAAAAGCCCATAAACAACGCGGTAATTGCGCCGATGACCATCACGGTAGACAATGCAGTGCTTGAAAGCTCGTATAAAGGCGACATACGCGCCACCATAAAAATACCCGCAGTCACCATGGTCGCCGCATGAATCAATGCAGAAATCGGTGTTGGGCCTTCCATAGAATCAGGCAACCATACATGCAATGGCACTTGTGCAGATTTACCCATGGCACCGACAAACAATAGCAAACAAGTCACCGTCATCAATGACCATGACACGTTTGGAATCAAACTGACTTGCGTGGTGGCAAGTTCAGGCGCTTTTTGAAACACAGTCGCGTAATCCAAACTACCAAAGTAATACAAGACCATGCCGATGCCGAGCAAGAAACCAAAGTCACCGACGCGATTGACCAAAAAGGCTTTTAAATTGGCATAAATAGCGGTTGGGCGTGTGTACCAAAAACCAATCAACAGGTAAGAAACCAGCCCCACAGCCTCCCAGCCAAAGAATAACTGCATAAAGTTATTACTCATGACCAGCATCAACATGGAGAAAGTGAACAGTGAGATATAACTGAAGAAACGGCTGTAACCAGCATCTTCTGCCATGTAGCCAATAGTGTAAATGTGCACCATGAGAGAAACAAAAGTCACCACCACCATCATCATGGCGCTGAGGTTATCGATTAAAAAGCCCACTTCAAAACGGATGTCGCCCGAGGTTAGCCAAGTGTATACGGTTTCGTTGAGCGTAAAGCCCTGCAAGGTTTGTTGAAACACATAAGCAGACAGCGCAAAGGCGCCAGCCACACCTAGTATAGTGAGTATATGAGCAGCTGCACGTGGTAAATGGTTTCTGAACAAGCCAACGATTGCCGCCGCCATCAGCGGTAACAGTGGAATCAACAGTAAAATTTGTTTCATGGTCATGTGTATTCTTTTTGCAATTAACCGTTGAGTTGGTTTAAATCATCAACATTGATGGTGCGTAAATTACGAAACAACACCACTAAAATTGCCAAGCCAATGGCCGACTCAGCTGCCGCCACCGTGAGGATAAAAAACACAAACACTTGGCCAGCAATGTCGTTTAGATAGTGTGAGAAAGCGATGAAGTTGAGATTCACCGCGAGCAACATCAGCTCAATCGCCATCAGTAAAATAATCACATTTTTGCGGTTGAGGAAAATGCCAATCACGCTGATGGCAAACATCAGCGCGCCTAAAATTAAATAATGAGACAAGCCTATCATGATGCTTTTTCCTCTGTCTGCGAAGGTGCTCTATCTTGTGAAGGTACTTCGACCTCTGCAGGCATGCTAATAATACGGATACGGTCTTGCTTACGCACCTTGACTTGCTCTGCTGGGTCCATTGACTTGTTGTCTTTACGGTCACGCAAGGTCAAAACAATCGCCGCCACAATCGCTACCAACAACACCACAGAAGCAAGCTCAAACGGCAATAAGTAGTCTGTGTAAAGCACGCGACCTAAGGCTTCGGTATTGCTGTAACCTGGTGGCAATGTTTTTGGACTCATGGCGTTAAAGTATTTGCCACTCAGCACCATGGCCATTTCCACCGCCATCATCACGCCTATAAAGCCGGCCATGGGCAAATATTCCCAAAAGCCTTCGCGCAACTTATCAATATTGATGTCTAGCATCATGACCACGAATAGGAACAGCACCATCACCGCACCCACATACACCAACACGAGCGCAATGGCTAAGAACTCCGCCTCGAGCAACAACCAAATGCCCGCGGCGGTAAAAAAGGAAAGCACCAAAAACAATGCAGCATGCACAGGGTTGCGGGTGGTAATCACGCGCAAGCTGGATAGCAACAAAATGCTAGCCAACATATAAAAAACGACATCCGTAAATACCATGGTTATGTTTACCTAAATTGTCTATCTTGCGCACGGTCTGCGGCAATTTGTACTTCGTATTTATCGCCCACAGCCAACAACATTTCTTTGGTGTAGAGCAAATCACCGCGTTGCTCACCGTGGTAATCAAACACGCGTGTTTCTACAATACTGTCCACTGGACAAGATTCTTCGCACAAGCCGCAGAAAATGCATTTGGTTAAATCAATATCGTAGCGCGTGGTGCGACGGGTGTTGTCTTCGCGTTGCTCAGATTCAATGGTAATCGCCATCGCTGGGCAAACTGCTTCACACAATTTACAAGCAATACAGCGTTCCTCACCGTTAGGGTAACGACGTAGCGCGTGCAATCCTCTAAAACGGTTAGATTGCGGGGTGCGCTCTTCTGGATATTGAATCGTAATCTTACGCGCAAAGAAATAACGCCCAGTGAGCGCCATGCCCTTGAGCAGTTCCCACAGCATTAAACTGCTTAGTGTATGTTTAATCGCATTTAGCATAATTTAGTGAAACAAATAACCCAAAGAAGTTTGCATCATCGCACCTACTACCACTATCCAGACCAGGGTAATTGGAATAAATACTTTCCAACCTAGACGCATGATTTGGTCATAGCGATAACGTGGGAACGTCGCACGGAACCACAAGAATAAGAATAATAAGAATCCAACTTTAGCCAACAACCACAAGAATCCGTCTGGAATAAATGACACTGGAGATAGCCAACCACCCAAGAACATCAAAGCGGCTAACATAGACACCAAAATCATATTGGCATATTCGGCCAAGAAGAATACTGCGAATGCCATACCTGAATACTCAACGTGGAAACCCGCCACAATCTCAGATTCACCTTCTGCAACGTCAAACGGTGCACGGTTGGTTTCGGCAACGGCACTGATGAAATAAACAATAAACAAGGGGAACAGTGGGATGAAATACCAGTGCAACAAGCCACCTTCTTGACCCATCACAATTTTGCCTAAATTGAGTGAGTTTGCGCACATCAACACGCCCACCAACGTAAATCCCATGGCAATTTCGTAAGATACAATTTGTGCCGCTGACCGTAATGCACCCAAGAAGGCATATTTTGAGTTGGATGCCCAACCCGCGATAATCACGCCATACACCGCCACGGATGTCATGGCTAAAATATAAAGCAAGCCAGCATCAATATCCGCCAACACCAATGTCGCATCTAAAGGCACGACTGCCCATGCCGCAAAAGCAGGAGCAATAGCTAAAATCGGGCCAATAAAGAATAATGCTTTGTTTGATGCGGTCGGAAGAATAATCTCCTTAAACATCAATTTCAACGCATCAGCAATTGGTTGAAGCAAGCCACCATAACCCACACGATTAGGCCCGATACGCACTTGCATATAACCAATGACTTTACGCTCAGCCAAGGTCAAATAAGCCACACAACCCATCAACGGCAACACAATGGCCACAATTTTAATCAGTGTCCAACCCACCGTTTGAACGGTAGGCCATGCAGTGCCAAATAGGTTTGCTAAAAATTCCATGCCAACTGACTCCATTTGCTAAACCGCCTCAGCCAAGGTTTGTTGATAGGCTAGAAAATCTGCTTCTGTGGCTTTTTCTATGGTGATATCGCCCATTAAATCGCCCAAACCTACCGTAGCTGGATGGCTCGCCGCAACACGCACACAGCCTTTGGCAACGTGATTATCCACACGCACTTTCAATACAGCACTGCCGTTTTCTTGACGGGCGACCACATAGTCACCATCTTTCAAGCCTAGCAGCTCTAATTGGGCTGCGGACATACGTGCCATCGGTTGTACGTTATATTTGGTTTTTTGCAAGGGGGGTGAACGACGCACAATCGGATCAGATTCATATTGAGGCACTTCACCAATGCGTTGTAAACCCTCGTGTTTAATATTGACTTGGATTTCCACCAACTCTTTGAGATTGTTATTGAGGCTACGCCATACCACTGCAGAAGGTTTTTCGCCGCCAAACACAGCGTCTTTGACTTGCTCGGTGCTTTCGTAATCAAAGCCTTTTAATCCCAAGGTATTTGCCAACACACGCAACACTTTCCATGCGGGTCTACACTCACCCAATGGTCTAGTCACGGCTTGGAAGCTTTGTACACGGCCTTCCATACTCATGAAAGTACCGGATGTCTCAGTAAACGGCGCAATCGGCAACATAATGTCTGCATGCTCAAGTGCGGCAGATTTATAGGCCGTCAATGCCACAACACACTCTGCTTTCTCCATCGCCGCTTTGGCTAAAGCTGCATGTTGGCAGTCTAATTCTGGCTCTACATTTAGCAATAGATATGCTTTGCGTGGCACTTCTAACATAGCACGCGCATGCATCCCAGTTGGTGTAGGCATCACGCCCATTAAATGCATGCCTGTACTGTTGGCCGCTGCAGGCAAAATGCCGCCTTTAGCACCACTGATGCCGCCAATAGCTTCCGCCATACTATACATCTCAGTAAAGCGAGGATCGCTCAATGCCATATTTCCCAAAAAGATACCGACTTTAGGTGCAATCAAAATCAGGTCTTCACTAATCCCTGCCATGCTTTCAGCAATGGCTTGGGTGTTTGGACGCACTTTAATTTCTTCGAGCAATTTATTCAGTGCAGGTGGCAAGCACAATGAGAGTTTTTGCAAGCCAGACATGGCTTTTAAAATTTGACCAAGCACGTTGACCATGTCATTCGGACGCACAATCACTTTGTGTGCAATATCCATCAATGGGTCGTTATCCAAAGGACTCACTATGCTAAGTTCAGCGCCATTGGCCACCGCTTTGCGGAAACGTTGCGCCAATAGTGGATGCTCGTTACGTAGATTGGAACCAATCAACAGAATGCGGTCTAACTCTTCAATTTCTTGAATATTGCAACCCATCCAAGGGGTGCCTAAACGTTTGCCATCTAATCTAAAGTCAGTTTGGCGCAAGCGGTAATCGACATTGCCACACTTCAAACCTTCAGCTAGTTTTTTAGCCAAATAGCCTTCTTCCATGGTGCTGTTAGGTGAAACCAACACACCTAAAGCATCACCGCCATATTGCTTGGTGATGTCTTTGAGTTGACCTGCTGCAAACTCTAGCGCGGTTTTCCAATCAGTTTCTTGCCATTGACCATTGTGCTTAATCATCGGCACTTTGAGGCGGTCTGGACTATTTAAGCCTTCATATGAGAAACGGTCACGGTCAGACAACCAGCACTCGTTAATGGATTCTTTTTCGCGTGGTAAGACGCGCATCACTTTGTTGTCTTTGACATGCACTTCAATGTGCGAACCTAAGCCATCATGAGCCGCAATCGACGGCCTGCGTGTGAGTTCCCAGCTACGGGCTGAATAACGGAACGGCTTGCTGGTTAACGCACCCACTGGGCATAAATCAATAATATTGCCACTGAGTTCAGAATTGACTGATTTATCGACATAAGCCGTGATTTCAGCGTGTTCGCCACGTCCGACCATACCCAACTCTTGCATGCCACCGACTTCTTTTAAGAAGCGCACACAACGCGTACATTGAATACAACGCGTCATATCGGTGCTGACCAACGGACCGATGTTTTTATTGAATACGACGCGTTTTTCTTCAGTGTAACGTGAGCCTGAAGCACCATAAGCCACGGCAATGTCTTGCAAATCGCACTCACCGCCTTGGTCGCAAATCGGACAATCCAAAGGATGGTTAATCAACAAGAATTCCATCACGCTTTGTTGCGCTTCCACCGCTTCTTTACTGCGGGTGTAAATCTTCATGCCATCCGCGACTGGGGTTGCACAAGCAGGCAAGGGTTTGTTAAATTTTTCAACCTGCACAAGGCACATACGGCAGTTGGCTGCGACAGACAATTTTTTGTGGTAGCAAAAACGCGGAATGGCAATACCCACGGCATCCGCTGCATCAATAATGGTGCTTCCGTGTTCTACTTCCAGGGCTTTGCCGTCGATTTCGATATTTAACATTGCGCTTTACCTATTAACCTATTCGTATTCGCCTATTTACCAGTGACCATGGATTTACCATGCTGAATATAATATTCAAACTCTGGTCTAAAATGTTTAATAAAACTCAATACGGGTGTCGCCGCAGCATCGCCCAAGGCACAGATGGTACGGCCAGAAATATTATTGCTGAGGTCTGTCAGCAAATCTAAATCTTCCATTTTGCCTTTGCCATCTACAATACGCTCAATAATGCGATACACCCAACCCGTACCTTCGCGGCATGGTGTACATTGCCCACAGCTCTCTTCATAAAAGAAATAACTCAAGCGTTTGAGCGTTTGCACCATGCAAGTCGACTCATCCATCACAATCATCGAGCCGGCACCCAAACTAGAGCCCGCTTTACTCAAACCATCGTAATCCATGGTCGCGCCTAAAATTGCACTGGCTGGCATGACTGCAGTGGAAGGCCCACCTGGAATCACCGCTTTCAATTGGCGGCCTTTCCAAATACCGCCTGCCATAGCGAGCAAGTCTGCAAAAGGGGTACCCATTTTGATTTCGTAATTGCCCGGTTTTTCGACGTGACCAGAGACTGAGAAGAGTTTTGGCCCGCCTGAATTAGGCACCCCTAACTCAGCAAAGGCTTGTCCGCCGTGTTGCATAATCCAAGGGATAGAGGCATAACTTTCAGTGTTATTAACGTTAGTGGGTTTGCCAAACACACCATAGCTGGCAGGAAAAGGTGGTTTAAAACGTGGCTGGCCTTTTTTGCCCTCAATAGACTCAATCAGTGCTGTTTCTTCACCGCAGATATAAGCACCGTAACCATGCACTGCGTATAAATCAAAGCTAAAGTTGGTGCCAAACAGGTTTTCACCGATGTAGCCTGCTTCACGCGCTTCAGCCAAAGCGGCTTCAAAAATTTCGTAGTCTTGCCAAATCTCACCGTGAATGTAGTTGTAACCCACGCGAGCACCCAACGTGTAGGCGGCAATGGCCATGCCTTCAATCAATTGATGTGGATTGTAGCGAATGATATCGCGGTCTTTAAATGTGCCTGGTTCGCCTTCGTCGGTATTACACACCAAATACTTGGTGCCGTCGTAATAACGTGGCATAAAGCTCCACTTCAAGCCTGTGGGGAAGCCAGCGCCACCACGACCACGTAAGTTTGAGACTTTGACTTGGGTGATAATATCAGTCGCTTTGACTTTCTCAGTCACCACACGTTTTAGTTGTGCATAGCCACCGAGTTTTTCATAAGTGGCTAATGAAGCAGGATTTTTTTCAGTCAAGGTGCGCAACGTCACCAAGGTTTGACCTTTAGGGTCTGTCATCACCACTGGTGTAGAAGATTTTTTAGTCGCCATTATTTCAGCTCCGCTAAAATCGCATCCACTTTTTCAGTGGTCAAAAACTCATGCATGGTGGTGTTGTTAATATGCATCAACGGCGCACCACCACAACAGCCCATGCACTCGCCTTCTTTGATGCAAAACTGTCCATCTGGTGTCACTTCATTAAAGCCCACACCTAGCTTGTGTTGCAAATGCTCGACGATTTCGTCTGAGCCACGCAACATGCAAGAGATGTTGGTGCAAACCGTGATTTTGTGTTTGCCCACGGGTTGCAAATCATACATATTGTAAAAACTCGCCACTTCCATCGCAGCAATCTCAGGAATGCCTAAATACTGGGCAACCTCAGTGATACTTTCTTTAGATAACCAACCACGCTCTATTTGCACGATGCGCAAAGCGGACATGACCGCGGCTTGACGTCTATCTTTTGGATATTTCGTCAATTCGTATTCGATTTTTTCGATGGCTTCTTTACTTAACATATCTGTTTAATTACCTGTCAATTTCGCCAAATACAATATCTTGTGTCCCGATAATCGCCACCAAGTCGGCAATCATGTGGCCTTTGGTCATTTCATCTAACGCAGCCAAATGCGGGAAGCCAGGCGCACGGATTTTTAGACGATAAGGCTTGTTCGCCCCATCAGAAATCATATAAATCCCAAACTCACCTTTAGGATGCTCGACGGCCGCGTAAGCCTCACTCGCTGGCACATGGAAACCTTCCGTGAACAATTTGAAATGGTGAATCAAATCTTCCATATTGGTTTTCATGCCTTCGCGATTCGGTGGTGCGACTTTGTTGTCGTCCGTAATCACAGGGCCAGGATTTTTACGCAACCAATCTACACATTGTTTGATGATGCGGTTAGATTGTCTAAACTCTTCGATACGCACTAAATAACGGTCGTAGCAGTCGCCGTTTACACCTACTGGAATATCAAAATCTAAATCCGCATAAACTTCATAAGGTTGTTTTTTACGCAAATCCCATGCAATTCCAGAGCCACGCAACATCGGGCCTGTCATACCAAGCGCAAGTGCGCGCTCAGGGCTCACCACACCAACGCCAACGGTACGTTGCTTCCAAATACGGTTGTCGGTGAGTAAAGTTTCATACTCATCCACATAGGCAGGAAAACGGTTAGTGAAATCTTCAATAAAATCCAATACTGAACCTTGACGGTTCTCATTAAGTTTCTTGATTTCGGCTTCGCTACGAAACTTGGTAGTTTCGTGTTGCGGCATTTTGCTTGGTAAGTCACGATAAACACCACCTGGGCGATAATAAGCCGCATGCATGCGCGCACCAGACACAGCTTCATACACGTCAAATAAATCTTCACGCTCACGGAAAGCGTATAAAAACACGGTCATTGCACCCACATCAAGCGCGTGCGCACCCAACCACAACAGGTGATTCAGCACGCGAGTAATTTCGTCAAACATGACACGGATATATTGTGCGCGGAGTGGCACTTCCAAACCGAGCATCTTCTCAATCGCCATCACATAAGCGTGCTCGTTAGCCATCATAGACACGTAATCTAAACGGTCCATGTAGGGCACACTTTGCAGATAGGTACGATTCTCAGCGAGCTTTTCAGTGGCGCGATGCAGCAAACCAATGTGCGGGTCTGCACGTTGAATCACCTCGCCATCCAACTCCAACACCAAGCGCAAAACACCGTGCGCCGCAGGATGTTGCGGACCGAAGTTCATTGTGTAGTTTTTAATTTCAGCCATTAGGAGTGCGCTCCTTCATCACGGATAACCCGTGGCACATTATTGCGCAACTCAATCGACACAGGCTGATAAATGACGCGCTGTTGCACAGGGTCATAACGCATTTCAACATTGCCTATCATGGGGAAATCTTTACGGAAAGGATGACCAACAAAACCATAATCAGTCAAAATACGACGCAAATCTGGATGATTTTCAAACATGATGCCATACAAATCAAAGGCTTCACGCTCAAACCAGTTAGCCACTGGCCACACATCAATCAAGGTCGGAAACACAGGGAAATCATCTTCAACGGCAAACACTTTTAGACGCAAACGCTGATTTAAACTCACAGAGAGCAAATGCACAACCACAGCAAAGCGCTGACCTTCCCAACGACCATCGCCATACTCTGAGTAATCCACGCCACATAAGTCTATCATTTGCTCAAACTTAAGTTCAGCATGGTTTTTGAGTTTATTTGCCACCTCAATCAAATGCTGTGGCTTCACTTCAATGGTAATTTCGCCTAGCGCAGATTCCAATTTAACTAGATGCTCGTTGAGCGCTAGCTTAAGTTGTGCTGACAAGTGTTCTAATTTGGCTGACATGGCATTTATTCTTATCAATAATTGTTCTTAGTCTGAAAATCTTACCTGTAATATGTTTAGCTCAAACTGACTCGCAAAATTTAATGACTATCTGGCAATGGTGTTAGTACGTTTAATTTTTTTCTGCAACTGAATAATGCCGTAGAGCAACGCCTCAGCGGTTGGCGGACAACCTGGCACATACACATCAACAGGCACAATGCGGTCACAACCACGCACCACCGCATAAGAGTAATGGTAATATCCGCCACCATTGGCACAACTACCCATGGAGATGACCCAACGCGGCTCAGCCATTTGGTCATACACTTTACGCAAGGCGGGCGCCATTTTATTGACTAAAGTCCCTGCCACAATCATCACATCTGATTGCCTTGGACTCGGTCTAAACACAATGCCAAAACGGTCTAAATCATAACGGGAAGCGCCCGCATGCATCATCTCAACTGCGCAACAAGCCAAACCAAACGTCATCGGCCACAAGGAGCCCGTACGCGTGTAGTTAATCACCGTATCTAAAGTGGTGGTTACAAAGCCTTTTTCTAAAACGCCTTCAATGCTCATTTGCCAACCTTACACAAAATCAATCTGACGCGAGGTGCTAATCCCATTCTAGTGCGCCTTTCATCCACTCGTAGACAAAACCGACCACCAGAATAAACAGGAATACCATCATCGCCCAAAACCCAGCCAAGCCGATTTCTTGAATTACCACCGCCCATGGGAAAAGGAAGGCAATTTCCAAATCAAATAGAATAAACAGGATCGCCACCAGATAGTAACGCACGTCAAACTTCATACGCGCATCTTCAAAAGCTTCAAAACCGCACTCGTAAGGAGAGTTTTTTTCGGGGTCAGGCTTATGGGGAGAGAGGATTTTACCGAGGACTAGAGGACCTAGGCCAACGCCTAAACCCACTAAAATAAACATCAATATAGGAAAGTAATTTTCTAGCACAGTTAGCCTTAGACTTTAAACTACACGGCCTTACAATTAAACAGCTAAGAACGAAACAATCGCAATTTAATCATGACAGCATCTAAAACCTAGACGTTCAACAATCATGGCAAGACTCTAATGACAAGATTAAAGCGCAATATTATTTATTTTTTTACATGCGCTATGTTACAGCGCAATGACAAAACCATTTTATTAAGCAAGGTGTGAAATATTGCTTAATTCCACTGTTAGCGACTAATGCAATCGCTAAAAGGTTCATTTTTTGGTGCCGTCGGCGAGACTCGAACTCGCACGACTTTCGTCACTACCCCCTCAAGATAGCGTGTCTACCAATTTCACCACGACGGCAATGAACCATCAACACTAGTTTGGAACATCCTTCGCCGAAGCGTCTGTCGTGACTGGTTTGGCTGGCTCAGATTTTAACTCTACTTTTTTCGGGGCTGATTTTTCAGCTTGTGTTTGAATCACACTGCCGTTGCCAGAATGATGGCTAGCCATGTAAGCCAACGTCAAACTGGTTGCAAAGAAAATAGAGATAAAAATAGCAGTCAATTTACTCAACAGATTAGAAGAGCCAGACACCCCAAACAAACTACCCGAAGCACCGCTGCCAAAGGCCGCGCCCATGTCGGCACCTTTACCGTGTTGCAACAGCACTAAACCAATCACGGCTGCCGCAGCTAAAATATGCACCACTAAAATAAACTTTTCCATAATTTTTCTACAGAAATCAATACAGAATCAAAGCGTTAACTTAAACAAGCTTGCTCAGCTGCATGACAAATTTGAATAAACGACTGCGAGTTTAATGAGCACTTACCAATCAGCCCACCATCAATCTCGTCAACATGGAATAATTGTAACGCATTTTGAGGATTTACGCTCCCCCCGTAAAGGATTTTTAAGCGGTTTCCGCCCTTTTCTTGCGACAAATTGATTTTGTTTCTAATAAACTGATGCATCGCTTGCGCTTGCTCTGCAGTTGCCGCCAAACCAGTGCCGATTGCCCAAATCGGTTCGTAGGAGACAATGCTGTCCGCAAACACCTCTGCACCAAACATGCGGATAATCGTATCCAACTGTTTACCCACCACCATTTCCATCACGCCAGCCTCACGCTCTATCAGGGTCTCACCGACACACAAAATCGGCGTGATGCCATTGCGTTTAGCCATCATAAATTTTTCGGCAATATTCTCATCCGATTCGCAATAGGCGGTACTGCGTTCAGAGTGTCCAACAATCACATAACTGGCGCCAAAATCCTTAAGCATGGAAGCACCGACTTCGCCTGTGTAAGCGCCAAGCTCAAACTTGGCCATATTTTGCGCGCCCCAAGCAATCGGCGTCCCCGATAACAAAGATTGTGCTTGTGCTAGATAAGGGTAAGGCACACACACCACGACTTTGGTGTGACTGAGAGCAGCTAAGTCCGACAAATAAGCTTGAATCAGCGATTGATTTTGTTCGAGATTGCCATGCATTTTCCAATTGGCAATGACATATTTTTGCGGAAGGGATGTTGCAGATGGGTCTGACATGGATGCTTTCAAACTAACAATGCGCGAATTTTACGCTCGCACATTGTTAGCATCAAGCATTAACATTAAGCTTAGTGCGTTTTATCGCAAAAAAGGGTAATCGGTATAGCCTTTTTCAGTGCCGCCATAAAAGGTTTTACTATCTGCCTCATTCAACGGCGCGTCTTTTGCCATGCGAGCCACCAAGTCTGGATTAGCAATAAACGGCACCCCGTAAGCCACACAATCAGCATGCCCACTGGCAATGGCCGCATTGCCTTTGGCTTTGTCATAACTTAGGTTGGCCATATAAGCGCCTTTGAATAGTTGGCGCAAGCTGTCAAAATCAAACGGATCTGCAATGCCACCACCATGAATGCCGCCTTCAACCAAGTGTAGATAAGCCAAATTAAACACGTTTAATTGCGACACCACATGGTTGAAAAGCGCTTGTGGATTGCTGTCCTTCATGTCGTTAAATGGATTCACTGGTGACAAACGTAAGCCCACTTTATCCGCACCTGCGGTATTGACCACCGCTTGCAGCACTTCTAATAGTAAGCGCGCACGATTTTCAATACTGCCACCATACTGGTCTGTGCGATGATTGCTACCGTCGCGTAAAAATTGGTCTAGCAAATAACCGTTGGCAGCGTGCACTTCAACGCCATCAAAACCAGCTTTAAGCGCATTTTTTGTCGCTTGCACATAATCTTGCACCACCGCAGGCAACTCGCTCACTTCAAGCGCGCGTGGCGTCACATAATCCACCAAGCCAGCATAAGTAAAGGCTTTGCCTGCTGGCTTGATAGCCGATGGTGCAACAGGTAATGCGCCGTCGGGAAGTAATGACGGGTGCGAAATGCGCCCGACATGCCAAAGTTGCATGACGATTTTGCCACCTTCAGCATGCACCGCATCTGTCACCTGTTTCCAGCCAGTAATTTGCGCCTCGGTATAAATCCCAGGCAAAGCAGGGTAGCCATGTGCCATCGCACTAATCGGCGTTGCTTCGGTAACTATCAACCCCGCTGTTGCGCGCTGCTGATAATAGGTTACGTTCATGGCTTGTGGCACCCCGCCTTCGCCTGCGCGATTTCTGGTGAGCGGCGCCATCACGATTCTGTTTTTTAAAGCGATACTGCCTAATTGCACTGGACTGAATAAATCTTTTGACATTTTTAGCTCTCTAAAATGATGATAATTATTTTGCTTTAATACCTTCAATCAACAAAGTCACTTCAATTTCGTCACCCACAGGCGCATTGGGTGAGGCCGCCCAAGTGAAGCCAAAATCTGAAGCTTTAATCATCGCCTTGCCTTCAAAACCCGCGCGTTGACCACCCCATGGGTCAGCACCAAAGCCTAACACTTTAAATGGCACATCCACCAATTTGGTCACCCCGTGCATTGTCAGCTTGCCCGTCATCACGCCCTGTGTTTGCGAACTCGCTAGTACACGCACACTTTCAAACGTCATTTGCGTATATTTAGCGACATCTAAATATTTATCCGCTTTGATATGCTCATCGCGTTTAGCTAAACCCGTGTTCACGCTACTCACATTGATAGTGGCGTTAACTTTTGCGTTAGCCAATTGCGCAGGGTCCAAGCTCACAGTGCCAGTGACATCATTAAATGTTCCTGAGGTTTTTGCAACGACATGACGTATGCTGAAGTTCACAAAGCTATGGGCAGCATCAATATTGTAGACCTCTGTGGCAGCATAAGCATTTGCTGCAAAAGCCAACATCAAACCTGTTACTAATTTCTTTATGACTATTTTTTTCAATTTTAAACTCCTTAAATAACAATTTTAATCAATACTTAATGATTGGGTAAATCAAACAACAACACTTCCGCTTCTTGTTCAGCAGTCAAACGCAAGGACATCGCATTATCTAGCAATAAAGCATCGCCTGCCTTCAAATTTATCTCACTCAAACCAACATCATTTAAACTGGCGTTACGCACTTGCAATTCGCCCCTTGCCACCTGCAAGTAAGCTTTACGCCCTTGCTTGACGTTCACATCAAGCGCATGACCCTGAGTCATCACAGACGCAAACACCGAGACATCTTGATGAATAAGCAGTGAGTTATCGCGCCCATCTTCTGAGACAAGCAAACACCATTGGTTCAGTTTTTCTGACAAGCTAAAATGCCTATCTTCATAACTGGGTGGCAAACCTACTTGTGCGGGCAACAACCAAATTTGCAACAAATGTACTGGTGCATCATTCGATGCATTGATTTCGCTATGTCGCACGCCCGTGCCTGCCGTCATGCGCTGCACATCACCCGCCTTGATTACAGCAGTATTACCCATGCTATCTTGATGACGCAGTTCGCCAGCCAACATATAGGTGATAATTTCCATGTCACGGTGCGGATGCATACCAAAGCCCGCGCCTGCCGCCACAACATCTTCGTTAATCACGCGCAATACTGAAAACCCCATGTGCGCGGGGTCATAATACTCAGCAAACGAGAAGCTATGATAACTCTCTAGCCACCCATGATGCGCATAACCTCGTTCTTTAGAGGGTCTAATTTTGAGCATTTAATTCATCTCTATTGAATATTTAACTGCATGATATTGCTATCATAAAATCATAGATAGTAAATATTTTTGCATTAATTGTTCAAAATATTTGATAATGATACATCACAAGCAATTATGTCTAAAAAACCATGCCACTAAAACCATGTCACTTAAACTAAGTATAGAAGCCATAGAGGTCATTGACGCGATTGCGCGCAAAGGCAGCTTTGCCGCCGCAGCTGAATCGCTTTACCGTGTACCCTCCGCAATTACTTATACCATACGCAAGCTTGAGGATGATTTAGGCGTAAGCTTATTTGACCGCAGCGGACACCGTGCGACATTGACAGAAGCAGGTGCCGAACTGCTCAAAGAAGGACGCTACTTGTTGGATGCCGCCCACGCATTGGAAGCACGCGTCAAACGCGTCGCCACTGGCGTTGAAACCAACATCAACCTTGCGCTCAGCGATTTGTTTGCCGATGCGCCCTTGTTGAAATTGTTGGATTTGTTTTATCAACAAGGCTTTGGCACGCGGGTAAAAGTCATGCGCGAAGTATTTGGCGGTAGCTGGGATGCCCTTGAGTCGGGCCGTGCGGACATATCTATCGGTGCCCCAGGCGACCCGCCTGGGGCAGGCTACGCCACCCATTTACTTGGGCAATTGGAATTTGTATTTGCCGTCGCCAGTCAGCACCCTCTCGCCAGCCTGCAAAGACCACTGACCAGCGAGGACATTATTCAATATCGCTCAGTGGCAGCCGCAGATAGCTCGCGCAATTTGCCACCGCGAACATCGGGCATTTTGTCTGGACAGGACACGCTAACCGTCCACGACATGCGCGCCAAACTAGAAGCGCAAACAATGGGTCTGGGTGTAGGATTTCTGCCCCTTAAGATGGCACAAAAGCATGTCGCCTTAGGTCAACTGGTGATTAAAGAGGTGGTAGAGGCTAGAGCAGCCGCACCTGCTTATCTCGCCTGGCGGCAAAGACGCACCGCAGACATGGGCAAAGCCCAACAGTGGCTTTTGAAGCAACTCACGCAATTATCGCTGGATGAACTGCTGATGTGATGCCAAAATAGTCACCTTTAGCTTTGCTTATACGCAAAAATCAGCATGACAACTGCCAACACGACAGACAACAATATACACAACGACGAAGACTGGATGCGACAGGCGCTCGCGCTTGCAGAAGAGGCCGCGCTCGATGGTGAAGTCCCCGTGGGTGCGATTGTGGTCAAAGATGGTCGCATCATTGGTCAAGGTCGCAATGCGCCTATCGGTCAGCACGACCCGTCAGCCCATGCCGAGATTCAAGCCATGCGCAATGCCGCGCAAACGCTGGGCAACTATCGTCTAGTCGATTGCACGCTTTACGTCACACTTGAGCCTTGTGCCATGTGTGCAGGGGCTATTCAGCATGCGCGTATTGCCCGTTTGGTGTATGGCGCAAGTGACCCCAAAACTGGTTGTTGTGGCAGTGTGATTAACTTGATGGCGGAAAGCAAACTCAATCATCATTGCACAGTATTGGGTGGCGTATTGGCTGATGATTGTGGCGAGATGTTAAGTGCGTTTTTTAAACGTCGTCGGACTGAAAAGGCAACAAAGTCAACTGACTAAAATCATTTTAAGTGTGCGTCAGCCCACCACCTAGATTTCGCACGCAAAGGTTTTTCTACCCATTGGTAAACGCCTGCGCTCACCAACAAAATCAGCCCTAACACCAGCATATAGCACACCACCGCCTCAGGTAAGGTGAGTTGCGGAACGCTAATACCCTCAATCACAATATCCGTTTTATGAAACACCATGCGTAACACTTGGTTAGCAACCCATAAGATTGCAAAATGGCTCATGTAGAGGCTGTAAGAAATGTTACCCAGCCAAGTCAGTGGACGCACATTCAACACCCGCTGAAACCAGCCTTCTTGATTAAATACAATAGCGACAATCAATAAACTGGCGAATAAGAATACCCAAGTGTCGTAGAGTCTAAATGGCTTGTAAGCCAAATAAACAAACAAAGCTAAAAATGCCAACGCACCCACCCACGAAGGCAATTCAAACACCTTGGTTTGCCTGAAAAGTGCCAACATACAACCCAGAAAAAAACCTGCCCAACAGCGCAACAAATATTCGTAACCATGCGCTTCGTTCATGCTGAGCAAATAGATTGCCACAAGACTAATCAGCACAAAAACCACATGCTTAAATCGAGTGCAATACAAGGTAATTAAACCGAATAGCAGATAGGTGTAAAACTCCACGCTGATAGACCACGCAGGGCCATTAAATGTGCCAGCATAGCCAGTGGGGCCGATTGCTTGGACTAAAAACAACTGATAAAAGAAAGCGCTTAAATTATTTTCTTTAAACGGCTGCGTGGTGGCGCTGGCGATACCCATTTTTTGTTGGGCGAGATATTTGGCTAACTCAATCAGCAAATAAACCAACAAAAACAAAAGATGCACTGGGTAGAGCCGCCCAAGGCGCAAGAACTGAAATCGAATCAAATCTTTGATGCTGGCAATGCGGTTTCCATATGCGCTGTAAATCACAAACCCAGACAGCACAAAAAACAACTCCACCATGAGATAGCCATTTCTAATAACAGGGCTAGTCAACGCAGGATGCCACAATGGCACATGAAACAACACCACCAGCAACGCGGCAATGCCACGTATACTGTCTAGCGCTTCAATTTTGTTTGCTTGATTTTCTATAGGATTGAAATTCATCACCATTATCATGGCATAAAAAAACCCGCCGAAGCGGGTTTTTTACAATCTTACGATTAGTCGTTGTTACCTAATGACATCAAAATGCTGAGCAAGTTAGCAAAGATATTGTAGATGCTGATAAACAATGACAAGGTTGCCATCACATAGTTGGTCTCGCCACCACGCACAATGTTGTTCACTTCATACAAAATAAAGCCTGAAGAAATCAACACCACCACGCCTGAAATCGCGAGTGACAAAGCTGGTATTTGGAAGAAAATATTAGCAACGATTGCCACCAAAGCCAACACCATGCCTATCATCAAAAACTTACCTAAACCGCTCAAATCACGTTTAGTCGTCGTTGCGATACCTGCCATGGTTAAAAAGATTAAGCCTGTGCCGCCTGCAGCCAAGCCTACCATCTGACCACCGTTACGCATATGCATAGCATGTTGCAAGATAGGGCCTAACATTAAACCCAACAAGAACGTGTAAACCAAGAGCAATACAATACCCATGCTGTTGTTACGATTAGCGACAATCGCCATTTGCATACCGATGGTCACCAACATAAATGCACCAAAAGCGATAAATGGATGCCCCGCTAAAAAGCTAAAATTCATTCCCATCCCAATGAAAGCACCAATCACGGTTGGAATCATGGTTAGGCCAAGCAAAGCATATGTGTTGCGCAACACGCGATTTTGCGTTGTGGATAAATTACCCTCGCGACCTAATACTTGCATATTATCTGACATTACTTTTTCCTCTATTCAAAAATAGCCAAATGGCTACATGGTTAAGATAACGATTTTACGATTAAGTTTCAAGTGTAATATGTGGGTAAAAGCCCTTTATTTCAAGCTTTTAAGCATTTACTTGACTCAAATGTCTTTAGACTGGCCTCAAGCAAACAAATCACCTTCTATTTTACCCACCATCGCCACCCTCTTCACCGCATCCACATAATGCGCACTCTCGCGCAAGCCTATCATGTCCAACGGTTGGGGCGTACCGTGCATGCGCGCCAAACGCGCCAAGCTTTGTGCGGAGATTTTCCACTCCAGTTTGCTGAGTAACTCATCCGCCAAATCGGGGCGATTACACAACAGCACCATGTCGCAACCCGCGTTCAGTGCCGCCAAACTACGCGTGGTCACATCGCCACCCACGGTTGCGCCTTCCATGCTGAGGTCATCACTAAAAATCACGCCGTTAAACGCCAAACGTTCACGCAACACTTTTTGCAACCATTTGGGTGAAAAACCTGCGGGCTTGTCGTCCACTTTTGGATAAATCACATGCGCAGGCATAATCGCATGCAAGCCTTCATCAATCATTTGCCTAAACGGTTGCATATCGTTTTGCGCAATTTGGTCAAACTCGCGCTCATCTACTGGGATGCTCACATGCGAATCCGCCACCACAAAACCATGCCCAGGGAAATGCTTACCCACCGCCGCCATGCCGCCTTTTTTCAAGCCCTGCATCAAACTAAACGCCAACTCGTTAATAGCTTGCGGGTCTTTGTGAAAAGCGCGGTCACCAATCACCAAACTTTCGCCATAATCCATATCCAACACAGGCGTAAAACTAAAATCCACCCCATGCGCACGCAACTCCGCCGCCAACACAAACCCCGCTTCCACCGCCAAGGCTTTGGCTTGTTTCGGGTTTTTATCCCAAACATGCCCAAACTCACGCATAGGCGGAATTTTCGTAAATCCTTCTCTAAAGCGTTGCACGCGACCACCTTCATGGTCTACCGCAATCAACAACGGCGGCTGACGCACAGCATGAATACTAGCCGTGAGCGCTTTTAACTGTTCACTACTTTCAAAGTTTCGCGCAAATAAAATCACCCCGCCGACCAGCGGGTGTTGTAAACGACGAATGTCGTCGGCAGTTAACTCTTTGCCGACCACGTCGAGCATGACTGGACCTAAACTCATACTTAAAATCTCAAAAAATGTTGTTTTATTTTAACCGATAAAGCGACGTAATTTCTTTCGACCTCGCTTCATACAACGGGTCAGATTGGTCGCTAGATTTAGCATGTTTAGGGCTAATATCCATTTTATCGACCACGCTTAAGCCTGCTTGTGTCATCCAAGTGGTTAGCTCACCTTCTGTGCGCAAGCCGATGCGCTCGGCTAGGTCTGACATTACTAACCAAGCCTCGCCGTTAGTATTCAGATGGGCTTTCACGCCATTTAAAAAGCCTTTTAGCATGTTGCTTTGATGGTCATAAATTGCATGTTCAATCGGTGCGTTGGCTTTAGCGGGGAGCCAAGGGGGATTGCAGACGATTAAATCTGCTTTGCCTTGTGGAAATAAATCCGCCTCGACCAAGCTGATATTGGCTTGCATGTTGAGGCGTTGAATATTTTCAGCCGCACACGCTAGCGCGCGAGGATTGGTATCCGTGGCGACCACTTGTTTGACCCCTCTTGCGACCAAAATAGTGGCTATCACACCCGTACCCGTGCCGATATCCCACGCGACGCTTGGATTATTCAGTGGCGCTTGGTCAATCAGTTCTAAATACTCGCCACGCACAGGGGAATATACGCCGTAATAAGCATGAATATTGGCTTTGAGCGCTGGAATAGCCACGCCTTTTTTGCGCCATTCGTGCGCGCCGACCATGCCCAGCAACTCACGTAAGGAGAGCACTAATCTAGGGGGCAATTTGTCGGTTTTTGCATCGACAATATATGCGCCTTGTACGGCTTCTTTCACCGCTGGCGCACGTGGTAAATCGCACTCACCATATTTAAGCTCAATGAGCACTTTATTGGTGATGTTAGCGCGCCCAATTTGACGCGCGCGATGCTGGTGAAACGCTTCTAACATATTGGCTGTTGGCTTGATGGGTTTGCGGTCAACACGGCGGGTGATGGCTTGCAACAACTGTTTGGCGTTTTGAAAATCACCTCGGTAAAGCAAAGCGGTGCCCTCACAAGCGAGCCGATAAGCTTCATCGGCTTTGGTGGTGTCATCTGCAAGAATAATGTTTTTTGGGGGCGGATTGCCTGCCTCGGATTGCCAAATGGCTTGTTGTGGTTTGTTTTTTTCTTGCCAGCTTACTGTGTTTTCAGTCAATTGCATTCCTAATGTGAATCAGCCTAATCTAAAGGGATTAAAGTCTGTTTTGGTGTCGTAATAATCTTCGTTTTCGGCGCGTTTAAGTGCCGCTACCACTTTATACACCACGGGCGTAAAGGCGACCTCAACTAAAATCTTTGCCACGATTTGCGCGCCTATTACTAAAGGGATTTTGTCGTTGGGGATAATGCCTGTGTTCCAAAATGCAAGTGGTACAAACATGACAGTATCCACTGCTTCGCCAAACACAGTGCTGGTGATGGTGCGTTGCCACAAGTGTTTGCCCGCTGTCCAAATTTTCATTTTCGCCATGACATAGCTATTCACAAACTCACCAACGGCAAACGCGACTAAACCCGCGAGTGAGATGCGCCATGTGCTACCAAAAGCCACTTCGTATTCGTGCTGATTTTGCCAAAACGGTGCGGGTGGAAGCGCTACTATCATCCACGCCATTAAGCTGGCAAATGCCAACCCTGCAAACCCCGCCCAAATCACGCGACGGCTGGCAGCGTAACCATAGACTTCAGTTAAAATGTCGCCAAAGATAAACGAAATTGGGAAAAACAACACGCCTGCGCCAAAGGTGAGCGTGCCTAGCAAAGGCGCGTCGATTTGCGTCACTTTGGCTGGCCCAATTAAATTGGAACAGACCAAAACCGTGACGAATGCCGCCATGATTAAATCATAATATTGGTATTGTTTACGCATCGTTCTGCACTCATTTAAACTTTTTTCAGAAATACAAAATGACTAGGCGGCGAGCCGAAGACAGTACAACAAGTACGGCAAGGCGATGCTAACAACGTCAGTTTGTATTTCTGGAAGAAGTCACATCCAGTTTATCACGCAAGTAATCCCCACCCAGATTAATCGCCAAAATCAAACTCATTAAACTCATGCCGACCACCAGCACATAATGCGGCGCGACCAGCATATGTCGCACGCCGTCACGCAACATGGCACCCCAACTGGCTTCGGGTGCTTGTATGCCCAAGCCAAGAAAAGACAAACTCGCCTCGGCAATCATAATACTGGCAAGGCTATAGGTCGCCTCAACCACCAAAATAGAACCCAGCAAAGGCAGGATATGTTTGAGCATCAATCTGACGGGCGATGCGCCTAGCGACTCTGCCGCCAACACATGCTGACGGTTGCGCAAAGCCAGCGTTTGCCCACGCGTAAGTCTGGCGTAACTCACCCAACCCGTTAAGCACAAAGCAAACACCAAATTAAGCATGCCTGGGCCCAACACAGCCGCAAAGGCAATGGCTAACAACATGCCAGGGAAAGCCAAAAACACATCGGTGATTTGCATCAAAGCGCGCTCTACTTTGCCACCGTAAAAGCCAGCGATTAAGCCTATTGCCACGCCCACCGTCATGGTAACGAGCGTCACGCTAACTGCGACAAGCAAGGAGACTTCTACCCCGCGCAAGACACGCGACAAAATATCGCGTCCTAAATCATCCGCCCCTAACCAATAATGTAAGCTTGGAGATGCCAGAATGTGATTTAAATCTATCTGGTTGCCGTCTAAGTCCAATGCTCGCCCTAGTAAGACGGCGAACAGCCAAAACAACAAAATGGTGATGGAAAACAGTTTCAATGGCGCACCCTAATTTCGCACTCTGGGATCCGCCCAGCGATACAATATATCCGTGAGCGCATTCACCAGCACATAGCTGAGCGCAACCACCAGCACACAGGCTTGGGTGACGGGGTAGTCGCGTTTTTCGATGCTTTCGACCAAGAGGCGACCGATGCCATCCCAGCTAAAAATGGTTTCGGTAATCACAGCGCCTGCAAGCAAACTACCCATTTGCAAGCCAACGATGGTAATCATGGGCAATAAAGCGGCGCGTAGGGCGTGGCGATAAATCACTACACGTTCATGCAAACCTTTGGCTCGTGCGGTGCGGATAAAGTCTTCGTTCAGCACTTCGAGCAGGCTGGTGCGGGTCATGCGGGTGAGAATGGCGCTTAAGCCAAACCCTAGCGTGAGCGCGGGCAAGATAATTGAAGATGGGCTTTCCATGCCACTCACAGGCAGCCAGCCTAGCCATACGGCAAAGAGTAACATCAGCAATGGCCCCAGCCAAAAAGCAGGCATAGCGGATAAACGTACACTGACGATGGTCACCAAAACATCTTGCCAGCGCCCCACATGCAAAGCGGCAAACACACCCAAAGGCACGCCCACCATTAAACCTATTAGCATCGCCACCACAGCAAGACTTAAGGTGGCGGGATAACGCGATTTTAAGGTATCGGCAATCGGTTCTTGGGTATGAATAGAGCGCCCAAAATCGCCATGCGCTAAATGATTGAGATACTGCCCAAACTGCTTCATGAGTGGCTGGTCTAGCCCTAGCTCAGCACGTAAGGCAGTTCGGTCAGCCATGCTCGAAGATTCGCCCAACATGACTTCCACAGGGTCGCCTGGTACAAGGTGAATCAGCAAAAAAGTGAGCAGCAAAACGCCGAAAACGACGGGCACAATAGCGAACAGGCGTTTAATCATTGTGAATATAAACGGCTGTGCCCACAGGCACGCTTTCAAACAACTGCATGATGTCTGCGTTACGCATGCGCACACAGCCATGCGAACCGATGACGCTCATGTCGGTGCTGTCGGGCGTGCCGTGGATGTATATATAGCGTTGCATGGTATCGACATTGCCAAGACGATTTTTACCCACTTCGGTACCACTCAACCATAAAATGCGAGTGAGTATCCAATCACGATTTGGAAACTGCGCCATCAGTTCTGGCGTGCAAATTTCGCCTGTGGGACGCCGCCCAACAAACACGGTATTGGCTACCGCACCCTCACCTATTTTGGCGCGAATGACATGCGTACCCAAGGGCGTGCAACCGCTATCCTTCTCACAGCCCACACCATTAGCGGCAGTCGATACGGGATATTCAGCAAGCAACTCACCGCTATCATCTAATAGCGTGAGGGTTTGTGTGGCGATGGAAATGTCGATATGCATGCTCAATATTGTACGTGATTGCTGAGTTATCTATAAAGCACTAAACGTTTACTCGTGCTTAGGCGAATGAATGCGCACTGATGCAAACGCATCCCAATTACCATCCGCTTGTGGCGCGTAGCCAGTGATGTTGTTTTGCATGGCGGCAAACTGACCTTCATACCAAAGTGGGATATACGGTAGTTGTTGATGCGCATATTGCGTCACTGCTTGCCAATGTTCTTCTGCAAGCAGTTTGTCCATGTGCGCATCGTAATAGCGCCCGCGATTTAGACCCTGCGGTGGCCAAAAGGCGCTGCCAAACACTTTGCTGTAAATTTCCGGGGTTTTGATGCCCACCCAAGTCAAGCCGAACAACTGGAACTGGCCTTGTTTTACCTCTTGAAAAAAAGTGCCCCAATCGAGGCTACGGATTTCCAGCGCAATGCCTGCGGGCTTCATTTGCGCTTGCATAATAGTGGCGAGGCGCACCCTTTGTGCATCGGTGCTAGTTTTATACACCAATTTAAGGGGTAGTTTAACCCCTGCTTCTTTCAGCAACTGTTTGGCTTTGTCTGGTTGATACGCATAAGCTGGTAACTGTGGATTACCTGCGTAATGTTCAGGTGGCAACAATGCACCCGCCAACCGAGTATGGCCGACCATGACCTGTTTGATGATGGCAGGTCTATCGATGGCATGCGCAATCGCCTGCCTCACTTTTAGAGATTTGAGCTCAGGGTCTTGCATGTTCAAACCAAGGTAAGAAAAGTTAGTGCCCACACTCGTTTTCACCTTGATAGCAGGTTTGCCTTGCATGTATTTCACCAGTTCTGGGGGCAAATCGCCCTGCAGCAAATCCACTTCGTGACGCAACAGTTTGAGCACACGCACGGTGGGGTCTTTCACCTCTATAAAGCGCACTTGCAGGCCATCAGATTGACGCTTTAATCGCAAATCGTGTTGCCAATCGACAAACGAAAACGCGCCACTACCCACAGGATGGTGGGTAAAATCATGGCTTTTAGCGATTAAATCTGCAGGCAGAATACCAATAATCAACTTGGCAGGAAAATGCTTATCGGGCGTGTTTAATCGCACCTCAAAATGGAGGTTATCCAGCACCTTGATTTGCGTGATGTGTTTAAACTCTTGCGCATGCGGTGCATCTTTCAGCGCCAGCAAACTATCGTAAGTGGCTTTGACGTCATGCGCGTTTAAAGCACGGCCATGGTGAAATGGAGCAGGTTTTGGGGTGAGGGTAAAGCGGTAATGTTGCGGGCTGAGTTGTTGCCAAGTCGCTAAACTCGGCGTGGGTTGGTATGACGCATCGAACTCGACTAAACGTTGATACAACAAGCGATTCACGCGCTCCGAAGCGGCATCGCTGGCATAACGCGGGTCGAGATTAATAGGTGCTTGCGCGACAGCAAAACGCAGTTGATTGGTAGCGGCGAACAGGCTTGGCTGCAAGCAACACAGCCACCCTAAAAACCCCCATAACATTATCCGCCAACACATGCGCACAGTGTACTAGATAATCTATGCCTCAGAAAATGTGCGCTAGAAAGAATTATCTAACATGCGGTCAAATGGAAACTATAAAAAGTCGACAATATTAACTTGATGCTTATTGGCAATGGGCGTTAAAGCTTGAATGGCTTTCGCCAACAACTGATCCGCTTTGATTGGGCCGATGGCATCGCACATGCCAACATAAACCAAATTGAGCAATGCGCGCATATTCGCTTTATCTAGTGTCATCGGGAAAGGCTCATCCATATGCTCCAACCAGTAATGCAAATGGTGCTTTCTGCGCTCATCCGTTGCCAGTTGATTAATGCCTAAGAAAACGGCATCTTTGACGCGCTTCAATTCTGCTTGATCCATTTTTGCCATCAAGGCATGCACTAGTGAAAACAGCACCGTTGTTTTTGCGTCTACTTCATTCGTACCCGCTTGTAAGCTTACACTTTTGAGCGCCACCAACGGATCTGGCAACAAAGACTTTTCTGGCAGTTCCATGGCTTGAAATAAGGCAGCCAACACATCCGTGCGCAAGGCTCTATCTTCTTTACGTCGACAGACTTCGGTTAAAAAATTCACAAAGGCAAAGTTGGGCTGTGCGGCGTACTTTTCGTCCCACACCGTCACCATCGACAAAATAGCCTCGTCGTCAAAAAAAGGCCTTAAGCCTGTGTAAACAATGCGTCTTTTAAGTACTAAATCCATTTTATTCTCTATTTTTTCTTATTTAATTATTTGCCTAAATGTGGCAAACCCTCTGCACTGTAAGCACTGTCATGGTTAAACTCTGGGTAACCAATTTCGCCATGCTCGGTAATATCCAGCCCACGTTGCTCATGCAAAGCGCTAACTCTCAAGCCTACGGTTTTGGCAATGACACCATACATCAACAAAGCGCTTACCATCACCCAGCCAAATGCCGCGCCTATGCCGATGAGTTGCACTAATATTTGGTGTGGATTAAACATATCACCTAACAAGAACAAGCCTGCTGCTAATGTGCCCCATGCGCCACAAACGCCATGAACAGCAACAGCGCCAACCACATCATCTAAACGCATTTTTTCAAGTAATTTTGCGGCTAGCACTGACAAAGCACCGCCTACTGCGCCAGTGAGCACGGCATAGGGGAGCGCCATACTGGCACAGCCAGCCGTAATTGAAACCAACCCAGCAATACTGCCATTGACGCCGTTGGTGAGTAAGGCAGGCTGTCTGAGCAACACGCTCATCAGCAGAGCACCAATCGCCCCAGCGGCACCAGCCAAGTGCGTATTCAGTAAGATATGCCCTAAATTGGTTCCTGCCGCCAAGGTACTGCCACCATTAAAACCAAACCAGCCAAACCACAATAAAAAGCCACCAATTGCAACATAACCCAAATTGTGTCCTGGTAAATTTCTTACCTGACCATCACTCGAAAACTTGCCTAATCTTGGCCCTAACAAAATCACTGCAGCCAAGGCACACCAACCACCCACAGAGTGCACCACGGTTGAACCCGCAAAATCAATAAACCCCATGGCTTTTAGCCAGCCACCATCTCCCCAAGCCCAACTACCAAACACAGGATAAATAATGGCAGTAATGCCACAAGTGCCTATCAAATAAGCCATGTAGTTAGTGCGCTCTGCCATCGCACCGCTGACGATGGTCGCCGCTGTCGCCGCAAACATCATCTGAAAAAACAACAAGTTAAAGTCCCAATCGGGGGCTTTCACTAAACCAAACAAGTCAGTGCCATACCAGCCTGTTGGGTTGGCGCCAAACATCAAGCCGTAACCCACTAACCAAAACAATAAAGAGCCTACACACAAATCCATGTAGTTTTTCATCATCACATTCACTGCGTTTTTACTGCGCGCCATGCCACTTTCCAGCATCGCAAAACCCGCTTGCATCAAAAACACCATACAGCCTGCGATCAACACCCACAGGGTATTGATAATCTGACCGTCATCGGCAAAGGCGAAAGTGGGGGTTAATAATAAAAATAGGCTAGATAAAACTGTTCTAAGTAAAGTCATCACATTCTCAAATTTAAAGTCAAAACGTAAAATACTGTTGCATATGTGCAAAACACATGCCAAACAACTGGTCAAATACGCACATTTACTTAACTTAATACGTTAACAAGTGCAAATTTCACGAGAGTGTGTTTGAATAAATCAATTAAAACAAAAACTTGGGGAGGAAGTATGACGGAGGGACTGATTCAATTATTAGGTCGCGTACTATTGGCCTTGATTTTTATACTGGCAGGCATTGGAAAATACTACGACCAAGCAGGCACCATTGCTTATATGCAAACTGTAGGGCTGAGTGGGTTGTTTTTATGGCCGACCATACTTTTAGAAGTGGGTGGGGGGCTGGCGATAGCCTTGGGCTACAAAACGCAATTTGCCGCTTTTACTTTGGCGGGCTTTTCTATACTGGCGGCATTATTGTTTCACTTGGATCTTGCAGACAAAATGCAAGTAATACTGTTTTTGAAAAACCTTGCCATGGCAGGCGGACTATTAATTTTAGCTACCAGCCCACGTACTGCGTTTAGCTTAGAAAGTCCCAAATCTTACTTTGGATAAGTCTTATTTTGGCTAGCTAAGGTACTCAAAAAGCGCAATCGACTCGACATGCGCGGTATGCGGGAACATATTAATCACGCCCGCCGCGCTGAGTTGGTAGCCTTTCTCATTCACCAACACGCCCGCGTCACGCGCTAGCGTGGCTGGGTTGCATGAGACGTAAACGATGCGCTTAGGCGCTGTGCTAGGCGTAATCGCTTTCACCAGTTCAAATGCACCGTCACGTGGTGGGTCTATCAGCCATTTATCAAAATGCCCTAACTCCGCCAAGCTAGATTCCGTCATCTTAAACAAATCGGCCACGCCGAATTTCACCTGTTTAATCTGATTGAGCTGCGCACTTTGATTGGCGCGCTCTACCAAGTTTGCCAAGCCTTCCAAGCCCAACACTTGCGCGCCACTGCAGGCAATCGGCAAGGTAAAGTTGCCAATGCCACAGAAAAAGTCAGCAATCTTCTCACCTGCTTGCGGACGCAATAACTGCATGGCGCGACGTATCATCACTTGGTTGATTTGCGGGTTCACTTGCGTGAACTCATTGGGTTTAAAGGGATAGGTCAGGTCAAACTCAGGCAGACTGTATTTTAACTGCGGGCCTTGTAACGGGTAAAACGGCTTTATGGTGTCGGGGCCTTTGGTTTGCGTCCACACTTGCACACCATGCGCATCGGCAAACTGTTTGAGCAAGGCTTCATCCTCGCTGGTCAGCCCAGCCATAATACGGAATATCAGTACAATCACAGACTGCGCGCTATCTTGCTTTTGCTCGCCTGGCTCAAGCCCATTTTTGAGGTCGGCTTCGCCGACAGCCAACTCAATTTGTGGGAGTTTATCGCGCAAACTCAGCTTAAAAATCAGCGTTTGCAAAGGCGCAATCAAGGCCGACACCGCAGGCACCAGCACCTCGCAACTGTTCATGTCCGAAACGTAACGCGTGGCTTTTTCATTAAACCCCACCAACACGCGCTGTTTCTTTTCCACGTATTTCACGCTCAAACGCGCTTTGTGGCGATAGCCCCAAGTTGGGCCATACAAAGGTGGCAACATATTGGTCGGCTTCACTTTGCCAATGTGATGAAAGTCATTTTCCAGCAAACGTTGTTTAGCCGCCACTTGCGCGCTAGGCTCAAGGTGTTGCAACTTGCAACCGCCACACACCCCAAAATGCGGGCATTTTGGCGTGACCCTTAATGGGCTTTGTTTGAGCACTTCCACCACATTCGCCACTTCGTAGCTGGGTTTAATGATGTGTGATTTAAAAGTGACCCACTCATTTGCCAATGCACCATCGACAAAAATCGCCTTACCATCAACGTGCGTCACGCCACGCCCTTCTTGGTCAAGTGACTCTATGCGTGCAGTGATAATGGGTTGTAGCGCGGGGTCTTTGTGGGCTTGATTACGGTTTCTTCTCATGGGCGCTATTTTAACGTAAGCCGTGCTGACTGTTAGCACAGTTCTCGCAAACTACAGTAAAATATTAGCAATTAACCCTTTTTTAGAAAGCCATTCGCATGTATTTCGCACGATGTATGATTAGCTTGTTTTGCCTGACCTTATTTAGCGCAAACGTTTTAGCCTCAAGCTTAAACATTAAAAAAACCATCAATGGCATTAGATATGTCACAGGTGGTATCAGTATCGAAGAAGTCGACAAGCTCAAATCCATGAGCAAACAATTTAGCTTAAGTTTGGTGTTTTCAGAAAGCGCCAGCGGACGTTACGCCATGCCCGTCAACATCAATGTCTATGATGAAGCTGGCAATTTAGTGTTTAGAAAAGTAGAAGCACAACCTAGATTGCTGATTGACTTGCCAGCGGGCACTTACACCCTACTCGCCAGCTACAACGGTGAAAAATTACGCCACAAATGCACTGTTACAACCAATGCACCGCAGACGATTACGCTCAATTGGAAAACAGAGATTGAGGATGAGCGCGCGGGCAAGGACGAATAGAACCCTTTGCGCAAATCAAAGCAAACATTAAAAACCTATGATTTCGTCATCCTCGCGAAAGCGGGGATCCACTTAAATGATTGATTAAAATGGATTCCCGCTTTCGCGGGAATGACAGATGATAGCTTCTAATGTTAAAAATTCTCGAATAGTTTAGTTTAGGCTTTCCAGGCCGCCAAAAACTCCCCCCAATGCGGTGCAGAGTTCGTTTGGTTGGCATACCCCTGCAAAGTCTCGCGCACCAGCGCAATTTCGCTCTCATACGCTTGTTTGGTCAAATGCCCGCGCATCAACAAAAAGCGTAAATAGACCAAATGCGTGTTCGCCACATCGGTCTCGCAATAATTGCGGATGCCGTCGATATCACCCGCCAAATAAGCATCCCACACCTTGCTGCCATCCATGCCTAATTTGCCTGGAAAGCCACACAACTGCGCCATTTGGTCGAGTGGCGCATTAGCGCGCCCGCTATACATCGCCAACACATCCATCAAGTCTAAATGACGCATGTGATAACGGCTAATATAATTGTTCCACTTAAAATCTTTGTCGTCCTCGCCCAAATCCCAATAGCGTGGCGCACTAATCCCGTGCACCATGGCACGATAATGCAACACAGGCAAATCAAAACCACTGCCATTCCACGAGATAATATTCGGCGTATATTTCTCCACCCCATCAAAAAAGCGCTGAATCATCTCCGCTTCTGAGGCACCCTTATCGCCTAAAGTCCACACGCGAAACTGATTGCCCTCGCGCAAGGCACAAGAAATCGCACAAACACGCTGAATATGGTGGGGTAAAAAGTCATTGCCCGTCTGCTGACGGCGCTGATGAAACGCAATTTGCGCCACCTCTGCATCACTCGCCGAAGCAGGCAAGTCATACAACTGGCGTAAACCGTGGGTATCGGGGATGGTTTCTATATCAAAAACGAGGCTAGGTGTCATAGCAAAAGCATACACCAAAGCAGATTAAATTTCTAATACGTCATACCTCTAAAGCCGTCATAACGATATACAACGGTATCCAGCGACTTTACGTCACTAGATTCCTTGTCAGACCGTATAGGTCTTATCCGTAGAATACATGTGCTAAAGCACATTATTCATAAGCTAAAGCACGGAATGACGAAGGAAGTGTATTGAAGGGGGCTAAAATTGGAAATTGGAAATTCGGAATTAGTGAGCAAACGTGCGATAAAACTAAATCACCGTTCGTGCTGAGCCTGTCGAAGCACATTTGATCGTTCACATTTCGACAAGCTCAATGCGAACGGGTTGAAATTTCCTATTCTTTATATCTCAACAGCCGTCATACCGTTGTACAACGGTATCCAGCGACTTTAAGAAACAAGATTAAGGCTTACCTAAACCATCGCCACTTCAGGTTGAGCAACCTCTTCAGGCATCGCCAATTCCTCTGCCAACCACTCCGCAGGCGCTTTATGCAAACGAATCGGCGCTTTCATCTCCTCGCCCTCAAACGTCAACACCGCAAACGCCACCTCGCGTGGGTTATCCAAAGGCGTAAACTTAGCAAACCCAAAATCGTGGTTCTTAACCACCTCCCAAGCGCCCACAGGTTCGGCATATTCAGGTTTAGAGAAATAATGCGCCACTTGCTTATTGCTGGCCTTGTGCATCGCACACGCCTCATGTTGAGAGAGCACCGCCCAACGGTAATCCAAGCCATCCGCAATCGGCTGCAACTGAAACATATAAAACTGATTTTGCTCAAAAACAAGCTGCAAAATAGTGCGCACCTGCCCTGTCTCTTGATTCAGAATGTAATACAACCCCTGGTCATCCTCATGAATATGTTGACCAGAACTCGGCAAAGCAAACAGATTCGTCGTCATCACAACTCCTATCGCAACATTGGCAAAGTCAGTTTAAACGCACTACCCTTCTTTCAAAGCAAAAATTATTCCCATAATTAAACCTCAATTCAACGAATAAAGATGTATTTAGCATAGTTGGTTATTTTGAGAGATATAACTGATGATTTTGTTTTATTTACAAAACAAATCCAACTCGCTATGATTTGATTTATTTGTAAAAATTAACATAAATGAATTTTTTACATGGATTTAGACAATCGCTTAAGGCAAATAAGTTACATTGATACCTAAATTTAATACTTGAGGATTCACAAAAATGAGCGATAAAGAAGTAAGCATAATTCTACGCCTCGAAGGTGGGATTGCAGATGAAGGGCTACTAGATGTATATGACGCGGCTAATACAATCTATGGATTGGCACGTGCGGTCAATTTAGTATCACACTCATTTTCGAATGACCAAGAAGTAAGAAAAAAGAACCAAAGCGCTCACGGCGCTAAAGCTTTTATACATTCATCTAGGAAGGGTTGTTTTGAAGAACAAGTTGACATTAGGTTTGATCAAAGAACAGTTGCAAAAATTGGCAACTCCGTGCTTGTAAACACTTTTTGGGATTATCTAAATTGGACTTGGCATGCTTCAGTAGGATACTCCTACGAACCAAGAACCCCTCAAGTAATAAAAATTGCTGAAGATAATGACTTGTTTATTTATGAAATTGCTGATGCGTTAGAAAGTCCAATGCAACTTATCCACAAAGCTATTTCACACGACAACTCGATTAAAGCATTTCTCTGCAGACCTCGGGTCGGCGATTATCTGGAGCTTACCTCGAATACTTTGGACTACGTAAGTATACGTCAAGAGCAGACACAAACAGAATACATACTTGGAAACATAACTAGAGTTAATGTACTTAGTCAGTTTGGCCGACTATTTTCTGATGAAGAAGGTCGGGTAATATCATTTGAATTAGCAAATCCTGATGATAAGCGCGTAAGAGGGCTTGCTCTCAAGTCAATGCAAAATCACAACGAGGGTGAGACTGGAAAAATGCACCTAAAAGTTACAAAAATAGTTAGCGCCCAAGGTGTTGTAAAGCGTTATATTGTTCACGACATTGTAGAGATATTATAAATGTTAAATTTACAACAATATTGCACCCCACTCTATACAGTGTGCAGGACTATGCAGGAGTGGGGCGTTTACTGGCAAGCAGCAGGGGTTATTGCAGCAATTTTTTTTGGCGCCGTTGGACTTTATAAAATATATCATGAACTTCGTCGTCTTAATGAACAGAGAGACAAAGATGCTAAGGATATTGAAACTGCTGCACGACTCAAAAGAACAGAGTTTTTTCTCTCGCAACATCGTCGCTTATTTGATGATAAAGAATTATATGAAGTGTTGTGCCTGATTGACGATGACAAAAGTGAACTCGCTAATGAGGATATGTGGGACAAGAAAAGAAAACTACTTGTGTTTTTTGAGGAAATTGCTCTTCTCGTTAGAAGCAAACAAATCGACAAGACTGTAGCACTGTATATGTTTGGCTATTACGCTTTATGTGCTCGCAACGGCAATAATTTCTCCGAAGGAATTGACCCATCTAGGGAGCACTGGGCGCTATTTTACGAATTCTCAGATGATGCTAGGTTATTTTTATGTGATAACAAAGATGGTCCACCAAATGACCTTTCATTGTAAGTCAAAAATTTTCACTATCACTCAACCAACACAAGATAGCATATGACAAACCGTACCAACCTACTTCTTCACCCACTGCCCATCTTTTTGCACAAACCAGCCTGTTTGGGCTTTGTCTATCCAGCGTCCTGCAAAGGTTTTTTGAATCACGCCTGCCCATTCTGAGTGGCCGTTGGCTTCGGCGATGGTTTGGTAGAGTTTGCTACGGTCGGTGTTTTCGTCTTTAACCATGCTAGCGAGTGCGCCACGTTGTGAGAGTGGCACGAGGCTGGCGTCTTTCACGGCAATAAAGCCATCTTGCGTGAAGCCTACCGCGCCACTGGCGTAATAGGCTTCTAATTGCGCATGGCGGTTTTGCATGCTGGTTTTAACAGCGGCAACGGCTGGGGTGTTGACGTTTAAATCAGCCTCGGCATGCGCTATGTTTAAGCTTAGAAATGCGAAAGTGAGTACACTAAAAATGGTGGTAAGAAGGTGTTTCATATCGAATCCTCTAATAGTCTCGCATTTATTGGGCTGGTTTTTCTGGTGCTTTTTCTGCATCCGATTTTATCTGCCACACTTCTTCAATCACTTTGTCTGCGGCTTTTTCTGCGGCGGCAGCGGGAAAGTAGATATTGATGGTGACGCATGCCGTGAGGGCACTGCTGAGTAAGATAAGGGCGAGTACTATTGTTTTCATGGGGTTGCCTTTCTCGTTATTGCTTTCATTATGCTCTAATACCTCGTAAGGACGCTTTTAGAAATTCAAGTTGCTAAGTCAGACAAGGCACGATTAAAAAATTGTGACGCCGCATATAAGTGATATGTAAGGAGTAATTTTTTAATCGTAACACCGTATGACGACGGAAATTGGATTTATAAAAGTGTCCTTTTAATCTACGACTATTTTAGTGTTGCTATCCGTAATCCTCTGCATACGCGCCAGTATATCTTTCCAGCTCACGTATTGGGTATAACCATTGACGTTGACCGAGGGCGCGCCTTTGCCTTTGACGATGACAAAGCCTGTGGGGGTGGGCTCTACCCCGCCCATTTTGCATATATCACCACGTAACTGGCAACTGAGGCCGATTTTTTCGTAGCCGAATTCTTTAAAAAAGCGCAAAAAGGTGCGTTGCAGGGCGGCGGCGGTGCCTTCGCCACCCAAGGCGGTGATGTTTTCAACGGCGCGTTGGGAGATTTTTTTCTCGTGTTTGCCGTCTGCGGTTTGTATCACAGCATTCATATAGATGGGTTTCCAGTTTTGCAGGCGCAAGTCTTGAACGTCGCCTTCGAGCTTGCCTTCTATCGAGCCAAAGTTAAAGGTGCGGGTGATTTCGCCTAAGTCGATGTCTCGCATAATAAAGTTGGCGTTGAGTTTGGGCACGGCGCCGAGCGGGTCGTCAATGTGCAGGCCAGACATGCCGATGCGGCCTTTAAACATATTAAATTGCATGTCGCCATCCATATTGAGTTGTTTGCCCGCGTAGGTGACCAAGGGGATGTGGCCGTCGATATGCCCGCGCATTTCTGGCCAGCCTAGCGCCTTGCTAAAGCTGTTCATACTGATGGGTTTTAAATCCATTTTAAGGTGCCACACCATGCTTTGGTTAATCCACGCGGCGGAGACGTCTTCAAACTGCAACGCGCCATCTAAAATGGGCAAACTTAGCTCTGGCGCAGTGATGGAGTAACGGTTGACGTAGGCGCGCCAATAAGTGGGGCCGAGCGGCATGTTAAGCACTTGCCCGCCAGTGTAGCCCATGAAAATTTGTTGCGGTGTGTCGTAATCCCACGGGATATGCGCGTTGAAGTTGCTAAAGCCAAACTTGCCATTGAGGTCGGTGAGGTTGGCGTTTTCAATATCCAGCACAAATTTTTGCGGTTGCGTGCCTTCGGCCTCAAACGACCAATCGGCTTTGCCACTGACTTTGAGGTTACCAAACGCGGACTTGGCGACCAAAGGCTGGATAAACGATTGATACAAGCCTGCGAAATCCACCGACTTACCTTCTACTTTGAGGCGCTGAAAGGCTTTGGTTTCGAGGTTGAGTTCACTGCTACTGGTGAGTGTGCCCACGCCTGGCATTTCTAGCGTTGCGTTGTGGATGCTGAGTTGTGGCGCGCGATAGTGGCCTTGAATATCAAAACGCTTACCGCCCTCGGCAAAGTAAAACGGTTGCCAAAACAGTTCACCTTGCGCCCAGTTGAAAGTACCTTGCCAGTTCCAGCCTTGTTGGTATTGTTGCGCAGCAATGCTAATCAAGCCTGTGAGTTTTTCGCCCGCATGCAGGCCTGAGGCATCGCTAAACTTAGCGTTATTGACTTGCAAATCAACCTTAAAGGCTTTGGGAATGGCCTCTCCTACTTTGAGCACATTTTTTTTGTTGGTGGACGCTTGCGCCAATTGGCTATAAATATTGATGCTAAACGGAATGTTTGAGCGGGCATCTTTAAATAAGCCATCTACACACTGCCACGGAGCCTGAGATTGTGCTTGCGATTGTGTTTTTGAGACTTTGGCAGGAATCAAGCAGTTAAGCTGAAATGTGCCCCAGTCAGGGTCGGCCTTGGCTTTGACCTCAGCATTGATGCGCAAGCTAGGTTGTGGAATATTTTTGCGGTAGTCGAGAAAGATGGTGGGTTTGCGCGCAATAAATTGGTCAGCGCTGATATTGCTGGCGGTAATCAGCAACGTTAAATTGCTGTTGAGGTCTAGGTTGATATGCGCGTCATCTAACCTTGCCTCGCCGTAAGTGAGGGTTTTGGCATCGATGGTGGATTGCGCTTTGCCAGTCAAATCTAAATGCACATTAGCTTTTTCTAAATGCGCGCCATCGTGAGTAATGCTATCGGCACTGAGGGTAATGCTGGTGAGGGCCTGCGCTTGTGGCAAGCCGAGCACCAAACACAATGTGAGCCAAATGCGCATTAGCTAGGAAAAACCCCCGTAGACAAATAACGGTCGCCACGGTCGCAGACGATACTGACGATGACCGCATTCTCGACTTCTTTAGACAACTGCAGCGCTGTGTAGAGCCCACCACCACTGGAAATGCCGGCAAAAATGCCTTCCATCGTCGCCAGTTTGCGTGTGGTGTCTTCGGCGTGTTTTTGGCTGACATAACGCAACTCGTCCACACGTTTGGCATCATAAATCTTGGGCAAATAGGCTTCTGGCCATTTGCGGATACCGGGAATTTGCGCGCCTTCTTCTGGTTGCACACCGATGATTTTGATATTAGGGTTTTGCTCTTTTAAAAACCGTGACGTCCCCATGATGGTGCCTGTGGTGCCCATACTAGAAACAAAATGCGTCACTTTGCCCTCAGTATCGCGCCAAATTTCGGGGCCTGTGCCTTCGTAATGGGCTTGCGGATTATCCATATTGCCAAATTGGTCGAGCACGATGCCCTCGCCTTCGGCTTGCAACTTCATCGCCACATCACGCGCCAACTCCATACTGCCATCCTTGGGGGTGAGCACTAACTCAGCGCCATAGGCTTTCATGCTTTGGCGACGCTCCACACTTTGATTTTCTGGCATCACCAACACCATTTTGTAACCGCGCATGGCCGCCACCATCGCCAAGGCAATGCCTGTGTTGCCACTGGTGGCTTCAATCAAGGTATCGCCTGGTTTGATGTCACCACGTTGTTCAGCACGCATAATCATGCTGTAAGCAGGCCTATCTTTAACCGAGCCTGCTGGGTTATTTCCTTCTAGCTTGAGCAAGATGGTGTTGCTTTTGTTAGGGTTCATGCGCTGTAGCGCCACCAACGGCGTGTTGCCCACAAAGTTATCCAAGGTTTTGATAGCTAGGTTTTTAATCTGCATATGTTTAATTTTCTATTTCTGTTTTTCTATGTCTACTTTTTAAGTGCGAACTTTGCAATCACCGCCCCTAGCGCAAACACCATCGGGCCAGCAAACACGCCATAATAAATGGCATGTGCAATCGCTGAGTTTAACCCCGCATCGGCATAAGCATGCCAAAAACTAAACGGCATGAGCCAGCCATAAACAAAACAAGCCAGCAAAAATACTAAAAACACTTTGAAACCAAACTTAAAGCTCGGCACCCATGCTTTTAAGCCTTGAAAATCGTCATTCATGCGGTTTTGGCTTTCAGCAGATACACCGCATACACCCCAAATAAGATAAACGAGATGAGGCCGAGCTGGGGCAAGGTCAAGCCAAGAAATGTCCAGTCGATGGTGGCGCAATCGCCTGTGCCTCTAAATATCAGGGTGAACATTTTTTTAAGCGGGAAATTCTCAAACATATAATCAAAGCCTACCCCACAATCGGCAATCATGCTTTCGTGGTTGGCTTGCAAATACCAATGACGCATGGCCCAGCCAGCCCCACCAATCGCGGTAAGCACTTGCAACAAGGCGAATAATTTTTTGAACACGCTGGCAGGCGGAATAAAAGCGGCGATTAAAAACAATACACCCAAGCCCATAAAAAACATGCGTTGCGTGATGCACAAGGGGCATGGCTCGAGATTGTATTGGGTTTGAATGACCAAGGCCAAAGCGACGATGGCAAAGCAGGCGACAAAGCCTAAAAAATAGCCACGCTTGCCTGTCAAAAATCCTGTTAATTTCATGTTGTGATGCCTATCGAAAATTTCATTAAAGTCGAATTGTAATGGATAATAATCGCCATGGCAGATTATGACACCTCACCGTTACAAAAAATCCTCAGCGTGACTGAGCTTAACCGCTTGGCGCGCGACGTATTAGAAATGAGTTTTCCGTTATTTTGGGTGTCGGGCGAGGTTTCAAACTTCACCCGTGCCGCCAGTGGTCATTGGTATTTTTCACTCAAAGATGCTGGCGCGCAAGTGCGTTGCGTGATGTTTAAAGGGCGCAACAGTTATATGGATTTTGTGCCACGTGAAGGTGACAAAATCGAAGCACGCGCGACAGTGACCTTGTATGAAGCCCGTGGCGACTTTCAACTGACAGTGGAGTTCGTGCAACGCGCAGGCTTGGGCGGGCTGTTTGAAGCTTTTGAACGTTTAAAACTGCAATTGCAAAATGAAGGCTTGTTTGATGCATCAAAGAAACAGCCTATTCCTAGCCATCCACACACCATCGGCATTGTTACCTCGCCAGATGCCGCCGCTTTGCAAGACGTGCTCACCGCGCTTAAACGCCGAAGTCCGCGTGTGAAAGTGATTATTTACCCCACGCCCGTGCAAGGCAAAGGCGCGGCACAAACCATTGCCAACGCCATTCACACCGCTAATGCGAGGCAAGAAGTAGACACGCTGATTATTTGCCGTGGTGGCGGCAGTATGGAAGACTTGTGGCAATTTAATGAAGAAGTGGTGGCGCGGGCGATAGTTGCTTGCAAAATACCCACGATTAGCGGTGTGGGCCACGAAACTGACTTTACCATTTGTGACTTTGTGGCAGACTTACGCGCCGCCACCCCCACTGCTGGGGCCGAACTGGCTTGCCCAGATCAAATGGCATTGGTGCAACGCTTAAAGCAATTACAAAATAATCTGCAACGCGCAATGATGCAGTTGCTACAACAACGTCAGCAACAATTAGATTATTTGGCACGACGTTTGGTGTCACCGCAACAACAACTTAAAAATCAAGCGTTGACACTCAAACAATTGCAAACCCGTTTGCAATTAAGTATGCAACAACAACTGCGCATGCAAGGTCAACGCTTGACCCTGTGCCAACAAAGTTTAAGCCAACTCAACCCCAAAAGCGTGCTGGCGCGCGGTTATGCCATTGTGCAAGATGCCGCAGGCAAGAGCATTACCAACGTTAATCAACTCAGTGCGCAACAGCAAGTTAACATCAGCTTGTATGTAGGTGAGGCGATAGCCAAAATTGAAAGCACTACTGAGGTTAAATAGCCTATAGAAATGGTGCTAAAAATGACAATCACTACTGGGTTGCAAGCGCTCTGCTAAGCGTGTGAGCGTCGCTTGACCTTCTGCGACGTCGACCCGCCAAACACTGTCAAAATCCGCATCTGGCCATTTAGGCACGTCATGCACCCCCAAGGCTTTGGTGAGTTTGGGAATTTCAGCATGCGACCACACCATGAGCACCACACCATGCTGAGATTGCACATATTGCGCCGCTTTCTTTTCGTCCTTGGCGTCAAAATCTGTATTGATAGCTAGATTAAATCGCACTGCCGTGGGCGTGGCGGTTTGATACATGCGACTATGGCTGGTGTGCTCGCCTTGATTTAACGCTGGCACCACAATCTGATTAGGCACCCATTGCCTATCAACCAGCACTTGTGGCAATTGCAAGGCGCGGTGTTGCCCTTGGCAAGAAAGGTTATCGCCGTCATCAGGTTTTTCACCATGTCGAATAATCAAGACAGTCAACGGCGCTTGATTGGATAAAGCCTGTTTAGCGCCATCACATGCTGAGAGCAAACCCAGCACACTCATGACCAGCCACATTGAGCATTGAATCCGACGCATATTCACCCTGCCTATCGTTTTTGTAAGAAATCTCTGCGAATGCAACAGCATCAATTTAATTGATTAATTTCATCTAGTTTTACGCAAATGCTATTGGTTTGTATATTTAATTCACACATAATACAGCTTTTGTTTTAGACCCATCATCAATGGACAACAATCAAAGCCATAAAACTGCCCTACACACCATGGCCTTAGCTGCCTTAGGCGTGGTCTTTGGTGATATTGGTACCAGCCCACTTTACACCATGAAGGAAGTCTTTGCTGTGGGGCATCATCCGCTGTTGCTCAACCCAGCCAACGTGTATGGCATTTTATCGCTTATCACTTGGGCGCTGATTTTAATCGTCTCCATCAAATACGTCGCGTTTATTATGCGTGCGGACAACCGTGGCGAAGGCGGTATCATGGCCTTGCTCTCACTAGCCAGCCGTAACGCTGCAGGCAATAGCAAAAAACAACAACGTATTATGATGTTGGGCATTTTGGGCGCATGCATGTTTTACGCTGACGGCATGATTACCCCTGCCATTTCCGTGTTATCTGCTGTAGAGGGGCTAGAAGTCGCAGCACCACAGTTACATAGTTTGATTGTGCCTATCACATTGTTTGTATTGTTTATTTTGTTTTGGGCGCAGAGCAAAGGCACGGCGGTGGTGGGTGCCTTCTTTGGTCCTGTCATGTTGTTATGGTTTACCAGCTTGGGCGTGATGGGGGCGATGAGCATCATGCAACACCCTGACATTCTCAGCGCATTAAGTCCCGCTTATGCGATTACTTTTTTTAGCACACAACCTTGGATTGCCTTTGTCGCGCTAGGCGCGGTAGTGTTATCGGTGACAGGCGCGGAGGCCTTATATGCTGATATGGGGCATTTTGGCAAAACACCAATACGTTTGGCTTGGTTTAGCTTCGTGCTCCCAGCCTTGTTATTAAATTACTTTGGGCAAGGGGCTATGATTTTGGCGGACGCCAGTACTGTGCAAAATCCGTTTTATCATTTGGCGCCAGAATGGGCATTGTTCCCACTCATTATATTAGCCACACTCTCCACCGTAATTGCTTCACAAGCCGTCATTACAGGAGCCTTTTCAGTTTCTCGCCAAGCCTTACAGTTAGGTTTTATCCCGCGCATGCACGTTGAACACACTTCAGAACTTACTGAAGGCCAAGTGTATATGCCACGCATTAACTGGGGGCTCATGTTGGCAGTCATGGGCTTGGTGATTTCCTTTGGCACCTCTGGCGACTTGGCAGCGGCTTATGGTATCGCGGTGACGGGCGACATGGTGATTACCACCTTGCTGGCGGCGGTTGTGTTTCATGAACTTTGGGGCTGGAGCAAGTTGCGCACAGGCGCACTTATCGCCTTATTTTTAACGGTAGATTTGGCTTTCTTTAGTGCCAATGTGCTCAAAATTCCTGATGGTGGCTGGATGCCACTTCTGATTGGCATCGTCATTTTCACCTTAATGATTACTTGGAAAACAGGCCGCACACTGCTCTACAAAACGCTCAAAGCCGAGTCGATGGAGCTGGTGCCTTTTATTCAAGCCATCGGCGCCCACCCACCCTCACGCGTGACTGGCACAGGCATGTTTATGACCCCCAACCCAGAAGGCGTACCCCATGCTTTGCTACACAATCTAAAACATAACAAAGTCTTGCATGACAAAGTGGTGATATTGACGGTGAAATTTGAAGACGTCCCACACACCAGCAAGCAAGAACGGGTGGAAGTGGAAGCCTTACCACATGAGTTTTACCGTGTGAAAGTCCGTTATGGCTATATGGATGAACCCGATTTACCCCGCGATTTAATCTTGTGCCAAGAGCAAGGTTTGGCGCTAGACACCATGGACACCTCATTCTTTGTCGGTAAAGAAATCTTAATTGCCTCTAACCGTCAAGGCATGGCATTGTGGCGTAAAAAAATCTTTATTGGTTTGTTCAGGACTTCAGAAACCATCACCAACCAATTCAAACTCCCACCTAACCGTGTGGTTGAACTGGGTGCACAGGTAAAAATTTAACAGCTGAAAATTTAAATTGATTACTCAATCAACCGATTGCTAGCACATGCGTTAATGTACATATAGTGAAAAAATAGCTAAGGCGCTATACTCAAACAAAAGTATTAAAAAAACAGATGATGGAGACACCAACATGAAGAAAATTGCTTGTATTATTGCTACACTCGCCTTACTGACCAGCTGTGCCACCACCACCAAAGACAGTGTTTCCGGCGTTAAACGTAGCCAATTTATGTTGTTGCCAGCCAGCACCGTCAACAATATGTCTGTTCAATCTTACGCGCAAACCCTACAAGAAGCGCAAAAGAAAAACACGCTCAATGCCGACCCAAGATTGCTTAACCGCGTGACTACTATTTCTAACCGTTTGATTAGCCAAGTCGGGGTGTTCAGACCTGATGCTGCCAAATGGAAGTGGGAAGTGAATGTTGAAAAGAACGACCAACTGAATGCTTATTGCATGCCTGGCGGAAAAATCATGGTGTTTTCTGGCTTGGCAGACAAGCTGAATGCAACCGATGACGAACTTGCCGCAGTCATCGGTCACGAAATTGCTCATGCCCTGCGCGAGCATGGCCGTGAACGCATGTCACAAGCCTATGTACAACAGTTTGGCTTACAAGCGCTTGCTTCTATGGTGGGCGGAGCTGCTGGCAGCATGGCTGCACAAGGGGCTAGCATGGGTACGCAATTGTTTTTCTCACTGCCTAACGGCCGTGAGCAAGAGCGCGAAGCTGATAGAATGGGGCTGGAACTCGCTGCGCGCGCAGGCTACAACCCAGATGCGGCAGTGACTTTGTGGCAAAAAATGAGTGCGGCTAGCTCAGGCGGACAACCAGAGTTTTTAAGTACCCACCCGTCAAGTGTTAACCGCATCAAAGACTTGCAAGCACTCGCACCTAAAGTACGGCCTCTATACGAAGCCGCGCGCCGATAGTCCAGCACTCCGAAAAGCCCCAACAAAAGCCTCCGATTGGAGGCTTTTTAATTGCTTTTTGTGAGACTTTTTGTGACTCTAGCTAATTAGGATAGAATAGCGCCTTTGTTTTAATTATTCGATGAAAGAGCATTATGGATCCACGTCAAAGCATTATTGAAGCGGCTTTTGAAGACCGCGCCAACATCAACCCTAGCAATGCCCCAGCTGACATTAAACAAGCAGTGGATGCCGTGCTCGCGGACTTGGACAGTGGAAAACTACGCGTCGCCACCCGTATCGGCGACACGCAACAATGGGAAACGCACCAATGGCTGAAAAAAGCCGTATTGCTGTCTTTCCGTTTAAAAGACAATTACTTAATGGATGACGGTGTGACCCGTTATTTTGACAAAGTAGACCCAAAATTTGCCAACTATACAGAAGAAGACTTTAAAGCAGGTGGTTTCCGTGTCGTGCCAAATGCCATCGTTCGCAAAGGCTCTTTTATTGCTAAAAATGCAGTGCTGATGCCATCCTATGTCAATATTGGCGCCTATGTAGGCGAAGGCTCTATGGTAGACACTTGGGCAACAGTAGGCTCATGTGCGCAAATTGGTAAAAACGTACATCTTTCAGGGGGCGTTGGTATTGGTGGTGTATTAGAGCCTGTGCAAGCAGGGCCAACCATCATTGGCGACAACTGCTTTGTAGGCGCGCGCTCAGAGGTGGTTGAAGGCGTGGTGGTTGAAGACAACTGCGTGATTTCTATGGGTGTGTATATCGGTCAATCTACCAAAATTTACGACCGCGAAACAGGCGAAGTGTTTTATGGCCGCGTGCCAGCAGGCTCTGTGGTGGTGTCTGGCAACCTACCTTCTAAAGATGGTAGCTACAGTTTGTACTGTGCAGTTATCGTCAAAAAAGTGGATGCTAAAACACTAGGCAAGGTTGGCATTAACGAATTATTGCGTGGTATCTAAAACGACTGACAAAAATGGGCTAGTACACAACTAAGCCGGTCTATTTAAAGCCGTAAAAGCAAACAAGCTTTTACGGCTTTTTTATTTAAAATCAGCACCTTACCAAAAACCCCAATTCCCACTGCATTTCCAAAGCTGGAGCCTAGTAAAAACAAGGACAATGGCATATTAATTGCTTTAAAGTTGAGACGGCAAATATGGTTTATTTGCCTTTAATTAAAAAGTATAACGAGACCTCACTTTAGTCATGTCGATTAGTAGCGCACAATATCTCATTTTAATCACCTTTTTGCTCAGTGTGGTTGGCTGTTATTTTGGCTTTGATATCACACATCAACTGAGAAAAACCAGCTTACAAGCTTACCCTAGCAAACTTAAACAATACGCCATCATTGTAGGATTTGGCATTTTTGTTACCCATATTGGCTACCAATACGCTTTTGGCAACAGCCCAAACTTTAAGCAACACCCAATCGACTTCATTGGCGCCACACTTTGCTGCTACCTACTTGCACTCAGCATACTCAATACCGTGCAACAAAAAGGCTTACCCGCAAGAGAGCTATTTTATGCGGCATTAGTGGCGGGTAGCTGTGGTTATTTGATGTCTTATTTTTACCATATTGCCTCTAATGTTGGCGAAATCCAAATTCATCTACCAACAGCGCTATTTTCTTTCTTTGTCACCAGCATGACGGCGGCGCTAGCCATTATTACGATTTACTGGATAAAAGACCAAGACAAAGCCAGGCTAAACAAGCTCAAATTACTATTTAGCATTGAGATAGCATTAGGCTTTTTGGCATCACACACAGCTATAGACTTAAGTCTGCTACATGCCTTACAAGCACATGGCGTTCAAGCCGATCACGCCCCAAATTACTTTTCACTATTACTAACGCTCACCCCAATCATCATTTTTCTCACCTCATTTATCTTGGTGATTTTTTATGACCGCACCATAGAGGGCAACGGAGAAACACTCAACTTTAGGAACACGATTTCAGGTAATAGGAAAATACTCGCCCATGACCCACTCACGCACCTGCCTAATCGCGATGCATTAAATCAGCACTTGGTTTTGTCTGCAAAACGCTGTGACCGTAGCGGTGAATCACTCGCCTTGGCCTATATTGATTTAGATCATTTCAAGCCAGTGAATGATAACTTTGGTCACCATATTGGCGACTTACTGTTGATTGAGGTTTCTAACCGCCTCAGCCAAGCGATTCGTAATTGTGACTACATTGCACGCGCTGGCGGTGATGAGTTTATTGCAATTTTGGGCGAGATTAGTGACCACCAAAGCGCAGTGACCGTGGTACAAAGGATTGTCGATGCTTTGCGTCAGCCGTTTGACATTGAAGATCATCTCATTGAAATCTCCTGCTCAGTGGGCATTGCCATGTACCCCAAAGATGGCGACTTAGACAAAATCAAAGTGAATGCCGATGCCGCTATGTATAAGGCGAAAGAAAACGGCAAAAATCAGTACCGTTTTTATGACATGGAAATAGAGCAAGCCTCTGATGCCATGCAACAAACCCGCATTGAGTTAAAAGATGCGCTAAAAAACAATGCCTTTAAATTACTCTACCAACCCAAAGTCGATGCAGCGACGCAAATGGCGCACGGTGCAGAGGCTTTATTACGCTGGGAGCATCCAACACGTGGCTTGGTCGCCCCTGCCGAGTTTATTGAGGCGGCTGAACGTTTTGGCATGATTGAATCGATTAATGAATGGGTGGTTTCACAAGCCTGCCAAACCATCCAAAAAGCCAAACAACAAGGCATAGACTTGAGTATTTCAGTCAATTTATCTAACCAACAATTCCGCAACAAACTCTTGGGCAAACATATTCAAGCCATTTTGCAAGAATATGACGTGGAACCACGAAACTTGATTTTAGAAATCGCTGAAACCAATGCAATCCACCATCAAGGGCAATTTAAAGAAACCTTGCGCCAATTTAAAAAAATTGGCTTAAAAGTGTCACTAGACGACTTTGGCTTACACCCGTTCAGTCTCAGTTACTTGCAAAGCTTGGATATCAACGAGGTCAAACTAGACCGCTCACTTACTGCCGATGTTGCCAAAAAATCTGCCAATCTGGCGATTGTGGAAGCTATCGTCAAACTCTCACATGCGCTGAATTTGAATGTGGTGGCTGAAGGCGTAGAAGATGAAGGTCAGCGTCTCGCGCTACTCACCAGTGGTTGCGACCAAATGCAAGGTTATTTATTCTCCAGACCCGTACCGCAGCAAGATTTGTTTGATGTGTTCTCTGAGCTTCAAACCAAATCAAGTACTGCGCAGTTTATTTTAAAATCGATTCGCAAATAGCCAGTCTAGGCTTAAAACTACAATACCCTAGGCAAGAAAATCACACGCCATTTAGCGCTACTGCTAAAATGGCGTTTTATTTTGCATCTGTGTGAACCAGCCATGAAGCTTTACGGAATCCCCAATTGCAACACAGTCAAAAAAGCCCGTGATTGGCTAGATGCTAATCAAATCAGCTACCAATTTCACGACTTTAAAAAGCAGGGTTTAGACGCGACCACCGCACAAGTATGGTTGCAACAGCAACCTTGGGAAAAATTGGTCAATCGCGCTGGCATGACTTGGCGTAATCTAAGTGATGCTGAAAAAGCCAATGTGACCGATGCTAACAGCGCTTTAGCCCTCATGCTAGAAAAAACCTCAGTCATTAAACGCCCTGTGTTAGAACGCGACGGCAAGATTATCGGGCTAGGCTTTAGCGAAACCGACTATCAAACTTTATTCAAATAATCTCTATTTAAAACATAAACCTTATGTCTAAAACACTAGAACTTGCCATTGATTTACTTAAACGCCAATCTAACACACCAGATGATGCAGGCTGTCAGGAACAAATGATTTCACGTTTAGCGCCATTAGGCTTCAAGATTGAGCATATGCGTTTTGGCAATGTGGATAATTTTTACGCCCGCCGTGGTACCGAAAGTCCATTGATTGTGTTTGCAGGCCATACCGATGTTGTGCCGACAGGCCCATTAGATAAATGGCACACGCCACCTTTTGAACCGACGATTAAAGACGGCATGCTCTACGCCCGTGGCGCCGCAGACATGAAAACCTCGCTGGCCGCGTTTATCACCAGCATTGAAGAGTTTGTTGCTGAAAATCCGAATCACACAGGATCTATAGGCTTGTTAATTACTTCAGACGAAGAAGGTGTGGCAGTCGATGGTACGGTAAAGGTTGTGGATGCCTTGCAAGCGCGTGGTGAACATTTTGATTATTGCATAGTGGGCGAGCCGACCAGCAACAAAGTCGTCGGCGACATGATTAAAAACGGGCGTCGTGGCTCATTGTCTGGCGATTTAATCGTCAAAGGCATCCAAGGCCATATCGCTTACCCACACTTAGTCAAAAATCCAATCCACTTGGTTGCCCCCGCGATTAAAGACATGGTGGAAACGGTGTGGGACAACGGCAACGAATACTTCCCACCTACCAGCTGGCAAATCAGCAATATGAATGGTGGTACAGGCGCGACCAATGTGGTGCCAGGCGAAGTACGTATTTTGTTTAACTTTAGATATTGCGCTGAATATAACGGCGCAGGTAGCAACGAACAAAACCTGAAACAGCGCGTGTATGCCATTTTGGATAAGCATCAACTAGACTACGACCTAGAGTGGGAACACTCTCCCAGCTACATCACCCCACGTGGCAACTTGGTCGATGCCATTGAGCAAGCCATCCAAACCGCCTACGGCGTCATGCCCGAACTATCCACCACAGGTGGCACCTCAGACGGACGCTTTATTGCTAATATTTGCAAACAAGTCATCGAGTTTGGACCACTGAATGCAACCATACACAAACTCAACGAATGCGTCGGTGTGGCAGATATTGAGCCGCTGAAAGAAACTTACAAACTCACCATGCAGAAACTGTTAAAAGCGAATTAAGCCACAGATAAACACAAATGGACACAGATAAAACGCTGTTAGAAACTGAACTGACTAACAAGATAATAGGCTGTGCTTACGAAGTCAGCAATACATTAGGTGTAGGCTTTCTAGAAAAAGTCTATGAAAATGCACTTGCCATCGAACTCAAAAATGCAGGTCTGTTTGTAGAACAACAAGTCCCTCTGAATGTGACATATCAATCCATTATTGTCGGACATTTTTTATGCGATTTACGTGTCAACCAGTCAGTGATTGTTGAACTTAAGGCTTGCTCTGGGATTGATAACGCGCATATTGCGCAATGCATGAACTATCTCAAAGCGAGTCAACACCGTTTTGGTTTAATCCTCAATTTTGGCAAACCAAAAGTTGAAATCAAGCGCATAGTAAATGGCTATTGAATATTTTTTTAAGGTTTTATCTGTGTCTATCCGTGTTCATCTGTGGCTTAAATAAATCATGACAACCCAACTTACCACCATCCGCGATTGGCTACGCTACGCCGTTAGCCGTTTTGAAAACTCTAATATTTTTTACGGCCACGGCACTGATAACAGTTATGACGAGGCAGTTTGGCTCATCATGAGCGCATTACACTTGCCGATGGATACCTTAGATAATTTTTTAGATGCGCGCATCACGCAGGCAGAATGTGCCCATCTAGCAGACCTCATAGACCGTCGTATCAACAATCACACCCCCACGGCCTACTTGGTTAAAGAAGCTTACTTACAAGGGCTTAAGTTCTATGTAGACGAACGCGTTATCGTACCTCGCTCGTTTATTGCTGAACTCTTACAAGATGGTTTACAACCATGGATTGAATATACAGAACTCATCCAGTCTGCCGCAGACATTTGCACGGGCAGCGGTTGTTTGGGTGTCTTATTGGCTGATGCATTTCCAGAAGCGCAAATTGATGTGGTCGATATTTCACCTGACGCGATTGCAGTAGCTAATATCAACATTGAAAAATATGGCTTACAAGAACGAGTACAGGCGATTCAATCGGATATGTTTAACGCACTCAAAGGCAAGACTTACGATTTAATCATCAGCAACCCACCTTATGTGGACGCGCCCAGCATGGCAACCTTGCCAGCAGAATATCGCAATGAGCCACAACTGGCTTTGGGCAGTGGCGAGGCTGGCTTAGACCATACACACACATTGCTTAAAGAAGCGCCTAAGTATCTGAATGACGGTGGATTATTGGTGGTGGAAATCGGGCACAATCGTGACGCTTTGCACGCCGCTTATCCTGATTTGCCCTTCACCTGGCTAGACACCAGCAGTGGCGACCAGTTTGTGTTCTTGCTGACCAAAGAAGATTTAATCTAGGTCTGGTTTCAAGCCTAACCGTTGCGTCCTTTACGTGGCGAGGGTTTCGGCGCTTTCACTTTATTCAAATCGGCATCTTGACGAATACGGCGTGGGCCAGTGGCTTTACGCGGTTTTTCTGTGGCGTTTGCAGCACCACTGCGATTTGGTTTAGCGTGATTTGGCGTAACGCGGCCAGGTTTGCCGTCTTCGCGTGGAAGTGTTTCTAAAATACTACGGCGTTGTTTGCGTACTTTAGGCACAAACACACTGGTGGCTTTGTCTTTTTCGCGTTGACTGAGTTGTTTGAGTGGCGCTTTTGGGACAGGCAAGCCCGCCCATTCGAGTAATGCAACCACTTGTTTTTGCTCTAGTTTAAGCATGGTGCCACGTTTTACGCGGGGCGGTAAATCGATGGGGCCGAAACGCACCCGCATCAAACGACTCACAGGCAGTTGAAATGCCTCAAATAGACGACGCACCTCGCGGTTACGGCCTTCTTTAATCACCACTTGATACCATTTATTGGCACCTTCACCGCCTTGCGCATAAATGCTTTCAAAGTTAGCTGGGCCATCTTCTAATTCTACGCCATGTTTGAGTTGCGCCATTTGGTCTTCAGTCAGCTCGCCCAAAATGCGCACAGCGTACTCACGCTCGACTTCATAGCGTGGGTGCATAAAGCGGTTGGCTAGTTCGCCTGAGTTAGTAAAAATCAGCAAACCACTGGTGTTGATATCCAAGCGACCAATCGCCAACCATTTACCCTGCTTGATGCGGGGTAGTTTATCGAACACGGTGGCACGGCCTTCGGGGTCGTCTTGGCTGACGATTTCGCCTTCTGGTTTGTGATAAATCAGCACTTGAGGCAACTCAGCCTCAAACGGCAAGTGCAAAATGCGGCTATCTAAACGCACCACATCATGCTCAGTGACCACAGTGCCCTTAATGGCCACTTGCCCATTGACCGTCACACGGCCTGTGTCTATCAGCGCTTCCATATCGCGACGCGAACCCAAGCCCATGCTAGCAAGCAGTTTGTGTAAGCGTTGGCCTTCGCGTGGCGCAGCGGTTTCTTCGCCCTCTGCATACACTGGAACAACTGTAGATTCAGCTTTGCGCGCACGCGCGGCTTGGGAGTTAGGGGATTTAAATGGACGCGCCATAATAAGGACTTTCTAAACAATGTGCTATTTTAACGCAATTACACGGCTATCCCTAATCGAACACTGGATGACAACGAAGCCAGATAGTTAATTGATAGGGTGCGCATGTTGCACCATCAGCTGCAATGACACATTACCATTAAATTCATTTACCGACATTTCATAGACAATCGCCACCTTTTCAGGCAATAACTCTGCATTTTTAAAGAAGATAGCATCCAATATTTGATTGTCTTTTTTAAGCTTTAACTTCAGGTGTTTTTCGCCCAGCACTTTTTGTTCAAGCACACTAAATTGGTCATAAAACACTGGGTTTGCAAACCCCTGCCCCCACACTTGTTGCGATAACAGCTGGGCGGTAGCGAGTTCCAGTGAACGCGCAGGCAATGCACCATCGGTTTCTATCACTTGTTGCAATACGTCTGGGCTAATTAAGCCTTGCACCACTTGCTCAAAACTTTGTTTAAAGCGCGCAAAATCTTGTTCGCGGATGCTCAAGCCAGCCGCCATCGCATGCCCGCCAAATTTCACAATCAAATCAGGTTCTCGCTTGGTGACCAAATCGAGCGCGTCACGCAAATGCAAACCTGCAATCGAGCGTCCTGAACCTTTAATCAGGCCTTCGCCAGCCTCAGCAAATACAATCGAAGGGCGGTGGTAACGCTCTTTGATGCGCGAGGCTAAAATACCAATTACACCTTGGTGCCAATCGGGCTGATAAACGCTAATGGTAAAGTCGTCAGCGTTAAAATCTTGCGACAAATCCGCCATCACATCAAACGCCATTTCGGTTTCCACTTGTTTGCGCTCTGCGTTTAAGGCTTGCAATTGTTGTGCGTAACGCATGGCTTCTTGTGGCGTGTCTGCCAACAGACACTGTATGCCCACCGTCATATCATCCATGCGGCCAGCGGCGTTTAACCTTGGGCCCACATAAAAACCCAAATCTTGCGCACTAACACGTTCAACATTGCGCCCTGCCAGTTTTAAAATGGCTTGTATACCAAGACACGCCATGCCTGCGCGCATGCGCTTTAAGCCTTGCGCGACCAGAATGCGGTTATTGGCATCTAATTTCACCAAATCCGCCACCGTGCCCAGCGCCACCAAATCCAACAAACTCGCAAGATTGAGGCTTTCTGCTGGCGCATAATTTCTCGCCCTTAACACTGCCCGTAACGCAATCAGCACATAGAACATCACGCCTACACCTGCTAAATGTTTGCTAGCAAACGTGCATCCGTGTTGGTTCGGGTTTACAATCGCATCCGCTTGCGGGGTTTGCTCGGCAGGTAAATGGTGGTCGGTAATCAACACGCGCATGCCCAAGGCTTTGGCACGAGCAACGCCGTCGATGCTGGCAATGCCATTGTCAACCGTGAGTAAAATATCGGGCTGACTTTGTGCTGCCAACTCAACGATTTCTGGTGTTAATCCGTAGCCATACTCAAAGCGATTGGGCACTAAAAAACTCACCTTGGCGTCCAAAGCACGCAAGCCTTTCATCGCCACGGCGGTCGCTGTCGCACCATCGGCATCGTAATCGCCAATGATTAATATTGAAGACTGTTGTTGTATGGCATCCGCCAACTGCTCCGCCATGGCTTGGCAACCTTTAAGCCCCTCGGGCTTGAGCAAATGCGTCATTTCCGTCATCTGCACTTGCTCTGGCGCCACGCCACGCGCTGCATACAGTTGCGCCAATAATGGCGAACAGCCCTGCGCCACCAGTGCTTCCACTTGGGCAGCACTCACCGCACGTTGTTTGATATTAATCATTCTCTCGCTCTCATTTACTCACTGGTGCTTTGCAGTTTCGCCAAGGCCGCTAAGGGAGATTGCGCTCGTCGGAAAGGGTTAAAGCGTTGCCATTGATTGTAAGTTACTGAGACACTTTGGTGCCCCCAAGGCAAGGTCACATTAAGTTTTTTGAGCCAGCCCTGCTTAATGGCCTGCTCAATCAACGACCAATCCAAACCATGCACATCATCCAACACCAAAGCCACATGCCCTTGCTGTAATTTAAGATTTGCAAGAGACAAAGGTGCCTGCACACAATTTGGCAAACCTGCAGCACACAAGCCATCAAACACCGCACCTTGCCCTAGCACGACATCAAACTGTTTTGTGGCACTAGGCAAAGGGCTGGCTTGGCTAAACCATAAACTATTGATTAAGGTTTGATGGCTGGCTTCACGTGCTTGATTGATAGGGTGCGCATGTAACAACATTTGCATCTCGTTAGTCCAGCTTCTGATGAGTGGCGCATGTTCGCCATAGGTCACGTTAACTTGACTCCACGCATGCGCATTGGCGTAAAGGTAGTCGCCCAGCCAAGGCAAATGGATGTCTAATTTGCGCTTGGGTTTCACCCACCAAAATTGCTGACTTTCGCTAGCCAGCAAGTCAAAATCTTCAGCAAAATGGGCACTCAAGGTTTGGGTGAGGACTTGATACTCACTTGGGCTTAAAGCTATTTGTCCTTGCAAACTAAAACTGTCGCGCTGCATGGCTAAGTGGACTGGCGCCAGCATCAGGGTATCCAGCTCTACATTTCCCAAAGCTTGATATTGCAAAGCGCCAAGCAGGCATTTACTGTCTGAAAGTGTGGTGCTGTAAATCTGCTCAAAGGCTAAACGCGCGGCGGGTTGCGCGTGGCGCTGCCACTTCGCTAGTTGCGCCCAAGGCGCTTGCAAAAAAGGCCAATCACTTGCCTGCGACTCAAGTGTGGCGTGTGGCTGATGACAGAGATAATGGGTAACAAAAATAGAGAGTTGCATACGCAGTCAACCAAAATAAACGGATAAACGGACAAACGGATAAACGGACAAACAGACTAAACTTAAGCTCTAAATTAGAAGCTAAAAAATTGAAAATAATTTACACGCATCATACCAGTTTAACTCGCACTCAGCGGGCTGCTTACTGATATAATCTTGGCTAATTATTATAAAGGGCGCCTCATGAAAAGGCGGTCTCATTCAATCGCCATGATTGTTTTCCACCATGAGTTTTTTTCAACAATTTAGTGTAAAAGCGCGCTTGCTCCTTTTTACCGTGTTGCCAGCTTTGGCAGTCACTGGGTTTATCACACTGTTTGTCATCAGCAAACATATCGAATCTGAACAGCAACATCTCATAGCGCAAGCCAGCTCGATTGCCCGTCAAATCGCTATTAGCGCACAACAAGACGGCAAAATACTCAGTAGCACCATCCTCAATCAGCAACTTAGTCTCACCAAAAAATCACAACCTTTATTGAATGCAGTGCTCATTACAGATAGCCAAGGGCTTGGGCTTGCTTCGGTTGGCACCATCGACTTTCGTGTAGAACAACACCAATCCAAACAAGCAGACAAGTTTCAGCTACTAGACCATATCATCGTCTCACACGCAGAGATGAGCCTTGGGCAAGCGTCTGGCACCTTAGGTTATGTGTATGTTGCCCTCAACAACAACATCATCCAATCCACGTTGAACAATCACATGCTGCAATATCTTGCCTTATTGCTAGTGGGTTTATTGGTTTGCGCGCTGTTAGCCAACTGGGTCGCAAATAGCATTAGTAAACCCATCAAACATATCTCAGACAGTATTAAATCATTTTCGGCAGGCAATTTAGATTTACGCATTAACGAAGATGCTCCGCAAGAAATCAGAGTGCTACAAGCGGGGTTTAATGACTTGGTGAGCCAAATTCAAAACGCGCATGAACACCTACAAGACCGCGTACACGATGCCACCAAACTATTACGTCATCAGGCACAACATGACTCATTGACAGGCTTGGTCAACCGCCAAGAGTTTGAACGCCGCTTAAGCATTGCGGTGAATGACGTCAAAATAAACCACACGCAACACATATTCTGCTACATGGATTTAGACCAATTTAAAGTGGTCAATGACACCTGTGGTCACCGTGCTGGCGACGAGTTACTTAGACAAATCAGTCTGATTTTAATGCAACGCGTGCGTGAGGAAGACACCTTCGCCCGCTTGGGTGGTGACGAGTTTGGCTTACTGCTCTCGCATTGCACCGTAGCAGATGCACTCAGCCTCTCTGAGCAATTGAAAGAGATGGTGCAAGAGTTCCGCTTTATTCATGACGGACGCATGTTCCAAATTGGCATCAGTATTGGCGTGGTCGAAATCACACCGAATATGAACGACCTTGGCGACGTGACGGGCTTTGCCGACGCGGCCTGTTATGCCGCCAAAGAAAATGGTCGCAACCAAGTACATTTGTTTCAACCGCTAGATGACGAGCAACTTAAACGCCATCTTGAAATGCAATGGGTTTCGCGGATTAATGAGTCGATTGAAAGCAACAATTTCACGCTTTATTGCCAAGCTATCACGCCTTTGCAAGACGAATCACTGCCCGTGTTTTACGAAGTGTTGTTGCGCAAGATAGATGAAGATGGCTCACTGATTTTACCCATGATGTTTATTCCGTCTGCCGAGCGCTACCATTTAATGGCCAAGGTCGATCGCTGGGTCATCAACAAAACATTCGCTCTTTTTCAAGAGTATGCGGGTAGACAACAACACCAAAACTTTTTACTCACCATCAACCTTTCTGGGATGTCTGTTGGCGATTTAAGCCTGCTAGATTACTTAAAAGAAGCTTTTATTAACTATGGCGTCCCACCCGAGCGCATGTGTTTTGAAATCACCGAGACCTCCGCCATCATCAACATCAATAACACCATACACCTCATTAAAGAGCTACAATCCCTCGGCTGTAAATTCTTGCTGGATGACTTTGGCAGTGGCATGTCTTCTTTCTCCTACCTCAAAAACTTGCCTGTCGATTTTCTTAAAATGGATGGTGCTTATGTGAAAGACATCACGCATAACCCGACTGACTTAGCCATGGCGAAAGCGATTCAGAGCATTGCGGAATCAATGAACATTAAAACGATTGCTGAGTTTGTAGAAAGCAAAGACACATTAGACTGCCTCAAAACCATGAATGTGGATTATGCCCAAGGCTATTACATCAATAGGCCAACGCCGATTGAAGAGGTCTTAAGTAATATATAGAAACTTACCAACATAAAAAAAGCCACGCAAATGCGTGGCTTTTTGTTTTAATGCGCCTATTTAATCACTGTTTAAATTACCAGTAATTGCGCTCTTTCGCATGGTGCGGAGGGCGACCTTGCCAAGCGGCTGGGCGGTAATCATTCGCGCCGTTGATGGCTGGGCGCACGGCCACCACCACTGGGAAAGTTTGGCCTGGGTCACGGTCCATCACCGTTGAATATTGGCGACCATTGTACTCATATTGCACCAAATAACCTGTGGTCACATTGCTCCAGTTATCCACCGTCACACAACGCTCAACTGGACGGCTTTCAATACGCTCGCGACCACCAAAATTATCACGGTTACCCACGCGGTCGCCGACAATTGCACCCAAGCCAGCACCCACTGCAGCGGCAGCAACCCTACCTCTGCCTCGGCCTATCGTGCTACCTAACAAACCGCCAGTCACAGCACCAATCACACCACCCGTGTTTGAACGCTCTTGATAAGCTGGCTCATAAACACGCTCTTGCACATATTCGGTTCTACATTCTTGACGTGGACTATTCACACGTTCCACTTGCGGTGAAACTGACAACACACGCGCACGGTCTTGATACTCATCATCCGCATAAGCGTTATTCACCGCCGCAACAAGCACTAAACTCACAGTTAACATTTGACGCATTTTAAATCTCCTCAGAATAACTCTGCATTGTTCGCAGATAAGCATTCAACGAGAGGTGACCAAAAGATGATGACTTGAGATTGTTGCAAATTTGTAACTAATGATTTTACGTAGATTGTGATTTTTAATTGGCTTTAGCTAGTTTTAAGAAAGCACGGATAAGTGAGCGAGCGAGATAAAGTGCTAGGCGCACGGAGCGCAGAAACCGAGACAGTACACATAGTACGGCGAGGTTGCGAGTACCGCGCAACGTCGCAATTTACTCGCGTAGCCACTTACTGCGGGCTTTCTCAGCTATTCGCCATCTCCAACAACGGTCCGCGTTCCTTAACCTCAATCAAACCGCGCCCCATGTGTATCCAGCCTTTTTGCTCAAAGCGTTTTAATTGACGGCTCACCACCTCGCGCGCAGTGCCCAGCTCATCGGCAATTTGTTGATGCGTGCGCTCAATGCGATTATTGCCCATGTCCAACAACCATTTAGCCAAACGCGCATCCATGGTCTGAAAAGCCACTTCATCTAGCAACACAATCAAATCGCTAATCAACGCGCCATAGTTTTGCATCACATATTGCCGAAACACCACCGAATCAATCATCAAACGATTAAAAATCGGTGACGGAATCAACACATCTTGAATGCTCTCCTCCACTATCGTCGAGGCAGGATATTGGCTATTGCCCAACAAACAAGTGGTGGTAATCACACACGTTTCCCCCGCGCCGACGCGGTAAAGCACAATCTCACGCCCACCAGAAGACATTTTATACACCCGTGAGCGCCCTTTTAAGCGCAACACATATGCCCCACACGCATCGCCCTCGCGGTACCCTATCGCACCCACAGGCGCCTCCACAATACGCGCATGCTGTGCCAACAGCTTTTTAGCGCCATCGTCCAAAGACAACAACTCAGGAAAAACCTCCAACCACGCCAACTGCGTTGCTTGCTCCATCATCGACCCCTCATCCAACTGTTTTATTATGTTTAAAAAACATCACGGCCTATACTGACCTGTACAAGCATTCTAAACCCAATCAATGAATATAGGTAGCCTATGAGAAAAGTGCTTCTAGTTTAAAAAACTAGCTTACAACAAAAGATTTGTGGCATTATCTTTAGTTAACAAGTTAGCGATAAATGCATGACGGTTTAATCAAGAGTTACCTGCTTTCTAATTTTTTGGTAAGCAATTAATTTGATTAACAAAATGTAACTTTCACTATCGTTTGCGTGCCATGAATAAAAAAATAGCAACTTATTAGTTTGTCATTAGTTTTTGAGGAGAAAAATTGAGCATAGTGTCCACCCACTTACTACACCGCACCATTGAGTTTCGTATCAGCTACGGATTCGCGGTCTTGACTGGAGTGCTTGTGCTGACTGGAGTCTATGCTTTTGCGATACAGTTATCTCCCAATATCACCTTCAATCAGAAAACTATTGAGATATTGAAATTCTTCGTAACGGTCTCTGGCGTTGGTGGAGGAATTTTTTCAGCGATGTTTGTTGCAATAGGGTTGCACAATAGGTTCGTTTTCGATGCAGTCAGTTTTAGCATGAATCAAGTCGATCGTTACGGCAGCGAAACCTTTATTAGGATAAGACAACACATACACACAGATACTATTTACTCTTTGGGGCCAAAAGAAATAATTGAAAAAATACAAAGCGACCACGAGTTCTTAGCTGCCGTGAAAGTAATGTTAGGCTTCTTTGAGAATCTTTCAATATCAATCCAAACTAAAGTTGCTGATGAGGACACTCTTTATCGCTCTATGTGTTACGCTGCAACCGTTACATATAAAAGGCTGGAACCATATGTTCGCCATTTACGCCAGTCGGAGGCGTTACTGTCGGGTTCTTCTCACGGAGACTTTCTGTATAGTGAGTTCGAGAAACTCTCAAATGCGTGGATTAGTGGGCAATCAGTGGTCAACGGAAAGCTTATTGATCCTTATCGTAATGTCTAAAACTGCGGTGAATGCGGACGCGCACACCCAATTAGGGTGAGCGACTTGTTACCCACGTTATGAATAAAGCAAGCGTAGCCCGCAATAAATTGTAGGGCGCCAATAAGCGTAAGCGCATTGCGCCGTATTAAAGGCTTTTAATACAACCTAGACAAGTAGCATGGGCATACATGCCCACCCGATTAAAAGTCAATGGATTCCGTTTTAAACCGCAAGACCGCTAGGGTCTTCCCCAACCTCGCTAAGTGCTATCGCACTAAGTCGATTGTGAAGGGTCTTGTCCGTAGAATATATGTGCTTAAGCACATTATTCATACGCCAACATACAGAATGACGGCGTTAGCCAATTAGATAGCTGACTTAGCGAGAGTGGCGGTCAGGATTTTGGACTTTTGCTAATCTTAAAAAATAGGCTAGCTCTTCTACCCATTTTAAACGTTGCGCAGGGGTAAGTGCTTTAAATGCCAGCAAGCGTTCATCACGTGACATGATAGGTGCGGTCTGCAGGGTTAAAGGCCTTTTTAGCGGCTGCTTTCATAAGTTTTTTAGCTTTTCTAAATGTGTAATGTCGCTTAAATCGATGGGGTCGTCCAGCGGCACGTTTTAGCGCAATTAAATCATCAATGCTCGCCACTGGCACGCTCACCGCGCCAATAGAAAAACGCTCAGCGCGTTGGTGCATTTGGTTAAAATCTACAGCCGTAAACAACAGCACGTCTAGGGTTACGCCAGCTAATTCATCGGTGCGCAAAGCAAATGCTTGCATGTTTTTTTCACGATGCCATGCTTGCAATAATGCAATATTATTCAAAATTGATAACGGCATGGGCGCAACGGGCTTTAAATTCAAGCATTCGGCACAAGCAATTAACTTGCTGAGATTATCGGGCTCTAATGCCACGCTGATGTCGATGTCCATCGTAGCACGCTCGACGCCATGCAAGGAGACAGCCAAGCCACCAATCAGCACATACTCAACACCAAACTCATCAAGTTTGCTAAATAAGTCTAAATAAAACATACGGATAGTTTAATGCAGAAGGTTGGGAATGACTACCACAAGTTACAGTGTGAGCATGTATGACCACACCGACAAAAAATCTAAAGACACTGGATTCACGACGTGCGTCGGAATGACGGGGTGAGTGAGTCAAAGACAGCTTTTCAAGCAAGCTAAACATTACATCTTCGCATGGTTTAACGCTTCCCCATCTGCCGCGCTGAGTAGCGCAGACAAAATAAGGTGAAGGGAGCGACTGTTTGAATCCCGCGGTGGACTGCGTGGTGTGCAGTCCGCTAGGATGAGTTTCGCGACCGCTTATTTTGGTGAGCAACGCAAGAAAGAAGCGGAAGTTGGGGTGTCTTGTTCTTTGCCTTCTTTCTTATGGACAAGCATAAGAAAGAAGGTCGCCTAGGGGCGAAAAGCAAACTGTCATCTAGAACAGCCCAGAGTATTTTAAACTTGATTTTTATACCGTAAAGGTATATTTTATATACCATGATTACATTTGAATTTGACGAATCAAAAAGTCAGGCAAATCTTCAAAAGCATGGTATCGACTTTGTTGATGCTCAAGATTTATGGAATGACCCAAGTTTGTTGGAAATTCCTGCTAAAACTGAAGATGAGCCGAGATACTTAATCATTGGATTGATTAAGAAAAAATATTGGTCAGCTGTGATTACCTACAGGGGTAATAATATTCGGCTGATTTCTGTTCGTCGCTCACGAACTGAGGAGGTGGCATTATATGAAAGCTAAAGACTTTGAAAACCAATTTGAGGAAGATGTTGATATTACGACGCTACTCGACGCTTCAAAAGCCAAGCGCGTTTTACAACAACAAAAACGCGTGAATGTGGATTTTCCAACTTGGATGATTGAATCATTAGACCGCGAAGCTGGAAAAGTGGGTGTGACTAGACAGTCTATTATTAAGTTATGGCTTGCTGAGCGTCTTGAGAAGGCGCTTTAAGAGATAGTCCGCGTGGACATAAACTACTTCCCTAATAAAACTCAAAGACACTGGATTCCGACGTGCGTCGGAATGACGGTGTGGGCGTCACCTCACAAACCTACCCCTGCACCACATCCTCATCATCCACCCCACACTTACGGTTTGCTGGCACGGCAACACTGATCATTTTTGGTTTGGGTAAATTAAGCGCGTGCATCAGCGCGATAAATTCATCACGCGTTTTTGTCTGCTAGGCGGGCATTAATACCTTTTTCTTGCGCGACATTGCTCACGCGACGGCCTTGGTAATCGTGGCCTGGATAAATCAGCGTCTCATTAGGCAGGGTAAAAATGCGTTGGGTGATGCTGTCAAACAAGGTGCCTGCATCACCACTTTGAAAGTCGGTACGGCCACAACCATTAATCAGCAATGCATCGCCTGTAAAAATTTTGTCTTGCCACAAAAAGCTGACGCTCCCTGCGGTGTGCCCTGGTGTGGCGATGACTTGGATGGTTTGCTGACCCAGTTTTAATGTATCGCCATGATTGAGTTGGATGTCGGCTGACTCGGCGCCACATTGTTGGCTGACGGCGGTTTGCAGGCCAAAGTGCTGACGCAAGCGTCCGCTGGCGGTGATGTGGTCGGCATGCACGTGGGTTTCTAAGGCATATTTAAGGCTAAGGTTGTGCGTGTTGATTTCTGCGATGTAAAAGTCTAAATGCTCAAGCACGGGGTCAATCAAGGCGGCTTCTTGCGTGGCTTCATCGACGATTAAATAAGTGAGTGTGGATGAAACGGTATCGAAATATTGTTTAAACATAAAAGATTCTCCCTTTTGATTGAAAAACATTATACAATTAAATATAATATAAAAAAATAAATTATTCAGGGAGATTGTTCATGGATGAATTAGAAGCAAATTTATCAACAGCAACGTTGGCAGAAAATCAGACGGGCTTTGAAGCGGATGCTTTTTGAGCAACTCCGCGCCTCGGCAGATAAAGCCAGCCAACTGATGAAAGCAATGGCGAACACCGACCGTTTGATGTTGTTGTGCCAATTGTCGCAAGGGGAAAAAACCGTGAGTGAGTTGGAAAGCTTGCTGAATATTCATCAACCCACCCTCTCACAACAACTCACCGTCTTGCGCGAATCGCAATTAGTGAGCACGCGCCGTGAAGGTAAAAACGTGATTTACAGTATCAGCAGCAGCGCTGCCATGGCCGTCATGCAGGCGCTTTATCAAGAAATTTGTCAAAAAGGAACTTAAATGCAAATTAACAAAATCACCGAGCAGTTTGGCGCATGTGCGCAAATTAGCGCAGACGACATGGAAGCGATTGCGCAACAGGGCTACAAAACCATTGTGAACTTTAGACCCGACTTGGAAGGCGGCGATACGCAACCCACCAGCGCCAGTTTGGAGGCCAAAGCCAAGCAATTGGGCTTGGGTTATGTGTATATCCCTGTGGTGCCCAACCAAATTAAACCTGAGCAAGTGGTGGCGTTTGCCGAAGTGCTTAACCAACAAGCCAAACCGATGTTAGGGTTTTGTCGTACAGGCAACCGTGCAACTAATATGTTTCAACAAGCCAGTGCTAGCGCGAGTGCTTGCGGAACATCTAATGGCGCATGCAAAATGATTGCATGGTTAAAAAGCAAGTGCTTGATTACACGATTGATTCGCTACTTAAAAAACAAATAAAGCAAATATAAAATCAAAAAATAAGCGGGGAAGATTGTATGGACAAACATTTTGACATTGTCATTGTGGGGGGCGGTGCGGCTGGTTGTGGCGTAGCAGCGAGCTTATTAAAACGAGATAAGACGCTGAAGATTGGGATGATTGAGCCATCGGATAAGCATTTTTACCAACCTGCATGGACGCTGGTCGGCGCGGGTGAGTTTGATGTGAGAAAGTCTGTGCGCAATATGGCGGATTGCATCCCCAAAGGGGTGCAGTGGCTGCATACTTCTGCCACGTGGTTTCAGCCTGAGCAAAACACTGTACAAACTGAAACTTTAGGTGACATTAGTTACGCACAACTGATAGTAGCGGCTGGCCTAAAGTTGAACTGGGCAGGGATTGAAGGCTTGACTGAAACGCTAGGCAAAAACGGTGTGACCTCCAACTACCGCGTGGATTTGGCACCCTACACTTGGCAATTGGTGAATGAGCTTAAGTCTGGCAAGGCAATTTTCACACAACCGCCGATGCCGATTAAGTGTGCAGGTGCGCCACAGAAGGCCATGTATTTATCTTGCTCGCATTGGGAAGACGCTGGCTTTATCAACAATATCGACGTGGACTTTAATACCGCTGGCGCAGTGTTATTTGGCGTGAAAGACTATGTGGCGCCGTTAATGCAATATATTGAACGCTACGGTGCAAAACTCAATTTAAACAGCACCTTAGTTTCGGTGGATGGGCCAAACAAAACGGCATGGTTTAACGTGAAAGATGCAGAAGGCAATGTTAGCAAAGTCGCGAAGACTTTTGATATGTTGCATGTGGTGCCACCGCAAACAGCGCCTGACTTTATTAAACAAAGCCCGCTTGCCAATGCCGATGGCTGGGTGGAAGTAGATCAACACAGCTTGCAACATGTGCGTTATCCCAACGTGTTTGGTGTGGGCGATGTCACCTCAACCCCCAGTGCAAAAACAGCCGCGGCTGCGCGCAAACAAGTGGTGATTGCCGCTGAAAACATCCTAGCTTTACGCGCTGAGCAAGCCTTTCCATCACGCTATGACGGCTATGGTTCATGCCCTCTGACAGTAGAAAAAGGTAAAATCATCATGGCTGAATTTGGCTATGGCGGTAAGTTAGTGCCAACTTTTAACTGGGATTCGACCAAACCTAGAAAATCCGCTTGGTTACTCAAAAAGTATGGCTTGCCTTGGTTGTATTGGAATTTGATGCTGAAGGGCAGAGAGTGGCTAGCCAGATGCGGTGCCTGCGGGTAATGATAGCTTCCAAGCAATGAGCGCTTTTATCGCAGTGTTAAGCATCGGTCTACTCACTGGCTTTGCTTTAAGCATCAGCGGTGCGGGCGGGACAATTATTGCCCTGCCCTTACTCATGCTCGCACTCAATATGCCTTTGCAGAACATCGCCCCAATGGTGTTGCTAGCGATTACCTTGAGCGCTGGCCTAGGCACTTGGTTGGCGTGGCGACAAGGCTTGGTGCGTTACAAATCAGCCATGTTGGTGGCTGGCTTTGGTATTGTGTCTGCGCCGCTTGGTGCCATTGCAACACACTACTTGCCACAACGCGGTTTGCATCTATTGTTAGCCAGCATCATGGTGTATATCGCAGTAAAAATGTGGTTTGCAAGCAATACAGAGGCTGATAACCAAGCAGGCCAACTCAGCGAAGCCCCAGCTTGTATGCTCAACCCTGCAACGTCTAAATTATTTTGGACAGCCTCTTGTACCAAAAGATTGAGTTTAACGGGCGTGTTGGCTGGGTTTTTATCAGGGCTATTAGGCGTGGGCGGTGGGTTTGTGATTGTGCCTGCGCTTGCCACGGTGAGTAACTTTTCTGCCGCCACCATCAGTGCGACCAGTTTAATGGTCATCTGCTTAGTTTCTTTATCTAGCTTTATCAGTCACGTGTATCAAATGCAAGCGCTTCATCAAAGCTTAGATTGGATGCTGACAGTACCTTTTGTCGTATCTGCGCTGACTTGCATGTTGATTACCAATCAATTCAAGCATTTACTCACGCCCAAAGTGCGCCAACGCAGCTTTGCCATCATGTGCTTGATTGCTTCTGCGCAATTGCTTTTTCACACATTCAGCCACTAATCATCTCTGTTCAATCTGCTTTCTTCGCTTAATTGATGGGTAAGCACCGTAATAAACTTGCACTATCACAGCTCACACCATTCCAAATCGCCGAAAAGAAATGCTTTTCAGGCATTGTTCTTGCTTTTGTCTAGATATCTTTAAACATTTTTTATTTTAAAAATACAAAATTATTATATAAATCAGTATGTTAATGATATTTAGAAGTGCAGTAATAACAAATATCTAGCAAGCACTGATACTTAGGAATGTGACCAATATGGACAGAACAGCTAGCTTAAAAAAATTACCTCGCAGAAAACAAGGCCCGATTGCGCTTGAGCAACGTGTGGTATTTGATGCCGACGTGCCTGTGGCGATTGACCCTATTATTGACGTTGCTAGCCAAGACAGCAGCGCGCAGGACAGCGCCGCCGCCAACGCAAGCAAAAACACTGAAAATGTGACCAATGCTGAAGCCAGCAATGACGCTCCCATTATTACCAGTGAAGCTAAAAATGCTGAGGAAAAACAAACTGCTACAGAAAGCGCTAAAGAGCGCGAGTTGATTCCTGGCACACTCGCACCTACAGGCTTAACAAGCAAAGAGATTATTTTTATTGATGCGATTGTGGCAGATATTCAAAAATATCTTAGCGAACATAAAAATGCCGATGTGGTGTTGCTAGACCAAAATGCTGACGCACTCGCGCAAATCGCTGCGGTGTTGAATGGCAGAACAGGCATTGAGTCAGTGCATATTTTAAGCCATGGTAATACAGGCGAGTTACAAGCAGGGAATAGCGTGATTAATTTATCTGCTTTGCAATCTGGTAAATATGATTCAGCGCTAGAGACGATCAAATCCGCCTTGAGTGAAGATGCAGACATTTTAATTTATGGTTGTAACGTTGCTCAAGGTGAAGCTGGACAAGCGTTTGTACAAGCTTTGGCTGATGCTACGGGTGCGGATATTGCGGCTTCGACTGACGATACAGGTGCAAGTACATTAGGCGGGGATTGGGATTTAGAGTCTAATACAGGTGCAATTGATACAGACGTATTGAGCGCAGACAACTGGTTACATAACCTAGTACAGACCACTATCAACCCAACTGGCGGTACAAATACTGCAGGCACCGATGGCCTACGGATTTACGTGACTAATGACGGTCAGTTACAAGTTTTGTATAAAAATAATTGGCAGTTTTATAACAGAACTATATTTGACTCAAGTCAAAATCTTTATAACGGTTTTTATATGGCCGTTGGCACGCAAGTGATTGGTCCAGATACTACTCCAGAGACCATGGTCAAGGTTACTTGGCGCTCATCAGGCGCACAAACCCTCACTGGCACTGGCACAGCAGCCGACCCATGGGTGGTGACTACGACCATGTACTATGATGCAAATAGTAATACTACATATAACGCTGCGAATGATACACAAGTGGTTGTCCGAACTTCATACATCAACGGCACAGCTTATTTTACGCAAAACGTCACTGTCACCCCACCTGCGACCAACACTAACACCATCAAAATATATCATGCACTTGATGCCTATCCCGCTGGGCAAGATTATGGTCAAGCCACAAGCACCAGTATCGGTACTAATATTAGCGCAATTGGCGCGATTGGTCAGACTAACACCGGCACCTTTGTTGGTACGAATATCTACCTTGCAGAAGCACAGAACAGTACACAATTTAGCAATACCTATGCAGATGTATACAACGGCGCAGGCCTCTACGGCACGGGTATCTCTGGCGGAGGTGATTTAGACAACAACTTCAACACTACCAATAATGATATTGGCATTGGCGCACAATGGACATTAGGTGCCATTAACACACCTACATCGTTCTCGTACCACATCGCCTTTGCAGGTACAGTGGCATTAGATTTAGATACTAATAACTCGACTGCAACTGGCAATAATTACGCTGGCGTTTATGTTGAAGGCACTTCTGGTACCAATGTCGTTGACACAGACCGCGCCATTAACAATATCATCGGCGACTTAAACCAAGTCACTGTGGTTGTAAGCAATGCGCAAGCGGGGGATGTGTTGAATGTGACTGGTTTACCCGCAGGCATTACTGTGACTGGCAACGGCACAACGAGTTTGACCTTGTCTGGCGCGGCTACTGAAGCAGACTACCAAACAGCACTCTCATTAGTGCAATTTTCTACCGCTTCAATCAACACAACAACGCGTGCCATCAATATTCAAGCACGTAATCAAATCAATGAGTTAAGTGCAATTGCCACTGCCAACATCGGCATTGATTTAAGACCAACCATCACTTTGGACACTAACAACTCTGGCGGTGGCGCCAACGACGGTGGCTGGCAAACCACATACACTGAAAATGGCGTGGCCGTGAGAATCGCAGATACCGATGCTGATATCAATGACAGAAGTCAAAATGACTTAGTCTCTTTATCTATGACTGTCACTGGCAACAGCAACGGTGCAGCAGAAATCATGAATATTGGCGGGGTTGATATTGCGTTAAATGCTAACAATACACAAACTGTCACTGTTGGTGGCACAACCTTTGCAGTTAACTATGTAGCTAGTACAGGCGTGTTCAGCGTTACCAGATCTGGTGGTGGCGTCATTCCACAAGCGGATTTAGACACCCTAGTTCAAAACATCACTTATCGTAATACCAGTGAAAATCCTACTGCTGGCAATCGCACTGTTTCAATCACCGTGAGTGATGCAAGATCAACCAGCACGGCCGCCGTATCTACAATCAACGTGGTTGCTGTCAACGACGCTGCTGTGATTGCTGGCACGACGACAGGGGCGATTGTAGAAGCTTCTGGTATCGCTAACGCTGTAGCAGGAACGCCCTCTGCTACAGGCAACTTAACCAGCACCGATGTTGATGGCGTGAACAATAGCTTTACCGCTGTGTCTGCTGCCACTGCTTCCGCGAATGGCTATGGCACTTATACCATGACTGCCGCAGGTGTTTGGACGTATACCGTTAACAATAACAATCCAGCAGTACAAGCATTGAATGTCGGCAATACTTTGACCGATACTTTCACCATCACTGCTGCCGATGGTACTGCACAAGTGGTCACCATCACTATCAACGGTCGTAACGATACAGCTGTGATTGCAGGCACTGCAACAGCTAATTTGACTGAGTCTAATGTGGCGCAATCAACCTCAGGCACTATGTCTGTGAGCGATGTCGATAATAGCAATACCTTTACTGCGCAGTCTTCTGTTGCAGGTTCTAATGGTTATGGTGTGTTTAGCATCAATTCGGCAGGCGCTTGGACGTATGCCATGAACACTGCGCAGAATGCATTCGCACAAGGTACCACTTATACCGATAGCATCACTGTCGCCGCTGCTGATGGCACCACGCAAGTCATCACCGTGTCTATATTAGGCACCAATGATGCGCCTACCGTGGCAACCCCTATCACAGCACAATCAGTGAATGAAGACAGCACATTGAATTTTACAGTACCTGTGACTACGTTCTCTGAAGTGGATAACGGCGATAACTTAACATTATCTGCTACTTTGGCTGATGGTTCAGCTTTGCCTGCTTGGTTGAGCTTTAATGCTGCAACACGCACGTTCTCAGGCACCCCTGCCAATGGCGATGTGGGTAGTTTAAATATTCGTGTGACGGCAACCGATAGCTTCGGTGCGAGTGTCAACAATACCTTTGCACTGACCGTCAACAATACCAATGATGCACCGATTGCTAATGCCGATAGCAATACTGGTTTAGAAGATAACGCCATCTCTGGTAATGTATTGAGCAATGATACTGATGTGGACTTGGGCGATACTAAAGCCGTCACTACATTCTCTATCAGTGGGGTGGCTGGCACCTTCAATGCAGGAGACACTGCCAACATTCCAGGGGTAGGTAGCTTTATCCTTTCAAATACGGGCGCTTATACCTTTACACCAGTGGCTAACTACAATGGTAGTGTGCCAGTGGTTAACTACACTATGCGTGATACCGCTGGCGCTACTGCAAGTGCTACATTGAGTTTGACTGTCACGGCTGTGAATGATGCACCAACTGTGTCCAATGCATCTACTTCAGGGACTGAAGATGCACCTATCAATGGTAGCGTATCCGGTAACGATGTCGATGGTAACCCGCTCACTTATAGCCTCGTAGGTGTTGCGCCTGCAGGTGTAGTATTCAATGCCGATGGCACGTTCTCTGTGACGCCTTTAGCCGCTGACCAAGCACTAGATACAGGTGAATCTCGTGTGGTCACTTTCCAATACCGTGCTAATGATGGCGCTGTGAACAGTGCACCTGCAACCATCACTGTGACTATCAATGGTGTGAATGATGCGCCAACAGTCTCTAACACTAACGCTTCTGGCACTGAAGATGCACCTATCAATGGTAGCGTGTCTGGCAATGATGTCGATGTCGAAGCGTTAACGTATAGCCTCGTAGGCGCTGCGCCTGCAGGCGTGGTTTTCAATGCCGATGGCACCTTTACTGTCACACCTATCGCTGCTGACCAAGCTTTAAACGTGGGTGATAGCCGTACCGTCACTTTCCAATACATCGCTAATGATGGCGATGTGAACAGTACGCCTGCCACCGTGACTGTGGTCATTAATGGTGTGAATGATGCGCCTGTGGCTAACCCAGATGCGCAAACAGTGCCTATCAATGGCAGTGTTTCTGGCAATGTACTTAGCAATGATACCGATGTCGATAACCCTGTGTTGACTGTGCAAGGCTTTACGATTGCAGGCCAACCTGGTCCTTTCGTCTTAGGCACCCCGTACACGATTCCAGGGGTAGGTGAGTTCCTCATCAGTACCAATGGTGGCTATACATTTACACCTGTGCCTAACTTTAATGGCTCTATCCCAGGCATTAGTTTTGTGGTGACCGATGGTCCGTCTACCGATACAGGTACTTTAAGTTTAACCATGGGTAGCAATACACCTCCTGTGGCTGTCGATGATAGCCAAGCTGTGACTGAAGATACGCCAGTGTCTGGCAATCTATTAAGCAATGATACTGACATCAATGGTAATGTGTTGTCTGTGTCAGCAGCCACCATCGATACCAATGGCGATGGCAATGCAGATGCCTTATCTTTAGGCACGCTCACAACCATCACCAATGCGACTAATGTCACGATCGGTACCATCACTGTCAATACCAATGGTAGCTACACCTTTAACCCAGCCAGCAATTACAATGGCCCAGTACCCACATTGACCTACACAGTGAACGATGGTCTTGGTGGTACAGACGCAGGTAGCTTGACATTAGGCCCTGTCACTGCAGTCAACGATACGCCAACAGTAGCCAATGCTAACTTGTCTGGGACAGAGGATGCGCCTATCTCAGGTAGCGTAGCGGGTAACGATGTCGATGGTAATCCACTCACTTATAGCCTCGTAGGTGTTGCACCTGCAGGGGTAGTATTCAATGCCGATGGCACGTTCTCTGTGACGCCTTTAGCCGCTGACCAAGCACTAGATGCAGGTGAATCTCGTGTGGTCACTTTCCAATACCGTGCGAATGATGGCTCTGTGAACAGTGCACCTGCAACAGTGACCGTCACTATCAATGGTGTGAATGATGCGCCAACAGTCTCTAACACTAACGCTTCTGGCACTGAGGATGCGCCTATCAATGGTAGCGTGTCTGGTAGTGATGTCGATGTCGAAGCGTTAACGTATAGTCTTGTAGGCGCTGCGCCTGCAGGCGTGGTATTCAATGCCGATGGTACCTTTACAGTCACCCCTATCGCTGCTGACCAAGCTTTAAACGTGGGGGATAGCCGTACCGTCACTTTCCAATACATCGCTAATGATGGCGATGTGAACAGTACACCTGCAACCGTGACTGTGGTCATTAATGGTGTCAATGATGCGCCTGTGGCTAACCCAGATGCGCAAACAGTGCCTATCAATGGCAGTGTTTCTGGCAATGTACTTAGCAATGATACCGATGTCGATAACCCTGTGTTGACTGTGCAAGGCTTTACGATTGCAGGCCAACCAGGTCCTTTCGTCTTAGGCACCCCGTACACGATTCCAGGTGTAGGGGAACTCACTATCAATACCAATGGTGGCTACACATTTACACCAGTGCCTAACTTTAACGGCACTATCCCAGCCATTAGTTTTGTGGTGACCGATGGTCCGTCTACCGATACAGGTACTTTAAGTTTAACCATGGGTAGCAATACACCTCCTGTGGCTGTCGATGATAGCCAAGCTGTGACTGAAGATACGCCAGTGTCTGGCAATCTATTAAGCAATGATACTGACATCAATGGTAATGTGTTGTCTGTGTCAGCAGCCACCATCGATACCAATGGCGATGGCAATGCAGATGCCTTATCTTTAGGCACGCTCACAACCATCACCAATGCGACTAATGTCACGATCGGTACCATCACTGTCAATACCAATGGTAGCTACACCTTTAACCCAGCCAGCAATTACAATGGCCCAGTACCCACATTGACCTACACAGTGAACGATGGTCTTGGTGGTACAGACGCAGGTAGCTTGACATTAGGCCCTGTCACTGCAGTCAACGATACGCCAACAGTAGCCAATGCTAACTTGTCTGGGACAGAGGATGCGCCTATCAATGGTAGCGTATCCGGTAACGATGTCGATGGTAATCCACTCACTTATAGCCTCGTAGGTGTTGCACCTGCAGGGGTAGTATTCAATGCCGATGGCACGTTCTCTGTGACGCCTTTAGCCGCTGACCAAGCACTAGATACAGGTGAATCTCGTGTGGTCACTTTCCAATACCGTGCTAATGATGGCGCTGTGAACAGTGCACCTGCAACAGTGACCGTCACTATCAATGGTGTGAATGATGCGCCAACAGTCTCTAACACTAACGCTTCTGGCACTGAGGATGCGCCTATCAATGGTAGCGTGTCTGGTAGTGATGTCGATGTCGAAGCGTTAACGTATAGTCTTGTAGGCGCTGCGCCTGCAGGCGTGGTATTCAATGCCGATGGTACCTTTACAGTCACCCCTATCGCTGCTGACCAAGCTTTAAACGTGGGGGATAGCCGTACCGTCACTTTCCAATACATCGCTAATGATGGCGATGTGAACAGTACACCTGCAACCGTGACTGTGGTCATTAATGGTGTCAATGATGCGCCTGTGGCTAACCCAGATGCGCAAACAGTGCCTATCAATGGCAGTGTTTCTGGCAATGTACTTAGCAATGATACCGATGTCGATAACCCTGTGTTGACTGTGCAAGGCTTTACGATTGCAGGCCAACCAGGTCCTTTCGTCTTAGGCACCCCGTACACGATTCCAGGTGTAGGGGAACTCACTATCAATACCAATGGTGGCTACACATTTACACCAGTGCCTAACTTTAACGGCACTATCCCAGCCATTAGTTTTGTGGTGACCGATGGTCCGTCTACCGATACAGGTACTTTAAGTTTAACCATGGGTAGCAATACACCTCCTGTGGCTGTCGATGATAGCCAAGCTGTGACTGAAGATACGCCAGTGTCTGGCAATCTATTAAGCAATGATACTGACATCAATGGTAATGTGTTGTCTGTGTCAGCAGCCACCATCGATACCAATGGCGATGGCAATGCAGATGCCTTATCTTTAGGCACGCTCACAACCATCACCAATGCGACTAATGTCACGATCGGTACCATCACTGTCAATACCAATGGTAGCTACACCTTTAACCCAGCCAGCAATTACAATGGCCCAGTACCCACATTGACCTACACAGTGAACGATGGTCTTGGTGGTACAGACGCAGGTAGCTTGACATTAGGCCCTGTCACTGCAGTCAACGATACGCCAACAGTAGCCAATGCTAACTTGTCTGGGACAGAGGATGCGCCTATCAATGGTAGCGTATCCGGTAACGATGTCGATGGTAATCCACTCACTTATAGCCTCGTAGGTGTTGCACCTGCAGGGGTAGTATTCAATGCCGATGGCACGTTCTCTGTGACGCCTTTAGCCGCTGACCAAGCACTAGATACAGGTGAATCTCGTGTGGTCACTTTCCAATACCGTGCTAATGATGGCGCTGTGAACAGTGCACCTGCAACAGTGACCGTCACTATCAATGGTGTGAATGATGCGCCAACAGTCTCTAACACTAACGCTTCTGGCACTGAGGATGCGCCTATCAATGGTAGCGTGTCTGGTAGTGATGTCGATGTCGAAGCGTTAACGTATAGTCTTGTAGGCGCTGCGCCTGCAGGCGTGGTATTCAATGCCGATGGTACCTTTACAGTCACCCCTATCGCTGCTGACCAAGCTTTAAACGTGGGGGATAGCCGTACCGTCACTTTCCAATACATCGCTAATGATGGCGATGTGAACAGTACACCTGCAACCGTGACTGTGGTCATTAATGGTGTCAATGATGCGCCTGTGGCTAACCCAGATGCGCAAACAGTGCCTATCAATGGCAGTGTTTCTGGCAATGTACTTAGCAATGATACCGATGTCGATAACCCTGTGTTGACTGTGCAAGGCTTTACGATTGCAGGCCAACCAGGTCCTTTCGTCTTAGGCACCCCGTACACGATTCCAGGTGTAGGGGAACTCACTATCAATACCAATGGTGGCTACACATTTACACCAGTGCCTAACTTTAACGGCACTATCCCAGCCATTAGTTTTGTGGTGACCGATGGTCCGTCTACCGATACAGGTACTTTAAGTTTAACCATGGGTAGCAATACACCTCCTGTGGCTGTCGATGATAGCCAAGCTGTGACTGAAGATACGCCAGTGTCTGGCAATCTATTAAGCAATGATACTGACATCAATGGTAATGTGTTGTCTGTGTCAGCAGCCACCATCGATACCAATGGCGATGGCAATGCAGATGCCTTATCTTTAGGCACGCTCACAACCATCACCAATGCGACTAATGTCACGATCGGTACCATCACTGTCAATACCAATGGTAGCTACACCTTTAACCCAGCCAGCAATTACAATGGCCCAGTACCCACATTGACCTACACAGTGAACGATGGTCTTGGTGGTACAGACGCAGGTAGCTTGACATTAGGCCCTGTCACTGCAGTCAACGATACGCCAACAGTAGCCAATGCTAACTTGTCTGGGACAGAGGATGCGCCTATCTCAGGTAGCGTAGCGGGTAACGATGTCGATGGTAATCCACTCACTTATAGCCTCGTAGGTGTTGCACCTGCAGGGGTAGTATTCAATGCCGATGGCACGTTCTCTGTGACGCCTTTAGCCGCTGACCAAGCACTAGATGCAGGTGAATCTCGTGTGGTCACTTTCCAATACCGTGCGAATGATGGCTCTGTGAACAGTGCACCTGCAACAGTGACCGTCACTATCAATGGTGTGAATGATGCGCCAACAGTCTCTAACACTAACGCTTCTGGCACTGAGGATGCGCCTATCAATGGTAGCGTGTCTGGTAGTGATGTCGATGTCGAAGCGTTAACGTATAGTCTTGTAGGCGCTGCGCCTGCAGGCGTGGTTTTCAATGCCGATGGTACCTTTACAGTCACCCCTATCGCTGCTGACCAAGCTTTAAACGTGGGGGATAGCCGTACCGTCACTTTCCAATACATCGCTAATGATGGCGATGTGAACAGTACACCTGCAACCGTGACTGTGGTCATTAATGGTGTCAATGATGCGCCTGTGGCTAACCCAGATGCGCAAACAGTGCCTATCAATGGCAGTGTTTCTGGCAATGTACTTAGCAATGATACCGATGTCGATAACCCTGTGTTGACTGTGCAAGGCTTTACGATTGCAGGCCAACCTGGTCCTTTCGTCTTAGGCACCCCGTACACGATTCCAGGGGTAGGTGAGTTCCTCATCAGTACCAATGGTGGCTATACATTTACACCTGTGCCTAACTTTAATGGCTCTATCCCAGGCATTAGTTTTGTGGTGACCGATGGTCCGTCTACCGATACAGGTACTTTAAGTTTAACCATGGGTAGCAATACACCTCCTGTGGCTGTCGATGATAGCCAAGCTGTGACTGAAGATACGCCAGTGTCTGGCAATCTATTAAGCAATGATACTGACATCAATGGTAATGTGTTGTCTGTGTCAGCAGCCACCATCGATACCAATGGCGATGGCAATGCAGATGCCTTATCTTTAGGCACGCTCACAACCATCACCAATGCGACTAATGTCACGATCGGTACCATCACTGTCAATACCAATGGTAGCTACACCTTTAACCCAGCCAGCAATTACAATGGCCCAGTACCCACATTGACCTACACAGTGAACGATGGTCTTGGTGGTACAGACGCAGGTAGCTTGACATTAGGCCCTGTCACTGCAGTCAACGATACGCCAACAGTAGCCAATGCTAACTTGTCTGGGACAGAGGATGCGCCTATCTCAGGTAGCGTAGCGGGTAACGATGTCGATGGTAATCCACTCACTTATAGCCTCGTAGGTGTTGCACCTGCAGGGGTAGTATTCAATGCCGATGGCACGTTCTCTGTGACGCCTTTAGCCGCTGACCAAGCACTAGATGCAGGTGAATCTCGTGTGGTCACTTTCCAATACCGTGCGAATGATGGCTCTGTGAACAGTGCACCTGCAACAGTGACCGTCACTATCAATGGTGTGAATGATGCGCCAACAGTCTCTAACACTAACGCTTCTGGCACTGAGGATGCGCCTATCAATGGTAGCGTGTCTGGTAGTGATGTCGATGTCGAAGCGTTAACGTATAGTCTTGTAGGCGCTGCGCCTGCAGGCGTGGTATTCAATGCCGATGGTACCTTTACAGTCACCCCTATCGCTGCTGACCAAGCTTTAAACGTGGGGGATAGCCGTACCGTCACTTTCCAATACATCGCTAATGATGGCGATGTGAACAGTACACCTGCAACCGTGACTGTGGTCATTAATGGTGTCAATGATGCGCCTGTGGCTAACCCAGATGCGCAAACAGTGCCTATCAATGGCAGTGTTTCTGGCAATGTACTTAGCAATGATACCGATGTCGATAACCCTGTGTTGACTGTGCAAGGCTTTACGATTGCAGGCCAACCAGGTCCTTTCGTCTTAGGCACCCCGTACACGATTCCAGGTGTAGGGGAACTCACTATCAATACCAATGGTGGCTACACATTTACACCAGTGCCTAACTTTAACGGCACTATCCCAGCCATTAGTTTTGTGGTGACCGATGGTCCGTCTACCGATACAGGTACTTTAAGTTTAACCATGGGTAGCAATACACCTCCTGTGGCTGTCGATGATAGCCAAGCTGTGACTGAAGATACGCCAGTGTCTGGCAATCTATTAAGCAATGATACTGACATCAATGGTAATGTGTTGTCTGTGTCAGCAGCCACCATCGATACCAATGGCGATGGCAATGCAGATGCCTTATCTTTAGGCACGCTCACAACCATCACCAATGCGACTAATGTCACGATCGGTACCATCACTGTCAATACCAATGGTAGCTACACCTTTAACCCAGCCAGCAATTACAATGGCCCAGTACCCACATTGACCTACACAGTGAACGATGGTCTTGGTGGTACAGACGCAGGTAGCTTGACATTAGGCCCTGTCACTGCAGTCAACGATACGCCAACAGTAGCCAATGCTAACTTGTCTGGGACAGAGGATGCGCCTATCTCAGGTAGCGTAGCGGGTAACGATGTCGATGGTAATCCACTCACTTATAGCCTCGTAGGTGTTGCACCTGCAGGGGTAGTATTCAATGCCGATGGCACGTTCTCTGTGACGCCTTTAGCCGCTGACCAAGCACTAGATGCAGGTGAATCTCGTGTGGTCACTTTCCAATACCGTGCGAATGATGGCTCTGTGAACAGTGCACCTGCAACAGTGACCGTCACTATCAATGGTGTGAATGATGCGCCTGTGGCAACAGACAACAATTACTCAACCCTAGAAGACAGTGCATCCATTGTATTGAACCCACTCGTGGGTGACAGCGACCCAGATGGCACCACACCGAACTTACAAAGCATTAACGGTGTCGCCATCACTAATGGCACCGCACAAAGCATTGCTGTGGCTGGTGGTACGATCAACATCAGCGCAACGGGTAGCATCAGCTTTACGCCTGCTTCCAACTTTAATGGCACGATTACGGTTCCATATGTAATCACGGACGGTCAATTAACCGCTTCTGCCAATCAATATATCCAAGTGATTGCAGTGAATGATGCGCCTACAGCTAACGCTGATAGCCAAACGGGCATCGAAGATGCCCCTATCACTGGCAATGTATTGAGCAATGACAGCGATGTCGATCTTGACGCATTGACTGTGACACAGTTTTCAGTCAGTGGTGTATCTGGGGTATTTGCTGCGGGTCAAACGGTCAACATTCCGAGTGTTGGTAACTTAGTTTTAAACGTGAACGGCAGTTACACATTTAATCCAAACGCCAACTTTACTGGCGCAGTTCCAGTGGTGAGCTACAACGTTACCGATGGATTTACTTCTACCACAAGCACACTGAGTTTAACTGTGAACGCTGTGAATGATGCGCCAATTGCCAACGATGTTAGCGTCACAACGCCTGAAGATGTCAATATTAGCATTTCGCTTAGCGCAACTGATTTAGACGGGGCAGTCACTAGCTACACCATTACGAGCTTACCTCTAGCTTCTGCTGGTCAATTACAACTATTCAATGGCACGCCAGTAGTGGCTGGACAAGCACTTACACCAGTACAAGTAAGTAGCTTAGTGTTTGTGCCTGCTAATAACTTTAACGGCATTATCAACATTCCATTTACAGCGACAGATAACCAAGGCGCGACATCCAGCCCAGCCAATATTGTGATTGATGTAGGCTTTAATAACGACCCGCCAGTGGCTAACCCAAGCACTCTAGCGGCGAACGAGGACACTTATATTACTGGCATTACCCTAACAGGTTCTGACGTAGACGGCACCATCAGCGGTGTTACGATTACGAGCTTACCTTCACCAACAATGGGGGTGCTTTACCTTGCTGACGGCAACACTGCTGTAGTCGCAGGCACGGTATTGACGCCTGCAGAAGCAAGCAATATGGTGTTTAAACCTGCCGCCAACTTTAATGGTAGCGTGAGCATTCCGTTCACCGTGACCGACAATTTAGGCGCCATTTCAAGTGCCGCTAATTTAAGCTTAAGTCTATTGGCAGTGAATGATACGCCTGTCGCCATCCCAAACAGTATCAACACGCTTGAAGACACGGCGATTACTATCAGCCTAACTGCTAACGATGTTGATAACAACTTACAAAGTATACGTATCACAGCTTTACCTAGTGCTAGTGAAGGGTCGCTATACCTAGCTGATGGCGTCACGTTGGTGAATGTAAATGACACATTGTCACTGACAGCAGCGGCGAACTTACGTTTTGTACCTGCGCTTGACTACAACGGCACCACACAAGTCAGCTTCGTCGCTGTCGATCAACTCAATGCTGTTTCTGCGCCAGCCACTTATACCATTGACGTGGCTGACGTGAATGACAGACCTGAGATTGCACCGCAAACTGTCAACACTAACGAAGACCAAAGCATCAACCTCAACCTCACTGCCAACACCAGTGACGTAGACGGCGTGGTCAGCACAATCAATGTGACCAGTCTACCCAGCCCTACACAAGGGGTGCTATACCTTGCGGATGGTGTGACCCCTGTGGTGGCTAACCAAAGCCTCACGCCAACACAAGCGCAACAATTGGTGTTTGTGCCTACGCCACAATACAACGGCATGGTCACTATTCAATACCAAGCGATTGATGACCTAGGTGAGGTTTCAGCGACGGGAAATATCGTCGTGAATGTGCTTGTGGTAAACGATACGCCAATTGCAAGTATTGACATACAAAACACCTTGGAAGACGAGGTTAGCGTAGGTAATGTACTTACCAACGACACTGATATTGAGAATGACAGCCTAAGTCTCACTGGCTTTACTATACAAGGGTTGGCAGGGACATTTAGTGCTGGCCAAACAGTCACGATCCCTGCTGTGGGCACACTCATTATCAATACCGATGGTAGCTATACCTTTAACCCAGTGGCTCACTTTAACGGCGCTGTGCCTACCATCACTTACAGCATTAGCGACGGTAACAGTACTGCAACTAGCACACTAAATCTATCTGTCACAGCAGTGAATGATGCGCCAACTGGCAGTCCAATTACGCTAACAGTGGACGAGGACAATAATATAGGGGTCAGTTTACAAGCCAATGATGTAGATGGCACCGTAGTAACTTTACGTGTAACCACACTGCCATTGCCTGCTGCCGGGGTCTTACAACTTAGCGACGGCACAGCTGTAGTTGCTGGCCAAGCGTTATCCCCTACACAAGCAGCTAATTTGGTCTTTGTGCCTGCCCCTAACTTTAATGGCTTGGTCAACATTCCATTTACCGCTACAGACAACAGCGGCGCCATTTCTGCCGTGGCTAACGCGCAAATTCAAGTAAATTCAGTGAATGATGCCCCAGTAGCGATTGCCAATAACGTTAGCGCAGTAGAAAACACGGTGATTAGCAATATTCAACTGTTAGGCAATGATATTGACGGTAGCATCGCTAATATTAGCTTGACTACCGTACCCAATGCTAGTCAAGGCACGCTCACGCTAGCTAATGGCAGTGTTGTGACTGTAGGTCAGTTACTAACACCCTTAGAGGCAGCAAACTTACGTTTTGTCCCTAGCAAAGATTTTGTAGGCACTATCACCTTACAGTTTGTTGCTATCGACAATCAAGGCTTGAACTCAGCAACACAAACATTCAATATCACCATGACGCAAAAAGCGGATGATGACGTATTGTTTGAACAGTTGGTTTCACAACCTACCCCCTTGCTCGCACCCATTTCGCCTAGTAACAATGAAGGCAATCCGCAAACTGTCACAACCCCAAACCTAGGGATTAGTAATGGCTTCAACCCTGCCATTTATCTAAGTGGCGTAATGACAGACCTGCAAACTATAGCGCAGACACAAATTGCAGGTGGTGATAGTGATAGCTTAGATGCGCAACTTCTTGCTTACCTAAATAAAGCTGGCAACGGTACATTCAATCAGCAAGACCTTACCTATGTGCAACAAGCAGTGCGCCAACAGCCTATTGATAATGACAATGCTGCACACGTGCAAAATGCTGTGCGTCAATCACAAGCAGAAGCCGGGATGAAACAGGCCAGCCCGCTCAATATCGCGGCACAAGCCATTACTAGCTTATTTACCCAGTTTAACCAGACCTCTGCGCAAAACAGTAATGCAGATAATGGTGAATCAAGCAACATACCGCAGTTGCAAAACAGTTTCCCTGACAACATTGAAAATGGCAGAGAAAATGGTTGGCAGCCTGCGCCCCATTTCAATGAAATGGGTGATAGTCAGGAGCAAGAAAATCCAACCACTGCCGAAGAAAAAGGCTTGTTACCAGAAATCGACCCAACTGAGCTGGCTGACAAGGCGTTTGAAAACATGGCATCAATATTGCTTGATAGTAGCAAAAGCGCACCAACAGCCGCGAATAGCTTTAATGAGCAACTAAAACAAGCGCGTCTGAAGGCAAAATTGGTCACAACCAATTCGCAGATAACAAGTGTTTAATCCGTGTTGTTTCGCGGATTAAACGCGAAACAACAAGGAAAACACAACATGCAAACGTCTAACCTTAAACTGACAAGGTATGTCAGTCGTGCACCACAAATTGCAATTGCTTTGTCTTTACTCATGCTGAGCGGTTGCGCTATCGTACCGCAACTCGCCTCACAAAGTGAAGTAAAACAACGTGTCAAAGACGATGTAGCCAATATGTATACGCACCAAGAGCCTATCCAAGGTGCGATTACATTGGAAGAGGCGGTCGCGCGTACACTCAAATACAATTTAGACTACCGCCTCAAACAAATGGAATCCGCGCTTGCCCTCGGCATGACGGATTTATCACAATTCGATTTGTGGCCTAAACTCCTCACCAACGCTGGTTACAACGCCAGAAGCAACTACTCAGGTGGCACCAGCATAGGCATTGAAGATAATCAAGTGTCATTGCGTCCTTCTACCAGCCAAGAACGTGGCTTTGGCCAAGCGGGTGCAGAGTTTAGCTGGAATGTATTGGACTTTGGCGTTTCCTATTACCAAGCCAAACAAAATGCTGATCAATTTTTAATTGCAGAAGAGCGCAGACGCAAAATTGTTCAAAACATGCTTCAAGATGTGCGTGCAGCTTACTGGCGTGCGCTGGGCGCACAACGTCTAGCTCAACAAGGTGAAGTGGTGTTAAAGCGTGCCGAATCAGCGCTTAAACGCTCACGTGAAGCGGAAGAACAAAAAATCATCTCCCCTGCCTTGGCCTTAAACTACCAACGTGCTTTGCTGGATGCGACTTCTGCACTTAACCAAAGACGTCAAGATTTAGAGTTTGCCAAACGCGAACTGGCCGCCTTAATGAGCGTACCACCAGGTCAAGACTTTAACTTGGCAGAAAGCAAAGAAACTGTGTTGCCCCCTGTGCCACAAAATATTCTTGAATTGGAAGAAATGGCCTTATTGCAACGTCCAGAATTGCGTGAAGAGGATTACAAAAAACGCATCACTGCCGCTGAGGCACGTAAGCAACTGTTTAGCTTCTTGCCTAACTTTAATATCACAGGTGGCACCCAATATAACTCCAACGAGTTTTTGTATAACAAAAATTGGCAACAAGCCAGCGTTGGCATTACTTGGAACTTGCTAAAAGTATTCAGCTTGCCAACCTTGAAAAAAACCCAAGCGCAACGTGAAAATGTTGACCAAGCCCGTCGCATGGCGCTCTCGATGGCGATTTTGACACAGCTACGCGTGAGTACCGAGCGCTATAAATTGGCGGTTCAAGACTACGACTTGGCAGACAAAGGCGCGGATGTTGATCAACGCTTAGCTAACTTCTATAAAGCTTCTATGGACTCAAAACTTGAAAACGAGCTAGAAGCCATCCGTACCGAAGCACGGGCTGTGTTGGGCGCTTATCAAAAAGCCAATGCTTATGCCAATGCGCAAATTGCATTTGGACGTTTGTACAATACATTAGGCTTTGATCCGCTTGAGGACAATTACAGCAAGAGCACGATTTCAGAGTTGAGCAATCGCATCAAAACGCACATCACGCAAACACAAACCTCTGCGTTGGCGTTTGAGTCTCACTTATTCAATCAACCAGAAACGGTGCACGTCAAAATTGAAGGCGTGAACAATCCTGAGCAAGTGTCAAAAATGAAATCTCAAGTGATTCAGTTACTGGCACGCAACAATATACAACACCAAGAACAAGCACAACCTTTGGTATTTAAGCTAGACCAGAAAAACCATTTGTCTATTGATAAAACACAGTGGCGTATTCAAATGCAAGATGCGCAAGGTAAACCTGTAGAACTCAGTAGCTACGAAACCAAAATTCCAAGCGGTTCTCGTGCCTCTGTATTAGAGAGTAGCTTACTCGCCGCTGCCACCTTCAAACTGAATGAAGTTAAGGCACTGATTACAAAACACAATGCAAAACCAGAAAAAGCAAAATAATTACAACATGCTAGCGCAAAAAACGCTAAACCCCGTGACTAGCAAACTAGGAATATACGCCATGATGACATTAAAACACCCGCTGATGATGAGCTTACTACTGAGTATCATGTATCCGCTCAGCGCTGCAGAAACGACCTTGCCGAAAACAGTAATGTTGCCAATCAGCAACGCGCAAAGTAAAGCATTGCCAGCAAGCAACACCCAAAATAAAGTCATTTCAACAAGCACACCCATCAATAAAGTGATGCCTGCAAGTAGTGTTCAACAAGCAACGCCAGCACCCTCTAAGATAGCAACACCTGCAACAACAGCCATGCCGAAATTAGGCACAGCCGCCCCTGAGGTGCGTGTACTTTTAACGCCAGATAGAGAAACAACTTTAGCCAGTACCGTGCCTGCACGCATTATCAAACTCAATGCGTCTCTCGGCAAGTCATTTAAAGAAGGGGATGTATTAGTGGCTTTTGACTGCCAAGAGTCATACGCCAAGATTGAAATGGCGAAAGCAGAGCTTGCCAGCGCCATTGACCAACACGAAGCCAAAGTGAAGATGCAAGGCTTACAACAAGCCAGTGACGTCGAAGTGTCTGTCGCAGCCAGCACAGTCAACAAAAACAAAGCACAGCTCAATATGCAACAATCACAAGCTTCTCAATGTAGCATTCGTGCGCCTTGGAGTGGCCGTGTCGCCAAAGTTCACGTGCGTTCATTTATGACCGTTTCCCCAGCCCAACCGCTGATGGATTTGGTCAAAGACGGTCCATTACGCATGCGCGCCAACTTCCCATCCAAGATGTTGAAAAAAATCAAAGTGGGCACCCCATTTAATATTTTGATTGATGAAACAGGGGAGAAATACGAGGCCAAAGTACATGCCATCAGTGGACGTGTTGACCCTATCAGTCAAACGGTCGATATTGAAGCCGTACTCAGTAAGCACTATTCAGACTTATTGCCTGGCATGAGTGGTGTCGCTGACTTAAGCCCATTCAATCCTTAATCTGTCGTTCATTTGCCGTTTAAAGATATTTTATGATTGCACAATCGTCACAAAACGAAGCGCTTAGACTCGCCAGTATTCTGCATCTACAACAACGTGCCATGGCAGCAGCAAGCTTGCCTGAGTTACGCTTTATGGTGCTCAATGAAACGGTAGACTTTGTCCCTTATCGTCAAGCGGTGTTCTTTGAACCTGCCTTGTCTGGCATTAAGCTCACCGCCGCCTCAGGCTTGGTGGATGTCGAAAACGAATCGCCATTTACGGTGTGGATGAATCAATTTGCACAACGTTTTACCAGCATTAGTGCGCCGACTTGCTACGCGTTTAGCGAGGCCACACGCGAAGAGCAACAGGACTGGCAAGAGTGGTTACCCGCGCACTTGTTGGTCATCCCCTTGGTCGCAACACAACATACCGCTTATGTGATGTATGCGCGTGAGCAAGCTTGGTCATTAGACGAAATCAAACAATTGGCTTTGTTGCATGTCTCCTATACACATTGCTATCAAGCACTACTGCCTAAAACCACTTGGCTAAACCATGTCAAGCAACGCTGCAATACAAAGAATATTCGTATGGCTGGCGCCATCCTGTTGTTGGTATTATGCCTGCCAGTGCGTTTGTCCGTGCTTGCCCCTGCAGAGGTCATCGCACTCAATGCACTCAACATTGCCTCTCCGCAAGATGGCGTGATTAAAGAGATTTTAGTGAAACCCAATCAACCCGTGAAAGCAGACGATGTGCTGTTCACGCTTGACGACACCACCAATAACAATCGTGTAGAAGTGGCGCAAAAAGCCTTACAAACCGCCAAAGCAGAAGCCTTGGTGGCAGAGCAACGCGCCATAGACGACCCAAAAAGCAAAGCAGATTTAGCGATGCTACTTGGCAAGGTACAAGAAAAACAAGCCGAGCTTCAAGCGGTAGAATCGCAACAAGCACGTTTAGGCGTACTCGCAGGCGAAAATGGCTTAGCGGTGTTTGGTGACGAAAACGATTGGATAGGTCGTCCTGTGCAAACAGGTGAGCGCGTCATGCAAATTGCCAACCCCGCCAGCGCAGGCTTATTAATATGGCTACCGACCAAAGACGCCATCGCATTGGAGATGGGCGCGCCAGTGAAATTATTTTTAGACACTGACCCACTCAATCCAATTGAAGCGAGTTTAAGCCAAACCAGCTACCAAGCCTCTCTCAGTCCAAGCAACGTGTCTAGCTATCGTCTCAAAGCTAAATTCGACTTGAGCAAATCCCTACCTCGTATTGGCTTGCAAGGCACAGCACGCATCACTGGCGAGTGGAGCATCTTGGCTTATTATTTATTCCGTAAGCCAATGACAGCTGTTCGCACATGGCTGGGCGTGTAGCCTAAGTATTTAAAGGGCATTCGTGATGAGCGACTCTGCATTACTCGAAGCACAACCCAACAGTGGACTGAAGCAAGCCAATACGCTCGCGACAGCAACTGCGCCCGCCCCCAAGCCTGCGCAACCCTTGGCCTTACCTGCGCTCAGGCAAGAATTACGTCTAATTCAAGACAAACCGCACACAGATGGCAGCCCGCGCTGGTTGATTCAAGACCCCATCGCAAATAAGTTTTACCAAATTGGCTGGCTAGAGTTTGAAATCCTATCGCGCTGGCGTTTGCAATACGCTGAAGCGGTAATACAAGATATTGCACAGCTCACGACCTTGGACGCGCAGGAAGAAGACATCAGTGCCTTAATACAGTTTTTAAAACAGCATCAACTGCTGCAAAGCACCAATGAACAAGACGTGAAATATTTGATGGCGCAACACCAAGCCAAACAACAAAACATCGGCACTTGGTTACTGCACCACTATCTGTTTTTCCGCATTCCGCTGGTACGCCCACAAGCGTGGTTTAGCGCCATCCGCCCCAAACTCGCATGGCTATTTCAACCCAGCACTGCATGGACAATCATTGCCACCAGCATGCTTGGCCTGTTTTTGGTCTTGCGCCAATGGGAGTCATTCAGTCACCAACTGGTCGACCAATTCACTTGGAGTGGCTTATTTGGATATGCAATGGCCATGGTGGTTTCCAAAACCATCCATGAGCTCGGACATGCGCTGACTGCCACCCATTATGGCGTGCGTGTTGCACACATGGGCATCGCCATGCTGGTCATGTTCCCCATGCCTTACACCGACACCTCAGAAAGTTGGAAACTCACCAACCCCAAACAGCGTTTGCACATTGCCTCTGCGGGCATTATTGCCGAGCTTGCCCTGGCGGGCATCGCCACCCTTGCATGGAGTTTGTGTAGCGACGGCGCGCTCAAAAACGCATTATTCTTTTTAGCCACTACTAGTTGGGTGCTGACACTCATGGTCAATCTCAGCCCATTTATGCGCTTTGACGGCTACTTTATTTTTTCAGATTGGCTCAACTTCCCCAACTTGCATGAGCGTTCAGGCCAGCTCGCAAAAACTTGTTTACGCAGACGCTTGCTCGGTTTGGATGAAGGGTATGCTGAAACCTTCCCCCAGCATAAACGCCGCGCTCTAATCACTTTTGCTTTCATCACGTGGGCCTATCGTTTAACGGTCTATTTAGGCATCGCTTGGTTGGTGTATACCTTTTTTATCAAAGTCATCGGCATCATTTTATTTACCGTGGAAATGATCTGGTTTGTGTTTAACCCTATCTATCGAGAACTTATGGTTTGGCATACAAAAAGAAATGAGATTCCCTCTAAACACCGTACTGGTTGGAAATTGGCAGGCGCTGGCTTGTTAGCTTTGGCGCTTATCCCTTGGCAAAGCAAAGTGCATGCGCCAGGTTGGCTCTACGCGACGCAACAAACGCATTTATACACCCCAATACCCGGTCAACTAGTGAGCATGCATCGCGAGGGTGAAGTCAAACAAGGAGAGACTTTGTTTAGCCTCACTTCGCCCGAGTTGAGTATTGCCGCCAACCGTGCAGAGGCAATTTCCTATGCCCGCAATCAACAATTACGCGGCTTAGCCGCCGTCGAAGGTGGCGAAGCCAAACGTGCGTCGATTACCTCACAACGCGACCAATACCTCGCTGAAGCCAAATTGCATCTCGATGAATTAGCGCGCATGGAAATCACCGCGCCCATGAATGGTGTATTGATGGATTTAGACGACACCCTCAAACCCAACACTTGGGTACACCCCAAACAATTGCTAGGCGTACTGATTGACCCGAATAGCTGGGCGGTTGATGCTTTTGTCACAGAAAACGAAGTACAACGTATTGCCATTGGCCAAACCGTCTCATTGATGGTCACTAGCCCAAGCGTACAATCGTTAACTGGCAAAGTCTCTCGCATCGACCACACTCGTTTAAGCAACTTACCTAACCCGCTACTCGCCAGCGAACATGGCGGTGCGATTGCTACCCTAGGTGACAAAGCCCTCACACCTAAACAAGCCCTCTATCGCGTACACATTGCCTTCGACCAAGCCGTGCCCAACTTCAAACAAGTCACCCAAGTAGAAGCCAATATCCATGTCGAAGCCAAAGCGTGGCTACCTGATGTGCTAAAACGGGTAGGTGCTGTTTTGATACGTGAAAGTGGTTTCTAATCAAAGGTAACTGCTTCAATTGCGCCCACCCAAGGGTCTTGTGCATAAAAATTTTGCTTCCCGTAAAGCAAAATAAGCAAAAATCCAACGGCAGTCAACATTAACTTTAAAAGAAGTTAAGCATATTTATTGATTTTTAGTTAAAAATAAACCACTTTCGCAGAAAATAGTCAATTTCACTCTTATATAAAACATCATATAAACGTAGCAAATCTTTCATCAATCTCCCCGCATCCGCATTGTTTAACTTGACCAAAAAGCCTAAAAAAGAGACACTTATGTCTTAATTATGCTACTTGTATATTTGGTAGCTCATCAGCCTAATCGAGTTGCTTCAAGCTATTCACCAGCAATCGTTTTAATTTATAGTCGCTGACCGCTTTCAACAAAAAGCAAAGCGTTACACAACACGGAGAATTCTCACGCATGGCCACCCATTCGCAAGCTAACCTCACCGAAACCGATGTTCAAGAAACCCAAGAGTGGTTAGATGCTTTAACAGCAGTCATCGAAAACGAAGGCACAGACCGCGCCCACTTTTTACTCGAGGCGATGATAGATAAAGCGCGTCGCTCTGGCAGCAACTTACCCTACAAAGCAACCACAGCTTACGTCAACACCATTCCTACCCACCAACAGGCTAAATTGCCGGGCGACCCAGAAATGGAACGTCGCGTGCGCGCTTTGGTGCGCTGGAACGCGATTATGACGGTGTTGCGCGCTAATGAAAAATCCCCAGGCGTGGGCGGTCACATTGCGAGCTTTCAATCAGCCGCGACTTTGTATGATGTTGGCTTTAACCATTTTTTCCGCGCACCGAATGAAAACTTTGGTGGCGATTGCGTGTATTTCCAAGGCCACTCCTCACCAGGCGTGTATGCGCGTGCTTTCTTAGAAGGCCGTTTTACCGAAGAGCAAATGGATAACTTCCGCCAAGAAACGGGTGGCAATGGCTTATCCAGCTACCCACACCCTTGGTTGATGCCTGATTTTTGGCAATTCCCAACTGTTTCGATGGGTCTAGGCCCATTGGCTGGGATTTACCAAGCGCGTTTCCTCAAATACATCCACGACCGTGGCATTGCCGACACCTCAGACCGCAAAGTATGGGTGTTCTGTGGCGATGGCGAGATGGACGAGCCAGAATCACAAGGTGCGATTTCACTCGCAGCGCGTGAAGGCTTAGATAACCTGATTTTTGTCATCAACTGTAACTTGCAACGTTTAGACGGCCCTGTGCGTGGCAACGGCAAAATCATTCAAGAGCTTGAATCTAACTTCCGTGGTGCAGGTTGGAATGCGATTAAAGTAGTTTGGGGTTCTTACTGGGACCCATTATTGGCGATGGACAAAGATGGCTTGCTGAAAAAACGCATGGAAGAATGCGTGGATGGCGAGTACCAAAACTTCAAACAAAAAGGTGGCGCATACACCCGCGAGCATTTCTTTGGCAAATATCCTGAGCTTAAAGAAATGGTGGCCGCGATGTCAGACGCTGACATCTGGCGCTTGAACCGTGGCGGTCATGACCCACATAAAGTGTTTGCTGCCTACAACGCCGCAGTCAACCACAAAGGTCAGCCTACCGTCATTTTAGCCAAAACCGTTAAAGGCTACGGCATGGGCGACGCAGGTGAAGGTCAAAACACCACCCACCAACAGAAAAGCATGGATATTGAGTCACTGAAAAAATTCCGTGACCGCTTTGACTTGCCATTGACCGACGAGCAAGTGGAAAACCTCTCATTCTACAAACCAGCCGATGACAGCCCAGAAATGAAATACTTGGCTGAGCGCCGTGCCGCCATGGGTGGCTTTGTGCCGCAACGTCGTCGCAAAGGTAACGAATTAGCCGTGCCTGAACTTAGCGCATTTGAAAACATGCTAGGCGCAACAGGCGAGCGCGAAATCTCCACCACCATGGCCTTTGTGCGTATTTTATCCACCTTGGTACGTGACAAACAAATTGGCAAATACGTGGTGCCGATTGTGCCCGATGAAGCGCGTACGTTTGGTATGGAAGGCATGTTCCGTCAACTGGGCATTTACTCTTCTGTCGGCCAATTGTACGAGCCACAAGACTCTGACCAAGTGATGTACTACAAAGAATCGCAAACAGGCCAGATTTTAGAGGAAGGCATTAACGAGGCAGGTTCATTCGCCAGTTGGTTAGCCGCTGCGACGTCATATAGCGTCACTGGCGTGCAAATGATTCCGTTCTATATCTACTACTCTATGTTTGGTTTCCAGCGTATTGGTGACTTTGCATGGGCAGCAGGTGACTCACGCGCTCGTGGCTTCTTGCTCGGTGCAACCGCAGGCCGCACAACATTGAATGGCGAAGGCTTGCAACACGAAGATGGCCACAGCCACCTCATGTCAGCGACGATTCCGAATTGCGTGTCATACGACCCAACCTTTGCCTATGAATTAGCGGTGATTATTCAAGAAGGTTTGCGTCGCATGGTGCAAAACCAAGAAGATGTCTACTACTACATCACCTTGATGAACGAAAACTACACACACCCAGAAATGCCTAAAGATTCAGCAGAAGGCATCCTCAAAGGCATGTACAGCTTTAGCAAATCTAAAGCCAAAGGCCCTAAAGTACAGTTAATGGGTTCTGGCGTGATTTTGCGTGAAGTCATTGCCGCCGCTGAGTTACTCGAAAAAGACTGGGGCGTATCTGCCGATGTTTGGAGCGTGACCAGCTTTACTGAGTTGCGTCGTGAAGGGATAGATGCAGAGCGTGAAAACCTGCTCAACCCAGAAGCCAAACCACGTTTAAGCTACGTTGAACAATGCTTAAGCAAAGCCGAAGGCCCAGTGGTCGCGTCAACTGACTACATGCGTAGCTTTGCTGACCAAATTCGCCCGTTTGTACCAAATCGTTTTGTGACATTGGGCACCGATGGCTATGGCCGCTCAGATTCACGCGAAGCACTGCGTAGCTTCTTTGAAGTAGACAGATACTATGTGGTATTGGCGACATTAAAAGCCTTGGCAGACGATGGCAAATTGCCAACCAGCAAAGCCACTGAAGCCATTAAAAAGTATAAGATTGATGTAAAACGCGCAAACCCTAGCACTATTTAATTAATAATTAGTTAATTGATAAATAGTTAGCTTAACAATATTCGCGCAAAAGGAAACAACTCAACATGACCATTAAAGAAGTTTTAGTGCCTGACATTGGCAACTTTGATAGCGTAGATGTCATTGAAGTATTGGTAAACGTTGGCGACACCATCGCCAAAGAAGATTCGCTCATCACTGTGGAGTCTGACAAAGCCTCCATGGACATTCCATCATCGATGGCCGGTGTGGTTAAAGAAATCTTGATTAAAGTAGGCGACAAAACCAAACAAGGTGATGTCATTATCAAAATTGACGCATCTGGCGAAACCGCACCTGCTGAAAAACCAGCACCTCAACCAACAGCAACACCAGTGGTTGCAACGGTTACCGTCGCTGAGCAAAAAGTCGCGGTGCCTGAGCCTACTCGCCCAGTGGCTGAAGTGCCTAAAGTCATTCAACCTCAAGCCACGCCTAATCCAGTCGGTGAGTCAGCGGTGAGCGCATCTGGCAAACTGGCGCATGCCAGCCCATCTGTGCGTAAATTTGCCCGTGAGCTTGGCGTGAACTTGGCATTGGTCAAAGCCTCAGGCCCTAAAAACCGCATTGTAGTCAGCGACGTGCAAGCCTTTGTCAAAGGCGAACTCGCAAAACCACGCACAGACAATATGGGCGGTGGCGCAGGCTTAAGCACCTTGCCAATGCCTGTGATTGATTTCAGTCAGTTTGGTGACATCGAAACCAAACCGCTTTCACGCATCAAAAAACTCTCAGGTGCAAACTTACACCGCAACTGGGTCACAGCACCGCACGTCACCCAATTTGACGAAGCCGACATTACCGACTTGGAAGACTTTAGAAAATCCATGTTGGCAGAAGCTGAAAAACGTGGCGTAAAACTCACCATGCTCGCCTTCTTAATGAAAGCCGTGGTCAACGCCCTGCGCACCTACCCCAACTTCAACGCCTCGCTTTCACCAGAAGGCGATAGCTTGATTTTGAAACAGTATTACAACATCGGTTTTGCTTGCGACACGCCCGATGGTTTAGTCGTGCCTGTGGTAAGAGACGTCAACAGCAAAGACGTAATGGACATTGCGCGTGACTTAGCTGAACTCTCTGGCAAGGCCCGTGAGCGCAAACTCAAAGTAGAAGAAATGCAAGGCGGTTGCTTTACCATTTCTAGCCTAGGCGGCATCGGCGGCACCATGTTCACCCCGATTATCAACTGCCCAGAAGTCGCCATCTTAGGCGTGTCACGCTCTAGCATGCAACCTGTTTATAACAAAGAGTCCAACGGCTTTGAACCACGCCTCATCTTGCCAATGTCACTCTCCTACGACCACCGCGTGATTGACGGCGCAGATGGCGCAAGATTCACCAGCCACCTACGTGTCATGTTGAGTGACGTTAGAAGATTGTTACTCTAATCACTCCAACTAAAAAAGGGCGCTCTTAGCGCCCTTTTTTATTCCCAATCCCTTTTATCTTACCTCTTTAAATTCAACGCTAAACTTTTCCACCAACTAGCAAATGACTCTGATCGCATTAAATCCCATTCTTGCACACGGGCGTGACTTATCACATCACCCTCTTCAACTTGCGTTGCAGGGTGACACATCAATACAACAGGCATCTGATGGGATTGCAAAGGTGAGTTTGCGTAAAAGGCCTGTAATTCAGTTATCCAAGTTTGCCAGTGTTTAAAATAGGCTGCGCTATCCCCCGAAAAATCATACACGCCTAGTAACAACGGTGAGGTTTTGAAGCCTGCTTGTGTTGCCAAACCTTCGAGTGCATTTGCACCTAGCCAGCGAATGATAGTGCCTTTGCGCCCTGCGCTAGCGGGTGGGCGGGAGATTCTGAGCCACGGGCGTTGGTTTACGGGCAAGTTTTCATAGCGTTGGTTAAGCGCTTCGATGAGTGCTTCACGAATGACGGGGAGTTGATGCACATGTAAGTGCCCATCGACATAGTCAGGCGCAGTGCCCATGGCTTGCTCAAAGGCGTCTAATTGTTGATTGATGTTTTCTGCGATAGCGCGCTTGGAGACCAAACGTAACAGGCATCGCAACACCAATTGTGGGTGTTCAAGACGGATGGTTTGTGAGAACTGGGTAAAGTCTAAATGCAGACCGATATCCGCTTGATTGCGAATCTTAGCCGTCAACCGTTTGGCAGATTCAGGCCAGCGTGGGCTAAGTGTCATGCATGAGGTGGCGTTCAATACGCCACGTTGAATCAGGTCGATAATCGCGTCATCAATGGCTGGGGATTGGGCATAGTCATCTGCACAGACTATTAGTTTATGCATGTTTAAACGCCCAAAAACGGCTCAATACATAAGTACTTAGCGCGATTACGACCATCACCAAGCCAAGTACTAACCAAAATGGCAAAGGGGTGTAATGCAGGCCTAACCACAGCAAGGCTTGATTGCCAAAAAAGCCGAACAAGGCGACCAAGAAAAATTTGCTGAATGCTGAAATATGCGTAGATTGTGAGTGTTTAAAGCTCCAAGTGCGATGCCCCCAATAACTGACAGGGAAAGCCAACAAAAAGCCTAGCCAATTGCTATTGGCGGGGCTGATGCCCCAAGCATGCGCCCCTAAGGCGACCACATAGTGAACCAATGCGGCCAGCGCGCCTACGCCAATAAAACCAAACACTGAAGTTTGCATTAAACCTTCACCTTTTTATTGGTTTTATCAGCCAAGCTTTTTTGGGTGACTGTCTTTGGTTTAGCGACTGCCTTTGGTTTGGCAGGCACTTTGGTCTTGGTTGCAGTAGAGGATGTTTTAGGCAGACTCGGCTCAACCACTTCTGCGACAATGTAAGCTGGTCGACCTTTCACTTCGTCATACACACGCGCTAGATATTCGCCCAACACGCCGATAAACAATAATTGCACGCCTGCAAAAAACATCATGCTGGCAACTAAGGTCGGGTAGCCAGGAACGGGCTCGAAAAAAAACAGTTTATCAATCACCACCACCGTGCCATAAGCAAAAGCGAGCAAAGCCAAGACGACACCCGTTAAGCTGGCTAGGCGCAAAGGCAGTACCGAAAAGCTGGTAATGCCTGTCCAAGCCAAGGCGATGAGTTTTAATTTGGAGTAAGCACTCTCGCCATGCATGCGTGGCAAGGGCGTGTATGGGATGCCAATCGAGCGGTAGCCGACCCAAGCGTAAATGCCTTTCATAAAGCGGTTACGCTCTGGCAAGGCGCAAATCGCATCCACCACCTTTCTGTCCATCAGCCTAAAATCACCTGCGTCACGTGGGATTTCAATATGGCTATGCTGACTCATCATGCGGTAAAACAAGCGCGAACCCCAGAGTTTAAAGCGGCTTTCTTGCTCGCGATCTTGGCGTACGGCATAGACCATGTCATAGCCTTCACGCCACTTTTGCAACATGGTGAGCATCAGCTCTGAGGCATGTTGGCCATCGGCATCCATGCATATCACCACATCGCCTTTGGCATGGCTCAGCCCTGCCGCAATGGCGTTTTCTTTGCCAAAGTTACGCGAAAACCTGACTAAAGTCGCACGACAAGCTTGCGCGTGGGCTTGTACCACTTGTGCAGTTTGGTCGCGACTGCCATCGTCTACCACCACAATCTGCCAATTGGGCGACATCTGTTGCAATACTTGCGCGGTGTTTTGCATGGTATGCGCAATATTGTCTGCCTCATTGTAGGCAGGTAGCATCACCGTGACTAAAGGCTGTTGTTTTGCTCTCATGGTTGCCATCGCTTCTAGTGTTTGCACGTCGCGTTCCTTTTCTCTGTCATACACGCTCTGATTAGTTCTTTGCAGGGACGCCCCATCTATCCTTGCCTCGAAGCGCGCGTCTATCTTTCACCACGGCCAACAGCAACCCATCACGATACACTGCGCCAATCACTTTGCCTTTCATCACTTGATGACAATGCATATTGGTGCCTGCCATAAAAAAATCTGAGGCATCCCAATCTTTGGTGACTTTAAAACGGTCATCGAGATAGGCTTGGCCTTGCGGACTTTCTGCGCATACGGAGACCAAATAAGGCTTGTCTTGTTTAGGTAGATTCAGGCTGGTTAGACTTGAGCTGACTTCACGCAAGGCACTCGACCAGTAGTCGCCTTCCCATTGGTATTGCGCATTGGGCTCTTCACTCACCAAACGATTCAAACGCATATAATCGTAGGGGTGCAAGGCGATGATGTCACGTAATGTGACCGTACTTAAACCCACAGCAACGCCCAACAAAAGCGCTTGCAGCCAAGGTTTGGAAAGACTTTGATACGTTTTCATCAACCCCCAAGCGGCTAACAGAATAAGCAAAGGCACCACAAAAGTAAAATGACGCACGCCGTTGTATAGCGCAGGTTTGTCGTACAACACAAACAGCAAAGGCACAGCCAAGCTGACCAGTACGCACACAAAAGCAATGGCACGTGTATCCAAGGCTTTAGTCTGTTTTTTATCACGTTGGCTTAAAGCCGGGTCAACAAACACAAAACCTACAAAAGCAACAATGCCCAATAACACCACTTCGGGTAACTTGACTAATAAATACTCAAACAGATAGGTGTTGGGTATGTCGCCGATTTTGTACACATGTCCATGTAGGATGGTTTCCATGTGAAAGGCGAAATACGAGAACGCTTTGACGGCTTCTAAAATATGGTCAGGCGCGGTGACGCTCCAAGGCCAACAAAACGCCATCACCACAAACGCCAATAGCCCTGAGACGAATAGTTTAAGTATCGTGATTTGTAAGCGTTTGACTATTGCTGGCTCACCTTGCAAATACAAATGTGTAAAACGCATGGCTAAGAGCAGAATCAGATAAATGACCGCAAACGCACCACCGATGCGTAAGCCTAAGGCCGCACCGACAGCCAAACCGAGCAGGCATAGATCGCGCCATGCTGTGCGGTCTAAGTCACGCACGACTAAGATGGTGGCGTACAATGCCCATAGCATACATGTGGCAAACGGGATGTCTTTGGTGTGGGTGAACATGGTGCTTGTCCACAGCGAAGTTAGCGCTAACAAACTCAAAGCCAGCAAGCCTAACTTGGCATCCGCCATCAAACACGCAATGCGATACAGCGCCCAAAAACCCAGCACACCAAACCCTGCAGAGATTAAGTGACGTAAATCCCACACCCAAAGCGAGGTGAGTGGCTCTAGTGCGGCGGCTATCAGGTCAAACAACCCGCCATAAAGATATAAATTTTTATAATGAAAGGCGCTGTCATCAACCAACCCTGAGCCATAAAACTTGAGCAACAATTGCCCGTAGATATTTTGCACAATCTCGTCGTTGCTAATGCCGTGGCTTTGGTAAGTGAGCGCAACAAAAGCCAACAGCGCCACAAAAAACAAGGCGACGGCGTGCTCGGCAGTAAACGTTCTTAGACAATTTCTCATGCTTTGTCTCTTTTTTCTGAAAACCACTGGCAAGCCAAGGCGCTCCAATATGGCAGAGATTGCAACGCCAACATCAACACCCATAATTGCGCATCCAAATTATGGAAACCACGCGAGAACAGCATGGCAATGGCACTGATAATCAACAATAGCAAAATACCCAGCTCTTCTGTAATGGGCGCAATCAGTTGCCAATTGCTTAATTGCGACTTGGTTTTAGCCGTCACCACAAACACGCCGGCCTTATGAGTAAGCCCATTGATAATGCCTCGTGCAATGGCGTGCGATAAACCCAAACTGGCTAAAGAAGCGCCCCAAATATCTTGCCAGCTACATTGCATGGTTTTGCGGTAGAGCATCGGGCCAAGAATGGCTTTGATGGCGAGAAAACACAAAATCGGCACAATCATCACCACCACAGGCAAACTGAACAGTTTCGGGAAAAGCAACATCGCGAATGTCCAGAAAATCGAGCCTAGCGTGAACAGCAGTTGCAAGGCCTCACCAAACCAACCAAACCAGCCCGTTAAAAAGTGGTAACGCTGACTAAAGTTTAGGGTAGATTTACCAATCAATTTGGGCATGTGGTGTTTTAAAATCTGCATAGCGCCAAACGCCCAACGGTTGCGTTGCGACTTGAGTGCTTTGAAGTTAGCAGGCGTCAACCCGCGACCAAAGGTATCGTCGATATAACGCAACTCCATGTCTTGCTCGAGCAAACGCAAGCCCAGCTCGGTATCCTCGCAAATACACCATTCTGACCAGCCACCAAAGTCTTTCAAGGCCTGCGCACGTATCAAGGTCATGGTGCCATGCTGAATTAAGGCGTTACGCTCATGTCTATGGTGCATGCCGATGCGGAAAAAGCCTTCAAACTCCCAATTACACATGCGGTCAAAAAAGCGGTTTTCCCAGTCTCGATGGGCTTGTGGCGCTTGCACAACGGCAACCTTAGCCTCCAAAAAGTGTGGCACCAAGTCCGATAACCAATCTTGGGTGACCACATAATCCGCATCTACCACACCTACCACTTGCACATCAGCATGGGTTTTAGAAAGCGCAAAATTAAGCGCCCCCGCTTTAAAGCCAGGCCATGAAGGCAGATGGTAAAAATGGAAGTTGTCTGGCATGGTCGCCATATAAGCTTCCAATGGCTTCCACTTAGCTTCGTCTTTGGTGTTGTTATCCACCACAATCACTTCATAACGGGTGTAGTTTAAATTGCGCAAGCTATCGATGGTGGCAATCACCATTTCCGGCGGTTCGTTATAACAGGCCAAGTGGATAGATACAAACAACTCTTTATCAGCAGGCAATGGGGTAGCACGTTTAAACAACCTGCGCCATTGCGGTTTAAACATCACCTCGCTAAACTCCACCGCATAAATCATCAACACCATAGACGTGAGCGCAATGGCAAAAATCAAGCCCGCCAGCACGACAAAATCGCGCAAGCTGTAGTAATAATCGCCTGGTAAATTCCATGCAATCACCAAAGTGGTAATACAGGCTTGGAACAACACCGCCATCGACAACACCCCGCCCATGCCCCAATGTTTAAAGCGCCAAGCAATAAACATCAGCGGGATAAAGGCCAACAAGGTCGACCAGCTAGCTTTTGCTGTCCAACGATTGTCACGTGGCACAGCGCCTTGCAAAGAGTATTTTTCATGGCGGTCGGCATCAAACATGCCCCAATATGCCCCTGCCCAACCCTCCACTTTCACTTTCCAAGGCTGGTCAAACGCTTCCATGAGATAAAAATCCAGCTCTTCAACTGAATTACGTGCCAAAAATTCGCGCACAAAACGCGCTTGATTGACCTCGCTCGCCACAGACGCACCTATGGTCGGGCCTCGGCTGGGCCAACCCACCTCGGTAATCACAATTTTTTTACGCGGAAAGGTTTCGAGTAATTGTTTATAGCGGTCAAAGGTATATTGCACGGCCTTATCAACAGGCAGGCCCTCGTGATAAGGCAGCAAATGCACCGCAATATAATCCACATGCTTAACCAGCTCTGGATGTTTAATCCAAATATGCCAAGGCTCTGCTGTTGAAATCGGCACATTGATTTGTTTGCGCGTTTGGTCAACATAGGCAATGAGTTGCTCTGTCGTTAAGTCGCCCCGTAGAATCGCCTCATTACCAACAATCGCACGTTCAATATTAGGATAATTGATGACTTTGTCGCGCAAAGCAGCTAGCTCTCGGTCGTTATTCGCGTGGTTGGTGTCCAGCCAAGCGCCACCGATGACGCTCATACTCCGTTTTGCCGCCAGTGGGATGACTTCACCGTTCTCTAGTGAGGAATACAAACGTAAGCGATCGGAATGTTTTTTGAGTAAATCTAAATCTTCCACCAACTCTGAAGTACTGGGGTACTCGTGGTCCAATGGACTCTGATTGCCTCGGTAGGCACTGTAAGCAAAGCCATGCAAAGTAGGCTTCACATTGATGAGTGGCAAGGCGCGGTTGGCTAAATACCACAAGCCCACATAGACTGCTGAAAACAGGAGTGCGAATATTAAACTTGGCAGTATTTTGGGTAAGAGGCTTTTCACAAAAGTCCAGCGCGTGTTCAGTTTCTTATTCTGCATACTATTTATTTTCACCATTGATTACTTGCGTATTTTGCGACTGCATCCACGCCACGACACTCATCATCAACACCAAGCCTAACCAAAACATGGCGTATTGATTTTGTGGCTCTAAATACCAAACGCGCAGACTGAGTAACGTCGCTAGCGCGCCCAAGATTAAGACAATTTTTGCGAGGCTATCTCGGCTAAACGAGCAAACCCATTTGCACCCAACTTGGCTCAATTGCGCAACAAATAAGCACAGCACAGGCAACGCATATAACACCAGTGGGAAGTTACGGTAGCGGCCATCTAACCACAACCAAAAACTGGCGTAACACATGGTGAACAGCAAAAGCGTACTCAGCACTTGCGACTTACTTTTATGTTTATTTAGAGGAAACAACACGCCCATCAACACCAAGCCATCCCCTATCAAAGTCACGCCACCCAGCGCCAGCCACTCTTGCATATCACGACAAGCTTGCCACAAGTATTCGCCTTGCAAGTAAGCCGTGATGCCCAACAAACCACCAACCACAACGGCTTTGAACTGATGCGTTACTGTCGATTGTTGTTTATAGCGTGACCAAGCCAATAAACCAATCGCCACAAGCGCACCCAATCCCCAAGGCCAATGACCATCTTGGCGTGCAGGCACAGCCCCTTGCAATGAAAATTTAGGATTTAAATCGGTGTCAAACACGCCCCAATAACCACCAACCGTACCTTCTAAATCACGCTTCCAAGGTTGATCTATCGCCTCGATGACGTTGTATTGCCAGCCTTGCTCACGCGCCGTTTGCAAAAACTCACGCAAATAGCGGGCTTCGTTGATTAAACTAGGCTCTGCACCAAAACGTTGACGCCCGACTGAAGGCCAACCTGTCTCACCAATCAACAATGGCTTGTGAAATTTGCCAGCCAGCTTATGCATGACCGCCTTCGTGTGCGTGGCGGCATATTCAATCGCCACGGGGGCATCTTCCCAATACGGCAAAATATGCACGGTGATAAAATCCACCTCCTGCTCTAATTTAGGATGCTTGAGCCAAAATTCCCAAACATCGGCATAGGTCACAGGCACCTCGGTATGCGCTTGCGCCCAACGCAAATAGTCGCGCACCATGTCCTCAGGTTGCTCGCGACGCAACAACACTTCATTGCCCACAATAATCGCCTTCACCGTTTCGGGGTATGCATTGGCTCTTTTGACTGCTAAAGCGACTTCTTTGCGATTATCTTCGTCAGTCCAACCCACCCATGCGCCGATAATCACCTTCAAACCCAACGATTTTGCCACCTCAGGCACCGCATCCAAGCCTTGTGCCACCGCATACGTGCGCACGCAATCGGTCATGCTAGAAAGTTTTTTTAAGTCGTGTTCGATTTGACTACGGGAAACCTGAATGCCAGGCACCACAGGCGATTGGTTAGGGCCGTAATACGGCGCATAAGAAACACATTGTAGTTTTTGCGTGGTTTGCGCACTTGAGTCGAGAGCGGGTAACTCACGCTTATTTTCTAATGCTAGCCAAGTCACCAAGCCAACAAGCAAAGCCGCCAATAAAAGCAGTTCCGTCGATATCACGTTCTGCCACTTGCTTTTATTGGACGAATGAGGGGATGACTTCATAGAGTAACAGACACAGATAATTGCAAGCGCTTATTTTCCCATAGTTAGCCGTCTCGTGAGAGGCGAAATTTAAAAAATTTTGCGTTAAATATCTTAAGCACATCTTGGTAAAAACAGGGTTTGACCTTATCATCTTAGCTAAAGGTGTTTTTTCAAAATTCAAATTAAATTTCACTATCATACGTTCACATTAACATACGTTCACATTAAGAAAGCTTATGAACCTAAACTCTCGTGCTTTGTTATTCATCAGTTTATTGGCTGGCTTAGTTTCTAGTCCCACCCTCGTCGCAAAACCCAGTTTCCAAGGCAACAATTACAGTGGCCTTTATACCTGCACAGGTAGCAATGTCAGCGTGGGTGATTACGAGGTGCTTGTCACCTTAAAACTCAACAAACTCAACAGCCACGGCAAATTTGGCGTCTATGACCTCATCACTGCCACTGAAAACAATGTGGCCTATCAAGGCCAAGCAATTACCACAGGCACAAAATTAGCGCTCACCTTTAAACTCTCTGATGCGAATCAGGCAGATTACAGCACGGGCTTAGGTGAGTTTAAAAAGCTAAACAAGGGTCGTTGGCAGTTTATCAATGACTATTACGAACCTGATGACACGGGCGGCAACTATGGCCATGAAGTGTGCACGATGAAAAATGCGCCAGCCAAACTAGCCAAGAAAAACAAACCTAGCAAAAAACTGACCCCGACTGCAGGTTAACAAAGCCGTTGCCTTGAATGGGCACTGGCAAAACGGGCGAGAGAGCGTAATTTAGTGATAAAATCACATCTAATCTTAATTAATCTATAAGGTTTTGCATGAGTAATGTTGTAGAAGTGTTGGTACCAGACATTGGCAATTTTGATTCAGTTGATGTGATTGAAGTATTGGTGAAAGCGGGCGACACCATCGCCAAAGAAGACTCACTCATCACAGTGGAATCAGACAAAGCATCCATGGACATCCCCTCCTCCCACGCTGGCGTGGTAAAAGAGGTAAAAGTGAGCGTGGGGGACAAGGTCGCCAAAGGCTCACTGATTTTGATGGTGGAAGCCGAAGGCGCAAGCACCGCACCTGCAAAACCAGAAGCACCTAAAGCTGAAACAGCTAAAACAGAAACTCATGTATCGCCTACAACCCCTGCGCCTACGCCTGCCATTGCCACAGGCAATAACGACATTACTACCCAGCTTGTAGTATTAGGTTCAGGCCCTGGCGGCTACACCGCGGCATTTAGAGCCGCTGACTTAGGCCTCAAAGTGGTATTGATTGAACGTTACCCAACACTTGGTGGCGTATGCTTAAATGTGGGTTGCATTCCATCCAAAGCATTGTTGCACACCGCCAAAGTGATTACCGAAGCCGAAGAAACTGCACACCATGGCGTAAGCTTTAGTGCACCAAACATTAATTTAGATCAACTACGCGATTGGAAAGCCAACGAAGTGGTGGGTAAACTCACGGGTGGTTTGGCTCAAATGGCCAAAGCGCGTGGCGTCACTGTTGTGAATGGCGTGGGCAAGTTTACTAGCCCCAATCAAATCGCCGTCACAGCCGCTGATGGCAAAGTCACCACTATAGGCTTTGAAAACGCAATTATTGCCGCAGGCTCACAAGCCACCAAATTTCCTGGCGCGCCAGAAGACGAACGTATCATGGATTCGACAGGCGCATTGGCCTTGGCAGATATTCCTAAACGTTTATTAGTCATCGGTGGTGGCATTATCGGCCTTGAAATGGGCACGGTGTATGACGCGCTAGGCTCAAAAGTCAGCGTAGTTGAATTTATGGATGGCTTAATCACAGGTTGCGACCGCGACCTTGTACGCCCATTACAAAAACGCATGGAAAAACGCTTTGAAGCGATTATGCTGTCTACCAAAGTCTCAAAAATTGAAGCCAAAAAAGACGGTATTCATGTGAGTTTTGAAGGCAAAGGTGTTGAAGATGGGTCTGCACCCAAAGAAACCCAAGTGTATGACCGGGTATTAGTGTCTATTGGTCGCCGTCCTAACGGCAAAAACATCGGTGCTGAAAATGCTGGCGTTACGGTGGATGACCGTGGCTTTATCAACGTTGATAAACAAATGCGAACCAATGTGTCACATATTTTCGCCATTGGCGACATTGTTGGTCAACCTATGTTGGCACACAAAGCCACCCATGAAGCCAAAGTGGCAGCAGAAGTGATTGCAGGCCACAAAGTGGAGTTTGTTGCCAATGTCATTCCTAGCGTCGCTTACACCGACCCAGAAGTAGCTTGGGCTGGCATGACAGAAACTGAAGCCAAAGCCAAAGGCATTGAGATTGAAAAAGCTAGCTTCCCTTGGGCGGCCAGTGGCCGTGCGCTATCCGTTGCGCGTACCGAAGGCACGACCAAACTAATATTCGACAAAGATACCCATCGGGTGATTGGCGCAGGGATTGTGGGTGTCAACGCAGGCGAGTTGTTAGCCGAAGCAGTGTTAGCGATTGAAATGGGCGCCGATGCGCATGATTTGGGCTTAACTATACACGCACACCCAACGCTCTCTGAGACCATCTGCTTTGCAGCAGAAGTGAAAGAAGGCACCATTACCGATATGTTACCGCCAAAAAAGCGCTAAGAATGAAATAAAGTTGGAGTGATAAAAAAGGCCAGCAATGCTGGCCTTTTTTATGTTCCTATCAACAACTAATTACAACGCACTTCTTTTAACTCCGTATCCGGGTAATCCGCCAGCACTTTACGCATCTGACTATATTGTTGTGGACTTACTTTGACCAATCGAATGGCGGCGTTACCTTCGCCTTTATTGTTTCTAACCGCTTTTACCACTTCGCGCACGCCTTTGTTTTTAAGGGTGTTCATCAAATTGATAGCAAGTTGCTCATCTTTAAACACGCCAAATGAAATCGCGTTACGCCATTTAGGTTCTTGTACCACAAAAAAATCGCTGATACCCATGGCGCGCAACTCTTCAGCTTTTTGTTGCGCTAACTCTGCCGAAGCCAGCGGGGGTTTATACACCCAATAACGCACAGCCTCTCCTGCATTTTGCTGATTCACCACAGTTTTAATATCTAGACGGTTTGCACGGCTTGCGGCCTCAGCCACGCTACCTAAATCAAAACTGGCCCATTCATAGCACTGTTTCGATTCAATTTTTGGTTCAGGTTTAGGCTCAGGCTTTTTTTCAGGCGGCGGTGTTGCGGGGGCTGCTGCCGCGGCAGCTACTTGCGCAAGCGTTTGATCCAAAGGAGATTTATTCACACTTGGTGTCACTGCTGGCGTCACTCCAGGTGAAGCGCCAGCGGTCACCGTTGCAGGCGTTTGCGTGCTCTCAGGCGCCAACTCTTGCACTTCTGCAACAGTGGGCAAATCAACTGTTGGGGCCAGCGCGCCTCGTTTAGGCATAGACTCGACTTCTTGCGCAGTGAGGATTTTTAATTGATCTGCATTTAAATCTGGCTTGGATACGCTCATTGCAGAAACGGTCAGCGCATCTTTATTAAAGTAGGCCAAGGCACCCACATTCGCCAACACTAACAACCAACCCAACATTCTCATTATGCTATTCCTGCTAAAACCATTAATCCTGTCAAGGCTAAATTATCCACAAAAATACCCACTTGTGCTAATGACTTTGGTAAATAAGCTTTAACTAGCGCAGAATCTCCGCCAGTGATCACTAACAAAGGAGGAGAATCACTGGTTACTGACAGCGTTTGATACTGTTGTCGTATTGCGCCTATTACTGCTTGCATACAGCCCTGTTGCATCGCCAGATGCGTGTTTTTACCAAAGCCAGCATTCACAAGTAACACATCTTTGATGCTAGGCAATTGCGCTGTGCCCTGATGCAAGCTGTCTAACATCAACTGTAAGCCAGGTTGTATGCTTCCACCAAGAAATTCAGCTTGCGCTTCTGACTTGACCAACAAAGCATCGATAGTCACCGCCGTGCCCAAACTCACCACCAAAGCTGTTTTTCGATATTGATGCCAGACTGACACCAAGCCACACCAACGGTCAACGCCTAAACTTTCTGGCGGTTGATATGCACTTTGTAGTCCGTGTATCTCTGCAGCTGCCTGCACCCAATGTACTTGTGCATGACTAACGCAGGCTTGCGTCAACTGCGCTTTCATCTCCGCACCTGCCACACAGCTTATCCAAACCGCGTCAGCTTCTTGTATCGCCTGCTTTAAATCTTCTGACAAAGGCTCAGAGGTGCGTGAGGTCTGCACGCTGTCTGGACTAGACATGTGCGCCGCTTGCAACACCCATTTAATGCGCGTATTCCCAACATCTATCAATAAAATCATACCGCACGCCTCAAACTAATCTCCCCTGCCGAAAACCGTTGCACGCCTTGCGCAGTTTCAAGCAACAAATTGCCATCATCTGTCACATCCACTACCCGACCAGCGATTTGACTGGCATCGGGCATTAGCACATTCACAGGCGCCAAATGCAAGGCATGCATGGCAGACCACGCATGTTTAAGTTCGGCAAACCCGCCCGTTTCAAATGTCGCCAGCACTTGCGACAACTGCACCAGCACTTCAGCCAACACCTGATTAGGGTTGGCAGGCTGTCCGCACAAACGGCTCACATCGGTCACGCTTTGGTCAATTTGCTTTTGCAGATCATGTGGAAGATTGAGATTAATCCCCACCCCGATTACCGCCGCACTAGGCCCTTCCATGTCGCCTTGCAGTTCAATCAAAATCCCAGCCAGCTTTTGCAAATGGCCATCCTCAGCCACCACCACAAGGTCATTCGGCCACTTTAAACGCACTTGGTTTGCGCCTAGCTGATGCATCGCACGTAGCAATGCCAAGCCCACCGCCAAACTCAACCCAGCCAGCGCAGCCGCGCCAACGTTAAACCGCCACAACACCGAGAAGGTTAAGCTCGCCCCTAGTTGCGACACCCAACTGCGCCCACGTCTGCCTCGTCCTTGTGTTTGAATATGCGCTACTGCACAAGTTGCATGTGCGACACCTTTTGCGCTGGCCTGCATCAAGTAGCGATTGGTAGAATCCACCGCATCTAGCACCTGCAAATGAAATCGGCCTTGATGCTCGCCCATGGCTTGCAAAATTTCCGCCTGATTAAGCAACTGTATCGGCTGTGGCAAACGGTAACCCTTGCCTGTCACCGCAAACACCCGCAACCCCAAGCCTTCAAGCTCATGAATCGCATTAAAAATCGTGGCGCGGGTCACGCCAAAATGGCTGGCCAAAGCCTCACCCGAGTGAAACTTCCCATCCGCCAACTGCGTCAATACAGGCAATGCCCATTTATTAATAGCGCTTTGCGCTGACTTAACAGTGCTCTGCGCTGACTTATTTGATACAGATTTTTCCATGCCATAAGTTTAGCACAGGCCTCATTCACCCAGCACCGCGCATTGCGCAGGCAAAAAGCCGACTCAGTGCCAATAAACATTGTTATTTATAGGTTTAAGCCCCGCTTGCAAAAGTGTAAAATGCACACAAACATCAACAGAAAACTGACATGACCATAGAAAAAGAAAACACCCCTTCAGGCTCAAACTTTATCCGCGCCATTATCGAAAAAGATTTAAGCGAGCAAAAATATGCCAGCAAGTTTTGGGCAGGCACCCCGGGCGATGCCGAGCACCACAAAACAGGCGAAGTCGATTTTGCTAAAATCCGCACCCGCTTTCCGCCTGAGCCTAACGGTTACTTGCATATCGGCCATGCCAAATCCATCTTTTTAAACTTTGGCCTCGCGCGCGATTATGACGGCATTTGCCACATGCGCTTTGACGACACCAACCCAGAAAAAGAAAGCCAAGAGTATGTAGATAGCATCACCGACATGGTGAATTGGCTAGGCTTTGGTTGGGATAACAATGGCAAAAATGGTGAAAGCCACTTGTTTTTTGCCTCAGACTATTTTGACTTTATGTACCGCGCCGCCGAGTGCCTGATTGAACGCGGTCAAGCCTATGTGGACGAGCAAAGCGCAGACGAAATGCGCGTCAACCGTGGCACGCTCACAGAGGCAGGCAAAGACTCGCCTTACCGTAACCGTAGCATTGCAGACAACTTGCGCATTTTTAGAGACATGCGCGACGGCAAACATCCTGACGGCAGCATGGTACTCCGCGCCAAAATCGATATGGCCTCGCCCAACATCAATATGCGCGACCCAGCCATTTACCGCATTCGTCGCGCACATCATCACAACACAGGCGACCAATGGTGCATCTACCCGATGTACACCTTTGCCCACCCAATTGAAGATGCGTTGGAAATGATTACCCACTCCATCTGCACGCTCGAGTTTGAAGACCAACGCCCATTTTACGATTGGCTATTAGAAAACCTTGCCGACGCAGACCTAATCGGCAAACCCATCCCAAAACAATACGAGTTCGCCCGTCTTAACCTCACCTACGTGGTCTTGTCAAAACGCAAACTCATTCAATTGGTAGATGAAAAACACGTCACAGGCTGGGACGACCCACGCCTACCCACACTCGCAGGCGCGCGCCGTCGTGGCTACACCGCCGCAGGCTTTAGACTATTCACCGACAGAATCGGCGTCAGCAAAGCCGACTCATGGATTGATTACAGCATTCTAGAAGACTGCATGCGCGAAGTGTTAAACCTCGATGCCGAACGTCGGATTGCCGTGCTCGACCCGATTAAATTAGTCATTGATAACTATCCAGCAGGCCAAAGCGAAGACTGCTTTGCCCCCAACCACCCACTCAAACCAGAACTAGGCAAACGCGTGGTGCAGTTATCTAAAGAGTTATGGATAGAACGCGAAGACTTTATGGAAGTGCCCAGCAAAGGCTTTTTCCGACTCACCCCCGACGGCATGGTACGCCTACGTTACGGCTACGTGGTCAAATGTACAGGCTGTGAAAAAGACGCCAACGGGAACGTCACCGTCGTCCATTGCGAATACCTCCCCGACACCAAATCCGGCACCCCAGGTTCAGACAGCGTAAAAGTCAAAGGCAACATCCACTGGGTCAGCGCCAACCACGCCTACCAAGCCGAAATCAGAATGTACGACCGATTATTTTCAACCGAACACCCAGGCCAAGGTAAACATGAAGATGGTTCTGAACGTGACTTTTTGGAAGACATCAACCCTAATTCAGTCACCACCATCACAGCGCAACTTGAGTTAAGTTTAAAAGATGCAAAACCTGCAGAAACATTCCAATTTGAACGCCACGGCTACTTTGTGGCTGATAGAAAAGACAGCATCGCTGGCAAGCCTGTGTTTAATAGAACAGTGACGTTGAAAGATACTTGGCAGAAATAGATATGGCGACAGCAACCATTAAAATTTTTCTTGCCTTTGACGACCCAAAAAGACTAAGAACGGCTGAAATGTCCAATTGGACAGGAAAAGCTGTTGCTGGGCCTAAAAGCGAATTTGATGATGTACTGGCAAGAGATGAATCTCGTAGCTCTGGAATTTACTTTTTATCAGGTTATGACTCTGAATCAGGTAAGAATGGTGTTTAAAGTAGTCACGTCAATGATTAGCTGAGATATTCACTTCATCAACTCCGCATACTTAGTACGTATTTTCGCCGCTTTAGGCGCTGCCACCGCTAAGAAATAAGGGTTGCTTGGGTTTTTGGCGAAGTAGTATTGGTGGTAGTCTTCAGCGGGGTAAAACGTACTAGCGGCGGTGACTTCTGTAACAATGGGCGCGCTATAGATTTGGTCGTCTTCAAACGTTTTTATCATAGCGTTAGCGGCTTGGCGTTGTGCTTCGTCTAAGTAAAAAATCGCTGAGCGATATTGCGTGCCGACATCGTTGCCTTGGCGGTTTAACGTGGTTGGGTCGTGCGCGACCAAGAACACTTCTAGCAAGGTTGCATAACTGACCAAAGTTGCATCAAAGGTAATTCTGATGCCCTCTGCATGGCCTGTGTCGCCGTTACAAATCTCTTTGTAAGTTGGGTTGAGGGTGTGACCGCCAATGTAGCCAGACTCGACTTTGAGCACGCCTTTGAGTTGGGTGAATACGGGCTCGGTACACCAAAAACAGCCACCTGCGAAAATTGCGATTTCATTCATAGCCATGCCCTTTTGAAATAAACATTAGTCGTTTTGACCAAAGACTCATGACAAGGTTTTTGCTAGTGCGCGCTTTTGTTTGCTACGTTGTTTGCTACGGTAAATGAGCAAGATGATGATGCCCGCAACATTGGGGAACCAAATATACCAATTTGACCAAGGGATGCCGTCGATGCGGTAGTCGGAAATCGGCCAAAACATGGGGGTGGCAAAGTAGGCTTTGCTGTGGAACGGGAAGTCGAGCACGATGTGGAACGGCCACGCCAACATGGCAAAGGCGATGTCTTTGCGCCAATAGGCGATTAAGCCTATGACGGTAAACGCGACGATAAAGCTATGACCTACGCTGTAGGCTGGGTATATCCACGCGGGCAGACTGGCGAGCGCGGGTTTGCCAAAGTGGTAATCACCTTGCACCAGACGCAACACCATGAATGCGCCAAATGAGATTAAATCAGGCATCGCACCCATGAGTGCGGCAAACTTGGGGAATTTACGGAAACCAAAGAGACCGTAGCCCCACAAAGCGTGACTGAGTGTATCCATCGTTTACCTTAATATTAGGTGAGTTGTTTAATCACTTCGGCCAACTGCTCTGCTAGCTGTTGCACAAGTTTGCCATCTTGTCCTTCGACCATGACACGGATTTTAGGTTCGGTGCCTGAGGCGCGCAACAGCACACGGCCTGCGCCATTGAGTGTGGTTTCGGCTTGTTTGACTGCGTCTTGAATCTTGGGCTGATTGAGGTTTAACTTGGCTTGACCTGGGGCGAGTTTGTAGCTCACGTTAATCAACACTTGTGGGTACAACACTAAATCGTTACCCAACTGCGCCAGAGTTTTGCCACTCTCGCGCACGGATTTAAGCACTTGGAGGGCGGCGATGATGGCATCGCCACTGCTGTGTTTATCTAGGGTGAGGATATGGCCTGAGTTTTCACCGCCTAGTTTCCAGTTTTTGTCTTGCAACAGCTCTAGCACGTAGCGGTCACCCACATTGGCGCGCCCAAATGGGATTTGTTGTTTTTGCAAGGCGTGTTCGAGCGCAAGGTTAGTCATGAGCGTGCCAGCCACACCGCCTTTGAGTTTGCCTTTGGCATACAAACCCATGGCGATGATGTAGAGCAACTCGTCGCCATCAAACAACTTACCTGTGCTGTCCACCATCATCACGCGGTCGCCGTCGCCGTCGAAGGCAATGCCTAAATCGGCACTGTGTTCCACCACGGCTTGTTGCAAAGCCTCTGGGTGGGTAGAGCCAACTTTTTCGTTAATGTTCAAACCATCAGGTTTATTACCAATCGCGATGACTTCTGCACCTAATTCATGAAACACTGGCGGGGCAACGTGATAGGTCGCACCATGCGCGCAATCCAAGACGATTTTCATGCCGCGTAAATCCAAATCGTTCGGGAAAGTGCTTTTACAAAACTCGACATAACGGCCTGCTGCATCGTCCACGCGACGTGCTTTGCCGAGCTTGGCAGAATCCATCACCTGCATGGGTTTGTCTAATTCGGCTTCAATCGCGTGCTCAATATCATCAGGTAACTTAGTACCTTGGGCTGAAAAAAACTTAATGCCATTATCGTAATAGGGGTTGTGCGAGGCAGAAATGACGATGCCCGCTTGCGCGCGCAAGGCACGGGTGAGATAAGCCACGGCGGGCGTTGGCATGGGGCCTGTGAGCAAAATATCGACGCCAGCGGCAGACAAGCCTGCTTCTAAAGCCGCTTCTAGCATATAGCCAGAAATGCGGGTGTCTTTACCAATGAGCACGGTCGGGTGTTGCCCTTGGGGTAACTGCTGACTCATCGCCAATACACGCCCTGCGGCATAACCCAAACGCATCACAAACTCAGGGGTTATAGTGGACTCCCCTACGCGCCCACGAATGCCATCGGTACCAAAATATTTCTTACTCATACTTTCCTCTGTATATTTATAGATTTACATTAAAGCAGTGACAACCTTGAGCGCCTCTACCGTCGCTTTCACATCATGCACACGCAACAAATTTGCGCCGTTGGTAGCAGAGATAACCGCCGCTGCCACACTGGCATACAGACGCGCATCTACATCGTTGCCTGTCATCTGCCCTAATACTGATTTACGCGACAGCCCGACCAATAGCGGGCAGTTTAAACTGCGTAATTGTGCCAGCTCTTTTGCCAAAGTAATATTATGCGTGCGTGTTTTGCCAAAACCAAAACCTGGGTCTAGCATGATGCGGTTTGGGGCGATGCCTGCTTGCAAACAAACATCGCGTCTTTGCGCTAAAAACACACTCACTTCAGCCACCACATCATCATAGTGTGGATTCTCTTGCATGGTTTGTGGGGTGCCTTGCATGTGCATTAAACACACGCCCACTTGGCTATTGGCAACAATGTCTAATGCGCCCGTTTCCTGTAGCGCGCGCACATCATTCACAATGCTAGCACCCGCCTCTATCGCCGCCTGCATCACTTGGGGCTTGTATGTGTCAATTGAAATTGGCACAGGGATATTGCGCGCCACCAATCCCGCAATCACGGGCATGACGCGTTTGAGCTCTTCATCTAAAGGTACAGGCGTAGCATTAGGGCGAGTCGACTCACCGCCAATATCCAGTACAGCTGCGCCCTCTTCGATTAATTGCATCGCATGCGAAATGGCCGATTCTGTTTGGCTAAATTGACCGCCATCGGAAAAAGAATCTGGCGTGACATTCACGATGCCCATCACTTTGGGGGTGTTTAAGTCTAGCTGAAACTGACCGCATTGAAGAATCATGGTGAGTGAATGAGTATGTAAAGCGTTGCTCAAAAATAAAGGGCTGGCAATTGCCAACCCTTATTTTAACCCAAAAATGCTTTATTCGTTTTTTGCTGTCGGCTGTGGCGCCGTTGTGTTAATAGTGCCAGAACCAGAACTACCGCCAGTTGGTTTAGAGCTAGATTGCACAGGTTTAGGCGGACGCACTGGCAAGCCTGCCATGATATCGTTGATTTGGTCTGCATCAATGGTTTCAAACTCCATCAAGGCTTTGGCCATGGCTTCCACTTTGTCGCGGTTGTCTTCGAGTAACTTACGCGCTAAAGCATATTGCTCATCCAAAATGCGACGAATCTCTGCATCTACTTTTTGCTGTGTGGCTTCAGACACAGTTTTCGAACTCATGCTGCCAAAGAAAGAATCTTGCTCACTGCCCGCATACACCATAGTACCCAAACTATCGCTCATGCCATACTTAGTCACCATGTCACGCGCTAATTTAGTTGCGCGTTCAAAGTCATTTGAAGCGCCTGTCGACATTTGATGCATAAAAATCTCTTCAGCAATACGGCCACCGAATAGAATTGAGATTTCTTCTAGCATTTTGTCTTTGTAATTGCTAATACGGTCAAACTCTGGCAACTGCCAAGTCAAACCCAAAGCCCAACCACGCGGCATAATCGTTACTTTATGTACTGGGTCAGCTTTAGGCAATAACTTCGCCACCACTGCATGGCCAGACTCGTGATAAGCAGTGTTCAAACGCTCTTCTTCACGCATGACCATCGATTTACGCTCAGGACCCATAAAGATTTTATCTTTGGCATCCTCAAAGTCTTGCATGTCAACGGTGCGTTTATTGCGACGCGCCGCAAACAAAGCTGCTTCATTCACCAAGTTAGCCAAATCCGCGCCACTAAAGCCGGGTGTACCGCGGGCCAAAATATCAGCCTTTACATCAGGGTCAATCGGCACTTTGCGCATATGCACATTTAAAATTTGCTCACGGCCTTTAATATCAGGCAAGCCGACCATCACTTGGCGGTCAAAACGACCAGGACGAAGCAAGGCTTTATCCAATACATCGGCACGGTTGGTTGCCGCAATCACAATCACGCCAGAGTTTGCTTCAAAGCCATCCATCTCCACCAACATTTGGTTGAGCGTTTGCTCACGCTCATCGTTACCACCGCCTGTACCCGCACCACGGCTACGACCGACCGCATCAATCTCATCAATAAATATAATACAAGGTGAATTCTTTTTAGCGGTTTCAAACATATCACGCACACGTGCCGCACCCACGCCTACAAACATTTCCACAAAGTCTGAGCCAGAAATGGTGAAGAATGGTACTTTAGCCTCGCCTGCAATCGCGCGCGCTAACAGTGTTTTACCTGTCCCTGGCGGGCCTACCATCAACACGCCACGCGGAATACGACCACCCAGTTTTTGGAATTTAGTCGGGTCTTTTAAAAAGTCCACCAACTCAGAGACTTCTTCTTTGGCTTCGTCACACCCTGCCACATCGGCAAATGTTGTGGTGTTGTTAGATTCATCTAACTGACGCGCCTTACTCTTACCGAACGAGAACGGACCACCGCCTTTGCCGCCACCTTGCATTTGGCGCATAAAGAAAATCCAAATGCCCACCAACAAAATCATCGGGAACCAAGACACAAACAAGCTCATTAGCAACGATTCTTGCTCTTCTGGTTTGGCTTCCACAATCACATTATTTTTCAGTAGGTCAGACACCAGCCATAAATCATTGGCTGACACCGTATCGTAAGCTTTGCCTTCGCCTGTGGTGACATGTAACACACGGCCGTCAATTTGCACCTTGGCCACACGACCATCTTTGACATCTTGCATAAATTGCGAGTACACCACTTGGCTGTCGCTTTTACGCACACCGCCAAATTGATTAAACACGGTCATGAGCAACAGTGCAATGGCTACCCAAATCGCAATATTTTTCATTAAATTATTCAAGATGTTTCCTTAAAGTATGAATACAGTTTTCGCCAATCACTGCTGCTAACGATTGACGAGGTTACATTAGCCAGCTTGTACCTCTACAACTTAATTGTATACCCAAATAAATGCTTAGGCGATGCAATTAAGCCCAATTTATTCGGTTTGTTTAAGCTTTACATATTGGCTTTGCGTTTAAGCCCTAACAAATAAACTTCCGTACTACGGTCACGGGAAGCTTTGGGTTTGCGCGTCACTACTTTTTCAAACTCACCACGCATACGTTTAACAATGTCATCAAAGCCACTGCCAATAAAAACTTTGACTAGAAAATTGCCACCTGGTTTCAACCATTGCTGACTAAAATCCAACGCCAACTCGGTTAAATAAGTCGCGCCTGCCTGGTCTACGTCTTTCACACCTGATATATTGGGGGCCATATCAGCGATTACAAGGTCTACCAAACGATTATTTAGCGTGGCTTCTAGCTGATGTAAAACGCTTTCCTCACGAAAATCACCACAGATAAACTCAACCCCCGCAATCCCTTGCATTTCCAAAATATCCAAGGCAATCACGCGCCCCTGCCCTTTAATCCGTTGCGCCGCCACTTGCGACCAACTGCCGGGTGTCGAGCCTAAATCGACGACCGTCATGCCAGGCTTAATTAACTTGTCTTTGTCATCAATTTCAATCAGTTTATACGCAGCGCGGGCGCGGTAGCCATCCTTTTGTGCCATTTTCACATAAGGGTCATTCAGATGCTCTTGCATCCAAGCTTTACTGGTTTTTGTGGGTTTCATGACGAATGATTAGCTTTTAATTAAGGCGTTCAGCTCAAAATGAGCTCATAACTATAGCGCAGAATTGGCGGGGCTTCATGGTAAAATGCGCAATTGTTATTTTAAGCCATACTGATATGAAACTTTCCACCAAACAAATCGCCCACTTGCGTGGTCTTGCACACAATTTAAACCCTGTTGTGATGATAGGCAACAATGGACTAACTGAAAATGTGCTCAAAGAGATAGACCTGAATTTGACAGCGCACGAGTTGATTAAAGTGCAAGTAGCGGGAGATGACCGTGAAGCGCGCAAAGCCATGCTAAACGACATTGCGACACAAATGAGCGCTTTGGCTGTGCATCATATCGGCAAACAATTAGTGTTTTACCGCGCCAGTGACAAAGTTAAAGAGTCTGCAAAGATTGTGATTCCTAAACTGTAATCGCTACTAAAGCTTACTTTCAAAAGCCGAAAATCACAAAAACCGATAATCATGGTTATCCGCGTGATTTAACCACCAGCGCCAAGCCCAACACACACTCAATCACGTAAGCAATACTGGCAACGCCGTGCCACGCTTTAAAACGGTCGGCAAACACGCTTTGCATCACGTCGTTTGGCAAAGCATCCGTTTTCAACTGGGCAAGCAAGGGTTGTATGCCAAAATGGCCAGCCAACACCAATAAAAACATCACTAGCACTATCCAAAAATAGGCTTGTTTAAACACGCTTAAGCCATGATGCGCCATGCGATACAACATAAGATAGACGCCTGAAGCCATGCCAATATAACTCACCAGCGTAAACAAGCGTCCTGCAATGGCGCCTGCTAACATACGGTCTGGCAGAATTTGGAACAAGGTGTAGGCAGTGAGGCTCGTCATCCACAAGGCGCCGACCCACAGGGTGATGACGATGTAGACGAGGTGCAAACCCAAACTAGAATGATTAAAACCTGATTGACGTGCCATGTTCACTCCTCAAGCAATGGATGAGTCACTATATCGAGCGAATGTGACTACTAGATGTAAAGTACCTCAATAATCTCGTACTCTTTGATACCGCCTGGGGATTGCACTTCGGCAACTTCCCCTTCGGTTTTGCCAATTAAGCCACGCGCAATCGGTGAGCCAACAGAAATTTTTCCGCCTTTGATATCCGCTTCGTCGTCACCAACGATTTGGTAGGTTTTTACTTCACCTGAATCTAAATCTTCAAAACGCACAGTAGCGCCGAAGACCACGCGACCTTCTGCGTTGAGTGTTTGTGGGTCGATAATTTGCAAATTAGACAGTTTTGCTTCTAACTCAGCAATACGGCCTTCGATAAAACTTTGGCGCTCTTTGGCTGATTCATATTCTGCATTCTCAGACAAATCGCCTTGCGCACGCGCCTCGGCAATCGCTTGGATAATCTCAGGTCTATCTACTGAGCGCAAACGCTGTAACTCTTCTTTTAACAATTCTGCGCCGCGGACAGTCACAGGAAATTGACTCATTGCCATGATGATTACCTTTTTAAATCTTAAAAAAATAAACCACACTCACAAGAGCGTGGTTTTTACTTAATTGAAGTTTATTTTATACTAATTTTTTGTGCAAGTCCTGAATCGACTCGACTTTAATCTCTTGCATATAGCCCATGCCCATACAAGCGGCTTTAGCGCCTGCCAAGGTGGTGTAATAAGTGACTTTGTTTTGCAAGGCGCTACGACGGATTTCATAAGAGTCGGTAATCGCTTTTTTGTCTTCTGTCACATTCACAATAAAGTTGATTTCGCTATTCTTAATCATATCGACAATATGCGGACGACCTTCTGCCACCTTGTTGACTGGCGTGACTTTGAGGCCATGCTCAGCCAAGGAACGCGCTGTACCCTTGGTCGCCACCAGCGTAAAGCCCAACGCAACCAAGTCTTTGGCAATATCAACCACTTTTTGATGGTCTTCATTACGCACGCTAATAAAGGCTCTGCCACCTTTAGGCAATTTAGCCGATGCACCCAATTGTGACTTCACAAAAGCTTCGGCGAAGGTATCGCCAACGCCCATGACTTCACCCGTAGATTTCATCTCTGGGCCTAATATGGTATCTACGCCTGGGAACTTGATGAACGGGAACACGGCTTCTTTGACCGAGAAGTATGGCGGAATCACTTCTTTGGTCACGCCTTGCGATTTGAGTGTTTGGCCTGCCATACAACGCGCAGCAATTTTAGCCAACTGCAAACCACAGGCTTTAGACACAAACGGTACAGTGCGTGAGGCACGTGGATTGACTTCTAACACATATACGACTTCGCCTTGCCCAGTATTTTGCACGGCAAATTGCACGTTCATAAGGCCTTTGACACCCAAGGCTTTGGCCATTTGCACAGTTTGAATGCGCAGTACATCTTGCAATGCTGTACTTAAGCTATAAGGCGGCAATGAGCAAGCAGAGTCACCCGAGTGCACACCCGCTTGTTCAACGTGTTGCATGATGCCACCAATTAACACATCTTCACCATCACTCAAGGCATCCACATCCACTTCAATCGCATCGTTCAAAAAGCGATCTAGTAGCACAGGTGACTCGTTAGAAACTTTCACTGCCTCACGCATATAGCGCTCTAATTGGCTTTGCTCATGCACGATTTCCATGGCGCGACCACCCAAGACATAGCTTGGTCGAACAACTAGCGGATAGCCAATTTCTTGCGCCAAACGAATCGCTTCTTCTGGCGCACGTGCTGTGCGGTTAGGCGGTTGTTTTAAGCCTAGCTCATGCAACATTTGTTGAAAGCGTTCGCGGTCTTCGGCGCGGTCAATCGCGTCAGGCGAGGTACCAATGATAGGTACGCCTGCTTTTTCTAAATCACGCGCCAATTTCAGTGGCGTTTGACCACCGTATTGCACAATCACACCCACTGGCTTTTCAAGATTCACAATTTCGAGCACGTCTTCTAACGTCACTGGCTCAAAATACAAACGGTCTGAAGTGTCGTAATCGGTAGAAACGGTTTCAGGGTTGCAGTTCACCATGATGGTTTCGTAACCGTCGTCACGCATGGCAAACGCCGCATGCACACAACAGTAGTCAAACTCAATCCCTTGACCAATACGGTTAGGCCCGCCACCCAAGACCATGATTTTTTTCTTGTTGGTCGGTTGCGACTCGCACTCTTCTTCATAAGTCGAGTACATATAAGCGGTATTGGTGGCAAACTCTGCCGCGCAGGTATCCACACGTTTATAGACTGGGCGGATACCGAGCGCTTGACGATAAGCCCGCACAGCATGCTGATCAGTATCGAGTAATTTGGCTAAACGGCGGTCAGAAAAGCCTTTGCGTTTAAGTTTAAACAAATGGTCTTTGTCTAAATCGGCAATATGTTTGCCTGTGAGCGCATTTTCACTCAGCACGATATCTTGAATCTGCACCAAAAACCATGGGTCAATTTTTGAGATGTTAAACACATCTTCCACGCTCATGCCCAAACGGAACGCATCCGCCACATACCAAATACGTTCGGGGCCAGGCTCTCCCATTTCTTTCACAATACGGTCTTTATCAGTGCTAATCGGATCCAATCCATCCACACCCACTTCCAAACCGCGCAAGGCTTTTTGGAATGATTCTTGGAAACTACGCCCCATCGCCATGACTTCGCCCACGGATTTCATCTGCGTGGTTAAACGGCTGTCGGCTTGCGGGAATTTCTCGAAAGCAAAACGTGGCACTTTGGTGACCACGTAATCAATACTTGGCTCAAACGAGGCTGGGGTTGCGCCGCCCGTAATTTCGTTACGTAACTCGTCTAAAGTAAAGCCAACCGCCAACTTGGCTGCAACTTTCGCAATCGGGAACCCTGTGGCTTTAGAAGCCAAGGCTGAAGAGCGTGATACGCGTGGGTTCATCTCAATCACAATCATGCGACCGTCGTCTGGATTAATTGCAAATTGCACGTTTGAACCGCCAGTGTCCACACCGACTTCACGCAATACCGCCAAGGAAGCGTTACGCATGATTTGATACTCTTTGTCGCTCAATGTTTGTGCTGGTGCCACAGTAATCGAGTCGCCTGTGTGCACACCCATTGGGTCTAAGTTTTCAATCGAGCAAATGATAATACAGTTGTCCGCTTTGTCGCGCACCACTTCCATCTCATACTCTTTCCAACCAAGCATGGATTCTTCAATCAATAACTCATTGGTTGGTGAGGCGTCTAAACCGCGCTCACAGATTGCGATAAACTCTTCGCGGTTATAGGCAATACCGCCACCGCTACCACCCATGGTGAATGAAGGACGGATAATGGCTGGATAGCCAATGTTGGCTTGCACTTGCAAGGCTTCTTCTAAGCTGTGAGCAATGGCAGATTTTGCTGAACCCAAACCAATTTTGGTCATGGCTTCTTTAAATTTTTGGCGGTCTTCGGCTTTATCAATGGCTTCTTTGGTGGCACCTATCATCTCGACATTGTATTTTGCCAACACGCCATGCTTGTCTAAATCGAGGGCACAGTTCAATGCCGTTTGCCCACCCATGGTTGGCAACAACGCATCTGGTTTTTCTTTAGCGATAATTTTCTCAACCACTTGCCATGTAATCGGCTCGATATAAGTGGCGTCTGCCATTTCTGGGTCAGTCATGATGGTGGCTGGATTAGAGTTCACCAAAATCACGCGGTAACCCTCTTCGCGCAGGGCTTTACATGCTTGTGCGCCAGAGTAGTCAAACTCACAGGCTTGGCCGATGACAATCGGGCCGGCACCGATAATTAAGATACTTTTGATGTCGGTTCTTTTCGCCATTTAGACTGACTTTCTTTCTTGCATTAATTCAATAAATTGGTCAAACAATACGCTCATTTCTTGCGGGCCTGGGCTGGCTTCTGGGTGACCTTGGAAACTAAACGCAGGTTTGTCAGTGCGGGCGATGCCTTGCAAACTGCCATCAAACAATGAAACATGCGTGATTTTAAGATTAGCTGGCAATGTCGCAGGGTCAGCCGCAAAACCGTGGTTTTGGCTGGTGATATAGACGCGCTTGCTTGCCACATCTTGCACAGGGTGATTAGCGCCGTGGTGACCAAACTTCATCTTGAGCGTTTTTGCACCGCTAGCGAGCGCCAATAACTGATGCCCCAAGCAAATACCAAAGGTGGGGATACCTGAGTCCACCAGCGTACTAATCGCCTTAATTGCGTAATCGCAAGGCTGTGGATCACCGGGACCATTCGATAAGAAAATACCATCGGGTTTGTAAGCCAAGGCTTGCTCAGCAGTCGATTGCGCAGGCAACACAGTAACCTTACAACCACGTGACACTAACATGCGCAAAATATTGCGTTTAACGCCGTAGTCAAAAGAGACGACATGGAACTTCTGTTCTGATGATTGACTATAGCCTTTGCCTAACTCCCACTCACCTTCAGTAAATTCATAAGCTTGTTGGCAAGTCACCACTTTGGCTAAGTCCATCCCAGCCAAGCCAGGAAAGTCTTTGGCAAGTTGCAAGGCTTGCGCTTCATCGACAGTTTCGCCTGCCATGATACAACCCGCTTGCGCACCTTTTTCGCGCAAAATACGTGTGAGTTTACGCGTATCAATATCGGCAATGGCGACGACGTTGTTGGCTTTTAAATAATCAGATAAATTTTGCTCACTACGGAAGTTACTTTCCAACAACGGCAAATCACGAATAATCAAACCAGCGGCATAGACCTTGCCAGACTCAACGTCTTCGCTATTAGTGCCATAGTTGCCGATGTGGGGATAAGTGAGGGTAACGATTTGCTCGGTGTAGGATGGGTCAGTGAGGATTTCTTGATAGCCGGTCATAGAGGTATTAAACACCACCTCACCCACCGTATGCCCCGTTGCGCCAATGGCAATGCCTTTAAAAACAGTTCCATCTGCTAACACTAAAATGGCTGGAATTGTTTTTGACACCTTGCGCTCCTTTGTTTTTGATACGAAACACACCCATAATTTAGCCCAACTTGCGCCAACGAAAGTAGACGCTTAGATGGGCATTTAGTAGATGTGCAAAACGGGAAAAGCTTGATAAACTCTTCCCGTTTCAGAATTGACGCATTATAGCTGAAACTGACTAATCACTCAAGCCTTGCCATCGACTTATCGTGTAGGTTTGCTAAACTCAATTGCGCTATCAACGCGCCAATCAGCGCCAAGCACATGTCCCACTGCGTATCCCAAACGTCGCCCTGCGTGCCTAAAAAGGCTTCCGCTTGCGTTCCGCTACCCACTGCCACCCACCACTCAATCAGCTCATAAAAAGCACTGATACTTAAGCAGATGCAAGTCACTAAAAATAGTAGCCAAGCTTTAGCACGAAGCACTTGTTTGCGAATCAAAATTTCACGCGCGACAATGGCAGGCACAAACCCTTGGGCAAAATGCCCAATACGGTCGTAATAATTTCTATCCAATTGAAAGCCGTCACGCAAGCAATTAAACCACGGCACATCAGCATAGGTGTAATGACCACCTACCATTAAAATCACGGCATGCACTGTCAGCAATGCCAACGCCAACCCCGACAAAGGAAAGGACTTTCTAACCATCCATACCAATGGCAAACCGATGAGCACAGGTGCCACTTCTAACAGCCATGTAAAATAATCTTTAGGGTGGATAGCCGACCAAATAAAAACACCCGCGACAATCAACAACAGTAGTTGCTGAAAATGGCGGGCGCTAAGTCGAGTAAGATGCATATGCTTATGCTTGGTGCGCTTATGTTTGATGGACTTGTGCTTGATGGGCTTGTATTTGATGGACTGGCATTAGGTTTTGGCAAAGCCCAGCACATCACGCATATCAAACAAGCCTGTTGGTTTGTCTGCCAAGTATTTTGCAGCGCGAAGCGCGCCTAAGGCAAACGTCGCACGGCTAGAGGCCTTGTGCGTGAGTTCTACGCGCTCTCCAATACCAGCGAGAACCACTGTGTGGTCACCCACGACATCGCCACCGCGCATGGTCGCAAAACCGATGGTGCCAACTTCACGCTCGCCTGTCACGCCCTCACGCGCATACACTGCGCAATCTTTTAAGGCTTGGTTGATGCCTTTGGCAGCCGCTTCACCCAAACGCAAAGCCGTGCCAGAAGGCGCATCTACTTTGTGTCTGTGGTGCATTTCTACCACTTCAATGTCGTAGCCTTCGCTCAACACTTTGGCAGCTTGTTCCACCAAGTTAATCAACAGCGTCACGCCCACACTCATGTTGGGCGCAAACACAATGCCGATTTTTTTTGAGGCTTGAGCAATGCTTTCTTTTTCAGAGTCAGAAAAGCCTGTCGTGCCGATGACCAATTTGACATTGGCTTGTTGGCAAGCTTGCAAATACTGCATGCTAGCTTCTGGACGGGTAAAATCCACCAACACATCCGCGCCTTTTAGCGCTTCCGCAATGTCGCTGGTAATGCTTACACCTGTATTTTTGCCAAACTGCTCGCCTGCATCACGACCCAACATTGGGCTACCCGCACGGTCTAAAGCCGCGTGCAATTTCAAGCCAACATCGGCAAACACGCCCTCAAGTAAGGCGTGCCCCATACGACCAGTCACGCCTGCAATCACCACATTCAAAACACTCATAAAATACGCTTTAATTAAAATCCAATTTGTTCAATCACGCCATCCAAATGCTCTTCGGTGCCTTCAGGCGCAATCACTTGTTGCTTGGTCGGCATAGGCGCGTTTTTCAAGGTCGTTTCACGCACAATCAACCATGTGTTGGTGGCTGGGTCTAAACGCAAATCAAGCTGTTTGCTGACTTGGTCACGGTAGACTTTAGAAGCATAGTTTTGCACAAACTGTACCGTGGCTTGATTGCCATTTTGTTGCACTTGCACATTGCTAACATCCAAGCTAATCGCACCCTGTTTTGGTGATAAACGCTGCTTACGTTGCGCTTCCCACGCTTTTTTGCTTGGCAAGCCTTCTGGCTTAAAGTCATCCGCATAGTTAGCCAAATAAGCTTTCACGTTTTTACTGCGCCATGCCTCTGCCCAATTAGCTACAGATGAGGCAATTGCTTCAGTAGCATCAGCCACGGCAGGCATAGCTGGCACCACTGCCTCTTGCGCTGTCAGCGTCTCTTGGACTGGCGTTACTGCTGGCACTGACGCAGGCGCTTCAGTCACTTTATTTTCAACCACAGGCATCTCTGCAGCACTTTCCACTGGTGCTGGACTCACACCAGTTTCCTTAGTAGCAGCTTCAACCACTGGGTCAGGTGTCGCTTTAAGCTCGGGTATCGCAGGCTTGGCTTCTACCGCCACTGCAGTCGCAGCAGCTGGCACTGGTGTATCGTCACCCCAGAATTTAAAGCTTTGCCACCATGATTTTTCTTCAGCTGGTTTCTGCTCAGCCACTTTTTGTTCCGCCACAGGAGCAGGCGCTGGGCTCGGCACCGGCGCACTAGTTTGCGCTGGTTCATCATCGCCCCAAAATTTGAGTTTTTGCCACATTGATTTTTCAGCGGGCGCAGGTGCTTTAGCCACCGAAGTCGGCGGAATCGCAGTATCCACTTTTGCCGCAGGGTCGCCCTCAGGCACCACATCCCCGCGCACACGCAACAGCGCATCTTTTTCAAAATCCAAAATCACACGTCGTTTTTCAACAACTTGCCCTTGCTTACGCATGGCATAAAAATAATCCCAACGATTATCATGAAAACCATCCACCACCAAAGGCGTACCCATAATGAAACGCACTTGCGATTTGGTCATACCAGGACGAAGTTGAAGCAACATTTTAGAAGTCACCACATTACCCTGTTGAATATCCAATTTAAAGGGTTTGAGCGAAGGGAGTTTTGAACCGCAAGCAGGCAATAACAAGGCGGACAACAACACAAAAAAGCTTAGTTTGCGCATCGACTTCTCTTTATAATAAAGACAGGTTTAAAAATAAACGTTAATATACCACGTAGTGAATGCAATCAACACCCATCAACACTGGCTTGTTGGTTAAAAACAACCACGGGAAAATCCTTATGCATGACCAAAAAGACTTAAAAAATGCAGGCTTAAAAGCCACATTACCGCGCTTAAAAATATTAGAACTATTTGAAAAAAGTAGCGCGCGCCACCTCTCTGCTGAAGACATTTACAAAATCATGATTACCAGTGGCGAAGATGTCGGCCTAGCGACCATTTACCGTGTACTGACCCAATTTGAACAAGCAGGGCTATTGGTGCGTCACCATTTTGAAAGTGGCAAAGCCGTATTTGAGCTCAACGAAGGTGGCCACCACGACCACATTGTTTGCCTAAAATGTGGCCATGTTGAAGAGTTTTGTGACGAGCAAATTGAAAAATTACAACACGATGTGGCCGAAGCCCGTGGCTTTAAAATTCGTGAGCACTCACTTTATATCTACGCAGATTGCACACAGAACCCGTGCCCTAATAAAGTGAGCACTTAAACAAGTTTTTAATATATCTCTTTAAATCATATTCTTGGGGAATAAAAAATGGCACTCAAAATCACCACCCAACATCTGATTAACCTTGCTGGCAAAAGCACGCCCGTCATGGAAAGTTTGGTCGATGCCATCAACCGTGTTTGCCCCAAATACGGCATCGACACCGCGCAAGAATACCGCCACTTTTTAGCTCAAGCCTGCCACGAAACTGATTACTTTAAAACCTTGCGTGAGTATGCATCAGGCGCCGCTTATGAGGGCAGAAAAGACCTTGGCAACACCAAAGCTGGCGATGGCGTTAAATACAAAGGTCGGGGAATTTTTCAAACCACAGGGCGCGCTAATTACTTGCAACTTGGCGTCAAAGAAGGTCACCGCGATTTGTTTATCAACAATCCAGAGTTGCTAGAACATTCCTATTATGCAGTTTGGAGCGCCTGCGAGTTTTGGAGCACACGCGGCTTAAACGACGTAGCCAACTTTAGCGACACCGCCAAACTCAAGAAAAAACTCAAAGACAGCGTTGTGGATGTCACGCCGATTGAATATATCAGCATCACCATCAACGGTGGCTACAACGGCATGGATAAGCGCAAAGCCTTGTATGAGCTTGCAAATAAAGTGATTAAATAAAGGCTGTTAGCGCTTTATACACCCAACATCTCTCGCGCATGGTTACGCGTGGCTTCGGTAATTTGCAAACCGCCCAACATACGGGCTATTTCCTCCACACGCTCCTCTTGGCTCAAGCGACGAATTCGGCTAATGGTCGTGCCATTTTGTTCAGACTTGCTCACTTGTAAATGCTGTTGCGCTTGGCTGGCAACTTGCGCCAAGTGGGTGATGACCAATACTTGGCGATGGCTACCAAGTTGATTGAGGAGTTGGCCGACCACTTCGGCCACGCCACCACCGATGCCGACATCCACTTCATCAAAAATCATACACGGCACAGTACCGAGTGACGCAGTAGTGACTTGCAAGGCCAAACTAATACGTGACAACTCACCACCAGAGGCGACTTTGTTGAGTGGGCGTGGCTCAACGCCTGCATGGCCTGCCACTAAAAACTCCACTTGCTCTAGGCCATGTGCACTGGCCTCAATAGGGGTTAGCGCAACGGCAAACTGCCCGCCTTTGAGTGACAAAGTTTGCATTTGCTCAGTGATGGTGGCGGCGAGTGTTTTAGCGGCAGTTTGGCGCTCTTGACTGAGCTCATGTGCCACGACTTGATAGGCTTGCCATGCACTTTGCACTTGCTTAGCCAGCGCGCCATCATCAGCAAAGCTTTCCAGTTCTGCCATGCGTTGTGTGTCTTGTGCTAGCATGTCAGGCAAGTCTTCTGGTTTTACACGGTATTTACGTGCCAATCCGTGGATGGCTTGAATGCGGTTTTCCACTTCGGCCAACCGTTCAGGGTCAAGGTCAGTTTTTTGTAAGTAGCGATTGAGCAAGCGACTGGCTTCTTCGAGCTGAATCACGGCAGAATCGAGTGTGTCTGCGGTGGCTTTCAGTTCTGCGTCCATCTCGACCAAATCAGCCAGCTTGGTTTGTGCTTGCGCGAGCATCTCCAAGGCATTTACTTCGCCCTCGCTCATGAGGTGCAAGCTGGCTTCCATGCCTGTGAGCAAACTGGCACCATTACTTAAGCGTGAATGCTCTTGTTGCAAACTTTGCCATTCCTCTGCGGCAAAACCAAGCTGTTTCAACTCGCGGGTTTTGTCACGCAACTCAGCTAGCTCGTCAGCAAATTGGCTGGCATTTTTCTCATACGCCAATTGTTGTTGATGCAATTGATGCCATGTGCGATAGGTTTTGCCAACCTCGGTAGCTAACAAACTAGATTGCGCATAAGCATCTAAAATATCGCGTTGCATGGCGGTTTTGAGCAAGGAGTGATGGGCGTTTTGGCTGTAGATATCGATTAAAAACTCACCAATGTCTTTTAACTGCCCCACGGTCGCAGCCGCGCCATTGATAAAAGCACGGCTACGGCCATCGCCATAAATCACGCGACGCAAAATGAGTTCGTCAGCGACTTCCATTTCATTGTCTTTTAACCATTGTTGCGCGAAATGGTTTTGGCGGATGTCAAAACTGGTGCTGATTTCTGCTTTTTCACACCCCACTCGCACCACAGCGCCTTCGTTGCGCGCCCCCAAACTGAGGGATAATGCATCAATTAAAATGGATTTACCCGCACCTGTTTCGCCTGTGAGCGCGGTATAGCCTGCGCTAAACTCTAGGTCGAGCGCATCAACAATCACAAAGTCACGGATAGATAAGGCTTGCAACATGGCTGTGTTTAACCGTCAATTATTATTTTAAATCAATCATTTAATTTTAACTTCAGTCTAGTTTTTCTATTTTAAACGGTCAATCGCTAGGCAAGAAGCCGCAGACAGTACACCTAGTACGGCAAGGCGAAGTGAACAACGCGAGTGACCGTTTAAAATAGAAAAACTATCCCCAGTTGAGTTTATTGCGCAACATATCAAAATAACAATACTCCTTCGGATGCAAGAGTTGGATTTCTTGTTGTGCGCGTTTGATGATAATAGTGTCGCCTTGTTGGAGCGGATATTGCCCCTGACCATCAAAACTGATTTGCGCGTCCACTTCGTTCATCACGGTGACTTTGATTTCGCTCTCGCTGGGCACGGTGATTGGACGGTAGCTCAGCGTGTGCGGGCTAATCGGCACAATCGAAATCGCATCTAAATCAGGGTGCATAATCGGGCCACCAGCCGACAAAGCATAAGCGGTGGTGCCAGTGGGGGTGGTTAAAATCAGGCCATCTGAGCGTTGGCGCGAGACAAACTGACCATTCACGCTGACCTCTAACTCCATCAAACGAAACGCGCTTTTAATCACCACGTCATTTAAAGCCACGGTTTCCATGGCTACATCTCGCGTGGCGGTGTTGGTTGGCAACACGTTGGCTTGTAGCAACATACGTGACTCTAGTTGATGCTCACCTGCCAGAATACGGTCTAGCCCCTCAAGCATATTGTCGGTGCGTAGATCGGTCAAAAAGCCTAAACGTCCACGATTGATGCCGATGAGTGGCACTTGGGCATCACGCAAGGTGCGCGCCACACTCAGCATGGTGCCATCACCACCCATCACAATCACCAAATCGGCTTTTTGCCCAATCGTTTGTAATGATGCAGTAGAAATGTTGCTAGCTTGCACGTAAGCCGTAGTTTGCGTTTCGACGCAGACATGCAAGTTTTTTTGTTGTAGATGGGCGACCAGCCGAGACAAATCCACCTGCATGCTTTGCAAGGCTTGCGCATCCATATATTTGCCAATAATGGCAACCGATTGAAAAGGCTGTGACATGCCCGCATTAAAACATATTCACTCGCCACTGCAAAGCATCAAATACTACAAACTTAGGCTCAAATCAGGCAAAATAGACGGCATCGTCAAAAGAGCTTTCACCTTGCCATGCTTTGCTTTGAATAATCAGCTATGGATAAACGCGCGCAAATCTTACTTAAAACCCTAGTTGAACATTACATCAGCGAAGGCCAACCCATCGGCTCGCGCACCTTGTTGCAACACTCTGGCTTAGATGTCAGCCCCGCCACCATCCGCAATGTGATGAGTGACTTGGAGCAACTGGGCTTTATCAGTAGCCCGCATACTTCTGCTGGGCGTATCCCCACGCAAAAAGGTTACCGATTGTTTGTGGATTCGCTACTCACGGTCAAACCATTGGATGTGCAAGCCTTGAGCCAACTGAAATCTGGCTTAACTTCTGCGCACCCACAAGAGCTCATTAACAATGCCGCCGACATGCTCTCGCAACTCACGCAGTTTGCAGGGGTGGTGCTGACGCCACAACGTAAACGCAATGTGCTCAAACATCTAGAATTTTTAAGCTTGGGCGATAAGAAGATGTTGGTGATTATGGTGACGCAAGATGGAAATGTGCAAAACCGTGTGGTGCTCACCGAAAAACCATTTTCGGCAAGTGAGTTAGTGCAAGCCAGCAATTACATCAACGCCAATTACACGGGCTTTACCTTGGAAGAATTGCAACAAAACTTGCACCAAGAGCTCACACAAATGCAAGCAGACATTAACCGCTTGATGACAGCTGCGCTCACTGCCAGCCAGCAATCGAGCAAAGAAAAAGAAAACGTGGTGATTGCGGGCGAGCGTAATTTATTGCAAGTGGATGAACTTTCTAGCAACGTAGATAGCCTACGTAAGTTGTTTGAAGTATTTGAGCGTCGCACGGCTTTATTGCAATTACTCGACCAAAGTCAACGCGCCGAGGGCATACAAATATTTATTGGTGGCGAGAGTGGGTACTTACCTTTGGATGAGTGTAGCATGGTCACCGCGCCTTACGAGGTCGATGGTCAGGTGGTTGGCACCTTGGGCGTGATTGGCCCCACGCGCATGGCTTATGAGCGCGTTATTCCGATTGTGGACATTACCGCGAAATTACTCTCAAACGCGCTTTCTTCTAACTAAATTTAATTATTCACAGAAAAGAAATATGGCTTATTACCACCCCGAACCCGATTACAAACATGGCGACCAACTGAAAGTAGGTGTTTTGCTGGCCAATTTGGGTACACCCGACGCGCCCACCGCCAAAGCGTTGCGACCTTATTTGCAACAGTTTTTAATGGATAGACGTGTGGTGGAAATTCCGCGCTTTATTTGGTGCTGGATTTTGCATTGCATTATTTTGGTGTTCCGCCCGAAAAAATCCGCCGAAAAATATGCACAAGTGTGGTCGGCAGAAGGCTCGCCATTATTAGTACACGCAAAGAACCAAACTGAACTGCTAAAGAACAAGTTAGCTGAAAAAATCAAATCCCCTTTTGTGGTTGAGCTAGGCATGAGTTATGGCAACCCAAGCATGCGTTCTGCGATTGAAAGCCTCAAAGCACAACATTGCGACCGTATTTTGGTGTTTCCGCTGTATCCACAATATGCAGCATCAAGCACCGCTGCTGCCTTAGACGCGGTTTGGAAAACGTTGCTAAAAATGCGCAATGTGCCTGCCATTCGTAGCATCCGAAATTATCACGACCACCCTGCTTACATTCAAGCGCTAAAACAATCTGTAGAGGCGCATTGGCAAACGCACGGCAAGCCCAGCAAACTAGTGATGAGTTTTCATGGTGTGCCGAAAGTGCATTTAACCAAAGGCGACCCTTACCACTGCCAATGCCACAAAACAGGTCGCTTATTGGCTGAAGCGCTGGGTTTAAGCAAAGAGGAATACTTAGTGGCATTTCAATCGCGTTTTGGTAAACAAGAATGGCTTAAGCCTTACTTGGCGAAAACGCTGGAAGATTTGGGCAAAGCCAAGACTACGCGTATTGATGTGGTATGCCCTGGTTTTAGTAGCGACTGTTTAGAAACGCTAGAAGAAATCGCCTTAGAAGGCAAACACATCTTCCAAAGCCACGGTGGTGGCGAGTATCACTATATACCAGCATTGAACGAGCATCCTGCTTGGATAGACGCACTCACGCAAATTAGCCTAGAACACCTGCAAGGCTGGGTGAGTGCCGATTGGGACAGCGCCAAAGCCGAACAAACCAATGCCATGACAGCAACGCTTGCGAAAGCTTTGGGGGCGCCACAATAAGCGTTATAATTCCGATAGTTTAGTTCATTCCAAAAACTATCTGTGTTTATCTGTGTGTATCTGTGGCTAAATTAAGCCTTTAGGAATTTAAATGATCGTAATCACTGGCGGCGCAGGCATGATAGGCTCTATCATGGCTTGGCACCTCAACACCAAATTAGGTCGTGAAGACTTAATCATTGCCGACCGCATCACCCACCAAGAGCAGTGGCAAAACTTGGTGCATCGAAAATATGCCGAATACCTCGACAAAGACCAATTGTTTGATTTTTTAGAAGAAAATGACGACATCACTGCTGTCATCCACATGGGTGCGATTAGCGCCACCACCGAGCGCGACTTTAATAAACTCGTCGCTGACAATATGCATTACTCGCAAGACTTATGGTCTTGGTGTGTTGAATATGATGTGCCTTTCTTTTATGCCAGCTCTGCCGCGACTTATGGCGATGGCAATCAAGGCTATGACGATGCCAGTATTGATGGTCTACGTCCGTTGAATGGCTATGGCTACTCCAAACACTTTTTTGACCAATGGGTGCTCAAACAAGTGGCGGACAAACAAGCCACGCCACCCGCTTGGGCAGGCTTTAAGTTTTTTAATGTCTATGGGCCGAATGAATACCACAAAGAGCGCATGGCCAGCGTGGCGTTTCACACCTTTAATCAGTTTAAAGAAACGGGCACCATGAAGCTGTTTAAAGGCACCAAGGCGGGTATCGAAGATGGCATGCAGTTGCGTGATTTTGTTTACGTGAAAGATGTGGTCGATGTGATGGCACACTTTTTAACTGCTGCATTAAATCAAAAACCCGCCCCTAACGGTATTTACAATATCGGCACGGGCGAGGCGCGTAGTTTTAAAGACCTCGCCACCAATGTGATGACCAGCATGGAGCGTGAGCCACACATCACTTATATTGATATGCCTGAGGACTTACAAGGCAAGTACCAATACTTTACCCAAGCTGAGATGATGAAGTTGCGCCAAGCAGGTTACAAAAGACCGTTTACCAGCCTGGAAGAAGGCGTGAAAGATTATGTGCAGAATTATCTGCTCAAAGAGGATCCTTACTGCTAATGAATTACATTGATTACCTACAGGGCGAGCACCAAGCCCATGTCGCCATGTTTCAAGCCTTGCCTGCATTATTCCCACAAGTGAGTCTGGTTGGCTTGTTCCTACAACAGACCATTCAAAACGGTGGCAAAGTGTTGTTGTGTGGCAATGGCGGTAGCGCAGCCGATAGCCAACATATTGCCGCAGAAATCGTTGGGCGCTTTAAGAAGGAGCGCAAAGGCTTGCCTGCCATCGCTTTGACCACCGACACCTCCATTTTGACTTCGGTCGGCAATGATTATGGCTATGATTATATTTTTTCACGCCAAGTCGAAGCCCTGTGTCGCCCAGAAGACGTACTGATAGGCATTACCACCAGTGGCAATAGCGCCAATGTGGTGCGCGCCGTTGAGGCCGCCAACGACATGGGTGCGACCACCATAGGTTTAACAGGCGGCACAGGCGGAAAACTCAATGACTTATGCAAACACAATATTGTCGTGCCGAGCAATGTCACTGCCCGCATTCAAGAAGCCCATATTTTTATTGGGCATTGCTTGTGCGAGATTTTGGAATCTTAAACGCATATGAATCCTGCATTATCCAGACTGGTTGCACATTTTGGCGAAAGCGATGCCAGTAATCATCATGCTTTAGTCATCGGCGATGTCATGTTAGACCGCTACTTAATCGGCGAGGTTAACCGTATTTCGCCTGAAGCGCCTGTGCCTGTGGTGCTGATTAAGCAAGAAGAGCAACGTGCAGGGGGGGCCTCGAATGTAGCGGCAAACTTGGCATTGCTGGGCATACGCACCAGCATTATCGGCCTCATTGGTGAAGATGACGCTGGGCGCAATCTCGTGCAACTCATGCAAAGCACAGGCATACAAACGCAGCAAATGGTGAGTACTAAACAACGCCCTACCATCGCCAAAACAAGGATTTTGGGTGGGCATCAACAAATGATGCGTTTAGACCAAGAAATCACCGCCGCCCTAACTGCTGAAGAAACACATTCTTTGATGCAGCAGCTAGACCAAGCGTTGTCGCAACAGCCTGCTGTGGTGATTTTATCTGACTACGCTAAAGGCTTGCTGACGACTGAGATTTGCCAACATGTCATTCAATATTGCCGTCAACATGACATCACCTTATTGGTCGACCCCAAAGGCAAAGATTACAGCAAATATCAAGGCGCAACAGCGCTCACACCCAACAAAAAAGAAACTGCAGAAGCTTGTGGCGTCGGCATGGCTGACCCTACATTAATTGAGAAAGCTACAAAACTCAAACAGCAACTCAAATTGGATTTCTTAGCCGTGACCCGAGGCGAAGAAGGCATCACACTGATTGATGAGACCGAGTACCATTTGAGCGCCACCGCTAAGCAAGTATTTGACGTCTCTGGCGCAGGCGACACTGTGATTGCCACTTTAGCCGCAGGCTTGATGCATGGCCTCAGCGCTTTAGACAGCTTGAGCTTAGCCAACACCGCCGCAGGCGTGGTCGTTGGCAAAGTAGGCACCGTACCGATTAGCAAAGACGAACTGCTGGTGGCGCTAGCCGAGGCACAAGGCAGTGAGCAAGCGCATAAAGTCTGCGACTTGGCGCAACTCAGCACTAAAGTCGCTCTGTGGAAAAAGCAGGGACTAACCGTCGTCTTTACCAACGGTTGTTTTGATTTATTGCATGCAGGCCATGTGACTTATTTAGAAGCGGCCAAGAAGCGTGGCAACAAACTGATTTTAGGCTTAAACACAGACCGTTCCGTGTCTGCGCTAAAAGGACCTAACCGTCCTGTGGTGAATGAAAAAGACCGTGCGCGCGTACTCGCTGCGCTGGAAAGTGTCGATGCGGTGATTTTGTTTGATGAAGACACGCCCTTAAACCTGATCAACACTTTGCAACCACAGGTCATCGCCAAAGGCAGTGATTACACCGCTGACCAAGTAGTCGGTGGCAAAGAGGTGTTGTCATGGGGTGGCGAAATCGCCTTGATAGACTTGGTAGAAGGCCGCAGTACCAGCAACATCATCAAAAAAATGCATGCTTAATCTCACCATGTTACTCAGACTCGCAAACAAACACCTTCTTGCATATGCATAAAATTCTTGTGCTGGGCCCAGCGTGGGTGGGCGATATGGTCATGGCGCAAAGCCTGTTCAAACAGCTAAAAATTGATCAGCCAGATTGCCAAATTGATGTCGCCGCGCCTGCGTGGACACTCCCATTATTAGACCGTATGCCTGAAGTGACAGGCAAAATTGCCCTGCCGTTCAAACATGGTCAACTCGCTTTTTGGCAACGCATCGCTTTCGGCAAAAGTTTGCGCGCGCATGGCTATCATCAAGCGATTATTCTCACCAATTCGCTCAAATCTGCCCTTTTACCTTGGGCAGCACAAATTCCTGTTCGCACCAGTTTTTTAGGTGAAATGCGTTATGGCTTGATTAACGACATCCGTCCCTTGGACAAAACCGCTCTCAAGCAAACCGTGCAACGTTTTGTGGTATTGGGTTTAGCTAAGAATAAAACGCTGCCAAGCACCTTACCGCAACCAAAACTCATTGCAGACCACACCCATGCTTTGGCAACTTGCCAAAACCTGAATATTACTTTTGGCGCACAAAAAACATTGGGCTTATGCCCTGGGGCGGAGTACGGCGAGGCCAAACGCTGGTCCTTAAGCCATTATGCGAGCCTCGCTAATCAAGCCTTAGAAGCTGGCTGGCAGGTATGGCTGTTTGGTTCAGACAAAGACAAGCCAGCAACACAGGAAATTAACCAACAAACACAACAGCGTTGTGTTGATTTAGGTGGCAAAACCGCGCTGGCAGAAGCAATTGATTTGATGTCTTTGTGTCATGCGGTGGTGAGTAACGACTCAGGCTTGATGCATGTGGCCGCGGCTTTAGACAAACCCTTAGTAGCCGTATATGGCTCTTCAGACCCTCACCACACGCCACCCATGCACCCACAAGCTGTGATTGAATATTTAGGTTTGCCTTGTAGCCCTTGCTTTGAGCGCATCTGCCCAAAAACGGGCAACGACCACATGGCTTGCTTGAGGGGGATTTCTGCGGATGGTGTATGGCAAACTTTAAATAAGGTTGACCGTTAAAGCTTGCGCAATTAAAAAACGGTCGGTGCCAAGCCTAGATTTTGACACACCGTAATTGCATGCTCGCGACAATAGCCTTGCCAATTTGGCATGTCGGTCCAATCACTCACAAACACAAAATCTAAACCCGCACCTGTCGATGCTTGATGGTCAAAACGACTGTCGCCGATAAACAAAGCTGGAAACTGGATGGCGCCATCGGCAATTAAGCTGGCTAAATGCGCATCTTTTTTGGTTGGCCCGCCATAAATACCCAACTCGAATAAATCCGCCAAATCACGTTTTGGAAACAAAGTGCGCAACTCAGTTTGGTCACCGCCGGACATCAACATCCATTTGGCATTGGGTGTAACTGATTTAAGTGACCGTAAATCTGGCGCAACCTCGCATTGCATCAAGGTTTCTTCCAGAATCACTGTAAAAGTATCCATAAACTGCTGAAACAACTCGGGTGTAATGGTTTGCGGGGCGATTTCCGTGAGGTAATACTGAATCTTGTCATTGCGCGGAATACTGCCGAGCTTAATATGATAAGCGACCAAGGCTTGCGCTTGCGCCTCCGTACCACCCATGCGCTTAGCTGCGTTGTAATAGGCATCAATTTTGGTTTGATTGCTATTCAGCACCACGCCATCGCAGTCGAGTACGATGGTTTTGTATTCAGAAATGGGATGATGCATACTTGCCATGGTTACGTCCTAATCATACTTAAGCTTAAGTAAATAAGCTTTAGATACAAAAAAGGCCTGTATTGCTACAAGCCTTTTCGTGAGTGTCAAAAAACTAAGCCGCCTTAATCGCGCTGGCCTCTTTTGCCAATTTAGTGATATGCGCCCAATCACCACGTGCAACCGCATCCGCAGGCGTCAACCATGTACCACCGCACACCACCACGTTAGGCAAGGCCAAGAATTGTGGGGCAGACTCCACTGTTACACCACCTGTTGGGCAGAATTTAACATCACCAAATGGTCCTGCAAAGCCTTTAAGCAAGTTGATACCACCCACAGCCACGGCCGGAAACAGTTTTAAGAAGTAGTAATCATCGGCATTCGCCATCATGATTTCTGAACCTGTGGATACGCCTGGCAATAATGGCAACCCAATTTTACGCGCAAATTGACCCAATTCAGAGGTGTAGCCTGGGCTGACTGCAAATTGGCAACCTGCATCTTTAGACGCTTGCGCGTCTTTTAAATTACGCACTGTGCCTGAGCCCAAAATCGCGTCTGGCACGTGTTTAGCAATTTGTTCCATGCCTGCCAAGGCGCAAGAAGTTCGCAATGTGACTTCAAGCACTTTGATACCACCTTCAAGCAAGGCTTCTGCCATCGGCACTGCGTCTTCCACGCGGTTAATTACAATCACTGGAATCACTGGACCGTGATTGGCTAAATCTAATGTGTTCATTTGTTTACCTAGTTAATAAATATTTGAATTAAGGGTAACTTTGATAATCAAGCGAGAACGCGACGCGCGAGTGCAGACAGTACATTTAGTACGGCAAGCGAGCGCAACAAAGTTATCGCTTGATTTGCAACGTTACAACCAAGTGACCGCGCCTTCTTCGGCCGACAATACATTCCGTCTCATCCCACCAAACAACTCGCGACCCATGCCATGCGCATTATGATGGCGTTTATCATCAGACAAGGCTTCTACTTCACGTTCTGCCCACTCATCTTCATCCACCAACACGTTGACCATGCCCACTTTGGCATTGATGCGAATCATGTCGCCTGTGCGGACTTTTGCAATCGCGCCACCTGCAGAGGCTTCTGGGCACATATGAATCGCTGCTGGAATCTTGCCAGATGCACCACTCATACGACCATCGGTCACAATCGCGACCATAAAGCCTTTGTTTTGCAACACGGCTAACGGTGGGGTGAGTTTGTGCAACTCTGGCATACCGTTGGCTTTAGGGCCTTGGAAACGTACAACGGCAACAAAATCTTTTTCGAGTTCGCCACGGTCAAACGCTTCTAGCAACTCTTCTTGTGCATCAAACACAATCGCTGGCGCTTCAATAATGTGTCTATCTTCTGGCACGGCAGAAATCTTAATCACACTACGACCCAAGTTACCTTTGAGCAAGCGCAAACCACCTGACTCGTCAAAAGGATTGGCTGCGGTTCTCACAATAGTTTCGTCTCCGCTTTCCTTGGGCAAGTCTTTCCATACTAATTTGTTGTCTTCTTTAACGGGAATTTTGCCGTATTCGCGCAAACCACCGTAAGCTACCGTGAACACATCTGGGTACATATAGCCAGATTCTATCAACTCACGAATGACAAAAGCAGGACCGCCCGCGTTTTGAAACTCATTGACATCAGCTTTGCCATTTGGATATACGCTAGCCAATAGCGGCGTAGTTTTTGCCAAGTGATAGAAATCTGTCCAATCAATCATAATGCCAGCGGCGCGTGCAATCGCCACCCAGTGGATAAGATGATTGGTTGAACCACCAGTCGCTAACAAAGCCACCATGGCGTTCACAATCACGTGTTCATCTACCAATCTACCAATCGGGGTGTAATGTTGTTTTTGTGTGTTGCTCAATACCATTTTCACCGCTTCGCGTGTCAGCAACTCGCGCATTCCATCATGTGGGTGAATAAAGGCGGAGCCTGGTACGTGCAAGCCCATGGCTTCCATCAACATTTGATTGCTATTGGCGGTGCCATAGAAAGTACAAGTGCCTGCGCCGTGGTAAGCAGCAGATTCTGAAGCCAATAACTCTTCACGGCCGACCAAGCCTTGCGCATATTTTTCACGGACCTTAGATTTGGTGGTGTTATCAATGCCAGTGCTCATTGGACCTGCTGGCACAAACACACACGGCAAATGACCGAAATGCAAAGCACCAATCAATAAACCTGGAACGATTTTATCGCAAATGCCGAGCAACAATGCCGCGTCAAACACGTCGTGTGACAGTGAAATTGCTGTACTCATGGCAATGGTGTCACGGCTGAACAATGACATTTCCATGCCAGGCTCACCTTGGGTAATGCCGTCACACATGGCTGGCACACCGCCTGCCACTTGCGCGGTCGCGCCTAATTTATTGGCTTCGTCTTTGATAATGTCTGGGTAGTTGGCATACGGCTGATGTGCAGAAAGCATATCATTGTAAGCGGTGACAATGCCGATATTGGGCGCTTTTTCAGCCACAATTCGCAATTTATCATTCTTTGGCATGGCAGCAATGGCGTGAGCAAAGTTCGCGCAACCCATACGGTCAGCACTTTGCTTGCGATTCGCCATTTCATCTACACGATGCAAATAAGCCGTTCTGGTCGGACGACTTTTTTCGATAATACGTTCGGTTACTTCAATATGAGATTGTTTCATTGACTATCGCTCTGCTAATTGTTTTTAAACTTAATGTTGAGTTAAAACCTAATTCTTGATTCAACCTAGATGCCTAAAAACCAATTGAATTAAAACTAATTGAATTACCTTGAAATAGTGCAAGGCGCTTTATCTATTTTGCAACCCAGCCATAAGAGTTGCTAATTTAGCAACTCAGCCATAGGTTTTGCTAATTTAGCAACTCAGTCATAAGTTTTGCTAAGTTTTTGATAGATTAAGCAAAAGAATTCAAATCGCTTACCTAGCCTAGATTATCGCTAATCTAGGGCTACCCGTCAAACAAGAATGCTGTTTTTAAGCGCTTTTTTAAATGATTACAAGGGCTTAAACGCTCATTTACTTACTTGGTCACTACTTTTTAGTCACTAGCACATCTTCCATCATGAGGTACTCTAGGTCACACCCATAAAACATGTTCAAGGCATCGGTGGGCGAGCATATCATCGGCTCACCACGGCGATTGAGTGAGGTATTCAGCACTACGCCGTTGCCATTTTTTTTCTGCAAATGCTCAATCAAAGCATAGTAGCGGGGATTGGTTTCTTTGGTCACCACCTGTGCACGCGCGGTGCCATCCTCATGCACCACTTCAGGAATGCGGGCATTCCAAGCAGGGTTCACGTTGAAAGTAAACGTCATGTAAGGTGCTGGATGACTGGTTTGTAGAATATCTTCCGCGACGGTGTCTAACATACTCGGGCAGAATGGGCGCCAACGTTCGCGGTATTTAATTTGCGCATTGATGCGGTCAGCCACCCCTGGAAAACTTGGGTCACCTAAAATACTGCGACAACCTAAAGAACGCGGGCCAAACTCCATGCAACCTTGGAACCATGCTAAGGGATTGCCAGCCGCCAGTAACTCAGCTGCTTTTAAAGGGCCGTTTTTGACAATGGTAAATTTAGGCTTGGCAGGATGCGCCTCACAGGCAGCGATACACTCTTCATTGGTATAAGCAGGGCCTAAATAAGCATGTTCCATTTTATGGATGGTTTCGCCTGCCAAGTGCGCTGCGTATGTCGCAGCACCCAAGCTGGTGCCGTTATCACCCGAAGCGGGTTGCACGAACAATTCTTTCACATGCGGTAAAGCAATAATGCGTTGGTTAAGTTTCACGTTGAGCGCCACACCGCCTGCCATCACGATTTTTCCCGTTTCGCGGATGATATCGCCAAGATAATACTCAATCATCTCCAGTGCGATTTTTTCTAGCAAGGCTTGAATAGCCGCCGCGTAGTGAATGTAAGGATCGTCAATCTCATCGCCTTGGCGTTTTGGCCCTAGGCGTTTGATTAACTCTGGGGTGAAATAGTAACCTTTTCCGTTTTCTTTATAGCGACGCAGACCAACCACATTGACAAGTTTGGTGTTGACGATGAGTTCGCCATTCTCAAACTTCATTAAATCAGATAAATCATATTTATCTGGGTCACCATACGGCGCCATGCCCATGACTTTAAACTCGCCATCGAGCATATCAAAGCCCAAATATTCGGTAATCGCTCCATATACGCCGCCTAATGAGTCAGGGTCATAAAACTCTTTTATTTTATGGATTTTGCCATTTTCACCATAGCCAAAAAAGGTAGTGGCGTATTCGCCTTTACCATCAATGCCCACGATGGCGGTTTTTTCTTTAAAGCCACTTAAATGGTAGGCACTCGAAGCATGCGCCAAATGGTGTTCCACTGGCACAAATTTGGCGTTGCTTAAGCCCAAATCCGCCATCAATTTCAATGATTTATCACGGTTACGACGGTAACGACGGTTGCCATTAAAAATGGCATCCAAGGCACGGTCTGGCGCATACCAATGACGTTTGGCATAATGCCAACGTGCATTGGTGCTTAAGGGGATTTCTGCATAAGGAAACGCGACGATGTCCACCTGTTCAGGTTTGACACCTGCCTGTTGTAAGCAGAACTTAGCTGCTTCGTAGGGGAATTTATTTTTGGCGTGCTTATCGCGTATAAAGCGTTCTTCTTCTGCGGCGGCAATAATCTTGCCATCCACCAAAATAGCAGCTGAGGCATCATGGCCTAGCGCACCAGACAAACCAAGGACTATCATTTAACTCACTCTTTACTCTAGGATTTATTAATGACTACGATTTAATATATGGGCTTTTTCGAGCGGTGTCGTGTTGTTGTACACCACGTTGAATACTTTCACAAACGCATTATACAGGGAAGTATCGTCTTTCCAATTTTGCATCAGGCGTTTAATGTCACGCACATGCGCATTCAATGCAAACCGTTTAAAACGATGTTGTTGCATGCTGTCTAAATCTATCAACATCACACGACCGTCTGGCAACACTTTGACATTGCTTGCCTTTAAATCACCATGTGAAATTTGCAAGCAATACAATTTATACAGCAACTCCACCACGGCACGCACCACTTCAGCACGTTGTTTTTTATCAGTGGTGTTGGTGAAAAACGTGTCTAAATCAGGCGCATCCACATATTCCGTGACCAAGTAGGCTCGCCCACGCCAACCCAAATAGCGGGTTTCTAGCACCGCCCATGGCGTAGGCGTTAGGATGCCGACCATCTGCAATCGAAAGGCATTTGACCACGAGATGACAGCACGGCTTCTGCGCAAGCCACGATTGAGCGCATGGCGAAGATGCTTGATGTTATAACGCTTAACCACTGCCAATTGGTCGTTAAAACTCACCCTGGCCACTGTGTTACTATTGCCCGCTTTCAATACGCCACCCACGTGCATCATAGCATTCATGGTTTTAGCGGTAGATGGGAAGTCTTTCAGCGCATCATCACGGCGGCGCGCAAAAAAATCCAACATACCCCCACTGGCTTGACCCTTGACTAAAATTTCGGTGCAACTACGTAATACTTTTTCATCAGCGTAGCGCGTCAGCTGTTTGTAACGTTGCTCAAATACCACCCGCTCAAGCTCATATTGCGCAAAACGCGGTAGAAATTGGCAATGGTCTAAATAAGTTTGCCAGAACGCGTTTATATGTAACTGCAACAACATCACATCTAACTTCGCCAACAAGCCCGCTAAATTGTTTAAAAAACGCCAATGTTGCGCTGTTTCACGGATGCCATCGCCATCAAGCGTATAAATCGCTTGCGTGCCACTGGCTAAAAAATCTTCTACTTTATCCTTGCGCGTAATAAAGTTTTTTAAGTGCATATCCGTTTGAATCAAGTCAGCAGCATGGTGGCTCGCCACGATTTTGATTAAACGATGCATCAATCTAACTTGTTGCGCAGGAGCGGCTTGCTGCCAAAGCACCTCCAAACTCTGGCTAGGCGTAATCTCCTCATAAATCAAGAGGGCACCGCCCTCCCAAGCAAATCTAGCCAGAATTTTAGGCGTATGAATTTTGGCCTCCAGCAATAACTGAGCGCCTTCTGCATCACGAGCTGAGTGGCGTTGCGCATCTTCACCAAAAAAACATTTTATGTAGACGGGTCGCTCACCCCATTTGGCTTGCGCGACCACACGACGAGACGGTAACACGCGCGCGATTTGCTTCACCTCAATTAAAGCTTCAAATGCTTCTGCACTTCCGGGCACCACACCCACTTTTATATCTTCCGCATGGAGCCATGGCACGCCTTCTAGGGAGGTTTGTTTGGCAACCGCACTTTCAACTACGATATTCGCTTGTGCAGATTGACGGGGATTGTTATCAAATGTGGTATTCAACGCACAACTTTCAAAAAAATGTTTGGGTGAATAATCGGTTAAAATAACAACGATTCAAATCATCCATTCACAAACGCTTCTAGATGCTCTGCAAATTATGATTGTTATTTTTGCTAAATTATTAGCCATTTTACCACTTCCTTGGACACATTGCCTTGGTGCAGGGCTTGGTCATGTTTTTTATTGGCTGGATGCCAGTGGCAAGCGCACTGCTTGGGACAATTTAACACAATCCAACTTATTCCCAGACCCCAAAGCACGTCGAATTTGTCTTAAAAAGAGCTATATTGAAATTGGCAAAGGCGCACTTGAGTCACTCGCACTTTGGGGCATGCCTTTGAGTAAAATTGAGCCTCTCATCCAACAAGTGAGTGGTTGGGAGCATCTTGACGCGGCCTACAAAGACCAACAAAGCGTGATTTTTTTAACCCCGCATTTAGGTTGCTTTGAAATTACTTCGCTGTGTATAGGCTTACAGTATCCTGTGACGGTTCTTTACCGCCCGCCTAAAAAAGCGCACATGGAGGACATGATGATTAGCGGCAGAGCCAAAGGCAAGGTGAATGTAGCAGCGGCCAATGTGCAAGGCGTGCGCTTGTTAATGCAGGCCCTCAAGCGCAAAGAGTTTATCGGCATCTTGCCAGATCAAATTCCCGCAGCTGGCGAAGGCGAATGGGCACCATTTTTTGGCAAACCTGCTTACACCATGACTTTGGCCTGCAAGTTAGCGGAAAAAACCCAATCTCGCATCATCATGACTTACGGTGAAAGGCTCCCTCATGGCAAAGGCTTTCATGTGCATTTTGCTCCTGTGACCTCGATTGCCACTACATCATTGATGAACGAAGCTGTAGCCAAGCAAATTGCTGAGTGTGCAACGCAATACTTATGGCGTTACCCTAGATTTAAAGTGAGGCATTTTGCCAGCGCCATTGAGCCAACAAGACAATCCAACGACGAACCTAGTTAACTAAGCGCTTAGCTAGGTCTTAATGTCTCAAGCCCAATATCCACTGACCATAAACACGACTAGCCACCCCATTCAAATCTTTGCATTTCGAAGCGAGATTATTTAGCATCTGCATCTTGGTCTGCACGGCAGGGCTAGTGAGCGAAGCATTCACTTCTTCCGCCCCATTTTCATTCCAAACATCGACCATCTCGGGGGTCATTTCAATATGACATTGAAAGCCGATGTGTTTGCCGATACTGTAAGCTTGGTTTTGACAGTAGTGACTGCTCAGCAAATGCACCGCACCTGCGGGTAAGGTAAAAGTTTCACCATGCCAATGAAAACTCAAAAATGATTGCAAATCACCAAACCATTTTTGTGCTTCAGCATCTGGCGTGACCTGCACTTGCCCCCAGCCGATCTCTTTTACAGCATTAGCACTCACTGCGCCACCGAGTGCCTTACTTAAAAGTTGCCCGCCTAGACAATGTCCAAGCACAGGAATATCCTGCTTGACGGCCTCACGAATAAAATCGAGCAAGGGTGGAATCCAAGGCAAATCATCATTCACGCTCATCGGACCACCCATCAACACCACGCCACTATATGCGTCAGATGAAAGTGGTACAGGTTCACCTTTATCAATGCGCACCTCGCACCAAGGAATGGCATGTTGCTCCAAAAAAGTGCCAAAATAGCCTGCGCCTTCCGTCAAGGCATGCCTAAACACAACAACTGGCTTCATATTCATTTTCCGTTTAATAACTGACGGTATTCTCCAAGCAAAATTCCGTCCAAAGTGTAGTCGCCTATCGCATAACGTATCAAGCGCAAGGTTGGGAAGCCAACACTGGCGGTCATTCTGCGCACTTGGCGGTTTTTGCCTTCTAAGATTTTAATCTCCAACCAAGTAGTGGGAATCGCTTTTCTTTCTCGAATCGGCGGCACTCGAGGCCATAAATTTTCTGGTTCTGGCATGACGCGAACTTGCGCTGGTTGAGTGACAAAATCACCTAAATCGACACCTTTTAATAATGGCATCAAATCTGCTTGTGTAGGGTTACCTTCCACTAGTGCCCAGTAAGTTTTAATTTGTTTGTGCTTGGGATGACTTAAACGATGTTGTAATGCGCCGTCATCGGTTAAAATGAGCAATCCTTCAGAGTCCGTGTCCAAACGACCTGCGGCATACACATTGGGAATAGGAATGTAATCTTTTAAGGTCGGGTGCTTTTCATGCGCACTGAATTGGCAAACGACATTAAAAGGCTTATTAAACAGAATCAACATTACGCAACAGTCTCAACATGGAAAGCACTATGTCAAAAATCAACATCCCTAACACAGGCAGTAAAATCACGGTCAACGCCGATAATACCTTAAATGTGCCCGACCAGCCTATTATCCCTTTTATTGAAGGTGACGGTATTGGCGTGGATATTACGCCACCGATGATTAAAGTGGTCGATACCGCGGTACAAAAAGCCTATGCTGGCAAACGCAAAATCAGCTGGATGGAAGTCTATGCGGGCGAAAAATCCACCAAAGTGTATGGCAAAGATGCAGACGGTAAAGATGTTTGGCTTTCAGACGAAACCATGGCCGTACTTAAAGACTATGTGATTTCTATTAAAGGACCACTCACCACCCCCGTAGGTGGTGGCATTCGCTCACTGAATGTGACCTTGCGCCAAGAGCTTGATTTATATGTGTGCTTACGCCCGATTCAATATTTCAAGGGCGTGCCTAGCCCTGTTAAACACCCAGAAAAAACCGACATGGTGATTTTCCGTGAAAACACCGAAGACATTTATGCGGGCATTGAATGGGCGGCTGGCACAGATGAAGTGAAAAAAGTCATCGACTTTTTGAGCGACATGGGCGTGCGTAAAAAAATCCGTTTCCCAGAATGTTCTGCGATTGGCATCAAACCTGTATCCATTGATGGTAGCAAACGTTTGATACGCAAAGCGATTCAATACGCAATTGACAACAATCGCAAATCCGTCACCATCACGCACAAAGGCAACATCATGAAGTTCACCGAAGGTGGCTTTAGAGATTGGGGCTACCAATTGGCGCAAGAAGAGTTTGGCGCAGTGCCGATTGATGGCGGCCCGTGGTGCAAATTGCCTAACGGCATCATTATTAAAGACTGTATTGCAGACGCCTTCTTGCAAGAAATCTTGCTACACCCTGAAGACTATGATGTGGTGACTGCTTTAAACCTCAACGGCGATTACATGAGTGATGCATTAGCAGCTCAAGTCGGCGGCATTGGCATTGCCCCAGGCGCCAACTTGAGTGATACTGTTGCGATGTTTGAAGCCACACACGGTACCGCGCCAAAAATTGCAGGTAAAAACTTAGCCAACCCAAGCTCACTTATCTTATCCGCTGAGATGATGTTGCGTCACATGGGTTGGACAGAAGCCGCTGACTTAGTATTAAAAGGCGTAGGTAAAGCGATTGAAAGCAAGCGTGTAACAGGCGATTTCTCAAGCCAAATGGAAGGTGCCACACAAGTGGGTACTGCCGAATTTGGTGACGAAATCATTAAACAAATGGCATAAAACAGTGCTGAATAAAAACAGTGCATAAAAAAACGGCTCCAAATGGAGCCGTTTTTAATTATTTGATATCACGGACTACAGCGGGTGTAGTCAATTCAAATTATGCTTTTTGAATATTAGATGCTTGTTTGCCTTTTGGACCTTCAGTCACATCAAAGCTTACGCGCTGACCTTCTTTGAGGCTTTTGTAGCCAGATTCAACGATTGCAGAAAAGTGGGCGAATAAATCATCACCACCATCGTCTGGCGTAATAAAACCAAAACCTTTTGAATCATTAAACCATTTTACGGTACCTGTTGCCATTTCTACTTCCTTACATATTCATCGGGGGGCGCCCCAAAAGTTTGTCTCAAGAACTCTAGTCGCATTACTAAAAGTCGCGATAATCAAGCATTGCTTTATTTTTTATAACGGCTAAATATAACCCTGAACGCAAACACCTTTCAAATTTATAAGTGAGCACAAATTAAAAGTCAAGAAATTTTTTACATGGATTTGCACAAAATACAGAATAATGCGCAATAATTACAAAATTGTTGTAAATCTACACATGGGACGATGGTAAACACTTTACAAAAAAAGCAGTTGGATGCATTATTCATAAAATATAAAAATGCTTATATAACAATAAATTAAAATTAGATTCAAATGTGAATTCTTAAATAAAAATCTAAAAGCGAAATAATAGCCATGGCCACTCCAGTCGCAACATCCAAACTTAGCGGTATTGCACGCATGCTCGTGCAAGAAAACCTATTAAGTGAAGAGGTCGCCAATCAAATACAACAACAAGCGCAAACCATCAAGTCTAGTTTTATTGCACAAGCGATTGCCAGTAAAAAGGTTTCTGCAGAAACATTGGCCGTCACGGCAGCCAAAGCATTTGGTTTTCCTTATTTAAATCTAGATAGCTTCAATTCAGACTTTCTGCCAACCAAGTCAATTGATATTAAATTGATGCAGGCACACCGTGTACTGGCTTTACAGAACAAAAACAATGTCGTATACGTAGCCATTTCAGACCCGACCAATCTGCATGCGCTAGACACCGTGCAGTTCCAAATGGGCGCCACACTGGCCCCTGTGGTAGTGGAAGACGACAAGTTAGGCAAGTGGATAGACCGCATTGTCGAATCCAAAGATACGTCCATGTCCTCTTTAGATGTAGGCGATGATTTTGATTTAGGCGGTGACCAAGAGTTAGAAGAGGAAGCAGAAGCAACCTTAGAAGTGGACGATGCCCCTGTCGTCAAGTTTCTACAAAAAATGTTGTTAGACGCCATCAATGTGGGCGCATCTGATTTGCATTTTGAACCCTATGAAAAGTTTTATCGTATTCGTTTTCGGGTAGATGGTGTTTTACGAGATGTTGCGCAACCCCCTTTGGCTATTAAGGACAAGCTGGCTTCACGTATCAAAGTGATTTCAAGTTTAGACATTTCGGAGAAACGCATTCCGCAAGATGGGCGCATGAAGTTAGTGCTATCGAAATCCAAAACCATTGATTTCCGCGTTAGTACGCTGCCTTTGATTCATGGCGAAAAAATCGTCATGCGTATTCTCGACCCCACCAGTGCCACGCTTGGCATCGAAGCATTGGGTTACGAGGTCGAACAAAAAGAAGCCTTGCTCAAAGCCGTGAGCCGTCCTTATGGCTTGGTATTGGTCACGGGGCCTACTGGCTCTGGGAAAACAGTATCACTCTATACCTGTTTGAACATCCTAAACGACCCAGGGGTGAATATTTCCACCGCTGAAGACCCAGCCGAAATCCCGCTTGCAGGTATCAATCAAGTCAACGTCAATGACAAACAAGGCTTAACCTTTGCCGCTGCATTAAAATCATTTTTACGGCAAGACCCTGACATTATTATGATTGGTGAGATTCGCGACTTAGAAACTGCGGACATGGCGATTAAAGCGGCTTCGACAGGCCATATGGTGCTTTCCACACTGCATACCAATGATGCACCCACCACATTATCACGTTTAGTGAACATGGGTGTGCCTCCTTTTAGCATTGCATCCGCAGTCACGCTCATTACCGCGCAACGTCTCGCGCGTCGCTTGTGTAAAAATTGCAAAGTGCCTATCAACGTGCCTCCTGAAGCACTGTTAAGTCTAGGCTTTAAAGAGTCAGATTTAGACGGTAGTTGGCAGCTATACGGCCCTAAAGAAGGTGGCTGTGAATTGTGCAACGGCGGCTACAAAGGGCGTGTCGGCATTTATCAAGTGATGCCGATTAGCGAAGAAATGGCAAGAATTATCATGGAGAATGGTAACGCGATTGACATTGCCGCCCAAGCAAAAAAAGAAGGTATCAAAGATTTAAGGGAATCTGGTTTATTAAAAGTTAAACAAGGCCTCACTTCGGTTGAAGAGGTCGAAGCGGTTACTAACGAGTAGTCATCATTTATAACTAGGGAATTGTAATGGCAGCCAACACGGCAAAACAATTAGTATTTATTTGGGAAGGGAAAGACCGCAAAGGGAAACTGATTAAAGGCGAAGTCAAAGCCTCGGGTGAGGCTGTGGTCAACGCCACCTTGCGTAGACAAGGGATTACCGTTACCAAAATAAAAAAGAAAAGTGCCATGGCCGGCAAAGGGGTAGTGAAAGAAAAGGATGTCACCTTATTTACCCGCCAACTGGCAACAATGATGAAGGCTGGCGTGCCCTTGTTGCAAGCGTTTGACATTGTAGGAAAGGGGCATAGCAACCCTGCCGTTTCAAAACTCCTAGCAGATATTAAAAGTGATGTTGAAACGGGAAGCAGCTTAAGTGCTGCCTTTAGAAAATACCCATTGCACTTCGATGATTTATTCTGCAATTTAGTAGGTGCAGGTGAGCAAGCTGGTATTTTAGACACCCTGCTAGACCGCTTAGCAACTTACAAGGAAAAGATTTTGGCGATTAAAAGCAAGATTAAATCAGCGATGATTTATCCTGTTGCTATTCTTGTTGTTGCTTTTGTCATCACCGCTGTTATTATGATTTTTGTCGTCCCAGCCTTTAAGGACTTGTTCAGTAGCTTTGGTGCTGATTTGCCTACACCAACATTGGTTGTAATGGCGATTTCCGATTTTTTTGTAAAATGGTGGTGGGCGATTTTCGGTTCCATTGGTTTTGGATTATGGTATTTTTTCTACACGTGGAAACGTTCCGAAGCCCTGCAAAACACCATGGATAGAATGCTGTTACGTTTACCTATTTTTGGCGAGATTATCCGCAAAGCGACGATTGCACGTTTTGCCAGAACATTGGCTACCATGTTTACGGCTGGCGTTCCATTGGTAGAGGCTTTGGATTCTGTCGCAGGCGCTTCAGGCAACCGCGTCTATTACGAAGCCACCAAAAAAATTCAAAGCGAGGTCAGCACAGGGACCAGTTTGACGGTGGCCATGCAAAACGCCAATGTGTTTCCAAGCATGGTGCTACAAATGACCGCCATTGGTGAAGAGTCTGGTTCACTGGATTCTATGCTTTCCAAAGTGGCAGACTTTTTTGAAGGCGAAGTAGATGATGCAGTGGCCTCTATGTCTAGCCTAATGGAGCCTGTCATTATGGTGGTATTGGGCGTATTGATTGGTGGCTTGGTCATTGCGATGTACATGCCTATTTTCAAAATGGGGCAAGTGGTGCAAGGCGGTTAACACTGCGCCGGTAGTAATTAAAAAAGCGAGCACCAAGCTCGCTTTTTATTACTTAAACCGTTGAATATAGTCTATTTGGCAGACAGGTTTTTCTCAATTTCTTTGTGTGGTTGCGCACCCAGCATACGCTTACCATCTGCAAAAAATAATGTTGGCGTACTATTCACGCCATATTTTCTTGCCAGTTCACCCACTTTTTCCAAAGGCACTTCACATTTGCCAGTACTGGATGGGAGTTTGTTGTTGAAAATCCAATCGTTCCAGGCTTTAACTCGGTTAGGCGCGCACCAAATGCTACGCGATTTATTGGCCGCATCAGGATGCAAACTTTCAATCGGGTAAAGGAAGGTGTAAATGGTCACATCGTCAATATTAGACAATTCATTTTGCTCTAAGCGTTTGCAAAATGGGCAATCGACATCTGAGAACACGACTAATTTACGGCTACCGTTGCCTTTTATCACTTTAATCGCTTGATTCAATGGCAGGCTGTTAAAGTCGATTTTGGTGAGCTCATCTAAGCGCTCACCTGTGATGTCTTTTTTGGATTTAGGATCGACCAAACGGCCTTCTGCAATCAAAAAACTGAGTTTTTCATCTGTGTAGACAATTTGCCCACCCATAAACACTTCGTACAAACCGCCGTAAGGGGTTTTGACTACGCTATCGACTTTGAATTTTGGATAAGCGGCTTCAATCAGCTTTTTCAAACTCGCTTCGTCTGCCAGCAACGCGGTGCTTGCCAAAGCCAAGCTTAAACCCAGCGCATATTTTATTTTATTTAATTGCAACATCATGCCTATCCGTTCTCTCTTCAATTGAATTATCTTAATGTTCTGTGGCCGCTTGCACCAAGCAACGTTTAAGCATACCACTGTTTTGTATGCCTCGCATCCCCAGCAAGGCCAGATGTTGTATTGCTGCTTGCGGTTGCGCAAACAGGCTATCTAAGCCACCAGTAAGGATATGCATACGCTTTATATCCCAAGCACGTTGACGCGCATAGCGTTGTAAAAACTGCGCATCGCCAAGGGATTGGTAAGGTGATAACGCTTTCACCATCTCGCAAAACTGTATCACGTCTTTAAAGCCTAGGTTCACGCCTTGCCCTGCCATGGGGTGGACTTGATGTGCGGCATCGCCCATCAACACCATTTTGTCACCGACCAAAGACTGGGCGGTTTGTTGCTTGAGTGGAAACGCCAACACGGGGGCGGCTGGCGTTAGTTCGCCTAGCGAGCATTGCCCGCGTTCGGCCACGCGTTGCGCCAACTCGGCTGGTGGCAAATCAAATAACGCTTCCGCCTCTGCATGTGGCAACGCCCATACAATAGACACTTGTTGTTGTGGCATGGGCAACAACGCCAATGTTTCATGCGCGCCAAACCACTGACGTGCAATATCGTTGTGTGGCTGGGCTGTTGTGTAATTGCTGACGATGGCCGTTTGGGCAAAATCTTTTACATCCACAACAATATTCGCCTGCTGGCGCACCCAAGATTGCGCGCCATCTGCGCCGATAAGCAAACTGGCTTGAATGGTCTGCTTAGGCAGTTTGATGCTCACGTGTGCGAGACTATTTTCTATGGATTGAATATTCGCTTCAGTGATGACTGTCACATCCAAATCAGTCAGCACTTGCCAGCAAGCCACCATCAAATGCTGGCTTTCAATAATACATCCCATTTCAAGCAAATAAGCATCGTCTGCGCCTAGTTGCAAGGGTTCTAAAGTAGGCGACCATAACTGCATTTCGCTAATCGGATTGATGCGGGAGGCATCTAAATGCGCCCAAATACCTAAGTTTTTTAACCAAGCAATGGTTTTTTCGGTCAGCGCGTAAATACGGCTATCCCAGTCTTTTGGCATCGCTTTATCGGGCGTTTTTGCATCGAGCAACACCACGCGTTTGCCTAGTTGTGCTAGTGCAATCGCGGCTGTTAAGCCGACCAAGCCAGCGCCTACAATGGCGACATCAGCTTCAATAGTTGAGATTTTTTTAGCGTCCATAACTCATTTTATTCACTAAAAAGCGTCGTGCCATCGGCATCGCGCTGAGCATGCCTAACCCTAGCCCGCGCAACATGCCCACGCCCACCAAATCATTTGAAAACACATTCACCAAAGCATCGGTAAACAGCAATCCACGCTCGGTGTCTTTGGCGCGTGATTGTTTAAATGCGCTGAGCATTTGGTTTGTACCCCATTGTGCAACAGGGGTGGCCTGTATCAATTTAGCTAAATCCCAAGCATCGCGAATGCCGACATTAAAGCCCTGCCCCGCCACTGGATGCATGGTTTGGGCGGCGTTGCCAATCACCACTAAATGCGCTGGAGTGGCTTGGCTCAACTTGGCAAGCTTCAAGGGGAAACTCATACGCTTGCTGACTTGTAAAAACTTGCCGACTCTGTCGCCAAACGCTTCATGCAATTGTGCTAAAAATGCTGGTTCATCCAATGCCAACAAACCGTCCACATAAGCTTTTTCGCCTGTCCACACCAAAGAAAAATCACGCGCGCCATTGGGCAACAAAGCCATTGGCCCTTTGGGCGTAAAGCGCTCATAAGCAATATTGTTATGTGGCTGTTCGCACACCACTTTTCCAACCAGCGCATCATGACCGTACTCCTTCACCTCGCGCGTCACGCCAGCTACGGCATTTAAACTGCGCCCACCATCGGCAATCACCGCCAACGGCGTTTGCATGACTTTTTCTTGTGCAACAGTCAATTCCACGCCATCCGCTTGCATGCCTAGATTATTAACGGGCGCTTGATACACCACTGATAACTGCGTCACCTGCGCTTGCGCATCTAAAGCGCGCATTAAATCGCCGTAAGACACCACATAACCAAGTGCAGGAATGCCTTGCTCTTCCGCTCTGAGTATCGACCGCCCAAAGCCTTTTTGTTGCGAGATATGAATCGTGTTTATCGCCGTTGCTTTTTCTGCCAACACTTGCCACACGCCCAACTGCATCAGCACTTGTCGCGTACCATCAGACAGCGCCAAAGCCCGTCCATCCTGGTAGCCACCGCCTTGTGGCAAGGCTTCTAACACTGTTACGGGGATAGCATTTTTTTGCAAACTGAGCGCAAGCACCAAGCCCACTGGCCCGCCACCAATAATCGCTATGGGCTTAGCCATGCTTAAGCTTGTCCTTCTTTAGCATGTGCTTCTGCCATCAACTGTTCAATCTCCGCCACGCTTTTCACCGCTTTCGCCGTCAGCACTTCACACACGCCTTCAGTCACCACCACATCATCCTCAATGCGTATGCCGATGTTCCAAAAATGTTCAGGCACGTTGTCTGCGGGGCGCACATAGCACCCAGGTTCCACCGTCAACACATTGCCCACTTGCAAAGTGCGCCAATCGCCCGCTTTGGTTTTATATTCGCCCGCATCATGCACATCCAAGCCCAACCAATGCCCGGTGCGGTGCATATAAAACTGGCGATAACTGCCGTTTTCTAACACCTCATCACGAGAGCCTTGGCACAAACCATAATGAACAAAGCCATCCACCAACACTTCTAGCGCCGCCTCATGCGGTGCATTCCAATGATTCTGCGTGTTCACTTTGTCTATCGCCGCCGCTTGTGCAGACAGCACCAACTCATACAAATCTTTTTGTGGCGCAGTAAATTTGCCATTCACAGGAAACGTGCGCGTAATATCCGAGGCATAGCCATCCAACTCACAACCCGCGTCTATCAGCAACAAATCGCCATCATTCAGCACTGCGTTGTTAAAGTTGTAATGCAAAGTACACGCATTCGCGCCACCCGCCACAATGCTGGTATACGCTGGCGCTTGTGCGCCTTTGCGATAAAATTCATGCAAAAATTCGGCTTCGATTTCATATTCCATCTTGCCGGCTTTGGTTTTTTGCATGGCGCGGTTATGCGCAGTCGCGGCAATATTAGCTGAGTGACGCATCACATCCAACTCATCAGCCGATTTTACTAAGCGCATGTCATCCACCAGTTGACGCACATCACAAATCGATTCTGGGGCACGCACACCAGCACGCGCTTGCTCGCGTAATTGGTTGAGGTAAAGGTTGATTTTCGCATCCCAATGGCAATCTGCCCCCAAGCTGTAAAACAACTGTGCTTGATTACCCATGAGTTTAGGTAGCATCTCATCTATTTGCGAGATGGAATAAGCTTCATCAAACCCAAACTCAGCTTTTGCCGCTTCTGGTCCATAACAAAAGCCATCCCAAACCTCACGCTCTAGGTCTTTGTCACGACAAAATAAAATAGATTTAGGCGATTTCCCTGCAATCAACACCAGCACAGATTCAGGCTCTTTAAAGCCCGTGAGGTAATAAAAATAGCTATCGAAACGGAAAGGATAATGTGAATCGCGATTGCGTATCAGCTCAGGCGCAGTGGGGATAACCGCAATGCCCTCGCCCATTTGCGCGAGCAAACGTGTGCGTCTTTGTAAAAATTCAGCTATTGATAACCTTGGCACAGAAACACCCTCAAACTAGATGTTGCATTTTAGCTTATAAGGCTCAGTTTGAGGACGTTTGGTTCAATACATGATGGTACGAAACTACAACAAATCTCTTTTTTGCTCAGGCACGTCTTCATAAGGGAAACGCGAATGTCCAAAGCGCATCACCAACACTGACACTGCCAAGATAAAAATAGCCACTGCCACGGCCAGCATGTGGGTTTCTGTCATTTCTTTCATGTCGAGTAACAAATATCTTGCGAGCGCGACCATGGCAATATAAATCGGGTAACGCATGGGCAATTTGCCAGAGCCAAAGTAACTGCTAATCATGGAAAATACTTCAAGGTAGAGGAATAGTTGCAGCAGATCACCCAAGCCCACCACGCCCGCTTGCCACATACGCACCAGCTCGTGCGAGAGTGAGAAGAAGGTCGCCACCGCCACCAAGGCCAAGCCTAAGCGCTCTATCCACAACAAGGCATGTCTTGCCATCGTGTCCGTTTTATTTTGTAATTTTTCCATGCTCGCTCCCTGTTTGTTATTTGTTTGCTACTATATTGTGTGTGCTTGTTTTTTGATTTGCTTTAAATCAATGTTGTTTTAACACTGCATCCAATTGCATTAAACGCTCTGGCGTACCGATGTCATGCCACACGCCTCGGTAATGTTCACCACTGACCAAGCCTTGCGCCATGGCTTGTTTTAGCAAAGGTGCGAGTTTGGCTGGCTGACCAACTTCCACCTCTTTAAACAAACTAGGCGCATAAATGCCAATACCTGAGAAGGTGAGTTTAGCTTCACCTTCGGCTTGCAACAAACCACCTTGCAAACAAAAATCGCCATTGGGGTGTTGCGGTGGATTATCTACCATCACAAGATGCGCAAGCATGTTGGGCTGAAGTCGCGCCGATGCAAAATCCACTTCGGTAAACACGTCACCATTCACCACTAAAAAAGGCTCCGTGTTTTTGCCATTTTCTGTCAACAAATGCATGGCGTTGGCAATGCCACCCGCCGTTTCGAGCGCGGTTTTTTCGGGGCTGTATTGGATGCTTACACCCCACCGTGCGCCATCACCTAACGCATCTTCAATTTGTTGGCCTAAGTGAGCATGGTTGATGACCAGCTGTTTAAAGCCTGCTTGTGCCAAGCGTTCGATGTGCCAGACGATTAAAGGTTTACCGCCCACGGCCAACAATGGTTTGGGCGTATGGTCAGTGAGTGGACGCATGCGTTCGCCTCGGCCAGCGGCGAGTATCATTGCTTTCATTTCAGGGCTTTCATTTATGCTTGAGCCTTTTCTAGCTCTAGCAACAATCTTAAGAAGGGTCTGAGCTCCACGTAGCGGTCACACGCTTTTTGTAGATATTCCATCACCAAGGGCATGTCTTTGAGGTAGCCGTTTTTGCCATCGCGGTGATATAAGCGCGCAAAAATGCCCAGCACCTTGATGTGACGTTGCACGCCCATCCATTCAAAGTCTTTATAAAACTCGCCAAAGTCTGGATTAACGGGCAAACCTGCCTTTTTGGCGGCTTGCCAATAGCGCACTAACCAATCCATCACATCGTCTTCTGTCCAACTGATGTAAGCGTCTTTAAACAACGACGCTAAATCGTAAGTAATCGCGCCATGGACGGCATCTTGAAAGTCTAAAATGCCAGGGTTGTTTTCTGCGGTGACCATCAGGTTGCGCGAATGGTAATCGCGATGCACCGTGACTTGCGGTTGCGCGAGAATATTTTTAATCAACACTGCAAAAGTCTTATCCAACACAGCTTGTTGTTGCTCGTTGAGTGTGATGCCCAAATGCTTGTTGATATACCAATCAGGCAACAACTGCATCTCGCGCATGAGCAAGGCTTCGTCATAAGGTGGCAAAGCTTCAGACTGGCTAGCGAGTTGCATTTTAATCAGCGCTTGGCAGGCATCGCCATACAAAGTTTTGGCATTCTCTAAAGTCAGCTTACTCAGATAAGTATCGTCGCCCAAATCAGACAACAATAAAAATCCCTGTTCCACATCTTGCGCAATAATTTCAGGCACATTTAAACCAGAACCCAACAACATTTTCGCCACGTTTACAAACGGACGGCAATCCTCTTGTGGAGCTGGGGCATCCATTGCGATGAGCGTTTTATCGCTAAGATGCACACGAAAATAGCGTCTAAAACTGGCATCCGCAGAAGCGGTGGTGAGATTAAAAGGTTGGTTTAATGTTGCTTGCAGCCATGCTTGCAATTGTTGTGTTCTATCCACTGGGCACCTATTCAAAACTAATACATGATATTTAGAGCACTTACTGCTAAAATGCTGGTGACATTTTAAGTTAAAAATGACTTTTTTTTGGTTTTAAATAATAATACTGCAGATAGACCTTACAGTCAGCGAGGATAATGACTGATGGTGATAAAGTAACGAGATATGATAGCGATGTTGTTTGCCATCTGTAGTATCAAAGCTTAAATCCAAACAGAACCAATATAAATTAAATTATTTTGCATCTCTTTCCACGCACATCACATCAACAAGCATCTCGAGAAAAAGGCTTACGCTTTATTCTTGGGGTGCTGAGTGTCGCGCTGATATTGCCAGTTGCCCAAGCAGAAACTCTCTTGGATACGCCTAGCGCGCAAGACAGCCTGGTGATGGTAGCTGAAGTAGATGCAGACACTTCCATAGCGCAAGATAGTGTTGACCTACAACTTGAACGTCAACTTGGCGCCAGCAACCTAGCCAATAGCAAGGCTTTTTCCGAGCCAACGCAAACACCGAAGACAGTCGTTTTACCTGGTGCAATTGAGATTGAAGGCGATAGCATCGGCTTACACTTAGACCGCAAAATGATTGCGACTGGCAATGCCATGTTGCGCAAAGGTAGTCAGCAAGCGACAGGGGACACCGTAAGTTACGATTTGCAAAATGACGAACTCGAAGTGATTGGCAATGCCAAGTTATCGTCGAGTGACAGCAAAATTGTAGCGCCGTCAATGCGCATGCGGTTAAATGAATACTCAGGTGAAATGCCAAATGCTAGCATTAGCATGACCAAACCAGCTGAAGGTCCTGCCAAACAGAACAGCTCGGCTTTGCTAAATGAACAAACAGCCTTGTTGATAGCAGACCCTAAGCGTTACGTAGATGACGACCTCAGCGCTAGCAGTAGTACCAAATCGCTCAGCAGTATGCTATCTGGCTCACGCGCAGACGCCAAACTTATTTTATTTGAAGGGCAAGATAAAAAACGCCTGAAAAATGTACGCTACACCTCTTGTGCTGCGAATTCCGATGCATGGTACATCAAAGCCAGTGAATTGCAACTGAATGACTATACCAAGTCTGGTAGCGCGACCAATGCTGTGGTTGAATTTAAAGGCGTACCGATTATGTATACGCCATGGATGAGTTTCTCCTATAGCAATCAGCGCAAATCTGGCTTACTAGCGCCCACCATAGGTTCCACTTCACGAAGCGGTTTCGAGGTGCTCACGCCTTTTTACTGGAACATTCGCCCAGACATGGATGCCACATTTGCTGCGCGTTATCTCAGTAAACGTGGTGTCCAAACACAAGGGGAACTTCGTTATTTGGATGAAAGTTATTCAGGCACACACAATGTCGAATATTTGAGTAATGACAGCTTAAGTGGAGACAATCGTTTTTACGGTAAATTGACCCATCGCCACAGCTTTGGTCAACACTGGTCATCGGGATTTAATCTTGAAAAAGTATCTGATGACAAATATTTTTCTGAGTTATCCACCCGCATTATCAGCACTTCTCGCGTGAACTTACCACAAGAAGCGTTTATTAACTACCAAGATAAAAACTGGACATTTAATGGCTTGGTACAAAAATACCAAAATTTAGACGATTCCTCTTTCTTATATCACCGTCTGCCACAACTGACGCTGACTTCAGAACATGAATGGAAAGGCGTCAAAGCAGAGAGCGCAACGCAATGGGTCTATTTTGACCGCAATAAAAATGCGCCAAGGTGGCTACGGGTAGTCGCTTTACCGCCTATCCATCGTTATCTTTCCCAATGGCTAACTCTTTCGCTTTTATTACGCCAAAAGTGGGGGTGAATTACGCCAACTACAACTTAAATGACAATACCCCAATTGGTTTTAATACTGAATACAACCAACTATCACGTTCAATCCCTATATTCAGCTTAGACACAGGCCTATACTTCGACAGAAATGCCAATTTATTCAATACTAATTACACAAACACACTAGAGCCACGCTTGTTTTATGTCTCTATTCCTTATCGCAACCAAAGCAAAATACCAGTGTTTGACACGGCTTTAGCCGACTTAAACCAAACAACCTTATTTACTGAAAACCAGTTCACTGGTCAAGACCGCATTAACAATGCAGGTCAAGTAAGCGTCGGTATTACTTCGAGATTCATCAATACAGAAACGGGCATTGAGCGCATTGCCACTACCATTGGTCAACGCTTTTACTTTAAAGATAATGAAGTCGCCTTGCCTGGGCAAGTAGCAAGCGATAGACGCACCTCGGATTTTTTAGCTGGTTTTACAGCAAGACTGTCCAGCCAATTGAATTTAGACGCTTTTTGGCAATACGACCCAGACCAATCAAACACATCAAGAACAAATGTGTTGGCAAGATACAATCCAGAACCTGGCAAAGTGTTTAATTTTAGCTACCGTTATACTGCCAATATACTTGAGCAAATCAATGTCGCTGGCCAATGGCCATTGGGGCATGGGTGGTACGGCGTAGGAAGATACAACTACTCTCTACGTGACAGCACTGCGGTAGAAAGCGTGGCGGGTTTAGAATATGATGCAGGTTGTTGGCAAGCGCGCGCAGTCATGCAACGTATCGAAACGGCAACGGCAAATGCCAACTATGCTATGTTTTTTCAGCTAGAATTAGGAGGACTCACCTCGATAGGTGCTAACCCACTGAATATTTTACGTAGAAATGTACCTGGGTATCAAAGTAGTAGCGAAATTCCTGAATTTTACAGAAATCAAAATTTAAGTCAGTAGAAAATGAAAACTTTTTTAAGTAGCCTCTTTATATTAAGCTTGATGACCTTGGGCGCACAAGCCGAGACCACTAAACCCAAAGCGCGCTCATCCATTGAAAAAATGGACAGAATTATTGCAGTTGTTGACCAATCAGTCATCACCGAGCAGGAGCTGATTGATCGTATGGCGTCGATTAAACTGCAATTGCAAAAAAAAGGGGGGGAGTTGCCTGCCGAGAATGTGTTACAAAAACAGATTCTTGAGCGTTTAATTGTGGATAGCTTGCAATTACAAATGGCCTCGCAAACAGGCATTAAAGTTGACGATGCACAACTCGACAAAACCATCGAGCGTATTGCAGAACAAAATAAATTGACTTTGCCTGCCTTTAAAAAAGCACTAGAGGCCGACGGTGTGCAGTTTTACAAGTTTCGAGAAGATATCCGCAACGAGATTATTATTTCTCGTTTGCGTGAACGTGAGGTGGAAAACCGCGCCGTGGTGACAGAGAGCGAAGTCGATAACTACCTGACCTCACAAGCCAACCGTTCAGGTGAACAAGATGAATTTTTGGTCTCGCAAATTTTAATTCGTTTGCCAGAAGACAGCTCCCCAGAAGACTTGCAAAAAGCCAAAGAAAAAACCGAGCAGGTGCTTAAGGCAGTGAATGGCGGGATGCCCTTTGAAAAAGCTTCAAGTAGTTTTTCAGATGCGCCCAATGCGCTAGAGGGTGGAGAGTTAGGCTGGCGCAATGCACAACAATTACCACCTGCTTTTTTTGAGATGGTCAAAGGCTTAAATGCGGGGGAGTTGGCACCGCCTTTTCGCAGTCCAAGTGGGGTTCACATCATAAAACTCAACGATAGACGAGCCACTAACAAAGAGCTGGTGATTGACCAAACCCATGTGCGGCATATTCTGATCAAAATCAGTGAAGTCGTTTCAGAAAAAGAAGCTAAACAAAAAATGGATGGTATCAAAGAGCGTATTGACCATGGCACCAAATTTGAAGACATGGCGCGACAATACTCCGAAGATGGCAGTGCTTCATCAGGTGGTGATTTGGGTTGGGTCAACCCAGGCGATACCGTCCCAGCCTTTGAAAAAGTGATGGGGGAATTGGCAGCTAATGAAGTCAGCACGCCAGTCAAAACCCCCTTTGGTTGGCATTTGATTGAAGTGCTAGAACGCCGTAAACAAGACATGTCGAAAGAATCTACGCGTTTAAAAGCTCGTCAAGAAATCCGCGCACGCAAGGCAGAAGAAGCTTACACGGATTGGATACGTGAAATGCGTGACAAGGCTTTTGTTGAGTTACGTTTAGAAGATAAGTTCTAAATCGCTTCACCCGCATGTCTACTGACAGCCCCAGTATCGTCATTACAGCAGGAGAGCCTGCTGGCATAGGCTTAGATTTGTGTGTCGCATTAGCGCAACATACCTTGCCCGCAAATATCACCGTCATCGCCAATGTAAATGCACTGCAAGCGCGTGCGCAACAGCTCAACACCAACCTTCAACTCAATCTAGGCTACGCAAATACACACCACGCAGGCAACGGTAACTTGCATGTGCTGAATGTGGACACTGCCAGCCCAGTCGTTGCAGGGCAACTAAACGTAAACAACAGTGCGCATGTATTAGCCTTGTTAGATTTAGGCTTAGACAGCTGTCTAACTGGCAAAGCACACGCAATGGTGACGGCCCCTGTGCACAAAGGCGTGATCAATGATGCAGGCATGGCCTTTAGTGGGCATACCGAATACCTCGCTGAAAAAACCAATACGCCGCAAGTGGTGATGATGTTGGTGGGCGGCGGCATGCGGGTCGCCCTGGCCACCACGCATCTACCTCTCAGCAAAGTGAGTGAGGCCATTACGCAAGCCAACCTCACGCAAACCATTCGTATTTTACATGCCGATTTAGTCAGCAAGTTTGGCATCCCCAACCCTCGCATTTATGTTGCGGGACTAAATCCGCACGCAGGCGAAGGTGGTTATCTGGGCGATGAAGAAATCAACACCATTAACCCTGTGCTTGAAAACTTACGCAAAGAAGGCATGCAACTCTTCGGCGCGCTACCCGCCGATACCATGTTCTCTGAAAAGAACCTCAAACAAGCAGATGCCTTTTTAGCCATGTATCACGACCAAGGCTTGCCTGTACTTAAGCACGCCAGCTTTGGGCAAGGCGTGAATATCACCTTAGGCTTGCCGATTATTCGCACTTCGGTGGATCATGGCACCGCTTTAGATTTAGTAGGCACGGGCAAGGCCGATGTCGGTAGCTTACTGGCCGCCATTCAGCTCGCTATAGACCTCGCCCACAAGAAACAACAAGCATAAACACATGAAACATATCGCCAAGAAAAAATTTGGGCAGAACTTCCTTATTGACCAAAGCATCATCAACAGCCTAATTCAAGCCATTAACCCGCAGCCCAAAGATTTAATGGTGGAAATTGGCCCTGGTTTGGGCGCAATGACACAGCCCTTGCTCAAACATTTAAACCATCTACATGTGGTCGAAATCGACCGCGACATCATCAGTTGGATGCAAGGCTTTTACCCAGCCGACAAAATCACCATCCACAACAAAGACGTATTGAAGTTTGACTTTAGTCACATTGGCGAGCGCATCAGAGTCGTAGGCAATCTGCCCTACAACATTTCCAGCCCTATTTTATTCAAGTTACTCGAAAATACCGCACAGATTATCGACATGCATTTTATGCTGCAAAAAGAAGTGGTCGAACGCATGGTGGCACAGCCCTCCACCAGCGAATATGGACGCTTATCGGTCATGCTTCAATACAAATTACAAATGGAATACTTGGTCACTGTGCCACCCGATGCCTTTGACCCTGCCCCCAAAGTTGAATCTGCTTTTGTGCGTTGCGTGCCGCACGCCACCTTGCCATACCTCGCAAAAGATGAAGCCGTGTTTGCCAAAGTCGTACAAACCGCCTTTGGTCAGCGCCGCAAAACCTTGCGCAATACACTCAAAGGCTTATTGGATGATGTAGGCTTTGAAGCACTCAATATTGATTCACAACAAAGAGCAGAAAACTTATCTGTGGCAAGCTTTGTAAGCATTGCAAATTACTTAAGTTAAGCGACTTGCCCTGTTATAATTCCCTTTTTTACGATTTATCTTTTCTAAAAACAGTCATTAGAGGACTTTTTATGCGTTTAATCTTACTTGGCGCGCCTGGCGCTGGTAAAGGCACACAAGCCACGTTCATCAAAGAAAAATTCAATATCCCACAAATTTCCACAGGCGACATGCTACGTGCTGCCGTGAAAGCGGGCACGCCACTTGGCTTGGCCGCGAAAAAGCTCATGGATGCAGGTGCCTTGGTCTCAGATGATGTGATTATCGGATTGGTAAAAGAGCGCATCAAAGAAGCAGACTGCCAACATGGCTTTTTATTTGACGGCTTTCCACGCACCATTCCACAAGCAGACGCCATGAAAGAAGCTGGCGTAGGCATTGATTATGTCGTCGAAATCGATGTACCAGACGAAGCGATTGTAGAGCGCATGAGCGGTCGTCGCTCACACCCTGCATCAGGTCGCACTTACCACGTTAAATTCAACCCCCCCAAAGTGGCAGGTAAAGATGACATCACTGGCGAAGACTTGGTGCAACGTGATGACGACAAAGAAGAAACCGTAAAGAAACGCCTTGAGGTGTATCACAGCCAAACCAAACCATTGGTGAAATACTACGTGGATTGGGCCAACAGTGGCTTAGAAGGCGCACCGAAACATGTGTTTGTGAATGGTCTAGGTGAGATGAACAACATCAAAGAAGAAATTTTCAGCGCACTCAAATAAGCACGTTCTTTTCAAAACCTCCTTGCATAAAAGCCCGCCATAGCGGGCTTTTTTATTCCAGGGCGTTTCTATAAATACAAGTTGCTAAGCCAGACAAGGCGCGATTGAAAAAATTTGACGCAGTATATGCATGATATATAAGGAGAATTTTTTTATGAGCAACGCCGTATGGCAACGGAAATTGAATTTATAGAAGCGCCCTCCAGCAATCTATGCACCTTGTATGCCCCTTCAAGGTATAATTCAGCTTTTAAATTAAGTGATTTTCAACATGCAAGCGCAGTATCCATTTCAACAAGTCGAACAGCAAGCACAACAACATTGGGCGCAACGCAACAGTTTTAAAGCTGAGGCAGATAGTAGCAAACCCAAATATTACTGCCTGTCCATGTTCCCCTACCCAAGTGGAAAACTGCACATGGGTCATGTGCGCAATTACACCATTGGCGACGTACTCAGTCGCCACCATCACATGAAAGGCTTTAACGTGTTGCAACCTATGGGTTGGGATGCATTTGGCTTGCCTGCAGAAAATGCCGCCATTCAAAACAACGTTCCGCCCGCTAAATGGACGTTTGACAACATCGCTTATATGCGCAAACAACTGCAATCTTTAGGCTTTGCGATTGATTGGTCACGTGAGTTGGCGACTTGCCAACCTGAATATTACAAATGGAACCAATGGCTGTTCTTGCGCATGCTAGAAAAAGGCATTGCCTACAAAAAAACTCAAGTGGTGAATTGGGACCCTGTCGACCAAACCGTATTAGCGAATGAGCAAGTGATTGATGGCCGCGGTTGGCGTACAGGTGCCTTGGTAGAAAAGCGCGAGATTCCAGGTTACTACTTCAACATCACAGGCTATGCGCAACAATTATTGGACGACTTGGATAAATTACCAGGCTGGCCTGAACGCGTCAAAACCATGCAAGCCAACTGGATAGGCAAAAGTGTGGGTGTTCGTTTCGCCTTTACCGCACGCCATCCAAAATAGCGACGGTGCATTGATTGATGAGGGCAAGCTTATGGGTATTTACCACACGTGCCGATACTATTATGGGGGTTACTTTTTGCGCGGTGGCAGCAGAACATCCATTGGCCACACATGCCGCAGCACAATCGAACGCCTGCACTTGCAAGCATTTATTGAGCAATGCAAGCAAGGATCCGTGATAGAAGCCGACATGGCCACCATGGAAAAAGAAGGCATGGACACTGGCTTAACTGTCACACACCCGTTGACGGGTGAGTTAGTGCCAGTCTGGGTTGGTAATTATGTGTTGATGACCTATGGCGAAGGCGCTGTCATGGCAGTTCCCAGCGCACGATGAGCGTGATTTTGGCTTTGCTAAAAAATACAATCTGCCTATCAAACAAGTAATTAGTATTTTAGATGAAACTTTTTCAGATAGCGCTTGGCAAGAGTGGTATGGCGACAAAACCAAGGGGGTTTGCATCCACTCTGGCAAGTTTAACGACTTGAACTACGAATCAGCTGTCAATGCGATTGCGGAAGCGCTGAGCATCAAAGGCTTAGGCGAAATACAAACCAATTGGCGTTTGCGCGATTGGGGCGTGTCTCGTCAACGCTATTGGGGCTGCCCGATTCCGATTATTCATTGTGATAGCTGTGGTGATGTGCCTGTGCCTGACGACCAATTACCTGTCAAATTGCCAGAAGACTGCGTGCCTGATGGCTCTGGTAACCCATTGAATAAATTAGATAGTTTTGTGAATTGCACCTGCCCTAAATGTGGCAAACCTGCCAAACGCGAAACCGACACCATGGATACTTTTGTCGATTCCAGCTGGTATTACGCCCGCTATGCTTCTGGCTTTAGTGCTGACAGCATGGTCGATGCGCAAACCAACCATTGGATGCCTGTTGACCAATACATCGGCGGCATTGAGCATGCCATTTTGCATCTGCTTTATTCGCGTTTTTGGAGCAAAGTGATGCGAGATTTAGGCTTAGTGAATTACGACGAGCCTTTTGCCAACCTACTCACGCAAGGCATGGTATTAAATCACATCTTCTCACGTCGCACTGACAAAGGTGGGATTGAGTACTTTGCACCAGAAGAAGTGGAAATTATTCATGACGCCAGTGGCAAACCGATAGGTGCAAAAGCGCTGAAAGATGGTCAGCCATTGGATTTTCAAGGCATGGGCACCATGTCAAAATCCAAACGCAATGGCGTGGACCCACAATTTCTCATCGAACAATATGGCGCAGATACCGCGCGCTTCTTTATGATGTTTGCCGCACCGCCAGAACAAACCTTAGAGTGGTCAGACAGTGGCGTAGAAGGCTCGCATCGCTTTTTAAAACGCGTGTGGAGTTTTGGCCACGCGCTTTCACAAGAAAACCAAGCGGCCTTACCTGCCAAGCTAAATGGCAACTTAGCGAATGCACGCCGTGAAATTCATACAGTACTTAAGCAAGCCAATATTGACTTGGCCAAATTGCAATTCAACACCGTGGCTTCGGCTTGCATGAAATTGCTGAATACACTTGAGAGCATTCAAAAAAATGCAAAAGCACAAAATGAAGCTGAAGCGGATTGGCAAGCCGTGGCTTTTGAGGGCTATAGTTTGCTGTTACGTTTGTTGTCACCGATTTCACCACACATCACACAAGTATTGTGGCAAACACTCGGCTTTGGTGAGGACATTCTAACGGCCCCATGGCCTGAAGCCATTGCCTCAGCACTGGTGCAAGATGAAGTCGAGTATGTCATTCAGGTAAACGGCAAACTACGTGCTAGCATGTTGGTTGCGAAGAGCATGGAAAAAACGCAAATTGAAGCCATGGCAGTGAGCCTGCCTGCTTTGCAGAAGTTTTTAGAAGAAGGTACCGTCAAGAAAGTGATTGTCGTACCAAATAAATTAGTCAACATTGTGGTGGCTTGATTGTGATTTCTCACAGGATGCCAGCTTAGGAGCCTAAAGATGTCTCGATTATTTGCAACAACGTGCTTTGGATTGTTTAGTGGTTTGCTTTTACTGCTAGTGAGTTGTGGTTTCCACCCACGAGAAATCACGCCGATTCCTTTCAGCTCCATCCGCGTCTTGGGCGGCACACAAATCACTGAGCCGTTGAGAACGTTGATTAGCCAACAAGGTATTACCGTGGTACTTGACCCTAAACTGCCTGCGGAATTGGATTTGGACTTAATCAAAGAAGAAAGCGAAAAACGCATTCTCTCTCTAAGTGGTCAAGGGGTGGTGCGCGAGTTTGAGTTGTATTATCGCGTGCAATACCGCACGCGCGTGGCAGGTAAGCCTAATTGGGAAGCACCGCTCACCATGGAGGCAAGACGAGACTATACCTATAGCGACGTGAACTTGCTGGCAAAACAAGCAGAAGAAAAACGCCTCAATCAAGGCATGCAAACTGACGTCATGCAAGGCATTATGCGTCGTCTAGCAGTACTCAAAAAATAGTATTCAATTATTGTTATGCGACTCAATTTTGCTCAGCTCGCGCAACACTTACCACCCAAGCATCATCTATATATTATCGCGGGTGATGAGCCCCTCTCCACGCGCGAATCACTAGACGCCATTCGTGCCAACGCGCGCACAAATGGCGCACAAGAGCGTGCAAGCTTTACAGTGGACCGTTATTTTAACTGGCAGCAAATCTCACAATTCTTACAATCGTTCTCTTTGTTTGCGGAAAAGCGCATACTTGAAATCAACATTCCCACGGGCAAACCAGGGGTGGAAGGGGCAAAAGCACTTGAAGCTTTGGCCTCTACCCCAAGTGCCGATACTACTATTATTATTTTATTGCCTGAACTCGATCGTGAGTCCAGTAATAGTGCTTGGTTTCAGGCGCTCAGTCAGCATGGTGCTGTAGTAGACATCAAACAAGTGACATTGACCGACTTACCAGACTGGATTGCGCAACGCCTAAAACTCAATAAGCAACACACTGAACCGTCCGCTTTAGAATTTATTGCACAACAAGTGGAAGGCAATTTACTTGCCGCACACCAAGAGGTACAAAAGCTTGGTTTGCTCTACCCAGAAGGCGCGCTGAGTTTGCAACAAATTCAGCAATCGGTCATGAATGTGGCTAGATTTGATGTCTCACAACTAGGCTTAACCATGTTGCAAGGACAAACCCAGCGCACAGCACGTATGATTGAAGGACTCAAAGAAGAAGGCGAAACCGCCATTGCTTTGATGAATCCTTTGATTTGGCTGTTTAGACCCATGCTCAATATCAAACTGATATTACAGCAGGGCGGGCAGGTACAAAGTGCAATGGTTCAAGCCAAAGTCTTTGGGGATAGGCAGCCGATTATCAAACTAGGGTTAGATAAACTCAACATCAAACAAATTGAAGCTGCACTGCAAAAACTCGCAGAAATTGACCGTATTGCCAAAGGGGTAGCCACGGGCGACGCATGGCTAGAACTGTCACGGTTGTGTGCGGGGATTGCAAAAATAGCCAGCAAACCACCCCGCAACGCACCTTACACGATGGCAAATAGCCGTTCAATGGCAAATTCAAGGTAAAATAGCACCATGAATATACATGATTACATGCAAGACTTAGGCAAACAAGCCAGACTCGCTTCACGCGCCATGGCCAAGGCCGACACCAACACCAAAAGCCAAGCCCTGCGCTTGATTGCGGCTGCCATTCGTCGTGAGCAAGCCAGTTTGTTGACAGCCAATCAGCAAGACTTAAGCGCAGCCAAAGCCAATGGCATGGAAGCCGCCATGTTAGATAGACTCACCTTGACGGAAAAATCCATCGCCACCATGGCTGAGGGCTTAGAGCAAATTGCCAGCTTGCCAGATCCAATAGGCGAAATGAGTGATTTTAAATTCCGCCCAAGTGGCATCCAAATTGGCCAAATGCGTGTGCCACTTGGCGTCATTGGCATCATTTATGAAGCCAGACCAAACGTCACAGTGGATGCCGCAGGCTTGTGCATTAAATCAGGTAATGCTTGTATTTTGCGCGGGGGTTCTGAAGCTATCCATTGTAACCAAGCACTAGCCAAATTAGTACATGAAGGCCTTGCAAAAGCAGGGTTGCCTGCCAGCGCCGTGCTGGTGGTAGAAACCACAGACCGCGCCGCCGTGGGTGAACTCATCACCATGAAGCAATATGTGGATGTGATTGTGCCACGTGGGGGCAAAGGTCTGATTGAGCGCATCAGCAATGAGGCGCGCATTCCCGTTATCAAGCATTTAGACGGCAACTGCCACGTCTATGTGGATGACGATGCAGACTTAGACAAAGCCGTGCGCATTTTAGAAAATGCCAAAACACAACGTTTAGGCACCTGCAATACCACAGAGTCGTTGCTGGTTGCACGTTCAATTGCTAAAACCGCTTTGCCTAAACTCGCCGAGATGCTGATTAGTAAAGGTATTGAAATTCGCGGTTGCAAAGAAACCTGCGCGCTTATAAAATCAGCCTACCCTGCCACGGAAGAAGATTTTTATACCGAATATTTGGACGCGATTATTTCTTGCAAAGTGGTGGATGGCCTAGAAGAAGCGATTGCGCATATCAACCAATACTCCAGCCAGCACACAGAAGCAATTATCACTGAAAACTATACTAAAGCACGTCAATTCTTGCGCGAAGTGGACTCCAGCAGCGTCATGGTCAACGCCTCCACCCGCTTTGCCGATGGCTTTGAATACGGTTTAGGCGCAGAAATTGGCATCTCCACAGACAAACTACACGCACGCGGCCCTGTGGGACTAAACGGCCTCACCTCACTCAAATACGTAGTCTTGGGTGACGGTCACGTGCGCGCTTAACGCCCATCATGTCAACGCTCATTGGCGTTTTTGGTGGTACATTTAACCCGATTCACCTTGGCCATTTAAGCATTGCGCAACAAGTTGCGCAGGCGCTAGATTTCAATCAAGTGCGCTTTATCCCCGCCGCTCAGCCACCACACAAACCTGCACCTAAAGTCTCAGCACAACAACGTGCAGACATGGTGCAACTCGCCATACAAGATTACCCAAACTTTGTGTTAGATACCACCGAGTTGGCGCGAACAGGGCCATCCTACACTGTCGACACTTTGCAACAACTCAAAGCGCAATTGCCTGACCAATCATTTTGTCTGATATTAGGCTGGGATGCGTTCAGCCAACTTAACACTTGGCATGAGTGGCAATCTGTGTTTTCACTTGCGCATATTTCACTAGTACAACGCCCGCAACAAGAACAAACGAACCTACCGATGGCAATCAAAACTGAATTTGACAATAGACACCATCCGTTGAGCGCTGCTAAGACGTTAATGCGCAAACAAAACGCAGGCCTTATTTGCCAAGTACCCACCAACCCTCTAGCCATTTCCTCAACTGAGATTCGTCAGCAACTATCTCTCGGACAAATACCTCAAGGTCAACTGCCATCTGCCGTTATTGATTACATCAACCAACATCAGCTTTATCAAACACGAATGGTTGAAAAAATAAAACAAGTTAAAACAAGCGATTAGCCCAAATAGGCTAATTGCAAAAAACAATAATTTGGTTACACTATGCCTAAATTAAAAGAACAAAACGCAATCCATCGTTATTGATGAAGGCTAAAGACCATGAACACAAGAACCATTAAATACGCTTATACCATCCGCACTGCTAACGGTGTGGTGATTAAAAATCTACAAGTGATTGGCGCGACGCAAGCGGAAACTGATATAAAAATCAATCAGATGTATCGCCATTGCGAAATCATGAGCTGTGAACAAATGGTTTTTTACAAAACTGCCAACCCAAATTACGAAGACGTATTAGACGCGATTATTCGTAGCGAGTAGTTTCAATAGGGTTTCTCACCCATAAAATTCCCTGCTGGCGCATAGTTACATACCCAAACTTGTGCTTTATCTGCACAAAGCGCCATGCCACAACCTACAGTTTTCGTGTTTGACCAAACCACTTGAGTGTAATGCCCACAGACTGCGCCTTGCGCACAAGTGTTAGAGGCATAATCATAATCTTCAACCTCGCTCCCCCAAGCATTCACTACCGCCTCACCTGACACGGCCTGCACTTGATTGACTCGTTGTCCGCTAGACTTAACCACACGCTGTGCAGATGCCCAGTAAATATTCTCACCATAATCGCTATCGCTATGGTCCATCGAACAGCCATTTTTGGCTAGCTGATTAGCATAAGTTTGCGCAACTTTAGCCACATCCGCTGACCATTTTAAAGGGGACACCCCGACTTTAGCCCGCCAATCATTATGACTGCCTAATAACTGCGTTTCTAATGCTTTATCTAGCGCATAAGCGGAATTAAGCACTAACAAGCCCAACAACAACCAAGCGAATCTAGTCATAAAACACTCCTTTTGTGTATGTGTCACAATAGTAAAATACCTTTGTTACTGTAAGCAAGTGAATAAAAAAATCCCTAGGTTTTTACGCTAGGGACTTTTACTTATCGTACTCATTTTTAGTAACGGTGCATGACTTTCCTTGCCTTTATCATCACTTAATCATCAGTGGTGGCAGGAATTTTATGGATTGCCAAATCGGCACCGTCAAACTCTTCTTCGGCATCCATGCGTAAACCGACTGTTTTCTTCAGTCCGCCATATACAATCACACCACCAACTAGGGCAATCACAATACCCATCAAAGTACCAATCAATTGCACGACAAAAGACACGCCGCCAATACCACCTAAAGCTTGGCTACCAAAGATGCCTGCGGCTAAACCACCCCAAGCGCCACATAAGCCATGTAAAGGCCAAACACCTAATACGTCATCAATTTTGAGACGGTTTTGCGTGAGCGTAAACGCCCATACAAACAGGCCACCAGCGACTGCACCAGTGGCTAATGCGCCGAGCGGATGCATGATATCTGAGCCAGCACAGACTGCAACCAAGCCCGCCAATGGGCCATTGTGCACAAAGCCAGGGTCATTTTTGCCTAACACTAATGCAACCAATGTCCCACCTACTAACGCCATGAGTGAGTTCACTGCCACTAAACCTGAAATGCCTTGGATGGCTTGGGCTGACATCACGTTAAAGCCAAACCAGCCTACCGTTAGAATCCAAGCGCCTAATGCTAAAAAGGGAATATTAGATGGCGGATAGGCATGTAACTTGCCCTCTTTGCTGTAACGCCCTGTACGCGCACCTAGCAAAATCACTGCCGCCAAGGCTATCCAACCGCCCATGGCATGAACCACCACTGAGCCTGCAAAGTCATGGAAAGCAAAACCGAATTGGCTAGTGAGCCACTCTTGAATACCGTAATGTTTGTTCCATGCAATGCCTTCAAAGAATGGGTAAACAAACCCCACCACTAAGAAGGTGGCCGCCATTTGCGGATTAAATTTTGCGCGCTCGGCTATCCCGCCTGACACAATCGCAGGAATGGCCGCAGCAAAGGTGAGTAAGAAAAAGAATTTAACGAGATCGTAGCCGTTTTTAGCGGCGAGCACATCGGCACCCGCATAAAAACTGACGCCGTAAGCCACTGAATACCCTATAAAAAAATAGGCTACGGTAGAGACACAAAAATCCACCATAATTTTAACCAAGGCGTTCACTTGGTTTTTCTTGCGCACGGTACCTACCTCTAAAAAGGCAAAACCCGCATGCATCGCAAGCACCATAATGGCGCCCAACAATACAAATAGCACGTCATTTGCAGACACTAATGCTTCCATCGCTCTCTCCATATATCAATTTTGATTAGATTTTTTTGGGTTTTATTATGTTACCAACCCTTTTTTGATTTTTGAAACAAAAAAGCAAGTTATGCGCCAAAAATTATGTGATTGTTTTTAAATGACTTTTAAAAATTTTGAGATATTTTTTGCACCAATAAAGTGCTACATGAAGTGCATTGCACATATTTTGTGCAAAATTGATGTTTGGTAGGGATTAAACGACGCTTGCTTTGGTGTTCTTAAACACCATTTCTTTGGCTTCTGGGTTGCCTGACCAAAAATGAAAGAACTCACGAACGACAATCATGAACAGTTTTCTAGAATTTTTTTGTTCAAACAATGGTGTAGTGGCATCGACGGCAATACGATATGGATTTTTTTGTTGCAACGGAGCCTCACGCAAACGCTTGAGTAATATTTTGACCATTTTTGTACGCACCTCTATCACATCCTCAGCCCCATCCAAATCTTTCATGGCCTTGATGTAGGATTTAAGTGCCCAACTTTCGGCGGTTGAAAACTTTTCTTCAGTAATGGATTGCCACTCTTCTTGCATGATAATCGGCGCAGGTATCCAAGTATCCAAATTCAACTCATAACCGACTTCACTGGCGTAGACACTAATGGCTTTAATATCACTGCGCCAAATTGGAAAAAACTCACGAATAATGGTCAGATAAGCAGGCCATAAATCAGCCGCTTGCGTTTCCAAATAATGCTCGGCCACATCACGATAAATAGCGCCAACCAGCTCTTTGTCCGCCAACATCGGCGCAAATTCGTCAAGCATGACTGCACGATGACGGATGCAAGCATCGTCAGCCCCTTTGCTTCTAAGTAGCTTATAATAAGCATTTACCGCGTTTTGTTCGCGTGTTTGATCCATAAATGACGTAATTTTTATCGTAATAATAGTTTTTATTATCTGTTTGTGTACGGTTTATAAAAGATTTAGCAAAAATCGCACCAACTTTGAGCATGGGGTTTTGTATAAGACATGATGGCTGAATACACTTTAATCGCAATCTTACTGGCGCTGGCCTGGTTGTGGATGGATAGCGTAGGTAAACGTGAAATCGCTATACGCTATGGGCGTGAGGTTGCACAGCGTTTTCAGCTGCAACTGTTGGATGAAACGGTGGCCTGCACACAAATTCGTTTTGCACGTGACAGCCGTGGTCACCTGCGCTTTAAGCGTTTATACTCCTTTGATGTTGCTTCAAGCAGCGACCATCGTATGGCTTGCCAAGTCACTTTGCTAGGTGACCAGTTGCTGAACTGGCATATTCCTCCTTATCCACAACCCCATTTGCATATCGTTCACTAATGGTTGTCGGTCGTTTCGCACCTTCGCCCACTGGCCCCTTACACTTTGGCTCACTGGTTGCCGCCGTGGCTAGTTATTGCGATGCCAAAGCTCAAGCTGGCAAATGGCTAGTGCGTATGGAGGATGTGGATACCACACGTGAAGCCAAGGGTGCCGCGCAGCAGATATTATCGACACTATCAACATATGGCTTTGACTGGGATGGCGAAGTGCTGTTTCAAAGTCAACAAGGCGACGCTTATCAACACGCACTCAATCAACTGATTACGCAAGGTGACGTTTATGCCTGCACTTGCTCACGTAAAGAAATTGCTGATTCCAGCATTTTGCAGGGGATTGAAGGGGCCATTTACCCAGGCACCTGCCGAGTACAATCATCCCACCCAGAGAAAACACCTGCATGGCGAATCAAAGTAGATGAACAAACCATCCAATTTAACGACCGCGCACTTGGTCACTTGCAACATCAATTGGCGCTAGAGATTGGTGACTTTGTGCTCAAACGCGCTGATGGTTTATTTACCTATCAACTGGCAGTGGTTGTGGATGATGCAGCACAAGAGGTCACCGATGTTGTACGTGGTGCCGATTTACTCAACTCCACGACACGCCAAATTTACTTGCAACAGAAGTTAGGCTTGCCAAGCCCACGCTACTTACATATCCCTGTGGTGACGAATGACGCAGGTGAAAAACTCAGCAAACAAACCTTAGCAGAAGCGGTATCACATGAGAACATATCTCAAACACTCTACCAAGCATTATTGTTTTTAAACAACTTCTTTACACAGCCCATTCCTGTAAAACTCCGTCACAGCCCATTACCAAACATTTGGCAATGGGCAATTTCACACTGGAAAATCTAGCATTAACCGCTCTTTCTAAGGCTGTGAAAAAATATCTCAATCCGTATTGATAATAATTCTCATTTAGTTTAATATTACAAACATCGTCATTACAAAGACTATTTAGGAAGTTTTATCCATGTTGTTAAACAAAAAAAGTGCCGTTCTTCTCAACACCGTTGGCCTATTACTCGGTTCAACACTATTCACGCAACAAGCTTGTGCAGAATCAGACAAGAAAATCACGCTGGATGAAGTGGCAGTCACTGCGCATAAAGAAAGCGACACTCAACCTGTTAAAGGCTACAACGCTAAACGCGCCACCACAGCGACACGCACGGACACTGAATTGGTGAATGTGCCACAAGCGATTACTGTCATTACACGCGACTTTATTGCTGACCAATCCATGCAAAGCATTGCTGATGCCGTGCGCTATGTGCCAGGCGTACAAGCTGCTCAAGGCGAAGGCAATCGCGACCAGCTGGTATTGCGTGGCAACGCCACCACCAGTGATTTGTTTATCGATGGTTTGCGTGATGACATCCAAACCTACCGCGACTTATATAACACCGACCGTATTGAAGTGCTGAAAGGTGCTAACGGCATGATTTTTGGCCGTGGTGGTGCAGGTGGCGTGGTGAATCGCGTGACTAAAAAAGCAGGTTGGGATGCCGTCAAAGATGTCAGCCTCAGCTTAGGCAGTTTTGACCATAGACGCGTGACCGCTGACTTTGGTCAAGGCTTATCAGAAGAAGTGGCTTTTAGAGTGAATGCGGTTTACGAAGATTCAGATTCTTATCGTGATGGCGTGGAATTAAAGCGTTATGGCATCACGCCAAGCCTCACCATCCGCCCAACAGATAGAACCCAAATTGAACTCAGCACCGAATACTTTAAAGACGAACGCTTTGCAGACCGTGGTGTGCCAGCCTTGGCAGGGTCTGGCAACGGATTACTCAACATTCGTCCATACCGCATTAGCGACTACGATCAGTTTTTTGGCAATGCCAAACTAAGTCCGACTGAGACGGAAACCACCGCATTCAACGCCACCATTACCCATGCGTTTGATAATGGCGTGCAAGTCAAAAACAGCACACGCTTGGCTTATTACGATAAGTTTTATCAAAATGTATTTGCCAATGGTTCTATGACAAATGCTGGACAAGTGCAATTAGGCGCCTATCTAGACAAAACCAAACGAGAAAACCTGATTAATCAAACCGATGTCACATACACGGCAAAATTGGGCAGTGTTGAGCACAAATTATTGGCAGGCACCGAGTTCAACGTGCAAGACACCTCTAATAAACGTTACACACCCACAGGCTCAGCCACAGACAATGGCAACTTTGCGATTGTCTCAGCAAACACAGGATTTGCTGTGCCTGCCAACTTCAACAACTTGGTCAGAAATCAAAAAAGTGACGTCACGGTGACTGCCTTTTACTTACAAGACCAAATTGTGTTGAACCCACAATGGCAAGCGATTCTAGGTCTACGTCATGATCACATTGACACAGACTATACTAACCTGCGTACCAATACCAATCTTAATGTCAGCGACAACCTATTAGCGCCTCGTGCTGGTTTAATTTACAAGCCAACAGAAAACAGCTCAGTTTACGCCAACGTCAGCACCTCTTATGTTCCCCGTGCTGGCGACCAACTCATCAGCCTCACTGTGACGAACGCTGCATTTAAACCTGAAAAATTTATCAATAAAGAAATCGGGGCTAAGTGGGACATCAGCGCTGACTTAGCACTCACAGCAGCCATTTTTAAATTAGAGCGTGAAAACGTACAAGCAACTGACCCTAGCAATCCAGCATTACAAATTTTACTAGATGGTCAGGAAACCACAGGGCTGGAAATTGGCTTAAGCGGAAAAGTGACTGACCAATGGCAAGTGATGGGCGGCTTTACCTTACAAGACGGCGAAATCACCAAACAACAAGGGTCTGGCGCTGGCGCAATCCTAGCTGGCAGCGAACTAGCACTGACCCCTACACGCACATTCTCACTTTGGAACAAATACCAAATCAACGAGACATGGGCCGTGGCTTTGGGTGCGGTGAGTCGTTCTGAAATGTATGCGTTGAGTCCAACCGCTAGCCAAAGCACGGTATTACCTGGTTACACGCGTTACGATGCAGCCATTTTTGCGAAGATTAACCCGCAATGGGATGCACAAGTGAATATCGAAAACTTGACCAACAAAGACTATGCCTTGTACGCACACAACAATAACAACATCACCCCAGGCGCACCGCTTAATTTAAGAGCAACACTCAACTATCATTTTTAATTGACTAAACACTATTCAAGCCCGCATTAAAGCGGGCTTTTTTATGCGCTGACACCATGCCCAAACACTAGGCAGTGGTAAAATACCGCCATGAATACAACCGATAGCCTCCAACATTTTCTTTTTGATAACACCCCTATTCGTGGCAATGTGGTCAAACTCGACGCCACCATACAACAAGCGCTCGCACACCAAGAATTACCGCCCGTGATTGCCAACGCCTTATGCGAGTTGATGACCGCCAGCGCCCTGCTGATTGCGACGCTCAAAATGGAAGGCGCAATGATTTTGCAACTGCAAAGCAAAGGCGCGTTAAAACTGCTAGTGGTGGAATGCAACTCTAATTTAGAAATGCGGGCGACTGCCAAATGGCAAGCTGAGTTATTAAAAAATGGTGCACAAGAAAAACCTTTCTTGTCGCTGATCGACCAAGGGCAGTTTGTGATTACCCTCGACCCAACCAACCACGAACCCTATCAAGGCATTGTGCCAATTGAGGGTGACTCGATTGCCGTGATGTTGGAAAATTATATGCTGCGCTCACAGCAAATTGATACGCGCCTCTGGTTACACGCCAAAGGTCATCAATCAGCAGGCATGCTGATACAAAAACTGCCACAGCAAACCGAACAAGATGCCGACCAATGGCACCGCATCAACCAACTCGCCAATACGCTGAGTAACGAAGAATTATTAAGCTTGGATGCAGAAGATATCCTCACCCGTTTATTCCATGAAGAAGAAGTCCGTGTGTTTCAACCACGCCCTGTGCAAGCGTTTTGCAGTTGCTCAGCCGAGAACGTAGCCAACATGCTCGTAATGGTAGGTAAAGCGGAAGTGGAAAGTGTGATTGCTGAGCAAGGTAGCATTGATGTGCATTGCGACTTTTGCAACAAACATTATGTGTTTGACGAACAAGAAGCCTTAGCTTTGTTTGACAACACCGCTTCAGATGACGCTGCGCCCGTTATTAAGCATTAAGCCCCAAACATCAAACCCTGAGCTCCTTACAACAAGCGCTGACGACGCGCCTCAAACAGCGCCACCGCCGTCGCCGCCCCCACATTCAACGACTCCAACGCGCTAATATTGGCTTGCGCCATCGGAATCGTCACTTGATGCGAGCAAGCTTGCATCACCTCTGATGACAACCCCGCACCTTCATTGCCCATCACAAACAAACTTGGGCTAGTCAGCGTTTGCGCATAGAGCGACTCGCCTTGCATAGTCATGGCATAACTATTCCCTGCAAACGCCTCGATAATATCCAAGGGCTCCACTTGCTCCACCACAGGCAACACCAATTGTGCGCCTTGTCCTCCTCGCAACGCTTTAGGAGACCACACATCGGTACAGCCTTTGCTGACATAGACCACTTGCACCCCTGCCGCTGCCGCTGTGCGCAACATACTCCCCAAGTTGCCAGGGTCTTGAATCTGCTCTAGCAATAAGGCAAAACCAATCTCAGTCGGCACAGCCAATGTGGGGATTTCCACCAGCGCTAATACGCCAGTGCTGGTCGCCACGGGCGTCAACTCTGCAAACATCAGGGTTGGCAACATAATCGTATTGCTGTCTTGGTATTGCTGAATCAGCGCAGTGGCTTCGAGTGAGCTTTTGCCTTCTGGGATAATCAAGGCTTTTGGTTCGCCATACACAGCAATATAAGCCTCAATCAGATGCACACCATCCAATAATGTCGTGCCCTCTTTTTTTCGCTCACGGGCGTTGTCAGCCACCTTTTTAAGATGTTTAAAAATTGGATTGTCGCGGGAAGTGATGTGTTTAAAAGACATACGCCTATTGTAACGCAAGCCACTTATCTCGACTTATTCTATAATGCAGGCTATGGCAAAAACTCTCGATTTAGAACGTATTTTAAAAAACCAAGGCTTTGGCACCCGCAAAATGTGCCGCATTCTAATCATTAACGAAGAAGTCACCGTTAACGGCGAGTTGTGCGACGACCCTGATGCTAAGTTCCCTCTCACTGAGGATTTACAATACACCGTACAAGGGGAAGCTTGGCAATATCGCGAGCATAGTTATTTGATGATGCATAAACCCGCACATTACGAATGCACACACAAAACGCAATTTCACCCCACCATTTACACCCTATTGCCACAACCGCTGGTCGAGCGTGGCGTGCAATGTGTCGGGCGTTTGGATGAAGACACCACAGGCTTAATTATCATCACTGATGACGGCCAATTTATCCACAAAATCAGCTCACCTAAACATCACGTGCCTAAAGTGTATGAGGTCACTTGCAAACATGCGGTGACAGATGCAGATGTAAAACATTTATTGGCGGGGGTAAAATTAGTGGACGAAAACGAAACCATCGCTGCTTTGAACGTTAAAAAAGTCAGCGACACCGTGATTCACATGACCTTGGCTGAAGGTAAATACCACCAAGTCAAACGCATGGTCGCCGCCATGGGCAACCGCGTTGAGGCACTGAAACGCATCCAAATCGGTCAATTGGCTTTGCCGAGCGATTTGAAAGCGGGCGAATGGCGCTGGCTGAGTGCGCAAGACATGCATCAACTAACACAATCTACATAGTGCTTTTGGCCATTGCCATACAGTCTTAAGCAAAGGATAAAAAGATGAAACGCTTATACCAGTATTTTTTTCGAGGCCTGATTACCGCTTTGCCTTTAGGCCTCACTATCTATTTCTTTTACGTCTTTTTTATTTGGGCGGAAAAATTCTCCATGTGGTGGTTACGTCCCTTTATCGGGGTGATTTATATTCCTGGCATGGGCATTGCGCTCGGGCTTATTGCCATCATTCTTTTGGGCTATCTCGTGTCTCATCGGCACATTTATAAATTGCTTGCACTCATCGAGTTACCTTTCACCAACTTACCTTTGGTGAAAAGCATTTATTCGTCCTTAAAAAGTTTTGCCGATTACTTTGCACCTCACAAGGAGAGTGCAGCGCAACAAGCAGTCATTTTAAAAGTTCCTGGCCAGCCACTAGAAGTCGTTGGACTGATTACGCGTCAAAACACAGAGGATTTGCCCAAGGGATTTATGCAAGGTGATCGCGTAGCGGTATACCTGCCGATGGGGTATAACATTGGTGGCTACACTGTATTTGTGCCACGTGATTGGATACAGCCGATTGACATGCCAGTTGAAGCAGTCATGCGCGCCTCTTTGTTTGCTTGGATGCCGAATCACAACAACGCGGACACTGCGAATCACCTTGAATCGCAAAGCGTTAAAAAGTGAGTGTGTAAATACATGCCACTGTAATTCGCTATTATTCATTAAACACGTATAATGCCCTCACCCTATGCACCACCAATCAGCATAGCGGTTCAAAAAAATCTGCTTTTACCATAAGCACTACTCTTTTTCGTCTGCCTCGATTGGTGTTGCTCACAAGCAACTGGCCGCCGCAGGAAAACCCATGACTTTAGAAACAAACACAATAGAAACCACAAGCACGCTTACATTCAACGACTTAGGCCTCGCCGAGCCGATTTTGCGTGCGATTACAGATGCAGGCTACACCAGCCCTACGCCCATTCAAGCCAAAGCGATTCCTTTGGTTTTACAAGGTGGCGACTTACTGGCTGGCGCACAAACAGGCACAGGCAAAACCGCTGGATTTACTCTGCCGATTTTGCATCTCCTTACCCAAAACGAATCCCAAGCCAACACCAAAGGCCGTCCACGCGCTTTAATTTTGAGCCCGACGCGCGAGTTAGCCGCACAAATTGAAGAGTCCGTACAAACCTATGGCAAATACTCACCCTTAAAATCGATGGTGGTATTTGGCGGTGTGAGCATCAATCCGCAAATCAACCGCCTCACACGCCATCTTGATATTTTGGTCGCCACCCCAGGCCGCTTGCTCGACTTGGCGCAACAAAAAGCCTTAGACTTGTCTGCCATTGAAATTTTGGTGCTGGATGAAGCTGACCGTATGCTAGACATGGGCTTTATTCATGACATTAAAAAAATATTGGCACTACTGCCCAAGCAACGCCAAAATTTGCTTTACTCAGCCACATTTTCTGATGACATCAAACGCCTAGCCGATGGCTTATTGAATAACCCAGGTTTTGTTGAGGTCGCACGTCGCAATACGGCGTCTGAAATAGTTGATCAAACCGTGCATATGGTGCCACAAGCGCATAAGCGTGACTTAATGAGCTACCTAATTACCAGCAACCAATGGCAACAAGTGCTCGTATTTACACGCACCAAACATGGCGCTAACCGCTTGGCCGACAAGCTAGTGAAAGATGGGATTACAGCGTTGGCGATTCACGGCAACAAGAGCCAAAATGCACGCACCAAAGCCTTGGCCGATTTTAAAACAGGCGATATACGCGTCTTGGTCGCCACCGACATTGCCGCACGTGGCATTGATATTGACCAATTGCCACAAGTGGTCAACTTTGAACTGCCGAATGTGCCAGAAGATTATGTGCACCGTATTGGCCGTACAGGTCGCGCAGGCGCATCTGGTGCGGCGATTTCATTGGTGGATAGCGAAGAATTACCTTACTTAAAATCCATCGAAAAATTGATTAAGCGCGAGATTCCTAAAGTCAAAGTTGAAGGCTTTGTACCACCAACCAAAATTGAGCCTGAACCGCCAAGACTGTTCCGTGGGCAACAACCGAATCGCGGTCAACAACCTAACCCTAGAAATACCCCAAAAGGCAATGCGCCACAAAAAGCTACTCAAGGACAGAAACCAGCGCAAGGTCAAAAGCCAGCGCAACCTAAAGCCAATCAAGCCAGATCCAATGGCAATAAACCGCGTCCTGCCAACCCTGACCAACGGCATAGCCAAAATCATAGCCAAGGGCAACGCCAGCACACTGGCAATCGCGGTCGATAATACATAGGCGAGACAACGATGCAGATTTGGGTGGATGCCGACGCTTGCCCCGTGGTAATTAAAGAGATGCTGTATCGCGCCGCACAGCGCGCGCACGTCACCACCACTTTTGTCGCTAACCAAGGCTTGCGTTTGCCACCCTCGCCTTTTCTTAAAGCGGTGCAAGTAGACAAAGGCTTCGATGTGGCTGACAATCACATTGTACAATCGCTCAGTGCAGGCGATTTGGTCATTACGGCCGACATTCCACTGGCCGCACAAGTGATTGCCAAACACGCCCATGCATTGAACCCGCGTGGTGAGTTTTACTCCAAAGAGAATATCGCAGAGCGTTTGGCCATGCGCAACTTAATGGAAGAACTGAGAAGCAATGGCTTGGAAGCTTCTGGCCCTGCGCCGTTTAACAACAACGACAAGCAAGCTTTTGCGGGACAGCTAGACCGTTTTTTAGCTAAGAATAAAGTTTAAGGAGTTGATATGTTCAGAAACCTAATCATCGCTTCAATGCTACTCGCCCTCAGTGCTTGTCTAGGCGTACCCGAAAAAGTAACCGTAGTGGACAAAGTCGATGCCAACCAATACCTAGGCACTTGGTATGAAATTGCACGACTCGACCACAGTTTTGAACGTGGCTTAGAGCAAGTCACCGCCAACTACAGCAAAAATCCCGATGGCAGTATCAAGGTGCTGAACCGTGGCTACAATTCAGAAAATAAAGAATGGAAAGAAGCCATCGGCAAGGCTTATTTTATTGACCCACCCAATGCGGATGGCACCTACACAGGCAAGCTCAAAGTATCATTCTTCGGGCCATTTTATGGTGCTTATAACATCATTAAGCTAGACCAGCCTTATTACAATTACGTCATGTTGTGCGGGCCGAATACAGATTACTTGTGGATATTGTCTCGCACCCCGCAACTCACCTACCCCATCAAACAAGAGCTGATTGCAGAGGCCAAAAAATTAGGCTTTGCCACAGAAAAATTGTTGTTTATCAAACAACCCAATCAAGTGGAATATGAATCTGGCCGTCATGTGGTGCCTCAGTCGAACTAGTCAATATCTGATTTAAGGAAAATTCTATGTCGATAGAAACTTGGGAGCTACTCAGTTACATCGTGACGGTGATAGGTTTGCCGCTTGCGATTTTGACGTTTGTCATGGAACAACGCAAAGAACGTGAAAACGAGGATGAAGAAGTTTACCAACTGCTGGCCGACAACTATATGGATTTTTTAAAGTTGGTTATGGCCAACCCAGATTTACAGCTACGTTCACAATGCGAAGTCATGCCGATGTCAGCTGATCAACAAGAGCGCAAGCAGGTGCTGTTTGAAATCCTTATCTCTCTGTTTGAACGCGCTTATTTGCTAGCTTATGAAGACAACATGAGTGGAAAACAATTAAGACGTTGGATGTCTTGGGAGGATTACATGCGCGAATGGTGCTCACGTAGCGACTTTCGCGCCATATTACCTAAGCTATTGCAAGGCGAAGACCCTGATTTTAGTGCTTATATTTCCAAGATTGCCAACGCCAAGACTGCCAAGCAAGTCGCTCTTAAATCGTAGACGCCCAACAATCAGAATCAGCTACTTTTTTAACACCGTCAGCTTAAACCCAGCTTGCTGAAACGCTTTAATCAAGCCTGTCTCACCACCCAAATGCGCCGCACCGACGGCAATAAATACAGGCACCTCATTGGCTTTAGCGATGGTGCGTGTTGCCATGCCCGCATTACGGTCATCCAGCAACACTTTGCGCATGCGTTGCCAAATATTATCTGAGACCAAACTGCCTGTGATTTTTTCATCCATGGCAATCACTTTATCTGCATCACCCGACAAATAAGCAGACATCAAGCGCTCAAAGTCTTTTTCTTTGTCTTTTTGGCTACGTTTCAACACCGCGCGCAACATACTCATTTGCTCATCGATGGTAAAGCTGTCCATCACCCCAAAATGCGCCTGCGGTGACTCAATGCCTTCCACACGCTTACCTTTGTCTTCTGCCGTCGTCATTAATAAATTATCTTGTGCGAAAGGCGTTTGTGGCCTCGGCAAATCAAATACCACAGCCAACAACCATGGTTTCATCTGCATAGCGGCGCCCAAATGCATGGTATGAAAATCAGTCAAATCACGCACTTTATCAAACTCGTCAGAGGTCAAATATTGCGCTAAATTGCCTTCTTTCATCAAAAACAAGTTAGGGTCACGCGCTTCAGTCACTTCCATCATAAAAGTGTCAATATTGCCTATAGCATCGAGTACACGCGGCGAGAATTGTGTGACGCGGTTATCGTCGGTGTGAATAGTGCCGAATAGATAGCTGGTAATGCCAGCGGGAGACTCGAGCTTCCAAAATAAACTTTTTTCGAGTGCTTGAGCTGGCACAGTCGCTAACACCAACAGACAAACACCTAGCCAACATTTTTGTAGCAATAAACGCATAGACTTTTCCTAATCATTAATCTCAGAAATGAGCAACTTTAGTCAGACTATAGCACGCGTCAGACGTTCGCTGATACGTGCTATAAATATGGCTTAACGCGCTCTCTTGCCTGCTGTTTTTGTACTGGGCTTTCCGCCTTGCGCGGGTCTAGCAGCATTTTTAAAGTTATTAAATGCTTTGGGTAACGGTTTATTACCTCTGCCCTTAGGCGCAGAAGGATTAAAGCTGGTGCCATCGGATTGCTTGATGGTGCCCATCACCGCAGGTTGAAACGCTGGTACTAAGTGTTTTTTACCTGGGCCTATCAAGTCTGCCCTACCCATTTTTTTCAGCGCTTCGCGCAACATCGGCCAGTTGGCGGGGTCATGGTAGCGAATAAATGCCTTGTGTAATTTACGCACACTGCCCGCTTTAGCCACAGGCACGTTTTCAGAGTCTGCCGTGACTTTGCGTAGCGGGTTTTTACCACTGTGGTACATGGCGGTCGCCATCGCCATGGGTGTCGGCGTGAAGTTTTGCACTTGGTCTAACCTAAACTCATATTTTTTCAACCAAAGTGCAAGGTTGAGCATGTCTTCGTCCGTCGTACCGGGATGCGAGGCAATAAAGTAAGGAATTAGATATTGTTTTTTGCCTGCCTCGGCGCTGAATTTTTCAAACATGGCTTTGAACTCATCATACGCACCCATGCCCGGTTTCATCATTTTGCTCAGCACGTTTTCTTCTGAGTGTTCGGGGGCGATTTTCAAATAGCCTCCCACATGGTGTTGCACCAATTCTTTCACATATTCAGGCGACTTCACGGCAAGGTCATAACGCAAACCAGAACCAATCAGGATTTTTTTCACGCCTTTGATATTGCGCGCTTTGCGGTAAAGTTGTATCAACGCGCTGTGATCGGTGTTTAAGTTCTCGCAAATGCCAGGATACACGCAACTGAGCTTACGGCAGTTTTTCTCAATCGTTTCCGACTTGCAGGCAATCCGATACATATTCGCAGTCGGCCCACCCAAGTCGGAAATGACGCCCGTAAAGCCATCCACTTTATCGCGGATTTCTTCAATTTCTTTGAGGATGCTTTCCTCACTACGGCTTTGAATAATGCGACCTTCGTGCTCGGTGATGCTGCAAAACGTACAGCCCCCAAAACAACCGCGCATGATATTTACGCTAAAACGAATCATCTCCCACGCTGGGATTTTCGCATCTTTATACACAGGGTGCGGTTTGCGCGCATAGGGCAAGTCATACACATAATCCATCTCTTTGGTGGTGAGTGGAATCGGTGGCGGATTCAGCCACACTTCACGGTCGCCATGTTTTTGCACCAGCGCACGCGCATTGCCGGGGTTGGCCTCTAAGTGCAATACACGCGAGGCATGCGCATAGAGCACAGGGTCAGCTGAGACTTCTTCATAACTAGGCAAACGCACCACTTGCGTGCTTCTGTCGGCTTTCGGTTTGCGTACTATCGCAATGGCATTCGTGCCTTCTGGCAGCGCGGGCTTACCACTGCTCTCTTCTGTGGCACAGCTAGCATCTGCTTTACCCATCTTCATTTCATAAGGGTCAATCGGCTTGTCTATCACCCCTGGGCGATCTAATTTGGTCGATTCAATTTCCATCCAGCCCTCTGGAATGGTCTTGCGCAAGAAGGCTGTTCCTCGCACATCTTGAATCTCGCTGGCTTTTTCGCCACGCGCAATGCGGTGGCTAATCTCAATAATCGCGCGCTCAGCATTGCCATACACCAAAATATCGGCTTTAGAATCCACCAGCACAGAGCGGCGCACTTTGTCTGACCAGTAATCATAATGTGCAATACGGCGCAAACTGGCTTCGATACTGCCAATCACCAAAGGCACCTCAGAATACGCCTCACGACAGCGTTGCGAATAGACTAATACGGCGCGGTCAGGGCGCTTATTGGCCTCTGCATGAGGCGTGTAAGCATCATCAGAGCGTATTTTACGGTCAGCGGTGTAGCGGTTTACCATGCTGTCCATATTGCCTGCAGTGATGCCAAAATACAGATTAGGCTTGCCTAAACGTTTGAAGTCTTTGGCATCTTGCCAATCAGGCTGGGCGATAATCCCCACGCGAAAGCCTTGCGCTTCGAGCAAGCGCCCAATCAAAGCAATGCCAAAACTGGGGTGATCGACATACGCATCGCCACTCACCAAAATAATGTCGCAACTATCCCAACCCAGCGCGTCCATTTCGGCACGGCTCATGGGCAAGACAGGCGCAGTGCCAAACCGTTTCGCCCAATAAGGACGGTAGGTGGTAATCGGTTTCGCGGGTGAGTTGGTGTAGACTTCCAAGGCAATTCTCAAACAATCGGATGACTGCGCATTTTACGCACTAATCGATTGATTACAAAGCGTTTATGGTTAAAACCGAGTAAATTAGTCAATTTTTATCTTAAATCGCTTTGGCTGATTGAATATTAAAGCACTTAGTACTAACATTAGCCCATGCAAAAAATCACCTATCACCTTTCTGGCCTGCATTGTGGAGGCTGTGTTAGCCGTGCCCAACAAGCGCTTAGCCCACATGCCGACCACGTTGAAGTCACACTCAACCCGCCACAAGCCATACTCACCAACCCTAAAGCAGATTTAGCCACACTAAACCAAGCGCTAAGCACAGTTGGCGATTATGTACTGAGTCATGACAAACCTTCCCTCGTTGGCAAATTACTCAGCCCATTTAAAACAAAGTTGAGCAAATGAGTGTTGGTTATTATCAACTCCCAACTGGCAAGGTTGCTGCGATTGAAGATGATTGTGATTTTCCACCTTTGCATCACGCGCTCACTGAGCCCAATGGATTGATTGCGATTGGTGGCGACTTAAGCCCACAGCGCATTTTGCGCGCTTATCAACAAGGTATTTTTCCGTGGTTTAGTCAGGGCGACCCATTATTGTGGTGGTCGCCCGACCCGCGCATGGTGCTGTTTCCAAACGAACTTAATATCGCCCGCTCACTCAAAAAGGTGGTCAATCAACAGTTATTTGACATCCGCATCAATACCGCTTTTGAACAAGTCATGACCGCTTGCGCCAACACGCTCAGACCCGAACAAGATGGGACATGGATAATGCCTGAAATGATAAAAGCCTACACGCAACTTCATGAAATGGGTTACGCCCACAGCGTTGAGGCATGGCAGAATGGTCAGCTGGTTGGCGGATGCTATGGGCTCAAAATAGGCCGCATGTTTTACGGCGAGAGCATGTTTCACCATGTTAGCAACGCCTCCAAAGTGGCGTTTGTGCATTTGGTGCAATGGCTACAACAAGCCCACGTTGGCATGATAGACTGCCAAATGAACACGCCTTTGTTAGCGAGTTTTGGCGCGAGAGAAATCCCAAGAACTAGGTTTATAGAAACTTTAGAAAGTTTAGTATGACCTTACCTAACGAACCATCACTACAAAAGCTACAGTTTTACGTCACCACGCCCTACAGCTGTGGCTATTTGCCTAAAAAACTCGCGCAAAGCCTCATCGCCTCGCCACAAAACTTGGTCGATGCCCAAGTCTATAGCGGACTCATCCAACAAGGCTTTAGACGCAGTGGCAAATTCGCCTACCGCCCCCACTGCGAGCAATGCACCGCCTGCATTCCTGTGCGATTAATATTGCGCGACTTTGTGCCCACCCGCAGCCAAAAACGCGCCTACAAACAACACCAAGACCTCAACGCAAACCTGCACCCAATTGAGTTTAATGAAGCGCACTTTGCACTTTATCAGGCATACCAAAAACAACGCCATAGCGACAGCTTAGACAAACTAGGCGATATAGAATCAGAGGCCGACCAATACCGCCAGTTTCTCTGCCAAAGCAATGTGAATAGCGTGATGATTGAATTTAAAAACGCGCAAGGCGAACTCAAAATCGTCAGCGTGGTAGACATTGTCAGTGACGGCGTCTCTGCCGTTTATACTTTTTACGATGCTACAGACACCAAAGCCAGCTACGGCACCTTTGGTATAGTTTGGCTGACTGAATGGACAAAAAACCTCAATCTACCGTTTTTATACTTAGGCTATTGGATACAAGACAGCCAAAAAATGGCTTATAAAGCCAATTTTCAACCGCAAGAAAAGTTGGTGGATGGGGAGTGGGTTAGATTTTAAAATGTGGCAATGTAGCACTGCCACATCCAACCAAACTAATAAAGCTTAGTTTGGTACTGTACACTTTTGTTGATTCATCAAATTTGCAAGATGCGTCATTCTAGTGTCTGCCGCAGCAATTGCCTCGTTTGCGTTTGAAGCTGTACCAAGAATCGCAGGCCAGAAAAACAAAGCCCTTACTACATTTCCACCAGTCATTCCCTTTTCTTTATCGGCAGCGTTTCTTAACTGCTGTGCCTCAGAATATTCATTTTGCAACTGCCCGCAAGACAGCCCCGCATCACCTGGCTTTACACTTTTAACCACGGTTGGTGTTGCGCATCCAACCATCAATATACCTAATATTGAACTTAATGCTATTTTTCTCATAATTACCCTATAAATTAATTTTGTCAGTTGAAATTTAAATCCTATTAACATTAAGCTAAAAGATTTAAAATTATTTTAATTTAGAATAATTTTAAATGCAATACAACATGTGCGAATGGCACGCTTGTATGAACCTCGTTATAAAAAACTTAGGGATAATTTACTAAGATATAGACTTGAGTCTAAATTGACTCAAATAAGACTATCTGAAATTCTAGGGGTCAGCCAATCATACGTTTCTAAAGTCGAGAGCGGAGAACGCTATTTAGACGTGATGGAGTTTGTTGATTGGTATATTGCATGCAATAAAAACCCTACAGATGCGATAAATGAAATTTGATTTATCAAAAAATCATCTTCCCCACTGCCCATACCCTTTAAACTGCACGAACACTGCCTGCATTTCAGCCTCACTCAATAGCGTTGGCTCACCCACTTGCAATAAGCGCCAATATTGCTCGCAGAGGTTTTCTAATTCCACCGCGATGGATAAGGCTTGCTCAATATGTTTGCCCACAGCAATCATGCCGTGATTAGCCAGCAGGCAGGCTTTGCGGTCTTGCAAGGCGACAAGGGCGACATCGGACAGGGCTTGTGTGCCAAACAGGGCATAAGGTGCGCAACGGATGTTGTCTCCGCCTGCGACTGAAATCATGTAATGAAAGGCGGGCACGTCTTTGCGCATGCAGGCGATGGTGGTGGCGAACATGCTGTGCGTATGCACAATGGCGTTGACGTCTGGGCGGGCTTGGTAAATATCACGGTGAAAGCGCCACTCGCTTGAAGGGGTTTTACCGCCTTCTGCCTTACCGTGCAAATCCATATACACCATGCTACGGGGCGTCATTTGCTCTACCGCTTGCCCCGATGGGGTGATGATAAAGCCGTCATCATCACGCACGCTGACATTGCCTGAAGTGCCTTTGTTGAGGCCTAAATCCAACAGTCTTTTTGAAACAGTTAGGATTTGTTCGGCGAGTGAAGTATGCATGATGGTAAGGTTCCTTAACTTTATGAACGTTTTGCATGTAAGCAAATTAAATCAATCATAAAAATTACTAGATTGTCATTCCCGCGAAAGCGGGAATCCATTTTCAATCAATTACTCACATGGATCCCCGCTTTCGCGAGGATGACGGAATATTTGATGCCTTGCAAAATATCTAGTCTTTTTTAGCTAGCTCTCTACTAGCAAGTACAAAATCTCTATAAAAACACTGATGCGAGTTGCGCTGGGGCAAACACGCCTTGCTCAGTAATAATCCCTGTGACCAAGCGGGCTGGGGTGACGTCAAACGCGGGGTTATGGGCATTGGAACCTTCAGGCATGATACGCACGGTTTCTAACTGCCCCGCTTTGTTTAAGCCTTGCATGTAAGCCACTTCATCCACATGACGCAACTCGATTTCAATGGCATGTCCATGTGTCATGTCCATATCAATCGTGGGGCTGGGTACGGCAGCGTAAAAAGGCACTTGGTTATCAAACGCGGCAAGCGCTTTGAGATAAGTGCCGATTTTATTACACACATCCCCTTGTGCGGTCACGCGGTCTGCACCGACAATCACCATATCCACTTGGCCTTGTTGCATGAGGTGCCCGCCTGCGTTGTCACTAATCACCGTGTGAGGCACGCCATGTTGCGCCAGCTCCCAAGCGGTTAAACTGGCGCCTTGGTTGCGTGGGCGCGTTTCATCTACCCACACATGCACATTCAAACCTGCGTCATGCGCGGCATAAATGGGCGCGAGCGCGGTGCCGTAATCCACCGTGGCTAACCAACCTGCATTGCAATGGGTGAGGATGTGTATGGTTTGTTTGTGTGCGAATGCCTGTATCAGCGCCAGCCCGTGTTGTGCAATGGCTTGATTCTGCGCCACATCTTCATCGGCAATGGCTTGCGCGAGTTGCCAAGCCGCCTGCTGACGTTCTGCCACAGGCAAAGCCAACAAATGCGCTTGCATGCGCTGTGCCGCCCACGCCAAGTTCACCGCAGTGGGGCGAGTGGCGATGAGTTGTTGCACCGCATTGAGCAAGTGCGCATCACTGGCATTTTCTTGCACCGCGAGCGCCACGCCATAAGCCGCCGCTGCACCGATTAACGGTGCGCCTCGCACTTGCATGGTAGCAATCGCATGGCACATGGCCTGTAAATGCTCAATTTCCAGCACCTTAAACGTAAAGGGCAATTGCGTTTGGTCAATGATATTAAGCTGTAGACTACCGTCTAAGCCAGCACTGACCCAGATGGTTCTAAAATGTTGTTGATTTACGCGCATGTCAATCTATTTTTTCATTTTTAAAAGTGTAAAAAAGCTTGCAATTTTTTTGAAAGGTTTTGCCGTTTTTTCAATCCACAAATTCTGTGGATAACTTTGTGGATTACTGTGTCTTAAAAGCGTAACTTCGCATTTTATAAGGCTTTTTTTTAAAAGTTCATTTTTTAATCTATTATTTTTATCAATAAAATCAATGACTTAAAAAACACCCTTGATACATAAGCATTTTTTGCGCATAGTTAAAGTGTCACTTTAAGTGGTGTGCATAAATGCGCTATTTTTGGAAAAACTTGCATAGAATTTTTGCCTGTAATTTCAATGATTTGCGACACTGGTATGCGCCTGATAGACGCTAAAATTTCTGCAATTTTCATTAGCTCTTTTGGGCTATTTTTAGCGTGATGACCAAGCCAACTTGGCGGAATATCGGGCGCATCGGTCTCCAACACAATCGCCTCTAAAGGCAGTTGCTCTGCTAGCGCGCGTATTTTGAGTGCGCGCGGATAAGTCATCGCCCCACCAAACCCAAGTTTAAAGCCTAAATCGATAAACGCTTGCGCTTGTTGGAAGCTACCGTTAAAGGCATGGGCAATGCCACCCACCACAGGATACAGGCGCAAATATTTCAATACTGTATCAATGGCACCACGCACATGCAAAATCACTGGCAGGTTGTAGCACTGCGCCAATTTAAGCTGTTCCACAAAAAAATGGATTTGTAGTGCTTCTGTAGCTTGTTGATTCGATACTTCTTGATGTGACTGTTGGCGCGTGACAAAAAAGTCTAAACCAATTTCGCCTACCGCAACCAACTGTTTGCTTTCTATTGCGGCTTGAAGATGGCTAGAGAGTGAGGCTATTGCGTCTTCTGGCGCGTCATTGACATAAAGAGGGTGCCAACCTAAGGCGTAAAAACAACGGCGCTCTTGCGCGCATAGCGCTTCAATGGAGTCAAATGTTGCTTGGGTGACCGCAGGAATAATCATCGCCTCTAATCCCGCTTTCCAAGCCTCAGCAAGCACCTCAGCGCGGTCTGTGGCGAACTCATGGGCATCTAGATGGCAATGGGTATCGACCAACATATAAACTAAGCTTTCTGCGCCCGACTTAAGCGTGCCTGAAGGCGAATGTCAGGCCCAACATGACGGATGTCTTGTATGTCTAAATGCTTCACCGCAGACATCTGCGCTAAATCAGGCCAATTGAATAAGCCTTGTGCGCCATGCCCCATTAACATTGGGGCGATATACATCAACAGCTCATCCACCATGCCAGTTTGCAACAGGGCAGCATTAAGGGTAGCACCCGCCTCTACCATCACCGCGTTACATTGGCGACGGGCTAACTCACTTAGTAAAGCCACCATATCCACCTGCCTTTGCGTATTGGGTAAGCATACGGTAGACACACCAAGGTCTTGCAAGGCAGCGAGTTTGTCAGTTTGCGCTTGCGTTGTTGCTTCTGCGTAGGCAATCAGGGCATGGCCTTGTGCCAACACTTTTGCGTTGAGCGGAATACGTAATTGACTATCCACAATCACCCGCAATGGCTGACGACCGATGTCAAACGCACGCACGGTCAATTGTGGGTCATCCTTAAGAATGGTGTTGATGCCAGTCAATATCGCACAACTGCTGGCGCGCCAATGCTGCACATCTCGCCTAGCTGCTTCCGAGGTAATCCATTGGCTTTCGCCATTATGCAGTGCGGTTTTACCATCCAAACTAGAGGCAGTTTTAAGGCGCACAAATGGGCGTTGCTCGGTCATGCGTAAGATAAAACCTGGGTTGAGTGCTTTCGCTTGGGCTTCTAATAAGCCTGACTCTGTGATGATGCCCTGCGTTTGCAAATACGCCAAGCCACGGCCTGCCACTAGCGGATTGGGGTCATCCATGGCGGCAATGATTTTGCTCACGCCTGCTTGCACTAGCGCTTCGGCACAAGGTGGGGTTTTGCCGTGATGGCTACAAGGCTCAAGCGTGACATAAGCGGTTGCGCCCTTGGCGGCTCCACCCGCCTGACGCAGAGCATGCACTTCGGCATGTGGTTCGCCTGCTTTTAAATGCGCGCCTTGCCCAATGACTTGGCCGTCTTTGACAATCACACAACCGACACGCGGGTTAGGCGTAGTGGTATAACGCCCTTGCTCAGCCAGCCGAATGGCTAATTGCATCCATTGATGGTCATCGGCTGTCCACATGGCTTTTGGGCTTGGCTACTAGTGTGAGGAAATTTGAGAGTGGGTTAAGCGGTTGTTGGCATCAAAATACACACGCAAGGCATGGTAAACATGCATGCATTTGCCTAAATCATATTCGATGGCGCCGCTGTCTTCCAAACTTGGGCGACCCAGCAAAGCCATCACGGCATCTTTGTGTGCGCCACGCATGAGTATATTGGACTTTAAATCATACGCCATGTCACCGCGTTTGCACTCTTGTTGCACGGTGTTGGCGAGTTGCATCCAACGGGTTTGATCAAACTTCTCACTGCCGAACATGGCTTGCTCTTTAAACGCCCACCAAATCATAAACACAATGGTGAGTATCACGGTAAACACCGCCAAGGCAATCGCAGAAAGTTTAATCAGTTTCATGTTTATTCCCTTGCATTTATGTATTGATGGGCGCTTTTATATTGATGGAAGGTCATTTAGGCGGAACTAAATCGCGGATGACATCATGGAAATCGTCCACATCCGAAAAGCTACGGTAAACCGAGGCAAAACGAATATAAGCTACTTGGTCCATCGATTTAAGCGCTTGCATCACGCTCTCGCCCAACATGCGCGCTGGAATTTCGCGCTCGCCCAAACTTAAAATCCTTTGCACGATATGGTCTAAAGCACGGTCCACATATTCGGTGGGCACAGGACGTTTGTGCAAGGCGCGGGTAAAAGACAAACGCAACTTCTCACGTTTAAACTCCTCTCGCGTACCGTTTTGTTTGACCACTTGCGGCATGTGCAACTCTGCCGTCTCATAAGTCGTAAAGCGCTTGTCACACGCCGCACAACGGCGACGGCGACGAATGGAGTTGCCCTCTTCGTTAATACGCGAGTCAATCACTTGCGTATCATCCGCCCCGCAGAAAGGACATTTCAAGGCTTATGCTCCGTAGACAGGGAAACGATCAGTCAAAGCATGCACCTTGGCTTTAGTCGCCGCAATCACTTCTGCGCTTTCTGGGTTATCCAACACATCGGCAATCAAATGCGCCACTTGCTCGGCCTCAGCCTCTTTAAAGCCACGGGTGGTAATCGCAGGGGAGCCAATACGGATGCCAGAAGTCACGAATGGGCTTTCTGGGTCGTTCGGGATGGCGTTTTTGTTGACGGTGATATGCGCTTGGCCTAAATAAGCATCAGCCGCTTTACCTGTGAGGCCTTTAGGACGCAAATCCACCAAGAATACGTGTGACTCTGTACGTCCAGAGATAATGCGCAAACCACGTTGCGCCAAGGTTTTCGCCATCGCGTCTGCGTTTTTGAGGACTTGGGTTTGATAGGCTTTAAACTCAGGCGTTGCCGCTTCCAAGAAAGCAGTCGCTTTACCCGCAATCACGTGCATCAACGGGCCACCTTGCAAGCTTGGGAACACGTTAGAGTTAAGCATTTTTTCGTGCTCAGCTTTGGCTAAAATAATACCGCCACGTGGACCACGCAACGTTTTATGCGTGGTTGATGTCACAAAATCCGCATGCGGGACTGGGTTAGGGTACACACCGCCAGCAATCAAGCCAGAGTAATGCGCCATGTCCACCATAAAATAAGCGCCGACTTTCTTGGCGATTTCCGCCATGCGTGCCCAATCAAAACGCAAAGCGTAAGCAGAAGCACCGCCGATTAACAATTTTGGCTTGGCTTCAATGGCAATACGCTCCATCTCGTCATAATCGATTTCTTCTTTGTCGTTTAAGCCATACGCCACGATATTGAATAACTTGCCTGACAAGTTAGCGGGTGAACCATGCGTTAAGTGACCGCCATGACCCAAGTTCATGCCCATGACCGTGTCACCCGGTTTTAAGATAGAAAAGTAAACCGCTTGATTAGCTTGTGAACCTGAGTGTGGCTGTACGTTGGCATATTCTGCGCCATACAAAGCTTTTAAACGGTCGATGGCCAACTGTTCCACTTGGTCTACAAACTCGCAACCACCGTAAAAACGTTTACCTGGATAGCCTTCAGCATACTTATTAGTGAGCTGTGAACCTTGTGCTTCCATCACCGCAGGGCTGGTGTAGTTTTCTGAGGCAATGAGTTCAATGTGTTGATGCTGGCGCTCCACTTCAGAAGCAATCATTTGTGCTAAAGCGGGGTCGGCAACGTTTAAAAGGCGGGATTTGCTAAACATGGGGTATGAGTCCGTATTCACGATAATAAATTAAAGCGCGATTTTACCATGTTGTGTGCGTTGCTAACACTGCTAGGCTATCCACCAAAGTAAAATCAGCGTCCCATTTAGGCGCACGATGCACTGATTTGGTTCATCTTTTGCAGGATTTATCGCACCAACATATGGATAAAAAGCCAATAAAACACTTAAGCACATGATTTATATAAACAATTAAAGTTGGCACAGCTTATGCTAATACATAATCAATAGCGCATTATCTCCAAAATCGCTCCCTCGCCCAACCTCGTGTTGGGCTTTTTTTTACTTGCGTTTTATCCTCCCATCCAAACCTAAGCAGTTATAATTCATTTTTCAACCTAAGAAACAATATTAGGCAACAATATGATTAGGAAACACTATGAAATGGACTGACAGCCAACGCATTGCCGAAGCGCTTTACGACACCCACCCAGACACCGACCCACAAACCATCCGTTTTACTGACTTGATGCAATGGGTGATGGCGCTGGACGGATTTGATGATGAAGAAAGCCGTTGTGGCGAAAAGATTTTAGAAGCGATACAGCTCGCTTGGATAGACGAAGCAAACTAACGCCAATAAGGCTTAGTAAATCAAGAGAACACAATATGACCATCCCAAAAGAAATTTTCAAAGCCTACGACATTCGCGGCATTGTTGGCAAAACCCTCACCCCTGAAATTGTCGAACACATCGGCCACGCGCTTGGCTCCGAGGCCAAAGACCGCCAGCAAACTGAGATTTGCATTGGTTATGACGGCCGATTGTCTGGCCCTAGCCTAGCAGAGGCGCTGTCTAAAGGCATCCGCAAAGCGGGTATTGATGTGGTGAATTTGGGCATGGTCGCCACGCCCATGGTCTATTTTGCGGCTTACCACCTCAACACCCATTGCGGCGTCATGGTCACAGGCAGTCACAACCCGCCCGACTACAACGGCCTTAAAATGGTATTGGCAGGCGAGACGCTTTCTACACAAGCCATTCAAGATTTACGTGAACGTATATTGAGTCAGCGTCTACATCATGGCGCAGGCCAAGAGCGTAATTATGACATCGCGAATGATTACATCCGCACCATACAAGCCGACATTCAACTCGCCCGCCCCATGCATATTGCGGTGGACAGTGGCAATGGCGTGGCAGGCGCGTTTGCCAAAACCTTGTATGAGGCCATAGGTTGTACCGTTACTGAATTGTTTTGCGAGGTGGATGGGCATTTTCCTAACCATCACCCCGACCCTTCTGTGCCAGAAAATTTAAATGATTTGATTGCTGAACTCAAATCGGGTGCAGCGGAAATTGGCTTAGCCTTTGATGGGGATGGCGACCGTTTGGGTGTCGTCACCAAAGATGGTCAAATTATCTACCCTGACCGCCAATTATTGTTGTTTGCAGAAGACGTGATTGCCAACAACCCCAATGCCCACGTGATTTTTGATGTCAAATCTACCCGCAATTTAGCGCCTTGGATTATTAAACGTGGCGGACAGCCCGTGTTGTGGAAAACAGGCCACTCGCTGGTCAAAGCCAAAATCAAAGAACTCGATGCCGCTTTAGCAGGTGAGATGAGTGGGCATGTGTTTTTTAACGACCACAAACATGGCAAAAAACGCTGGTATGGTTTTGACGACGGCCTTTACAGTGGCGCGCGCATGTTGGAGATTTTAAGCCGCGTGGCAGACCCATCTGCTTTGCTTAACGGGTTGCCCGACAGCGTCAGCACCCCTGAACAACATATCCATATGCAAGAAGGCGAACCGCATGCATTGATTGCGCAATTGCAACAATCTGCGCATTTTGAAGGCGCTAGCCAAGTGGTGACGATAGACGGTTTGCGCGTGGAATATGCGGATGGCTTTGGCCTGATGCGCCCTTCCAACACCACCCCTGTGATTGTGTTACGCTTTGAGGCCGACAACCCCACCGCACTTGCCCGCATTCAAGCGCAATTCCGCACCATTATTCTGGCCGCCGCGCCGCAAGTGACATTGCCTTTTTAACCATGCATATTTTAACTAGGCCTGTTATATCCATGTATGGTTTAAATAAGCCCACTGCACAACAAGGCATCTCACTGATTTATGTGTTGATTTGGCTCGTTTTGGCAAGTGGGGTGTACTATTTGGCTGACCGTATTCAGCACCCCAATACGCTCAACACCACCACTGAGCAAGGCCAAGCGATACTTAAACGTGGGCCAGACGGACACTACCGCACCGAAGCCTTAATCAACGGAGAAAAGGTGGATGTATTGGTGGACACGGGCGCCACAGGCGTGGCGATTTCACAAGCCGTGGCCGATAGGTTGCAACTGAAAAGTATCACCGCCATCAGCACCAACACTGCCAATGGCGATACGGTTGGCTACTTGGTGCGTTTGGAATCTGTGCAAGTCGGTGGCGTGATTGCGCATGATGTCAGCGCCACCATCGCGCCTAACCTGCAAGGTGACGCGCTACTCGGCATGAGCTTCTTAGGTCGCATGGACGTGCGGCTGTATAAGGGTGAAATGACCATCCGCGCAGTCGAGTGACTTTTAGTTAACTGGTAGCAGCTTAATTAGCTGATGTTTAATTAGCCAACTCCGCACCTTCCACCACCACTTTAATCAACTGTAATTGTTGTTGGTTTTGCACTTGTATTGGCGTGGCGACTTGCCCACGTTTGCCCACAGCAATGCCACCTGTAATCAGTAGTGGGCGAGTCTGACCAATGGCACGCCCAGTTTGTGCGTCGTATTGCACCGCGCGCACTTGCACGCGACCAATCGGCACACCTGCATTGTTTTGCACCACGGCATAGACGTTACCTAAATTGTCGGCAACCGCGCCTGATGCGAGGTATTTGCTTGGGTTGCGTGGTAAATCAATGCGCACAGCACGTGCACCTGCTTCGCGCCCAATTTCAGAATCTGAGCCAGCCGCCATTTGGTAATGTTGCAAGGCATTTTGCGTATCGCCACGCGATTCCAAAATCTCACCCATTAAGGCATAGCCAGGGGCAGTCGGTAGCAATGCATTGGCGCGTTTTAAATAAGGCTCCGCTTCGGTCAAGCGACCCATATTGCGCAAGGCAATACCTGTTTGAATATGCGGTTTAAAGTAGTCGGGTTGTAGCTGTATGGCTTTATCGTAATAGCCCAAAGCCACTTGCGGTTTTTTCTGGCTCATCGCCACATCGCCTAACAGTTCATGAAAGCGTGCTTCACGAGGCTCTAGACTAATCGCACGATTGGCCATTTGCGTGGCTGTGTTGCCGTCGCCTTTTTTCAGCGCCGCCACGCCTTCGTCATAGGCTTTGTAAGCTGGCATGGTTTTGCGCAGATAAGCCGTTTTTTGCGCATAACGCTCGCGCCCCCAATCACCGCCTGCACCAAGTTGTTGCAAGGTCACTTTATTGGCAGCCACGCGCTCGGGTGAAGGCGGATGGCTGGCGAATAAGCCTGAAATAAAATCACTATCACGCCCCGCGCTCAAGCGCACAAAGGTCTCTTGCAAAGTCACTGCCGCGCTGGGGTCATAACCTGCTTTTTTCATATAGCGCATGCCATACAAATCCGACTCAGATTCTGCATCACGCCCATATTTACTCGAAATCAATTGCGAGCCCAACTGCGCACCACCCACCACCAAATTCGCATAACTTTTGTCTTGTGTTGCCAAGCCCACCGCAATCATCGCGCCTTGCATAAAAATGCCACGCTCCATGCTTTTCGCGCCATGACGAGCCGCCGCATGCACAATCTCATGCCCCATCACCGCCGCCAATTCCGCCTCGCTGTTTAATTCATACATCAAGCCACGGTTAAACGCAATTTTTCCGCCCGGCATCGCCCAAGCATTCGGCACCGAGTCGTTCAGCACCACAAACTCATAAGGCAACTCTGGGCGGTCAGACGCCACGGCCAAACGCTTACCCACCTCTTGCACATATTGGGTCAGTTCAGCATCCAAAATATAATCCCCGCCTTGCGATTGTCGCGCAGGCGAATAATTTTGTTGCCCAATCGCAATCTCTTTTTCGGCAGAGACAAACTGAAACTCACGTTTTTTAGTCACAGGGTTTGTCCCGCACGCGACCAATACCGCAGTGACCATGATGATTAAGTGTTTTATTTGCATGTTTATCCCCTACTAACTTATTTTTAGACTTCTCAAGTAATGACCGTCGGCGTATCTCTACCCGTAAACGCTTTGAGTTTTGAAACCTCACCCGCCAAAGCAATCAACTCAGCCAGCGCCACCTGTGCATCCACATCTTGCTTACTCACCTCGGGCTCAAACGCCTCCAAGTAAATACGCACGGTCGCACCACTGGTGCCCGTGCCAGAGAGTCTAAACACCATGCGCGAACCGCAAGCCATCAGAATACGCAAACCCTGCCCCTGACTCAAGCTACCGTCCACGCTGTCTAAATAGCTAAAGTCATCACAATGCGCCACTTGATAACTGCCTAACTTTTGACCTTTCAACTGCGCAAATTGCGCCTGAATATGCGCCATCATCGCTTTTGCTTGCGCGCTATCCACGCCCTCATAATCATGGCGTGAATACACATTGCGTCCATAAGTCGCCCAATGATTTTTTACAATCTCTGCCACACTTTGTTGTTTTACCGCCAACAAATTCAACCAGCACAACACCGCCCACACACCGTCTTTTTCGCGCACGTGGTCACTGCCTGTGCCAAAGCTCTCCTCGCCACACAAGGTCACTTTGCCTGCATCCATCAAGTTGCCAAAAAACTTCCAGCCTGTGGGCGTTTCATAGCAAGTGAGTCCTAACTTTTCTGCCACTTTATCCACTGCCGCGCTGGTTGGCATTGAACGCGCCACCCCCGCCAACCCTTTGGCATACGCAGGAATCAGAGTCGCATTGGCAGCAATAATCGCCAAACTGTCCGATGGCGTGACAAAAAATCCACGCCCCAAAATCATATTGCGGTCGCCGTCACCGTCTGAGGCCGCAGAAAAATCGGGTGGGTTGTCGCCGTAAGCAATCTTGACTAGCTCCTCAGCATAGGTCAAATTCGGGTCAGGGTGACCGCCGCCAAACGTAGGCGAAACCTCGCCATTCATTACGCTATCCGCAGCTGCATGCAAGCGATTGATAAATATCTCTTTGGCATAAGGCCCCGTCACCGCATGCATCGCATCAAACTTCATGCTAAAGCCACGCGCAAACATCGCCTTAATCGCAGCAAAATCAAACAGCGTTTCCATCAAATCGGCATAGTCACGCACGGGGTCAATCACCTCAACCACCACGCCACCTAAGTCAGTCGTGCTGATGTTAGACAAATCCACCTCAGGCAAATCCGCCTTCAAATAGCGCGTCATCGTTTTGCTTTTTTCAAAAATTGCCTCGGTGATTTTTTCAGGCGCAGGCCCACCATTCGCGCTGTTATATTTAATCCCAAAGTCCTCATCTGGCCCCGCAGGGTTATGGCTGGCAGAAAGAATAATTCCACCAAAGGTGCCGTATTTGCGGATGATGTGCGAAGCCGCAGGCGTAGAAAGCACCCCATGCTGACCCACCAACACCTTAGCAAAGCCATTCGCCGCCGCCATTTTAATAATCGTCTGAATCGCCACATCATTATAAAAACGCCCATCCCCGCCCAGCGTCAACGTCGCCCCAGCAGGAATCTCCAACGTATCAAAAATACTCTGCACAAAGTTTTCTAAATAATGCGCCTGCGCAAACACCTTCACCTTCTTGCGCAAGCCAGAAGTCCCAGGTTTTTGGTCTAAAAAAGGTGTGGTGGAAATGGTAGAAACTTGCATATCACTCTCTAATTATTAGGTAAAAAAATAAACTGGCTTTTGTTTTTTACTCTACTGGCAATCCTAACCAAGTAAGAGGAATGCTCTCAAAACGATAGTGACAATTAACACTATTTATGTAGTCTAAAACATCTTTATAACTAGGTGACCTAAACCAATCATTTAAAACATAAACGTATTCAACTTTCAAACCAAGAGTTTGAACAAGCTTCTGATATTGCTTTCTTTTAAAGTCACAAGTCTGCAACTTCTCATCTACAGAACCAGCTACTTGCTGATATTTAACTTCGATTATGAATAGCGTTTCTCTAATAATCACTAGGAGTGCATCATCAGGTAGTAATTTTTTTGAAATTATCTTTTCCCAGTCTACACCTGACTCTTCTAGAAACTTATAAAAGTCATGCTTTCTAAAGCAACGTGCAACTAAACCACCTTTAAAGAAAACTCCCAAACCTGACTTATCGGCGACTTCTTTTAGTTCATAGCCTGGAACTTGACTTAGCAAGTATTGAAAATCAACTTCTTTTTCAAACCTCAAGCCTGTTAGGGTTTTTGCACCACCTTTGCCACCTTCAATCATTTTAATTATCCTTAATTTTATTTATTCTATTTACAGCTATGTTTTCTAAATAAGCCAACTCAGAGTCAATTCCTATAAACCTTCTTCCATTAACTATCGCGGCTACGCCCGTCGTTGCTGACCCACAAAAGGGATCAAGTACAAAATCGCCGCTCTTAGTTGATGTGCGAATAATCCTATCAAGCAATTCAACAGGCTTTTGCGTAGGATGTTTACCAAAAGCCTTTTCTTTTGGTTTGGGTGGCTTAAAACTCCAAACAGTTTTCATTTGTTTTCCACCATTTTCATCTCGCATTAAATCATAATTGAAAACATGCTTAGACTTTTCATTTTTGGCTGCCCACAAAATGGTTTCTGTTGAATGAGTAAAATAACGGCAGGACAAGTTGGGCGGTGGGTTAGGTTTTTCCCAAGTAATTTCATTAAGTATTTTCATGCCCAATTGCTGCATAGCATAGCCGATTGAATGAATTACATGATGCGTTCCAGTCACCCAAATTGTGCCATCTTTTTTAAGTAGTGTTTGGCAACGTTTCAACCACTCTAGATTGAATTGATGGTTCAACTCTGGCCCCTGTGATTTATCCCAATCACCTTTGTTCACAGAAACCATTTTTCCATTTTTGCACGTAATGCCACCATTTGATAAAAAGTATGGTGGATCTGCAAATATCATATCGAAACAACCATTCGGGTATTTGTTGATAATCGCATCCATCAACTCTAGGCAGTTGGCATGATAAAGATACACACCTTTTTGTGTGTCAGAATAGATAAGTCTATTTGATGAAGTTTTTGAAGGGCTGGCGACTATTGGTTGAAATAAATCAAATTCATGAGTATGGATTCTCTCCTCTACTAATGAATACTCAACCATCGGATTATGCAAAAACAGCTAAAAGCTCACCAACAGCATTTCTGTTCTTAGTATCACTTGAAATGAACCGTTGAACATCAAAAGTTATAATTTTTGCTGGGTGATAAACTTCGTTTGTGAAAACGGTGTCATGGTTGGAAATGACAACTGTGATGCCTTTTTTCTGAAGTTCTTTAGCCATATCAGCTAAGGCATTCTGCTCATCTAATCCAAAGCCACCTTTTGAGTAACTTGTGAAACTTGAGGTTGCTGACAATGGCACATAAGGTGGGTCACAATACACAACATCACCAGACTTAGCCTTTTTCATCGTTGTTACGAAATCAGCAACTTCAAAAATCGCGTTTTTTGACTTCTCGTGAAAATAAAGCATTTCATTTTCGGGCAATTTTGGTTTTGAGTATCTGCCATAAGGCACATTGAAGCCACCTTTTGAGTTGTATCTACATAGACCATTGAAGCAGTGTCGATTCAAATATACGAATAAAGCTGCTTTTCTTCGCAGATCATTTGTGGAATTGAACTCTTCTCGAAGCTGATAGAAAGCCAATTCGGTATTATTTTCTTGGACAAAGAACTCCTGACAATAACTAATAAAACCTTGACCTTCTTTTTGCAGGAGCTTGAATAGGTTGATTAAATCAGGGTTTGAATCTGAAAGTAAATTCGCAGAATATTCTGTATTCAGAAACAAAGCGCCAGAGCCAACGAACGGCTCAATTAGTCTATTACCTGCAGGTAGGTTTTTTTTGATTAGTTCGACTAACCGATATTTACCGCCAGCCCATTTTAGAAAAGGTTTCATGGTTAAATTCTACATCCTAGCAGATCATCGTCCTAATACTTTTTGGACGATATTGTTTTAATTAGGTTAAATATAACTACTTTAAAAATTCTTCAACCACCTCAATAAACTTTTGCGGTTGTTCCGCATGCACCCAATGCTCTGTGGGCAGGCTGACAATGTTGGCTTGTTTAAAGTGCTGGTGAAATTCCGCAATATCCGCTTCCTGCACGTAATCACTACACTCACCTTTAATCAACAATGTTGGCGCTAAAAAAGGCTGTGATAACTGCAAGGCGGATTGCAAATGCGGGTAGTTGGCTTTGAGGGCGGGCAGGTTAATTCTCCATGCAAGTTGCTCAACTTGTTTGGTGAGGTTCATGAGTAAAAACTGGCGCACCATGGTGTTGGGGATGTTCTGCATGAGCGCTTTATCTACTTCCGCGCGGGTTTGCATGATTGGTAAATCAACCGCGAGCATAGCGTCTATCAAGTGCGTATGCGCATCTGCATAAGCGCGCAAGGCCATGTCAACCACCACTAGCTTTTCAACGCGCTGTGGGTGTTGTGTCGCAAACTGCATAGCGACTTTGCCCCCCATCGAGTGCCCAAGCAGATAAATACGTTCTAAACCTAGCGCGTCACACAGCGCGAGCAAATCATCGGCCATGTCAGCGTAAGTGTGTGATGAACTGTGTGGCGACTTGCCATGATTGCGACAATCAACACTAATGACTTGATAGCGTTGCGAGAAGTGCTTTGCTACTAAACCCCAGTTATCCCCCGAGCCAAATAAACCGTGTAGCAAAATAAGAGGCTGTCCTTCGCCTTGAATTTGATAATGTAGTTGCATGTGTGATTCTGGCAAAAGATTCCGTCATTCCCGCGAAAGCGGGAATCTATTTTATCAATAACTTACATGGATCCCCGCTTTCGCGAGGATGACGATGTGATGGCTTTGATGATTTACTTGCTTTATGCATCAGTCTATAACCAAATTTACCACATAAAAAAACCACTCTTGTGAGTGGCTAGTTTATTGGTCGGAACGGCAGGATTTGAACCTGCGACCCCTTGTCCCCCAGACAAGTACGCTACCAGGCTGCGCTACGCCCCGACTTTATTTTTGGCAGGTTTCCCCGCTAAAAACAAGCGTGCATTATAAAACAAAACCGCATATTGCTTAAGCGAAATATGCGGTGCTGGCTGAAGTTCTACTGACTTAAACTTGGCTTACTAGAATGGTGTTTATTGCTGTCTTTGTGTAGTTAAGCAGCGACTTTGAGCAGTTGAATCACTTGTTGAATTTGGGCTCTTAATGCCACCACATTGATACTATCGCCTGCTTGGTGCACGACCTCCGCCAACAGGCTAGTCGCGGCCACCGCTGAATTAGCTGTAGTTGAATTTGTTTTGGCTACGCTTTCCTCTTCACGCACCTCAACACCGTCTAAACGATTACGCGCACCACTGATGGTAAAGCCTTGCTCGTAAAGCAGGTCACGGATTTTGCGTATCAACAGTACTTCGTGATGTTGGTAGTAACGACGGTTGCCACGGCGTTTAACGGGTTTGAGTTGGGTGAACTCTTGCTCCCAGTAGCGCAGGACGTGGGGTTTAACGCCACATAAGTCGCTGACCTCACCAATGGTGAAGTAGCGTTTGGCTGGTATCGGGGGCAGCGCTGTTTTTTGCTGTTCTTGTCCTATGCCTGCCACTTGTACCATGATTGCCTCTTACTGGGGTTGGTTGTGAGTGATGACTTATTTGGCGTAATGTTCTTCAACACGTGCCTTGAGTTTTTGGCTAGCGTGGAAGGTCACGACGCGGCGGGCTGAGATAGGGATTTCTTCGCCTGTTTTTGGGTTGCGGCCTGGGCGCTCAGATTTTGTGCGCAACTCAAAGTTGCCAAAGCCTGACAATTTAACGCTGTCACCTTTTTCTAGCGCATTACGCACTTCTTCAAAAAAGGCTTCTACCATGTCTTTGGCTTCACGTTTGTTGAGGCCAACTTGTTCAAATAATAAATCGGCTAAATCAGCCTTGGTGAGTGTCATGAAAATCCCCGAACTTTAATGCTTATTTAATTCTTAACCGATGAGGTGTTATTTTTTGTCTGTGTGCTTTATCTCAAACTTGCACCAAATTGTTGTTGCAATATTTGTAGCACGTTTGCCATGATATTTTCCACATCTTCATCCACCATGGTTTTGCTAGTATCTTGCATAAGTACAAGAAATGCAAGGCTTTTTTGGTTTTCTGGCACGCCTTTGCCTGCGTAAACATCAAACAATTGCATGGTGTGCAACAGTGGAATTTTGGCTTGTTGTACCGCTTGAATCAACTGATGCGCGGCAATGTTTTTATCGACCAACACGGCAATGTCGCGACGCACTGGTAAAAATTTGCTGACTTCTTGGTAGGCTGGCACCGTGCTTTGCGTGAGCGCTTGCGCGTCTAACTCAAACATAAAGCAGGCTTGGCTGAGGCTGTATTGTTGTTGCCATTGTGGATGCAACTTGCCTAACCAACCGATGGCTTGACCATTGACGACAATGCGCGCACTTTGGCCTGGGTGTAAGGCTGGGTGCGTTTCAACGCGGTATTCAATCGGCGCTTGAGTGTCAGTGTGAATTAAAGCCTCAATATGGGCTTTGACATCATAAAAATCAAACTCTCGTGCGGCACTGCCCCATTGTTCTGGCAAGGCGTTGCCATAACACAGACCGCTTAAAGTAAGCGTCTCGCTAAAGCCTGTTGCACTGGCTTGGTAACGACTACCCAACTCAAACAGCATGGCGCGTGTTTGTTGACGGTTGAGGTTGTATTGTAATGCATCGAGCAAACCGCCCCACAAACCTGAGCGCATTACGCTAAGATTACTGGCGATTGGGTTTTTGAGGGCAATCGGCTGGGTATTGCCATATAAATCGCGCTCCCATGCAGCATCCACAAAGCTGTAAGTCACCACTTCTTGGTAACCCGCTTGCACCATCACATCGCGTAATTGGTTAGGGTGGCGTTGCGCCTCATCGCTTGCCAACATTTGTAAGGGCGCCACTGGCGTGAGCGCAGGAATATGCTCATAACCATGCAAACGGGCGATTTCTTCAATCAAATCTTCTTCACGCGCAATATCAAAACGGTAGCTTGGCGCTTTGACCATAAACACGCCTGCTTGCTCGGTAAACACAAAGCCCAGTTGCGTCAGTAGCTGGCCGACTTGGGCTTGGCTGATTTCGATGCCTAACACTGACAACAAACGGGTGTAACGTAAACGCACTTCGTTGCGCACTGGCAATGTGTTGACGGCACTGCTGACAGCGCCTGCTTGCCCACCACAAATCTCCAATACCAATTGAGTGGCGCGCTCTAGGGCGTTGAGCGTGTTGCCGAAATCCACACCGCGTTCAAAACGGTAGGATGAGTCGGTGCTTAAGCCCAAACGACGCGCTTTGCCTGCCATCACATCGGGGGTAAAAAATGCGCTTTCTAGGAAAATATCCGTAGTTGTTTCATCCACTGAGCTAGGTTTGCCACCCATGATACCCGCCAACGCGACAGCTCCTTGGCTATCGGCAATCACTAAATCATCGGCTTTCAAAGTGACCTCAGCATCATTCAGCAAACTGAGTTTTTCACCTGCTTGTGCAAAACGCACTTGGATGTCACCTGTGAGTTTGTTGAGGTCAAACGCATGCATGGGCTGACCCAACTCTAGCAACACATAGTTGGTGATATCCACAATCGCGCTGATGCTACGAATGCCGCAACGCGCCAAACGACGTACCATCCACTCAGGGGTGGGCGCATTGGCATTGACTTGTTTCACCACGCGACCGTAGTAGGCTGGGCAAGCTTCTTTCGCGCTAATGCTCACTGTTTTTTGTTCGCTAGCGCTGACAACGGCAGGCTGAATCGCAGGTGCTTGCATAGGTGCGCCTGTCATGGCGACCACGTCACGCGCAATACCTAAAATGCTCAAACAATCGGCGCGGTTAGGCGTGAGTTTGAGGGTGTAAGTGTGATCGTTTAAGTCGAGATATTCGCGAATATCTTGCCCTACAGGGGCGTCGGCTGGCAATTCTAACAAACCATTAGCCTCTGTCGCCAAGCCCAGCTCTTTGGCTGAACACATCATGCCAAAAGATTCGACCCCGCGCACTTTGGCTTGTTTAATACTAATGCCTGGCAGCTCTGCCCCCACCAAGGCACAAGGCGCTTTGAGGCCTGCGCGGGCATTGGCTGCACCGCAAACTATTTGCAAGGTTTCTTCACCCACTTTGACTTTGCACACTTGCAAACGGTCCGCATCGGGATGTTTCACCGCTTCTAAAATCTCCGCCACCACAATACGCTCAAATGCGGGCGCGACTGGTGCTAAATCCTCAACCTCTAAGCCTGCCATAGTCAAGGCATGACCCAAGGCCTCTGTATCCAAAGTCGGATTTACAAAGCTACGTAACCAATGTTCTGAAAATTGCATATATATGTATTTGTTTTATTTGATAAATTGTTGCAAGAAGCGCAAGTCGTTATTGAAAAAGTGGCGTAAATCGTTGACGCCGTAACGCAACATGGCGAGGCGCTCCACGCCCAAACCAAAGGCAAAGCCACGGTATTGCTCGCTGTCAATATTCACGTGCTTAAGCACCTCTGGGTGCACCATGCCGCATCCGCCAATCTCCAACCAACCGCCATTCCAGCTCATGTCCATTTCGGCAGACGGCTCGGTAAACGGGAAGAAGGATGGACGGAAACGCACGGTTAAGTCATCGCGCTCAAAAAACTTTTGTAGAAAATCTTGCACCACGCCTTTTAAATTTGCGAAGCTGATGTGTTCATCAACCCACAAGCCTTCCACTTGGTGAAACATGGGCGAGTGCGTGGCATCGGAATCCACACGGTAGACACGGCCTGGAGCAATGATTTTAAGGGGCGGTTTTTGCGCCTCCATATAATGCACTTGCACAGGCGAGGTGTGGGTGCGCAACACATGGTCTAACTTACCATCAGCCGTATCCACATAAAAGGTATCGTGCATGGCGCGCGCTGGATGATTATCAGGAATATTCAGCGCGGTGAAATTATAAAAATCGGTTTCTATTTCGGGGCCAGTCGCCACGTCAAAACCAATCGAGTGAAACAAGGCTTCCACACGTTGCAAAGTCAGCGTCACAGGGTGCAAACCGCCTTTGGCTTGCGCGCGGGCTGGCAAGCTAACATCAATCGTTTCGCTGGCGAGTTGCTGCGCTTGCGCTTGTGACAAAATCGCATCGCGACGCGCGTTAAGCGCTTGCTCAATGGCTTGTTTAACCACATTGATAGCGGCGCCTGCGGCAGGACGTTCTTCCGCGCTCAGTTTACCCAAGCCTTTAAGCGCTTCGGTTAGGCTACCCGTTTTGCCTAAAAATTTGGCCTTGGCATTATCCAAAGCGGGCAAGTCAGCACAGCTAGCAAAATCTTGCTGGGCTTCTGCGATTAAAGGGGTTAAATCTGCCATAGTTTCTATTCTGTAAACTTATGGGCACTTCTATAAATTCAATTTCCGTTGCCATACGGCGTTGCTCATAAAAAATTTATCCTTATATATCATACATATACTGCGTCAAAATTTTTTAATCGCGCCTTGTCTGGCTTAGCAACTTGTATTTATATAAGCACCCTTATTTTAAAATCTTCATCGATTGAAATAAAAAAAGAGGCCGCAGCCTCTTTTTTACTTAGGTCTAATTAGGCGCCTAAACCTGCTTTTGCTGTTTCTACCAACTTAGCAAATGCAGCTTTGTCGAATACCGCCAAATCAGCCAATACTTTACGGTCCACTTCAACCGCAGCTTTTTTCAAGCCATTCATGAAACGGCTGTATGTCAAACCAGCTTCACGGGCTGCCGCGTTAATACGCGCAATCCACAATGTGCGGAATTGACGTTTTTTCTGACGGCGGTCACGGTAAGCGTATTGACCCGCTTTCATTACCGCTTGCTTGGCAACGCGGTAAACGTTTTTACGACGACCACGGTAACCTTTAGCGGCCTTTAATACTTTTTTATGTCTTGCGCGAGCGATGACACCACGTTTTACTCTAGGCATGTCTTTCTCCTTATTGTGTTGGCATCATTGCGCGAACGCGTTTAACGTCAGTCGCAGAGATAATTGAAGTACCGCGCAACTTACGTTTTTGCTTGGTGGTTTTTTTAGTCAAGATATGGCGCAAATGTGAATGCGTACGCTTCACTTTGCCATTACCCAAGAACTTAAAGCGCTTTTTGGCGCTGCTCTTTGTTTTCATTTTTGGCATTTTGGTCTCCTTAAAGAGTGGTTAAAAGAGTGCTTAGGCATGCCATTTCGCCGTATCACTCAGAAATCGTTTATTCTGTCTTGCTTTCTGTTGCGCCTGCTTTTACTTCTGCAGGTTTTGCATCAGCAGGTTTCTCGCTACCTTTTTTTGGCGGCACTTTTTTCGCTGGGGCGAGTACCATCACCATCTGACGGCCTTCCATTTTTGGAAACTGCTCCACCACTGCGTGCTCAGCCAAATCGGCTTCCACACGTTTCAACAAGGCCAAACCAAACTCTTGGTGCGTAATTTCGCGGCCTCTAAAACGCAATGTAATCTTTGCTTTATCACCTTCGCCCAAAAAGCGAATGATGTTGCGTACTTTAATGTTGTAATCGCCGTCGTCAGTGCCTGGGCGAAACTTAATTTCTTTGATTTGAACTTGCTTTTGTTTTAGCTTTTGTTCGTGTTGGCGCTTGCTTTCGGCATATTTAAACTTACCGTAATCCATCAAGCGACAAACAGGTGGCTCTGCATTCGGCGCGATTTCCACAATATCAATGTCTGCTTCTTCCGCTAGTGCAAACGCCTCTTTCAGGCTCATGATGCCCAACGGTTCACCTTCCACACCAACCAAACGCACTTGTGGCGCGGTAATATCACCATTGATGCGTGTATCTTTATCTTGAGCTATAACAATCCCCAGTATTCACTAATTATTCAAACGCGCTATTTATTAACGCATGCTGTATTTCAAGCAATAACAAAGCCGCACGTTGACCAGCTTTGCTTGGTTTTGACCTCGGTGAAGGTTAATTATGCCTTTGCTTGAATGTCTGCTTGTATAAGCGCTATAAACGCTTCCACCGACATTACACCTAAGTCTTCGCCTTTTCTGGTACGTACGGCCACTTGACCATTTTGCATCTCTTTGTCACCCACTACGATTAAGTAAGGCAACTTCTGCAAACTATGCTCGCGTATTTTATAGGTAATCTTCTCATTTCTCAAGTCAAAATCGCATCTAATGCCATTTTTCTTCAAATTTTCAATCACTTGTCGCACATATGACGACTGACCGTCCGAAATATTAAGTACCATGACCTGCACTGGCGACAACCAAACAGGCATCGCACCCGCAAAGTTTTCAATCAAAATGCCTAAAAAGCGTTCCATCGAACCGACAATGGCACGGTGCAACATAATCGGACGTTGGCGCGAATTGTCTTCTGCCACGTACTCGGCGCCTAAACGCTCAGGCAAGTTCGGGTCTAATTGAATCGTGCCGCACTGCCATAGTCGACCGAGTGAGTCTTTGAGTGTAAATTCAATTTTTGGGCCGTAGAATGCGCCTTCACCTGGCTGATATTCAAACGCTAAGCCATTAGCTTTAATTGCATTGGCCAAGGCTGTTTCTGCCATGTCCCAAGCTTCTTCCGTACCCACGCGTTTTTCTGGGCGGGTGGAAAGTTTGACAATCACATCATCAAAGCCAAAGTCTTTGTAGACTTCGTACAGCATTTTGATAAAGGTTGCGACTTCCGCCTCGACTTGCGACTCCATACAGAAAATGTGCGCATCGTCTTGCGTAAAGCCACGCACGCGCATCAAACCATGCAAAGAGCCTGAAGGCTCGTTGCGGTGGCAAGAGCCAAACTCCGCCAAACGCAGAGGCAAATCGCGGTAGCTATGCAAACTGCTGTTAAAAATTTGAATATGGCCTGGGCAGTTCATCGGCTTCACCGCGTAATCACGGCTTTCCGATTGGGTAGTGAACATATTGTCACGGTAGTTTTGCCAGTGGCCTGACTTTTCCCACAAGGTTTTATCCAGCACCGTTGGCGTGCGCACCTCTTGGTAATCGTACTCTTTAAATTTGGCGCGCATATATTGCTCAACTTCTTGCCAAATCACCCAACCTCGCGGATGCCAAAACACCATACCTGGCGCATCGTCTTGCATATGGTAGAAATCGAGTTGCTTGCCGAGTTTGCGGTGGTCGCGTTTTTCCGCTTCTTCCAGTTGGAATAAATAAGCCTCTAACTCTTCTTTGTTGCGCCAAGCCGTGCCATACACGCGTTGCAACATCTCATTATTGCTGTCGCCGCGCCAATAAGCGCCCGCCAGTTTCATCAACTTAAACGCTTTGAGCTTACCTGTATTCGGCACGTGCGGGCCACGGCACAAATCGGTAAAACCGCCTTCGGTGTAAAGTGAGACATCTTCATTGCTCGGAATCGACGCAATAATCTCAGCCTTGTAATGCTCGTTAATGCCTTTAAAATACGCCACCGCTTCATCACGCGGCAACACTTTGCGTGTCACTTGCTCATCTTTTTTGGCAAGCTCCGTCATTTTCTTTTCAATCGCCACCAAATCATCAGGCGTAAATGGGCGCTTGTAGCTAAAGTCGTAGTAAAAACCATTGTCAATCACAGGGCCAATGGTCACTTGCGCATCGGGGAATAATTCTTTCACCGCATACGCCAACAAATGCGCGGTGGAGTGTCGAATAATCTCCAAACCTTCATCCGATTTATCAGTGATGATAGCCAACTCACTGTCCTGCGCAATCACAAAGCTGGTATCCACCACCTTGCCATTCACCTTGCCCGCCAACGCCGCTTTCGCCAAACCCGCACCAATATTCATGGCAACATCGGCCACGCTCACAGGTGCATCAAAGCTACGTTGCGAACCATCAGGCAAGCGAATAACAGGCATAAAATTCTCTCTAAATAACAAAAGCCACACACTTTACTGTGGCTTTTTAATGAAAAAACAAGGCTACAAAATGAAGGCGCAATTATCGCACAAGGCAAGGCTAGTCTGCAATTTAAGCATTGAATAATCCGCAACATTTGCTTAGGATGGCGTTTGGCTAAATTAACAAGAATGAACATCACTTATGAATTTACCCCACTCTGACCCTAATTACTAAAAATAGCCAAATGAAACTAATTCATAAAGCAATAGCATGGCTTATCCTAATCTTGATATTGGGTTTAAGTAGCTGTTCAAAGACTGACACTTACACCCCTCCTAAAGAAGGGGATATCGTCACTTGGAAATGGACTCCTCAGTTGGTTTTCAAAGCTAGGCTAGGTCAACGCCGCATTCACATTCCTGACACGCATTGCACACGATGTGAACGTGAATTTCACAAGCCTCAATACGACCGATTTTTAGGGCAGTTTCCGATTGATTATGTACCAGAAAGATTTGAAAAACTCACAGCAACAGAAATAGAAAACCTGCCACCAACGCGTTCAAATACTGGGGCAATCGAATTTAGCTTAATGCTCAATGGGACAAAGTGTGTTGGGGCAGAGAGTGCACGAGAGCTAAATGAGAAATTAGACAATGGAACGCTCAATGGTGATAGTTGCGTGTTGACTGATAGGTCATTTCTCTCGGACCAAACTTTAGATGATATCAATCAAGTAAAAGTGCATATTCAAAGTCAAGGTATTCAGGATGATGTCAATTTCACTACAAAAGATGGGCAAGAGCGGTTCTTGAAATCTGGAAAAGGTCGTTATGACAAACAGTTATCAGAAAAATATGGTTTATCTTGCTACTATCAAATGGGACTAAGCTTAGAGTATTTTTCTTGTTTTGGACATTCTAGTTACTCACATGTATCGGGAATAAACATTTCATCTAACTTTGCTAATAATTTTATCGATGGATATTCTTATGAGCCGATTTATGGGGGTATTCACTTGCGGTGGCGAATTCATCGTGAAAATTTGAAGCATTGGCAAGAAGTAGATGCCGCAATATGGCGTTTGCTTGAAAGCTGGAATGTTGCACCATTTGACGCTGAAAATTAAACATTACTAAGCGCGGTAGGGCGCAATAACTGAAAGGCATTGCGCCGTATGCTAAAACAAGCCAAGTAGGGTGGGGTTTTAACCCCACGCGAAACAGTGTGTTATACCTATACTCAATAAGGTGGGGATAAATCCCCACCCTACAAACTCAGAACACATGACACGAATAGACAAAAAAAGCCACACCTTTACAGATGTAGCTTTTTGATTATTTGGTAGGCAGTAGCAGATTCGAACTGCTGACCCCTTGGATGTCGACCAAGTGCTCTAACCAACTGAGCTAACCGCCTATATTCGTACTTTAGAGGTGCGCATTCTAGCGCGGTAGCGCCGTATGCTAAAACAAGCGTGTTGCACTTGTTTAATCAAGTCGCGCATTCTATCTGAATCTAGTTGGCTAGGCAAATGTTTACGCGCCTAAAATCCATGACAGACGGTGTAATCAAAACTGCTAAAATACAGATATGTATCACGCTACTTTATCTTTTGAGACGATTTTTGACGCGCTGACCGAGCAAGGTTTTTGTGTGCTGGATGATGCATTGCCAACGGATTTGGTAAGGGACTTGAAGGCTGTTGCAATTTTACGTGAAGCAAACCAAGGCTTAAAACTCGCGGGCACAGGCAAAGAGGCAAAAATCAGCGATTTACGCGGGGATAAAATTGCATGGCTGGAACCGCAAGATGCATCGCCTGCTGTGCAAGCTTATTTGGCATTGTTAGACGACTTGCAACTAGCGATGAATCGCCACTTGATGATGGGCTTGGTGGATATGGAGGCGCATTTTGCGCTTTATGAAGTGGGGCAAGCCTACCATACGCATATTGACCAGTTCAAAGCATCCTCACCCTCTACCACACTAAGAGTTAGCCCTAACTTAGCCATGAAGCGCAGCCTAAGCGTGATTGTGTATTTGAATGAAGGCTGGCAAGCGCAAGATGGCGGCGAGTTAAAACTCTATTTGGACGAACACGCGCAATGCCCTAACACAAATGCAAAGGCAACATTGATTAGCCCGATGGCAGGACGCATGGTGTTGTTTTTATCGGACAGGTTTTGGCATGAAGTGTTGCCTGCGCAAAAAACCAGATTAAGTGTGACGGCGTGGTTTAGGTCACGCGCTTAGAGACGACTAATCTTTGGCGAGGCGCTTGTATAGACTCCCGCCCGCAAACCCATCTTGCGGCAAACCAACACTGGCTTGATAACGACGAATGGCGGCTTGTGTTTTTAAGCCTGGAAAACCGTCTGGCTGTCCACAATCGTAGCCCATGGTGTTGAGTTTGGCTTGCAGTGACCACATTTGTTGGTAGCTCAAGCCTTCGTTGTCTTCTGCAAGCTTGACCTCTGGCGGATTGCCCGCGAAATGCTGACTGAGCAAGCTGACAGTCAAAGCATAGTTCACCGAGCGGTTCCAAATCATGATGATGTCGAAATTATTAAAGATGAGAAAAGCGGGCCCTTTGTAGCCCTGTGGCACCAACACACCAACATTGTTTAAGCCTGCATATTGCTTAGGCACTGGCACACCGAGTTTAAGCCACTCTTTGGCTGTTTTACGGGTTTTGAGTTGCGCTAAGTTGTAATCAAACCCTTTAGGCAAAGTCACCATCAAGGCGACTGGCTCTTCGGCTTGCCAACCCACTTCCGTTAAATAGTTGGCGGCTGAGGTAAAGACGTCAGGCAAAGAAGTCCAAACATTTACCTTGCCGTTTTCATCGCCATCAATGCCATACTCCAGCAAGGTGCTGGGCATAAATTGCATATTGCCTGTCGCGCCTGCCCAAGAGCCTAAGATGGGGCCTTCGTAATGCTTTTCTGCGTCTAACACGCGCATAAACGCAAACAACTCGTCTTTGAAAAATTGTGCGCGACGCCCTTCGTAAGCAAGCGTCACCAAAGCAGAGGCAAGATTAAACCCGCCTTGGTTTTTGCCAAAGTTGCTTTCGAGTGCCCAGAAAGACACCAAGACCTCTTTTGGCACACCATAGAGTTGCTCAACGGCGTGCAACATATCATGATTTTTTTGTATGAGCGATTTGCCAGTTTGAATGACGCTTGGCGTAATGCGGCGTGCGCTGTAGGTTGAAAAGCTGTGAATAAATTCAGGTTGGGCGCGGTCTAGCTCGATGACTTTGGCGGAAAACCTTGCTTGCGACACGGTGTAATCGACTGCTTGTTGGGTAATGCCTTCTACGCGCGCTTCTTTAGAAGTGTCTTGCAACCACTGTTTAAACGAGCGCCCATCGTCCACTGCGTATGCCGTTCCAGTGATGGCAAGCGATAGCATGAAACATGCTTTTAGTAGTTTAAATACGAGGTTGCTGTGACTGATGGTTTTCATATAACTTTTATTTTAATGGTTTTTTAGCTCACCGTCTTGCAACTTTCACCCGCTTGCAAATAGTGCTGTATGACTTTTGTATATCCTAACTGGTAATGCGGGTATTGTAGTCGATAGCCGCTATCAATCAAACCTTGATTTAACAAACGTTTACCATGCATTTGTTGCGAACGTGGTGGTTCGCCTAATTTCCAACCTAGTTGTTGCGCTATCCACACCAGCACTTCGTGCTGTGGCACTGGCAAACTATCAGTCACAATATAATGTGTGGCGACCGACTTTCCCATATCTAGTTGCGTCAGTAAATGTAATAAAAACCCCACTGCATCTTGCTCGTGGATGCGGTTTGTCCACTGAATGGCTTGTGGCCATTTGCTGATATCTTGCGCCATGCGCAACAAATATTGCCGTTTGGGGCCATAAATGCCTGACAATCTCAGCGCAGTATGCCCACATGACAGGCCATCTAATAAAGCTTCGGCTTCGAGCAAAATTTCGCCGCCACGGTCGGCAGGTAATGGTTTGTCGGCATCTGTGATTTGCTCACCCGCATTTTGGCCATAAACGCGCGTGCTGGAAATAAAAAACACATGCTTGATGGGATTGTTTTTTAGCGCAGCTAACACTTGCTTGAGGCCTTGGTAGTAATGTTGCGCGTAGTTTTCATCATCCGACGCCGTCGCTGCCACGCAATACACCAATACATCGGCAGATACATTGGCTAAACTTTCCAAGCCCGCGCCAGTCACCACATCGCCATACAACACCTTCGCGCCATCGGGCACGGGCAAGTGCGATTTTCGCAACACGGTAACGGCATGCCCTGCTTGCAAATAGCCTTGCACCAGCAAACGTCCTAAATCACCACAACCAATTTGCAGAATATGCATTAATCACTGCCCAATAGTTCAGTATCTAATATTTCAGCACCTAATATTTTAGTTGCACTAGGCAGACCAAAAGCCGTTAAATCATGCTGACGCAAATAGCGCTCCGCCATCAACAAGGCAGACAGTGTTTTGCTATCGGTTAAGGCTCCCTTGTCAACGGCTTGCATCAACCTTGCCCAAGACCAAGTAAATACGTCCATCGCTTCGTCGTGGTCGCGCTGATGTTGCCCCGCCTGTAAGCTATGCGCGAGATAAATATGAATCACCTCGTTGGAATAGCCTATGCAAGGATGTTGGATGCCCAACTTGACCCAATGACTGGCTTGAAAGCCTGTTTCTTCTAGCAATTCACGTTGGCCTGTATGCAGCACATCTTCGTTGGGGTCTATTTTGCCAGCGGGCAACTCGATAAAGACTTGATGGAGCGGGTAGCGAAATTGTCTCTCCAGCACCACTTCGCCTTGTGCAGTGAGCGCCACAACAACTACTGCACCTGGGTGAGTGACATACTCGCGAAAACTTTGCTCACCGTTGGGCAGTTGCACAATATCGCGTTTAGCGGTGAGCATGCCCCCTTTTGCCAGGATTTCGCTGCTGATACAGGTTTCTGTCAAATGTGCGTCTGAGGTAATGTCTAGTTGGACAGACTCAGGATGAAGTTGCGATTGCGTCATTTAAACATTCACTATATTGATTGCGCGATTTATACACGGTCAACAGAAAACGTATCGCAAGCATCCATCGCTCCCTCTTTCAAACCCTTGTTAAACCAAAATACGCGCTGTTTTGAACTGCCGTGGGTAAAGCTATCTGGCACCGCATAGCCTTGCGCTTGTTTTTGCAAAGCATCGTCGCCAATCGCCGCTGCCGCGTTCAAGGCTTCTTCCACATCACCTGTTTCTAAAATATTGAAGTTAGCATCAGCATGGTGTGCCCAAACGCCAGAGTAACAGTCTGCTTGCAACTCCAAGCGCACTGAATATTGATTGGCTTCCGCCTCACTGCTGGCGTTTTGTTGTGCTTGATGCACTTGGCCTGAAGTGCCTAGCAGGTTTTGCAGATGATGACCGACTTCGTGCGCGACCACATAGGCTTGTGCAAAGTCACCCGGGGCATGAAAGCGGTCTTGCATTTCTTGATAAAAACTTAAATCGATATACACTTTCTGGTCAGCAGGGCAATAAAACGGCCCCATGGCGGCCTGCCCTGCCCCACATTGTGTACGTGTTTGACCGCTGAAAATTTGCAGCACTGGCGGCTGATAGGCAACACCTTCGGTCTTGAGTTGTGCGCGCCACACCTGCTCGGTGCTCCACAACGTTTTTTTCACAAAGCTAATACGTGGGTCATTCGCGTTATTCACATCTGCTGGTGATGGTTCAACGGTTTCCGCAGGTTGCAACTGCTGGGCGACATTCATGACCATAGAGGGATCTACGCCAAAATACATCGCCACCAGCATCAAGCCGATGGTGCCTAAGCCTATGCCACGACCGCCCACCCGACGACCACCGCCTTGTTGCACTTCTACATGGCTACTTTCTTCAAGCTCATCCAAACGCATACTGAACTCCTTTGTGCATCATGCACCTTAATACTTAATTTAAGCTGGTTTATTTTTTTGATTTAAGCATTACTTTAGCATGGGCTACTGCTAAAATGTCGCGATGTTTACAGGAATTATACAAGCGGTAGGTCAAATCGAGCGTGTGTCGCCACAAGGCGGTGACGTCGCCTTGCATATTCAAGCTGAGTCACTTGATTTGAGTGATGTACAGCTGGGCGATAGCATCGCAGTGAATGGCGTCTGCCTGACCGTGACAGCGTTTAGTCAACACAGTTTTGATGTGCTGGTATCGCAAGCGTCTCTGGCAGTAACGGTTGGGCTTAAGCAAACGGGCGCTGTGAATTTAGAAAAAGCCTTGCGACTCTCTGACCGTTTAGGTGGACACTTGGTCACAGGCCATGTGGACGGCATCGGTGAAATCACCACTTTGGCGCAAGTCGGCGAATGCTGGTTGCTAAAAGTGCGCGTGCCTCATGCTTTAAGTCGCTATGTCGCACAAAAAGGCTCTCTGTGTGTCAATGGCATTAGCCTTACCGTCAACGCGATTGAGAAAGACGAAGTGAGTATTAACTTGATTCCACACACCATGCAACACACCACCATGCAACACTTGCAGGCTGGGAGCCTCGTGAACCTTGAAATTGATTTGATTGCGCGTTATGTAGAACGTATGCAAGCTTGGGAAGCAGAACATGCCACATCAACAGATTAGTCCGATAGAAGCCATTATTGCCGACATACGTGCAGGCAAAATGGTGATTTTGGTGGATGACGAAAACCGCGAGAATGAAGGCGACTTTGTCATTGCGGCAGAATTTGCCACCGCAGAACATATCAACTTTATGGCGAAATATGGGCGCGGTTTAATTTGCCTCACACTGACTGAACAGCGTTGTCGCCAGCTCAATTTACCACCGATGGTGCAAAAAAACGAGGCACGTTTGGGTACTAACTTTACTGTCTCAATTGAGGCAGCAGAAGGCGTGACGACAGGCATCTCCGCCGCCGACCGCGCCACCACCATTCAAGCAGCGATTGCCAAACAAGCCAACGCCAACAGTGTGGTGAGCCCAGGCCACATATTTCCGCTGACAGCCATGGGTGGTGGCGTGTTAGTGCGCGCAGGTCACACCGAAGCAGGGAGTGATTTAGCGCAATTGGCAGGCTGTGAACCAGCTAGCGTGATTTGTGAAATTTTAAAAGACGATGGCGAGATGGCGCGCCTGCCAGACTTGGTGGAAGTCGCGCAACAACACAATATTAAAATTGGCACCATTGCCGATTTAATTCGCTACCGCTCAGAACACGAAACGCTGATTGAGCGCAGTGCACAGCGTCAAATTGAAACGGTATTTGGCGCGATGTCGCTCTATGCTTATCGCGACTCGATTGCGCAAGAAACGCATCTCGCCTTGGTCAAAGGCGACCCGAAACAAGCACAAGAAACGCTGGTGCGCGTGCATGAGCCTTTATCGATGATAGACTTGCTCGACACCAGCCACCAATCACATAGCTGGAACTTGCTCCGCGCCATGCGCGCAGTTTCAGAAGCAGAATGTGGCGTGATTGTGTTGATTAACCACGATGAAGACGGCTTGGGCTTAACCGACCGCATTTTGCGTGCTGACCAAAAACAAGTGTTGCAACAAGAGTTGCGCACGTATGGCATTGGCTCGCAGATTTTGTTGGATTTAGGCGTCAAGAAAATGCGCTTGATGGCGACGCCACGCAAAATGCCAAGCATGGACGGTTTTGGATTAGAGGTGACAGGCTTTTTGGAAGCCAGCTAACGATGACAGAGATGCAAAAAAGATTCAATCTCACAGGGCAAATTTTGATTGCCATGCCCGCCATGCAAGACCGCTACTTTGCTAAATCCGTGATTTTGATTTGTACGCATGATGAAGATGGGGCGATGGGGATTATTCTCAATCACCCACTACAAATGCAAGCAGAAGAATTATTTGAGCAACTCTCCATCGACTCTGCTTTCCCACACCAAAATCAGCGCCCGATTTACTTTGGCGGCCCTATGCAAGTCGAGCGCGGTTTTGTGTTACACCACCCCGCCACCGAATTTAATACCACCATGGAAATGTCACATGCGCTTGGGCTGACTTCCTCTAAAGATATTTTGGAAGCGGCGGCAAGTGACAGCGCTCCCGCACAGATGTTGATTGCGTTGGGTTATGCGGGCTGGACGGCTGGTCAATTAGAAACCGAAATTCAAGAAAATGCTTGGTTGAATTTGGACATTACAGACCAAGATATCATGCACAAAGTACTATTTGAGATTGCCAACGAAGACAAACATGCATGGTCCATGCGCCAGCTAGGGTTGGATTATGCCAATTTATCTGAGGTGGCTGGACATGCATAAGCCATCTTCTGCAACGCCATCTGGGCAACAGCCGCTCAGTCAAAGCCATTTGCCGATTACCGAGCGCACTTATCCTGACATTGCAGGCACGGTGATGGCATTTGATTATGGCGAGCAACGCATTGGCGTGGCGGTGGGCGAGACCATGCTCAAATTGGCGCACCCTGTAGAGACCATCCATGCAGCGGACAATGCAGGCAAATTTAATGCAATCGCCTCGCTACTGAGCGCATGGAAACCTGTGTTATTGGTGGTCGGTTTGCCCATGCACTTAGATGGCACCGCACACCAAATGACAGCGCTGGCAAAAAAATTTGCGCAACGTTTAGAAGGCCGCTTTAACCTACCCGTGATGCTGTGGGATGAACGCTTAAGCTCAGCCGAAGCCTCGCAAGCCTTGCGTGAAGCGGGCGTACATGGTCGCAAACAAAAAGAAATGCTAGACCAAGTGGCGGCGCAAACCATTTTACAAGCCTTTTTTGATGGGTGCGCCTAAACCAAAAAAAGAGCACTCTGCACAAAACGATAAGAATGCGAGATAATGTCGTTATGAATATGTCGATAGACGCACAATCACTTCCAGATCCAGAGCATTTACTGGAAAAACTGATACAAGCAATTACACCGCATATTGCTGAAAATACAGCTTTGGTGGGGATACATAGCGGGGGCGTATGGTTGATGGAGCGTATGCTCAATCAGCTAGAGTCTCAACAGGGGCGCAACATTGATCACGGTAAATTGGATGCAGCCATGTACCGTGATGACTATGCGCAACGCGGACTCAAACATCAAACCCGCCCGCCCGAAATTCCCTTTGATGTAAACGGTAAACACATCCTTTTAATTGACGATATTTTTTATACAGGCCGCACCACCCGCGCCGTGATGAATGAACTGTTCGACTATGGTCGCCCAGCCAGCATTCAACTTGCGGTGCTGATTAATCGAGGCGGCGCTGAATTGCCAATTCAACCTAACTTTGTCGGCGCTAATATGCCGATTTCTGCACAACAGGCGTTTGAATTATCCATCAATACCCAAGGCAAATTTCATCTTAATCTAGTCACGCAAGCAAACTCACGAGAGGGGCAAACCAATGTTTAACCCTCAACTGAATGCCAAAGGCGAATTGCAACACTTATTAAGTATTGAAGGCTTGCCCAAAAGAATCCTTAATGAGATTTTAGATACGGCTGAAAGCTTTGTTGGCGTGGCTGAGCGAGAAGTGAAAAAAGTGCCCTTGTTGCGCGGAAAAACCGTCTGCAACTTGTTTTTTGAAAACAGCACCCGCACTCGTACGACCTTTGAAATCGCTGCTAAACGTCTGTCTGCCGATGTGCTTAATCTTAACGTCAGCACCTCGTCGCAATCCAAAGGCGAAACCATTTTAGACACCGTTAACAATCTGATTGCCATGCATGCCGATATGTTTGTGGTGCGCCACCATCAAAGCGGCGCGGCGCACTTTATTGCGCAACATGTGCCAGCCAACATCAGCGTGATTAACGCGGGTGACGGTCGCCACGCCCATCCAACCCAAGGTTTATTAGACGTATTCACGATACGCAAATACAAGCCAGAGATGCACAATTTACGCGTTGCTATTGTCGGTGATATTCTGCACTCACGCGTGGCTCGTAGCGAGATTCACGCCTTGACCACACTAGGCGTGCCTGAGATTCGAGTGATTGCTCCCAAAACATTATTGCCAGCGGATGTGGAAAAACTAGGGGTGCAGGTGTATCACAACATTGAGCAAGGCTTGAAAGATGTGGATGTAGTGATGATGTTACGTTTACAAAATGAACGCATGACAGGGGCCATGTTACCGAGCACGCAAGAGTTTTTTCAGACCTTTGGTCTCACACAAGAGCGACTCAAATACGCCAAACCCGATGCCATCGTCATGCACCCTGGGCCCATGAACCGAGGCGTTGAAATTGACTCTGCCGTTGCGGATGGCAAGCAATCGGTGATTCTGCCACAAGTGACCTATGGCATTGCCGTGCGTATGGCAGTGATGGCGATTTTGGCAGGGGGGAACGCAGCATGAAAATAGTCATACAACATGGCAAAGTCATCGACCCCGCCAACCAGCTAAATCAAGTCGCTGATGTGTATATCGACAATGGCTTGATTGTCAGCTTGGGTTCCGCCCCGAAAGGCTTTGTAGCAGAACACACCATCGATGCAAGTGATTGCTGGGTATTACCTGGTGTGGTGGATTTATGCGCCCGCTTGCGCGAGCCTGGCGAAGAATACAAAGCCACGTTAAGCAGCGAGCTTAAAGCCGCAGTGGCTGGTGGCGTGACTAGTTTGGCTTGCCCGCCCGACACGGACCCTACTTTGGATGAACCGGGCCTGGTTGAAATGCTCAAGCACCGTGCCAAATCGCAACAACTGGCGCATGTGTACCCCTTAGGCGCGTTGACCACACAGCTACAAGGCCAACAGCTAACAGAAATGTATGAACTAACGGTCGCAGGTTGCGTGGGCTTTTCACAAGCCGACACCGCCATTACCGACACCCAAGTGTTGTGGCGCGCGTTTGAATATGCCGCCACCTTTGGTTACCGTTTATTTTTGAGAGCAGAAGACCCTTACCTTGCCAAAAACGGTGTCGCGCATGAAGGCGAAGTAGCCAGTCGATTAGGCTTAAAAGGCATTCCTGCAGCTGCAGAAAGCATCGCCTTACAAACCCTGATTCGTATTGCCGAATCCACAAAAACGCCCTTGCATATCTGCCGACTATCTACCGCAGAAGGTGTGGACTTGGTCAGAAAGGCCAAACAACAAGGCATTAACATCACCGCCGACGTCAGCATTCAACATCTGCATTTAACTGATATGGATGTCGGCTACTTTAATAGCTTGGCGCATGTAAAACCGCCTCTGCGCACACAACGCGACCAAGCCGCGCTGACGCAAGGCCTGATAGATGGCACCATTGACGCCATTTGTTCAGACCACAGCCCAGTCGATGACGATGCAAAATTGGTGCCTTATGCTGAATCGCAAGCAGGGGCTTCTGCGCTGGAGTTACTATTACCCCTGACACTTAAATGGGCAACGCAACACAACATTGACACTAGCTTAGCCTTGAGCAAAATCACCCAGCAACCAGCCAATATTCTCAAGTTGACGGCAGGAACACTTGCGCCGCAACAAGTGGCAGATATTGTAGTGTTTAATCCTGACACGGAATGGCAAATCAGCCCAGAAAAAATGGTCAGCCAAGGTAAAAATACCCCATTTCTGCGCCATAACTTAATGGGTAAAGTCACCCACACCTTAACGCAAGGACACATTGCCTACCAAACAAAAGTTTAGGTGAAGCCTCATACAAACTTTTAAGCGTAGATAATTTACAACAGATGCAACAAATTTACATTTACCTTTCTAAACAAAGCTTGACCAAGTAGCAAAAGCACGGAATAGTAAAGCTATAATAAGCATTTATCAGAATGCTGAATCAAATTCGATTAATAATTATTCTTGAGGAGTTAGGCAATGAGCGGGATTTTGAGTCATTTTGCATGTTGTTTTTGGTGGTTTTTGTTGGGCGTTCTTCTTGGCTGGCTTCTCAATCGCTGGTTGTGTAGTTGCACCTGCGCAAAGAAATCTAACAAAGAGGCACCGCCAGATGCACTAGAAAAAGATGCCGAGCCACCTAAAGCTTCTAAGGCTAGCGCTCCTAGCGCAAGCAAATCTAATGTTCAATCTCTCGCTAGCACAAGCTTTGATGCTGCTGCTGCCAAGGCAGCTGGATTTAGCATTAAAAAGGCGGATGACTTAACCGTGATTGAAGGGATTGGTCCTAAAATCAGTGAGTTATTTAAACAAAATGGTGTCGTTACCTTTAATGACTTATCTAAGCAGTCTGTAGACCAAATGCGCGCTGTGCTAGATAAAGGTGGCGCACGGTTTAGAATTGCCAACCCATCCACTTGGGCCAAACAAGCTGCCTTGGCCGCTAAAAATGAATGGTCTGCACTTAAAAAACTACAAGATGAATTGTCTGGTGGCGTTAAAAAATAACTGTTCAGGCAATAGTCTGCCAATAGGCAGACTTAAAAAATAAGCATTAGGAGTGCAGACATGACGCAACACACAACAAACTACAATCGTTGGACTTGGTTAGTGGCTATTTTACTAACATTGTCTTTGATTCTGTTATGGCATTTAGGTTTTGGCGGCAACCAATCCTGTTGTATTGGCAGTAAAAACTTAGATGAAAATTCGGCAACGCCTGTTGAGACCACATCTGAAGTTAAAGAGCCATTTCATTTTACTGCGAATGCACAATCAATAGATACAACAGGGGACGCCTCACAAGCCCCGTGGCTGTCTAAAGGTGAAGCTATCAAAACATTTTTAGGCACAGTCAGTCCGATGACACTATCGGGCGATGCTAGCACTGCCACACTCACTGGTGAAGTCGATACGGTAGTGATTAAAGAGCAAAAAGGCTTGGAACTGCAACAAATCCTGGGTGACTCCGTCGTGGTTGATAACCAACTGACAGTCAAAGCCTTAGTCGAGGCAGCCGCCCCGCCTGTGATTGTACCGCCGCCCGATATGGTTAAAATTTACTTCCCAACTGCCCAATCCACACTGACTGAAACGGATACCGCAAGCTTACAAGCCAGCATCGAATGGCTCAAAAGTAATCCTAATGGCAAAGCCACCATTGCTGGCTATCATGATGCAAGTGGCATTGCTGAAAACAATGTAATGATTGCAAAATCACGCGCGCAAGCGATTTACGATGCGCTGATTGCAGCAGGCATTCCAAGCAACCAAATTGAACTCAGTCAACAAGAAAACATGCTTGGGGATGGCACTTATAAAGAGGCGCGCCGCGCTGAAGTGAGTGTCAAATAAGCCTAGCTGCTTACTGCTTTGTCTGAAAATTGCAGCTTTGTCTGAAATTAGTATCAGAGATTAGCAAATAAAAAACCAGTGCAGTTGCACTGGTTTTTTATTTGCACTGTTTTATTTAACGTGCCGCTAGAGCATTAAACAATGTCTAAATGCTGTATGCCACTACCCTTGGGCGCCTCTGCATCAGCCTTACCATTAAGTTTAATTTTTAAGCGTAAATCATTCACAGAATCTGCATTGCGCAAAGCATCGTCATAACTAATCGCTTCTGACTGATACAAATCAAATAAAGCTTGATCAAAAGTCTGCATGCCTAACTCGCGTGATTTAGCCATGATTTCTTTAATACCATGCACGTCGCCTTTAAAAACCAAGTCTGAAATCAATGGGGAGTTCACCAATACTTCTACAGCTGCCGCCCGACCTCCAAGGCCGTCTTTGCGGGGAATCAGTCGTTGTGAAGCCACACAGCGTAAGTTCAGTGACAAGTCCATCAACAACTGTTGACGACGCTCTTCTGGGAAGAAGTTAATAATGCGATCCAACGCTTGGTTAGTACTATTGGCATGTAAGGTCGCCATACATAAATGCCCTGTCTCAGCAAAGGCAATTGCGTAATCCATGGTTTCACGATCGCGGATTTCGCCTATCATAATCACATCTGGCGCTTGTCTTAAGGTGTTTTTAAGTGCAATGTGCCAATTTTCAGTATCTACACCTATCTCACGTTGCGTCACAATGCAATTCTTATGTTCGTGCACAAACTCAACAGGGTCTTCAATAGTAATAATATGGCCAAAACTATGTTCGTTTCTAAACCCCAACATGGCGGCTAAAGAGGTAGATTTGCCTGAGCCTGTCCCACCCACAAAAATGACTAGGCCGCGTTTCGCCATGGCAATTTCTTTCAAAATTTCCGGCAGTTTTAATGCGTCGAATTTAGGAATCTCTGCGTTAATCGTCCTAAATACCAAACCTACCGAACCTCGTTGAATAAATGCATTGACGCGAAATCTCGCAACACCTGGCAGGCTAATCGCAAAATTACACTCGTTAGTGTCATCAAATTCAATTGACTGTTTATCATTCATGATAGAACGCGCAATTTCACGGGTTTGTTGGGTCGTTAGCACTTGTGCACTCACAGGTGTGAGTTTGCCATCAATTTTCATCGCAGGCGGAAATCCTGCGGTAATAAACATATCCGAAGCTTGTTTCGTCATCATCAGACGCAACAAATCAAAAACAAATTTTTCTGCTTGTGCTTGTTCCATGCAGTATCCTATTCTTTATTTTTTATAGCCCATTCATGGCATTTATCATTTTACAACGCATATGTTTCGTTTTAAGGTTTATAGTTAACCCATAATCGCGTCTTTATTCGCAGCTTTGCTTCTGGCTTCTGCCGCACTGATCACATTGCGTCTCACCAAATCCTGCAAGTTTTGGTCTAAAGTTTGCATCCCGACATTTTGACCTGTCTGAATAGCAGAATACATTTGTGCCACTTTGTTTTCACGGATCAAATTACGGATAGCCGGCGTACCGAGCATAATTTCATGCGCTGCCACACGGCCTTGCTCATCTTTGGTTTTACATAAGGTTTGTGAAATCACCGCACGCAACGACTCAGACAACATTGAGCGCACCATTTCTTTTTCAGCGGCTGGGAACACATCCACAATACGGTCTATGGTTTTTGCAGCCGAGCTGGTGTGCAAAGTACCAAAAACCAAGTGGCCTGTCTCGGCTGCGCTCAAAGCAAGGCGAATGGTTTCTAAATCACGCATCTCACCAACCAAAATCACATCGGGGTCTTCACGCAATGCAGAACGGAGGGCGTTTTCAAACGACAATGTATGTGGACCTACTTCACGTTGGTTCACCAATGATTTTTTAGACGTATGTACAAACTCAATAGGGTCTTCTACGGTTAAGATATGGCCCATTTGTGTGTCATTCACATAATCCACCATGGCAGCCAAGGTCGTCGATTTACCCGAGCCGGTGGGGCCTGTCACCAACACAATACCTCGCGGCGTATCTGCAATCTCTTTAAAGATAGCAGGTGCATTGAGCTCTTCTAAAGTCAATATTTTGGTGGGGATGGTACGGAAGACTGCGCCCGCACCGCGTTGATGATTGTAAGCATTGACACGGAAACGCGCTAAATTAGGAATCTCAAATGAGAAGTCACATTCAAGCTTTTCTTCATATAGCTTTCGTTGCCCATCATTCATGATGTCATAGACCATGTCATGTACTTGACTATGATCCATGGCTGGCAAATTAATTTTTCGCATATCGCCGTGTACGCGGATCATCGGTGGCATGCCACTCGACAGGTGTAAATCAGAGGCCTTGTTTTTGACTGAAAAGGCCAATAAATCAGAAATATCCACTATAGACTCCCACACTATTTTATAATTATTACAAGTTAGCTTAGCATAACAGTTTGCTTACCTTCACCATGTTTGCTAGCAATACGCCATAAAACTCTTTTGATTGTTATGACCACCTCATTACAAACACTTTCTCACGTTCAACATCAAATTGATGATGCCAAACTTCGTTACCATCGCGCACAAACTGTTAAGCTGTGTGCCGTGAGTAAAGCCCAATCGGCAGAGGCCATTCGTACACTCTACCAAGCAGGGCAAACCCTATTTGGCGAAAACTACCTGCAAGAAGCTCTTAAAAAGCAAAGTGAACTGCAAGACTGCAATATTGAATGGCACTTCATCGGTCCCATTCAAAGCAATAAAACACAGCTCATTGCGCAACACTTTGCCTGGGTGCAGTCGGTAGATCGCCTAAAAATTGCACAAAGGCTTTCTTCAGCACGTCCCGAGCACTTACCTGATCTCAATATTTGTTTGCAGGTCAACGTCAGTCAAGAGCAAAGCAAAAGTGGTGCCAACCAAGATGAAATACTGGACTTGGCATTGCAAATCAGCGCGTTACCACGTTTAAAGCTACGTGGGTTGATGGCGATTCCAGCGCCAGAAACTAACTTTGAAAAGCAACGTGACCAATTTAAACCATTGGCATCATTATTTGAAGTATTAAAAAGTCAGCACAAAGAGATAGATACGCTTTCTATAGGCATGTCAGATGACTATGTGGCCGCCATTGCCGAGGGTGCGTCCATGATACGCCTAGGGACAGCATTGTTTGGCAAACGTATAGCAACAAAATCTCCACAACAAACTGAACAAGAAGCATCCACTTCGTTATAATGCACTTAATCCCCTTGAATCAGCCAATATTGAAGCGACCATGCAAGCAACACCCTCTTTAAGCAACATCCCTTCCTGCAAACTGACCTTTATTGGCGGTGGCAATATGGCGCAAGCGCTCATGCAAGGCTTAAAGCAGCTTGCGTTCACCATGTCCAACATCACCGTAGTGGAGTTAGATGCTGATAAACGTCAGTCACTTATCGCCAGTTTGGGCGTCAAAGCGACTGACAAACTCAGCTCAATTGCTGAAAGTGATGTGGTGATATTGGCGGTTAAACCACAACAACTGAAAGCAGTCGCGACCGCACTTAGCGAGCATTTAAGCCAGCAACTGCTTATTTCAGTGGCAGCAGGCATCCGTGCTACGGATTTAAGCCGATGGTTAGGAGGTTACACCACGCTGATTCGCACGATGCCAAATACCCCCGCGCAAATTCAAGCGGGCATCACTGGCATGTATGCCCTTAACAGCGTGAGCGAAACGCAAAAAAGTTTGGCAACAGCGTTACTGCAATCTGCAGGAGAAGTGGTTTGGTTAAGCGAAGAGTCTCAGCTAGATGCAGTCACGGCGATTTCTGGCAGTGGCCCAGCCTATGTCTTTTTGCTGATTGAAGCACTGACTCAAGCGGGGGTCGCACTGGGCTTGTCACAGGCACAAGCTGAACAGCTAAGCAAAACCACATTCAAAGGTGCTAGTTTGTTAGCCAGCCAGAGTACAACACCTGTACAAACGCTGCGCGAGCAAGTCACCTCTAAAGGTGGCACCACAGAACAAGGCTTACTAAGCTTGCAGCAAGATAAAATCTTTGAAATCATTAAAAAAGCCACCCAAAAAGCGGCTGAAAGAGCAGTCACCTTGGGCGACGAATTAGGGAGTCAGTAAGTCATGTTAAACAATTTAATTATCTTTTTTGTGCAAACCGTACTCAACATTATTAGCTTTGCTTTATTGTTACGCTTTGTCTTGCAATGGATGCAAGTCCCTTTCCAAAATCCGCTCGGTCAACTCAGCATGGCGCTAACTGATTTTATTGTTAAACCTACTCGCCGTTGGGTACGCCACTATAAACGCTGGGATTTATCCACCTTGCTATTGGCCTTTGTTGCCCAATTTTTATTGCAATGGGTATTACGCACTATCCTCAACAACCCCGTCATTGGTTATGGGCAGTTGCCTTTGGTAAACATTTTCTTCTTAAGCATATTAGGCATCATCAAAATCGTATTTGATATTTTCTTTTACGCCATTATTCTGCAAGCCATCTTGAGCTGGGTAAACCCACAACACCCAATCGGCTATGTGTTAGAAACACTCACCCGTCCAATTTTACGTCCGATTCAAGCCCACTTACCGCCTATCCAAGGGTTTGACTTTTCTGCATTGGCGGCCCTCATTTTGTTGCAAATGTTGAATATTGCGATTATTCCAAGCATAGAAAGCCTTTTAAATTCAAATTTTTATTAACCATTCTTAATGTTATGTTGTAATATAAGCACATATATAAAAACTATGTTGAAGCTTGGCCATGAGCACTCAAACATTACAACATAAAATCAGTCAGTATCACCAATGGCGGATGACGCTGGCAGATACCATTACTGCCTACCGCGATTGGTTGGTGCGCAGTGACAGCTCCAACTCCCTACAAGAGCTTAGGCTCACCGACTTCGTCAACATGTTACGCAAAGACCGTTTGGTGCTGGCGTTGGTTGCAGAGTTCTCACGTGGCAAAACTGAAACTATCAACGCGCTGTTTTTTGCTGACTATGAACAACGCTTACTCCCAAGCGAGGCGGGCCGCACCACCATGTGTCCGACCGAAATTCTATGGGACGAAGACGATGAACCCTGTATTAAATTGCTCCCTATTGAAACACGCCAAAATGAAGATTCTTTGGCCTACTACAAAAGTGTGCCTCAAGCTTGGAAAAAATTTAGATTAGATCTCAATGACCCAGAAGCGATGCGTATGACCTTACGCAAGTTGGTTGAACGCAAAGAAGTCAGCATTGAAGAGGCCATTAAACTAGGCTTGTGGACACCCAAAGATCCCAATAATGCGCTACAAAATCGCCATTTAATTGAAGTCCCAGTGTGGCGCCATGCCATCGTGAATTTTCCACACCCACTCCTCAAAAATGGACTGATTGTGATAGATACGCCAGGCTTGAATGCTTTGGGTACCGAACCTGAGCTGACCCATAAAATCATCCCTAACGCCCATGCTGTATTGTTTATTACAGCAACGGACACTGGCATCACGCAGTCGGATATGCAAATCTGGAACGAGTACATCCGCGATCAAGCCAAATACAAATTGGTGGTGTTAAATAAAATTGATGTGCTTTGGGATGACCTAAAATCGGCTTCTGAAATTGCACGAGAGATTGATCGTCAAGTCAGTCATACCGCCAATGAGTTGATGTTACCTAAGCAACAAATTTTCACCGTCTCGGCACAAAAGGGCTTGCTGGCTAAAATTAAAAAAGACGACGCCTTGCTCAAACGCAGTGGCATTGATGTGTTGGAGTTAGAACTTTCCAAACAACTGACCGAATCCAAATTAGAGATTATTGGCTCCACCGTTGCCGTTGAAGTCAGCAATATGATTAAAGCTTCACGCAAGCTATTGCAAGTAAAGATAGACCATGCGCGTACGCAATTCAATGAGCTCAAAGAGATGCTAGGTCAGCATCAATCTGTCTTTGGCGACTTGCTCGCAAAAGCGCAATTAGACAAACAACGCTACGAGGCGTCACTGCCTGCGTTTGTCGAGGCCGAGCAAAAAATCAACCGAATTGGCAAAAAGCTATTGCGCCATCTAAGTGTGGCCTACCTTGAAAGTTCAGTGGCTGAAAACAAAAAAGCCATTGAAGACAGCTGGACGACCATGGGCTTGAACCACGGCATTAAAGGACTGATGAAGCAGGCCAACGAGTTGGCGATTTACGTGACCACCGAGAGCAACAATATCCGCCGTTTAGCGCACCATATCTACGATATTTTCCGCACCAACCATGGTTTTGAAATATCCCCGCCCCCTGAGTTTGACATGAAGGACTTAATGGCGCGCATGGAAGAACTAGAGCGTGTCACCATAGACTTTTGCAACGACCCGATTAATTTGCTGACGGAAAAACGCTTTTTGATTCGTCGCTTTTTTGTCAGCCTAGGCGCCGAAACGCAACGCGCCTATCAAGACAGCTACAACAAAACCGAGCGTTGGATACACGCAGTGATTAATAACTTGCGTAGCGAAATTGAAACGCACAAACAAGCACTCGACTTGCGCCACAAAGGCTTGCTAGACGCCAAAAATAGCTCTGATAACTTACACCAACAACTGACGACTATCAGTACCGAGTACAAAAACTTAGTCGCTCAAGCAAAATTACTAGATGAAGCATTGCTCAAACTGATGAAAGCCACCCACAACGCCAACCTCATCAGGCAACAAAAAGCAGAACGCGAACAGCAAATGAAGTCGCTTAGCTTTGAGGGGCTACAACTCCCTGCCTAACTTTGGTGGTCTCTGTGGTAGCCTCTGTGGCTAAACCCAGACAATATCAAACTCTTCCCGCGCATACTGTGCATCGATATGCAAGGAAACAGGCGTTTTGATAAAGTCAGACAAGTTCGCCAAGCCTTGTGATTCCTCATCCATCAGCATATTAATAACCTCTGGTGAAGCCAGCACTTTGAACTCTTTGGCATTAAACTGTTTGGACTCGCGTAAGAGCTCACGCATGATTTCATAGCACAGGGTTTGCGCGGTTTTTAGTTCCCCACGACCCTGACAGACTTCGCAAGGCTCGCATAACTGATGCGCTAAGCTTTCACGGGTGCGTTTGCGGGTGAGCTCGACTAGGCCCAATGGTGTAAACCCGTTCACATTGACGCGGGCACGGTCTATCTCTACCGCTTTCTTCAGCTCTTCCAACACGGTTTCGCGTTGCGCGTCTTCGTCCATGTCGATAAAGTCGATGATGATGATGCCACCTAAATTACGCAAACGTAGCTGACGTGCAATACTCTGCGCGGCCTCAAGATTGGTTTTGAAGATGGTATCTGATAGGTTTTTACCGCTGACGAAACTGCCTGTATTGACATCCACCGTGGTCAAGGCTTCAGTCTGGTCAAAAATCAAATAGCCACCTGACTTCAACTCCACCTTACGCGCCAAGGCTTTTTCTATCTCGTCTTCAATGCCGTAAAAATCAAACAGCGCACGGTCGCCTTTGTAGTGCGTAAGCGGTTTTAACGCACGGGCGACATAGCGCTCGGCAAAGCCCTTGAGCTGGTCGAACATTTCTTTGGAATCCACACGGATGCTGGTGGTATTGTCACACACCACATCGCGTAAAATACGTCTTGGCAAGCTCAAGTCGTTAAACACCAATGAGCGCTCATCCGCTTGCTTGCTGTCTTGTTGAATTTGTCCCCACACTTTGTGCAAATATTCAATGTCAGCCAACAACTCTTGGTCGCTCGCAGTTTCTGACATGGTGCGTATGATGTATCCACCTTGGCGTTGCTCGGGCAACAACGCTATTAAACGGTTGCGCAAAAACTCGCGCTCTTCCTCTTCTTCAATCCGTTGCGAAACGCCAATGTGCGCTTGGTAAGGCAGATAGACTAAAAAGCGTCCAGCAATGCTAATTTCGGTGGTGAGTCGTGCGCCTTTGGTGCCTATGGGTTCTTTGATGACTTGCACGATAATCGACTGCCCCTCATGCAACACTTCTTGAATTGGGCGTTCGGTTTTGATGTCCCCGTCTTCAATATGGCATTCCATAATATCCGCCACGTGTAAGAAAGCCGCACGCTGCAAGCCAATCTCAACAAAAGCCGACTGCATCCCTGGCAACACGCGACAGACCGTGCCACGGTAAATATTGCTGACAATGCCCAAGGAGGAAGCGCGTTCGATGTGCAACTCTTGCACAACGCCTTGCTCAAGAATGGCAACACGGGTTTCTTGAGGGGTAACGTTAATTAAAATTTCTTGGGCGAGCGACATCGGCTTAATGACTCAAAAATAAACAATACAGAAAGTTTAACACGCGCTTAGCAATTGTGCGGTCTCAAATAGGGGCAAGCCCATTACGCCAGTATAACTTCCTGCAATATGCTTAATCCAACGTCCTGCGGGGCCTTGAATACCATAAGCACCCGCTTTATCAAAAGGCTCACCACTGGCAATGTAGTGTGCAATTTCGTCAGGCGTGATTTGCCCCATTTCCACCTGCGTGGTATTGAGCAAAGATTGCACACGACCGCGATGCCAGAGCGCCACTGCGGTATGCACTTGGTGTATGCGCCCACTCAAGGCGCTGAGCATAGCTTCCGCTTCTATTGCGTCTTCTGGTTTACCTAAAATGCGCATCCCCAGCGCAACGGTGGTATCTGCAGCCAAAATAGGCAGCGCTAAATGCTTATGGCTATGCGCAACCGCAAGCGCTTTTTCTTGCGCCAAGCGCGTGACATACTCGGCAGGGTCTTCCAGTGTACGCGCACTTTCATCAATGTCTGCGGGAATAATCTCGCATTGCACACCTAGTTGCGCCAACAGTTCCACCCGACGCGGACTACGCGAAGCTAAAATAATATGTTGCATAAGTAATATTAAGGATAAACCTATATAGATTGTTTTTTCAACGGAATTGTCCTAAGGTATCACAACCTAATGCTTAACCACAATCAAGGCAACACACATGGCGGAATACGCGTACCTAATTAAAATTACCCTGGCCTTATTTGCCATCGTCAACCCGATAGGCAGTCTGCCAATTTTTATTAGCGCGACCAATGGCTGGCAAAAAGCGGATCGCGCCCGCACTGCGCGCACCGTCGGTCTGACGGTGTTTATTGTGTTGGCAGTGGCCGCCTTTATCGGCGAAGGGGTGCTCGACTTTTTTGGCATTAGCATTCCCTCTTTTCAGGTCGGTGGGGGCATTTTAATTTTGCTGATTTCCATTTCCATGATGCACGGTAAGCAAGGCGGCACACGCCAAACCGCCGAAGAAGCACAAACGCTGGCAGAACGCGAAGTCATCGCCATCGTCCCCTTGAGTATCCCTTTGCTCGCTGGGCCTGGCGCCATTTCTAGCATGATACTCAATGCCCAACAGCACCCCGGATTTTGGGCGCACATCACGCTGATGATACCCGTGGTGTTAATTGCGCTATTTATTTGGTGGTTACTCAAACTCGCCGATGTCATCACCGAATATCTGGGCACCATCGGCATTAACATCGTCACTCGCCTGATGGGGCTCATCCTAGCCGCCATGGCGGTGGAATTTATTGCGCACGGATTAACGGGATTATTTCCGCAGTTAGCGGGTTAGCGTTAAAATAGCGGTTTTAAAGAAACACGCTTATTTTGAATTCAAGCACAGACTCTAAATACAGCCAGACGAAATCGTCCTTGCAATGGAAACCGAATGTGACGGTGGCGGCTATTGTTGAACGCGACGGTGCATTTTTGTTAGTAGAAGAAACCACCGACCGCGGTTTGCGTTTAAATCAACCCGCAGGCCATTTGGAAGAACATGAAACTATCATCCAAGCCGTGGTGCGCGAGACGCTAGAAGAAACCGCTTACGACTTTGCGCCCGAAGCCTTGGTGGGCATTTATCACTGGCAACACCCAGTCAATGGCATTACCTATTTGCGCTTTGCATTTTGTGGCAAAGTGAGCACCCACTACCCAGAGCGCACTTTAGATGACGGCATTGTCCGCGCGCTTTGGTTAACGCCCGCGCAACTGGAAGCGCAACAAGCCAACACGCGTAGCCCGCAAGTGTTGTTGTGCGTACAAGATTATTTGGCGGGCAAACGTTACCCCTTAGAATTACTTACCCATTTAGGCCAAGCTTTATGAAAACCCCTCACGTGATTGTCGGCCTGTCAGGCGGCGTCGATTCCTCTGTGACTGCCTTATTGCTCAAGCAACAAGGCTACCAAGTCACGGGCTTATTTATGAAAAACTGGGAAGATGACGATACAGATGAGTATTGTTCTTCCAAGCAAGATTTGATTGACGCTGTCTCAGTGGCGGACCGCATTGGCATTGAGATTGAAGCGGTGAACTTTAGCAAAGAATACAAAGACCGCGTGTTTGCTAACTTTTTAGAAGAGTACCAAGCGGGTCGCACGCCCAACCCCGATATTTTATGCAATGCAGAGATTAAATTTAAGGCTTTTTTAGACCATGCCATGAGTATGGGCGCCGATTTAATTGCCACAGGCCACTACGCCAAAGTGCGTGAAAACCCCATTCAAGCAGGCGAATATCAATTGATGAAAGCGGACGACGGTAGCAAAGACCAAAGTTATTTTTTATATCGTCTCAATCAAGCGCAATTGTCTAAAACTTTGTTTCCATTAGGCGGTTACTTAAAACGCGAAGTCCGCGAAATTGCGCGTGAGCATGGTTTAGCCAATGCTGAGAAAAAAGATTCTACAGGCATTTGCTTTATTGGTGAGCGCCCGTTCCAAGAGTTTTTACAACGCTATTTGCCCAAACAACCAGGCGTGATGCGTACCCCAGAAGGCAAAGTGGTGGGGGAACATGAAGGTTTGATGTATTACACGCTAGGTCAACGACAAGGCCTTAAAATTGGTGGCAGTCGCGAGAGTAACGGCGAGCCTTGGTTTGTCGCGGGTAAAGACATGGCAAAAAATGAACTGATTGTGGTGCAAGGACATGACCATCCTTTATTACAAAGTGACGGCCTAAAAGCAGGACAATTGCATTGGATTAGTGGCAAACAACCGCAAACCAACTGGGTCTACGCGGCCAAAACACGCTATCGTCAGCCCGATGCGCCCTGTGAGATTGATGTCGTCAATGCCGATGAAATGACAGTACGTTTTGGTCAACAACAATGGGCAATCACGCCTGGTCAAAGCGCAGTGGTCTATGAGAGCAATGTATGTTTGGGTGGCGGTATTATTACTGGGGCCATCTAAAATCGTCTTTGATTAGAGGGGTGAATACCCCTCTGTTTATCGAATCCACTGGCACAGACATTGCTTTACCTTTTGTAACATTCAAAGTTACATTAAATTTTAAATCCTACTTTTCAATAGGAAATTGCGTATGGCATATGTATTAAAAAATGAACATGGTCAAATTATTGCGACCAGCCCCAATGTCGCACCAGACAGCCAGTGGGAATTTGTTGAAAACGATGACAAAAACTATATCGCGTTTTTGGAAGAAGAACTCGCCACGCGCTCAACCTTCCGTGAGAGTGACATTCAACTCGCCCGTGTGCTGGAAGACTTGATTAGCATTTTGATTGAGCGCGGTTTAATTCAATACACCGACTTCCCAAGTGCTGCGCAAAAACGTTTGCGCGACCGTCAACGCTTGCGTCAAAAAAGCAACCTTACTTCTTTGCTGGGCGACGACGATATTGCCGCGTTTTAGTTAGCATTAAAGCAATCGCAAAAACAAAAAAGGTCTGCATTTGCAGACCTTTTTCATTTCAATAACCTATCACTCTTCATAACCCAAACACCCGTCCATACCACCACCCCAATCATGAATCGTAAATGGATGCGATTTCTTGACTCTAGCAATCACATCACGTAACAAATCGACATTGCTTACAAAGCAATCGTTATTTTTACGCTGCAAGCAATTCACCGTGAAGAAATAGGTGCCTCCTTTGTGCCATGCGCGACGGTAATCCATGTGTTGATGTGCCCTTAGATTTTGTAGGGCGCACCCGTTTACGCTGCGCCGTATGCGATAGCGTGGTTTAACATGCGGCGGACTGTAAACGAGTCCGCCCTACGCGGGCTGGGGTGTTCAGGAAACCAGCTTCGATGGTCATGGTGCATTCTCCGAAAAAATTTATGAATAATAGCTAGTTGAGTTAATCAGGGTAAATAATTAATGTTTTAAGATACTGCGATGCGCGCGGACCAATGGGCGGCATATCTGGTGGCCGACGTTCAGGTGTAATCAGGTACACGATTAACTGACGGCCCTCAATCACAAAATGTAGTTCGTGATTGGTCATATCCTTCGGTAAACGGTTACGTAGGTCTATATTTTCTTCATACTCTTGGCTGGTACTGATCACACGCCATTTAATATTCAACCACCAATTTCGGCGATGCCACCCCCCCATGTGAGTGCCTTGCATAGGCTTGCCGTTATACAAGATGTATTGAGAGTCATATGTAGCTGGGCAGTTAGGAATACCATAAAACACATTGAGTATTTCGATACCAGCGTTTTCACCGTAATTGCCGAAACTAAATGACTGAGGAACCCGGTTGTTATCTGGGCAGTTGGCTGTAGCTGGATTACTTGCGCAGGCATTTAGAGAGCAAACAACTGAAAAAAGCACCAATAAAATCCGTAAGCGAAAAAATAGTGCGGATAATTTCAAGCACACTCTTTGCGAAATAGCTGATTTCGTTAAATTATTCCTCATCACATTCTCCATAGCACGCGTAGGGCGGACTAGTTTACAGTCCGCCGTATGTTTCTCATAAATCCGTCATCATTCTTCATAACGCAAACGCCCTTCCATATCAGCACCCCAATCTTGTAATCAACAGGGGCAGACTCGATTGATTAATAAATTATCGGTTTTTTTACGCCGTAGAACCCTAACATTTAAGTTTACCCTAAGCAACCTCACCTCGTTATTGGGCGACGACGATATTGCCGCGTTTTAGTTAGCATTAAAGCCGCCGAAAAAACAAAAAAGGCCTGCATTGGCAGACCTTTTTCCATACTACATCACACACACTATGGCTGAGGCATGGTTTGTTTGAAACTCGGACGCTTAATCAATACGCCATAATGCTTGGCTAAGTTTGGAAACTTCTCTTGCCAAGATTTGCCTTCCCAGCGCAGTTGTTTATAGCGCAAATCAAAATAGCCGAGCATGCAACCCAAGGCAATATCCGCCAAGCTAAACGTTTCGTTTACGCACCATTTTTTCTTGTGTAAATCGTTATCTAGCACGGTCAGCCCAGCCAGCACTTTGCCCATGTGTTTTTCAATATAAGGCGCAGACTGCTGGCTTTCTGGTTTGCGTTGCTCCAACATCACCGCCACAGCCGCATCACAGACGCCATCCGCCAAGGCCTCCCAACGGCGCACGAGTATTTTGGATGTATTATCTTGTGGGATCAAATGCGCCACGGGTGTACGGTGGTCTAAAAACTCTACAATGACACGTGAGTCATACAGTGCTTCGCCATCTTCCATCACCAGCACAGGCACTTTGCCTAGTGGGTTGTACTGACTCACTGGACAGTTTGGGTCAGTCAACACCACTTCTGTCAGAGTCAAATCAATATGTTTTTCAGCCGCGACTATCCTTACTTTGCGTGCGTAGGGACTGTTGACGGTATATAAAAGCTGCATAGCAATGTTTTTATTCTATTGAGTAAAGGGTTTGTATTTTTAAAGGCACAGACTTAATAGTTAGTTATATTAAATCTACGTTGCGTTATTATAATCGCATTTAAGTCTAGACTATGACTGCACAAGGAACATATTTTGATACGCCCCGATTACCTGACTGACGATGTGATTGCGCAACAAGTTAAAACCGCTTTGCTTGAGGATGTTGGCGAGGCAGATTTAACCGCTTTGCTGATTCCCGCTGACACCCGTGCGCGAGCTAGCGTCATCACAAGAGAGGCGATGGTGTTGTGCGGCACTGCTTGGTTTAATGCATGCTTTCAGCAACTGAATGCCGACGTTAGGATAGACTGGCAAGCACAAGAAGGCGATTGTTTGCAGGCCAATCAAACGCTTTGCCATATTGAAGGTGACGCGCGTAGCTTGCTCACCGCAGAGCGCAGTGCGCTTAATTTTTTGCAAACATTGTCTGCCACGGCCACACACACCAGACAATATGTTGAGGCGATTGCAGGCTTGAAAGCCAAGATTTTAGATACGCGCAAAACGCTACCTGGCTTAAGATTGGCGCAGAAATACGCTGTCTTGGTGGGTGGCGGCGCAAATCAACGTCTGGCGTTGTATGATGGGATATTAATCAAAGAAAACCACATTGCGGCGGCGGGCTCAATTCAAGCGGTGTTGGCGCAGGCGCTTGCGCTCAAACGCACCAGCAACATTCAAATTGAGGTAGAAAGTTTGGATGAACTCAAGCAAGCTTTATCTGCAGGCGCAAATAATGTGTTGTTAGACAATTTCAGCATAGCGGACATGCGTGAAGCCGTTCGTGTTGCCCAAGGTCGCGCTGTGCTCGAGGCATCAGGCAATGTGGATTTACAAACCGTGCGCGCGATTGCCGAAACTGGCGTGGACCGTATTTCGATAGGCGGGCTAACCAAGCATATCAAGGCGGTTGATTTGAGCATGCGTATTCAATTGTAGTGACATCAGAACACATGGCATAAGTCTTGCATAAGTGTTTGCATGTTTAAGTTAACTGCAAAAAGACTGACAAAATTACACTTATGAACGCGCCCACCCGCTTTTTACTGCCTAAACCAATTCACAAACTTCACCTGCCAGATTTGTTACGCCTACTGGTGGGCAACGGGCATGTGGAAAAAGCCAGCGCGGAAAAATTACACAAAGACCGCAAGCGTGATACTTCAAATATCCATCCGATTGTCATCGTCGCTGAGCAAAAATGGTCGGATGCCAAAGACAACAATAAGTTGTTGACTATTGAATGGCTGACACAATTTGTCGCAGAGCAAGCAGAGGTGGATTATTACCAAATCGACCCAATTAAGCTCGACTTTACCGCTGCCTCACAAATTGTCTCTAAAGCCTATGCCGAGCGCTTGCGCATTATGCCGATTGCTATCAAAGGCGATATTGCCACTGTAGCGACAGCTGATCCATTTAACAGAGACTGGGTGCCCGATTTAGAGCGCATTTTAAAGTTGCGTATTCAAGTGGTGATGATTAACCCACTGGATTTGAATCGCTATCTGCCAGAGGTGTATAACTTATCTGCCGCGATTCAATCTGCCAATATTGCCAAAGCAGGGCAAATTGTTGGCGTGCAAAACTTTGAACAACTGATTGAGTTGGGCAAAGACAAAAATCTCGATGCCAACGAGCAACATGTGGTCAATATTGTCGATTGGTTGCTCAAATATGCGTTTGAACAACGCGCCAGTGACATACACCTTGAGCCGCGTCGCAATATGGGTTTGATGCGCTTTCGGATTGATGGCGTGTTGCATCAAGTCTATCAATTGCCTAGCAATATTATGAACGCGATTACCAGCCGAATTAAATTGCTGGGGCGTATGGACATGGTCGAAAAACGCCGACCACAAGACGGTCGTATCAAAACCGTGAGTAGCGATGGTACCGAAATTGAGTTACGTTTATCGACCATGCCTACCGCCTTTGGCGAAAAGCTGGTGATGCGTATTTTTAAACCCGACATGATCGTGCAAGACTTCGTGCAACTCGGCTTTTCACGCCGTCAATCAGACACTTGGTCACAATGGACCAAAGCGCCCAATGGCATTATCTTAGTCACAGGCCCCACAGGCTCAGGCAAAACCACCACGCTATATTCCACGCTCAAACAGCTCGCAACCAACGAAGTGAATGTGTGCTCGGTAGAAGACCCGATTGAGATGATAGAGCCTGCGTTTAACCAAATGCAGGTCACACAAAATATTGGCCTTGGCTTTGCCGAAGGCATCCGCACGCTGATGCGTCAAGACCCTGACATCATCATGGTGGGTGAGATTCGCGACCAAGAAACCGCTGACATGGCGATACAAGCAGCGCTCACAGGGCATTTAGTCTTAAGCACCTTGCACACCAATGATGCCCCTGCAGCTATCACTCGTTTGCTCGATTTAGGCGTGCCCGCCTATTTATTGCATTCCAGCATATTGGGCATCATGGCACAACGTTTGGTCAGAACCTTATGCCCAAGTTGCAAAACCACAGCAGACATTAGCGACCAAGAATGGGCTTCGATTACCCATCCATTTAAAGCCGCCAAGCCTGCTAGCATCATGAAACCTGTTGGTTGTCCTGAATGCCGTAACACAGGCTACCGTGGTCGCACAGGCATATATGAAATGCTCACACTCAGTACCAGCCTACGCAAACATATCAATGCAGAAACTGACCTAATGCAATTACGTCGTGCCGCCTATCAAGAAGGCATGCAACCATTGATGCTGAATGGCGCCGAGAAAGTCGCCGCAGGGCTGACAACGGTTGAAGAGTTGCTCAAAGTCGCACCGCCGATTGAGGCCTAATTCATAGAATTTTAGCCGCCTCCAATGGTGACCACACTATTTACAAAACCGCCTAGCATTTCATAGAAAATAGCCAAGCAATTAGCGCTCGTGGCTATCTGTATCATAAAACAAGCCAAAACTTGACCAAACGACTGTAAAACGTTATTGTTTAGGGTTCAATAAAACATAGCTTAATTTCTTGCGAAATCGTATATAAAGTATGGATTCTTCAGCCAACCCTGCCGCCGAAAACACCTCTAAAACCATCACAGGTGCGGACATTGTTGTTCGTTGCTTAAACGAGGAACAAGTCAAATTTGTGTTTGGCTACCCAGGTGGCGCGGTTTTGCACATTTACGACGCGCTATACAAACAAAACGGTTTTAAACACATTCTTGTGCGTCATGAGCAAGCGGCTGTGCATGCGGCAGATGCTTATTCACGCGCCACTGGCGATGTGGGCGTGGCACTGGTGACCAGTGGCCCTGGTGCCACCAACGCGGTGACTGGCATTGCCACGGCTTATATGGACTCCATTCCATTGGTGGTGATTAGCGGTCAAGTGCCTGTGCCCGCCATCGGCATGGACGCATTCCAAGAAGTCGATATGGTGGGCGTGACACGTCCATGCGTTAAACACAATTTCTTGGTCAAGCGCGTGGAAGACATTGCGCCTACCATTAAAAAAGCATTTTACATTGCCAAAACAGGCCGCCCTGGCCCTGTCGTGGTAGATATTCCTAAAGACATCACTGCGCACTTGGCAGAATTTATCTACCCAAAAACGGTAGAAATGCGCTCCTATAGCCCGATTTTAAAAGGTCACAGTGGTCAGATTAAAAAAGCGGTGAAATTGTTGTTAGGCGCGAAACGCCCGATGATTTACACAGGCGGTGGCTTGGTATTGGGCAATGGCTCAGCCGAGTTGGTTAAACTCGCCAAAGCGTTAAATTACCCAGTTACCAATACCCTTATGGGCTTAGGTGGCTACCCTGCGACTGATAAACAGTACGTTGGCATGTTGGGCATGCACGGCACCTATGAAGCCAATATGGCGATGCAGCACTGTGATGTGTTGATTGCTGTTGGCGCGCGTTTTGACGACCGCGTGATTGGCAACCCCAAGCACTTTGCAGGTGAAAAGCGCACCATTATTCATATTGATGTAGACCCATCTAGCATCTCAAAACGCGTGAAAGTAGACGTGCCGATTGTGGGCGATGTGCAGTCTGTCTTAGCCGATATGAATGAAGCGCTTTCAGAAGAAATCAAAGCGCAAGCAAAAGCGAGTAACGATATTAGCGCTTGGTGGAAGCAAATTGATGAATGGCGCCAAGTACACGGCGGTCGTTACGAAACCTCTAGCACGGTCATCAAACCACAATATGTGATTGAAAAACTCTGGGAAGTCACCAAAGGTGAGGCGTATGTGACCTCAGACGTTGGCCAACACCAAATGTGGGCGGCGCAATATTACAAGTTTGATAAACCACGTCGTTGGATTAACTCTGGCGGCCTTGGCACCATGGGCGTGGGCTTGCCTTATGCGATGGGTTGTCAGTTTGCCGATAAAAATGCGCAAGTGGCTTGTGTGACAGGCGAAGGTTCGATTCAAATGAACATTCAAGAGCTCTCGACTTGTGCGCAATATGGCTTGCCAATTAAAGTGATTTTGTTGAATAATCGCTACTTGGGCATGGTGCGCCAATGGCAAGAGTTCTTCTACGAGAACCGTTACTCAGAATCTTATATGGACAGTTTGCCTGACTTTGTGAAGTTGGCTGAGTCTTATGGCCATGTGGGCATGCAAATCACCCAACCTAGCGATGTAGAAGGCGCGCTCAAAGAGGCGTTTGCTAAAAAAGATAAATTTGTATTTATGGACTTTATTACTGAGCAATCTGAAAACGTGTTCCCCATGGTGGAAAACGGTAAAGGCTTGTCTGAAATGGTATTACCAAAAGGCTTTTAACCATGAAACATATCATTTCATTATTGATGGAAAATGAAGCAGGTGCGTTATCACGCGTGGCGGGCTTGTTTTCTGCGCGTGGCTACAATATTGAATCACTCACCGTAGCCGCGACAGAAGACGCAACACTCTCACGCATGACCATCGTCACCACAGGCTCAGACGATGTGATTGAGCAAATCATCAAACAACTCAACAAACTCATCGACGTGGTCAAAGTGCTCGACCTCAATGACGGCAAGCACATTGAACGCGAGTTGATGTTGGTGAAGGTTAAAGCCACAGGCGCGCACAAAGACGAAATGAAGCGCATGTGCGATATTTTTAGAGGCCGTATTATTGATGTGGCCGATAACAGCTACACCATCGAGCTTACCGGCTCATGTAGCAAACTGGATGCTTTCTTAGAGGCCATTGATCGTAGCGCCATCTTAGAAACGGTCCGCACGGGTGCTTCTGGCATTGGTCGCGGTGACCGCATTCTCAAAGTTTAAGATTTAAAAATATAAGATTCATTTTATTCATAATTGATTACCCAAGCATTTGTATTGAAAGGCAAAAGCAATGAAAGTTTATTACGACAAAGACGCTGACCTCAGCATTATTAAGAGCAAAAAAGTGGCTATTATTGGCTATGGCTCACAGGGTCATGCACACGCCTTAAACCTTAAAGATTCTGGCGTAGATGTCACTGTAGGTTTGCGTACAGGTTCAGCTTCATGGAAAAAAGCAGAAAACGAAGGCTTGAAAGTGGCTGAAACTGTGGACGCCATCAAAGGTGCTGACGTAGTGATGATTTTAACACCTGACGAATTCCAAAAAGTACTGTACAAAGAAGTGATTGAGCCTAACCTCAAAAAAGGTGGCACATTGGCATTTGCGCACGGCTTTGCGATTCACTACAACCAAGTCGTGCCACGCGCTGACTTAGACGTGATTATGATTGCCCCTAAAGCACCAGGTCACACTGTACGTTCAGAGTTTGTTCGCGGTAGCGGCATCCCTGATTTAATCGCGGTGTATCAAGATGCTTCAGGCAAAGCCAAAGAGTTAGCCCTTTCTTACGCCATGGGCGTGGGTGGTGGCCGTACTGGCATTATCGAAACCACATTTAAAGATGAAACAGAAACGGACTTGTTCGGCGAACAAGCGGTGTTGTGTGGCGGTGCAGTTGAGTTGGTTAAAATGGGCTTTGAAACCTTGGTTGAAGCAGGTTACGCCCCAGAAATGGCCTACTTTGAGTGCCTACACGAGTTGAAATTGATTGTGGATTTGATGTTCGAAGGCGGCATTGCCGACATGAACTACTCTATCTCAAATAATGCTGAGTACGGCGAGTATGTAACAGGTCCAGAAGTGATTAATGAACAATCACGTGCCGCCATGCGCAATGCGCTTAAACGCATTCAATCAGGCGAATACGCAAAAATGTTTATCGCTGAAGGCGCAACCAACTACCCATCCATGACGGCGCGTCGTCGCAATAACGCGGCACACCCGATTGAAATCACAGGTGCAAAATTGCGCGCCATGATGCCTTCAATCAAAGCCAACAAAATTATTGATAAAACAAGAAACTAGTATTACCAACATCTTAGCCTACTCTTGATTCATCAGAAGAAGGCGATTTAAAAGCACAGCCTAAACAGCTGTGCTTTTTTGTTATAGATTAAAGTAAAATAGACTTCTTTAGCACCGAAAGCCTATTTTGAAACTCGCCATCTTGCTTCAACACATTGCCCCTAAACAAACCCTCACTGAACTGGCAGGTAAACTCGCACATAAACAATGGGGCGCAATTACCACTGGCTTTATTGCATGGTTTGTTAAGCGTTATCAAGTGAATATGGCGGAGGCGGAGAATCCTGACATTGCCAGCTACGCGTCATTCAACACCTTTTTTACGCGACCACTTAAAGTTGGCGCAAGGCCTTTGGCTAAGGCAAAGATGATATGCCCTGTGGATGGGGCGATTAGTCAATTTGGCAAGATAGAACAAACGCAGATTTTTCAAGCCAAAGGGCATCAATACAGCACGCTGACTTTGGTGGGGGGTGACCCAATCTTGGCGGATGAATTTACAGACGGCTTGTTTGCTTGTTTGTATTTAAGTCCTAAAGACTATCACCGCATCCACATGCCTTGCGATGGTCAACTGAAAAGTATGACCTATGTGCCGGGCGATTTATATTCTGTTAATCCCACCACGGCAGCTAATGTGCCTAATTTATTTGCGCGTAACGAGCGCGTGGTGTGCGAGTTTGAATCGAAAAAGCATGGTAAGTTTGTCATGGTGCTGGTAGGCGCGACCATTGTCGGTAGCATGGCGACGGTTTGGCACACTGAAAATAATGGCATTATTAATCCACCACGTTTGGGTGAGATTAAAACCTGGCGTTATGACGATGCCAACATCACCCTCAAGCAAGGGGAAGAAATGGGGCGCTTTTTGTTAGGCTCTACTGTGGTGATGCTATTTAAAGAAAACACCTTTAGCTTTAACCCCGCATGGCAGCCTAGCAAACCCATTCAATTGGGCGAGGCAATGAGTCAAAATTAAAGCGTTAATAATAAAAAAGACCGCCTTTTAAAACGGTCTTCTTTCTAGCCAGTTACAGAGAGCACTAGCGCACTTAAGAGTTTGCTATAGAGTTTGTTGTACTGGCTTTTTCTTGCTTGTCACCACCGCGTTTAGGTTTGTGATGCAAATGCACCGCCAACTCATTTAAAGCCAACTGGTAAACTTCACGCTTGAACTCAATCACATCTTCTAGCGGCACCCAATAGTCAGACCAACGCCAAGCATCAAACTCAGGATGTTCTGAAGCGCGAAGTGACACATCTGTATCACGCCCAACCAAACGCAACAAAAACCAAATTTGTTTTTGACCGCGATAGCTTCCGCGCCACTCGCGCTTAATCCAGCTACTAGGCACGTCATAACGCAACCAGTCGCGGGTGCGACCCATAATTTTGACATGCTCTGGCTTCAAGCCCACTTCTTCCATCAACTCGCGGTACATCGCTTGTTCTGGACTTTCGCCATACTTAATGCCGCCTTGCGGAAACTGCCAAGCATGCTCCCGTATGCGCTTACCCCAAAATACTTGATTGTGGGTATTGCACAATATAATGCCCACGTTGGGGCGATACCCATCTCGATCTAACATGATGTTTACTACCAAAAATAATTAGTATCATTTTTTCACATTTCGCCTAATATTGAAAGCAAGCATTTACAAGTGACAGACATACTTTCTCAACAATAGGTGTTCAAATCAACGTCAACCCCGACTAAAATAAGACGTTTAAATCTCAACGCTGTCCGATGACTTTAATGAAAAATTTACGCATATCTTCTACTGGCTTTGTATTGTTGTTAGCAACGGCTTGTTTGTTGGCAAGTCCTTGTATGGCAGGCAATCTCGCTTATATCACCAATCAAGGTGCTAATAATGTATCGGTGATTGACACCGCCACGCAAAAAATCATTCATACCATTCCCACTGGCAAGGCGCCCGTCGGTGTTGCGATTGCACGAGACCAACACCGCGTTTATATCTCCAATGCCAACAGTGCATCCATCACAGTGATAGACAGCCAACAGCAACAAGTCGTTCAAGAAATTCCCGTGAATATCCAACCTGTTGGCATCGCCGTGACCAGTGATGGCAAAACTTTATTTGCCGCCGACTGGGGTGGCGGTCAAGTAGTGGCGATTGATACGGCGCAACCAAAAAAACAACGCGCGTTTAAGGCGGGCAAAACACCTTCTGGCATGGTGGTGAGTGCAGACAATAAAAAACTGTTTATTGCCAACCGCGACAGCGACACCGTCACCGTGGTCGACACCAAAACATTAAAACTAATACGCAACGTTGCCGTAGGCATACACCCTTTTGCACTCACAGTCAGCCCCGATGGCAAAACCGTCTATGTGGTGAATGTGGTGAGCAATAGCCTCACCGCCATGAATGTTGATAGCTTTGAAACTGAAACGATTAAAACAGGCCTGCACCCATACGCCGTCGCCGTTAGCCCAGACGGACAGATGCTATACGTCACCAACAACCATGCGGAAAGCGTTTCAGTCATTGATACCGCCAGCAAAAAAACGGTGCAAACCATTATGGTAGGTGAGTTTCCCGAAGGGATTGATTATGACAAGGGGCAGCAACTACTTTTTGTTGCCAACTGGGGCTCAGACAACGTGAGTGTAATTGATGCCAATACTAATAAAGTGGTCAACACCATCGCAACGCCAAAGCTTTGTCGTGGGTTTGGGCCTTTTATATTACAAACAAAATAATGCTTTTTTGGGGAATACTTATGAAATAGTCGCCAAACGCTTCATTTTTAGGTAAAGTCACGTGTTCTTTTTTGTATGTTTAAAATAAGATTTTTACAGGAGAAAATTCAATGAAAAAAATATTAGGTCTCATCGCAATTAGTTTAATCGCCCTTGCGCCTCAACTCGCTAGCGCACACGGCGCAGCAGCCTTGCGCTTTGAAAAAAATGTCACCATCAAAGCCGCCCCTGCAAAAGTATGGGCCTTGGTTAAAGACTTTGGTAACCAACAAGTGTGGCACGCTGGCGTTGAAGCCGTCACCACCGAAACCAAAAAAGATGAAAACGGTGAAAATGCAACCTACCGTACAGTGAAGCTTAAAGGTGGCGGCACCATGTACGAAAAATTACGTTCCGCCGATGATGCTGGCATGAAATTGAAATATGAATACATTTTAGAAAAAAGCACATTGCAGTTTGCTAACTTCTACCCTTCTATCATCGTCAGCGCTGGTCCGAACGCTGGTGAAACCGTGGTGACTGTTAAAGGTAGCTACACACGTGCTGACTCTTCTAACATTCCTAAACCAGAGCAAAACGATGATGCTGCCACCAAAGCTATCAACGACTTTTTTGACCCAGGTTTGGCTAGCTTGAAAAAGGTAGCCGAAACGGGAAAGTAATACGCCCAGCAGGAAGCAAATCATCAAGCAAACCTTGGTGGAAGTTTTGGTAAGACTGCTGCTTAATTAGCTGGGAAAATAAAAGAGGGATTGCAGATGCAATCCTTTTTTTATTGTCATTTGCAGACGTATGCGACCAAAACTGTCGCCTTTTAAGGACATAACATGACAAATGTGGGCAGTTCTCTATACAAAACAACTAGTGCAAAAATGGTCACTCCAATTTTCATCAAGGTCATGTTTAAATTGAAACTGACGACATCATCACAAAAACCTTTTAAAATCATTAAGTTAAAAAATTCAACAAAAGTTGGCACAGCCGTTGCTTTTATGATTTTGAACACTGAAGAAAAAATACAGTGCCACTTTAAGATAGAAAACTAAGTAGTAACATTTAACAACTTTGACACAAAAGGAAATGATGATGAAAAAACACGTACAAAAAGGTTTTACTTTAATTGAGTTGATGATCGTGGTTGCGATTATTGGTATTTTGGCTTCAGTTGCAATTCCAGCTTATACTGACTACGTAGAAGAAGCACACGATGGTGCATGTATGGCAGAGGCAAGTGCCCATGCTAAACGTACTTACACGCAACTTGCTTTAGGTAACGCAGTACCTGGTTATACTGGCGCTAATTGCACATTAACAACTCCCGTAACCGATTTAACTGGTTCAGCTGTTTACACTCCAGTCAGCGGCACAGGTACTACTATTACTTGTAGCATGCCTAATTCTGGCTCATGCAGCTAATAAAGTGACAGTTTAAAAACCCTGCGTATTCCGCGGGGTTTTTTTTAAACAAAAAACTGGGAACTTATGCTAATTTTAAAAGCAAAAATGTCTAGTGGATTTACCTTAATTGAGTTGATGATTGTAGTTTCAATTATTGGTATATTTAGCGCAATAGCTATCCCTACATACCAAGACTACACACAAGAAGCTGCCGATGCCGCATGTCTCGCAGAAGCACAGGTTTACTCTAGAGTGTTTTACACTGCTGTGACTCTTGGAAGAACCAATCTACCAACGCATCGTGCATCAGCATGCGCCCCTATAACAACGCCGAATGTTTCTGACACTAGCTTTAGTGCTAGTCCTTCAGAAACTGGAACAGGCGCCACAATTACCTGCGACTTGGTTAATAGCGGGCAATGCACTAAATCATAGATAGGTGCTATAGAACAATTACCATAGATAGATATTTCACCAGCACTCCTATCTTTAGCTTAGTAAAATGTAATTTTAATTAAGAACAGGACTGTAATTGCAATGCTAAGTTGTATTACAAAAAACCCTCAATCAAATCTAGCTTGTGTCATCTGGCTTCATGGCTTAGGTGCAGATGGCTATGACTTTGTACCTGTCGTCGAGTTACTCAACCTCCCATATATTAAATTTATATTACCTCATGCGCCCTACCGCCCTGTGACGTTTAATAACGGTTATGAAATGCGGGCGTGGTATGACATTTTCGGTCTGACACCTGATAGCCCACAAGACGCGGACGGTATTCATGCCATGCAAATTCAGCTGGAATCCCTGATTACGCATGAAATTGCCCTCGGTATTCCAGCCTCACGCATTGTGCTTGCGGGTTTCTCACAAGGGGGCGCGATGGTCTTGCACACGACCTGTCGCTATTCTGAAAAATTAGCAGGGGTGCTGGCACTTTCCACTTATTTACCACTACGTGACCAATTGCTTAGTGAGCATCACCCCGCCAATAAAAACACGCCTATTTGGATGGCGCATGGGGTAGATGACAGTGTGATTACCTTAAACACTGCCCTACAAGCACGAGATGCGCTATTAAGTGCTGGCTTTAATGTGCGTTGGCAGACTTACCCAATGGCGCATAGTATCAGTGAATCTGAAATTGCAGATATCCGTACGTTTTTACAAAGCGTACTCCCAGAAAAAGTTTAATCCCGCATTTGGTGCCTATTTGCTAAAATAGCGTCTTTCAATATTCAATTAGCGTTACCAACATGACCAAGCAAATACCACTCGTTAATGAGCAATCTGCTTCATTTTCTGAGCAACTGTGTTCATTAGAACAGTTAGTCCAAAAAATTGAGTCTGGCACTTTGTCGCTAGAAGAATCCGTTCAGGCTTACCAAGCAGGCACAGCGCTACTTAAACAATGCCAAGCGACCTTGGCAGAGGCTGAGCAAACGGTACTCATGTTAAATCAAGAACAGGCGTTGACTGCATTTTCCCCTGACACACTCAAATCTTAAAACGAGCGACTCAAACACTTCAATACCCTTTACTAGGCAAAACTTTTTGGCAACCGCTAACAACCACTCCGCAGACACTTTTACCGCTTGGGCACAGCCTTATCAAGCGCGTATTGAGCAGGTTCTAGAGCAAGCCTTGCCTCAGGCAATGCCTGCACGCTTACATGACGCGATGCGCTATAGTGTGTTGGGTGGCGGCAAGCGTGTGCGCGCTTTGCTTTGTTACGCCAGCGCAGAGTTGGTGGGTGCAAGTGCGGACATGGCAGACAAGGTGGCGGCGGCATTGGAGTTGATTCATGCGTTCTCACTAGTGCATGACGACATGCCATGTATGGACGATGATGATTTAAGACGCGGCAAACCGAGTTGTCACAAGCAATATGATGATGCAACGGCTTTGTTGGTGGGCGATGCCTTGCAAAGTTTGGCATTTGAGCTGTTAAGTCAGCCAACAGATACTTTAAGTGCGAGCCAACAATTGCAACAAGTGCAATGTCTTGCTGTTGCTACTGGGGCGCGCGGCATGTGTGGTGGACAATCGATAGACCTCGATAGCACAGGCAAAAGTTTAAGTCTTACCGAGCTGGAAACTATGCATCAGCACAAAACTGGCGCGCTGATGAGTGCTGCGGTGTTAATGGGCGCTTACTGCGCACCTGATTTAACACAAACACAAACACAAACACAAACACAAACTCAAACTCAAACGATAGCGATGCTTAAGCAATACAGCCAACATATCGGGCTGGCTTTTCAAGTAGTGGATGACGTTCTAGATCACACTGCAGATTCAGCAACCCTAGGCAAAACTGCAGGGAAAGATGAAGCCCAAAATAAATCGACTTATGTGCGCTTGATGGGTTTGGCGCCAGCACAAGCCTTGGCAAATCGTTTGCACGAGCAAGCGATGGAATTATTATCGCCCTTTGGTGAGCGTGCCCATGGCTTGCGCTTGCTTGCTGACTTTATTACACAACGTCATTTTTAGAACGTATTTTTATGGCTAATTTGAGCAACAGTTTGCTTTACAATATTGATTCGCCAGTGGATTTGCGTGGTCTAGACAAGGCCGCATTGACTTCGCTTGCTGCCGAGATGCGCCAGTTCTTAATTAATACCGTTTCGCAAACTGGCGGGCACTTAGCGTCTAACTTGGGCGTGGTCGAGCTGACCATTGCTTTGCATTATGTATTCAACACCCCTGATGATAGATTGGTGTGGGACGTCGGTCATCAAACTTATCCGCATAAAATACTTACTGGTCGCCGTGATGCCATGCATACCTTGCGCAAGCCATCCGGCTTGGCGGGTTTCCCTAAACGTGAGGAAAGCATTTACGATACGTTTGGCGCAGGCCATTCCAGTACATCCATTTCTGCCGCACTTGGCATGGCTGTCGCCGCAAAAGCACAAGGCCTAGACCGCCGCAGTGTGGCGATTATTGGCGATGGGGCGATGACTGCGGGTATGGCGTTTGAAGCGCTCAACAACGCTGGCGACATGGATGTGAATTTGTTGGTGATTTTAAACGACAATGACATGAGCATCTCAAACAACGTCGGCGCGCTGAATAACTACCTTGCGCGCTTATTGTCTGGACGCTTTTACGACACTGTTAGACGCAGTGGTAAAAAAATGCTCGACATTTTGCCACCCGTGAAAGAGTTCGCCAAACGCGCCGAGGAACATGCCAAAGGGATGGTTACACCAGGCACCCTTTTTGAAGAGTTTGGCTTTAACTACATTGGTCCGATTGATGGCCACGACATAGACACCTTGGTCGATACGCTCAGCAATATCCGCGAGCTCAAAGGCCCACAATTTTTGCATGTCGTGACACAAAAAGGCAAAGGCTATCAACCTGCTGAGAGCAACCCCAACAAATACCACGGTGTGGGGAAATTTGACCCAGAAAATGGCGAAAGCTTGGCACCAGCCGGCAAAATCAGTTACACCCAAGTGTTTGGCGATTGGCTGTTGGATATGGCGAATGCCGACAGCAAACTCATCGGCATCACACCTGCCATGTGTGATGGCTCAGGCTTAAACGCGTTTGCTGAACGCTACCCAGAACGCTATTTTGACGTGGGCATCGCCGAACAGCACGCACTCACATTTGCCGCAGGTATGGCGTGTGATGGACTCAAACCAGTGGTCGCGATTTACTCTACTTTTTTACAGCGTGCTTACGACCAACTGATTCACGACATTGCCCTGCAAAATTTAGATGTACTATTCGCCATTGACCGTGCTGGCTTGGTAGGCGCTGATGGCCCGACCCATGCAGGCAGTTTTGATTTAAGCTTTATGCGTTGCATTCCTAACACTGTCATCATGGCACCGAGCGACGAGAACGAGTGTCGCCAAATGCTGAGCACTGGCTACCATTACCAAGGCACCGCCGCTGTTAGATACCCGCGTGGTGCAGGCGTGGGGGCTAATGTCAATTCATCGCTTGATACATTAGAGATAGGCAAAGCCGAGTTAGCCCGTCAAGGCAAAAAGGTCGCAATTTTAGCTTTTGGTAGCATGCTTGCACCTAGCTTATCCGCGGCAGAGTTGCTGGATGCCACGGTCGTGAATATGCGATTTATCAAGCCCTTAGATGTTGAGATGATACTAAAGACGACAGCTAGCCATGACTACATGATTACTGTAGAAGAAAACGCCTTGATGGGTGGCGCAGGCAGTGCCGTACTCGAAGTGCTGCAGGCCCACAACATTGTGATGCCTACAAAATGCTTAGGTTTGCCCGACACTTTTATCGACCACGGGGTGCATGAAACTATGTTGAGTGCCTGCGGTCTAGATGCAGAAGGTATACGAGCGACTATTGAGAAATTAATATCCTAGTAGTATACTCAACTATTATCTAACACTCTATAAAAGTGCATATGATTTGCACTGTTCTATCAAACTGGAAAGCGAATGAATCAAGCCACCCTACCCAACACCATTGAAGACGTGCAAAACACCCCTGATATACGCCATCTAGACATCAACAAAGTGGGTATTAAATCCATTCGTCACCCTGTGATTGTGAAAGATAAAACAGGCGGCGAGCAACACACTGTGGCCATGTTTGATATGTTTGTACACTTGCCCCATAACTTCAAGGGCACGCATATGTCGCGTTTTGTTGAAATCCTCAACATGAATGAACATGCGATTTCGATTGAGTCCTTTGAAACCATTTTGCGCGAAATGGTCAGCCGCTTAGAAGCAGAGTCTGGCTACGTGGAAATGCGTTTCCCTTACTTTATTAACAAAGCGGCTCCTGTGTCTGGGGTTAAAAGCTTGTTAGATTATGAAGTGACTTTTATTGGTGAGATTAAAAAAGGGCAATTTGACATCACGGTCAAAGTGCTGGTGCCCGTGACTAGTTTGTGCCCTTGTAGTAAAAAGATTTCTGACTATGGTGCGCATAACCAACGTTCACATGTCACTGTCACAGCCTTGTTGAATGATTTTATGTGGCTAGAAGACTTGATTACGCTGGTAGAAGAACAAGCTTCTTGCCAACTCTACGGCTTGCTCAAACGCCCAGACGAAAAGTTTGTGACAGAGCGTGCTTACGACAATCCTAAGTTTGTTGAAGACATGGTGCGCGATGTTGCCGCACAACTCAATGCGGAAAAGCGGATTGATAAATATGTGGTTGAGTCAGAGAACTTTGAGTCTATTCACAACCATAGCGCCTATGCCTTAATCGAACGAGACAAGCGCGTGAGTTAAGTGTGTGAGTTAGAATTAAGTGAAGTAGTGTTTTTTTAAAAGAGCATATTTTTAATATGCTCTTTTTTATTAGCTAAACATGCCTTTGGTCGCGTAAGCTTTAGGCAAATGCATTCCTAAAGCCATGACTAAAAATCCAGCCAATGGGAAGAGTGCCGCCAAGGTGAAGGTGGTTTGTCCGCCTAAATACTCAATGGCATACCCCCCTAGCAAACCACCCAATGCCCCTCCAATGCCGTAAGCTACGCTGTTGTAAATGGCCTGCCCTTTGGCTTGATGGCGACCGTTAAAATACTGCGTGACCACTTCCACTGAGGCGGCGTGGAAACTGCCAAACGTAAAAGCATGCAAGGTTTGCGCTAAGATAATCAGCCATAAAGACTCAGGCACCAAGCCCATCATGGCAAAGCGCACCACTGCCAATGCCAAGCTAATCAACATAATGGTTTTGAGTTTAAACCGCGCCATGATGCGCGGCATTTGCATAAACACCACAATCTCGCATATCACGCCCACTGACCATAACCATCCAATGGTGCCTTTGCTATAGCCATGTTCTACCAAGTAAATCGAGTAGAAGTTATACATCAGGCCATGTGCTGTCACCATCAGTGCGCAGCCTAATAATAAAGCGATAACCGTAGGTTGCGCCAAAATTTGCCAAACTGAAAAGTGGTCATGAGGGTGAGGGGCAACTTCGGCTTCTGGCAACTTGAGTGTCAATCCAAACAACACAAACTGCACGGTTAAAATAAACCATAGCAAGCTTTGAATGCCAAAATAGTCGGTGATGTATCCGAGCAGTATCGCGGCCACAATAAAGCCCCACGAACCCCACATGCGTATGCGGCTGTAATGACCATTGGTGCTTGCCAAATGTGCCAGCACCAAGGATTCTGATAGTGGCAACGTTGAGCTGGTAAACAAGCTTAAGGCTGCCATCACTACAAACATCCACCAAAAGCTATGTGCCCAAAAAATGGCAATAAAGCCTAGCATGCCAAGCAAGGCCGTCATGCGTATCCAACGCACCCGCTGTTTGGTGTGGTCGGCAATCCAACCCCAAATATTCGGCGCAATAATACGGCTGATTTGGAACAAGGACATCAAAATACCGATGTCGGCGGGTGAGAAATGTTCGGAAGTGAGGTATAAGCCCCAATAAGGCACAAACGCGCCGACAAAGAAATAATAGATAAAGTAAAAACGAGAGAGATTAAAGTGCAGAGCGTGTGACATGCATGCGTCTATTCTATATTAGCGAGACTTGATGAACAGACTGAAAACTAGCCTCACGAGTTTCAGCACTTAATCATGTGCTTAAAGCTTAGGCACAGCCGATTGCACATCTGCATTTTGCCCACGATGGCGCAAAGCATGATCCATCAACACCAAGGCCAACATTGCCTCTACAATCGGAGTGGCGCGAATGCCCACGCACGGGTCATGGCGGCCTGTAGTCTGCATCATCACAGGCTCGCCTGCTTTGTTAATCGAGCGACGTTCTTGCGGAATGCTAGAAGTGGGTTTAAATGCGACATTCACGACAATGTCTTGCCCACTCGAAATCCCGCCCAAAATACCACCTGCATTGTTAGATGCAAAGCCTTGTGGGGTTAATTCGTCGCAATGCTCACTGCCTTTTTGCGCGACAGAAGCAAAGCCAGAGCCAATTTCCACGCCTTTCACAGCGTTAATCCCCATCATGGCATGCGCAATGTCTGCGTCTAAACGGTCAAATATTGGCTCACCTAAACCGACAGGCACACGCTCAGCCACCACGGTGATTTTAGCGCCCACAGAATCACGTTCTCCGCGTATTTTGTCGATATAAGCTTCTAACGTCGGCAAAATGTCGGCATTAGGTGAGAAAAACACATTATCTTGATGGGATAAATCGTTCCAGCTTGCAAAAGGAATTTCAATCTCACCCAGCTGGCTTAGATAACCTCTAATGATGATGCCGTATTTTTCTTTTAACCACTTTTTAGCAATCGCGCCTGCCGCCACACGCACCGCTGTTTCACGCGCACTGGATCGGCCACCGCCACGATAATCGCGAATGCCATACTTTTGCTCGTAGGTATAATCGGCATGGCCTGGACGGAACGTGTCCATGATTTTGCTGTAATCTTGGCTACGTTGGTCGGTGTTACGGATAAGCAAGCCGATGGGCGCGCCCGTGGTTTTGCCTTCAAATACGCCAGATAAAATTTCGACTGCATCAGCCTCATTGCGTTGCGTGACATGGCGTGAGGTGCCTGGCTTGCGTCTATCCAAATCCACTTGCAAATCTTCAGCACACAATGACAACCCAGGTGGGCAGCCATCGACAATGCCCCCGATGGCAGCGCCATGCGACTCGCCAAATGAAGTTAGGGTAAACAAGGTGCCGATTGTATTGCCAGACATGAAATTACTCTCAACGCATAAGAATGTGTTATTTTAGCATAGTGCACTTTTAAAAAGCCCGCGCTCGAACTACACAAATGCTTGATAACAAGAATCGTCTAAAATTCAGATTTAAAATGAAGATAAAGTAACCGTATGAGCAAAAAGAAATCACGTTTAAGCCACACCGCCAAACGATTAGGCATGCGTACTCAAGAGGCTTCGCATCGCCCAAATTCGACAGACAGCATCGTGCATAAAATTTGTTATAACGCGCAAGAACTTGAAGCTTGCCAGTTAGATCCGAGCACGCTAGCTACATGGCAACTGCCAAAATCGCAAAAAGTATGGGTGAATGTGCATGGCGTCCACGACGCACAAGTGGTTGAGAAAATTGCAGCTCGATTTGGCTTGCACCCATTGGTGGTGGAGGATATTTTAAATACCGAACAGCGTCCTAAAGTTGATATCTACCCTGATTATATTTTTCTAGAGACGCGCTTGTTTTATTACGATGCCAGTCAGTTTGACGTGAGCTCAGAACAAATTAGCATTGTGATTGGTAAAGATTGGTTGTTAACGTTTCAAGAGCGACCAACGGGTAGCTTTGAACCCGTGCGCGAACGTCTGAGAGCAGGTCATGCCATGTTGAGAGAGGGTGGCGTGGATACGCTTGCCTATACTTTATTAGACAGCTTGATGGAGCGCTACTTTACGGTACTCGAAACCATTAATGAAGACGCTGAAAACTTGGAGGCACAACTATTAGCCAATCCCAAACAGAGCGATTTGCAGAACATTCACCGCTTAAAGAGTGTGAGTGTGCAGTTGCGTCGTGCAGTCTGGCCTTTTCGCGAGGTACTGAACACGCTTATCCGCAATGAAAATGGCTTTTTTACAGCCAACGCCATCCCTTATTTGCGTGACCTATATGACCACACGGTACATTTTATTGAATCGTTAGAAGCCATTCGTGACGCACTCAGTAGCCTGATGGATATTTATATGACCAGTGTCAGTCAACGCGTGAATTTGGAATTACGAGCTTTAACCGTGGTGGCCATGTTGTTTATGCCAGCGACCCTGATTGCAGGGATTTTTGGCATGAACTTTACCATCATGCCTTGGCTAAACGATACACATGGGTTTTGGTGGGCAATTGCGATTATGCTCGGGATTGCAATCATGATGTTGCTTATTTTTTGGCGCAGACAATGGTTGAGTCGCCAAGTTTAAATTAAGCTTTTATACGCTGGCGAGGTTTAGTCACATCGAGAAAGTGGCTCTGTTGGAGCGCCCCGCTCCAAGCTATCAAACCTCGTGGAGCGCCAATTTGTCTCTTCATGTGTACTTGTCGATAAAGACTGATGGTCATGATTTGCGGTCAAAACGTCATCTGTTCGCTTTGCACTGAGTGGCGACCAGCTCCGTGCAGTCTCCCACTCCTGATGTTGTCGATTGGCCTCAAGAAATTGGTTGCCACCACGAGTCAACGCTGGCGTGACATGATTTGATTTGCCTAAAGGCGTAAATGGTCGTTCCGCAGCCCAATCCTCTTGTCGCTTAGACATAGATAAATCGTCTCTTGCATCCGACTTTGTAAGCGCAACATGATCATGCTTTACAACAAGCACATCAAAGGCACAAGGTTCAGAAGAGCAAGCGAAGACCTGATTCGCAACCGCTAACAAAACCACTATTTGCATCAAAGCATTAAACAATTACGATCTCTTTAATCATTACGCAGTTGTATGTAGATATCGCAAGGCTTGCAACTCTTGGTAGAGCGCCATGTAATCACGCGCTCCAACGCTATTCGGCTCATACTCAAACACATTTTTACCGACTTGTGGACTCTCACCCAACGCTATATTTTCAGAAATTTTAGTTTCTAATACCTCATCCCCAAAAATACGCCGTAACTCCATCTCAACTTCTGTCGTCATTTTTTTACGTCTGTCCGCACGTGTCAACAAATAACGGCGTTCCACGCGACGTTTTAGTACAGGCTCAACCGCTTGCAACGCTTTTGCTACTTTGACGGCGGAATTAATCGAAAAATAATCCGACGCCACCGGCACAATCAACACGTCGCAAGTAAAAATGGCACTGAGAGAAATCACGCCGATGTATGGGCAACAATCCATGACTGTCACCAAACTTGGATGCTCAGCTTTCATTGTCGCCAAGCCATTGCCCAATTTTCTTAAAATATTCGGACCACGGCCATATGCAGAGTCTACTTTCACCAACTCAGCAGAAGCGGCAATCAGCGAAAGGCGTTCGTGAACAGGTGAAAACAGACTTGATAGAGAGGCTTCGGTTTGATAAAACTGAAACAAACTCTTCTCTTTATTTGCTAACTTGGCATTATAGATAAAGGTTAAATGTGCTTGTGGATCTAAGTCTATCAGCGCCACTTCGTTACCATGTTGATGATAAGCGCCTGCCAAGTTCAACGAAGATGTCGTTTTTCCGACACCTCCCTTTTGGTTAAAAATGGCTATTTTTGTCATGGTCTAATGTTTACCCTAATTTATTTTATTCTATTTTACACACTTTACAATGATTTATTGTGACAATTTTATCTATACATATCAGCAGGTTACAGCACATGAAAGTCAAATCAACCGTATGACAATCTCACTTTTTCGAACATTAAGGGGATTAAACTTACAAACATCCCGTCACTTGTATACTTGTCAACTAAAGCGTTCTTTAGGTTAATAGCAAAAAAAATGCCCGCTATCGCGGGCAAAAGGGGGTTTGGATCAGGAGGAAATCAATATCAACATAAATCATTACGTTGAAACATGTTGCTATTCTAGTGAGGAGTTATTACAGTTCTTTGACACAGCTGTAACAAAATTGTAAAAGAAAAAAGAAAATTGTAATTAAAATGTTACCTCATAAAAATCAATCATTTAATGATTACATTTAAAGCCATCTGTTAGCTAAAAAAGTCTTTAGCCTTATCTACCCAACTTTTATTTTTAGGGCTATGTTTACCCGCATCCGCTTGTGTACTTGTTTCGAACTCACGTAATAATTCTTTTTGCTTCTCGGTTAGTCGTACTGGTGTCTCCACCACCACATGCACCATCATGTCACCGTAATCACTGGAGCGTAGCGGTTTAATGCCTTTGCCACGCAATCTAAACACACTGCCTGTTTGGGTTTCGGCAGGTATTTTCATTTTGGCTGAGCCATCTAATGTCGGAACTTCAATTTCACCGCCCAATGCGGCAGTGCTAAAACTAATCGGCATTTCGCAATGTAAATTTGCACCATCACGCTGGAAAATAGTATGTGGTTTTAGGTGAATCACCACATATAAGTCACCCGTTGGTCCACCGTTAACGCCAGCTTCACCTTCACCGCTCAGGCGAATTCTATCGCCTTCATCCACCCCTGCAGGGATTTTGACGGACAAAGTTTTGTTTTGTTTAACACGGCCTGCGCCATGACAGGTGCCACATTTGTCTTCATCTTTGATGATTTTGCCTGTGCCGTGACACTTTGGACAAGTTTGTTGAACAGAGAAGAAGCCCTGTTGCATGCGCACCTGGCCATGCCCGTTACAGGTGGTACAAGTGACAGGAGACTTGCCTTTCTTAGCGCCTGAGCCATTACAAGTTTCGCACGTGGATTGCACCGGAATACGAATTTTGGTTTCAGTACCCTTGGCCGCGTCCTCTAAGCTGACTTCCATGTTGTAGCGCAAGTCTGCGCCACGGTATACGTTAGAGCGCTGACCACCGCGGCCACCGCCACCAAAAATGTCGCCGAAAATGTCGCCAAAGGCATCACCGAAACCACCAAAGCCCGCGCCCGCACCGCCACCGCCCATGCTTGGGTCCACGCCAGCATGACCATACTGGTCATAAGCCGCACGCTTTTGGCTATCGGAGAGCATTTCATAGGCCTCTTTGGCCTCTTTAAATTGCTCCTCAGCTTTTGGATTGTCTGGGTTGCGGTCAGGGTGATACTTCATCGCCAACTTGCGATACGCTTTTTTGATGTCTTCTTCAGAAGCATCGCGATTCACACCTAGCACTTCGTAGTAATCTTTTTTAGTCGCCATAATTATGTCTATTCATTGGGTTTTAATAGCAAAAGTCGCTAGTAACATTTAAGTACTAACGACCGTTGCTTATTTTAAAAAAACACTACCGAAGTTAGTCTTTTTTGACTTCTTCAAACTCAGCATCTACCACATCGCCATCCACGGTTTTCTCACCTTGTGGTTGCGCGCTTTCGGTGTTGGCTTCCGCTTGTTGCTCAGCATAGACTTTTTCACCTAATTTTTGTGACGCTTCCATCAAGGCGTTGGTTTTGGCTTCAATGGTTTCTTTGTCGCCTTCCTTCATCACATCTTCCACGTCTTTAATTGCCGCTTCAATTTTGGCTTTTTCGTCCACGTCTAATTTGTCGCCGTGCTCAGTCAACGATTTTTTCACTGAGTGCACCATGCCATCAGCGGCATTACGTGCATCCACCAACTCACGCAATTTCTTGTCTTCGTCAGCATATTTAGCGGCATCTTCTTCCATGCGCTGAATTTCTTCTTCAGACAAACCTGAGTTCGCTTTAATCGTGATTTTGTTTTCTTTGCCTGTGGCTTTGTCTTTCGCAGACACGTGCAAGATACCGTTGGCATCGATATCAAATGTCACCTCAATTTGTGGCATGCCACGGGGTGCTGGTGGAATGTCGCTCAAGTTAAATTGACCAAGCGATTTATTGCCAGAAGCCATCTCACGCTCACCTTGCAACACTTGTATCGTCACCGCATTTTGATTGTCTTCTGCAGTTGAGAACACTTGTGAGGCTTTAGTTGGGATAGTGGTATTTTTCTTGATAAGTTTGGTCATCACACCACCCAAGGTTTCAATGCCCAAGCTCAATGGTGTCACGTCTAACAACAACACGTCTTTCACGTCACCTTGCAACACACCGCCTTGAATCGCTGCACCTACGGCAACCGCTTCGTCAGGATTCACGTCTTTACGTGGCTCTTTGCCAAAAATCTCTTTCACCATCTCTTGTACTTTTGGCATACGGCTTTGACCGCCGACCAAAATCACATCGGTAATGTCGTCGATAGACACGCCAGCATCTTTAATCGCGGTTTTACATGGCGCCATGGTGCGCTCAATCAAATCATCCACCAAGCTTTCCAATTTGGCGCGAGTGATTTTCACTACCAAGTGTTTTGGGCCAGTGGCATCTGCAGTGATGTAAGGCAAGTTCACTTCGGTTTGTTGTGCGCCTGAGAGTTCGATTTTGGCTTTTTCTGCCGCTTCTTTTAAGCGTTGTTTTGCTAATAAGTCTTTACGCAAATCTAAGCCATTTTCTTTTTGGAACTCGTCTGCCAAGAAGTCGATAATGCGGTTATCAAAGTCTTCACCACCTAAGAAGGTATCACCGTTGGTTGAAAGCACTTCAAATTGATGCTCGCCATCGATGCTTGAAATCTCGATGATAGACACGTCAAACGTACCGCCACCCAAGTCATACACCGCAATTTTACGGTCGCCTTCTTGTTTGTCTAGACCAAACGCCAACGCTGCTGCGGTTGGTTCGTTGATGATACGTTTCACTTCTAAACCAGCAATACGGCCTGCATCTTTGGTGGCTTGACGTTGGCTGTCGTTAAAGTAAGCTGGGACTGTAATCACCGCTTCTGTCACTTCTTCGCCCAAGTAATCTTCGGCGGTTTTTTTCATTTTGCGCAATACTTCAGCAGAGATTTGTGGTGGCGCTTGTTTGGTGCCTCGCACTTCTACCCATGCATCGCCGTTGTCTGCTTTGGCAATGGTGTAAGGCATCAAGTCGATGTCTTTTTGCACTTCTTTTTCATCAAAACGGCGACCGATTAAACGCTTCACCGCAAACAATGTGTTTTTTGGGTTGGTCACTGCCTGACGTTTAGCAGGGGCGCCCACTAAAATTTCGCCATCATCTTGATACGCGATGATAGAGGGTGTGGTACGTGCGCCTTCCGCGTTTTCAATCACGCGTGGCTTGCCACCTTCCATCACAGCTACGCAAGAGTTTGTTGTTCCTAAGTCAATACCGATAATTTTTGCCATCTTTTGTTCCTTTTTAAACATTCCTGTTTTAAATCTAATTAAAACGTCAACTTAATCCTAACGTGGGGGGCATTTTGACAATTTCAATAGCCCTGCGCTTATAGGCTTTATTTTGCTTTAGCCACCATCACCAAGGCTGGTCGCAATACGCGGTCGTTCAAGGTGTAACCCTTCTGCAAAACCCCCAACACAGTATTTGGCTCTAAGTCAGAATCTACCGCACTAATCGCTTGGTGTTTGTTCGGGTCAAACTTCTCGTTTTCTGGGTTGATTTCGGTGATGTTGAATTTTTCAAACACACTCAACAATTGCTTAGAAGTGAGTTCAATGCCATTTTTGTAACTGGCGACATCGGTAGTGTCTACCGCCAGAGCGGCGTCTAGACTGTCTTTGACAGAAAGCAGTTCAGAAGCAAATTTCTCTAAAGCAAACTTGCGCGCTTTATCAACATCTTCGGTGGCGCGACGGCGAATATTTTCACCCTCGGCTTTCACATAAAGCACTTGTGCTTTGGCCTCTTCCAAGGCTTTTTCAAATTCACTCAAGCGCGCCTCAGGTGTCGTTGCTGCGGCTTGTCCCGCATCACTTGCTGTTGCATCCACTTGGTTTTCAGTCGATGTTTGTTCGTTTTCTTGCATGTGGTTCCCCATTGTTCTATAACACTAAATGCAACATGGGGATTGCCAAACAGGTTTTCAAGAGGGGCTAATGGTTTTTAACTCGCTATTTTAGTGAGTTTAAGTAATACGTCTGCCACACTGGGAGTAGATTGTTTGCCACCTAAATTTACCGCAGGCATTTTTGCGCCCGCCATCACCCCCGTGAGCGCTGGATTAGTGTCCGTATAAAGCGCGACAGTAGGCACATCTAAAGCGGCACTTAGATGTGAGAGACCAGTATCCACGCCAATAGCAGCTTGGGCGTGGGCAATAATGCCAGCCAATTGCGCAATGCTAAGTTTGGGCAGAACGCATACATTGGTGGCAGCGGTGGCGATACGTAGCGCACGCGCATGTTCTGTCGCATTCGCCCAAGGCAACAACACAGGCAAGGGTGCGAGCGCCTGTGCCAAAGCTATCCAATGTTGCTCTGGCCACAACTTGCTATCTTTACTGGTGCCATGCAAACCCACCGCGTAGGCTTCTGGCAACTGTATCTCTGTACTGAAAGTTTGCGCGCTTAACCCATAGTCAGGCGCATCCTCTGGCGGAGCATAGCTCAAACTCATTGCAACCAAGGCGCGATTACGCACTACGGCATGTTGCTGATAAGAAATACTATGGGCACGCGGGTAAAACAAGCTAGCGATGGGTTCGCGAATAGAGTGTCTATCGTAACCATGACGTTCGCCCGTGGCCAGGCAAGCGATTAATGCGCTTTTAAGCAGGCCTTGGGTATCAATCACCACATCATACGCCTGCGCAGAAACAGCTTTTTTAAATTGCGCAATTTCAGACCAAGTTTTCTGGCTAAGCAGCTGTTTACGCCAGCGGCGCATGGCCACGGTAAACACCTGATTCACATGCGGATGCAGTTTGGGGATGTCAGCAAAACTTTCTTCCACCACCCAATCAATGGTGGCTTGTGGGTGGTGCTGAAGAAGGTCGTTCACCACAGGCAAATTATGTATCACATCGCCCAAGGACGAGGTTTTAACCAGCAAAATTCGTTTCATGGCGCTATTTTCGCATACAATGAACGTTTTTCACCCTTCCAATTTTTAGCTGCCGAAAACGTCTTATCAATCATGCGCTTGGCTTTTGTGATTTTCAAATCTTTTCCCTACGGTGGTGTTCAGCGCGACATGCTACGTATTGCGCAAGACTGCGTGGCCTTGGGGCATGATGTGACGATATTCACAGGCGAATGGCAGGGCCCAAAGCCCAGTGACATGAAAGTGGTGTTGGTTGAAAGCCAGCCTCGCGCGTTCACTTGGTTCAATCATCAAAAACACGACCGCTTGATTAAAGAGATACAAGCGCGAATTGCTCAAGAACATGTGGAACTGATAGTAGGTTTTAACCGCATGCAAGGCTTGGATGTGTATTTTGCAGCAGATTCTTGTTTTGTGGCTAGAGCGCATGAGGAACGGCCTTGGTGGTACCAATACATGCCGCGCTATCGCTGGTTTGCCTCGGCAGAAAATGCCATTTTTAACGTGGCGCAACGTACGCATATCTTGACACTGACACAAGCGGAACAAGCCACCTTTCAACAATGGTATGCCACGCCCGATGCACGCTTTCATTTAATTCCACCCTTTATATCCGCCCGACGCTTTGCCAAAGCGTTGCAACTTAGTTTTGCAGAACGCGAGACCGTACGGCAACAAGTGCGCGCTAACTTTTGCTTTAAAACGGAAGACAAACTCTTGCTCTTGGTCGGCTCAGGCTTTAAAACCAAAGGTGCAGACCGCATGGTGGATGCGATTCACGCTTTGCCCGCATCACTACGCACGCAAGTCAAAGCGCTGATTATTGGCCAAGATGCCAGCAAACACCTCGAACAACAAATTACCGAGTATGGTTTGCAAGCACAAATACAAGTGTTGCCAGGCCGCGATGACATCCCTTTGTTAATGCAAGCGAGTGACGTATTGGTACACCCTGCGCGCCGAGAACTGGCTGGGCACGTATTGTTAGAAGCCATGGCTTGCGGCTTGCCTGTGCTAACGACAGATAAATGCGGTTACGCGCCCCACATCGCACAAGCCAAAGCAGGGGCCGTGCTCACCTCGCCTTTCTCACAAGAAACGCTTAACCAAGCTTTAATTCAAATGCTCACCGAGGATAATCAGCCATACCAAACAGCGGGGCAAGCATACGCACAACAACTGATAAAAGCCAATGCTGGACAAGCCGAGGCAAAAATAATCACGCAAATAGCGCCTACTCTAAGCAAAAGCAACCAATGCAACGATGCGCAAACAACAGTCAATGCAGATACAGGCATTTGGATCGCGCCCGACCATCAATCGCATTTGAAAGACATGGCCTTTGAAGACTTTATGGCACTGGGTGGTTACACCGTGCGCGCCACCGCTAATCGAAAAACCATGCGCGTAGATATATTAGGGCGGAGCTATTTTGTGAAACAGCACGAAGGCGTTGGTTGGTGGGAGCTGATTAAAAACGTGTTGAGTTTCAAGCGTCCGATTATTGGCGCGATGACAGAAGTAAAAGCCATTCAGACTTTAGATCGCATTGGCATTGCAACCACACCAATAGCGGCTTATGGCGTGCAAGGCGAAGCCCTAGCCACACAAAGTTCATTTTTACTTACTGAAGATTTAGGCGATAAAGGGTCTGGTGATATCGTCTCGCTCGAAGACATCGTCAAGACATGGGCGCAGCATCCGCCAAGCGAAGGCGAGCGCGCCACCATGCTGACTGCGGTAGCCAAACTGGCTAAGCGTTTTCACGCCGCGGGCTTGTGTCACCGCGACTTTTACTTGTGTCATATCGCGCTTCAGCGCGAACAAATAGTGACCGCCGATACCGACTTTTATTTGCTGGATTTACACCGCGTATTGCATGGACAATCTCCCCGTGGCAACAGCGTTTGCAAAGACATTGCAGGATTAATTTTCTCTTGCATGGATTACGGTTTTAGCCCGCAAGATTGGGATTGTTTTAAAGCCCATTATTTACCGCAGTCTGACCAATTTTGGCAACGTGCTTTTGCGCGGGCGCAACGCTTACATGCTAAGTTTCACAGCAAAAAACAGCAGGCTAGGTTTAAAGCTCAGAAAGCGGCGACGGATTTAGAGTAAAAGATTTACTTGGAATACGGCAATCGCAACAGTGGTACCTGCCCCAAGCCATGAATCAAACTACTCAGGTTTTCTTCTTGCTCGGCCATATTGGGGTCGATATGGTTGGCTACCCAGTGTTTCATGGCGAGGCCACGTTGTTTGAGGGCTACATGGGTGAGCATAGCGTGGTTGATACAGCCTAGTTTCATGCCTACTACCAGCACAGTGGGTAAATTCAGCTTATCGATTAAATCCGCCATGCTGTGGGTGGAGTTGAGTGGCACAAGCAAGCCACCTGCGCCTTCCACGATGACCACATCAGCCATATTTTTAAGCTTGTTGTAAGCGCTCACTATCACGTTAACATCAATAGTCATACCTTGTTTTTGTGCAGCGATGTGTGGCGCAATTGGCGCATCAAAACAATAAGGGTTCACCCACTCACGCGGCGCCTCGACGTTGCTTGCCGCGATAAGCTTAGCCACATCCTCATTTTGCCAAATGCCATCGATGGTTGCGCAACCAGACGCCACAGGTTTCATGCCCACTACTTTTAAACCCTGTGTGACCATGGCTTGCATGAGTTTTACGGTGACATAGGTTTTACCAACTTCGGTGTCGGTACCCGTGACAAAACAATCATTCAAGGTGGATAACAAGTTATTTTGCATGGCGTTTGGGGACAAATTGAAGTGGACTTAAACCATCAGGCAGGTTGGATTTTTGTCCGTCCGTTTTTTTGCCAACCCAGGCATGCGCAAAAACCACTTCATAAGTGGCTGGCAATTTGCCATTTTTGCGGAAGCCTTCGTAGGCTTGTTCTAGTTGCGCTAAAAAGCCACGGCCTTTTAATCCACGCGCACGACCCGCCGTGGCGTTGTGTGCGCCAATGGCTTTTAAGTCACGCATCACATCCCGCACGTTGTCATAGGTCAAGGTGTAGTGCATCACATCCAACACAGGCGCGCTAAAACCTGCACGGGTCAAAGCATCACCAATGTCATGCATATCAATAAAGCGACTAACATGGGTGGTGCCATCTTGGGCGGTGGCGGCGCGCAATTCTTTTAAAGTATCAGGCCCAAACGTCGCAAACATCAACAAGCCTTCTGGCTTGAGCGCGCGCTTAAACCCTTGTAGAGCGGCATCTAAATCATTGCACCATTGCAAAGCCAAGTTGGACCAAACCAAATCTAGGCTGTTATCCGCCAAAGGCAGTTGCTCAATATCCGCGCAAACCAGTGCTGGCGCAGGCTTGTAAAACTGGTACCAAGGCCGGCCGCGACGGGTTTGTTGCAACATGGCAGGGGCAATGTCCAAGGCCAAGGTCTCCGCTTGCGGAAAGCGCCTAGACAATGCTTGTATGCCATGGCCTGTGCCACAGCCCGCATCTAAAACACGTTGGGGGGTTAATTTAACCAAATCAAGGCGGCTGAGCATTTCCTCACGCACTTGGTGTTGCAACACGGCAGAAGCATCATATTGATTGGCAGCGCGGTCAAAAGAGCATCTGACCAAGGCTTTATCAATGCGATAAGCATCCTGTTCAACAATGTCTGCTTGTGCTTGTGATGCCGTCTGCATAGATGCGTTCATACTTAAATCATTCATCAACGGTGCGATACGGCAGTAAACTCAATCACTGCATCGCAAAACGCATCAGCATGCGAGAGAAATGGCGCATGGGCAGCCCCTGCAATCACCCGTAATTTAGCTTGATTTAACTGGGCTTTATTGAGTTCGCTGGTTAACCAATGTGCACCAGCCACAGGAGCGAGTGTGTCTCGGTCGCCATGAATGACCAAAGTTGGCTGGCGCATTAAATTGATTTCAGTACGTAAATCAGTGTTGAGTAAAATTTGTAGCGATTGATTCAGCGCGTCTTGGCTAGGGCTAGACTTGGCTTCAAACTCGGTACGTAACTGTTTAATGGTGGCACGCGCATCTTTCGCGTGCATGCATTGCAAGGTTAAAAAATTAAACAAGGTAGCTTTAAAGTCTTGCTCAAACTTAGCGCTAAACTGCTGAAAATGCTGTGCTGAAATGCCGTGTTCCCAATTATTTTTGCTGACAAAGCAGGGGGAGGTGCCCACCAATATTAAACGTCGCACACGCTCGGGCTGGTCTAGCGCGATGCGCTGTGCGACTAAACCGCCTAGTGACCAGCCTAACACGTCAGACACGCCTGGAATCACTTCTGCCACGGCGCCCGCCAGACGATCTAGCGTATAAGGTGAAACCGTTTGGCTATTCCCCATCCCAGGCAAGTCCACTAAGTACAAACGTCTGTGCACAGATAATGGTTTGACCACCCGTTGCCAGACAGCACTGTTCATGCCCCATCCGTGCAACAGCACCAGAGGCTCACCTTGCCCAACAATTTCTACATGACAACTCATGGCTACAATCTATCTTCCCTAAACACTGTTCAATTCAATCATGATGGCATTAAAGCGCTTTTTAATTCCATTTGCTCAGCTTGCAAAATCGCCTTAATCAAGCGTTCCACGTCTTCTAGTGCATGCGCTGCCGAGAGTGAAATACGCAATCTTGCTGTGCCCAGGGGCACGGTTGGTGGACGAATCGCTGGCACCAAAATGCCTTGCGCTTGCAAGGCGGCACTCAATGCCAAAGCTTCATGATTATCGCCTACAATCAACGGTTGAATGGCTGTTTGCGAAGGCGCTAACTGCCAACGTGTGGTTTTTAATCCATCGCGCAATGTATAGATTAAGGTTTGCAAATGCGCACGACGCGCCTCGCCTTGCTCGATTTCATCCACCGAAGCCAACAGCGCTGCTGATAACGCAGGTGGCGCTGGCGTGGTGTAAATATAGCTATTGGCATGCTGAATCAAATAATCAATCACCACTTGCTCTGCCGCCACAAAAGCACCAGCCACACCTGCCGCTTTACCCAATGTACCCATGCTAATTAAGCGTGGCGATTTAAGATTAAAATGACTGAGCGTGCCTCGACCTTGTTCACCCAACACGCCAAAACCGTGCGCATCATCTACATATAAATAAGCGTCATGGCGCTCACAAAGGTCTAGATACGCTGGCAACGGCGCAATATCGCCATCCATGCTGAACACCGCATCAGCCGTCACCAGCTTATGCCGTGCATCACTGGCTTTTAATAATTGCTCTAAAGCCGCGACATTGTTGTGTGGGAAACGGTGGTGTTTTGCCCGTGACAAAAAGGCCCCATCATTCAAACAAGCATGGTTGAGCTTGTCAGAAAATACTGCATCATCCCGTCCCATCAGCGCGCTAATCACACCGATATTCGCCATATAACCAGTCGAGAACAACAAGGCCGCTGGTTTGCCAACAAAACTGGCTAGGCGCTTTTCTAAATCATCATGAAAGCGATGATGCCCTGTGATTAAATTGGAAGCGCCACTGCCCACGCCAGACGAAGCTGCGGCCGATTGCATGGCTTGAATCAACTTAGGATGGTTGGCCAGCCCTAAATAATCATTGCTACAAAAAGACAAAAAAGCCTGACCGTTGGCAGTAATATGCTCGGCTTGAGGCGAGTCTAGCAAACGCCTCTGGCGCATCAACCCTTGCGTGTGGCGTTTGTCTAAATCGGCCTGTAAATAATCCAGCATATTGTAGTTTATGGTTGAATCTAGATTTTTTTAATGCCTAATTTGGCAAACAATGCATTATCCGCTTCCACATCAGGGTTGCCTGTGGTCAATAATTTTTCACCATAAAAAATGCTGTTTGCACCTGCCATAAAGCACATGGCTTGAATGCCCTCACTCATGCTTTGACGGCCTGCAGACAAACGCACAAAACTGTTTGGCATGGTCACGCGCGCTACGGCAATGGTGCGCACAAACTCTAGCGGGTCTAGCGCGTCCGTGCCGTGCATAGGCGTACCTTCCACTTGCGTGAGCAAGTTAATCGGCACACTTTCTGGTGGTTGCTCCATATTGGCTAATTGCGCCAACAAACCTGCACGTTGCGCACGGCTCTCGCCCATGCCAACAATGCCACCACTACACACGTGGATGCCTTGATGACGTACGCGAGAAATCGTATCCAAACGTTCTTGGTAAGTACGTGTAGTAATCACCTCACCGTAATACTCTGGCGCTGTATCTAAGTTGTGATTGTAGTAATCTAAACCTGCGTCTTTTAATTGCTCAGCTTGTCCTTCTTTGAGCATGCCCAGTGTGGCACACGTTTCCAAGCCCATTGCTTTTACTTCACTAATCATTTTCAACACAGGCTCTAAATCGCGTTGTTTAGGGCCACGCCATGCCGCACCCATGCAGAAACGGCTGGCACCACTGTCTTTTGCGGCTTTGGCGGCAGTCAACACATCGTCCAAAGCCATCAACGGCTCATCTTCGACATCGGTGTGGTAACGTGCCGCTTGTGGGCAATAGCCACAATCTTCTGAACAACCGCCAGTTTTAATAGATAGCAAGGTGCTGACTTGTACTGCATTGGGCTCAAAATGCTCGCGATGCACCATTTGCGCGCGATACATCAAGTCACTAAACGGCAAGTCAAATAATGTTAAGATAGCTTCTACCGACCAACGCTCAACCGTGTTGAGTTGCGGAGCTGACTTGCGTTTTAAATCATCGAGGCTAATGACCGCACTGTTAATTGTGCTGCTGTCAGACAGTGTTGATTCCTGTGAGGATGAATTTGAAATTGCGTGTTCGTCCATACTATGTGCGCCATATAGAAAATGAATAGAGTCACATTATAAGTTGTTCACCTTTTATTTTGAAAAATTTTTACATTAGATTAAAAAATAATCAAACCAAACAAGTCTTCGCAGACTCTATGTTTAAAAAAGTCTTATCAGACTTAGGGCAAGGCTTGCATGCGCAAATTGAGCAGATGCTTTATAAAGCCGAGGTGTGCATCCTTTGTGGTGGCACGCTTGCTGGCAGACAAAAAGCACACGCTCAAACAGACCATGACAACCTAGGGTTGTGCGCTAGCTGTATTGATGACTTGCCCTTTTATACCAGCCCCTATTACGCAGGCAAGCACTGCCCGCAATGTGCGTTACCGACTACCACTGGCGAACATTGCGGCCGTTGTTTGCAACACCCACCTGCGTTTGACAGCACGTATGCAGTGTTTAAATATGCCTACCCGCTAGATAAGTTATTGCACCAATATAAGTACCAGCAACAATTGAGCTACGCACCACTATTGACTTCACTCGTTGTCCGTTCTGTCATTCAATCAAAAATTGAAAGTGAAAAAATCGACGCTGTGATTGCCATGCCCATGCATATCAACCGTCTGCGAGAGCGTGGTTTTAACCACATGCATACGCTCGCAACGCAGTTGAATCAAACTTGGCAATTGCCAATGCCGATGGATGCGTGTGTCCGAGTAAAAGATACGCCAACACAAGCTGGGCTAAATTTAAAACAACGAATCACCAATCTAAAAGGGGCTTTTGAAACCGCACATCACTGGCATGGCAAACACATTTTGTTACTAGATGATGTGATGACGACAGGCGCCAGTTTGAATGCCTTGGCAAAGGTGTTTCGCCAAGCAGGCGCAAGCAAGATTAGCTGTTTGGTATTAGCCAGAACGCTAAAACCAGAAGAATAAGCTTGAGAATCAGAAGCTATGGATTCTGCAATTGTTGAATACGCTGCTGAATAAACGCTGACAAACGCTCACTTGATGGAAGATTTTGCGCTTCTTGAAACTGTTTAAGCGCTTCTTGTGGACGACCATCCGCCTGTAAAGAGACAGCATAGCCTACTAACCATTGCACTTGATTAGGGTTGGTGCGCAAAGCTTGTTCAAACAAAGGCAAAGCAGCATGGTGTTTGTTAGCTTTTTGTAATGTCAGTGCCCAAAACGCAGAATAATCTGCATCGCGTGGCGCTTGCTCAGCGCCTTGTTGCAAGGTTTCTAGCGCCTTATCTTGCTGGCCTTCTGCCAGTTGCAGTTTAGCTAACGCTTTTCTCAGCCCTAACTGTTTAGGTTGCAACTGTAGGCCAGATTGCAATACCTGCATAGCCTCTTGCGGTTGCTTGCTCTCAGCCAAGTAAGTTGCCAGCAATTGCCTAGCCTCTTCTGATTGGGGTGCCAAACTCAATGCTTTTTTGGTCGCATCTATAGCCTCAGCCATACGTCCTTTTTGATGCATATCCATCGCACGCTGTAAGTGCTGATTAGCCTCTTGCTCTGGTTTCATTTGCTTGAGCACTTGTGCATGTTCCGCACTTGCCACGGGCGTGACAGCAGAAGCAAAATTAGGGTCGGCAGGTTTAATGCTCAAGGGCTTTGCTGGCACAGATGGACTAGCAACAACATTCGTCACATTTGAATTGACTGTTGGGCTTGTGGTTTGAATTGAACTTGAACTTGGATTTAGACTCGAATCGGAACTTGGCAAACGCTTATTTTCAATAGGCTTTTCAACGCTAGGCACAACTGTTGATTTTGAAGATTCCAACTTTAACTGTTCTGCCTGGCTTAACACAGGCTTAGGCAAGTCGGGACTTATTTTAGGTGCACTTTTGGCTTTAGGTGCATTTTTGGTCTTATTCTCTTGGGCCGCTTTGCTCGATGAAGCCTCTGAGGATTCCAGTGATTGCCAATCACTAGACAGTGTTTTAGTTAATTGTGGGTGTATTTGCCAATCTAGCGCGGGCGCTGTTTTAGTGGGTGCGTTAGCAAATCCTGATTCTGGCGCAGCATGGTCAGCTGTATTTTTAATAAAAAATAACCAGCCAACATAAGCGAGTCCACCAAATAAAAAACCCAATATAAATAGCTTCAGCCATGTAGGAAATCGCCACTCACTGTCATCCATAGACAACACTGGGCGTAACTGTGCTTTGAGTTTGGACTCTTCTAATTGCAAAGACGCTTGCCTTTGCTCAATATCCTTCAGCACTTGATTAATTAAACTCACCGATGACTCCAGAATAGTCTATTTGCCCACAAGCGCTATTATGCGCTCATTAGCGAGGCAAAAGCTACTTGCAAACTCAGCCACCACTTAAAACCGCGTTTCATCCATGGGCGTTGTGCTTGCACACTCGCTTGGGTGTCCAGTACAGCAGATTTCACATCTTGCAAACTGACCTCATTTTTACCACGGCCATATGCAGAGAGCAAAGACTTGTTTGCCAAAATATTCACCAAGCGTGGCACACCGTTAGCAAAACGATAAAGTAGCCGTAATGCTGCTGGCGTAAACATCATCCCGCCAGTGTAACCTGCTACATGCAATCGATGATTTAAGTAAAAGGCCAGCTCTTTCCATAAAATGCCTTTGAGATTGTACTCAAAGCTAATGCGCTGACGCAGTTGGCGTATGGATGGGTGATTTAAACGGGCTTCTAACTCTGGCTGCCCAAACATCACCACTTGAATCAATTTTGATTTCTCGGTTTCAAGGTTACTTAACAGTCTCAGTGCCTCAAGTGTTTCTAAAGGCATGGCTTGCACCTCGTCCAAACACACCACCACACGAATATTTTTATTAGCATTAGCAATGAGTTTTTGTTGTAGCGCTTCCATTAAATCATGGTGACTAAACTCAGGTTTAAAGCGCACACCCAACTCCGCGCCTATCATCATCAATAACGCGCGCGGGTCTAAATATGGGTTGGGGATAAACGCTAACTTATAATTAGCATCTAGGGATTTAAGGAAGCGACGGCACAACAGTGTCTTACCTGTGCCAACCTCACCCGTAATTTTGACAAAGCCCTCACCTGAGCTGATGGCCACCAGCAAGGTATTGAGGGCTTCTTGTAGACTATAAGTGCCGTAATAAAAACTAGTATCGGGTGTAATATTAAAAGGATATTCTTTTAACCCGAAGTGCTGCAGGTACATGCACGCTCCTAAAAATCCTCACCTTTTAATTTTTCGATGCGCTCTTGGCTCTCAAGCATATCTTGCGCCCAATTATCACCACTACGCACCACGGTTGATTTTAATAATATCACCAATTCAGACTTTGTGCTCGCCTCAACCTTTTGGCGGAACAAATTACCAAGGCCTTTTACGTCACCCAAACCAGGTATTTTAGAGCGATCTCTTGTGCTGGACTCCGTCATCAACCCCCCAATTGCAACAACATTCCCGTCACGGGTGCGCACAATACTGTCCGTTTCATTGATATTTGATGACGCAGTAGGTATTACAAAGTCACCACCACCACCTGGCAACTTAACAGTCTTTGTTACTTCACTTACCTTGCTAATTAAAGGATGAACATGAAGCGTTATATTGTCATCTTCATCAATTTGCGGGGTCACATCCAACGAGATACCAGAAAAATAAGATTGCATTTGCACTTCTGGATTAACGGTTGGCGCGACACCTGGCGTAGTTGAAGGAGTAGTCGTCACTTTAACATTAGTTACATAGTATTCGTCATTACCAACCTTAAGTACTGCTTTTTGATTATTCACAGTCGCAATACGCGGGCTTGAAAGCACCTCAACATTACCTTGTGTTTCCAAGAAATTCAGCAAGGCTGAAAATTTTGCACCTTGCAAAGCCACTGCAAACATTGAATTACCTATTGCTGAAGCACCTAAGTTGGTAAGACTAGTTAAATTAGAGGTAAGATTGCTTGTATTTAAATCTCCAGTCGTCCTCAGCGTTGTACCTCCTGAAACGTTACCAAACGAAACATTATGTTCACTTACTTTACGGAACATTGCCCAGTTAACCCCTTGTTGAGAACCTTCGTTTAACTCGACCTTAATAATTTTAGCTTCCAAGATAACTTGTCTATCAACCGTCACTTGCATTAGCTTTAAGAATTTTTCAACCTGCCTAATTTCTTTTGGCATTGCCTTTACCATAATCAAGCCAGACTGCTTGTTTATCGTCAACTTACGACCACCTTCTTTGCCAATTAGACTGTCCAATGAGCCTGCGATGTCGCCCCAAAAGTCATTATCCGAGTTCATCGTTACATCAGACGCAAAGCTTTGCTGACTCGTAGCACTGCTCCCTGAAGAAGGCACTAAAGACGATGCAGCTCCACTTTGGTTACTAGAACCACTAATATTCCCAGAAGTTACTTTCGTTGATGAAGTGCCTTTGCGCGATCCTGTAATGTAATTTACTTGGAATACACGTGTTTGCAGGGTTTGTGGTTCTACATAAATTTGTTTGCCATTCATTTTGTACTCAAGGCCGTACAGCTCCCGCAATGCGTTTAGCGCCTCAAATAAAGTCACATCTTTTAAGTTAACCGAAATTTCACCTGCCATGTCTGGGTGCAGCACCATGCTGTAAGGTGTGCCCGAAACAATCCCCATCAGCACTTGACTTACTGGTGCCTTTGTCACCACCAAATCAAAGCGAGGCTCTACCTTTTTAGCCAGTGACTTTGCTGGCTCAACTTTGGCAGGTTCAAATAGCTCATCGCTAATTTCTTTAGGCATTGGCAGCGCTTGGCGCTTGGCGATTTGCGCGCCTTCTTTAAGCGCCTCTTGTGCCTTGGTGTTGATGCTCTGCTTTTGCATGAGCGGATTGTTAGCGCAAGCCGCGAGGCCTAAGCTAAGCATCAATACAGACAATGGTTTAGATAATGTTTTCATGGCATTAATCTTTCTTTATTAACTACTTTTACTGCAATGTTTATAAATATTTCTTTTAGTAAGTTGTTTCATGCGCTTTAGCGCTTATTAGCCTGATGCTTTCCAACTTGTTTTTTTTCTGTTTTAGGCGTGGTTTGAAACTGCTTCACACCTAAACTTAATATTTTTCTGTTACCTGCTTTGTTCACAAACAAAGCTTGTGTTTGCGTCACCTGCACCAAACGATAACCTTCATACTCTTTTCCAACTGCTATCCAATTTCCATTAACAATAGCAATGCCTTGTTTTCCTTCTGATTTAAGCCCTTGCAACTTCCATTCCAACACATCGCCCTCTTCAGGCTTTGGCATCAATTCAATCACTGCCTCTGGCGGTTGGGTTGGGTCGCTCAGATCCTGCGCTTTTGTTTGACCTATGGAGATAAATAATGCCAGTAGCACCCAGCAACTTTGCACCAAACTTACCCAATTAAAACGTTTAATACGGTCTAGGATTAAAAATTTCATCGATTAAATCCCCAACCAAACGTTTTGCAAACTTAAAGTGTATAAATGTATCTTCAGTTCTGTTTTCGGATATTGCGCCTTCATTTCTGCACTTTCCCAAGAGAGCACGCCCGCGTGTTTTTTTAACTCATAGGCATAATTCATCACTGCTTGATAGTTGCCTCGGACAGTCAACTTAATCGTATGTTGATACACTTGATTAAGCACGTTTTCATCTGCAGCATTGGCACCTTGACTATCAGCTTGCACTGTGGAGCCACTCGCCTGCTCGTTTTTTGCCGCTAAGGCATGTTTCTTAATAAAGTTATCAACTGGCAGCGACTCTAAACCAATCACCTCAACTTCATCATGCTTTTTAAGTAAGTCGCGTAGCAACGGCAAAACCTCGTTAGGCTTCACCATCAGCGCACTCATATTAGCCATGGCATCTTGTTGCAACTTCAGCTTATCTTTAATAGCATCCATTTCTAGTTGGTGCCCAGTTTTACCACCTTGGGCTGACACTTTTAGGTCAGTGACTTGCTTTTGTACTTTCGTCACATCTTCTTGCAACTTGAAAGTTTGCTCTTGTGCCGAATTATTTTGTTGACGCAAAGGCTCTAACATAAAGGTGTCTATCATGCCGACTACCCCAATCAAACCCGCACCAAAAATCATCCAGCGCTCACGCTTAGAAAGCGCCATCCACTTATCTTGTAGCTCTTGTATCTTAGCCATGTGCTGGCTCCCCTACTTTTTTATCTGTATCTTCAGCGCTTGAATCCATATTGGGCACTACATCCAACCCTTTAATCTCAAACTCAATCAGCTTGATTGGTTTGGCTTCTATTACCTCAGGTTTTGCCGTTGTTGCAGGCTGTCCGGTCAAGGTTTGCGCTGTCGCTTGACCGTTAGTACTAGCTGCTTGTGTATTGTTCGTACCCGCCGCTTGAGACGCACTATTAGTTGACGCAGCATTAACTGCTTGGGTATTGGTTGGCACACTGTTATTGGTGGCCGGAGTTGCTGTATTGGCGCTTGGTGTAGCGGTTTGGTTGGCTACCTGAGCATCACCCCCCATACGCTCATTGGTTTGCTCAATCTCTTTAATTTGCAATCCGCCAAATAGCTGACCTCTAAACACTGGCTCGCGGCTCAATGCATCAATATATTTAGGCACCAATTCTGTTTTATACGCGCGCCCTGTTAAGCTCACATAATTTTTAAACGCATCGAGTTTAAAGCCGGTCAACCATAGTTTTTCGACCGTTTGATGAGACAGGCCAGCCATATAATCTGCCACATGCATGCGCTTACCAGAACGTGTTTGCTCAAAGGCCGCAATGACTTTTTCTTGGCTATCCAGTTTTTCTTGCAATGCTTTTAACGCTGCTTCCTGCGCTTTCACATCAACAATATTTTGCGTCGCAGCCATCGCATCCGTCAGTTGTTTTTGTGCCTGCTCAAATTGCGTTTGCGCAGTTTGGCGTGCTTGCTCTTTTAATGTAGCTTCTGCATTGAGCTGTTGGTACCAAAGCAACATCAGCCCTGCAGACAAAGCATAGATAATGGCAACCGTCGTTAGTGAGAACCAATCTTTGGGTTTGACTAACTTGGTATTATAAAAATTGATTTGCTGACTCATGCTGCCACCTCCACGCGTAATGCACCACCCAAGGCAGGTAGCAACATCGCTTGTCTTTCTGGCGCAGTTAAGTCTAGGCTTGCAGGCAAACTTACAATATCTTCTAAATTGAAAGCCTCAACCGGCAGATAGAGCTGACTAGATAAATGTTGAATCAATGCATCGCGGTTAGCAAAAGGCGCCACCACCAAACGTTTGACTGTTAAAAACGGAAATTGACGGTCAAAACCATCGAGAGAGCGTTGTAACTCAAGTGCCAACTTATCTAAATTGGCTGTGAATATGCCGCCTTGATCCACCATAAAGTCACGGTCTAGTTCAATTAAGCGGGTGTGATACAACTCACCTTTGGCAGTAAATGTTAGCAAGCAACCACGTGGCATAAAGCTAATCATTGCCAAAGCCCTGTCTTCGGTTTCCAAAAGCGCGGCCACATTACGTTGCGCCATCACATGTGTATCGACACAGTTGACTTGAAAGCCAGCGTCAATAAATCGGTTACTAATATTGGCAAGCTGCGAGCGCTTCGTACACAAAGCGTACATAAATGGTAAACGGTTTGGGTTGGCAGGGTCAGAGGGAATGTTTACACCATCGACTTCTGCATCATCCACTTGATAATCTAATAAATCTTTTACTTTCCAACGCAAAGCAGCTTTAATTTCCGCATCGGGCATATTTGGCTTATCAACTTGCAAAATTTGATATTGATCCACCCCCAACACCACATTGCATGCGCTAGACTTTAGACCAAGCTGTCTGAGTAGTTGCTTTAGCGCCGACTCAGTTTGCGTGCTCAACTGCTCAACTTTGGCGAGCGTCACCTCAGGCTTGCCGCCCTGTTTGTGTTTAAGCGCAACCACACTGATATGCATATCCGTGTAGCTAATGCCTACCCAACCTTGATTTTTTCTTTTGTTAAACCACATGTGTTTGACTTTAATGACTCATTAAATGTTGAGATTAAAAAATAGGTAGCACAGCCGCATAACTTGGTAAAACCAGTAGCGCCAAGCCCACACCGAGCATAAAACTAAATAGTTGAAATACTTTAACAATCATATTGCTTACCTTAAACAAAGCATTTATTGGTTTTGTTACTTATGTTTACTCGCGTTTAGTCACACATATTGAGTAGCACACAAGGGTATTAGCAAAGGCTATGCCAGTTTAAGAATTTTTAGCCCAAATGTAATAAATAATAAAGCCCAGTAAAACACCTCAATTCAAGGGTTTACTGGGCTCAATAGAAAAGTTTAATGCCTATTGAATGTTAACTACCGTCTAATTCTCACGAGAATAAATCAACGAGCTCTTATACTGACCAAAACTGGCACGCATTTGTTTAGTTGGGCCAAATTCGGTCACGGTAGGTGTGTTAATCAGTACCCAGCCATTGTTACCATGCCCAGGCGTAGATAAACGGTACTTTGCTTTACCACTTGAAAAGTCGGTTACTTTCGTCAGTAACGTTTCGCCTAATGTAAGATTATTGCCAGTGCTCGCAGGAAAGCTGAGCGGGAAAGCATTCGCTGCGATTTGTGTACAACTATCTAAAGTGTTAGTTACCCACTTGTCTGATGTGTCAAAGTACTGTGCAAACACATCAAAGGCTAAAGGCATGGTTTCTGCGCCATAAGCGTTGGCCACACTTAATTGACCAAATCTAAATGGAATAGGATTGGCGCCGTTGATTGCACTGGATGTGATTGCTGTCGCAGTGGTGGTGGTTGCCTCGCCATCAGTAGGCATTAAGGTAATATCTTTTGATTGCGCACGTGTCGTTGACGCAGGTCTGCCTGCACGATGAGTTAAGGTAATGGTGGCTAGGCCTCGATTCCATGCGCTGTTTACAGCAGGAGCGAGCGAGCCTTGTGTAAAGCCTATCGTAGAAGATGGATTTGTTAAAGCCGCATTTTGCACACCGTATCTTGTGTAATCTGTTGCAATGGCGTTGGTTGCAAACTTCGCAAAAGTTCCATGATAATTTTGGGTGACCACATTAGAGGCATTCATGGCCTCCAAGTCAAATCGCGTTGTAAATTCCCCGCCAAAATAAGTAAAACCGCCACAGCTATTCGTGACCGTCTTTGGTGTTGCTCTAAAGCCATTAGGAATAAAACGCCCGAAATACGCTGTATCTGCTGCCGAGCCAATGTTGCAGCCCACCTTGCCATTTACTACTGTATTTGAAGTTGACCCTGAAATACAGCCCCCATTTACTTGATCCACAGCTGCAAAAGTATTATCAACCACACCACCAGCAAGTAATCTAAAATAGCCAACTTCACTATATGTAAATGCGTTGCCTGTAGAAGCGCCATTTACAGCTGTATTAAAAGCACCCGTCAATGTACCCGCTTGGATAGCACCAGTATGAGCGCCTATTTTTGTCAAATCTAGCGTAGGCAAACCATTGTAGCTGGCAATGCCAGTGTTCACAGTTAATGTAAAGTTCGCACCTGCTTTAATAACATTTCCTGCCGCTAAAGTACCAGCATTCGCATTGGTCCCCGCTGGATCTGCATTTAGATTCGATGTCACACTCGTGAACGAAGCAGGCCTAATAACAAATGTATCACTTGAGCAAGATGTACCTACATCGGCCTGAATGATTCTACATTGCGCTTTTTTAGTCGCTATATTAGGTACAGTGAACGGAAATGGATATCTTGCATTACCCGATGGAAAGCTGATATTTGTCGTAACTGTGCTCAACAGTGGGAGTGTATTACAGGCATTTCCGCTTGTTGCATCTACAATTTGGAAAGTGACATTGTTTACAGTATTTGCAACCAAGCCAGTGAGAAGATTATTATTTTTTATTCCAATCATATCGAGACTAGTATTGGTACCACTTATCTTAGTAAAAACCTGTCCAGTTAATGGGTTTTGCCCAGACTCCACACAATTAAATCGGTCTGGCATAGGGTTATTACAAGAGCCTGCACTCAATGTAATAAAAAATATCACTGCCATACATCTCAAGGTTAGCGGGTTTCTTATTTCTGCTAAAAAATGGTTTTTGCTAGTCATAACATCCTCTTTCTATTACTGGTAATTCACTAATAAAGCACGCACTCAATTGCACTCAACCGTACCATCCACACATCGACTTAATGTGAGCCTCACAACACGCTCAATATAATTTGGTGTACCTGCCGCGCCTTGTGTGGCTGTGGATGTGATTTCATACAAACTGATATTTTGGCTGCCGTTATCTATCGCGCCGCCAGCCGAGCCTGTGCTTGCACCATTATTCGCAACACAAGTCACTGCAACGTTAAACCCATTCAAAACCAAATTTTGGTTTGCTGGGCAGTTTTGCAAAGAAGGCGCCAAATCTGGTCGGTAAAGCTGATAGGCCGCCCACTCATAGCCAGCACGCGCAGCCAAATAGGCTTGTGTGCCTAAAATGTCTTGCGTGGTAGATTGGTTTGCTAACACACTCAAACGCATGGCGTATCCGCCCATAGCAGCCAAAATAACCATGACGAATATGGCCATTGGTAGCAAAAAACCTCTTTGAAACTTTTTAATGATTTGACTCATGGCGAGTTCACCACATTGACTAAATGCATTAAATTAATCACAGCACCACCTTGTGTGACGCCCAAGCGTATGGTCACCACACCAGAGCGCTGTAAAACACCTGCGCTATATTCAATGGCACAAGAAGTTAAGTTGTCTATCACCACACGTGCTGTGCCCAATGCATTTAGACCTGCAATCGTGTTTGGTTGATTGGCGGGAATGGCATAACCAGAGTAATAAACCAAACGTCTATTGGCCATATCGCAAGCAAAACTTGCCGCGGTGCTGACCACATAAAAACGGCTATTGGGTGAGCCTAAAGCAAAGTTTTTGGCAGTAAAGGTAAGATTAGTAAGTGCGCCAGTTGCAGTTAAATTGGTAATATTGTCCCCCGCATACACATCCGCACCTGATATCCCCAAGTTGTAAATCACCAGTCTGTCGTTAGCGGCAATGTTCACTGGCGCGCCTATGACATCAAAAGTAGTTTCTGCAGCAGAGTTTAATGTCAATGCATCCCCCGCGCCAGCCGCATTGGCACCTGCGCGGTAACGACCTGCCGTTTTAATGGGTATAAACTCTAAATAGCTGTTAGCACCATTAGTCGTCACCCGAACGCTATTGGGTAATGCGTTACGCACTTGGCGAGTCACGCGTCTAAGCGCGTTATCTGCCATATCGACCACAGACAGATTGTTGTCTGTTTGCATATAGCCAAAAATAGGGCCTGTAATCATACCTGTGGAGAACCCAGCAAGAATCGCTGTCACAGCAATCACCACGACCAATTCAACCATGGTAAATCCATTGGCAAACTGTCTAAACGATAGCGTTTGATTAGATTCTAGGCGCATATCTCACCCGATAACCTCTCAACACCACACGTGTATTGGCAGGGCCCGTCACAGTAATAGTAATTTGAATCGCCGCATCATTTGGCACATTAGGAAAAGTCGCCCCACCGCCGACATTAGCTAATGCCACGCTAGCGGCATAATTGTTTAGCCCTGCAATCGCCGTGCCATCTCCTATTCGGCAAATGCCTGTACACGCGCCACCTGGCATTGCAAAGCCACCATAATCTGCCACATTGTCAAAAGAGTTAACTTGGTTATAACGCGTTTCGGTGTTTGGGCTAGGGCCTGCCAAACTTGACTGAGAATTCGTCGCGCAACCCGCCGCTGAAACAGCTGTGTCTGCGTTATTATCGTTAGGGTCACAAAAAGTAAAAGGCACTTGCTGTATCTCTTGCATCAAGGCCTCACCAATCGCAAGGGCTTGCTTACGTACCATTGGGTCGGCACTGTATCTTGTTGTGTAATTGAGCACACCCATAACGCCTGCTAGAGCAACGCCAATAATGGCGATAAAAACCACTAACTCAACCAAGGTCACGCCTTTTTGTTTGCGTTGAGCGAAATAGCTGTTAAGCCTAGCATGATGAGTGTTAAAGCTCTCGCACATAACCTGTGTCTTGTTCTACTTGAATGGTTGTTGTTTGTGCAGCATTGGTACTATTACTTACCGTATAAGTCGCATTGGCGTTGTTAGGGATGGGTAAGCCAACACTATCAAAACCTAAATCACTATCGCTCACTACAACATTCACCGTTGCGTTTACGTTTTGGTTATAGGCAGCATTTGTCACTGGATCAGTCACTGTAGCCGTACAGCCAGCGTCATAACACAAACGCAAATTGCGCCCATTCACCACCACAAACACATTGCGATGTTGCGCAATCGCGGTCTTTTGCGCATAGCGCACGGTAGAAACGACCAAACCCGTGTCTCCACGGGTGTTGAACGTTTCATTAGAGGCAATCCTTGGCACCGCGGTGGCGGCGAGGATGCTAGTCACAGCAATCACCGACACCAGCTCAACCAAGGTAAAGCCATGGACTAAATCACGGCGCATGCTTTTAAATTAACCACAATTAGCGGCAGTCAAAGCTGCAGTATTTACTGTCCCTGTAGCTTCAGTATATGTAAATGTACAAGCAGCACGAGCATCAACTGTATATGTAGATACACCGGCCGCATGTGCTACAGCTGCACCATTTAGTTGTGAAACAACAGCCCCGATGCCTGCTGCATCTGCTGTAGGCCAGCCTGCAGCGCTTAAAGTAACGTTTACACCTTCCATAGCAACTGGACTTACTTGTCCATTTGCAATCCAGCCAGCGTGCGCCATGCTTACACCAGAACGAATAGAAGCTGCAATACCCTGACCTGAAGACACACGTGCATTACCCTGTACGTTTACAAAACGCGGCAATGCTGTCGCAGCCAAAATACCCAATACAGCAATCACAACCACCAACTCAACTAATGTAAAACCAACTTGTTTTTTCATGTTCAACTCCTGTTAAAAAATTAATCAACAAAAAATGCAATATGCATTATTCAAATCTCCGCCTATAAAAAAGCAATTAATATGCCAACATATTTATAACAACAAACAATTAAATATCCTATTGTTTTAAAATGATTTTTTTAATAAAAAACGCCGATTCATAATGTATCGGCGTTATCTGTGATTACTTTAAGTCACACTAGATGTGACAAAAATGGTTTATCTCTTGTTGACTTATAGCACTCTAGAACGAACGTGACCAAATATGCCAGTTCTAAAAATAGGTGAGTTTACTTTTGATTTAACATATGTGAACTCATATCCCAAATTGGCACAAACACGCCTAACGCAAGTATCAGCACCAAAACGCCCAAAAAGATAATCATAATAGGCTCGATGGCCGAGCCAAGTGTTTTCACGTCATACTCGACATCCGCTTGATACATATCGGCAATTTCTTGCATTAAATCATCCAAGGAGCCTGACTCCTCACCGACGGCAATCATTTGCAATACCAGCGGATTAAACACGCCAGCTTGCGTGGCAGTACGCAAAATGGTTTCGCCACGCTCAATGCCCGTACTCATGCCAGTCACTTTAGCCGAGATAAAGTCATTATCTACGGTTTGCGAAACCAATTTAAGTGCGCTTAAAATGGGCAAACCACTTTTGGTTGCCAAGGCAAAGCTACGTGCAAAGCGCGCCATGGTGCCTTTAAAAATAATTTTGCCTGCAATCGGCAATTTCATTTTATATTCATCCCATTTAGCTCGTCCAGTTGCGGTGCTCACAAAACTCTTAAAGCTATACCAAATGCCAGCCATCATTAAAATAAGCAAAAACCAGTAGTTGCGCATAAAACTTGAAAATGCAATAAGCACTTTAGTAAGTATTGGAAGCTCCGTGTGCAAGCTAGCAAACACTTTTTCAAACTGCGGGATAACCATAATATTGATCACCACAATCGCCGCCGCCATCGCTATCATCACAAAAGTCGGGTAACGCAAAGCGGATTTAATTTGCCCGCTCATAAAGCGCTCAAACTCCATATGGTGAAATAGCCTTAAAAATACGTTGTCCAAATTACCTGTGGTTTCACCCACACGTATCATGCTGACATAAAAGCCATCAAACAACTGCGGATGGTCCGCCAACGCAACTGAAAGCTCACGACCGCCATCTAAGCTGGCACGTATCTCTCCGATGACTTTAGCTAACTTAGGATTGCCGACAGAGGTTTGTATGCCCGTTAAAGCCCGCATAATTGGGATACCCGCCTTGAGCAAGGTATACATTTGGCGGCTAAACATCATGACATCTAGGGGGGTGACTTTTTCTTCAAATAATTTAATTTGAATATCGCCAGCATTGGCTTTGTTTTTTTCTTTAATCTCTATAGGCGTGATTTGCGTCGCCAACAGCGCACTGGCGAGCGCATTGGCATCAGTCGCTTCTTGCGTGCCTGACACTAAATTGCCCTCTGCGTTACGGGCTTTGTATTCAAATTGTGGCATGTTTTACTCTTTAGAATTATTCTTCAAATTGATTATCCGCTTGCATCACTTCTTCAATCGTCGTTTTCTTGTCTAACAACAATCGTATCGCTTGGTCACGCAAGGTTTTACCTTTGAGATTTTGTCTAGCTTTTTGAATAAATACGTTGGTGTCTGCCATATTGGCAGCTTGTGCCAGCTCATTGGTCATTTCTAAAAGTTCGTACAAGCCATGACGGCCTGCATAGCCTGTTTTGTTGCAGTGCGGGCAACCACGACCGCGTACAAAAGTATGATTTCCTGCATCATCACCAAGCACGTGCTTTAACCAAACTTTTTCAGATTCTGTCGGCGTTTGCGGTTCCGCACAATGTTCACACACCGCGCGAATCAGCCGTTGCGCCATTACTCCAATAATTGACATCGCCACCATAAAACGTGGCACACCCATGTCAATCAAGCGTACAGGCGCAGTAGAAGCATCATTGGTATGCAACGTTGAGAGCACCAAGTGGCCTGTCATCGCTGCACGTAAGCCTGTTTGTGCGGTTTCCTCATCACGCATCTCACCCACCAACACCACGTCAGGGTCTTGACGCAAAATCGCACGTAAAATTTTGGGGAAATCCAACTCAATTTTCTCGTTGACTTGCGCTTGCGTAATCCCCGTTAGCCGATATTCGACAGGGTCTTCCACGGTAATGATTTTGCTCTCAGGGGTATTGAGTTCCGCCAATGCAGAATACAAGGTGGTGGTTTTACCACTACCTGTCGGACCTGTGACCAACACCATGCCGCTGGGGCGATGTATCATTTTTCTAAAGCGTTCCAACACATCAGCAGGCAAACCTAGGCGATCTAAATTAAACTTACCACTGTTTTGAATGAGCAAACGCATGACCACAGACTCACCATACTGACTTGGCATGGTAGACAAACGCATATCAACGGCCTGTGACTTAACCTTGATGCCAAAACGACCATCTTGTGGTAAGCGTTTTTCTGAGATGTCTAAGCCTGACATAATCTTTAAACGCATCACCAAGGCACCTGCAATCTTGATGTCGGATGTGGTTTGTAAATGCATCACGCCGTCGATTCTAAAGCGAATCATCAGCTTGGTTTCTTGGGGCTCAATATGAATATCCGAGGCTTTGACCTGCACTGCATCGTCAAAAATAGTCTGCAATAACTTGACCACGGGCGCGTCGTCTACGCCCAAGTCAGCGCCTAAGGCCTCTCCTAAATCAACAGCATCGCCAGCCAAGTCTTGCTGAAGCTCTTGCGCAAGGGTAGAAATTTCATCGGTAAGTCGGTAGCTACGGTCTATGGTTTGTAACAATAGACTTTCTTGCACCACAGCCAGTTGAATATCGCGTTTGAGTACGCGCACCAGCTCGTCGTAGGCGAAAATATCTGAAGGGTCAGCCATGCCCACCAAGAAGTAGTCGCCATGGTTTTCGAGCAACAATGCACGAAAACGGCGTGCTTGTGCCTCGGGTAGAATTTCCACCACTTTATTATCGAGCTCAAATTGCGCCAAATCTACAAAGGACAAATTGAGTTGTTGCGCCAGCGCCTGAGAAATTGCTTTTTCTGAAGCCATGCCCAAATCGACCACCACTCGGCCTAATTTGCGCCCTGTTTTTCTTTGCTCTTCTAGCGCTTGGTCAAGTTGCCCAGGCGTAATTAAATTCTGTTTTATCAGAATTTCGCCTAACCTCACTTTTTCTGGACGAGCCATGGCAAATTACCTCTTATAATGTTATTTCTTTTTTTCATAGCACGCTTATCATAGCACTATTAACTTTAGCCAAAAAGCAAGTATCAAGCCAATTTATGTTTCATATCGTCTTATTTGAACCTGAAATCCCGCCCAACACAGGGAATATTATCCGCTTGTGTGCCAACACAGGCGCATCCTTACATTTGGTCAAACCACTGGGTTTTGAATTGACAGATAAACATTTAAAACGTGCGGGCTTGGATTATCATGAGTATGCTTCGTTAAAAATCCATGAAAATTGGCAAGACTGTCAGCAAGCATTGGCCGGCAAGCGTATGTTTGCACTCACCACCAAAGGCAGTGCAAGACACAGTGATTTAAAGTTTGAAGCAGAAGATGTGTTTGTGTTTGGGCCAGAAACCCGTGGATTGCCAGAAGAGATTAGAAATACATTTGCACCCGAGCACAGAGTGCGTTTGCCGATGGTGGAAAATAGCCGTAGCTTGAATCTATCAAACTCAGTCGCGATTTTGTTGTACGAAGCGTGGCGTCAGATTGATTTTTTGGGCGGGGTTTAGAAGCACACTTTAGCAGATTAGACGCCAGCGGATTAAACGCCGTCAGCTTTTTGCGCCCGACCGAGCAAATCCATCACGGCATCCTTGGCAGACTTCCCTTCAGACAGCGACTGATTCACCTCAAACGTAATCGGCATATCAACGCCCAATGATTCCGCCCGACGCATCACTTCACGAGCAGTATTCACGCCTTCAGCCACATGTCCTAAGCCTTCTAGAATGGCTTGCAGAGACTTGCCAGAGGCTAGTTGCAACCCGACTTCGCGATTACGGGAATATTGACCGGTACAAGTGAGTATTAAATCGCCCGCGCCAGCCAAGCCCATAAAGGTTTCTGCTTTTGCCCCCAAAGCCATGCCAAAACGGGTAATTTCGGCCAAGCCACGTGTGATTAACGCAGCGCGCGCATTGTTACCAAAGCCCATGCCATCGCTAATCCCTGCCGCAATCGCCATCACATTTTTAAGCGCACCGCCAACAGAGGCGCCAATCACATCGGCACTGTCATACACGCGCATCGAGCCGCCGTGTATCCATTGCGCGGCTTGTTGCGCAAACGCATGATCGTGTGAAGCCAGCGTCACAGCGGTGGGCAAGCCTCGCACTAGCTCAGCAGCAAAACTAGGGCCTGTCAGCACTCCCCAAGCGTAATCTGCACCCAACTCTTCAGTGGCTACTTCAAATGGCAACTTAGCAGATTGTGGCTCTAAGCCTTTGTGCGCCCACACCAAGGGCTGATTTAAACCCACATTTTTTAGGTCTTGCAAGATGGCGCGAAAGCCAGCCGTTGGCACCACTGAAAGCACCATATCCGCGCCACTGATAGCGGCTTTCAAATCATCTTCTAAATGCAAGCGTGGCGGGAAAGGAAAGTCACCTAAATAGAGCGGGTTAGCGCGCGCTTTACGCATGCCAGAAACATGCCCCGCATTACGCGCCCACAGCACCACGTCGTGCTGCAATGCGATATGCATCGCCAATGCTGTACCCCATGCGCCCGCGCCCAAAACGGCAACTTTACTCATGCTTTAAATACCCCAAACTTCTGATACTGCGACATAGCCTTGTAGCCCATCTTGATGCTTAACCTTCACCCAACCATTTTGTGGAGATGTACTGATTAACTCTAAAATCACATCACGGTTAAACACAGCCAGTAGGTTTGATGATGCCTGTGCCACTTTTAACAGCTTAGCTTCATTGGCTTTGACAACGACCGTGCGCTTTTTAGAAACATGCTCCTGTGGTATCCACTGCGCTATGCCATATTGGTCTAACACTTTAATCCAGCCCTCGACGGTCAAGTAGACCTGCAAAGGACTACCCTGTGTATATTGATACACAGGTTTGGCCAGTGCGGAAGGCGCATCATAAGTGACGGCCGAGTGAATCGACACGGTAACAAACTCTGCCGATTGCGCTGATTGCGCAAATAAACAAAAAGCGAGCCACACAAGCCCGCTTTTAATCAAACCAACGCCAAGACTAACATGACCACTCACATTGAAACCAAGACATTTAAATAGCATCAATAGCTCCTAATGTTAGCCTTGAGAAAACTTTAGTTAGCCGCACCTGCTTGCGCTTGCTGTTGCATATAAAGCGATTCAAAGTTAATTGGGTTCAACAACACTGGCATAAAGCCTGCGCGTGTCACCATATCTGAAATCGCCTCACGTGCATATGGGAACAAGATATTAGGGCAAGCGACTGCCAAAATTGGACCCATGTTTTCTTCAGGCACATTACGCACCACAAAAATACCCGCCTGTGTAACTTCAACCAAAAAGGCAGTTTTATCCCCGATTTTTGCAGTCACGGTCACTTTGATAGACACATCAAAAATGCCTGCGTCAACTTGTTGCGCTGCATTACCTAACTCCACATTAATTTCTGGCATCGTGCGCTCAGTAAAAATTTGTGGTGCGTTAGGCACTTCAATAGAAGCATCTTTCACATATAACTTCTCAATCCCAAATGCTGAAGCGTCGGCGCCTTGTGCGCCTGTTGCTTCCATATTTTCTGCTTTATCTTTAGCCATATTCCTAAATCCGAATTATTGTATTAAGTAAACCGCCATTTTAACCGCTGGCGCCAACGGTGACTATTCTTTTTTACAAGGTTCTTTTACTAAGCCTGCAATAATGGTAACAAGCCACCTTGCGTATCCAAGGCGCGTAAGTCGTCATAGCCGCCCACATGGGTCTCACCGATGTAAATTTGTGGCACAGTTCTACGGCCCGTTTTCGCCATCATTTCATCGCGCAACTCTGGTTGCAAATCAATTCTAATTTTCTCTATTGTTTCCACACCACGCTCCCGCAACAAACGCTCAGCGTTAATGCAATAAGGACAAACCGCAGAGGTATACATTAAGACTTTAGGCGTTAACACTTTGGACATTAAGCTTCCTTTTTCTTAGTCGAGGTAGATTTGACTGGTGTAGATTTGACAGACGCGGATTTAACGGGCGTTTTTTCAACTGGCATGTTAGCTTCTTGCCACGCGTTCAAGCCACCTGAGAGCACGCGCAACTGTAAAAACTGTTGGGCTTTTAAAATGGCGCAAGCCGTTTTTGCGCGCATGCCACTTTGACAATAAACCAACACTGGCTTGTCCTGATGTTTTTGCAACTCAGCGACACGGGCTGCCAAATTGGCAACAGGGATATTTTTTGCGCCTGCAATATATCCCTGCGCAAACTCTGCCTCATCACGCACATCCAAAACTAGCGGTTTGTTGCGGCTCATCAACAACACAGCCTCGGTGACTGAAATAGCCACCGCCCCTGCCGCGCCACCACTCAACATGGGCCAAATCAAGGCAATGCCTGAGCCCAAGGCCAAACCAATCAGCAATACATTTTCTTGAAAAAAAGACACGTTTTCTACTTTCTAAAATCAATTAGATACACAGTACTGTGAACACAGTTTTTATTAAAAACCGACCTTGAGGGATTATAATAGCTTTTGTAATCGTTTTTATGACAAAGTAGTTTATTTATGAGCACGCAAAGCCAGCCAAGCAATCCTCCCAACACCAACATTAAACCTGTGGTTTTATTGATTTTAGACGGCTTTGGCCACAGTGATAGTTGGGAGAATAACGCGGTACTGCAAGCAGACACGCCTAACCTAGACCGCATCAAAGCCAGCTACCCAAACACGCTCATCAATGCTTCTGAACACTATGTTGGCTTGCCTGACGGCCAAATGGGCAACTCAGAAGTGGGTCACCTTAATATTGGGGCTGGTCGTATTGTGTTTCAAGACTTTGAACGCATTAACAACAGCATCAGTTCTGGTGAGTTTTTTAAACACCCTTCTTTGGTGGCTGCCTTGCAAGCGCTTAAAGCCAACGGCAAAGCGTTGCATATTTTAAGCTTGCTGTCCGACGGTGGCGTGCACAGCTACCAACCGCACATCCATGCCATGTTGGATATGGCAAAACAACAAGGCCTGAACCAAGTGTATGTGCATGCTTTTTTAGACGGCCGCGATACGCCACCCAAAAGCGCACAGCCTTATCTGGCTGGGCTCGAAGCACACATTAAAAAAATCGGTGTCGGTAGCATCGCGTCTATCAGCGGCCGCTTTTATGGCATGGACCGCGACAAACGATGGGAGCGTGTTGCGCCTGCTTATGAATTGCTAGTAAACGGTCAAGCCGAGTTTGTAGTGACGGATGCGCTGTCAGGTTTGCAAGCCGCCTACGCGCGTGAGGAAAGTGACGAGTTTGTAAAATGCACAGCCATTCGTGGTGATAGCGAAGCCCCGATTAGCATGCAAGATGGCGATTGTTTGGTGTTTATGAACTTTAGGAGCGACCGCGCCAGACAACTAACGGATGCTTTATTGAATGATGCTTTTGATGGTTTTGCCCGTACCCGCGTGCCATCATTCAGCCACTATTTCACGCTCACCCAATACGACCAAAATCAGAAAAAAGCCGAACCTATTTTTGCGCCATTTACCGTGCCCAATACTTTAGGCGAATATCTGTCTAAACTCGGTCACCAACAATTGCGCATTGCCGAAACGGAAAAGTATCCACATGTGACCTTCTTTTTTAACGGCGGCGAAGAAACAGTATATACAGGTGAAGACCGCATTTTAGTGCCTTCACCCAAAGTTGCTACTTACGATTTGCAACCCGAAATGAGCGCGCCAGAAGTCACTCAAAAACTGGTGGATGCGATTACTTCACAAAAGTACCAAGCCATTATCTGCAACTATGCCAATGGCGATATGGTCGGCCACACGGGTAACTTAAAAGCAGCCATTCAAGCCGTAAAAACTTTAGACGCTTGCATCGGCAAGGTGGTTTCAGCGGCGCAAAGTGTAGGTGCAGAAGTGGTGATTACAGCGGATCATGGCAATGCCGAAATGATGTTTGACCACAACAGCAAACAAGCGCACACCCAGCACACCACCAATTTGGTGCCGTTTATCTACGTCGGCAGACCTGCTACATTAGCAAACACAGGCGCGCTGTCTGACATTGCACCTACCCTGCTTGCTTTGATGGGACTCCCCCAACCTGTAGAAATGACGGGCAAATGTCTAGTGACGCTTGCCTAGGGTTTAGCGTGCTTGAGTCATATTCACTAAAGAGACGCTTGAGAAAAATCGTGTTGCAAATATTTGGAACCCAACCCCTGTTGAAATGGCTCTGCTTGTTTATCTTGGCAAGCGGCTTGTGTCTGCCACAAGCCAGCCTTGCCGTGAGCCAAAGTCAAAACCTAAGCACAAGCCAAACCGGGGCATCTAACCAAGCCAATAGCTCCAATTTAGACCGCATCAAACAAAAAATCCAAGCGCTGGCCGAATCGCTGTCACTCTCTAAAAATGCCCATGACTCTGCAACAGAGGCGCTCAAGTCAGCAGAAGTCAAAATCAGCGAGTCACGTAAAAAGCTACGCGAGCTGCAACAAGCGCAACGCAAAAACAAGCAAAGTCTGAATAAGCTATCACTCACATTGCGAAATGCGCAACAAGCCGTAGACTTTCAACGTCGTAAAATTGCTGAACAATTGCGCGGGCAATATATGCAAGGTCGAGCTGACCATTTGCAATTGCTTCTACAACAGCAAGACCCCAACCGTATCGCGCGCGACATGCAGTATTTGGGTTACATTTCCCAAGCCAGACGCAATGAAATCAGTAAATTACAAGACAGTTTGACTGAAATTGAGCGCATTCAAGCTGATAGTGCCGAGGAGCTAAAAAAAACCAGCCTGCTTGCCACGCAATACGCAGAAACGACCCAGCAACTAGAACAAGATAAAAATGAAAAAGCACGCGTCGTCAGCCAGCTGTCTAAAAAAATTGAATCACAACAGCAACAGCTACAACGTCTCAAACATGATGAGCAGAACCTCGCACAGTTAATGAAACGCTTGAGCGTACAATCTGCCAAGCGTCAGCAAGCGCAAGTCGCACGTGAAAAAGCGAAAAAGCAACAATCAAAACAAAAAACGCAAAAGCAACAGCGCGAGCGCGTAGGTAACCCGCCATCTAATGCCCGTAGTAACGAAGCGATAGAAGAACTGCAAGAGGAGGATGCTGACGCAAGCCCTGCAAAATCCATTGCACGTAATGACGCCACCCCAGAATACGCCGAATCTAGCTTCAGCTTCAGCCAACTACGAGGATTATTGCGTCTGCCTGTGCGTGGTAACGTCACCAACCGATTCGGCTCTGCACGCAGAGACACTGGGGTCACTTGGAAAGGCATATTTATTCGTGCTAGCGAAGGCGATGAAGTGAAGGCAGTGGCCAAAGGCCGTGTGGTATTTGCAGACTGGATGCGAGGATTTGGTAACTTGATTATTGTCGACCATGGTCATGGCTATATGAGCTTATATGGCAACAATGAATCACTGTTTAAAAATACTGGACAGCGCGTGAATGCTGGCGATGCCATTGCCTCTGTAGGCAATAGCGGTGGAAGCCAAGAAAGCGGGGTTTACTACGAATTACGCCGAAATAGCATGCCATTCGACCCCTTGTCTTGGAGCAAGTTACATTAGTTGATTCAAATAAAAAGCAACGGATCAATTGAAACTTGATTACGTTGCTTTTTATTTTGTAAGCTAGGGCAAAACCAGCCCTAATATTACTCAGCTTTTGCTTCGCCTGGGACCTCTACAGCTGGCATATCTGCTTTTGCGGCCTCGTAGATTTTGTCTAACTCTTCTTGGCTCATAGTGATGCCTGGTACGCGCTCCTCAGCACTTGGCTCGTAGCCACCGCCACCTGCTGATGGCGCTGGCGCTGCAGGTGCTGGAGCAGCTTCAGCTGCTGGGGCTTCTGCTGGCGCTTCTTCTACTTTTTCACCACAGCCAACCAAACCCAAAGTCAATAAAAGTGTTGCTAATAATGCGATTTGTTTCATGTTAAGTTTCTCCAAAGTTAATTTACCTAGTGTTATTAAGAGCTTGATACAATAGCAATCTGACAAAACTCTTTGCTATTACGCGTTAACATTATAGTGCCTTAACGGCTTTTACTGTTAGTCACGTGTTGTAAAATACTGCAACACCTTGTTGCCCATGTCATACGCCTCCTGCTCATAAGGGCTTTGACGATAGCCTCGCCGACATGACCAAATATAATGCCACCAGCGCATGCCTGACAGATATTGTTTAACGTGAGTGAGCTCGTGTGCAAGCAAACTCAAGCCTTGCGCGGTGTTAGCTTGATAGGCGTTTTTTCTAAAATAAATCACCTTACCCAAAACCACTGCACACATATTTGGATGTAACCACCAAGGCACCCGTCCATCGACTATCCTTGCGCAATGTAGCAACTGGGCGTCAAAAAATGGACTGAGTGATTGCAGCTCTTGCTGGTTAAGTGGTCTGATTTGCACAGCGCTGAAAGTGATTACTCACCTATCACATGCATCAACACGCGACGTTGCGCAGGTTCTAGTCGATGCTCAAATAAAAATATGCCTTGCCATTGACCAAGCGCCACTTTGCCGTCAATCATAGGGATAGACAAACTGGTTTGCGTGAGCGCGGTGCGCACATGCGCGGGCATATCATCGGCCCCTTCAACGGTGTGGATAAATAAATCATCGCCATCGGGGACAAGGCGATTGAAAAAAGCTTGCATGTCCACCAAGACGTCGCGGTCGTAATTTTCGTTAATCAACAAACTGGCTGAAGTGTGCTGAATATACAAAGTGAGCAAACCTGTGTTGATGGATTGTTGTTGTGCCCAAGCTAAGACTTCAGAAGTAATGTCGTATAAACGGCGGCCTTGGGCTTTGATTTGCAGTGTTTGTGTATGTTGATGCATATTGATTTAAACAATAAATAATTTCCGAAGCTATCAAATAGCTAGCAAATGTAATAGCTAGTAACCGTAAAAGTTACCAACCGTAACGCATTCCCCAGCCAAAACGGCTACCCCAATAGGGGTGTCCCCAACCCCACGGCGTGGGGCCTATCGGACCCATCCAACCTGGCCCATAAAAGCCATAAGGATGAAACGCACGCAAGCGGGCGTCATCGCGTTGACGCTTTAGAGCAGCTTCGGCCTCGGCTCGCTCTTTAGCGCGCTGATTCATGGTATCTGCCAGCTGATTTTGTATCGCCAGTTGATTGGCTTGTTGCATATAATCCAACACTGGTTGCGAAATGCCTTGTGTGTTCCAATAAATCACTTCAGATGGTGTCAATGCGTAACGCGATTGTGTGGTCTTAATTTCTTCAATGACTTGCGTATCTGTCGCACCCTGCCTCATCATGCTAGCAATCTCTTGCAGAGATTTGGCTGGCGGTGCGGGTTGCGTCATGGCGGCTAATTGCTCAGCCGAGATACGGTCTATGACGGCTTCTTTGACAGGGGCTGTGCTGGCACAGCCAACCAAAAATACCAGCATCAAACATGTCATCATACGCAAGTGATTAGACTTTAAAACGCCATGCATACTGGCTCCTTTCAATTTAGCTGTAACACGCACAACCATCAGAAATACATTTAAGCTAATCATTAGCGACTTTTTAAAATCGGCGATGGGTCCGACAAATTAGCATCAAATGTATGTTGCTTACGTTCGTATAGAGACATCACTTTTTTCACATAGTTTTTGGTTTCTTTAAAGGGCGGCACACCTTTGTAGCGATCGACTGTATGCTCTCCTGCATTGTAAGCTGCGACTGCTAAGGTCACATCCCCTCTAAAATAAGAGAGCAACCAACGCAAATACTTGACCCCGCCCTTGATGTTTTGGCTGGCATTAAACACATTTTTTACATTAAAACGTTGTGCTGTGGCAGGAATCAATTGCATCACACCGCTGGCATTTTTGGGAGAAAGTGCTGAATTTTTGAATGCAGATTCGGCACTGATAATGGACAATACTAAACGGCTATCCACTTGATGCCACTTAGCAATTTTTTCTGCCAAGTTTACTAACCATTTTTTGTCTTTGGGCAAACTGGCGACGTAAGTCTCAATGGCAGGCGAACGGTCACTTGCAAACCCTTGCGCAAATGAACGTTCTGGTGCAACCTCACTCATCACACAAACGGGCAAATTCTCCGAGCGCACAGGCATGGTTTCTAGCATTTTTTGTGACTCGAAATGACCGTGCATGGCAGCCACGCCATAAAGGCTAGAGGCGTACTCTATATTTTCTGGCACACCCATGCCCAACATATACAACAAACCTAATCGATACATGCCTTCTGCACTGCCATAGCGCGAAGCTTGGCAAAACTTATCTGCAGCCTTCCAATAAGACTCATCAGGCATTTTTTCATCTGCCAACAGCTTGTTTGCCTCAATCAACAAGCTTTGCACTGCTGGTGCTTCGTTTTCTATGGTCGCACTCTGGCTGATGCTAACATCATATTCGCGCCCGTCATAGGACTTGGCGTGTGCCGTGATGCCATAGAAAAAAGCGGCATTGCATAGTAGCAATGCCAAGCTATTTCGATAAAGTTTAGTGATGCGTGGGTAGTTGCGTTGTTTCATGCCTACAGTGTACTTTAAGCCTTACTAAATGTCATTTTCCCTGCCTTACTATCAATCAAAATCGTGTCTTTAGCGACAAAGTTGCCAGCTAAAATCTCACGCGCCAATGGATTTTCAATCTCACTTTGAATCGCACGTTTGAGTGGCCTTGCGCCATAAACGGGGTCAAACCCTGCACTGGCAATTTCAGCTATCGCGGCATCACTAATCGTTAATTGCATGTCCATTGCATTCAAGCGCTTTTCTAAATACTGCAATTGGATATTGGCAATGGATTTCACATGCGCTTCACCTAATGCGTGGAAAACGACCACTTCATCGATACGGTTGACGAACTCGGGCCTAAAATGCGCTTTTACCTCACCCATCACAGCTAACTTGACTACTTGGTAATCATCGCCCGCCATGCTTTGTATCATATTACTGCCCAAGTTAGAGGTCATGATAATCACCGTATTTTTGAAGTCTACGGTGCGCCCTTGACCATCGGTCAAACGCCCATCATCCAATACTTGTAGCAACACATTGAACACATCGGGGTGGGCTTTTTCGACTTCATCTAGCAAAATCACAGAGTAAGGTTTACGACGCACGGCCTCTGTTAAAGTCCCGCCTTCTTCATAGCCCACATAGCCTGGTGGCGCACCTATCATGCGTGCGACTGAGTGCTTCTCCATAAACTCAGACATATCAATACGAATCAGATGGTCTTCGGAGTCAAACAAAAAGCCAGCCAAGGCTTTGCAAAGCTCGGTTTTACCCACGCCTGTGGGGCCCAAGAACAAGAAGCTGCCATAAGGGCGATTAGGGTCACCCAAGCCAGAGCGGGAACGGCGAATGGCATCACTGACCAAACGCACGGCTTCGTCTTGCCCCACCACGCGTTTGTGCAATTGGTCTTCCATGGTCAACAATTTGTCGCGCTCACCTGTCATCATTTTGCTCACGGGGATGCCTGTGGCGCGACTGACCACTTCAGCAATTTCATCTGCACCCACTTCAGTGCGTAACATTTTGTGTTTAACAGGTTGGCCTTCAGCTTCCGCTGTGGATGCTTGTTTTAGCTGCGCTTCGAGTTGTGGCAATTTGCCATACTGCAATTCAGAGACTTTCTGCCATTCGCCTTTGCGGGTGGCTTCTTCCATCTGTTGTTTGATTTTTTCTATCGCTTCTTTGATGTGCGCAGAGCCTTGAACAGCCGCTTTCTCAGACTTCCAAATATCCTCTAAATCGGCATATTCTTTCTCTAGCTTGTCGATTTCTTCTTCTATCAATTCAAAGCGTTTTTTACTGCCCTCGTCTTTTTCACGGCGCACTGCCTCGCGCTCAATTTTCAGTTGAATCAAGCGTCTATCCAGTTTATCCATGACTTCTGGTTTGCTGTCAATTTCCATCTTGATACGCGAAGCCGCTTCGTCTATCAAGTCGATGGCTTTGTCTGGCAGAAAACGGTCGGTGATATAACGGTGCGACAACTCCGCCGCCGCCACAATCGCAGGGTCAGTGATTTCCACGCCATGATGCAACTCGTATTTTTCTTGCAAGCCACGCAAAATCGCAATAGTGGCTTCCACAGTCGGTTCATCCACCAACACTTTTTGGAAACGGCGCTCAAGCGCGGCATCTTTTTCGATGTATTTGCGGTACTCATCTAAAGTGGTCGCGCCCACGCAATGCAACTCACCACGCGCCAACGCCGGTTTAAGCATATTGCCCGCATCCATCGCGCCCTCTGATTTACCCGCCCCAACCATGGTGTGGATTTCATCAATAAACACGATGGTTTGACCTTCGTCTTGCGCCAACTCTTTGAGTACCGATTTTAAGCGCTCTTCAAACTCGCCACGGTATTTCGCACCCGCTAGCAAAGCCGCCATATCCAAACTCAGCACTTTTTTGTTTTTGAGGGAGTCAGGCACTTCGCCATCGACAATACGTTGCGCCAAGCCTTCGACAATGGCGGTTTTACCCACGCCAGGTTCGCCTATCAATACAGGATTGTTTTTTGTGCGGCGGCCTAAAATTTGTATTGCACGACGGATTTCATCATCACGGCCAATGACTGGGTCTAGCTTGCCCATGCGCGCACGTTCAGTGAGGTCGAGGGTATATTTTTTCAGTGCCTCGCGCTGGCCTTCGGCTTCTTGGCTATTCACACTCTCATCGCCACGCACCGCTTGAATGGCGGTCTCGAGTGCTTTTTTGCTTAAACCATGTTGTTTCAGCAATTTCGCTGTGTCGCTTTTATCCTCAGCCAAGGCCAGCAAAAACATTTCACTGGCAATGTAAGCATCTTCGCGTTGTTGGGCCAGCTTATCGGTCACATTGAGCAGGTTATTGAGGTCGCGCGAAATGGCGACATCGCCATTGTTTTCTTGCGCTTTCGGCAAGTTTGCAATCGCAGTGTTTAAGCTGGTTTTAAGCGCAGGTACTTGCACCCCCGCACGACCTAACAAGGCCGTTGTTCCGCCATCGTCTTGATTGAGCAAGGCTAGTAATAAATGGGGGGCTTCTATGGTTGGATTATCCGCGCCCACGGCCATGCTTTGCGCATCGGCCAGTGCTTGTTGAAATTTGGTGGTGAGTTTGTCAAAACGCATCGCTAACCCCTAGAAAAAATGTGCTTATCCCTACTATGAGGCTGTTTTTATTGATTTCAATAGTGCATGTCAATGTGTAAGCGATTGTTTGATATGCATCAAATCATGCAAAGATGGCGTTTCAAGGATGTTCTTAAAGACATGCAACGGGGTTTGGTGTGGTGGCTACCCAAGTATCCTGCAACAGTTTAGCATCCGCGGAGGCGCGGTGGCGTGCGCCCTGTCTTGCTTGCAGGATGCTTTGTTTGGTTTGATGCCAATTATCGGCTTGGGCTGGGGTTAAGATTAAACGTAAATCTTCCAATCGAAAATGTGGGCGCATGTCTGCGGCATCGTAAAGTCGGCTTAACCAGACAAAGTCGTTCATCCAGCCATCGCAATACACCACTTGATTTAAGAATGTGTGATTGAGGTGTTGTGCGATTTCTTTGGGCGTCAAGCCACATTCAAATAAGGCTTGGCGACTGATTTGATGCAGGCTTTCTGCACGGGCATCCCAATGTTGCCAATCTTGTTGTGGTTGCACCAAGGCGCACCAAGTCTCCCCTGCCGCATTGGCATAGCCGATTTCAATCGGATAACTGCCCACGGCAAATCCAGAAGCTTCTATGTCTAAAATAATCGGCAAAGTGGTCATCAGTGATTTTTATCAAATGAATATTATATTTAAGGTGTATTCAAAGGCACCATTTTTAGGCCCTCATGCTGACTATTGACGACCAAATAAGGCGTTTCTTTAATCATCAACAACTGCGGGTAATCTAACTTACCTTTGAGGTTCAACCACACATGTGGCGTACCCCATGAGCGACCACCATCTGTAGAGTGCATGCCCAGCACTTGCGCTGTATCCGCGCTTTGTCGCTCACGCCAAACCAGCCAGACTTGTTGCCCTTGACTTAACAAGGCAGGATGCCCAGCTTGGTGCTGTCTATTGCCAAACTTTCTCGGCGGCGTGCTCACCCAAGCCTCATTATCCATGCGGCTCAGCATCATACTCGGTTGCTCACCCGCGCCGTCAAAATAAGCCATGTGATAACCAAACCCCTGCCCGTAAGCTAAAGCGGCACCATGGTGCGGACAACCGTCTATCTTCCAGCGACCATAACTGGCGCGTATGAGTTTGGGCGTTTTTGTGGCTTGATTAGCTTCTAATGTTGGGTTGATTTCCATGATAGCATGATCGCGCTCACTGCCAGCAAACACGTGGCGCCACAACACTGCCAAACCGCCATCAGCATTGTTGGCAAGCGCAATGCGACAACACTCACAGCTGTTGTCTGCCAGCTTTAGTTCGGGTGAAAAGCTTTTGCCTTGGTTGCGTGAAACGGCATAATAAATAGCTGCGCCGTCGTAAGGTTTACCTGCCGCTTTGCTAGCCATTAAATCGCGTTTATCTACCCAAACCACCGTAATGTCGCCATTGGGGGAAAGGTTAAGCACATCAAAACGGTGGGTGATTTCAGCGCGGTCTTGATGCACAATCATCGGCGCTTCAAAGCTTTTTCCGCCATTGATGGAGCGCGCAAACCAAATATAACCCGCAAACGGTTTTTTAAGTGATTCTGTCCAAGTGAGGTAAATGTGACCTTGCTCAGACACAGCAATTTTGGGTCTGGCTTCTCCATCCGCCGCGACTTTCATTGCTTGCGGATTGACAGCCACAGGCGCACTAAAGTGTTGCCCGACATCTTGACTGACATCTACCCAAATCTGCCCCTGCTTAACCTGCGCCCGCCACAGTTGACCTTTGGCATCGGCAGTGACACTCACAGCCAAGGCATTTTCCTGATGCTGGGTATGCGCCTCGTGCGTCAACCCTAAGGTTGCATATCCGTACATGCCTGCCAAAAAAGTAAGCCTACATAAATCCGCCCAATATTTAATGTTCATCTTGCCCAATAACCTAAAGTTGCTTTGTCTGCATCCGTTAACTTGTTGAGAACGTACGCATTTGATGGTTAAAAATTAAAAGTAGCCAAAAGTATAAAGCATGCCCAATTACAAAAAATCAACACTTAATCATAACACATCCAGCCTCGTCGCTTGGCTACAGCCATGGGTGGATAGCCTCCCCGATTACGCAATGTTAGCGATTGATGCCCGTGGCAATGTGAAGTTTTTCAACCCACTCGCACAACGATGGTTTAACCAAGAAATTGTCCAACTCAAAACGGGGCCAAAGCTACGCTTACCAAAAGGCTTTAAACAAGCGCTGGTAACGGCGATTGCACAAGGCCAAACACAACTGGAAGATGCATGGCCGCAATCCAGCAGTTCACGAGTAGCTAGCAATAGGCTACTCAATATCAATATTGTTTATCTGCCTGCCAATAAACAAGACATTAAGCTGTTAGATGGTCTCTATGTGATTTTATTGCGTGACGCACAGTCTTCGCTTGTACAGCAACTCACACATATGCGGACTATCGTACAAAATCTGATTGAAATGAGCCCCGATTTAATTGCGATTAAAGATCCAGACAATCGTTGGATGATGGCCAATCGTAATATTTTAGAAACCTATCAAATCAGCGCAGATGATTATGAGTTTAAAACAAATTTAGATATCGCAAAAAGCATTAATCCTGTGTTTGCCACCGCTATGCAGTTTGCAGAGAAGTCTGACCAGATGGCGTGGCAGACGCAAAAGCCCTATCGCCATGAACATATTATTTACCTACCTGAGGGCGGTTCCAAAACGTTATATGTCAACAAAGTTGCTTATTATGATGCACAGCAACATCCCACGCATTTGATTTCAGTAGCGCGTGATGTGAGTGAGCAAAAGTTTGTTGAGCATGAACTGCAAAACCGTAGCGCCATTTTAGATGCGCTGATTGCCTGCGACTGGTTATTACATGACGCGAAGTCTTGGCATGATGTCGCTCAAAAAGTATTACAGCAATGCTGTATTGCTTTGCGTTTTACGCGTGCGGTGATTTTGCAACACACTTATAAACATCATCACGCACCGTCAACAGCGCTTTATCAGTGGTCCATGGGTGGCTTCCATTCTGCTCACCAAAAATGGGAGGCTTTGGACTTTAACGACCCTGCCCTCGCAAGATGGAAAAACTTACTAGCACAAGGCCAGCCCTTGATGGCGGAGATAGCAACTCTACCCGTAGAAGAAAAAGAATTGCTCAAACAATATGATGCTAGCCAGTTGGTTATCGTCCCTATTATGATTGAACATACTTGGTGGGGCTGCATGGTGGTTGAACGCTGTTTCGATTCTGAAAAAACCAGCCCGCAAGAACTTGGCACGCTCATGGCCATCGGCAGAACACTCAGTGAAGGCATCCAGCGTGAACTTGCTGATAAGCAATTAAATTTAGCACAAATTGCTTTTGACAGTGCCAGTGAAGGCATCATGATAGTCAACCCTGACGGCATGATTATTGGGATTAACAAAGGGTTTACCCAAATCACTGGCTATGAGGAGCATGAAATTTTGGGAGTGACGCCGTTGATTTTTCAGCGCGGTGAACGTGATACATGGCAAGCCTTACGCAAAGCGGGTAAATGGAATGGAGAGGTGGTTAACTACCGTAAAAGTGGCGAGCAATACATTGAGTGGCTCACCATTACTGCGGTCAAAAACACCACCAACAAAATCACCAATTATGTAGGTGTGTTTGCAGATATCTCAGAAATCAAACAATCGCAGCATCAGTTACATACCTTGGTCAATCATGACCCACTGACAGGCTTGGCCAACCGCCGTTTAATCAACGAGTTGCTGGAACAGGCCATCCGCCATGCAGTGCGCGATGAGACAAAAATTGCAGTCTTGTTTATCGACTTAGACCGTTTTAAAAACATTAATGACAGCCTTGGGCACCACGTTGGCGACGCGCTGTTACTAGAAGTGGCTAAACGAATTAAACAATGTTTACGTCAGTGTGATGTGGTTGGGCGTTTGGGTGGTGATGAGTTTATTGTGATTCTTGAAAATCTGCATACCCAAGCCGTTGCTGCCCAAAAAGCAGAAGAAATACTATTGGCGATTCAACAAGTATTTATCATCGATGAGCGCGAGCTATTTGTTGCCGCCAGCATAGGCATTAGTATTTATCCTGACGATGGCAAGGAAGTTGAAAGCCTGATTAAAGCGGCTGATTTAGCCATGTATCACGTGAAAAAGAATGGCAAAAACAACCACGCTTTTTACTGCAACTCATTCACACAAAACGCCATCGAGCGTTTCCAGCTTGAGCATGAGTTACGACGTGCACTAGAGCGCCAACAATTAGAAGTCTACTACCAAGCGCAAATCAACCTTAGCACTGGCATGATTGTCGGCGCTGAAGCGCTATTGCGTTGGCATCACCCCGACATAGGCATGATTCCACCCAACAAATTCATTCCACTTGCAGAGGAAACAGGCTTGATATTGCCGATTGGTGAGTGGGTACTCACACAGGCCGCCAAACAAGCAAAACAATGGGCGAGTTTAGATGGCGCATTCAGAAAAGTGGCCGTCAATGTCTCTGGTGTGCAAATCATGCAGAGCCAATTTGCTGATACCGTCTATGGCATTTTGCTTGAGACCGATTGTGACGCCGAGATGATAGAGTTGGAGATTACTGAAACCACCTTGATGCATCAAACCGAGCATGTCATCAACACGTTTAATCAATTGAAGTTATTGGGTGTACGCATCGCGATTGATGATTTTGGTACTGGCTACTCCTCACTCTCGCATCTCAAACGCCTGCCACTCGACCAAATTAAAATTGATCGCAGCTTTATTCGGGACTTGCCCGATGACGAAGATGACGCAGCCATTGCCAGTGCCATTTACGCCATGGCGACACAGCTTGGTTTTACTGTGGTGGCCGAAGGTATTGAAACGGAAGCACAAGAACGCTTTTTGCAAGCCATGGGTTGCCAAGAAGCACAAGGTTATTTGTACGGCTACCCCGTACCAGCTAAACACTTTATGCAACTTTTACAACTCAACAATCTGACACAACAGGTGCTCAATGTTTAATCTGTTTAATAAATCAAATTCATCCGATTTTGCACACATGCATACCATCGCAGTGAGCCAACTCAGCGTCGGGCTCTATGTGCATCTAGACTTGGGCTGGATGGACCATCCATTTACACTCAGTAGCTTTAAAATCGAAGATGAGTCACAAATCATGACCATCAAGCGCATCGGCATCAAACAAGTACGCTACGACCCTAACCGCAGTGACTCTCAGCCACTTAATATAAACAATGTCGTAGAACTACCCGTCAAACAAACCAATGCTTCCATTGCTGTGCCCACGCAGGCTGATGAAGTTCATTTAAGACAAAGCAAGCTCAAACACGCGATTGACGAGGCAGAGAAAAAGTTTGTGCAAACCAGCACAAACGTTAAACAGATACAAACACTCTGTTTAATGCAACCTAAACAAGCCGTTATCCAAGCAGAGACTTTGGTGAATGAGTTACTCGCGGTAGCACTTACTGAAGGCGATATTATTATTCACGCCGTGAATGGCAACCGTTCTAGCGACGCCCATTATCAGCACGAGCTCAACATCTTAGTACTTGCCATGATGCTATGTAAAACGCTGAACCTCAGTCAAGAAGAAGCGCATATCGCAGGCATGGCGGCGATTTTGCACGACATCGGCAAAAAACAAATCAGCGATAGAATCATACTCAAAAAAGACCCGCTCACAGAAGCTGAGCAAAGAACCCTAGAAACCCATGCGGCCATCGGCGCACAGTTGATAGAAAGCTACGGGTTGGCTAAACGCTTAAGTGTGGTGGTCGGGCAGCATCACGAGTTGGCAGATGGCAGTGGCTATCCACTGGGACTCAAAGAAACAGCGATTGATCCCTTGGCGCAATTATTAGTTGTGGTGAATGTCTATGACAACCTTTGCAACCCGAGCAACCCACAGACTGCGAAAACACCCTATGAGGCGCTTGGCTTGATGTTTGCGCACCATAAAAAATGGTTTAATGACGAACTACTCAAACGCTTTATTAAGTGCCTAGGCGTTTACCCCCCAGGTAGCATCATCAGACTCTCAAACCAAACACTGGCAGGCGTGATTTCGGTCAACCCCAACCAACCGTTGCGCCCTTACGTTAAAACTATCGCCTTAGATGGCAGCAGAGACGGCGAGGTGATTGACCTACGTGAAGCCAGCAATCTCAATATTGTTCAATGCATTAAAGCCAGCCAACTGCCGAGCGAGATACTCAAAACTGCCACACCACGCCAACGGGTGAGCTATATGCTAGACAAGGCAGTTTAGTGGGCGAGTGAAGCTACAGTCTTTTTGGTTTGGCAAACAGCACAATCCCCAGCACGCCGACCAACACTGTCATCAACGCGAATAAAGAAACTAGCACATCGCGTAGCTCTTTATTGAGAGATTGAAATGCCCACTTGTGCAAATAAGCAAACACAAAACCTTCTAATCCATCGATATTGCGCACTCGCACTGACAACGCTCCCGTCGATGGCTCAATGTAAAAACGCGTACTGTCTGCATCGTGCAATTGCACTTTAAGTACAGGCAAGCGCTTAAAAATAAAGCCATACTCTTTGGCAAACTCTGTCACCCATGTCACTTCATTGATGTCTAAAACGGGCTGTTGAATCAAACTCGCAACCTGTCTTCTCACAAAGTCCTCAACACCACCTTGTGCTGAGTTTGTTTTGCTTGCATTGAACATTTGCGGTGGATGAAAGCTGGGCTTTTGTGTGTGCCCTTGATGCTCGGCATGTGCGCCTTCTTTAGCCAACGCCGCCACCTGTGCTACTGGCATTTGGTTTTGATGCGGTATCGCGTTGAGTACTAGCCAATAAGGTACAGCTTGTTGTGCTACATCTTTTTGAACCAGGTTTTGTTGTACAACGGCATCTAATTTAGCTAATGGTTGCTTGACGATTTGACGCCAAACGGCATCATCTAACAAGTCAGATTGTGCAACGCTAGGCGCGACGGCCAATGCATTATTTTGCTGCTGGTCACTCATGTATAAATGAAAGAAGCCACTGCTGGCAAACACCAAAGTCGTCAGGCTCACCACCAAACCTAATCGACGGTGCCAACGGCGTGATGCCCAGCGAGAAAGGCGCGCTTTTGCCGTAGAAGCTTGTTTAAAATAAAGAGTCAAACCGCTTAAAGCTGAAAGCATAATCAAGCCCAACATACTGGCACTCAAACCGAACTGTAGCTTAGGCAAGCATGATAAAAATGACCAGTTATGCCCAAACTCAAACAACTTGGTCAAGCGGTGGCGGGTGTCATCCACCAGCGTAGAAAGCCTTGTTTGCTCAGTATCAATATAGGCGCGCAAATGCCCATGCGATTGAAAGGTAACTCGCCACACAGGCAATAATCGATTCACAGGGTGGTAGTCCTCATCAAATGCATCAATTAATGTCGCATCGGTAATTTCCTCTAGTGGCAATCCTGTAAAGTGGCTCGCCAACTGTTTTGCATAAACCTTGTCAGCATCAGGCAAAATCGCCCCTGTTTTAAAGTTGATATAAGTCGCGGGTTTAGGCGATGCGTCTCCCGCAGTAAGATGTCCTACGCGCAAATAAGCCACGCCATCTATTTGTGCCAAGCTAAGATGTTGAAATTGGTCAATGCCATGTTTTGCCAATAAAGCACGTGGCGTTTCACTGCTAGACAAATCAAACGTCGCAGAGGGTGCTGCAAATGCGACTGGTTTAGGTTGCAAGCGCGTCATGATTGGGTGCGAAAGCCCAGACAAGCCCCACAACAACACCCCAATGCAACTGAATAAGCCTATCCATCGATGCCAAAACAGCCACTGATTTTTAATATTTTTTAATGCATTAATCATGGTGATGTGGCTCCTTCAGCAAATCCACCATACCTTTAAAACTATCAATTAGTTTCAATTGGTCGCTAGTCAACTTCGCCTCAGCTTTACCCAAGCCAGCAATCAAAGCATCCGCATCTTTAGCGGGCACGCCCGCTTGCAATAAATGCTTGCGTTGCTTCATATTGCCATCGCCACACATCATGGTTTGCCAGTGCCTACCATGCATCATCAACAAAGCGCGGCCACCTTTTTCACCTTGTATCCAATCAGCAATCGCATGCTGACCACTCACCACCACCACGGGCACATCAATAGGCTTGTTAGGTTTTTCCCATTGCGCCTTAATAGCCGTGACCACTGCGGTGGATTGTGCCACCTCTGCGATGCTTTTCACCATATAAACAGTAACCCAGAAAGATGAAACCAACCCAATAATTAACAAGATTCTTTTTTTTGTCACAAGCGTCTCCAAAAACACACAAAGGCGACCTCAGTCGCCCCTGCGTTAACAATTAAGTTTTAGTAAGTCCAAGTAATGCCCATATACGCAGTTCTACCATCACCAGGCAGGAACTGTTCTTGACTAGCGCCTGCCCTTCTAGCGTCTGGCAACACACCAGTACTCGCTGCATACTTTTGATTTGCTAAGTTACGCCCCTCTAAGAACCATGACCATTGATTATTGACCTTCTGCCCTGCTTTTAGGCCCCAAATAAAGTAGCTATCCGCGTATAAAGTTTCAGCAAAATCCACATTGTAGCGTTGTGGTGACCACTCGATGGTTGGCCCGAAGTAGAAGCCGTTTAAGAAGTCATTGCCACGGTATAACAGTTCACTACGCAACAAGGAGCGTTGAACGCCACCCAATCTATTACTACCAAACACCGCATCGCCGTCCAGTCTGAAGTCATTAATCAACAAACTGCTACGAGAGACCAAATTCAAAGGCAATCTTGCAGTCAGCCCTAACTCCAAACCTTTGTGTATGGTTTTATCAGCGTTAATTGTTTGTGTTGCAACAGGCGAGCCAACAGGAGCCACTTGCAATAACTCATTTTTAAGTTTTGCATAATAAACAGCCACATCCCAATCCACACTCTCACTATTACCGCGACTTCCAAATTCAAAAGTTGTGCCTGTTTGCTCTTTAAGTTGTGCGACAACTGCACTATTTAACTCACCGAAAGTTGGTGGTTCAAAGCTACGTGAAACGTTTGCAAACAACTGCACTTGAGGCTCCAATTGATATAGCATTCCTAATTTTGGACTGGTTTGTGTAAACGTTTTATCAACGCTTTGGTCACCAGTGCCAGTAATCATTCTATCTTTTGAATCACGTCTTGCTTTGGTATATTGCACCCCAGCAATCGCCGTCAACTTATCAGTGACTGATAGTCTATCCTCTACAAACATCTCTATATTAGAGGCACGTTGATCAAAGTCATTTACTAAAGCGCCTCGTTTAGCGTTCACATTACGAAAGTTTTTTGCGTCTGTTTTACCATAAGTAGGGGTAATACCTGCCACAAACTCATTGTTCAATCCAAACAATTGACCTTGTTGTGTCCATCTCGCAGTAATGCCGTAGTCATCAGATTCTTGGTCAATTAGCCCCAAAGTGTCATTACCAAATACAAACAAGTCAACAATTGGATGATAAAGGCTTTTCTTAGAGTAAAAAGCGCCTAATTCCAATTTACCATGGTCAAGGTTGATAGTGGTTTTGTTCGCCAATCGGGTCACATTAATATCACGCTCGCTAATACCTTGCCCTGCCAATGGGCCAGCAGTAATGTTGGCCTGTTTTGGATCTTGTTTAAGTTGCGTTTTAGTCAAACTACTAGAAAGCTGTGAGTCATTATTGGTATATCCAAAGTAAAAACGCGTTTCCACATTCTCGTTGATTTTATAACCTACGTTACCAGTTAAACGGTCGGCACTTTGTACTGCATTGTCACGGAAACTGTTGCTGCCATATTTACTCGCGGTGACAAAATAATCAACATCGCCCTCAACGCCACCCGTGCTAACGCCTAAACGGTAGTATCCATAACTACCGCCTTCAGTGCGCACTTCCAATTTAGGTGCTGTGTAGCCCGTGCGAGAGATAAAATTAATACTGCCACCTAAATTACTAGCGCCATACTGCAACGCATTAGCACCACGATAGACTTCAATATAATCAGTTGCCATCGGATCAATCGCAGGAAAATCAAAGCCACCATCAGCCAAGTTAGTCGGCATACCGTCCTGCATCAATTTCAAACCACGTCCGTGGAATGTTCTTTGAATACCAGAACCGCGAATTGACAAACGGGTTTCCTCTGCACCAAAACGCGATTGTGCCAACACACCTGCCGCCATACCCAATGTATCTTGCATATTGCTAGTGCGACCTTCACGCACTTGCTCCATGTCCACCAGCGTCGTACCACCTGCAGTCTTGCTTAAAGTCTCTTTAGCCACCTCTTTACTCGGCTGCGTGAGTGAGCCTTTAGATTTTTCTGCTACCACCTTCACATCATCCACATGTACTGTACCCTCATGCTCAGCCATGGCTACCAAAGGCAGTGCTGCTAACACTGCAAAAAATAATTGTTTATTTACTATCATCATTTACTCCCCATCTTTAAGTTATAAAAAAGCACCAGCAAGTTTGCTTACTGGCTTTGTATTAATAAATTGCATGCTCAAATATCCTAGGCCGCTTTAATGCTCGAAAAATTAAGGCTCTCTGGCACAAACTTAACCAGCGCCTGTATCTCACATTGAAAAAATGTGCACAGTTTTTCTAAGTGTTCTAGGGATGCGTTGTAGCTTTTGTCTTTGATCATGCGGTGCAAGGTCATGCGACTGATGCCTGTGGCCTCGGCGATTTCGACCAGGGTGATTCTGCGACGCCATGCGGCTTGTTTTACAAAAATCAGTTCTTGTATGTGTAAGGTAATCATTTGTTTTTCCTCAATTCACGTTTTCTTTGCGTATTGATTGCGTGCTGAATACCCAATATGTTGGGCATAAAAACATACGCAATGGTGTTGTCGCGCCAAATGCAAGGCGGACACTGTCTTTAAACATCAGGATTTAAACGCTAAAGACGCTGAGTCTTAACGCTGTAAACACTGTGCTAAATATGCGTGTTATGAGAAAACAGGTGGGGCGCGCAGAGGTTGCGCAGTTTGAAAAACAGGTGAAACTACAGGTGAAACATAATCAGCCAACGCCAAACGCGTTTGGGCGATTTGATAAATTGCATAGGCTGGATTAACGGGGATATCTAGCACCACATCTAACTGTACACTACAAAATGGACAGTGGTTAAGGTGGTGCGTAAGTGAAGCGGGTTTTTGGCTGGGCTGAAAATCCAATGCGGTTTGAATTTGCTTGCCTTGGGTGGTGACGACATTGATATAGAGCTTTTGACCGCTGGTGGTACAGATTTCTTGCATAAATGAAGTTGCAGAGCCACCATTGGCTTTCATGGGAAAAGCCAAAGTCAGGGTGGGCACAAGGCTCACCAGCAACATGGCCATCAATGCCAATCGCGCTACCCAACGTTGAAATTTCGTTTTTCCCATTTCGCTATTTTAATGGCATTCACGTAAAATAGACAACCTTTGTATTTGATTTGGAACAACTCATGGCTTTTTCCAGCTTGCTTGCTTTGCTAGATGACATCACCACCATGTTGGATGACGTAGCGACCATGACCCAAGTGGCAGCTAAAAAAACCGCAGGGGTCTTGGGTGATGACTTAGCCTTGAATGCGCAACAAGTTACCGGCGTAGACGCCTCGCGCGAGTTGCCTGTGGTATGGGCGGTGGCCAAAGGCTCGTTTGTGAATAAACTTATTTTAGTGCCTGCGGCCTTGTTGATTAGCTATGTTGCGCCTTGGCTTATTACACCTTTATTGATGGTGGGCGGCGCTTTTTTGTGTTTTGAAGGCTTTGAAAAAATCTGGCACAAACTCATGCACAAGCATGATGCGCAAACACACGAAGCTGACATCAAGGAAACACTCGAAAATCCCACTGGTGACCTAGTCGCCTTGGAAGAAGAAAAAATAAAAGGCGCGATTCGCACTGATTTTATTCTCTCGGCTGAGATTATTGTGATTTCTCTAGGTACCGTATCTGACCACCCATTTAGCACACAAGTCATGGTGGTCAGCTTGATTGCCTTGGTGATGACCATCGGCGTATATGGCCTAGTGGCTGCGATTGTGAAAATGGACGACGCAGGCTTGTGGATGATGCAACGACAAGGGCTAAGTTTGGCAAAACAGGCAGTGCGTAAGTTTGGCTTTGGTCTCTTAAAAACAGTGCCTTATCTGATGCGCACTTTATCTGTGCTTGGCACAGCGGCGATGTTTTTGGTGGGTGGTGCGATTGTCGCGCATGGCATTCCTGCCGTGCATCACATTGGCAGTAGTATAGGCTACTGGAGTATTTTATTGGATGGCTTATTTGGGGTGCTGGTGGGCGCAGTGTGCTTGGGTATTTGGCATGTTGTCGCTAAGCTTTTACCAACAAAATAAATCACTAGGCTTGGTTTAAAGTTTTCTAAAAAGCTTTCTAACGCACACTGCACTGCGACATCAAGCCAACAATTGTCTGTATTTCTGGTGACATTTTGACTCCCTCATCCGTAAAACTTAAAAGCATGTCGCGTGCTTTGTCTCTCAAGCGCCATGCCACCTCGCGGGCCGCGACATCCATCTCCATTCTAATTTGTAGATCATTCTCTACATTGCCCCACCCCTCTTGGGTCAGACAATAATCTAAACCCAGCGATGAAAGCGCTCTTTTGATGTCAACCAGACTTTTCAGCACATCATCCACGAGCTCCCTTTCCGCCACGCTGACTGGCGTCATTAGATATCTTTTAAACATCTTGTCTACTGTAATAAGCTCTCTGAAAACGCCCACTATTTTCTCAAAAGTGACGTAAGCATGCGCCTCATCATGCGCGACTTCATGATGTGTTGAAAGTTGATGTACAGCATCCAACACCTTTTTGTCGTATTCGTGCGGAATCAACTTCAAAACCAAGTGCGCACGTCGCATCGGATAACTCGGCTTGAGTAGCAAGCCTGCCAACACTTCAGCGACTGCTAGAATTTTCCCCATCGGACTAATTTGCGTACCTTTTAGCTTTTGCGGGTAACCGCTGCCATTTTCGCGCTCATGATGCTCATACACAGCTCTCGCCACATCAGTGCCATAATGCGTATATTGTTTGATTAATTGCCACCCTAGCTCAGGGTGTTGCATGGTCAGCTTCCATTGCTTGGGGGACAAGCGCACATTGGTATATAAATAGCTGGGGTCAAGATACATTTCACCTAAATCGTGTGCCAACGCGGCCTGTGTAAGTGGCTGAAAAAACGAAGGTTCATAACCCATAGTTCTGGCAATCGCACGGCTTAGCATAGTCACCAGTACCGCATGTTTAAATGATTTTTCGTGATTGAGATGCGCAATTGACAACAGTAAGCGCGGTAAATTATCGATTGGTGTCGAGGCGATTTCTAAGCCTTCGTTATCCAAGCCAGCAAACATTTGGCTCACTGCGGGGTGCTGCCCAAGCAACCAGTTCACCTCAGAACGAATGGCCTCGGCAATGTCTAAATTTTGCGCGCGTATCGAAGTTTCGAGTGGTTTTTTTAGCGTTCTAAAAAGTAGTTTTTCGCGGGTGGAAGTTTCTAATGGGTAACCCGTGGTGAGCAATTTAATGCCACTCGCATCGTAAATATCTTCCCCTACCACCATCTGCTCTTGTTCAGACGCTTGAATTAAATTGTCTAGCAGATGGGGATTCACTTCCCTTAAATCGACTCTATCCATCACAAACCCTTTTATTATTTTTTACATCTTTTTCTATTACGGAAAAAATGTATAACTATTTAGGCTTGTAAAGAAAATTTAATAAATGGGTTTGCTATTAGATATATAAATTGATTTGGCTTAGATAAAATCGTCTTCTGAAAAGCGCTGTTCCTCAAACGGAAAAGCCTCATTGTGATAGCCACGCACTTCCCAAAAGCCAAGGCGGTCGTGCTCATGAAACTCAATGCCTTTCAGCCACTTGGCACCTTTCCAAGCATAGCGTTTAGGCACTATCATGCGCACAGGCCCGCCATGCTCGGCGCTCAGCATGTGACCATCTAAGCTGTGCGCAATCACCACATCGTCATCCAACAAGGCTTCTAAAGGTAAATTGGTGGTGTAGCCGTCATAGCTGTGCATGGTGACGAATTTGGCTTTGTCCATAGGCGAGAGCATAGCAATTAAATCGCGCGCCAACACGCCTTGCCACTGCATATCTAGTTGCGACCAACGGGTGACACAATGAAAATCAGAGACGCTCTCGACTTGTGGCAACTGACGAAAATCTTTCCAATTGAGTTCCAGTGGATTTTCCACCAACCCATAGACATTGAGCATCCAGTTGGCAGTATTGACGTTGGGACGTATGCCCAAATCCAACACAGGAAAGTTATTCACCTGCGTTTGACCAGGTGGAATGCGCTCGTTTGCGCTTTGCGCACTGCGTTTATTGCCACGCTTGGCTAGCGCGACTTTTGCTGCAATCAGTTTTTTCCAATCTGGCATAACAAGAATTTAGATTGTGCGTTTTGACGTGCTTTAAGCCGTTTGTTTAAAGCTATCCCAAAACAACAACCCCACCCCCACACAAATGGCGCTATCAGCTACGTTAAACGCAGGCCACGCCCACTGTTGATAATAGAAGAATAAGAAATCAACGACATAGCCCAAGGTCAATCGGTCGTACAAATTGCCCAAAGCGCCGCCCAACACTAAGGCAATGCCCAAACAAAAAAGTTTATTGTGCGTGTGTTTGGTCAGCAAATAAACCATCACAGCTGAAGCGATGACAGAAATGCTCACAAAAAACCAATGTTGCCAACCGCCCGCATTCGCCAAAAAGCTAAACGCCGCCCCTGTGTTGTGGTAGCGCACTAAATCAAAATAAGAGGTAACAGGCACATGCTCGCCAAAGCTGAAAGATAACTGAATCAGGTGTTTGGTGTAGAGGTCGAGCGCAATGACGATGGCGCTAAGTGCAAACCATTTTACAAGCGCAAACCATTTTATAATTTCCAAGCATTTTAAGTTTGGTTTCATATTGCCTCCGTCATGCCGTTGGAAAACGGCATCCAGTGACTTTGAATGCGCAACGACGCTGGATACCGACTTGCGTCGGTATGACTAAAAACATTAAGCATATTTCCGCACTTCACCCTTCCCAAACAAATTGCTCACACAACGTCCGCAAATGCTTGGATGCGCCGCATCCGCACCCACGTCTTCGCGGTAATGCCAGCAACGGTCACATTTTTTGTAAGGACTAGGCTTGACTATAACATTCATGATTGTTGGATCATTTGTGCTAGAAACCAATTCAGTTTTTGAAGTAATCATCACAAAACGTAAATCATTCTCAAGACTTTCTAGCGCATCATATGTCGATTTTGGAACATAAAATTCCAACTCTGCTTGAAGTGAGGAGCCTACCTTACCTTCTGAACGTAGCATTTCAATTTGTTTTGCCACATAAGCGCGCACTTCAATCACGGTCGCCCATGCTTGCAAACGGTCATCGCTCAAGCCATGCGCTGGCAAGGCATACCAAACATCTTCAAACACAGTCGCTTGTGCATCCAAACCTAAAGTCTGCCAAATTTCATCGGCGGTAAAGCTCAAAATAGGCGCCATCAAACGCATCATTGCGTGAGTGATGTGATACAAAGCACTTTGTGCGGCGCGCCGTGCATGTGAAGTCTCACCACTGGTATATAAGCGGTCTTTGAGAATATCCAAATAAAACGCGCCTAAATCCTCAGAGCAAAAGCCCACAAACTTCTGCACCGCCAAGTGGAACTCGTATTTATCGTAATCCGCCAAAATATTGGCTTGTAATTCATGCGTTAAATGTAGCGCATAGCGGTCAATTTCCAGCCATTCGTTTACTGGCAATAAGTCTTTGCTGGCATCAAAGTCAGCTAAGTTTGAGAGCAAGAAACGCAAAGTATTGCGAATACGACGATAGCCATCGGCCACCCGTTTTAGAATTTCATCGCTAATGGTCAACTCGCCAGAATAATCAGTCGAGGCCACCCACAAGCGCAAAATGTCTGCGCCATAGGTGTCCATCACCTTTTGCGGTGCCACCACATTGCCTTTAGATTTACTCATTTTGTGGCCTGCGCCATCCACCACAAAACCATGCGTGAGCAAGGCGTCGTATGGCGCGCGACCGTCAATCGCACAGCCTGTCAGTAATGAGCTTTGGAACCAACCACGATGTTGGTCAGAACCTTCTAAATACAAATCCGCAGGGAAAGCGAGTTCAGGACGACGCTTTAACACCGCTGCATGCGTACTGCCTGAGTCAAACCACACGTCTAAAGTATCGGTGACTTTTTTGTATTGCTCAGCATTTTCTGGCGCGTGTTTCGCTAAGAATGCATCTCCGTCTAAACTAAACCAAGCTTCAACGCCTGTTTGCTCGGTGAGCAAGGCCGCTTGTTCAAACAGCTCCGCCGTTTTTGGGTGCGGCTCGCCTGTTTCTTTATGCACAAATAAAGGCATCGGCACGCCCCAGTTACGTTGGCGCGACACGCACCAATCAGGGCGGTTTTTAATCATCGCCTCTAAACGCGCACGACCCCAACTTGGGAAAAACTCGGTGTTATCCACGGCTTTATTTGCGTGTTCACGCAAGGCTTTGCCATTAGCGTCGGTTGAGTTCATACCGATAAACCATTGGTGAGTCGCCAATTGCATGAGTGGTGTTTTATGCCGCCAGCAATGTGGGAAGCTGTGATTCAAACGCGCAGAGGCAAACAACACGCCATTTTCTTGCAGTTTTGCGAGAATGATTTTATTGGCATCTTGACGGCTTAAGCCACGAATGGCTTCAAACTCTACTAATTCACTGGTGAAAAACTTACCATCACCGCCCATGAGCACACGTGGCTTTTCATTCGGGAAGTTAGCGCGCATCACTAACCAGTCATCGTTACCGTGAGCAGCGGCAGTATGGACTAAGCCTGTACCAGCATCAGTCGTCACATGGTCACCGCAAATGACTGGCACTTGGCGGTTATCGAATGGGTGTTTTAGTTCTAAACCTTTTAATGATTCACCGCTACATTGATTGAGACCTGAGCCAATCGCAATCTTTCCATATCTTGAGAAAGCATTTTTCCAAAGGTCAGCGGCCAAAACTAAATATTCACTGTCTGTTTCAACTACGTAGTAACGCAAATCCGCGTTAACTGATACAGCTTGGTTTGCTGGCAGTGTCCAAGGTGTTGTTGTCCAAATCACACAGAATACAGGCTTGGATTCATCACCTCTGGAGTATGAGCCTGTAACTCTATCCCAAAATTCGCTTCTATTTACCACCTCGAACCCAACATCAATCGCAGGCGAGTTCACATCCTCATATTCCACCTCAGCCTCAGCCAACGCAGAACCACAATCCACGCACCAATGCACAGGTTTTGAGCCTTGATAGAGATAACCATTTTTATAAATATCGCCCAAAGCGCGCATGATGTCGGCTTCGGTTTTGAAGTCCATGGTCAAATAAGGATTGTCCCAATCGCCCAACACACCCAAGCGGATAAAGTCTTTCTTTTGCTTTTCTACTTGCTCGGCGGCGTAAGCACGGCATAACTCGCGGAACTTGGCAGGGTCGATATTTTTGCCGTGATTTTTCTCGACCACCAACTCAATTGGCAAGCCATGACAATCCCAGCCTGGCACATAAGGCGCGTCAAAACCACTCATGGTTTTGGATTTGATGATGATGTCTTTTAAGATTTTATTAACGGCGTGACCAATATGAATGTCACCGTTGGCATACGGCGGGCCGTCATGCAGAATGAATTTCTTAGCGCCTTTGCGCGCTTGGCGAATACGTTCATACACTTTGCGCTCTTGCCAGCTTTTCAGCCATGCAGGTTCGCGCTTGGCCAAATCGCCACGCATGGGAAAGCTGGTCTCTGGTAGATTGAGTTTGTATTTTGAATCTTTATTTTCTTTGGTATTTTCTTCAGTCATTTCACATTTCCAACACTTGATTTAGCCACAGATGAACACGGATAAACACAGATTAACAGCAGGGTCATTTGCCTAGCTTTTGATTAGATTTTATCTGTGTGCATCTGCGTTTATCTGTGGCTAATAAAAAATTTGCGCGCCACTACAATATCCTTTGCAATGTGCGCTTTGAGTGCATCTAAACCATCAAACTTCATTTCATCGCGGATTTTATGCATAAATTCCACATGCACGTGCTGACCGTATAAATCGCCATTAAAGTCCAACACATGCACTTCTAGCATGAGTTTAGGAATGCCCGCGATGGTGGGTCGCACCCCTAAATTAGCTACGGCTGGCAAACTATCTAATTTTACTGCATAAACCCCTGTGAGTGCAGGGCGCTCATGACGCATGTGCACGTTGGCGGTGGGAAAGCCTAGTTGCCGACCGCGCTTGGCGCCATGCACCACCGTACCACTGATGCTGTAAGGGCGACCGAGCAAGGCTTGCGCCTTGGTTAACTCGCCCGATGCCAAGGCGTTGCGCACCAAGGTGCTTGAAACACGCTCGCCACCTACTTGCACTTCGGGCAAGGGGCTAACGCTGAATCCCGCTTGGGTTAAGGTGTTTACATCGCCAGCCCGTTTTGCCCCAAATTTAAAATCCTCGCCCACCAAGATTTCTTGGACGTTTAGCGTCTGTTTAAGCATGTGCATAAAGCCATCCGCAGTTTGTGCGGCAAAGGCTTGGTTAAAGCGTTGCAAATACACATGTTGCACGCCTGCTTGCGCAAAATGCTCTAATTTTTCACGCAAGGCTGACAAGCGCGCTGGCGCATTGTGTGGTGTAAAAAACTCACGCGGATGTGGCTCAAAGGTCATGACCGCAGGCACCAAGCCCTGTGTTTTGGCTGTGCTGATGAGTTGTTTGAGCAAGGCTTGATGACCCAAATGAAAGCCGTCAAAATTGCCAATCGCTAAAGCCTGTGAAGCACGTACAGGGACAATATGTCGAAACACTTGCATCAAGCATGCACCCGCTTGGCAAAATCGCGTGGCCTAAAACCCAATAGCGCCAAGGCCGCAAAATAAACCACCATGCCACCCACCACCACAGCGGCGAGCATGCTCATACGCATCAAGGCGGGCATGGCTAGCCAGTCACCCGCCCACAAGGACGTATAATGCAAAGCTACTGCCATCACACTCACGGCAATGGCGAGCTTGGTTAAAAACAGCCACCAGCCTGCACGCGGTTGATAAGCGCCAGTGCGTTTGAGCATGTAAAACAACAAACTGGCATTGACGCATGCGCCCAATCCTACAGCCAAGGCTAAGCCAGCGTGCTGCAAATCGGTGAACGATAAAAAAATCACATTCAATACCTGCGTTAAACACAGGGTAAAAATGGCAATCTTGACGGGCGTTTTGACGTTTTGGCGTGCGTAAAACCCAGGTGCTAACACTTTCACCAAAATCAAACCCAGCAAACTTAAACTATAGGCAATCAGCGCACGCTCAGTCATGGCGACATCCACAGGCGTAAATTTGCCGTAATAAAACAAACTCGCGACCAAGGGTTTAGACAGCACCGCCAAAGCCATTGCGGCAGGCACGGATAGCAAAAAGGTGAGGCGCAAGCCCCAATCAAGAAGCAAGGAAAACTCTTGCTCCGTTTTATCCACAAACGATTTCGATAAACTAGGCAACAAAATCGTGCCTAATGCCACGCCCAATACGCCTGTCGGGAATTCCATTAAGCGGTCGGCGTAATACAACCAAGACACGCTGCCTGTGGGCATAAATGAGGCAAACACATTATTAAGGACAATGGAAATCTGCGCGACAGACACCCCAAAAATAGCCGGGCCCATCAACTTTAAAATACGACGCACGCCTTCATCATGCAAGTTAAGTTCATAACGTGGCAACATGCCCAACTTTTGCAGATAAGGCACTTGATACAACAACTGCACCACACCACCGACAAACACTGCCCATGCCAACACATACACGGAGTTATCAAAATACGGCGCAACAAACACGGCGCCTATGATGAACGAGAGGTTAAGCCACACAGGCGTAAACGCGGGCACTTGAAACTGGCTGTGCGCATTGAGCACCCCACCCGCCATGGATACCAAAGAGATAAATAAAATATAAGGGAAGGTGATGCGGAGTAAATCGACCGTTAAATCAAACTTAGCTTGGTCGGCCACGAACCCTGGCGAAGTTAGGCCAACAATCACAGGCGCAGCCAACATGCCAATGATGGTGATGGCCACTAAAAACAAACCCAACAAACTTGCGACATGGTTAATCAACGCTTTGGTGGCTTCTGGCGTGCGCTGTTTGCGATATTCTGACAGAATCGGCACAAAGGCTTGGCTAAATGCCCCCTCGCCCGAAATGCGGCGCAATAAATTAGGGATTTTAAATGCCACAAAAAATGCATCGGTTGCCATGCCTGCGCCAAAAATACGCGCAATCAGCGTATCGCGCGCAAAGCCGAGTAGGCGCGAAATAAAGGTCATTCCACCGACCGTTGCGAGCGCTTTTAATAAGTTCATGACTTAAAATAGTTTAGGCAAGAATAAAGATGGCGATTTTATCACGCCAAGGCCTTATCCTTCATCGATTGCTTGATTTAATTGTTGCAAAATGCAAGCAAAAACATTATTATGCACGGTTTCGTATCACACCCACTTGAATTCTCGCTTTAGTCAATCGAAAGTCAATTTGGCTTTTAGACAAACAAACTAGAGCATTAGTTAATGAAATAGGACAATAGACACATGGCAAATACCGCACAAGCTCGCAAACGCGCGCGCCAATCCGTAAAAGTGAATGCGCACAACGCAGCATTGCGCTCAACTTTGCGTACTGCAATCAAAAAAATCATCAAAGCAATCGAAACAGGTGATAAAGCTGCTGCAGTGGCTTCATACCAAGAAAACATTTCTGTGATTGACCGTATTGCAGACAAAAAAATCATTCACAAAAACAAAGCTGCTCGTCATAAGAGCCGTTTGACTGCTGCGATTAAAGCACTAAAAGGTGACGCACCTGCCACTTTAGCTTCAGTAAAAAAAGCAGCTGCGCCTGCTAAAGCACCAGCTAAAAAAGCTGCACCTAAAGCTGAAAAAGCGCCTGCTAAACCACGCGCTAAAAAAGCCGCTGAGTAATGACCTTTTAAACGTCTAGTTTCTAGGCGTTTAAATACTAAAAAGCCGAACAAATGTTCGGCTTTTTTATTATCTACGAATTGCAACAATGTCTATTAAATAATATAGTTTACTCACCAATACGCAACTCACTGCGCGCCACTTTCGCGACATTCAGCACGGCTTCAGCGTCGTCGCCAATCACTGTATAGTGCCCCATTTTACGTCCTTTACGTGGCTCATGTTTGCCATATAAATGCATTTTTAAGTTGCCATGCGCGAGCGCTTTTTGCCAAGCGGGGTCTTGTTGCTGACCTGTCACGAGCCAACTGTCGCCTAAAATATTCACCATCACGGCATTGCTGTGCAAATGCCCACTGCCCAAGGCTTGACCTGTCATCACGCGCACTTGTTGTTCAAATTGGTTGGTCACACAAGCGTCTATGGTGTAGTGGCCTGAGTTGTGCGGACGCGGGGCGATTTCGTTAAGCACCAATTGATTGCCCACCACAAAAAACTCCACCCCCAACACGCCAACATAATTCAGTTCCGTCGCTAGTTTTTTAGCTAAGGCTTGTGCATTGGCTTTGAGCACTTCTGAGCAACGTGCGGGTGCGATACTGACATCTAAAATGCCGTTGAGATGGCTGTTTTCAGCAGTAGGGAAAGCTTCAATATTGCCTTGCGTATCACGCGCCAAGACCACAGAAACCTCTAAATCCAGCACCAACATTTTTTCTAGCACACAGATTTCTTGCTTAAACTCGACAAACGCTTGTTGCGCCTCTGCTTGATTTTTAACCCGCGCTTGACCTTTGCCATCATAGCCAAAACGCGCCACTTTTAAGATGGCTGGGTAGAGTGGGCTATCATCGGCAGGCAAATCGCTGGCTTGGTTAATCACCGCAAATGGTGCCACTGGCAAGCCAGCTTGTTTAATAAAGTTTTTTTCTGCCACGCGGTTTTGCGCAATTGCCACGCTATGCGCACTTGGGCGCACAATGGTCGATTCAGCCAATGTCTCTAGCGTACTGGCAGGCACATTCTCGAACTCTGTGCTGACCGCCTGACAAGTGGCCGTCATTTGTTGCAAAGCCGCCGCATCGTCGAAGGCGGCGCATAAATGCACATCGGCGATTTGACCTGCAGGGCTGTTTTTATCCGGGTCTAGCACGGTGACTTTGTAACCCATCTCATGGGCGGCAATGACAAAAAAGCGACCGAGTTGGCCGCCACCTAACATGCCTAACATGGCGGGTGGTTGAATGATTGGATTGGTTTGATGTGTGTGACTCATGGTTTTACTCACTTATGGTTTTGCTCGCTTATGGCTTATCTAGTAGCTCCATTTGTTGCACTTTGTCTGATTGTTTGGTGCGGAAGGCGTTCAATTTTGTTGCCAAATCAGCATCGTGGTTGGCTAAAATTGATACTGCGAACAGACCTGCATTAGCCGCGCCTGCATCGCCGATAGCAAAAGTCGCCACAGGGATGCCTTTAGGCATTTGCACAATAGAAAGCAGTGAATCTTGACCTTGCAAGTGTTTAGATGGCACAGGCACGCCTAATACTGGTAGCGTGGTCTTAGCTGCTACCATGCCTGGTAAATGCGCCGCACCACCTGCACCTGCGATAATCACTTGATAGCCTTGTTTGGCGGCATTTTCAGCAAAGGCAAACATCAAATCAGGTGTACGATGTGCAGATATCACTTGGGCGTGATAAGCCACGCCAAAATCTGCCAACATTTGCGCGGCATTTTTCATCACTGGCCAGTCGCTGTCTGAGCCCATAATAATCGCTACTTTTGCTTGTGTATTATGCATGTTTATCCTATACGGGCGGTCTAAAATACCACCATATTATCCCTATGAATTAATTCTGACTCTTCGATATAGCCGAGTATGTTTGCAATTTCGTGGCTAGATTTGCGTTTAATGCGGCTGACTTCTTGCGCGTTGTAATTAACAATACCACGCGCCAACTCTTTGCCTTGAGCATCCACACAAGCCACCACATCACCACGCTCAAAGCTACCCACCACATCGACCACGCCGATGGCCAACAGGCTTTTACCCTCTTTGGTCAACACCTTGGCCGCACCGTCATCGAGCACGAGTTGCCCGCCTACACGCAGATGATCCGCTAGCCATTGTTTTTTTTGCCACGGTTTTCATTTGCGTGGCTTTTAAATGTGTGCCAATCGCCTCGCCCTGACTCAAACGCACCAGCACATCGGCTTCGCGCCCAGAAGCAATCACCGTATGGGCACCACTATTGGCTGCGCGTTTGGCCGCCAGAATTTTAGTGAGCATACCGCCTGTACCTACACTACTGCCGGCACCGCCTGCCATTTCTTCTAGTGCAGGATTGCCCGCTGTTTCAAATTGAATAAATTGTGCGTTTGGGTCTTTGCGTGGATCGGCAGAATACAGCCCTTGTTGGTCGGTGAGGATGACCAAGGCATCCGCTTCGATTAAATTGGCAACCAATGCGCCCAAAGTGTCGTTATCGCCAAAGCGAATCTCTTCAGTCACCACGGTATCATTCTCGTTGATGATAGGAATAACGTTTAAGTCGAGCAAGGTGCGTAAAGTACTACGCGCATTGAGGTAGCGTTTTCTATCCGCCAAATCTTCGTGAGTGAGGAGTAACTGTGCAGTATGCAAACCGTGTTGGGCAAAGCATTGCTCATACATTTGCACCAAGCCCATTTGACCAACCGCAGCGGCGGCTTGTAGCTCATTGATTTCGACGGGGCGTTTTTTCCAACCCAGACGTTGCATGCCCTCTGCCACCGCACCGCTAGACACTAACACCACTTGTTTGCCTTGCTTAACGAGCGCGCTGATTTGCCCCGCCCAAGCTGCGATGGCGGTTTTGTCCAAGCCTTGCCCATTGTTGGTGACAAGGCTAGAGCCTACTTTCACAATCAGGGTTTTGCTGTCTTGAATCAATGAAGTGCGCATAAGCTAGTTCAATATATTAGGTTCTTGCTATTCCGTGATAGTAGGCGGCGATGCTATCGTCTCTGATAAAGCATTGCCAGCAACAGGCACAGCCTCAAGTTCGCGCTCGGCACGGGCTTGGTCGATATGATCCATAATGGCATAAGTGAGCTCTTTACAACCCAAGCCACTAATCGCAGAAATCGCAAACACTGGGCCGTCCCAGCCATATTGTTTCACAAAATCAGCCACCACTTGTTTAGCGTCTGGCAACATATCAATCTTGTTGAGCACCAACCAACGCGGTTTATTATAGAGCTCATCGTCATACTTTTTCAGCTCATTCACAATCGCTTTGGCTTCCGCCACAGGGTCTACGGCCTCATCAAACGGCGCAATATCCACCAAATGCAAGAGCAAAGAAGTGCGTTGCAAGTGACGCAAGAATTGATGCCCCAAGCCAGCGCCTTCTGCCGCACCTTCAATCAAGCCTGGTACATCGGCAATCACAAAGCTACGCTCGGTATCGACCCGCACCACGCCCAAATTAGGATGCAAGGTGGTAAACGGATAATCCGCGACTTTAGGTTTAGCGGCAGACACTGAACGAATAAAAGTCGATTTACCCGCATTCGGCATGCCTAGCAAGCCCACATCGGCCAGCACTTTAAGCTCAAAATACAACTCAAACGCCTCGCCTGGCTCACCTTTGGTACATTGTCTTGGTGAGCGATTGGTACTGGTTTTAAAGTGAATATTGCCTAGACCACCATTGCCGCCTTTGGCAATCATGACTTTTTGACCGTCGGTGTTTAAATCAACCAAAAACTGCCCAGTGGCTTTGTCGCTAATGGTTGTACCTACAGGCACGCGCAACACCATCTCTTCACCACCTTTGCCATAGCAATCCGAGCCGCTGCCATTTTCGCCACGTTGCGCCTTGAAGGTTCGCGTGTAACGGTAATCAACCAAGGTGTTGATGTTGCGGTCTGCCAGTACATAAACTGAACCGCCTTTGCCGCCATCACCGCCATTGGGGCCACCCATAGGCTCGTATTTTTCACGACGAAACGTGGCCACGCCATTACCACCGTCACCGGCGTAGACCTTAATGGTTGCTTCGTCAATAAACTTCATCTTTAAATAATCCGTTCTTTATGCGTTCAGTGGCTTAATTAAAAGCCGAAACATCTGCATCAGCTAGCTTCAATCTTTATTAAGCTTTAAATTTCGCTTAAGTTTAGATTTCACTAAACTATAAATGAAAAAGCCCCGTCAAGCGACAGGGCTTTTTGCATTCAATCGCGATTAAACCGCTTCGATGCTCACAGTGTGGCGTTTTAGTGCGCCTTTCACAGCAAACTTCACTTTGCCTTCGACCAATGCGTATAAAGTGTGGTCTTTGCCCATGCCAACATTATCGCCAGCGTGCATTTTAGTGCCACGTTGACGCACGATAATGCTACCTGCGTTCACTACTGTTTCACCAAATGCTTTAACGCCTAAACGTTTAGCCTGTGAGTCGCGACCGTTACGTGAACTACCGCCTGCTTTTTTGTGTGCCATGATTTAATCCTTTAAACTTTATAACTTTGCTGTCAAAACTTAACTGCTAATTATTTTGCAGCGCAATTATTTTGCTGCAATGGTATCAATTTGAATTTCTGTAAAACTTTGGCGGTGGCCTTGTGTTTTACGGTAATGTTTACGACGACGGAATTTGAAAATCATCACTTTGTCAGCACGGCCGTGTGAAACCACAGTCGCATTCACTTTAGCACCCGCTACCAATGGTGCGCCGATAGTTGTTTTTTCGCCGTCAGCAATCAACAATACTTTGTCGATCACAACTTTGCTACCTACGTCGCCTACTAATTTTTCTACTTTTAATTTGTCACCAGCGGCTACTTTGTATTGTTTGCCACCTGTTTTGATCACTGCGTACATAATATTGCCTTATACATCGCCTTTTAAAGAACCCGCAATTATACGCAATTTATCCAACAAAGCAAATGGGAAATGTGTTTTTTGCGCTATTTTTTGCATGTTTTAGCTGGTTTTTTCCGCATCCAACAACACCCATTTGGTTTTTGGGCGATTTAACAGTCGAATCAATAGCTTATAAGTGTCCAAATCAAACTTTTGCACTTGTGCCTGAGCGTTCAGTTGATGCAAGTCCGCTTCACTTTCAACCGCGCCCAAATAAATCCAATGCCAAAACACATGCATTTGCTGCAAATCGTTTTCCACGCTGTATTCTTTAAAACCTACCTTACCTGCAAACGGCCAAGTCTTGATTTTATGTGCCATCAAGGCTTGTTGCACCCGCAAGAAATGGATTTCTAGTGCTTCCTTACCGCAGCATACCCCTTTACAGCGCTTGAGCTGATGCGCAAAACATGGGCTATTAGAAGGCGCCTCTAAGCCCAGCCATTGATGACAGAGTTGATGCGCGTCGGCAATCTTCCGCAACACTTCCGTGGCTTGGCGCTTACTTCTGAAGGTGCCATAGAGCTGACTGAGCGTGCTTGGCACCATCTCGTCTTCGCGCACCAAACTCAACCAAGGTTTGCGTTGCATATCGCTGGTGAGTTGCCAGCTACATAACGCATTTTCACGCCTAAGTTGGCGGTTATATATTGGTTGCAGTTCTTTCACCAAACGGGATTCTAATAATTGCGCGCTGAAATCGCCTGCGGTGGGTCGCCATTCGATACGTTTCATTTCTTGGGTAAGGCGCATTTCTTTGCCCGAGGCATGGTCGCTACTAAAGTGCGAAAGCACACGGGCGCGCAAATTCACGCTCTTGCCGATATACAAAGGTAAATCGTTTTCGCCATAAAACAAATACACGCCTGGCGCTTCGGGCAAATCTTCAATCGCTTGTGTTTCAATATGCGGTGGCAAGCTCGGCGCGCTCATCAGCTGTTGCATGGCATCGGTCACGGTAGCCACGCCCAATTCATCTTGTGCTGTGTTTAGCAAATGCAAAATGGCTTCCACGTCGCCCATGGCACGGTGACGCGCCAAGCCTGTAATATTCAGCCGTTGCACGATGGCATCAATGCCATGACTTTTATGTTGTGGATATAACAAACGGGATAATTTGACCGTGCACAGCACTTTTTGCCGCAAGGTGATGCCCAACCGTTTAAATTCGGCCTTGAGAAAGCCATGATCAAAGCGCACATTGTGCGCCGCCAACACTGTGCCTTCTAAGTAGGCCAATAAAGTATCCGCCACCTCAGCAAACTTGGGCGCGTTGGCGACCATCTCATTATCTATCCCAGTGAGCGATTGTATAAAAGCAGAAATCGGTTGTTCTGGGTTCACCAGCGTTTGCCATCGCGCGACTTCTACGCCATGCTCAAAGCGCACCAGCGCAATCTCGGTGATGCGGTCACGCAAAGGCGTTGCACCCGTAGTTTCCAGGTCTAAAAAAGTAATGCTCGGCAACATGGCCTAAAATTAGGATTTTGCTGGCAAACTGGTGATGGTGTTATTCAACCAAGCCTCAGCGTACAAATTGCGGTGTTTCAAACATTCTGGCGCGTTTTTATCGGGGCAATGCTCGCGCAACTTGCAGTGGCAACTGTCTGCCACAATTTTTTCGAGAATTTCTAAAGTAGTGGGTGGGGTGGGTTTATCCATGTCTCAACTTTCATTTTAAGATTGTTTGAGAGTGTACCCCAAGCAAGGTTTCATGGAATATAAAAAAGGATTTAAGCCATATAAAAAAGCCTGTCCTAACGAGACAGGCTTTAATACGCTTTTAGCGAAAAATTAACCGAAATATTAACTACGTATCGGTATCGCTAGCTGAACACGCGCAACTGTCGCGGTGAAAAATAAACCGTTTCGCCTTGTTTAAAGTTTAAGGTCTCAAATTTATCGCGACTTAATTCCACATCTACATATTGCTCGCTGTCTGCGCGTTTAATTTCCAAGCGCACCAATGAGCCGACTGAGTGGACATAAGTGAGTTCACCTTGCAGGCTATTGGCTTCTTGTTGGCGACTGACATTGATTTCGTGCGGGCGCACAAAGCCTTTGCCTTGCGCACTGTCCAGCGCATTCACATTGCCTAAAAACTCATACACAAAAGGATTGGCGGGATGGTCATACACGGCTTGTGGCGAGCCTATTTGTTCGATATTGCCCTGGTTCATCACCACGATGGTATCGGCCACTTCCAAGGCTTCTTCTTGGTCGTGGGTGACAAACACGCTGGTGATATGCAATTCATCATGCAAACGGCGCAGCCAGCGACGCAAATCTTTACGCACCTTGGCATCCAAGGCACCAAAAGGCTCATCTAACAACAACACTTTCGGCTCCACGGCCAGCGCTCTTGCCAATGCAATCCGTTGACGTTGCCCGCCCGATAGTTGTGGTGGATAGCGATCCGCCAACCAATCGAGTTGGACTAAATTTAACAGCTCATGCACACGCCGTTTAATTTCCGCTTCATTTGGGCGTGTTTCTTTGGGGCGCACACGTAAGCCAAACGCCACGTTTTCAAATACCGTCATGTGACGGAACAAGGCGTAATGCTGAAACACAAAGCCCACTTGGCGCTCACGCACGGCGCGAGAGGTTGCATCTTCGCCATCAAACAAAATACTGCCCGCATCTGGGGTTTCCAGCCCAGCAATAATGCGCAACAAAGTGGTTTTGCCACAGCCAGAAGGCCCTAGCAAAGCGACCAACTCGCCAGTCGGCACTTGCAAACTCACGTCTTTAAGCGCACTGAAATTGCCAAAGCCTTTTTTAATATTCTTAATTTCGATACTCATGATGGTTCCTCAACTCTTTAATCATTGTTTTTTCACGCGCATTTAATTAGGAGATAGCATCGCGCTCAACTTCTACTGCACTTTTGGCCGCTTGCCATTCCACATAGGTTTTCAGCGCCAGCGTGACCAGTGCCAGCATCGCCAGCAGGGAAGCCACGGCAAAGGCGGCCGCGTAGTTGTACTCGTTATACAAAATTTCCACATGCAAAGGCATGGTGTTGGTGAGGCCTCGAATATGTCCAGACACCACCGACACCGCGCCAAACTCGCCCATGGCACGCGCATTGGTCAAAATCACGCCATAGAGCAAGCCCCACTTCACATTGGGCAAAGTCACGTGCCACAAAATTTTCCAACCAGACGCGCCCAACACCAACGCAGCTTCTTCCTCTTCTTTACCTTGCGCTTGCATCAGCGGAATCAACTCACGGGCCACAAACGGAAAAGTGACAAAAATGGTGGCTAACACAATGCCTGGCACCGCAAAAATCACTTTATAGTCGTGGTCGAGCAACCATTCGCCAAACCAGCCTTGCAAGCCAAAAATCAGCACATAAATCACGCCCGCAATCACAGGCGAAACCGCAAAAGGCAAATCAATTAAGGTAATCAGCAAACTTTTGCCTCTAAACTCAAACTTAGCAATCGCCCATGCCGCTGCCACGCCAAACACCAAATTCAGTGGCACAGCGATGAGTGCGGCAATCAAAGTCAGCTTCATGGCTGATAAGGCATCGGCTTCCACAATCGCAGCCAAATAGACTTGCCAACCTTTGCGTAAAGCTTCTGTAAACACCGAAGCCAAAGGCACAAATAGAAACAAACTTAAATAGGCAACGGCAATCGCAATCAGCGTCCAGCGCACCCAAGGCGACTCTGAGGTGGCACGGTTGTGGGCCACTTTTGATTGATACTTACTAAATTGTGTGGTTGTGATACTCATTATTAATCCCTCATTGTTCCAAAACGGCAATATCTGGCAAACGTTAGCTCTGTCCGCCATGACGTTTTGCGCTCCACCACTGCAACACATTAATCGTCAGCAACAATACAAACGAAATCACCAACATCACCACCGCAATCGCGGTGGCGCCCGCGTAATCGTATTGCTCCAGCTTGGTAATAATCATCAATGGCGTGATTTCAGAAATCATCGGCATATTGCCCGCAATAAAAATCACCGAACCATACTCGCCCACGGCGCGCGCAAATGCCAAGGAGAAGCCAGTTAACAAGGCAGGCCAAACCGCTGGCAGAATGATTTTATAAAACGTCTGCCAACGGTTTGCACCCAAACTGGCAGCCGCTTCTTCCACTTCGGCACTCAAATCTTCCAACACAGGTTGTACGGTACGCACCACAAACGGCAGGCCAATAAACGTCAGCGCAACAACCACGCCCAAGGGCGTAAATGCCACTTTCAGCCCGTAAGGTTCCAGCAAACTGCCTATCCAACCGTTGGGCGCATAAATCGCCGTGAGCGCAATCCCCGCCACCGCGGTGGGCAAAGCAAACGGCAAATCGACAAAAGCATCAATCAACTTTCTGCCCACAAAGTCATAGCGCGTCAGCACCCAAGCCACCAGCAAACCAAAAAAAGCATTAATCAAAGCAGCAATCAGCGAAGCGCCGAATGTCAACTTGTAGGTCGCCACCACGCGCGGAGTGGTCACAACTGACCAAAACTCCGACCAGCTCAACTCGGTGGTTCTTAAAAAAACCGCGGATAATGGAATCAGCACGATTAAACTGAGATAGAAAATGGTAAAGCCTAAGGACAAATGGAAGCCTGGCAAAATATTACGTGTGCGCATTGTCAGCCTTAATTTTAAATACGTGCGATTGACACATCTGTGGCTTTTACCAAGGCCATCACCTCTGTGCCCACGTCAATCGAAAGTTCTTTAATCGAGCGTGTGGTAATGACGGAGGTCACCACACCAGAAGCGGTTTCCACCTCGACTTCGGAAACAACATCGCCCCACAAAATATGTTTCACTCTGCCTTTTAGTTGATTTCTAACGTTCACTGCAATCAATGCCATGACCTGTTCTCCTTGAGATTGCGCTGAGGAAATCCCCAGCGCAGTTGGGTTAGCTAAATACTGAATCAGTTGCATATTTATGGAATCAATCTGCTTTTATTAACGATTAACGTAGATAAATCTCATCAAACACACCGCCATCAACAAAGTGTGTTTTTTGTGCTTTTTGCCAGCCACCAAACACGTCATCAATTTTGATTAAATTGACTTTAAGGAACTGTTTTTCATACTTTTTAGCGACAGATTCCAAGGTTGGGCGATAGTAGTTTTTAGCTGCAATTTCTTGGCCTTCTTCGGTATACAAGTACTCCAAATACGCCTTAGCAACAGCCTCAGTGCCTCGTTTATTCACCGTTTTATCCACCACAGCCACTGTTGGTTCAGCCAAGATAGAAAGTGAAGGCACGACAATTTCAAATTTATCTGGGCCCAACTCTCTTTGTGCTAAAAAGGCTTCGTTCTCCCAAGTGATTAACACATCGCCAATGCCACGCTCAATAAAGGTTGTGGTGGCACCACGCGCAGAAGCGTCTAATACTGGGGCATTTTTGTAGAGCTTAGTCACAAACTCTCTGGCTTTGGCTTCGCTATTGTTGTTGTTTTTTAGTGCATACGCCCAGGCCGCCAAGTAGTTCCAACGTGCACCGCCACCTGTTTTTGGGTTAGGCGTAATCACAGCAACATTGGGTTTAACGACATCGTTCCAATCTTTGATGTGTTTTGGATTGCCTTTGCGTACCAAAAATACAATGGTGGATGTGTAAGGCGAGCTGTTGTGCGGCAAGCGTTTTTGCCAATCTTTAGGCAACAATCGACCTTTGGCGCTGATTTCATCAATGTCGTAAGACAACGCCAAGGTCACCACATCGGCTGGCAAACCATCAATGACGCCACGTGCCTGTTTGCCAGAACCGCCGTGCGACTGCTTCACCGTCACATTGTCACCTGTTTTGGCTTTCCAGTATTTGGCAAATGCCTCGTTGTACTCTTTATACAACTCTCGGGTTGGGTCGTAAGAAACGTTGAGTAAACTGATGTCTGCCGCCCAAGCGCTTACTGGCAATAGCAAACTCGCCAACAGTAAAGTACGTTTAATATGTGTGTTAAATGTCATGTTTATTTCCTTTAATCTGAATATTATTAAGCGATGAGTGACCGTCCACTAAAACCCTAACAAAGTGAGTTCGGTGTAGAAGAAGTCTGAGTCTGTGTCACGATTCGCTTCACCTCTTACAAGTCTTGAAGTGGTTTTTACAAAGTCGCCCCCCCAATAGTGCGCGTAGCCTAAGTTAAGCGACGCATATTGGTTAAGCGGGAATCGCACGCGTAAATCGTATTCTTTGCCTAAGTCGGTACCTGCACGGCCTGTGGTATCACGCAAGTTAGCGCCTGCGTTCCAGCGGTCACGTGCACTGTCTAAGCGATACCAGCTAAAGCCTGTGTCTACTTTCACGTTGTCTAAGAATGACACTTTCGGGTCAAACTCTAAGCGTAATTTGGGCGTGCGGATGTTTTCCATTTGGATGTAGTCGTCGTTAGACCAAGGACGGGCAAAGCCAAACAAGCGCTCAAAACGTTCGTTGCCTGTATCGGTTGAGCTTTTGTCGCCACTTGCCACGCCATAAAAAGCACTCAAACGTGGTTTCCAAGGGTGTTTAAAGGTGTAGCCCACCTCAGCGTTGTAGGCATAAGCATCATGGTCTAGTTTAGCTGTGACACGCCCTGCGGCATTTTTCTGGTCTTGATGACCCCATTGTTGGACATAGCTGGCATCGTAATCCCATTGTGTGTCTGGTATCACGCCATACACACGCAAACCACCTGTGTGAATTTCACGGCTGATTTTGGTATTGGCGGCAGCCAACACACCGTTGCTGTCGTATTTGACTTCACCACCATCTTGTTTAAGCAAGAAGTAATAAGGCTCTAGCGTCACATATTCTGACCAACCACGGTAATCGCCAATCGCACCATAAAAGTGTTGTGAATCATCAGCTTTGTCCAAGCGCTTGGTAAAACGTTGTACTGGCTTCACCGCTAACAACTCTAATTGCCAATCGTTCTTTTTGTCACCAATGTTGGCACGAAAGCCTTCAAAGGTGTTGGTGGTGTTACGCCACTCATTACGTGCAATCAAACGGCGGTCGATGGCCTCCCATGCATGACGGCCATAGCGTAGCCAAATGGGACGGTCGTTACCTAGGTCATCTTTGCCTAAGAATGATTGTTTAAAGTTAAGCTCTAAATAGCCTTGCAAAATATCGGCTTGATTTACATCGCGGGTGTCATAGGCGCGGGCATAGTCACCGTTGTTACGGCGCGAGTCTTGCACCTCAACAGCAAATCTAAGCGGGTCTAAGATGTTCTTCACACCCACATAAGCGCGGGTACGGAGCATGATTGGCTCGTCGATGTTTTGGTTTGCACGTCTAAAGTCATTGTCACGATGCTCCCAACGGGCGCGGTATTCCAAACCCAAATCCAACCAGTCCACATCAGCAAATGTGTCGTAATCTTTCAACCAAGTTTTGTTGGCTTGTTTCACATAGCGTGGGGGGTCGGTCTCTTTACCAGTACCGTAACTACGGCGGTCAACGAAATGGCCATTTTTTTCAATATTGGCTTTCTTTTCTTCAGCTTTAATTTCCGCTAAGCGGGCTTCCACTTTGGCTTTTAACTCAGCATCTTCAATGCTATCTTCTGCTTGCGCACTGAGTGTCACGCCAACCAGACCAGAAAGCGCTAAGGCAAATACTATTTTTTTCAATTTCATTTCAATCTCCTTAATGTCGCTTCCAGCCGTCTGGTCAGACCATGTATAAAAAATCTTAATCGTTCATCCATCCTTCAAAGCCGTTTTACGATGATCAAACCGCACTTTTTCGCGACGTTCAATTTGCGTTACTCTGCCTTCATGCACCGTAATTTCAATCGAACCATAGCCAGTTTCATCCTGCACTGACTTGATGGCAGCCGAGACAGCCGCCAACACATCCACTTCCGACTCTGAAGTAAGTTTGGAATGTTTTGCATTCATTTTGCTTACTCCTTTTCAATGAGTTCACGCACTATAGCAAAGCGTTTTAATATAATTAAATACTTTTTTCTTATATATTTATTACTAATAGTTATATAGAAAAAGTGAGTGGAGAAGGGTTTATCGCTATAATCCAGTTTGTGACTTAGAGAGCTGAAGCATGCAATTACGTTATTTATTTTTGATGGGCGTTTGTTTGTTGGGTGCTTACCAAACGCTACAAACGCGTGAGGTGACGTATGGCCCAGGCGTGATTGCACCCAGTGAGCCGACGCAGGATGTAGCAGACGCCTCTAGCCTAATTACCCACAAAGGTTACCAATTACAGCCTTTGCATCACTTTGTGATTGAGGCACGGGTATTGGGGGCTGAACATTATCGCTTAGACCGAGAGGCTGAACTCGCGCCTGTGGACTTGGCGATGGGCTGGGGACGTATGTCGGATGAAGAGATATTAGACCAGATAGAAATCAAGCAAAATGGCCGTTTTTACTTTTGGCGCACTCCGCAATTCCCTATTCCTAGAGAAGAGATAGAAACACACAGTGCCAATATGCATATGATTCCGAGTAATGATTACTTAGAAAGCCAGTTAAAAAAAGTACGCAAAGGCCAAGTAGTGCGCATTTCAGGTATTTTGGTGGAAGCCAAAGCCAAAGATGGCTGGCATTGGCGTAGCTCCACCACACGGCAAGACACAGGCAATGGCGCTTGCGAGTTGATTTACGTGAAGACTTTGCAGGTCATCAAGGAATAATACATGACACTCTCAACCCAGCCCAACAACCCTTTGCATGGCGTTAAACTGGCCGACATCCTGACTGCCCTTGTAGCGCATTATGGCTGGGCTGAACTCGCCCGACGCATCCCCATCAACTGCTTTAGCAGTGACCCTAGCATTAAATCTAGCCTGACGTTTTTGCGTCGCACCCCTTGGGCGCGTGACAAAGTGGAAGCGCTATATTTGCAGATGCTAAGCAAGTAAATCTATGTCTGCATGCTATGCTGTCGGCTTTATGATTTCAAAGCCGTCACATGACTACTCAAGCCAACACCACCAAAGAAACTCACAGCCTAGAAACCTTTATCCCGAGCAAGGATGCTTCTTTAGAATCATCCATCCGCACTTTGCAGGGAAAATTAGAAGCGCTGGGTATTCATGTAGAAGAAAAGTCTTGGCTTAACGAGATTGAGGGCATTTGGTCTGTGCACGTGATTGACCGCGATTGCACACGCTTGTTTACCAATGGCAAAGGCGCTTCACAATTGGCGGCGCGTGCCAGTGCACTGGGTGAGTATTTTGAGCGCCTCAGCACCAATTATTTTTGGACACATTTTTACTTGGGCGAAACCTTAGCCAATAGCGACTATGTGCATTACCCGAATGAAAAGTGGTTTCCGCTCAACACTGGCAAAAAAGAGAATGAATGGCCTAGCGGTTTACTCACGCCCGAATTGCAAGCGTTTTACAACCCAGAAGGCACTGCCGTTGCCAGCCAACTTATCGACCTCAACTCAGGCAACCGTGAGCGTGGCATTTGCGCGATTCCTTACAAGCGCTTGCGCGATGACCAAACCGTGTATTTCCCCGTTAACCTCATCGGCAATTTATATGTGAGCAACGGCATGAGCGCAGGCAACACCTTGATGGAAGCGCGCACGCAAGCGCTGGCTGAAATTTTTGAACGCGACATCAAATACAAAATCATCCGCGAGGGCATTTGCTTGCCCGATGTGCCTGAAGCCGTGATTAACCGCTACCCGCGCATTGCGGCAGGCATCAAAGGCCTGCGTGATGCAGGGTATGGCATTTTGGTCAAAGATGCTTCACTCGGCGGACAATACCCCGTCATGAACGTGACCTTGTTGCACCCAGAAGACCAAGGCTGTTTTGCCAGCTTTGGCGCGCACCCACGCTTTGAAGTGGCCTTAGAACGAGCGCTAACTGAGTTACTACAAGGTCGCGCCTTAGGCAGTTTAAAAGGCTTTGTCGCGCCAGGCTTTGACATGGAAGAAATCGCCGACTCACAAAACCTAGAAATCCATTTTGTGGATTCTAGCGGTGTCATCAGTTGGGATTTTCTACGCAGTACGCCAGATTACGAATTTGTTGATTGGAACTTTGGCACAACCACGCAGGAAGATTACCACTGGTGCGTCAACACCATCCACGCCAGTGGTCACGATATGTATATCGCTGACTTTGAGCATTTGGGCGTCTATGCCTGCCGTATTTTTGTCCCTGGCATGAGCGAGATTTACCCGGTGGAAGAGTTGGAATGGGAAAACAACACTGTGGGTAACCGCGTGCGTCCATTCGCTTTGCGCCTGCAAGAGTTAACACAAGACGAATCTGCTGACTTGTTAGAAACCTTGCTTGATTTAGACTTGGCGGATGAATTGCCCGTGACCACACTGATAGGCTTGTGTGCCGACGCAGGCACGACTTGGGTCGATTTACGGGTGGGCGAACTCAAAACGCTGGCAGCGTTGGCGGCTGGCGCCACCGACGACATTTTAGATGGTTGCGCTTGGATTGCCCAATTTAACGAGTTGCCACCCGCACGCGCAGCCATGTATCGCTGCATTGCCAACTTGGTGCAAATTACTGAAGATTTAGAAAACGGCAAAGTAGAACACTTCACCGCCAATTTAGCCTTGATGTACGGTCAAGAGACTCTATCTACCGCACAAGCCTTGCTCAGCCAAGAACGTCAATATTGTGGGTTGGAAAACCTAGGCAACAATATGGAAAGCAGCAAGATGCATCAACAATTGCTAGCAGCCTATGCCAAAGTGAGAAAACAGCATTTGAATTAAACCGTTTGTGAAAAGACTTAAACGCTACAATATTGACGCTACAACCAGCGCCAAGCAATCAAACGGCTTTTCTTTTGGCCTTGCGCCATTTCAATCACGCGCACTTCACGTGCGTTGATTTTTTTGAGCGTGCGTTGCAAATAAGGCAAGCTATCCGCCTTAGACACCAGCGCGGTAAACCAGCCACATTGCATGGCAAACTGTTGGCTTTCTTTGATCATGCCGACCAAAAAAGCTTCTTCTCCGCCCTCGCATACCAACTCATTGCTTTGCCCGCCAAAATTCAACACCGCAGGTTGCGCACTTGCTTTTGCGCGATTGTTAGTAGGCGCTTTACCCAAGCCCCGCCATTTGCGCTCCGAGCCTGCCTGCGCCTCAGCCAATGAGGCATGAAAAGGTGGATTGCACATGGTCAACGCAAACTTTTCGCCCTGCTTAATCACGCCCTTAAAAAACTGCTTAGGCAGGGTCTGCAAACGCAGTTCCACCAGCGCACCCAAATCATTGCGCTCGACCATGCCACTGGCATTGGCTAAAGCTTGCGCATCAATGTCCGCGCCCACAAACTGCCAGCCATACTCACGCTCGCCAATCAACGGATACACCATATTCGCCCCTACGCCAATATCTAACACGCGTACTGCATCACCCTGCGGAATCACACCGTTATTATCCTGCGCCAGTAAATCCGCCAAATAATGCACATAATCCGCCCGCCCTGGAATCGGCGGACACAAATACTGCGCGGGAATATCCCAATGCGCAATGTTGTAACAATGCTTAAGCAAGGCTTGATTCAGCACCTTCACCGCCTGCGGATTGGCAAAATCAATCGACACATCGCCATAAGCATTGGTTTGCACAAACGGCAACAAAGCAGGATGCGCCAGTGTTAGCGCGTCAAAATCGTAACGCGCACGGTGCTTATTGCGCGGATGAAGTGAAGATTTTACGGCTTCAGGTTTTTTTGTATCTGGTTTCAAGTGACTATTTCGCATTAATGGCGCACGCTATAAATAATGGCGGGTAGAATAGCATTTATCTTTAGTCTGCCCTAAACATAGTCACATTTAATCGCATTTTTTATCCTATGTCTCTCACAGAAAAAAACAAAGGCCTATTAAGCATACACGCTGCTGGCTTATTATTTGGTGGCACCGCTTTATTTTCAAAAACCATCGCTTTAAACGCGGTGGATATGACTGAGTTTCGTAGTTGCATTGCAGTGCTAGTGTTGGGCGCTTTAATTACTTACCAAAAACGTGCTATCAAACTTAAAAGTACACATGACCTGCTGTTGCTAATGCTCACAGGCGTGTTGCTCGGCCTGCACTGGATCACCTACTTTCACGCCATGCAAATTTCCACGGTCGCCATCGGCATGATTGCGCTATTCACCTACCCCATGATGACCATTTTTCTTGAACCTTTAATGCATGGCGCAAAGCCACACTTTGCAGATGTGCTGTGCGGCATGGTTGTGTTGCTGGGGGTGTTTCTTTTAGTGCCTAGCTTTTCACTGCAAAGTAGCACCACCTTAGGCGTCATTTGGGGCGTCGTCTCTGCGTTTTTATTTTCACTACGCAACGTCATCCAACGCCACTACCTCTCTGGCTACCCAAGCGAAGTATCCACCCTCTACCAAACCGCCACCATCGTGTTAATGCTAGGGCTATTTGTCACTGAAGTGCCAAGCATCGCACACACGGAAACTTGGCTAAAGCTCGTAGTTTTAGGCTCAGTGTTTACTGCATTGCCACATGCGCTATTCAACAACGGCTTGAGACATTTAAAAGCAAAAACAGCCAGTCTGGTTTCGTGCCTACAACCTGTGTACGGCAGCCTATTTGCATTTTGGCTACTGCACGAACAACCCAGCCTCACCACCATGATAGGTGGCGCGCTGATAGTGTGTGCTGCGGCTTGGGAAACGTATCGCTCTTAAGTTTGCTATGAACTACTGCAAAGTAAGCGCGGCCTCAAATTGCTCAATCGGCATTGGCTTGCCAAACAAATAACCTTGATAATGCTTGCAGCCAAATTTTTCTAGCACATCCAGTTGCGCTCTTGTTTCAACGCCTTCAGCGATGACTTCGAGCTCCATACTATCCGCCATTGCGACTATCGTACGGACAATGGCTTTATCGTTAGTATCCGATGAAATATCGCGCACAAAGGATTGATCAATTTTAAGCTGATGCAAGGGCAGACGTTTTAGGTACTGCAAAGATGAGTAACCCGTACCAAAATCATCTAATGAAAAATGAATGTCTATGCCTTGCAATTCGTTCATGGTATTCACGGTTTCTTCAACATGGTCTAACAAGATGCTTTCCGTGATTTCCAGTTTCAATCGTTTGTGGTTAATGTTGTGTCGTTTGATTGTGGTTTTAATTTGCTTTACAAAATCACTTTGGCGAAACTGCTTAGCACTCACATTCACACAAATACTGAGCTCACGAGTAAGTGGATTTCTCTCCCATGATTTAAGCTGGGCGCAAGCGACATCTAACACCCATTGCCCAATGGGTAGAATCAAGCCAGTATCTTCCGCAAGCGGGATAAATTTTGCAGGGCTCACCAAACCAAAGCCCGGCTGTTGCCAACGGATTAAAGCTTCTGCCCCAGTTGGTTTGCCTGCAGCATTCACTTGCACTTGATAATGAAGCTGGAATTGTTCGAGCTCTAACGCTTTGCGTAAATCATGTTCGGTTTCTAAGCGGACGCGTATTGCATCTTGCATCTCTGGGTTAAAAAAGCGCATCACATTGCGACCCGATTTTTTGGCTTGATACATAGCAATATCAGCGTGCTTAAGCAAATCTTCTACCGTACTTTTATGATCACTAAACAGCACTGCGCCTATGCTGGCGCTACTTTGATACTCATGATCATTCAGGGTATACGGCTGGCTTAAACTTTTCAAGATACGATTACCAACCACGGTCACTTGCGCCGCCGCTTCTGTATCTATTGCACTCAAATCGTCTAACAAGACCACAAACTCATCACCACCTAAACGCGACAAACGACCTATTGAATCACTCTCACGCAAGCACTCGGTCAATCTACCAGAAACCTGTTTTAGCAACTCGTCACCCACTTCATGCCCAAGTGAATCGTTGAGTGTTTTAAAGTGATCTAAATCTAAAAATAGCAAAGCGCCATCACGTCCATTGCGTGTGCTGGTTGCCATGGCGTGTTTTAATCTATCCATCAACAATCGACGATTAGGCAAACCCGTCAGTGGGTCATAAAAAGCCAAGCGTTCAATCTCAAGCTCAGCGTCCTTGCGCTGGCTAATATCCAGCAAGGTGGTGACATAGTTGGTGACCTCTTTTTCTGCATTTTTAACAGCAGTCACCAACAAGTGGTGCGGAGAAACTTTACCATCTTTATGGCGATTCATGACCTCGCCTTCCCAAAATCCTCTCGTTTTCAAGGCGCTCCACATCGCATCAAAAAACGCTTTATCATGCGACTCAGAGTTGAGCATACTCGGTGTTTTACCAATGACCTCTTCTGCGGCATAGCCAGTTAAATGGGTAAAGGCCGTATTGACTCTGAGAATAATGTTATTCGCATCAGTGACGATCATGCCCTCCTGTGACTCAAAGGCAATGGCTGCAATGCGCAACTCATCTCTTTTTTGGGTTAATTGATCACGGGCTTCCGACAACCCTTCCCGTGCACCATCCAAGCCCAAGGCCGCTTGTGCAATCCCCATTTGCAAGCGATTAAAGTTGAGCGCCATATCGCCAACTTCATCATGGCTATAGACCTTAACAGGCACTAAATGCGCTTCTACTTTTGCGTTTTCCAAGTCACCCTTAGCCAAGGCACGCATGGCATGCGTAAAGTCCGCCAAAGTGCCATTGACTAACTTTTCAGCCGCCGCAGAAACCTGCACAGCCGCATGCGCAATCATGCCTGGCAATATCATCCCCACCGCAAACGTGAGCAAGGCAACCAACACAAAAATGTCCTCAAGTGCCGTCACCAAAATCCTATGCTCTTTAGGTACTTGGCTCACTGCTAATAAATAGCCTGCACCATCCAACAACAATACCAGCAACATCGCACCAGTGAGTTTTAAATGCAAGGTATGGCCTAGTCCAGGCAAGCCTGCTTTGCGTCTATCCATAAACTTGCGCCAAGCATAAAGCACCGCGCCAGAGTAGGCAAAAACAAGTCCTATCATCACCGTAGGCAAGCCAAATTGCTGAAAACCCAGCACCACAGTAAGCCCCCAAACCGCAGCCGCAACCACCCCCAAACCAATAAATCCGCGCGGAGCGCGATATGGACGCGCCATCTTAGGTTCGTTCACTCGAAGTAACCAGACTGCCACACTCGGCAAAGCAATCCCAATTAAATAAGTCAAATTTGCGGCGGCAATGAGCCAAACTGGGTCGCCTATCCAAAGAAACAAAATCGCCATGCCAGCAGTCAAACAAGTCGCCACCCAAGGCGCATCGGTTGGCAACCGTTTACCAAGGGCTTCAGGCAACAACCCATCATCAGCCAATTGTGCCAAGGTGCGCGCTGAGCCTGCCAGTGGCGCTAACGTGCCGTGCATCATATTAAAAATCATGAACCAAATCGCAGCGGCTTTGGCTGTTCCGCCCAACAAAGGCGCAAAAGTAGGGCCAAGCTCCAAAGCTAGCTCACGTCCCAAAGCCTCAGGCCCTAACGTCCCAAGCCACACCACAGGTAAAAAAATAAAATAAAGTGAGGCCAGCCCTGCACTTAAAAACGTCGCGCGCGGTAGATTTTTATTGGGGTTAACGGTCTCGCCGACATGGCAAAGTGCCTGCTCAAAAGCTGGCGCGGCAAAACCAATCAGATACAAACCCGCCATGATACTGGTGAGTTGTCCGAACCACCCCTCAAAAGGGACTGTCAGTTGAAAAGTAAACGCCTGTTGCCAATCCACTTGCCCACTAAAAACAGGAATAACTGCAGATAAAAATGCCAATGAAGCGGCCAGCGTAGCAATGGGCATTGCAAGTCGCATCACCCATTTCACCCCGCAGAGATTAACCACGGTAAAAAACAACACCAGACAAGAGGCTAAAGCCGGCACTGATAAACCAGGGGCATACCATTGCACAATCGCAGAAGAAGCTAACAACGCGGTAAGCCCACAAGTTGGCACCCAGCCCCACCAGTAGCACACCCCTGTTAAGTTAGCCAATATCGGACTATAAGGACGAAACGCCTCCGCACAAGTGGCTGCAATCCCACCCACGCGGTTTGGGTACATCATCACTAACTCAAGCCAACCAGGGGTTGCCGCCCAACTCAACAACAGCCCAATCCCAAGCAGCACAACAGCCGCACTACCCTGCCCAGCAATCGCCTCTTGCCCAATAAATAAAGCACTTAGTAAAAATAGGCTTTGGTTAATCCCCCCCATAGCAACCGCCGTGGTGCCAAACCAACCGACCGTTCGGGGGTGTAAAAGGCTTTGCTTTTGAGAGGTGCTTAGGTCGTCAACATCAGGCTTAACATCACCAACAGTTGACAACTGTGCTTTTGAGAAAGGGTGCGTGCTGGTCATATCAAACCTCACCTTTATGGAGCCAGACTTTAGAATAAATGTCTTGTGCTAAGGACACTGTATACTAATTATTAAAACCGAGTCAATCTTGTAAAGCTAGATTTACAATAGAGTATGTTTGGGTTGAGTTATTTTGGAATGGTTACAATTTGGCTGCGGCGAGGAGAGTTCACCCTCACCACCATGATAGGTGGCGCGATGATATTGCTTGGGTGGCGTGGGAAGTTATAGGTTTTTCTTTTTTAAAAACCAGGAACCTCAAAAGAAAAAGGCTTAGTCACTTCTGACTAAGCTTTTTTATATCTTGGTAGGGTGTGCGGGGATCGAACCCACGACAAACGGATTAAAAGAACGTTTATTAAAATACAGTTTATTTAAAATCAATCACTTACAACGCTCGCAAACCTTAAAAATTAGTCAACATTAGTCTTTTAAAGTCATGTTTAGCCTAAGTTAGCTACGTTTTAGCTACGGCGCAGTGCCAATAATTCAGACACATGATTAACTGTTAGGTGTCAAAGTAGTTATTGCTATCACTAGCTATAAACAATCAATATTTGATTATTTTTTACGCAGCATCAGCATGTCATTTGAGTTTAAATCATCTGCGCTGATTTCACCCGTTAACTCTTTTAACATATAAAAATTCAATAAGTACTCATAACTCGCTTTGTGATAATTTAGCGTTGTCTCATTAACTTTATCCTGGGCAATAACGACATCAGCGAAGGTTTTTGTGCCCGCTTCAAAAGCTTTTTTTGTTCCATCGAGAGAACTTTGGTAGGATTGAATGGCATTTTCGTAAGCCGCCTTGAGCTGGCTGGCACTATGAAAGCTACCGTAACCTTGTGTCACTTTCTCCAGCAACTCTAGGCCAGTCATCTCTTCAGCAGATTTTTTCGCGACCATCATGGCCGCTGATTGTTTAACCATTGCATTCATGTACCCGCCTGAATAGATAGGTAAATTCAACTGCAATATACCTGTTGTGGTATCAAACTTTGAACCAATGGTATTGTTGGTATCACTCTCGCTTCGGCTTCTAGTAACTACAAAATCTAGCGTTGGATAGTGACTGGCTTTGTTTTTTTCATATTCAAATTCAGACATTGTAATTTCATGATGTGCTTTTTTGATTTCTGGATTGTTTTTCTGTGCTAATGCTATCCAGTCTATCAAGGTGCGCTCCACATATTGTTTATCAACATTTTGCTTAGGGTCAATTCTGCTGAGGATGTCTATCGTTTGACCGACCATGGCTTCAAGATTTTTCTTAACAACATTACGATGAACTTCTGCATAAGATAATCTTGCTTTAGATAAGAAAATTTCGGCATCTATATCGCTGGCTTCGTTTTTTGCGCTAACCCCAGCAACTAGCCTACCGTTAATTTGTTTTTTTTGTGATTCTAAAGACTCTAATTTTTGACGCTCGTTGTTCATAACCTCTTCGCTCAGGAGAACGTCAAAATAGCGCTGTGCCAGCCTTGTCACCAAACTATTCGTGACACCCTGCAAATCGGCATTTCCCATCTCGATAATGCTATTAGCCTTACCGACATCTTTAGAGAGTGCAAAGTTTAATAAGGGCTGCTTTAAGGTCAGTGCATAGTTTTTAGTGTCGTAATTTCGATTGCCTGATGAGAGTACATTTCCAGTATCAATATCAGTTGCCCCTCTGCCATGGCTCATGGATAAGTTAATTTTAGGCAGATACCCCGCTTTGGCTTTGGATAACTCTTCTTGATTAGCATCTAACATTGCTTGCGCATTTTTGACCTTAGGGTCAGCTTGAATAGCCAAATCATATGTCTCGCGAAGCGTTAATGCGTTAGCACTGACGACAAAACCATATAGCAAAACTGAAGTTAATATTTTCGATGACTGCATTTATTCCTCCTTCAATGAAGCAGCAATTTTTTTAGTCAACGGATGCATCATATAGTCAAGGTAGCTTCTCTCACCTGTTTTAATGACAATTTGTACTGGCATACCCGGTTTTAGCGCGCGCTTGCCTAGCGTTTTGTTACCGGCGTCAGTGAGCTCCACTCTTGCCAAGTAATAGTGTCTTAATCCTTCCATTCTGGCACTTTGGTCACTCATGATGTCTGTTGAGACAGAAACAACCTTGCCTTCAACCAATAACTGTGGTGAGTGTGCAAAACTACTAAAACGCACATCTGCAGGTTGACCCTCTGCGATACGATCAATCAAATGCGGTGGAATTTTGGCATCGAGTAATAACAGTTCGCCCTTAGGCACGATATTTAACAAACGCTGACCTGGTTGTATCACAGCACCTAACGTTTGTATTTGCAACCCAATCACTTGGCCATCCACAGGCGCTCTTATCGCTGTTCTCTCTAAGTCGTTTTTTAAAGCCTTGAACTTTTCAGCGTCCGCATCAACTTCCAGTCTAATTTTGGCTAACTGCTCGTTGATTTCTTTTTGTTCACCTTGTATGCGGGAGGTCTTTTTATTGTTTAACTCTGATATTACGCGCCTAGATTTTGCGACACTTCCGTTAACTTGCGCTATTTCACCCGAAAGCTGCTCAGAACGTTGCAATAACTCATTAAATTGCAACTTTGGTATAAACCCCTCATCCACGGCGGGCTTCATTTGGTCAATCTGTTGTTTTAACAAGGTAAGTTCTTGTTTTTTATTCACGATCAGTTGCAATCCAGCATCTATAGAGGCTTGTTCAGCTTTGATGGACTCCTGTATTTGACCTATATCAGCACCGAGCAATCGACTTTTAGCTGCTAACAATCGGCTTTGGTCACTCATTTTTTCGAGTACATCAGGTTCGGCTGATGCATCCGTTAAATCGGCATGAAAATGAATTTGTTGGTTGCCATTTTTTTCACTGATTAATCGGTTTTCATAAGAGCGCAAACCCAAATATTGTTGACGAATTTCTTCAAATTTAGCTTTTGTAGTCGCGGAATCGATGGTCAGTAAAATATCGCCTTTTTTAACAAACTGGCCTTCTTTGACATGAATTTTTTCAACAATACCCCCAGACAAGTGCTGAACCACTTTACTATTGGTTTCATTGCTTACCGTGCCATCCGTTGGCACACCTTCGTCCAGAGGGGCAAATGCTGCCCAGACCAAACATAAACCAAAGCCTAGAATAAGCACCCTAAAGCCCTGCTTGATACTACGAGAAGTATCCAACTCAAATTGCACCTCAGGTTGTGGGCCTATCATTTCAAAAGGGCTGTCAATAATAGGTTCTGATTTATTTAGCGCTTGTTGTGAGAGTTTTTTCATGATGGTTGACTCTGTTGCTGTATTTTTAAAATAGCTTTTGATTTTTCATCAAACACTTTTATCGCCCCAGCTTCTAGCCACATAATTTTGTCCGCAACATTAAGAATTTGCGGTTTGTGACTGATGACTAAAACAATGGCATTATTTTGCTTTAGTTGCATGATAAGCTTGTGCAATGCTTGTTCTGCAAGCTCGTCTAAATTAGAATTAGGCTCATCCAACACAATCAATGGATTGTTGTTGTAAATCGCTCGGGCCAAGCCTAATTGTTGCCTTTGACCTCCTGATAAAGCCATGCCGTGGGCCCCTATCATCGTGTCATAAGCGCTTGGTAGACGTAATGCCCAATCATGCACACCCGTGAACATCGCGGCCTGTGTGACAGCGTTAGAATCTATCTCTTCAAAACGTGCAATATTCTCTGCAACGCTACCCTCAAACAATTGAAAGTCTTGCGGCAAATAGCCTATGCGCAAGGTTTGATGACCAAACGCAGAAGACAGGCTGTCATTGATGATGCACTGCCCTTCTGCGATAGGTAGCAACCCCATCAAGGATTTGACCAAAGAGGTTTTACCGCTACCCGAAGGCCCCATGACAACAACAACCTCGCCAGCATTAAGCTCAAAGCTTGCGTTGTTAATCACATTGGCTTGCGTATCATTGTATTTGGCTGAAAGTCCCTCAATACGAATCTTATTGAGCTCAGGCAAGCCTTCAGTCGCATTGCTAACTTGATGAATTTCCGACGAATTTAAAAGATATGGCGTTAATAATTCGTTGCTTTTTAAAAAACCAACCACTTGCGACCAAGCTTGGGTAAGTTGATCAAGTGGCGCAATGACACGCGAAATAATCATGTTGGCGGCAATCATGCTACCCATCGATATTTCTGCATTGACTGCTAAATAAGCCGCTACGCCTAAGCTTGCTGTTTGTGTTGCGTATCTAAAAAAATGCATGGCAGACTGCAATGGCTTGATGGCTTGTCTAGATTGCTCTTCCTCCAAACGCGCATCTTTCTCCATGGCTAGCCACCGAGATTTGAAAAAGCCAGCGAAGCCCATGGCATGGATGGGCAATACACTGCGTAAGTTTTGACTTAAAAAGCCCTTTAATTCACTGATTTTTTCGAGTTTGTTTTGTTGATACTCATTGGTTTTAATATGGTTGATAATAATCAGTGCTAGCTGAACACCCAGAATAGCGATGCTGACCCAGCCTAAAATAGGATGAACCATAAAAGCGACAAACACGTATAGCGGCGTCCAAATTAGATCTAAAAAACTAATGGCAGCAGAGCCCACAAGAAACTGCTTAAACTCCACCATGGCTCTTAAATAACGCGATGGCTCAATATTTTTGTTTTTAAAATAGGCAGTTAAACTGGCGGAGAACAGTCGATTACTTAGGGCATATTCCATGTTATTGCCCCAAACAATCATGAGCTTTGCACGTACCCATTGTGCATAAGTCAGCCATAACATGAGTGATAAAAACGTGATTGAAATCACAAGCAAGCTGGTTAAACTTTGTCCAGCAATCACTCGATCATAAATTTGCATCATGTACAAAGTGGGCGTGAGCATGAGCACATTGGCGATAAGGCTAAAGCAGAATATCCAAGCGATTTCTTTACGAAACGCCATCAATACTGTTTCAGCTAAGGTCCCACGCAAAGATTGAATCACCTTCATTTAGGTGCTCCTTGGGCTGGCTGTGGCGCAGGCTGATTACCGCTCAGTTTTTTAAGCACCTCTTGTGTAGGCCCACTCAACTTCACTTCACCATTCACCAAGAGCATCAGAAAGTCCATGTCTAACAAATATTCTTTTTGGTGTGTAATCAGTACAACGGTGGTTTTGACTTGCTTGAGATAAGCCAGTGTTCTTTTAAAAGCTAACTGACCCATTTGGTCAAGATTGGAGCTAGGCTCATCCAGAACAACCAATCTCGGTGATTTATAAATAGCCCTAGCCAATGCTAACAACTGTCTTTTACCTCCAGGCAGATTGTTACTATTGGCTTGAATAGCGTTATGAATGCCATTTTCCAAACCGGCAATATATTCAGTCAAGCCAACCATGGCGAGCGCTTTATTGACTTCTTCTTCATCCACAAACTCTGCAAACCGTGCAATATTTTTGGCTATGGTGCCTTCATAAAACTCTAACTCCTGTGGCATGTAACCCACATACTGACCCACACTCTGCTTGTCCCATGTAAATAGGTCAGCGCCGTCTAAACGTACACTGCCAGCATCTGCACTTTTTGCACCAATCAGAAGTTTTGCTAGAGTCGTTTTACCTGAACCAGAAGGACCAATCACGCCTAAACTCTGACCCGCCTCCAGATAGCAGCCTACCTGCTTGATAATATACTGCTCAGAGAAAGGCACTTTCACCGCCACGTTTTCAACCAGCAACTTACCTGTTGGTGGGGGCAACTCAATTTGGCTGGGCTTTTGTGCGTAGTCTTCTTTTAACTTTGCTAGATAACCATAAGCATCAAAAGCGTTTACGATATTTTTCCAGCCAGTTAATATCTGTACAAAAGGCGCCACAAAACGTGCAGCGAGTATAGAGGCCACAATCATGCCAGAGGCACCCACATCTAACTTACCCATAATAAGCAACCAACTACCCACCCCTAAAATAATAGATCCCAGTAGCTGCTGTAAAAACCGCGAGATGGTTTGATAAGTATTTGAAATAAGAGAGGCTTTTGAGTGGTAATCTAAGTACTCAAAATGTTTTTCCAGCCAGCGTGACTGTAAACCAGCGCTCATACGCATGGCCTGAATGACCTCGCTATTTTTAACAATGTTATTTAATACAGTTTGTGATTGATGCACTAAACGATTGGCTTCCTTGAGATTGCCATGTACACCCTTTTCGTTGAGCCAACTCATCAACGCAACAGCCAAACCAAGTAGCAATGTCAAATGGCCAAACGTAATACTCATGCTGTAAATCAACAACAAAAATATCAGCGCAAAAGGCAAATCAATAAGGGCAATCAACACAGGTGAGGCGATAAATTGAGACAGATTATTAAGCTGGTCAATATCTGATGTATTATAAGGTTGATTCAAATGCACGCTTTTTAAAAAACCACAGTCAAAAACCTGTGCTTTCTCTTTCTCAAAGTAACGTTTTGATTGAATATTCAACACCTCTTGGCGCACACCGTTAAGCAAACCTAACACCCAAATTAGCAATAATGAAATCAGCGCCAACATCACAAGCGTGAAAAGATTACGGCTCATGACCACACGGTCATAAACCTCCAACATGTACCAAGACGGCACCAACAAAAGCACATTGCTAAACAAAGAAAAAAACAATAGCTGTTTAACAAACGAATTGGCGGTCACTAACTCGTAAAAACTTAATCTGTTCAATCAACATCTCATCATAAAAAAAGACCCGTCTTATTGACGGGTCTTTTAGTTTTAGACCTATCCTATGACTTTAAGCAAAAAACAAGCCAATGGATTTCTTTTGCTACTAGTATTAGTCTCTAGACACCATACTCAATTAATACACCTAGCGTGGCGTTAGCTGATACGTCATTAAATTGACCGTTACCTAATATCTGTAAAAAGTCTTCACCACCTAGATAATCATCTGGCTGAGAAGCACCCCAGTTAGAATAATTACCGCCGCCAATCGCATTACCATTCTCTGGGCCAGACGTCCATTTCCATGTGCCCTCAGTGACAGCGTCAGAGCCACTTATCCATGCCTCATTGCCTTGTAGGAAACTGGTCAAGAATGTATTCTCAGCCGTAGAGGTAATAGTAGCTAGGTAACCACCCTTACTTGCTGCAAGCGCTTCAGCTTGAGCTTGTGTATAACTGCCACTCACAAACTCATACGTATGGCCGTTAGCTGCGTAGAAACCTACTTTAGCCACGCTCGCTTCTCCAGCAGCACCATCTCCAGCAACTTTTACAGAAACAGTTTGCGTTGTTGAAGCACCTTCAGCATCAGTAACACTCACTGTAAACGTGTCCGTGACAATTTGACCCGCGTTCAATGCCTGCACATTGCTTGCGCTATTGTTCAACACATAGGTCCACTTACCTGTCGAATCCACAGTCATCGAGCCATAAGTACCTGTCTGATTGACCATAGACCAAGTAAATACTTGCGCTGAGTCTACATCTGTCGCTTGCAGTTGGCCTGTTGCTACAGAAGATGCGGCGTGATCTTCCCAAACAAGATTGCCGTCCTTATTGCTGCGCGTATCCCAAACCACAGAACCTGTGCCATTTGCAATCGTCAAACCAACACCTGCTGGGTCTGGGCCAAGATTTGTATGTGTAATTTCAATCACATGTTGGCCTGCACTTAAGGTCACTGTTGCAGTATTCACAGAAGTAAATGAATTTGATGTGATGATTTGCACCCCATCAACTTTAACTACCGCCAGATTATCTGCAGACAAAGCAAACGTGTAGGTATCAGTTGCGCTTAATGTCAGCTCTTTTACAAAGCTGTAAGTACCTGGTGTAGCGCTATTGCTTGCACTGGTTTTATAAACACCATAGGTTTGCAAGAAGCCACTCCAAGCCCCTTGTGGTTCAGTGTTATACAAAGCTGGCACCACAGTAACCGTTGGCGCATCATTCGCACCATTAATCGTCACGTTCAATACAGCCGTGTCAGACAAACTACCGTCACTCATGGTGTAGTTAAAGCTCTCAGTCAATGTTTGGCCAGATTTCAACGCGTTAACAGCGCTATTACTGTTATTTACGGTGTAGGTATAAGCACCATTAGAACCCAAAGTCAGCGATCCATAAGTGCCTGTAAGTGAATTACCCAAGCTACCAGCTGTGCCAGCACCTTCAATTGCACCTGTGCGGACTGAGGTTACGGCAAAGCTCGTTGAAAGACTATCCGCATCCGTGTCATTAGTGAGCACATTGCCTGTTGGGTTAGTCCCAGCAGTGCCATTGTTAGTACCACGTGCTTCTGTGGCAATAGCTGTGTCATTGCTTGCAATAGGTGCATCGTTAACTGCTGATACAGCATAAGCTTTTGTACCCGCAATTGAAGCTGTACCATCACTCACAGTGTAGTTCAACACCACAGTGCCGTTAAAGTTGGCCGTTGGTGTAATGGTGTAAGACCCGTTACCGTTGTTCACCACTGTACCGTTGCTAGCTACGAGGTTAGAAACAGTTAAGGTATCACCGTCTACATCAGAGTAGCCTGCGAGCAAACTTGCAACAGTCACAGTGTAAGCATTATCTTCTGTACCGTTAGTGGTTAAGCTTGGTAACACGCTAATACTGTCTAGCAATGCATCCGTACTGGCTGTTTGTGTACTTAGATCTTTAAACTTCAGCGTGGTTTGGCTACCCGTTGCTGTGAAGGTATAGGTGTAATTATCCAATACAGTTGGGGCTGTAGGACTAGCATCAGTCATAGTTTGTGTGAGCAAGCTAGTGCCAGTGGCCGTATTTGTTGCCGTCACTTCTAAAGATTGAGGTACTCCTGTGCCAGAAGTAAACGCACCGTATTTAAAGCTTAGTGTGTACTGGGTACCCGCTACAGTATTAATAGTCTGTGACAATGATTGTCCAGAAGGGCTATCCCCCCCGCCAAACACAACCACATTGCCTGTGCCAGTATTTCCGTAACCAACCACCGAAGGGTTGAGTGTTGTAATCAAGCCTTTAGTGCCACCTTGGTCAAATGTCCAACCTGTAGCAGCGGTGCTGGAAGAAGAACCAGTCGTATAAGAAACAACTGTTGTTAAACCCGTTGAATCAAAACCACCGTTGCTTACTAAGTTGGCAGGGCCAACTGGCGCATCATTCACAGCAGTTAAGCTGTAGCTTTGCGTTGTTGCCACTGTGCCACCATTACTATCAATCACGTTGTAATTCAAAGTAACCGTGCCATTAAAGTTAGCTGTTGGCGTGATTGTGTAAGTACCATTACCGTTGTTGGTTACTGTACCGTTGCTGACGACAAGATTAGAAACACTGAGGGTGTCACCATCTACGTCAGTAAAGCCAGCGAGTAAATTAGCCACCGTCACGGTGTAAGCATTATCCTCTGTACCAGCCACCAAGTTTGCTTTAGTGCCTGTGAGGACTGGCGCATCGTTGGTACCTTCAACGTCGAATGTTAAACTAGTGACTGAAGTCGATCCATGCTCGTCGGTAACTTTATAATAGAAAGTATCCGTTAAAGTCTGTCCTAGAGATAAAGCTTGCACTTCAGGATTGGAATTATTTAGGGTATAAGTATAGTTGCCCTGGGCATCCATAGTTATGGACCCATGCAATTTCAAGTCTAGATTAATTTTATCGATGAGAGTTGTCGAATCATAGTCACCTGCAGTAGTAGACTTTTGGCTTTCGAATGTAATTGTATGCACACCATCAGTTAAAACGTTGACAGATAAAGTATAAGATTGGTAGTCAGTACTTGTAGGTGTAATCTCTCCAGCAACAGCGCCATCAATATATACCTTAATTGTAGAAGTATCAGGGTCAATAACATCATCACTACCTGAACCACGATTGGCAGCTAAAAAGCTAAGTGTATAAACTCCCGCTTTTGCCCCAAACTCTTGGCTTATTTGACTAATAGTATCGTTGAATGATTGTAATATAGCAACTTGATTACCATCTAGGGCATTCTGGTTCCCTATAGTAAAACCCGATTGATTAGACGCAATCCCACCGAAAGCAGTAAAAGTCCAAAATGGTCCATTAGGTGTATAGATGAAAGTTCCATTGTTTATTTGATATGCCTCAAACCCAACATCTTGCAATTGACCTACCACTTTAGCAGTCAAAACTGACCCATGGTCTACATCTTCATCATTACTTAAAACATTACCAGAAGACTGTACAACGGTTGATAGATTTGTGTTTGCGCTAACTGTTCCACTGTCAGAAAACGCTAGTGGCGTATCATTAGACCCAGTAATATTAATAGTTAATGTTGCGCTACTTGTTAAACCCGCTGCATCACCCATGGTGTAGGTAAATACATCACTTACAGATTCATCTTTTGCAAGGGCATTGGTATCAGTATCTGTGTTGTTTAAGGTATATGTGTAACTACCGTTTGCATTGAGCACCAAACTACCGTATGTACCTGTAAATGTGCCTGTTGTTGTCACTGTTTTAGTATCGCCAGTGTCAACATCAGCATCGTTAGTTAATACGTTACCTGTTGCTATTGTATCGCCTGTGACTGAGTAACCAGCCTCAACCACGACATCACTTGCATTACTATCTGCTACCGCTACGGGCGCATCGCTCACAGCCGTGATGTTGATGTTAATGGTATCAACGTCTGTTAACGCACCACCGCCTGTGTTACCACCATCGTTAGTAGTGATGGTTAAGTCCACCGTACCATTTGCATTAGCCACTGGCGTGTAACTTGGTTGGTTGGTGGTGTTAGCCAAATATGCATTGATGTTGGCTAAAGTGCCCGTCAAGGTCAAACTGCCAGTACCAGAACCTGTGACTGTGACACTGCCTGCTGTGCTTGCAGTGAGCGTACCAGTGGCTACCGCAAGATTAACAGTGATGGTGCCTGAAGCTGCATCGACATCCGCCACAGACAAGCCTGTTAATTTAACAGCCGTGTCTTCGTTGGTGGTGTAGCTTGTAGGCACAGTGTTGACTGGGGCATCATTCGCTGCGGTTAAATTGTAACTTTGCGTTGTAGCTACTGTACCACCTTTACCATCAATTACGCTGTAATTCAAAGTTACTGTGCCATTAAAGTTCGCAGTTGGGGTTATGGTGTATGTGCCGTTGCCATTATTCACTACTGTGCCATTGCTGGCTGTGAGGTTAGACACACTGAGGGTGTCGCCATCTACATCAGTAAAGCCAGTAAGCAAGTTAGCCGCAGTCACGGTGTAAGCATTGTCTTCTGTACCAGCCACCAAGCTTGCTTTGCTGCCTGTAAGGGCTGGTGCATCATTCACACCTACAATTTGTACAGATGCAGTAGCTGTTGAAGTTGCACCAAACTGATCACGAACAGTATATTGGATGGTATCTATAGCTACTTGACCTGCGGCTAATTGATGTATGCCAGAGGCATTATAAACAACATTACCAGCCGCATCGATAGTAACTGTTGCACCCATCGCTGAAGTAGCAGCAACAGAGTCTAGTGAAATAACAGCACCCGTGTCTACATCCGTTGCGGCACCTTTAAATTGCACCGCCTCAAAAGTTTGCGTCGTACCTTCAGTGACACCATTTCTAACAATACCAGCAGTACCAATTGCTAATTTAGCGCCTACAACACCACCATCTGAAGCGTCAAAGCCACCAACGGTAAATTTGATTTGATATGTGCCTGCAAGAGTGATAGGGACATTCACTAGTTTGACTGGACTCGTTTGTCCAGCTGGCGTTTGTTCAAAAAACACAGGTGTTATTTGACCTGTCAGCACATTAATCAAGTCTGCTTTAATGGATGCCGCATCTGACCCACTGAATGCCCGGTAAACAAATTTCACCGTATCGCCAACAAATCCCGAAAAACTATTGCTTACAAGTGAAGGTCCATAAATAGTACCAATATTAGGTCCGTCAAAATAAGAGGACAATGTACCGCCAAAACTAATTTCAGCTACATTTGGGTCGCCAGCGATTGATGACTGATTCGTGACTAAGTTAAACGAATAAGTATAAGTACCTGCCCGCATGGTTTCGCCATTAGGTCCAGTTTGTGGCCCAATAATCTGTGTCCAACCAGCAAAACCTTGGTCAAACCCGCTATTGCCGGTGACGTTGCTTGCAAGCGTGAAGTTTTGGGCTACAGGCCCATCATTAGTGCCTTTGACATTAATAACTAACGAAGAAGTGCTAATGGCTCCATTAGTGTCACGAACAGTATAGCTAAAAGTATCGTTAACACTTGATGCCGCAGCTAGTGCTTGCGTTGCAGTTTTAGTATTGTCTAAGGTATAAACATAGCTACCATCGCTATTCAGCACAAGACTGCCATAGGTTCCTGTAAATGTGCCTGTTGTGGATACTGATTTAGTATCCCCAGTATCTACATCAGTATCGTTTGTTAATACGTTGCCTACTGCTGATGCATCACCTAATAAGTTGTATCCAGACTCAATCACTGAATCTGTTGAATTGTTGTCGGCTACTGCTACTGGAGCATCATTCTTACCAGTAATATTTATCGTTAACGTTGAGCTACTTGTTGAGCCAGCAGCATCACGCATGGTGTAATTGAACACCTCACTCACAGCTTGGTTTTGTGTCAATGCATTGGTGTCTACATCCGAATTATTTAGCGTGTAAGTGTAGCTACCATTCGCATTCAAGACCAAGTTACCGTAAGTGCCAGTAAAGGTGCCTGTAGTCGTGACTGCTTTACTATCGCCAGCGTCAACATCGGTATCGTTGGTTAAAACGTTGCCACTAGCAGTCGCGTCGCCTGTCACCAAATAACCAACTTCAATAACCGCATCACTGACATTGATGTCTAGAATAGCAATTGGGGTATCGTTTACTGCTGTTAGGCTATAACTTTGCGTTGCTGCCACTGTGCCACCGTTACCATCAATCACGCTGTAGTTTAATATTACAGTGCCATTAAAGTTAGCTGTTGGTGTGATGGTGTATGTACCATCGTTGTTGTTTACCACTGTACCGTTGGTGGCAGTAAGATTAGAGACACTTAAGTTATCACCTTCTGCATCTGTGTAACCAGTGAGCAAGCTCGCTGAGCTAACAGTGTAGGCATTATCTTCTGTACCAGCAGCTAGAGTGGCTTTAGTTGCTGTTAATACTGGCGCATCGTTAGTGCCTGTGATGTTGATGGTTAATGTTGCGCTACTTGTTAAACCAGCAGTATCACGCATGGTGTAGTTAAACACTTCATTTGTCACTTGGTTTTTGGCAAGCGCATTAGTATCTGCGTCTGCGTTGTTAAGCGTATAAGTATAAGTACCATTCGCATTGAGTACCAAGCTGCCGTAAGTGCCTGTGAATGTGCCTGTGGTGGTCACTGTTTTAGTGTCACCTGCATCAACATCGGTATCGTTGGTTAATACGTTGCCTGATGCTGTTGCGTCACCTGTGACTAAGTAACCAGCCTCAACCACTGCATCACTCGTATTGCTGTCTGCAACTGCAACTGGGGCTTCGTTTACATTGTTTATCGAAAGCGTTATCGCTTTTGTTACTGCAACATTTTGAGCATCTGTGGCAACTACATTAAAGCTATAGCTAGTTTTAGCCTCATAATTAGCTGAATTGATTAAACGTACATCGCCATTGCTATCAATCGTGAGCAAGTTGGCATCAGCGCCTGACAAGCTCCAAGTCACTGAGTCACCTGCATCTACGTCTGTCGCTTCAGCGTGATAAACCACGGTAGAAATTGCTGAGTTTTCATCCACATTGGCAGGGATACCACTTGTAATCACTGGGGCATCGTTGGTACCCGTAATCGTGACAGTCACGTCTTGTGTCGCTGTCGCGCCTTTATCATCCGTTACCGTCACAGTGAATACTTCTACGTGGGTTTCACCTGCCGCTAAGTTTTGATGGGCGGTGTTGTCTAATGTGTAAGTCCATGCGCCTGCAGTCGTCACGGCAAAGCTGCCGTAAGTACCAGTCGCATTGCCTGTGTAAGTCGCTGTTGCGCCGTTATCTACATCCGTTGAGGTGATTTGGCCTGTGGCAGTGAGGGTCACGTCTTCTTGCACTGCACCTGCTTGGGCTGAACTTGTAATCACTGGCGTGTCATTCGTACCCGTAATCGTGACAGTCACGTCTTGGGTCGCTGTCGCGCCTTTATCATCCGTTACCGTCACAGTGAATACTTCTACGTGGGTTTCACCTGCCGCTAAGTTTTGATGGGCGGTGTTGTCTAATGTGTAAGTCCATGCGCCTGCAGTCGTCACGGCAAAGCTGCCGTAAACACCTGTCGCATTGCCTGTGTAAGTCGCTGTTGCGCCGTTATCTACATCCGTTGAGGTGATTTGGCCTGTGGCAGTGAGGCTCACGTCTTCTTGCACTGCACCTGCTTGGGCTGAACTTGTAATCACTGGCGTGTCATTCGTACCCGTAATCGTGACAGTCACGTCTTGGGTCGCTGTCGCGCCTTTATCATCCGTTACCGTCACAGTGAATACTTCTACGTGGGTTTCACCTGCCGCTAAGTTTTGATGGGCGGTATTGTCTAATGTGTAAGTCCATGCGCCTGCAGTCGTCACGGCAAAGCTGCCGTAAACACCTGTCGCATTGCCTGTGTAAGTCGCTGTTGCGCCGTTATCTACATCCGTTGAGGTGATTTGGCCTGTGGCAGTGAGGCTCACGTCTTCTTGCACTGCACCTGCTTGGGCTGAACTTGTAATCACTGGCGTGTCATTCGTACCCGTAATCGTGACAGTCACGTCTTGTGTCGCTGTCGCGCCTTTATCATCCGTTACCGTCACAGTGAATACTTCTACGTGGGTTTCACCTGCCGCTAAGTTTTGATGGGCGGTATTGTCTAATGTGTAAGTCCATGCGCCTGCAGTCGTCACGGCAAAGCTGCCGTAAACACCTGTCGCATTGCCTGTGTAAGTCGCTGTTGCGCCGTTATCTACATCCGTTGAGGTGATTTGGCCTGTGGCAGTGAGGCTCACGTCTTCTTGCACTGCACCTGCTTGGGCTGAACTTGTAATCACTGGCGTGTCATTCGTACCCGTAATCGTGACAGTCACGTCTTGTGTCGCTGTCGCGCCTTTATCATCCGTTACCGTCACAGTGAATACTTCTACGTGGGTTTCACCTGCCGCTAAGTTTTGATGGGCGGTATTGTCTAATGTGTAAGTCCATGCGCCTGCAGTCGTCACGGCAAAGCTGCCGTAAGTACCAGTCGCATTGCCTGTGTAAGTCGCTGACGCGCCGTTATCCACATCAGTTGAGGTGATTTGGCCTGTGGCTGTGAGGCTCACGTCTTCTTGCACTGCACCTGCTTGGGCTGAACTTGTAATCACTGGCGTGTCATTCGTACCCGTAATCGTGACAGTCACGTCTTGTGTCGCTGTCGCGCCTTTATCATCCGTTACCGTCACAGTGAATACTTCTACGTGGGTTTCACCTGCCGCTAAGTTTTGATGGGCGGTATTGTCTAATGTGTAAGTCCATGCGCCTGCAGTCGTCACGGCAAAGCTGCCGTAAGTACCAGTCGCATTGCCTGTGTAAGTCGCTGACGCGCCGTTATCCACATCAGTTGAGGTGATTTGGCCTGTGGCTGTGAGGCTCACGTCTTCTTGCACTGCACCTGCTTGGGCTGAACTTGTAATCACTGGCGTGTCATTCGTACCCGTAATCGTGACAGTCACGTCTTGTGTCGCTGTCGCGCCTTTATCATCCGTTACCGTCACAGTGAATACTTCTACGTGGGTTTCACCTGCCGCTAAGTTTTGATGGGCGGTATTGTCTAATGTGTAAGTCCATGCGCCTGCAGTCGTCACGGCAAAGCTGCCGTAAGTACCAGTCGCATTGCCTGTGTAAGTCGCTGACGCGCCGTTATCCACATCAGTTGAGGTGATTTGGCCTGTGGCTGTGAGGCTCACGTCTTCTTGCACTGCACCTGCTTGGGCTGAACTTGTAATCACTGGCGTGTCATTCGTACCCGTAATCGTGACAGTCACGTCTTGTGTCGCTGTCGCGCCTTTATCATCCGTTACCGTCACAGTGAATACTTCTACGTGGGTTTCACCTGCCGCTAAGTTTTGATGGGCGGTGTTGTCTAATGTGTAAGTCCATGCGCCTGCAGTCGTCACGGCAAAGCTGCCGTAAGTACCAGTCGCATTGCCTGTGTAAGTCGCTGTTGCGCCGTTATCTACATCCGTTGAGGTGATTTGGCCTGTGGCAGTGAGGGTCACGTCTTCTTGCACTGCACCTGCTTGGGCTGAACTTGTAATCACTGGCGTGTCATTCGTACCCGTAATCGTGACAGTCACGTCTTGGGTCGCTGTCGCGCCTTTATCATCCGTTACCGTCACAGTGAATACTTCTACGTGGGTTTCACCTGCCGCTAAGTTTTGATGGGCGGTGTTGTCTAATGTGTAAGTCCATGCGCCTGCAGTCGTCACGGCAAAGCTGCCGTAAGTACCAGTCGCATTGCCTGTGTAAGTCGCTGTTGCGCCGTTATCTACATCCGTTGAGGTGATTTGGCCTGTGGCAGTGAGGGTCACGTCTTCTTGCACTGCACCTGCTTGGGCTGAACTTGTAATCACTGGCGTGTCATTCGTACCCGTAATCGTGACAGTCACGTCTTGGGTCGCTGTCGCGCCTTTATCATCCGTTACCGTCACAGTGAATACTTCTACGTGGGTTTCACCTGCCGCTAAGTTTTGATGGGCGGTGTTGTCTAATGTGTAAGTCCATGCGCCTGCAGTCGTCACGGCAAAGCTGCCGTAAACACCTGTCGCATTGCCTGTGTAAGTCGCTGTTGCGCCGTTATCTACATCCGTTGAGGTGATTTGGCCTGTGGCAGTGAGGCTCACGTCTTCTTGCACTGCACCTGCTTGGGCTGAACTTGTAATCACTGGCGTGTCATTCGTACCCGTAATCGTGACAGTCACGTCTTGGGTCGCTGTCGCGCCTTTATCATCCGTTACCGTCACAGTGAATACTTCTACGTGGGTTTCACCTGCCGCTAAGTTTTGATGGGCGGTATTGTCTAATGTGTAAGTCCATGCGCCTGCAGTCGTCACGGCAAAGCTGCCGTAAGTACCAGTCGCATTGCCTGTGTAAGTCGCTGACGCGCCGTTATCCACATCAGTTGAGGTGATTTGGCCTGTGGCTGTGAGGCTCACGTCTTCTTGCACTGCACCTGCTTGGGCTGAACTTGTAATCACTGGCGTGTCATTCGTACCCGTAATCGTGACAGTCACGTCTTGTGTCGCTGTCGCGCCTTTATCATCCGTTACCGTCACAGTGAATACTTCTACGTGGGTTTCACCTGCCGCTAAGTTTTGATGGGCGGTATTGTCTAATGTGTAAGTCCATGCGCCTGCAGTCGTCACGGCAAAGCTGCCGTAAACACCTGTCGCATTGCCTGTGTAAGTCGCTGTTGCGCCGTTATCCACATCCGTTGAGGTGATTTGGCCTGACACACTTAAGGTCTCATCTTCTTTGACAGAACCTGCTTGCGCTGAACTTGTAATCACTGGCGCATCGTTCGTGCCCAAAATGACAATCGTAACGTACCCAGTTGCTGTGCCATCCTTGCTTATAACTGTAAAGGTTTCAGAAATAACTTGACTTTGTGACAACTCATTTAGTGCAGAGTTTGCGACATAAGTCCAATGCCCATTAGCATCAACACTAAACTTACCATAAGTACCAGCTGTATTTGCCTGACTAACCACTTGCGCTTCGCCAGAGTCAGCATCAGTGACAATTAAACTACCGCTAGCAGTCAAGGCACTGACTGTATTGCCTTCAACTAGCGTTTGTGTATTTGAAGTTAATGTTGCAACATCGTTTGTACCTGTGATTTTAATGGTAATGGCTTGTGTTATCGTTGAGCCCTTACCATCCGATACCGTCACATTGTAAACTTCCGTAATTACCTCACCCTGCTTTAAATAGTTAGCGGCATTATTATTTACTGTGTAGTTCCAAGCTACGCTACCATTTGCAGTGTTAGGAGCCTCAACCACTGGGCTAAGTGTCAAAAAGCCTAATGATGTCGTGTTACTTGGGGATGCTTGAATGGATGCTACGTGTGTATCAGTAAGGTCAGCATCATTAAATGTGATTGTTCCAGAAGCACTGAGAGAGTCCGTCAGACTGGGTGTAAGATTTGCATCTTCTGTTACGCTGCCTGATTGCGCACCACTGGTGATTGTCACCGCGTCATTAACCCCTGCAAACTTAACCGTTGCGGTTGCCCAAGTAATCCCACCTGTGAGTGAGATGATTGAGTAAGTAAATGTATCTGTAATAAATTCACCAGCCCCTAATTTTTGAAGGTTGGTTTTAAAGTTAGCGCTTAGCGTAGAAGCATCATAACCAACTGTGCCTTGATTAGTTATCCACACTCTTGCACCGTTGGCGCTTCTATCAGCACTGCAATCACGAACACGCGCAAAGTCAGGGATGAGTAAATCCAAATGTGCCAACCAGCGCCCACCTGTAATCCAACTCGTACCATCATCCACAGCCCACAGAGACTTGGTTTTATCAGCACCATCATTTGCCATCACATTAAGATAAATGATGCCTGAGGTATCTTCAGTAATCGCTCCGCCAGAAGCTGTTGTAGTAAGCACATCATCTTTTGCTCTAGCAGGGTTGAAAATTGAGTACAAAAGATCACTGATAGAAATGTTAGCCATAAAAACTCCGTATTAAATGTGATAATGGTGATAATTGTTGCAGATTGTTAATTGAATGCTAAATAGCCCTTTTGGGTCATAGTAGAAAAATTTGAGGCGTGCTCAAGCAAACCACGGGCGCTGTAATAAATTGACAACAAACATCAGTCAGTAAAGTGAGCTGATTGTTTGCCGTTACAAAGAGTTTATTTTGAATCGTCATTTGCATATCCGTGGTTACTCGAAACTCAAGCTTGTCTGCAAGTAAATTGATTGACAAGTAAAGCAACACCCACTCATTAGAAGGATGCTTTTTCATGGCGATTATAATAATTTGCGGATAACAAATATTAGACCGCTTAATAATGGCAGGTCTAAGATTTATTAATTAATGCATGTTAACAAACAGGAAGCTCAAAGAAAGGCATGTGGAATCATATTGAGACATAAAGGTAATACAATGAGACGATAAGGTAACGGAATGAGACGCTAGATTAAAATGCACAGGCACCTCAACTAAACAATGTTGCAAAAAACATTGTTTAGTTGTTTGAAACAGCGCAACTAATATTTAGAAAGCGTGTAGATATAGCAGAGGCTTGAAGTGCTTATTGTTTATAAGGCTCTATATCTATGGGGAAATACCAAGGGATTTCCTGCTTAGTTTTTTTGCCTGTTGTTGTTTTAACTTCACTAGGACTGATACCAAATTTAGCTTTAAACGCCCGCGTAAATGCTGGCGGGTGGCTAAAGCCAAGCTTATAGGCTAGTTTCGATACATTGTGTTTTTTTTCGCTATGCTTAGAAAGTTCTCGGTAAGCAAAATCCAACTTTCTATTTTGGACATAAGATGTTACGCCACCCAACGGTTCAAACATGCGGTAAATAGTGGCTCGTGAAATATGAAACTGTTGCATTAAACTATCTAAACTTAAATTGGGATCTTCAATTTGAGCGTCTATCGCATGTTTAATTTGCAACAAGCTGACTTTAACATTCGTCATGTCATCGTTTGAAGTCTTAGACTCTGCGCTTGAACTGATACTGTTCAGACAATTGGCTACCATACGCAGAATACTATCGGTGACAGCGACAACATCTTTTGTTTCAATATCCCCAGCTACACTCTCCAATGTTTTGATGTAATTTAATAGCAGTTGTGCATGTGGACCTTCACGCAATATAGTGCCATGCATATCATCTTTGATTTTCACCAAGGGACTCAGTAAAGCTGTTGGGATATTCAGAGACAATAAATTTGTACTTTTTGCGTCAATACTGATTGGTTTAGACAAATCGACAAACACAAGCTGATCAGGATCTATATCAAACTCACCATACTCAGTTTTAATACTGACAGGCTCTTCTCTGTAAAGTAGCAAAAGCACATAGTTCCATGCTGAAGTACGAGCTAACTCTGCACTTCTTGTTAGCGTTGCTCGATAAGTATTGGTAAGCGAAGTTGAAAAGATTAACTCATTTAGTTGATAGGCACGGGTAGATGATTCAAACGGTTGTTTGCACTCTGCTTCGTAGTGAAACATAGATTGCATTAGCTGTTGGTATTTTGCATAACCATCGGAATCGTCTTTAGTGAAATCCACAGCGTATGTGTCGATGAAAACTTTTGTCATTATTGAAATCCGCTCAAATTAATGAAAATATAACTTTAGAAACTGAATACTGGCTTTAAAAAAACTAAAAACGATACTCACCCGTTAGCCCATAAAGCCTAGGATCAGCATAAATAGCATAGGTATTACCAAAGGCATCGGCACTTTTGGCAAGTGCGTACTCTTTGTTGCTTAGTTTTTTACACAAATTATCCTTAGCCATTTTGGTGTCAAGCTCAAAAGCAACGTCGCATCGTGTACGCTTCTACCCGTCAGCTTATTGATGGCATTACTGTAAACGCTAATGGTCTCGATTTGAAAGTAATTATGCAAGGAAAAATGCATGTTTCCACCTAGCCAGTCTAGCTATTTGCCATGTGTACCTGTTATGCTGTCAGTCCAACGCTGGGCATCAGGCATTTGCTCGCCAACAATCTAAGCACCAATCCAATGTCGTAGATTTCGCGTCACGTTTACGTCGCGCTACAAAATGACAAAGGCCTATGATTACTCATAAGCCTTTGATTAATTTGGTAGGGTGTGCGGGGATCGAACCCACGACAAACGGATTAAAAGTCCGCTGCTCTACCAGCTGAGCTAACACCCCATCTCGTGTTTAGTTTGTTGCGAAACAAGCTAAATTTGAAAGAACGCGATTATGGGGGATTTAGCGGGTTTGGTCAATGCTTGTTTTGCTTTTTTGCTTAAATATTTTGATATTTTTTTCGGAACTTTTTTAAAGCAATTTAAAAAATCACATGCCAGGAAAACGACCGCCCATCATATTCCCCATCCCCCGCATCATTTTAGCCATGCCACCTTTGCTAAACATTTTCATCATTTTTTGTGTTTCTTCAAATTGTTTGAGCAGGCGGTTGACCTCTTGCACTTGCACACCACTGCCTGCGGCAATGCGTTGTTTGCGGGTGGCTTTGATGATTTCTGGTTTGCGGCGCTCTAGCGGGGTCATGCTGTTGATGATGCCTTCGATGCGGCGCATATTTTTTTCTGCGTCGTCCATGTTGACCTTTTGCGCCATGCCTGCCATTTGCGCGGGCATTTTGTCCATGAGTGCGCCCATGCCGCCCATGTTACGCATTTGCACCATTTGCGCTTTAAAGTCTTCGAGGTCGAACTTGGCGCCCGATTTAATTTTGTCGGCGACTTTTTGTGCTTCTGCCATGTCCACATTTTTATGGGCTTGTTCAATCAGGCCGAGCACGTCACCCATGCCTAAAATACGGCCTGCCATGCGGTCTGGGTAGAAAGGCTCTAGGCCGTCCACCTTCTCGCTGACGCCGATAAACTTAATCGGCTTGCCTGTGACGTAGCGCACGGAGAGTGCGGCACCGCCACGTGCGTCGCCGTCCATTTTAGTGACAATCACACCTGTGAGTGGCAAGGCTTCGCCAAAGGCTTTGGCGGTATTGACCGCATCTTGACCTTGCATGGCATCGACCACAAATAAAGTCTCAGTTGGCTTGAGTTGCGCATGCAGAGCTTTGATTTCTGCCATCATGACTTCGTCAATCGCTAAACGACCTGCCGTGTCAAAAATCACCACATCGTAATAGCCTTTTTTGGCATGTTCCATGACCAAATCGGCAATTTCACTTGGCTTTTGTTGCGGGTTGCTGTCAAAGCAATCTATCTCAAGTTGTTTGGCAAGCGTTTGCAGTTGGGTAATCGCCGCGGGACGGTAAACGTCGGCACTGGCGAGCAGGACTTTTTTCTTTTGCTCTTTAAGTAATTTGGCTAATTTGCCTGAGGTGGTGGTTTTACCCGCGCCTTGCAAACCTGCCATTAAAATCACCACGGGTGGCACAGCAGCAAAGTTGAGGCCTTCGTTGGCTTTGCCCATTAAGGCGGTGAGTTCTTCATTCACCACTTCAATCACGGCTTGACCTGGGGTGAGGCTTTGCAACACCTCGCGCCCATTGGCACGCTCTTTCACCTTAGCAATAAAGTCTTTGACCACAGGCAAGGCCACGTCGGCTTCGAGCAAAGCCATACGCACTTCGCGCATGGCATCGGCGATGTTGTCTTCGGTGAGGCGCGCTTGACCGCGCAGGGTTTTAATCACGCCTTGCAGGCGACCCGTTAAGTTTTCTAACATATTGGCAAATGACCCTAAACGTAATTTTTTTGAATACGCGCAATTTTACATCATGCGAAGGATACACGAAATAAGTGAGCGAGCGAGATAAAGTGCCAGACGCAAGACCGCAAGGGTCTTCCCCAATCTCGCTAAGTGCTATTGCACTAAGTCGATTGTGAAGGAACGCAGAAGCCGAGATAGTACATGGAGTACAGCGAGGGTTTGACAACTAACGAAGTGTTGCGGTGTAGGCTAACCTTTAGGTTATGCCGTAACCAAAAAATCGCGCCAATTTATAATAGTCTCTTTAGGCAATTTGCTCGCGCAGCCACTTATTACAGGTATCCCTAGGCGAAAGCGTGGAGTTTTGCCATAATAAAGCCTATGCAAACAACTGTTCCTCATTTGATTCCGTATTTGGTGGTGGCTTTTATTTATGCTGCGGTGGCCTTGGATTTTTGGCGCGTCAGCAAATTGGCGATTGCCGAAGACAATGAAACGCCATTTCAACTCCACAATGCCATGGTGGCCTTGGCGTTGGCCTTGCATGGCTGGCTACTCTACCGCGATATTTTTGCCATGGGCGAGCTTAACTTGGGCATCTACTTTGCGCTGTCTGCCATTATGTGGCTCACGGTGCTGATTTATTGGATTGCCGAAATCACCTACCCGCTACAAAGCTTGCAAGCCTTTGTGTTGCCACCTGCCGCCTTGTGCGTGCTTATGCCAGCGTTTGCGATTAAAAATTATTTTGTCAGTGCGCATGGGCTGGATTGGTTTTCTGCCCACATTGTGATTGCCATTTCAGCCTACAGTTTATTCACCTTTGCAGCCTTGCATGCCTGTTTGATGGCGGTGGCTGAGCGCTCACTGCACCAACAAAGCACTTGGATTAAATTGCCTAACTTCCCGCCCTTGATGGTCATGGACAAAATATTGTTTCAAGTCATCGGCGCGGGCTTTATTTTGCTCACCATTACGTTGATTACTGGCCTATTTTTTAGTGAAGAAATTTTTGGCAAAGCCTTGCAGTTCAACCACAAAACCATTTTTTCAATCGCATCATGGTTGATTTATGCGTGGCTGTTGTTTGGGCGTTTTCAATATGGCTGGCGCGGTAAAACCGCAATTCGTTGGACGCTGGTAGGTTTTGTGCTGTTGCTATTGGCTTACGTGGGTAGCAAGTTTGTTTTGCAAGTGATTCTTGGGCGCTAAGCCCGAACTCAATTTATCTTAGACTGATTATCGGCCAAGCATTTTCCTGCGCATAAGCCGTCAAGGTCGGGTCTGCATCCACTGCCACAGGGTTAGTCACCAATTTCATCAGTGGCAAGTCATTATGCGAATCACTATAAAAATAACTTTCCTCAAAATCCCCCAGTTGCTGACCACGCTCAGCTAACCATGCTTCTAGGCGAGTCACTTTGCCAGCTTGAAAGCTCGGCGTGCCGCTCACCCCGCCCGTGTATTGCCCATCCACCATTTCTGGATCCGTGCCAATTAAATGCTCGATGCCATAGGCGGTAGCAATCGGCTTAGTGACAAAGCTATTAGTCGCAGTGATGATTAAGCACAAATCGCCATTCGCTTTGTGCTGATTCACCAAGTCTTGTGCTTTTTGCGTCATCATCGGTTTGATGACTTGTTGCATATATTTTTTGTGCAGTTCATCCAAAAACGCTTTGGGATGCTGTGCCAAAGGCTGAAGCTGAAACTTGAGAAACGCGTAAATATCCAAACAACCATTTTTATAGTCTTGGTAAAACTGTTCGTTACGGTCATGGTGGATTTTGGCGTCGAGCAAGCCTTCGCCAATTAAAAACAAGCTCCAGTTGTAATCGCTGTCGCCTGCTAACAAGGTGTTGTCGAGGTCAAATAAAGCCAAGTTTTGTTTCATATGAGTCTGATTTCTATAAAAATTATTCTATTATTCTTCTGAGGTTTGGGCAGTCAGCACCAAAAACACACCCACTAAAATCACCGCCAAGGCGATGTATTCGACCGCAGTGACGGCTTCGTTGGCAAAATAAATGCCCAACACAAATGCCACGATGGGGTTAACAAAGGTGTTACTACTCGCCACCAAGGGGCGCACATTTTTGAGCAACCACTGAAACGCAGAGTAAGTAATCATCGATCCAGGCACGATCATAAACCACATCGCCACCCAAGATTTTGCGCTGATGCTGGCAGGCCAAACCTCACCCCAACAAGCACTGAGTACCCACGCAATCAATCCACCGCATAACATTTGGCTGGCTGCGCCCATCAAGCCAGAGGCCATTGGTAAGTGCTTACTCCAGACCGAGCCGAACGACCAACAAGCGGCCGCCAACACCAATAACAAACTACTGAGTACATCGCCATGCAGCGTATCACTTAAATTGAGCAGAACAATCCCTGCAATACCAATGGCAATGCCTAGCCACTCACGTTTATTAATGTGGTGCCCCCATAATGAAGAAAATACCGCCATCCAAATTGGGGCGGTGGCAATCATCAACGCCGCCAAGCTAGAGCAAACGGTTTGTTGCACATGGGTGACGGTGCCATTGCCCAACACAGGCAACAGCAAACCGATGACCGCCGCGCTACGCCATTCAGCCCAAGTAGGATGCGGACGACCCAAGGCACGCATCACGCCATACAAGATTAAACCCGCAAGGGTGAAACGCACCGCCACCATTAAAAATGGCGGAAAGCTTTCAATCGCAAACTTGATCGCCAAGTAAGTCGAGCCCCAAAAGAAATAGGTGCAAAACAAACTGGCAACAATCAAAAGAAATTGTTTTTTTGTGGGCATAGACAAAGCTGGCTGATTCTTAGTTAAATCGAACCCCAATAGGGCACTTGAGCGATGACAGTACACACAAGTACGTCAAGCAAAAAGCAATGCAATATTGGGGCGAAGATATGAAGAATTAACCCTGCGGGTTCAGTTTCTCTGATTTGGAGTACAACTTATTCAGTGCGTTCAAGTAGGCTTTTGCCGACGCAATCACAATATCGGTATCCGCGCCCTGTCCGTTGACGATGCGTCCGCCTTTAGACAAACGTACCGTCACTTCACCTTGCGCATCGGTGCCACTGGTGATGTTGCTGACTGAGTAAAGTAGCAACTCAGACGCACTGTGCACCACACTTTCAATGGCTTTAAAGGTGGCATCCACGGGGCCGCCGCCATCGGCTTCGGTACGTTTTTCGGTGCCGTCGATATTCAGCGTGAGTAATGCATGCGGGGTTTCGCCTGTTTGCGAAGCGACTTGCAGATACACCAGTTTAAAATGTTCTTGCGTGTCAGACACCACTTCGTCGCTGACCAGCGCTTGCAAATCCTCATCAAAGATTTCAGATTTTTTGTCGGCTAAATCTTTAAAACGGGCGAACGCGGCATTGAGTGCGTCATCGCTTTCTAGCTCGATGCCAAGCTCTTTCAAGCGGCTTCTAAACGCATTACGGCCAGACAGTTTGCCCAGCGTAAGTTTGTTGGCGTTCCAACCCACATCTTCGGCGCGCATAATCTCATAGGTTTCGCGGTGCTTAAGCACGCCATCTTGGTGGATGCCACTCTCGTGCGCGAAGGCATTGGCGCCAACAATCGCTTTGTTCGGCTGCACAGGATAGCCTGTAATGGTTGAAACGAGTTTTGATGCAGGCACGATTTGCGTGGCATCAATGCGCGTTTGGAGATTAAAAATATCCTGACGTGTTTTAATCGCCATCACCACTTCTTCTAGGCTGGCATTGCCTGCGCGCTCACCCAGACCATTAATGGTACATTCGACTTGACGTGCGCCGTTCATGACAGCTGACAGCGAGTTGGCGACTGCCATGCCTAAGTCGTTATGGCAGTGGGTAGACCACACCACTTTGTCGGCATTTTTTACACGTTTAATGAGGGTAGCAAAGCGCTCGCCCCAAGCCGCAGGAATGCTATAACCCACGGTGTCAGGCACGTTAATGGTTTTGGCACCTGCTTCAATCACCGCGTCAAACACACGGACTAAAAAGTCGATGTCTGAACGCACTGCATCTTCGGCGGAAAACTCGACATCGTGCGTATATTCCAACGCCCATTTCACCGCTTGGACCGCACGTTCCACCACTTGGTCTTCGGTCATGCGCAGCTTGTTTTCCATGTGGATTTTGCTGGTGGCAATAAAGGTGTGGATACGGCCATTTTTTTCTGTGTGTTGCATGGCAGGCTGAATCGCCTCGCCAGCACGGCGCACATCGTTCTCGCTGGCGCGCGCCAGCGAACAGACTTTGGATTTGGTAATTAAACCCGCAATCGTGTGTATCGCGTCAAAATCGCCTGGGCTAGCGGCAGCAAAGCCTGCCTCAATCACATCCACGCCTAGCTTTTCGAGTTGGCGCGCAATGCGGATTTTTTCTTCTTTGGTCATCGACGCGCCCGGGCTTTGCTCGCCATCACGTAGCGTCGTATCAAAAATAATAATGTGTTCCATGAAAATTCCTAATCTTGAATGCTATAGATTTTACTCGTTGGGCACGGAATACGCCACAGCATTCTGCTAAGCAGAGCGCCAACGAGCATGTGTGTTTTTTTGGGGTGGGGGGGTATTATGCGCTCACGCGCAACAGCAAAGCTGTGTGTAGCGCAGATGAGTTCAAAATTAATTGCAATGCGTACATCAAGCCAAGGGTGGCAAGCACGCTGAAAGAAACAAGCATAGCAAAACGCGTTGCTGATTTTTTAGCAACAGATGTGTTTTGATAAGTTGTTTTGTTTGAATTCATGGTTTCATTCTAAGCCGTTTTTTCTGTTTAATCAACAGTGATATTCATTAAAGACCATCCTAAAAGAATGTGGTTCTTAAATAGTCGCATTTAATAATTTAGCTACCTTGTTTCATTTGTTGCTTTGCCCACAAATAATAGCCCGACAGCGCATACACAAACACCACGCTAAACAACACCTCTGGTGGACTGTAAGAAATCAGCACAAAGGCCAGCACAATCGCAAGAATGGTAATAAACGGCACACTTTCTTTAAGGTTGATGTCTTTGCCACTGTAGAACTTCAAGTCAGACACCATGCTGCCCGCCGCAAACACGGTTAAGCCCCAAGCAATCCATTTCATTTTGAGCGCGCCAAAAAATATCTCGCGACCATCCACATTGTATTCATAAGACACCCACACAAAGCCTGCTAACAAAGCCGCCGCCGCTGGACTGGGCAAGCCTTGAAAAAAGCGTTTATCTTGAAACGGGTCGTCAATTTTGGTGTTAAAGCGCGCCAAGCGTAAGGCGGCGCAAGCGCAATAAATAAAAGCTGCTATCCAACCTAATTTACCCATTGGCTTGAGCGCCCACACGTACATAATTAGCGCAGGTGCCACACCGAATGACACCATGTCGGACAAACTGTCATACTCTGCACCGAACGCGCTTTGGGTGTTGGTCATGCGGGCCACACGGCCGTCTAGACCGTCCATCACCATCGCGATAAAAATCGCAATCGCAGACAACTCATACTTCTCGTTCATGGCCTGCACAATGGCGTAAAACCCTGCAAACAAAGCAGCCGAGGTAAACAAATTAGGCAGCAAATAAATGCCTTTTTGGCGCAAGCTGGTTTGCTCGGTTTCTTTTTTAACAGCACGTTGTTTGGTTTCAACCATGACAATAACTTTAACTAAAATAGATTATGAATGGATTATAACGCGCATTTTGCCTGTTGGACACAAGACCGCAAAAGCCTAGCGCGCTCGCTATGCTAAAATGGTCGACTTTTACAAACGCGTTTTCGATAGTCCGCGCACCGATAGTTAGCAGAATCCTATGCAATTTACTCTACACACCACCGACGGTCTTGCCCGTCGCGGCACACTCCAACTCCCCCATGGCGAGGTACAAACGCCCGCTTTTATGCCCGTCGGAACATATGGCACAGTCAAAGCCATGTCACCAATCGAGTTGGAAGACATCAACGCACATATCGTCTTGGGCAACACGTTTCACTTATGGTTGCGCCCAGGCTTGGACGTGATCGCGGCACATGATGGCTTGCACAAATTTATGGGCTGGGACAAACCAATTTTGACTGACTCGGGTGGTTTTCAGGTGTTTAGCTTGGGCGCGATGCGCAAAATTTCTGAAGAAGGCGTTAAATTTAAAAACCCTATCAACGGTGACACCTGCTTTTTAACGCCCGAAGAATCCATGCGCATTCAGCGTGTGCTTAATAGTGACATTGTGATGATTTTTGACGAATGCACACCCTACCCTGCCACGCACATTGAAGCTAAAAAGTCGATGGAGCTGAGTTTGCGCTGGGCACAGCGCAGTCGCGATGCGTTTGATACTTACCAACAGCAATCTATTGCAGAAGTGATGCAAACGGAGTCCAGCGAAAGTGCATCACACGTACCGACTGGCAATGCCTTATTCGGCATTATCCAAGGTGGCATGTACGAAGACTTAAGAGACGTTTCGCTCAATGCACTCAAAGCCCTGAATTTTGACGGCTACGCGATTGGCGGCCTATCCGTGGGTGAACCCAAAGAAGATATGTTGCGCATTTTGGCGCACACCGCCCCACAAATGCCTGCCGACAAACCGCGCTATTTAATGGGCGTGGGCACGCCAGAAGATTTGGTAGATGCCGTCAGCCAAGGTATTGATATGTTTGATTGCGTGATGCCTACCCGCAATGCCCGCAATGGCTGGCTGTTCACACAATATGGTGATGTCAAAATCAAAAATGCTTTTTACAAAAATGATATGCGCCCACTGGATGCCGATTGCCCTTGCTACACCTGCCAACACTTCACCCGAAGTTACTTGCACCACTTGCACCGTGTTGGCGAAATACTTGGCGCACGCCTAAACACCATCCACAATTTGCATTATTATCAAATACTGATGCAAGGCATGCGCGATGCGATTGAACAAGGGTCATTTGAAGCTTTTAAAGTTGAATTTTCAAAAAAACGGGCAAGTCTAAAAGCCTAAAAAAATAAGCCCCAATCACCTTTCGGAAACTGGGGCATCTCTACATCCACCTTAAATGATTAGTGGTTTTCATACCAGCCATCTTCGTGCACGCGATTCACTATCGTGTCACTGTCTTGACTACCATAATGCCTAGTTTGAGTCATTTCCAAATCAGCCACCGCGGCCCAAGGGTTATGTTTACTCGCTTTTGATTCCTCTGAAACCTTAGTGCTTGCACCCACCCAGGCTTGCTCTTCTTGCTTAGCCTCTTCGGCAACGACAATGGTTGAAAAAACCATCAACAAACTTAATATCGCGACTTTCATGTTTATCTCCTTAATCCATTTATTAAAAAAATCTCCACTATTTCAACATCCACTTTCGATGCCAGATACATTGTCTAGACATCCTTTTGTAGTGAGTTCATTTTAGAGTGTTGCGAGACAAAACAATCTGCCGATATAAGTAATTCAGCATATGCTGAATTGCATACACCAAGACTGTGCGGACATCCAAATATATAGCCAAACTTTTCGCAAATCATTAGCAACTTCAATCTCCATCCGACTATGCTAGAATGCACGTTTTGATTTTTATGTCTTTTTAAGGTTTATTTATGTTTATTAGTAACGCATATGCAGCAGGTGGAGCACCTACCGACATCATGAGCTTTTTGCCTATGATTGTGATTTTTGTGTTGTTTTATTTTATGTTGATTCGTCCGCAGATTAAGCAAGCTAAACAACATAAGGCGATGATTGAGGCGCTAAAAACGGGTGATGAAGTGGCAACCGCAGCTGGCATCGTAGGCAAAGTGACTAAAGTGGGTGACAATTTTGTGAGTGTTGAGATTGCAGCTAACACGGTGGTGAATGTGCAAAAACACACGGTGCAAACTTTATTACCACCTGGCACTTTAAAATCTATTTAATTTTTTGAATCATTGTTTAGGCGATTGCCTATGTTTTTGAGCGAGTAAACGCATGAACCGCTACCCTTTATGGAAAACCATTCTCATTGGCGCTGTGATTGTCATTGGGTTGTTGTACACCTTACCTAACTTTTTTGGGGAATCACCCGCTGTGCAGGTGAGCCCAGCCAAAAGCAATTTAAAGGTTGACCAAGACTTATTGAAAAAAGTCGAGGACGTGCTGAAGTTAGCCGACATTGCTTTTGATGGTTTGTATTTGGATGAGAGTGGTGTGAAAGTGCGTTTTGCCAATCCAGAAGCGCAAATTCAAGCCAAAGACAAGCTGATAGCCAACTTAGGTAAAGAATACACTGTGGCCTTAAACTTGTTGCCACAAACGCCTGCTTGGTTACAAGCGATTGGTGCAAAACCCATGTATTTAGGCTTGGACTTGCGCGGTGGTGTGCATTTTATGTTGCAAGTGGACATGAAAGCGGCTTTGGATAAAGCGGCTGAGAGTAGCTTGGGCGACTTTAGAATGCTGTTGCGCAAAGAGAAGGTGAATTATTTTGGCATCTCTCGCAATGGGCAAGTGGTGGAAGTGAAATTTGAAAACGAAGCGGAAGCCGAAAAAGCCCAACGCCTATTAAGTGAAAGTTTTCCAGATTTAAGCTACAAAATTAGCGGTGCAGACAAAGACGTTACGCTGAGCGCTAGCATGGGTGCGGTGGCGCAAAAACGTACACAAGAGTTTGCGTTAAAACAAAACTTGCAGACTTTGCACAACCGTATTAACGAGTTGGGCGTCGCAGAACCAATAGTACAACAACAAGGTTTGGACCGCATTGTGGTGCAACTGCCAGGCGTACAAGATACGGCCAAAGCCAAAGAGATTTTAGGCCGTACAGCGACCTTGGAAATTCGCATGGTAGACGAAGACAAATCTGACATGGCAACTTTGGATAACGCTCAAAAGGGTCAAGTGCCGTTTGGGGATGCCTTATTCCAAGACCGTGAGGGTCGTCCCATCTTAGTGAAGAAAAATGTGGTGCTAACAGGCGACCGCATTACCGATGCGGGCCCTGGCATTGACTCACAAAGTGGTGGCTCAGTGGTAAATGTGACTTTAGATGGTCGCGGTGCAGGCATTTTTAAAAATGTGACGCGTGAAAACGTGGGCAAGCGCATGGCGATTTTGCTGATTGAAAAAGGCAGCACCGAGGTAATTACCGCACCAGTAATTAATGAGGAAATTGGCGGTGGTCGTGTACAGATTTCTGGCATGGCGAATGCGCAAGAAGCCACCGACGTCTCATTGCTTTTGCGCGCAGGCGCATTGGCGGCACCGATGGAAATTATTGAAGAGCGCACGGTCGGCCCTAGCATGGGTGAAGAAAACATCAAACGTGGCGTGCATTCTACTTTATGGGGCTTTGCCGCAATTGCTGTGATGATGGTGATTTACTACTTGGCGTTTGGCGGAGTCTCAGTATTGGCCTTGGGCGTGAACTTGTTATTACTGGTAGCCATTTTGTCTATGCTGCAAGCGACACTGACCTTGCCAGGCTTGGCGGCGATTGCCTTGGCCTTGGGCATGGCGATTGACGCCAACGTGTTGATTAATGAGCGGATTCGTGAAGAGTTGCGCAATGGCAACACGCCACAAGCCAGCATTCATGCGGGTTATGACCGCGCATTTGATACGATTTTGGACTCTAACGTCACGACCTTGATTGCAGGTTTGGCCTTGTTTATGTTTGGCACAGGCCCAATTAAAGGCTTTGCCGTGGTGCACGTATTGGGCATTTTAACCTCGATGTTTAGTGCGGTATTAGTGTCACGTGCGATTGTGAATATGCTCTATGGCTATCGTCGCAAAATTGAAAAACTCATGATTGGCTAAACCCAATTTCTGACTGAGAGAAGATTATGGAATTATTTAGAATTAAACAAGACATCCCGTTTATGAGTTACGGGCGCCTCACCACCAGCATTTCTTTGGTGACCTTTATATTGGCAGTGTTTTTCCTATTGCATCGTGGCCTGAACTACGGCGTAGACTTTACTGGTGGCACGGTGATGGAAGTGCATTACGCGCAAACCGCCAATATCGAAGGCATTCGTGGTGCCATGGATAAAGTGGGCCTAAAAGATGTGACCGTGCAAAACTTTGGTAGTAGCCAAGATGTCTTGATTCGCTTACCAGTCAAAAAAGAGTTGTCGATTGCGCAACTGTCAGAACAAATCACCCAAGCACTTAAACAACAAGATGCGACTTTAGAAGTGCGCCGTGTGGAAAGCGTGGGCTCACAAGTAGGTGAAGAGCTTTATGAAAACGGCGGCTTGGCTTTGTTGCTAGTATGTTTAGGCATTATGGCGTATTTGGCGGTGCGATTTGAGTGGCGCTTTGCTGTGGCGGCGATTGTCGCCAATATGCATGACGTGATTATTATTTTGGGGTTTTTTGCCTTCTTTCAGTGGGAGTTCAACCTCACCGTACTGGCGGCGATTTTAGCGGTATTAGGCTACTCAGTGAACGAGTCTGTAGTGGTGTTTGACCGTGTGCGCGAAAACTTTAGAAAAATGCGCAAAGCCACAGCTGTGCAAGTCATTGACAACGCGATTACCCGCACCATGTCTCGCACGATTATCACCCACATCATGACTCAAACCATGGTTTGCTCCATGTTGTTTTTTGGTGGCGAAACCCTACACAACTTTTCCCTCGCCCTCACCATTGGCATTTTGTTTGGCATTTATTCTTCTGTGTTGGTGGCTTGCCCAATTGCCATGTGGCTAGGCGTTAACCGCGCTAACTTAATTGGTGATGTTGAGAAAAAACCAACTGAAGCCAGCGAAGAAATCGCGATTTAAACGTTTTAGTAAGTTTCAGAAGCGTGTCAGTAAAGTGAGCGAGCGGGATAAAGTGCAAGGCGCACGGAACGCAGGAACCAAGACAGTACTGAAGTACGGCTTGGTTATGAGTACCGCGCAACGTAGCAATTTGCCCGCGCAGTCACTTTAATACGCGTTTCCCTTGATTTTTGGCCTCTAAAAGTTACACTAGTGGCTTCTCCTTTTATAGCTTCACAAACACTTGGATAATATTCCCATATCGTTGCAGTTAGGCATACTCGCCCTCCTACTCCTATTCTCTGGTTTTTTTTCTATCGCCGAAACAAGCCTAATGTCTCTCAACCGTTATCGGTTAAGACATTTAGTTAAGGAAGGTCATAGCGGCGCAAAACTCGCCAGCACTTTGTTGGCAAAAACGGATAAATTACTGGGCGTTATTCTACTTTGTAACAACTTTCTCAACGCTGCTTCCGCCACCCTAACCACTGTCATTACCGTAGAGTTGTTTGGTGAGGGTGAATGGGTACTGATGATAGGCACTGTACTCGTCACGTTTGCCATTTTGGTCTTTAGCGAAATCTCCCCTAAAGTCATCGCAGCCGCTTATCCCGAAAAGTTGGGGATTTTCTGTAGTTACATTCTCTACCCTCTGCTCATTGCTTTATATCCAATCGTCTGGTTTGTAAACTTATTTGTCGGCGCAATCGTAAGGCTCACTGGCATAAGACTTAATTTTGAGGACTCGTCACAGTCACTGACGGTAGACGAATTACGCAGTATTGTGACGGACGCAGGGCATTTTTTACCAAAAAAACACCGCAGCATTTTGCTTAACTTGTTTGAGTTGGAAAAAATCACAGTCGACGATGTCATGACCGCACACACCCAAGTCGAGCTGATTGATTTTGATGACCCGATTGAAGATATTTTGCAACGCATCACCAGCAGCCACCACACCCGCATGCCAGTGCGCACGGGTGAAAGCGAAGAGATTATTGGCATTTTGCATGTGCGCAAGCTCATCAATCAATTGCGCCAGTTGCACGAAGGTCAAACCCTCACCAAAGAAGATCTGACTGAAATCATGGCGGAGCCTTATTTCATCCCTTCCAATACCCCACTCTACACGCAGATTCAACAGTTTCAAGAGAACCAAGAACGCGTCGCCTTGGTGGTGGATGAATACGGCGAATTCAAAGGTTTGGTGACGCTAGAAGATATTTTAGAAGAAGTCATCGGCGACTTCACCACCCAATCCCCAAGCCGCTTGGGGCAATATCATCAAATGGAAGATGGTGGCTGGGTGGTGGATGGTAGTAACTTATTACGTGAACTCAATCGCAAACTCAAACTCTCACTCCCTACAGAAGGGCCAAAAACCCTCAATGGTTTAATTTTGGAGCACTTTGAGGATATTCCTGAGCCTGGCACCAGCTTTAAAGTAGGTGAACACAAACTAGAAGTGTTGCAAACTCAGGACCGTATCGTCAAAAGTGTAAAAATATTTGCATAAAAGTCGCTATCCCTGGGATTGATTTCAAATACCCCTTGAATTTTTGGCTCCAAGTCGCAAAATAGTATCTATACCATTATGTTCACGTATCTAAATTCCATATTCGCCATGGCACAACCCAAACACCACAGTGATTTAGCTGTATTGCCCAAACAGGCAAAACCCAAGCTACCTGATATGTACAAGGTGCTTTTGTTGAATGACGACTACACACCGATGGAGTTTGTGGTGAGCGTGATAGAGCAGTTTTTTAATAAATCTCGTGAACAAGCCACACAAATTATGCTCAAAGTACATACCGAGGGCATGGGCGTGTGTGGCATTTACCCTAAAGATATTGCAGAAACCAAAATGCAACGGGTGATGGATGCCGCTAACGAAGCGCAACATCCGTTGCAATGTGTGATTGAACCTGCTTGATATTAAGAATGCGCTTAAATTTGCGTGTTAGCCTAATGTGACTATTTACTTTTAAATTGCATTGGTCAAAAATAGGGGTAAAAGTGGCGTACTAAATGGCTTTAGCGAGCAGCCATCAGTGGTAGGATAAGCGCTAATACCCATAATTGGATGCGCCAGTGTTTTTTCACCAATGGACATTTGGTGACATTAGATAAAACGGGAGTAAACTATTCTATCAATCTGCCGTTAAATACTTGGAGTACCATTATCAAGCGCTATTATCCAAAGAGTTAAACGCGTATAGTGGTAGATGAATGAAAGCTTAGAAGTTAGTTAAGGAAACAATCATGATTGCTCAAGAACTAGAAGTTAGCCTACACATGGCGTTTATGGACGCGCGTCAAAAGCGCCATGAACTGATTACCGTTGAGCATCTATTACTCGCTATGTTGGACAACCCAACAGCAGCCGAGGTGTTGCGTGCCTGCGGTGCCAAATTTGATACCTTGCGTAACGAACTCACTGAATATATTGAAGAACACACGCCTACAGTCGCGGGCACAGAAGAAGTCGATACCCAACCGACCTTGGGCTTTCAGCGCGTGATTCAGCGTGCGATGTTGCACGTACAATCTTCTGGCAAAAAAGAAGTGTCAGGTGCCAATGTGTTGGTGGCCATTTATGGTGAGAAGGACTCCCATGCTGTATTCTTCTTGCATCAACAAGGCATCACCCGTTTAGATATTGTCAACTTCATCTCACACGGCGTGGCAAAAATCCAAGAAAATGAATCTAAACCTGCAGGCAATGAGCAAGAGCCAGATGCCGAAGCGGCGAGCACAGGTGCACTCGAAAGCTATACACTAAACTTGAACGCGCAAGTATTAGCAGGCAAAATCGACCCGCTGATTGGTCGCGGCTTAGAGCTAGAGCGTGTGATTCAAACGCTTTGCCGTCGTCGTAAAAACAATCCATTATTAGTGGGTGAAGCTGGTGTGGGTAAAACCGCGATTGCTGAAGGCCTTGCCAGTCGCATCGTTGAAAAAGACATTCCTGAAGTGTTGGCTAACGCCACCGTCTATTCACTCGACATGGGCGCGTTGTTGGCAGGCACCAAATACCGTGGTGACTTTGAGCAACGCCTCAAAGCCGTGATGAAACAACTGTCAGAAAAGCCTGATGCGATTTTGTTTATTGATGAAATCCACACATTGATCGGTGCAGGTTCTGCCAGCGGCGGCACCTTGGATGCCAGCAACTTGCTCAAACCCGCCCTTTCCAATGGCTCGCTCAAATGCATAGGCGCGACCACTTACCAAGAATACCGTGGCATTTTTGAAAAAGACCATGCCCTCTCACGTCGTTTCCAAAAAGTGGATGTGACTGAACCAAGCGTGGCTGAAACCATTGAGATTTTGAAAGGCTTGAAAACTAAGTTTGAAGAGCATCACAGCGTGAAATATAGCGCCAGTGCGCTGACTGTGGCTGCGGAGCTTTCTGCCAAATATATTAACGACCGACATTTGCCAGACAAAGCCATTGACGTGATTGATGAAGCAGGCGCGGCACAACGCATCTTGCCTAAAAATAAGCAGAAAAAAGTCATTGGTAACAAAGAGATTGAAGACATCATCGCCAAGATTGCGCGTATTCCGCCCAAAAATATTTCTAGCGATGACCGCAATGCGCTCAAAACCTTAGAACGTGACCTGAAAGCAGTGGTATTTGGCCAAGACAAAGCGATTGAAGTGTTGGCCTCCGCCGTTAAAATGGCGCGTAGTGGCTTGGGCTCTGGCAACAAGCCGATTGGTAGCTTTTTATTCGCAGGCCCAACAGGCGTGGGTAAAACCGAAGTCGCAAAACAACTGGCTTATATTTTAGGCATCGAGTTATTGCGCTTTGACATGAGTGAATACATGGAGCGTCATGCGGTAAGTCGCTTGATAGGTGCGCCTCCAGGTTATGTTGGCTTTGACCAAGGTGGTTTGTTGACTGAAGCGGTCACCAAACAACCTTACTGCGTATTGTTGTTAGACGAAATCGAAAAAGCGCATCCTGATATTTTCAATATCTTATTGCAAGTGATGGACCATGGCACATTGACCGACAACAACGGTCGCAAAGCGGACTTTAGAAACGTCACCATTATCATGACGACCAATGCAGGCGCAGAAAATATGTCTAAATCGAGCATCGGCTTTACCAATGCCAAAGACGCCTCTGACGAAGCTGCGGACATCAAACGCTTGTTTAGCCCAGAGTTCCGCAATCGTTTAGATGCAACCGTCTCATTTGGTGCACTCACACAAGACATTATCTTGCGTGTGGTAGATAAATTCCTCATGCAACTCGAAGACCAATTGCATGAGAAAAAAGTCGAAGTGACCTTTAGTCAGGCACTGAAAGATTATCTAGGCAAAAAAGGCTTTGATCCGCTCATGGGTGCACGTCCGATGGCACGCTTGATTCAAGACACCATCCGTAAAGCCTTGGCAGACGAGCTGTTGTTTGGTCGCTTAAGCAACGGTGGCAGTGTCCATATCGACATCGACAAAGACGACAAAGTACAACTGATTTTTAACGAAGAAGCGGTTTCTGCCTAAGCCTTCAAGGCATCATCAAGCTTTTTAACAAACGCTTTTCTCTACTGAAAACGCTAGCCCAACAAGCTAGCGTTTTTTATATCTAACATTCCTCATCAGCCAAAAACACTTTCATTGTGCATGCATATATAACATGCACTCAAAACGCACCATAACAGTGCGAACAAATCACTGCACACCATTCCCTTTGAACAAAAAATAAAACATTTCTTTTATTATCAATAAGTTAAAAAATTAATTTACTTGGCATGCCGATTGCTAAATAGCATTCAATAACACGTTCTGCGCTTTATAACTTCATTCAGCGGTCAGGTCAACGCACTCAAACTGCACATCAAGGAAGCGAACCCCTTGGCCTGAACGATCTGTATTTGAGAGAGGAAAAACTCATGGTTTATCTCCGTGGCAAAAAGCTTGCCCCATGGCTGCTTTTGACACAACTGTTGCAACTGCCTTTGGCTTTTGCCAACAACTACGATCTAGACAGCTTGCTAAACGAGGCCACACAACAACACCCGATTGTAGGGGTTAGCCAAGCACAACAGGCGGCGGCGCAAGCAGGCATGACAGTCGCAAAATCTTACTTTAACCCCGAAGTGGAGTTGATGGCAGGGCCAGTCAATAACCGTGTGAGCCCTTCCAGCACCAACGGCAATATTGCGCTAGGCATTGCGCAAACCTTGGAGTGGGGCAGCATTCGTAGCGCCCGTAGTGCCTATGCGGAAGAGGTGATTGGCGTTTCACAATTTGGCATGAAAGCCAATGTGTTTGAGTTGCGCAATCAAATCAAACAAGCGTATATCGAGGTGATTAAGCGGGAACAATTAACCGACTTACAACAAACCAATTTTGATTTGCTCAAGCAGATTCATGGCAAAGTCAAAATCAAGGTAGACACTGGCGAGGTGCCAAAGTATGAATTGATTAAAGCGGATACAGAGCTTTTGTCTGCTGAACGCGATTTACAAACCGCGCAATCACAAGTATTGGAAGCCAAAGCTTTTGTGCGCCGACTGATAGGCCCACGCTTTCCTGAGCAGTTTAGTTTGAGCAAAAACTTGCCCAGCATTAACAACTTACCGAATTTGAGTGAGCTAAAAAACAAAGCCTTAAACAGCCCTTATTTACAAAAATTAGGTGCAGAAAAAGCCAGTGCGCAAGCCAAAATGACCTTAGAGGAAAAACTACGTGTGCCTTCACTCACGCTCAAGTCTTACTATGAGCAAAACCCCGACCAAAATATCATACGCTTTGGTTTTTCTTTGCCTTTGCCATTGTGGAACCGTCGCGAAGGACAGATTGCTGAAGCCTATGCTGGCTTACAACAAGCTGAATCACAATTGCAATTGCAAACGCTTTCACTCAACGGCGAGCTAGAAGCCGCTTATCAACGCTATCTCATGGCTAAAAAACAAGTGGAGGTCTATGAATCTGGCTTGCTGAGCCAGTCATCCGCCGTGTTGCAACGCGCCGAGTCGGCTTATAAATTTGGTGAGCGTGGCATTTTAGAATACCTCGATGCACAACGCGTCAACAAAGCGGTCAACCGTGACTACGTGTTGGCCAAATTTGAATATTTATCTAACTTGCTACAAATCGAGCGCTTAGTCGGTGTGGAGATTGTGCTTGCTAAAGAAGGCATGACCCCATCTGACACTATCCCTTCAGGAAATCCATCATGATATTGAAACTCAATCGTCCCTCAACGCTTTGCATGCTGCTGTTATGTGGCTTTCTCGCCAGTTGCGATAAAAAAGAAACCACCGAAGAAGTAGAAAAAGTCGATGCAGAAAAAGTAGTTGCAACCGCGCCCGTTGACCCAAACGTAGTGGTACTGACCCAACAAATTAGAAACTTTATTAAATTGGCAGAAGTACAAAAAATGGAAATGCAATCGACTTTACGCATTCCTGGACGCATCCAAGTCAACGAACAATATGAAGCCAAACTTGGCTCCCCCGTGACAGGTCGCATCACAGACATTTATGTGACTTTGGGTCAAAAAGTGAATACTGGTCAATCCCTTGCTGCCATTAAAAGCCCAGATTTAGCCCAATATCAATTGGCTTACATCAAAGCTGCACAACAGATTCAGTTACAAAGCAAAGCAGTAGAGCGCGCAAAATTATTGTTGGATGCGGATGTAATTAGTATTGCCGAGTTACAACGACGCGAAGCTGAACTCAGCGCCGTTCAAGCCGAGCGCAATGCTGCGCATGACCAACTGATGGCACTAGGCATGACCAAAACCACTATCGCTAAATTAGGCCTGTCCAATAGTGGCTTATCCACTAGTGTGGTGGCTTCTAAAATCAATGGCACCGTTGTCGCGCGCAACGCACGTATCGGCCAAGTGGTAGGGCCTGATGAAGATTTGTTTGTAGTAGCAGACTTAAGCCATGTGTGGGCGGTGGCTGAGATTCCAGAGCAGCAAATTGCCAATATCAAAAAAGGGCAATCGGTGACGATAGAAGTGCCTTCTTTGGACGATGCGCAAATTAGTGGCGAGCTATCTTTTGTTGGCGACACTGTGAATCCAGAAACCAGAACTGTGATTGCCCGCACGGAATTAAAAAATAACGACAAAGCGCTCAAACCAGAAATGTTGATTTCCATTTTGCTAGAAGGTCGCCCCACCATGGAAACGGCGATTCCCGTGACCGCGGTAGTGCATGAAAGTAACCAAGACTATGTGTTTGTGCAAACCCAACACGACCAAGTGAAGTTAAAACAAGTGAGCCTAGGCAATGAGCATAATGGACACGTGATTGTGACAGGCGGCTTGAACGTGGGAGAAGTGGTGGTGACGGACGGCGCTTTCCACCTCAATAACGAGCGCAAACGCAAAGAGATGGAGTAAGCCATGATTCAATCATTGATTCGAGGCGCACTCCAGCAACGCCTCATTGTGATTATTGTTGGCGTGTGTTTATTTTTTGCAGGCATCGTTGCGGTTAAAAAACTGTCGATGGACGCGTTTCCTGACGTGACCAATGTGCAAGTACAAATTGCCACTCAAGCCACTGGCAAATCCCCAGAAGAAGTCGAGCGCTTGATTACCGTCCCCTTGGAAATCGCCATGACAGGCTTGCCAGGGCTAACAGAAATGCGCTCGCTGAATAAGAACGCGCTTTCGCTCATTACCTTGGTGTTTACCGATGACACTGATGTGTATTTTGCGCGCCAATTGGTGATGGAGCGCCTATTGGAGTTAATGGATAAAATGCCTGTGGGTGTCACGCCTGTGTTGGGTCCGGTATCTACGGGCTTGGGCGAAGTTTATCAATACACCTTAGACCACCCTAAAGATGGCAACCAAACTCTCAGCCAAGCCGAATTAACCGAGCGCCGTGCAGTGCAAGACTGGGTGGTGCGCCCACTATTACGCGGCATCACAGGGGTAGCTGAAATCAACTCGCAAGGCGGTTATGTTAAACAGTACCAAGTGCTGGTGAATCCTGACCGCATGAATCACTTTGGCATCCATCTCAAAGAGGTGTATCAAGCGCTGGCAGACAACAATGCCAACAGTGGCGGCGGTGTATTGCAGCACTTTTCTGAACAATATTTAATTCGTGGCTTAGGCTTGGTACAAGCCGTCGATGATATTAGAAACATTGTTTTAAAAGCGCAAAATGGCGTACCTGTCTATATTAAAGATGTGGCTGAAGTGAGCATTGGGCATGAGGTACGTGTGGGCGCGGTACTCAAAAATGGCGACACTGAATCGGTTGGCGGTGTGGTGATGATGATGCGCGGTGGCAATGCAAAAGAAGTGGTTGAAAAAATCAAAAAGCGTGTTGCTGAAATTAACAGCAAAGGCATGTTGCCAGGTGGCTTGCAAATTGTGCCTTATTATGACCGCAGTGAATTGGTCGATGCCGCATTACACACCGTGACCAAAGTGCTGATTGAAGGCGTGATTTTAGTGGTAATTATCCTATTTTTGTTTTTAGGTGACGTTCGCTCTAGTCTCATCGTCGTAAGCACTTTAATTTTGACGCCTCTGATCACCTTTATGGTGATGAACCACTATGGCATTTCTGCCAACCTAATGTCGTTGGGTGGCTTGGCCATTGCAATTGGTTTGATGGTGGATGGCTCTGTGGTGGTGGTGGAAAACGCTTTTCACCATTTAGGCCATCGCCCCAATGAAAGTAAAATACGGGTAATTTTTGAAGCGGCTTCCGAAGTGGCGATTCCAGTGTTGTTTGGCGTCGGCATCATTATTTTGGTATTTTTACCACTGATGACACTACAAGGCATGGAAGGTAAAATGTTTGCTCCATTGGCCTACACCATCGCCATTGCATTGTTTGTGTCCTTGCTGCTCTCACTCACCATGACCCCTGCGTTGTGTTCTTACATGCTTAAAGGCGGTAGTGGTGACGACACCAAGTTAATTCAGTCTATCAAACGCCCATATTTGAGCCTGCTTAATTGGGTGCTCAATAACGACAAAAAGACCATTTCCATCTCAGCGGGGATATTTGTACTTACCCTTTGCTTATTCCCTTTCTTGGGCTCATCCTTTATTCCAGAAATGAAAGAAGGCTCGATTGTGCCAGGCATCAACCGTGTGCCTAACATCTCTTTGGAAGAGTCCATCAAAATGGAAAACCAAGCGATGAAGCTGATTATGGAACAAGTGCCTGGCATCAAATCTGCTGTCTCAGGCTTGGGTCGTGGTGAAAGCCCTGCCGACCCGCAAGCCCAAAATGAGTCCACACCAATTATCAGCCTTAAACCACGTGACGAATGGCCAAAAGGCTGGACGCAAGATGACATTGCCGAAAAAATGCGTGATGTGTTGAGTAAAAACATCCCTGGTGTGCAGGTGATTATGGCGCAACCGATTTCTGACCGTGTGGATGAGTTGCTGACAGGCGTGCGTGCGGATGTGGCGATTAAAATTTTTGGTGAGGATTTAGATACCCTCAAAGCCAAAGCCGATGAAATCGCACAAATTGCAGGAGGTGTGACGGGTGCGACTGAGATTAAAGTTGAGAAAGTCTCTGGGCAGCAATACCTCAACATCATTATCAACCGCGAAGAGATTGCACGTTACGGCATCAACGCCTCAGAAGTGCATGACCTGATTGAAACCGCCATAGGCGGCAAAATTGCCACTGAAATTTTTGAAGGGCAAAGACGCTTTTCTGCGGCGGTACGCTACCCAGAAACCTTTAGACAAAATGAAGCCACCATCGGCAATTTGTTGCTCACCTCTCCGAGTGGGGCGAGCGTAGCGCTGAAAGACTTGGCAACCATCACGGTCAAAGATGGCCCTGCGCAAATCAGCCGTGAACTAGCAAAACGCCGCATCGTCGTGGGTGTGAACGTGAAAGACCGTGACTTGGGTGGTTTTGTGACAGACTTGCAAAAAGCGCTAGACGGCAAACTGCAGTTACCGGATGGCTATTATTTAGAATATGGCGGTCAGTTCCAAAACATGGAACGGGCGATGGGTCACTTAATGATTATTATTCCAGTCACTGTGGCGGCTATTTTCTTCTTGCTGTTCTTGCTGTTCCAGTCCTTGCGTTTTGCCACCATGATTATTCTGGTATTGCCGTTTGCTTCTATCGGTGGCGTGATTGCCTTGTTTGTCACGGGGGAGTATTTGTCAGTACCAGCATCGGTCGGGTTTATTGCATTGTGGGGGATTGCCGTGCTCAACGCGGTGGTGTTAGTGTCTTATATTCGTAGCTTGCGCGAGGAAGGCTTAAGCCAACTGGAAGCCATCCGCCAAGGGTGCGCACAACGTTTTAGACCCGTGATGATGACGGCAACCGTGGCAATGTTAGGTTTAGTGCCCTTCTTGTTTGCCACAGGCCCAGGCTCAGAAGTACAAAAACCTCTCGCCATCGTCGTGATTGGTGGCTTGATTACCTCGACACTGCTCACGCTCGTGGTGGTACCTACGCTGTATCGTAAATTTGAAGAAAAAAGAATTGAAGCGTAACGGATAAAAGCAAATGTCAATCACGCTGATTAAAGAAGAAAGGAGTTCAGGATGAAAGAAATTAAAGCGGTAATACAGCCTGCCAGACTAGCCAAAATCCGCTCAGCCTTGCGTAACATTAAGAACTTTCCGGGCATGACGGTAAGCAAAGTAGAGGGTTGTGGACACCATCTCCAAGCGCCCAACGCAGGCGTGCGGGAAGAGCTGACGGACTACAGCCCCAAAGTGTTCTTGTTCTTAGTGGTGCCCGACGATATGGTAGAAGGTATCTTACAAACCATCGTTGAGGTTGGGCACACAGGCAATGCAGGTGATGGCATCGTTTGGGTCACCAATACAGAACGAATGATACGCCTCTCTGAACAGATTAAAGTATTAGATTGCTAGCGCTGGAAAATTTATGCGACATCACGCCAAGCCAAGCCTTCGGTCTGATGGGCGATCCCAATCCAGTCTGTCTCACAATTCAATGCCCCTGCTAACGCTTGTTTAGCCAAATCGGGGGTGTTGTTTTTCTCACTCAAGTGGGCAGCCACCATGTGTTTTAATTTTCTGGTGTCCAAAGTCCGAACCAATTGTGCGGTGGTTTGATTGTCCAAATGCCCTAAATCGCCACCCACCCGACGCTTGAGCGCTTGCGCATAAGGACCTGTACGCAACATTTCCACATCATGATTACACTCCAACATCAGCGCATCACATGCTTGTAGCATATTCACAATGTGTGGCGTAATTGAACCCACATCGGTTAACACGCCAAGCTTCACATCACCATCCCCAAACACAAACTGGCTAGGTTGACGCGCATCATGCGGTACTGGGAAAGGCTGCACCCATACATCGAGGATATTAAAATCGGAATGCCCGTCGATGACATGAAGCTTTAGATCTAATTTAGCAGGCAGATAGCGCTCACACATGACGCGCGTGCCATGGGTGAGCCAAATGGGGATCTGGTATTGTGCGGCAAATTTGAAAGCACCCTTGGCGTGGTCGTCGTGCTCATGGGTGACCAAGATGCCACTCAGTTGCTCTGGGCTTAACGCCAGTCGCGCCAAACGCGCCACAGTCTCTTTCACACTAAAACCGCAGTCAAGCAAAAGCCGGGTTTCCCCGGCTTCGATTAAGGTAGCATTGCCTGCACTACCACTCCCCAAAGAGGCAAAACGCATATTATTTTAATTGTTCATAGAGTAAGGAAATGATGCGGTTAGCCGTGGTCGTGGTATTGCGCTTACTGTCATCATCCACCACAAACACGCTAGAGCTACCATCTTCGTTCTCGATGACCTGTACACGGTATTTTTTGCTTGGGTCGGTTTTCTCATCCGTGCCCTTCCAGAACTTCAGCTTATCACCAAAAGATTTCTCATTGGCTTTGTCAGAAGCTTTTTCAGTCCGTGGTGCGTCTTTGTCATCATCGCCCCAAAACTTGATGGTATCCCACAACCCTTTTTTACGTTTCTCGTCTGAGGCAATTTCCGCATCCGCATAACGCACGTAGAAGATACCATCTGCACGATTTTTGTCTTCTGTGACAAAGCCGACTCGGTCTAGCGCCAAACCAACACGACGCCATGCACGGTCGAACGGATCATTCACTTTCAATGTCACACTTTGGTCAGACTCTTTCACCACTTCCGCACGTTGCGGTGCCGCTGCATTGGCAACCACTTGCTGAGCTCTTTGTTCATCCAAGCCTAGCTTTACCATCAAGCGACGCAACAACTCTGCATCCAAGTCAGCATCAAACTCTTGCCCTGCGTTGTTTTTCTTATCTGCATCCAAGCGATAGCCTGTCTCAATACGACCCAACTGCGTATTCACCACATTTTTACCATCATCAGGCGCGCCAGCCACAGTGCGATGCGTCATATAAATTTCAGTCGTGCCTTCTTTTTCACCACGTTCTAAACGCGTACGGAATTTACGTCTATCCGCCAAGCCAGAGAGTTTATCTAACCAAGCATCAAACTTTTCACCATAGCCACGTTTGTCTTCTTTGACCTTAATCGCATCAGACTCTACCCATTCGGTTTCCATCACGCCGACTTCAGCATTTTCTACGCGCACAGCAAAGCCTTGGTCTAGCCAAAAGTCACGCACCACTGGCCAAATACGGTCTGCTGGCGCATTGACTACTAACCAACGTTGCGCCCCTGCTTTTTCCATGCGAACATTTTTTGCATCTGGCAACACCACATCCACGCCAACTTCTTGGTTTTCTTGACCTTGGTTGTAGGTGGAATACGATGTGCTACCAGGCACGGCATACACATTGCTAGTACGAATAGCGGTTAAATCTGGGGGCACTTCCAAAGGCTTGGCTTTGCCCGCGCCTTTGTAATCTGAAGTATTATCAATAAAGGGAATCGAGTCACATCCGACCATCCCTAATAACGTCACCATCATCAACACACGATACCCGTATTTATTTAGGTAGTTATTTTGGTGCTTGTTTTGCATATCTTTAATTTCCAAATGAATATTAGATGTTTACTATCTGATGCTTACCTAGGATGTAATGCCAGCTTGCTTCATTGCATCTCGCAACACGGCATGATACTGGCTAGACAAGTTAACTAAAGGCAAACGAATGCCCGTGCTAATTTTACCCATTTGTTGTAACACCCATTTGACAGGAATCGGGTTAGCCTCAACAAATAATTTTTGATGCAAAGCGAATAACTTAGCGTTGGTATCACGTGCCGCCTGCAAATCACCTGCCATCGCCTGCACACACAGTTCATGCATTAATTTTGGCGCCACATTGGCGGTCACCGAAATCACGCCTTTGCCACCCAACAACATCAATGGTAAGGCTGTCGCATCATCACCGCTATACACTGCAAATTCTTTGGGGGCGCGCAATAACAAATCGGTGCCGCGCTCCATGCCGCCCGTTGCATCTTTAATGCCAACAATATTAGGTAATTGCGCTAAACGCAATACAGTATCATTGCTCAAATCACAGCCAGTACGGCCTGGCACATTATATAAAATTTGTGGAATATCTACTGCCTTGGCCACAGCGGCAAAATGCTGATACAAACCTTCTTGTGTCGGTTTGTTGTAATAAGGCGCTACCAATAAACAAGCATCCGCACCCAAGCTTTTGGCTTTTTGTGTCAGCGCAATCGCTTCTGCAGTTGAGTTTGCGCCCGTACCCGCAATCACAGGAATGCGTTTTGCCACATATTCCACTGTGGTTTTAATCAGCAAGCAATGCTCGTCTACATCCACAGTCGGCGATTCCCCAGTGGTGCCCACAATCACAATGCCATCTGTGCCCTGCGCCACATGAAAATCAATCAGCTGTTTAAGCGCCTCTAAATCCAAACGCCCGTCTTCAAACATAGGCGTGACAATCGCCACCAAACTACCCGTCAACATACCGAAAACCATTCAAAGAAAAATTGCCCTATTCTAACCGATTATTGTCACGCTGTCGCTGATTCAACCGCCTAAGCATCGGATACAACGGTATTTGATATAACTATTTAGCATATCTATAGCACCAATGGTTATTTTGCTTTTGCGTGTGAATATTTTATAGTTGCGCAGGTCGAAGGGCGAGGGATTGCGCAATCGGTTATAATATAAATTGTTAAAACTATCTAGATAAAACATTTAAAGCATGACTAATAGCTACTTAATGATCATGATTAGCGCAGTGTTGGTCAACAACATTGTGCTAGTGAAAATTTTAGGACTCTGCCCGTTTATGGGCGTTTCTAAAAAGCTAGAAGCCTCGATAGGGATGGCGGCTGCAACGGCGTTTGTGCTCACGCTGGGTTGCATGACGAGCTGGGCCATCAACCATTATCTGCTAGAGCCCTACCAAGTGGTTTATCTCCGCACTTTGTCTTTTATTGTGGTGATTGCGGGCGTTGTACAGCTCACTGAAATCATCATGGAAAAAAGTTTTCCTTTGCTCTACCAAATGTTAGGTATCTTTTTGCCTTTAATCACCACCAACTGCGCCGTGTTAGGCATTCCATTGCTGAATGCGCAATCTAGCCACGGTTTGATTGAATCAGGCTTGTATGGTTTTGGTGGCGCATTAGGGTTTTCATTGGTTCTCATTTTGTTTGCCTCTATGCGTGAACGCATGGAAGCTGCGGATATTCCAACGCCATTCAAAGGCTCGGCGATTGCCATGATTACCGCCGCTTTAATGAGCTTGGCGTTTATGGGATTTGCTGGCCTAGATAGAGTGTAACCATGTTAATCGCGCTTTATATCATGCTAGGCTTGGCCGTGTTACTCGGTCTACTGTTAGGTTATGCCGCTCTTAAATTCAAAGTAGAGGGCGACCCCCTCATTGCCAAAATTGACGCCATTTTGCCGCAAACCCAATGTGGTCAGTGTGGTTACCCAGGTTGCAAGCCTTATGCCACAGCGATTGCTGGCGGCGAGGCAGATATTAACCAATGTCCGCCTGGTGGTGACGCAGGTGTGCGCGCATTGGCCGATTTGTTGGGCGTGGAATATAAACCGCTCAATGCAGAACACGGTGAGCCAAAACCAAAATCAGTGGCTTTTATTGATGAAAACACCTGCATTGGTTGCACTTTATGCATACAAGCTTGTCCAGTAGACGCCATTTTGGGTGCGGCAAAACATATGCACACCATTATTGCCAGCGAGTGTACGGGGTGCGAGTTATGCTTAGCCCCCTGCCCAGTAGATTGCATCACCATGAAACCGATTGGCGAGAATCCGGATAACTGGAAATGGAAATATCCAACCATTACTATCCATCCAGTCGCATAACTTTAATGACGCATAACTTTGAATTGAGTGTAGCTTTAATAAGCATAGCTTGAATATTAATTTGAATATATGAATGCTTTAGTGAATTTTAGTCAGATTTTTAAATTCCACGGTGGGGTACATCCGCCAGAAAACAAAACGCTGTCTACCCAACTGCCGATTGGGCAGTTGCCTATGCCTGCCCGTTTAACCTTGCCTTTGCGCCAACATGTGGGGCATTTGCCCAAAGTGTTGGTGAGTGTGGGCGACACCGTGCGCAAAGGCCAGTTGCTGGCCGAAGCCGAAGGTGGGGTTTCTGCCGCCATTCATGCGCCGACTTCTGGCAAAGTGGTGGCGATTGAACCTGCGATTATTCCGCATCCTTCTGGCTTGCCAGATACTTGCATCATCATAGCGCCAGATGGCAAAGACACTTGGATTGAACACACAGGCATGGATTGGCGAAGCCCAGACCGAGCTAGCGTGATTAAATCCCTCGCCAGCTCTGGCATTGTTGGGATGGGTGGCGCAACTTTCCCCACCCAAATTAAATTACGTGCCGATGGCAAAACCGCGATTCATACCTTGGTAGTCAACGCCGCTGAGTGTGAGCCTTTTATTACCTGTGATGACATGCTGATGCGTGAGCGCGCTGAGCAACTGGTGAAAGGTATTGCCATTGCCCAGCACTTGCTGTCTGCCCAAACAGTGATGATAGGCATTGAAGACAACAAGCCTGAAGCGGTTGCCGCGCTCAAACAAGCGGTTGTCGGCACAGACTACCAAGTCAAAGTCGTGCCTACGGTTTACCCGAGTGGCGATGCGCGCCGCTTGGTGTATTTGCTGTTAGGCCAAGAAGTCGGCCATGACAAACGCACCACACAAGCAGGCATCCAAGTGTTTAACGTGGCGACCTTGGTGGCTTTGCATCGCTATTTAGACTTGGGCGAGCCTGCATTGAGTCGCATCGTGTCGATGACAGGCCATGTGCAACAAGCGCAAAATTTTGAAGTGCTGTTTGGTACGCCTATTTCTGATTTAGTCAAAGCCGCAGGGGGCGCAGGAGCAGACACCAGCCACTACATTATGGGTGGGCCGATGATGGGCTTTAACTTGCCCAATGTGGATGTGCCAATTACCAAAGCCGCCAACTGCATTATTGCCGCTTCGCCCGATTTGTTTGCGCCACCACCGCCCGCTATGCCTTGCATCCGTTGCGCGCGCTGTGCCGATGCTTGCCCAGTGAGTTTGCAACCGCAAGAGCTCTATTGGTTTGCAAAATCGGATAACTTTGAAAAATCACGTGAATACAATTTATTTGACTGTATTGAATGTGGCGCGTGTAGCTATGTTTGCCCAAGTGACATCCCCTTGGTGCAATATTACCGCTACGCCAAAAGCGAGATTATTGCGATTGATAAAGCCAAAGAGGCGGCCGACTTGGCGCGTGAACGCAATGAGGCACGTCTAGCCCGCATAGAGCGCGAAAAACTAGAGCGCGCCCAAAAACACGCTGAGCGGGCGCAAGGGGCAAAAACCAACGCAGCTGCAACAAACACTGCGCCAGAAACCGCAACGCAATCGACCGCACAAACAACAACAGCGGCAAATAGCGATGATGCCAAAAAAGCCGCCATTGCCGCTGCGATTGCGCGTGCCAAAGCACAAAAAGAAGCGCAAGCAGAAGCAGGCGAAGCCCCTAAAAATCTCGCCCCTGCCAGCGAAAAAGTAAAGCAAGAAATCGCCGAGATAGATGCTCGCCGTCAATCGGTTGGCTTAATAGAGCAAAGCACTGAGCCGAATGCAGATGCTGACAAGCAAGCTAAAATTGCCGCAGCCATTGCCAAGGCCAAAGAGGCTAAATTAAAAGCGACACAAAACACAGCTTTGCCAAGCTCAGATGCGGATGCAGACAAACAAGCCAAAATTGCGGCGGCAATTGCCAAAGCAAAGGCGGCCAAGGCATTGGCTGAGACCAACAAACAAAAGCCTTCTAGTGGGGACGCGAACTAATCGTGTCAAACATTGAGTGATAAAAAATGAATAGATCGCCTTACATTTCAGACGCACCTTCCGTCAGCACCGTCATGCTTAAAGTGCTGTATGCGCTTGTTCCAGCGATTGCTGTGTATGTATGGCTATTTGGTGGCGGTATTTTAATCACACTGACATTAGCAACAATCACCGCGCTGGGCGCAGAAGCATTGTTATTAAAATGGCGCAATCGTACGCTAAAACCGTTTTTAACTGACTACAGTGCCATCATCACGGCTTGGCTACTCGCCTTAGCCATTCCGCCACTCACGCCTTGGTGGCTCATCGTCGTCGGCACTTTTTTTGCCATCGTCATCGCTAAGCAATTATATGGCGGTCTAGGCTACAACCCATTTAACCCAGCGATGGTGGGTTATGCCGTGTTACTGATTTCTTTCCCGGTATTGATGACCAAGTGGCCTGCTGCGTTAAGCATCGCACAAACGCCACTCAGCTTGGCTGACCAAGCTGGCTTTATATTCTCAGGGGCATTGCCACAAGGGCTTAGCTTAGATGCCGTGACCTCAGCAACACCCTTAGATTATCTAAAAACACAACTGCGCCTCAACCAAACAATGCCTCAAATCAACGGCCTGATGTTTGGCACCTTAGGCACCACTGGTAGCGAATGGGTAAGCGTGGCTTACTTGTTGGGTGGCCTGTATTTATGGCAACAGCGCATTATTTCATGGCATTTGCCTGTAGCCTTTTTGGGAGCGCTTACTTTGTTTTCAGGCGCATTTTGGCTATATAACCCCAACAGCTATGCGTCACCATTACTGCATTTATTCTCAGGCGCCACTTTTTTGGCAGCATTCTTTATCATTACCGACCCAGTGAGTGGCCCAACCACACCTAAAGCAAAGTTATGGTTTGCAGCTGGCATTGCAGTGCTGACTTACTTAATCCGCGTATTTGGGGGCTTTCCAGATGGCGTTGCTTTTGCCGTGTTGATTATGAATATTACCGTGCCTTTACTCGACGCACTCACACAGCCTAGAGTATTTGGGCATACTAAATAAAGGCACCATACCCATGTCTGTCATATTAAAACATGCGACCAAAACCGCTTTAGTGATGATGGGGTTTGCCGTCGTTTTTACTGCAGTGATGGCGTTTGTGCATCTTGAAACTGAAGACGCCATTGCCCAAAGTGAAGCAGAGGCGCGTTTGAGTTTGTTTAAGCAAATCTTACCTGCAGACCAATACGACAACCCCCTGCTTGAAGACACCATTGAGTTGCCACCTGATGCATTGCTTGGCAACACCACGCCATCAACCGCTTACCGAGCCAGAATGGGGAAAAACCCAAGCGCTGTGATTTTAGAAGCCATTGCCCATGACGGTTATAGTGGCGACATCAAGCTACTGATTGCGGTAAAAGCAGATGGCACACTGGGCGGGGTGCGTGTCCTCAGTCACAAAGAGACGCCTGGGCTGGGTGACTATATCGAAATTGGCCGTAGTGATTGGATTAGCCATTTTGACCAAGCCTCTCTCGCCAATACCAACGACAAACAATGGGCAGTGAAGAAAGATGGCGGCACATTTGATTACATGGTTGGTGCCACCATTACGCCCAGAGCAGTCGTTAAAGCGGTGCACCATACCTTACAGTATGCGCACAACAATGCTGACCGCTTGTTTAAATAACCCCCTTTAGAATAGGCATCAACTGAATAGGTATCTAGGATGATTAACTTTAAAGAAATCTCTATCAATGGCTTATGGAAGCAAAACCCAGGCGTGGTGCAACTGCTAGGGCTATGCCCAACCTTGGCCGTCACCTCTTCTTTGGTCAATGGTTTTTCACTTGGCTTGCTCACTGCGGTGGTCATGGGGGCGAGCAATTTCGTCTCTTCTATTTGCCGTAATTGGATTTCTAAAGAAATTCGCAACCCAGTATTTATTCTCATCATCGCTTCTTTAGTCACCGTGATTGACTTGGGCATGAATGCCTACGTGCATCCCTTGTACTTGGTGTTGGGGATTTTCATTCCGCTGATTGTCACCAACTGCGTGGTATTAGCGCGGGTCGAATCTTTTGCTGCCAAAAATAATCCTGTTTCCAGTGGCTTAGATGGCTTTATGATGGGTTTAGGCCTGACTGGTGTACTCACACTCTTGGGCGCTGTGCGCGAAATTTTAGGCAAAGGCACCTTATTTTCAGGCGTGGATTTAGCCCTTGGGCCAGCAGCCAAAGCATGGGTGATACAGGTGATTCCAGATTACAACGGCTTTTTACTCGCCATTTTGCCGCCTGGTGCATTTATTGGCTTGGGCTTACTGATTGCCCTGCGTAATTGGCAGGAAAGTCGCATCTCATCTACGCCTAATATTGTTGTGCATACGCATGCCAGCAAGCCACAGCACTAGTTTCCAAAACCACGCTCATGAACGCGCAAAAACGGCTGGCCATTTTTGAGCGCCTTGCGGCAGCGATTCCCAACCCCACCACCGAGTTGGAGCATGGCTCGACGTTTGAGTTATTAATCGCAGTCATCCTCTCAGCGCAAGCCACTGACAAAGGCGTGAACATTGCCACACGCAAATTATTCAAGGTCGCCAACACCCCACAAGCCATTTTAGATTTGGGGCTAGACGGCTTAGAAAGTTACATCAAAACCATCGGCCTCTACCACGCCAAAGCGCAAAACGTGCTTAAGTGCTGTGAGCAATTAATCACTTTGCATGGAGGCGATGTGCCTAATAGCCGCACCGCCCTCGAAAACTTGGCAGGGGTGGGGCGTAAAACAGCCAACGTGATTTTAAACACCGCCTTTGGTGAGCCAACCATTGCCGTCGACACGCATTTATTTCGCGTCGGCAACCGTACCAAACTGGCCACAGGCAAAACTGTGCTAGAGGTAGAAAAGCGCTATCTCAGCACCACGCCTAAACCATTCTTAAAAGATGCGCACCATTTGCTTATTTTGCACGGGCGCTACACCTGCACCGCACGCGTGCCCAAATGTGGCGAATGTTGCATTATCGATTTATGCGAGTTTCATGACAAACGCATACACCCAGTGTTGCCGCCTAATGAGGCTAACTTAGACGACAGTCTTACAACAGGTGAACAAGCATGAGTTTGCACGTTGCCACAGGCTTAGCCAAAGGTACGCAAGCATTACCTGCGCTGGCAAGCCAAGCCGTTGAACAAGCACTGATTAAAGCGCGTCTCCAACAAGCGCATAGCGTATTTTTGGTATTAAGTAGCGAGTTTGCCTCACATCCACAATCCGCCATCCGCGCCGCCGCCGTCATGGCTGGCACCACGCAAGTGTTTGGTTGTTCCGCCACAGGCTTGTTTACCGAGGAAGAATGGGTGCTCGACTGCCCCGCGGTCGCCGCCATGGTGTTTTCAGAAGAGGTGTTTTCAAGCACCGTTATAGCCAAAACCCAACAGCAACCTCTGCTCACACTCGCCGCGCCCAATGCCATACGTAACAGTTGGCTAGACGACCCCGTGGAACGCTATGGCGGCGTTTCTGGTGATGCCACAGGCCAAGGGCCTTTTTCGGTTTGGCAACATGGCAAGGGTAGCACGCAAGGCTATACCGAGCTGTCACTCAGCCAAGGGCAAGCGGATGTATTAGTGAGCCTAGGCTTAAAGCCCATCAGTCTAGCCCAAAAAATCACAGCTTTAACAGAGTTTGATTTATTAAAAATAGAGCTAAGCACCGCATTACAGCACTTAAAGCTAGCCTATCAAAACCACGACCACGCAGAAGATAGCTTGCCCTACCATCGCTTTATGCTCGCTTACGCGCCAACTAAAAAAGCCCTTGAGCAAGGTGAGTTTCAACTTGCCAATATCATGGCCATAGACGAAAACAACCATACAATCACCTTATCGTGCAAACTTAAAGAAGGCACATGGGCCCGTTGGATGATGCGCGACCCAGACACCGCGCAACAAGAAATGCAACAACAATGTCTCAACGCAAGCAAAAATGCCAAACCCGCTTTTGGTATGTTGTTTTCATGTTTAGGGCGCGGGCCACAGTTTTATGGCGCACAAGACCAAGATTTACTCACCATCAAACAGCGTTTTAAAAATTTGCCTCTGATAGGCTTTTACGGCAACGGCGAAATCGCCCCACTACATGGACGCAATCAGCTGTTACAATTTGCCACAGTGCTGAGTTTGTTTACTACCGCATAAACCAACCATGAAAGACAAGCTCATTAAGGATATGTATGGCTTTATTTAACCCCAGTCGCGACGAAGTCAGACAGTTCTTTTTTGAAGCGTGGGCGAAGTTTAAGCAACAGCAAGCACTCACTGACCTTGAAAAAATCGCCGTCAGCGTGATTCATTTACACCCTGAATATCACGCCATTTTAGACGCGCCCGAGCAATACAAAGACCAAGCCTATTTTCCCGAAATGGGCGAGACCAACCCATTTTTGCACATGAGTTTGCACCTTTCGATTTTAGAGCAACTCAGCATCAACCAACCCATTGGCATTGCCCCTGCTTACGCCAAGTTGCAAGTCAAACACCAAGACGAACATAGCGCACAACATGCACTGCTAGAATGTCTAGCAGAAACCATCTGGCTCGCCCAACGCAACAATACAGGGCTAGATGCGGTACACTACTTAAACCTTATTCAACAACGGGCAGGCACGCAAGCATGACGCAAGCAAATCCGCACGACTGGCTTAACGAGCATGGCGATTATCTTTACCGCTTTGCGCTAGCACGACTAAAAAACCCGCACCAAGCAGAAGACGTGGTGCAAGAGACCTTTATGGCAGCGATTAAAAGCACTAGCTTTGCAGAGCAATCTAGCCCACGTACCTGGCTGACAGGCATCCTCAAACATAAAATCATCGATCTCATGCGCAAAAGTATCCGCGAAGTCCCTGCTTCAGAACTAATGTTGGATGACGATAGCAATATGGATGATTTTTTTGATGGCAAAGGCCATTGGCAAGAAAAACCCTTGGCTTGGGATGTGCCGCACGACGCGCTAGAGCAAAAACAGTTTTTAGCCGTGTTGCAAACCTGCATGGGCAAATTGCCACAAAAATTAGCCAGCATTTTCATGCTCCGTGACATTGATGAAAATGACAATGAAGAAATTTGTAAGGCACTCAATATCACCACGACTAACGCATGGGTCATGTTATACAGAGCCCGGATGAGTATCAGAAAATGTTTAGAAATCAACTGGCTGCAAGCCAAATGAGTATAGGGTCAGCAAACAAGGGTAGGAGGGTCGTATGTTAAATTGCAAACAGACCAGCTTGCTTGTGTCTCAATCGCTAGACCGCAAGCTCAACTGGCGTGAACGCATGGCTGTAAGGCTACACTTATGGATATGTGTTTATTGTCGCCGCTTTATGCAACAACTATTGGCAATGCGCGTGGCACTTAAACGCCTGAGCCAAGAGATTGAAGATGACGAAAACATTCAGATGCCATTGGAAACAAAAGCTTGGATTGCGCATCATATCGATACGCATCAACCATAAGCTCACTTTATTGACGTTTAAATATTTTAAGGAAGAAACCATCATGACGACTTCAAACAAAACTTTAGCTTTAGCCCTCACCAGCGCCTTTGCTTTTACCGTTGGTGCCAACAGCCTACAAGCAGGCGAGAATCCTTTTGAGACGCAATCACTCAGCAGTGGCTACCAAGTGGCAGAAGCAGACACCAAAGCCAAAGATGGTAAATGTGGTGCAGGTAAATGCGGCGCGAACAAAAAAGCCAAAGCGAAAGATGGCAAATGTGGCGCAGGCAAATGTGGTGCGAACAAACATACCAAAGAAGGCTCATGCCATCATGAGAAAGCTAAAGAAGGTACTTGCTCAGCAGAGAAAATGAAAGAAGGGTCATGTAGCGCTGAAAAAATGAAGGAAGGCGCGTGTAGTGCCGACAAAATGAAAGAAGGCGCATGTGGTGGCGAGAAAGCCAAAGAAGGCAGCTGCCACGCTGAGAAAAAATAAAGCGTAATCACTGGTATTGTTGATTAGACCCATGTCTAAACACGCCAAAACAGTTGGTTTGGGGCTCAAGCGCGAGCTGATGCCCCAAATTCAACAAGCGCATGGGAGCGCCTTGTTAGACCATTTACAGTTTGTAGAAATCGCCCCCGAAAATTGGATAAACGCAGGCGGTAAATACCAACGTGATTTAGATTGGTTTGCCGAACGGTATCCTATCGTGTGTCATGGCTTGTGCCTATCCCTAGGCGGACAAGACCCGCTCAATGTCAGCTTTCTCAAACAAGTAAAACAATTTTTAGCGGATTATGAAATCCCGCTTTATACCGAACATTTAAGCTATTGCAGCGACACTGCCAATGGCTACATTTACGATTTACTCCCCCTGCCGTTTACCGAAGAAGCCGTGCATCATATTGCACAACGCATCCGTCAAACGCAGGATATTTTGGGGCAGAGAATCGCTGTCGAAAACGCCTCGTTTTATGTGCAAGCACCTATTGCCGAGATGGACGAAATCACCTTTATCAAAGCAGTGTTATCTGAGGCCGATTGTGGCTTGCATTTGGATATTAACAATGTCTACGTCAACAGCATTAACTTTGGCTTTGATGCCAGCGCATTTTTAAAACAAGTCCCTGGTGAACGCATCGTCTATGCGCACATGGCTGGTCATTTAGAAGTGGAACCTGACTTATTAGTCGATACCCACGGCGAAGATATCATCGACCCCGTGTGGAAATTACTCGAGCTAGCCTATGCACAATTTGGCGTATTTCCCACGCTGTTAGAACGCGACACCAACATCCCGCCTTTGAAGGATTTAATGCAAGAAGTCAATCGCATCCATCAAGCACAGAGTCTAATTCATGCCGTTCGTGCTGAGCTTGTCGAAGCATGAGTCTTTCAAAGCATAAGTAAAGCCTAACATGCAAACCCTCGCCGAATACCAAGCCAGTTTTAGCGCCCACATCCGCGACCCAAAACTCGCACCCAAACCCAATGGCGTGGATAACAAACGGATGGGCGTGTATCGGGAAATCGTCTTTAACAATATTTTTGGCTCTGTTTCCGCTTGCTACCCCGTGCTACAAAGCATCGTCGGCAAACGTCAATGGCAAAGCCTTTGCCGTGGTTTTTTTGCCCAACACAAGCACGCCAGCCCGCTGTTTAGAGACATCCCCCTAGCCTTTTTAGAATATTTTGAAGAGACTAAGTTAACGACTGCGCTAAAACAACTCGCCCATTATGAATGGGCAGAACTCGCCGTCAGCAACCTACCCGATGTTGCAATGCAGTCAAATAAAAACGCAGACCTGCTGGATGACCAACTCACCCTAAATCCTGCCCACATGCTAGTGAGTTACGATTACCCCGTGCACACCCTCTCCAAACGCAACCCACCCAGCGCACCAGCGCCTACGTTTGTTCTCATACACCGCAACGCCGAGTACCAAATCAAATTCACAACCCTCAACGCCCTCACATACCAACTGTTACTGCTTATCCAACAAGGCCAAACTGGCAGACAAGCCCTCAGCCAAATCGCGCAAGCACTCAATCAACCCAGTGATAACATTATCGCGTTTGGAAAAACATTGTTGGAGGACTTTCAACAGCAAGGTCTTTTCTAAATGACTGCCAAGTAGAAGTGACTAAAACACATTTTTTGAGGTAAGATTAGTCAAGAATTGCAGCCTAGGCATATTCATATCGAGCGTAATAGTTAAGCTTAATAGCCATAACGCTTTAAACCTATATGGAACATTTGCCATGCAAAAATATGTTACTCGCTTTATCACCTACTACTTTTTAATGACGATTCTCGTCGCCACTATTACCACCTTGCTAAAAATGGACAGCAGTCTGAGCCTCGTCACTGTTGCTATCGCCAGTGCAATCGTTGGCGACAACTTTAGCAAAGACCATCGCCGATTACCCACAAAAGAAGAAATTAATGACTATGCACTATCCGCCATGTTAGGGGCATGGGTAGTGTCGTTACTGCTGACAATTATTGTGTTATCCGTGTTTGCTTCGCCCTCAGAAATAGATGCCATCAGAGATATTTTATCAGTCAAAACCAACTTAATTGTATTGCCATTTATTCTAGTATTTATGTCAGCTGTTTATTACTTTGCAATACGCTGGGCGTTTTCATGGCAGGCTAAACAGTCTTTTAAATAATTTGCTATGCAGAGAGTAATCAGATGATTGAGATTTGGCCATCACTAATCTTTTCCTGCTATGATTTACCTACAAAAACCTGATACAAGGGCAAACCTATGCGCATGATTTATATTAGTTGTGTTATGTTTTTCAACCTACTGATAGCCACATCTGCTTTCGCGATCGAGCCAAGCACGGCGATTAAAGTGACCCCTATTTTAAAATCGACCACGAGTTGGGACGGCACACCGATTGTTTACCCACAGGGGCAGGCAGAAATTACGGGGATGATTGTGGAGATGGCGCCAGGTGCGGAGACGGGGTGGCATTTGCACCCTGTTTCGTCTTTTGGGATGATTCTGGAAGGTGAGATGGAAGTGACGCTTAAAACTGGCGAAATCAAACGCATGAAAGCGGGCGACTCGGTGGTGGAAGTGGCGAATATTTTGCACAATGGACGTAACACTGGCACCATACCTTTAAAAATCATTGTGTTTTATGCAGGGGCGGTGGGCACCAAGTTAACGGTTAAAGAATCTGTGCCACATTAATATACTCACCCTACATAGTTTAGGCTATGATGCGTAAGTCCCATACACCTAAAAGGAGAACACCATGTCTAAATTTTTAAAAGTTTTATTGATAGGCTTAGTTGCAAGCACATTGACTGTCGCTTGTAGTAAAAAAGCAGATGAATCTATGGAAGCCGCTAAAACTGATATGAGTGAAGCATTAGACTCTGCAAAAGATGCAGTAAATGCAACTGAGGATGCTGCTAAAGCGACCGCAGAAGAAGCAAAAGCCATCTCAACTGAAGCTGCTGAAGAAGCAAAGGACAAAGCAGTAGATGCTGTTGCTGCAGCTAAACAAGCTGCGCATGAAGCCACTGCGCCATAGTAGCAATACACAAACCCATCTCTCTGTTATAAAAAAGCCAGCTTAAGCTGGCTTTTTATTTGAACATTTAATTTACTCAATCGAGTTTTAAAAAGCGGCCTCTTCACGCGCTTTGGCTTCGTCTACCACCTTTTGTTTTGCAGCGTTGTCTAAATCCCACCAGCCTTGAATTTCTTCTAAGGTACGGTAACAACCTTGGCAAAAGCCTGTCATTTCATCTACGCTACAAACGCCGATACATGGCGATTGGACTTCTTGTTCACTCATGTTTTGTTTCCTTAAAAAATTAACTCAGTACGCCGTGGCAGTTTTTATATTTCTTACCTGAACCGCATGGGCATGGGTCGTTACGGCCCACTTTAACACCTTCACGCATCACAGGTTGACCTGCTGCCAATTGCGCGGTTTCATCTGCGTTAGGGTTAGCCAAGGCTTCGTCATAATCCGCATGCTGATATTGCACATTAGAGAGTTCAGCCGCACGCATGGCTTCTTCTGCACGGCGTTCTTCGGCCTCTAGCTCTTCGCGTGAGCGAATTTGCACATGCATGGTGATGCGGGTGACCTCACTTTTGACGGTGCTAAGTAGCACTTCAAACAATTGGAAAGCCTCGCGTTTGTATTCTTGTTTTGGATTTTTTTGTGCATAAGAACGCAAGTGGATGCCTTGACGCAAGTGGTCAAGCGCTGCCAAATGGTCACGCCAGTGGTTGTCTAGACTTTGCAACATCACAGAGCGCTCAAAGTTGCGCATATTGTCGTTGCCTGCCAGCGCTTCTTTTTCAGCATAGCTCGCGTTGGCGGCTTCTATCACACGCTCGCGCAAGGTTTCTTCATGCAAATCTGGGTTGCTTTCCAGCCACTCGCCCACGGGCAATGTTAAGCCTGTGTCTTCTAGCAAACCTGCTTCTAAACTAGGAATATCCCACTGCTCTTCTACACTACCAGGCGGAATATGCACGGCAAAAGTGGTGTTAATCACATCTTCACGCATGGCGCGGATAGTATCACCCACATCTTGCGCTTCTAATAACTCATTACGTTGCTCATAAATCACGCGGCGTTGGTCGTTGGCAACGTCATCGTACTCAAGTAGCTGTTTACGGATATCAAAGTTGCGACCTTCGACTTTGCGTTGTGCGTTTTCAATGGCGCGGGTGACCATGGCATGTTCAATGGCTTCGCCTTCTGGCATATTAAGGCGCGCCATGATGGCGGCAACGCGCTCACCTGAGAAAATACGCAACAATTGGTCGTCGAGTGAGAGGTAGAATCGGCTTGAACCTGGGTCACCTTGACGGCCGGAACGACCACGCAATTGATTATCTACACGGCGTGACTCATGACGCTCGGTGCCAATAATGTGCAAGCCACCTGAAGCCAACACGGCATCGTGGCGTTGTTGCCATTCCTCACGTAGTTTAGCGATCTTCTTTTCTTTTTGTGCGTCACTTAAACTGGCATCGTTTTGCACCGCATGAATCTCGGTTTCTGGGTTGCCACCGAGTACGATGTCAGTACCACGACCTGCCATATTGGTGGCAATGGTTATCATGCCTGGGCGACCTGCTTCAGCCACGATATGCGCCTCGCGCTCATGTTGCTTGGCGTTTAGCACTTGGTGTTCCAACTTGGCTTTGGTGAGTTGTACCGAAATCAACTCTGAGTTTTCAATCGAGGTGGTGCCCACCAACACTGGCTGACCTTTGGCCTGACACTGTTTAATGTCTTCAATCACCGCATTGTATTTTTCTTGCGCAGTGCGATACACCTTGTCCATGGCGTCGATACGTTGCATGTTGCGGTGGGTTGGAATCACCACGGTTTCTAGGCCGTAAATTTGATTAAACTCGTAAGCTTCGGTATCCGCTGTCCCCGTCATGCCACTCAGTTTGTCGTACATGCGGAAGTAGTTTTGGAAAGTGATGGACGCTAAGGTTTGGTTTTCTTTTTGAATCGCCACGCCTTCTTTGGCTTCAACGGCTTGGTGTAAGCCGTCTGACCAACGGCGACCTGGCATCATACGGCCTGAAAACTCATCCACGATGATAATTTCGCCATTACGTACAACGTAATGTTGGTCTAAATGGAACAGATTTTGTGCGCGCAATGAAGCGTATAAGTGATGCACCAAGGTGATATTGGCTGGCTCATACAGGCTAGAGCCTTCTGGCAATAAACCTGTTTGCGTCAGCAAAGCTTCCGCACGCTCGTGACCTGCTTCACTCATGGTCACGCTTTGCGCTTTTTCATCTACCCAAAAATCGCCTTCGCCTTCTTCTTCGGTTTGTTTGCTGAGCTGTTTCGCAACTTCATTAATGGCGCCATACAAATCAACGCTATGTTCTGCTTGGCCAGAAATAATCAAAGGAGTACGCGCTTCGTCAATTAAAATGGAGTCCACTTCATCCACCAGCGCATAGCTCAAGGCACGTTGTACGCGCTCTTCTTTGCTAAACACCATGTTGTCGCGCAAATAGTCAAAGCCAAACTCGTTATTGGTGCCGTAGGTAATGTCTGCGGCATAGGCTTTTTGCTTGTCGTCGTGAGGCATTTGCGAGAGATTAATGCCCACGCTAAGGCCTAAAAAGTTATATAACTTCGCCATCCACTCGGCGTCACGTTTTGCCAAGTAGTCATTCACCGTCACCACATGCACACCTTTGCCTGTGAGGGCATTCAGGTAGGTCGGCAAGGTCGCCACTAAGGTTTTACCTTCACCCGTACGCATCTCAGCGATCTTGCCTGCATTGAGCACCATGCCGCCTATCAATTGCACGTCAAAATGGCGCATGCCCAGCGCACGTTTACCTCCTTCACGCACCACGGCAAACGCTTCGGGGAGTAATTTTTCTAGCGTTTCACCTTGCGCATAACGTTGCTTAAACACCTCGGTTTTAGCGCGCAATTGCTCATCTGACAACGCTTCCATCTCCGGCTCTAAGGCGTTGATTTGTTTAACGATTTGTTGATATTGCTTAATGAGCCTGTCGTTACGACTGCCAAAAACTTTTCTAAACAACGAAACTAACATGTATTGCACCGATTTTCCGACGAAGGAAACCTAAAAATAAATTTCAAAAACAGGATTGTATAAGATATGACCGTATATTGTCTCGTTTATTGCACGATAAAGTGCGATTGCGTTCATATTGTGAAAATTTCCAACGTGATTGCCACTTGATTGCGGATTTATATGCCGCTTTAATATGCTACTAGAGCGCATTTGTGAAACCAGCAAGTACTGAGATTGATTAAACTTTGAAAGTAAATTAAGAAGTAAATAAAATAATTTTAGAAAATAAAATGAAGCGCGACTAAAACAAGCGTGTTTAATTACTGCTTGGCCAGCAATTGCGAAGTATTTTTTCTGAGGTATTGCCTTGGGTCTAGCGCATTGCCATGTAGACGAATCTCGTAATGCAAATGCGGGCCAGTCGAACGGCCTGTACTACCAACTAGTGCGATTTTTTGCCCTTTGTTGATTCTATCCCCGACTTTGACAAGGATGCGTGAATTGTGTGCGTAGCGTGTTTCCAAGCCTGATCCGTGGTCAATTTTCAGCAAATTGCCATAAGCACCTGCGGATTCAACCGTACTTACAATGCCATCTGCCGCGGCGAAAATGGGCGTGCCCATGGCCGCAGGAAAGTCTAAGCCCTCATGAAACGCTTTGTGTCCGTTAAATGGATCAATACGCCAACCGTAACTAGATGAACTAAAGGCCACCGCCACTGGGCTACTGTTAGGTAACATGTCTTTCAGCACACTTTGTTGCAACAAACGCGCTTCTACCGTGCCCTGATACTCATCACGCACATCTAAATCACTGACCATCTCAGCAATAGTGGCGCGCAATTCAGCCTCACTCATCGGTTTGTCTCTGAGCAATGGGCCACCACGGTTAGCAGGCGATGCCTCAGATGAAGCTTTAGCAGGGCTAGTGTTGCCAGTGGCTTGCATTTTCACACCTGCCAGTTTGGCAAGGCGCTCATTTTGGGCGTCTAGTCGCATGATACGTGCCTGCAACTCCCCAATTTGTTTGGCATAAGCATCTAAATGGCTTTGTGACGAAATAATGGAGCCTTTGAGGTGTGGTGGCAACATACCGCGCACACCATGCTCTTTAATCACTTGTTTAGGCGTGATAGACAGCAACACCAATAGCACAGGCACCAAGATGAGACCCAACACCAAACCCACTGTTTGCAAACTACTCAGTGTTTTTGGCTTAGCCATTTTTTCAGAAACGATAATTACATTAATCATAATGTTATAGTGCTAATCACTTGAATTAGCCATGCTCTCTATTTACAGTGCAGTCTTTAAAATGCAGACTGTCACTTTGGAAATTCTCATTAAATAAATTCTATGTCCAGAACGCTATATTTAGGAATGCGATACGTTTAGAACCTTATGTTTAGTTTAAAGCAAATACTCGGCCAACATAGCACTTCAAAGTCACAGGAAACTGCGATTAAATCACAAGATGCCGTGCTTAAATTACTGGCTCAGCAGTTAAGCCAACAGCAACGCCTAAATAACGCATGGCAACAAGCCACGCCAGAGTTGGCAAAATACAGTCTAGCGACTGCAATTGAAGGCAATATACTCATTGTGGTGACTGAATCTGGCTTGGTTGCCAACAAAATAAAATTGCTCGCTACGCAACTGATTCCGACACTAAACGAGCTAATCAACACAAAATGCTTACCTTCGCAGAGGTGCAACCTTACTGCAATTAGAGCCAAAGTGCAAGCAAAATCTTTGTTAAAACAAGGCACTAAGCGCATCACAGGCCTTTCAAAAGTCGCTTCAGAGGAACTGGCTTCATTTGCGCAAACTACCAAAAACCCAAAATTGGCAGAAGCCATCAAAAAACTATCCCGCCATCAACGCTAATCAAACATGCTGGAAAACTGGTTACAAAACCTTGCCAGCACGCTTGCTCATCCACAATAACGCATCCATTAGTATCATAACGCCAGATAGGCGCCTGCATTTAAGCTACATCAAATCACCATTATTTTTATGATTGTGGCAACAAAATTTAAATGCCATAATGCCTTTGTCTGTTACAAGTTAGAAACATTTACAGACTTTAAATTTGTATCATTATTTTAATTTTAAGTTTCATCAGGAACAGGAGAAGTCATGTCAGTCGCATTAATGTTAGCCATAGGCGCAGCGGTTTTGGCAGTGCTGTATGGCGTAGTAATGAGTAAATGGATTTCGGGGCTTCCAGCGGGCAATGCCCGTATGCAAGAAATTGCAGGAGCGATTCAGCAAGGGGCAGCCGCCTATCTTGCACGTCAATATAAAACCATCGCAATTGTCGGGGTTGTGTTGGCGATATTAATAGCTGTATTTCTAGGCACAACAACGGCGATAGGTTTTGTGATTGGCGCGGTGCTTTCTGGCGCGTGTGGTTTTATCGGCATGAATGTGTCAGTGAAAGCCAATGTACGCACAGCACAAGCCGCGACCAATGGCATCGGCGCTGCTTTGGACGTTGCATTCAAAGGCGGTGCGATTACAGGCATGTTAGTGGTTGGCTTAGGCCTGTTTGGCGTGGCTGGTTTTTACTGGTTTCTTGGTGCTGAAAATGCAACCGACTTAAACCCGTTAATCGGCTTAGCGTTTGGCTCATCACTTATTTCCATCTTCGCACGTTTAGGCGGCGGGATATTTACTAAAGGTGCTGACGTTGGTGCTGACTTGGTGGGTAAGGTTGAAGCAGGTATTCCCGAAGATGACCCACGTAACCCTGCCGTGATTGCCGATAACGTTGGTGACAACGTAGGCGACTGTGCAGGCATGGCGGCTGACTTGTTCGAAACCTATGCGGTCACACTGATTGCAACCATGGTGCTAGGCGGCCTTGTGGTCACTGGTGCTGGCGCAAACGGTGTGCTTTACCCACTCATGTTGGGTGCGGTTTCTATCGTGGCTTCTATCATCGGTTGCTTCTTTGTTAAAGCGTCACCAGGCATGAAAAACGTCATGCCAGCACTTTACAAAGGTCTGGCTGTTGCTGGCATTTTGTCACTGATCGCATTCTACTTTGTCACTACCAATATGTTCCCAGAAGGCATTACTGCGGGCGAAATGACGGTATCTGCCAATGCGCTATTTGGTGCATGTGCGGTCGGGTTAATTTTAACAGCGGCATTGGTTTGGATTACTGAGTATTACACAGGGACTGATTACGCGCCTGTACGCCATGTGGCACAAGCTTCTACTACAGGCCATGCAACTAATATTATTGCGGGTATCGGCATTTCGATGAAATCAACCGCTTGGCCTGTGCTTTCTGTGTGTTTGGCTATTTGGACATCATTCCATTTAGGCGGACTATACGGCGTAGCCGTTGCTGCTACCGCCATGCTGAGCATGGCAGGGATTGTGGTGGCTTTAGATGCTTATGGCCCTATCACTGACAACGCGGGTGGCATTGCAGAAATGGCAGAATTACCAAGCAGCGTGCGTGATGTAACTGACCCGTTAGATGCGGTTGGCAACACCACCAAAGCGGTAACCAAAGGCTATGCCATTGGTTCTGCTGGCTTAGCGGCACTGGTATTATTTGCCGATTACACGCATAAACTAGAAGGGGCAGGTATTGTTGCCAAGTTCGACTTAAGCGATCCAATGGTGATTATTGGCTTGTTTATTGGTGGTTTGATTCCATTCTTGTTTGCTGCCATGGCGATGGAAGCTGTGGGTAGAGCCGCAGGCGCGGTAGTTGAAGAAGTGCGCCGTCAGTTCCGCGACATCAAAGGCATTATGGAAGGCAAAGCCAAGCCAGAATATGGCAAAGCGGTGGATATGCTCACCACAGCCGCGATTAAAGAAATGATGGTACCTTCATTGTTACCAGTCGCGGTGCCAATTGCTGTTGGCCTGCTATTAGGCCCAGTGGCTTTAGGTGGCTTGCTCATGGGTACGATTGTGACAGGCTTATTTGTGGCAATCTCGATGTGTACAGGTGGTGGTGCTTGGGATAACGCCAAGAAATACATTGAAGATGGCAATCACGGTGGCAAAGGTTCAGATGCACACAAAGCCGCTGTGACAGGTGACACCGTAGGCGACCCCTACAAAGACACCGCAGGCCCAGCTGTGAATCCCTTGATTAAAATCATCAACATTGTGGCTTTGTTGATTGTGCCTTTATTGCACTAATTTATGTAAGCAACGCGTTAAAACAAAAAGGCAGCCTATGCTGCCTTTTTGCTTGTTACAGAACATTGCTACTGAGTTTAGAATGCGGGTTTGACTTCCGCATCATTATAACGAGCTACCCCATCCATAATTTCCTTATGGGCTTCTTCAATGCCTTCCCAGCCTTTGATTTTAACCCATTTGCCTTTGTCCAAATCTTTGTAATGCTCAAAAAAGTGGGCAATCATTTCCAAACGCCAAGGTGAAACATCTTTATAGGTTTTTTGGTAGGCGTATAAACCGCAAATTTTCTCAACAGGCACTGCCAACAATTTTGCATCGCCACCTGCTTCGTCTTCCATGTTCAACATGCCCAAAGCACGGCAACGCACCACCACGCCTGGCAACAAAGGCACAGGCGTAATCACCAACACGTCCACAGGGTCACCGTCATCCGCCAATGTGTGCGGAATGTATCCGTAGTTACATGGGTATTGCATTGAAGTCCCCATAAAACGGTCAACAAAAATCGCGCCGCTTTCTTTGTCTACTTCGTATTTAACTGGGTCGCCATTGGCTGGAATTTCGATAATTACATTGAAATCATTAGGCAAGTCTTTGCCTGAAGGAACTAAGTTTAACGACATGTTGAATAACCTAATCTAACAAAAAGGCGTCATTATAGGCGAAGAATGTAAATAGAACATGACAAAAAACCACGCCAATTAAAAAAGGGGTGTTTTTTTGATGAAGCGCAAGCGCTTTACTCTCGGCAAGCCTCTTTCACAGACTCAGGCGTAAATCGAAGGGCTAAATAAAGCAATGCGGGGATAATCACCAGCTCATCCAACTGACCGATGATAGGCAAAAAGTCGGGGATTAAATCAAACGGCATCAGTAAGTAGCCGATGGCCAACCAGAAAAACACTTTGGCAATGCGCGGTGTTTCTGGGTGGGCATACAAGCGCTGATAATACGCCAGCTCTTTTTTGAGTTTAGCGGCAATATCCGCCAAAGTTTGTTTAAAAGACATTAGTTTTGTTTAAATGATTATGAGACGGCTCTAATTAAACACTAGCCAATAAAGGCTTGCCCGTCAGCTTTTCAAACGCTTCCATATACTTAGCAGCCGTTTTCTCAGCGATGTCCGCAGGCAAGGCAGGCGCAGGCGGGGTTTTGTTCCAACCGCATTGTTCCAACCAATCGCGCACAAATTGCTTGTCATAACTCGGCGGGTTGCTACCAACTGCATAACTTTCTGCAGGCCAAAAACGTGAAGAATCAGGCGTCAATACTTCGTCCATCACATGCAACACACCGTGTTCATCCAAGCCAAACTCAAACTTGGTGTCGGCAATAATAATACCTTTGGTCAGCGCGTATTCAGCCGCTTTGGTATACAGCGCAATCGCCGCCTTTTCCACTTGCGCGGTCATGTCTTTGCCGATTAAAGCTTCCACTTGCGCAATGCTAATGTTCTCATCATGCTCGCCCACCGCCGCTTTGCTCGAAGGCGTAAACAAAGGTTGTGGCAACTTTTGCGCCAACTGCAAACCAGCGGGTAGTGGGATGTCGCACACCGTGCCTTTGGCTTGATACTCTTTCCAACCACTGCCGACCAAATAGCCACGCACAATCGCCTCAATCGGCAACGCTTTCAGCTTTTTCACCACCACCGCGCGCGCGCCTAATTGCGCTTTTTCTGCCGCATCCGTCACCGCACTGCTAGGGTCTATCCCAGTCAAATGGTTAGGCACCACATCCTTCAACAACGCAAACCAAAAATTTGCCATCTGCGTCAACATCGCACCCTTGTGCGGAATGCCCGTAGGCAAAATCACATCAAACGCTGAGAGCCTATCTGTACTCACCAGCAACATGGTGTTCGCGTCAATATCATAAATATCGCGCACCTTGCCCTGATGCAGTTTTTTCAAGCTTTTAATGTTGGTTTCAAGCAACGGAGTCGTCATGATGAGTATGTGAGATTTAAAACGCTATTATAAATTGCAACCGCTTGGAGAGGCGAATGTTTTTGCTTGGGCGGGGTTTGATTGTTTTAGGGATTGTTCAGACAAAGTACGCGAGCATCAATATCCTGTTTCGCACTTCAACCGTCATTCCGTACGATGGCGTATGAATAATGTGCTTTAGCACATATATTCTAAGGACAAGACCCCTCACAATCGACTTAGTGCGATAGCACTTAGCGAGGTTGGGGAAGACCCTAACGGTCTTGCGGTCTAAAACGGAATCCAGTGTCTTTGATTGCATTTAGTAGGTGGAGGTATTCCATTCATTTATCACCAACACATACGGCGCAGTGCGCATAGCGCGACTGACGTCCTACTTGGTGCGAGTTGCGCTTGCTTGTTGCGTACTGACGAGCTTGAATAATTATGGTTATTAGCCACGTAAAGTTCTAGCAACTTTTCTAATCAGCCTTCTAAATCCGCTGGTTTTTAGTGTCATAGTCAAAGAACCAAAATAACCAAAAAAAGCAATAATTAAACCAATCTTTGCTTCAAATGGCATTGGATGTCTTACTTCAGGTTTTGGTATATTTGTCATAAAAATATATGCACCGATAGCCATTAACACTACAAATGTAAACAAAATAATAGAGCGATAACCATTCTCCCCTCGCTCATGTATTTTTTTTACTCCAATAATGCGAGCATCTGTTGAAATTCTCCCAGAAAAATCGCTGACCAAAAGTTTTAGTGTTATTGAGTCTTTTGAGTTTAGTAACACAGGCTTAATACTTACCTTTGAGCTTTCCACTTCAATTTCAGCTGACAAGTTGTCTGGCTCTACTTCAGTTATTACTGCAGATAAGACTTTTGAAGATGTACCAATTAAAAACGATATTGGCCTTTCATAATCTGTTGTTGCTACAGCAACATTTCCACTGTTTGTGACTTTTAGAACTAATAAGCATATATCTCGTGCTGGCTCGCCTTCGTATAAAACCTGCAGTTTACTTTCAAACTCCTCACGTAAGGTAAGAAGCTGATTCTTTGAAACGACCTCATAAGTCACAGATTTAATTTGGCGCTGAAGCCAAAAAATTAACAAAGTAACAAACAATGCAAATAGTGTTATTAGGGCTCCAATAAACTGCCACACAGGGTCACGCGTAATTTCAAGAATATGATTCATAATTACCTAAAGTAAATATACCAAAAGACGAAAAGCATTCGCCAAAATTGTTAACTTAGGATAATGCCACAAGTTAAAAAAAAGTGGAGTTTTATGTGAGGGGTGCGTTGCTTAATGGCTAAGCAACGCATCTCAAAGAAAAGAAAAACTAAGCAGCAACGGCCATTTGTGGCTCTGGTAGCTGAGTCATGGATAGTTTGGCGTAGCCAACATAACGGGTGAGCCTGAGTAGGTTGCAGGTGTAGCCGTATTCGTTGTCGTACCAGCCGATGATTTTGACAAAGGTGGGGTCTAGCATGAGGCCTGCTTTGGCGTCAAAAATGCTGGCGGCGGGGTAGCCTCTAAAGTCACTGGAAACGACTTGCTCGTCGGTGTAGGCCAGCACGCCTTTTAAATCGCGCTTGGCGGCGTATTGCATGACGGCGCAGATTTCTTCATACGTTGTTTTTTGTTTGAGCTCGACGGTTAAATCGACCACGGAGACATCGGCAGAGGGAATGCGCATGGCCATGCCTGTGAGTTTTTTGTTGAGTGCAGGAATGACTTTGCCGACGGCTTTTGCCGCGCCTGTGCTGGAGGGGATGATGTTATCGAACACGCCACGTCCGCCACGCCAATCTTTTTTGCTGGTGCCATCGACTGTTTTTTGGGTGGCAGTTGCGGCATGTATCGTGGTCATGAGCCCACGCACGATGCCAAAGTTGTCATGCAAGATTTTGGCGATGGGCGCTAAGCCATTGGTGGTGCAAGAGGCGGCAGAAACAATCTCCTCGCCTTGGTATTCGGTGTGATTGACGCCGTAAACATACATGGGCGTGTCGTCTTTGCCTGGGGCTGATTGCACGACAATGCGCGCACCGCCTTGGATGTGCGCGGCGCAGGTCTCTTTGGTTAAAAATACGCCTGTGCATTCCACTACCACATCGACATCTACCGATTTCCAGTCGATGTCTGCGGGGTTGGTGTGGGCGGTAAGGCGTATGGGTTTGCCATCGACGACCAGAAACTCGCCCTCTAAATGTGCATCGTATGCCAATCTTCCGTGCACAGAATCGTACTTGAGCATGTAGAGCATGTGCTCAGGTTCTTCGATACCGTTAATCGCCACCACCTCTACATCCCTAAACTCTGCTTGGTTTAACGCGGCCCGAAGCACCATACGACCGATACGACCAAAGCCATTAATCCCTACGCGTACACTCATCGCCATACTCCTCACACAGTTGCTTAGTTTGTATTAAGCAAGTTTGATGCTAGGTTTGGGATGTTGGGTGCAAAAACAAAAACAGCCTCGAGTGAGGCTGTTTTTGTTTTTCAAATAGCTAATGAATTTAACTGGCGCGTTGTTCTAAGATTTCAACTGCTGGCAACACCTTGCCTTCTAAAAACTCTAAGAAAGCACCGCCTGCGGTAGAAATATAATCCACTTGGTCGTAAATATCGTATTTTTGAATCGCGGCAATGGTGTCGCCACCGCCCGCCAAGGTAAAGGCTTTGGTTTCTGCAATGGCTTTGGCGATGGTTTTGGTGCCTTCGCCAAACTGGTCAAACTCAAACACGCCAACAGGGCCGTTCCACACCACGGTGCCTGCGTTTTTGATAATCTCAACTAACTCAGCCGCAGATTGTGCGCCGATGTCAAAAATCATATCGTCTGCCGACACTTCGCTGGCGAGTTTTTTCACTGCGGGTTCGTTAGCGTCAAACTGTTTGCCACACACCACGTCTTTGGCAATGGGGACAGAAGCGCCACGCGCGGACATTTTTGCCATCAAGGCTTTGGCTGTGGGCACCAGCTCATCTTCACATAGCGATTTACCTGTCTCAAAGCCTGCCGCTTTTAAGAAGGTGTTGGCGATGCCACCACCGACCACCATTTGATCAACTTTTTCTGAGAGGCTTTCTAACACGGTGAGCTTGGTAGACACTTTAGAGCCACCTACAATCGCCACTAAAGGCCGCGCTGGCGCGAGCAAGGCTTTGCTGAGTGCATCGAGTTCTTCTGTTAGCAAAATGCCTGCACAGGCGACAGGCGCAAATTTAGCAATGCCATGCGTGCTGGCTTCGGCACGGTGAGCGGTGCCAAAAGCATCCATCACAAACACATCGCACAACTTGGCGTAGGCTTGCGCTGTGTCATCCACATTCTTTTTCTCGCCTTTGTTAAAACGGCAGTTTTCCAACAACACCATTTCACCGTCGGCCACGTCAAAACCACCTTGCACCCAGTCTTTAATCAAGCGCACAGGTTTGCCTAGTTTGGCAGACACCACGTCTGCGACAGGTTTGAGCGAGTTCTCCTCAGAGTAAACGCCTTCTTCTGGACGACCCAAATGCGAAGTGACCATGACCTTAGCGCCTGCTTTCAGCGCAAACTCAATGGTCGGCATGCTGGCAGTGATACGCGCATCGGAAGTCACTTTGCCATCCGCCACAGGCACGTTTAAATCTGCACGGATAAATACACGTTTGCCACGCAAATCGAGGTCGGTCATTTTGATAAATTTCATGATTTAAATACCCTAAAAAACTTTTTAGCCACAAATAAACACAGATAAACACGGATTTAGATTTTTATCGGTGTCCATCGGGGTTCATCTGTGGCTAATTTTTAAGCAATATGCTGAACCAAACGTAATAGATTGCAGGTGTAGCCGTATTCGTTATCGTACCAACCAATCACTTTCACAAACGTGCCGTCGAGCATAATACCTGCATCAGCATCAAACACGCCTGCTTCTGGGCTACCGCGAAAATCGGTTGAAACCACTTTATCACCTGTGTAACCCAATACACCTTTTAAATGTGTTTCTGAGGCTTGTTTCATCGCTGCGCAAATCGCATCGTAAGTCGTTTCTTTTTCCAACTCTACTGTTAAATCGACCACTGAAACGTCAGCGCTTGGCACGCGCATCGCCATGCCTGTAAGTTTTTTATTGAGTGCGGGAATGACCTTGCCCACCGCTTTAGCCGCGCCTGTGCTAGAGGGAATAATGTTCTCAAACACGCTACGGCCACCGCGCCAATCTTTTTTGCTAGTGCCATCGACGGTGAGTTGTGAAGCAGTTGCGGCATGGATAGTGGTCATCAAACCGCGTTTAACGCCAAAGTTGTCGTGCAACACTTTGGCTAAAGGTGCCAAACCGTTGGTGGTGCAAGAGGCGGCAGAAATAATCGCTTGGCCTGCATATTCTTGGTGGTTCACGCCATAGACATACATCGGCGTGTCGTCTTTGCCTGGGGCTGATTGCACCACTTTTTTCGCGCCACCGTTAATGTGTGGCTGGCAAGTCTCTTGCGTTAAAAATGCGCCTGTGGATTCTACTACCACATCCACGCCTTCCCATTTGATATTATTCGGGTCACGCTCGGCGGTTAAATGGATTTTTTTTCCATTGATGACTAAGTGTCCTTCTTTGGCTTCAATGCTCGCATTGCAACGCCCATGCACAGAGTCATATTTGAGCATATACATCATATACTCAATATCATACGAGCTATTGATGGCCGTGATTTCAATGTTGCTAAACTCCGCCTCACGCAATGCCGCGCGCAACACCATGCGCCCAATTCGCCCAAACCCATTAATCCCCACACGCACTGACATAACGCCCCTCTTAATCTAATCTTTATTTTAAAAATCTAAATCTTTATTTTCAAACCCAGCGACGACCTCACACGAAGATGCCTCGCGCCTAACTACGTGATAAATAGTCTATTTTAACAAAATATACGCACCGCCAACAGGGGCAATGTTGTGTTAAATCAACCAAAAAGCGGTTGCTTACAAAAAGTCCAAAAGGCTTGATTAAGATTGAAGCATACTTTTTTGATTTTCAGCCACTTAAACCCTATCCTTGCCTATGCTATGATTTACCAATGATGACGCACTGTTTTTTTCGGAAACCCATATAAATTGTCTAGCTTTAAAGTAAAACTCTTCACAGCTGTTCTGATTTTTCTACTTAGCATCCCCTTTTATTGGCATAGCGAAAAAGTTTGCTATGCCAAAGGCCAATCGGGCAAACTAACAACTGAAGAACAATGTGCAGAAGCAACAAATGCGAACCTTATTGATTGGTTTGCATGCCTAACCGTGCATGGCGTCTCAGATTGCGTAATGACTTATAAAACCGATGATTATTTTGAAGACAAAGGGTGTTTACGCTACCTTAATGAAAACAAGGCGACCCTCCTAGAGAGTATCAATACGACATCCTCCGCTATTTGTGCAGACGACGAATGTTAAAGGCTTAGAGGTCATGTTAGTGAACAAGAACGAAAAAAGTGATTATCGATTTTTTGATGCTACAGAAATGGTTTATCTTATTCTTTTTGTCTTTGCCATTTTTGTATATGAAGCCTACGAAGGCTTTAGTTGGGCCACAGAAAACCAAGTGACGGATACAACTGCTTGCGAGCAACAATTCAGCACCCAGCAGCCATTAAGGTGGTTTAGATATTTTACAAAAATGGGATGTAAATTTTATATTGAGCGCGCCGAAAACGTGAATACTGATGATTCATACCAAGTGGATTAGTAAGTCACTTAACTTTTTCTATAAAACCATCGAAAAAATAAATATCTACCCACACGCAAAATAACTCACCTTTATTGCGCCATCGGCCTATGATGGAGTAAGTAGTCCCACGTTAAGGGTTCACTATTTTAGGAGAGTTACCATGGCAAAAGGTCAGCAACGCGGCAACAAAGAAACTAAAAAACCCAAGAAGAGCAAAGAGGTGGTGGTGGTGCCTGTGGCTTTTATTACCCCAGCAAAACCCAGCCTGCCACAAAAGCCCAAGCATTAAAGCCCAAACATTAAGGTACATCAACAAAAACTGCGTGCAAACGAACTCAACACCTAGTCTCACAAGTACATTTCCAACGCAAAATCTCCTAGGCTTGTTTCTTGCTGGATACAGCTAGTAACACCCCATTTAACCTAGGAGAAAACAAGCATGAACCGCAACGATGTCACCGAAATGATAATCACCGCAAAAATCAACAAAGGCCTTAAGTGGTGCGACATTGCGGCCGAAATCGGCCTATCAAAAGAGTGGGTAACCGCCGCCTTATTAGGCCAAATGACACTGACAAAAGAGCAAGCCGAAACCGTAGGCAAACTACTAGACCTCGCACCAGAAGCGATCACCCTGCTGCAAGTTGTGCCCTATAAAGGGTCACTCCCCACCGCAGTCCCCACTGACCCGTTACTGTATCGCTTTTACGAACTTATCAACGTCTATGGCACTTCCATCAAATCGCTCATCCACGAAGAGTTTGGCGATGGCATCATGAGTGCGATTGATTTTAGTATGGACATCAGTCGCCTGCCAGACCCCAAAGGCGACCGCGTGAAGATTGTACTCAACGGCAAGTTTTTACCGTATAAAACCTATTAATTTTAGTAGGGTGGGTAACTTGTTTACCCACGTGGAAGTCTGTTGCAAGGTCGATTACGCGTGGGCAGAATCTGCCCACCCTACTGGTCTGAATTGGTCATTGATTCTGTAAGCGCGTTGCACGTGGGTAAGCAAGTTACCCAATCTACCTGGCTACAAACACGTCTTAAGAAATTTCTACCTTAGTCTATCTGAGAACCACTTCAAGTAATAAATGATTTCCTCCATGTTCGGCGTTTGAATAACATTTATTTCTATCGGGTATCTTATTGTCATGGTTTTGTGTAATGCATCAAGCAAGAACAAATGGTATGTATTTGTTCTTGTCGCTTCAGCTTTGTCTGAAGGAAATTTAACTGGCATATCGAGCGGACTGTCTTAACATTTGTTCCAAAGCAGCTCTATATCATGGCTACCATTTTTCTTCTTTGACAGAATATGCTGATTGTATTGTTGGGGAAAGGCTTTACAAAGATAGGCTTTCAAGAAACATTCAAGGCTAAACCCTGCTAACAAATTAGAAGAGAATGTCTGAGATTGTCCCAAATTGTTTTCGTGGTCAACAAGAGTTTTACATCCTTTCATAAATGACTCTGCAGCGAGAATATATCCTTGAAAATCCGTAGTGGGTGGAATTGCCAGGAGTGGGGTGGGGATTTCTAAATGAACATCTAGCATTAAGTTTGACTCTTTGTTTGATTTGCTTGACATTGCTAATGCGCACTTTCCCAATTACTCCCAACCCCCACTTCCGCCAACAACGGCACTGATAACTGCGCCACACCCTGCATCAATTTTGGCAAGGTCTGTTTAACCAATTCCAGTTCTGGATCCACCACTTCCAGCACCAGTTCGTCGTGTACCTGCATAATCAATTTTGATTGTAAGCGTTCACTCACCAACCAGTTTTGCACAGCTATCATGGCGAGTTTGATTAAGTCTGCCGCCGTGCCTTGCATGGGGGCGTTGATGGCGGCGCGTTCGGCGCCATTGCGTCTTTGCACGTTAGGGCTGTTGATTTCTGGCACCCATAAGCGTCTGCCAAAATAGGTTTCGACATAGCCTTGTTGTTTGGCGATGGCGCGGGTGTTGTCCATGTAGTCGCGCACGCCGGGGTAGCGGGCGAAGTAGCGTTCGATATAATTTGCCGCTGCGCTACGTTCAATATTGAGGTTTTGCGCTAAACCAAAGGCGCTCATGCCGTAAATCAAACCAAAGTTGATGACTTTGGCATAACGGCGTTGTTCGTTATCGACAGCGCCACGTTCTACGCCAAAAATCTCAGCAGCAGTGGCGCGGTGAATATCTTCGTTGTTGGCAAAGGCTTGCAACATGCCTGCGTCTTGCGACAGATGCGCCATGATGCGCAGCTCGATTTGTGAGTAGTCGGCGGAGACAATATGACTGCCTTGTGGCGCAATAAAGGCTTCGCGGATGCGGCGGCCTTCTTGTGTGCGCACGGGGATATTTTGCAAATTAGGGTCGCTACTCGCCAAGCGGCCTGTAATCGCCACCGCTTGGTTGTAGCTGGTGTGAACGCGCCCCGTTTGCGAGTTAATCATTTTGGGCAATTTATCCGTGTAGGTGGATTTGAGTTTGGCTAGCCCACGATATTCCAGCAAGACTTTGGGTAGCGGATGGTCGAGCGCGAGTTCTTGCAGCACGTCTTCATCGGTACTGGGTGCGCCAGATGGCGTTTTTTTGGTGGGCTTGATGCCGAGCTTGCCGAATAAGATTTCTTGTAATTGTTTGGGGGAGCCTAGGTTAAACGGTTGCCCTGCCAGCTCGTACGCTTGTTGTTCGATTTGCATGAGCTTCATGCCGATTTCGTTGCTTTGGCGGTTGAGCATGTCGCTGTCGATGAGCACGCCGTTGCGCTCCATGGTGAACAAACATTGCATGGAGGGCATCTCAATTTGGCTGTAGATAAAGTCCAGCTTGCTGTCTTTTTGCACATGCGGGTATAAGGCTTGGTGCAATTGCAAGGTGATGTCGGCATCCTCAGCCGCATATTCACTGGCGACTTCAACGGTGACTTGGTGAAAGCCGACTTGTTTAGCACCTTTGCCCGCGACTTGCTCAAACGGGATGGTTTGCACGCCCAAATGGCGCATGGCGAGGTCGTCCATGCCGTGGGTGCGGTGGCTTTCTAACACGTAAGATTGCAACAAAGTATCGTGCGCGATGCCGTTGAGTTGTATGCCGTGGTTGGTTAACACATGCATGTCATACTTTAAATTTTGCCCAACTTTTTTGATGGCTGGGTTTTCTAATATTGGTTTAAATTTCGCCAAGGTTTCGGTGATGGACAACTGCACGGGCGCATCAAAATAATCGTGGGTCAGCGGTAAATAAGCCGCCTCGCCAGATTGTATTGAAAACGAAAGCCCGACGATTTTGGCCGTCATGGGGTCTAGGCTGGTGGTTTCAGTGTCAAAACAAATCAGCTCGGCTTGGTTGAGTTTAGCCAGCCAAATTTCTAAATCAGCACTCGTTAAAATGGTGCTGTAATGACGGCTATTATTGGCGGCGGTGGCGAACATATCGGCTGTTGCTTGCGCCGCTTGCTCTCTGGTGGCGTTTGACACAGGGGCAGATTGAATGCCAGCTGAGACCTTGCCTGCTTCTGGCATATTTTCTAGCTCGCGCTTCCAGCTTCTAAACTCAAAGCGGTCAAACAGCTCTGCCAGTTTTTGTTTATCAGGCGCTTGCTGTACCAGCTCGTCAAAGTGTTCCCTAATCCCCACATCGCAACGGATAGTAATCAACTCACGTGCTGTGGGGAGCCAATCCAACGCGTTTCTAAGGTTCTCGCCGACTTTGCCAGAAATGTTGTTTGCATTGGCAACGATGTTTTGCAATGAGCCATATTCTTGCAACCATTTCACGGCAGTTTTCGGGCCGACTTTTTCCACACCAGGCACGTTGTCTGAGGTGTCGCCCACCAGCACCAAGTAATCAATCATCAAGCTAGGCGGAATGCCAAATTTAGCCGTCACGCCTGCAATGTCGAGCACATCATCAGTTTTGCGAAACGCATCGCGCATGGTGTTGACCACAGTGATATTGTCATTGACCAACTGCGAAATATCTTTGTCACCCGTGGAGATAATGGTTTTAATGCCTTGGCTTTCGGCTTGCTTGGCCAGCGCGCCTATCACGTCATCGGCTTCAACGCCCTCTTCAACAATCAAAGGCCAGCCCATGGCGCGGATGGTTTCAAACAAGGGCTCGATTTGCACACGCAAATCGTCGGGCATGCTGGCGCGGTTGGCTTTGTATTCGGGGTAAATGTCGTCGCGAAAGGTTTTGCCTTTAGCATCGAACACGCAAGCGCTGTATTCGGCGGGGTAGTCTTTATGCAATCGGCGCAACATATTGAGCACGCCTTGAATCGCGCCCACGGGCTCATTGGCCGAGTTGCGTAAATCGGGCATCGCGTGAAATGCGCGGTATAAATAAGAGGAGCCATCCACCAACAGCAAGGTTTTCATTTCAGTTTCTCAATCACAAATTTAGTCTGCTATTTTACTCATTTCAAAGTCAGTTCATGTACACTATTTACATAAGGGGGCTTCTATAAATTTAAGTTGCTAACCGTAAAGGTCATCACCACCTATCTAAGTCGCTAAAGCGACAAGATAGGTGCGATAAGACAGACAAGACCGCAAGGGTCTTCCCCAATCTCGCTAGGTGCTTTCACACCAAGTCGATTGTGAAGGCGCGATTAAAAAATTTTGACGCAGTATATGATTTATATATAAGGAGAAATTTTTTATGAGCAACACAGTATGGCAACGGAAATTTAATTTATAGAAGACCCCATAAGTGCAAAAAAGGATGAACAAATGAGTACGCCAAAGCTACCCCCGATGATAGAGCCTGAATTACTCAACGGCGACTCTGCCAGCCATGAGTCTTGGCATGCCTTTGAGATTATGGCGGAATTTGTCGGCGCTACAGAAAACTTAAAAGAAATTACGCCTGCCGTCTCAATTTTTGGTAGCGCGCGCACCAAGCCAGGCCACCCTTATTACAAACTCACGGAAGAAATCGCACGGTTGCTGTCAGACTCTGGTTTTAGTGTGATTTCTGGCGGTGGACCAGGCATTATGGAGGCCGCCAACAAAGGTGCTTTTTCAGGCAAGGGCGCTAGCGTGGGTTTAAATATCAAACTACCACACGAACAAAGTGGCAACCCTTACCAAGACATTGGGATTAACTTTAAATACTTTTTTATGCGCAAAGTCATGTTTGTCAAATATGCCAGTGCTTACATTGTCATGCCGGGTGGGTTTGGGACGCTGGATGAGTTGATGGAAGCCATCACTCTGGTGCAAACTGGCAAGTCGCGCAAAATTCCGATTATTTTAGTCGGCGCCCAATTTTGGGCGGGATTGGTGGATTGGCTAAAAAACACATTAGTTGCTGAAGGCATGGCCTCACCAAAAGATATGGACTTGATACAAATCATAGACGAACCAAAACAAATCGTAGAAGCTATCTTTAAGCACTATGAAGCCACAGGCTTTGAATTAACGCCTGCGGAGCGTAAAGCGCAGTTGTATTTATAACGTTAATAAATGAACGCCTTGACGCGGATTTTGTTAAAATGATGATGACTAGGCATTTCGCTTAGTAAGGAGCCCCAGCCATGCGTAATCCTCAATACTCAACCGCAGTTTTGTTCGCTACAATCACGCTAACTGCTAGTCTTAATAGTAGCGCTGCACCAGAAGGCTACGAGTTACTGGAAGACATTCCACCACCGCCGAAAGTGATTGAGGGTCAACCACTAGACAAACCCACCATCACCATTAAAAAAGATGGCGAAAAGAAAATTGAGGAATACAGCATCAACGGCGATGTGTATATGATTAAAGTGACACCGCCTAATGGCACGCCCTACTATCTGCATCGTGAAGAACGTGATGGCGCTTGGATAGATGATGGGCCAAGTCCGCTACCCAGCATTCCAAAATGGGTCATTTTCAGATTCTAAAACATTAAGGCACCTAAGCGACCCACCAGCCATGGTGGTTTTATTTAATTCTCACCATGTCAGTTTTTACCACCCTAAACTTAGATGAAGTGCGCACTTGGATTGCGCCATTTGGCATCGGCGAGCTTATCGCCCTTAAAGGGATTGCCGCTGGCATCACCAATACCAATTACTTTGTCGAGACCGACCAAGCACGCTACGTGCTGACCGTGTTTGAAAAAAACGACTTTGACGAACTGCCGTATTTTGTCGATTTAATGTCGCACTTATCCGCCCACGGCATTTTGTGCCCCGCACCGATTAAAGACCAAGCAGGCGTTGCCTTGCAGCGCATTCAAGGCAAACCCGCCCTGATGGTGAGTTGCTTAAAAGGGCAAGATATTGCGCAACCCAACCTCGCGCAAATTAGTGCGGTGGCCGAAACGCTGGCCAAGATGCATGTGGCGGGCTTGACGTTTCATGCCCAATCACACAATCAACGTGGGCAAGGCTGGCGCGTGATGACGGCGCAACAGGTCATGCCAAAACTCAATGCAACACAACAGACTTTGTTGAAAAAAGAGTTAGACTTTCAACACAGCCTAGACCTCACCAGCTTGCCACATGGGGTCATCCACGGTGACTTGTTCCGCGACAATGTGTTGTTTGATGGCGACCAACTGGGTGGCTTTATTGATTTTTATTATGCCTGCCACGATGTGTTGATTTATGATGTAGCGATTGCAGTAAATGAATGGTGTATTGCTGAAGATGGTACTTTGGAGGCAGACAAACTGCAGGTTTTTTTAAGTGCCTACCAAGCAGTGCGTACTCTGACTGCGCAAGAAAAACAACTCTGGCAAGCCTTGTTACGTAGAGCCTCTCTTAGATTTTGGCTCTCACGCTTGTACGACTTTCACTTTCCTCAAGCGGGCGAACTCACTCACGCCAAAGACCCTGCGCATTTTGAGCACATTTTAGTGCAACGTAAAAACGCCCAATCGGCTCAGCTAGGCTTGTCTGAGCATGGATAGCAAATAAGGTATAGGGAATCAAAACATATGGAAACGCAATCACAAATTGGCATGCGCTGGGTACGCGAAAGTATCCGTTTGTTTAAACTCAAACCGCAATTATGGATGCTGGTTTCTTTGGCTTATCTCAGCATTTTTATGATATTGCCGTCCTTGCCAGGCTTGGGCTTGCTAGGCTTATTCACCGTGATGTTATGGCCTGTGTATATGGCTTTGGCAGTCATGTTGTTTCGCCAAGCGGATTTAGGACAAGCCATTGCGCTAGCTTCTGTCATAGAAACACTCAAAACCCACGCCAAAACACTGATGTTGCTTGGCTTAGCTTGCTTGCTTTATGCCAGCTTAATCACTTATTTGCTCAATGCCGACATTACCCAATTAATGTCATTAGCCAACCAAAAAGATGGCATGACGGAAAGCCAAGCCAGCCAATTTGTCAGCACTTTTTTACCTTTGCTGATTAAATTATTGCTACTGTTATTACCACTATTTATCGCCACTTGGTTTTCACCCATGTTAATTGCGCTCAACGGCTACCCACTGATTAAAGCCGTTAAATCTAGCATCGCAGGCATGTTGCAATACACTGTAGCCATGGGCGTTTCATGGTTGGTGATTTCGGCGGGGATTATGGCAGGCATGCTAGGTTTAGGCATCGTGATTGGCATGGTTGGTGCAGCTTTGCCCATGGTTGCCCAACTATTCATGCCTATGTTGGTGCTTGGCGCATTGTTAGTCGCCAACTCACTGATGTTTGCTTTTCAATATATCAGCTACCGCGATGCGTTTAAAGCGGCGCCTGTCGCCGTATAGACTTACTGTATAAAGCGAATGCTACGCTAATGTTCTAGCGTTAGATTTTTTCGAGTTTGGCATACTCCAGCATCAAAGTTTTCAAGCCCTCACGGCCAAAATTCACTTTAATCGCCAAGTCACTGGCATTGCCTTCATAACTCACCACCACGCCATCGCCAAATTTGGCATGACGCACGCTTTGGCCAATTTTAAAAGGGTAACTGCTTTGTGCGCTGGCAGGCTGAGCGACTTGGTAATGCCCACCTGCGGCATAGCTTTTTGCCACAGGCTTGCTGTTAAGGCGCTTGATGAGGGCGTCTGGGATTTCATCCACAAAGCGCGAAGGGATGCCATAACGCACTTGCCCATGCAACATACGACTTTGCGCGTGGGTTAAATACAAACGCCGACGCGCGCGCGTCACCGCTACATACATCAAGCGGCGTTCTTCTTCTAAGCCACCGTTTTCATAAGCCGATTGCTCGTGCGGAAACAAGCCTTCTTCCACGCCACTGATAAACACGGTATGAAACTCCAAGCCTTTGGCGGCGTGCACCGTCATTAGTTGTAGCGCCTCACGCCCAACATCGGCTTGGTGTTCCCCTGCTTCCAAGCTGGCATGGTTTAAAAATTGGGTGAGCAAATCGGCTTCTTCATCCACATTGTGGTGGTTGCCAAAATCTTGGTTGCTAAACGCCACCGCCGCCGTCACCAACTCTTCCAAGTTAGCAATGCGGTCTTCGCCTTCTTTGTCATTTTCGTAATGGGCTTTTAGGCCAGACAGTTGCGTGACCAGCTCGACCATTTCCGACAAACTCACGCCATACGCTTGATTGATGATTTCACGCATCAAGCCGACAAAACCTTCGATGCCTTTTGCGCCGACTTGTCCATTGCCGACTTTATTGATGGCGGCTTGCCATAAACTGCAATCTTGTGCGCGGGCGGATTCTTGCAACTGTTCTAAACTGCGTGCACCGATGCCACGGGTGGGGAAGTTGATGATGCGCAACAAAGCGGTGTCGTCATGCGCGTTGGCGATTAAACGCATATAGGCCATGGCGTGTTTGACTTCGGCGCGCTCAAAAAAGCGCAACCCGCCATAGACGCGATACGGAATGTTGGAAGCAAACAAGGTGTGCTCTAAAATCCGCGATTGCGCATTGCTACGATAAAGCAAGGCAATGTCGCCCAGCGCCACGCCCTCGTTTTGCAACATATTCACTTCGTCGACTATAAATTGTGCTTCGTCGGTGTCGTTATACGCATCATAAATGCGAATCGGCTCGCCTTGGCCTTCCGAGGTCCACAGATTTTTGCCTAATCGGTGCTGATTGTGGCTGATGATAGCGTTGGCGGCATCGAGAATATTGCTATGCGAGCGGTAGTTTTCTTCGAGTTTGACGATATTTTGCACATTAAAATCTTGCTCAAAGTCACGCATATTGCCCACACGCGCACCACGAAAACCATAAATACTTTGGTCGTCGTCACCCACGGCAAACAAACTATTGTGCGCGCCTGCCAATAGCTTCAGCCACAGGTATTGCAGGCGATTGGTGTCTTGAAACTCATCGACCAAAATATACAAAAAGCGCTGTTGATAATGGGCGCGGATGTGTGGTTCGCGCTCTAGCAACTCATAACAACGCAACAACAACTCGGCAAAATCAGCCACGCCTTCGCGGTTACATTGCACATCATACGCTTCGTAAATCTCGCGCAATTTTTGGCTGTGTCCGTCATAAGCCTCTACCGCATGCGCGCGCATGCCCTCTTCTTTACAGCCGTTGATATAGCCTTGCACTTGCTTGGGTGGATATTTTTCATCATCCACATTCATCAACTTCATCACGCGTTTAATGGCAGAAAGCTGGTCAGCGGTATCGAGAATTTGAAAGGTGCTAGGCAAGCCTGCCTCGCGATAATGGGCGCGCAACAAGCGGTTACACAAGCCGTGAAAAGTGCCCACCCACATGCCTCGCGTGTTAATCGGCAACATGCTGGTTAAGCGTGTGAGCATCTCTTTGGCGGCTTTGTTGGTAAACGTTACCGCCATCAAACCCATGGGCGAAACCTGCCCCGTTTGAATCAACCAAGCAATGCGCGTAGTCAACACGCGGGTTTTGCCACTACCCGCCCCCGCCAAAATCAGGCCAGATTGTTGTGGCAACGTCACTGCTTCGAGTTGTTTATTGTTGAGACCTGCTAATAATGATTCGCTATCCATAGCGTTATTATCGCATGCGTGCATCCAAAGCCGTGAAAAAATCACGCAAACTATCACGCATAAAATCACGCAAGTGTGGGAACTAAAACAAGACGGAATTGCTCTTACTTGCATGATGAATAATGCGATGCATGATTCATCTTTCCGCTTCTTTCCTCCCTGAGCGGAAGCCTTTACGATGAGGCTATTTCACCCCGATTTACTCCCCTTAATCGGGGTTTTTTTTGCCTATTTAAAACGTGTTTTTTAGAAGGCTTAAAGACTATAGATTTAGAAACCAGGGTGCATCAACTGTTCCATACACTGCCTTATCGCAGGAATCGCTTGTTGTGATTGTGGCAAATGGCGAGTCAGCTTAGCCATCATGGCCAAGGCATTGCTCGGCTCTTGTTTGGCGCAATAGACTTCTATTAAATTACTCAGCGCGATACTCGGATTTTGCGCACGCTGAATGGCCTGCTCAAACAAAAACACGGCATCTTCCAAATTGCCTTCCGCAAACACGATACCGCCTAAATCGTTATAGACATGCCAGCATTGGGTTTTGGCTTGCACCAGCGGAATGAGTATGCGCATCGCTTCGACTTGTTGACCACGGGCAATCAATGACTCTGCTAATTGATATACTTCATAATCTTTATCTACTTGCGCAGAAACAGGCGCATGCGGCAACGCTAGCCCTTGCAAGGCCGCTTCAAGGTTATCCATGATGGCAACGGCACTCTCGCCCAAGCATGAAAACTGATGTGCGCGCTGTGTTTGTACATCGGCTTGGTATTGCTGTTTGTTGTCTAAAATGGCTTGCACGGCCGTGGTCAAATCCACCTTGGTGGTTTTGGTCACATAGTCGTAAGGTACGCTGGCTGGTCGCGGCGGATCTTGGTCAGGAATCAACCAATCTGTCACCGCCACGCCTGGCACATCTAATAAAAGCGCTTCGGTTAATACGCTAGATTCATCAGACACCATGACATCGGCCAAGCCCAAGCAATACATGATGCTGATTTCCGGATCGATGATATACACATTATCGGCACAGCCTTGATGCAAGGCGTTCATGGCGTGAATGTTGTCCCACACTTGGGTGTAACTCGGCGACCAAGGGGCTTGTTTTAACAGCAAGTTCACAGGCAAATGCTTGAGTGCTTGCACAAAGTCATCTTGCTTGCCGTGGTTTTCCCATGAAGGCGCATATAACACGGATTGCGCGTGTTTCAACCCCAGCTGGGCGCGCAAAGTTTCGGCCTCTTGCTTAAAGTGGGCTTTGTTACGAAACACCAAATCGGCCTTGGGCCAGCCTAATTCAAACACGCCCAACTTAGGACGGGCATAGCTAAAGCCTGCTTGCGTTTGCCAGCGCTCCACCCATGCTTGCCCTGGCAAAATGCCCATGTCAAACGCCTGCCAAGGCTCATAATGCCAAAATTGTGGCCAAATATCATGGCGTTGCGCTAAGTCGTGCAACAAGATAATAGAAAAATCTGCATTGGGCTTGCAGGCATGCTCACAATACACACCTATCTCGGCACGTTGTTGACTGTTCATGCTCCACAATACATTAAACCCACGTTTTTCCGCCTCGTCGGCAATCGGCGCAATCGCTTGACGCTCGCAATTGTCGGTATAAAAAAAGGTGATGCTGGGGTTGAGATTGGATTTCTGGGTGGCGGTGGAAGTGGACATCTTTGAATCCTATTTTTTCAAAATCACACTAAAGCGAAAATCGCGTTGCGCGTAGTTGGGGATGCAACTGGTAAATACTGTTTTTTCAGAGACAGCAAACGCATCAAACCAGCTTACGTCATAATAAGTATGTGCATAACCCGCGTATTTTTCGTCATACTCGGCTTGCGTCATATTGGCAGAGGCCGCTTCACGACGTAAGGCCTCGCAGGCTTGCTTAGTGGCTAAGTTAGGCACATCGAGCACCGCCACCGCAACACGCGCTTTGGCGAGCATGGCAGTCAGCACCTGTTTGGCGTAAGGCAAATCAAAGTAATGAAACACACTGTTGGCAATCACCACGTCATATTGTGGCGTGGTAGCGAGAGCAAGCGCTTCAGCCACAGCAAAATCACCCTCTGGCATGGCGTGTTGCGCCGCTTCTATCAGGCCCGAGCTGTAATCCAATCCACCGACTTCTAGGTCGCGCACTTGTTGCAATGCGTACAAAAACGCGCCAGCACCGCAACCCACTTCATAGACGCTATTGCCATCTTGCAAGTGCAATTTGTCAGCGATTAATTGTGCATAGTCCTGCCAATCTTCTGGTGCAATACGTCCTGCTCCGCTGTCAAAACCATCCAGCGCAATCAAGGCGGCTAAGTCGAGTGGTGCTTGCGTTTCTCTACGCCGCTTTTCCCACACCCCATGCCAGTGATTGGCTGTTGCAGGGGCTGTAGAGGGGCTTAAGTGCTGAGTGTGTGTCGTCATACTTTACTTTCTAAGGTTTGCGCCACCGCTTGCAACACCTTGCCTCTTAAATAACTGCTACTGACCCCTTCGGTGCGAGGCAACACATGCAAACGTGTTGGGGAAATCGGATTACTGTTGTCATGACCATGCACCAACAAATCAATCTGGTGGGCGTCTAAAAAGTCTTCTTCTATCAGCCACGGGCAAGGTACGATTTCATCTACATAGCGAATCGCGGACAGTATTTCGTGTCGCTGCGCGTAGTTCAGCTCAGGTTCATAGCCTTTTTTAAGTTTAATTTCCTCATCAGTGGTGAGCGCGACGATGACTTTGCCAAGTGCGTGCGCGGCTTTGAGTAAACGGATGTGGCCGTGATGAATCAGGGTGGCAGACATATCCACCATGATGCGTTTTTCTTGGTGAGAGTGAGGCTGAGAGCGATTTAGTTGTGAGGGTGCGTGCATGATAATTACCCTATGCTGAGTGCGTTTAAAATCTCGGCTTGCGCCAGCGCACCCAAATGCGCTTCACCCAAGTGGCAGACCACACTACCTTGTTGCATACCCCGTGGTTGGTATAACACCGCACGCGCATCAGCACTGCTCACTCTGGCATTGACCCAGGTGCATAAATTGGGTTGATGGGTGCTAGGACGCGTCTCGTAATCAGCAATGCGTTTTAAAAAAGCCGCTTTGTTAATCATCACCGCCTGTTTGAAATGCGCATGTTGTGGCAACACTTCATATAGCGAGCAAATAGCATGGTAAGGCCCTGTCATGCGTTTTTCGACATGGCTTTGCATGTCTAGATAAAACGAATCGACAGCCACGGTAGGTGGTTGATAATAGGCAATAAAAGCCGCCCCTGTGAGACCAAACAGGCCTTTGCAAGAGCTGTAAGCAATCACATCGGCTAGGTGGTGGTCGGGTTCTAGGCCTATCGAGGCGGTGGCATCTAACAACACTTTGGCCTGACAGCGTTGCGCCAATGCGTGTAAATCTTGCATAGGCAATTTAAGGCCAACACTGGTTTCGGTGTAACAAGCGACTATCCAATCAAACGCGGTGTTGATGGTGTTTAGACTTTGCCAATCGCAAACTTGCACCGACTGCACTTGTGCATATTGGCGCATGGCTGACTCCGCCAACGCTTGTAAGCGGGCTGAGTAGTAACCTGTTTGCACCACCAACACACGGCCATACAAAAAATTGAGGCTGGCGATTTCCAGTGCCAATGTCGCTGAACCTTGCAAACGGACAATATGTGCATGGCCTGTCATCTGCTGTAGCGCACTCATCACAGATTGCTCTACATGGTCATAATCGGCATCACCACGGCCAAAACTGGGACGTAAGCCATATAAGTTTTCAGGGAGTAAACTAGCCGGCCCTGCCGTGTATAAGAATTTATCTTGGTTGCGCTGACTGACTAGCGCTTGAATGGAAGCAGTGGCCGTCATATTGGCTCCCGCGTAACTTCGTGATGTGCGACATAGTGAATGCTCACTTGCTCAACAAAGTCCATGAATGCTTGTTTATTTTGCGCAGGCGTGCGGTCAGGCCGCCCCAAGTCTTCACGCGCGCCACATTTGCAAAGCACTTCAATAAAGCAACTACCATCGTAGGTAAGGGCTTCAAGCAAAGACGCTTTGACTTCAAAAATGGTGCGGGCGTTTAGACACAATCCATAACCACAAGCCTTGGCAATCTCGGTTAAATCGTGGCCTTTTGCCAACGTGGGTTGCCCGCCGACTGAATCATGTGCGCCATTGTTAATCACCACATGAATCAAATTATCTTGCTTGGCGCTCAATAACAAACTGCCCATATGCATGAGCATGGCGCCATCCCCATCCAAACACAGCACTTTTCGGCGTGGCATTTGCATGGCAATGCCGCAAGCAATTTGCGAGGCATGGCCCATGCCACCCACCGTTAAAAAGTCTTGTCCAGCATTGCGGTGCCCTTGTGCTTTACGGTATTCGTGCAACTCGCGCGATGCCATGCCCGTGGTCGCCACCACAGGCACGTCTTCTGGCAGTACTTGCATCAGCGATGTAATCACTGTCTCACGGCTGAGCAGATTGATGATTGGGTTAGCATTGATATTTGTAGATACGAATTTAGCAAACGTCTGTTTGCGTACCAATAAGGCGACTGGGCCTTGTCGGGCTTCTGCTTGTGCGATGAGCGATTGCAACAACTTTGCAATATCTGTCGTTTGCGCATCAATGATTTGGTAAGGAATATCCAATAACTGCAACTGTTGTTCTGTCACTTGCCCTTGCTTGACATGCTGAGGCTCATCGTGTATTTGCTGGCCATCCGCTTGCATCTCGCCACGCCAACCCACCATCAATAGCATGGGCACACCGACCACTTGCGGGTCAACCAAAGAGGTGATGGGGTTCACAATATTGCCCAAACCTGAGTTTTGCATATACACCAGCGCAGGTTGGCACGTGGCTAAATAATGCCCCAAGGCCAAAGCAACCGCCGCCCCTTCATTGGTGGCAATCACATGGTCATCGCTGGGCAAGTTTTGCGTGAAACAAGCACACACTTCCTTGAGCAAAGAGTCTGGCACACCAGTGACAAAACGGATGCCAGCTTGTGTCAGTGCGTGGGTAAAATCGTTAGGTGCGATCATGTTGCTCTACCTTGTACCAGGAATCAAAGCCAATACATCATTAATCGGCATCAAACTACTATCCACCTCGGCAGAACGGCCATTACGCAAAATCTCGCGAGCCACATGTTGCATGGCAGGGTAAGCAGCGCGTAATAAATGGTTGGCATAAATCACCAAATTAAAGCCATGCTCTGCCAACTCATCCTCGGTAGACTGACTGTAACTAGTCGGCACACACACCAAAGGCACGTCAGGAAACTCGTCTTTAAAAGTATCGGCAAACTCATACACTTCAGCAGGCGATTTTTGGCGACTATGAATCATAATGCCGTCAACGCCTGCGCCCACATAGGCTTGCGCACGGGTAATGGCATCTTTCATGCCTTTTTCCAAAATCAGGCTCTCAATACGCGCAATCACCATAAAATCTTCGCTTACGCGGGCCGCGCGACCAGCAATAATCTTGTCGCAAAATGGCTCAATATCATCTTGCAACTGCGCCACCTCATTGCCAAATAAAGAATTCTTTTTTAAGCCTATCTTGTCTTCAATAATGGTCGCCGAAATCCCTAAACGCTCCATACTGCGCACGTTCAGTTCAAAATGTTCTAACTTGCCACCTGTATCTGCATCCATGATGAGCGGTTTGGTGGTCACATCAAAAATATCATTAATATTCGAAAGACGACTATTGATTTCCACCGCCTCAATATCAGGCTTCCCACGCGCCGTTGAATCAGTCAGTGAGCTCGACCAAAAGCCATCAAACTGGCAAGTTTTACCATTACGCTCCGCCGTCACATGCTCGGCAATCAAAGCAGAAATAGGGTTATGCGCTTCGATAAAGCGTGAAATCGGTTTAGCGGCGAGCAAACGTTTTAATGTGCGACGACGAATATCGGGCGTGGTGCCCAAAGCCTGCATTTGCCCGAGCATTTCGTTAGAAGACACCCCACGTGTATAAGGAATCTCAATCAAATGACCGCCATACTCAGACAAAGCCTCACGCGCGCGCTCACGATAAGGCAACAACGGGCCATCTAACCAATCGTCACCATGCACCATAATGTCAGGTTTGTATTTGCGTAAATTAGGCGCGTAATCCCATTCATCTTGTGGCACGACGTTCACCACCCCACGAATATTTTCAACAATGTGTTTACGATGCTCAAAGCTGAGATAAGGCAAACGCTTGTGGTCAGCCACGGCGGCATCTGAAAGCAAGCCTATCGTCACCTCGCCATACTTGCGTGCTTGCTCAATGATATTAATATGCCCATGGTGAAGAATATCCATGGTCATGCCCACATAAACAGAATTCGTCATCTGCCCGACCTTTCCTTACAATCGGCTTTAAAACAAAGCCTATGATTGATATTTGGAATAATTATGGGCTATGAGGCTAGAGATAGATTGCGCAAATAAAGCAAGAAAAGTGGCTTATATCAGACACCAGCGTATCACAACAATTATCGCCAGAAATAGCACAACAAAAAACCCGCCGAAGCGGGTTTTAGTCTGATTAAAATAGATATACGGTATTACTCAATATCTAACAACTCAACCTCAAACACCAAGGTCGCATCCGCGCCAATCACAGGGCCACTACCACGCTCGCCATAAGCCAAATCAGAAGGAATCGCCAATTCAAATTTACTGCCAACGCTCATCAACTGCAAACCTTCCACCCAACCTGCAATCACGCCAGTCACAGGGAAAACAATCGGCTCACCACGGTCATAAGAGCTATCAAACACGGTGCCATCAATCAACGTGCCTTTGTAATGCACTTTTACGCGATCATTTTTGCTAGGTTTTGCGCCGTCACCAGCCACAAGCTCTTTATACTGCAAACCACTGGCTGTGGTAATCACACCTTCTTTTTTAGCATTCTCAGCCAAGTAAGCCTCGCCTGCCGCTTTATTTTTAGCCGATTGCTCAGCCTGCACCGCCATTTGGCGATCTTGGCTTTCTTTTTGCACTTGCTCAACGGTGCTACGTTTTTCAGCGTCAGACAAACGTGACGGATTACCCGCCATCACATCGTTAATCGCCAACACAATCGCGTCCGTGTCTAACTCAAGCCCATCATCCTTAAGTTGATGCGCCATGTTTTCACCCACGATATAACTTAAGCGTTGGGTTAAGGTATCTAATGCAGTCGTCATGTATTTTACTTTCGTTGTTTAAGTTGGAAATGGAAAACGCGACATTATGAAGCAGATTGCGAGATAAAACAAAACCTGCCGTGGTGGGTATTGGCTGAGATGCAGAACTTAAACTCAGCGCTTATTATTTTTCATGTTTTTTTCTAGATTCTGCCTCTATGGCTCGTAAACTGTAATTTGATTCTGTCGGTTCCTTTGATTTTCGATTTAAGAAAGCATAAATCAATAATGCAGGCACTAGGCCAAACAAACCAAATAACAACCATAAAAAACCGCCCATCTGACCTGCAGCAAGGACAGGGCCTATGGCGCCACAAGCAGAGGATGCACCAGCACCCTCGTCAACGGTACAGCCCGGAATTAATGCAGCAATCCCAAAAGATAAAAGCATGATACAAAAGGGCAGTAAAAGTGCAAGGTAATAATATAGTCGCATATCATTCTTTTCTTCAAAAAACCCATCGTAAATGACGCCTCAAGTTACGTCAAACAGAAAAACCCGCCGAAGCGGGTTTTGTTTTTTTAAACGCCGGTTAGGACGTTTTGCGTTAAGCAGGAAAGTGAGACAAGGCGCCTATCCGAAGACAATACATTAAGTATGGCAAGGATAGGCAACGCCGTATCACTGAACTGCTTGATGCAAAAAATTACATCATGCCGCCCATGCCACCCATCCCGCCCATATCCGGCATCGCAGGTGCATCTTCTTTTGGTAACTCAGCAATCATGCAGTCAGTTGTCAGCATTAAGCCAGCCACTGAAGCCGCGTTTTGCAAAGCTGAACGGGTCACTTTGGTTGGGTCCAAAATACCCATTTCAATCATGTCGCCGTAGGTTTCGTTAGCAGCGTTGTAGCCGTAATTGCCTTTGCCAGCCGCTACATTGTTCACCACGACTGATGGCTCAACGCCAGCGTTTTGGGTGATTTGGCGCAATGGCTCTTCAACCGCGCGCAATACGATTTTGATGCCAGCTTCTTGGTCTAGGTTGTCACCTTTGACTTTAGTAATCGCGTCACGTGCGCGGATGAGTGCTACGCCACCACCAGCCACGATGCCTTCTTCAACCGCAGCGCGGGTTGCGTGCAATGCATCTTCAACGCGTGCTTTTTTCTCTTTCATTTCTATTTCAGTGGTCGCGCCGACTTTAATCACTGCAACACCGCCAGCCAATTTAGCCACGCGCTCTTGCAATTTTTCTTTGTCGTAATCGCTTGATGACTCTTCAACTTGTGCTTTGATTTGTGCAATACGTGATTTGATGTTGGCTTCGTTACCTGCACCGTCGATGATGATGGTGTTTTCTTTGCCAACTTCGATACGTTTTGCTTGACCCAATTGCTCAAGGGTTACGGTTTCAAGTTTCAAGCCGACTTCTTCAGCAATCACTGTACCGCCAGTTAAAATCGCGATGTCTTCTAACATGGCTTTACGACGGTCACCGAAACCTGGGGCTTTGACAGCGGTGGTTTTTAAGATGCCGCGGATGTTGTTTACCACCAAGGTTGCCAATGCTTCGCCATCTACATCTTCAGCGATAATCAACAATGGGCGACCTGATTTAGCCACTTGCTCTAAGGTTGGCAATAAATCACGGATGTTTGAGATTTTTTTGTCGTGCAACAACACGAATGGGTTATCCATCAACGCGATTTGACGCTCTGCATTGTTGATGAAGTAAGGTGACAAGTAGCCACGGTCAAATTGCATACCTTCAACCACGTCTAACTCGTTGCTCAAGCCTGAACCATCTTCAACCGTAATCACGCCTTCTTTGCCTACTTTGTCCATTGCGTCTGCAATGATTTGGCCGACTGAAGTGTCTGAGTTAGCTGATATAGAGCCAACTTGTGCGATTTCTTTGCTGGTCGCGCAAGGTTTAGATTGTGATTTTAAATCAGCCACGGCTGCTTCAACCGCTTTGTCGATACCGCGCTTTAAGTCCATTGGGTTCATGCCCGCAGCCACTGATTTCATGCCTTCGCGAATAATCGCTTGTGCCAACACAGTTGCAGTTGTTGTACCGTCACCTGCGATGTCATTGGTTTTAGAAGCGACTTCTTTAACCATTTGTGCGCCCATGTTTTCAAACTTGTCTTTTAGTTCGATTTCTTTGGCTACTGACACACCGTCTTTAGTAATGGTTGGCGCACCGAATGAGCGCTCTAATACCACGTTACGGCCTTTAGGGCCCAAGGTTACGCGCACTGCGTTTGCCAATACGTTGACACCTGTTACCATTTTTTGGCGAACGTCATCACCAAATCTTACGTCTTTTGCTGCCATTTAAATTCTCCTAAATTCTTATAACTTTTGATTGAATTTTTAAATTGAATAATTTGAATTATTCAACAATCGCCATGATGTCTTCTTCACGCATGACTAATAATTCCTCACCGTCAACTTTAACGGTTTGGCCTGCGTATTTGCCAAACAACACTTTGTCGCCAACTTTTACGTCTAGCGGAATCAATTTACCGCTGTCATCTTTTTTACCGTTACCCACGGCTTGCACCACACCTTGATCTGGCTTTTCAGTCGCGCTGTCTGGGATTACAATGCCAGAGGCTGTTGTGCGCTCTTCTGCTGCGCGTTTAACAATCACACGGTCGTGTAATGGACGAATTTTCATTAGTTTCTCCTTAGTGTATGCTTAAACTATTAATATGTCGTTTAAAGTAAATGGTGCGAGATTTTAGCACTCTCCCACCTCGATTGCTAACATTGGGATGATGCAATCCAATTTCAAGCGCTTGTTTGCAATTTTTTAGGAAAAAATTTTGGAACAATCCATACAACAACTGAATTTAGGCTATCACGCTGCGCAAGACCGCATGCTACTCAAAGCAGGCGTGGGCGAGACGCAAGAAGTGCAATTGTGGATTACGTTTCGGATTGCGCGTTTTTTGTTTGCGATTTTAAACAATGATGCCCACTTGCCTGTGGCCGTCCCTGCCCCAACCGAAAACCCAACGCAAGCGGTTGAGCAATTTGCGCAAGAGGCGCAAGCGATGGAAGCCTTAAAAAGCTTGGATTTTGAAACCGCTTACCAAGCCGAGCGTAAACCATTGATAGAAGCAGAAGAGTTATTGGTGACCGAGTTACACGTTGAACAAATCGAGCATGTGGAGCAGGGAACCAAAAGTCTGAAATCGCTCAAACTACAATGTGCCAATGGATTCAGCATACAACTCAATCTTTCAACCGAGTTGGTATTGGCCTTGGCTAACATGCTACAACTTGCGGCCAAAGATGCGCAATGGCCATTGGCTGGCGTGGCTGCGCCAACCGCCACCAGCGCATTTGTGATGGCAGAGCCCGCCAATAAACAGGTTTTACATTAATGGAATTTATCACGCTAGGCCACACCGACATTCGAGTCTCAAAAATCTGCTTGGGCACCATGACCTATGGTGACCAAAACACCCAACAAGATGCCAATAATCAGCTCGACTATGCGCTCAGTCAGGGCATCAACTTTATTGATACCGCTGAAATGTACCCTGTGCCACCCAAAGCGGAAACCGTCACGCGTACCGAGACCATATTAGGAAATTGGATTAAAACCAAACCGCGCGATAGTTTTGTACTTGCCAGCAAAGTTGCTGGCCCGCGCCGTGGCATGCATTGGATACGCGGTGGACCCAGTGCGTTAGATAGAGACAACATTCGCAGTGCGGTGCACGACAGTTTGCAACGTCTGCAAACGGATTACTTGGATGTGTTTTATCTACATTGGCCTGAGCGCAATGTGCCAATGTTTGGGCAATATCAATTTGACCCCAAGGCCGAGTTAGACCAAGACGGCAACCCCATAGAATGGGTGAGCGTACAAACGCAGTTGCAAGTGCTGGATGAATTAATTAAAGAAGGCAAAATCCGCTCGATTGGTTTAAGCAACGAACAACCTTGGGGCGTGATGGAATTTTTGCGTATTGCCAAAGAACACAATCTCCCGCGTATTGTGGCCTTGCAAAACTGCTACAACCTCATGAACCGTGGCATGGAATTTGGCATGGCTGAGATTTTGTACCGCGAAGGCATTAGTCTTAACGCCTACTCCCCCTTGGCATTTGGGCACCTCACGGGCAAATATATCGACAACCCCAACGCCGTTGGGCGCGTCACCCAATTTTTAGGTTATGCGCAACGCTACAAAAAGCCTGGCGTGCCACTCGCTAGCAAACGTTATGCAGAACTCGCCCGCGCCCATGGCATGAGCCCAACACAACTCGCGCTCAGCTTTGTCTACCACCGTTGGTTTGTGAGTAGCACTATCATCGGCGCGACCACCATGAACCAACTGGCAGAAAACGTCTCGGCTTATTTTGTTAAACTCAGCGACGAGGTACTGGCGGAAATCGAACAAATTCACCTCACCATGATGAATCCTGCGCCTTAAGGCTTCATCAGCCTAGCCAGAAATGTGACCTAGACGGCATAACCATGTAAAATATAGGGTTTTAGCATATTTAGAAGGCGCCTTATGTCATCACTCCCACCCTGCCCGCAATGCAATTCTGAATACACCTATGAAGATGGTGACAACTACGTTTGCCCCGAGTGCGCACACGAGTGGCCTAAAACCGCCAGTGCCAACAGCGAAGAAACGAGCAAAGTGGTGCGTGATGCCAATGGCAATATATTGCAAGATGGCGACACGATTACCGTCATTAAAGACCTCAAGGTTAAAGGTTCCTCTTCGGTGGTCAAAGTCGGCACAAAAGTCAAAAATATACGATTAGTGGATGGCGACCACGATATTGACTGCAAAATAGAGGGTTTTGGCGCGATGAAACTCAAGTCTGAGTTTGTGAAAAAGGCTTGATTGACTTACTATTTCACTCAAATTTAGCGCAATTTAGGGCATAAAACACAAAAGCCCTAAATAAAAATGGAATTATTAAAAGATATTGCTTGCTTATATCGTTACTATCCCCCATAGTGTAGCTTGCGATTTTAAAGTAATGTTGTTGCTGTTTGATTTTGTACCCGTTGTTTCATGGTTTTCCACTAATTTAAGTGATTTCCTGAAGGTATTTTTCATCACCCCTTCTGCTTTGAGTTTCGCTCACAAGGGAAATCCCTTTTTATTAGTTTATTTTTTTAAGGATATAACATGGCAATTGGAACAGTTAAATGGTTTAACGATGCAAAAGGTTTTGGTTTTATTACGCCTGAAGATGGCGGCCAAGATTTGTTCGCTCACTTCTCAGCTATTCAAGCTTCTGGTTTCAAAACATTAAAAGAAAACCAACGCGTAAGCTACGATGTGACAACAGGCCCAAAAGGTCAACAAGCATCAAACATTCGCGAAGCCGAATAATAAGTCTTTTGCCTACTTGGTAGGCATGGCTTAAACAAAGCCCTAGGCGTCAAAACCCCTAGGGTTTTTTTATTGGATGCAAGCAAGTTGAGGAGAAGCTTTTGGCTAAAGAAGAATTGATTGAAATGAACGGGACGATTTTAGAAGTATTGCCCGATTCACGTTTTAAAGTGACTTTGGAAAATGGTCACGAGATTGTGGCTTACACAGGCGGTAAAATGCGCAAAAACCACATTCGTATTTTGGCGGGCGACAAAGTCACGCTGGAAATGTCACCTTACGACTTTAGCAAAGGTCGTATTATGTTTAGACATTTGGAAAAACGCGTGGGCGGCCCTGCACCACAACAAAAACGCAGATTCTAGAAAAGCAGTCTTTACTTGATGACCTTCGCCGAGTAAACCATGCTGATTGCGATTGCCGTTTTATTATTGTTGAGTTTAACGCTGGCAGCACTGATAGGCGTAGCAAGTGCCAACCTCGGCATAGAGCGCAATAGTTTAAAAATGAGTTTTTTGGTGTTTGTGCTCACTTACCTTAGTGCTTACGCCTACCATCTATTTATCACACAACAATTACAGTTAAATCAAACGCTATCCATCCGTCTTTTTGCAGGGTTATCCACTCTGCTTGCCACGCTAGGCCTGTTGGTCAAAAGACGTTCGTCGAATAATCATGCGCCCGCTTCCAACTTTGTGGGGGTGAGTCGCGCCATGATTTCTGGCTTGATGTTGTGTTTACTGACGATAGTGTTTATCAGCACACCCATAGACCAGTTTTTTCAGAATCTTAAACAAAATATCAGCCATCTGTTTGAAGCTGAATCCAATGGTGAAGACAACTACGAGCAAGCACTCACGCCTAGCGAATCGAACTTAGAGAGCGATTAGGCAGGCCGCTTTTCAAAAAACGTAATCGGTTGTGGCGGTGGCAAGTTAAGAATATTCTTCCGCACTTTGCCCATCACGTGCATCTCACACGGTTTGCAATCAAATTTAAGCGTGTAGCGGTCATTGCCGCTAATCAGCGTCATCGGTTCTGCCGTCACAGTGCCTTGCACACCAATCACGCCTTTGGCTTCTTTGGGGCACAAGCCGTGACTAAAACGCAAACAATGTTTGGTAATCATCACAGGCACTTCGCCTAACTCTTCATTAGCTTCATAGGCTTTGGCAATGAGCTTCACCCCATGTTTTTGGTAAAACGCATGGGCTTTTTTGTTATAGACGTTAGCGAGATAACTTAAGCTATCATCGGGGTAAATAGCGGGCGGTTCCACAGCTGGACGTAAAGCAGGACGCTCATAGCCGTGCGCACGCACATCGATTAGTTGCTCAATGGCCTCTCGGCGCAGGTTGTTGACCACTGAGGCAGGTACAAACCAAGCTTGCGCGATTTCCAAATGTACTTCTTTGGTTGTAAAGTCGGTATTCCCCAATTTACTTAAATTTTCTTTCAAACTTGTTTCGGCTTTGGCTGTGTCATTGGCGACTTGTTTTTCGGCTTCGCATTGCACAGTCGCGCTCAAATCTTGCTCATCGGTCACGGTCAAGGCAAAGCCATCACGGGTTTCATAAAACACCATTGTCACAGCTATTTTGCGGGTAGCAGAATCTTTCTCCAGCAAACGCATAAACGCGTGGTCGCGGTTGCGGTAGAGCATGGTGTTGTTGCGAATATCGGCAGGCATTTCATTGGGGAAGAGCTTGTTGCCTTGCACGGTATTCACGCGCAACCCCACTAGCTCTTTATGCACATCAAAAAAGCACACGCCATCGCCATTGTGCAATTCAACATCTGTCGCGACTTCAATAAAACCTTTACCAACCTTGGTGACTTTACCCAACTCTTCACCCGCAAATTTAGGCGTATCAAACGCGCCAATATCGGCTTGTCTACCATTGGCAAAATAATCGGTCGCACTGCGGTTAAAGGTTTTTTCGGGTTGCGGAGTGAAGGTGTACGTGGCATGGCCAGCAGAAGATTTCGCCAAATCTGGACGCTCCTCTAAAATCTCATCCAGCAATAAACGGTAATGTGCAGTGGCGTTTTTCACATAAGGCAAATCTTTGTAGCGACCTTCAATTTTAAAACTGCTCACCCCTGCATCAATCAAAGCGCGTAAATTGGCGCTTTGGTCATTGTCTTTCATGGAGAGGTAATGTTTGTCTTTACCGATGATGCGGCCTTTTTGGTCTTCTAGCGTGTAAGGCAAACGGCATTCTTGCGAGCATTCGCCACGGTTGGCGCTACGCCCCGTGTGCGCATGGCTGATAAAACATTGTCCGCTAAACGCCACGCATAATGCGCCATGAATAAAGTATTCCAAATTCGCCGTCGTGTTGTCGGCAATTTGTTTCACTGTGCGTATGTCTAATTCACGCGCCAATACCAGTTGGCTAAAGCCCACCTGGTCTAAAAACTGCGCTTTTTCCACGGTGCGAATATCGGTTTGCGTGCTAGCGTGGAGTTGGATAGGTGGTAAATCCATCTCCAGCAAACCCATGTCTTGCACAATCAGTGCGTCCACGCCCCCATCGTAAAGTTGATGCGCCAACTGGCGCACACCGTCTAACTCGTTGTCATGAAAAATGGTGTTCAATGCAACAAATACTTCAGCATGGTAACGGTGGGCATGAGCGACCAAGCGTGCAATATCTTGCACCGTATTCGGCGCTTTGGCACGCGCACCGAAGGCAGGGCCGCCAATATAGACAGCATCTGCGCCGTGATGAATGGCCTCAATGCCGAAATCAGCATTTTTAGCGGGAGCGAGTAGTTCGAGGTGTTTACGGGTTTTTTGCATGGGCAGGGGACTGGTGACTGGGTAACAAATTGATTTAAGACGCTATTTTACCCCATGCGCCTACAATCGCTATTGGGATTGTCGAAAAACATCGTACAATTTCATTATGTCAAAAAATGATGTCCTTTTAAAACGCAGCCTTGCTTCAGTGTGGCACCCTTGCACGCAGATGAAGCACCACGAAACGTATCCGCTTACCCCCATCACTAGAGGTGAGGGCGTGTGGTTGGAGGATGCGGAGGGTAAACGCTATTTAGATGCGGTAAGCTCTTGGTGGGTGAATTTGTTTGGGCATAACAACCCACGCATTAAAGACGCGATTAAAGCGCAACTTGACCAATTAGAGCATGTGATGCTGGCGGGTTTTACGCATGAACCTGTGGTGGCGTTGTCAGAAAAGCTAGGCGCGTTGACGGGTTTAGGGCATGCCTTTTACGGCAGTGATGGTGCGAGTGCGACTGAGATTGCGCTGAAGATGAGTTTTCATTATTGGCGCAATATCGGTCAATCGCAGAAAACACAATTTATCAGCCTGCAAAATAGTTATCACGGTGAAACGCTAGGTGCGTTGAGTGTGACCGATGTGGCCATTTTTAAAGACACTTATGCGCCACTGCTCACCCAATCGGCGCAAATGCCCAGCCCTGATTTTAGGCTGGCTGAAACAGGCGAGAGCGCAGAGAAGTTTGCTTTGCGTTGTGCGCAGTCATTAGAAACCTATATTGCAGCGCATCACAAGAGTTTGGCGGCGTTTATCATTGAGCCGTTGGTGCAATGCGCGGCGGGCATGGGCATCTATCATCCCGTCTATTTGCAACGCGCACGCGAGATTTGCACGCAGTATCAAGTGCATTTAATTGCGGATGAAATTGCGGTGGGTTTTGGACGCACGGGCACCATGTTTGCCTGTGAGCAAGCGGACAAAAAGGTAAGCGATATTGCTGATTTTGTGTGTTTATCCAAAGGCATCACGGGCGGCTATTTGCCTTTGTCTTGCGTGCTGACAACAGATAAAATCTACCAAGCGTTTTATCACGACCAAACTGCCAAAGGCTTTTTGCATAGTCATAGTTATACAGGCAATCCATTAGCGTGTAGCGCCGCTTTGGCGACTTTAAGTATTTTTGAAACGGATAATGTGATTGCCCGCAACCAACAAACATCCGCGTTGATACAAACACAAATGCAAGCACTCACTGACTTGCCTATCCAGCACCTGCGTCATCAAGGCATGATACATGCCTTTGATGTGCAAACAGCCAAACCTACTTTTGCCCGCGATTGCTATGCAACCGCCCTACAACAAGGTATCTTGCTGCGCCCGATTGGAAACACGGTTTATTTCATGCCCCCTTATTGCATTACCCCAGAAGAAATCACAACAATGATACAAACAACGCAACAGGCGGTAAGCGCATGCTTGTAAGAAAATTGTTTTTCATCATCCTCAGTGTTATTAGCCTTAGCGCACAGGCAGGCTTACCAACAACGGTGTTAGAGGCTTTAAAGAAAGCAGGTATTCCACAAGAAAACGTAGCGGTGTATGTGCAAGCTTTAGATAGCGCAATGCCCGCCATTCAGCATAACGCTAGCAAATCTCTCAACCCCGCTAGCGTAATGAAGTTGGTGACCACTTACGCCGCGCTTGAGGCGCTGACACCTGACTATCGCTGGAAAACCGAGGTGTATCGAGATGGCTATGTGAGCAACGGTGTTTTAAACGGCGACTTGATTTTGAAAGGCTATGGCGACCCGAGTTTTAAAGCGCAAGAGTTTTGGCGTTTACTCATGAATATACAACAAGCGGGCATTAAGCAGATCACTGGTAATCTGGTGATTGATAAAAGCCTGTTTGCCAAAGAAGTTAGTAATCGCAATACCTTTGACGCAGAAACATGGCGCGCTTACAACGCCATGCCGAGCGCATTTTTGGTGAATGGTCGCAACACCAGTTTTAAGTTTTATGTGCAAGACGGCGCGGTAAAGGTGGTGCAAGAGTTTGAGTTGCCTCAAATCAGCATCATTAACAAAATGCGCTTGCGCCAGGGTGCTTGCGGAAGCTGGCGAAATTATTTTAATTACACAGTCAAAACGACTGAAAGCAACCTGAGTAAAGATGCAAGTGCTAGCGCGCTAGTTACCTTTAATGGCACGTTTTCACCTGAGTGTGAAGAACGTTACTTAGAGCTGAGTGTCTTGAGTGATGAGCAGTATGCGTTTGCCACTTTTAAAAAGCTTTGGCAAGCATTGGGCGGGCAATTTAACGGGCAATTAAAAGTCAAAGAAACGCCACCCACAGCAATAAAAGTGCTGAGTCAACTCTCAGACCCTTTGGCCTATGCGATACGCGACATCAATAAATGGAGCCACAATTTGATGGCACGCCAACTGATGCTTACACTAGGCGCTGAAAAATTAGGCGTGCCTGCCAATGAAAGTAAAGGCGCACAAGCGGTTAAAGAAGTGCTGAGTAGCAAGGGCTTGGTGTTTAATGAATTGGTGCTAGAAAATGGCTCAGGCTTATCGCGCATTGAACGAGTCAGTGCGGAGCATTTAGGACAACTATTAGTGAGCGCTTACCATAGCCCCATAATGCCAGAATTGCTGGCCTCCATGCCGATTTTGGGATTGGATGGCACGGTTAAAAAACGCTTAGAAAGCACCCCAGCACAAGGGCGTGGGCACTTAAAAACCGGCTCTCTCGAAGGTGTGACCACCATTGCGGGCTATGTGTTCGACTTGCAAAAGAAACGCCATGTGTTGGTGATGATGGTGAACCACGCCAACGCTTCTGCATCCAAAGAGGCACAAGATGCGCTATTGCAATCAGTCATCATGGGCATGCCTGACAATTAAACGCCATCATACTTGCGACACCGCATGCACTGAAGCGCAGAATTTTTGACCAAAACCGCGTATCATATTATTTTTTGAACTAGCCATCCCTAAGGAAGTTTATGCGATTCAACCAATCAACCATTTCATTGACTGTGGCGATGATACTGAGCATGAGCATGGCAGGATGCCAAGCACAATCTAACTCATCAACGCAATCAACAACATCAACAAAGGAAACTGCCAGCATGACAGCCGTGACTGAATTACAAAAAATCGACACCCAAGTAGGCACAGGCCGTGAAGCAGAAATTGGCTTTAACGTCACCGTGCATTACACAGGTTGGCTCTATGATGCAAACGCCAAAGACCATAAAGGCTCAAAGTTTGACAGCAGCTTGGATAGACGCGAACCATTTAACTTCTTTTTGGGTGGTCAGCAAGTGATTCAGGGTTGGGACGAAGGTGTGCAAGGCATGAAAATAGGTGGCAAACGCACTTTAATCATCCCCTCTGAAATGGGGTATGGCGCACGTGGTGCTGGTGGCGTGATTCCGCCGAATGCAGCACTGGTGTTTGATGTAGAACTCCTCAACGTGAAGTAACTCAGGAAACCTGTATGCAAGTCAAAGTAAAATGGATAGATGGCGTCAGCTTTGTTGGCGAGTCTGAAACTGGCCATGCGGTAGTACTCGACGGTGCGCCCGAAAATGGCGGTCGCAATATCGGCATGCGCCCGATGGAAATGTTGCTGATTGGCATGGGTGCTTGCACCTCGTTTGATGTCGTCACCATCCTCAAAAAAGCACGTCAGCCTATCGTCGATTGCGTGGCTGAAATCACAGCACAACGCGCTGATGAAATCCCAAAAGTGTTTACCAAGATTCATGTGCATTTTGTGGTGACTGGTGAGGGCTTGAACGAAACCCAAGTAGAGCGCGCCATTAAACTCTCAGCAGAAAAATACTGCTCTGCCAGCATCATGCTACAAAAAGCTTGCGAAATTACACATGACTTCGAAATCAAAGCGCCTAATTTTGAATAACTGGATTTTGAATAACCGAGTTTCGAGTAGATGATGAGCGTTCCTGCTGGCATGTTGGGCATACGCCACGTTGCCCTGTTTATCAAAGAACTAGAATCCGCGGTGGATTTTTACACCCGCGTGGTTGGCATGACCATTGAATGGCAACCCGATGCTGACAATGTGTATTTGACCAATCACGGTGATGTGTTTGCCTTGCATCGTGTGGATTATACGGCTGACCCCAAACAGAGATTAGACCACATTGGCTTTGTGCTGACGGATGAAACTGCAGTGGATGCATGGCATGCGCATATGGTAGCGCATGGCGTAAAAATCACGGAAGCCCCCAAAAGCCATCGCGATGGCTCACGCGGTTTCTACTGCTTGGATAGCGTGGGGCACTTGTTAGAGTTTATTTATCACCCGCCGATTATTAAGCAACTCACTCACTAGCCCCTTATTTTTGAGGCTAATGAGATTTTCTACTTATATTTTCTTAGTAATAAATATCAAGGTATTACCGCCCATAATCACTTCGTTTCGCAACGTTAAATCATAGCGATGTTTCTTTTGTGATTTATCAGAAGACAAATAAGCACCTAATTTAAACAACATTACAAACGGGTAAAGTAAGAGCTGTTTATTTTTCTTTTTATCAATCAATATATCCACCACTTCCAAGCCATTAATTTCAAACATAATATTTAATAGGGTGATGGTAAGTGGTGAATTATGAAAGTTAAATAAGTTGCTACCATCTCTTTTGTAGTCTTCCAAAGTTTTAGGCTTTGTGAGGTATCCGCGTAGAAAAAACTTCAATCGTTTTTCTATGTTGGAATAGTTGGGAATGCTAAATACGCCCGTGCCGCCTTTTTTGAGCACACGTGAAAACTCTTCGACAGCCCTGTATGGATTAGTCATATGCTCAAGACCATCTACACAGCAAGTGTAGTCATAAGTGCCATCTGGCGCATCAATTTTATTATTCAAATCAGTGTAAACGCATTGCTTACCCGTTAATTTGAAAATCGCGGTGTCTATTTCGCCAGATACCGTTTCGTAACCCATTCTATCCAAATGCATAGAAAGATGTCCCAAACCAGCTGGTGCATCTAAGACTATACCGCGCGGCTGTCCCTCAAAAAACTTAATAATGGTATCGTGTATACTTTTGCGAGCTTTGGGCGTGATTTCAGGTGAACTTGCTACTGGTTGCTGTGACATTCTGTTGTTTTTCTGTAGGACTTATTGATCAAAGATTGATAATTTTAACAGAAAGTGTTTTCTCTGAATCTAAAATATCCAGCAATCGATCAATGTTTGGATGTTTGCCAGGGTGGTTTTCTGCATCTTCAGTGTGCTCTGCGTATAAAGCCAAACCCTCTACCGCTGCATCAACATTAATCTCACCATACATCTTGAATAAATGGTGATAGACCTTTACCGAGCCTTGGCTGCCTGGTTTGTTTTCTATCATTCCAGCCGCTTTGTCGCCATCATAAAGTTCTATGCGGAGCACATCGTCTGAACTATCTAGGGTCAACAAAATGTCGTTAAATTTTTGCATCTAATACTCTTTTTCAAAGCGAAGATTAAACAGACTATCAAACATAGTACGCAGTACGTGTCATTAGGCGTGAGGCCAAACGCATGGCCGACTTGACTGGTGAAGGCAAAGATGCACCACCTAACAGGGTAGCAGTTTGTGCGTGCGACTCTTCGTCCAGTTTCATCTGAGTCACAACTGCGCGTGATTCAATATCATTGGTTGGCAACAGGGACAAATGGCTTTGCAAGTGTGCCGATACTTGGTGCTCGGTTTCCGCTAAAAAGCCTAAATTCCAACGTTCGCCTAACAAGCCAGCTGTCATACCTAAACCAAAACTACCCGCAAACCAGAATGGATTCAGCAAACTTTTACGCCCACCTAATGCTGCAATACGTTGCTCACACCAAGCGAGGTGGTCAACCTCTTCTTGCGAGGCTTGTTTAAGCGCTTGCACATGGGCAGGCTCTTTTGAAACCAAAGCTTGCCCCGCATAAAGCGCTTGCGCACACACCTCGCCTACATGGTTAATACGCATCAGTGCCGCCGCCTGTTTTTTTTCTTCTGCTGTTAGCGCAGTCAGTTCAACATTTTCAGGCTTGGGACAAGCACGGTTTGCCTGTGCTGGCGCAAACACGGTGCGTAAGCCTGTATCAAACACACTGATGAACTTGTCCAAACTTTGCATACTGTAATCGTCAATGCGCTTTATTTTGCTTTAACTTCACTCACCTTGGCTGGCTCTGGTGCTTTTTGCACAGGCATGCCTTTAAGCAAATTCATCGCTTGTACAAATTGGAAATCGTCTTTACTTGCAGGCTCTACAGGGCCTTTGGGCTCAGCAAATTTCTTCTCATTCAACTTTTCTTTCGCTAAGCGCGCTTTTTCTTCATCTGCCGCTTTGGTTTTTGCCTTTTCAGCTTCAGTTGGATTTGATAAGTGACGTTTCAAATCTGCTTCATGCAAATTAAAACTTGGGTCTGAGCCGTCTTCCACAATCACGTCAGGCACAATGCCTTTGGCTTGAATCGAGCGACCTTTTGGCGTGAAGTAACGGGCTGTGGTCAACTTAATCGCACTACCATTGTTCATCGGTAAAATAGTCTGCACAGAGCCTTTACCAAAACTTTGTATACCCAAAATCGTCGCACGTTTATGGTCTTGCAAGGCACCCGCTACAATTTCTGAAGCGGAGGCTGATCCCGCGTTAATCAACACCACCATTGGTACAGATTTAAACTCTTCTGGCAAATCTTTCAAATAGTCTGACTTACCGCGTCTAGCGTAGTCCATTGGTGCCGCATTTAAACGCATTTTAGAGTCACTGATACGTCCTTCTGTGTATACCACCAACTCATTTTTAGGCAAGAAAGCGGCTGAAACACCCACTGCCGCATCCAACAAACCGCCTGGATTGTTACGCATATCTAACACCAAACCTTTGAATGGTGATTTGTTTTGAGCACTCAGCGATTTAAGTGCTTTTGCTAAATCCTCACCAGTATGGTCTTGGAACTGGGTAATCCGCACATAACCATAGCCCTGTTCTATCCATTTGTTTTTAACGCTTTGTGATTTGATGATGGCGCGGGTTAATTCAAACGTTAGCGGATTGGCTTCGCCTTTACGCAATACGCTCAACACAATTTTAGTGTTAGGCACACCGCGCATTTTTTTAACCGCCTCATTCAAGGTTAAACCACGCACTTGCGTGTCATCCAACTTCATAATCAAGTCACCAGATTTCAAACCAGCCTTGTAAGCTGGGCTGTCTTCAATCGGCGTTACCACTTTGACCAAGCCATCTTCCATCGCCACCTCAATGCCCAAACCACCAAACTCGCCTTGCGTACCCGCTTGCAAGTCTTTGTAGGCATCTGCATCCATAAAAGTTGAGTGTGGATCTAAGCCTTGCAACATGCCTGATAGTGCCTCGTTAATCAGTTTTTTGTCTTCCACAGGCTCAACATAATCTGATTTCACTTTGGCAAATACTTCTGCGAACACGCGCAACTCATCTATCGGCAATTGTGGTGACATAGAGCGGTCAGCCCAAGCAGATAGATTTAAACTAATCAATACCCCTACAAAAACGCCTGCCCCTAGTAATCCAAATTTTTCTGCTGTAGAACGCATGTTGTGCCTTAATAATGTGAATGTTATATAAAGTGATTGAACCACTCTCACGAGAAAAGTAAGAGCAGGCATATAAGTAATAGTTTCATTTTCCGCTATTTCAAAAAAAATGACTATACTTTATGTCAAAATATTATTTTTAATGCCGTTTAGATGAAAACAATGTCACTCAAACCTGTGGTGGAAATTGAATACTGTACCCAATGTGGTTGGTTATTACGCGCCGCTTGGTTAGCCCAAGAGCTGCTCACTACTTTTGTTGATGATTTAGCCTCAGTCAATTTAGTGCCAAGCACTGGCGGCATTCTTGAAGTGCGTCTCAATGGGCTTTGTGTGTTCTCAAGAAAAACGGCTGGACGCTTTCCTGAGGCAAAAGAATTAAAGCAACTCATTAGAGACCAGATAGATCCTGAGCGCTCATTGGGGCATAGCGATACTCCAGTTAACGTCAAAACAGTTAACGCCAAGCCCGAAACAGACCATCCTTAACGCGTTGCAGTTCTCGCCTCAACATCCATGCGTTTTGCCCCACGATAACGAGCACTCCAATAACTGTTATTGATACTCTCAATACGGATTCTAGCGCCCGTGCGCGGCGCATGAATAAAGCGATTGTTACCCATGTAAATGCCCACGTGTGAAATCGCGGACTGTATGGTGTTAAAAAACACTACATCGCCTGGCTGCAACTCATCACGCGAGACTGCACGACCCACCTCGCTGATTGAACGCGCTGTAGGTGGCAAAGCGATATGTGCGGCTTGTCTAAATACATATTGCACAAAGCCACTGCAATCAAACCCTGTTTCGGGTGAACGTCCCCCGTATTTATATTCTAAGCCAGACAAAGTGAGGGCGTGCATCAACACCTCCTCTACTTTTTCTGCCCAACTACGGTCGTCTTGATTGGTACTCGATTGCGCTTGTTCATTCAAACTTTGCAAAGTGCGGTCGATAGCGTTTTGCCACTCTGCATCTTGATCCACTGGCGCAGCGATGGTTTGACAGCCACAGAGAAGCATCATTACTAGCAAGCCTATCTGAGGTAAGCGTAAAAAATCTTTTTTTATACTGTTTATATTCATGGCGTATTCTGAAATTACTCTTTTTATTTGTTCATCTACGTTAATAAGACGGCAATACTGCGATGCAAGAAAAATGCCATTTGTGAGCTTACATACCATTCGCTAAATATTATGCCAAACAAACAACCAGAAAAATAAACTAAGTGATTGATTATAATTACATTAATTACAAATAAACACTATTTTTATAAGCGATTTAGCAAACCGTATTTCACCGTATTTCTTAGGCGCACCAATAGACTAGCCAAGAATATCGCACAAAAAGTGTGCATTTTTCAACACATTTCTTTCATCGCTGACGCGATATCCCATCGGGCGCAATGCGACTGCTTAATAATTCATGGGATAATATCGCACATGTCCGTCAATCAAACCACGCCTGTAATCCACACCTCACCGCTTGCACATCAAGTCGCACAAGCCTTTGATAGCAATGGCGCGTTAGCGGAAAGCATTACTGGTTTTCATGTGCGCGCACAACAAATTGAGATGGCGCAGGCCATTGCCCTTGCCATTGCGCAACAAACGCAATTGGTGGCCGAAGCGGGCACGGGCACGGGTAAAACGTTTGCCTACTTAGTACCCGCCCTGCTGTCTGGTGGCAAAGTCATCGTTTCCACAGGCACAAAAACCCTACAAGACCAATTATTTAACCGCGACTTGCCCAATGTGCGCGAGGCGCTCAAAGTGCCTGTGAGCGTGAGCATGCTGAAAGGCCGCGCCAACTATATCTGCCACTACCATTTACAACGCGCCAGTGTTGAAGGCCGTTTTCAATCACGCGATGACGCGCAATACATTCCCATTATTCAAGCGTTTGCAGAGCATAGCAAAACGGGCGACAAAGCGGAGCTAACCGATGTCCCCGAAAATGCCACGGTTTGGCAAAGCGTTACCAGCACACGTGATAACTGCTTGGGGCAAGACTGCCAACATTACAAAGAATGCTTTGTAATGGAAGCGCGCAAACAAGCACTGGCTGCCGATGTGGTGGTGGTCAATCACCATTTGTTTTTTGCTGATGTGATGTTGCGCGATGAAGGGGTGGCCGAGCTGTTGCCCAGCGCCAATACCGTCATTTTTGACGAGGCACACCAACTGCCTGAAGTGGCTGGGCTATTTTTTGGCGAAGATATTTCCACCAGCTTGCTGATGGATGTGGCGCGCGACACCACGATTGCCTATCTAAGTGCCGCCAAAGATTGTGTGGCTTTAGATGACAGCGCCAAAAAACTAGAAAAAGCCTGCCGTGATTTTAGATTGGTGTTTAAGTTTGAAGGCTCGCGCATGCCCGCGCAAAAAGCACTCAGCTTGCCCAACTTTGAATCTGCTTACACTGAGATGCAAGAAGCTTTAAGGGCCTTGAGTGCTGTGTTAGAAACCCAAGCCGCCCGCGACCCCATGCTAGAAAAATGCTGGCAACGCGCCGAACTCTTACTCGCACAACTGGATAGCTGGATGAAAGCCAGCAATCCCAATCTCGTGCGCTGGGTGGAAGTGTTTACGCAAAGTGTGCAACTACACGCCACACCACTCAGTGTTGCGGATGGCTTTGGCAAACAACTCAATGCGCAACCAAGGGCTTGGATTTTCACCTCCGCCACACTGGCCGTCAAAAGTGATTTTAGCCACTACATTGGGCAAATGGGTTTAAATAACGCCACCACAGGCTTTTGGGAAAGCCCCTTTAATTACGGCGAGCAAGCGCTACTCTACGCGCCACAAAATATGCCTGACCCCAACTCGCCTGCCTACACCGCTGCGGTCGCCGCCATCAGTGTGCCCGTCATCCAAGCCAGCCAAGGCCGTGCCTTTGTGCTGTGTACCTCACTCAAAGCCATGCGCGAAGTCCATGCCCTGCTCAAAGAAGCCTTTGCGCAAGCGGGCATGGAGTACCCCCTGCTCATGCAAGGCGAAAGCACACGCACTGAGCTGCTCGACCGTTTCCGTAGCCACGGCAATGCGGTGCTGGTCGGCTCACAAAGCTTTTGGGAAGGCGTCGATGTCCGTGGCGAAGCCCTCTCCTGCGTCATCATCGACAAACTCCCGTTTGCCCCGCCCGACGACCCCGTGTTATCTGCCCGCATTGATAAAATGAACCAAGAAGGCAAAAATGCGTTTATGGAATATCAACTGCCTTATTCCGTGATTACCCTCAAACAAGGCGCTGGCCGATTGATACGCGACGAAAACGACCGTGGCGTGTTGGTGATTTGCGACCCGCGCTTGATTAGCAAACCTTATGGCAGACGCATTTGGCAAAGCTTGCCACCGTTTAGTCGCACCAAAGAGCTTAGCGATGTGGAAGCGTTTTTTGAAACTCATTGAAGGCAGAACCTATGAGTACACCCGAGATTATTTATAAATACCAAAACTTTAATTCTGAGAGCCTTCAAAACCTAAAAGCTCAATCACTCTATTTTAGTTCACCACTTAAATTTAACGACCCATACGATTGTGCAGTTTCTGCGACCGTTAAAGAATTAACTGACAAAGAGATTAATCTTATTCGTGATGCCTACATCAAAAAAGCAGATGTGCCATCAGAAATTAAACAGCAACTGTCCATAGCAAGCAATGAAAAATTAAAAGCAATGTTTACTAATATTGCTGAAAGTGTAGTAGTTAATCATCGAGATGATTTTCTGAAAAATAGAGGCGTTACGTGTTTCTCTGAAAGAAATGATGACCTGCTGATGTGGTCTCATTACGGTGGTAAATATAAGGGATTTTGTTTGGCATTCTCAACGAAATTTGAACCGTTTAATAAGATGAAAAAAGTAGAATATCAAGTGGATATGCCTAAATTAGATTTAGTGCCTATACTAGCTGAAGATGATTATGAACAATTAATACAACTTTTTTTCATAAAATCAAAGTCTTGGAATTATGAGAAAGAGTGGCGAAGCTTACATCAGAAGGCTGGAACTTTATTTACATATGAAATGGACGCTTTGAAAGCTGTATATTTTGGTCCTGATATTGATCCTCAATCTTTGGAAATTATCTGTTTAATATTAAAGGGGCAGAATGATAAAGTTGAATTCTGGCAAGGAACAAGAAGCGTTGATAAGTTTGAAGTTAACTTTCAAAAGTTTGATTACACAACTTATCTAGAGGCAAAGAAACTTGGTCTTAGATAGGTTGGAACGTTGCTTATAATCATATCTGAAACCGAATACACCCTCACCGCCATCCGCGCCCAAGGCGCAGGTGGGCAGAATGTGAATAAGGTCTCCTCGGCGATTCATTTGCGCTTTGATATTGTCGCTTCCAGTTTGAACGAAGCGCTGAAACAGCGACTCTTAAACAGCAAGGATAAGCGCATCACGGCAGAAGGGGTGTTGGTGATTAAGGCGCAACAATTTCGCACGCAAGAAGCCAATAAAAAAGATGCGATTGCGCGTCTGCACGAGATTGTTAACGCAGCCAACCATATCCAAGCAACGCGATACGCCACGCGCCCAACCCGTGCCTCACAAAAACGGCGCGTGTCAGGCAAGTTGCTTCGAGGTGCGATTAAACAAGCGCGAGGCAGGTTGGCACACAACAAGGTGAGTGAGGCTGATTAAGTAAACCATTTGTAAGGGCGCTTCTATAAATACAAGTTGCTAACCGTAAAGGTCATCACCACCAATCTAAGTCGCCAATGCGACAAGATTGGTGCGATAAGCCAGACTAGGCGCGATTAAAAAATTTTGACGCAGTATATGTGTGATATATAAGGATAAATTTTTTATGAGCAACGCCGTATGGCAACGGAAATTGAATTTATAGAAGTGCCCGTAAGATTGAGTATTAAGGAAATCGCATGCCACAGTTTGGTATCTATATTATCGGTGATGAAATTTTGTCTGGTAGACGCCAAGACGCTCATCTTTCCAAGGTCATCTCGCTACTTTCTGCGCGCGGTTTGCAATTGAGTTGGGCACATTTTTTGGGCGATGTGCCTGAGAAAATCACGACCATGTTTAAAGAAAGCATGGCGCAAAGCCAGCAAAATGGCGATGTGGTGTTTAGCTTTGGTGGCATTGGCGCGACGCCTGACGACTACACCCGCCAATGCGCGGCAGCGGCAGCAGGCGTGCCAATTGAGCGTCATGCAGGCGCAGTCGCCAACATCGAGGCGCAATATGGCGAGGGCGCTTACCCCAAGCGGGTGTTGATGGCAGACTTTCCCCAAGGTTGCGATTTAATCCCTAACCCGATTAACCGCGTGGCGGGTTTTAGCATCCACAACCACTACTTTGTGCCTGGCTTTCCCGAGATGGCGCACCCCATGGTGGAATGGGTGCTCGATACGCATTATGCGCACTTGTTTAACACGCAAGATTATGTGGAAGAATCGATTGTGGTGACCGAGGCGGGTGAAAGTGATTTGATTGATTTGATGAACGCCATGCTCGCCAAATACCCCATGCTCAAGTTGTTTAGCTTGCCTAGAACCAACCAACGCAGAACCACCGAACTCGGTATGAAAGGCGAAAGCGCGCAGGTAAAACTCGCCATGCAAGATTTAAAAGCGGGGGTTAGCGCTTTGGGTTACCCGTGGCAATAACGACAAATGAACCGTTTTAGAATGGCTAAAAAGCGAAAAAAACTGCACCTAAAGCAGATCACTAAGCCAGCCTTGCCTTCGCAAGCGTCAGTTTTTACACCGCCACGTTTTCGCAAAACCTTTTTGGGTTTATGCGCAATACAAGTGTTGCTGTTCATTTGGGCACTCGGCAATCACTTTATACCTAACGCTACGTGGCTGAGTCTTGGCTTCAAAATTAATATTGGGCTATGCGTCGTTGGTAATGCTTTTTTTATTTACTCGGCTTGCCTTAATCCGCGCGCGCTGGATAGCACACACTCTACATTCAAAAAATGGCTAGGATTTTTATTTGCGCCGATATTGATTTACTTTTTAGGCTATTTCTCTGTGATATATGGTGCTGGAGATTTAATCACGCATCTCAAAAACGAACCCGCTATGATGCAAGATGTGTTTGAGAAAAATTATGTAGAAACGCGGAAAGGCTGTAAAACCCGCTTAAGTGGTGAGAAACTCAAAGGGGGGTTACCTAAATATTTTTGTGCATCCGCCGAAGTGTTTGAGAAGCTACCAGCCCGTGTTGCAGTCAACATTCATGGCTTGCGGAGCGCTTTGGGCTTTGATTTACAATCTATCGAATTTGATTGGTTGAAAACCGCATCGTTACCTGCATCGGATTAACGCAATATGGAATGTAGAAAACATTGTGGTGCTTGTTGCACCGCCCCTAGCATCAACAGCCCCATTCCCGGCATGCCCAACGGCAAACCCGCTGGCGTGCGTTGTGTGCAGTTGGATGAAGATAACCGCTGCATGATTTTTGGCCAAGCTGAGCGCCCCGCTTTTTGCGCCAGCTTGCAGCCCAATCTTGAGATGTGCCACGACACCCGCGAACAGGCCATGGTTTGGCTCAGCACGCTCGAGCAACTGACGCGTCCGCATGCTTAAATATTACGGTTAAATCGCATGGCACTCAACGCGCTTTACGTCGACTTTAACTCCTACTTTGCCTCGGTTGAGCAACAACTGGTGCCCGAGTTGCGTGGCAAGCCAGTAGGCGTATTAGCGGTGATGGCGGAAACCACCTGTTGCATCGCCGCCAGTTATGAAGCCAAAGCCTTTGGCATTAAAACAGGCACCGGCGTGCGCGATGCGCGTCAGTTGTGCCCTGACATGGTGTTTGTGCAAGCGCGCCCGCCTGTGTATGTGGAGATGCATCATCGCTTGATTGCCGTGGTGGAAAGTTGCACCCATGTGGAAAGGGTGCTGTCGATAGATGAAATGGTGTGCATGCTTACGGGCAGTCAACGTCAACGCGCCAATGCGCTCAAGCTGGCAGACAAGATTAAAACCAGCATTGCGCAACAAGTGGGCGAACATTTGCGTTGCTCGATTGGCATTGCGCCCAACACCTTTTTGGCAAAACTGGCTTCTAATATGCAAAAGCCCGATGGCTGTGTGGTGATTGAATCGGAAGAGTTGCCCGAACGTTTATACCCACTCAAACTCAGCGCTTTAAATGGCGTGGGCAGACGCATGGAAGCAAGGCTAAATCAACAAGGCATCACCAGCTTGCAACAACTGCATGCGCTTAACAAACAGCAAATGCGTGCGGCGTGGGGCAGTGTGGAAGGCGAGCGCATGCACGACAAACTGCGTGGCGTGGAATTACCTTTGGTGAAAAATGAGCGCGGCAGTTTAGGTCATTCGCACGTGTTACCGCCCGAACTCAGAACACATGCAGGCGCACATTCCGTCTTACATCGCCTGCTTCAAAAAGCCTGTATGCGCATGCGTAGCTATGGCTTGCTAGCAGGCGCCATGAGCTTGAAAGTCAAATTCACCAACCACCCGACTTGGGGCGTTGAAACTGCCCTCTCCCCCACCGACGACACGCTCACACTCACCCATGCGCTAGAAAGTTTGTGGCAACAATATCCCAATAAGAAAAATGTACCGATGGCGGTGGCGGTGCAATTCACCCGTTTGCTCGACCCCGAGGAGACGGCCTACGATATGTTCACGCCCAAACGCAACAGCCAAAAACTCAACCAAGTGCTAGACAGCTTGAATTTAAAATATGGCAAAAATACGCTCTATTTAGGCGCTGCCCACCAAGCACTGAATGATGCACCGATGCGGATTGCGTTTAATCATGTGCCAGATTTGGATGTGGAGAGCGACTGAGGCAGATTGAGTTAAAGAAACGTGAAATAAATGACTTCGTTGTCATAGCAAAGGTATGTGCAACTCAGTGGTCTGCTTACCCCATCTGCCGCGCTGAGTAGCGCAAGCTTGGCGGGAGTAGTCGGCTATCATTGTTTGAGCGCTGAAAGCGCGAGTTTATGATAGACGCCCGACAAGCTGAGCAACGCAAGAATAAAGCGGAAGTTGGGGTGCCTTTTCTTTTGGTTACTTTATCTTTGGGCAAGCAAAGAAAAGTAACTCGCCATCAGGCGAAAGGCATGGCCGCAACATAAAGTCCGCATTGTTCAGCAGTTAAACCACAAAGCTGTTCAATACCCCAATAACTTAACGCTCACTAAATTTTTTCTTGCATATTAAAGACTGCGACCAAGCTAACTAAGGCCATTCCTGATACATAGTAACCCACCCAAACAAGCCCCCCTTGTGCGACCAATAATTGCGATACGCTAGGTGCAAACGAGGCGCCCAAAATACCGCCCAATTGATACGCCAAACCTGCGCCTGTGTAACGGACGGCAGGCGCAAACTGCTCTGGTAAAAACGCACCCATCGGTGCAAAAGTCGCGCCCATTAAAAACAAAGCCAATATTAAAAAGGTCGTCACAGGTAGCACTGCCGCAGTGCTTAACAAAGGTGACAAGGCAAATCCCAAGATGACTGCAAAACTGGCGCTAATTAACAAAACAGGACGACGGCCATAACGGTCAGATAACCAAGCAGACAGTGGTGTCGCTAAAGTCATAAACAGCACGGCAATGCACAACATGCCTAAAAAATCTGGGCGGGCGATACCTAGGTGTTGGGTGCCGTAACTTAAACAAAATACCGTGGCGGTATAAAACAAGTTGTAACACACACCCATGGCTAACGCACCGAGTAATATCGGTTTGAGTGATTGCTTAAGCACGGCTTTTATGGGAAAAGCATGGGCTTGTTTTTGCTGCAACACTTGGCTAAACACAGGTGTTTCTGCCAATTTAAAACGCACATATAACCCAACGCACACCAGCAACGCGCTGGCAATAAACGGCAAACGCCAACCCCAATCGTTAAATTCCGCTTCGGTGAGACCTAGGGTTAACCCAAGAAAACTCAAGGTCGCCAATAAAAATCCTACCGAAGGCCCCAACTGTGGAAACATACCAAACCAAGCGCGTTTGCCTGCGGGCGCATGTTCGGTTGCCAATAATGCGGCACCTGCCCACTCTCCGCCCAAGCCTAAGCCTTGACCAAAACGTAACACGCATAATGTGATAGGTGCCCATATCCCCCAGCTGGCATAACTTGGCAACAGACCAATACACAGGGTTGAAATGCCCATCACTAATAATGAGCTTGCCAAGGTGGCTTTACGACCAATTTTGTCGCCAAAATGACCAAACAACACAGCGCCAAAGGGCCGCGCAACAAAGGCGATACCAAAGGTGAGAAAAGCATTGAGCGATTGCGCGGCGGGGTCGCTGGCGGGAAAGTACACTTGGCCGATGACCAGTGCCGCCGCCATGGCGTAGATGTAGAAATCGTAAAACTCGATTGCGGTGCCGATAAAGCTGGCAAAGGCAATATGGCTGACGCTATGGGATGTGGTTTGGGGGTGATTTTTTGAAGTCATCTCGCCATGATAAAGGCAAGATGACTTTTTGCAAACTTAGTTAGGCGTGAGTAAAAATAATCAAGAAGCGGGTTTATTGTCTGACTTGTTCTGCCAACCACCGCCCAAAGCTTTAAACAAGGTCACGCTGGCGTTGAGCACTTCTTGGCGGGTTTGCACCAAGCCGAGTGCCGCCTCGTTGTGGCTACGTTGTGCTTCTAAAACGTCAAGATAACTGGAGTAACCTGCTTGGTAACGGCGTTGCGCGATTTCTAACATGCTGTTTGCCGTAGCTTTACGTGACTGCGCAATCTGCTCGCGCTCCCGATACAATCGCACATTGACCAAAGCATCGTTGACCTCGGTAAAGGCCGTTTGCAGAACGCCTTGGTAGTTGCCCAACGCTTGTTTTTGCTTGGCAGAAGCTTGCTCAACTTTGGCCTGAAGTTTGCCACCATTAAAAATAGGCAAACTCAAGCCTAAGCCCAGTGACCAAACACGGGCTGCGGATTTGAGTAAATCCCCCAACTCCACACTCTCGCCACCCCAGCTGCTAGTGAGTGAAAAGGATGGGTACATCGCAGCTTTGGCTATGCCGATATTGGCATTGGCAGCGATGAGTTGCTGTTCGGCTTGGCGCAGATCGGGACGTGCATCCATCAATCGTGACGGCAAGCCTGCGGGTGGCAAGGGTGGCTGTGGCAAGGCCATGACATCGCCTGTGGGCACAGTCAGACTCAGTTCACCAGTAAGTAACGCCAATTGATGCTGACTAAGCGCGCGCAAACGTTGCAACTCTACTCCTTGGGTTTTTAAATTGCCACGTACCAGCTTGGCTTGATGCACATCCAGAGCCGACACTACACCACCTGCTAGGCGCCTTTCGGTGAGCGCAAGGCTATCTTCTGCGGTTTTAATGCTATCTGCGTTGACGGCCAATTGCGCATCCAAACTGCGCAAATTGAGATAATGTTGCGCTACCAAGCTGGCAAGCGACCACTGTATGGTCTCTTTAGCATATTGGCTGGCAAGCAAGTTGGCGCGGGCAGCTTCATTGGCGCGCTTGAGTTTACCCCACACATCGAGCTCTATCGCTGCATTAAGTGCTAAATGATAAGTACTGCGTGGATTGCCATTAAACACAGGAAAAATACCTGCTTCAGTCACACGGTTACGCACGCCTGAACCATCTAGGCTGACGGTGGGCAGAATATTCGCCCCGATCTCACGCGCTTGGGCATCGGCTTCCTCTATGCGCGCCACTGCGACATGCACATTCGTATTTTGACTGAGCGCCTTTTCTACCAAGCTGTTTAACTGCGCATCGTTAAACAAAGTCCACCAAGTGGCGAGGGCAATGTCTGTCTCGGCTTTTTGTTCGGCACTTGAAACTGACACTTGACCAAACTGTTCAGGCAAGTTTGGTGTCGGCCGTTGATAAATCTGGCCTAGGATTTGGCAGCCTGTCAGTTGGCTAATGATGAATAAGCTAACAATTTTATTCCGCATCATTACTTCCTCACCACTTCTTTATTTTCATCCATGTCGTGCGTATGACCATGGTGTCTGACATGATTTTGATCCGTTAACCAAGTAAAAAACAATGGAATAAAAATCGTTGCCACAAACGTCGCCAGTATCATACCGCCAAAGACGCCCGTACCCATGGATTGGCGGGCCGCCGCGCCTGCGCCAGTCGCCACTACTAAAGGCACAATGCCTAACACAAACGCCATCGAGGTCATGACGATGGGTCTAAACCGCAATCTAGCGGCCTCCAAAGCGGCTTCCACCACAGGCATGCCTTCTTCCATTTTTTGGCTAGCAAACTCCACAATCAAAATCGCGTTTTTGGCAGCGAGTCCGATTAAGGTAATCAGCCCGATTTGAAAGTAAATATCATTGGTCATGCCACGCGCCAACACCGCCAACAGCGCACCTGTTAGCGCAAATGGCACCGCCATAATCACCGCTAAAGGCAATGCCCAAGTTTCAAATTGCGCGGCTAGAATTAAAAACACCATGATGATGGCAAAGCCAAAGGCGAACATGGCGGCATTGCCAGTGCGTTGCTCTTGGTAGGCTTGTCCTGTCCACGCAATTTGGTAGCCGTCGGGCAAACTGGCTTTGGCGGTGGCTTCGACCAAAGCCATGGCATCGCCAGAGCTAACATCTGCTGCGCCACTACCGAACACCTTGGCGGACAGCAAGCCGTTATAACGCTCTAATTGTTCAGCACCCATCATGCTCGTGACGGTGCTAAGTGCAGATAACGGAATCATATTGCCATTGGGATTCTCCGCACTGGGTTGGCTACGCACATACACTTTGCCTAAATCACTTGGTTGCATGCGGTATGCCGCTTCTGCTTGTAATTGCACGCGATATGTACGGCCGTTACGGTTAAAATCATTCACGTAAAACGAACCCATGGTGCTTTGCAAGGTGGTGTAAATGTCGGCTATGCGCACATGTTGTGAAATGGCCTTGGCTTCATCCACCTCGATTTTTAACTGTGGCACAGTCGGTCTAAAAAAGCTGTTAATGCCTGTGAGTTGTGGGTTGGCGCGCATGGCATCCATAAAATTGTTCATCACCGCCGCCAGTTTGATAGGGTCGGTATCACGCTGACTTTGCACATAAACTTCAAAACCACCCGCAGAGCCCAAGCCACGAATGGCGGGCGGATTGACGGCAAAGCCCAAGCCATCCGGCTGGCTCATGCCAATACCAAACAACTTAGCCACAATGTCTGAGGCGCTGGTGCTACGCTCTTTCCAGTCTTTTAGGCGCACAAACATAGTGGCGGCATTGGTTTTATTTGCGCCCGTCAGTAGTTCAAAACCGTTGACCGCAAACTCATGCGCCACCGCTGGGTCTTGCGAAATGGCAGCGCGGATGTTTTCTGTGGTCTTGGTGGTACGCGTCAGCGAAGCGCCATCAGGCATCACCACTACCGTGACCACATAACCTTGGTCTTCTGCGGGGACAAAGCTACTTGGCACGAGTTTGAACAAAATTAACATGGCGATAGCGATGCCAACAAACACTACACTTCCGATGATTTTGTGGTGCAAGGTCAAGTTGACCGTGCCTGTATAAAAGTGGGTGAACCGACCAAAGCCTCGGTTAAATTTCTTAAAAAAACCATTTTCATTGTGACTGCTTTTTAAAATCATGGCGCACAAGGCTGGTGTTAACGTCAGCGCCACCACACCAGAAATCACCACCGCAATCGCCACCGTAACGGCAAATTGGCGATACAACTCACCCGCAATGCCCCCTTGGAAAGCCACAGGCACAAACACCGCGCACAGCACCAGCACAATCGCCACCACCGCCGCTTGTACTTGTTGAATAGACTTTAAAGCCGCTTGGAATGGGTTTAAGCCTTCTTCACGCATCAATCTCTCAGTGTTTTCCAACACCACAATCGCATCATCCACCACAATACCAATGGCCAAAATCATGGCAAACAAGGTCAGTAAATTGATGGAAAAGCCGAATAGATATAACCCAGCAAACGTGCCGATAATGGAAATAGGCACCGCAATCATCGGTATCAGCGTTGCGCGCCAACTTTGTAAGAATAAATACACCACCAACACCACCAAAATCAGCGCCTCAGCAAAGGTTTGAAACACTTCTTTAATAGTGGCTTTGACAAAATCACTGGTATCGTAGGGGATGGTATAGGTCATGCCTTCTGGAAAGCGCGCTTTAAGCTGCTCGACTTTTGCTTTGATGGCAGTGGCGGTTTCAAGCGCATTGGCACCGTTTTGTAAGAAGATAGGAATCGCCACCCCTGTTTGACCGTCTAGCGCCGAGGTCACATTGTAGTTTTGCGCGCCCAACTCAAGTCGCGCCACGTCTTTTAGATATAACACGCCGTTTGGCCCATCGGCGCGCACAATAATATTGCCAAACTGCGCGGGGTCGACCAAGCGTCCTTTGGCGGTGACGGTATACACCAATTGCTGACTGGCTGGCGCAGGCTCTTGTCCTATTTTGCCTGCGGCATATTGGTTATTTTGTGCATTGATGGCGGCGGCAATATCACTGGTGCTCACGCCGAGTTGTGCCATTCGGTCAGGACGCAACCACACGCGCATGGCGTAATCTTGCCCACCAAAAATCGTTGAATCGCCCACGCCTTTCACGCGCTTGAATTCATCCAACATGTTCAGTGTGGCGTAATTACTCAAATACAAACGGTCATGCGCTTTGTTTTTGGAGGTCAACATCACCACCAGCAAAATATCATTCGAGCGTTTTTGCACCATCACACCATTACGACGCACCTCTTCAGGCAGTCGTGGGGAAGCAATACTCACACGGTTGCTGACATTAAAGGTCGCTTGGTCAACATCGGTGCCGACATCAAAGGTCGCCGTAATCACCAACGTACCGCTGGAATCGGCACTGGAATTAAAATACAACAAATTATCCACGCCACTGAGTTGCTCCTCAATCGGCGCAGCCACGGTTTTTGACAACGTATCGGCACTCGCACCTGGGTAGATTGCCGTAATGGTCACGGTGGGCGGCGCGATTTGTGGGTATTGTGCAATCGGCAACTTAAATGCAGCCGCCAAGCCTGCCAACACAATAATGATAGAGAGCACGCTGGCAAAAATCGGGCGTGTAATAAAAAATTTAGTCATCTACTTTCCTTTAAAAACGGCAACGCTTGCTATATAAGGCTTGCTATATTAAGCCTGCGTTTTGCCTGTTTTCTTCATGGGCATATTGGATGATTTTGATGGCACACCCGCTGGTTCACCCCATAAATGTGGCGCAATCTCAGCGCCGGGGCGGACTTTGATCAAGTTATCCACCAACACTTGGTCGCCCGCTTGGATGCCAGACAGCACCACCCATTGCCCTTGATACCAACCCGCCTCAGTAATCGGTCGCACCCCTGCGGTAGATTTACCTGCTTTATCTTTTTCTACCACATACACAAACTTGCCCTGCTCACCGGTCAACACTGCGGTTTGTGGCAACAAAAACACGCCATCACGCATGCCTGTGCTAATGCTCACACGCACAAACTGGCCAGGTAACAATGATTTATCGCCATTAGAAAACTCTGCCCGCATTTGCTGTGTGCCCAAGTTTGGGTCTATCACGCTGGCGCTGTAATTGAGCTTGCCAGATTCATGGTAAATACTGCCATCAGGCAAATGCAGTGAAATATGCTTCACCTGTTGTGGGCTTAATTTGCCGCCTAAGCCCGCCAGCTCAGATTCAGACAAACTAAAACGTACCCAAATCGGTGAAATTTGTGACACCGTTGTTAACAAGCTGGTGTTAGCCGCCACCAACGCACCTTCAGACAACACAAAGCGACCTGCCACGCCACTAGTTGGTGAATTCACCGTGGTATAAGATACATTTAATTCCGCTTCGCGTAATTGCGCTTGCGCTTGCATCAAATTGGCTTGCGTAATCGCCTGCTCCGAAGCCGCATTGTCATACTCACGTTGGCTAATCGACTGTGTATCCAACAAGCCTTTCAAGCGTGTCGCCTCACGTTGCGCTTGTTCTATACGCGCATGTTGCTGTGCCACTTGCGCCCGTGCTTGATCAGCTGCCAGTTTGAAAGGCGCAGGGTCAATCAAAAACATGGCTTGACCTGCTTTAATCGGCGCGCCTTCAGTGAACAGTTTCTTGAGCAAAATACCGCCAACGCGCGGACGAATTTCCACCTCTTTCGCCCCCTCGGTTTGCGCCACCACTTCGGTCTCCACAGGCACTGAGCGCGCTTCCACATTCAACACACTCACAGACAACGGCGGCATTGCGCCCGCACCCTGTTGAGGCGCTTGCGATGACCCACAACCCACCAAACCCAATACCAGTGTCACCATGAGCAATGCCGTTGGCGTCGATTGGAATAGCTTCGTTTGATTAGGCAATCTCATTGAACGGCATGGTTTTGAAAGGTAGGGTTTCGAAAGATAGGCGATAGACATAAAAACCTCAAAATGAATAGCAAGCGCTTGCTTACATACAAGAATGGATGTATATTACATACAAACAAGCTTGTATGTAAATAGCTATCCGCAAATATTCAAAAAAAATTAATATGGTACGTAAAACAAAAGAAGATGCAGAACTCACTCGCCAGAAGATTATTCACGCGGCGCGTGAAATGTTTTTGCTCAAAGGCGTGAGCCGCACCAGCTTAGAACAAATCGCTACGCATGCTGGCGTGACACGTGGCGCGGTCTATTGGCATTTTAAAAACAAAACCGAACTATTTTATGCCATGCGAGAGCAAGTATTCTTGCCACTGATTGACCGCATGGATGACGCCTTAGTGTCAGAACATGCTGATTTAGACCCACTCTCGCGTATCCAACAGTTTTTAGAAACGACCATCCACATTCTCAACGACGACACGCAAACCCGCCAAACCTATGAAGTCATGATGTCAAAATGCGAATATGTGGATGAGTTTAGCGAAGTGTTGCAAGATATTCTCAACAACTGCAACAGCCTCATCGGCAAACTCGAACACGCCTACCAACAAGCACAGAGAGGTCAGCAAGTGTCAGACAAACTCTCTGCGCGCGACTTAGCTAACGACACCCATCTATTTTTCAGCGGTTTACTTCACATGTGGGTCAAAGACGCAGATGGCACCCGCTTTAGAAACCAAGCTATCCCCTTGATACAAAAACACATTCAGTTACGTCGTCGTTAAATTTTCGTTCTCATACAGCGTCATCAAACAGGCTTAAAATCCTAAATTTCAGTTCCCACCAAGCCCGTTTGCGTATAAAATAAGCAACTTTCCGTCGTCAAAGCTTTGCTTAAAAGCTGCATCATTTAAAACCCATGCAAATTGGCAATCACATCTTAAAAAACAACCTAGTCGTCGCACCCATGGCGGGCGTGACAGACCGTCCTTTCCGCATGCTGTGCAAGCAATTGGGCGCAGGCTTGGCGGTGTCCGAGATGGTGACTTCCAACTCTTTGTTATATGGCAGTGAAAAAACCAAACGCCGCGCCAACCACGAGGGCGAAGTCAGCCCGATTAGCGTACAAATTGCAGGCGCAGACCCCAAAATGATGGCAGAGGCCGCCAAGTACAATGTGGATCACGGTGCACAAATCATCGACATCAACATGGGTTGCCCAGCCAAAAAAATCTGTAATGTGATGGCGGGCTCAGCACTCCTCAAAGACGAGCCCTTGGTGGCGCAAATTTTAAAAGCTGTCGTCGGCGCTGTGGATGTGCCTGTGACGCTAAAAATCCGTACAGGTTGGGACAAACAAAATCGCAACGCCATTCAAGTGGCCAAAATGGCAGAAGACATTGGTGTGCAAGCGCTTGCCATGCACGGTCGCACCCGCGCTTGTTTATACAACGGCAATGCCGAATACGACACCATCGCCGCCGTCAAACAGTCGATTAACATCCCCCTGATTGCCAACGGCGACATCACCACCCCAGAAAAAGCAAAATACGTCTTGGATTACACCAAAGCGGATGCCGTGATGATAGGCCGTGCCGCGCAAGGCAGACCTTGGATTTTTAGAGAAATAGAACATTACTTAAAAACGGGCGAACACATGCTTGCCCCAACGGTGGATGAAATTCACAGCGTGATGTTAGGCCATCTGCATGATTTGTATGCTTTTTACGGCGACCTCACGGGCATGCGTGTGGCACGCAAGCATATTTCTTGGTACACCAAAGGCTTGGCAGGTTCTGCCGCTTTCCGACACAACATGAATACCTTGCAAACCATTGAATTGCAACTTGATGCGATTAATGGGTTTTTTGCTGAACTGAAAGAGAAAAATGAGCGCTTGGTATATATAGAACCTACCGATGACGCAAGCGAGGAGCTCGCTGCTTAATGTCCACCTCCAGCAAACTCACAGTTGCCGTCAAAGAATCACTCGAAGACTACTTCACACATTTGGATGGCCAACCTCCGCATGCGGTGTATGACATGGTGTTAAGTTGCGTGGAAAAACCGATGTTGGAATATATCCTCAACCAGGTCGGTGGCAATCAAAGCAAAGCGGCCGAAGTGTTGGGCATTAACCGCAACACCTTACGCAAAAAAATGGCGCAATACGGCTTGGAGTAATCTCCAATTCCCTGCCCTCAATGAATACATTTCTTTCAATATCCACTTCCCTATTATTTCATTTGTTATTTAAATCATGATTAAAAGAGCACTCATCAGCGTTTCTGACAAAACTGGCGTCCTAGAACTCGCCGCCGCTTTGCAACAACTTGGCGTAGAAATTCTCTCCACAGGTGGCACCGCCAAATTGTTCCGTGACCACAATATTCCTGTCAAAGAAGTGAGTGACTTCACTGGCTTTCCAGAAATGCTCGATGGCCGCGTGAAAACCCTTCATCCAAAAGTGCATGGTGGTTTGTTAGGTCGTCGTGAATTACCTGAGCATGTGGCGGCGATGCAAGAATATGGCATTGAAAATATTGATTTATTGGCGGTGAATTTGTATCCGTTTGAAGCCACCGTGGCTAAACCAAACTGCACCTTAGAAGACGCGATTGAAAATATCGACATTGGTGGCCCCGCCATGGTGCGCTCCGCCGCGAAAAACTGGAACGATGTAGCGGTGCTGACCGATGCCAGCCAATACGCGGACGTGGTCGCTGAGATGAAAGCGAATAATGGCGCTGTTTCAAAAGCCACCCGTTTTAAATTATCGGTGGCTGCTTTCAATAGAATTGCCCAATATGATGGCGCGATTAGTAACTATTTATCTGCGATTGATTTTGAGGCGACTGAAGAAGCCAACAAACCCGTGTTGAGCCAGTTCCCAGCGCAAATGAACAGCAACTTTGTCAAAATGCAAGATTTGCGTTATGGCGAAAACAGCCATCAACAAGCCGCGTTTTACCGTGACCTATACCCCGCGCCTGGCAGTTTGGCAAACGCACAACAATTGCAAGGCAAAGAACTCAGTTACAACAATATTGCCGATGCCGATGCCGCTTGGGAAGCGGTTAAATCATTCACAGGCAATGCTTGTGTGATTGTGAAACACGCCAACCCATGTGGTGTGGCTTTAGGTGCCAATGCGCTAGAAGCCTACAGCAAAGCCTTTAAAACTGACCCAACAAGTGCATTCGGTGGCATCATTGCCTTTAACTGCACCTTAGATGGCGCAGCCGCAGAAGTCGTCTCAAAACAATTTGTAGAAGTGTTGATTGCGCCTGACTTTACCTCTGAAGCGTTGGCTGTATTTGCCGCCAAAACCAATGTACGCGTACTGAAAATCGCATTACCTCAAGGTGGCGACACGCCTTGGGCACAAGGCCGTAATGCCATGGATAGCAAGCGCATCGGCTCAGGCATCTTGATTCAAAGTGCAGACAACCATGATTTGCAAATGAGCGACATTAAAGTCGTCACCAAAAAACAACCAAGCCCAAGCCAAATGGCCGATTTGCTATTTGCTTGGAATGTGGCGAAATACGTCAAATCAAACGCGATTGTATTCTGTGGCGACAGCATGACTTTGGGCGTGGGCGCGGGCCAAATGAGCCGCGTGGATAGCACCAAAATTGCCGCGATTAAAGCGCAAAATGCAGGCTTAAGCTTGCAAGGTTCGGTGGTCGCTTCTGATGCCTTCTTCCCGTTCCGTGATGGTGTGGATGTGTTGGCAGATGCAGGCGCGAGTTGCGTGATTCACCCAGGCGGTAGCATGCGCGATGAAGAAGTGATTGCCGCCGCAGATGAACGTGGTTTAGCAATGGTAGTCACAGGCATTCGCCATTTCCGTCACTAACCCGCAACACACAAGAGTCTCATCAGGGAGAACCATATGAAAGTTTTAGTGATAGGTAGTGGTGGACGCGAGCATGCCTTGGCATGGAAGGCGACGCAAAACCCAAAAGCAAGTTTGGTGTATGTCGCCCCTGGCAATGCGGGCACGGCGACGAATCCAGACATGGTGAATGTGCCAATTACCGATGTGGATGCCTTGGTAAAATTTGCCCAAGACGAGCAAATTGCACTGACGATTGTTGGCCCAGAAGCACCACTCAGCAAAGGCGTGGTCGATGCTTTCCGCGCAGAAGGTCTTAAAATTTTTGGCCCCACCAAAGCAGCGGCGCAACTCGAGTCTTCTAAAGATTTTGCCAAAGCGTTTATGTTCCGCCACGGCATCCCCACTGCCAAATATGAGACCTTTAGCGACGCACAAAAAGCGCATGCATATGTAAAAGCCAATAGCGCACCCATCGTGATTAAAGCCGACGGTTTAGCGGCTGGTAAAGGCGTGGTGGTTGCCATGACGCTAGACGAAGCACATGCTGCGATTGATGCCATGCTCTCTGACAATAAATTGGGAGACGCTGGCGCACGCGTAGTCATTGAAGAGTTCTTAGAAGGTGAAGAAGCCAGCTTTATGGTGATGGTGGATGGCAAAAACATTCTTGCACTTGCCACCAGCCAAGACCATAAACGCTTGTTAGACGCAGACAAAGGCCCGAACACGGGCGGCATGGGCGCATATTCACCAGCGCCAGTCGTCACGCCAGAAATCCACGCCAAAGTGATGCGCGAAATTATCAAACCCACCGTGGAAGGCATGGCCAAAGATGGCATCCCTTACACAGGCTTTTTATATGCAGGCTTGATGATTAGCCCAGATGGCGATGTAAAAACTTTAGAATTTAACTGCCGCATGGGCGACCCAGAAACACAGCCAATCATGATGCGCCTCAAATCAGATTTGGTTAATCTAGCCATGCACGCTGTCGATGGCACCCTAGACCAAGTGGAAGCAGAATGGGATAGACGTTTTGCGCTCGGCGTTGTGATGGCGAGCGCCAACTACCCAGAAACGCCAAAACTTGGCGATGAAATCACTGGCCTGCCCGCCGCCACAGAAGACACCCATGTGTTTCATGCAGGCACCACCCTCAAAGACGGCAAAGTCGTCACCAGCGGTGGCCGCGTATTGTGCGTCACTGCCCTAGGCGAAACGGTTAAATTCGCCCAACAACAAGTGTATCGCGCCATCGAGGATATTCAGTTTAAAGGCGCGCAATACCGCAAAGACATTGGTTACCGCGCCGTTAAAGGCTAGTTTTAAATGGCTGAAACACTGAATACCCAAGCGGTTTACGACTACCTACAAGGGCTACAAGCGCGCATTATTGAAGCCATCGAATTAGTAGACGGCAAAACCTTTTTGCATGATGGCTGGCAACGCCCAGAAGGCGGTGGTGGCAACTCTTGCATGTTAGAAAACGGCAATGTGTTTGAGCGTGCTGGCATCGGTTTTTCACATGTATTGGGCAATAAACTCCCCCCTGCCGCCAGCGTGGCGCATCCTGAAGCGGCTGGTCGCCCTTGGGAAGCCATGGGCGTGTCTTTGGTGTTTCATCCTCGCAATCCATACATCCCCACCGTGCATATGAATGTGCGTTTTTTTGTGGCGAAAGCGCAACAGGCTGACGAGCAAGATATTTGGTGGTTTGGTGGTGGTATGGACTTAACGCCTTACTACGGTTTTGAAGAAGACTGCGTGCACTTTCACCGCGTGAATAAAGAAGCGCTGGCTCCCTTTGGCAACGATTACTATGCCAAGTTTAAAAAAGACTGCGACGAGTATTTTTATCTAAAACACCGCAAAGAACCACGCGGTATTGGTGGCGTATTTTTTGACGACTTTCACCAACTCGGCTTTGAGCAAAGCTTTGCCCTGCAACGCGCCGTCGGTGATGCGTTTATCAATGCTTACTTGCCGATTGTGCAACGTCGCAAAGACACAAGCTACGGGGAACGTGAGCGCGATTTCCAGGCTTATCGCCGTGGTCGCTATGTTGAGTTTAATTTGATTTTCGACCGTGGCACCATTTTTGGCTTACAATCCAACGGACGCACCGAGTCTATTCTGCTTTCTATGCCACCGATTGTGAAATGGCGCTACGATTGGAAGCCAGAAAATGGCAGTGCGGAATCTAAACTCTATACTGACTTTTTGATTGATAAAAACTGGGTATAACCATGATGACATCCGTAAACGCTCAAACACCCGCGCAACAACTCTTGACGTTTATTGATGCCAGCCCCAGCCCTTGGCACGCGGTGGAAACCACCAAAGCCATGCTCGACACCAACGGCTTCAAACCGTTGATTGAAAACCAGCCTTGGCAATTTAGAAAAAACGGCAAATATTATGTGGTGCGCGATGGCGCATCGATAATTGCGTTTATTGTCGGCGAAAAACCGATTGCCGACACAGGCTTTAAAATTGTCGGTGCGCATACCGATTCTCCAGGACTCCGCCTCAAACCCAAAGCCGCAGTGGCTAACCAAGGCATTGCGCAGTTGGGCGTAGAAGTCTATGGTGGCCCCATTTTAGCCACCTTTACTGACCGCGACTTAAGCCTAGCTGGACGCGTCATGGTAAAAACAAGCAATGGCGTTACTAGCCATTTTGTGTGGCTGACCGAACCCATGGTGCGTTTACCCAACCTCGCCATCCACATGAACCGCGAAGTGAATGACAAAGGTTTGTTGCTGAATAAACAAACAGGCTTGCCTTTGATTTTTGGGTTTGCTGCCGACACCGCACAAGCGCACGATTTACTTACACAAGCTTTAGCTAAAGCCATGGATGTACAGGCGGCAGACATCCTCACTTGGGATTTAAACGTCTACGACACCCAAGCAGGTGTGTTATGGGGGCTAAATCAAGAGTTTATTGCCGACAGCCAATTAGATAATTTGGCCTCATGCCATGCCGCGATTGAAGCGCTGATTGCCACTCAAAAACCTGACTCCACCTGTATTTGTGCTTTGTTTGATCACGAAGAAGTCGGCTCAGAAAGCGCCACGGGCGCGAGTGGTAGTTTTATGATGGATGTTATCGCACGCATCTGCGCCTCGACTAACACCAGCGCCGAAGACCGCTTGCGTGGCATCGCCAATAGTTTTTTTATCAGCGCAGACATGGCGCATGCCTTTCACCCCAATCACGCAGGCAGTTACGAGCCTTGTCATCATGTCATGGTCAATCAAGGCCCCGTGATTAAAACCAATGCCAATCAACGTTACAGCACCAATGCCGACACCGCCGCGCGCTTTATTCAGTTGTGCGCGCAAGCCAATGTGCCTTACCAGCAATATGCACATCGCACCGATTTAGGCTGTGGAAGTACGATTGGGCCGATTTTAGCAGCGCAACTGGGCATGGCCAGCGTCGATGTCGGTAACCCCATGTGGGCGATGCACAGCATCCGTGAAAGTGCGGGCGCGCTCGATCATGCGTATATGATTAAAGTGCTCAATCAACATTACGCCAACTAACGCGCCATTTTACTGATTGACGTACGCCCCATAATTGCTTTACCCTTAAGTCAATAAAAAAGGGGAGAGTTTTCATGTTAAAGCAATTATTCCGCACCAAAGCCATCGCGCCTCACGCGCAGACAGGCCTCAAACAATGTTTAACCGCCTTTGATTTGGCTTTACTAGGCATAGGCTGTGCCATCGGCACAGGCATTTTCGTCCTCACAGGCATCGCCGCTGCCACCCAATCTGGCCCAGCCGTCGTACTCTCGTTTATTTTTGCAGGCATTGCGTCTGCATTTGCCGCTTTATCTTACGCAGAACTGGCTTCTTCTGTCGGCGGCTCGGGTAGCGCTTATGGCTACAGCTATGTGGCTTTTGGTGAATTTATCGCTTGGCTCATGGGCTGGATGCTTTTGCTCGAATACGGCGTTGGCGCAGCCGCGGTGGCCAACGGTTGGGCGGGTTACTTTATCAACACACTGGCTAACTTTGGCGTTTACCTACCAGAGCAACTCACCAAAGCGCCTATGATGGGTGGCACCATTAACTTGCCCGCCTTTGCCATTATTTGGGTACTCACAGTTTTACTCATGGTTGGCGTGAAAGAAAGCGCCCGCGTCAACAACATCATCGTCGCCATTAAAATTTCCACCATCATCATTTTCTTGGCATTAGCCGTCGGTCATATTTCTACTGACAACTGGCATCCATTTATGCCTTTTGGCTGGTTTGAGACTTTAGACAATGGTAAAAACATAGGCGTACTTGCAGGCGCATCATTGGTGTTCTTTGCTTATTTTGGCTTTGATGCGGTTTCAACCGCAGCAGAAGAATGCAAAAACCCACAACGCGATTTGCCCATCGGCCTCATCGCCTCACTCAGCTTTTGTACCATTATCTACATTATCGTGTCAGCCACACTGACAGGCGTGGTGCCTTATGCGGAACTCAACACCGCCTCGCCAGTGGCTTACGCACTCACTAAACTCGGTCACACTTGGTCGTCCACTTTAGTGGCAACAGGGGTGCTGGCAGGCTTAATCACCGTGTTATTGGTATTGCTATATGGCCTCACCCGCATTTTATTTGCCATGAGCCGAGATGGTTTGATTTCGCCCGTGTTTTCAGCTGTGAATCCAGACCGTCAGACGCCAAGCAAAATCATTCTCATGTGTGGGGTGGTGGTGTCGATTGTGGCTGGCTTTATTCCACTGGGTGAGTTGGCGGAGACTGTGAACATTGGCACGCTCGCCAGCTTTGTGATGGTGTGTGTTGGCGTGATTCGATTACGTCAAACCCATCCTGACTTAGCACGCCCGTTTAAAAACCCTTGGAACCCTCTGATTCCAGTGCTTGGGATTCTGTCTTGTGGCGCCTTGATGACTTTCTTGCCTGCGTCAACATGGCATCGCTTTGGCCTATGGTTGATTGCTGGCGTAGTTTTTTACTTTGTGTATTCAATGCATCACAGCAAGCTAAACAAGGCATCTAAATAGTACTAACGGATTTAGAAAATAAAAAAACCAGCTTTTCACAATCGACTTAGTGCGAAAGCACTTAGCGAGATTGGGGAAGACCCATGCGGTCTTGCTGGCATCCTTTAAAGTAAAAAAGCCAGCTTTTTGAGCTGGCTTTTTATTAACTCTAAATCGGTAAATTAGAGTGACAATACCCAATGAACGATCGTTTTGATGTCTTCGTCTTTAACTTGTGGGCTGTTAGCTGGCATAGGCATAGGACCCCAAACACCGCTACCACCTTTTTTAACTTTTTCTACTAACTTGGCTTCAGCAGTTTTGTCGCCTTTGTATTTAGCAGCAACATCTTTGTATGATGGGCCTAATACTTTTTTATCGATACTGTGGCAAGCTAAGCAACCACTTTTTTGTGCCAATGCTTTAGCAGCTTCATCAGCTTGGGCTGTACCAGCAAATAATACGGCTGCAGCAGCGATTGTTGATAATAAAACTTTCATGCTATCTCCTTGAATTACCTAAAATAAACCCCAAATTTGCATTTTTTGCATGTGGGATGATACAGGACATTTAAATTTCTACAAGTGACCTAGCGCAGAATTTTACACTTTTGTATCATTTGGCATGTATCAACCGTCTATGCAAGTGTTGGCAAATGACCAACAACTCTCAATCAACGCGCGGTGATATCAGCCGTTGACATGTATTTAGGTGGTTTCGACGGAATACTCAGCGCTCAATATATGCTTACGCCCAGGGTTAATCACCACCATATTTTCTAGCGCATTTGTCGTTTCTACGCAGATGGTTTTGCGCCACTCGTCTGGCGCACCCATGTCCGCCATTTGAGATGCTTTTTCCGCGCCTGGATTCCACACGACGGTGGTGTCACTGCCCGATTTAGAAACATGAATCGTGCGTTTAAAGCCCGTATCATGAATGGCGCAATCACTGCTGTGATGAATATACACACGGTCATATTCGGTGCCATCAAATTTTAGAGCGTTATGCTCAACATTGCGCTCATACTTGAGGATTTTATCTGCAAATACGCAGTCTTCCATCCCCGTAATCTGCACATTGCTCAAATCACTGATATTAAAATAAGTGTGGAACGCCTCACCAATCACAAACGGATGATCCGCATGGTTGGTGGTCGCTAAATCAATACGCAAACGACGACCTATGGTAATCGTCAAGGTTAATTCATAAGGGTAAGATAACTGACGCTTGGCTTCTGCGGTTTCTTGCATATTTAAAATAATGCGGGTTGCGCCTGTTGGCGTGGCATCGATATCTACCACACGCCACGGAATCACACGCGCAAAACCATGTGGGCAGAATGTACTGTCGGTTGGGTGCGCGCCAAACCAAGGCCAGCAGATAGGCACGCCACCACGAATCGAACGGCCTTTGACAAAACGCGCATTGCTCGACATCCACAACACAGGGTTGGCCAAAAACTTGGGTTGCCACGCCATGATGTGTGCGCCTTGCAAAGCAATTTTGCCAGTGGCGAGCGGGTTATCAATTTCCAAATACTGCAAGCCAGACTCATCTTGCGTCTGGTTCACATGCGCATGCAACTTCAATCGTTTTTCAGTCGAAGGCATACCTGCATCTATCGTTTCAGTCGTCATGTTTTACTTTCTTTCAATTTGGGTCACGTCACGCACCGCACCTTTGGCGGCACTGGTGCTCATGGCAGCATAAGCACGTAAGGCAGGTGAAACACTACGCTCACGGTTAAACGGTTTCCACGCATCTTTGCCTTTGGCTTCCATCGCGCTACGGCGTTGCGCCATCACTTCGTCAGTCACAGCCAAATGGATGGTGCGATTAGGAATATCGATTTCTATCGTATCGCCTTCCTCTACCAAGCCAATCGCGCCACCTTCTGCCGCCTCAGGTGAGGCATGGCCAATACTCAAGCCAGATGTCCCTCCTGAAAAACGACCATCGGTCAGCAAAGCACACGCCTTGCCCAAACCTTTTGATTTTAAGTAAGAGGTTGGGTACAGCATTTCTTGCATGCCTGGGCCACCGCGTGGACCTTCATAACGAATCACCACCACATCGCCTGCTACTACGTTATCGGCAAGAATTGCGTCAACTGCAGCGTCTTGGCTCTCAAAAATGCGCGCACGGCCTGTAAATTTCAAAATACTATCATCCACGCCTGCGGTTTTGACAATACATCCATCGAGCGCAATGTTACCGTAAAGCACGGCTAAGCCGCCGTCTTGTGAGTAAGCATGCGCTTTGTCACGAATACAGCCCTCTGCACGGTCAATATCCAATTCAGGCCACAACATGCTTTGTGAGAAAGCTATGGTTGTTCTAATGCCACCCGGTGCGGCTTTAAATAATTTATGCGCCTCTTCATCTTGTGAGGCCGCAATATCCCACTTAGCCAACGCTTCGCTCATGCTTGGGCTATGCACGGTTGGTACATCCCCATGAATCACGCCCGCGCGATTGAGTTCGCCCAAAATCCCCATCACGCCACCTGCGCGGTGTACGTCTTCCATGTGATATTTAGCGGTAGCTGGCGCCACTTTACACACACAAGGCACTTTGCGTGACATGCGGTCAATGTCTTTCATGGTGAAATCCACACCCGCTTCATGCGCGGCTGCTAACAAATGCAACACCGTGTTGGTAGAGCCACCCATCGCCACATCCAGTGCCATCGCGTTTTCAAACGCTTTAAATGTCGCAATATTGCGTGGCAACACGCTGTAATCGTCTTGCTCATAATGGCGTTTTGCCAAATCCACAATCAAGCGCCCTGCTTTTAAAAACAACTCTTTACGCGCGGCGTGTGTGGCTAAGGTAGAACCATTGCCCGGCAAGCTCAACCCAAGCGCCTCAGTTAAACAGTTCATCGAGTTAGCGGTAAACATGCCAGAGCAAGAGCCACAGGTTGGGCAAGCCTCGCGCTCAATCGCATCAGCTTCTGCATCGCTTACTTTATCATCCGCCGCCGCCACCATCGCATCCACCAAATCTAACTTATGCGCATTGCCTTGCCAGTTCACCTTACCCGCTTCCATCGGGCCACCAGACACAAACACCACTGGGATATTCAAGCGCAAGGCCGCCATCAACATCCCCGGCGTGATTTTGTCGCAGTTAGAAATACACACCAGCGCATCGGCACAGTGCGCATTGACCATATATTCCACGCTATCTGCAATCAAATCGCGGCTAGGCAAGCTATACAACATCCCGCCGTGACCCATCGCAATGCCATCATCCACCGCAATCGTGTTGAACTCCTTGGCAACGCCACCCGCTTTTTCAATCTCACGCGCCACCAATTGACCTAAATCTTTTAAGTGAACGTGACCTGGCACAAATTGCGTAAATGAATTAGAAATCGCAATAATCGGCTTAGAAAAATCCTCATCTTTCATCCCCGTGGCGCGCCAAAGCGCACGCGCCCCCGCCATATTTCGACCTTGCGTAGTAGTGTGTGAACGGTATTTAGGCATTACGAAATCTTTTGCTAGAAAATAAAACAATATTCTAACTGAAACACGGCGTGTCTGCTTAATTCAGACAGCAGACAAGTGGGGAAGTTTGGCAATAAATCTTGGATGTTGGGCGCACCTGTTTACGGTGCGCCGTATGAGATTGCGTGAGTTTCATGCGGCGGACTGTCAACGAGTCCGCCCTACGCGCGCTGTTTAAATTGCACCCTCAGATAAGTTGGAAAACTTTTCATTAAATAACTCCCATTCAGAGGGGTTGCCTAATTGACGATGATACTCAGTGATAAAGTTTCTGCTAGTTTTTAAGACCCATAAGCAATAGCTGTAAGAAGCCCATGCTAATTGGAAAAGTTGCTTTTCATTTGCTAAAATCGGTGAGGGTTTAATCGTCTTGATTTCCTCAAGTTTTTTACTCAACACCACATGCTTGCCTTCTTCACCATACCATTCTGGACAAAAGTGAATGAGCTTATCTCTAACATCAATAAGCGTTTTCGTATGTGGCCACCAATACTCTTCTTTATTGAGTTTCTGACTTTTTATGATTTCATAAATTACTGAGTATTTATCTAGAGTAGGTTTCCGCTCAATTTTTTCAACAATACAATTAGCGTAATCTTTACTTTTTCCATGACTAGTCAATATTTGCCCTTCAAAGGTCAATTCATTGTAATAAGCCTCTAATGCCGCAACACTCATCATGGTTACCGCCATCGCAAGATGGAGAATCTCATCAAAATATTCTCCCAATTCTTTATTTTCATTCTCAAGCTCTAGATTTTTGAGTTGTGTTGCAAAACGGCATGCAGCCATCATATAGTGCATCGAGAATTGATGTCTGAGATTAAGTTCCATACTTATATCCAGTGCGGGAAGAGTTAAACGTATTGCGTTCATATCATTTCCTTCAAATTATGAGGTGAAGGAAGCACAATAGCTTAAAAATTGTGCGTTGTATTTTGTGATTTTTTCTATTTGAAATCCAAGCTCGGTAGCTTGGGGGACTCGTTTACAGTCCGCCGCATGTTATTGATTAACATCACTCTTCACTTTTTGTAGCTCAACATTTTATTTAATAATTCAAACACTAAGACATAACAAACTTTTAAAATTATTCTAATCACACAAACTTCACCCCCTTATGTTTAAATTGGGCGTTGCCAGTATAATCACCACCTACCTGCAATTTAAGATAAAAGATTGAGATTGTTATGCTTTTGACCCACCCACAATTTAACCCGATTGCTTTGCAAATTACTGATGGTTTTGGTGTGCATTGGTATGGGTTAATGTATTTGACGGCGTTTATGGGGTTTTTGTGGTTTGGGCGTTTGCAGTTAAAGCAAAAGCCTTGGTTTGCTTGGAACTTGCAGATGTTGGACGATGCGATGTTTTACGGGGCCTTGGGCGTGGTGTTGGGCGGGCGCTTGGGGTATGTGTTGTTTTATCAGCCTGTTTATTTTTTAAGCCACCCCGCTGAGATTTTTGCAGTGTGGCAAGGTGGAATGAGTTTTCATGGGGGATTTTTAGGGGTGTTGGTGGCGATGGCGTTGTTTACGCGCAAATACCCTCAGCCGTGGTTAAAAGTAATGGATTTTGTTGCGCCTTTGGTGCCGTTTGGCTTGGGGGCGGGGCGCATGGGCAATTTTATTAATGGTGAGCTTTGGGGCAGACCGACCAATGCGGATTGGGGCATGATTTTTCCACAAGTGGATGCGGTGCCGCGCTACCCTTCGCAGTTGTTTCAGTTTGCGCTAGAAGGCGTGGCTTTGTTTGCTTTGCTTTGGTGGTTTTCTAAAAAGCAACGCCCTGTGGGAGCGATTTCTGCACTGTTTTTAATGGGCTATGGTAGCTTTAGATTTTTGGCTGAATTTACCCGCCAACCCGATGACTTTTTGGGCTTGCTCTCGTTTGGCTTGAGCATGGGACAATGGTTGAGTTTGCCGATGGTGTTGATAGGGATTTGGATGATGTGGGCGACGTATCAAGGGCGTTTTGAAAAAGCCTAGGCCGCTTGTCGAAAGCCTGACACACCCGCATAAAAGCCAACATTTCACCATACACGGCATTTTGTAGTTGTTTTTTGCGAGGCTTTAAAATCAGTGAGTTAGCTTGATTTTTTGAGGCGATTTCACGTATTTGGCTTGGGCATATTCTTTGCAAGCAATTAAACATCTGACTTAACCGTATGTGATTGATAAGCGCTATGAATATGTGGAACTGGTTAAAACGTTTGTTTGGCTTTGCCCCCAACACGCAAGAGGCTAATTATGTGATTGCGGAATTTAAGGGCAAACGCAAAAAGCGCTTTGAAGACACCGTCGTTGAAAGCTTGCTGGATATGCAACGCAAGTCGCGCCAGCCTTATATGCATATTGATGATTTACACCAAAATCGCTAGGGCTTTTCAAACCTAAGTTGATTAAAGCCAACGTTGATTAAACCCAAAGCCAACGCCTAAGGCCGATGATTTTTTAGATGTTGCGAGCAACGATGGCGACTGACTTCTGGGTTGCGTAGTTGCAGGTGCTTGGTGGTTTGTCCGTGCGTTCTGGCGCGCCACGATTCAAACGATTTACGATTTAAATGCTGCCGCATGAGTTGTATGACTTTGTCTTGATTGAGTCCAAACTGGACTTCAATCGCCTCGAATGGCGTGCGGTCTTCCCATGCCATTTCTATCACACGCGAAACGTCTGCGTCATTTAGCAACAACGTTTCACCCCTTGCCATTTGTTGTCTTGCCATAGTTTAAAAAACGCTTTTCTATCCAAGGCGGGTGCGCCGTCTGGTGTGTTGGCATGAAACTCGGCATGGTGCTTTAAATATTGCTCGTAGGCGTCGTCACCCGACACATGCCGAATAAAGCACCAAATTTTTTTAAAGGGTTGTTTGAGTGTTTGCCACATCGCCTTTTATATCTTAAGCCTACGCGTTTAATTTAGACTTCAGCCAGTTGTGTTCGTTCATAAGGCGCTTCCGTAGTGGCAAGTTTTACATTGCCACGCACGGCTTGCACACATACTTTGAGCATATCCAACACCACCACCCACAGCACCAGCACAAAGAACATGGTGAGGTAGGCATCAAGATGTTGGTTGAAGATGAGTTGTGGCGCGACAGCAGCTTTATCTGGTGGCAATGCGCCTGTCGCAAGCTTGCTACTTAAATCGTTAGCGGCGGCAAAAAAGCCCACGCGCACGTCGTCGCTCATTAATTTTTCAAACGAGGCAGTGGTGGTGATGGTTACCAGCCATGCCAATGGCAAGGCGGTAATCCAAGCAAATTTGCGTTTGCCTGATTTGACCAAAATGCCTGTCGCCACGCAAAGCGCAATCGCCGCCAGCATTTGGTTGGCGATGCCAAACAAGGGCCAGAGAATGTTCACGCCACCGTTTGGGTCAATCACGCCGATATATAAAAAGTAGCCCCAACCTGCCACCACCATCGCGCTAGTGAACACCACGGAAGGCATGTAAGAGGTCTCGCCGAGTTTTTTGTTAAAGTTGCCTAGCATGTCTTGCAACATAAAGCGCCCCACGCGCGTGCCTGCATCTAAAGTGGTGAGGATAAAAATGGCCTCGAACATGATGGCGAAGTGATACCACAAAGCGAGCAAGTGCTTGCCAAAGGCGTTGCCGAAAATGCTCGCCATGCCCACCGCCAAACTTGGCGCGCCTCCCGTGCGGGCAAATAGTGTGCTTTCGCCCATGTCTTTTGCCAACTGCTCCATTTGCTCCACGGTTACCGCAAAGCCCCAGCTGTTGATTTTAGCCACGGCGTCTATCGCCTCTTTGCCGACCACACCTGCTGGGCTGTTGATGGCAAAAAAGACACCTGGCTCTAGCACACAGGCGGCTATCATTGCCATGATGGCAACAAAGGATTCTAGCAACATGCCGCCATAGCCTATCATGCGGATGTCGCGCTCGTTCATCAGCAACTTAGGCGTGGTGCCAGAGGAAATCAGCGCATGAAAGCCCGAGATTGCGCCACAAGCAATGGTGATAAATACAAACGGAAACAACTTACCACCAAAAATAGGGCCTGTGCCATCAATAAATTGGGTCACGGCGGGCATGTGCATGTCGGGGCGCAAGACGATAATCGCCACTGCCAACAACATAATGGTGCCCAATTTCATAAAGGTGGATAAATAATCACGAGGCGCTAACAACAGCCACACTGGCAATACCGCGGCGGCAAATCCGTAAGCAATAATCGCATAGGCCAATGGCAAACCTTCGTGGTCAAATAATATTCGTAAACTTGCATTGTGGTCTATCCAACCGCCCGCAAACACTGAGAACAACAGTAATGCAACGCCTAACAACGAAGCCTCAAGCACTCGCCCAGGGCGAATATTGCGCATATACACACCAACAATCATGGCGATGGGAATGGTCGCCGCCACGGTAGATGTCGCCCACGGGCTGTGCTTCATCGCGTTGACCACCACCAAACCAAGCACGGCGATTAAGATAATCATGATTAAAAAAGTGCCGACTAAGGCAGCCGTACCACCGATGACACCAATTTCATCACGCGCCATTTGCCCTAAACTGCGACCATTTCTGCGTGTTGAAAAAAACAACGTCACCATGTCTTGCACAGCACCGCCCAACACAGCACCAACCAGAATCCAAAGCGTGCCAGGTAAGTAACCAAATTGCGCCGCCAATGTCGGCCCCACCAAAGGCCCAGGCCCTGCAATCGCAGCAAAATGGTGCCCAAACACCACCCACTTGTTGGTGGGGATAAAGTCGCGACCGTTGTTTAAACGCTCCGCAGGCGTGGCGCGTGTATCGTCCACCAGCAATACTTTGGTCGCAATCCAAGTTGCATAAAAACGATAAGCAATCGCATACACACATAAGGCGGATGTGATTAACCAAAGCGCGTTAATACTCTCCCCACGGCTGGTCGCCACGGTGGTCACCGCCACCAAGCCCAATAAAACAACACATCCCCATATTAATTTTTTTGTCACGTTCATACTTACTCCATCCCTTTATGACTCAAGCACTTGTGCGACTTAAGCTTTGTATAACCCAAGCTTAAGTATAAATCACTCGCGCCACGAATAACACTTGATAACAGTTTAATGCGCTAAACCAACTCGATAAATCCTTGCTGATTTAGTGCGCACGCACTCTTTTCGTGCGTACTCGCCTTGATGTCACACGCAAATCGGCAGCTATATTTTTGTAAATTATCTTTTAAATACATATAGTTAATTAATTTTTTTAATATGGCACACGCTTTGCTATTTAACATACAAAGACAGTGATTCAACAACAGACGTTTACTCTAAAAATGTTTGATGCACTTGATGTTGAATTCTTTAAGATTTTTGAAAGGCGATATGTTGTGATTGACCGTACTATATCAACAATCAGTGAAGCCAAGCTGAATAGTCTAGACTTTGCAGAGACATTTGAAAACGACGCGAATGCGTTGATTCAACGCGCTAAAGAAATACTCATGCGCCAGAGAGGCTTAGATGACCATGCCGCTTATTTACTATTGGCGGACATTGCTGAGAAACGACGCATGAGCGTGATTAGTATTGCACAGCAACTGATTGAGACCGCGAACCGGCTGACTATTTGACCCGCTTTATGCTAGCTTGAAGGCCTTTGGCTAGCCCTATACTTTTCTGACACTTTAGACTTCTCCCAGAGATTTTCTTCCTGCAAACACTTGCAAATTCTCAATTTTAGGGTAATATGCGCGCTTCGTTTCACGGCACGGGTGCTTAGCTCAGTTGGTAGAGCGTCGCCCTTACAAGGCGAATGTCAGCGGTTCGACCCCGTTAGCACCCACCACTCCCCTGCCTAAACTATTTCCAAAACATCCTAAAGCTTACAACAAACCTTGCTCCATAAAAGAATAGGTTTGATTGCCTGCCACCACAATGTGGTCTAACACTTTAATATCCATCAGTTGTAGTGCTTGTTGCAATTGTTTGGTAATCATTTCATCTGCTCGACTCGGTTGCGCCACGCCCGTGGGATGGTTATGCGCAAAAATCACGGCAGCGGCATTGTGTGCAATGGCGTATTTGACGACTTCACGCGGATAAACGCTGGTTTGCATTAAACTACCTTCAAACAAAATTTGGCTATCTAGCATACGGTTTTGTGTGTCCATCAACATCACCATAAACACCTCGTGTGGCAAATGTCCGATTTTCATCTTTAAATAATTGCTCACTGCTGTGGGTGAGTTAAAGGTTTCACCTTGCGATAAATCTTCATACAGCGCCCGTTTGCACATTTCCAAAATCGCCTGTAGCTGGCAATATTTGCTGATGCCCATGCCATGCACCGCTTGCATCTCTTTTGCGCTGGCGTTAAAAATGCCATTCAAACTTTTAAAGCGTAACAATAAATCCCGCGCCAAATCCACTGCACTCTTGCCTTTAACCCCGACCCGCAAAAATATCGCAAGCAACTCGGCGTCAGAAAGCGCCTGCGCACCTTGTTGCAATAGTTTTTCTCTTGGTCGCTCGCCTTCTGGCCAATCAGTAATCGCCACTCCACTCTCCCAACACGCTTGCATTTTAAATAGTTTAACATCTTTAAATTTAATACAAAACGCAAGCTAACTATTCAAGACTATATTGAGTTAAAATCCGCAACATGGATGCGCATAAAAAACCCAAACTATTGTTAGGCATCACTGGCGGTATAGCGGCTTATAAAACCGCAGAATTGGTGCGCCTGCTGACCAAAGCGAATATCAATACTCAAGTAGTCATGACCGATGCCGCTACGCAATTTATCACACCCACAACCTTGCAAGCGCTTTCTGGTAAACCCGTGTTTATCAATCAATGGGATAACCGAATTGCGAATGGCATGCCTCATATTGAGCTTAGCCGAGATGCCGATGCGATTTTAATTGCCCCAGCCAGTGCCGACTTTATTGCCAAGCTAGCGCATGGCTTTGCCAATGACCTGCTCTCTACCTTGTGTTTGGCGCGCGAATGCCCGTTGCTGGTCGCGCCCGCCATGAACAAGCAAATGTGGGAGAACCCTGCCACGCAACGTAATATCGCGCAAATCAAGCAAGATAAAATTACCGTACTAGGCCCTGCAGCAGGCGAGCAAGCTTGTGGTGAAGTCGGGTTGGGACGCATGCTAGAGCCAGAAGAACTAATCCAATCTATTGAAGTGCTACTCACTGCCCCTTTGCTTAAAGATAAAAAGATTTTAATCACCGCAGGCGCGACGCTGGAAATGATAGACCCCGTGCGTGGCATTACCAATTTAAGCTCAGGCAAAATGGGCTATGCTTTAGCTAAAATTGCCGCCAATATGGGCGCGCAAGTCACGCTAATTTCTGGCACCAGCACACAACAACCGCCTGCGATGGTGAACACCCTGTTTGCCACCAGCGCAGAAGCCATGTATCAAAGCGTGATGGCACATGTCACAACACAAGATATTTTTATCAGCGTGGCGGCAGTGGCGGATTACAGCCCTGCACACCCATCTAAACAAAAAATCAAAAAAAGTGAAGACACACTCACCATCGAAATCAAACGCAACAAAGATATTTTGGCCGATGTCGCCAGCTTGCCCAATGCGCCTTACTGTGTTGGCTTTGCCGCCGAAACCGAGCACGTGATTGAATACGCCAAACAAAAACGCATCGCAAAAAAAATACCCATGATTATCGCCAACCATGCCATCAGCACCATGGGCAAAGACGTGAATCAAGTCACCATTATTGACGAGCAAGGCGCTCACACCTTAGCGCTTGCGGACAAAACTGCCATCGCCACACAAATTCTGCAACACCTCAGCTCGCAGATTATTTAAGTCCACATCAAACCACAATAACATTCATGATTATCATGAGTGTTTTTTTTTGCTTATCCTTTAAAATCGCGCAACTCTAATTTTATGAACAATCATTCAAATGCAAGCTTTTAAACTTACGCCTATTTCAGTTGCAGTCTTAGCAACACTATCCACAATCCAACCAGTCTCGGCAGAAGAAAATAACCTTAACATCGCCCCAGTTGTAGTCACAGCTACACGTAATGCGGTAAATAGTTTTGACTTACCTGTGGCGATTGATGTTGTTGAGCAAAAAGACATACAAGATGGTCAATTGCAAATGACGCTCTCAGAAAGCCTCATTCGCGTTCCAGGCATCACAGCCCAAAATAGAACCCAACAAGCACAAGACCCGCAAATTTCCAGTCGCGGCTTTGGTTCACGGTCCAGCTTTGGTGTGCGTGGCGTTCGCATCTATGTAGACGGTATCCCACTCACCATGCCAGATGGTCAAGGTCAACCCGGTGTGGTAGATTTATCTGCCATAAAAAGCATAGAAGTCATGCGCGGTCCTTTCTCAGCTTTATACGGCAACTCGTCAGGCGGTGTGATTCAAATGATTACGGAAGACTCGCCAAAGACACCACAAGTCGGTGGTACCGTCATGTTTGGTAGTTACGATACTAAGCGCAATATTCTAGAAGCAGCGGGCAATGCAGATGGCGTTGATTATTTGTTGAACTTATCCAATTTTGAGAGTGATGGCTACCGCGACAACAGCAAGAGCGACAAACAACAAGCCACTGCAAAATTTAAATTTAATATTAGTCAGGACACGAAAGTCACGGCTTTAGTGAACTGGTTTGAGCAAGACGCACAAGATCCGATTGGCTTAGACCGCGCACGAGCATTTAACAATAGTACGCGCGACACTATCGTTCCTGCTGCCTTGTTTGCTAATACTAGTGTGAGTAGAGATCACACTCAAATTGGATTTAATTTAGAACATAGCTTTAATGAAAACAATAAAGTGAGTTTTACCCCTTATGTAGGCACCCGAAAGAATGCTCAAATACTGACGACCACGCCTACAGCAACAACATTGGCTACGACCAATGCACGCTTAAGCGAGATTGATCGCGATTTTCATGGGATTGACACTCGTTGGGACAATAGTGGCAGCTTAGGCATGATGCCTTACACTTTGAGCATGGGTTTAACTTATGGAGAATCTAGCGACGATAGATTGGATACAAACATTCTGACTAATGGTGTACGTACATCAGTGTTAAACAGAAGAGAAGAAAATATCTCAAGTAATTTTGACCAATATATTCAAGGCAAGTTAAGCATCAACCCTGGTTTCGATATTCATGCAGGGACAAGACATACCAAAGTAAAATTAAAAGTGAATGATGATTTGCTAACCGTCAATGGTGATAACAGCGGCGATGTAGAGTATCAAAAGACCACGCCAGTGATTGGTGCTGTATGGAAAGCGACAGAAACGCTGAATTTTTATGCCAACATGGGCAAAGGCTTTGAAACGCCTACTTTTATTGAAGCTGCTTTTGATAACGTAGCTGGCGGTATAGCAAGCAAACCTAATTTATCACTCAAAGCCGCAGAAAGCCGTAACTTCGAGTTAGGCGCAAAAGCTTTTATTGGTGATAGCATGAAAGCCAATCTAACCCTTTTCAAAGTTGATACTAAAAATGAGATCGTTACTCGTCAGACGATTGCTGGCCGCTCTAGCTTCCAAAATGCAGGGGATACTAAACGCACTGGCATAGAAGCGTCACTTGAAGCATCTTTCGAAAACAACATTACTGCCTATGCATCATACACATTACTCAACGCCAAATTTGAAGACTCTTTCAGCACTGTCATTAATGGTGCTGGTACGCTAGGCACAGTACTTTCTGGAAACAAAATACCAGGCACTTATCGTAGCCAAATTTACGGGGAAGTTGCATGGAAAGCACCATCTATTGGTTTCAGCACGGCATTAGAGGGGCGCCACAATAGCAAAGTGTATGTGAATGATATAAATACGGATACAGCACCAAGCTATACCATCTTCAACTTACGCGCTGGTTTTGAGCAGAACCTTGCCCACTGGCAATTTCAAGAATACGTGCGCATCGAAAACATGTTTGACAAAGACTATATCGGTTCAGTCCGCGTCAATGATGGTAACGCTTTATTTTTTGAACCGGGTGCTGATCGAAACTACTTAGTTGGCTTAGGCGCAAAATACAAGTTCTAAACAATCCAATAGACTCAAAGCCAGCTACCATGCTGGCTTTTTTATGCATGGTAGTTTGCGATTGGATAGTGATTTATCCTTGCTTTTAGTGTTTAATATCATCTCTATTTCACACGTTAGATTACTGCCATGTCCATCACCGTTGATTTAAAAATTCTCGACAACCGCTTACATCACATGATGCCAAGTTACGCCACCCCTGGCTCTGCAGGCTTGGACTTGCGAGCATGCATTGAACACACGCAAACCATACAACCTGGGGAAACGGTGATGATTCCGACGGGGATGGCGATTCATATTGATAACGCTTATTACGCGGCACTAATTTTGCCACGCTCTGGTTTGGGTCATAAACACGGCATCGTGTTAGGTAATTTGGTCGGCTTAATCGACTCAGATTATCAAGGACAACTCTTGGTTTCTTGCTGGAACCGTAGCAAAGATGCGTTTATTCTCAATCCTTTAGAACGCATTGCGCAATTGGTGATTGTGCCTGTGGTGCAAGCAGATTTTCACATTGTGGATGAGTTTACGAGTAGCGAGCGCGGTGAAGGTGGCTTTGGCAGCACTGGAAAACACTAAATATCTATAAAAAATAAAGATTTGTCTTGAAAAGATATCGATTTTCATAATATAATCTCGGTCTTTCTCAAAAGCACAAGTATTTGAGACAGTTTCTGTCTTAGGAGCAATTATGGCACGTGTATGTCAAGTAACTGGCAAAAAGCCAATGGTGGGTAACAATGTTTCTCACGCACAAAACAAAACAAGACGTCGTTTTTTACCAAATTTACAAAACCGTAAATTTTGGGTTGAGAGCGAAAACCGTTGGGTAAGCTTACGCATTACTAACGCTGCTTTGCGTACTATTGATAAAAATGGTATCGATGCTGTGTTGGCTAAATTGCGCGCTGCTGGCGAAAAAATCTAAGTCATTAGACTACAAAGGATAAATCATGCGCGAAAAAATCAAATTGGAATCAAGTGCTGGTACAGGTCATTTCTATACCACTACTAAAAACAAACGTACCATGCCAGAAAAAATGGAAATCAAAAAATTTGATCCAGTGGCACGTAAACACGTAATGTACAAAGAAACAAAGTTAAAATAATCTCTTAGTAGAGATGTTATTAAATTAAAAGCTCGCATTTGCGAGCTTTTTTATTTCTATCCTTAAGATTTTAGATAAATAGAAACATCATTCTTCTAGTTTTTCTTGTTTGACGAATGCTAGTTTAAGCTTTTTGCTAGCCTGCCACACTTCCCAATACAATGCCGATTTAACTGCACCCACTCCTTTTTGTGGCTCTTTTACACTCACCGCTAGCTCACACTCTACACCCTCTTCTACAAATCGTTTGATATTAAAAGTAGGCGCTGGCTCAGTTAGTACACGTTCTTGCTTTTTGCTGGCCGCTAGCGCGACCTTTTTGAGTGCGTCCAAATCAGCGTCGTAGGATACGGTAAAGGTGATATGTGTGCGGATGTGATTAAACTGCAAAGAGTGATTAATCACCGCATTGGTAATCAAGCTCTCGTTAGGGATAATCACGCTGGTCCCATCTAATTTATCTAGTACCATGTAACGCGATCTCAGCTCTTTGATGACGCCAGCGTGCTTATCTACCGAGACGATGTCACCGATATGCATGGATTTATCCATGAGGATAATGAACCCGCTGACATAATTGCTGGCAATTTTTTGCAATCCAAAACCCAAGCCTACACCTAGAGCACCGCTAAACACAGACAACATGGTTAAGTCTAAGCCAACGGCAGACAAAGCAACCAATACGGCAACAAATACAGCGAAGATGCGCACCAGCTTGACTAAAATTGCCCGCCAATTCGCACTCAAGCTCTCCGCCTTCATGACTTTATTTTCAATGATGCGACTGACCCATAGCGCCGAGAGTATCGTCACGACGACGACAATGCCGCCTTGTAATAGTAGCCAAAGATTAAGCTCTTGCTTGCCTAGACTAAATTTAATGTCTGCTAATAATTGAATAATGGGCTTGAGATAGCCCGTCAGTTGCAAAGCCACCAGCCCCCATAAAGTCCAAGTGATGATGCGCTCAAAACCAGATAGCCATTTGCTAGGAGAAAATACATAACGCAGAGAGTAGACCACCAAACGAATAATCACTAATGCGATTAACATTCTTGTTGCCAACCTGAGCAAAGCAACATGCATCCAACCCTCTAAGCTATAGCGAGCAATTACGGTGAGGACAAAAGCTGTAAACGGAATAAATAAACGGTCAAAGCCACCCATCAACAGTTTATAGAGTGGATGCACACGTCCGCGTGCCACTTGGTGTTGCAAATGGAAATGTAGCATCCACGCAATACCAAGCGCACCTAACACAATGGCTATTTGCCATAGTGATTGTGGTGTGTTTAAGTCACCTAAAATTTCGCGCCAAAGCAGTTGAATGTCTTGATTCATAGGCAGTATTAATACGGTATAAAATGGCAATCTAGAGTAAAAAGATCGTAGCTAAGCCTAAAAAGATTAAAAACCCACCACTGTCTGTCATCGCTGTAATCATTACGCTAGAGCCGACCGCAGGGTCTTTGCCTGACTTACTCATCATGAGTGGGATTATCACGCCCATGAGCGCAGCAAGCACCAAATTGAGGGTCATGGCAGACATCATCACCAAGCCGAGCGCAGGATTGTCATACAGCCAATAGGCGATTAATCCCAACACACTGCCCCATAATAAGCCGTTGAGCATGGCAACACCGACTTCTTTTTTAATTAAAGAATGCGTGTTGTGTAATGAGATTTGTCCTAACGCCAAACCGCGCACTATCATGGTGGTAGTTTGGTTACCCGAGTTGCCCCCGATGCCCGCGACAATTGGCATAAGCGCGGCGAGTGCCACGATTTCTTTGATACTGTTTTCAAATAGGCCTATCACACGCGAGGCCACCAATGCTGTGACTAAATTAATAGCCAACCATGCCCAACGGTTTTGTACCGATTTCCAAACAGATGCGAAAAAGTCTTCTTCTTCACGCAAACCCGCCATGGAGAGTTTATCGGCTTCAGCTTCATCACGAATAAAGTCCATGACAGTGTCCACCGTCACGCGGCCCACTAGCTTGCGATTGTTATCCACCACAGGCGCCGTCACCAAGTCGTAACGCTCAAACGCTGTCGCGGCTTCATTGGCCATGTCTTCTGGGTGAAATACCACCGCATCCGAAGCCATCACATCGGCCACATTGGCTTCAGGGTCACTCACTACAATCCGCTTGAGTGGCAACACGCCCTGTAAAATATCTTGGCGATTCACCACAAACAATTTATCGGTATGGTCTGGCAAATTGCCTAGACGACGCAAGTAGCGCAAAGCGACTTCGAGTGTGATGTCCTCACGGATAGTCACGATGTCAAAATCCATAATCGCACCCACAGTGTGCTCTGGATAAGATAGCGCTGATTGCAAACGCTCACGGTGTTGCGTGTCTAAGCTATACATCAAGTCCTGCAACACGTCTTTTGGCAGGTCGGGTGCCAAGTCAGCGAGTTCGTCGGTGTCGAGTTGTTCAGCCGCCGCCAACAACTCCTCACTATCCATGTCTGCGATTAGTGTTTGGCGTACGGCATCAGACACTTCAAGCAGAATCTCACCATCGCGCTCGGCTTTGACCAAATCCCAAACACGCAAGCGGTCATCCAGTGGCAAGGCCTCAAGAATGTAGGCCACATCGGCAGGGTGCAACTGGTCTAGTTTTTTCTGTAAGCCGCTTAAATGCTGGCGATGGACCAAACTCTCTACCAAGGTTTGATTGGGCATCTCCTGCTTGTGCACCAAACCTTCTACGAGCTTGTGCTTATCCAACAAGTGAATGACTTGTTGCAGACTTTCGCTTAAACTTTCTTTATTTTCTTGTACGTCAGACATATGCTTCTCGCATGGTCGAAATGTTGCATTGATTACCTTACTAGCCAGCAATTTAGCACAATATTCACTCTTTTATGCATATTTTATACGGAACCCTTGGTTGCCATTTATGTGAGGATGCCGAGGCCTTGCTCACACAAGCAGATATTCCATTTAACACCATCGACATTATCGATGATGCGTTGTTGTTAGACAGCTATGGACAACACATCCCTGTGTTTAAAACCGATGTTGGGGTGTGTTATTGGCCTTTCAACATTGCGCAAATCAAACAGATTATTGAAAGCTAACAACAACAATAAAAAAGCCCGTCCTGATGCATACGGGCTTTTCCTGCTTTCAGCTTCACTTTCAATTAAATATCATTGTCAATTCAACATAAGTGCCAACTCAACATCAGTGTAACTTGACATGTGGTTCAGTACGTCTAGAAATCAAACGACCAATGCTGTGTATCAGGGTAGAAAACACACCATGCAAGGCCATGAGATGCATTTTATACAGTGACCGATACATTAACCTCGCTATCAGCCCTTGAATGTACATGCTTCCACCTGCCACAGCACCCATCAGACTACCCACGGTTGAATACTTACCAAGGTTGACCAATGAGCCATAGTCTTGATAATGAAACTCTGGCAAGTTGCCTTTGCCAGCGACTCTCGCTTTAACTGATTTTACCAATAGCGAGGCTTCTTGGTGGGCCGCCTGCGCACGTGGCGGCACGGTAGTGTCATGCCCTAACCATGGGCAAGATGCACAATCACCAAAAGCAAAAATATTGTCATCACGGGTGGTTTGCAGGGTTTGTTTCACTACCAACTGATTAATGCGGTTGGTTTCTAAGCCATCAATATCTTTTAGAAAGTCAGGGGCTTTAATGCCTGCCGCCCACACCACCAACTCTGCTGGTATAAAGCGACCACTATGGGTGGCAATGCCTTTTTCTGAGACCTCTGTTACGCGCTCACCGGTAAACACGTTCACTCTCAATTTTCTTAATTCCACATCAACTGCATAAGACAATTTTGCAGGTAAGGCAGGCAAAATACGATCCGTCGCTTCAATCAGTGAGATTTTCACATCACGGTCTGCATCGATTTTATCCAAACCATAAGCTGTCAATTCACGTGTTGTATTATGCAGTTCAGCTGCCAATTCAACGCCTGTTGCACCTGCGCCAACAATCGCCACTTCCAACTGCCCTGGCTTGAGTGGCTCTGGTTGTGTTTGCGCACGTAATAAAGCATTGTGCAAATAGCGATGGAATTTTTGTGCTTGCGCTTGCGTGTCTAGAGCGAGGGAATGCTCTCTTGCACCTTTAATACCAAAATCGTTGGTGGTGCTACCTACAGCAATAATCAAAGTGTCGTATTTAAATGTACGTTTAGGAATCACTTCATTGCCATCTTCATCTAAATACGGTGCTAAGCTGACTTCTTGGGTAGCACGGTTTAAGCCGTCCATACGTCCCAATCTGAACTTAAAGTGATGCCAGTGTGCTTGCGCCAAATACTCCAACTCATGACGGTCAGGATCCATACTCCCCGCTGCAATTTCATGCAATAGTGGCTTCCACACATGCGTTCGAGTACTGTCAATGAGTGTGATTTGTGCTTTTTTTCGTTTACCCAGACTATTGCCCAGCTTAGTTGCTAGCTCTAATCCGCCAGCCCCGCCACCAACAATAATCACATGATGTAATTGCTTATTCTCTTGCATCACTTTTCCTTAAAAATAAAAAACGCGCTTGCATGGCAGGCAAGCGCGTTCAATTAAAACGCTAAATTACTCGTTACCTGTCAAACCATTGGTGCCCATACTACGAATCCATGCAATGATTTGCAATACTTCATCCGGCTTAATGCCTTGCGTATTGTCGCCTGGCACCATCAAGCCAATCCCTTTTGCACCCATACCATTGTTAGTACCATGCCACACGGTTTCAAACATCCCTTTGTTCGTTGCGTCTTTAGGATAATTGTAATTTGGACCTGTCAAACCTGGGCCCACTTGACCTTTAGCCTCGGGACCATGGCACTGAGTACACGAATACAACTGAAATGTTTTCTTACCTTTTGCAATGGCTTCTTCATTGCCAACATAAGGGTTTTTACCTGTTGCCAAAAATTCTTTTGCTGCCGGTGTATCAAATAAAGCTGCATCAATTTTAAGTGGTGAACCATCTTGTGTGGTCACAAATTGAATCGCCTCACCAGAGTCCGCACTTGCCGCTCCAGTAGAGGAACCACCTTTATCTCCACAAGCTACCAATAACGCAGAAGTCAAAAATAACACCCAATATTTCTTCATCACAACCCCTATCCCTTTTAAGAAAATCACATGAAAGAATGATTATTGTACTTTTTAGTTACTTATCAAAAATTGCTTATACGCACATCATACAAACGTTATAAACATGCCGATATTGTGCCACAAAATAAAAAAACGGTCACCTAGGTAACCGTTTTGTTTGGCTAAGATTAAACTCAGGGATTAATCTTAGTAAAGCTTAGTCATTATTTCAACCAAGTTTTCTCATCATCACCTCTGTACTTAGTTCTTACAAAAGCAACAATTTTAAGAATTTCATCAGTAGACAAGCCAACATCCAAATGACCAGGCACTTGTTTGTGGAAAGTTAACATCACACCACGGTTACTAACTGAAGTGTTTGCACCACCGCCAGCAATCGTTTCAAACATACCTTTATCAGTTTTGTTTTTAGCATACGTCCATTTACCGTCATAGATGTCGTTACCGCCACCTTTATGCAAAGCTGGAGCCATCACACCTTCCAAGTTGCCGCCATGGCAACCTGTACAGTTGTTGTAATTGTACAGTTTTTTACCTGCTTTTGCAGCTTCTGGATCAGCGATAAACTTTTTAGTGTAAGGGTTCACACAAGTTTTAAGAAACTCTTTTGCTTCTGGTGTATCAGTTTCTTCGGCTTTAATTGGTAACTTGCTACCATCTTTGTTTGAAATCAAATCGCAATCAGCTTGCGCTTGCAAGGCAAATGTCAACCCTAGCACTGCCAACAAATGCACGCATAATTTACTTTTTACTGCCATGTTACTAAACATAATCTCTCCTGATCTTTTAAACAAACAAGCTACGTCTTGGCTAAGTCATTATTTTAAGCGAAGCGCGTATGCCTATCTAACGATGTTCGTTTCAACTGGTTGACTTAAACAATGTTACAGCCATCAATTAAACAAGACGAAAATTCTACTTGTTTTTGCCACTTATGTCACGAATAAGTGTATGTTTTTAATCTTTTTTATACACGCTATCGCCTTCTTTCACAGGCACAGTAGGGATTCCATAATCTTTTAAGATTTTTGCAATTTCATCTTTATGGCGCTCTAAAGCCCCATTTATCAAGGTCATCAGCTGTTTGTCTTTATGACGAGTGGCGACTGAAATATTCCAAAACTCTTTGCCTTTTAAGTCAACTTTGTTGTATTCAGGAATCATGCGCATTTCTAAAGGCACTTTAGAATTTTTTACGTAGTAGCCAGCGAGCGGGCCCCAAAGTATTGCCACATCAATGTCGCCTTTCGCCAAGTCATCAATCAAGAAGCTTGGTGGCAAATGCAAATCGCGTTGTAAACGGTATGGTTTCGCATTGGTCATTAAGTCGTGGTCACGAAGTGGAATCGTCGCTGGGCTTCTATCCACAATACCAATAATGCCTTTACGCAAATCGGGTGAGTTCCAATCGGAGATATCATAGTTACTGTCTTTACGCCAAACAAACACGTGGCCAGAGCGATAGTAAGGTTTAGATGTTCTTAAAGCATCAAAATCAGAGGTCATACCAATAATGACGTCGCAGCGCATGGCATTAATCGTATTACGTAAAAAGCCTTGGCGGTTGTAAGCATAGGCATACACCAATTTTTTACCCAAGTCTTTTGCAAGTATTTCTGCAATTTTGTCCTCAAAGCCTTCTTGTTTGAGATTTGAATAAGGAATGTTGTCTGGGTCGGAACAGACTCTAAACTCTGTTTCGTCTTGCGTGCGTCTGATTTCACCTATACGACCTTCATCAGGATTAAGCGTCGGGATATCTGAATCTTTAATTTCTGACACTGCCCAAGCTGATGCACTTGCAATACTCAATATTATCGCTAAACCGCCCCAAATCGTTTTTTTAAACATTGATTTTTCCTCATTATCATCGACAAATGTCGCGTAGTTACAAAGAGTCTAGTATGCCTTAAAAGTTCTATTTTTACATTAGCACACGCATTATTTTATATATTTAAACGACAAATAGAATCATTTTTAATGAATTTAATGACTGCTCTCACCACAAAACAAAACACCCTGCCGAAGCAGGGTGTTTTTTAGCTCGAAAGCTGAGTTAACGTATTAACTTCTAATTTAGATAACTAAATTATAGTGAGAATACTGTCAATGCACCGCCGCCAGGAGCAGCGTTGTATTTTGTCAACTCTTTGTAACCACCAGCAGCACCAAGTGCGTCTGTGTCGTTAGTCATACCAAGGTTCATCGCTACACCAGCCCAGCCACCGATACCTGATAGCACGCCAACGTGTTGTTTACCTTTGTGACCGTATGTGAATGCATTACCAATCACGCCAGAACCAACTTGGAATTTCCAAAGTTCTTTACCTGATTGCGCATCAACAGCTTTGAACCAACGATCCAAAGTACCGAAGAATACTAAGTTTGAAGCAGTTGTCAAAGCACCACCCCAAGCAGAGAATTTCTCTTTGTTGTACCAAACTTTTTTGTTGGTCATTGGATCATAAGCGCCGAAGCCACCCATTACGCCGTCTGGACCAGCAAACATAGTCAATGTAGCACCAACCCATGGTTGACCAGCAACATATTTAGACTCAACTGGCTCGTATGTCATACATACGTGGTTCAATGGAGTGTAAATCAAACCAGTTTTTGGTGAGTAAGCAGCTGGTTGTTGGTCTTTAGTACCCAATGCAGCTGGGCAAACGCCTTTAGCATTGTAGTCTTGGTGAGTTGAAGCTGTTGCCAATTTGCTTGGAACACCAGTTTTCATGTCAACACCAGTTGCCCAGTTAACAAATGGATGCACTTTTTCAGCAGCTTGTAATTTACCGCTACCTGCATTCCATGTGTAAGCAAAGCCGTTACGGTCATGGTGCCATGCGTATGTTTTGCCACCTTTGTCGAACAAGATTACTTCGTTAATACCATCGTAATCCCACTCGTCATGTGGAGTCATTTGCATACCCCATTTAGCCACACCAGTATCTACATCACGTGCAAATACAGTCATAGACCATTTGTTGTCGCCTGGACGTACATCTGGGTTCCAAACTGAAGGGTTGCCTGTACCGTAGTAAACCAAGTTTGTACGTGCATCATATGGCCACCAGCCCCATACAGAGCCACCACCATGTTGCCAACCATCTTTAACTGCTTGTGGTTTCAACCATGTACGTGTGCCCAATTCTTTTTCGCCAATTTTGATTTGGTCGTTTGGCAACGCTTTGAATGAACCACCTTGTTTGTTACCACCGTTTACGTCTTGGTAAACTGACAATGCACTGTACTCTGGCACTTCTTTGTTGAAGTCAGCGCCGATTAATACTTCAGCGTCAGGACCTGTTGAGTAAGCTTTCCAAGCCAATGAACCGTCTTTTAAGTTGTACGCAGCGATAAAGCAACGAACACCAAATTCAGCACCTGAACAACCTGTTAATACTTTGTCTTTGATTACGTGTGGAGCGTTAGTGTTAGTAGCACCTACTTTTGGATCTGTATTCAATACAGACCAAACTTTAGCACCAGTTTTAGCATCTAAAGCAACCAAGTTACCATCGTTTTGTTGCAAGTAGATTTTGCCGTCGCCGTAGCCTAAGCCACGTGAAACGTTATCGCAACATAAAACAGCTTGTACTGATGGATCTTGTTTTGGGAAATATGACCAAACGATTTTTTGGTTGTCGTCAAGGTTTAAAGCGTATACGTTGTTTGGGAATGCTGTATGAACATACATCATGTTACCAACAACTACTGGTGAACCTTCGTGACCACGGTTTACACCGGTTGCGAATGTCCAAGCAGCTTTAAGGTTTTTAACGTTACCTTTGTTTACTTGAGCCAAAGCACTGTAGCCCTGGTTGTTGTGCTGACCACGTGGATGAGCCCAGTTGTTAGCGTTTTTCATTGCAGCTTCTTGGTCTGCAGCAGCTGAAGCTACCATTGGCATTGCAGCAGCAACACCGGCAACCAAGCCTAAAGCTAGTTTGATTTTGTTAACTTGCATATTGATCTCCAAAGTTATTACTAAGGGTTTTTAAAAGTTAAGTGTGCAATAAACGTTGACATCAATATAAGGCTAGAGATTCGTCAAAATTTAGCGCATACTTAAATCACATTTGCATGTGAGGATTGCAATATAAAACATTTAATTTCTAATTGCAACACTTTAGTTACAAATTAGTTACAAATTGTTCCCATTTTTTTATTTATTTTTTTAACCCGACTATTGCATTATTAAATATCATTAAATATCAATAAGTTGGCAACAATCTATTTCCATGATCGCGATTACACTTTTCCCTGAAATTACGCCTTTTCATCATGCATTGTTACAAGTGGATGACTTACATCATATACATTTAGAGCAATGTGGTCGCCTTGATGGTGAGCCAGTCCTATTTTTACATGGCGGGCCAGGTAGCGGATGCAACCCGTCGCAACGCCGTTTTTTTGACCCGAGCGTGTATCGCATTATATTGTTTGACCAAAGGGGATGTGGTAGAAGTACGCCCGCAGGTGAGACCAAGCAAAACACCACGCAAGACTTGGTGGCCGATATTGAGGCGATTCGGAATCATTTAGGCATTAGTTGCTGGCATATTTTCGGAGGTTCTTGGGGCAGCACGTTGGCCTTGTCTTATGCAACTACGCACTCCAAGCGAGTAGCTTCACTGGTGCTACGGGGTATTTTCATGAGCCGCCCATCTGAGTTGGATTGGTTTTTGGGCGAGGTGAAACACTTTTTTCCTGAAGCTTGGCAAAGCTTATTGGATTATCTGCCTAGCCATGAGCAAACAGATGTCATGCGCGCTTACGAAAAACGTGTTTTTAACACTAACACTGAAGTAAGCATTCCAGCCGCCATACAATGGAATGCGTTTGAGTCTAGTATCATGAGCCTACTACCGCGCCCTAGTAGCACCAACGAGGTAGATGGTCAGGTTGAATTGGCGCGCGCGCGCGTGCAGATACATTATATTCGCAACCTGTGCTTTGTCGGTGACACAGACATGCTTAAGCAAGCGCGTGAGACCTTGCATCACATCCCCACTTGGATTATTCAAGGGCGTTATGACATGGTATGTCCGCCACGCACCGCTTGGGAGCTAGCGCAAGCCATGCCGCATGCTCAATATACGGTGGTGCCTGATGCTGGACACTCTGCCATGGAGCTAGGCATTACCGCCGCTTTATTGCAAGCGACGGAAGCAATAAAACATTTAAATTTGATTAAAAAGTGAGTGTATTGAACTTGTTCACGGGGCTTATTCCATCATTAACACAACCAGCTAAAACGCTACTGGCACAATGGGCGAAACACGCCTACAACTCGCCTTGGTTTGAGCTACGCGAAACCTTGATGGGTTTGCAACGGCATAATTTGATGAGCCTGTCAGCAGCACTGTCTTTTTATGCGCTATTTGCGCTAATTCCGCTGATTGTGCTGATTTTCTTTTTGCTCAGTCATTTGGTTTACTCCTCAGATTACGCCATTGTTAAACTCGCGATTTTGACGGGCAACTTACTGCCTGAATTCAGCCAGCGCATCATGGTAGAGGTATTTAACAACACCCAAACCAAAGCGGCCTGGGGGGTACTCGGTTTTTTGGTGTTGCTATGGACGATCTCCCCATTAGCAACAAACATGCGCAATAGCTTTTACATTATCAGCAGCCCAAACGATGCGCCTTCTTTTTGGTCAAAAAAATTCAAAGATATTTTAGCCGTGTTGGGCATTTTGCTCCTGTTCTTTTTGTTTACCGCCGCAGGCTTTATCTTAGAAACAGTGATTAAATTTGCGGCCTCGCATTTTGCTAGCTTTAATTTGAGCATACTCACCAACGCACTCTCTTTGCTGATTACCACCCTATTTATTGCCACTTTTTACCATACATTTTCCCCACTCAACATTCAGTGGCGACATTTGATGTTTTCGGCATTTATCACCGCCAGCATATGGGTGGCCATGCGTCCAGCCTTTGGGTGGTTTTTAACCGTGAATGAACACTTTGGCGCTGTGTTTGGCAGCATGAAAGCCATGTTTGTCTCCATCACTTGGCTGTACCTTAATTTTGCGGCTTTTTTGTTTGGCATAGAATTGATGGTGACCTTGCGCAAAAAACAGATACTGATGCTTAAAGGTCTGTTTGGTGACATCCCCAACCAAGCCCATTACATCCGCGCACTGATGCATCAACACGGTCGCCATTATGTGCAACACGACACCATCTTGCGTGAAGGCGAAAAAAACAGCCATTGTTACGTGGTGGTTGAAGGCACTATTCATTTAGTCAAACACGCCAAAAAAGGCCAAACAGAAGTCGTTCGCATCTTAAAAAGTGGTGATTACTTTGGCGAAATTGCTTTGTTATCCGCTCAACCAGCAAGCGCCAGCGCCATCGTCGCTTCTGCCAAAGCCAGCCTGATAGAAATTGATACCGAGGACATGGAAAACTTGTTACATGAAGAACCAAAAATCGCGTTGCGCATCCTCAGAAATATGTCTAACCGCGTGCAAATCAGTCCAAGCTCACTCGAGCACACTCAACACCAATAATCCTGCAACAACCCAGTACCCATCTGCGCTTCAAATGCACGCTTAGGTCATTAGCCAAAGTATAAGTGACGGCAATTTGTTACAAACTTGTAACATTAATCCTTAAGAGTTACAATCTTGTAACAAATTTAAACGTCTGAACTTTGAAATATGGCTAGTCCTCAACCTCGCGACATTCAACAGTTAATTCAGTTACTCAATAGCGCTCAATTGGTAGAAGCGGAAAAATATGCGCAACAATTGATTGCGCAGTTTCCGCGTGAGTTTGTGTTGCACCAGATATTGGCACTGGCATTGGACCAACAGCAACAGTTCGTCCCTGCTGCGCAAGCCTATGCCAAAGCACTGAGCATCAACCCGAATGTGGTCGAACTGTGGTTTAACTATGGCATCGTTTGTTCGCACCTAGGACAAATCGCAGAAGCCGAATCGGCTTATCGCAAAGCCATTGCGCTTAACCCACGTTTTTTTGAGGCGCATGGCAATTTGGGCACGGTGTTGCAAAAGCAGGGCAGGCTTGAAGAAGCGACTGCTTGTTATCAAACAGGATTGAAGATTCAACCGCAAGATGCACGAGGTCACTTTAATTTGGGCACGGTCCTACGCGACCAAGGCTTGTTGAGAGAGGCGGTGGAAAGCTATCAACGTGCGATTACACTTTTCCCAAACTATGCCGATGCACACAACAACCTTGGCGAAACCCTGCGCGATCAAGGCGACATGCCCAAGGCGATTGAGGCTTATCAACACACATTAGCCCTCAACCCCAATCATCCACAAGCCAATTACAATATGGGCGAGTTTTTGTATTTGGCGAAACGTTATCAAGAGGCCATTCCCCATTTTGAAACCTCGCAACTGGATGACTGGCAAGCACGGGTGTTGTATTGCCTCTACCAATCTGAGCAACTTGAAGCGTTTGAAAGCTTGCGTGAGCGCATCATGGCACAAAGCCCGCATACCGCGCCGTTTATTGCAACCCTGTCCACCCATTACAGCATCAACCAACAAGTACCAGACCCCTACCAGTTCTGCCCCAATGGTTTTGATTTTGTCTACCACCGTAGCATTCCAGAGTTAGCGCCTGGCAGTCCATTACTGACCGAGCTATTAGCCGCCATTGAACATACTGCGATTGCAGAGCGCAAGCAAGCACGTTTGACCAATGGCAAACAATCCGCGGGCAATTTATTCAAGCGTCCAGAAGAGGTGTTTAGGCAATTGGGCGAACTGGTTAAACGTACTTTTAAAGAGTATCAGCAACACTATAAAGAAGCTGATTGTGCACTCATTACACACTTTCCAGAGCAGTTAGAGTTCACCAGCTCGTGGTATGTCAAAATGCAACAAGGTGGCCATTTAAATGCCCATATTCATGAAATTGGTTGGATTAGCGGTGCAGTGTATTTAGCCATGCCAGAAACCGAAACCGAGCAAGAAGGCGCATTTGAATATGGTACGCATGGTGACAACTACCCACAAAAACATAGCAACTTCCCTGTTGCCTATGTCAAACCAAAAGTCGGCGATATTGTGCTTTTCCCCTCTTCACTCTTCCACCGCACCATTCCTTTTAATGCAAATGCAGAGCGCATCTGTGTGGCATTTGACCTCAAGCCTGCCGACCAATTTAATCAAGCACGCTCGGCATACTAAGCACCGTCTTTACACTTGCAAAAAGCGCCTATAAAACGCGTAAAATTGTTTATGATGACTACCGTATATTCACACCGTGAGTATATGTATTAACAATAATATCAACTTAAACAAAAAGAAGAAAAACCATGCAAACCCAAACGTTAACCGAGCAACGCTCGGCTACGGTGCTTGTCGTCGACGATCAAAACGCAAGCCGTAGCATTCTCATCGAGCTATTACAAAACATTACCCCCAAAGTCAGCATTATCCAAAAAAGCCATCCGCAAGAGGCTTTGGATTGGGCCGTGCACCATACTGTCGATTTGGTCTTGGTAGACTACATGATGCCAGACATGAACGGCATTCACTTCACCAAAGTGTTGCGCACCATTGCTGCCTATACTTATATCCCGATCGTGATGGTGACGATTGTTGATGACGATGCCATCAAACAACAGGCACTAGAAGCAGGTGTAACAGACTTTCTCAGTAAGCCCTTAAACCTGCAAGAATGCATCAGCCGTTGCCAAAATCTGCTTTCTATACAACATCAACAAGTGCATCTAACACAAGAGCTCATAGGCCTTGAGCAACAGCTATCACAAGCAAAGCTAACCATCACGCAAATGGAACATGAAGCTATCCAGTTACTAATGCACATGCTTTACCATACGCCTGCACAACTGCAACGCGCGCGCAGAATCGCCCATTATGCCAAGCTGCTATCAGAAGTCTGTGGATTTAGCGCGCAAGAACAAGCGCAACTTGAACAAGCGACTTTGTTGTTTGAAGTTGGCACCATCGCGCATCCCTCAGAGAGCGATGCTAACTTAAATAAAACGTTGCCATCTATCCAACAACTCTTAAGCCAAAGTCACTCGGTATTGCTAAAAAAATCGGCTGAAATCGCCACGTATGTCCATGAACCCTTTCAAATAAGCAGTCAACCGAATCAACCCAAAGCTAGCAACATTCCGATTTCGGCGCGCATCGTAGCCGTCGCCGTACACTTTGACCAAGTCAGCTACCCTAGCGACACACCATCAGCAATCGCAACATCTAGCGTCGCCAGCGCCTTAACCAGCCTAGCTTCCAAAGCAGGCATTCAATTTGACCCAAACTTAGTCAAACAATTGGTCAGCATTCAACCAAGGCTAGAAAAAGTTTACGAAGACTATCTTGCCAATAAAAACAATTAAGTTATGATGCCTAAAAACAAAATAATCACTAGGGGATATTCCGTTTGAAGCTCAAACCAGTCTATATCGCACTTGCTGGTCTATTATCAAGCAACACAGTCTCAGCCGCAGGCTTTGCGCTCATCGAGCAAAGCGCCAGTAGCATTGGCAATGCCTATGCAGGCGCCGCCGCTGTGGCCGAGGACGCCAGCACCATTTTTTTTAACCCTGCAGGCATGACTTATGTGCAAGGCACACAACTGGTAGGCGCCTTGCACTTTATCAAACCCAACATCAAGTTTGATAATAAAGGCTCTTCCAGTGGCTCAGGCAGACCGCTCGGCGACGAAGGTGGCGATGCCGGTAGTTGGGCGTTTTTACCCAATTTTTACTACAAACGTGATTTGTCTGAAACGGTCAAGTTTGGTTTTGGTATCAACACCCCATTTGGTTTAAAAACCGAATACGATAGAAACTGGATAGGTCGCTTTCAAGGCGTTAAATCCGATCTTAAAACCATCAACATCAACCCCTCACTGGCTTTTAAAATCAATGACCAACTCTCGCTTGGCTTTGGATTATCGGCCATGTATGCAGAAGCTCAACTTACGCGTGCAGTGAACCTCGGGGCGGCAGAAAGTTTTGCTGACATCAAGGGTAAAGATTGGGGCTTCGGCTATAATCTAGGCGCTATTTACCAAATGACGCAAGACACAAGAGTCGGCCTAGCTTATCGCTCTAAAGTGCATCAGCACCTCGATGGCAAAGCCAAGTTTGATGGTGCGGCGGCTGTAAACAATAGCGAAGTAACCGCAGACGCCACCTTGCCAGAATCACTATCTTTCAGTGCTTTTTCGAGCTTAAATCAAGATTGGGATTTGCTAGCCGATGTGACTTGGACACGTTGGAGCCAATTTCAAGAACTCAGAATCAAACGCAACAACGACACCACGCTCACGGTGACGCCAGAACATTGGCGCAATGTCATCAGATATTCTTTAGGCGTGAACTACAAATACTCCGACACGCTCAAGCTTAGGGCTGGCGTAGCTTACGACGAAGAACCCATCAGCACAGAGTTTCGCACTGTGCGTATTCCAGGCAATGACAGAAAATGGCTGAGTATGGGCGCGAGTTACCAATACACCCCCAGCACAAAATTTGACGTTGGTTATGCCCATTTATTTATCAGCGACACCAAGATAGACGACAACCAAACAGCGACGTTACCGCTCGGCAATGGTCGCGTTCGTGGAGAATACAAAGGTCATGCTGATATATTGAGCGTGCAGCTGACCCACAACTTCTAAACATTGAAAATCACCCATCCAAGCCCGCGTATGCGGGCTTTTTTGCGCTCAAATTCGCACCATTTGAGTGCAATTTGAGTGCTTTTGGTGCAAATATCTAAAGTTTTCAATTAAGCATCCGTTAATAGTTAACCATGCTTTTTGCTAAACAGCCTGCAAAGTACCGTATAGCAAGGGTTTTCAGGTTTTCCAATACGCATCATCATCAATTCAAAAAGCTGGAACGCCATTTGCAATAGTTAAAGCAAGCACCACCCGATTTTGTGAATAGGATTGGAGTTGATCATGGTTAAATTAATCAGCAGTGTATTACTCAGCCTTATCAGCTTGCATGTGCAAGCGGAAGCGCTGAAGCCTGTTTCTGCTGACTTGATCAACACACTCAGTCAAAAAGTATTACGCATCAAAACCACGCAAAA
>CBDFLF010000002.1:0-136802 GCA_965249075.1 uncultured Methylophilus sp.
CGGACGGGCGGCCTTGGATGCGCAGGCATTCACGCGCATCTGCCAAATTGCCAATGACTATCAAATCAAAAGCAATCTCAAACACGCATCAACAGACAAAGGGAACCTCATCGCCAACGCATAGTCATTGGTGCATGCCACAAAAACACCATTCTTATAAAGGCAATAAGTCCTTTTTGTCCAGCAAAACCGTGTAGCGTTTGTCACAAACCCATGACTTGGCGCAAACGCTGGGCAAACAATTGGGAAAATGTGAAATATTGCTCTGATGCTTGTCGTGCCCGCGCAAGAGCCCAAATCCAAACCCATTCTACAAGTTAGGTGTCTGCGATATGCCTTGCCGTCATTTAATTCTTATCTTGGGCGATCAGCTCAATCTAGATAACCCAGCCTTAGAAAATGTCGACCCCGCACAAGACCACATTTTGATGGTGGAAGCGCCAGCGGAAGCCAGTCATGTTTGGAGTCACCAAGCGCGCATCGCCCTGTTTTTGTCTGCCATGCGACACTTTGCTGATAGCTTGCGGGCGCAACACTATCCGCTCACTTACTTGGCGATGGGTGAGCATACTTTTTCTACCTTGGTCGAAGCATGGCAGGCGCATATTCAATCTTGCCGACCACAAAAAATCATCGTCTGTGAGCCTGGTGAATACCGTGTATTGATGGCGCTGAAAGCCTGTGCGCAAGCCGAACACATTCCCCTACAAGTGCGCGATGATCCCCATTTTTTGTGTAGCCAAGCGGATTTTAAACGCTGGGCTGGGCACAGTCGAACCTTACGCATGGAGTATTTTTACCGCAATATGCGCAAACAATATGGCGTGTTGATGGACGGTGAGCAACCTGTGGGCGGTGCTTGGAATTATGACCAAGACAACCGTGGGACTTTTGGTAAACAAGGCCCCAAAGCTATCCCTAATCCACCTAGCTTTCCTCCTGACACGACTACCAGCGAAGTACTCGCGATGGTCTCCAACCAATTTAAACACCATCCTGGCACTTTGTGTGCATTTGCATGGCCTGTCACGCGTGAGCAAGCATTGCTTTTACTATCACATTTTATTGAACACAAGCTCGCCCAGTTTGGAAGTTTTCAAGATGCGATGTGGCAAACGGAGATGGCGACTGCCGAACCTAATAGCCATCTGCGTAATACGCATGTCTTATGGCACTCCATGCTGTCTGCCGCATTAAACTTGAAGCTGTTAAACCCCCGTGAGGTGATTCAAGCCGCCGAGCAAGCTTATCACCAGCGACAACTGCCACTCGCCAGTGTGGAAGGCTTTATTCGGCAAATTCTAGGTTGGCGCGAATTTATCCGCGGGGTGTATTGGTTAGACATGCCTAAGTTGGCACAAGACAACCACTTTCAACACCAACGTGATTTGCCCGATTGGTATTGGACGGCCAATACACACATGAACTGCCTCAAACAAACCATACAACAGACCTTGGAAGTGGGTTATGCGCATCATATTCAACGTTTAATGGTGACAGGCATGTTTGGGGTGTTGGCTGAAATTCAACCCCAACAGCTCGAGGCTTGGTATTTGGCAATTTATGTCGATGCCGTGGAATGGGTGGCCTTGCCGAACACCGCAGGCATGGCTTTGTTTGCCAACGCAGGGCGCTTTACCAGCAAGCCTTATGTTGCAAGCGGGGCTTATATCAAACGCATGAGCAATTATTGCCAGCAGTGTCGCTACAAACCCGAGCTAAAAACGGGCGAGCAAGCCTGCCCTTACACTACGCTGTATTGGCACTTTTTAATCAAGCATCAAACTGCGCTTGCTAGCAATCCACGCATGACCATGATGCTCAATCACGTTAAAAAAATGTCTGCACAAGAAAAGCAAGTATTGATAGAGGATGCAACGTTTAAACTCGGTCGTCTAAATCAACTTTAATCATGATATTTGTAATAAAACTGTCATATTTATTTTACGCATTCAGCTTAAAATAAGCTTATGGCAAACCTACCCACATTACTCGACCGCGATTTAAGCATACTCAGTTTTAACCAACGCGTATTAGCGTTGGCAGAACGCGAAGACACCCCCTTGCTCGAACGATTGCGATTTTTATGCATCGTCTCCAATAACTTGGATGAGTTTTTTGAGGTGCGCATGCCTACGCAAATGCAGGCTTATCAAGCTGGCGATAAACAGGGTGTGATTACCGCTGCAACTTGTGAACAAGTGGCAGAGAAGGCTCAAGCGTTGGTGGCTGAGCAATACCGTTTGTTTAACGAGGCTTTGATGCCAGCCTTGGCAAAGCAAGGCATCCATTTGGTCTCAGGCACGGTGCGCACACCTAAACAGACTGAGTGGGTGGCGCAGTATTTTAAACGTGAGGTATTGCCGTTTTTAATGCCCGTGTCACTCGACCCTTCGCATCCGTTCCCGCAAGTGGCGAATAAATCACTGAATTTTATCGTGCAAATTGAGGTGGACGGCGAACACAAAATTGCCATTGTGCGCGCCCCCAGAGTGGTGCCACGTTTGGTGCAGTTGCCCGCAAGCATTAGCCAAGGCGAGCAATGTTTTGTCTCACTCACCAGTATTATTCGCGCTAACTTAGAGGTGCTGTTTGAAGGTGCGCGTATTTTGCACTTTTCGCAATTCCGCGTCACCCGCAATAGCGACCTTGAAGTAGATGAAGACGACGTGAGTAATTTGCGCGTGGCTTTGCGCGAGGAGTTGGCGCATCGCCAATATGGTGAAGCTGTGCGTTTGGAAGTGACGCATGAGTGCGATGACGAGCTCTCTGATTTCTTGCTCAAGCAATTCGATTTGCCAGCATTGGCCTTATACCGCGTCAACGGCCCCGTCAATTTAGGTCGTTTAATTCAGTTGCCTGATATGGCGATTGGCGACGCGCTCAAATTTACGCCATTTCAACCTAAGTGGCCTAAAACAGTACATAAAAACCAATCCATTTTTGCGCAAATGCAAGAAAAAGACATTCTCATTCATCAGCCTTTTGAGAGTTTTGAGGTGGTGATTCAGTGGTTGGAAGAGGCGGTGAAAGACGACTCAGTGTTGGCGATACGCATGACGATTTACCGCACGGGTTCTGACCCACGTATGTTGCGCTTGTTGCAAGAGGCGGTTAGCCGTGGTAAAGAGGTGTTGGTGGTAGTGGAACTCAAAGCCCGCTTTGATGAGGAAGCCAATATCAACTGGTCTGAAGCGCTAGAGTCTGTTGGCGCGCAAGTGGTGTATGGCGTGGTGGGGCTTAAAACCCACGCCAAAATGTTGCTGGTGATGCGTCGTGAAGGCAAGCAAATCAAACGCTACGGGCATTTGTCTACAGGTAATTACAATCCCAAAACTGCCAAACTCTACACCGATTGGAGCATGCTGACTGCCAATCCAAAAATCACGGGCGAGATGGAGCAAGTGTTTAGACATTTAACCAGCGAGTTGCCATTGAAAGGCTTGCGACACTTGTTGGTCGCGCCGTTTACCTTGCATAGCACGATTGTTAAACTGATTCAGCAAGCACAAAAAACAGCCAAACAAGGCAAACCTGCGCACATTATTGCTAAAATGAACGCGCTGACTGACGAGGCACTTGCCCAGGCCTTGATTAAAGCTGCGCAAGCGGGTGTTGAGATTGACTTGATTGTGCGTGGCGCTTGTATCTTACCGATAGTCAGCGAGAATATCCGCGTGCGTTCCATTGTCGGGCGCTTGTTAGAACACTCACGCGTGTTTTATTTTAAACTCGACGGTCAAGAAAAACTGTGGCTTTCCAGTGCCGATTGGATGAGTCGCAATATGATGCGTCGTGTGGAATTGGCCTGGCCTGTTGAAGATGAAAAAATGCGTAAACGCATCATTCAAGAAAACTTGGGTTTATATTTGCAAGACAATGTGGATGCTTGGTCTCTCACTGCCAGTGGCGAGTATGTGCCTGCAAGCGACGACAGCCAGCCAGCCTTGGCATGCCAAACTGCTTTGCTCAATCAATACCAATAATTTAAACTGTAAATCATTTAAACTGTATTTATGCCGCGTTTTATCACAGCGCCAATTTGCTTGGCATTCAGCACAGCCATCGGTTTGACGGCTTATGTCGAGTTTGCTCAGGCCGAAACGCCAGTACATTGGCAACAACAGGGCGAGGCCGCGCTCAGGTCTGCGCAAACCTTAGCGCCAAACACCAAGCCCGCAAAAAACGTCATTCTTTTTGTGGGGGATGGCATGGGCATTTCCACCATTACCGCCGCCCGCATTTTTGCAGGCCAGCAACAAGGCTTGTCAGGCGAGAGCTATCAGCTCAGTTTTGAGAAATTTCCTTATGTGGCGCTCTCAAAAACCTATTCGGCAAACCAACAAACGCCAGATTCTGCGCCTACCATGTCGGCCATGATGACAGGCTACAAAACCAATGATGCGGTCTTGTCACTCAATCAAACCATTGCTAGCAAAGAAACTGACCCAGCAAAAATTCAAGCCGCCACTGTTAAAACTATCCTCGAATATGCGGAAACCAAAGGGCTTGCCACAGGCATTGTGACCACCACTCGCCTCACCCATGCCACGCCCGCCGCCACCTATGCGCACACGAGCTTTAGAGATTGGGAAAGCGATGCGCAATTACCCGCGCATGCCAAAGTCAAAGACATCGCTGCACAATTGATAGACCACTTTGGCGCAGTAGGGGGTGGCAAAAAAGGCATAGGTGATGGTTTGGAGGTGGCTCTGGGTGGCGGGCGTGTAAAGTTTTTACCCAATACCATGCACGACCCAGAATATCCCAATATCGTCGGGCAACGTCTAGATGGACGCAATTTAATCGCTGAGTTTCAGCAAAAATTTGGCGCGAGTTATGTGTGGAACAAAGCCCAGTTTGATGCTATTTCCCCAAAAAACACCAAACGTTTGTTGGGTGTGTTTGAACCCTCGCACATGCAATATGCACACGACAGGCCCAAAGACGGAGCGGGTGAGCCTAGCCTTGCTGAGATGACCAGCAAAGCGATTGCGATTTTAGCCAATCCATCCAATCAACATAAAGGCTATTTTTTGATGGTGGAAGCTGGGCGCATAGACCATGCCCACCATGCAGGCAACGCTTATCGCGCGCTGAGCGAGACGGTTGCTCTGTCCGAAGCTGTGCAAACGGCTTTGCAAAACGTGAATCTTGCCGAAACACTGATTATTGTGACGGCTGACCATAGCCATGCTTTTACCATGGGCGGTTATCCAGCACGTGGTAACCCGATTCTAGGCAAAGTGAAAAATATTGGCGATGCTGAGTATGCCAAGGCCGAGGATGGCAAACCTTACACCACACTGAGCTATGCCAATGGCTTGGGTTTTCATGAAGCGCATGATGTCGAAGGTTTAACCGAGGATGCTTTAAAACCACGTTCAGGACGAGTGGGCGACCTCACGCAAGTGGACACTGAGCATCCTGATTTTCACCAAGAAGCGAATGTGCCGCTCAAAGCAGAAACACACGCAGGTGAGGATGTCGCCATTTATGCCATCGGCCCGCAAGCGCATTTGTTTCATGGCACGCAAGAGCAAACGTTTGTGTTTTATGTGATTCAACATGCTTTAGGCTTGTCAAAAGGCTTGTCAAAATAAACACCAAACTAATGTATGCAGATTAAACACCTGATTTTATGGCGACATGCGGAAGCAGAAGATTTACGCTATGGTCAGCAAGACCATGAACGCGCATTAACCGTCAAAGGTAAAAAGCAGGCCAAACGCATGGCGTTATGGCTTAAGCGCTATCTGCCCAAAGATACCTTGGTGCTGGTTAGTCCAGCCAAGCGTGCCATACAAACGGTCGAAGCGTGGCGTGCAGATTATCAAATTGCCTCAGCCTTGCAACCAGATGCGCAAGCCAAACAGATTGTGGAGTGGTTGCAAACTACCGCGTTAAAAGACAACCCAAACGCGTCTTCAGTCATTCTGGTCGGCCATCAACCGTGGATAGGTGAGCTGGCTTCTTATGCGCTCACCTCACACTATGCGCCCTTGAGCTTTAAAAAAGGCGCTGTTTGGTGGATGACCTTGCCCAACAGTGGCTTGCCCTATAAGTTGTATAGCGCACAGACACCAGATCTAGCCTAACTCAAACTGACTGCTTAAATTATTTCTTTTTAGGACGACCCGTTTTAATCGCAGGGATGCTCGCCATTAAAGACTGTAAGTTAGGGTCGCTTAACCCCGTGAGCAACTTAATGCCAGCGCGCAATAACTCGCTCTTTTTCACTGGTTTGCCTAAGCTTACCATCCGTGCTTTGAGCGCTGCTAATTGTGCGTACTCCTCTTTAGGCATGGTGAAGCTGTCGCGTTCCATTTTTACTTTCTCTGATTTTGGTTTTTCGCTTTTGGTTTTATCACTGGTTTTTGGCGCTTTAGGTTTAACCGTTTTTACGGGTACTTTTGCAGCCACTTTTTTGGCTGGCGTGGCTTTAGTCGCTTGCGTTTTAGTCACAGTGGTTTTAGCTGCACTTGCTTTCGCAGGCGCTGATTTTGTCACTGCTGGTTTTTTGATTGGTGCGGCGCTCACAGGCTTGGCGGCCGTACTATTTGTAGTCGTTGTATTGTTCGTCATTATCGGCTCCTTGTTAGTTGTTAAAACAGTTTATACCGTTTTAAGTGAGTGTCAATTGTCATAAAACTGTCACGGTTGCGCGCTATTTAAAAACCCCAAACTCATGTATAAATGCGCCATAAAAATAATTAGTCGAACTTAATATTTGGGGATACCCATGCGACAAATACTCATAGCGAATACCAAAGGGGGCAGTGGTAAAACCACGCTAGCCACAAATTTAGCTGGGTACCTCGCACACGCGGGTGCAAATGTGGCGTTGCAAGATATCGATAAGCAACAGTCTTCCACCCACTGGTTGGCAAGAAGGCCAGCAAGCTTGCCAACCATTCATTTGTTTGAAGAACTCAGTAGCGCCAAGCGCAAACAACTCGATTGGCTGATTACAGACTCGCCAGGTGGATTCAGTGAGAAGAAAATTTCTGAAGCCGTCAAAGAAGCTGACCTAGTGTTGGTACCGATACAACCCTCGGCGTTTGACATAGGCGCCAGTGACGATTTTTTAAATGTGTTGAACGAAGAAAAAGCCATTCGTAAACATAAAACATTTGTTGGCTTGGTGGGCATGCGTGTTGGCATGCGAACCAAGTCAGCACAAAGCTTGTGGGAGTTTATGCAAGCAACAAACTTCCCCATTGTCGGCGCTCTTAGAGGCGCACAACTTTACGTGAAAGCTGCAGAAGAAGGCTTGAGCGTGGTTGAGTTAAAGTCTGCATTTACAGATGTGGATGCACTGCAATGGCAAGTAGTGATGGATTGGCTGGTACAAGCCAGTGTTAATGATGCGTAATTTATGAAGGTGGAAAAATGTCAAAAATAGTCAATTCAGAATATTTAAACAAAGTCAGTCAACTCAGTGAGGATGAAATGGAGCGTTTGCTCTCGCGTATGTCAGGCAAACTGCCAAAGCGCTTGCATAAAGAAAAACTCACCAAAGAAGAAGCATTGGCTTTGCAACTGGAAATTGAAGATGAGCAACTAGAAGAATGGCGTAAAACGGTAGCTAAATTAAAATAAAGCTTTAATCTGCAATCTCAATACTCACACCCCAGCCTGTTTTTTGCCAAAGCAGGCTTTCTTCTTCTAGCAGGTAATGTGTTTGTGGGTGTGTGCTTGGCCATGTTTTTGGCACAGTCAGCGTGATTTGCTTATGTTGTTTAGTCAGCGATAACGGTTTGAGGTTGGCGGGGCGTCTGGCATGACAGATAATCACCGCTAAACGCAGTGCCAATAATTGGCAAACAAAGTTTTCAGAATCGGGGCTTTTAGAATCAAGGTTTGCCTCAAGCTTACGCAGTTTGCCTTGGTGACCCAAAATCAACAAACTGAGCGTATGTAGTTCACTTTGGGCAAATCCCATCAGTTCAGTGTTATCTAAAATATAAGCACCATGTTTGTGCGCCTCGTTGTGTGAAATGGCATTGCCGATTTCATGACACAAGGCGCTCCAGTGCAAAATCTGCCTCTGTTTTTCACTGAAGTCGCTGGGACGACTTAAGGCATGATTGCGATTGCTGACTAGCACGTCACTTGCAAACCCATCACTTTCCAGTCCATTAGATTTAAACCCACTAGATTTAAACATGGCGTCGTAAAAGTAGAGTGCGGTTTTACTCACTTGTTGCGCATGCGCCATATCAACCCCAAAGCGGGCACAAAGGCGCTGTATAGATGCACTACGCAAATCTTCTACGGCGTGGTTGTCGCTCATCATGTCGTACAGCACGCCATGACGCAAAGCGCCATTGGCAACGCGCATGGAATCAATATTGAGCGTATCAAACACAGCTAGCAAGACTGACAACCCACCTCCAATCACGGCTTTGCGGTCATCTTTGAGGCCATTTAAATTGAGTTTGTCTGGGTTTTTAGCTTTGATGAGTAATTGCTTGAGCCAGTCGAGTTGGGTACGGGTGATTTGCTCTGCGTTATGTCCAGCACCTGTCAGCAGGTCAGCCACCGCGCCCACTGTGCCTGAGGCACCATAAGCCACGTCCCAACCACTGTAATTGTCGGCAATCGTGTCAATCACCGATTCAGCGGCGATTTCTGCACGTTCGAAGTTTTTTTCTGAGAGCATGCCATCGGCAAAATACTTTTGTGACCAAGCCACAGAGCCCACACGCAGGGATTCTGTGGCATTGGCTTGAAAGTGCTGACCCAAAATAAACTCGGTGGAACGCCCGCCAATATCAATCACCAAACGGCGCTCATCTGATTGAGGTAATAAACGACTCACGCCTTGATAAATCAAACGCGCTTCTTCCACACCAGAAATCACTTCAATCGGGTAGCCCAACACTTTGCTGGCTTGCTTGATAAACACATCGCGGTTGTTGGCCTCACGCAAAGTTTGCGTCGCCACCGCCCTCACTTGCTGTGCAGGGAAACCTTTGAGACGCTCACCGAATCGTGCCAAACAGCGCAAACCACGTTCAATCGCGGCGGGTGAAAGATTGCGCTCTTCGTCTAAATCGCCACCTTGGCGCACGGCTTCTTTGAGGTAATCAATGCGTTGGATTTGACCGTGTTCAATACGACCGATTTCTAAACGAAAACTATTGGAGCCCAGATCAACTGCGGCGAGTTGGGTGTCAGCGGAATAAGTCATTACATCAAAATAGTAGCAGTTGAATATGATAGTCTGGTGAAAAAGGATTAGGCACTTCTATCAACTCAATTTCCGTCGCCATACTGTGTTGCTCATAAAAAATATCTCCTTACATATTGCTTATATGCGGCGTCCAAATTTTTTATTCGCGCCTTGTCTTACTTAGCAACTTGAATTGATAGAAGTACCTGCTATTCAGTGAGCGTTTGCGAGAAGTAAGTTTTAATCACTTTAGGATACTCGGGAAAGTAGCGTTCAATCACACTTAAATCAAAACTGCGCAAAATACTGGTATTAGATTCACGGTCTAGCAAAAATGCAAACGAGGCGCGTACCAGCGCCAAATTATCAACCAAGCCTTGCGAAATCTGCTGCGCATACTCAGGCCTAAAGCTCACTTGGTGCACGCTCGGGTGCGCGTTTTCAACGCTCACACTAAAAGAAGTTTCACTGATGGCTTCAACATTGATTTTAACCATGTACCGCTCCTGATGAAGTGGATAAGCATTGCATAAACAGTATAAATAGTTATGCCTTGAGTGACTAGTGAAAGTTAGCCAAGCTTGAAATTTAGTTTGATTTTTTTGGCAAGACTTGAAATTTTGAGACAGTCCCCCAATCTTTTGGCTAGATTGAATGTAGGTATTGCGTATTAAATGTAACGTATTGGAGGACAGGCATGACCGTAGCAAGTACAGAAAAACAAACCATGGGCTTTCAAGCCGAAGTGAAACAACTTTTACAGTTGATGATTCACTCTTTATATAGCAATAAAGAAATCGTGTTGCGCGAGTTGATTTCTAATGCTTCAGACGCGGCGGATAAACTGCGTTTTGAGGCTATCTCTAACTCAAGTTTGTACGAAACAGACAGCGAGTTAAAAATTCGCGTGTCTTTTGATAAGGCTGCGCGTACCTTGACCATTTCAGATAATGGCATCGGCATGCGTCGCGAAGAAGTGATTGCCAATATCGGCACCATTGCCAAATCAGGTACCAAAGAGTTTTTTCAAAACCTCACAGGCGACCAAGCTAAGGATGCTAATTTAATCGGTCAATTTGGGGTGGGCTTTTACTCCAGTTTTATCATTGCCGACAAAGTGACCTTGTTGACGCGTCGCGCAGGTGAAGCCGAAGGCGTGAAATGGGAATCTGGCGGTGAAGGCGACTTTACCATCGAGGCTGTTGAGAAAGCAGGACGTGGCACCGATGTGATTTTGCACTTGCGTGCAGATGAAGACGAGTTCCTCAACGATTGGAAACTAAAATCCATCGTGCGCAAATATTCTGACCACATCACCCTGCCGATTGTGATGAAAAAATCAGAATGGAAAGACGGCGAGAATGGCGCGGGCGGTGAAATGGTGCCAACCGACGAAGACGAAACCATCAATTCAGCCTCAGCCTTGTGGGCGCGTAGTAAAAACGACATCACCGAAGAAGAGTACAACGAGTTCTACAAACACGTGTCGCACGACTTTGAAGCGCCATTGGCCTACACGCATAGCCGTGTAGAAGGCAAGCAAGAGTATATATCATTGCTTTATGTGCCAAGCAAAGCACCGTTTGATTTGTATGACCGCGAGCGCCGTCAAGGCATCAAGCTCTACGTTAAACGCGTATTTATCATGGAAGACGATGAAAAACTCATGCCGCAATACCTGCGTTTTGTGCGTGGCGTGATTGACTCGGCCGATTTGCCTTTAAATGTCTCACGCGAAATTCTGCAAGACAGCCGCGATGTCGAAGCGATTAAAAACGGCTCAGTGAAAAAAGTCTTGAGTCTGCTAGAAGATTTAGCCGAAAACAAAGCAGAAGACTATGCCAAATTCTGGACGCAGTTTGGTCGCGTGATGAAAGAAGGCCCAGGCGAAGACTTTGCCAACAAAGACAAAATCGCAGGCCTGTTGCGCTTTGCCTCGACCCATACTGACAGTGACACACAAAACGTCTCGCTCAAAGACTACGTCAGCCGCATGAAGCTAGAGCAAGAAGCGATTTACTACATCACAGCCGATACGTTTGCAGCAGCCAAAAATTCACCACACCTCGAAATCTTCCGCAAAAAAGGCATCGAAGTGTTGCTGATGTCTGACAAAGTGGACGAATGGATGTTAGGTGGCTTGACCGAGTTTGATGGCAAAAAACTCCAATCCATCGCCAAAGGCGATTTAGACTTAGGTAAACTCGAAGACGAAGCCGACAAAGAAGCGCAGAAAAAAGTCGAAGAAGACGCCAAGGACTTGGTCGAACGCATCAAAACCACGTTGGGCGATGCAGTGAAAGAAGTCAAAGTCACGCATCGTTTGACCGATTCACCCGCTTGCTTGGTCGCAGGTGAGCACGATTTATCAGGCAACTTGGCGCGTATTTTAAAAGCCGCAGGCCAACAAGCGCCAGACAGCAAGCCGATTTTAGAAATCAACCCAGCGCATCGCTTGGTAGAAAAACTCAAAGCGGAAAGCGACGAAGCCAAGTTTGCCGATTATGCGCATGTCTTGTTTGACCAAGCCTTATTGGCAGAAGGCGGACAGTTAGAAGACCCTGCTAGTTTTGTTAAACGCATGAACAGTTTGATTTTGTAAGCAGGACAAAACTTAAAAAGCCACCTCTTTGCTAGGTGGCTTTTTATTTGTCGATTTGCGCCCTAATCGGCTTGGTTTTTGCTTAATCTAATTTATAAAAGCGTGTCACAATGTGGCTCGCTATGAAAATAAACTCGATTTAACAATGAGGATGAAGTATGACCGCCACCACAAAGTCTACCAAAACTGCCAAAGCTGTAAGTCCTAAAAAGGAAAGTGCTTCTGCTGAAGATGATTTTTTGATTGAAAATTTGCCGATTCCTCAGGCCCTACGTAATCACCTTATTTTTTCTCTAGGAAAATCAGGCTCTTGGGCAACCACGCGAGACTATTATCAAACCACGGCGTATACCGTACGCGACCATTTGATGGGTCGTTGGGTGCAGACGCGCGAGGCTTATCGCGATGCGAATACTAAGCGTGTGTATTATCTTTCTTTGGAGTTTTTGATTGGGCGTATGCTTTCAAACGCCGCCCTCAATTTGGGCATTGCACCAGAAGTAAGCAAGGGTTTGGGTGAAATCGGCCAAAACATGGAAGCGATTGTGGAGATGGAGCACGATGCCGCTTTGGGTAATGGTGGCTTGGGAAGGCTTGCAGCTTGCTTTGTCGATTCGATGGCGACCATGGATATTCCAGCCACGGGTTACGGCATACGCTATGACTATGGCATGTTTAGACAAAGTATTGAAAACGGCCAGCAAGTGGAAAACCCCGACAACTGGTTGCGCTATCAAAACATTTGGGAAGTGCAACGCCCTGAACATACATGCGATGTGAAGTTTTATGGCCGTGTGGTGCAGTTCACCACCGAACAAGGCAATATTGAGCACCATTGGGTAGACACAGAAAACGTGGTTGCGATGCCTTACGATGTGCCTGTGCCCGGCTATGACACGACTACTGTGAACAATTTGCGTTTGTGGTCTGCCAAAGCCAGCAAAGAATTTGATTTAAGCCATTTTAATGAGGGTAATTATGAGCGCTCGGTTGAGCAACGGGCGTCATGGCGCAGAAACGATCTCGCAAAGTGTTGTACCCCAATGACAGCTCAGCTTCAGGCCGTGAGTTGCGTCTAAAACAGCAATACTTTTTTGTCTCTGCTTCAACGCAAGATATTCTTGACACCGCTTTTTAGGCGCGAAAAATGATTGGAAAGCTTTGCCCGATAAAGTGGCCATTCAACTGAACGATACCCATCCAGCGATTGCTGTGGCAGAAATGATGTATCAATTGGTGGATGTGTATAAATTGGAATGGGACAGGGCTTGGGGCTTAGTGACTAAGGTGTTTGCTTACACTAATCATACTTTGATGCCAGAAGCGCTTGGAGACTTGGTCTGTGGACTTGTTTGCGACCTTGTTGCCACGTCATTTGGAAATCATTTACGAAATCAACCACCGTTTCTTGCAAATGGTGAACCATCATTTCCCTGGTGAAACCGATTTGTTAAAACGTGTTTCTATTATTGATGAAACGCATGGTCGCAGAGTGCGCATGGCGCATTTGGCCGTGGTGGGCAGTCACACCGTGAATGGTGTGGCGGCATTGCATAGCGAGTTGCTAAAAACCACATTGTTTGCAGATTTTAATCGTATTTTCCCGGGCAAGCTGACCAATGTGACCAACGGTATTACGCCAAGACGTTGGCTCAATCAAGCCAACCCATTGTTGACAGACTTGCTAACGCAAGCACATCGGCACAGGTTTTCAAAAAGACCTCAGCAAAATTACAAAAATTGAACCCCCTTGGCGGACGATGCAGAGCTTTTAGAAAAGCCTTCCGCGAGCCGTTAAACTGGCCAATAAAGCAACGGTTAGCTAACAAAATTCTGAGAAAAGACAGGCATCAGTTAAACCCAATCCTGCCGCTTTGTTTGATGTGCAAATCAAACGTATACATGAATACAAACGCAAGTTGCTCAACGTACTTCATGTGATTACTTTATATAACCGCATTCGTTTGGGTAAATACAATGCTGCACCCCGCGCGTGGTGATTTTTGCGGGTAAAGCGGCGCCAGGCTACTGGTTGGCAAAACAAATTATTCGCTTGATTAATGATGTGGCGAACATTGTGAACGACGACCCCGCTGTGGGCGACCAAGCTAAAAGTGGTGTTTTACCCAAATTACGAAGTCAGCGCGGCGGAAATTTTATTCCCAGGCGCGGATTTGTCTGAGCAGATTTCAACCGCAGGTACCGAAGCTAGTGGCACGGGCAATATGAAAATGGCGCTGAATGGCGCGCTCACCATCGGTACTTTAGATGGCGCTAATGTGGAAATTAAAGAAGAGGTCGGCGATGACAATATCTTTATTTTTGGTTTAACAACACCAGAAGTCGCCGAGAAGCTAAAGCGCAAGGCTACAACCCTTGGGATGATTTACCACAGCTAACCCTGAGTTAAAAGAAGTGTTGGACATGATTGCAACGGGCTTCTTTAATGTGGAAGAGCCAGACCGTTATCAGGCTATTTTTGATACGCTTATTCAGGCAAGGGCGACCATTATTTGTTGTTGGCTGATTATGCAAGCTACATTGAAACGCAAGAAGAAGTCTCGGCGCTGTATCAAGACCAAGAAGCTTGGTCACGTCGTGCCATCTTAAACGTGGCTCGCATGGCTAAGTTTTCAAGCGATAGAACCATCGGCGAATATGCAAACCAAAATTTGGAATGTAAATTCTTTCAAAAAATAAGCAATCAGTTCAGCACATCATGGTCTGAAAGCAGGGGTATTATCACGAGTACTTAACTTTGTATCGGCGATGAAGAAATGACATGTAAACAAACATCTGTTGTAATCATGATGCTAGCCACTTGTGCCATGCAAGCAAATGCTTTAATTTGAAAAGCGTTAGGTGACATTGCTTAAAGTTAGTAAAGCAACGCAAAATGCGGGGTAACCAGCGTTGCACTGGATCTTGAGCGACGCTTTAAGTAAGCAAGAAATGAGTGGGCTCAAAGTTCGCCTTGGACGCAAGGTGTGACCAAAGCGGTCAATATGCTTAGGAGCAGTAACGGTTTCTTTGGTAATAAAGAAGTCAAAATTCCATTGCCTAATTCACTTAAAAAAATTGAAAAAGGCATGAAACTGATTGGCATGGGCAAGCAGTCTGATGAGCTGGTGCTAAAAATGAACCGTGCTGCGGAAGCTGCGGTGCCAGAGGCTAAAACACTGTTGGTAGATTCAATTAAAAAAATGAGTTTGGCAGATGCGAAATCCATTTTGACAGGGCCGCAAGATGCTGCGACGCAATATTTTCAAAAGAACCACTTCGACTCAAATGGCAGAAAAATTCTTGCCTATTGTGCAAAAGGCCACCGAGAAAGTGCAATTGGCAGAGACTTATAATAAGTATGCAGAAATGGGTAGCAAGTTTGGTGTGGTGAAAAAAGAAGACTGCTAACATTGAGCAATACGTGACTAATAAAGCGCTTGGATGGGCTTGTATCTCATGATTGCAAAAGAAGAAGCTGCTATTCGCAAAGACCCACTTGGGCAAGCCAGCAGTGGCTTTTGAAAAAAGTATTCGGTGCGGTTGCCAAGTAATTAGTCGCCAGTAATTAAAAGCCTTATCTTCTTTAAAATAAACGCCATTCGCAAAGGCGCTTTTGTTTTTGGTGAAATCTTAGTGGCTTTGTTAACAGAAATCTTAATCAAGCGGCCAAAAACACAAAGATGATTTTGACAGGTATCCTCAAAATCTTTGCTATAGTCTCACCTCTCGACGCAAGTGAAATTTTGGCGTCGATATCGGACGCGGGATGGAGCAGTCTGGCAGCTCGTCGGGCTCATAACCCGAAGGTCACAGGTTCAAATCCTGTTCCCGCAACCAACAACATTTTTAGTTTGATTTAGTTTTGAAATTAAATTAAAAAAGCGTTTTACAAGTCGACAAAACTCTGTATAATGCGCACCTTCGCTTGAGACGACATGTTTTGGGTGGTAGTAGAAAAGAGGATTAACTCTTCGATGTTCTTTAACAATTTGAATGACTGATAAGTGTGGGTGTTTGTGGTTGAGATGAATTAGCATTTTAGGTGCTAATAGACTCAGAAAAGACAAATGCTTTACACTTAGATTTATGACAAGTATGTAAATAGTGTTGGTCAGTAATGGCTAAACGACAAGACACACCTTGAAATGAATTTGAGGACTTGTTTAATTACAGGTCAAAGCGAAACGAAATACCACCTCGCAAGAGGTAATAAGTAATAGTCAGAAATTAAACTGAAGAGTTTGATCCTGGCTCAGATTGAACGCTGGCGGAATGCTTTACACATGCAAGTCGAACGGCATGCACGGACTTCGCTTGCTAGGTGGCGATTAGTGGCGAACGGGTGAGTAATATATCGGAACGTATCCAATAATGGGGGATAACTAGTCGAAAGATTAGCTAATACCGCATACGCCCTGAGGGGGAAAGCTGGGGATCTTCGGACCTAGCGTTAATGGAGCGGCCGATATCTGATTAGCTAGTTGGTGAGGTAAAGGCTCACCAAGGCTTCGATCAGTAGCTGGTCTGAGAGGACGACCAGCCACACTGGAACTGAGACACGGTCCAGACTCCTACGGGAGGCAGCAGTGGGGAATTTTGGACAATGGGCGCAAGCCTGATCCAGCCATTCCGCGTGAGTGAAGAAGGCCTTCGGGTTGTAAAGCTCTTTCGCAAGGGAAGAAAACTTAACCTCTAACATAGGTTGAGGCTGACGGTACCTTGATAAGAAGCACCGGCTAACTACGTGCCAGCAGCCGCGGTAATACGTAGGGTGCGAGCGTTAATCGGAATTACTGGGCGTAAAGCGTGCGCAGGCGGTTTTGATAAGTCAGATGTGAAATCCCCGAGCTCAACTTGGGAACTGCGTTTGAAACTATCAAGACTAGAATATGTCAGAGGGGGGTAGAATTCCACGTGTAGCAGTGAAATGCGTAGAGATGTGGAGGAATACCAATGGCGAAGGCAGCCCCCTGGGATAATATTGACGCTCATGCACGAAAGCGTGGGGAGCAAACAGGATTAGATACCCTGGTAGTCCACGCCCTAAACGATGTCTACTAGTTGTTGGTGGAGTAAAATCCATGAGTAACGCAGCTAACGCGTGAAGTAGACCGCCTGGGGAGTACGGTCGCAAGATTAAAACTCAAAGGAATTGACGGGGGCCCGCACAAGCGGTGGATTATGTGGATTAATTCGATGCAACGCGAAAAACCTTACCTGGCCTTGACATGCCACTAACGAAGCAGAGATGCATTAGGTGCTCGAAAGAGAAAGTGGACACAGGTGCTGCATGGCTGTCGTCAGCTCGTGTCGTGAGATGTTGGGTTAAGTCCCGCAACGAGCGCAACCCTTGCCAATAATTGCCATCATTTAGTTGGGCACTTTATTGGGACTGCCGGTGACAAACCGGAGGAAGGTGGGGATGACGTCAAGTCCTCATGGCCCTTATGGCCAGGGCTTCACACGTAATACAATGGTCGGTACAGAGAGTTGCCAACCCGCGAGGGGGAGCCAATCTCAGAAAGCCGATCGTAGTCCGGATTGCAGGCTGCAACTCGCCTGCATGAAGTCGGAATCGCTAGTAATCGCGGATCAGCATGTCGCGGTGAATACGTTCCCGGGCCTTGTACACACCGCCCGTCACACCATGGGAGTGGGTTTTACCAGAAGTAGGTAGTCTAACCGCAAGGGGGACGCTTACCACGGTAGTATTCATGACTGGGGTGAAGTCGTAACAAGGTAGCCGTATCGGAAGGTGCGGCTGGATCACCTCCTTTCTAGAGCAAGCATCACTTGGCTACAAGCATTCACACTTATCAGTCGTTCGTAGAAGTAAGCAGCAACAAAGATTGGCCACAGGTAAATAGGCATTTACCTTATTGGGTCTGTAGCTCAGCTGGTTAGAGCACCGTCTTGATAAGGCGGGGGTCGTTGGTTCGAGCCCAACCAGACCCACCAGATTCACTGTCAACGATATTGGGGGATTAGCTCAGCTGGGAGAGCACCTGCTTTGCAAGCAGGGGGTCAACGGTTCGATCCCGTTATCCTCCACCACTTCTTTGTTGATGTAAGGTAAGAAATTAGAAGCAAGTATTGCTTAAGATGATTTAGACAATACTTGCTTCTAGTTTTTAAACTTAACTAGTTTTAAATTAGACTGCTCTTTAACAAAATGGAAGAAGTAAAGTGAACATATGTTGTGTGATGACAATGTATGTTCGAAATGGGCGATATTGTTTTTTAACCGGAAACAATATCGATTGATTGCAAAATCAGAAATATTAAACGCAAGTTGAGAAGTTTGATGGAAGAGAAATCGGAAGTTAAGCGAATCTAACGAGGTTTGATAGTGCTTTAGAATTACCTATAACGCGTGTCTCATGCACGGCGGAACTTAGATTTAAAAAGGGTTTAGGTTTTAACGTTATAGGGTCAAGTGAATAAGTGCATATGGTGGATGCCTTGGCGATTACAGGCGATGAAGGACGTGATAGCCTGCGAAAAGCTTCGGGGAGCTGGCAAATAAGCTTTGATCCGGAGATGTCCGAATGGGGAAACCCACCCGCAAGGGTAACCGCTCCTGAATATATAGGGAGATGGTGGCGAACTGAGTGAACTGAAACATCTAAGTAGCTCAAGGAAAAGAAATCAACCGAGATTCCGTAAGTAGTGGCGAGCGAACATGGAATAGCCTGTTACTTTTAGCAGACGCGATAGTAGAACGGAATGGAAAGTCCGACCGTAGTGGGTGATAGTCCCGTATACGAAATCCCGTTTGTGGAACTAGGGTAACGACAAGTAGGGCGGGGCACGAGAAACCTTGTCTGAACATGGGGGGACCATCCTCCAAGGCTAAATACTCGTAATCGACCGATAGTGAACAAGTACCGTGAGGGAAAGGCGAAAAGAACCCCGGGAGGGGAGTGAAATAGATCCTGAAACCGTATGCATACAAACAGTGGGAGCCGAAAGGTGACTGCGTACCTTTTGTATAATGGGTCAGCGACTTACATTCAGTAGCAAGCTTAACCGATAGGGGAGGCGTAGAGAAATCGAGTCCGAATAGGGCGTATAGTTGCTGGGTGTAGACCCGAAACCAAGTGATCTATCCATGGCCAGGATGAAGGTGCCGTAACAGGTACTGGAGGTCCGAACCCACAAATGTTGAAAAATTTGGGGATGAGCTGTGGATAGGGGTGAAAGGCTAAACAAACTTGGAGATAGCTGGTTCTCTCCGAAAACTATTTAGGTAGTGCCTCGTATATAACTCTCGGGGGTAGAGCACTGTTATGGCTAGGGGGTTCATAAGAACTTACCAAACCATTGCAAACTCCGAATACTGAGAAGTTCAATTACGGGAGACAGTCCATGGGTGCTAACGTCCGTGGACAAGAGGGAAACAACCCAGACCGACAGCTAAGGTCCCAAATGACGTGCTAAGTGGAAAACGAAGTGGGAAGGCATAGACAGCCAGGATGTTGGCTTAGAAGCAGCCATCATTTAAAGAAAGCGTAATAGCTCACTGGTCGAGTCGTCCTGCGCGGAAGATGTAACGGGGCTAAGCACGTAACCGAAGCTTCGGATACTAGTTTACTAGTATGGTAGGAGAGCGTTCTGTAGGCCTGCGAAGGGTGTTCTGTGAGGGATGCTGGAGGTATCAGAAGTGCGAATGCTGACATGAGTAGCGATAAAGCGGGTGAAAAGCCCGCTCGCCGAAAACCCAAGGTTTCCTGCGCAACGTTCATCGGCGCAGGGTGAGTCGGCCCCTAAGGTGAGGCAGAGATGCGTAGCTGATGGGAAACAGGTTAATATTCCTGTACCTCTATACAATGCGATGTGGGGACGGAGAAGGTTAGGTCAGCCGGGTGTTGGATGTCCCGATTCAAGCGTGTAGGTTGGTTCTTTAGGCAAATCCGGAGAGCTAAGACTGAGACGTGATAACGAGTCTGCTTGCAGACGAAGTGATTGATACCATGCTTCCAAGAAAAGCCACTAAGCTTCAGTTGTATAAGACCGTACCGCAAACCGACACAGGTGGGTAGGATGAGAATTCTAAGGCGCTTGAGAGAACCCGGGAGAAGGAACTCGGCAAATTAGCACCGTAACTTCGGGAGAAGGTGCGCCCCGGTAGCGTGTAGCGATTTTACTCGTGAAGCGTGATGGGGTTGCAGTGAAAAGGTGGCTGCGACTGTTTAATAAAAACACAGCACTCTGCAAACACGAAAGTGGACGTATAGGGTGTGACGCCTGCCCGGTGCTGGAAGATTAAATGATGGGGTGCAAGCTCTTGATTGAAGTCCCAGTAAACGGCGGCCGTAACTATAACGGTCCTAAGGTAGCGAAATTCCTTGTCGGGTAAGTTCCGACCCGCACGAATGGCGTAACGATGGCCACACTGTCTCCTCTCGGGACTCAGCGAAGTTGAAATGTTTGTGAAGATGCAATCTCCCCGCGGCTAGACGGAAAGACCCCATGAACCTTTACTGTAGCTTTACATTGGACTTTGACAAGATTTGTGTAGGATAGGTGGGAGACGTTGAAGCGGAGTCGCTAGATTTCGTGGAGTCGACCTTGAAATACCACCCTGATGTTGTTGAGGTTCTAACCTAGGTCCATAATCTGGACTGGGGACCGTGTATGGTGGGCAGTTTGACTGGGGCGGTCTCCTCCCAAAGAGTAACGGAGGAGTGCGAAGGTAACCTAGGTACGGTCGGAAATCGTACTGATAGTGCAATGGCAAAAGGTTGCTTGACTGCGAGACGGACAGGTCGAGCAGGTGCGAAAGCAGGTCATAGTGATCCGGTGGTTCTGTATGGAAGGGCCATCGCTCAACGGATAAAAGGTACTCTGGGGATAACAGGCTGATTCCTCCCAAGAGTTCATATCGACGGGGGAGTTTGGCACCTCGATGTCGGCTCATCACATCCTGGGGCTGTAGCCGGTCCCAAGGGTATGGCTGTTCGCCATTTAAAGTGGTACGTGAGCTGGGTTTAAAACGTCGTGAGACAGTTTGGTCCCTATCTGCCGTGGGCGCTGCAAGTTTGAGGGGACCTGCTCCTAGTACGAGAGGACCGGAGTGGACACACCACTGGTGGACCAGTTATCATGCCAATGGTATCGCTGGGTAGCTAAGTGTGGAAGAGATAAACGCTGAAAGCATCTAAGCGTGAAACTCGCCTCGAGATGAGACTTGCCTGAGGGTTTAACCCTCCTAAAGAGTCGTTCAAGACCAGGACGTTGATAGGTCAGGTGTGGAAGTGCAGTAATGCATTAAGCTAACTGATACTAATTGCTCGTGAGGCTTGATCCTATAACCTTAGAACTTAGACGATGTGTATGAAAATGCATGAAATCTAAAAGGTTGTGGTTCTAAAGCAATGATTTGGCAATCAAAAAGAAAAGAAACAATATGTTTCATACCCTATCCCATTTGATATGACCGTAAAGGTTATGTCCGTGGAATATAGCTGATAAATCAGCTTATTCACACGCCAACTTTACTTCTTCCAATTTGTTAAAGCAGGCTAAACATAAGTTTAGCACTCTGCTTACTAACATACCCATGTGGTATGTCTAGGCATAACATTACCAGTTATGCTTGGGGACAATAGCGGTTTGGAACCACCCCTTCCCTTCTCGAACAGGGCCGTGAAACGAACCAGCGCCAATGATAGTGTACTCTTCGTATGCGAAAGTAGGTCATCCCCAAGCTATTCATAAAAAAAACCTCCCTCGTGGAGGTTTTTTGCTTTTGAAGTGACACAAAGTTGTTTTTTTGAGGGTGTTTTATTAAGACAAATTGAGGGCAAAAAAAACCCAGCGCCGAAGCGCTGGGCTAAAGAATCTAAATAAGGTGTAACCCTTACTTAGACTGCCATGAAACTTAACTACACACGTTTTGCGTTTCTTACAGATTGGTGACATCATAGGTTTTTAACCCTAGACTGTCATTGACCCATATGGGCTATTAGCCTTACTCAGCTTAACTAAACTATTAGAGATTAAGCGCATATTTATCTCGATGCATCGGCATCAATAAGCTTCGCGTGCTAAAATTTAGTCATGACAAAAACAGCGACAAAAATAATTAAACCAAAATTTCATGCGATTATCCCTGCGGCAGGTACTGGAAGCCGTATGGGGGCGCAAGCGCCCAAACAATACCTGAGCTTAGATGGCAAGCCACTGATTCAGCACGTGATACGCGTGTTTGATCAATCAGCCAAAATTGACTCAATCCATATTGTATTGAACGAAAGTGATGCGTATTGGCGTAGCAGTTATGTCAGTGCGAGTGACAAGGTAAAGTTGCATCATTGCGGCGGCGAGACTCGCGCGGAGTCGGTTCTGAATGGCCTTAAGGCGATTGAGTTGCGCGTGAAGCCAGCGGATTGGATATTAGTGCATGATGCTGCGCGTCCAGGTTTGACCAATCGTTTGCTTAACCAACTTATCACTGCATTAGAGGATGACGAAGTTGGTGGTTTGTTGGCCATGCCCGTGGCAGACACCTTGAAAAAGGCGGACAGTGTCTCGCGCGTTAAAAAAACTATTTCTAGAGCGCAACTTTGGCAAGCGCAAACCCCTCAAATGTTCAGATTTTCAACCTTGCTAGAAGCTATGCATAAGTTTGATGGTAATCCTACGGATGAGTCCGAAGCGATTGAGGCTTTGGGTTTGACGCCTAAGCTCGTGCAAGGGGAATTGCGTAATATGAAAGTGACCTATCCACAAGATTTAGACGTGCTAAACCTTTTATTCAAGTTAGGTGCATAAGGTGCAACTGCCATTTAGAGTTGGCCATGGGTTTGATGTACACCAGCTAGTGGTTGGCCGACCTTGTATCATCGGTGGTGTGAATATCCCGCATGATAAAGGCTTAGATGGTCACTCGGATGCCGATGTGTTGTTGCATGCTATTTGTGATGCCTTGCTAGGCGCAGCAGGCCTTGGCGATATCGGCAAGCACTTTCCACCCACAGATATGCGCTTTAAAGGCATTGATTCGCGTGAATTATTGCGCCATGTAGTTTCTTTGCTTAAAGACCATCAGTACCAAGTGGGCAATATCGACGCTACTGTGATTTGCGAAGCGCCTAGACTTAGCCAACACACCGCCCAAATGTGCGCGAACATCGCGCAAGATTGCACCATAGATGTTAGCCAAATCAACATCAAAGCGACCACGACAGAAAAACTCGGCTTCACAGGGCGTGGTGAAGGCATCGCCGCTGAAGCTGTTTGCCTCATCCAGCGTTTGTAATACCTCATGTTTAAATGGTTTGAACAGCTCGTCAATCCGTTTCCTTCACAGGAAATCTCTCCCCCCTCAAAACACTTTTGGCGATTTGTCTGGCAATCCACACAAGGGTTGCGTCCTTACATTTTAAGCATGACCCTGCTCACCGCTATCATTGGTGCCTTTGAGGCCTTGTTGTTTGCCATGATGGGCAAGGTGGTCGATCAGCTATCTAAGATTGCACCCAACTTGTTATGGCAAGACTACCGTCACGAACTCATCATTTTAGCCTGCATATTACTTTCAAGTACGGTGGTAATTTGGCTACAAACCTTGCTCAAGCATCAAACCTTGGCAGGTAATTTCCCCATGCGTTTACGCTGGAATTTCCATCGACTCATGCTCAATCAAAGCATGAGTTTTTATCAAGACGAATTTGCAGGGCGAGTCGCTGCTAAAGTCATGCAAACCGCGCTGGCTGTCCGAGATGTCTGGTTTATTGTGTCTGACATTATGGTTTACGTGGTCATTTATTTTGTGACGATTGTCAGTGTGGTAGGTGGTTTTGATTTGGTCATGGTATGGCCGTTTTTAATTTGGTTGTTGCTATATGTGAGCGCCTTGCGCTATTACATTCCCAAATTAGCCCAAGTTTCACAAAAGCAGGCTGACGCGCGCGCAATGATGACAGGCCGAATCACCGATGCTTATACCAATATCAGCACCGTCAAACTTTTCTCACATGCTGGGCGTGAGGCGAGTTATGCGCAATCTGCCATGCATGAGTTTTTGGGCACGGTACACGGACAAATGCGTATGGTCAGCAGTGTCGAGACCATCAATCATCTGCTCAATATGCTATTGATAATTTTAAGTGGTGGCGCAGTGTTGTGGTTGTGGTCGCAAGGCAAAGTGGGTGTAGGCGCCGTGGCAGCGGTGACCGCCATGTGTTTGCGCCTCAACGGTATTTCGCATTGGGTGATGTGGGAGCTGACCAGTTTGTATGAGCAAATTGGCACTGTGCATGACGGCATGAATACCCTCTCGATGATGCATAAAGTACAAGATGCGCCGAATGCCACAGCACTCAAAGTCGAGCGTGGCGAGGTTACATTTAAGTCTGTGGACTTTGCTTTTGAAGACCAAGCCAAGCTGTTTCAAGGGCTGCATTTAAGCATCCAAGCAGGTGAGCGCATTGGTTTAGTTGGTCGTTCTGGCGCAGGTAAATCCACCATCGTCAATCTGCTACTTAGGTTTTATGACATTCAAACAGGCCAAGTCTTGATAGACGGTCAAAACATTGCCCAAGTCACTCAAAACAGCCTACGCGCCAATATCGGCATGGTCACGCAAGATACCTCATTGTTGCATCGTAGTGTGCGAGAAAATATCCTTTATGGGCGCCCAGAAGCGACTGAAGCTGAAATGATACAAGCTGCTAAACAGGCCGAAGCGCATGACTTTATACTCACTCTGCGCGATGCCAAAGGCCGTACAGGCTATGACGCCCATGTCGGCGAGCGTGGCGTGAAACTTTCAGGTGGGCAACGTCAACGTATCGCCATCGCACGCGTCATGCTCAAAGATGCCCCTATTTTGCTATTAGATGAAGCCACCAGCGCTTTGGATAGCGAAGTTGAAGTTGCCATCCAAAGCCATCTTAATCAACTCATGGAAGGCAAAACCGTAGTCGCCATAGCACACAGGCTCTCTACTATCGCAGCTATGGATAGGCTGATTGTCTTGGATGAAGGGGGCATTGTTGAAGAAGGCAACCACGAAGCCCTGTTAAAACTTAATGGTGTGTATGCTAAGCTATGGAGCCACCAAAGCGGTGGATTTTTGGGTGAGTAAGCCTCATGATGCTGTCATTGCGAGGCACGAAGCAATCTAGCTGAAAAAATTTGCTAAAAGCCACTGGATTCCGTGTCCTTGCACGGAATGACGGTTAAAATTAAATTGATGATAGGAACGATATTGTGAATACTGCAACTGAAACCCGCCCACCATTACCGCCATTCACCCGCGAAACAGCCATCCAAAAAGTACGCATGGCAGAAGACGGCTGGAATAGCCGCGACCCGCAACGCGTCTCCTTAGTCTATACGCAAGACTCTCAATGGCGTAATCGTGCTGAATTTCCTAAAGGTCGCCAACAAATTGTCGAGTTTTTAACGCGTAAATGGGCAAAAGAACTCGATTATCGTTTAATCAAAGAACTCTGGGCGTTTGAGGGCAACCGTATTGCAGTGCGCTTTGCCTACGAATGGCACGACGATGCTGGCAATTGGTTTAGAAGCTATGGCAATGAGAACTGGCAGTTTGACGAAAACGGATTGATGGCATTACGTTACGCCAGTATTAACGATATGCCGATTAAAGAAGCCGACCGTAAGTTCTTTTGGCCTTTAGGTCGTAGACCAGATGAGCATGCGAGTTTGAGTGAACTTGGATTGTGATAATCGAGTTAAGCTTTTAGTAGTACTATCACCGCGCCACTTCCACCATCATTTTGCTTGGCTTGTGCATAAGCAATCACTTCGTCTTTTTGCATGAGCCAGTTGCGGAGTTTGTGTTTGAGGACGGGTTCTTTGTTGCGGGAGCCTAGGCCTTTGCCGTGGACGATGCGCACACAGCGGATACCTTTCTTTTTGCAGTCAGCGATAAATTCCGCCACGTATAAACGTGCTTCGTCGCTAATCAAGCCATGTAAATCAATATGGGCTTGCACGACCCAATGACCACGCCTGAGTTTGCTTAAAATGACGGGCGATTGGCCTTCGCGAAGATAAAGCAGTTCTTCGCCGCTTTCCATTTCGTACGCGGGGATATATCCATCACTCAGCGAATCACGCAAGACTTGGCGCTCATCTTCATATAGTTTTTTAGGGATGGGTTTGGGTTTTTTTTGCGGGTGAAGCACGCGATTGACTTTGACTGGGCGTGCGCCTTTGACCGCTTCTTGGAAAAGCTGTACGTCGTCTAAGTCTTTATCATCTTCAATACCCATGCTATCTATTCTAGCGAAAAAAAAGCGCACTGATGTGCGCTTTTTTCAATTAAACCATATTTGTGCTTAACTGTTGGTGAGATAGCGCTCGGCATCTAAGGCAGCCATACAGCCTGTGCCTGCACTGGTGACGGCTTGGCGGTAGATGTGGTCTTGCACGTCGCCTGCGGCAAATACACCTGGCACGCTCGTAGCGGTAGCATTGCCAGCGCGACCCATTTGGGTGACGATGTAGCCGCCTTCCATCTCAAGTTGGCCTTCAAAAATGTCAGTGTTAGGTTTATGGCCAATGGCGATAAACACGCCTTTGAGGTCGATATCTTTGGTGCTGCCAGTGTTCACATCTTTAATGCGCATGCCTGTCACGCCTGTGTTGTCGCCCAACACTTCATCCAATGTGTGGAATGTCTCAAGCACGACTTTGCCTTCTTTCACTCGCTCCATCAGTTTATCCACCAAAATGGCTTCGGCTTTGAATTTATCTCTTCTGTGCACCAAGGTTACTTTGCTGGCGATGTTGGCGAGGTATAAAGTTTCTTCCACCGCTGTGTTGCCGCCACCAATCACCGCGACTTCTTGGTTGCGGTAGAAAAAGCCATCACATGTGGCGCAAGCGGAAACACCTTTGCCAGCAAAGGCTTCTTCACTTGGCAGGCCTAAATATTTGGCACTGGCACCTGTGGCGATAATCAGAGCGTCACAAGTGTATTCGCCACTGTCGCCTACTAAACGAATCGGTTTTTCTTTGAGGTGGGTGGTGTGGATGTGGTCAAAAATCATCTCAGTGTTAAAGCGCTCAGCGTGTTTTTGAAAACGCGCCATCAATTCTGGGCCTTGTACGCCGTCAGCATCCGCAGGCCAGTTGTCCACCTCGGTAGTGGTCATGAGTTGACCGCCTTGCGCAATGCCTGTGATTAACACAGGCTTGAGGTTGGCGCGAGCGGCATAAACAGCGGCAGAGTAACCTGCAGGACCAGAACCGAGGATGAGTAAACGAGCGTGTTTTGTTGCCATGAGTGACTTTCTACAATGATTGAATCTTTAAAGCCCTAAGGTTGGGGTGCTTAAGGCTTATTTAAAGGGGACATGAATTTTATTTATTGCTCGAGCAAGCTTCTTAACATCCACGCTGTTTTCTCGTGCAGTTGTAAGCGTTGGGTGAGTAAATCTGCTGTAGCTTCATCAGCAGCGGCTTCAGAGGCGGGAAACACGCTTCGTGCAGTTCTACAAACGGCCTCGTGACCTGCAACCAACTCTTTGATCATGTCGTTGGCTTTGGGCACGCCATCAGCATCTTTGATAGAAGACAGCTTGGCAAATTGCGCATAGGTGCCAGGCGCATATACGCCTAATGAACGAATACGCTCAGCAACTAAATCCACTGCTAATGCGAGTTCAGTGTATTGCGTCTCAAACATGAGGTGCAAAGTATTGAACATGGGGCCAGTGACATTCCAGTGAAAGTAATGGGTTTTGAGGTAGAGGGTGTAAGTGTCTGCTAGTAGTTTTGATAAGCCTTCTGCGATGGCTTCGCGGTCTTTATTGTTGATGCCGATGTCCATAATGTGTCCTCGTTGAATTAAATGTATTTTAAAAGGTTTGACCCACTGTCGGCAATTTGATTTTGTTATAATCAACAAAGTTTCTTCAAACAATCTAGGCTTTCATTGAATCAGCCTAGGTTTTATTTAAAACATACTGGTAATACAAACTGGGAAAGTGACAACGTCTTGTTTTTTAATAAAAAAACGGTAACCAATAGCCGCATCGAAAAAATCTCCACCGAGAAGCAGTTGAAAGACGCTAAGTTGGTGCGTGAGACTGTTTGGCTCAGCCTTGGGTTAATCGGGTTTTATTTGGCGCTTATTTTGTTGACCTACGACAAAGAAGACCCAAGTTGGACACACGCGGCGAGTGATACTAATTTTGTTAGCAACGCGGGGGGCATGGTAGGTGCCTGGACATCAGATATTTTATTGTCGGTATTTGGTGTGTCTGCTTGGTGGTTGGTGGTGGCAGTGTTTTATAGTGTGTGGTTGATGTATGACCGCATGGGTGATGAGGACATTGACTCGCACGATTGGTGGCTGAACGGCATTGGTTTTCTATTTTTGATTGCTTCTTCGTGTGCTATTGAGGCAGGGCATTTGTTCAACTTGTCTGCGCACTTCCCCATCAAGCAAGGTGGCGTCTTGGGCGTTGGGTTGGATACTTTGTTGCAGAATATGTTTGGTTATGCGGGTTCCACTATGTTGTTGTTGGTGGTGTTTGCAACATCATTTAGTTTATTTACAGGCTGGTCGTTACTTGTGATGCTGGAAGCCTTGGGCGACCGTGTGTTGCGCTTCATTGATTGGAGCATCATTGTTTATCACGATTGGCAAGACCGCCGTGTGGGGCGCTTGGCCTTGCAAGAGCGTGAAGAGTTTGTGGAAGCCGAGCGTAAGCGCAACGAAGACCGCAAGCCTGTGGAAATTAAAGTGCCTGACATTTCCGTCGCGCCCAGTGAGCGCGTAGAAAAAGAGAAACAAACCGTGTTGTTTGAAGCTTTGCAACAAGAAGGCTTGCCACCCTTGCACTTGTTGGATGCGCCACGTGCGCATGTAGATTTGCAATCCACAGAAACATTGGAGTTTACCTCGCGCTTGATAGAGCGCAAGTTGATGGATTTTGGCATTGAAGCCAAAGTGGTGTCTGCGCAACCTGGTCCTGTGATTACCCGCTACGAGTTGGAACCTGCGGCGGGGGTGAAAGGCAGTCAAATCACCAATTTGGCCAGAGACTTGGCCAGAGCCTTGTCGGTCGTCAGTGTGCGTGTGGTGGAGACCATCCCTGGCAAGAGCTGTATGGGCTTGGAAATCCCCAACCCTAAACGCCAAATCGTCAGCCTGTCTGAAATCATGGGTAGCCAAGCCTATGCCGATCTAAACTCCCCACTAGCGATTGCAATGGGTAAAGACATTGCGGGTAAACCCGTGGTGGCGGATTTGGCTAAGATGCCACATGTGTTGGTGGCTGGTACGACGGGCTCTGGTAAGTCAGTCGCGATTAACGCTTTGATTTTGAGTTTTCTGTATAAAGCTGAAGCCAGCAAAGTGCGCATGATTTTAATCGACCCGAAAATGCTCGAGCTTTCGGTGTATGAGGATATTCCGCATTTGTTAGCCCCAGTGGTGACCGATATGCGTCAAGCAGCGAACGCGCTCAATTGGTGTGTGGCGGAAATGGAACGGCGCTATAAATTGATGTCCACATTAGGTGTGCGTAACCTCGCGGGCTATAACCAAAAAATCCAAGAGGCGCAAAAAGCGGGTACGCCTATTCCGCATCCATTTAGCCTCACCCCCGATGAACCTGAGCCGTTGGAAGAGTTGCCATTGATTGTGGTGGTCATCGACGAGTTGGCAGACTTGATGATGGTTGTGGGAAAAAAGGTGGAAGAGTTGATTGCGCGCTTGGCGCAAAAAGCGCGGGCTTCTGGCATCCATTTGGTGTTGGCGACACAACGGCCTTCGGTGGATGTGATTACAGGCTTGATTAAAGCCAACGTGCCAACAAGGGTGGCCTTTCAAGTCTCTAGCAAAATTGATTCTCGCACCATATTAGACCAAATGGGCGCTGAAGCGTTATTAGGTCAGGGCGATATGTTGTACCTCCCCCCAGGCAGTGGTTTTCCACAACGTATTCATGGTGCGTTTGTCAGCGATGGCGAAGTGCACCAAGTGGTGGAGTTCTTAAAATCACAAAGTGAACCCAATTATATTGAGGGTATTTTAACCAACGAAACCGAGGGCGAAGGTGGCGATGTGTATGCAGGTGGCGACGCTGGCGGAGAAAAAGACCCCTTGTATGACGAGGCCGTAGGCATTGTGCTTAAAACCCGTCGTGCATCTATCTCTGCGGTACAACGCCAATTGCGCATAGGTTATAACCGTGCCGCGCGTTTGATTGAAGACATGGAACGTGCAGGCTTGGTATCCGCCATGCAAAGCAATGGTAATCGTGAAGTGTTGGTGAAATCTTCAGGAAGCGAAGAGTAATGTTAAAAAGCATATTGTTAGATGGTGTTCAAAGCGACTTCAAGCAGCATCTTAAGAACTTTGCAATCACACTTATGCTGTTTGGTTTATCTTCACAGACAACGTTTGCTAGTGCGCTGGACGATTTAAAAGTGTTTTATGACAACACCCATGCTATGAGCGCACACTTTAAGCAGACTGTTACCGATGGCAAAGGGCGTAAAATCCAACAAGTCGAGGGTAGCATGATGCTCAAACGTCCCAACATGTTTCGTTGGGATTACAACAAACCGTTTGAGCAACAAATTGTGAGTGACGGCAAGCAAGTGTTTTTATACGACACCGACTTGCAGCAAGTCACCGTCAGAACCTTGAGCCAAGCTTTAGGCTCTAGCCCTGCTGCTTTATTGGCAGGCGGTGCTGATGTCGAACAAGCCTTTGCACTCAGAGATGTGGACAGAAAAGACAAACTCGATTGGGTGCTTGCATCGCCCAAAAGCAAAGACAGTGGATTTGAGCGCGTGTTTTTAGGCTTTAAAGAGGGCGAACTCACGGCCATGGAAATGCTAGACAGCTTTGGGCAAACTACCCAGATTACTTTTAGCCAAGTAAATATGCATCCGCCACTCAAATTGGAGCAATTTCTTTTCAAAATGCCGAAAGGCGTGGACGTGGTGGGCGAGTAATATGCTCGCTTGCTCATTTGTTTCGTGTTTTCCAAAGCCATTTGTGACTATTAGCCAGCAAGGGGCGTTCGCTTGACGGGCTTATTTGACCCCATTCAACCGCAAGCGCCACTGGCGGAACAGCTCAGACCCAAAACCATCGATGAAGTGGTTGGGCAAACGCATTTGCTCGGTGAGGGCAAACCTTTGCGTCGTGCCTTTCAATCTGGTAAGTTACCCTCGATGATTTTGTGGGGTCCGCCTGGCGTGGGTAAAACCACACTCGCTAGGCTGATTGCTAATACCGCTGATGCTGAGTTTATTCCTTTATCTGCTGTATTGTCTGGCATTAAAGACATCCGTGAGGCTGTGGAACGCGCTGAACAGAAGCTCCAAAACACGGGGCGTAAAACCATATTGTTTGTGGATGAAGTGCATCGCTTTAACAAAGGCCAACAAGACGCGTTTCTGCCTTTTGTAGAAAGCGGACTGATTACCTTTATTGGTGCCACCACTGAAAACCCTTCTTTTGAAGTCAATAGTGCGCTCCTCAGTCGTGCGCAAGTATTTGTGCTAAGCGCCTTATCTGAGCCTGAACTTGGTGAGCTGTTAGAGCGCGCACGTGTTTTAGTAGCGCCAGCAATAAGCTTAACTGCCGAGGTTAAAGAGCAAGTGTTGGCGTATGCCGATGGCGACGCTAGACGCTTACTTAACTTTGCTGAAGGCTTGTTTAATGGCGCGTTGGCCAGCAATGTGGTCAATATTGATGAATCCTTTCTGCAAAGCACCATGGCAAGCAAAATGCGCCGTTTTGATAAAGGCGGTGAGGCTTTTTATGACCAAATTTCTGCCTTGCATAAATCGGTGCGCGGCTCTAATCCCGATGCGGCTTTATATTGGTTTTTGCGCATGATTGATGGTGGTGCTGACCCATTGTATTTAGGGCGCAGAATCGTGCGCATGGCGATAGAAGACATTGGTTTGGCTGACCCGCGCGCGCAGACCATGGCGCTCGAAGCCTGCCAAATTTACGAGCGTCTCGGCTCACCAGAAGGCGAATTGGCGCTCAGCAATGCAGTAATTTATTTGGCCGTGGCCGCCAAGAGCAATGCCGCTTATAACGCCTACAATCAAGCCAAAGCCTTTGTTGCGCAAGATAAATCGCGCGCAGTGCCTTTGCATTTGCGTAATGCGCCAACCAAACTAATGAAAGCACTGGATTACGGTAAAGAGTACCGTTATGCCCATAACGAGCCTGAGGCCTATGCGGCGGGCGAACATTATTTCCCAGAAGATTTAGAAGCGATTGCATTTTATCAACCCACACCACGCGGTTTGGAAGGTAAAATAAGCGAAAAATTGAAGCACTTACAAGAACTAGACCGTAAAGAATTAGACAAAAAGACCAAATAGCAAGCCCGTCATTCCGTGGAACGACACGGAATCCAGTGACTTTAACGACACTGGATTCCGAGTTTTCACGCATGCATAAAGTGCTTTAGCACATATATGCTGCGGTGATGACCTTTACGGTTACGTCGGTATGACATTAAAAATTAGAAGGATTTAAATGTTAGATATTCAAGAGTTAAGAAAAGATTTAGATTCAGTTGTTGCCCGTTTGTCGGCACGCAAATTTGAATTTCCCGCTGAGACGTTTAAAGCCCTCGAAGCAGAACGCAAAGCCTTGCAAACTAGCACGGAGAACTTGCAAGCCAAGCGCAATGCTGCCTCTAAACAAATCGGCATTGCGAAATCCAAAGGTGAAGATGCGAGTGCAATTATGGCTGAAGTCGCAGGTTTGGGCGACGAGCTAAAAGCGGCAGAATTCAAACTCAACGATATCCAAGTTAAGCTTCAAGAGATTATGCTGAATGTGCCCAATTTGCCACACGACAGTGTACCTGTAGGCAAAGACGAAGCGGATAACGTAGAAGTACGCAAAGTCGGTACGCCAAGGACTTTTGATTTTGCAATCAAAGACCACACTGATGTAGGCACGCCACTGGGTTTGGATTTTGACACAGGCGCAAAACTCTCAGGTGCACGCTTTACTTTAATGCGTGGCAAAATTGCCAAACTACATCGTGCTCTAGCGCAGTTTATGCTCGACACGCAAACCGAGCAACACGGTTACACCGAGTGCTATACGCCATATATTGTTAATGAGGAAACTTTAAGAGGAACTGGTCAACTTCCAAAGTTTGAAGAAGATTTATTTAAAGTACCATTTGGATTAAAGCCTCCTAGCGATGCAGAAACTCAACGTATCGCAACTTTAGGTGGTGGCGCAGACTCTCTGAGGGATGAACCTAAGCAAAACTATTTTTATTTAATCCCAACCTCAGAAGTCACCCTCACCAACACCGTGCGTGATGAAATTGTGCCTTTAGAAAGCTTGCCAATTAAGCTCACCGCACATACGCCATGCTTTCGCTCCGAGGCAGGCTCTTATGGGCGCGATACCAAAGGCATGATACGTCAGCACCAGTTTGATAAAGTGGAAATGGTGCAAATTGTGCATCCCGAAAAAAGCTACGAATCTTTAGAAGAGATGGTGGGGCATGCTGAGAATATCCTCAAAGCCTTGGAGTTGCCGTACCGCGTGGTTTCACTTTGCACGGGTGATATGGGTTTTGGCGCGGCCAAGACCTACGATTTGGAAGTGTGGTTGCCCGCACAAAATACTTACCGTGAAATTTCATCTGTGTCTAACTGCGAGGCGTTTCAAGCACGTCGATTACAAGCCCGTTTTAGAAATGCGCAAGGCAAGCCTGAGTTAGTGCATACATTAAACGGCTCAGGCTTGGCGGTGGGCAGAACCTTGGTGGCTGTGTTAGAAAACTATCAAAATGCCGATGGCAGTGTGACTGTGCCAGCCGTGTTGCGCCCATATATGGGTGGGTTGGATGTGATTAAATAATCAATCTAAACACCCTTTAAAAGGCTGACGTTGTGTCAGCCTTTTTGCTTTTGAGGGACAGGATACTTAACTGCTTTTTAACAACCAAGGCATATCAAATCCAGCAATTTTATAGGGGTCAATGTCTGGTTGATAAGCAGGGAAGTGTTTTTCCATGATTTGGTAATAGCTTCGGATAGACTCGGTGTAAATCACGGGCGCACCACAACTGCAGTAACCATGTTTTGCATTGATATAGTAAGTGGCATCATTGAGCATGACGAAGGTTTTTTTTATATCCGCCCAGCTGTCTGGATTGAGGTTTAATCGCTGTGCCAGCACGCGTGCGTCTTCTAAATGGCCTACACCAATGTTGTAAGCTGCAAGAGTCATAAACGTGCGGTCGGGTTCGGGCACGCGTTCAGGGATACGTTCTTTTAGCCATAAAATATATTTCGCCCCAGCCATGATGCTTTGTTTTGGGTCCAGTCGATCAGTCACGTTCATCATGTCGGAGGTGCCTTCGGTCAACATCATCAGCCCGCGCACATTGGTGGGCGAGGTGCTATAAGTGTCCCAGTGCGATTCTTGATAGCTCACGGCCGCAAGTAGGCGCCAATCAATATCGGTGATTTCTTGCGCGTTTTTGAATAAACGCGTGTATTTAGGCAATAGGGTGCGTGACTTGCTCAAAAACGTGGTGACATCGAGCGGGTTCAGGCGTTTGGTGTTGCCGTGGTAGCGGTCGATGAGGTTGCGTAAAGTGCCGTCTTTTTGAATGCTGGCAAAAAACGCATTGATTTGTTTGAGTTTTTCTGGGGATTTACTTTTTGCGATGGCCCAGGCAATCTGCTCCATATTACCTATTTTCATGCCTGCTTTAAGTTGCGGGTAATAATATTGCATCACTGCTAGCAAATGGTGGTCGGCCACCGTGAAGTCTATTTCCTCTTGTGCTAGCGATTCTAACAATTGCTCTGAGCTGACATGTTCTACTTCCTCCCATTTGAGACCGGGTGTGGTTTCGTTAAGCTTGCTTAGGCGCTCTGCAAAACTGGTGCCTTTGGGCACGCTAATCACCTTGCCTTTAAGTGCTTTGAGGGTGGTGGGTGGGTGAGGGTTGTTTTGATGATAGCTGAGTAAAGGTTGCACCTCATAAAACGGCGTGCTGAAATCAAACGAGGCTTTGCGTTGCTCGGTAATGCTAATGTCTGCGCCTGCAATGTCAGCCTCGCCACGCAACAACATAGGCAAGACTTTGGCAAAACTATCCACCACAATAAACTCTATTTTATATTGTGTCCCTAGATAGGCTTGAAAGCGTTTGGCGAGGTCGTATTCCAGCCCTGCGTATTCATTTTGGCTATTCACAAAATACGTATTCGGACTGTTGATGGTCACAAAACGAATCAAATAAGGGTTGTAAGGTTGGGCGTTTTTTTGTTCCGACTCAACGCTGGGCTTGCAACTGATTAGGCACAGCGCAAGCCATGCCAACGCAAATAGATTCCGCCATTTGGCGTGGCGAAAAAGGGTAGCAACGTTTGGTTGGCTAAGCATTAGAAAGGCGTATTAAGCGCTTTTAAGGGTGCTCACTTTGCCATCTTCGGCAATCAGGGCGATGTGTGCGAGTTGCTGAAAAATGCCGTGCTCGACCACGCCAGGGGTGTTGTTCAAAGCATGGTTAAGCGTCGTTTCATCCACGCTGGCATCAAAGCGCATATCGAGTACCAAACTACCATGGCTAGTCACACACAAACCATCTTTTGCCACATTCTGGCGAAGCTCACCCACACCACCCAAGGCTTCGATGCTTTTTTTGGCGGCTTGCCACGCAAATGGCATGACTTCAATTGGGATAGGAAAATTGGTGCCTATGCGGTCAACCAATTTGGATTTATCTGCCACCACCACAAATTGCTTGGCGGCCTTGGCGAGTAGTTTTTCCATCACCAAATCATAGCCACGGCCTTTAAGCAGTGTGAGTTTGGGGGTGATTTCATCTGCGCCGTCCACATACACGTCAATGCTACTCAGTTGCGCCAAGCTCAGCACAGTTAGTCCAGATTGTTGCGCTTTAATCATGCTGATATTGGAGCTGGCAACGGTTTCAATGTGTAAGCCTTCTTCTCGTTGGCGGCGCGCAAGTGCCTCAATAAAGTAATTGGCGGTGGAACCTGTGCCCAAGCCCACAATCATATCCTGCGCTATCATGGCGGCGGCATGTTCTGCCACTAATTGTTTGTCGTTCATATTATTCCTTTACGCGCACAGCTCAATACAAGGTCGCCGAATACATACTCGGGTGCGACAGCTTACAGTTATAATAGGCAAACTCTGCGCAATCGCCAAGTTATTCCGCAAGCAAACGCCTCTTTTTTTATAGATTTTTTATGTCCGATTCAGTTCCAACCAACGCATCCAAGTCGATATCAACCTTGCAAACGAGTCCCAAAGTAGGGCAACCACAGCGTATTGCTTGTGCTAGCAATGGCTTGGATAGTCATGCTTTAGCCGACTTGGCTTGTCGTTTAAAAACAACAAAAACGCCCTTGGTCATCATCACTGCCAATGCCTTTGAAGCCCAGCGCTTGGTTGAAGAAATCCCATTTTTTGCGCCAGAGATTCAAGTGCATGTCCTGCCCGATTGGGAGACTTTGCCTTATGACGTATTCTCGCCGCATCCTGATTTAATTTCAGAGCGCTTGGCGACGCTGTATCAACTCAGCCAAAACCAATCCGATGTGGTGGTGATTCCCATGACCACCGCTTTGTTGCGTCTGCCACCTGTGGCTTATCTCGCGGCGCATACCTTTATGCTCAAAAAAGGCCAAACTTTAGATGTGGAAGCCTTGCGCTTGCAGTGCGCACAAGCAGGCTATCACCATGTCAGCCAAGTCATGAGCCCGGGTGAGTTTAGCGTACGCGGTGGCTTGGTGGATTTATACCCCATGGGCAGTGGCTTGCCCTACCGTATCGATTTGTTTGATGACGAAATCGAAACCATACGCACCTTTGATATTGATACCCAACGCAGTGTTTATCCTGTGCCAGAAATCCGCATGTTGCCCGCCAAAGAGTTCCCCATGGACGAGGCAGGCATTGCGCTGTTTAGAAGCCAGTTTAGAGAATATTTTGAAGGCGATCCACAACGCGCCAAAATCTACAAAGATGTGAGCAAAGGCACTGCCAGCGGTGGGGTAGAGTGGTATTTGCCTTTGTTTTTTGCGCAAACCGCGAGCATGTTTGATTACCTGCCTGCCTCCACCGTGCTGTGTTTGCATGGCGATTTAGACAAAGCCGCGCAAACCTTTTGGTTTGATGCCAGTTCGCGTTATCGTCTCATGGCGCACGATGCCGAAAAGCCTATTTTGCGCCCAGAGACTTTATTGCTGAAAGCCGATGATTTTTTCAGCCAAACCCATGCGTTTGCTTTGATACAAATGCAAGTCAGCGATGCGCCAGCCATGCCCACTGTGGATGTCGATAGACGCGCTGAGCAACCCTTGCACAAACTGCAAGCCTACATAGCGCAAACACCAAACCGTGTGTTGATTGCCGCCGAAAGTTTGGGGCGTCGCGAAACCATGGCACAGTTGTTTCAAGAGCATGGCTTAAACGTCAAACTATGTGACACATGGGCTGACTTTGCGCAGTCCAAAGAACCCGTCATGTTGTCGGTCGCACCTTTGCATCAAGGTTTGGTTGCCGACACCTTCACCTTGATAACCGAGGCTGAGCTGTATGCCGCCACCGTGCGCCAACAGCGTCGTCGCAAGCAAGAAAAAGCGCGCAACACCGAAGGCATGCTCAAAGATTTATCTGAGTTGCGTTTGGACGACCCCGTGGTACACGAGCAACATGGCGTCGGGCGCTACAAAGGCTTGGTGAATATTGATTTTGGCGAAGGCGAAACTGAGTTATTGTTGATTGAATATCACGGCGAAGACAAACTCTACGTCCCAGTCTCGCAACTATTTCTGATTTCACGTTACTCAGGCGGCCCACCAGAGAGCGCGCCTCTGCACCGATTGGGCAGTGGACAGTGGGAAAAAGCCAAGAAAAAAGCGCTCAAACAAATTCGCGATACGGCGGCCGAGTTGCTCAATTTATACGCGCAACGTGCCGCTCGCAAAGGTCACGCGTTTACGCTCAGCTTGCAAGATTACGAAGCCTTCTGCGAGGGCTTTCCATTTGAAGAAACGCCCGACCAGCTCGAAGCGATTGAGAATGTCATCAAAGACATGCAATCTGGCAAGCCGATGGATAGGCTGGTGTGTGGCGACGTGGGCTTTGGCAAAACCGAAGTCGCCTTGCGCGCCGCTTTTGTCGCCGTGATGGGCGGTCGTCAAGTGTCTGTGCTGGTGCCCACCACTTTGCTTGCTGAGCAACATTATCAAAACTTCTGTGACCGTTTTGCTGAGTGGCCGATTAAGATTGCCGAAATCTCAAGGTTCAGAACCGCCAAAGAACAAACCGAAGCGCTTAAAGGCTTGGCCGATGGTAGTATCGACATCATTATCGGCACGCACCGTCTCATTCAAAAAGACGTGAAATTTAAAAACTTAGGCTTGGCGATTTTGGACGAAGAACACCGTTTTGGCGTCCGCCAAAAAGAGCAAATGAAAGCCCTGCGTGCTGAGGTCGATGTGCTTACGCTTACCGCCACGCCAATCCCACGAACCTTAAGCATGGCGATGGAAGGCTTGCGCGAGTTTAGCGTGATTTCCACCCCGCCACAAAAACGCCTCGCCATTAAAACCTTCCACACCGATTACTCCGACGGCATTATCCGCGAGGCAGTAACGCGTGAGTTTAAACGAGGCGGGCAGGTGTATTTCTTGCACAACGAGGTCGATACCATTTTTGTGCAAAAAGAAAAGCTCGAAAAAATCTTGCCCGAAGCGCGGATTGCCATCGCCCACGGACAGTTGCGTGAGCGCGAGTTGGAATATGTGATGCGCGACTTTTATCAGCAACGCTCCAATATTTTGCTGTGTACCACCATCATTGAAACGGGCATCGACGTGCCCACCGCCAACACCATCATCATCAACAAAGCCGATATGTTTGGCTTGGCGCAATTGCACCAATTGCGTGGTCGCGTGGGGCGTAGCCACCACCAAGCCTATGCCTACTTGCTCACCGAGCCACACCGCACCATCACGCCACAAGCGCAAAAACGTCTCGATGCCATTCAACTGCTCGAAGACCTAGGCGCAGGCTTTCACCTCGCCATGCATGACCTCGAAATCCGTGGCGCAGGTGAATTGCTAGGCGACAGCCAAAGCGGTGAGATGCAAGAAATAGGCTTTAACCTATATTCCGACATGCTCAACCATGCCGTTAAACAACTCAAAGCGGGCAAAGAGCCCGATTTAGACGCACCCTTGGGCGTGACTACTGAAATCAATCTGCACACCCCCGCGCTGTTACCAAGTGCCTACTGCCCCGATGTGCATGAGCGCCTCGTCATCTACAAGCGCCTAGCCAATTGTGAAGACGACGATGCGTTGGACATGATGCAAGAAGAGCTGATAGACCGCTTTGGCTTATTGCCTGAGCCAGGCGAAGCGCTCATGGCATGCCATCGCTTACGCATCGCAGCAAAACCGCTAGGCATTATCAAAATTGATGCCTCCGACGCCGCCATTCAGCTACAATTCAACCCCAAGGCTGACATCGACCCCATGAAGTTGATTAACCTATTGCAACGCGATAAACGCTGTCGCATGAACGGGCCAGACAAACTCAGAATCACCGTACAACTTGGTAACTTATTGCATCGTACGGAATTAGTAAAAACCATTTTGAAGGAGTTTATGTAATGCTAGAAAAACTAATCGCCGCCGTCGCTGCTTGGATTATGAGCGTCATTTCCACCATGGGCTATGGCGGTATCGTTTTGCTGATGGCGATCGAGTCGGCGTGCATTCCCTTGCCGTCTGAAATCATCATGCCGTTTGCGGGCTTTTTAGTCAGCAAAGGCGAGATGACCTTATGGGGTATCGCCTTGGCGGGTGCCATCGGCTGTGTGGTCGGCTCGATTCCCGCGTATTACGTGGGCATGTACGGCGGTCGCCCATTGGCAGAAAAATACGGCAAATATGTGCTCATCAGCAAACAAGACCTCGACATGGCAGACCGCTGGTTTGCCAACCACGGTGAAATCATCATCTTTATCGCCCGCCTCTTGCCCGCCGTCCGCACCTTCATCGCCTTCCCCGCAGGCGTCGCGCGCATGAACATGACCCGCTTTATCGCCTACACCTTCGTCGGCTCACTCATCTGGTGCTACGCCCTTGGCTATGTCGGCATGAAGGCAGGCGAACATTGGGAGGATTTAAAAGTCTACTTCCATCAATCGCATTACATCATTGGCGCGTTGGGTTTGATGTTTATTGCTTGGTATTTGCATAGGCATTTTAAGCATAGCAAGTAAATACTTTAATATGCGTTATCAAGGTAAAATTATCGATTGGAAAGACGACCAAGGGTTTGGTTTTGTTATCCCCAATGGTGGCGGTCAAAAAGCATTCGTACATATAAAAGCTTTTTCTAAAATCTCTCATCGCCCAGCAGATGGCGACATTATTACTTATGAAATCGCTACCGATGGAAAAGAACGTTATTTTGCAAAAAATATACGTTTTGCTGGTGAGACATCATCTAACACACCTAATAAATTAAGTTCGCTTAGCGTCTATTTCACCATTACTTTTTGTATTTTTTTGGCGCTTTCTGTTGTGTTGGGTCTACTGCCCTATGCAATTGGAGTTCTGTACCTTACTTTGAGTATTGTTACTTTTTTTATGTATGCAAAAGACAAATCAGCTGCGCGGAATGAAAGCTGGAGAATTAAAGAAAAAACGCTACATTTGCTAGGCTTGATAGGCGGATGGCCCGGTGCTTTATTAGCGCAAAAAACATTTCGGCATAAATCCAAAAAACAAGAGTTTCAAAATACCTTTTGGGTGACAGTCGTTGCTAACATTTTTATATTAAGCTGGTTATTGCTAACAAAAAATGGAGCTGACTCTCTTCGTTGGGTTTTAAGTTATATTGCACAATAAAGACTGATTATATCGACTAGTTTAAACGCACTCAGTCTAGAACTACCAACTTTCCAATCCTCACTAGAAAAACACCAATCTTTATCGGTATTTCTGCGCCATCATTTTCTCGCTGATAGCCTGCCATCAGTTGTTGGTAGTTTTCTAGTTGCGGGCGGTATTGTTCTGCGATTTCTCTCAAAGTGTCTTGGTTTGCGTCTTTGGCGATGTTGGCTGTTTTGTAGTCAATAATCCAGCGCACACCATTTTCTACAAAGGTGCGGTCTATCAGCCATTTGTTTATTTCATCGCCTTGAGTTTGTTCTATTGCCAGCTCGCAAGCGGCTTGGGCGTGTGGGGTGAGTGCCCACTGACCATCTGCGCTATTGAGGGTGGTGGTGAGCATGGCGAGTACGTCGGCGCTGGCGCTTTGGCAGGTGGTGCTGTCGTAGCCTTTTTGTTTAAACCAACGCTGCATGGCGGAGGCGTTGAGTTTTCTGGCTTGTGTTTGCCACATTTGTTCAGATATGGCTTGTTCAGATGTCGCCTGTTCTGCGTGGAGTTGCAGGTAAAGATGGGTGAGGGTGCCGATATCTGCCTCAAGATTAAGATTGAGAGTTTCTGTTGTTTCCGTAAATGCGTTTTGGCTCGGATTGGAAGATTCAGGTGACTCATAATGCACATGCAAAACTGCTGGTGTTTGCGCTTGCCTTACGCGAATCAGTTTGGGGATAAACTCTGAAATGCTGGCGCTGGTTTGTTGTGCGCTGGTGCTTGGGGCGATGATGTTTTCTGGGGTGTATGCGTGGCAAACGCTAGACCACAGCATGGCTAAGAATGTGTTTTTAGGGGCTACAAAGTCGCCATTTTTGTCGCGTTTGGCGGCGCCTAATAGGTGCAAGTGGCGCTCGGTGCGGGTGGCGGCAACATATAACACACGGGCATCTTCATAGCTTGCGCGGGTTTGTTCTAGGCTGTTTAAATAGTCATAAGGGCTGACCTCATCGGCGTTTTTTTGCTGGCTTTTAGGCACGAGTGGCGCGGTCACCAAGCTGACTTCGCCTTGCTCGTTAAACACTTCTTCCCATAGTAGTAGCGGTTTGTCTTGGTTGGGTGAGCGACCATCTAGGCTAGGCAAAATCACGGTGTCAAACTCTAGGCCTTTGGATTTATGGATGGTCATAAATTGCAGGCTATCGTCGGCTTTGGCGTTGGGCGCGGCGTAAAGTTTTTTTACGTCCTCTGCCAAGTGCGCAGGGCTAAATTGACCGTTGGCCTCAAGGTTGGCAATGCGGGCAAAAAAGGCTTGTACGTCTTGCACGTCATTGGCTTCCCACAGGCAATCGGCACCGCCTAAATGTAGCCAAGAGTTGTGTATCCAACGGCTGACTGACGTGCGTCCGCGAAACGCCAGCGCTTGTTGCATGACTTGTCTGACGTGGCGCACGCGCGCTTGGCCGTCTTCACTCAATGTAGAAACGCGTTGCTCGTTTTGCATCAAACTCAACACGGTGCTTTGGCTGTCGCGCCCAATCAGCGCGTGCAAATCTGCCAGCGTGAGGCCACACCAAGGGGCGCGTAACAGCGCGAGCCAATGCACGCGGTCGGCGCGTTGGTGCAGGGCGTGGGTGAGGGTGAGTAGGTCTTGCACAATTTGGCGATTCGCCAACTCTTCAATTTCCACGGCTTGAAAGCTGAGTGCGGGGTGATTGCGGCGCATTTCAGTGACTAGGCTATGCAAATGACGACGCGCGCGCACCAACACGGCTATGCGCGCTTGTGGGCGTTGCTGGCGTGTGGCTTGAATAATAGCAATGATGCGTTCTGCTTCTATTTGGCGAACATCTGCTGCTAACTCGTCGTCATCGTTCGCATTATTGGTGAGTAATGGATGCACGGTGATGCCTGCGTCGGCAATGTCGGTTTTGGTGGCGACAAACGGGCGGTAACTAATTGCGCCTTGGTTGGGCTGGTCTTGCTTGGGGAAAATGCCTTGAAATGTTTGGTTAATCCAAGCCACCACGGGCGGGCAAGAGCGGTTGTTGCGGCTCAGTTTGAGTGGGGTGAGTTGGATGTCGCCGATACCATCTTGCGCCACTCTTAAAAACAGCCCGACATTGGCTTTGCGGAAGCGGTAAATGGATTGCATGGGGTCGCCCACGGCAAATAGGGTGCGTCCATCATTCGCTTGCCAACCTTGCGTCAGCGCTTTGAGCAAGTCTATTTGCACAGGGCTGGTGTCTTGAAACTCATCTACCAATAAGTGTTGAATGCGGTAATCTAAACGCATGGCAAGCTCGGTGCTTAAGCCTTGTGGGTCTTGCAAGGCCTCAAGTGCGCGTTGCGAAATCTCAACAAAATCCACCTCGTGATGGGTTTGAAAAGTCAGCCATAACTCGGCGGCGGCAAGGTTAAGCATTTGTGTTAATGCCGCCACTATCGGCCATTGTTCATATGCATGGCTGGGGTCGGGCAGGGCGCGGATTCTGGCTAACAAAGGCGCGCTGTCACTGTGTTGCGCCAAGTCGTCAATTAGGGCTGTGAGCGCTTCTTTGTAAGGCTTGGCTTCGTCGGTGGCGGGTAGCCCCATGGTTTTATTGATTTGCTTGCGTAAGTCCCCCGTTTTTGTGAGTAATACATCCGCTACGCCACGCCAATAGGGTAAATCTTCAATGCTGGCAGTGAGCGGGGTGTCCCAATCTAGCAATATTTGTTCAGGCTGTTCTAGTGCCAATTGGCTGGCGGCATATCGCGCAATCGGCATCAGTTGGGTTTGGGTGCGTGCGGGCAATACGTTTGCTATTTGTGCTAACTCGGCTTCGATTAATGCAGTAAGCGCATCGGCGGCTGTGATGGCTGTGTCTGTGCTTTGCGTATAGCTCAACCATTGCTCACGTTTGGCCAGCATATCCACCAATAAAGCGCTTAATTTGGTTTGGTCGTTATCCACATAGCGCAACACGGTTTGCACCGACTCGCCGTGTGTGGTGTCGTCCATCAAAGCCAGCACTTTGTCGGCGGCTTCGCGGTAGTACAACTGCGCATCTTCTGTGACTTTGGGTTGCGTGCCGAAACGGCTGAGCAAAGGCATTTGGCGCGCTAAATTGCCACACAAGGAGTCGATGGTGTAAATACGCAATCTTGCAGGTGTTTCGAGTAATCGCCAACCCAATTCGCTAGACCTTGCCAGCGCTTGTTGTCCAAGTGCAAACGTAGTCTGCTTGTGCGGAGCGCTTGGCAACTCACCCTTGGCGGCGATTTGCAAGCTATCCATAATACGTACCCGCATTTCTGAGGCAGCTTTGTTGGTAAAAGTAATGGCGATGATTTCTTCTGGCGCATTCACACATTGCAAGAGTTTGAGATAGCGTTGCGTTAACAACTCAGTTTTCCCCGCACCTGCTGGCGCTTCTACAATAAATGAGGCCAGTTCTAAGGCGCGTGTGCGGTGTTCTGCGTCTTGCGCTAAGGCCAAGTCTTGATTAGATAGGCCTTGAGATGGGTTCTGATGAGACAAGTCTTGCATCAAATGCCCTCCGTTTGTTGCCAGCGCTCAAATTGCAATTGCCGTTCGGGTAGGCGCAACAATGGCAAGACATCGCAATAGGCCAAGTCGCGCTCGTCTTCCACTCGCACGGCGGCTTGCCCTGCTTTAATGCTTTGTGCAACGGCAGTGATGCTGGTGTGCCAGTGCGTCAAAATGGTTTGCCAAGAATCAAAGCGCTCGGCTTCAAAAGTGCGACGTTTTTCGTTATCAAACACTTCCAAGCCTTGTACCAAATCTGGCGCAGCGGCAATGCCGACAAAACCGCTACTACTCGTGCGCACGCGCCCAAAACAAACGGCGGCCACGTCTTGGTCTTTTAAAATAAAGGCGGCGTAAATCGGCAACTGTGGCTCGGTGATGCGCGCTTCTGCCCAGTTTTTATAGTCCAATACACTGCTGGTTTTGTAATCAATCACCACCAAACGACCATCTTCCAATTGATCGATGCGGTCAATAATAATTTTTATCTGTATGCCTTCAATCAGCGTTTTGTACTCTTGCTCACATGCCAAGACTTTAAATGGCGTAGGGCGTTGCGCATCGACTTCTAGCAACCAAGTCAGCGCGAGTTTGCTTAAACGTTCCGCTTCTAGTATTAAAAATACAGAAGAATAATGTTCTTGGTGGGTTTGGTTAAACTCGGCCATGACGGTGTTGGCAAGGCTGTCTAAAGTTTGCTTGAGTGCATTTGGCGTTTGCAACGTTTGTGAGGCGTCTGGCAATTGCCAAAACGCGGCCAGCAAAGCGTGTATTAGTTGCCCGCGCGTCATGGCATCTAAGCCCGTTTGTGGCTCGTCGAGCTTGCGCGCATTTAAACGGTATTGGTAAAACGCCCAAGCGGGGCAAATCGCCTGCGCGCGCAACAAGCCTGTGCCACCCGCCACATGCTCGCCCTCTAGCACAGGCGGGGCTTGTGCGTCGTCTAGCCATTGCCAATCTTGTTGACTGGCGTAGGCCAATTGTTCAGCCAGAGTGTTGGCTTGTGTAGTTGTGGTGGTGTGTGTGGGAATGCCTTGCAACAAAGGACTAGGGCGTAACAAGCGGTCGCCGTCTTTTTCGGCATAAGAAAAAATCAGCTCATTGGCGCTGTGCAATAAGCGTTGATGGATGCTGATTGCAAACGCTGTTTGCACCTCGCTACTGGCGTTGGGCGTGCCTGCACTGCGCTGTAACTCGGCAGGAATCAGCGCGTTGGTGCGCGCCAGTGGCGGCCAAATGTGGTCGTTCATGCCCATCACCCACACGCCATCTAAAGGCTCGGCGCTGGCTTCCAACATGCCCATCACCACAATATTCGGGCTGACCGTGGTTTGCGCTTGGAAAATCTGCGCTTGGCAGAGTTGCGTTAAGCGTCGCAAGGCTTCAGTTGCGCTAATCTGCGCTAGCCACGGGTCTAAACTCGCCATCTCAGCTAGGGTACGTTTAAAGCGTTCAGCGGTTTGATACTCCACACTGCTCGGGTTGCGTCCGCCCAACCAATGACAGGCACTTAATAATTGCGCAAACGCACGCGCCCATGCTGAGGCGTATTGTTGTTTAGGTGCGGATTCCGAGCCCTGCAACAAGGCTTGTGCATCGGCTAACAGTTTGGGGCAGACCATCGCGCGTTCACCTTCTTGCATGCGTGTTAGCCAAGCCACAAAGCTTTTAAAGCGCAGTTGCATGGGCAAGGTGCTGCGCATTTTTGCATCGAGTTGCGCGCGCACATCGGCCTCGCTCATGCTGTGCGACCAAAACACATCATGCAACAGCGCGGAGAGCGTGGTTTGCGCAATGCTATGTTTGCTAAACGCCACATCCAACAGTTGTAAAGCGGTTTGCACCAATGGGTATTCGCTCAGCGCCAAGCCGAGTGAAAATTCATACATGCGCGGTGCTTCGGCATGGGCAGGGTGCAAGGTGGCAGGATGAAACGTGTCATCCAATAAATCCTTAATGGTTGCGCGCAAGCTGTCTAGCTCAGGCACGACGATGGCGAGTTTGGCTTGTGGATTTTGCGCCAGCGTTGCTTGTGCCCACGCCACGGCGGCGCGACATTCGTCCAGTTGCTCGGTACATGATGTTTGTGTCACGCTATCTGCTTGCTTTGTCATCGCCAGCATGGCCACTTGCACGCCTTTGGCGGTGAGCAAGTCGATAAGCTGTTGCAAATGCGGGTTGATGCGGTCAAAGCCTGCGAGTTGTATGAGGCGTGTGCCAATCAAACGCGCCACATCGAGGTTGGATTGCGCAAGCACTTGCAATTGCCAGCGTTGATAGCGCACCGATTCCAAATAACCCGCTTGTTTGCACAAGGTTTGAAAACGTTGGCGCCACACCAAAAACTGTTTGGTTTCCTCGGTGGCTTGTGCCACATCCACGCTCAAATCCCACTCAATCAAATAGCGGTTGGCCTCCATAGCGGCGCTGGCGAGTCCGCTGGTGTTAAACAATGCGCCAGTGTCTTGGTGCCGTAAACTGTGTTGTATCGCTTGCTCCCACAGCAAAGCCTCTTGCGTGTGGCTAAGCACGCCTAATGGCGCATTGTCCGCCGAGGCGTCACCCAACAATAAAGCATGCTCCACCGTGTCTGCCAGCCAGTCAGTCAAGGTCGTGATGGTAGGCGCTTGCCAAGTTTGCGTGCCAGATTGTGTTTGTTGTTTTTGATGGCGGACGCGCAAGCCATGCGCCAAGCGGGCGGAGGCACAGAGAATGGTGATTTGCGTATTGGCGGACATCAATGAATGTTAAAACTTTAAAGGAATGCCGATATATTAGCGAAATTTGTTGGATAATGCGCAAGTAAACACTTTTTGGAGAGCATTATGTTTGGCGCGATTGCAAAATTCATTAAATATAGCCTTTGGTTGTTGGTGATTCCAGTGGGTTTGTTTGCTTTGTACACATGGGCGACTTTGAGTTGGGTCTATTCCAGTGGCGAGCGCGCAGGCTATGTGCAAAAGCTATCGCAAAAAGGCTGGGTGTGCAAAACCTATGAAGGCGAGTTGGTGCTGGTTTCGATGCCAGGCACGCAAGCGGAAAAGTTTGCGTTTACTGTGCGCAATGCGCAAGTGGCTAAAAAAATTAACGAAACCGTGGGCAAGCGTGTGCGCTTGATTTATGAAGAGCATGTGGGTGTGCCGACGACGTGTTTTGGCGAGACGGGGTATTATGTTAATGATGTTCAATTATTAGATAAGCAATAAGTAAACGCTAACTTATGGCAAAAGCCCTAGCCATCCACGATGAAAAAAACTACATCACGCCCGAAGGCTTTGCCGCCTTGCAAGCGGAGTTTCATCAGCTTTATAAAATAGAACGACCCGAAGTGGTGCGCACAGTGGCATGGGCGGCCAGCAATGGCGACCGCAGTGAAAACGGCGACTACATCTACGGCAAACGCCGTCTGCGCCAAATTGATAGCCGTTGCCGACATTTAATGCGCCGTATGGATTTGGCAGAAATTGTCGATAGCACTCAGCAACAACATCTCGAAAAAGTATTCTTCGGCGCTTGGGTCACCTTGTTTAACTTGAGCGATAATAGTGAGCAAATCTATCGCATCGTCGGCAAAGACGAACTTGAGCCAAGCAAAGGCTATATCTCTTGGGTGTCTCCGCTTGCTAAATCCATGTTAGGTAAAAGTGTGGGCGATGTGGTGCGCGTGACCACGCCCAAAGGCGAGGAAGAGTTTGAGATTGTGGATATTCGCTACCAACCTTGACCTCAATCGCTACAAGCATACTTCAAATGTCTAAACCCCGTTGGGACATCTTCTGCAAAATCGTCGATAACTTTGGCGACATCGGCGTGAGTTGGCGTTTAGCCAAGCAACTCGCGCGCGAGCATGGTTTGCAAGTGCGTTTGTGGGTGGACGACCTCAATGTGGCGCGTCAGCTGATGCCTAGTTTAAATCTCACGCAAAGTTCGCAAATGATTGATAAGGTTGAAGTGGCGCACTGGCAAGCGCAAACCATATTTACTGATTGCGCCGATGTGGTGATTGAAACCTTTGCCTGTGGCTTGCCCGATGGTTATTTGGCGCACATGGTCGCGCAGGGTGCTAAATGGGTGAACGTGGATTATCTGTCTGCCGAGCCTTGGGTGGAAGGCTTTCATGGCAAAGCCTCACCCCAAGCCAATGGCTTAACGCGCTATTTTTACTTTCCAGGGTTTACCTCAAATACAGGTGGTTTAATCCGCGAGGCTGAAATCACTCGGCACTTGCAAAACAATCTTGATTCGTCATTCCCGCAAAAGCGGGAATCCATTTTTGATGTAGAAAGCCACTGGATTCCCGCTTCCGCGGGAATGACGGATAAGGGTGAAGCCGCGATGCATATTTCCTTATTCTGCTATCCCCACGCTCCCATAGCTGCCTTGCTCAAAATCTTCACAGCCTCATCACACCCCATCCATCTGTTTGTGCCAGCGACATCCACCTTGCCAATTATCGCAAAAGCGCTCGGCTTGGGGCACTTGCAAGTGGGGGATGTGGTGACGCAAGGCGCACTCACCTTAGAAGTGTTGCCGTTTTTAAGCCAAGACGATTACGATGCGCTATTGGCAAGCTGTGACATCAACATTGTGCGCGGTGAGGATAGCTGGGTGCGCGCGATTTGGGCGGGCAAGCCGTTTGTTTGGCAACCTTATTTGCAAGCTGAAGATACCCACAAAACCAAACTGCAAGCGTTTTTAAACTTGTTCTACCAAAACCTTGCTAGTAACGCGCCACAAACCATGCACCATGCTTGGTTGGGAAATCAATACCAAGAAGGCAACGGTTTAGCAGACGCTTGGGAAGACTATGTTGCCCAGTTATCCAACATTGCCACACACACCCAACAACAAGTAAATCACCTTAAAAAACAACAAGATTTAGCCACACAGCTCGTGATTTTTTGCAATCACCTATAAAAATTGCGTATAATGCGCCCTTCTAAAATTTTTATTGTTTCAACTCAATATTATGAAAATCGCACAAGACCTCCGCGTTGGTAACGTAATTATGGTGGACGGCGCACCATTGGTAGTGGTTAAAGCCGAATACAACAAATCAGGCCGTAACTCAGCCGTGGTTAAAATGAAAATGAAAAACTTGTTGACCGATGCGCCAAGCGAAAACGTTTACGCCGCACAAGACAAGTTTGAAGTGATTGTGTTAGACAAAAAAGAAGTCACATTCTCATACTTCGCAGACCCAACCTATGTGTTTATGGACGCAGAGTACAACCAATACGACGTTGACGCAGAGTTCATGGAAGAAGCCTTGCCTTTCCTAGAAGACGGCATGCCATGCGAAGTGCGTTTTTACGAAGGCAAAGCGATTTCAGTTGAATTGCCAACCACCGTAGTGCGCGAAGTGATTTACACCGAACCAGCTGTGAAAGGTGACACCTCAGGCAAAGTAATGAAACCAGCTAAATTAGCGACAGGCCACGAAGTGCCAGTACCATTGTTTGTAAACCAAGGCGACAAAATCGAAATCGATACACGGACAGGCGAGTATCGTAACCGTGTAATGAAGTAAGTTTTCATTCATGATGTAAAAAAAAGGACGCTTGGGCGTCCTTTTTGTTTTTGGTGGTTGGCTGGTAGGGCGTCAATAGCATAGCGTATTGCGCCGAAATCTAAGATGTATTTAAAAGCCTTTAATACGGCGCAATGCGCTATCGCTTATTGTCGCCTTACGGATTATTGCGGGCTACGCTTGCTATTGAAAATAGTTTATTCAAAGCGCGCTTTCGCCAGTCCCGCTTGATTGATGGGTTAGGGTTACAAACTTTACTCATTTTTAACCTCAATTGTGCCCATTAAACTTGTGAATAATGCAAGAAAACCAGCAAAAAAGGAAGCACTTAGAGTGCAACGAATAAGAACCCCTGGCCACCAATTTGTGCCAAAGTTTGAGTAAATGATTGGATAAATTATGAAGTCTGTAAGAGCTGATAAGATAAAAGCCCAAGCAAAAGCACCGTTGTATTTACCAGCCAACTTTGATGAACAATTAGAGCAAACAAAAGACTCTCTTAGGTTAAGAGCACCAACTGACTTTTTGCAATTTGGACAATCTAGTGACATTGAGCCCTAACGTTTGAATTAAGGGGCGCCGTTAGGCGTCCCGCTTGAATGATGGGTTGGGCATTATTGCCTACCTAGCTTAGGGAAACACGGATTATGCCTTTCCCACCCTTGCTCATTATGTTCCGCTCTTGCTTCCTCGTTCGTAATTACCAAATCAAGCGGTATCTCAATTTGATCTTCGGAGAATCGAAGAACCAAGTTCCAATGTGGGCCAGCGTCATTAAAACCGCGAACGGTTTCGTAGATTGAAAAATACCTTGGCGAAAACCCCTTTTTTGCTTTTACTGCCTTGCTTTGACTCGGTGACAGTGTAAAAACGTAGGGAGTGTAAATATTCATGGTTCTGGAGTTCTCGAGCTGGCAAGTTCGATAATGGTCGATTACCTTTTTCTGGGCCTCCGTGAGATTGAATACCAAAACTGCACCAGGGTAACGCCCATCACTCAAAGGCAAGCCATCAGCCCACGCAACCGCAGAAATGAGGAATGCAGCAAGTAAAAAATATGTGGGTTTCATGATGCCTAACGTAAAGTATACATCCTAAAAGACGGAAAACTTTCCGTCATTGATGTATTTTGGGTTGGTATAAAATTAAAATAAAACAACATATTCAAGTAGTTGTTATGTTTTATTGCATCCTAAAAGGAATTTGTGAATGCGTCAACGGTGTCTGATAACTACTTGATTAACTTTTCTAATATTATGCCGACGTCCCACCCACCGTTAAACCCTCAATCTTCAACGTAGGTTGCCCAACCCCTACTGGCACGCTTTGCCCTTCTTTGCCACAAGTGCCGACGCCACTATCTAACGCCATGTCGTTGCCTATCATGCTGACTCTAGTGAGCACATCTGGGCCGTTGCCGATGAGGGTGGCACCTTTGACGGGGTAGGTGATTTGGCCGTCTTCTATCATGTAGGCTTCGGCGGCGCTAAATACAAATTTGCCACTGGTGATGTCCACTTGTCCGCCACCAAAGTTGGCGGCGTACAGGCCTTTTTTAACCGATTTGATAATCTCGGCGGGGTCTTTGTCGCCGTTGTGCATGTAGGTGTTGGTCATGCGTGGCATGGGAATGTGGGCGTAGCTTTCGCGTCTGGCGTTGCCTGTAATTGCCATGTTCATGAGTTTGGCGTTGAGGGTGTCTTGAATGTAGCCACGTAAAATGCCGTCTTCGATGAGTACGGTTTTGTTGGTGGGGTTGCCTTCGTCGTCCATGCTGAGTGAGCCGCGTCTGTCGGCAATGGTGCCGTCATCCACCACGGTGATGCCTTTGGCGGCGACTTGTTGGCCTATCATGTTGCTAAAGGCGCTGCTGCCTTTGCGGTTAAAGTCACCTTCTAAACCATGACCAATCGCTTCGTGCAATAAAATGCCAGGCCAGCCTGCACCTAGCACCACGGTCATGCTACCTGCGGGGGCAGGGCGCGCGTCTAAGTTGACCAAGGCTTGATGCACGGCTTTTTGCGCGTAGTCTTGTAGGCGCTCGTCGGTAAAGTAGCTGTAATCAAAACGACCACCACCACCGCTAGAACCTTGCTCGCGACGGCCTTCTTGTTCTGCAATCACTTGAATGGATAAGCGCACCAATGGGCGGATGTCGCTTGCCATGACGCCGTCACTACGGGCGACCATGACGACTTCGTATTCGCCTGCGATGCTTGCCATGACTTGCGTGACGCGGGGGTCGATGGCTTTGGCAAAGCGTTCTAAGCGCTCGAGCAGTTGCACTTTGGCATCAGCACTCAGGCTGGCAATCGGGTCGTTGGGGATATACAAAGGCGCATGCGTGCGGGTGACGATGCTTTTGCCTGTTTGCTCTAACCCAAGCGTGGCGATAGATTTGGTGGCGTTAGCGGCTTGTTTGAGCGCATCTAAATGGATGTCATCTGAGTAAGCAAAGGCGGTTTTTTCGCCACTGACGGCACGCACGCCCACACCTTGGTCGATATTAAAATGTCCCGATTTAACTTGGCCTTCTTCTAAGCCCCAAGATTCGCTACGGCTGTATTGAAAATACAAATCGGCGTAATCAATTTGATGCGTCATCATATTGCCTAACACGCCTTGTAAGTCTGAGCTGGTGAGGCCTGTAGGCGCGAGTAGTAGCGATTGTGCGGTTTCTTGTGGGCTAGCCATGCGGTTTCCTAAAAGTATTGTTATCTACACAGACAACATATTCAAAGTGTCTGATTTCAGCTAGACACTATATTAAAGTGTCTAATTTCACTAAGACACTAAATGGCGTGTATGGTTTTATGTTGCAAGGCAGGCAAGCTTTGGCGCATGTTTTTGATGTAGTTGCGGTTGATGTTGGCAACGACTATGCCTGAGCCACGGGGTAGACGGTCTAGCACCACGCCCCACGGGTCAACAATCATGCTATTGCCGTGTGTTTCACGGCCTGAGAGGTGGTAACCACCTTGTGCTGATGCAACGACATAGCAGAGGTTTTCAATCGCGCGGGCACGTATCAGTGTTTCCCAGTGCGCTTTGCCTGTGGTTTCGGTAAACGCGGAAGGTACGACAATCATATCTACCTCGCCCATGGCACGGAATAGCTCGGGGAAACGTAAGTCGTAACAGATAGATAAACCGATGCGACCAAAGGGCGTTTCAATCGCGACCACGCTATTGCCTGACTCGATGGTGTCTTCTTCGTGGTAGTGTTCGGTGCCTAAATCCAAGCCGAACAGATGAATTTTGTCGTAGCGCGCGACTTGTTCGCCAACGTCGTTGTAGACCAAACAGCTATTGCGCACTTTATTAGGGAAATTACTTTCCATCGGCACGGTGCCTGCAATCACCCACACTTTGTATTGTTTGCTGACTTTAGACAAAAACTCTTGAATGGGGCCTTTGTTGGGTTTTTCGCGCACGGCAATCTTGTCGTAGTCTTTGAGCCCCATCACACAAAAATACTCAGGCAATACCACTAATTTTGCGCCTGCTTCAGAAGCCATTTTAATCAGGCGTTTTGCCTCTACCAAGTTGGCTGCCACACTCGGGCTCGATGCCATCTGTACCGCGGCGACTTTAACAATGTCTTCTTTTGACTGTGTTTTGATTTTTTGATTTTTTTCCATGAGAGTCTACCTTATGCGTCTGGTTTACTTTTGATGTTAATTAGTGATGCCTTGTTGTTTAGCGGTTGGTTCAGTTTGCTTTTTTTGTTCTATCTCTTGAGGATTATCCCACGATCCTGTGATGACATAATCCGTTGAAGTCACCTGATTAAAAGGGTCTTTTAATAGTTTTTGTGCTACAAAAGCGGCTACGCCAGCAATTGGCCCACCTGCAAAAGCGGCCAATGAAAGTGAGTCTGTCACATGCGGAATCACGGTCACTCTTAAGTTCTGAGTTTCAGCTTTTAAATTAGTTTCACCTTTGATTTTTGCCTCAGCCGCTGGCCCAGTCATAAAAAAGTCTTGGCTACGCAAAATACCATCATTTATTTTAGCCGATGCGGTGATGCTGTCAAAGGCATAGCCTTCACTGAATAAATCTTTAAAATCAAGGGTTAGTCTGCGCGGTAGGCTTTGCAAGCTAACCAAGCCGAGCAGTCTGCCCACCCCTGGTTGTAGTTTGACGATTTGTCCTTTCTCGGCATTAAACTTAAATTCGCCGCCCAAACGCTCTATGGCAAACTCATGTGGACTGCCAGGCCAAGCCAGATGACCTTGCATGTTCGTGGTGCCACCTTTAACCATGTCAGGGTGCCCAAAGCGCTTGAGCGTGTTGCCTATGTTGTTTGAAGATAGGTTAAACTTAAGTGCTGTATTGGGGCTGCGTAAGCTGTTTTGCCATGTGCCATCTGCCGTTAATTGGCTGTCTGGGTTTTTAATATTTAGTTTTTGAATATGCCAATCGTCTTCATTGGCATAGGCTTTTAGTTCCAATTGCCCCAGCGCTAATTCACCAATTTCTAAAGATTGTGCTTCTATATCCAGCTCTGGGTAGGCGTAAGTTTGGCGTCGAATTTCTTGCTTTTCCGCAGGTTTTTCTGGTGGTTTGGTCACGCCAACCTCTTGTTTGTTTTTGGGTAGGCGAAGGTAATTTAGCTTAGCTAGAATTTTATCTTGCTTGCCTTCTATCCAATAAGCATCGCCAGCGATTTCCTTGCTTTCAATGTCAAGCTTTAGCCCTTGTGTATTGGGATGAACAACCAGTTTCAGATCATTGAGTTGGCGACCGAATAAGTTGAGTTGTGGCGTGTTCAAAATAATCGAGTCAATACCTTCCAATTGACTTGCCCATGCGGTTTTAGCTTGCGTACTGTTGGTAGACTGCAGTGATTCAGTCCAAGCATCTACATCCACGCGTGGAAAACTGGCGCTGACTTTAATGCCTTTTTGGCTAGGTACAGTAATCCGTGTATTGATAGCAATGTCACCCGCGCTAATCGTTTTTACATCATTCTGTGCTGTGCGGATAAGCTTTGCCTCTATCCAATCTTCATAATGCGCTTCTATATGTTCAGTTTCTGGATTGGGTTGCCTTAGTTTTAGATTGAAGTTGCTGGGTTTTTCAGCGGGCTTTCCAAAAGGGGCAGGCAATTGAATTGCCATGCCTACTAATTGTGACTGCATATCCACTTCCATCAGTGGTTTTTTGATGGAGATGTTTGCTTTCCAATCGGTGGTGCCGTGCATGGCTTGTGTGAGCAAATTACTGTTCATTTTTTTGAGACTGGCATCATTGATGCGTCCACTCGATTGAATCAAGATGGTTTTGTCTTTGAGCGTTTTTAAATGCAGAACGGCAGGATTGTTAAACATTTCTAATTTGACGTTGGGGGCTTGTAATCCCTTCTCATTAAACAGCAAATGACCATTGATTTTTTTTATTTCGGGTAATGCTAAGTGTTGGTCGCCTTTCAATATTCCACTTTGGATAGTGTAGTCTCCTTGAAAATGCGCGGCTTCATGGTTTTCTAATGGGATTTGTAAATCCAATTTCAATAGACCTTCGCCTTGGGCTCTAATATGTTCAGTAAAGCCTAGAGCAATATCCTTGACTGGGCTCGTGTTGACAAATTGCACGCCATCTTTGACATTGCCTTTGACGAGACTCTTGATGTTCAACATCGGCCAATCTGCATCCAGTTGCGGGATTTCGACATGCGCTTGCACGATTTGATTGTTAACGGTGGTGCCCTTGAGTACCTCTAAATCCATGTGTTTCCCATGAAAGGTCATGCGTGTATCTAAGCTGGTAATAAAAGGCCAGCCTGTGCCGTATTCTAAAGTGGCATTTTTGAGCAAAGCAGTGACTTTGAATGTGCCTAGTTTAGGGTCTGCTAGATGGTGGGCGTTGGTGTATGGAAAGTCTTTGAGTTTACCTTTAAGGATGACTTCGCCTTGGCTAATCTCACCGCCTAAAATAGAGGTGTCTAGCCAATGCAAGGTGGTTTCACCCAAAGAGATTGGATAGTAGAAAGAGGCGTACTTGGCGTTACCTTGGACAATCTCGCCTTTTAAATCAATGGTGGCATCGCCTTGTTTGGGTTGTTTTAGCTTGAAATCTACAACTGTATTTAGATGCGGGTTGCGCAATTGCAAATTGTTTGCGCTCAGCAGTAAACCATCGCTACGCTTTTCCCAGTTTAGCTTTCCAGTAAGGCGGGTGATAGGCGTTGGTTTGCGTAAAATGTTCGCTAAATCTAAAGTGGCTTGTTGCGTGTCTAGCTTGAGCTTTCCTTGTTTAGGGTTGGCGCTGATATGCCCTGCCCAGTTTTTGATGCCTGGCGACCAAGCCCCAGAATCGAGTGCAAAAGCATCGATAGTGAGTTGTTTAAAATCGGCTTCTAGTTGATAGTTTTTCAGTTGGTTGTGTTGTGTTTCCCAATCCAGTTCGATGTCAGACAGTTGCCCAGATGGACGGCTGATGTTTAACTTTGCAACGATTTCAGCTGGCAGTAAATCCGATTCGGTGAGTAAGTTTAATTGGCTAAGTTTGAACTGAGCGATTTTCATGTTGCCTTGACTGCTGATGAGGTGCGTTTGATTTTTGCCGTCAACCTGCCAAGCCAAATTGCCTGAGGCCTCTGTCATGCTAAAACCTTCAGAAAAATCCACATTGACTTTATTCAAAGCGAGCTTTTGACCAGCTTCTAGTGCAGACCAGCTTACTTTACCTTGTATTTTGCGTGCAATCAGTGATTTTGTTTGCTGAGGTAAAGTGATATGCAAGTCTTGAATATTCAGTCTAGCATCGACTTGATTGATTTTCTGCTGAGAGAATAGTAAAGACGCTGTAAGGTTGCCTTCACCTTGCTCTACTCTAAATGGTGTGTCTACCCAAGGTTTCCATGCAGCTAAATCCGTGCTTGGAAGATTCAGTTCGACTGTGCCTTTCCATGTTTTGAGTTGACTCACATCTCGCCCCACCAATACGCCATTGACGTTGATACGCTCTTTAGTGCCGGCAGAAACTAGCGTGTCTAAACTAAATTGATGTCTACCCAGTAGACGGCGCCATGTGGGCGTATTGATTTCAATATTAAAGTCATTGAGCGCGAGTATTGGCGCAGCTCGAAATTCATCGGCCCATTGTACTGTGGCATGTCTTACTTTAATGCGGCGTTGATTAATCAACCAATTTGCAAACACAGGGTTGCTTGGGCCGTTGAGTGAAATACCTGCCAAAAAAACCTCACCGGATGAACTCCGTCTTATATGCAAACTTGGGCTGTCTATACTTAACTCTGCTAAGTAAGGCGCCAATACAAAAATACTAGACCATGAGATGCGGGCATGTACGGTTGGCAGACTGAGGGCAGGGCGCTTGTTTTTATCCAAAATTTCGAGGTGCTGAATAGAAACTTCGGGCGTGATACCATGCCAGCTGGCATCCAATCGTTCGATGGATACTGGTTGCTGTATGGCTTTAGCAATATAAGTAGCGACTTGGTCTTTGTACTCGTTGCTATGGTTGAGGAAATAAAACTGAATGAATAATGCGCATGCCACCATGATAGTGGTGATAATGCCAGCGATGAGTGTGAACCAAAATTTGAATGTTTGCATGAGGCTGTGGCAATGTCTAATGGCAGTGTCTAAAGGAAATGTGTAGATGTCGTTATTATTGTGATGGTTGGTACTCGATTATTTTACTTTAAAAAAGCCTTATCCGTGAGGGACTTGCACCAAAAAGCGCATTGCCAATGTAAATAAGTGAGTCGCATGGTTTAAAATGCTACTTTTCGCTGTTTAAAGCCTGTGTATTTTGATTCAATCTAAGCAACTTTCATTCTCCCGCGGTGGTAAAACATTGGTGCAAGACGCCAATTTCCAATTGCACCCTGGCCACCATGTTGGCCTCACTGGCGCAAATGGCACGGGCAAGTCCAGCTTATTTTCGCTGATGCGCGGTGAGTTGTTGGCTGACATAGGCGAGTGCGCTATTCCGCAAGCTTGGGTAATTGCGCATGTGGCGCAGGAAACACCGGCTTTGGATTGCAGTGCACTGGCTTATGCTTTGGACGGTGATGCAGAGTTGCGTCAAATTCAACAGCATCTTGCGCAAGCAGAAGCTGAACCGCAGTACGCACGCCCAGAGCAGGTTGCGGAGTGGCATCAACGTTTGGGTGATATTGATGGCTACAGTGCCGAATCACGCGCTGCAACTTTGTTGGCGGGCTTGGGTTTTTCGACCACAGATTTGAATCGCCCAGTGAAAGACTTTTCTGGTGGTTGGCGAATGCGCCTCAATTTGGCACGCGCGCTTATGTGTCGCTCCGATTTACTGTTGCTAGACGAGCCGACTAACCACTTGGATATCGAAGCGGTGATTTGGTTAGAAGCATGGTTAAAAGCCTACCGTGGTACTTTGGTGTTGATTTCGCATGACCGCGCGTTTTTAGACAATACCGTCAATCACATTTTGCACTTGGAACGCCAAATACTTACCTTGTATCGTGGCGGTTATAGCGACTTTGAAAGACAACGCGCAGAGCAACTCAGCTTACAACAAGCGCAATTTGAAAAGCAACAACAGCGCATCGCCCATTTGCATAAATACATAGACCGATTTAGGGCGCAAGCGACCAAAGCACGTCAGGCACAAAGCCGTATCAAAGCCCTTGAGCGCATGGAGGTGATTAACGCGGCGCATGTGGACTCGCCATTTAGCTTTTCCTTTTTTGATACTGGCCACGCGCCCGACCCATTGCTGGTCTTGCAAGACGCGCAATTAGGCTATGTGGATAAGCCATTAATTCGCTTTAAGCATTGGGCGATACGCCCAGGTGAGCGCGTTGGCTTGTTGGGTAAAAATGGTGCAGGTAAATCTACACTCATGAAAGCGATGGCAGATTCAGCCACCTTATTGCAAGGCGAACGCATCGTCGGCAAAGATTTAAACATCGGCTATTTTGCCCAACACCAATTAGAGCAATTACGTGCCGACGAATCGCCTTTGCAACATTTGCTCAGAATCGACCCGCAAACCCGCGAGCAAGTGTTTTTGGATTATTTGGGCGGTTTTGATTTTCGTGGCGAAGCAGCCAAATCGCCTTGTGCCGATTTCTCAGGTGGCGAAAAATCCAGATTGGCTTTGGCTTTGCTGATTTGGATGCGCCCTAATCTGATTTTGTTGGACGAGCCGACCAACCATTTGGACTTGGAAATGCGCCATGCGCTCGCGCTGGCCTTGCAAAATTACGAAGGTGGTATGGTGATTGTCTCGCATGACCGCACTTTGTTAAGTGCTTGTTGTGACCGTTTTGTGATTGTTGACCAAGGGGAAGTGTTACCGTTTGATGGGGATTTAGACGATTATGCTACGTATTTGCGTGAGCGCGAAGCAACGATAACTGCACAGACGAATGCCAATGAGACGTCTACGCCTAAAGCGAATAGCTATCAGCAACAAAAGCAAGATAGACAAGCGCGCATCGCACAACGTCGACCATTGCTTAAACAAGTGGCCCAACTTGAGAGCCTGATGCAACAATTGCAGTCTACCAAGTCTGATTTAGATGCTCGACTACAATCTCCTGAGTTATACGAGGCGAGCGAGAAAGATGTTTTGCAAAAGCTACTGAAGCAACATGCAGAAACGCAACAGCAACTAGAGACGACTGAAATGCAGTGGCTAGAGATACAAACTGAACTCGAAGCATTGCCCGAAATTTAGGCGATGCAACCAATTTAATTTTTAAAGGATTTTCCATGACCACCATGACTTACGCGCAACGGCTTAAATGGCTACATCACTTGTGTATGGCAACCACCATGCAAGATGGCGCGCGACCAGTGGAGGATTTGAATATTGATTTTGAAACGATGGATGTCAGCGCTTCTGCGCATTACCTTTCGAGTTATATCACATTCAACGCTATCCAAAGCGCTGGTCGTCAGCCTGGCGAAGAGTTGCAAAACCATTTTGATATGATAGGCGTGTATCAATGTTACGCCTTAATGGTGTACGCGTTTTTAATGAATCCACTGACGCAAGAAAGCCAGCAACAAGACTATGTAGAAACGCAAGTCACCATTGCGAAAACTTTGTTTGATGGCATTCCACAGGAAACTTTAGCCGAGATTATCGAGTCTGGTTATCATAAGTTTCGTTTGATTGCAGAAGCAGAGGCAGAACACTGGCAAGAGTATCGAGAAAACCTAGACAAAGTGACGATTAGCTTTGTGGTGGCGGGTACAGATGACCAGTCACCGCACAACATGCAAGACGTTTTGCCACTGTTTGGACAGTTGCTTAGTCAGCTTTGCGAGGCGTTTAGCGCGGCATAAAATCCAATCTGTTCGTTTACTTGGGTTGTGGGTATGTAAAGCTCAGTAAAACCCAAAGTTAACGCTTGTTAATCACTTGGCTTGTTATGTACCATAATCAGCAAGTATAGTTAAATTAGAGGTCTGTCATGAGTAAGTTATTGTTAGTGGATGATGATGCTGAATTAGTCAGCATGTTCAAAGAGTATCTTGAGCAAGAGGGGTTTTCTGTCACAGCCGCCTATGATGGATTGACTGGTGAACAGTATGTGTTGGCAGGCAAGTTTGATTTGGTGGTTTTAGACGTGATGATGCCCAATCAAGACGGCATGCAAACCCTAGAGAATATCCGCAAAACATCAGATATTCCAGTGATTATGTTGACTGCCAAAGGAGACAACGAAGACAAAATCCGCGGTCTAGAAATGGGTGCAGACGACTACGTACCCAAACCATGCGTACCACGAGAGTTAGTGGCACGTATTCGCGCTATCCTCAAGCGTCGTCACTACGTGGTGCCACAAAGCTCAGATATTGTGGTTGGACAATTGACTGTATCTAGCGAACGACGCAAAGTGTTTTGGGGTGAGCAAGCGCTTATATTTACAAGCACAGAGTTTAGTTTGCTAGAAATTTTGGCCAAGCATGTCGGCACAGTCGTCACCAAGGAAGATTTGTCTGAAAAAGCCCTTGGACGCCCACTAATTAAGTTTGACAGAAGCATTGATGTGCACCTAAGTAGCATACGCCATAAAATCTCAGAGGCTTCTGGTGGTGTAAATTGTATTCAAACCATTTATCGTGTAGGCTACCAGCTCGTTAAAGAGTAATTTTGTGATGGTTATGTTCATCATGACAGGGCGCCAATGGGTCAATTGTTTTGGAAGTATTTTCTTGCCTTTGTTCTGACACAATTAACAACGGCACTCGCCGTTGTTATCGCCCTTGATTGGCAGACACACGCCAATCTTAATGTTGCAGTTAATCAATTCTTAACACACACACTTTATCACCCTGCCGTGCACACAGCCATTCTGTTCTGCATGGTGCCCATCATCATTATATCGTTATGCATGGCGTGGACTTTAAGTCGCCCTATTCAACGCTTATCAAAAGCCATTCAATCCGCCGCCAAAGGCGACTTCACTAAACTGATTGGTGACAACAGCGGTATTACTAACCATGTTTTGAGTAAGCATGGCTTAGATGTCTTAAGCCAATCTTTTAAAGATTTGATGGATCGCTTGCAACAGTTGATTATGGGCCAAACGCGTATGTTGCATCATGTCTCTCACGAGTTGCGCACACCCTTGGCGCGATTACAAATGGCGACAGGATTGGCCATGCAGAATCATGAAAAAGTTGAAAGTGCGCTACAACGCATCGAGCTGGAATCTATCCGCATGGACAATATGATTACTGAGCTTTTAGAAGTCTCTCGTTTGGAGTCTGGTATGCTCAAGTTAAACAAAACGGCAGTGGATATTTGCGAGGTGCTGACGACGATAGTTACCGATGTCGAGTTTGAACAGAGTGCGATTAAGATTCGACTAAACCTATCGAAGCAGGGACAACCGCAGCGAGCCGTTTACCTTGAAGGCCAGTTTGATTTGCTCTACCGTGCGATTGAAAATGTGGTGAGAAATGCAGTGAAATATAGTCCAGATAACGGCACGGTGCAAATAGATCTGCAGGTGAGCGACAAAACCAAGGAAATGGTGATTGAAGTACAAGACGCAGGTTTTGGTGTGGCTGAGAGCGAGCTTGAAACCATCTTTTTGCCATTTGTGCGTGCAAAAAGTGGCTCACATAAGGAAGGGCATGGGGTAGGGTTGGCGATTACCAAGCACATTGTCGAAGCCCACGGCGGCTACGTCTTTGCAATCAATCTAAATCCTAGAGGGTTTATGGTGCGCTTGCACTTTCCAAACTAGTTTTTTCACTCTGTTCTTAATATGCTGGTTTTATAAGTGCTCACTAGCTATTCATTAATTTTGTGCTGTTTGCGTTTGCGAACTCGTCGTTGCAGAAGTATTGCTTGCTAAGTTAATAATACTCAATGAATTTGTAGGTGCTTGTGAAATCAGCACTAACATAATCAACAGTTTAAATCTTTTAATTTGTTTGTTAGATAACATGGCTTTGCTCCTTATTTGGTGATACAACGAAACAAGCAATACCTTAAGATTCTTAACCTAAAGTTTCTTATAGAAATCTCTTAAGTTTGGAGAGCAGTTCGTTACATCGCAGGCGCAGTATGTGACGCATGTCGTAAACTGTCATCTACCCAGCTGGGCTAATTAGCCCATATGGGCTATAGCGAGGCTGTGTGAACAGACCTTTTGTTTTCTGTAAATTAAGCATAACTAGGATTTATCCTATATGACAAAAGTTTAAGATGACGCTAAGTTAGCGCTCCAGTGGTAAAATGCTAAGTTGTGAAATAACCCAGTAATGAAATTAAGTGATAAGCGTATGAGCGAACAAGCAAACACAAACAATCAGACGACGTCAGTATCAAATGCAGACGCGTTGCCAGTCGACGAAAATCATGTCATTGCCGAGCGCCGCGAAAAGCTCAAGGCTCTGCGCGAAAGCACACAAGGCGTGGCTTTTCCCAATGACTTTAAGCCTCAGCACAAGGCCATTGCGTTGCAAGCGCAATATGGTGAAATTGACAAAGAAACGCTAGACCCACAAGGCATTCCTGCCACCGTTGCAGGCCGTATGATGCTTAAACGCGTGATGGGTAAAGCCAGCTTTGCCACCATTCAAGATGCCACAGGCCGTATTCAGCTCTATATTGCTCGCGACGAAATTGGCGAAGAGCTTTATGAAAGTTTTAAACATTGGGACATGGGCGATATTCTCGGTGCAACAGGGCGCCTGATGAAAACCAAAACAGGCGAACTGTCTATCCACGTGAGTGAGTTGCGTTTGCTCACTAAGTCTTTGCGTCCATTGCCAGAAAAATATCACGGCTTGCAAGACCAAGAAATCAAATACCGTCAGCGCTATGTTGATTTAATCACCAGTGAAGAAACACGAGAGACCTTTAAAGCGCGCTCCAAAGTCGTGTCTGCGATTCGTGGCTTTATGACCGATAATGAGTTCTTAGAAGTCGAAACGCCAATGTTGCACCCCATTCCAGGCGGTGCCTCAGCCAAGCCGTTTATCACCCACCACAATGCGCTCGATATGCAAATGTTTATGCGTATTGCGCCTGAGCTTTATTTAAAACGCTTGGTGGTCGGTGGGTTTGAGCGCGTGTTTGAAATCAACCGCAACTTCCGTAACGAAGGCTTGAGCGTGCGCCATAACCCAGAATTCACCATGATGGAGTTTTACGCGGCTTATACCGATTATCAATGGCTGATGGACTTTACCGAGCAATGCATACGCACCGCCGCCATTGCCGCAAGAGGCACCGCTATATTGAGTTACGACGGTAAAGAGGTGGATTTAAGCAAGCCATTTGACCGTTTGACGATTGTGGGCGCCATTCAAAAATACGCATCACAATATGATTTAAGCCAACTGAATGATGCTGATTTTATCCGCAAAGAATTACTCAAATTTGGCGTAAAAGCGTTTGACCACGCAGGCTTAGGTGCTTTGCAGTTGGCTTTGTTTGAAGAAACCGCTGAAAGCCAACTGTGGAACCCCACTTATATTATCGACTACCCAGTTGAAGTGTCACCTTTAGCGCGCGCCTCAGACAACAATCCAGAGATTACTGAACGCTTTGAGTTGTTTATCACAGGCCGTGAAATGGCCAATGGCTTTAGCGAGCTGAACGACGCCGAAGACCAAGCCGCACGCTTCCATGCTCAAATGAAAGCCAAAGAGGCGGGTGACCAAGAAGCTATGTACTACGACGCTGATTTTATCCGCGCTTTGGAATATGGTATGCCTCCGACAGGTGGTTGTGGCATTGGTATCGACCGTTTAGTGATGCTGATTACCGATAGCCCAAGTATTCGTGATGTCATTTTGTTCCCGCATATGCGCGCAGAACACTAGTTCTTAAAAATCTAGCCCTTCAAAGTCTTGCCAATTAAAAGCCGTCATAAGCATGACGGCTTTTTTATTACGGATGACTTTTTTATATCGTTTATTTCAAAAAATGATTCTTTGTCATCAAACTGTCATATTAAAAAAGCAAAATAACTCCTGTTGAAAAACGAATCAATGACTTTATAAATTAATCATTTTGATTGAAAACGGGAGAAGGTATGAACTTTAAATTAAACTTAAAAGGCATGGTAGCTGCTTCGCTAGCCTCAGCCTTTATGGTTGGTATGGCAATGCCAGCTAAAGCAGACAACAATATGGACTTGGTCAATGCATTAGTGAGTAAAGGCATTTTGACTGAAGAAGAAGGCGCTTTGTTGATGAAGGGCCGTGAAAACGAGATTGAAGTCCAAAAGAAAAAAGAGAAAAAACAATGGTCTAACAAATTGTCTATGCGTGGCTATTTGCAAGTGCGTAATACCACAATGCTTGGTGGTGATGATGTTGGCGTAAACTTATCATCAGACCGCTCAGTAGGTAACGACCGCTCTTTTGGTGACCAAGATAAAAACTTTTTGATTCGTCGTGCGCGTGTAGTGATTTCAGGCGATGTTGGTGACCGTTTAGGCATTTATATTCAACCAGACTTTGCGAGTTCCGTTGGCGGTACAACTGCTTCAAACGCAGGAGCTGGTAACTTTGCGCAATTACGAGACTTTTACGGTGATTTATACCTAACTAAAGACAAAGTACACCGTATTCGTGTGGGTCAATCTAAAGTCCCTTATGGCTTTGAAAACTTACAGTCTTCTCAAAATCGTCTAGCACTTGACCGTGTGGATGCATTAAATAGTGCGGTAAAAGATGAACGTGATTTGGGTGCTTTTTACTACTATACCCCTTCAGATATTCAAGCATTGTTTGAAGACATTGGTAAACAAGGTTTGAAACACTCTGGAAACTACGGTATGTTTGCTTTCGGTGCATATAACGGCCAGGGTGCGAATAACCGTGAAAGAAACGATAATTACCATATGGTTTCTCGTTTTACATACCCTTGGAAAACTGATTCTGGTCAAATATTTGAAGCTGGTATTCAAGGATACACTGGTGACTATATGCTTGTTTCTGGCCCGAGTGCCTACCGTAGAATAAATCCTACTAGCGGAGCCCTTGAGACAGTTACACCAACCGTACATAACTCAAACCGCAATGGTATTAAAGATGAACGTGTTGCGCTCAGTTTTATGATGTATCCACAACCCTTTGGCTTGCAGGGCGAGTGGACTTGGGGTAGCACACCAGGCTTAGATGTTGCAACTAACGTTATTAGAAAACAACATTTAAACGGTGGTTATTTACAGGCAATGTATAAAATAGATAACTTTAATGTCTTTGATACAAGCGGCACTTTAATTCCTTTTGTTAAATGGCAATACTATGACGGCTTTAGTAAGGCTGAACCAAATGCAGCTCCAAATAGAGTTAATGACTGGGAAATTGGTGCAGAATGGCAAATTGCACCAGAGGTTGAATTGGTTGCCTATTACCATCATATGAAGCGCTCTAACATAGTGCTTGGTGCTACTGCCGCTACACAAGCACAAGGTAGTGCTGCAACAGATTATGCTACATTTGACGCAAGTGCTTTACGCGTACAGTTGCAATATAACTTCTAATCTTAAGTCTTGATATAAGTTTTAGAATCTCCACATTCAAAACCCGCTTATTTAAGCGGGTTTTTTTATGGGTTTTGCTAATCGCTATTACCCACATTATTGTGCGAAATCACACTCAGTTGCGGTTGCAGTTGCTTGAGTTGGCAGAATAAATAGCGGGTTTCAAGCAAGTTCCACACTCTAAGCATCGCTTCAATGGCATCAAACGGTTTGGTTAAAAAGTCTTTTGCGCCCAAGGCCAAGGCTTTGCGTTTGGCTTGGATGGTAGCATCGGCAGTGAGCACCAGCACGGGCAGATAATTGTCGTTGGAGATAAATTTGGACAATTGTTCAAGTACGCTAAAACCGTCTAGCACGGGCATCATCAAATCTAGCATGATTAAATCAGGGTTAAACGCGGTGATTAAGTCTAGCGTTTTGGTCGGGTCAGTGGTGCTAATGACTTGGTTAAAACCTTCTTTGGCAAGTAGCGTTTCCAGTAGTCTTAGGTTAGCTTCTGCATCGTCAATGATAAGGATTTTGGACTGTCGAATAATGTCTGGATTCATGATGCTTGCTCTTTTGTGCGTTGTGCTTGAGTGAGTTGTGCCTGAGTGAGTTGTGTAAGGTGTTGGTTAAACGCGCCTATATCCAGCGGTTTGGTAAAGTAATGGACTTGGTGTTGGCTGATTCTTGCAATCGTGTCTGGCATGGCATCTGCACTGAGCACGATAATAGGTAGTTCGGCTGTTTGCGGGTTGTTTTTTAAATAGGGGATAAATGACTCGCCAGAGCCGTCTGGCAGATTTAAATCTAAAATAATCATGTCGGGTGTTTTGTGGTTTAAATAGCTTAAAGCCTCTTTAATACTGCTGACACAATGGAGTTTAAAGGGTTTGTGTCTTTGTATCACCGCTTCCATCAATGCACGGTTACTGGCTTGGTCTTCAATGTATAACAACTCCCAGTGTTTTGCGAGGCTGAGTGCATTTTGGGGTGAGGCTGGCGCTTCTGTGCTAAGGGTGGTTTTGACTTCACGTGCAACCGCCGCTATCGGCAGTGCCTCTAGTTTCACAGAGAAAAGCGATTGTTTGTCATCGACTTCAATACTCCCACCCATGGCTTCAACCAATTGTTTGCTCAACGCCAAGCCCAAGCCTGTGCCTTCTGTCACGGTTTGCTCTGCGCCAAGGCGGTCAAAAGGGGTGAACAATCGGGAGCGCATGTGGGCTGGAATGCCAGCCCCTTGGTCTAGCACTTGAATTATTACTGCGCCATGTGGAAATTCTGCATCAGAAACGTTATCCGCAGGCAATTTAAACGCTTTAAAGCTAACAGTGGCATTACTAGGGCCATACTTCAGTGCATTGCCAAGTAGGTTCAGCATGACTTGCAACAGCTTTTGCGCATCGGCTTTGACAACTAAGTTAGGCTCAAAGTCGGTCACAATTTCAATCTGCTTTGCTAGACCCAAAGGTTGAATGTAGGTGGCGGCTTGAGCCAATAGGGGATGTAGTATCATAGGAGCGAGTGAGACATCTAAGTCGCCACTTTCAATACGCGCAATATCCAACACCTCGTTAATCAGCTTAAGTAAGTGTTGGCCTGCATTGTGAATCAGCACAGCACTGTTTTTTTGGCGACCATCAGCTAAGTCGCTTTCAAGAATCTGCGCAAAACCCAAGATTGCATTCAATGGTGTGCGCAACTCATGACTGGTGCGCGATAAAAACATACTTTTAGCCATGCTTGCTTCTTCGGCTTCGACACGGGCTTGATGCGCCTCTTGCGTGCTTTGAGCCAATAACTGTGAGGCATGGTCAAGCTCCTCAGTGAGTTGCCCTAACTCGTCTTGGCTAATGTCTGGGAGTGACAATGGCTCACCTTTAGCCAAATGGGCTGCACTGTCGCGTATGGTTCTAACCCGCGCCACTATGGTGTTAGAAAACACCCAAACGCCTATCAAAGAACCAATTACACCAGCGATGACTGCACCCAAAGTAATGCGGTTGTTGCGTTGCCGTTGGGCAATCACTTGTTGTCTATCTAACTCTATTAAGGTCGCCTCACGTTGCCCCATGGCGGTGAGTTGTTCACGTAATTGATTCAGCGCGTTACCTTGCGAGCTGAATTTACGCATCATGTCCCGCAACATCGACTCATCTATATCTGCACGGGTATTGCTGGCTAGGTCGGTTAAGTCTGTCATGCTTTGTTCAACCAGACTTTTAACGTGGCTAAGGGTGGCTTTTTGCTGTTTGTCCTCAAGTTTTTGATCTAAAGTTTGAATCAGCTGAGGTAAACGCTGTTTAGCTTGAAAGTAGACCGTTAAGAAAGCGTCATTGCCCGTGAGTAAAAAGTCTCGTACGCCTGTGGAAGCTTCTAGTAACTCTGTGTGAACGGCTTGAATGTCTTGTTGCACTTGCAAGGCATTTTCCACGCGCGCTTCTAGCAATGCGGCTTGTTGCTCACTTTCGAAAATAAAGGCTAACGAGGCCAATAGCACCATCAAAGGTGCTGCGTTCAAAACAATGCCTTTGGTGGCCAGCGGTAAATCTCGCCATTGTTTGGTAAAAAACTCTCTTTTTTCTTTTTTTTCTGAATGACTACCCATAAATCTTATAGACCATCGCTCTTAAAGCCCATCTGCACCGCCATCACAGCTGCTTGCGTCCTATCTTTTAGGTCAAGTTTACTCAAAATTCGTTCAATGTGAATTTTCACTGTGCCAGGGGCAATATCCAGCTTTTCAGCTAAAGCAGCGTTGCTAGCGCCAGATGGCAACAAGGCCAGCACTTCACGCTCTCTTGGCGTGAGTTTTTGTAAAATGCTGTCATCCAAATGATTTTGTTGGCTTTGGGTCGTTTTGAGCGCTAGCCCCAAAATGCCACACATCCCGTTAAGATGAGGCATGTCCTCCATCTTGACGGGAATAGGGCAGGCGAGCGCCAATAGCCCTGCAGACTGTTGGTGGTGTGCGATAGGCAAATGTTGAAAGTGTAGCGTTTGTTGTTCATCCGCAGAGGTCATGCTCCATAAGGCGGGGATAAAAACAGCGTGTACATCAAACAAAATAGGCGGTTTGAGCCATTGTGCCAAATGCCCCATCATTGGGATTCGTGCGCCGATAGGGAAGGTTTTGCCACGTTGCGCTACGACCTTAAGTGCCCCAGCGTGTTGTTGCAATATCATGCCATGGGTCGCGCCTGCAAATAATGCAATCTCGTCTAAACATAATTGCAAGGTTTGCTCTGACCAGCCTTGCATAAAAATAGTCTGGCCGACTTTTTGAAACAAGCGGTCTTGCGCCAGTGTAGACTGTGTTTGCTTTAAGGCGCTACGCAACGCAAAGGCGCTGCCTATTTCTTCAGTGTTTTGTATGGGGTTGGACATATGCCGAATAGTATATACCGTTCTACCTATTTTGGAAGATTATTTGCACCTAAGTGTCATTCATAATGCAACACATCGAGAAAGCGAACGTAGATAAAACTAAAGCTAAAAAACTCTCGAGCTAAATAATTTTAAATATTAAGTATGAGCGAAAAAAGGAGCAATACCATGACTAAAATGACTTTATCAGCAATCTTAACAGCAACGATGTTGTTAGGCTCAGCCAGTGCAATGGCTGACGTAAATAACCAAAATATTAACAATATGCACAATCTTTCAAAACGCCCTTATCAACAATTGCCTGATGAGAGCGCTTATGAAGCTGAACAAAAATGGGTGGGTGCAGGTATGGCTGGTGGAGATGCGCAATCAGCGACTAAAATCAATGACAACCACTTAAGATTCCACATGCTTGGCAAACGTCCATTTATGGAAAAATCTCGTGCAAATTAATAAACAAGTCTAGACTGTCATATCATTTTAATATTACCGCAATATGATGTGTGATTAGTCTGGGCGTTTAACCCTCTCTCGTTTTGCAGTGCTTACTTTGTGGGCACTGCCTTTTTTGTTTTGTTGTTTATATTTACTGTTTGTATTTATTGTTTAGCTTATTTAATTTAGGGAGTTGAGATGGCCGAAAGTCAGTTAAAAAAAGAACATTGGTCGGATATGTTCAAGCATGTTTCACGAGATTTACCCGCCAGTATCGTGGTGTTTTTTGTGGCTTTGCCATTGTGTTTAGGAATTGCGTTGGCCTCAGGTGCGCCTCTGTTCTCAGGCGTGATTGCAGGTATCGTCGGCGGTATTATTGTGGGTTTGTCTAGCGGCTCACAACTGGGAGTGAGTGGCCCAGCGGCAGGCTTGGCTGTGATTGTGCTCACTGCCATTGGTACTTTGGGCAACTTTGAGGCTTTTTTACTCGCAGTTGTATTGGCTGGTGTGATTCAATATAGCTTAGGCTTTTTTAAAGCAGGCTTTATTGCTTACTTTGTGCCTTCCTCCGTGATTAAAGGCATGCTGACAGGGATTGGCTTTCTTATTATCTTGAAGCAAATTCCGCACGCTTTTGGTTATTCCACCGACTTTGAAGGTGATGAGTCATTTGAGCAAACCACAGGTGAGACTACCTTTTCTGCCCTCTCTAACGCTTGGGATTACTTAACCCCAGGCGCTATGACGATTGCCTTGGTTGCGTTTGTGATTTTGATTTTGTGGGACACTGTGCTCACCAAAAAACATAAATTCTTCCAGTTACTACAAGGGCCGATTGTGGCTGTGCTAGTCGGTATCGCTATGAACGTGGCTTATCAAAAAGGTGTGTTACCTTTTAGTTTAGATGCTAACCAAATTGTTAGCTTGCCTGTGGCTAATAGCTTGGGTGAGTTTGTGAGTTTCTTTACGTATCCAGATTTTAGCCAATGGAATAACCTGGCTGTGATTAAAACGGCATTTGTGATTGCGATAGTCGCCAGTTTGGAAACCTTGTTGTGTGTCGAGGCCACTGACAAATTAGACCCACTTAAACGCGTCACCCCTACCAACCAAGAACTTAAAGCGCAAGGTTTGGGCAATATCGCTTCTGGCTTGGTGGGTGGATTGCCTGTGACGCAAGTGATTGTGCGTAGCTCAGCCAATATCACCTTTGGCGCACAAACCAAACTGTCTGCGATATTGCATGGCATTTGGTTGTTGCTGAGCGCAATTACCATTGCCAGCTTTTTAAACTTAATCCCGCTTGCCAGTTTGGCAGCCATTTTAATCATGGTGGGCTACAAGTTAGCAAAACCAAGCTTATTTAAACAAATGTATGATCTAGGTTGGGAGCAATTTGTACCGTTTGTGGTGACCATCGTGGCGATTGTATTCACCGACTTGCTCACCGGCATTGGCTTAGGTTTGTTGGTAGGTTTGTTGTTTACCTTGCATCACAGCTATCGCAATACCTACTCAATGAAAGATACACAAGGTCAATCCAATCTGCACCATTTTGTGTTGGCTGAAGAGGTGTCTTTCTTTAACAAAGCAAGCATCATCGAGGCTTTAGAAAAGGTGCCTGCCAACGCTAAAGTAGTGATTGACTGCACTAAGTGCAAATCGATTGCTTACGACGTGGTAGAGTTTATTCATGACTATCAATTGCATGCCAAACTCAAAAATATTGAGGTGGAAACCATTAACTTTAAGCCACCTAAACATTTATTAGCCCATTAACCAATTTCTATTAAATAATAAAATAAGGAATATTCTATGTATAAACACCCGCTATTAGACCGTGAAAAAATGACGCCTCAAGAGGCATTGGATATTTTGATTGAAGGTAATCATCGCTTTTTAACCGACCGCGAAGAAGATAAAGATTTTCAAGCGATGATCCATATCACCAAAGATAAGCAACATCCTTTTGCCTCTTTTTTAAGTTGCAGTGACTCACGCGCCCCTGTGGAGTTGGTATTTGACCAAGCCTTGGGTGATATTTTTAGTGTGCGTTTGGCAGGCAATATTGCCTCAGACAAAGCGATTGGTAGCTTAGAGTTTGCCAGCAAATATTTAGGTAGCAAATTGATTGTGGTGATGGGGCACACCTCATGCGGCGCAGTGAAAGCAGCTTGTGACAACTTTATGGATGGTCATATCGGTGAGATTATCAATTTGATTAAACCCGCCATCAGACATGAAACAACCATCACCAAACCAGAAGACCGTTGCTCTAAAAACCCTGACTTTGTGGAGAAAATTAACCGCCTAAGTGTGCAACATCAAATTGACACGATTATCCGTTGCAGTGACATCGTGGCTGACATGATTGAAGCCAAACAAATCGCAGTGATAGGTGCGGTGTATGATATCGCGACTGGTAAGGTGAAGTTTTTAGAAGAGACACACGTGCAATAGTCTTTGGGTTTTCCTAGCATGTTGGTTTTCTAAGCACCAAATAGAAAAGGCTTAAGCAACTGCTTAAGCCTTTTTTGTTTTCGAAAAAAATAGGTTAGCGATGACCTTCTTTGGCCATGTTGATGGAGTATTTTGGAATTTCCACCACCAAGTCAGTGTCACCGACAATGGCTTGGCAAGAGAGGCGGGAGAGGGGTTCTAAGCCCCAAGCTTTGTCTAATAAATCTTCTTCATTTTCTTCGGCATCATTTAAGCTTTTGTAGCCCTCGCGCACAATCACGTGGCAAGTGGTGCATGCGCAGACTTTGTCACAGGCGTGGTCAATGTCGATGTGGTGGTTGAGCAAGGTGTCGCAAATCGAGACGCCTGTTTCGGCTTGAATGACGGTGCCTTCTGGGCAGAGTTCAACGTGTGGTAATACAATGATTTGTGGCATGGTTGTTTATATGTCCAATGAGTCTAAATTTTGCCCTGCGAGCGCTTTTTGTACCGAAGCATTCATGCGCTTGGCGGCAAAGTCCTCAGTCGCGTGATTGAGTGCTTCGGTGGCTTGGTTAATCGCATGGCTATCGCTTTGTTCGCATAAACTGGTTAAGGCATCCATTTCTGTTTTAATTTGGCTGATTTCTTCAGCACTCAATAAGTCGCTATCTTGCGCCAGTGCAGTGGAAATCGCATCTATCAAGCGCTCGGCATCGACAATCGCCTCGCGTAACATACGCGCTTGCTTATCGGTTTCTGCCGCGCCAAATGAGGATTTTAACATCTGCGTGATGGCATCTTCACTTAAACCATAAGAAGGTTTCACCACGATGTTGGCCTCAACGCCTGTGGTTTGTTCGCGCGCGCTCACAGAGAGCAAGCCATCCGCATCCACTTGGAAGGTCACGCGGATGCGCGCACCACCTGCTGGCATGGGCGGGATGCCACGCAGTTCAAATTTTGCCAGTGATCGACAGTCACTCACCAACTCGCGCTCACCTTGCAACACATGGATGCTCATGGCGGTTTGGCCGTCTTTATAAGTGGTAAAGTCTTGCGCGCGCGCAATCGGTAGTGTGCTGTTACGTGGAATGACTTTTTCCACCAAACCACCCATGGTTTCTAGGCCTAAAGACAATGGCGTGACGTCGAGCAACAGCAATTCTTCATCGCTACGATTACCTGCCAACACATTGGCTTGAATGGCTGCCCCCAAGGCAACTACTTTGTCTGGGTCTAAATTGGTGAGAGGCTCTTGGCCAAAAAAGTCTTGCACCGCGTGGCGAATATGCGGCATGCGTGTGGCACCGCCCACTAGGACCACACCTTTAATTTCGTCTGCTGATAATTCAGCATCGCGCATGGCTTTGCGGGTCGGGCTGAGTGTTTTGCTGACTAAATTTTCAGTCAGGCTGACAAATTGAGCGACGGTCAGCGTTTCATCCACGACTGAGCCATTGCTCAATTTGCATACGATATTCGCTTCATGGTTATCTGTCAGCCACTCTTTGGCTTGACGCGCTTTGGTTAGAATCAAGCGCGTGTCTTCTTCGTTAATTGGCGTAAAACTGGTGGTTTTTTCACGGACTTGGTCGAGCACCCAGCAATAAATGCGGTGGTCAAAGTCATCGCCACCCAGCGCAGAATCGCCATTGGTCGCCAGTACTTCAAACACACCTTTGCTTAAACGCAAAATGGAAATATCAAAGGTGCCACCACCCAAGTCATAAATCACATACACACCTTCAGCGGCATTGTCTAAGCCGTAAGCCACTGCGGCAGCGGTGGGTTCATTGAGCAAACGTAATACGTGCAAGCCAGCCAAACGCGCCGCGTCTTTGGTGGCTTGACGTTGTGCATCATCAAAATAAGCGGGTACGGTAATCACCGCGCCTGTCAGTTCTCCACCAAGTGCCTTCTCGGCACGGAGTTTTAGGCTTTTGAGGATGTCGGCAGAAACCTCGACTGGGCTTTTTAATCCTGCGCAGGTGTCTATCTGCAACATGCCTTGCGAGGTATTGTTTTCAACAAATTTGTAAGGGATGTGCGCTTTGTCGGTAATGTCATTCAAGCCTCGACCCATAAAACGTTTGACTGAGACTATGGTGTTGATGGGGTCTTTGCTTTGCTGTGCTTGCGCTTCATGGCCGACAATCACTTCACCATTCGGCAGATAACGCACCACGGAGGGTAATAAGCCATGCCCGTGCTCATCGTGCAATACTGTGCTCATGCCGCTGCGTACAGTGGCAACTAGAGAGTTGGTGGTGCCAAGGTCGATGCCTACGGCCAGCTTGTGCTGGTGCGGGGCGGCGGACATGCCTGGTTCGGCGATTTGCAATAAGGCCATATTAATCTTCTAGTTGGCTAATCAGTGCGTTGACGTCCGCACTGATTTTGTCGATAAAACTAAGTTTACGCACGGTCATCGCTGCCTGTTGTGCTTGGTTTGCGAGTTCATCCGCAAGTAGTGCTTGTAAGTCTTTGGCTTCTTTTCTCATGGTTTTGAGCTGAGTTTCTAAGGCGCCTATATCTTTCGCCATTTTCGCATCTTCAACCGCTTCACGCCATTCCATTTGTGCCATCAAAAAGTCTGGTGGCATAGCTGTGTTGCTATGCTCTTCGGTGTCTATGCCCTGTAATTTCAGTAAATACCGTGCACGTGCAGTGGGGTGTTTTAAGGTTTGATAAGCTTCATTAGCGAGCGTGGCGGTTTGCATGGATTGCAGGCGCTCGGCAGAACTTGCGGTGACAAACTTGTCGGGATGTACTTCGGTTTGAATTTTGCGAAAATGTGCATCTAGGGTGGCTAAATCAATCGCATAGGCTTGAGTTAGCTGAAAAAAATCAAAATAATTCTGACTCACACTGTGAAGCTTTCCCCACACCCACACTCATCTTTGACGTTAGGGTTGTTAAATTTAAAGCCTTCATTTAAGCCTTCTTTGGTAAAGTCCAACTCAGTGCCGTCAATGTAAACCAAGCTTTTTGGGTCAACAATCACCTTCACGCCATGGCTTTCAAACGCCATGTCTTCGGCTTGCATTTCATCCACAAACTCAAGGGTATAAGCCATGCCTGAGCAACCTGTGGTTTTAACGCCCAAGCGCAAGCCTATCCCTTTGCCGCGGTTGGCTAAAAATTTTTCGACGCGTTGTGCTGCGGTTTCTGTGAGTGTGATTGCCATAATTTTACTTTGAATCTTATATGCTTTGTTTAGCTTTTAAATCCGCTACTGCTGCTTTGATTGCATCTTCCGCCAACACTGAGCAGTGGATTTTAACAGGTGGCAACGCCAATTCTTCAGCAATCGCTGAGTTCTTAATCGCTTGGGCTTCGTCCAAGGTTTTGCCTTTCAGCATCTCGGTCACCAAAGAGCTTGAAGCAATGGCAGAGCCACAGCCATAGGTTTTGAATTTCGCGTCTTCAATAATGCCCGCGTCATTGACTTGGATTTGTAGCTTCATTACATCGCCACAAGCCGGTGCACCGACCATGCCTGTGCCCACGTTGGCTGCGTTTTTGTCTAAACTGCCGACGTTTCTTGGGTTTTCATAGTGGTCTAGAACTTTGTCTGAATATGCCATCTCTGCTCCTTTGCGCACTTGAACTATTTCGCAAACTCATCGTTGACTCACCTTGCCGTACTAAACGTACTGTCTTCGGTTCGTCGCCTTGATTTTGCTTCTTATTTCAACTGCTTGATAAATCTAATTAAAAAATAATTTTTAAAACAATCTCTAAATCTTAAACAAGAAATTGAAGATTTGTTTGTCTAGCAAGGCGGAGGAAAGCGCCGCATAGTATACTATGCAAGCTTTTCGACAACGCCGCTAGGCGAACAAAGATCAGTTTCTAATGGGCTGCCCATTCAACTTTGGACAGATCTACCCCATCTTTAAACATTTCCCAAAGCGGTGACAACTCTCTTAATTTGTCTATCTTGCTTTTGAGTAAATCGATGGTGTAATCCACATCGGCTTCGGTGGTGAAGCGACCAATTGAAAAACGAATGGAGCTGTGCGCCAACTCATCTGAGCGACCCAAGGCACGCAACACATAGCTCGGCTCTAAGCTGGCAGAAGTACAAGCGGAGCCACTCGAAACAGCAATGCCTTTCACCGCCATAATTAATGATTCGCCTTCTACAAAGTTAAAGCTCATGTTGAGGTTGTGTGGAATGCGGTGCTCTAAATCGCCGTTCACATACGTCTCTTCAATTTCTTGCAAGCCATTTAGCAAGCGGTCGCGCAACATGCGGATACGCTCGTTTTCTGCTTTCATTTCTTCACGTGCCAATTTAAAGGCTTCGCCCATGCCCACAATTTGGTGGGTCGCGAGTGTGCCTGAGCGCATGCCACGCTCATGACCACCGCCGTGCATTTGCGCCTCAATGCGGATACGCGGCTTGCGACGCACATACAAAGCACCGATGCCTTTGGGGCCGTAGGTTTTGTGTGCGCTAAAACTCATTAAATCAACGGGCAAGGTCTCTAAATCAATCTCGACTTTGCCTGTGGCTTGCGCGGCATCCACGTGAAAAATCACATTGTTTTCACGGCAGATGTTGCCAATGGCGGTGATGTCTTGAATCACGCCGATTTCGTTATTCACAAACATCACAGACGCTAATACTGTATCTGAACGAATGGCTGCTTTGAATTTTTCTAAGTCTAATAGACCTGAAGGTTCAGGTTCCAAATAGGTGGCTTCAAAGCCTTGGCGCTCTAGTTCGCGCACAGTGTCAATCACTGCTTTGTGCTCAGTAGCCACGGTGATAATGTGTTTCCCTTTGGTGGCAGCGTAAAAGTTGGCCGCGCCTTTGATAGCGAGGTTGTTAGACTCTGTCGCACCAGACGTCCAAACGATTTCGCGTGGGTCAGCATTGACCAATTTAGCCACTTCTTCACGGGCGTTTTCCACTGCTTTTTCGGCTGTCCAGCCATAAGGGTGGCTGCGCGAGGCAGGGTTGCCGTAATGTTCCGTGATAAACGGAATCATTTTGGCGGCCACACGTGGGTCCACTGGCGTGGTCGCTGAGTAATCTAAATAAATCGGATCTCTGTCTGACATCTACTTTGCTTTCAAGTCGTTAATTTCGAGTTGTTAATTTTAAATGTTTCAATTTTTCTAAGCGGCAATCGCCGTCATGTTTCTTAATCGTTGCACTTCTTGAGTGAGCGCTTGCAAAAAGCCATCGATGTCTGCTTGCGTATTATGCTCACCTAAACTCACACGTATCGCGCCACGCGCCAAATCGGGTTCAATGCCCATCGCTAACAATACATGGCTAGGTTCAGTGCTGTCACTAGAGCAGGCGGAGCCACTGGCTACTGCATAACCTGCTTTGTCTAAGGCCGTCACCAAGGTTTCGCCTTCTATATTGGGGATGGCGAAAAAGCTGGTATTGGCGACACGTGTGGCCGTTTGTCCAAACACGGTAGCTTCAAGCGCAGTTAAACCAGATTCCAGTCTGTTTCTCAGTGCTTGTGTATGCGTCTGCCATTGCGATACGTTTTGGTTGGCGAGTTCACAAGCTTTACCAAAACCGACAATGGCGGCGATATTTTCGGTGCCACTGCGTAAACCACGTTCTTGACCACCACCATCTAATAAGGGCGCAATGTCTACGCGCTTATCCAACACTAAGGCACCAACACCAATCGGCCCGCCTATTTTATGGGCTGAGAGCGTCATGGCATGCGCGCCTAAAGCATGAAAATCCACTTCAATTTTACCCAAGGCTTGCACCGCATCGGTGTGCAACCAAGCCCCATTTTGTTTGGCTAATTTCGTAATGTCCGCCACTGGCTGAATCGCGCCAGTTTCATTGTTGACCAACATAACTGACATCAAATTGGTTTCAGTCTTTAACTGTTCGGCCAACTTATCTAAATCCACTGCGCCGTTGGCATCGACTGCGATTTTTGCTGTACGCCAGCCACTGTGCGCTAACTTTTCTGCAGGTTTGCTCACACAAGGGTGTTCAATCGCGCTCACCAAACATTGTGCGGGTGATAAGTTTGCCGCGAGACCTTTGATGGCAAAGTTATTCGCTTCTGTGCCGCCTGAGGTAAGCACCACTTGGCTGCCTTGTACGCCCACTGCTTGCGCCACTTGTTTTCTGGCCAATTCAATCGCCTCACGCGCATTTCTACCAAATACATGGCGACTGGTAGGGTTGCCATGCTGACCTTGCAACCAAGGCATCATCGCCTCTAAAACGGCGGGCTTTAATGTGCTGGTGCTGTTGTGGTCTAAATAAACAGTGTTCATTTGAGCTTTAGCAATTAAACTGCAAGCGTCTCTTCTATGTTCAGTTTGCGTGGTGCAAAAAACACCTTGCCTTCACCTTTTTTGTGCTGGGCTTCTACCATGTCCGCCAAGCTTACGCCTGCCAAATACTCTAAAATTTTAGTGTTTAATGCCGCCCACAAATCATGCGTCATACATCTGCCATCATCATGGCAATTTTCATGACCCCCACATTGGGTAGCGTCAATTTGCTCATCCACTGCGGTAATAATTTCCGAAACTGAAATGGCATCATGTGCTTTGGCAATACGGTATCCGCCACCTGGACCACGTACACTGCTCACCAAACCTTGGCGACGCAAGCGGCTAAATAATTGCTCCAAATATGAGAGCGATATGTTTTGACGCTCACTGATGCCAGCCAGCGTGACTGGCTTATCGGCTTCATTCAGTGCAATGTCTAGCATCGCGGTAACAGCAAAACGGCCTTTGGTAGTTAAGCGCATAGTGTGTGTTCAGTCGTCTAAATTAAGCGTGATTGTATAATAACCTACTGATTTAGTCAATTATTAGAAGAGAAAGTTCATTGCTATAACAGTGCGACTTTTATGGTCTTAATTGAGAGCGCGAGGTTGAGAAGATGACGAACAGGGAGTTTATTTCTTGGTGCTTTTTTTGCTCGAACTTTTGCTAGAAAAGGCGCTACCCACTTCGGCGGCCGAAGTGGGGTCAGTGAGCGCATTGAGTTGCGCTTGGAGGGTTTTTAATTCCAAAGATTGTTTATCTGCATGCGCAAGCAAGCCGTTAATGGCTTTAACCAGAGCTTCAGGGTTAAGCATGTCGTTATCATCATTGCCAACCGCATAAGCGCTAAAGCCTGTTTTGTCAGACGAGGCTTGGCGTTTTTTGGCTTTTTCTTCTTCCAAAATACGTGCAGGAATCCCCACAGCGGTGGCATTTTCAGGTACATCCTTCACCACCACGGCATTCGAGCCGATTTTGGCATGCTTGCCCACAGTAATCGGCCCAAGCACTTTCGCGCCCGCACCAATCACCACGCCTTGCTCTAACGTAGGGTGGCGTTTGCCTTTGTTCCAGCTCGTCCCGCCTAACGTCACGCCATGATAAAGTGTGCAATCATCGCCAATAATTGCCGTTTCACCAATCACTACGCCCATGCCGTGGTCAATAAACACACGACGACCAATGGTGGCGCCTGGATGTATCTCGATGCCGGTCAACCAGCGACCAATGTGAGACAACATGCGTCCCAGCCAATAAAAACCATTCCCCCAAAACCAGTGGCTGATGCGATGCATAATCAAGGCATGCACGCCAGGGTAGGTGGTCAGAATCTCAAAATGCGTACGCGCCGCTGGGTCGCGGTCAAATACGATAGAGATGTCTTCTTTTAGGTGGTTAAACATATTAATGATAAGCAATCAGCACTTGTTTGTTACGTAGTGGAATTATGACACAGCAAACTCTTAAATCATTTAAAGTTGATAAAAGTAGTGGGTTAATATTTATCATGCTTCTTCGGATTCACGCTCAGTGTCAAAATCCCGCGCAACAAATTCACTTCTTCTTTTTCTAAACGGGTGCGGGCGTAGAGTCTGCGCAGGCGTTCAAATAGTTTTTTAGGTGCGCGTGGGTTGATGTAGCCGATGTGCTCTAACACTTCTTGCATGTGTACATAAAAGCGTTCTAAGTCGTCTTGGCTGGCGAGTTCGGCGGGTTTTTCGTCGTAATGCAGTTTGCCTTCGGTCATCGCCATGCGTACTTCGTAGCACATGATTTGCACCGCTTGCGCCAAGTTGAGTGAGGTGTATTCTGGGTTGGCGGGAATGGTCGCAAGCACTTGGCAACGGTCGGCCTCGGCATTGCTAAGCCCGCTCATCTCGGTGCCAAATACCAAGGCCACTTGTTGTTGGCTGGATATTTGGTGGACTTCTTGCGCGGCTTCGCGCACGGTCATCACTTGTTGTGAGAGTGAGCGTTCTTTGCCACTCACGCCGATGACAAATTGGCAGTCCGCGATGGCCTCTTCCAAACTAGTTGTCACCACTGCGTTGTCTAACACGTCAGCGGCATTGACCGCTAAGGATTTAGCTTGTCCATCGGGAAAGTGTTTGGGGTTGACCAAATACAAGCGCGTGAGGCCCATGGTTTTCATGGCGCGGGCGGTGGAGCCAATGTTGCCGGGGTGGCTGGTATGGCAAAGCACCACGCGAATGTTGTCGAAAATGCTAGGGTTGGGGGTAAAGTTATTGTCTGACAATGTGGTGAACTGACTAATAATGCTAAAATAGCATTTTAACAGTATTTATAAAGCACAACATCCATGCATCCAGTATTAAATGTCGCTATTAAAGCCGCGCGCGAAGCAGGCAAAATCATTAACCGTGCCTCTTTAGACATCGGCGCACTCAAGGTAGAAACCAAAGACACCAACGACTTTGTGAGTGAAGTTGACCGCGCCGCCGAACAAGCGATTATCAATGTGTTGAAAGACGCTTACCCAACGCACGGTTTTTTTGGCGAAGAAAGTGGTAAAACCAACGCCGAAGCCGACAGTATTTGGATTATTGACCCGCTCGATGGCACCACCAATTTTTTGCATGGTTTCCCCGCCTATTGCGTTTCGATTGCCTTGCAAGAGCGCGGTGTGCTGACCCAAGCGGTGATTTACGACCCCGTGCGTAATGATTTATTCACTGCAACACGCGGCCGTGGTGCGTTTTTAAACGACAAGCGCATTCGCGTGACCAGCCGTAGCAAATTGCAAGAAGCGTTACTTTCTACAGGCTTTCCGTTTAAAGACTTTAGCTACTTTGATACCTATATCAACATCTTTCGCGACATGGCGAAAAAGACTTCTGGCTTGCGTCGCCCTGGCTCAGCCGCGCTTGATTTGGCCTATGTGGCAGCGGGTTATGCGGATGGCTTCTTTGAAATCAATTTGTCTCCTTGGGACATTGCCGCAGGCGCATTGCTCGTGCAAGAAGCGGGTGGTATTGTGGGCGACTTTGAAGGCAACGAAAGCTGGCTCAAAACTGGTAACATCGTCGCTGGCAACCCAAAAGTGTTTGGTCAGATGTTGCAAGTGATTGCGCCGCATTTGACTGAGCGTATTAAAACGCCTGTCCTCTAAATAATATAGCAACATTTGCTTGGCATGACGATGACACCTCAGACGCAGGCGCAAGAAGGCACTCAGGCACAAGCTAACCACACCCCCATGATGCGCCAGTATTTGGCGATGAAAGCACAGTATCCTGACATGCTGTTGTTTTACCGCATGGGGGATTTTTATGAGCTGTTTTTTGAGGATGCGGAAAAAGCATCGCGTTTGCTCGGCATTACCTTAACCCGCCGTGGCACTAGCAATGGCGAGCCGATTAAGATGGCGGGCGTGCCTTATCATGCCGCTGAACAGTATTTGGCTAAGCTGGCAAAAATGGGCGAGGCGGTGGCGATTTGCGAGCAAGTGGGTGACCCCGCGACCAGCAAAGGCCCTGTGACGCGTGAAGTGGCGCGCATACTCACGCCTGGCACGCTGACCGATACTGCGTTGATGGACGAAACGCGCGACAATACCTTGTTGAGCGTGGTTGAGTCACAAGGCTTGGTGGGGCTTGCGCGCATTAACCTTGCCTCAGGCGTGTTTGTGCTCAGTGAAATCGCAGTCGGACATTTAGCGCAGGAGCTTGAGCGCATTCAGCCTGCTGAAATTGTTTGTGTGGAAGGCAACGTGCTTGCCAGTCTTGAGCAATGCAAGGCGCCAAAAAAACGTCTAGCTGAGTGGCAGTTTGATTTAGACTCATCTGTTGCGGTGCTGACCAAGCAATTTAATACGCTGGATTTAAATGGCTTTGGTTGCGCGGAGATGTCAGCGGCGATAGCGGCGGCGGGTGCGTTGCTCGGTTACGTCAAACATACGCAACGCACGGCTTTACCGCATCTCACTGGTATCACCGTTGAGCAAGCCAGCCAATATATTCAACTCGACGCTGCAACGCGTCGCAATTTAGAAATCGACACCACGATTCGTGGTGAAGCCAGCCCCACACTTTATTCTCTACTGAACACTACGCAAACTGCCATGGGCGCGCGTGCCTTACGTCATGTGTTGCATCATCCATTACGCGATATTCATCTGGTGCGGGCACGTCACGATGCGGTGGCTGCGCTGTTGCAAGGCTCACGCTTTCAATATGTGCAAATGGCTTTGCAAGATATAGGTGATATTGAACGCATGACCGCGCGGGTGGCGCTGAAAACTGCGCGTCCGCGTGATTTGTCTGGCTTGCGCGATAGTTTGACGCAGTTGCCCGCTTTGCTTGGCGCGCTTGACCAAGTTCAAGCACCATTGTTGACGCAGTTGCGTACGCAGTTACAAGTGCCGCCCGATGTGCTTACTTTGCTCACACGTGCGGTTCAGCCTGAGCCCTCTGTGGTCTTACGCGAAGGCGGTGTGATTGCCGATGGCTACGATGCCGAGTTGGATGAGTTGCGCGCCATTCAAACCAACCACGGTGATTTTTTATTGCAGTTTGAAGCCGCTGAAAAAGGGCGTACGGGCATTGCCAACCTCAAGGTTGAGTTTAATAATGTGCATGGTTTTTACATCGAGATGAGCCGCACTCAGGCGGAAAATGCGCCCACCGAATACCGTCGTAAACAAACGCTTAAAAATGTTGAGCGCTTTATCACCCCCGAACTCAAAGCTTTTGAAGATAAAGTATTGAGCGCAAATGACCGCGCGCTTGCCCGTGAAAAGTGGCTGTATGAGCAGTTGCTAGAAGCCTTGTTGCCATACATTCAGCCTTTGCAAAATACCGCACAAGCAGTCGCGCAGTGCGATGTGTTTGCCTGCTTTGCCGAGCGGGCGCAAAGTTTGCAGTATGTGCAACCCAATATGCGCGATGACATCGGTGTGCAAATTGACGCTGGCCGTCATCCCGTGGTGGAAAGCATCGCCCAGCCTTATGTGGCGAATGACGTGCATCTCAGCCCTTACCGTCAGTTGTTGCTGATTACTGGGCCTAACATGGGCGGTAAATCGACCTTTATGCGTCAAACCGCCTTGATTGTATTGATGGCGTATTGCGGGTGCTTTGTGCCGGCAAATGTGGCTAACATCGGTGAAATTGACCGTATTTTCACCCGCATAGGTGCGTCTGATGATTTGGCGGGTGGACGCTCAACCTTTATGGTCGAAATGACTGAAACCGCCAACATTTTGCACAATGCTACTGAAAAAAGTTTGGTATTGTTAGATGAAATTGGTCGTGGCACCAGCACCTTTGATGGCTTGAGTTTGGCATGGGCAGTCGCCAAACAACTTTTAGATAAGAACAAAGCACTCACCTTGTTTGCGACCCATTATTTTGAACTCACACGTATTGTGGATGATGCTAAACAGGCTGCCAATGTGCATTTGTCTGCCACCGAGCATGGTCAAGGCCAAGACAAAAAATTGGTGTTTTTACACAAAGTGGAAGAGGGGGCGGCCTTAATGAGCTACGGTATCCAAGTGGCGCAATTGGCGGGCATCCCCAAATCAGTAGTTCAGTTGGCAAAGCGCAAGTTAGCGCAATTAGAGCAGTTACAAATGCAATCTTCTAGGTTGGGTGATAGTCAGCATGATTTGTTTGCTGGCGGGCAGGCCAACACGGAACCAATCGCAGACAATCTTCCTCCTAATGTGCAAGCCTTGTTAGATGCGATAGAGCAAGTGCAACCCGATGATTTAACGCCTAAACAGGCATTAGAATGGTTATATCAGCTCAAAAAATTGTGATTTAAGAATCATCATTCAAAGGAAAAGCCCATGCAAAACCCAGCCATCACCGACACCCCCGTCCATGACATCATTGCACAACGTTGGAGTCCACGTGCGTATGATGCCAGCAAGCCAGTCACGCAAGCGCAAATATTCAGTTTGTTGGAGGCTGCGCGTTGGGCACCTTCTTGTTTTGGTGACCAACCTTGGCGCTTTGTGGTGTGTGATAAAACCAGCAATCCGCAAGCGTGGCAAGCGGCGTTTGATGCCTTGGTGCCGGCTAACCAAACTTGGGCGGTCAATGCGCCCGTGCTGATGTTAATTTGTGCAGATAGCCTGTTTAGCCATAACCAAAAAGCTAATCGCTGGGGTGGCTATGACACAGGAGCGGCAACTGAAAACTTGTGTTTACAAGCCACCGCCTTAGGTTTGGACACCCACCAGATGGGTGGCTTTGATGGCGCTAAAGCGCGGGCAACTTTGGGTGTGCCAGAGCAATATGAGATGATGGCGATGTTGAGTGTGGGTTACCAAGCGTCTGCGGAAATCTTGCCTGATGACTTGAAAGAGCGTGAGTTGGCACCGAGAAAACGCAAGGCGCTTGGCGAGTTGTTTTTTAATGGGGTGTGGGATAAGCCCATCCTCTGATAAAATACTATTTTATCTACAATTCAAAAATCTATATTTAGGGGTTTAGCATGGCAGTCGTGGCACTCACAAAAGCAAATTTCAAGGAAACCATCGAAAAAAATCCGTTTGTGATTGTCGATTTTTGGGCGGACTGGTGCGACCCTTGTAAAGCGTTCACCCCGACTTTTGAAGCCGCCGCTGAAAAGAATCCTGACATCGTGTTCGGCATGGTCAATACCGAAACTGACCCTGAAATCAGTGAGTATTTTGAAGTGAAACAAATCCCAGGCTTGTTGGTTATTCGTGAGCAAGCAGGCATCCACGCGCAAGTCGGTGAAATCGGCGCACCAGCTTTAGATGAAATAATCAAATGGGCGCGTGAGTTTGATATGGCACCTGTGCGAGAGTTTTATAAAACGCAAAATAACTAGTTTGATGAATACTGATTGAAACAAAAAAGCCACGCAAACTGCGTGGCTTTTTTGTTCTGTAATTTATTAAAACCCGCCTGTGGTCATCAGTCTAAATGCAAAATAAACGCCAATCAGCATCATAAAAAACATGGGCGCATTACCAGCTTTTTTGTTATTTTGCTCTTTGACATGGCTGATGTAGCGGTGAAAAGAAAACAGACTAATTGCGATGATGCCTACCAGAACCATGTTAAATGTAGAGTCGGTGGCAAACTCTAGCAGGGCGCGTATTCCGCCCGATGGCCTAAAAAACTCCACCGCAATACCAATCAAACCCAACAACATGAGGACAAACGACACGAGTGCTTGTATGGTTTTGAATTTACTCTCAGGTTCTATCGATTGATTCTTTGCATATTTATTCGGGTCCATGATACGTGTCCTTATGATTACGTAGGATGCGATAAAAGCTGTGTTATCAAGTAGGTAGATATTCTTTCGGGTCTACCGTTTTGCCTTTTTTACGAATCTCGAAGTGAAGTTTGGTGGTGGATGTGTTGTCTCTCCCCATTTCAGAGATTTTGTCATTCAGATTTACAAACTGCCCCTCTTTGACAAAGATATTGCCTTGGTGGGCATAGACCGATAGGTAATTGCGGTTATGTTTAATAATCACCAGTTTGCCATAACCGCGAATATCGGTGCCACTGTAAATGACCTTGCCTGCACTGGCGGCTAAAATAGGTTGCCCCACATTGCCCGCAATATCAATGCCTTTGTTGATGCGTTTGTCATACTCTGCAATCAGTTTGCCTTTGGCAGGCCAACGCCACTCAATATTTTGGTCTTGTAGGGTGTCGATATCAACGCTACCTGAGTTGCTTGTCTCGTTAGAGGGTGGTTTGGCTGAATCAGTTTTATTGGTCGCAGGTTTGGTTTCTGTTGTGCTTGGTTTGGAAGCGCCATTTGCAATGACGGGTTTTGCATTTGCGCTGGCAATGTCTCGGGTGGCTTTCGGGTAGTCATAATGCGGTACGCCGTCAACCATGGTGGGTTTTTGTTCTGCTTTGGGCGAATCTACCGTTTTTAAAGGTTGGGTGACTACGCCACTTTCAGCATTATCAGACTTATTACTGGGCTTGTTTGCGCCAGGCAAGTTCAACACTTGCCCAACGTGAATAGCGTTGTTTTCGATGTTGTTGGCTTCAGCAATTTTTTGATAAGGAATACCAAGTTTTTTGCCTATGCTGTATAACGTATCGCCTTTTACCACCTCATATTGATTACCAGGTAGCGGTTTTTTGCTTGTTGATGGGTTGTCTGCCCCGCTCTTTGATGTCGATGCCGACTCTTGGCTGTTGTCAGAAGGGAGTTCGGTACGGTCTATCACTGGCGCAGGTTGGCTACGGGTGCCCGCACAGCTCGCTAGCACCAAACAAAAAGCCACCGCACAGCTATGTAACAGATTGGCTGTCAGAAATTTGCTACTGTGATGTATTATCTTATGTGTCACTTAATCTATCGTTTCAAATAAGTCGTCTTAACTAATGCATCCTATGGTCATGCATATTGTGCGATTTCTTAATGGTCGGTGCCACCCAATAATGGTACAAATTTTACAGGCTCTAGCTCCGTTTGTTTGACTTCAGTTTCCGTGCGCTCTATCAAAAACAACGTTTGTTGTGCGTTACCGACAGGAATGACCATGCGTCCACCTACGGCCAGTTGTTCGACCAACTCTGCAGGCACGTGATTGGCTGCAGCAGTGACCATGATAGCATCAAACGGTCCAAATGCTTTTAGACCGGCACTGCCATCTGCATGGTCGAGTTTGACATTGCTACACTTGAGCGCGCGTAAGTGAGTGCGAGCTTTCATCACCAACGGACGAATGCGCTCCAAAGAATACACTTCTTGTGAGACTTTGGATAATACGGCTGTTTGGTAGCCACAGCCTGTACCAATCTCTAGCACTTTACCCAGCTTTGCGCCGTTGCGTAGCACTTGCGTCATTTTGGCGACGATGTAAGGTTGTGAGATGGTTTGCCCATAGCCAATCGGCAAAGAGACATCTTCATAGGCACGGATAGAGAGCGCTTCATCCACAAAAATATGCCTTGGAATCTCGGCAATTGCGGCAATCACCACTTCGTCGGTAATGCCTTGCTCGCGCAGTCTAGCTAGCATGCGGTCACGCGTGCGTGAAGAGGTCATGCCTATGCCTGTTTTGCTTGTGTTTTTTAGAATTGCCATAGAACTTTATGTTTAGCTTTTATTCTTTATTTTTAACTTGCAATTATTGACCTAGCCATTGCTGTAATAATGGCAGTTGCTTGTGTTTGGTCAAATCAACTTGAATCGGCGAAATCGACACAAAACCATGCTCTACCGCATAAAAATCTGTGCCTTCGCCACCATCATTTGGCTGACCAGCTGCGCCTATCCAATAAACCGTTTCGCCACGCGGGGTTTTGAGTTGAATCACAGGTTCTGCTTTATGACGTTTGCCTAAACGTGTGACTTGCTTGCCTTTAATTTTCTCGTAGGGCACATCTGGCACGTTCACATTAAATAAACTTGGTTCAGCGATGGGATGAGCCAAATAGTGTTGCGCCAGCTCAACGGCAATCTTGGCGGCCGTTTCAAAATGGCTGGCTTGGTGCTGTGACATCGAAAATGCAAACGAGGGAATGCCCAGTAAATAGCCTTCAGTCGCAGCGGCGACTGTGCCAGAGTAGAGTGTGTCATCACCCATGTTGGCACCGTCATTGATACCACTAAACACCATATCTGGGAGCTCTGGCATTAAGCCACTCAAGGCAATATGCACGCAATCTGTGGGTGTGCCATTGACGTAATAAAAGCCATTGCTGGCTTGTTTGACACTGAGTGGGCGGTCTAAGGTAAGCGAGTTGCTGGCACCACTGCGGTTACGTTCTGGCGCAACGACGGTAATGTCAGCAATTTTGGATAAATGCTTGGCTAGGGTTTCAAGGCCTGGGGCTGAGTAGCCATCGTCGTTCGAGATTAAAATTCGCATAGCGTGATTATAATGGTTTTAAGTGCGGAGTTAGCTTAGCTGGATGAAACTTTTATTGCAACTGCTACTTTTATTCCAATTGTTTAGGTGTGAGTTTTGCGTAGTAAATCGCTGAGAAAAAGAACACCAAGCTAAGTAACACTTCCACCCAAGCTAATGTCTGGCTCAAGCCCGTGTCAGACCAAGCACGCACTGCGCCCTCTGTAAAATAAAGCAAAATCAGCATAGGCGCCCATTGGAAGGTATAGCGTTTGCCCTTGAGGATACCAAACACAGGCGCGAGTAAGGGCAGGACTTTTAAAAACAACAAACTGCCACCTGTGTGCAAAGGCGCTAAAAAAATTTCCCAGCTTAAACTCAGCAAAATCAAGGCTACCAAGCTGATGCTGGCTAATAACTGCAATGTTTTGGTCATGTTCGTGTGGCCTTTGCCATCGCCACCAAGGCCATTCTGGCTTCTTGTGCGTTGCTAATCGTCGTTTCAAACTGAAAGCGCAATAACTGTTCGCCATCCACGCGCACATCAAACCCTAAACTGTCGATGCCTATTATCTCAACCGTGTTTGCTTGTACTTGATGGAAATGTTGGCAATAAGTCTTGAGGTTATCCACATGGTCTTCATTCATGTGCGCCAAAATGCCTGGCTCTTCAAAAAATAGCGGGTTGGAAGGGATTTGCATGCTATCGCCTTCCATCCAGCCCATTTTGCCAAAGCCTGCAATGTAGCGCGCGTGGGTGATATGTAAGGTATAAAAACTAAAATCATGCATATCAAAATATTGTTCGGCTTGGGGGATGTAGCGCAGATAACGCTGACGCATGAGGTCGTTGTTTTTATCGGTTTGTTCAGCATTCGCCAGCAGGGTCAAGCGGGCATTAGCTTGTAAGTCAGCTTCGTTTTCAAATACTACCAGCGAGACTTTACTATTTTGAATGATGTTTTTGGTGTGTTCGGCAATGCTACTAATCAAAATGGTGGGCATGCCTTGGTGATTCAAGACAAAGGGCGCCACCGAGCCAAAAGGGTAGCCCTCAAATTTGGCTGAATGGGTACTTAAAATGCCCTTGTGTGTGCTAAATAAAAAACGTTGTGCTTCGAGTGTTAGGTTCATAGTGCCAATTTGACCGCAGTTTCCGCCAAGCGTTTGCCTAGCGCGATGCAAAGTTTGCGCTCGTCTTCAGAAATAGGTTGATCGTCCAGCGCGCCACCAATATGACTCGCACCGTAAGGCGTTCCGCCCGTTTTAGTCGTGCCGAGTTGTGGCTCAGAATAAGGAATCCCTAAAATCAAAGCGCCATGATGCAATAAAGGCAACATCATTGTCAGCAAAGTGCTTTCATTGCCACCATGCATCGAGCCACTAGAGGTAAACACACAGGCAGGCTTACCAATCAGCGCGCCCTTCATCCACAGTCCAGAAGTCCCATCTAAAAAATACTTCATCGGCGCCGCCATATTGCCAAAGCGGGTAGGGCTACCTAGCGCAATACCAGCACATTCTTCTAAATCAGACAGTTCCACATAAGGCGCGCCTGTTGTAGGCACATCAGGCTCCGTTGCCTCGCAATTGGCTGAGACTTTCGGCACAGTGCGCACACGTGCTTTCGCGCCTGATACGCTATCCACCCCACGCGCGATGAGTTGCGCCATCTCTTTGACGGCACCGCCTTGGGAGTAATAGAGGATGAGGATGTCGGTCATTTTTTTTGTTTATTTCTAAGAATGAGATGCGTTTGTTGTTTTTCTATCTCGAATAGTTCAATTGCTTTGATTAAGTCACTTAATTTTGCATAACCGTAATTGCGAGGGTCAAATTCAGGCGCGTTTTTAACAATGCCAGAACCTACAGCACCTAGATTTGCCCAACCATCTTCATTAGATGCAACATCAATTGCGGAGCGAATTAGGCTGACTAATTTTGTATCTTGTCGTAATTTATTGCCAGCTAGTTTGCTCGGTTCTTTCTCGTTGTTTTCGGAAAGCGTGAAAATTTCCGTGTAGATAAAACGGTCGCAGGCTGCTACAAAAGGTTGTGGTGTTTTCTTTTCCCCAAAGCCGTATACGCGTTTTCCAGCTTCACGAATCCGTGATGCAAGTCTTGTAAAGTCGCTATCGCTAGAAACGATACAGAATCCATCAAATGTACCTGAGTATAGTAAATCCATCGCGTCAATAATCATCGCGCTGTCTGTTGCGTTTTTGCCTGTGGTATATCTAAATTGCTGTATTGGCTGAATGGAGTGGTTAAGTAAAGTGGTTTTCCATTGTCCTAGGTTAGGGGTAGTCCAATCCCCATAGATGCGTTTCACACTTGCTACGCCAAATTTAGCTATTTCAGACAGAAGGCCCTCAATAATCGTCGCTTGTGCATTGTCTGCATCAATTAGGACCGCAAGTGAGGCGTTGTTTTCTGTAAGAATAGCCATTTATTAAATATGTTTCGTCAACTCAGCCGCTTTACCTGTATAACTCGCAGGCGTCATTTCCAGCAGTAATTTCTTGGCATCCGCAGGGATTTTTAGCGTTTCAATAAAGGTATGCAGTGAGGCTTTGTTGATACCACCTTTGCCACGGGTGAGTTCTTTCAATTGTTCGTATGGGTTTTCAATGCCGTAGCGACGCATGACGGTTTGGATGGGCTCTGCTAATACTTCCCAGCTGTTGTCTAAGTCTTCTGAGAGTTTGGCCGCGTTGATTTCCAGTTTGATCAAGCCACGTAAGCATGAGTCGTAGCCTAGTAATGTGTAGCCAAAACCAACGCCCATGTTTCTGAGCACTGTAGAGTCGGTTAAGTCACGTTGCCAGCGTGAGATGGGCAGCTTTTCTGCCATGTGGCGCAAGATGGCGTTTGCCATGCCCAAATTGCCTTCGGAGTTTTCAAAGTCAATCGGGTTGACTTTGTGAGGCATTGTGGAAGAGCCAATTTCGCCTGCTTTGACTTTTTGTTTGAAGTAGCCGACGGAAATGTAACCCCAAATGTCGCGGTTTAAATCAATCAAAATGGTGTTGATGCGTGCTAGGGTGTCGTACAACTCCGCCATGTAGTCATGTGGCTCAATTTGGATGGTCATTGGGTTGTAAGTCAGTCCCAAACTTTCCACGAAACGCTTGGCAAAGCTTTCCCAGTCGTAGCTAGGGTAGGCAGATAAGTGCGCATTGAAGTTGCCCACCGCACCATTGATTTTGCCTAAAAATGCATTGGCTTGGAGTTGTTTTTGTTGACGTTGCAAACGGTAGACCACGTTGGCTAATTCTTTACCCATGGTGGTTGGGCTGGCAGTTTGACCATGCGTGCGTGACAACATCGGTTGGTCAGCTAAGTCTTTAGCTAACTCAGTTAAACGTGCAATGACGTTGGCCAAAAATGGCAACATCACGCTTTCAGTGGCGGTTTTGAGCATCAAACCATGTGACAAATTGTTGATGTCCTCAGACGTGCATGCAAAGTGAATAAACTCGCTGGCTTTTTTAATTTCTGGGTTACCGTCAAATTTCTCTTTGAGCCAGTATTCCAAGGCTTTCACATCGTGGTTGGTGCGCACTTCAATTGCTTTCACTTGCGCGGCATCAGATTCGCTGAATTGCGCAATGGCTGCGTCTAATTCGGCAATCGTATCTTTACTAAAAGGCGCGATTTCGCTGAGTTCTGGAGCGGCGCTTAATGCTTTAAGCCATTCCACCTCTACCCAAGCGCGGTGTTTAATCAGTGCGTATTCGCTAAAAAAAGGTCTTAGCGCATCCAGTTTAGTTTGGTAGCGACCGTCGAGTGGGGAAAGTGCGTTGAGCGTGGTAAGTGATGACATAGAAACAAAAATAGCGTTTTATAAAAAACGCTATTTTACGCTGATTAAGAAGCTTAATCTATGAAAAAGCTTAAACAGTTTGCAGACGTGTTAGCCTTGCCAGAGCATATCCACAAACACATTCACTGGTGTGGCCTCCAGTTTGGCTTGGTCTAAGCATAGATTTAAAACTTCCGCTTGTTTGTTGGCATCAAAACGGCGTGCTAAATTTACTTTGAATTTTTTAACGAGTTCTGGGATGCCTTCACCACGACGACGGCGGTGACCGATGGGGTATTCGACTGCGATATTGCTTGAGCTGGTACCGTCTTTAAAAAACACTTGGATGGCGTTGGCAATCGAGCGTTTTTCTGGGGCGTGGTATTCGGTGGTGTATTGGGCTTTTTCAACGCAGGTCATTTTGTCGCGGATGGCGTCTATGCGTGGGTCAGCGGCGGCAGCTTCTTCGTAATCTTGTGCGGTTAAACTGCCTTTTAACAAGCCAACAGCAGCCATGTATTGAATACAGTGGTCGCGGTCGGCTGGATTGTCCAACGGGCCTGTTTTGTCGATGATACGGATGGCAGACTCATGCGTAGTAATCACAATTCTGTCGATTTGTGCGATTTGTTCTAGCGTTTGCAATTTGCTACCGACTTCTGCATTCAATTGGAAGGCGCATTCCACCGCTGTTTGCGCGTGAAACTCTGCTGGGAATGAGATTTTGAACAGCACTTGTTCCATCACATAAGAGCCGTAAGGACGTTGGAATTTAAAGGCATTGCCTTTAAATAACACATCATAGAAACCCCATGTTTTAGCGGTGAGTGCAGAAGGGTAGCCCATTTCACCTTGAAGCGTCATCCAAGCCAAACGTACAGCACGGCTAGTCGCATCGCCAGCCGCCCATGACTTACGTGAACCTGTGTTTGGACTGTGGCGATAAGTCCGCAAGCTTTGACCATCGACAAAAGCGTTAGAAACGGCGTTGATGATGTCTTCTTTATTGCCACCAAGCAACTTGGTGACGACTGCGGTGGATGCGATTTTGACTAAAATCACATGGTCTAAACCAACGCGGTTAAAACTGTTTTCCAGTGCCAATACACCTTGAATTTCGTGCGCCTTAATCATGGCGGTCAGCACGTCTTTAATGGTCAAAGGCGCTTTGCCCTCAGTGATGTTTTTACGCGACATATAATCCGCCACTGCCAAAATGCCCCCCAAGTTATCCGATGGATGGCCCCATTCAGCCGCTAGCCAAGTGTCGTTAAAATCTAACCAGCGTATCATCGCGCCAATATTAAACGCTGCTAGAATTGGGTCGAGTTGGTAAGCAGTGCCTGGCACTTTAGCGCCGTTTGGCACCACTGTGCCAGCAATCACTGGTCCTAATAATTTGGTACAAGCTGGGTAATCTAAAGCCTCAAAGCCACAGCCTAGCGTGTCCATTAAACAGTTACGGGCGGTGTCAAACGCTTCATCGGATTTGATTTCGTAATCGGCGACGTAGTTGGCAATGTCCACGATGACTTGATCGGGGGCGGGGCGGACGTTGGAAATGTGAGCGCTCATGATTAATTTTTCTTTCGATTAATGTTTAATTTTAGCTTCGTCATTCCCGTGTAGGCGGGAATCCATTTTTTATTAAGCCACTGGATTCCGTGTCAAGCACGGAATGACGAATGTGTTTATTTGCTGTTATCCGTGTGCATCTGCGTTTATCTGTGGCTAAATTGTTTTTAGCGTTGACTCAGCGGCACAAACGGGCGATTGTCAGGCCCTGTATATTCCGCATTCGGACGAATAATTTTGTTATCTATCCGTTGTTCAATCGCATGCGCAACCCAACCTGTGGTGCGTGAAATCACAAAAATGGGGGTGAACATGCCTGTTGGGATGCCCATCATGTGGTAGCTCGATGCGCTGTACCAATCGAGGTTGGGGAACATTTTTTTCTCGCGCCACATGGTTTCCTCAATGCGAGCAGAAATATCGAACAAGGTCATATTGCCTGCGTCTTCGCACAATGATTTGCTAACGGCTTTGATGCACTCATTGCGTGGGTCAGCGATGGTGTAGACAGGATGGCCAAAGCCGATGATGATTTCTTTACGCGCCATGCGCGCCATGATGTCGGCTTCGGCTTCGTCGGCATTTTTATAGCGTTCGATAATCTCCATCGCCGCTTCATTTGCGCCGCCGTGTTTGGGGCCACGCAAGGCACCGATGGCGCTGGTGATGCAGGAATATAAATCTGACAAGGTGCCTGACACCACGCGTGCAGTGAAGGTTGAAGCGTTAAATTCGTGCTCTGCGTACAACACCAGCGAGGTGTTCATGGCTTTGATATGCAGGTCAGAAGGCTTTTTCCCGTGCAATAGATGCAAGAAATGCGCTGCAATCGAATCATCATCGGTTTCGACTTCAATCCGCACACCACGGTGGCTAAAGTGATACCAGTAAATCAACATTGAGCCAAAGCAGGCAATCAAACGGTCGCCTAAGTCTTTCGCGCCTTCTGTGTTACGGTCAGGATTTTCTGGTTCGAGTGTGCCGAGCATCGAGCAAGCTGTGCGCATCACGTCCATCGGGTGCGCATTGGCTGGAATCTGTTCCAATACGGCTTTAAGCGCATTGGGCAGGCCGCGTAGCTTTTTGAGCTTTTGGTGATACGCTGTCAGCTGAGCTGGGGTTGGAAGCTCGCCGTGTATCAACAAGTATGCGACTTCTTCGAACGTGGCGGAGTGTGCCAGTTCGATAATATCGTAACCACGATAATGTAAATCGTTGCCCGTGTGGCCTACCGTGCAAATGGCGGTAGAGCCTGCGTTGACGCCAGCCAGTGCCACGCCTTTTTTCTTTTTAGGGGCTTCGGTGGTTTGAATCGAATCTGTGGTGGTATTCATGTTCATCTCCTACTTTTTATAGAGCGCGTCTAGCTTTTGTTCAAAAGCGTGATAACCCAAATGCTCATACAAGTCCGCACGTGTCTGCATCATATTTAGCACATTCTTTTGCGTGCCTTCTTTTTTCACGGTTCTGTAGACGTTGAGTGCGACCAAGTTCATGGCGCGGAAGGCTGAGAGTGGGTAGAGCACCATGCTGACATCAGCTGTGGCCAACTCCTCCACGGTAAATAAAGGTGTAGAACCAAACTCGGTAATATTAGCCAGCACGGGCACTTTTACAGTATCGGCAAACTGTTTATACATGCCCAGTTCCGTCATCGCTTCAGGAAAAATCATGTCCGCCCCCGCTTCTACACAAGCACAAGCGCGGTCGATGGCGGATTGCAAACCTTCAACGGCCAAGGCATCCGTTCGCGCCATCACCACAAAATCATCATAAGGCTTGGCGTCCACCGCCGCTTTTACGCGGTCGACCATTTCGTCTAAGCTCACAATCGCTTTGTTCGGGCGATGACCGCAACGTTTCGCACTGACTTGGTCTTCAATATGCACAGCCGCAGCCCCTGCTTTGGCGATGCTTTTAACGGAACGCGCAATATTAAATGCGCCACCCCAGCCAGTATCGATGTCTACCAGTAAAGGTGTATCGACAACATCAGTGATGCGACGCACGTCCACCAACACATCTTCTAGGCTAGAAATGCCTAAATCTGGCAAACCCAGCGAGCCAGCAGCCACGCCTCCGCCAGACAAATAGATGGCTTTAAAACCCGATTGGGTTGCTAGCATGGCATGGTAAGCATTAATCGCACCGATAATCTGTAGCGGTTTTTCTGCTTTAAGGGCAGCTCTAAAGCGTGCGCCTGCGGTAGTTGATTGCGTCATGGTTTTACAACTTTCATTAACTAAAAAAAGCTAAATTCGCTTCGTCAGAAATGACCACGCCAGTGATTTTTGCTTTTTGCAAAATCTCCCAGAAATAACGATAAGTCGCGCGGTCGTGTAATTCGCCAGCGTATTGAATCGGACCCCAATCAGCGGTTTGCGCAGCGAGCAAAATGTTGGCGGCATCGGACACTTCGTCAAAATTGGGTTTCATCGCATCAACAATGGCTTGGATTTGCGTGGGGTAAATACTCCACATGCGCATAAAACCAAACTCGTTGCGGGCACGGCTGGCATCACTAAACGTAGTTTCTACATTTTTTAAATCTAGCGTCACGTTATGGGCTGGTACGACGCCGTTGGCGAGCGCGGCAGATACCACTTCAGCTTTGGCGCGAGCTAATAAACGGTGGTCAAATTGGCCTGGGCTACGCATGGCGCTGGCAGGAATCGCGCCGTTGTGCGCGCTAACAAAATCCATTAAGCCAAAATCGAGCACTTGTAACCAAGGTAATTTGGCGATGTCATGCACTTGGTTGAGCGCGCCGTGTGTCTCTATCAAAATATGTACAGGGATTTCGCGTTTGATACCGTTGTCAGCCGCCACTTTCTGGATATAAGCGATCATCTCTTGCGCTTGGCGGATGTCGGTGCATTTTGGAATGGTGATGTAACTCAGCACCTTGCCAGCGCCTGCGACCAAAATATCAATATCTAATTTCCAAGCGGGGTGGGTGTAATCATGAATCCGCGCGCCTGCCATTTTGTATTTGTTGGCGTCTGAGTTGAGCACACGCACAATCATTTCCGCGTGGTCGCGTTCTTGGCCACTGGCTGCGCCATCTTCGCAATCGCAGGTGATGTCAAACACCTCGCCTATGCTGTCTTGAAAGGCAAGCGCTTTTAAAATCAATTTTTCGCTGCCTGCAAAATGTTCGCAAGCGGGAATCAGTGGGAAAGGTTTTTCGCCACCAAATAAAGCTTGATTAGGATGAACTGCCATATTTAGTTTCCTTTACCTTATTGTTTTTACCTTGAGTTGTTTTTACGTGGAATAAGAACCGTGTAATCTAAATCGAGCACCACATTTGGGTGGTAACCCTGTTCTGTTTTAATGTTTGTGATTTCTTGCGGCGCCATGTTTTTGATGCCGACCATGCGTAGGCGCAAAGCGCCGACATTCGGATGATCTAACGCCCATTTGTCTAGCACTTCTGTGAGCGTGTAAATGGTGTCGCCCGCAAAGCTAGGGTTGGCATGAGTACCGCCATTAATAGCTAGAATACTCAGTGCATTTTCTAGGCCTTCGTAACTGAGGGCGCGACAGGCAGAAATCACCACGCCGCCATACACCAAACGTTTACCCATTGGGCTCGCCTGCATCAAATGCGCATCAAAATGTAGTTTTGCGTTGTTTTGGTACAAATGGGTTGCTAGCGTATGGTCGCTGTCGTTGACGGTCATGCCTGCGCTATGATTGATACGCTCGCCGACTTGATAGTCATCCCAAAAAAACGAACTGCCTGTGCTGATTGGAATTTCAGCATGCGTTTCGAAATATGCAGGTACGTGCAAGTGCGAAGCTTCCACATGGCTAGGCAGGGTAGGGATGAAGGTGTCTGGCGCTGGGGCGCTGATATCTCTTTTGTGCACCATCACCCAGCGCACCCAACTCATCACGGGTTGTTGCTGTTGGTTAATGCTGGTCGAGCGCACCCAAACCACGCCACTTTTACCATTGGAATTTTGTTTGAGGCCGATGACTTGGCTAGATGTGCTGAGTGTGTCGCCCGTAAACACGGGCTGAATAAATTGCACATCGGCATAACCCAAGTTGGCTACCGCGTTGACAGAAATGTCTGGCACGGTTTTGCCAAAAGCGATATGAAACGCTAGCAAGTCATCGACAGGCGCAGTTTTGTAGCCCAGTGATTGTGCAAAAGGTTCGCTGCAAAACATAGGCTGACGTGCGCCTGTTAGTGCGATATACAGCGCACTGTCGCCACTGCTGATGGTGCGCGGGGTCGCGTGTTGAATGACTTCATTGAGTTTGAAGTCTTCAAAAAAACGCCCTGCATTGATTTTGGCTGTCATGCGCTATCCTTCAATCAGATTCTTTTAAATCACACTCTTAAATACAGTTTCTAAATATAATCTTCTTCTAGCTCGGCAATCATTTCGGCCAGTTGAATCAATCTTTTGGCAGCGTGAATGTGGTGATGCTCAACCAGTTTGTCGTTCACCACCACTGTGCCTTTGCCACTCTCATTAGCTTCTTTAAGTGCTTGAATAATCGTGCGCGCATGCTCAACTTCGGCCTTTTTCGGTGTGTAAGCATCATTGCAATAGGCTATTTGCGCAGGGTGTACCAATGATTTGCCATCCATGCCCATGTCACGACCGATACGGCAAGCATATTCAAAAGAATGCATATTTTTGAAGTCAGAGGTAATGCCGTCGATTACACCTTTACCATAAGCGCGAGCAGCTAAAATCACTAGGGACAATGAAGTCAGTATCGCCACACGCTCATGCGTGACGTGGGCGTGTAATTGCGAAATCAAATCAGACGTCGCCATCACCATACATATCACACGGTCAGAAGCGGCGGCGATTTCTTTGGCGTTGAGCACCGCAATCGGGCTCTCTATCATCACCATCATCGGTACATCTTTGCCACCCGCATCATCTAATAACTGCTGTGCTTTAAGCACGTCTTCTCGCGATTCAATGTTGGGAAACAAAATCGCATCAGCGCCAATATTAGCCACAGCTTTAATATCGTCATGTCCCCAAATCGAGTCCAAATTATTCACGCGCACCACGACTTCACGCGCACCATAGCCACCTTGCTTAACAGCGGCCACCACGTTGTCGCGTGACTCTAATTTAGCATCCACCAAAATGGGGTCGCCCAAGTCCAAAATAACAGTATCAGCCGCCAAGGTGCGAGCGCGGTTGAGATAGTATGGGTTGCAACCTGGCACATAAAGCATAGAGCGTCTAGGGCGCAGGGTGCTTTGTAATAGTGGCTTGTTCATATTTTCTCTGTCACTCAAGTGAATTTAACCCTATTATCAAACAGGATTATTGGTCTGTCAACATTTATCTTATATCTTATATAATGTGTCTTATATAAGATATAAAACAGTAGACAACTCATATATCATTGTGATATAAATATTCCTCATGATGAAAACGATATTAAATGCATTGTTTCCATGGTTTAAGTAGGCAGCAATATAACCAAAGTTTGATAAATGCTTTTGATGTTTATCAAAAACGGTTTTAGAAAATACAGTTTAATGCCAAGTAATTAATGCAAAGTAAAAAATACTAAGCAAATAAGGAAGCGTTCGGTTGATATGGAAAAGATAATGAACTCACCCAGCTATAGGCCTTTGTATGACCAAATTAAGGTGTTGATTACACAAAGTTTGATAGGCGGAGAATGGCGGCCAGGCGAAATTATTCCGAGTGAAATTGAATTGGCGCAACGTTATAAGGTGAGCCAAGGCACAGTGCGTAAGGCGATTGATAGTCTGGCGACAGAAAATATTTTAATTCGTCGCCAAGGCAAAGGGACGTTTGTAGCGACGCATAATCAAGATGATATCAAATTGCGCTTTTTGCGCTTGTCTGCAGAGAGTGGGCAAAAGGAGATTTTGCAAAATGAGTTTCACTCCTGTGTGAAGTCTAAATCCGATGCGCATATTTCTAGGGTGTTGGAGATTAAAGCGGGTTCGCCGACCATAGAAGTGAAACGTTTGCTGACCTTTTCTGGTCGCCCATTGATTTTTGACCACATTATTGTACCTGCTGCGCCTTTTAAAGGACTGACTGGCGCTAAGGTGGAAGAGAGCAATGGCTCCATGTATAGCATGTACGAATCGCAGTTTGGTGTGCGCATGATTCGTGCGGAAGAGCGAATCAAAGCGGTGGGTGCGGATACTGAGGTGGCCAAAGCCTTGGGCTTAAAAGAAGGTTATCCCTTGTTGAGCATAGAGCGCGTGTCTTTTACCTATGGGGATAAACCGATGGAGTGGAGGCTGGGACTATGCCTAACAGATGACCATCACTACATGAGTGAGCTGGAATGATTGAAAAATCTTCATTAGCGGCGTTGGATTGCGCTTGTCGTGCCAAATGCACTGCCTTCACTTATCCGCCTTGCTACTAAAGTTTTTGAATCATTCCAAAAAGAATTATTGAGGAGAGTGTTAGATGGACGACTTAAAAAAACGCGCGTTGGATTACCACCAATTTCCTATCCCTGGGAAGTTGAGCGTGGAGTCGTCCAAACCTTGTGCGACGCAAGATGATTTGTCTTTGGCCTACACGCCAGGCGTAGCGGAGCCCGTGCGTGAGATTAATGCTGACCCAGCAAATGCTTATAAATATACCAACAAAGGTAATTTGGTGGCAGTGATTACTGATGGCACTGCCGTCTTGGGCTTAGGCGACATGGGTGCATTGGCGAGTAAGCCCGTGATGGAAGGCAAGGCGGTGTTGTTTAAACGCTTTGCGGGCATTGATGTGTTTGATATTGAAGTGAATGCCAGTTCGCCAGATGAGTTTATACAAACCGTGGTGAATATCGCGCCGACTTTTGGTGGCATTAACTTGGAAGATATTGCTGCACCACACTGTTTTTATATCGAAAACGAATTAAAAAAACGCTTGGATATTCCTGTGTTTCATGACGACCAGCACGGCACGGCGGTGATTGTCGCGGCGGCGCTGCTCAATGCTTTAGAACTCCAAAGCAAAACGTTGCCCCGCGCCAAAATTGTATTTTTAGGCGCGGGTGCGGCGGGTTGTTCATGTGCAAAATTACTTAAACACATGGGGGCGACCAATGTCACCATGGTGGATAGAAAAGGCGTGTTGGACACCAATCGTGATGACTTGCATGATAACAACCGTGCGCTCGCGGTTGCGCCATCTGACCAAAAAACCTTAGCAGATGTGATGGTGGATGCAGACGTCTTTATTGGTGTGTCAGCTAAAAATGGATTGCCTCAAGAGTTAGTGAAAAATATGGCGGCCAAACCTGTCATTTTTGCGCTGGCAAATCCTGACCCTGAGATTTTGCCTAGTCTAGTCTATGCAGTCCGCGACGATGTGATTATGGCTACTGGCCGAAGTGACTTTGCTAACCAAGTGAATAATGCTTTGTGCTTTCCTTATTTGTTCCGCGGTGCATTGGATGCCAAAGCCAAACAAATTACTGAGGAAATGAAAGTGGCGGCAGCGAAAGCTTTGAGTGAGCTCGCGCGTGAACCTGTGCCACAAGAAGTGTTGGATGCCTACCAATTAAAAGCGCTGTCGTTTGGCAAAGATTACATTATTCCCAAACCATTCGATCCACGCTTGCTGGGACGTGTGTCTAAAGCAGTGGCTGACGCGGCTTAGGGTTGACGCATCATGTACCAAAAGAAGATTGTTAAAAACCGCCCTAAGAACTTGAATCTGTTCACGATACGATTGCCTGTGAATGCCATCGTTTCGATTATGCACAGAGCGAGTGGTGTGGTGTTGTTTTTAATACAGCCATTGTTGTTATGGGCCTTGCAGGCGTCGCTACAAAATGAAACAGGCTACGCCAATGTGTCTACGGTGTTTCAGCATTGGTTGGTGAAATTGCTATTAATCGGGCTTGCTTGGACATTTTTTCATCACTTTTATGCAGGTTTAAGGCATTTGGCGATGGATGTGCATTGGATGACGACTTTGCAAAAAGCGCGCTTTTCTAGCCGTGTAGTGTTGGGCTTGGGTGGGGTTTCTGTGCTTATTTTTGCGGTGCTGATTTGGTAGACGAGGTGAGATGCCGATGTTATTTGAATTGCTGACTTCTCGTTACCCTGGCATGCGTCAATGGTTGATGCAAAGGTTGTCTGCCACTTTGATGGCGCTGTATTTGTTGCTGTTGGTGTTACGCGTGTTGATGTTGTCACCAACAGGATTTACGCAGTGGCAGGCGTTTTTTGCCCCACTTTGGTGGCACGCACTGACATGGTTATTTTTCGCCCTGATGTTACTCCATGCGTGGATAGGTGTGAGAGATGTGTTGCGTGACTATGTTTCGCATTTAAAAACAAGAACAGTGTTACAGCTTTTGGTGGATGCATCGCTATTGGTGGATTTGATTTGGGTAAGCCGAATCTTGTGGGATATATAAAGAGTGGAATGTAAATTAAATGAATATTCAAACCCATACATTTGATGCAGTGATTATTGGCGGCGGTGGCGCTGGTTTGCGTGCGGCTTTGCAGTTGGCAGAGTCTGGTGCGGATGTCGCCGTATTGTCCAAAGTGTTTCCTACACGCTCACACACGGTCGCGGCGCAAGGTGGTATTGCGGCGGCCTTGGGTAATGTGTCGGACGATAATTGGATGTGGCATATGTATGACACCATCAAAGGTTCGGACTACTTGGGTGACCAAGATGCGATTGAGTTTATGTGTAAAAACGCTGCCAAGGCCATTATTGAGTTGGAGCATTTTGGCATGCCGTTTGATCGCCTCGAAAATGGCCGCATTTTTCAACGTCCGTTTGGTGGCATGACTAAGAATTATGGAGAAACGCCAATCTCACGTACTTGTGCGGTGGCGGATAGAACAGGTCACGCCATGTTGCATACGCTGTATCAACGTAATTTACGCGCCAATACGCAGTTTATGATTGAGTGGTTTGCGCTGGATTTAATCCGCGACAGCGAAGGTGATGTGGTTGGCGTGGTCGCCTTAGAGATAGAAACAGGCGATATTCACATTCTGCATGCCAAAGCCACCATGTTGGCGACGGGCGGTGGCGGACGTATCTTCCAAGCCAGTACCAACGCTTATATCAACACAGGCGATGGTTTGGGTATGGCGGCACGCGCAGGCTTGCCTTTGCAAGACATGGAGTTTTGGCAGTTTCACCCCACAGGTGTCCTGAATGCGGGTGTGCTAATTACCGAAGGTGTTCGCGGTGAGGGTGGTTATTTGGTCAACTCTGAAGGCGAACGCTTTATGGAGCGTTATGCGCCCAGTGCCAAAGACTTAGCCAGCCGAGATGTGGTTTCACGCGCGATGGCGACTGAAATTAAAGAAGGTCGCGGCATCGGAAAAGAGAAAAACGCGGTGTACTTAAAGCTAGACCATTTGGGTGAAGAACTGATTAGCAAACGCTTGCCAGGCATCCGCGAAATCGCCAAAACCTTTGCCAATGTAGACCCCATCAAAGACCCGATTCCTGTGGTGCCAACGGCGCACTATATGATGGGTGGCATCCCCACCAATTTAGATGGGCAAGTGGTGATGCACGATGGTCAAGCTGAGCAGGTGGTCAATGGCTTATATGCGGTGGGCGAGTGCGCTTGCGTGTCTGTGCATGGCGCCAATCGTTTGGGCTCTAATTCACTGTTAGATTTGGTGGTGTTTGGCAAAGCCGCAGGCGACAAAATGGCAGCAGAGATCGCTAAGCAAGCCAACCGCAAACCTTTGCCAGCGGATGCAGGACAGGCTACCTTGGCGCGGGTCAATCGTTTGGAAAGTGCGCAAGCAGGTGAATCCGTGTCTGGTTTGGGCGCTGAAATGCGCAAAGCCATGCAAACCCACTGTGGGGTATTCCGTTTCCCTGAGTTATTAGAAGCAGGGGTGAGTGCGATGGATGCGATTGCCGAGCGTTCGAAAGACCTCAAGATTAGCGATAACAGCAAAGTGTTTAATACCGCGCGTGTTGAGGCTTTGGAACTGGACAACTTGATGGAGGTGGCTGTTGCGACCATGCGTGCAGCTAATGCTAGACAAGAGAGTCGCGGGGCGCATGCGCGGGCTGACTTTGCTGAACGCGATGATGCCAAATGGCTGACCCATTCATTGTTTTATAAACAAGACAAAACATTGGTGTACAAACCCGTGCGTTTAAAACCATTGTCTGTGGACTCGTTTGAATTGAAAAAAAGGGTGTATTAATCATGCGCTTTAGTATTTATCGCTTTAATCCCGATGTGGATAAAAAACCGTATATGCAAGATTACGAGTTGGATTTGCTTGATACCGACGTCATGTTGCTAGATGCCCTCATGCGCATCAAAGAGCTGGATGAAAGTTTGAGCATGCGTAAGTCTTGTCGCGAAGGCGTGTGTGGCAGTGATGCCATGAATATTAATGGCAAAAACGGTTTGGCTTGCATCACAAAATTAGCCGACTTGCAGGAGCCAGTGGTGTTGCGTCCCATGCCAGGCTTGCCCGTGATTCGTGATTTGGTGGTAGACATGACGCAGTTCTTTGAGAACTACAACTCAGTCAAACCGTATTTGGAAAACAACGACCCACCACCAGAAACCGAGCGCCTACAAAGCCCAGAAGACCGCGCAAAATTGGATGGTTTGTATGAGTGCATTATGTGTGGTGCGTGTACCACTTCTTGCCCCAGTTTTTGGTGGAATCCAGACAAGTTTGTGGGCCCTTCTGGTTTGTTGCAGGCTTATCGCTTTATTGCCGATTCGCGCGACCAAATACAAGAGGAACGATTAGAAAACTTGGAAGACCCTTACCGTTTATACCGTTGCCATAACATCATGAACTGTACCGACGTTTGCCCGAAAAAGTTGAACCCGAATGCGGCGATTGCGGCGATTAAAGATTTAAAAATTGAAAAAGCCAAAGCGCACAAAAAAAGCAAAAAATTAATTGATATTAAAGCCTTGTAATAAAAATTGTTATTCAGGAGAGCAACATGATCAATGCAGAAATCATGAAGGACGCAGAACAAAGACGCCTCGCTTGGCGATGCAGACGCGGACTATTGGAATTGGATATTGTGTTGCAACGCTTCGTCAATCTTCAGTTTGGCGGTTTGACCTTGGACGAAATGCATCATTTTGATGCCATGTTGGATTGGCCTGATAACGAGTTTTGGGATTTGATACAAGGCATCAAAACACAAAGCAATCAAAGTATACAAGCCGTACTGAATAAACTAAAAACCAGCTTGCAAGCGTCTCAGGAGGCGGTATGAGTCAACACCTACATCAACACCATAGTCAACATATAGGTGAAGAACCCATCTCGCTAGATGCGAGCGCATTAGGCGATTACTGGCCTGGCATACAGCTCTATTATCCGCCTGTTAAATACGCGCCTAGCTTGGGTATTTATGAGGACATGGATCAAGCCTCAGCGCGGATGAAAAAACACGCGCATTTTACCAACGCGCATACGCTGATTTTTGATTTGGAAGATGGTTGTCGTCAAAAAGAAATGAGTCGTGAATTATTGCGACAAGAGCTGCCTTTGCTACGCAAAATGAACGAGCGTGTGACGATTGCGATTCGTGCCAATTCTTTCCGTACCGATGAGTACGAAGAAGACATGAAACTCGTGCGCGACATGGGTGCGTTTATCGACGTGGTGATGCTGGCCAAAGCAGGTGAAGCGTACGGGGCGGCAGAAGTGCGCGATTTATCAAGCTTTTTGTTGAGTGTGAATGACCAAATCACCATTCAACCGATTATTGAACACCCAAAATCGCTCAAAATCGCGCCCGAATTGATGCAGTATGACACGGTGCGACACGTGGTGTTTGGTATTCATGACTTTTCAAAAGCCTTGGGTATTCATATCACGCCAGAGCACTGGATTGAGGAGTTGTTTTACTTTATCAATCAACTCATTTTTGAGGCACGGATTGCAGGTAAAGGTGTGATTGGTGGCGTGGAAACCTTGATTGGTAGCAACATCATGCCAGAGAAATTTGTCGAGCCACATGACGTGCGCCGTTGGTTAGACTTGCATGGCGATAATGAGTCACGCGTGGTGTACAAACACGCCTGCCAAGAAGCCGCGATGGGCTTAACGGGCAAACAAGTGATTCACCCAGGCCATATTCATTTATGTAAAACAGCTTACACGCCATCGCCGACGGATATTGATAAAAAAGTCAGTATCTTAAAAGCCGCGATTGATGCCGATGCGCTGTTGGGTGGGGCGATTAAATTTGAAGGCGAAATGCTAGATCCGCCAATGTTTGGTAAGGCCTTGCAGACCTTGTTGCGCGCGCATGCTTTAAGAGCACTCAAACAGAGTGATATTGATTTTGCCTTGCATGTGTTGCAGTTGATGCCGGCGCAGGTTGTACGCCAAAACTGGCCTTATGGAATATTGTTGTAAAAAACAGGGTTAACCGCAGATGAACGCAGATTAACGCCGATAAAACGGTTTTTTTAAATTTAGAAAATGCATGGTGTAATTCCATCACGTAATAGATGGCATCTGGCAACCAAACAAACAAAAGCAGAGAAGTGATCGGCGTTTATCCGCGTTTATCGGCGGTTAAACCAAATGTTAGAATTTGAAAGGTCGCAACATGACACAGTTAGCCCCATACCCCGAATGGACATGGAATATCCCCGCCGAATTTAATATCGGTGTTGCTTGTACTGATAAGCATTTGGGCTCGCCACTAGCGAACGAAATTGCCATGATTGTGGAAGATGATACGTTTGGCACGTCGACCATTACGTTTGAAGCCTTGGCAAAACGCACAGATATGTTCGCGCAAGTGTTGCGTGATTTAGGCGTGCAAGCGGGTGATCGCGTGTTAATCCGTTTGCCAAACAGTTTGGATTATCCGACGGCTTTTCTTGGCACCATGAAAACAGGCGGTATTTCAGTGCCGACATCAACGTTACTCACCGCTGAAGAAGTGGCTTATTTGGCTAAAGATTCATCAGCGATGGTGTTGGTGACCGATGCCGCGGCTTGGGTTGGGATGGCGGATGAGTTGAGTCAAAATTTAGCCAGCATCCCTAATTTAAAACATGTGTTGCTGACACAACTGACAGGTGATGCACCTGCGCATGCACACTTTGATGTGCAATCTCTAGAAAAGGCGTTGGCTGCGGTCCAAGCATGTCAGCCAGCTTATGCCACCCAAGCCGATGACCCTGCTTATTTAGTCTATACCTCTGGCACCACAGGCTACCCTAAAGGCGTATTGCATGCGCACCGTGCTTTGTTAGGTCGCCAACCTGCGGCGCAATATTGGTTTAACTATAGCAACAGCCAACAAGACCGTATCATGCACTCAGGCAAATTTAACTGGACCTATGTGTTAGGCACGGGCTTGATGGATCCGCTTTATTTGGGCAAAACGGTGATTGTGCATGAAGGCAAAAACGATGCGCAAAAATGGTTGGATTTAATCCAAAAACACCAAGCGACCATCTTTATCGGCGTGCCTACGATTTACCGCCAATTGTTGCAAAAAACCACGGCTATACAAGCAGATATTCCCAGCATTCGACATTTTATGAGTGCGGGCGAGCATTTGTCTGACGAAGTGCTGACGCAGTGGCACGAACGTTTTGGCTTAGATATTTATGAAGCGGTCGGCATGAGTGAGTTTTCTTACTACTTGTCACAAAGCATCTTCCGCCCCATCCGCCCAGGTTCTGCGGGCTTTCCACAGCCAGGGCACAAGATTGAATTGCTTAATCCAGAAACGCTAGAACCAGTGGCTGTCGGCGAAGAGGGTATGATTAGCGTGCCTTTGAATGACCCTGGGGTATTTTTGCGCTATTGGAATTTGGACGAAGAAACCGCCAAATACAAACACGATGGCTACTTTTTCACAGGTGATTATGCCAAATACGACGAAGACGGCTACATTTGGTTTTTAGGTCGTAAAGACGATATCATCAAAAGCTTTGGTTATCGCGTGTCACCTTACGAGATTGAGCGTGTCTACAAAGGCCATCCAGATATTGCCGATTGCGCTGCTGTGGGCGAAGAAATAGAAAAAGACAAGTTGTTGGTGGTGATTTATGCGATTGCTAAACCCGAGTCAAACTTAAATCCAGATGATTTGATTGCGTATGGCAAACAACATTTGGCGGCGTATAAAGCACCCAAAACAGTGTATTTGGCAAAAGATTTCCCGCGTACTAAGAATGGTAAAATCTTGCGTAAAGATGTCAATCCAACAATCGCTTATGCGAAAAGTAGCAGATAGCACTGACTAGGTTATTTATGAACACCATTAAACAAGAAGACTTTATCCAAAGCATTGCGGATAGTTTGCAATATATTTCTTACTATCACCCAGAGGATTATATTCGCGCGTTGGCAGTGGCTTACGAAAAAGAACAGTCGCCAGCGGCCAAAGATGCGATTGCACAAATCCTCACCAATTCGCGCATGTGTGCTGAGGGTAAGCGTCCTTTGTGCCAAGACACAGGCATCGTAGTCGCGTTTGTTAAAGTCGGCATGCAAGCCCATTTTCATACAAGCATGACCCTAGAAGAAATGGTCAACGAAGGCGTGCGTCGCGCCTATACACACCCAGACAATACCTTACGCGCTTCTATCGTCAATGATCCAGCAGGTGCGCGTAAAAATACCAAAGACAACACGCCAGCCATTACCCATGTGGAGATGGTGGCGGGTGATAAAGTCGAAGTGCTGATTGCGGCAAAAGGGGGCGGGTCAGAAAATAAATCTAAATTGGTGATGCTCAACCCCAACGAAAGCATCGTTGATTGGGTGTTAGAAGTGGTGCCCAAAATGGGTGCGGGTTGGTGTCCGCCGGGCATGCTGGGCATCGGCATCGGTGGCACAGCGGAAAAAGCCATGTTGATGGCGAAAGAATCGTTGATGGCGCCGATTGATATTCACGAACTTAAAACGCGAGGCGCCAGTAATAAGGTGGAAGAATTACGCTTAGAGCTATTTGAAAAGGTGAACAATTTAGGTATAGGCGCGCAAGGCTTAGGAGGCTTAACCACGGTGTTAGATGTCAAAATTTTAGACTACCCGACCCATGCCGCGAGTTTGCCTGTGGCTATTATTCCTAACTGTGCCGCCACTCGCCATGTGCACTTTACTTTAGATGGCTCAGGCGTGGCTGAGTTAGCCCCGCCCGATATGTCAGTCTACCCTGATGTGCATTGGGCACCGAGTGCGCAATCAAAACGCGTGAATTTAGACACCGTCACCAAAGCCGATACCCTCACTTGGCAAACTGGCGACACCTTATTGCTGACAGGTAAAATCCTCACAGGCCGTGATGCCGCTCACAAGCGCATCCAAACCATGTTAGCCAAAGGCGAGCCATTGCCTGTCGATTTCACCAACAAGTTTATCTATTACGTCGGCCCTGTTGATGCCGTGCGCGATGAAGCGGTCGGCCCAGCAGGCCCCACTACCGCGACACGTATGGATAGCTACACCGACATGATGCTCAACACTGGCTTGCTTGGCAGCATAGGCAAAGCCGAGCGAGGTGAAGAAGCTTTGGCGGAAATCGCTAAACATCAATCTGTCTATTTGATGGCAGTGGGAGGTGCGGCTTACTTGGTGAGCAAGGCGATTAAAAAAGCCCGCGTGTTGGCATTTGCAGATTTAGGCATGGAGGCTATTTACGAGTTTGAGGTGGTCGATATGCCAGTGACGGTTGCGGTGAGCGCCAATGGCGAATCCGTGCATAACACAGGCCCCGCATTGTGGAAGCAAAAGATTGCGATTCAAGCGGTATAAATACAGTTTGCTAGGTCTGTGTGAATAGTGTCACATTCAAGTTGCACCAATCGGGCTAATATCAGTCATACTTGATATTAGTCATGCTTTATATTCCTAATATAGAGACCAAGATTGGAGCAAAGAAATGCGAACATTGTTTGAAAGATGCTTATTGGTCGTTTGTTTAATCGCAAAAGCCAATACCGCCAGTGCAGAAACGGTATTGGATTATCTCACCGATAAAAACGGCAAATATATTGGGCCTAGCTTAGAGGACCAAGTGGCCTTGATGGACAAGGACCACAATGGATTTGCTGATGTGTTTGAGGTGCGTGCTTATTTAGAGTTACAAAACGGGCAGGGCTATGAAAAAGCGTTGTTAGATAAATGGGAAGCCTCCGCCAGCGGTAAAAGTTGTAGTACACCGTTTGCTAAAGAGCTTTACTCGGATACAGGCTACACAACAACAGGAACTCCCAGCAAGCAACCCTAGCTTAAATCAGGCTTGTTACAAATCTGTTACATTTAAAATTACAGCTGTGTAACAAACAATCGGTTTAGGCTAGTTTATAATGAATTATCAAGTCAAACGAGTCTAAATCACTATGTTAAAAGCGTATGAAACCCACGTGCAAGAAAGAGCTGCACAAAACCTTCCTCCTTTACCACTGAATGCTGAGCAAGTGGCTGCTTTAGTTGATTTGCTGAAAGCGCCACCAGCCGGCCAAGAAACCTTGTTGGTTGACTTGCTCGAAAACCGCATTCCTGCAGGGGTAGACCAAGCGGCGTATGTGAAAGCGGCTTTTTTGGCAGATGTCGCCAAAGGTAACGCGAAATCACCCTTAGTGTCCGCTGAAAAAGCGGTTGCCTTATTAGGCACCATGTTGGGCGGTTATAACGTACAGGCTTTGGTGGAGTTACTCGATACCAATCTCGCCCCTATGGTGGTCAAAGCCTTGTCTAATACCATTTTGATGTTTGATGCTTTCCACGATGTGGATGCCAAAATGAAAGCGGGTAATGTGCACGCCAAAACTTTGATGGAAAGTTGGGCAAAAGCCGAGTGGTTTACCAGCAAATCTGTCATGGCAGAGGAAATCAAAGTCGTGGTGTTTAAAGTCGATGGCGAAACCAATACCGATGATTTAAGCCCAGCGCAAGACGCATGGAGCCGCCCAGACATTCCATTGCATGCCAAAGCCATGCTGATTAACAAAATGCCTGACGGTCTAAACACCATTGAAACCCTCAAACAAAAAGGCTTGCCTTTGGCTTATGTGGGCGACGTCGTGGGTACGGGCTCATCACGCAAATCAGCCATCAACTCAGTGCAGTGGTTTATGGGTAACGATATTCCCAACATCCCCAACAAGCGCACTGGTGGCGTGGTCATCGGTGGCAAAATCGCACCTATTTTCTTTAACACGGCCGAAGACTCAGGCGCGTTCCCGATTCAAGCGGATGTCACTAAGCTTAGCACGGGCGATGTGATCATCATCAAACCGTATGAAGGAAAAATCCTCAACGAAGCAGGCGCGGTGCTTTCTACTTTTGAATTAAGCCCTGTGACCATGCCTGACGAAGTGCGCGCAGGCGGCCGTATTCCGCTGATTATTGGCCGTGGTTTAACCACCAATGCTTGCAAAGCGCTGGGCATGCCAGCGCCGAGTTTGTTTATCACCGCCACGCCAGCCAAAGACACAGGCAAAGGCTACACCTTGGCGCAAAAAATGGTCGGTCGTGCTTGTGGTTTGCCAGAAGGCAAGGGCGTGCGCCCAGGGTCATACTGTGAACCCAAAGCGACCACCGTTGGCTCACAAGACACCACAGGTGGCATGACGCGTGACGAGCTCAAAGAATTGGCTTGTTTAGGCTTTAGCTCAGATTTAGTCATGCAAAGCTTCTGCCATACTGCGGCCTATCCAAAACCTGTCGATATCAAGTTGCAACACACCCTACCAGAGTTTATGTCTAGTCGTGGTGGCGTGAGTTTAAAACCAGGCGATGGCGTGATTCACTCATGGCTCAATCGCATGATTTTGCCTGACACGGTTGGCACAGGTGGCGACTCGCATACCCGCTTCCCAATTGGTATTTCTTTCCCAGCTGGCTCGGGCTTAGTCGCATTCGCGGCAGCCACAGGCGCGATGCCTTTGGATATGCCAGAATCTGTGCTGGTGCGCTTTAAAGGGGAAATGCAAGCTGGCATTACACTACGCGATTTAGTGAATGCGATTCCTTACGCAGCCATTCAAGAGGGTACTTTAACGGTCGGTAAAACAGGCAAGAAAAACGTATTTAACGGCCGCATCTTAGAAATCGAAGGCTTGCCAGACCTCAAAGTGGAACAAGCCTTTGAGTTTGCAGATGCTTCTGCTGAGCGTTCAGCCAATGGTTGCACGGTGTTGCTGAATGAAGCGCCAGTGATTGAGTTTTTAGAGTCTAATATTGTGTTGCTACAAAACATGATAGACGATGGCTACCAAGACCCACGTACCTTGCAACGCCGTATTGAGAGCATGCAAGCTTGGCTAGCAAAACCGTCGTTACTCAAACCAGATGCCGATGCCGAATACGCCCATGTGATTGAAATTGATTTAAACACCATTAAAGAGCCACTCGTTGCTTGCCCGAACGACCCAGACGATATTAAACCCTTGTCTGCAGTGGTAGGCGACAAAATTGACGAAGTGTTTATTGGTAGCTGTATGACCAATATCGGACATTACCGCGCCGCAGCCAAAGTGCTTGATGGCGCAGGCGGCATCCCGACCCGTTTATGGATTGCACCACCCACGCGCATGGATGAAGCGCAATTGCGTGATGAGGGTGTTTACTCAGTGTTCGGCGTTGCAGGTGCACGTACCGAAGTGCCTGGTTGCTCGCTGTGCATGGGCAACCAAGCCCGCGTAGCCGATAAAGCTACCGTGTTCTCGACATCCACCCGTAACTTTGATAACCGCATGGGTAAAGATGCGCGTGTGTATTTGGGCTCTGCCGAGTTGGCTGCGGTATGTGCAAAATTAGGTCGCATGCCTACGCCTGCTGAGTATCTCGAAACGGTGGGCAACAAATTGGCAAATACCGCTGAGATTTACAAATATCTCAACTTTAACCAAATGACGGCCTATAAATCGGCTTTAGACACCGTTAGCAGTGGTAAGAAAGTCATCCCAATTCAAGAAGCAGCGACTTCTTGAATTGGATGCAAGATAACAAACAATGGTTGCAAAAAAAGGGGCGATAAGCCCCTTTTTTTGTGTCTGAAATTTGTATTTAAAACAGCCTCAAAAAATATTTTCAATCAACTTATCGCATGCTCTTTTAGTAGAATATTTAAAGTCTCATGTAAGGCAATGATTTTTATATAAATTGTTGAATGGATTAGGTTTTTTTGATAATTGTAAAGCATTTTTCTTATGCTCTAAAAAGGATTAGACTAAACATAGTACTTAAAAAACAATACTAAAAAGGAGAAGTATCATGCAACAGTCTGGTTTACGTTTTGCGGTAAATGCGCAGGATTTTTTAGCGCAGAGATATGAGCAGGTGTGGTGGCGATATGATCCAGAGCATGCGGTGCTTTGGTCATATCTAGACCAGCCTAAGCGCATACCATGTATTAATTTGGACTTATTGAATAACTTACATCAGCACCATTTGGACATCACTAACAGCAAAGGCCAAATTGCTCTAGATGGTCAAATGCATGACATTAAGTACTCCGTGTTTGCTTCTAGCACACCAGGTTATTTTAATATGGGTGGCGATTTAAAAAAAATGGCTAGTGCCATACGCAACCAAGACCGTGAGTCACTAATGTATTACGCCAGATTAAGCATCGATGTTGTCGCACAACGTGCTTTTAGGTTCAGCTTGCCGCGTATCAATACCATTTCTTTATTACAAGGTGAGGTTTTGGGTGCTGGGATTGAAGCTGCACTCACCAGTGATGTGCTTATCGCTGAAAGGCAATCAGTATTTTGTTTCCCTGAAATGTTTTTCAATATGATTCCAGGCATGGGTGCTTACAGTTTTATTGCCCGCAAAGCGGGTATGCAGGTGGCTGATAAAATGATTATGGGATGTGGTCGATTCACTGCCGAAGAGTGCTTGGAAATGGGCTTGATAGACATGGTGGTTGATGAAGGCCAAGGTGAACTAGCTGTATATGAATACATTAAAAAACAGTCTAAACGCAGTGAAGGCTTTTTAACCGCCCAAAAAGCAAAACAAATGATACATCCCCTGACTTATGCTGAGCTTGAAGGTATCGTGTTGGAGTGGGTAGAAAATGCGCTCTTGCTGACTGAACGAGATTTGAAAGTCATGGATAGATTTTATCGTGCGCAAGAAAAACTATTCCAACCAGTTAACGACAATATGCCAGCAAATGTAGTTGCTATAGCTGACAATAAGCAAGTAGCTAGTGTTGGCAAACAAACCGACGCTGAAGAGGGTTTGGTGCAAAAAGTCGCGAGTTAGTTATTAGACCTTTTTGCCGACAGCGTTTTTAACATCGCTTGCAGTTGAGCGCGCGTTTGGATGTATGTGCGCTCAACGTTACTTAATTTTTCGCGGATACTTTGAGTATCTAATATCGTTAAATTCATCAACGTACGGCAGTGTTTGCTTAAAGGCATCAATCCTACATTGGCAGATTCGCCAGCCAGTGAGTGTGCAAGCTCATGAATTTTTTCAAAGTTAAGTTCTGCACACTCTTCACTTAGCGCAGTCACTGCGCTATCTGTTGCTTCAATAAACTCAGTAATCAGCTTAATTAAAAAGCTTTCACCGTTGCCGAGTTTAATCAAATGCGCCATGCGTTGTTGGTCTATCAATGGTTCAACATACGTGGCAACACTAGCATCCACTAGACGCACTTTCGCGTTCATTTGTTTTATATCTGCTGTTGCTATATCTGATTCTACTAAATCTGATTTTTCTAGGGCATCAGCGTTATCGCGTTCTTGCTGATAAGTTTTAATCAATTGGTTGATTTGCTTAGTGACGATGGGTTTGGTAAAAACACTATAAACGCCTGCATCCAAACATTCATCGCGGGTTTTTGCAGTTGCATCAGCCGTTAAAATCACGCTACGCACAGGTTTGGCGCCAGCCAGTGTATGATAGATTTTAAATACTTCTAAGCCAGTATGTTCTGGCATATTGTAGTCTAAAATCATCATGTCAAATTGATGCATTTCCAAGGCGTCCAGCGCTTCTGCGCCATCATTGACCGCTTTGACCACGCAACCATTTTTTTGCAAAACCTCTATTAAAATCATGCGGTTAATGACATTATCATCAGCAATCAGCACCCGTGTTTTTTTAGAGAATTTGTGGTGTGTGCTGAGCTTGACAATATTGTCTTGCACTTCGGATACTGGCGTCAGCGTTTGTGTTTCATTATCGTCAATTTCTGGTTGCGCTTGCTTGAGTGACAAGGTCACAGTGAATAAGCTTCCAACGCCTAAGGCACTAGTGACCGTGATGTCGCCACCCATCATATTCACCAATTGTTTGGCAATACTGGTGCCTAAGCCAGTGCCACCGTATTTTCTAGTAATACTGCTATCCGCTTGCTTAAATGCATCGAAAATATGCGACAAGGCGCTGGTACTCATGCCTATGCCAGTGTCTTTAATTTTAAATTCAATCTGCTTTAGATGTTCTGTAGTGACTTTGGTTGATACAAACAAATCTACGCTGCCATGGTCTGTGAATTTGATGGCATTGGCAACCAAGTTCATCAGTACTTGTTCAATATGACCGACACTGCCCTCAAAATATTGGTCTGCTTCTGGTTCAATATGTAGGTTTAACGCTAGCCCTTTGCGACTGGCCTCCAACTGGAAAACCTCATACACATGCTCAACCGATGCTTTTAAGTTAAAACGAACTTGCTCCAACTCCACCTTGCCTTGTTCAATTTTGCTGATGTCCAACACATCGGTAATTAATTTTTTTAAGCTTACAGCAGAGGCGTGCATCATGCGTGTAAGGTCTTTTTGTTTTTTGTCTTGCTTGGTTTGTAATAGCAGTTCAGACCCCACCACTACGCCATTCAAGGGCGTTCTGATTTCATGGCTAATATGTGATAAAAAAGCAGACTTAGCTTGATTAGCGGCATTTGCTTTGCGCTTTTCTTCTTCAAAATTGAGTAGCAACTTGAGGGTGTAGATGGGGATTAATACCATCGTGATTAAGAAACCATACTTTAAATCTTGCTGTGCTTGCCAATAGGCATTGCCATTTGTTGAAATTAAAAAGCCAATCAGCGCAGTGGTAAAAGTACCCACAAATAAGTTGGAACCATAGCGTAAGCCATAACCTAATATCAACCATAGGTAAACGCCAATGAAAATACCGCTATATTGCGCCGTTAAACTAAAGGCAAGTGAGGTTGCGCCAACGTCCAGAACCATCATCAACCATTTTCTCAAGGGCTTAGGGCGTGATTCAAAATAGATTTGAAGTGAAACTACAACCCCAAAGATGAGGTAAATATAACAGGCGAGGAGCGCTAATTGATCGACTTGTTTGGTACTTAAATAAATGGTGATAAATAGTGTGAAAGTATTCCGTGCAAAAGATTGTGCAAACTCATTATTGTTTACTCTCAATTGCCTAATTTTATCCAGCACTGGGTATTTGTTGAACATTCACTCACCTTATTATCAATTTATTACGTATAGTTTTGTTAACGACTTGGGTGGTAGTTACTTAAGTGTAACATTAATTAACTTTATATTAAATTAATAATGATATATTTATCAGCATGTTACAATATATTTCGTAGAAATTTGTTTAAATATACTTATTAAAGTTGATATTTATTAAAAAAAGTATGCAAAATTTGTTTAAATTCGTAAAAAAAATACACAGTTTGATTTTAGGGAATGTGCCCGCTCTGTTTTTCATAGGGGGCTTTCTGTGGGACGCTTTGACGATAGGAAAGGCGGTTAAATCGAGTGATTTGATTATTTTTTCAGCTTACCTCTTGTTAGCCAGTTATATTCTTTATCACATCGCATTGCCAGAAGGTTGGCCAACAAGGTTGATGCGTACTTTTCTGAGTCGCGCTTGGTTTCAAAATTTGAATGACCGATTAGGGCTGGCAGCTTGGCCGTTTTTGGCTTTGCAGTTTTTGTTTGGTAGCTTGCTGAGTGCGTTGTTTATTTTGTACTTTAATAGTTCGAGCTACGCCTTGGCGTGGATTATCACCTTGGTATTAGGCGTATTGCTGGTCGCCAATGAGTTTTTACATGGTGAATATCGCAAACTGACTTTGTGCTGGGGTATGTTAGGTTTGTGTGCGATGTTGCTATTTAATTTTTGCCTGCCGTTTTTGTTGGGTAGCGTACACGCGGTTTGGTTTTATTTGAGCACATTGTTGGGCGCAGGCTTAACGCACGCTTTATACTTGCGTGCGCCCAAGCACACGGGCAGTATTTGGCCTGTGTGGTTGGTTGCGGGGGGCTTAATGTTGGCTTATATGGCCGACATGGTGCCCCCAGTGCCCTTGGTCAAGCGCGAGGTGGCCGTGGCTTACGATATTAAAAAGGTGGATGGTAAGTATTTACTCACCCAACAAGCCACGCCGTGGTGGGTGTGGTGGCCTAAAACCAGCAATGATTTAACCATACAAGCGGGGCAGCCTGTATATTTCTTTTCGGCAATATTTGCGCCTTCTGGCTTGCAAACTAAGTTGTACCATCATTGGCAATGGCATGGCAAACAAGGCTGGGTCACGCAATCTCGTGTTGGCTTTAACCTGAATGGTGGTCGTAATAATGGTTACCGTGGATACACAGTCAAACACAATTTACGTGCGGGTGAATGGCGGGTGCGCTTGGAAACAGAAGCTGATAAAACCCTTGCCGTACAAGGGTTTGAGGTGGCTGTTGGTGAAACAAGCAACAATACGATTATTACGCAACATTAATCGCTTATTTAATAGCAGACTCTAGAGCATAGTTTGCCCCATCATCTATGGCCAATAGATTTGTCAGCGCTGGGAGCTCGGCTTCTAAGACTTTAGGCAATGTCCACGGTGGGTTAATCACAAACATCCCACTTCCGTGCATGCCAAAGCCATCGACGCTGGGAGATTGCACTGTCAGTGATACATCCAGCCAGCTATCCAACCCAAGCGCTTTCAGCCCACGAATCATCTCGTTTGGTTCCGAGCGTTGTAATAACGGGTACCAAATTAAATAAGTGCCGGTGGCAAAACGCTTGAGGCTGTCTTTGATGCAGTTGACCACATGTGCGTAATCCTCTTTCACTTCGTAAGGCGGGTCTATCAGCACCAATCCACGCTTGGTGGGTGGTGGTAAGCAGGCTCTAATGCCCGTAAAACCATCTTTTTTTTCAATATTGACTTGTCTGCGTGCCGAGGAAAATTGAGCAGATAATAAATCAAAGTCACTTGGATGCAATTCAAACAAGCGCAGTTTGTCTGATTCACGCAAGTACGATTTTGCAATCAAAGGTGAGCCTGGGTAGACCGTCAGCTCGCTACTTGGGTTAAATGACAGTATGCGTTGTTTAAACGCTAACAAGGTTTCAGGTAAGTCTTTAGCGTTTAACAGACGTGCAAAGCCTGTTTCAAATTCTCTGTTCTTTTGCGCAAAGGCATCATGCAAAGCGTACATGCCCGCGCCAGCATGTGTATCCACCACCCAATAAGGTTTGTCCTTTTGGTTAAAGTAGTCCAATACCAATCCATACACCCAATGTTTTAATACATCCGCATGGTTGCCCGCATGAAAAGCGTGACGATAACTCAGCATATTTCTTTCCAGTTCATTAAGCCGTCATTATAATTCATCAGCCAACGTTCTCATGACAACATAATGGACAAGCCATTACTCCCATGAAAACATAATGGACAAGCCATTATTCTAATGTCAACGCCAATCAAAACCAGCCGTTAAACCTATGAGCGTTATGCTCTTTATAAACAATAGGAGTTTCTCAATGAGTAAAAAATTAGCATATTGGTTAGTCGCGATGATGATGGGTGCCACAGCCACCATCGCTTTGGCAGATTCACATGAAGGCATGCCACCGCCACCAGGCCACGAGCCACCTGAGATGAAAGCTGATGCCAACGGCGACGGCAAAGTGAGTTACGATGAATTTAAAGCGGCCCATGAAAAACACATGGAAGAACGCTTTAAGAAAATGGACGCCAACGGTGATGGCTTTATTGATGAGTCAGAAAAAAAAGCCGCCAAAGACAAATGGAAAGAGCATCGCAAAGACAGACGTGAAAAACGTAAAGAGTAATTCTTTGCATCGATAGAAAAGCAGTTTAAAAAAGCAGTCGAAAGACTGCTTTTTTTATTGGCGTTTACCTGCGCTTCAGTTAGCATATCGGCATGACAAACGCACCTAAACACACCAATCATTCCGCTGACCTAGTAGATGACGGCCATGACCACGGCAATCCATTTTTTATCCCATTTATTCTCGTGGCCTTGTTTTCAGGGGTTGAAGTCTTTGGTGGCTTGTGGACGCAATCGCTCGCCCTGTTAAGCGATGCGTGGCACATGCTTACCGATGTGTTCGCGCTTGGGCTTGCCATGTATGCATCGCATCAAGCGGCAAAAGCCAAAACGCAACACCCGTCGCACATAGAGCGTTATGCCTCCATCATCAACGCCATTCTAATGTTGCTTGTCATTGCTTGGATTATGTATGAGGCCATTCAACGCTTTGATGCCCCTAAAGCCGTGTCAGGCGGTTATGTTATGCTCATCGCCTTCATCGGCTTAATCGTCAATATCGTCGTTGCACAACGCTTGCATCATCTCGCCAATCATCACGGCGGCGACAAAAACCTCAACCAACGTGCCGCGCTACTGCATGTGATGGGCGACTTACTAGGCTCGGTTGCTGCTATTGTGGCAGGCGCAGTCATTTACTTTACTGGCTGGATGAAAATCGACCCGATTTTATCTATCATCATCTCCATGCTGTTGCTCGCCTTTACCTTTAACTTGATACGTGACATCGCGCGCGGAGAATCCACGCACTCGCATCACCTACATCACGACCATAATCACGACCATGATCACCACCACTAACTAGGAGAGCACCATGCCCTACGTCAACGTTAAACTCGCAGGCAGTGTCACCAAAGAACAAAAAGCCGCCATCGCCAAAGAAATCACAGAAACCCTACAAAAACACGCGCACAAACCCGCTAACTACACCTACATTGTGTTTGAAGAAGTGGAGTATGAGGATTGGGCGATTGGTGGCGAGTTGCTTGGGTAGTCATTGAGTTTTGCAAGTTGGTCATGTAAGATGACCAACTTGAATGTTTGGAGGATGACGACATGACACAATTTAATATTGCAGAAGCCAAAGCCAACTTCTCCAGTTTGGTTAAAAAAGCCATGATGGGTGAAGAAATTATCATCGCCAAAGACAACAAGCCTTTGCTAAAACTCACGCCAGTGACGCCAGAAAAGCCAAAGGTACGCATGCCTGGTTCTGGTAAGCATGAAATCCTATATATCGCTGATGATTTTGACGCTATCCCAGAAGGGTTTGAGGATTACATCTAGATGCAATTGTTGCTGGATAGCCATGTTTTTTTATGGTGGGTTGAAGATGACCCAAAATTAAGCAACTTGGCAAGAAACTTGATTGCCAATACGGATAATGATTGCTTTGTGAGTTTGGCCACTGCATGGGAGTTAGCAATTAAGGCAGGGCAAGGAAAGCTCAATCTAAAATCAACGGTTTCCAATTATGTTGGCAGGCATATACAAATCAATGCATTTAATTTGCTGGATGTAAAACTGGCGCATATTGATGGCGTTGAGCTTTTACCACCTCACCATAAAGACCCCTTTGACAGATTACTGATTGCGCAAGCAAAGTCAGAAGGTTTACAACTTATCTCGGCGGACATTGCGTTTGATGCTTACAAAATAGACAGACTTTGGTAAAAGGTTTAGTCAATGGCACGTCCAAAAGAAAACAACTTCACAAGACCCATAAAAGATAGATTGGCTCAAACGGTAGCCTATCGTTGTTCCAAGCCAGATTGCAGAATTCCTACGATTGGTCCGAAAGCAAATAATCAAGATGCTGATTCGATAGGCAGGGCTGCACACATATGTGCTGCTTCACCTAATGGACCAAGATACGATGCTAGCATGACTGCCGAGCAAATTAGTTCATTTAATAACGGCATATGGCTATGTGCAAATCATGCGAGTGAAGTTGATTCAGATTGGGCTAATTACTCAAAAGAAACACTAATTAGTTGGAAAGAGCAGGCTATAGAGAAAGCTAGGGCGGAAAAAGGGAATAAGTTGCCTAGTAATAATGATGCAATTAATACTCTAAGTATTGCAATGGGTGGCTCACCAACCCAGATTCCTTCCATGATTGCTAATGTTCATATGGCCTCAGAGCTATCCCTTCAAGAGCTTGATCCAAGGTTTGTTGTTAAGTCTTCCTATTTCAACAATGTTCAGCATTTTGAAGTTCATGCCAAAGAGAATGTTTCGCTTCAACTTTCTATAACACCACAAGATAGTGGCTTATTTACTTCAAAGTATTCAAATTGGATGGACTATGGTGAAGAGTTAGAAGTTGATACAAGTGAAATTAGTGTGGAAGGCTCTAAGTTATTTCAAAATGTTTTTAGTCAAAAAGGTAAATTGGTGTTTGGGGCGCCACAAAAAGATGCAGTAGCAAAATTGTGGGTTATAAACTCAGATGGTCAGAAAGAACACATTGAAGATTTGTCTGGAAAGATTTCTCTTGGTAACAAAGGGTTCGAATTTAAAGGATTTACTTCATCCAAATTGCTCTCGGTTAGCATTAAGAATACAAATTTAGACAGCAACTCAGCAGATTTTAACATTAGCTTAGACTTAACTAAGTGGTACGGTAAAGATATTACAACACTGCCTTATTTTGAAAAGATTAGGAGTTTTTTTGACTGGATTGGTAATGATGGTGAGTTTTTTATTGAATTGGAAATAGAGGGGACACATTTGCTAACGACCAAGCAAGCAAATGTTCATAATAACGATTATTTTAAATACATATCTTGTTACCTTACTTATACAAATGCAGCCATAGTGCTTGCCAAGCTCACAAAGCAAGTAATTCAATTTAGGTCTCAAAATGATTTTTCTGATGAGCTGTATTATGAGTTGTTAGAGTTGCAACAGATTGCAGAAGGTAAAGCAATAATTACCAAAGAGCAAATAACATCAAAAATTACATTTAATATGTTTTTTGAAAATCAAGAGCAGATTGACGCGTTCCAAAATGCTCCAGCATCTAGTGTATTTAAGCTACACCAAACTTTTGTGGAAACGATAACAATATTTGGTCAAGATTTTAAGTTACCACATTTAGTAGTGTTTATGAGTCCTGTGCAGTTAATAACTAATGGAAAACCTACTTTAGGAAAAAGTCTAGAAGTAGAGGTTTTGACTCTAGAAGGTTTTCAATTGATTAGAAGTTTTGATTTAGAGATATAGCCTGTGTTCGACCCCAAACCCATCTTAAAAAATCTGCCTAATTTACCCGGTGTTTACCGCATGAAAAATGCGGAAGAGACGGTGATTTATGTGGGTAAGGCGAAAGATTTAAAGAAGCGGGTTTCTAGTTATTTCAATAAAAATCTGCCGAGTCCGCGCACTAAGATGATGGTGTCGCAGATTGCCAGCATCGAAACCACCGTCACGCGCTCTGAGGCGGAGGCGTTGTTGCTTGAGAATAACCTCATCAAGAGCATCATGCCGCGATACAACGTGTTGTTTCGCGATGATAAAACCTACCCTTACATTGCCTTAACCAATGATGCGTTTCCGCGTTTGGCGTTTCACCGTGGCACACAGCGCAAAGGCCATCAATATTTTGGGCCTTTTCCTAGCTCGCCTGCGGTGCGCGAGAGCATACAATTATTACAAAAAGTGTTTAAGTTGCGCACTTGCGAGAATACGGTATTTGCTAACCGCTCGCGCCCTTGTTTGCAATATCAAATTGAGCGTTGCACTGCGCCTTGCGTGGATTTTATCAGCCAAGAGGATTACGCCAGCGACGTGCGCCACGCGGCTTTGTTTTTAAACGGCAAGACCAACGAGGTAATGGATGCCCTTGGTGAGCAGATGAACCAAGCGGCAGAGGTCATGGCGTATGAGCAGGCGGCGGTGTTTCGCGACCGTATGCAGGCGTTGCGGCAGGTGCAGGCCAAGCAGTTTGTCAGTGATTTTAGTGTGAGTGATGCTGATGTGATTGCATGCGCCGAGTCACAAGGTCAGCATTGCATTAATTTGGTGATGATTCGTGGTGGTCGTCATTTGGGCGACAAGAGTTTCTTTCCTAAAAATAGCCAAGATGCTGAGTTAAATGAGACGGTCGAGGCGTTTATCAACCAATATTACGTGGCGCAAAACACACCACCGTTGATTGTGTGCGGGGCTGAGGTAGATGACAAGGCGCTGGAATCCGTATTGAGCGAGCAAGCTGAGCGCAAAATTCGTGTGCTGACCAACGCCATAGGTGACAAAAAAGTGTGGTTAAAAATGGCGCAAACCAATGCGGAGCTGGCGTTGGGGCAGCGGTTGGCGACGTCGGCGAATCAAGCCAAGCGTTTGTTGGCTTTACGCGAGGCCTTGAGTTTGAGTGAGACCGCCGAACGCATGGAGTGTTTCGACATCAGCCATACCATGGGCGAGGCCACCGTGGGCAGTTGTGTAGTGTTTGACAAGGGTGATATGCAAAATAGCGAGTATCGCCGCTATAACATCACGGGCATCACACCTGGGGACGATTACGCTGCCATGCGCGACGTACTGACGCGACGCTATAAAAAAGTGGCGGCAGGTGATGGTAAGCGCCCAGACGTGGTGTTTATTGACGGCGGTAAAGGCCAGCTCGGTGTGGCGATGGAAGTCATGCAAGAGGTCGGTTTGGATGACATTCTGCTGATTGGCATCGCTAAAGGGGAAGAGCGTAAACCTGGGCTAGAAACCATGATTTTTTCTGACACGGGCGAAATGCGTAATTTGCCTACTGACAATGTGGGCTTGCATTTATTGCAACAGATTCGTGACGAAGCACACCGTTTTGCGATTACTGGACACCGCGCCAAACGGGGCAAAGCACGCATCACCTCAAGCTTGGAGGATATTGCAGGCATAGGCGCTAAACGCCGCAAAGCACTTTTAACACGCTTTGGTGGTTTAGATGGGGTAAAAAATGCTAGCATAGACGAACTTGCGCAAGTGGAAGGGATTAGTGAGGCACTGGCGCAAACGATATACGAAGCGTTTCGGTAACCATATTAAGCCCTAATAAGCTTAAGCCGTTGTAAGGTTAAGCAGTTGTAAGATTTTATAGTCAAACTTAAAAAGTCAATGATGATGCAAATTTGGAATGTCCCTAATATTTTAACCCTGCTGAGAATCGCAATGATTCCATTGTTTATTGGGATATTCTTTTTGCCACCACATGCCACCACAGAAGCAGGCTTACCCGCTTATTGGGTTAATTTAACAGCGACTATTATATTTGCCTTGGCAGCCTTTACTGATTGGCTAGATGGCTACTGGGCGCGGAAATATAATCAGATGTCTAAATTTGGCGCGTTTTTAGACCCCGTGGCTGACAAACTCATGGTGGCCGCAGCATTGATTTTATTGGTGGAGCTGAATCGTGTGGGCGCAGTGGTAGCATTGATTATAATTGGTCGAGAAATTGCGATTAGCGCCTTGCGCGAATGGATGGCGACCATAGGTAAAAGTGCCAATGTGGCGGTGGCCATGGTGGGTAAAGTAAAAACGGGCGCGCAAATGTTAGCCATAGGGATGTTGTTATATTATGAGCCACTTTTCGGGCTGGAAATTGCTGTGATAGGCCAATGGCTCATCGTCATTGCCGCATTACTTACTTTGATTTCAATGGCTTACTATCTGCGTGCGGCGTGGCCTGCGATACGCGAGTCGATTGAATAATCCATTAAGCGCTGAGAAGCAAAATAAATAAGCACGAGTTTTTGCATATCAGCCTTGACAGCCCCTCAAAAATCATTAAAATGCCAGCTTCTTTACGACACATGACGTGAAGACAACGCGGGAATAGCTCAGTTGGTAGAGCGCAACCTTGCCAAGGTTGAGGTCGCGAGTTCGAGACTCGTTTCCCGCTCCAAAAATTCAAAATAGGGAAAGCAAACATCGCTTTCCCTTTTTAACATAAAGCCTTCGATTTTGTTGATGGATTTATGTCTAGTTATGGCGCGATAGCAAAGCGGTTATGCCGCGGCCTGCAAAGCCGTTTAGGCCGGTTCGACTCCGGCTCGCGCCTCCAAATATGCGGGAATAGCTCAGTTGGTAGAGCGCAACCTTGCCAAGGTTGAGGTCGCGAGTTCGAGACTCGTTTCCCGCTCCAAATTTTCATCTCTCCTATTTACTCAGCACCACTGTAATTATTAAGCGATGCATATGCATTAGACCTAGAGAGTTAGACTAGGAGTGCGTTAGACTTGTATTTTTGGTTGTCTCGCGCTTATATCTGTTGGCATAGTTTGTGCTTTTACCCATTGAACGGTGACCGAAACCGACTTTGACGATCAAAGCATGAATTGAAGAGCAATGGATAATAATACAAACTCAACGCCCCCTAAAGTCGATAGCTTATTAGAGTGTTTGCTCTTAATTTGTCGACTGAATCAAGTAGCCACCACACGTGATGCCATTGTGGCGGGTTTGCCCATGCAAGATGGCAAACTCTCTCCCGCTTTATTTAAACGTGCGGCTGAGCGCCTTGATTTGACGGCGACTATCGCCAAGCAGTCCCTAAGTGAGTTAGACCAAATGCAGTTGCCTGTGACGGTATTGCTCACCAATGAACGTGCTTGCCAATTGATACGCATAGACCATGCCACGCAACAGGCTGTGATTATTTTCCCTGAAGCGGGTGTGAGTGAAACTCGCGTCAGTTTGGCTGAGTTAGAAGCCCGTTATTCTGGCTATGTCATCTTTACTAAGCCCAATTTTGTCTTTGATAAACGCACGCCAGAGGTGGGTAATGTCAAATTACGTCACTGGTTCTGGGGCACATTGGCTGAAAACAAGCGTGTTTACCGTGATGTGTTGATTGCCGCCTTTGTGGTCAATTTGTTTGCCTTGGCCATGCCGATTTTTACCATGAACGTATACGATCGTGTGGTGCCGAACCGTGCCGTTGAAACTTTGTGGGTGATGGCGATTGGCGTATGCGTGATTTTGATTGGCGATTTGATTTTGCGCATGATGCGCTCGTATTTCTTGGATTGGGCGAGCTCACGGATTGACGTGAAACTCAGCGCCAAAATCATGGAAAAAGTGTTGGGCATCCGCTACGACGAAAAGCCTGCTTCTGTGGGCTCGTTCGCAGCTAATTTGCGCTCATTTGAAAGTGTCAGAGATTTCATCACTTCTGCCACGGTTACGACAATGATAGACCTGCCTTTCGGCATTATTTTCTTGGTGGTGATTGCCTGGATTAATGTTTATATGGTGATTCCAGTGGTGGTGGGTGGTGTGCTGATGTTGCTTTATGCATTGACCGTGCAAAGCAAAATGCATGAGATTTCCGAAACCATGTATCGCGCGGGTGCCATGCGTAACGCGACGTTGATTGAGAGTTTGGTCGGGCTTGAAACCATTAAATCAATGGGCGTTGAAGGTCGCATGCAAAGCAAATGGGAAAAAAGCGCTGCATTTTTGAGTGAAGTGGGCAGTAAACTCAAAATGCTTTCTACATCGATTAGCAATGGTTCTAACACTATTCAGCAAATTATCAGTGTGGTGATGATTTTGGTAGGCGTGTATTTAATCACTAATGGTGACATGACCATGGGGGGCTTAATTGCTTGCTCACAACTATCATCACGTGCCTTGGGCCCTATTTCACAAGTGGCGGGTTTGTTTACCCAATACCATACCGCGGCGACTTCATTGAAATCACTGGATGAAATCATGAATAAGCCAGTGGAACGTGGTGAAGATGTGAGCTTCTTGTCACGCCCAACGTTTAAAGGCGATATTGAGTTCAGAGAAGTGAGCTTTAAATATCCTGGCACCGAAGAATATGCATTAAATAAAGTCTCGTTCAAAATTAAGGCTGGCGAACGCATTGCTTTAATTGGGCGTATGGGTTCTGGCAAAAGCACGATTCACAAATTGATTTTAGGCTTGTATCGTCCAACCGATGGCGCAATTTTGATTGATGGCATTGATTCGCGTCAGATTGACCCTGCAGAGTTGCGCCGCTGTATTGGCTATGTGCAACAAGACAATCACTTATTCTATGGCTCACTGCGCGAGAACATTACCTTGCGAATGCCACATGCTGAAGATGAAGCTGTGATTCGCGCTGCGCATATTGGCGGCATTGACGATTATGTCAACACACACCCTAAAGGCTTTGATTTGTTGGTGGGTGAACGTGGTGACACCTTGTCTGGCGGTCAACGCCAAGGGGTGGGCATTGCACGTGCCTTTGTAACTAACCCGCCGATTGTGTTGTTAGACGAGCCGACCAGTGCGATGGATCACTCTGGGGAAGACTTGGTCAAGAACCGTATTGCAGCCGCGACACAAGGCCACACTGTATTGGTGATTAGCCATCGTAATGCCTTAATTGATATTGTCTCCCGTATTATTGTGATTGACTCTGGCCGTGTGGTGGCAGATGGTTCTAAAGGCGATGTGATTGAAGCCTTGCGCACGGGCAAAGTTGGTAAGGCAAGGTAGTGGCATGAGTCAAAAATTATTTGATAAATATGGCCATGTGACCAATAAGGTCAACGGAAAATCATGGCTGGGCAAGCCCATGGCCTATGCGCTGGATAAAGCGATTGAGACGGAAACGAATGAAACAAAAACTTGGCAAGAGGAAGCAACTATGTTGATGTTGGAGCAAAACCCTGTAAAGGCGAAGAAATTGCTCTATGCAATTACATTCATTTTAATTGCATTGCTGGTGTGGGCGGCCCTTGCAAAAGTGGATGAAGTGACCCGTGGTGAAGGCCGTGTGATTCCATCACGTCAAGTGCAAGTGATTCAGTCTTTAGATGGCGGTATTGTGTCTGAAATTTTGGTCAAAGGTGGCGAAGATGTCAAAATCGGTCAGCCCTTGATTAAAGTTGATGAGACCAGAGCGATTTCGTCCCTCAAAGAAAACCAAGGCCAGTTTTTGGCTTTGCAAGCACGTGAGGCGCGTTTAAAAGCCTTGTCACAAGGCTTGCCTTTTTCACCTCCGCCCGAAGTGCAAAAAAATGCACCAGAGGTATTTATGCAAGAGCTTTCTCTATTTAACGCTAGCCGTGACCAACTTAACTCATTGGTGAATATCGCGCGTGACCAAAAGTCACAACGTGAAAAAGAGCTGATGGAGGTGCAATTTAGACGCGAAGTGGCGGTTAAAAACTATGACTCAGCCAACAAAGAGTTGGCAGCAAACCGCCCACTATTAACCAGTGGCGCGGTGTCTGAAATTGATATTTTGCGTCTAGAGCGCGAGGCGACTAAAGCTAAGGGTGAGATAGACCAAACGACCGCGCAGCTCAGCCGTATTAATGTCTCGATTAACGAAGCGACGCGCAAAATTGCCGAGGCTGAACAATCATTTTTGAGTCGAATTCGAACCGAATTGAACGAGACCTCTGCAAAAATTAACAGTTTGACGCAAACGAGTGTGGCATTATCTGACAAGGTAAAACAATCTACCTTGAAGTCACCCGTGAACGGGAAGATTAGCAAGTTGTTTTACAACACTGTGGGTGGTGTGATTCAACCTGGCAAAGAGGTGATGGAAATTGTACCGACGGACGAAAGTTTGATTATTGAAACAAAAGTGGAAACAAAAGACATTGCGTTTCTGAGCCCTAACCAGCCTGCAGTAGTTAAGTTGACAGCCTATGACTACACCATTTATGGCACGCTAGATGCGATTGTGCAAGACATTGCGGCCGACTCAACAGTGGATGACAAAGGCAATGCCTACTATATTGTGAAAGTCAGAACACTTAAAAACAGCTTAGGTGAACATTTGCCGATTATTCCAGGCATGGTGGCACAAGTGGATATTTTAACTGGCAAAAAAACAATCTTGTCTTACTTGCTCAAGCCAGTATTAAAAGCCAAGTCTTATGCGCTGACTGAGCGATAAATACGGTGTCAATAGACCCAATCAACAGGTAGAACGACAATCATGACGGATTTATTTATTACAACATTAGAGCAACCGCTTAAATCATGGCAATTAGCATTTGCTAAGCTGGTTTGCGCGCGTGAGTTGCCATCTAAACAAGCAAGCAAAAAACAAGTGCCAGCAGTGGTGTGGTTACATTTGCAAGACCAACCACAAGCATGGTTAAAGGCCATGGTGGAAGATATTCAGCAACAATTTCCACTATCACGTATCGTGGTGTTGGCAAATGTACCAAAGCCCAACGAGGCCATGTTTGCGCTTGGTTTAGGCGTTGGGGCTTATGTGCATGCTTATATGAATGAAAAAACGCTTAAAGAAATCAAAGATGTCATCTTGCATGGTGGCGTGTGGTTAGGTAATGATTTACTGCAGCGTTTAATCGACGCTTCTATCCAAATGGTGCATTATGATACGGAAGTGGTACATGAAGACTTATTGGATTTGTTGACCAAACGCGAAAAAGAAGTGGCGATTGCGGCTTCAAAAGGTCTGAGTAACAAGGAAATCGCGCGGGTGTTGAGTATCACAGAGCGTACTGTGAAAGCCCACTTAACTTCTGTGTTTGAAACACTCAAAGTTAAAGATAGATTGCATTTGGCTTTGATTTTACATGGGCAACAATTGAATCAACAACTTGCAACGAGGGCAATCCTGCAAAAAAAGTCGTTATATAGCCCAAGCTTGACGTTGCAGTAGTCAGTGTTGGTTTTGAAAAAAGGCGCTTGAATAAAGCGCCTTTTTCGTTGAAATATTTGTGAATGCTGTTTTAGTATTATTTGACTATACCTATTTAACTATTATTTGACTATACCTATTTAACTATTATTTAACTATGGTACCTGTCATCGCCTCAAAGCCAATGGCGTGTGCGGCATCCATTTCCTGTTCGCTTTGCACCCCTTCAGCAATCGGTGTGATACCCATCGAGCGCACCATTAGGCACAAACCTCTTAATAGCGATTGTTGTTGAGGTAGTTCATGTAGGTCTCGAATCAGTGAGCCATCAAATTTAATATAATCCAAGCCTATCTGATGTAACTCGCCTAACTGTGATAAGTGCATGCTGACATGCTCCAAGCCGACCTGACAACCCAAAGCTTTGGCTGCGTGGCAAAAGCGTTTAAACGCTTCAAAATTCAAGAAAGCAGCATCTTCCTGAATTTCGAAACAGAACTGCTCTGGGGTCTGCAATTTTTTAATCTTTCTAGCCATCAGTTCAAGGTAATCTGGGCTTTTCATCGCGCTGGCGGAGATGTTTAGGCTGATATGGTGGTCAGTATTCGAATAGCTTTCTATGGCATATTCAAGAGCAAGCATATCTAAGGATTTGATTAAATCAAGCTGTGTTGCCCAATCAATAAATACACCAGCGGCTAGCCAAGGGCCATTTTCTTCCAGTTGGAGCCTCAATACGCACTCATAGTGGAGAATACTGCCGTTGCGGTGAATAACAGGAAATCGTTCCAATTTAAGCTGTTTGTTCTCAATCGCTTGCAGAAATTGTTTGTTCCATTGACTGAGGTAATCTTTTCTTGAGGCGACAATGCTATTGGCATTCATGATGCGAATAGCGCGAGGCGAGTTTTCGACTGCCAAATCTAAAATAAACTGCATCACTTTAATCAGGTCTTTAAACTCATCTGCTTTTTTCGCTTTGGTGTGCACAATAATCATTTGCATATTCACACTTGGTTCTTGCGCACTGAGTTTGCTTAAATTGGTTTTGAGTAAGTTGGCAAACTCAAAGTCATCAATACCCTGCTTGCTGAAAATGGCAAAGTGACTGCCACCCAAGCGTCCACACATCATATTGGAATATTGCGCGCTGGTGTTATAAAGCGTTTCTGCTAAGCCTTTAATCAAGGCATTCGTTCTAGCATAGCCCAAGCTTTGGTCTAACTCAGGCAAATTTTTAAGCTGGATAATCCATAACGCACCTTCACTGAATTGTTCATCACGTAATGAGACCGACACCACGTTGCTGAAAAAAGATTGGTTCATCAGCCCAGAAACATCGTCGTAGTTGATTTGCTGGTTGAGTGAGTCTAGGCGCATAGACTCTTCTTTGACCATGGATTGCACACGTAAGGAGAGCGTATTCATGGCTTTGACCAGTGCTTTAAACTCCAATGTGTTTGGCTCTGGAGTGGTGATATAGCGTTTGGCGCCAATGGATTCTGCTTGATGAATGACTTGATCTAAAGGACTGAGGATTTTTTTGAGTAAATAGCTACACAATAGATTCACAACCACTGCAACCAGCAGTATCCACATTAGCGTATGTTTGGTAGATGACCACAGCTGTTCATAAGCAAGATTCACATCGCTCTCAATTTGCAATGTGCCATATTGTTTCCAGCCAGATTGAATGGGTACGATACCAGGAACAACATCTATATTGAATAGCTGGCTAAACCAAGCTGGCGCATCATGGTTTTGCGGAGTTTGCACTCTTTCAATAATGGGTTTGTTTTCGGGAGAAATAATCGCGATTCGCTTGTAGTGGCCGATATCAAATTGAGATGCAATAATCAGTTCTACTGTGATGGGGTCTTTTTCGATGTTAGATAAAGTCATTGCCAAGGTGTTGGCATTATCGAAATTCTTTTTTTGTAATTGATCAGCGAGATAACGGTGGTTGTCATACACGCTTAAAAACAAACAGCCCGTGGCGACGAGCAAAATGACGATGGAAATGGCAATGCGAATTTGCTGTATGAGAGACATAGTTAGACATCATCCTTTTTTGCCTATTCTAGACCATCTTCCTGCATTCGTGAAAGTACATCACGCCATTTTGATATATTTGTTGCAGAACCAATTTTGTATTGTGGCCTGCTGGCAATAAATAGCCCTTTGTCATTGAAGCTAAATACAGGGGTTAAATCCCCGCGTTTTGAGGCAGGCAGTAGTTGATGGTTGATATTGTCTAGAATCAGAGGCTCAGATTCTGGCGTGTTGTAATAAGCCAACACCATGTGCGCACGGATAAAGCCATCTTGCATGTGCGCGCGTACATAAGTTAGTCGAAGTTTGTCTTGCGGGACATTGAGTAGCTTTAACCATACATATTTGGCAATACTAAAATCCTCACAGTCACCAGCCAGTTTGCCAAACGTCTCCACAGGTGTTGCCCAGTAATCAGGTTTATCCCATAAATCAATGTCGTTCACGAATAAAATGTTTTGATTTACAAATTGGTTAATCGCCCACACTTTATCCTCTTCTTTGGCTTGCCGAAGTTCATAAATCAAGTTTTTGAGGACGTAGAAAGTGGTGTAAGACTCAGCGCTGTAGCGTTCGCGCATGAGTGTGAGTGGTTTATCCAATAGATCACTCGCAATCACCCAGCCGGACAATGCCATGGCGATAATGCCATGCAAATACCTTTGCCATTGGCTGGATGAAAGCTTGCTCTTGATTGAATACAAAAACATTAGAGTTTATTTGAAAATATGCGCACCCGATGATTGTGACAAAAACTCAGGCATAACAATTGCTTGATAAGAGGGGATTTTAAAGACCACTTTTACTCACAATGCGCAAGACGTGTTAGGTGGGGTAGGGGTGTATTGGACTTTAGTACAATTTATTTGATAGACAAAATGCGATTTAATGTAGTCGTGAAAAAGTCTAACTTCTTGGAATAGGAACACATTATGGCAGTTTTAGGCACCGTCATCGCACTCACTGGGGTAGTTTACGTTATTTATCCCAACGGGCAAAAAAAACAATTACAACTAGGCGACACTGTAGAAGCGGGTGACGTAATTCAGACAGGCGATTGTGCTAGTGTTGAATTAATGACATGCGATGGGCGTGTGGTGGATATTCCTGCCAACCAAGTGGTGGCGGCCAATGATGACCTAGCTCGTTTTGCTACTGCAGAAGCGGGTGATAATGCGGTTGGCTTGAGTACCGTTCAAAGTGTGGTGCAGTCTATCAATACAGGTAAAGATGTCACACAAGTGCTGAATGCTACGCCACCAGGTGAAGTAAGTAATGACTATGGCTTTAGCTTTGTTGATTTAGCAAGAACAGCGATTGTGCCTTTGTTGGGTGCGGCTTATGCCTACAAATCTAGTATCTCAGGTGTGGATGTTCAAGAACAAGCTGGGATTGTTGGTGGTGCTAATGGTTTTCTTACAGCAGTTGGTGGTGGTGGTGGGCCAGCTGTTTTTTCTGACGGCAATGAAAGTGTCACCACAGCTGAGGATACGGCAGCTAACGGTAATGTATTGGCTAACTTTGCTAATGCCACTGGCCCTGTTAGCCTTGTCAGCGCAACGGTTGATAAAGATGGCAACGGCACTCAAGATGCAATTGTATTTGGTGTGGCAACCCCTATTAACAGTGCTGCTGGCAACCTCATTGGTACACTTACTTTAAACGCAAATGGTACTTATACTTTCACGCCAGCCCCAGATTATAACGGACCTGTACCTGCAGTTAGCTATACTGCAACGGATGGTACGCGCACCGATACTTCGGCTTTAAATATCAATGTCACCCCAGTGGTTGATACAGTCAATGATACTTTGGCTACAGCAACTGATACGCCAAAAGTCTTTAATCCAATTTTAGGTACTAATGGCGCAAGTGCGGATAATTTTGAAGGCGCTACACCTCAGATTACTGCCATCAACGGCACTGCGATTACAGTGGGCGGTCCAGCGGTGGCTGTGCCTAATGGTAGCGTGACTTTAGGCGCTGGTAATGTGCTTACCTTTACACCTGCACCTGGTTTTAACGGCACGGTGCCTACATTCACTTACACTGTGACTAGCGGTGGGGTGACAGAAACGGGCAATATCAATATCAGCGTTGGGTTGGTTGATGCTAACGAAACGAAAACCGTTGCGGAAGACAGTCCAACTATTACAGAGAACCTACTCACTGGTACAGTTAGTCCAAGTGGCGGTCCTCTGTCTATTCTGTCAGCCAACGTAGACACAGACGGTAATGGCACACAAGACGCCTTAGTGCTTGGTGTTGCTACCCCAATCACAAATGCATCTGGTGCCTTAATCGGTAGCATTACTGTGAACGCAGCAGGCACCTACACGTTCACGCCTGGCCCTGACTATAATGGTCCAGTGCCTGTCATTAATTATATTGTGACAGACGGTACTAGCACTAACCCTTCAACTTTAACGCTCAATATCACGGCTGTAAAAGATACCGTAGACGATGTAGTCACAACGCCTCAAGGGGTGGCGATTATATTTAATCCAATTACTGGCACCAATGGTGCGAGCGCGGATAATTTTGAAGGCGCAACACCGCAGATTACCGCGATTAATGGCACCCCGATTGTTCCTGGTGGTGCCGCTGTGCCAGTGGCGAACGGTACAATTTCTATGTCAGCCGTTGGTAACAACCTAACTTTCACACCTAACCCTGGTTTTGCTGGCACAACGCCGCCTATCACTTATACCGTATTAAGTGGCGGTGTCACAGAGACTGGCAATATTAAAGTGATCGTTGGTATTGCTGATGCGAATGAGACGGCTACAACGCTAGAAGACACTACATCTACTGGTAATTTATTGGTAGGCACAAGCAGTACTAATGGTCCAGTAACGCTTACCAATGCTACTGTCGATAAAGACGGTAATGGTACGCAAGATGTAATTACGCTAGGCACGCCTACAGCGATTACCAATGCAAGCGGTGTAGCGATTGGCACCCTAACCATTACTGCGGCTGGCACTTACACGTTTGTGCCTGCGCCAGACTACAACGGCGCTGTGCCTGTGGTGAATTACACTGTGTCTGATGGTACGACCACAGATACCTCTACATTAACAATCAATGTCACGCCCGTTGCAGATACGGTGAACGATACCTTAAGCACAGGCTTTAATACCTCCAAAATCTTTAATCCGATTACTGGCACCAACGGTGCGAGTGCGGATAACTTTGAAGGCGCAACGCCACAAATCACGCAAATTAACGGCACCCCGATTGCGGTAGGTGGTAGTGTGAATGTACCTAATGGTACGGTGACTTTAGGTGCGAACAATCAACTCACCTTTACGCCTACCAATGGCTTTAGTGGTGCGGTTCCACAATTCACTTACACGGTGTTAAGTGGAGGTGTCACTGAGACTGGCAACATTAACATTACGGTCACAGGCCCACTAGCTGATGCTAATGAGACTGCGACTACTAACGAAGACACGACAGTCAGTGGTGGCTTATTAGCGGGTACGGTGAGTCCAACTGGCGGTCCATTAAGCATTGCTGCTGCGACCGTAGACAAGAACGGTGACGGTATACAAGATGTAATTACGCTAGGTTCACCGACAGCGATTACCAATGCAAGCGGTGTAGCGATTGGCACCCTAACCATTACTGCGGCTGGCACTTACACGTTTGTGCCTGCGCCAGACTACAACGGCGCTGTGCCTGTGGTGAATTACACTGTGTCTGATGGTACGACCACAGATACCTCTACATTAACAATCAATGTCACGCCCGTTGCAGATACGGTTAACGATACCTTAAGCACAGGCTTTAATACCTCCAAAATCTTTAATCCGATTACTGGCACCAATGGCGCAAGTGCGGATAACTTTGAAGGTGCAACACCACAAATCACGCAAATCAACGGCACACCGATTACGGTAGGTGGCAGTGTGAATGTACCTAACGGTACGGTAACGTTAGGTGCGAACAATCAACTCACATTTACGCCTACCAATGGCTTTAGTGGTGCCGTTCCACAATTCACTTACACGGTGTTAAGTGGAGGTGTCACTGAGACTGGCAACATTAACATTACGGTCACAGGCCCACTAGCTGATGCTAATGAGACTGCGACTACTAACGAAGACACGACAGTCAGTGGTGGCTTATTAGCGGGCACAGTGAGTCCAACTGGCGGTCCATTAAGTATTACTGCTGCAACCGTAGACAAGAACGGTGATGGTATACAAGATACGATTACGCTAGGCACGCCTACAGCGATTACCAATGCAAGCGGTGTAGCGATTGGCACCCTAACCATTACTGCGGCTGGCACTTACACGTTTGTGCCTGCGCCAGACTACAACGGCGCTGTGCCTGTGGTGAATTACACTGTGTCTGATGGTACGACCACAGATACATCGACATTAACAATCAATGTCACGCCAGTTGCGGATACGGTGAACGATATTTTAACTACCACACAAGGTGTGGCAATTACCTATAACCCAATCACAGGCAACAATGGTGCAAGTGCGGATAACTTTGAAGGTGCAACACCACAAATCACTGCTATTAACGGCACCCCGATTGCGGTAGGTGGTAGTGTGAATGTACCTAATGGTACGGTGACTTTAGGCGCGAACAATCAACTGACCTTTACGCCTCTTGCAGGCTTTTCTGGTGTTGTGAACGGCATTAGCTACACAGTTTCTAGTGGCGGTGTCACAGAAAACGGTTCGATGGATTTTGTTGTCACTCCAGCACCGACTGTGCTGAGCGTTGGCAATGGTCAAGCGACTGAGGGCAGTAATATTAGTCACCTAGTCACGCTGAGCGCCGCGACAACAAGTGTCATTAGTGTGCCGTTTAATTTAACGAATGGCAGTGCAACTTTGGGTGTGGATACAGCGACTCCTGTCACTTTCACTAACGGAGTCACGTATGACTCAATTAGTGGTAGTTTAATTATCCAGCCGGCGTGACCACATTTAGTGTCGTGGTGCCAACAGTGAATGATTTATTGGTAGAGGGTAATGAGTCATATGGTATTACGGTAGGGGCTCAAAATGCGACAGGTACGATTTTAGATAATGACAACAATCCGACCGTGGTTAGTTTGACGCAAGGTAGCGCCACGGAGGGTAGCAATGTATTACATACGGTTACCTTGAGTACAGCCCCTAGTGCGCCTGTTACTTATAGCTTTAGCCTTACCAATGGTAGCGCTATTGTAGGTACGGATACTGGTTTGGCAACCAACGCAATATTCAGTAATGGGGTGACTTATAACCCAGTGACTGGACAAATTACTGTGCCAGCAGGGGTTGCTAACTTTACCGTGAGCGTGCCAACGACCGATGACGGAACGATTGAGCCTACAGAGAATTATGTCATTAATATTGGCGGAAGCAGTAATCTAGGTCTTATTTACGATAACGATAGCCCAAGCGTTACACCAATCACTGTAACTACAGTTTCTAATCCTAGCGTGGTTGAGGGCGGTAATCTAAACTATACGATAGGTTTAAGTGGCACAACCACTGCACCAACAGTTGTGAACCTAGCTTTGGCAAACGGCACGGGTACAGTTGGCACTGATACTGGAACACCGATACAAGTGAGTTTCGATGGAGGGGCTACTTTCACCAACGTTGTCGCTGGCGCTGTCACTGTTCCAGCGGGGGTGACCAGTTTTAT
>CBDFLF010000003.1:0-387585 GCA_965249075.1 uncultured Methylophilus sp.
TAAGCTTTGTTTGAAAACCAAGGTTTGGCCTAAGCTAATTTTTTTGTTGCTCAAGTGATTTAAATTCATCACGGAGCGAATTGGCATGCCATAGCGTTTAGCTAAGCTGGTCAGCGTGTCACCTTTACGCACTTTATATCTGATAGTTGTACGTTTTAATGGTTCCAGTTGGTCATCGACAACTTGTGCTAATTGGTCAAAGTCTTCAAAATTTTGCTCAGTTTCGTTACTGCCAGCGGATTGGTCTTGCGCTGACAGTGGAACCAATAAAGCCCGACGTAAGCTGGTTTTAGAACGGTTAGATAGGTTGTTGACAGCGCGTAACTCGCTGACACCTATGTTAAAGCGTTGCGCAATCGAGTCGATACGCTCACCGCGCTTTGGTTTGTAGATTTGCCAGTTGGATAACGGTTTGTCGTAGTTTGCGAGATTGTTTACAAACTTTTCAGCCGCTTCGGTAGGCAATAGCAATTGATGCATGTCGGCATTGGCAATAATCACAGGACGATTAAAGCTAGGGTTGAGCGCATTGAACTCTTCTTGGTTAATGCCCGCCAATTCTGCAGCAAGTTTTGCATCAATTTGTTTAGGTGCTTTTACCGTGGCGAAATAGGGCGCATTAGGGATATGATTGAGGCTTAATCCAAACTGGTCTGGATTTAAGACGATGTTTTTGATGGCTTGCAATTTAGGCACATAATTACGTGTTTCTTCTGGCAAGGACAGATGTTCATAATCTGTGGGCAAGCCTAGGCGACGGTTTTTTTCAATCGCACGTGCGACAGTCCCTTCGCCAGCATTATAAGCAGCTAAAGCCAAATCCCATGAGCCAAACATACTATGCAAACGCTGTAAATAAGTGAGTGCTGCATCTGTGGCCTCTTTTACATCGCGTCTTGAGTCTGACCAGTAATTTTGTTTTAAGCCAAAGTATTTACCAGTGGCCGGCATAAACTGCCAAATGCCAGAGGCTTTGCTTGATGACATGGCTTTGGGATTAAATGCGCTTTCTACCATGGGTAGTAAAGCAATTTCCAATGGCATGCCGCGGTTTTCGACTTCTTCTACAATGTGAAATAAATATTTTTTACTACGCTCTAACATGCGCTCGACGTAGTCTTGGCGGTTAGCGTAAAACTGTTCGTGTTTGGCAGTGTGGTGGGAATTCACATCAGGCATACTAAAGCCAGCACGAATTCTGTCCCATAAGTCGTCGTTATTAGACTCGATGGCATCATCAAATTGATAGTGACTGAAATAGGCGTCAATTGGATCTAACGCTTGAGATGTTTGTGTTTCAGCTAGTACTAGCTCAGAAGAGGCTGCTAAATTGAGTTCTTGTGGCGCTTGCTCTGTGGCCGCTATGGATGGGTTGCTTGCAATAAAGGTTAAACTTATACATGAGTAGGCCATTAATGTGACATACTTTTTAGCTAGACTTGTATTGCCCAGTCTTGAATTGCTTATATTTGCATTCATTACTATGCGTGTTTTTGTCCACTTGTTAGACTGTTTCATGCAAACATCCTTATCTCAAAGCTTACTCATATTCTTACTGGTTAAGGTGTAATCACTAGGTAAATAGTTAAACCAATGCAATAACGAGTTAAACAACATTCTACGTTAAATCTTTGACTTTATTCGAATTTAACAAATAAATTACACTTTTTACAATTGCATAGTATTTAAATCCAAAAAAAGCGTCAATGACCTATCATGGCTCTTGACAAACGATTTTTGCCATTTTTAGAAGGTATTTCTAAGTTTGCGTAGATAAGTAAACGTATCTAATGCGTGATGGGTGACACCGATTTGCGAGCAACGTAAAAATGGATTGATGGCAAGCTCAGTTTTTAACAGTGTAGGTAAGGTCGGTAGGCCTTGTGCACGCAGAGATTGGCAGTTTTTTTCGTAAGCCAATAGCGCTTGATTATCAGGTTCGACTTCTTTAGCGAACTGCAAGTTTTTGAGGGTATATTCATGCGCTGGATAAATCAGCGTTTGGGCGGGTAGTTTTAGAATTTGTTGTAAAGAGACCCACATTTGCTCATAAGTGCCTTCAAATAAGCGTCCACAGCCAGCGCTGAACAGCACATCCCCAGAAAATAAATGGGGTTGATTTGCGTTGTTTGGTTGAATTAAATAGGCAATATGGTCTAAGGTATGACCAGGCAGTTCTAATACTTGGCATTGCAAGCCTAGGCTAGATAGCGAGGGAGTCTGATGTGCGCCAACGGCTGTGTATGGCTGTTTGATTGGACTGTTGAATGGCGCATAAATATGACATGCATATTGTTTATACAGCGCCTCAACACCACCGATGTGATCATGGTGGTGGTGCGTGATTAAGATGCTGTCTAATTCAAGATGGTATTGATGCAGTGCCTGCTTCACCACATCAGCATCGCCAGGGTCGACGGCAACTGCTTTGTTGCCAATTTGCAAAAGCCACAAATAGTTGTCTTCAAACGCGGGCAGCGCGTGAACCTTAAGCATAGGGACGTTTACATCATTGAGTGCTTCTTTCATGAAGGATATGATTGAAAATAACGCCTGTCTTGTCAAGGCATTTGCTATCATGTCATGATTGTATTGCACGCAATATCTCAAAAACTTAAAAGTCACAGCTGATTAATATGTCTGATGCCAAATCATTAACTGCCAATACAGTTTATTTAGAAGAAAGTGCGCTTGGTCAATATTTAATTGAGCAAGAGCGTGCTTTGTTTGATGAAAAAGTGGCTGATATCTTTGGTTTTAATGCTTTGCAAATTGGTTGGTCAACCTTTGACTTTTTAAACCAATCACGCATGCCGAATAAAATGCATTTAAGCCCAACGCCAATTCATCGTCAGCCAAATCATGATTGTGTGTTAGGCGAGACTGAGTATTTGCCATTTGGCGATCAGACCATTGATTTGGTGTGCATGCCACACTTATTAGAAATCTGCGCGCAACCACAACAAAGTCTGCGTGAAGTGGCCCGGGTGATGGTGCCAGAAGGTACATTGATGCTGACTGGGTTTCGACCATGGAGTGTCATCGGGCGCAGAATTGCATGGGGAAAATCGCCTTTGTTCACCGCCCATCATGCGTTATTTGGACAAAATCGTATCAAAGATTGGCTGGCTTTACTGGGTTTTGAGTGTGTTGAGTTTGGTACGACTGCACATGCATTTCCAATCAACGATGCGCGTTGGCTCAAGCGTTTGCAGTGTTGTGACAAGATAGGGCCTCATTTATGTGGTTATGCGGGCAGCATTTATTATATTGTCGCTAAAAAGCGGGTAGCGAATATGCGTTTGATTAAACCAGACTGGAAAACCCAATCACTTAAACAAACACTAGCCATTAGAAACCCGCAAACAAAGTCACAAAAACAGTTAAAATGTCGCGATGGAAAACCCACAATGGATTGAAGCTTACACCGATGGCGCTTGCAAGGGCAACCCTGGCGTGGGCGGTTGGGGTGTCTGGCTCAAATACGGTCAGCATGAAAAGTGTTTGTTTGGTGGCGAACCTTTAACCACTAACAATCGCATGGAATTAACAGCGGTCATAGAGGCGTTGAAGGCTATAAAAAAATCGGCAAACGTGCGCATCTATACCGACTCGAGTTATGTGCAAAAAGGCATGACGGAGTGGATAGCTAGCTGGAAAGCAAGGCAATGGAAAACGGCTGACAAAAAGCCAGTTAAAAATGAAGATTTATGGAAAGTGCTAGATGCGCTTGCGCAAACCCACAAAGTAGAGTGGATTTGGGTGAAAGGGCATGCGGGTCACGAAGGCAATGAAAAAGCCGATGCGCTAGCCAATCAAGGTGTGGCCTCTGTTCTGAATTAATTAAAAGGCTTAATTTAAAGTCATTATGCGTCAAATATTTTTAGATACCGAAACCACAGGCTTATACCCAGACCAAGGTCACCGCATCATCGAGATTGCGGGCGTAGAACTGATACATCGCCGTCCTACCAATAATCATTTTCATGTCTATTTAAACCCTGAGCGCGAGATTGATGAAGGCGCACAAGAGGTGCATGGTATTTCGTCTGAGTTTTTGCAAGACAAACCTTTGTTTGGCGCAGTGGTAGACGACTTTTTGGCTTTTGTGAAGGGTGCAGAGTTGGTCATTCACAACGCGTCATTTGACATGGGTTTTCTCAACATGGAGTTAGAGCGTTTAAATTATCCGCGTTTAGACAGCCATGTCGCGGGTGTCATCGATACTTTAAAAATGGCGAAGTCCGCTCGCCCGGGGCAGCGTAATAATTTAGATGCACTTTGTAAACACTTTGGCGTAGACAACTCTAAGCGAACTTTGCATGGCGCATTACTTGATGCAGAGTTGCTGGCAGACGTGTATATCTCCATGACCCGTGGGCAAGAGAGTTTGCTTATGGATTTGAATGATAATAGCAGTGGTCAAGATGGCACGATATTAACGGTCGATACCTCAAAAATCAAAGTGCTAAAATGCAATACAGAGGAGCTTGAGATGCACCAAACATACATCGAGAGCCTCGCAAAATCGGGCGCAAGCCCTTGGTAAGCCTAGTTACCATTTTTATAGTCTGTTATTTTTATTAAAAATGTTGAAATGGAAATTAAAACAATGAATAACACAATAGTGGTCACTGGGGGCGCGGGTTTTATTGGCAGTAACTTTGTCAATGCTTGGGTCAAACAAAGCTTAGGTAAATGCATAACCTTAGATGCCTTAACCTATGCGGGTAACTTAGAAAATCTTGCCGATTTACAAAATAATTCCAATCATGTGTTTGTGCATGCAGACATTGGTGACCGTGATGCGGTGAAACATTTACTTGCCACACATCAACCTCGTGCTGTAGTCAACTTTGCAGCTGAAAGCCATGTTGACCGCTCTATTTTAGGCCCCGATGCATTTATACAAACCAATGTGGTCGGCACGTTTAATCTGTTGGAAGAAGTCCGCGCCTATTGGAATAGTTTGGCTGATGCGGATAAACAAGCATTTAGATTGTTGCACGTCTCAACCGATGAGGTTTATGGCTCGCTCACAGCAAGCGACCCAGCTTTTAAAGAAAGCAATCAATACCAACCCAATAGTCCATACTCAGCTTCTAAAGCCGCGTCTGATCACTTGGTACGCGCATATCACCATACTTATGGCCTGCCTGTACTCACTACTAATTGTTCTAACAATTATGGGCCATATCATTTCCCAGAAAAACTAATTCCTTTGGTGATACATAATGCTTTGTCTGGCAAGCCTTTGCCCATTTATGGTAACGGTAGCAATGTGCGTGATTGGTTATATGTGGAAGATCACTGTAGCGCCATTCGTCGTGTGTTAGAAGCAGGGCAGGTGGGCGAAACTTACAATATCGGCGGCTGGAACGAAAAAACCAATCTAGACGTGGTGCATACTTTGTGTGACATCCTTGACCAAGAGCGCCCCAAAGCCCAAGGTAGCTACCGTGACCAAATCACCTTTGTCAAAGACAGACCTGGCCATGACCAACGTTATGCCATCGATGCGACTAAAATTGAGCGTGAACTGGGTTGGAAACCCGCAGAAACCTTTGAAACAGGCATACGCAAGACTGTGCAATGGTATTTAACCCATCCTGAATGGGTGGCGCATGTGACCAGTGGTGAATATAAAAACTGGGTGAGCAATAATTATCAAGAACGTGGCGAGGAGTTAGCATAATGGCAAGAAAAGGCATTGTATTAGCAGGTGGCTCAGGCACACGTCTTTATCCTGTCACACAAGTGGTATCTAAACAGTTGTTGCCCGTGTATGACAAACCGATGATTTACTATCCTTTGTCAGCCTTGATGCTGGCTGGTATTCGTGAAGTATTGATTATCTCTACACCTATGGATACCCCACGCTTTAAAGAGTTATTAGGCGATGGCACGCAATGGGGCATGCGGATTGAATACCAAGTGCAACCTTCTCCAGACGGGTTAGCTCAGGCCTTTATTTTAGGCGAAAGCTTTATTGGTGATGACGATTCCGCGTTGGTATTAGGTGACAATATTTTCTACGGACATGAGCTGGCTGAGATGGCCGAATCGGCTGCCAAACGTAGCAGTGGCGCTAGCGTCTTTGCTTACCCCGTGCATGATCCAGAACGCTATGGTGTGGTGGAGTTCGACAAACTAGGTCAAGCCATTAGCTTAGAAGAGAAACCTACCCAACCAAAATCTCGTTATGCCGTCACAGGGCTTTATTTCTATGACAACCGTGTGGTGGATGTTGCCAAAAACCTTAAGCCCTCTCCTCGTGGTGAGTTGGAAATAACCGATGTGAATAAACAATATTTGGCATGGGGTGAGCTGAATGTTGAAGTGATGGGGCGTGGTATGGCGTGGTTAGATACAGGCACCCATGACTCTCTAATTGAAGCCAGTAGCTTTATTCAAACCATTGAAAAACGCCAAGGTTTAAAAGTCGCCTGTTTAGAAGAGGTGGCTTACCGCAAAGGATTTATTAATGCCGAACAACTCGATAAGTTGGCGGATAAATACGCTAAAAATGGCTATGGGCAATATCTCAAACTCATCTTAAAAGAGCAGGTGTTTTAATGCAGGTTATTCCAAGTCATATCCCCGATGCGCTGATTATTGAGCCCAAAGTGTTTGGCGATGCGCGCGGTTTTTTTTATGAAAGCTTTAATGCACAAGCCTTTGCCAAAGCCACTGGCTTGGATGTGACCTTTGTGCAAGATAACCATTCAAAATCAGCCCGTGGTGTCTTGCGTGGCCTGCATTACCAAACCCAACAAACACAAGGCAAATTGGTGCGGGTGGTGCAAGGGGAAGTGTTTGATGTCGCGGTGGATTTAAGACAGTCTTCACCCACTTATGGGCAATGGGCAGGGGTGCGTTTAAGTGCAGAAAATAACCGTCAATTTTGGGTGCCTGCAGGGTTCGCACATGGTTTTGTGGTGCTGTCAGAAACTGCCGAGTTTTTATACAAAACCACTGATTACTACGCGCCTCAACACGAGCAATGCATCGCGTGGAACGATCCTACGTTGAATGTCGATTGGGAAATTGATTTTGAACCGAGTTTATCCGCGAAAGATGCTAAGGGGTTGGCGTGGTCTGATGCGCCAAAATTTCCCTAACTCTTAATCTAGTCACCTTATGAAAAAAATTCTTCTCACAGGCATTCACGGTCAAGTTGGGCATGCACTACAACAAACGCTAGTGAAAGACCAAGTGATTGCACTTTCGCGTGAACAATGCGATTTAAGCCAGCCTGCGCAAATTCGTGCTTTGATTCAACAGTACAAGCCAGACATCATCATCAATCCAGCCGCCTATACAGCAGTAGACAAAGCTGAAACTGAGATTAATTTGGCTTATGCCATCAATGCCACCGCACCTGAAGTCATGGCGGAAGAAGCGAAAAAACTAGGCGCTCGGTTTATCCATTTTTCAACCGATTATGTGTTTGATGGTACGCAATCGCAGGCATATAAAGAGTCTGATGCGACCAACCCCGTGAGTGTTTATGGCAAAAGCAAGCTAGCAGGGGAGCAAGCGGTGCAAGCCGTGGGTGGTGATTATTTGATTTTTCGCACCAGTTGGGTGTATGCCCCATGGGGTAAAAACTTTTTAAATACCATGTTGCGGCTTGGGAGTGAGCGTGAGCAACTGTCTGTGGTCAACGACCAACATGGGGCACCCACCAGTGCCATTGCTATTGCACGAGCGATTCAACAAGTATTGGCGTTTAAAAACGCTAACTCTGCAGATTTAAGTGGCATTTACCATCTCACCAATCATGGCGTGACTACTTGGTATGCCTTTGCCGTTGGGATATTTAAAGCCTACGAGGCGAAGCGAGTTGAGAGCGGCTGGCCAACTTTAAAAATCCAGTCAGACCAAGTCAAGCCAATTAGCACAGAAGTATATCCCACTCCAGCCAAACGGCCAGCGTTTTCAAGCTTGAACAACGGTAAGTTAAAACAAACTTTTGGCGTTACATTACCGTCATGGGAAGAGAGTTTGGCGGAAGTGATAGAGCAGAAGACTTTCTAACGGGCACTTTTTTAAATTCAACTTCCGTCGCGATACTGCGTTGCTCATAAAAAATTTCTCCTTACATATCAATTATATGCGTCGTCAAAATTTTTTAATCTCGCCTTCACAATCGACTTGGTGCGAATGCACCTAGCGAGATTGGGGAAGACCCTTGCGGTCTTGTCTTGCTTAGTAATTTGAATTTATAAAAGTACCCTAATTTTTACTTTAAAGTATTTTAAAGCACAGAGTTCGCAGTTGCATCTGTCCAGCTATTAGGCGTCTCATAGAGCCTTACACGCTCAAGCTTCAGTTGATTGCCATAGGTGTCTTTATATTGCGTGCGTAGTAACTTAAAGGCTTCGGCTGCCATGTTTTCAGCAGTGGGAATACAAGGGAAAATCACAGTTTTGTGATTAGGAAGGCTGTTTAGGAAGTTTAATACTTCGAGGTCTTTTTCATAAACGATAAAGGCATGGTCCCAGCGGTCTACAACGGTTTCACGCGCAATGCGTTTCACATCCGAAAAGTCCATCACCATACCATTTTCTGACACATGCTCCGCGTTGATAATCGCTCCAGAGAGGGTAATTTCTATTGCGTAACGATGACCGTGTAAATTGCGGCACTGACTTTTGTGGTCGGGAATGCGGTGGCCTGCGTCAAATTCTAAGCGTGTGGTAATTTCCATACGCGCATTATAACAGCTGGCCGAATGTTGGCGATGGCTTAATAAAGCTCGTCTATATCCAATACAGCATCTTCATCCGCTGAATAATGTTTGTGGTGATGGCTTAAATCGCTATAGCCAGCATCAAAATCATCCACCTCATCGCCTGCAAAATCCTCAAGCATTTGGTCTATGCGTTTAAATTTGTCGCCTGGTTGGTTTGTTTTTTGTAACATCTTATTTCTCCTTATCAAGCCTAATTGTCTTGTTTAAGTTCAATTAAAGTCTCAGTAGTTAATACTAAGCATAGAATATGCCAGCCTAAAACTGACCAAACTTGTCTATCCCAAAACCATTATTACTATTTAACATTACGACTGTAAGACAAAAAACTTGAGAAAAATATCTGAACGCCAGAAAAAATACATGGTCATTGACTGTGTTAATCAGTTAAATATTTTGCTACTTACTAGAGGAGCTGCTATGAAACACAGTTTAAAACAATCACTACTCACAATACTTATCTCAACACTTAGCGTCATTTCAATGGGAGTAATCGCCATGCAAACCACACAAGTGCAAGCTGAAAATTGCCCAGCTTTTTACCAACACCAATTTAAAACCTTACAAGGCAAAAGCATTAACCTCTGTGAGTACCAGCATCAACCCATTTTAGTGGTCAACACCGCCAGCAAATGTGGTTTTACCCCACAGTTTGAGCAACTTGAAGGTTTGTATGCAAAATACCAAGCGCAGGGCTTGTTGGTGGTGGGCTTCCCCTCGAATGATTTCAAACAGGAGCCTGGCAACAACAAGCAAATTGGTGACTTTTGCAAAATGACTTATGCGGTCAAATTCCCCATGGTTGAAAAAACCAGCGTCACAGGCGGCAACGCCAATCCTTTTTATCAGCAACTGATAGCCAAAACTGGCAAATCGCCCCAATGGAATTTCTACAAATACCTGATTACGCCAGAGGCTAAGAATGTCTATGTGTTTGAAAGCACAGTCTCACCAGACAGTGAAGAGCTCATGTCTAAGCTCAAACCATTTTTGAAGTGAATGTTTTAGATGCGAAAAGCATCATGCAAAGAACAAAAAACCACCTGAGAGGGTGGTTGTTGTGTTTTGGCGTCCCCACGGGGATTCGAACCCCGGTCGCCTCCGTGAAAGGGAGGTGTCCTAGGCCTCTAGACGATGGGGACCTAAGAATTTATTTCAGTATTATACACGATTTAGTGATTGATTGAATTAATTTATACAAAAAATCCAATAATTTCAAACACTTGGTGGAGATAAGCGGGATCGAACCGCTGACCTCTTGCATGCCATGCAAGCGCTCTCCCAGCTGAGCTATACCCCCTTATTTCTGCGCCTTATCGGTATAAGGTTTCTTTGAATGGTACGTCGTTTCAAAGAAGGCGCCATATTAAAGATGGCGCCTAAACTTGTCAACGATTTTCTTGTATTTTGCGCATAAATTTTGTGCGCTTGGCTAAGCTATATTTTTACGTTGTTGATTTGATGTTGAATAGTCATATTTAAGACAAGGTTTGAATTGTTAGCTTATCCTCGAATATTAGATTGTGAAGGAAACTCAGACAGCGCAACATAGGGTTGTGGTTGCCAATTTGGTGCTCTGTGTTCAGCGACCACATTGGTGAAGATACCGCCTCGCACGTAAAACTTGGCTGTGACACGCATAAACTTAGGCTGTGTGACAGCTACTAAATCATCCAAAATGCGGTTAGTCACGGCTTCATGAAAGCATCCTTCATCACGAAATGACCACATATAGAGTTTTAGGCTTTTAAGCTCAACGCAAAGTTTGTTGGGGATGTAGTCTAAATAAATCACTGCGAAATCTGGCTGACCTGTTTTAGGGCACAAGCAAGTAAACTCGGGGATTTCCATGTGAATATGGAAATCGCGGTTTGCATTGGGGTTGTCAAAAGTTTCGAGGTCTTTTGTCGGCTGTGCCGTGGGTTTGGCGCCTAAGGCTTGGTCATTCATGATTTTTACGGTTTTCTTCTTAAAAAAACGTTATTATAACGCTTAAAAAATATCACACTCTAAAAGCCTACTTAAATCTAAAGCAAACTTTCAAACTATCTTGCGTCTGACTCATTTAAAACTCGCTGGGTTCAAATCTTTTGTTGACCCGACCACCATTCATCTTCACGGTCAACGTGTGGGCGTGGTGGGGCCTAATGGCTGTGGCAAATCCAATGTCATGGAATCTGTGCGTTGGGTGTTGGGTGAATCCTCCGCCAAAGAAATGCGGGCTGATGCCATGGATGCGGTGATTTTTAATGGCTCTGCAAACCGCAAAGCCATTTCGCGCGCCAGTGTGGAGTTGGTGTTTGATAATAGTTTGGGGGGCGCAAGCGGGGAGTGGAATCAATACGCTGAAATCTCCGTCAAGCGCGTGATTGAGCGTGAAAAAGGCTCGAGTTACTTTATCAATAACACTGCGGTGCGTCGTCGTGATGTTGCAGATTTGTTTTTAGGCACAGGTCTAGGCGGTCGGGCATATGCCATCATCGGTCAAAATACTATTTCTCGCATTGTGGAAGCTAAACCTGAAGAGTTACGCATCTTTTTAGAAGAAGCTGCGGGCATTAGTAAATATAAGGAACGCAGACGTGAGACAGAGCTACGTTTGCGTGACACCCGTGAAAATCTTACCCGTGTGGAAGATGTTTGCCGTGAGTTAGGCAAGCAGATTGTTAAGCTTGAAGCGCAAGCGGTGGTGACGGAGCAATACCACCAATTGAAAAAAGACTTTGGCTTGGCAGAAGCGCAGTTGTGGTTTTTGAAAAAGCGCGATGCGCTCAAGCTGTGGGAAAAAGCCAAACAATCTCTCGAACAAAGTATTATCAAGTTGGAAAGCCAAATGGCGGATTTGCGCGCCAGTGAGAGCCAACTAGAAACCTGCCGACAAAACCATTATGCCGCCTCAGAAAAAATCCACGAGGTGCAGGCGCAGTATTATGTCTGCAATGCCAATGTGTCTAATTTAGAACTGCAAGTCAAACAATCGGAAGAAGCTCGCTTAAGGCTGACGCAACAAGAAGAATGGTTGCAAGTGCAGTTTGACAAGAGCGTGCAACAGCACACGGTGCTAGAGCAACAGCTTACACAGCAACACCAAGAACTTGGCGCAGTAGAGCTACAAGTCGAACAAAGTGCGCAAGAGCTGACTGCCTTAAACGCAGGCATGCCAGAAAAGTCGCAAGCACTGAAGGACTTAAATGCTTTGGCGCAAGCGGCGCAAGAGCGCGTACAGCAACAAAGACAATCTTTGCAGATAGACCAAAACAATGTGCAATACCGCCAAAAACATTTGCAGGAGTTGCAACAGCGTTTAAACACGCTCAAACATGAGCTTGATAGCTGGGTCATGCCGAATCAAGACGAGTTGAATGCGATGAATGCGTCTGTGACTACGCATCAAAGTAAACTTGCCGAATACGAACAGGCTTTACAAGCATCGCGCACAAAAGAGTCTGAGTTGTTGGTGTCCGTGCAAGAGGGTAGGCAGCAGCAACAGCAGGCGCAACGCGCGCTGAGTCAAGCAGAGGCTGAAATCCAATCGTTGACCAAGTTACAACAGTCCATGCAGCAAACAGGTGATTTGGGCGCTTGGGTACAACAACATGGCTTGCAGTCCGCCAGCCGATTGTGGGAGCATTTGCAAGTGCCCGCTGATTGGCAACATGCGTTCGAGGCATTGTTGGGCTTTAAGTTGAATGCTTTTGTCAGTGACAAAGCAGGTAAGGCGCAAAAAAGACCTCAGCAAGCGCTGGCCTTGGTGAGTCAAGGTTCTGTGACAAAAACCACCATGTCATCCGAGTGGAATGGTTTGCCCAGTTTGTTAAGTTTAATTCAAATTAAATCTGGCAATATTGAAGGGGTACTCAACGAGTGGATGCATGGGGTGTATGTGTTGTCCGATGACGCTGCGATTGAGCAATACCGTGCTCAATTGCCATTAGGTTGTGTGTTGCTTACGCAAGATGGCGATGTGGTCGGGCCGCACAGCATTGTTTATCATGGACAAGCTTCCGCCATCAATGGCGTGTTAGACCGCCAACAACAACTTGAAAAACTCAAAGACAGTTTGCCAAACTTGCAACATCAAGAGCAACAGCTAAGCTTGAGTTTGAAATTGCAGGAACAACAACTACAAGATACCCGCGCATTGCAACAGCAAACGCACCAAGCCATCAAGCAAGAAACCGATAAGCTGCATCAAGCCAATATGCAACTGTCTAGGCTAAAACAACAACAAGAAAATGCCTTAAAACGCCAACAGAGCTTACAACAAGAGATGGCTGAGCATGAAGCTAAAATCACAGGCTTAAATGAAGAGCTTGCTAAACTACAAACAAATATCAGCACCATTGAAGCTGGTTTCGCGCAAGTGGAAAAAGAAGCACGCGAGCAACAGCAAGCCAAACAGCAAGCCGAGCAACATTATTTTGCACTGCGTGATGCCTTGCAACAAGCTGAAAAAGCCCATCAAAACTTGGTGTTTAAACAAACGCTGGCTAAAAATACGCTGGCAGATGTCACACAAAAACTCGATGCCAATAAACAAGAGCAACAAAGTTTAGAGCATCGCCTGCAAGAAACCCGCTTGGCGTTGTCGGTAAGTAATATGGAGACACTCAAGCAACATTTGAGTGATGCATTAACGCAACAACATGAGGCTGAGCAAGCATTGGCGCAAGCCAGAAACCACCTCACAGAACAAGAGCAAGCGTTGCAAGCGCAAGAGCGTCTGCGTATGCAACAAGAGCAACAGTTGCATCCTTTGCGTGATGCGGTGGAGCAGGGGCGTTTAAAAGAGCAGGAGTCACGTATTGCGGTTGAGCAATGTGATGAAGGCTTAAAACAAACAGGCTTTTCGCAAGAACAAGTATCGGAAGGTTTGCCAGAAGAGGCTAGCGTGCAAGCATTCGTGCAGAAAACGCAGCAGATACAGCAGAAAATTGAGCGTTTAGGCCCTGTGAATATGGCGGCGATTGAAGAGCTCAATACTGAAAAAGAACGTAAATTGTACTTGGATAGCCAAATGCAAGACTTGCTCACAGCCAGTGCCACGCTCGAAGATGCGATTCAAAAAATAGACCGTGAGACCCGTGGTAAGTTGAAAGCGACCTACGACGAAGCCAACCGTAATTTTGGTGAGATGTTTTCAACCTTGTTTAATGGCGGTCAGGCCAAGTTGGAGTTGCTAGGCGATGAGATTTTAGACACTGGCGTACAAGTGTTTGCGCAACCACCTGGTAAGAAAAACACCACGATTCAATTGCTTTCAGGTGGTGAAAAAGCGCTTACGGCCATCGCCTTGGTATTTGCTTTATTTAAACTTAATCCTTCGCCATTCTGTTTGATGGACGAGGTGGATGCGCCTTTGGATGACAGCAATACTGAACGTTTTTGCAAATTGGTGCGTGCCATGTCAGACAAAACGCAGTTTATGTTTGTCTCGCATAACAAAATTACCATGGAAATGGCGCAACAGTTAATCGGCGTCACCATGCAAGAATCAGGTGTTTCAAGGATTGTGGATGTAGACGTAGATGAAGCGATTCGTATGCATGCGGCTTGATGCCTTTTGAGGTATCATAGCGCTAGTTTTTAGCCTACTTTTTACAGGACGTTTTTATTTCTTATGTCAGATTTATGGATTATTTTAGTGCTCTTGGGCGTAGCCATTGTGCTGGGCATAGTGCTATTTAATTGGTGGCAAGAAAAAAAATACCGCAGTCGTGTTGAGCATCACTTTAAAAATAGTCGCAGAGATGTGTTGATTGACGACTTTGAAATCAACGCAGATGTGCTCAAACATGAAAAAGATATTTTCTTAGACGCCTCTGCCAAACAAGTGGTACACGAGGCGCTCGATGATGCCATGGTGCTGAGTGGTTTGTCTGACGAAACAGAGCTTATTAGCTCTGAATCCAGCAACATATCAAGATCCGAAAACCCGAGTTTTAGGCTATCAAGCCATAAAGAAAAATCAAAAGCATCCGCACGTACAAAAAAAGAAGCGTCTGCCAGTTTGTTTGAAGAAGAGCCAACTTCTACACTAACTAAATCCAACCAAACAGAATCTAATCAACACAACAGCGATAGCGAACAAACTGAAGAAACATTTTCTTTGTTAGCTTCTCAAATTGAGGTGGATGATGATTTATCAGGCGATATTGGCAACAATGATCAAGACATGGAGGTGGCTACAAAGCAATCCTCTTCTAATGAGCAAGCCTCACTTTCACAATTACCAATCCAACTGCATTCACAAATTGATTTAATCGCCATACTTTATGCGAGAGAAGGTGTCACTGCTGAACAGTTATTGCCATTGCTTGCTGAATTAGATACATTCGAGCAAAACAACTTTGCACTGGCTAAACCCAAAGATGGCATGTGGATAGATCTCAAAAATAACAAAAAAGCATCTACTACTAACCTAGAACAGGTGGTTTGTAGTCTACAGTTGGCTGACCGCAGTGGAGCTGTAGATAGAGCAATTATCTTTAGATTCCAGCATAGTATAGAAACCTTGGGCTTGAACTTAGGGCTGCATGTGGAATGGCATGGTGGCAATGATGCTTTGCAACAGGCGCAGAGTATAGACCAATTTTGTATTGAAGTGGATAAAGCGGTCGAGTTTCATGTCGTGGCTAATCAAGGTGCTTTTCATGCTACTAAATTTAGAGGCTTGGCTGAAGCCAGTGGCTTAAATTTAAGTGAAGAAGGTAAATATGAATTGCGAAATGTAGAAGGACATCTTAACTTTTGCATACGCAACTTTGAAGGCAAACCTCTGAGCGCGGACATGCTTAAAACAGCCGTGATGACGGGCTTTACCTTTCAGTTAGACATCCCAACAGTGGCACAAAATACGCAAATATTTGACCAAATGGTGAATATCGCACAGTCGATGGCAAGTAGCCTTGAAGCGACAATGATTGATGTCAACAGAAGGCCTATTGGTGATGTACAGTTAGATAAAATTCGCCAACAACTCAAAGTGATTAACGCCACCATGATAGCCAAAGGCATCATTCCTGGTAGCCCACAAGCATTACGCCTATTCTCATAGTACTTATTTATTACTTTTATGAGTGTTGAAGAAGCAAGAGATAAGCTTATTGCTATCAAAGAATTCATTTCTTTGTGTGACTATCAATACTATGTTTTAAGCTCTCCTATAGCCTCAGATAATGAATACGATGGGTATGTCAGAGAATTAATTGAAATCGAATCAACTTATCCTGAGCTAATCACAGCAGACTCGCCAAGCCAACGCGTTGGTGGCGAGGCCATTTCGGCTTTTGATAGCGTGACGCACCGTCAAGCCATGCTTTCTTTAAACAATGCGTTTACTGAAGAAGAACTAAGCGCGTTTGATAAACGCATTAGAGAAGGCTTGGGACTAGAGACGGTAGAATATGCTGTGGAACCCAAGTTTGATGGCTTGGCGATTACGCTAACTTATGAAAATGGGGTGTTTGTGCAAGGAGCGACGCGTGGCGACGGCTATACAGGCGAAAACGTCACCCATAACCTCAAAACCATTAAAGCCATCCCTATGAGCTTGCCTTTAGATAACCCGCCTGCATTGCTAGAAGTGCGTGGCGAAGTGCTCATGCTCAAGCGGGACTTTGAAAAGCTCAATCAAATCCAAGCAAAGTCAGGCGCAAAGTTGTTTGCCAATCCTCGCAATGCCGCTGCAGGTAGCTTGCGTCAGCTGGATCCTAACATCACTGCTAAACGTCCCTTACATTTTTTTGCCTATGGCTTAGGTGCTTGTGAAGGTGTGCCTGCAATGCAGTCACACAGCCAAGCCATGCAATACCTGCAAGATTTACGCTTTCCAGTGAGTGATTTACGCGCGGTGAAACAGGCTGAGCAAGGCTTGCAAGCCTATTATGCTCACGTGGGTGACATTCGCGCCAGCTTGCCTTACGACATTGATGGTGTGGTGTATAAAGTCAATGATTTTGAGCTACAAGCGCAACTGGGCTTTGTTTCTCGTGCGCCACGTTGGGCGGTCGCGCATAAGTTTCCTGCCGAAGAGGCGACCACCATTGTGGAAGACATTACCGTGCAAGTGGGCAGGACGGGGGCGATTACCCCAGTGGCGAGGCTTAAACCTGTGTTTGTTGGCGGTGTGACGGTCACCAATGCCACATTGCATAACGAAGATGAGTTACGACGCAAAGACATCCACATTGGCGATACCGTAGTGGTGCGCAGGGCAGGGGATGTCATTCCTGAAGTGGTGGCTGCAAAAACTGAATTGCGCCCAACGCATGCCCGCCCATTTATCATGCCTAGCGCCTGTCCAGAATGTGGTTCACATATTGAGCGTCTGCAAGATGAAGCAGTGGCGCGTTGTACAGGTGGGCTCTATTGCCCAGCACAGCGCAAACAGGCGATTACGCATTTTGCCTCACGCCGTGCCATGGATATTGAAGGCTTGGGCGAAAAGTTGGTGGAGCAATTGGTAGATGCCAATTTAGTCCATCGACTCAGCGACATTTACCAACTCGACCTGGCAACCCTTGCAAACTTGGAACGCATGGCACAAAAGTCCGCGCAAAACATCATCGATGCCTTGCAAACAAGTAAGCAGACCACCTTGGCGCGTTTTATTTATGCGCTAGGCATCCGCAATGTGGGTGAAGCCACTGCCAAAGACTTAGCCAACCACTTTGGGCAACTAGAGGCGCTGATGCAAGCTGACCATGCTAAATTGCTAGAAGTAAACGATGTCGGTCCTGTGGTGGCGGAATCGATTGTGCAGTTTTTTAGCGAGGCACATAATCAAGAAGTGATAAAAGCCATGCGACAAGCAGGTGTTACTTGGTCTGATGTAGCAGTGACGCAAAACAATCAGGCCTTACAAGGCAAAACGTTTGTTCTGACGGGCACTTTGCCAACGTTGAAACGTGATCAAGCCCAAGCCAAGATAGAAGCAGCAGGTGGCAAAGTCAGTGGTAGTGTCTCGGCGAAAACGCATTATGTCGTGGCGGGCGAAGAGGCTGGTACTAAATTAGAAAAAGCACAACAGCTGAATATTCCTATTTTGACAGAGGCTGACTTTTTGGCTTTGCTTGCAACCAACTTGGAAGTTTCTGAGTCTGATTTAGACGAACAACAAAACCCTTCTTCTGAGACAGTTTCAGATAATCCACAAACGAGCTTATTCTAAAATGAACCGAAACTTAAATTTAAATTATTTGACCTTAAATCTAACTTTAGCTTTATTGACTAATATATTGATTGTAAATAGCTTGTTTGCAAAAGACAAAGGCCTAGAGCAGTGTGAGTCTCTCATGGAAAAAGGTAATTACACACAAGCGTTGGTGAGTGTTAAAGGCACGCGAAATGTGGATGGTTTGTTGTGTCAGGGGCGTGCGCAAATAGCGTTACAACATACTGTCCAAGCGCAAACAAGTTTTGAACAAGCACTGGCGCTCAAACCACAAGACTTAAGCTTGGCCTCGGTGCATATGTTGTTAGGCAATGCATTGATTGCGCAAAATCAACTAGCACAGGCGGTAGCGCAATATGAGCAAGCGGCAAAAGTCAGTGAGCAAGCCAAAGTAAAACGCTACGTGATGATTGCACATCAGTTAAAAGGCGAGGCTTATGCCAGCCAAGGCCAACACCAACAAGCGCTAGAGGCGTATCAAGCCAGTGAAAAACTGGCGATGAATGATAATGAACGTGCCGATTGTTTTGCCCATTTAGCTTCAGCCTATGAAGGTCTAAAACAGTTGGACAAGGCGATTGAGTTTCAATTGAAATCGGTATTAATGCAGAAAAAAGCGGGCACTTTAGATCAATATGCCGAGGCCAGCTTGGTGTTGGGACAGTTATTTCATGCAGATAAGGATTTTGCAGGTGCAGACAAAACGTTTCAACGTTTATGGCAATTTGCCAAAGATAATGGCGGTGAATATTACGTAGCCAAAACCAATGTCTATTGGGCGAAAACCAAAGCTGCGTTAGGTGATAATAGCGCTTCAGAAAAGCTATTGGCAGAGGCGAAACAACTAGCACAACAGTTACAAGCGAACGATGTGCTTGATTTAATGTCTAGTACAAAGCCTTAATCACTTCAGAGTCCTTATATTTATTTATCAATAAAATGTAAGTCATGGGTCATGTCTGCGACTAAGGTGCAATTCATGTGTTTTAGGACGCCACCATGCTATTAGATAACAACCGCGCTAATCCAAGTCAGATACAGCCTTCTGAAATCACGCCACAAAGTATTTTTGAGCAAAGAAGAGCCGTCATTAAAGCCTTGGGCTTAGGTGCCGCTGCAACGGCGCTTTCTACAACCGCTTTGCTTGCACAAGCCGCTCCTAAGACACAAAAGCTAGCGCACCTCAAAACCAAGTATGGTCAAGGTGAAACACTCACGTCTTTTCAAGATGTCACCACTTATAACAACTACTATGAGTTTGGCACGGATAAATCTGACCCCGCACGCGAAGCCGTTTTGTTTAAGCCTAATCCTTGGGCGATTCAAATTGAAGGCGCAGTCAAAACGCCTAAAATCATTAGTTTAGAGCAGTTGCTCAAACTTAGTCCGCTGGAAGAACGCATTTATCGCATGCGTTGCGTCGAAGGTTGGTCGATGGTGATTCCTTGGGTCGGTTTGCCTTTGAAAAAACTCATCGATTGGGCAGAACCCACTGGCAATGCCAAATATATCGCATTTATTTCCGCCAACGACACGCTGACCATGCCAGGTGCGCGTATGCCCATTCTCGACTGGCCTTATGTGGAAGGGTTGCGCATGGACGAAGCCGCGCATCCTTTAACCTTGTTGGCAGTGGGTTTGTATGGGCAAGTATTGCCCAATCAAAACGGCGCGCCAGTGCGTTTGGTGGTGCCTTGGAAGTATGGTTTTAAAGGTGGAAAAGCCATCACAAAAATTCAATTTTTGGAAAAAATGCCACAAACCACATGGATGAAGGCTGGGCCGAGTGAATATGGTTTTTATGCCAATGTGAATCCGCATGTTGACCACCCACGCTGGACGCAGTCATCTGAAAGACGTATCGGTGCTGGTTTGTTTGCTGGACGAGTGAAAACAAAAATGTTCAACGGCTATGATGAAGTTGGGCAGTTGTATGCGGGCATGGACTTGGCTAAACACTTCTAAGTTTGATGATGGCAATCTCTCAACGCAACATTCAATCCCGCATTAAATACGCTAAATACCTCATCTGGCTATTAGCACCGCTTCCGCTTTTTAGATTGTTTTATCTCGCTTTGAACGACAATCTAGGCGCTAACCCGATTGAGTTTATAGAACGCTCAACAGGGACATGGGCATTGGTTTTTTTGATGCTCACTTTGAGTATGACGCCCATCAACATCCTGTTTAAACAAGCTTGGATGTTAGCTTTGCGACGTTTATTGGGCTTATGGATGTTTGCCTATGCTTGCTTACATTTAACGACTTATGTTTGGCTAGATTACAGTTTTGATTGGACAGATATTGTCAAAGACATCACCAAGCACCCGTATGTGTTGGTGGGGGCTTTAGCGTTTGTGTTGACGTTGGTATTGGCATTGACCTCTAATCAAAAAGCTATGCAGTTTTTAAAGAAAAAATGGAAGCTTTTGCACCAATTGGTTTATTTCATTGGCATCCTCGGCTTGTTACACTTTTGGTGGCTAGTGAAAAAAGATGTCACTGAGCCTTTGTTATATAGTTTGGTGTTCTTACTACTGATGCTTGCAAGATGGCATAGCCTTAAGTCATTTTTTTATAAAATCCGCTAAGTGAATGTAAGTTTTGTCTTCTTGGTACGACTAAATGCTACTATCAACAAGGGGAGACTTTTATGCAATACGTTAACCAGCTTTTCATGTTATACAAGCAAGTAATTAGCATCTTAGAAACCATAGGCACTTGGCTGCCACAGCTCGTTATCCGTTTATTGCTAGCTTGGGAGTTTGGCGAAGCAGGTTGGGCCAAACTACACGGTAGTAATTGGTTTGCAGACTTGAGTTTTCCGTTTCCATTTAACCTAATACCCGCGTCATGGAGTTGGCATATTGCGCTTAGCTTTGAAATAGTTGGTGCTGTGGCGTTGCTTTTAGGTTTATTTACCCGCTTTTTTAGTTTATCTTTAATCATACTCACTATCGTTGCGATTGCCAGTGTACACTGGCCAGAGCAATGGCATACGCTATCAGAGTTATTGCAAGGCTATCGTATTGATGACACAGAAGGCGATGGTTTTGGTAACTATAAATTATCGCTTATTTATTTAGTGCTGTTTTTGCCATTGCTTTTTAATGGCGCAGGGCGATTGAGTTTAGATGCATTGATTAAGCGTAGGATGAGTTAATCTACATATCTAAGGATTTTACCTATTGATAAACATTTACCTTTGTAGCATATTATTAAATAGTTGCTTTTGTAGGATAATAGTCTTGTACAAGACTTACGCAATTGACTGGCTTTGACTAATCGTTGCAAAAATAATAATAAAAATTACAAAGGTGTATGCGATGAATGACCAAACGCATGGTTTTATGGAAGTGTTTTTTTACGCCTTTGGGGATTCTCCCAATGGTGGCTTCTTTGAGCTTATCAATAGCAAAGACCAGCAAAAATTCACACGTTTCTCTGAAATGTTGGCTAAGAGTCTTTCCATAGACCTGCAACAGCTATCTTCAGATGCACAGACTTTCTTCAATCGCATTTCCCCACAAGAACAGTCTGTTTTGTTGCAAGGCCTAGACAGGGCAATGTTAGACCCTTCAGCCAATGCGCTGAATTTTTTTAGTAGCACTTTTAGCTTTAACGTCCCCGAGCAATCGCCTCGTATTCTAAAGTTGCAAGCACTTCCGCATTTAGATGCAAATGCTAACGTCGTTTGGACAGGGCTGTTGCAAGACATTACAAAGCAGATGGCGCTAACTGAAGAGCAGAAACTCTCCTCCATTATTATTGAGCATATTTCACAGGGCATCATCTTTGCGGATGCGAATAACTTGCTGTACAAGGCTAATGCTGCTTTCACTCAAATCACGGGTTATGAAGAGCACGAAGTCATTGGTAAAAACTGCAAATTTTTACAAAATGAGCGTACTGACCAAGCTGTGATTGAACGTATCAAAGTTTGCTTAAAAAACAACCAAGAGTTTCATGGTGTGATTTTAAATCAGCGCAAAGATGGTAGTGAGTTTTGGAACGAATTGACCATTACCCCTGTTTTTAATGAATCTAATCAATTGGCTTACTCGATTGGCATGATTAAAGATGTTACAGAGAGTAAACATTTAAATGACGCGTTGATGGAGACGCAAGCGTTGATGCAGGCGACAAATGATAAGTTTGTCGACTTATATGAGTTTGCGCCGATTGGATATTTCTCGTTAAATCACGCAGGCACTGTCATAGATGCCAATTGGAAAGCACGGTCCATCCTTGGTGTAAAACGCAAATCGCTAGGCGAGGTAAGATTTAACCAGTTTTTAAGTGATGAAGATAAGCGTTACTGGGTCAATCAGTTTAATGCCTTATTGGCTTCTGCTATTGGGCAGGAGTCTGAGCTAGAACTTAAAATACAACAAGGAACACAACATATTGATGCGAATTTGGTGTGTGTTCGTATGGAAAGTCAGCAAGCGAATGATGCGCTGGTTAGGGTAACGATACGTGATGTTACAGCAGTCAAAGAGACACAAAGTCAGTTGGTTCAAAAAGAAGGCTATCAACGGTCATTAATAGATAATTTCCCTTTTATGGTCTGGTTGAAAGACCGTGAAGGGCGCTTTTTAACTGTGAATAAAACATATGCAGAAAGCACAGGGTTCAATCAACCTGATGCCTTAATAGGTAAGACAGATTATGATTGTTGGCCTTATGATTTGGCACAAAAATATATCAAAGATGACCAAATGGTGATGGATACCGCCTTTGCAAAGTCAGTGGAAGAGTTGATAGAGGTCAAGGGTGAAAGGCTATGGTTTGAAACCTATAAAGCCCCAGTGTTAGTTAATAATCAAGTGATTGGCACGGTCGGTTATGCACAAGATATCACAGAAAAAAAACGTGCGGTTGAGTATGAAAAATTTAGAGTTTCTATGTTGGAATTGGTGGTTAGAGAGCAAAATACGCGTGTCATTTTAGATACGATTGCAAAAGGCATTGAAGACTTAAACCCTACAGTATTTTGCGTCATTGCACTTTACAATGAAGGCGAAGAACGCATTTATCATTTATCTACACCCAGCATACCAGTTTCATTTGTTAACGCACTTAGCAGCCTTAAAGTCGCCATGGGAAATGGCTCTATCGGCACAGCCTTGTATTCTAAACAGCGCGTGATTGTGGACAATGTACAAAGCCATCCGTTTTGGGAAGCGCATAAAGAGGGGGCACTAAAAGCAGGCATACATGCAGGCTGGGCTGAGCCTATTTTAGGCGCGCATGGCCAAGTGTTAGGGGCCGTTGGTATTTACCATCAAAAACCACAAAAACCCAGCACTTATGATATTCATCTGATTGAGCAAACGGCTCGTTTAATTAGTATTGCATTAGAAAGAAATCAGTCATTTAGTCGAATTCAATCACTGGCATATCGTGACACAGTCACTGGCTTGCCCAATCGTCGTTATGTCAATGAGTTGATTCATCAAGTAGCAGATAATTCCCAGCTCAAAAAACCTCAATCCAGAAATTCACAACCCTCAAATTTAAAACGCAAAGACTTACAGCCTAAGTCACATATTGGTCTAATTTATATTGACATTGACCACTTTAAATTGGTCAATGATGGTCATGGTCACGATATTGGCAATGCGCTGTTGGTTGAGATTTCAAAACGCTTACAAAAGCCTATAGATACCCATATATTGGCAAGTCTGGGCGGGGATGAATTTTTGGTGCTGATGACAGGCTTAAGTCAAGACTTGTCTGAAGCAGAGTCTTTGGTCTCAAAATTGGCAGTAAACATTAAAAAACAGTTTGCTAAACCATTTAAGATACATCGTAGTCAATTACACATTACGGCAAGTATAGGTGTAGCGGTTGTAGATGATCAGTCAGCCAATCAGGAAGACTGTATTAAATTGGCCGATATCGCGATGTTCCAAGCCAAAAAAGCGGGCAGAAATCAAATACGCTATTTCGACCCTGCTATGCAACAAAGTATCGCTTCGCAATTAGCGATAGAAGCAGAACTAAGAGAAGCCATCAAACTCGACCAATTTAAGTTGTTTTATCAAGTACAAGTCGACCACCTCGGACAAGCATTTGGGGCCGAGGCATTGATTCGATGGATACATCCCAAACGTGGCATGGTTTCGCCGGCACAGTTTATTCCTGTGGCAGAAGAAACGGGCTTGATTATCCCCATGGGCACATGGGTGTTGGAGACTGCTTGTGCGCAGATTGCAGCATGGCAACAAGACCAACACACCAAACAGCTCACTTTATCCGTTAACATTAGCGCAAAACAGTTTAGGCAAGCTGACTTTGTGAAAACAGTCAAAGCTTGTATAGATAAGTACAAGATTGACCCGAATGCGCTACGCTTAGAACTCACCGAAAGTATTTTGCTAGAAAACATTGATGATGCAGTGAAATCTATGAATGAACTAGGTACGATAGGCGTGCAGTTTTCATTGGATGATTTTGGTACAGGTTACTCGTCTCTGCAATACCTTAAAATGCTACCTTTGTACCAACTTAAAATCGACCAATCTTTTGTGCGTGACATTGTTGAAGACAGCCACGATAGAACTATTGTGCGTACCATTATTGCGATGGCGCAAAGCATGTATTTAAGTGTGATTGCCGAAGGTGTGGAAACCGAAGCACAAAAAGAGCTGTTATTAACCAGCGGTTGCCGTCGTTATCAAGGCTACTTTTTTGGCAAACCTGTACCAATTGAACAGTTTAACCAAGCGCTACAGACCGTAACAACCACAAATGATGCAGGTAAGGTATCTACTTAATTTTTCCAATTGATTCAATCACTTGTATTTTTTTGTTGTTTTGATTGTCTTCTAGCTTAGGCTTGGCATTTTCATTATTCGGTGCAATTTCTTCAGCATTTAAGTCATATTTAAGTGGGTTGTCCGTCAGTGTATCCATCAATATCCAGATAGAAACCCGCCTATTATTCGCCTGACCAATCAATGTGTCACTAGTAGAAACGGGTTGTGTGTCGGCTAAGGCAATGGCCGACAATCGATGGGCATCTATTCCACCATTCACCATGGCTCGCAAGACTGTGGTTGCTCTTAAGGCTGACAGCTCCCAATTAGAGTCAAACTTTGCATTTTGAATGGGCGTATTGTCAGTGTGACCTTCGATTTGAATCAGTCGTTGATGCGTTTTTAGTGACTGCAATATATGCTCAATGACTGGATATGCTTCTGGACTAAGTGTTGCAGAGCCTGATTCAAACAACGTGGTGTCTTGAATATCAATTTTTACACCACGCTGATTCTGTAGTAGTTTCACCTTGTTGTCTTCAATCAATGGCGCTAGGGTGTTGGACAAGGTCTGACCCATGGCATGCATTTTATCGTGCTCACGTTTGTATTTTTCTTGATAAATATAAGTGAGTGGCAGTGGTTTGATAACAGAAGTTTTCGCACTTACTTCTTGTGGCACACTCGGTTTAATGTGGTTGTTAGTGCTATTATTTTTTCCTGTAAAAGCACTGCCCACAGCATTAGACAGAGCTTGATACTTGTTTAAATTAACGGTGGAAATGGCGTACATCACCACGAAAAATGCGAAGAGTAGGGTGATGAAGTCAGCGTAAGAAATTAGCCATCGGTCTGGGCTGTCGTCTTCATCTTCGAACTTTTTGCGTCTAATCATGATGGTGTTTCAGAACTATGCTTATTGAAACTATTTTAGATAGGAATCTAAACGTTCATGCACCACTTTTGGATGGTCACCACGCGCAATGGAAACCCAAGCGTTGAGTAACATTTCACGGCGTGACATTTCGTGCTGAATATGCACCTTTAGCTTATTGGCAATTGGTAAAAACACTAAGTTGGCGAGCGCAACCCCATAAATAGTTGCCACAAAGGCGACCGCAATGCCACCACCGATTTGGCTGGGGTCAGATAAATTTTCCATGACATGAATCAGTCCTAACACCGCGCCCAAAATGCCAATCGTAGGCGCATAGCCACCTGCGGCGTTCCAAATTTTGATGGCTTCGCGTTCATGTAGCTCGTGATAGTACATATCAATCGCGCAGATTTCACGGATGCGGTCAGGCGGGGTGCCATCGACCATCAATTGCAAGCCTTTGATGATAAAGGGTTCTTTTTCTTTTTTCAGTAAAGGCTCCAACATAAACACACCTTCTTTGCGTGCATATTGGCTCCATTGGTCAATGCGTTTGGCTAGTTGGCGCTTGTCATTGGCGGGTTTGTAAAAGACCCATTTCACCATTTTTAAGCCTTTTACAAAGGTCTTAAATTCAGTTTGGACCAATACGGCTCCTAAGGTGCCCATTAATACAATCATTAAAGCGGCAGGTTGTAGTAACGATTGGACATGACCGCCTTCTAGCGATTGTCCCAAGACAATCCCCACTAAGGCGACACATAAACCAATGACACTGCCCCAGTCCATTAGGCAGCCTCTGTCCAAGCTTTCTCACGTAAATTAGCGCGCAACCTTGCTACAGCCTGGCTATGCAACTGACAAACACGTGATTCGGACACGTTCATAATCGCGCCTATTTCTTTGAGGTTTAACTCTTGCTCGTAATACAAGCCCATTAATATCTTTTCTCGCTCTGGCAAACCTTCAATCGAAGCCACCAGAGTCTCTCTAAAGTCACTGTCCAACAAGGCTTTAACAGGGTCGCTATTCTTGTCATCAACAAAGCGGTCTAAAAAGTGCTCACCACCGCTGTCATCATCATGGAAATCTTCGTAATACACCAGTTGATGGCCTTGGCAGTCGCCTAGAATATCGAAATACTCTTCTAACTGCATGCCTAGGTGTTTGGCAATTTCTGCTTCAGTCGGTGGACGATGTAGTTTTTGCTCTAATTGATGCACTGCGCTTTCAATATCGCGCATATTTTTTCGTATGCCTCTGGGCAACCAATCTGCACCGCGTAGCTCGTCTAGCATGGAGCCACGAATACGTTGTGAGGCGTAAGTTTCAAATTGTGCACCGTGGGTGTCTTCATAGCGGTTAATCGCATCCAACAAACCCATCATGCCCGCTTGCACCAAGTCATCTAACTCTACGCAAGGCGGGAGTTTAGCCTTGAGTTGGTAAGCCATTTTTTTGACCATCGGCGCATGCTGTTTGAGCATGCTATCCGTGTTTTGTGGTTTTCCTTTTGCGTTATACATAAGTTTTCCTTAGGCCTTTGTATAGGCTTTTTATATGACTAGGCCACAGCCATTTTTAAATGCGATACCGAAAATTGATTCAGACTTTCGGCAAGTCGTTTAAGCGCGCTGGTAGTTGGTGCGCGTGGGAAGGCATCAATCACTGAGCGACCTAAATGTTGTGCTTTTTTAATGGCTTCATCGTTTGGAATGGCACCTAATAAGGTGAGTGGCACGCCTACAAACTGCTGTGTCACTTGACTTAAACTATTGAACATCAGCTTGGCGCGGTTTTCTTGCGATTGTGTCATCACAATGCCAATCGGGCGATTGCCATATTGCGAGCAAAGTCGTTTGATACAAGCGTAAGTAGCTTGTATCGCTTGTTCATGTTGTGTCATTTCAATCACCATTTCATGCGCATGTAGCATTTCCAAAGGTAAACATTCCATTTCTGCTAAGCGCGTATTGACCAAAATCAGGTCATACTCTTGCGCCAATTGCACCACTATAGCTTCTAGCTGTTGTTTTAAATTCAACGATAAAGCATGGGTTAGTTGGCCTTTTTGCGTTAAGCCAACCATATCAAAACCATAACGGGGACGAATGGCTTGACTTAAAGAAGCCTGCTTTTGAGCGACCTCTAATAGAGAAGGCTGTTCGCCAAGCGTAAAAATCGGTGGTGTGGTCATCGGTGATGTTAAGGTGGGGTGATTAGTCGATGCTTGTATTAGTAACACACGGCAGTTGACCGTTTGTAATGTGGCCGCAAGGTGTTCTGCCCAAAGTGTAGTGGATGTATTTACGGTATCCACCGAAATAAGGTTGATAATTCGCCCAGAAGCTTGTGCCATGAGGCGTCGTAACCCTGCTGCTTGATCTGCTTCGACACTAAACATGTTGAGACTCCATTTTGTTAACATGGTCTAAGTGAATATTGGAGACAACCAAGGGCAGTTCTTCTTCTAGATATTGGTAAGGCCAGCTAGCGTTATTAAATGTCAGCACACGCTCAATCAAACTTTGTTTATTGGCAATTTCGATGTCTTCAGGCACACGTTGACCGTGTGTGGTGTAAAACAAGCGCATCCGTTCGCGTATCAACACATCGACAACATTGCCTATGGCCGCCGCTTCATCTAATTTAGTGACGATACAACCAGCCATTTCAAAAGGTTTGTAGGCGCGTACCACATCGGTCAAGGTTTCCCCCGTGGAGGTTGCGTTTAAACAAAGTAATTTGTGAATGGGTGTTTCGCATTTGTTGAGTAAAGCCAGTTGTTCGCTCACCGCATGGTCACGCTGACTGACACCAACAGTGTCAATTAACACCATGTGTTTTTTACTGAGCTCTTTAAGCGCAATTTTGAGGTCTTCCTCGTCTTTGACGGCATGTACCATCACGCCCAAAATTTTGCCGTAGATGCGTAATTGTTCATGGCCACCAATGCGGTAGCTGTCTGTAGTGATTAAGCCTAGGTTTTGCGTACCATGCTTCATGACATAGCGTGCAGCAAGTTTGGCTGTGGTGGTGGTTTTCCCAACCCCAGTTGGACCAACCAAAGCATAGACACCGCCTTTATCGAGCATGATGTTTTCATCTTCTACCGTATGCAAGTTACGGGTGATGATTTCTTTTGCCCAAAGTGGCGCTTTAGTAGTGTCGATATGGTTAGGGAGTTTTTCTGCAATTTGTCGTGCAAGTGATGCACTAAAACTAGCCGCTAACAAAGTGCTCAAGACTTTTGATTTAGCAGGGTTGTGTTGCAGATGATGTTGCCAGGTCATGGCGTTCATTTGTGACTCAAAATGTAAACGCATGTCACGCATTTCACCCATCATGAGTTGCATTTTTTGCTCTAGTGTTTGTGATACGATGTCATAAATTTGCGCTTCGTTTTGTACACTGTTTTTTGCAGATGAAGATTCTTTAGACGCCTCTGTGGTTAACGTTTCAGTCAATGCGGGTTCATCTTCACTTGATGCTTTTAGGTCATCAAGTGTTTCCACATCTTCTAAAGCTAATGGCTCGCTTACATCTTGAGAGGTGGGGACAATCTCATCACTGCCTTTAAGGTTTTGTTTTTGTGTTACAAATTCTAAAAAGCTGGTTTCTTTTGATATTGCATCTTGCTTGTCTTCAAGCGCTTTGGCTGGCTGTTGTAGTTCAGCGTCCCCCACAACATGCGTTGCTTTAACCATTTCATGTTCGCTGACTGCCATGATTTCAGTTTTACCGTTGACGGTACGGTTAGCCAAAATAATGGCATCCTCACCCAAGGCTAGCTTGACCTTGGCGAGCGCCTCTCTTGAATTTTTGCCATAGAATTTTTTTACGTTCATGCTTGTGCTCCAATTAGGCTAGTCACACGGATTGATTTATTGTCTGGTAACTCATCATGCGATAACACGCGCAAATGCGGTACCGTTCTTCTTAAAAATTTGGATAAAGCTAGACGCAAAGGCGAGGGCACCAATAGCACAGGAGTAAGCCCCATTTGCTCTTGTTGTCTAGATGCTTGTTCTGTTTCTTGCGATAACTTTTCAGCAATGCCTGGTTCAATCACACTTTGTCCACCTTGGTTGTTTTGCATGGCTTGCATTAATAGACGCTCTAGTTGGCTATCCAAGGTCATGGCGGTGATTTCGTTGCCAAATGGGAATAAGTCTTGCACAATCGCTCGCCCAAGCTTAACGCGTACCATCGCGGTCAGCTCATTTGCGTCTTGGCTATATTGCGCGTGGTCTGCCAGAGTTTCGAGAATGCTACGCATGTCGCGAATATGCACGCCTTCATTGAGTAAATTTTGTAGCACTTTCTGCAATGTGGATACGCTCAATAGTTTGGGAATGATTTCCTCTATCAATTTATTGGCATCTTTGCTTAAATGGTCTAAAAGCTGTTGCACTTCTTGGCGACCGAGTAGCTCACCCGCATTGAGTGAAATCACATGGTTTAAGTGTGTGGCGATAACCGTGCCTGCATCCACCACGGTATAACCCAAGCTTTGTGCATACTCTTTTGCATTGGCGTCAATCCAAACTGCTGGCAAGCCAAAAGCAGGGTCTGTGGTGACTGCACCTTCTAATCGACCAGTGACTGTACCAGGGTCGATGGCTAAGAATTGACCAAAGTTGGATTCGCCAATCGCCATTTCCACGCCTTTCATGGTCAAGCGATATTGGTTAGGTTTGAGTTCCAAATTGTCGCGGATATGCACAGTAGGGGCTAAAAAGCCGACTTCTTTCGCAAATTTTTTGCGAATGCCTTTAATACGCTTCAATAACTCGCCACCTTGTGCGTTATCTACCAATGGAATCAAGCGGTAACCCACTTCTAAACCAATCGTATCCACAGGCAATACGTCATCCCAGCTGGCTTCTTCTGCCTCAGGCGTGACAACTGGGGCTTCTTCTACCACTGGCGCTGCGACTGATTTTGATTGCTGTTGTTTGACCCAGTAAGCCAAGCCACCGAGCAAACCACCCAATAGAATAAAGGCCATATGAGGCATGCCAGGAATCAAACCGATACCGCCTATAATAGCTGCGGTCACATACATCACACTTGGGTTTTGGAACAATTGAGTAATCAATTGACCGCCAATATCTTCGTGGTTAGCCACGCGTGATACAACCACACCCGCTGCGACAGAAATCACCAAAGAGGGGATTTGTGCCACGAGACCATCGCCAATCGCGAGCAAAGTGTAGTTTTTAACCGCGTCGGCAAAGGCCATATCGTGTTGCAACATACCAACAATCAAGCCACCGACAATATTGATGATAATCACCAAGATACCGGCTACGGCATCACCACGTACATATTTACTCGCACCGTCCATCGCGCCATAAAACTCAGATTCTTGGCTGACTTCTTTACGGCGTTTGCGGGCTTCATCCTCACCAATCAAGCCCGCATTCAAATCAGCGTCAATCGCCATTTGTTTACCTGGCATCGCATCCAATGTAAATCGTGCGCCCACTTCAGCAATACGTCCCGCGCCTTTGGTAATCACGGTAAAGTTGATGATGGTCAAAATCACAAACACCACGATACCCACAGCATAGTTACCGCCAATCAAAAAGTGACCAAAAGCTTCAATCACTTTACCAGCAGCATCTGGACCTGCATGGCCTTCTGTTAGCACCACACGGGTAGAAGCCACGTTGAGCGAGAGGCGCAACATGGTGGTCATGAGCAATACAGTAGGGAAGGCGATAAAGTCGAGTGCTTTAGTGGTTTGCAAACCAATCATCAGCACCAAGATAGACAACGCAATGTTAAAAGTAAAAAACACATCCAACACAATCGCTGGCAAGGGCAATATCATCATTGCCAAAAGCATGATGACAATAAGAGGCGCAGCCATCGTGCGCCCGCCTAATTTATCTAACATGGTTGTCCATTGCATCGTATGTTGCTCCTACTAAAGTTCATCATTACTTTACCCAGCACTAAAGTGCTTCATTACTTCAGCCAGCACTAAAGTGCTTCTATATCACTGGCGCTGGGTTTGCTCGCCAGTAAGTGATGTGGATCCAAGTCATCTGGCACAGGTACATTGCTTGGTTTTTGCGGTTGTACCCCACCATGCTGTTTAAATTGACGTAGCTGAAAAACATAAGCCAAAATTTCAGCCACTGCGCTATACAAGGCTTGTGGAATCTCTTTTTCCAAATCGGTATGGGCATATAGCGCACGTGCCAGTTTGGGCGATTCCAAGGTCATCACTTTGTGTTCAGCGGCAATCTCTTTAATTTTCTGCGCAACGGCATCTACGCCTTTGGCAATCACCACTGGCGCGCGCATGCCTTCTTCTTTATATTGAATCGCGACTGCGTAATGCGTTGGGTTAGTAATAATCACATCCGCTTTCGGCACTTCAGACATCATGCGTCGTTTAGCCATCTCACGTTGTTGTTGTCGGATTTTGGCTTTAATTTCTGGGTTGCCATCAGACTCTTTCGATTCGTCTTTTAACTCCTGCTTGGTCATTTTGTGTTTTTCAGCGTATTGATATAGCTGATAAGGCACATCAATCACGGCAATCATGACCAAAGCCGCCACAATTGACAGAAAGCCTTGCATCATTAAGTCTGCCACTTGCGCAATACCTGACTCTATTGGAAAACTAGACAACGCCAACATAGGATGCAAATCCTTTAATACCACGGCATAAGCCACAGAACCCACAATCAAGGTTTTGCCTATGGATTTAATCAACTCCACGGCTGCATTTTTTGAGAACAAATTGCTTAAGCCAGTGAGTGGGTTGAGTTTGCTGAATTTCGGCATGAATGATTTGGGTGTCATCACCCAACCACCCACTAACACAGGCGCGCCAATAGAGACAGCCATGATAATGAAGGCGATAGGCGCAAATGCCCATAACAAGGCTTCAATCACTTTGCTCATGTGAACGATTAACAAAGCGGGTTCATGCGCCAAAGCAGCATCAAACTGCAGGCCCTGTTTTAAGCCAGCTTGCATCGCTGAAGAGATAGGCGCGCTAAGCGTCATTAACGCCAACCCGCATGCAAAAAGCACGGCACAAGCCGACAACTCGCGGGAACGCGGAATGTCGCCTTCTTCACGCGCCTTTTCCAGTCGCTTGGCCGAGGCCTCTTCGGTTTTTTCTAAATCACTTTCTTCTGCCATTTTGCTTCTGCCATCTTGCCACTCTAAATAATTGAGGGAGGGTTTGGGTACGACACCATTATTGGATATAAGCAAGGCTGTCGATGGTTAGAATAGAAGGGGAAATAACCCGCTTTCTTACGACACAGGGTGATATTTAAGGAAAGTAAGCGGATAAAGCGTGGTCTTGAAGGGATTTTTTCAATCAAAAATAAAAAATAAATTCAATAAATACAATCACTTATTAAAATATTTAGAATAATTTCAATATCATCCCTCAAGTTTTTCTAAAGCTATCCGTAAATCAGTTGTAGCTAAAATTTTTTCAAATATGAATATCACGTGGAATAGGGTCTAAATCCCCATCATTTCCACCAATTGATTAGGATAAATTTGTAAGATGATAACGATAGTTTTTTAGAAGCCAATTCAGCTTCACCCTTATTGTTGATGTTAACCAATTGATTTTAATTGGTAAATTGTGGCCTTGTGGATGTTTGTAAGACAAACACCTACACGGCTACGCGCGTTCGTCCGTCTTAAAAAACAGTGTTTGTCTGATTGTTAGCCAGTCTTCAAAAGCGCAAAGTACGCCTAACGCAAACGCGTGTACATATTTACAAAACTGGATTAACAAAAATAAGGAGTTATAAGATGAACAACGTCATGCAAGAAGAATTACTCGCCGAAATTAAAGATGCTAACTTGAACTATTTGATGTTAGCGCAACAAATGATCCGCGCTGATAAAGCCACTGCGATTTTCCGTTTAGGCATCAGCAAAGAGATTGCAAATTTGCTTGAAGGTTTAAGCAACCTACAACTTCTCAAACTCGCTAACACCAATATGATGCTTGCTCGTTTCCGTTTTGATGACGGTGAAATTTTGAGCATGTTGACTAACTACGCCAAAGACCGTGCACAAGCGCATTTACACACAGCTGTGTTGATGTCTGGTCAAGCGGTTGAAGCTAGTGCTTAATAGCTTAGTCAACGAAACAAACCCCTAAACATAAATTGATATAAGAATAATAGTGAGGTCTATCATGCAAAAGAAAAGTGTAGTCAACGAAGCAGAACAAATCCAACTAGCGATGCAAATGATTCAACTTGGTGCGCGCTTACAGTTATTAGAATCACAAACCACCTTATCTCGCGAGCGTTTAATCAAGCTCTACAAAGAAATGAAAGGTGTTTCACCACCAAAAGGCATGTTGCCATTTTCAACCGATTGGTTTTTAACTTGGCAGCCAAATATTCACTCATCTATTTTCTACAATATCTACAAGTTTATGGTGGATTATGCAGGGGTAGATGGCATCCAAGCAATTATCAAAGCCTATACTTTATATATGCAACAGGTACAACAACCTGATGCAGAAGACACTGAAGAACCTGTGTTATCACTGACACGCGCTTGGACTTTGGTACGCTTTATAGAGAGCAAAATGCTCACCACCAAAGCATGTAGTTGCTGTGGCGGTAAGTATATTGTGAACACCTATGACCTTAACCAACATTATGTTTGCAATTTATGTCATGTGCCTTCACGCGCTGGCAAAACCAAAAAGGCTAAGGAGCTTAGCTACAAACTAGTCTCTATGACAGCCTAATTGGCAGAGGGTATCCATATGTCTTCTGTCAGATTAAGCCCAGCGCAATTGGCGCGCTTTAAACAAAGCCAGCAAAGCGCACAAACCTTGCCCCATTGGGTGATGCGCTTAAAACAAAGTAAGCCTGCTAGTCTGGCGCTATTGGTTCAGCTAGCGGCTGGTTTGTTGATAGCGATGATTTTAGGCGCAGACCAAGCCTTAGCAGTCAATTTAGTGACAAACACAGCACTGCCACTGGCTTTATCTATTGCGCTATTACAATCATCCATCGCGCTTATTTTAGTGCGTATCGTTTTAGCCAAATATGTCAGCGTACAAATTTGGTGGCAGTGGATACATGCACTATTCCCGATAGCAATTTGGGGGACTTTGCAGCTACAGATTTCTGAGCATATTTATTTAGCTGGTTTTTTAGTCACCTTAGCTTTGTATTGGTCAGTACACCGTACACAGGTGCCGTTTTACCCGTCTTTTCCAGCCACTTGGCGTGCAGTCCTAAATTTAATGGCAAGACAGGCTTTAATGCAAAAACAAGACACAGATAAAGCCTCATTAAGAGTGATTGATATAGGCAGTGGCTTGGGGGATTTGCCCATGTATTTGGCGAAACATCGCCCGCAAGACCAAGTGTTGGGCATCGAAATCGCACCGTTGCCTTACTTGATTAGTCGTTGCCGTGCTTGGCTAACCCGCTCAAAAGCAGAAATGTTGTTGGGTGACTATCACCAACACAGTTTTTTTCAGTTTGATATGGTGTTTGCTTATTTGTCCCCCGCAGCCATGCCTGCACTTTGGCAAAAGGCCAAACAAGAGATGCGTCAGGGGTCTGTGCTAGTCAGCTCTGAGTTTCCTGTGCTAGATGTACGCCCAACGGAGATCATCCAACCAAGCGCATCTAACCCTGCGTTATACCTTTACCGTATTTAGTTTTCTCCTCGAACGTTGCATGACGTGTTTAGGCCCCTTAATGGGGCCTTTTTTTGTTAAGCCGTTTTGTCCTACTCAAAGACTTAGCCATCTAAAAATGCTTAATTAAACCCTTTAATCCATGTTTGTTTTAGCAATTGAATTTCACTACTGATTGTTATTCTGTTGGTATGAATAAAAGCAAAATCGGAGATAAAGCATGTTAGTGATTGTTGGCTATATTTTGATTGTATCGACCATTTTTGGCGGTTACGCCTTAGCAGGTGGTCACCTAGGGGGCTTATGGCAACCGCTGGAAGTGTTGATGATTTTTGGCGGTGCGTTTGGCGCCTTTGTGGTAGGCAACGATGCTAAGTCCCTTAAAGCGACATTAAAAGGTTTGCCGACTGTGTTTAAAGGCTCAAAAATCAACAAAGCCATGTATATGGATTTATTGGCCTTGTTATTTGAGATTCTGACCAAGATTCGTAAAGAAGGCATGATGTCGATTGAAAAAGATGTCGAAGATCCAGAATCTAGTGCCATTTTTAGCAAATATCCCACCATACAACACGACCACCACTTGGTTGAATTTATCACGGATTATCTACGCCTTATGGTGTCCGGCAATATGGATGCCTTTCAAATTGAAAACTTAATGGACAACGAGATTGATACACATCACCAAGAAGGTCATGTTGCTGCGCATTGTATTTCTAAGCTTGGCGATGCTTTGCCTGCGTTTGGTATCGTGGCGGCGGTGATGGGCGTGGTGCACACCATGGAAAGCTTGCATCTACCGCCAACCGAACTGGGTGTTCTGATTGGTCACGCTTTGGTGGGTACTTTCTTGGGTATTTTGTTGGCTTACGGGTTTGTGGGGCCTTTGGCTGGGGTGTTAGAAGCCAAGTTAGAGGAGGGCACCAAAGTGTTCCAAACTATTAAAGCGACTTTATTAGCCAGTTTGAACGGTTATGCCCCCGCCATTGCAGTCGAGTTTGGCCGTAAGGTGATGTACTCCACAGAGCGCCCAAGTTTCATCGAGCTTGAAGAGCATGTGAAACAAGCCAAAGGCAAATAAGCCAAAAAGTTATGTCATTCAGTCAATGAATGACGCAAGCCTAATCGCTGAATAGAGACAAGATAAAGATAGGATAAAACATGGCAGACGAAAAAATTGCCCCGATTATCGTCAAGAAAATTAAAAAAGGCGGTGGTGGTCACCATGGCGGCGCATGGAAAATTGCCTACGCTGACTTTGTGACTGCCATGATGGCGTTCTTCTTATTGATGTGGTTATTGGGGTCTACCTCAAAAGCACAAAAAGAAGGCATTGCCGAATACTTTCAAACACCATTGATGGTTGCGCTGCAAGGGCCTTCAGTCGGTCAAAGTGACTCTATTTTAAAAGACACAGGTGGTAAAGACGTGACTTTGAAACAAGGTCAAGTAAAACCTGTAGATGGCGACCCAGGCAAAGAGAAAAAAGTCAAAGTAGACGATGCCAAAGAGGCTATTAAAAAAGCCGAAGCAGAAAAGCTAGAGGCACTCAAAACCAAGATAGAAAAAGCCATCCAAGAGAATCAAACCCTCAATCAGTTTAAAGGCCAATTAAAACTAGACATTACTGATGAAGGTTTGCGTATTCAAGTGGTGGATGAACAAAACCGTCCGATGTTTGAATCTGCCAAAGACGAGTTACAGCCTTATGCCAAACAAGTACTGAAAGAAATTGGCAAGATGCTTAATGGCGTAGAAAACAAAATAAGTTTGTCTGGCCATACTGATGCCACGCCATTTGCGGGCGGTGAAGCAGGTTACAGCAATTGGGAGCTTTCCGCAGATCGTGCCAATGCTTCAAGACGTGAATTGATCAATGGTGGCATGGATGAAAGTAAATTAATGCGTGTGGTCGGCTTAGGCTCTGCCTCGATGATGGATAAAGAGAATCCGTTTAACCCAATTAACCGACGTATTAGTCTAATCGTGATGAACAAAGAAGCAGAAGAAAACGCACTTAAGGAAACGCAAGACGCTAAGGTTTCAGAAAAGGATGTCAGTGCGATATCTAACTTACCAAAGACACCTTAAAAGCGATTGGCTATAAATAGCCAACTTAAAGGCGCTTATTTGCGAGATTGAAAACTACAGTGATAAGGCATTATAGGGATATGAAAACATTACCAATGAATGAATTGAGAGCACTCTTAGCTGCGGTATCACAACATGGTGATAGGCACTTGATAGAGATTGAGTCTGATTTACAGCAGACAACCTTTTTATTGAGCGAGGCAATTGAAAAGTTGAGCTTCAGTTTTATGGCGATACACAGTCAGTTGGTTGAGCAACAAAACACGATAGAGCAGTTACATATCGAGGGTGAACTCAGTATCAATGCCAAAGAGGTTTTATCAGTGTTTGAGAAAAACATTGGCAATCAAGTGAGCAATGTGGTGACAGGCATGCAGTTTCAAGACATGACCAACCAACTACTTGAACGCACCATTAAACGTGTGAACGGTTTGAAAGAGTTATTGCAAGAGCTTGCATCACATGAGCATCCAGCATCAGCAGAGGATGAGCACGAGGAAATTTTAAATTTTTTGGCTAGCGTTAATCAGCGACTAGATAACGGTAGTCAGTATTTGTCAGGTAATTTACGTAAGTCGGTAGGGCAAAGCAATTTAAACACAGGGGACATTGACCTGTTTTAACCAATTCAATGTAGGGAAATTTTTTGAACATTTTAATTAAAAAGAGAGTGTGACATGGCAAAGACAATTTTAACAGTAGACGATTCAGGCTCATTACGTCAAATGGTGGCTTTCAGTCTTAAAGCCGCAGGCTACGATGTTGTACAAGCAGTAGATGGTCAAGATGGTCTCACTAAAGCCAAAGAAAAAACCGTCGACTTGGTACTCACAGACCAAAACATGCCGATTATGGATGGCCTGACGCTCATTACCAATTTGCGTGGTTTGGCTTCTTACCAAAAAGTGCCTATTTTGATGCTGACCACTGAGTCTAGCGACGAAATGAAAGCCAAAGGCAAAGCAGCAGGCGCAAATGGCTGGTTAGTTAAACCTTTCGACCCAAAAAGATTGATTGAAGTCGTACAAAAGGTCATTGGTTAAGCGTGCCATTCAATAACAAAAACGGAGATTTGTCATGACCGTAGACATGAGTCAGTTTTATGAAGTGTTTTTTGATGAAGCCGAAGAGCTATTGGCAGAAGCAGAAAGACTACTTCTCAATATCGATATTGCATCGCCAGACATCGAACAGCTAAATGCTATTTTTAGGGCAGCGCACTCTATTAAGGGGGGCGCGGCGACGTTTGGTTTTATGGATATGGCAGAAATTACCCATGTGCTAGAAAACCTGTTAGACAAAATCCGTAAACAAGAAATGGCACTGACCAATGAGCATGTCGATGCGTTTTTAGCCGCAAAAGACGTGATTAAAATGCAACTGGATGGGCACAGACACCAAAGTACGGTCAATCTAGACCAAGTGGGCGACGTCAAAATGATGCTCAAATCGCTTTCTGAAGGTGAAATCGCTCCTACTTCACTCAATCCGATGTTGGATGTGCCAGTAGAAGAGCCTGCACTAGAAATTAAAACTGACGCACCAGTGATTGCACTTACCGATGAAGAGCGCAATCAAGGTTTTGCCGTGTTTGACGTACGATTGCCAACAGTCACAGAAAAAGATTTAAGCAATTTAAAAGATGAGCTTGCTTTGCTAGGTGAGGTCACCGTTTATCAGGTAGACAACAATCATCATGCTTTACTTGTAAAAACTGATTCATCATGCGATGACATTATTTCCATTTGCTCATTTATCGTTGATACGGATGCCTTGAAAGTGAATGTGCAAGGCAGTTTAGCTAACGAAACAGTAGCTGATAACAAAGTAGCTAGTAACCCTGTTGAGGCCAAAGTAGCCGAAGAAAAACCTACCGATGATGATTTAGGTTATGGCTTTTTTGACAATATGCCAACACCTGTGGCCACTGAAAGCGCACCAACCGAGAGTAAACTGGATAACCAAGCCGCTACTAGTCAAGTATCTAAATCAAATATGGACGTGGCTGAGGAAATGGGCTACGGAATTTTTGAAGCTAACGGTACTAAAAAACAAGAAGAGGGCTATGGCTTTTTTGCCCCATTTAAACCGCATCCAAACGCGCCTAAAGCACAAATGATAGGCGATGAAACACCCGTCACTGCAGAAGTGGCAAATGCTTCTTCACCTATTAAACAAGAAACAGCAGAAAAAGAACCGCAAGCTGAAAGGCGCACAGAAACACGTCGTGAAGCAGATAAAGCCGCGACAACAACAGCGACACCTGCAAGTTCAGAAAGCAGCTCGATTCGTGTTGGCATCGAAAAAGTAGACCAACTGATTAACTTGGTGGGCGAGTTGGTGATTACACAAGCCATGATTGAGCAACGTGTCAGCGCCCTAGATCCTGTTGATAACGAAGGCTTAATCAACAGCGTGACGCAACTCACCCGCAACACCCGTGATTTGCAAGAGTCCGTGATGTCGATTCGCATGATGCCGATGGACTTTGTATTCTCACGCTTCCCACGCATGGTGCGTGACTTGGCTAGCAAGCTCAACAAGAAAGTAGAGTTTGTGACCATCGGTGCGACCACTGAGTTAGACAAGAGTTTGATTGAACGTATTGTTGATCCGCTCACGCACTTGGTGCGCAATAGCGTGGACCACGGCATTGAAAAACCAGCCGACCGTTTGGCAAAAGGCAAGCCTGAAGCCGGCACATTGACACTCTCAGCCGCACACAAAGGTGGCAGTATTGTGATTGAAGTGACCGATGATGGTGGTGGTTTAAACCGTGACAGAATTTTGGCTAAAGCCGCCGCTAATGGCTTGCCTGTCAATGAAAGCATGAGCGACAGCGAGGTGTTTAACTTGATTTTTGCACCTGGTTTTTCAACCGCAGAAGTTGTCACTGATGTATCTGGCCGTGGTGTAGGCATGGATGTGGTGAAACGTAACATCTCAGCCATGGGTGGCGTGGTCGAAATCCGCTCAGCCATGGGCTACGGCACGACGATTTCAATTTCGTTGCCACTCACATTGGCGATTTTGGACGGTATGTCTGTGTCCTTAGACAAGAGCGTTTACGTGGTGCCACTCAACTTAATCATTGAGACCTTGCAACCTCGTGCGGAAGATCTAAAAACAGTCACAGGCGAGGGCTTGATGGTGCATGTGCGTGGCGAATACTTACCAATTATTGCGCTACATGCTTTGTTTAATCACCCAACACAAATCACCAATCCGACCGATGGGGTATTGCTTATCTTAGAGTCTGATGGCAAAAAATCCGCCTTGTTTGTGGATAGGCTAGTCGGGCAACAACAAGTGGTGATTAAGAGCTTGGAAACCAATTTCAAACGCATCCCAGGCGTTTCTGGCGCCACCATCATGGGTGATGGCTCAGTGGCACTGATTTTAGATGTGCCCGCTATTATCCAAATGGGACAAACCACCAACTATTTGACAGGCGGCATGGCGTTTTCTAACCAACGCCACTCTTCTAACACAACATTTACCAATGCATAAGGAGTCTATGCAATGAACACGACAACCGAATTAAACACCAATGTTGCAACAAGCGCTGGCAGTCTTAAAACTGCTGCCGGTGAGTACCTCACCTTTGTGTTGGGAAACGAGCAATATGGTATTGAGATTTTAAAAGTACAAGAAATCCGTGGTTACGACGCAGTGACACAAATTGCCAATATGCCAGCCTTTATCAAAGGCGTGGTGAATTTGCGCGGCAAAATTGTGCCCATTGTTGATTTGCGCATCAAATTTAACCTTGGCAAAGTCGAATATGACGAGTTTACAGTCGTCATCATCTTAAACCTTAATGGCCGTGTGGTTGGTATTGTGGTGGACGGGGTTTCAGATGTGCGTGAATTACGCGATGAGCATCTCAAAGAAGTCCCCGCTTTGGTGACGCGCATCGACACCAAATACATCGTAGGTTTGGCGACTGTGGAGCAAGAAATGTTGATTCTTGTCGACATTGAAAAACTCATGAGCAGTGAAGAGATGGAATTAGTGGATGCAGTTGTCCATTAATTTAAGAATTTCAGGAGATAAGAAATGCTTGCAACATTAATCAACAAAATAGCCTCAACCACAACCCCCATGAAACTACTCATGGATGAAGTCAATGAGTTCAGATCACTAAAAGTAGAAATTAACAAAGCGCGCTCTGTGATTGAGTTTGACGAAAATAGCAACATCATCCATATCAATGAAAATGCGTGCAAATCTTTAGGTTACTCGGCTGAAGAGTTGATTAATCAGCCTCATCGCAGCTTGTTGAGTCGTAGTGATGCTTCTAAAACTGAATATGCTGAGTTTTGGCCGAATCTAGCACAAGGCAAAACCCAAACTGGTACATTTAGACTGCTGTCTAAACAAGGGGAGGGTATTTGGTTTCAAGGCTATTACGCACCAGTGATTGCTAAAGATATTGGCTTGCGTAAAGTGGTTGCTTATTTGACCGATATCTCCAAAGAAAAAAATCGTACGCTAGTCTTGCAAGGTGAAGAAGAAGCGCTCAATCAATCCTTTGGTGTGATGGAGTGTGACATGCAAGGCAACATACTGTCTTGTAATGACCTGTTTCTAAAACCTTTAGGTTATAAAGAAGATGAAATTGTAGGTCAGCATGTAGGCAGAATCTTGCCTAAAAACGTGCCAGATTCTGAAGATTATAAAAACATGTGGCAACAACTTAATGAAGGCAAAAGCACTTCAAGAGAAATTTGTCGCGTGGCTAAAAATGGTGATGAATTTTGGTTTCAATCAACCTATGTGCCAATTAAAAATGAAGCTGATAAACCTTTCAAGGTGGTTGTTTACTCTTATTGCGTCACAGCCGAAAAATTAAAGAATGCTGATTTTCAAGCACAATTAAAAGCCATTAGCAAAATTCAAGGCGTAATTGAGTTCGATCTTAATGGCAACATCTTAGCCGTCAATGATAACTTTGCTGCAGTCACTGGCTACAGCAAAGAAGAGATTATCGGCAAGCACCATAGTTTATTTGTCACGCCTGAGTATAAAAACAGCACAGATTACAAAGCCTTTTGGGACAAACTAGGCCGTGGCGAACCTGATGAAAATTTATATCATCGTATTGGTAAAGGCGGTCAAGATATTTGGCTTCAAGGCAGTTACAACCCAGTGTATGGTTTAGATGGCAAGCCATTTAAAGTGGTTAAATTTGCAACAGATGTGACAAAAACCGTATTGAATGAAAAAGTTCAAGCTCAGAATGCAATCGAAGCTTTGATGATTAAAAATGCGCTGGAATCAGCTTCTAACAACCTCATGGTCGCGGATAACGATGGTGTGATTACTTATATGAATCCATCAACTTTAGCTCTAATGCGCGAAGCTTCTGACACTTTTAAAGGTATTTTTCCAAGCTTTAATGCTGATAAGTTAATCGGTCAAAACTTTGATGTGTTTCATAAAAATCCAGCGCATCAGCGTAATTTATTAGGTAATTTAAAAGAGCGCCATGTGGCTGAATTACCAATTGGTGAAATGTTTTTCAGACTCACAGCCAATCCTTTATTTGATGACAATGGTCAACGTTTAGGTAGCGTGGTTGAATGGGTAAATCTTACAGATGAAAAACGCGTAGAAAATGAAATTAAAACGGTGGTTGAAAATGCCGCCAACGGCAATCTTTCTGAAAGGCTCGATAGCTCAAAAGTAAAAGGTTCTATGGCAAAAACCATGGACTCTGTTAATCAACTGATAGATGCCTTTAGTTCAATCTTATTACAAGTGCGCGAAGCAGGCGAGACGATTAACACAGCGGCACAAGAGATTTCTAGTGGTAACAATGATTTATCAAGCCGAACAGAGCAACAAGCCTCTAGCTTAGAAGAAACTGCCTCTAGCATGGAAGAGCTCGCCTCAACTGTGAAACAAAACGCCGAAAACGCCAGACAAGCCAATCAAATGGCTGAAGCAGCCTCACAAGTTGCGATTAAAGGCGGAGAAGTGGTTGGGGATGTGGTGACTACCATGAGCGCGATTAATGAATCTGCTCGTAAGATTGAAGACATCATCACCGTGATTGACGGCATTGCCTTCCAAACCAATATTTTAGCTTTGAATGCAGCGGTGGAAGCTGCCCGCGCAGGCGAGCAAGGTCGTGGCTTTGCTGTGGTGGCGGGTGAGGTGCGTAACTTAGCACAACGTTCAGCCAGTGCTGCTAAAGAGATTAAAGAGTTGATTTCAGACTCCGTGTCTAAAGTAGAAGACGGTACGAAATTGGTGGAAAACGCTGGTGCTACCATGCATGAAGTTGTGACTTCGGTACAGCGTGTCACGGACATCATGAGTGAAATTACCGCTGCTTCTAGCGAACAAAGCGCAGGTATCGACCAAGTGAACGGCGCAATTACTAATATGGACGAGGTGACACAACAAAACGCCGCCTTGGTGGAAGAAGCCGCAGCAGCCGCTGAAAGTTTGGTGGAACAAGCCAATACCTTAATGGAAACTGTGAATGGTTTTAAATTAGTGGGAAGTTCAAATACTGACGCTAGGAGCAAGATAGCTGCAAAGCGTCCTGTTCAAGCAATCACAAGCAAAAAAACTGAAGAAAAATCTCATCAGCATACACAAGTTACTAAAAAATTCAGCGCAAAAACTGGGACAGATGATGCTGATTGGGAAGAGTTTTAATCATATATTTCCTAAGGGGCATATTCATGATTAGAAAGCTACTTGATATTTTGATTGAAGGTTTAAAGTTGTGGGCATCAAGTCTGATGGGTTACCCCATTTGAATTTTCAAGGCTATATAGCCATAAAGAGATTGGAAAATAAATGATAAAACTACCAAAAATATTTGGAATAGGTCATACCAGTGATGACTTAAATGTGAATATGAAAAGCGCATTAAATGAAGTTTCAGCTGCTGTGATGATGGTGGACAGAGACTTTATAGTCACTTACGTGAATAATGCCTCAAAAAAGTTGTTCACAGAGAGTGCTGAGGCTTTTAAAAAGGCTTTCCCTGACTTTAATCCTGACAATATTGTTGGCACCTGTATTGATGTGTTTCATCGTAACCCACAGCATCAACGTCAATTATTAGCAGATACTTCACGATTACCTTTTATCACGGATATTAAGCTTGGTGATTTAACTATTAATTTATACGTGACAGCAACCTACGATACAGCAGGACGATACTCAGGCAATGTATTAGAGTGGAGAGATGTAACAGAAGACCGTGCACGTGCTCAAAAAGATCTCGATAACGCAGGGCAATTAAAAGCCATTGAGCATGCTCAAGGTGTTGTAGAACTCTCTCTAGATGGCAAAGTACTTCGCATAAACGAGAACTTCTCTAAAATCATCGGCTACTCAGTCAGTGAAGCTATTGGTTTTGCGCATCGTGATTTAGTCAGCGAGCAAGAGCGTGACTCTAAAGAATATATAAACTTTTGGGACAAACTTCGTCGCGGTGAGTTTGTTGGTGGGCGCTTCAAACGAATTGCAAAAAATGGTCAAGAGGTTTGGCTTGAAGCGACCTACAACCCTATTTTTGACGTATCTGGCAAGCCATATAAAGTCGTTAAATATGCAACAGACATTACTCAACAAGTGGCATTAGAGCAGGAGTCTAAAGTATTGGCTTTGGTTGCTAATGAGACAGACGGCTCAGTTTTGATTACTGATGCAGAAGGCAAAATTGAGTATGTAAACAAAGGGTTTACCAACTTAACTGGGTATATTCTTGAAGAGGTCAAAGGTAAAAAACCAGGTGATTTCTTACAAGGCAAGCTAACTGATATTGAAGCAAAAAAACGTATTCGTAAAAATCTTGATTCAAAGCAATCATTTTATGAAGAGATTTTAAATTACAACAAAAATGGTGAACCATATTGGATTTCAATGATGGTTAACCCAGTGCTTGATAAAGCCGGCAACGTTGAGAAGTTCATTTCGATTCAAACCAATATCAATGACATCAAGCTCAAGCAGCTTGAATACAATTTGCGTTTAGATGCCATTTCTCGTAGCACTGGTATTATTGAGTTTACGCCTGCAGGCGAAATTACTTACATGAATGAAAACTTTGCCAATGTTGTGGGCTATACGTCAGAGGAGGTAATTGGAAAGCATCACCGAATGTTTGCTCATGCGGATTATGCAAATTCACAAGCCTATCGTGACTTTTGGCAAAAATTAGGGACAGGGCATTTTGACTCTGGTCAGTACAACCGTGTTGGTAAAAATGGAAATGAGATTTGGTTACAAGCAACTTATAATCCTATTTATGATCAAGAGGGCAATGTTCTCAAAGTCGTCAAGTTTGCTACGGATATCACAGCGCAATATCAAAGTGCTCGTGCATTAGAAGCTGCGGTAGAAGAAAGCAAACAAGTCATCGAGTTAGCCAAAGCGGGTGATTTAAGCACACGTGTACCGCTAGAGGGTAAAACTGGCGCGATTGCCAGCCTGTGTGATGGTGTGAATGCGCTCATCGACAAGATGACCGAAGTGTTAATCTCCATTCGCGAGGCTGGCGAGACCATCAATACTGCTGCTAACGAGATTTCTACAGGCAACAACGATTTATCTAGTCGCACCGAGGAACAAGCTTCTAGTCTAGAAGAAACGGCTTCCAGCATGGAAGAGCTAGCCTCAACTGTGAAACAAAACGCTGAAAACGCTAAACAAGCCAATCAAATGGCAGAGGTCGCTTCACAAGTGGCTATTAAAGGCGGCGAAGTGGTAGGTAATGTGGTCACCACCATGAGCGCGATTAATGAATCTGCCCGTAAGATTGAAGACATTATCACCGTGATTGACGGCATTGCCTTCCAAACCAACATCTTGGCATTGAATGCGGCTGTTGAAGCTGCTAGGGCGGGTGAGCAGGGCCGCGGCTTTGCAGTAGTGGCGGGTGAGGTGCGTAACTTAGCGCAACGTTCAGCCACCGCGGCTAAAGAGATTAAAGAGTTGATTTCAGACTCAGTATCTAAAGTAGAAGACGGTACAAAGCTAGTCGAAAACGCAGGTGCAACCATGCATGAAGTGGTGACCTCAGTACAGCGTGTCACTGACATCATGAGCGAGATTACTGCTGCCTCAACCGAACAAAGTGCAGGCATAGACCAAGTCAATGGCGCAATTACAAACATGGACGAAGTCACGCAACAAAACGCGGCCTTGGTAGAACAAGCCGCCGCAGCCGCTGAAAGTTTGGTGGAACAAGCAGCTGAACTGATGAATACAGTCAATGAATTTAAACTCAATGACAACAATGCCAACACAGAACGCAGAAAGCCAAACAGCCCGATGCGTCAACAAATGGCTAAACCTGTACAAAAAGCGTCAAACGCATCAAAAGTAAACCCTAGAGGCAACACAAGAACTGGGACCGATAACAATGAATGGGAAGCGTTTTAATTATAGTAAGGACATGAAATGAAAAAAATAATCACCAATATTCTCAATTTCAAATTAAAAACCCAACTCTTCATCATGTTAGGCATGATGTTGATAGGCTTTGTAATTGCCAGCATTTACGGTGACAACCAATATGGCAAGCAAATGGTGGGTGGCGAGACATTTAATGAAATTGTCTCTGCTAAAGATCTGCAGGCCGACATATTGCCACCACCAGCTTACTTACTTGAAACATGGCAACTAGCCTTAGAGTTAGTCGCGATTCGTGGTCAAAACACACAACCACTGATAGACAAGTGCCATGCGCTAGAAAAAGATTTTAATTTGCGTGCAGAATATTGGGGCGAGCATCTTAAAAACCCTAAAATGAAAGCTGTATTTAACGAAAAACTAGTGCCCAGTGCCCATGCTTTTCTTAAAACAAAAAACGACTACTTTGTACCTGCCGTTAAATCAGGCGATGCCAAGCGTATCAATGATGCCTTGATGCTACTTAAAGGTAAATATCAACTTCACCGTGAGGCCGTAGATGAGTTAGTTCTCTTAGCCGACAAAGAGGCGAAAGCTGTTCAAGCAGCTGTGCCTGCTAAAGTAAATGCTGCGAGAACAGGCACTGCCATTGGTGCAGGCTTGGCGATTCTATTTGCCTTGCTTGGTATTTCTACTGTGGTCGCGAATGTCTTGCGTCAAATTGGTGGTGAAGCTTCACAAGCCTTAAATGTCGCTAGAAAAATTGCTGAAGGCGACTTTGCTAACTTTAAGGCTCGCTCAAATAAAAATCTAAACATCAGCGTCATAGATGCACTTGAATTGGCAGCAGACACTCTCAAACAAATTGACCAAGAAATGGCAAGGATGGAAGAAGCGCATAATCAAGGCGAAATTGACGCCAATATTGATGTCGGCAAGTTTAAAGGCGCCTATCGTGACATGGCGGTTGGGATTAACCGTATGGTGAATAACCATATTCAAGTGATGCAAAAAACCACCAACTGTCTGGATGGCTTGGCACAAGGTAACCTTGATGCTAGCTTAGAGCAGTTCCCAGGTGAACTTGAAAAAGTGAATGTCTGCGTTGAAGGGCTGCGTAGCAACGTTAAAGGCTTGATTACTGACTTGACAGTGATGGCGGAAGAGCATCAAAAAGGCAATATCAGTCACTTTATTGACCCAAATAAATTTGCGGGTGATTACCGAACACTAGCCATTGGTTTGAATGATATGGTGGCAGAATACATTGAAGAAAACAAAACCGTGATTGATTGTATTACCCAATTTGGTAATGGTGACTTCTCTGCCACCATTAAAGAATATCCTGGTGATAAAGCGATTATTAACAAGAGCGTTAAAAAAATTGGTGGCAATCTCAAAGGGTTGATTGACTCAGTAAACTGGGTAAGCAACTCACATGAGCAAGGTGATATTGACATGACCTTGCGAGATGATATGTTTAAGGGTGACTTTAGCACGCTGGCAAAATGCGTGAATAGTATGATGGCTGGTTTGTTGGACATGAACCAAAAATCGATGGCTGTGGTAAAAGCATTTGGTGAAGGCGATTTCAATGCGCCATTAGAGCGTTTCCCGGGTAAAAAAGCGTTTATCAACGACACCATCGAGCAAGTGCGTAGCAATCTGAAAGCCCTAAATGATGACACTGCCATGCTCGCAGAAGCGGCAAAAGACGGCCGTATCACCGTGCGTGCAGATGCAAGCCGTCACCAAGGTGACTACCGTAAGATAGTCGAAGGTGTGAATAATACCCTCGATTTGATTGTAGAACCGATAATGACGGTAAAAGAAGCCGTAGAAACGATTACCACTGCTGCTAACGAGATTTCTAGCGGTAACGCTGATCTTTCATCACGCACTGAGGAACAAGCTTCGAGTTTAGAAGAGACCGCAGCCAGCATGGAAGAGTTGGCAGGTACCGTAAAACAAAATGCGGATAATGCCAAACAAGCTAATCAATTGGCATTAACGGCCTCTAGTGTTGCAGTTAGAGGAGGCGAAGTGGTGAATGAAGTGGTTGCCACCATGAGTGCGATTAATGAAAGCGCACAAAAAATTGAAGACATTATCACTGTGATTGACGGCATTGCCTTCCAAACCAATATTCTTGCTTTAAATGCGGCTGTGGAAGCAGCAAGAGCAGGTGAGCAGGGCAGAGGGTTTGCTGTGGTAGCGGGTGAAGTGCGTAACTTAGCGCAACGCTCTGCCAGTGCAGCCAAAGAAATTAAAGAGCTGATTACAGATTCAGTGAATAAAACCACCGAGGGCACAAAACTAGTAGAAAACGCTGGCTCAACCATGCAAGAAGTAGTGACTTCTGTGCAACGCGTGACAGATATTATCAGTGAGATTGCCGCCGCTTCGATTGAGCAAACCACAGGCATTGATCAAGTGAATCACGCAGTCTCTAGCATGGATGAAACCACGCAACAAAACTCGGCCTTAGTTGAACAAGCGGCTGCGGCGGCTGAGAGTTTGGTAGACCAAGCCAATCAACTTAGCACTGTAGTTAACCAGTTTAAATTAGATGATAGTGATGACGTGATGCAAAACCACCGACAACGTCGTATTGCGGCATAGTAAGGTTTTGTTGACCTATATCAAATGATATCAGTCTAGTTGTAACAATTTTGTAAATGCATTTAAGTTTTCAAAAAGCAGGTCGATAAAGCACATAAGTACCAATGGAGTCAGTTTTTATAAAGGCGCTGTGGTACTTAAATCGACAACTTACTTTATGGAGACTTTATGAAAAAACAATTGCCCTTATATACCGCTTTAATCTTGGGCTTTTCTTCAATCACAGCTTGGTCAGGTGAAACGTGTAGCGTTTCCATGATGGGCCGTGTGTGTTACGAAGAAGGTTCAGAGGCCGCTACAGCTGCACACATGAAAGGTAATGCAGTGGCTGAAGCAAGTGCAAAGAAAAAGATTGATGTTGCAGATGCCTCTAAAGAGTTAAATGGTAAAAAGAAATAGTTTTTTACTGTTGAATTAGTTTTATCACAAGCCTTTTATGCAAAACATAAAAGGCTTTTTTATTGCATAGCTTGTAGCTTGGATAAAGCATCTAAATAGCCTCTTTATCGGCCAATGAATACACTAAATAAAGGTGCAAAATTGGTCGTTAATAACCTGTATATAAAGATTAAATCCCAATCAATTAGATTCGACATTGGAGTACCAAAATGAGTGTTGCAAACAGACTTTACCTACTAATTTTAGTCGCTACCATAGGTCTAATATCGCTTGCGGGCATCTCGTATTTTCAAATGGGGCGCGTGTATGAAATTACCAACTTTACCAATATCAACTCCGCACCCAGCGTAAAACAGCTGGATGAGGCATTGGCTGACTATGAAAAGCTTAACAGCTTGATTTGGCAACATATGCTGAATAGCGACAATGCCAAAAAAGCCAAAATAGAAACAGCTATTGCTGAGACGCATTTAAAACTCAATAATGGACTCAATGTCTATGAAAAATCACTCATTACCGATACAAAAGACAAAGCATTACTAATCAAAGTACGTGAAAAAATTGCAAGTTTTGATGAATTGGGTGGCCAAGTGCTGACCTTGTCTTTGTCTAGTAAAACTGAGCTTGCTAGAGACACCTTGTTAAAAGGCGAACATAAGATAGAGGCGGTTAGACACATTTTTGCAGAGCACCGTCAATATAACTTCGACTTAGGCGCAAATAGTGCAAAGCAAGCCGAGTCGATTAAGCAATCTGCCACTATGATGATGATGCTATTGAGTCTAGGGATTATTGTTGCTGTCGTGATGATAGGCTTGTATATCAAACGCAATCTCCTAAGCCAGCTTGGCGTAGAGCCTGCAGAATTGGCAAAACTTGCGCAAGACTTTGCACAAGGCGACTTATCAGCCGATATTGATTTGGCTGAAAATGACCAAACAAGTACTGCATACTCAATTAAACAGTTGCAAACTACGCTGAAAACCTTGACCGCAGACACTAATACACTAGTGGTTGCGGCAGCTGAAGGTAAATTATCAACACGTGCAGATGCCGATAAGTTCAATGGTGAGTTTAAAGCGTTAGTAAACGGCTTTAACCAAACCTTAGATGGCGTAATCACGCCATTGAACGTTGCGGCTGAGTATGTGGAGAACATCGCTAAAGGCAATATTCCAGCTAAGATTACTGATGAATACAAAGGTGATTTCAACACCATTAAAAACAATCTAAACCAATGTATAGACGCTGTGAATGTCATGGTTGCAGATGCTGGTATGCTTTCAGATGCAGCTGTTGAAGGGCGACTATCTACCCGTGCAGATGCTAGCAAGCATCAAGGCGATTTCCGCAAAATTGTGCAAGGTGTCAACGACACCTTAGATGCGGTGATTAACCCACTCAACGTGGCTGCCAAATATGTCGATGATATTTCTAAAGGCAATATTCCAGCCAAAATTACCGACAGTTATAACGGTGATTTCAACAACATAAAAAACAATCTCAATCAGTGTGTTGATGCAGTCAATGCTTTAGTGGCTGATGCCAATATGTTGTCACAAGCAGCTGTTGACGGTCGTTTGGCAAGTCGCGCAGATGCAAGCAAACACCAAGGCGACTTCCGTAAAATCGTCGAAGGCGTGAATCACACGCTAGATGCAGTGATTGGCCCACTCAACGTGGCGGCGCAATATGTGGACGATATTTCAAAAGGTAATATCCCGAACAAAATTACCGATCACTACAACGGTGACTTTAATACCTTAAAAGAAAACCTCAATACCTGTATCAATGCGGTGAATGCACTGGTTAGTGATGCTGATTTACTTGCTGAAGCAGCCAAAGAAGGCCGCATTACCGTGCGTGCTGACGCTGGACGTCATCAAGGGGATTTCCGTAAGGTGGTTGAAGGTGTCAATAACACGCTGGACATGATTGTAGAGCCTATCGTTGCGGTTAAAGAGGCGGCAGAAACCATCAATACCGCCGCAAGAGAAATCGCCAGTGGCAATAGCAACTTATCACAACGCACCGAAGAGCAAGCTTCAAGCTTAGAAGAAACCGCTTCCAGCATGGAAGAGCTCGCCTCAACCGTGAAACAAAATGCGGAAAACGCCAAACAAGCCAATCAGCTGGCTTTGGTCGCTTCTGATGTCGCTGTTAAAGGCGGTACTGTGGTGAGTGAAGTGGTGGCTACCATGAGCGCGATTAACGAAAGTGCCCAAAAAATTGAAGACATTATCACCGTGATTGACGGCATTGCCTTCCAAACCAATATTCTTGCTTTAAACGCTGCGGTAGAAGCCGCGAGAGCAGGGGAGCAAGGCCGTGGCTTTGCGGTAGTCGCGGGTGAAGTGCGTAATTTAGCGCAACGCTCTGCTAGCGCCGCTAAAGAGATTAAAGAGCTGATTACCGATTCTGTCACCAAAACCACTGCAGGGACGGTACAAGTGGAACAAGCAGGACAAACCATGCAAGAGATTGTGGGTTCTGTGCGCCGTGTCACGGACATCATTAGCGAGATTGCGGCCGCTTCAACCGAGCAAGCCAGCGGCATCGACCAAGTCAATAACGCGATTACCAGCATGGATGAAATGACACAGCAAAATGCCGCCTTGGTTGAACAAGCGGCAGCGGCAGCGGAGAGTTTGGTTGAGCAAGCCAACCAAATGACGGGTGTTGTCAGTCAATTTAAGCTCGAAGGCAATGCACAACAAACAATCAAGCAATCAAATCGTGCGGTTGTAAGTAGCGCACCTAAAGTCACAGTCAAGCAAATGCAGAACAAACCAAATATCAAATTGGCCTCGCATGAGCCGAATGCCGCGGTTAATAAAGCGAATGCAAAAACTGGAACAAATGATGAAGGATGGGAAGAGTTTTAAGAGCCCATGAATGCAGACTAAAGTTTTTAAGATTTAAGCCGTTATGAAGATAACGGCTTTTTTTATGTCTACTTTGTGCTCATTGCAAAAGCCAAAACAGCCATATAAACAGGGTGTTTTCTGCGGAATTAAATTGCAGATGACAGAGACATAATAAGGATTATTTGATGCAAGTTTATACAAATTATAAAACCTAATGCTTGCTCAAAAATAAATATGAAAGGGAAGTGTATGGCAGAAAGTAAATCAAGTGGTCTATTTGAAGGGGTTGTTAACACCTTCAATAATTTAAAGCTAAAGCACCAACTTTTAGGTTTGGTGACATTAGTCAGTCTAGGCATGGTATCCGCCTTGTATGTGAACAATCAACAGCACAACAATTTAATGGTCAACGGCCCTGTATATGACCAGGTGATATTACAAAAGGATTTGATTGCTGATATTTTGCCTCCCCCAGAATATTTGTTGGAATCTTGGCAAGTGGCCTTGGAAATGGCTGCATTTAATAATCAGCCAATACAGCCTTTAATTGAAAAAGGTAATCAGCTTAAAAAGGATTTTGAGACGAGACACGCTTATTGGGAAAAGCATCTAAATTCACCTTCTATTCGTGACGCCATGATTAAAGACCTTTATCAAACAGGCGAGCGCTTTTTAGCAGTGCGTGACCAGATTTTCATTCCAGCCATCAAATCTGGTGATGTAAAACGAATTGACGCTGCATTATCAACATTGCAAGAGGCTTACACCAATCATCGTAAGGCGGTGGATAAGGTGGTTGAACTTGCCAATGCTGAGTCAGCAAGAATCGAATCTAGTGTGCCTAAGCTTATTTTGGCTTCTGAAGCGAAAACTTATGTATTTGCAGGCTTTTTTATCCTATTCGCCACATTAGTGTGCTGGTTGATTGTTTCTAACATTATTCGCATGTTGGGCGGTGAGGCAAAAGAAGCCTTAGAAGCGGCGCAAAAAATTGCCAACGGCGTATTCCAACATAGTACAGATGTGGGTAAAGGCAAACAAATGAGTGTGATTAAGGCTTTGAATTTAGCCACAGATACCTTGCTTGAAATTGACCAAGAAATGGCACGCATGGAAAAAGAGCATGCAGAAGGCAATATGAACGCAACGATTGATGTTTCACGGTTTAAAGGTGCATACCGAGACATGGCGCAAGACATTAATCATATGGTTGCTTTACATGTAGATATTTTAAAGAAAACCAGCGACTCCCTAGAAAGATTGGGTAGGGGTGACTTTGACGCTGAGCTAGAAAACTTGCCTGGAGATTTGGCAGTGTTAAACATGAGTTTTGATGGCCTTAAAACCAATGTGTGTACGCTGATTTCTGACATGGGGCAAATGACTGTTGAACACAGCAAAGGTGAGGTTGATGTGCTACTCAATGTGGATAAGTTTGATGGTGACTTTAAAACGGTAGCATCTGAAGTCAATGCCATGGTGTCTTGCCATGTCCAAGAAAAAGACAAATTAGTGCATGTGATGGACAGCTTAGGTCGTGGCGACTTAACCGTTGAGCTTGAGCCCATGCCAGGTAAAAAAGCCGCCATGAACAAATCTGTGGAACGCATTCGTGGCAATTTAAAAGGCATTGTGGACTCAGTGAATTGGGTGAGCGCAGAGCATGACAAAGGCAATATTGATATGACCTTACGTGCGGATATGTTCAAAGGTCAATTCTCTATTCTTGCCGAAAGTGTCAATAAGTTAGTGGCAGGGCATGTTGAGTTAAACCAAAAAGCCATGGCTTGTGTGAAAGCGTTCGGTGAAGGTGACTTTAATGCCCCGCTTGAGAAGTTTCCGGGTAAAAAAGCGTTTATCAATGAAACTGTCGAGCAAGTGCGAAGTAATTTAATCGCACTGAATGAGGACTCACAACTGTTAGCCAACGCGGCTAGACAAGGCGAAGTATTGGTGCGTGCTGATGTCAGTCGTCATCATGGGGATTATCGCAAGATTGTGCAGGGCATGAACGATACCCTAGACATGATTGTGCAACCAATTGTGAATGTAAAAACGGCCACCGATGCGATTAATACAGCCGCTAAAGAAATCGCGCAAGGCAATGCTGATTTAAGTCGTCGTACCGAAGAGCAAGCGTCTAGCTTAGAAAAAACAGCTTCCAATATGGATGTGCTTGCTAATACCGTTAAACAAAATGCTGAAAATGCTAAACAGGCGAATCAATTAGCCAATGAGGCATCTGATGTGGCGCTTAAAGGTGGTAAAGCGGTTAATGAAGTCGTGAATACTATGAGTGCGATGAATGAGAGTGCACGCAAGATTGAAGACATCATTACGGTCATCGATAGCATTGCTTTCCAAACCAATATTCTGGCGCTAAACGCCGCCGTTGAGGCTGCACGTGCAGGTGAGCAAGGTCGCGGTTTTGCTGTGGTTGCGGGTGAGGTGGGCAATCTCGCACAACGTTCATCTAGTGCTGCTAAAGAAATCAAAGAGTTGATTAATGATTCAGTGCAAAAAACTGCCGAAGGTAGTAAGCAAGTCTCTGCCGCTGGTGAAACCATGCAGGATATTGTGAACTCGGTCAAGCGTGTGTCTGACATTATCAGTGAAATTACCACAGCATCTATCGAGCAAAGCAATGGTATTGCCACGGTGAACGAGGCCATTATTACGATGGATGATGTCACCCAACAAAATACCGCTTTGGTAGAGCAAGCAGCGGCGGCGGCTGAGTCGCTGATGGATCAAGCCAATGAATTGGCAAATACAGTGAGCGTCTTTAATGTAGATGACGCTCAACAAGAATACATGGAGTCTGACTATCGCATGGTAAGCAATGCTTATTAAAGTGCGTGTGAGATGAATGTTAGGTGTAATTTTTAATGCAGTAGAAGGTAGTAATTTAATTAAATCAGGAGATTAACATGGCAGTGATTGATAGAGTTTTGATTGGTGAGGGTTTGGTGATTGAAGATCGTCCAGATGGCTCAGGCTTAGATTTAAAAAATGTGGCACACATAGATTTGGTGATGGGCCCACGCGGTAGCGCAGCAGAAGACGCATTTTGCCGTACGCTCACCGACCAAAAACAAGGGGTGAATGGTTTATTGGCGATTGCGGCGCCAAATATGATGGTCAAACCAAATACTGTCATGTTTAACAAAGTAACCATTAAAGATGGCCGTCAAGCCGTGCAAATGTTTGGCCCTGCACAACGTGGTGTAGCGATGGCTGTCATGGAATGTGTGGAAGATGGCACGATTCCGTTAGAAGAAGCGGATGACGTCTATATCTGTGTTGGTGTCTTTATTGATAGCAAAGCGGATATGGATGATCGTATTCAAGACTGGAACTATCGCGCGACCAAAATGGCAATTAAATCTGCGGTGAATCGCGAGCCTAAAGCGGCTGATGTGTTGAAACACTTTAGAGAAGCGCAACATCCATTTGCTGCAAAGACGCCTGAAGCACAAAATCGCCGTGCTGAAGACCAAGCAGCGGCGTTAGCGATTGCACAAATGAAAGAGCGTAGCAAAGCTGTAAAAGCGTAATAAATAGCAGTCAAAGTAAAAAAGTGTAGTTAGTCCGCCTCAATATAACGATAAGAGATAACCAGATGTCACAACAAGATAACGCGCGGGAATTTGAATTTACGCACAATGATTTTACGCGTATTCGGCAGTTGATTTACCGACACGCTGGTATCTCTTTATCAGAGGCAAAAACTGACATGGTGTATAGCCGCGTAGCACGACGCTTGCGCACATTAGGGCACCAATCTTTTAAAGTGTATTTAGATGCGTTAGAAAAGCACCCAGAATCAACGGAGTGGGAGGCATTTACAAATGCCTTAACGACCAATCTCACCTCGTTTTTTAGAGAAGATCACCACTTTGTCATACTTAAAGATCACTTACTGACCTTGCAAAAACCAATCCGTATTTGGTGTTCCGCCGCCTCAACAGGCGAAGAGCCTTATTCTATTGCCATGACAGCGTGCGAGGCTTTTAATAGCCTACAACCACCTGTGGAAATTATCGCGACAGATATTGATACCAATGTACTAAAAGTGGCGAGTCAAGGCGTCTATCCTGTGGATAGAGTCAATAAATTATCGGATAGCCGATTAAAAAAATTCTTTTTAAAAGGGAAGGGTGAACAGGAGGGCTTGGTGCGTATCCGACCAGAACTGAGCAAACTGATTACCTTTCACCAGTTGAATCTGTTAGATAACCAATGGCCAATGAAACAACCATTTGATGCCATTTTTTGCCGCAATGTCATGATTTATTTTGACAAGCAAACACAAGGCGATATTTTAGAAAAATTTGCGCCTTTGATGAAATCACACAGTTTGTTATTTGCAGGGCATTCAGAAAACTTTATGTACGTGTCAAATGCGTTTCAACTACTAGGTAAAACGGTCTATCAACTAAAAAATAGCGCTCAGCGCAGTAGCACAAAACAACAAGGAGTGGCCGCATGACTATTATGCAAGAGGAAGTCGCGCAAACGCGCTATTTTGATAGAACATTTAATTGCGATGCCGCAAAAATTTCTCCCGGTGAATACTACTATACCGACAAAGATATGCTTATTGTCACCGTACTCGGTTCGTGCGTATCTGCCTGCATTCGTGACACTAAAACGGGCATTGGTGGCATGAACCATTTTATGTTGCCAGAAGGCGCTAAAGCAGACAAAGACAACCCCGTTTCTGAATCGATGCGCTATGGCACCTATGCCATGGAGGTGTTGATAAACCAGTTGCTTCGTAATGGCGCGAAACGCGAAAATTTAGAAGCCAAAATTTTTGGTGGTGGCAATGTATTGCGCAGCTTTACCGCCAACAACGTGGGCGATAGAAATGCCGCCTTCGTCAAAAAATTCCTTAAAGATGAAGGTATCAAAGTCACTGGCGAAGATTTGCTCGATATTTATCCGCGCAAAGTCTATTACTTTCCTAAAACCGGCAAAGTATTGGTGAAAAAACTCAAACAATTGAACAACTACACCTTGGTTAAACGTGAGCAAGATTACTCTAGCAAACTTAAAACCAACGATGTGGCAGGCGATATTGATTTGTTTTAACTAAATAATGCTGGAGACCAAACATAATGAAAACCAAGGTGCTCGTGATTGATGACTCTGCGTTAATTAGAAGTTTATTAACCGAGATTATCAATCAAGAAAAAGACATGGAAGTGGTGGGCGCTGCGCCCGACCCATTGATTGCGCGCGAAATGATTAAGCAGTTGAACCCGGATGTACTGACACTGGATGTCGAAATGCCAAAAATGGACGGCTTAGACTTCTTGGAAAAGCTTATGCGTCTCCGCCCAATGCCTGTATTGATGGTGTCAACATTGACAGAAAAAGGCTCAGAAATCACTATGCGTGCGCTAGAGCTTGGTGCAACTGATTTTGTCACCAAACCAAAAACAGCCATCTCGCAAGGCATCCGCGAATATGCTGAGTTGATTACAGACAAAATCCGTGTGGCTTCCAAAGCAAAGGTATCTTCTTTGCAAAGTATCGCCAAATCAAGCAATCAGGTTGAACAAACGACCATGCTACGTAATCCGCTAATTAGTAGCGAAAAGCTATTGATTATTGGTGCCTCAACTGGCGGCACAGAGGCGATTAAAGCCTTTTTATTGCAAATGCCTTCTGACTGCCCTGGTATTTTAATTACCCAACATATGCCAGCAGGGTTTACCAAGTCATTTGCGAATCGACTCGATACACTTTGCAAAATCAGCGTAAAAGAAGCGGTTGATGGCGAGCGCGTATTGCCAGGACACGCTTATATAGCACCAGGAGATAAACACTTATTGCTGGCGAGAAGTGGTGCCAACTATGTGACTAAGCTTTCAGATGCTGAACCTGTGAATCGTCACAAACCCTCTGTGGATGTGTTGTTTGATTCGGCTGCACTCAATGCAGGTAAAAACGCGGTGGGGGTAATTTTAACGGGCATGGGTAAAGATGGCGCAGCTGGCATGGCGAGAATGCGCAATGCAGGGGCATACAACTTCTCTCAAAATGAGGAAAGCTGTGTGGTCTATGGCATGCCACGTGAAGCCGTCGCACAGGGTGGGGTGCATGAAGTTGGGCATCTCAAAGACTTGCCTAAAATGGTGCTGGGTCACTTAACGCAAAATAGCGAGCGTGCTTTGCGTGTATAAATCTATAAACAAACGTATTTATATGGGCTTTTATACCGCTTTAGTCGATAGACATTTTGTCGATAATAGAGTTAATCATACATAAAGTAATGGAGTCACAATGGCTAATCCAAATATGAAATTTCTTGTGGTGGACGACTTCTCGACCATGCGTCGGATTGTACGCAATCTGCTCAAAGAGCTTGGTTACAGCAACGTTGAAGAAGCAGAAGACGGCGTTGTAGGTTTAAGTATGCTGAAAAACGGCGAGTTTGACTTTGTGGTGTCTGATTGGAACATGCCCAATATGGATGGCTTAACCATGCTTCAGCAAATTCGTGCAGATGAAAAGCTAAAAAGTATCCCTGTGTTGATGGTAACTGCCGAAGCCAAAAAAGAAAACATCATCGCCGCTGCGCAAGCGGGGGCGAGTGGTTATGTGGTGAAGCCATTTACCGCAGCGACATTAGATGAAAAGTTGGGCAAAATTTTTGAGAAACTAGAAAAAGCGGGAGCGTAATATGAAAAAAGCGCTCTCAGAAGGCGTCTCAAATCCATCGACAGACGTGTTAATGTCTATGGCAAATACCGAGCAAGAGGATATGCTACAACGTATTGGGCATGTCACCCGCGCGTTGCATGAGAGTATCCGCGCGCTAGGCTTGGATAAAATGCTAGAGCAAGTCGCACACGAAATCCCCGATGCACGTGACAGACTTAATTACGTTGCAAAAATGACGGAACAAGCGGCCGAGCGCGTGCTGAATGCGGTTGATCAAGCGACGCCACTGCAATCAGAGCTGGGCACAGAAGCAACTCGCCTCAAAGCACAATGGCAAGCCATTATGGAAAAGCCATCACTCAAGTCAGAATACAATCAAGTCGTACAAGAGACGCTAGCTTATTTAGCCCTTACCGATAAAAACACAGTAGATACAAAAGCCTTGCTGATGGAAATCATGATGGCGCAGGACTTTCAAGATTTAACAGGACAAGTGATTAAAAAAATCACTGTGTTGGCACAAGATTTAGAACGCCAATTGTTACAAGTACTTGTCGATTTTTCACCCGCTACAAAAAAAGAAGACAATTCTCTCTTAAATGGCCCACAAATTGACCCACACAACACCGTGGATGTCGTTGCCTCGCAAGAGCAAGTGGATGATTTGCTAGATAGTTTGGGATTCTAATTCAGTTACTCTAGTAACCCGCTCTAACAACGGGCGGTAGCTTTGCTAATTCTTCATCGCTATATAAACGCCCGCGTGTGATAAACGCAAATCCAGACCCACAATCTAATGAAAAAGAGCCACTAGAGCCAGGCTGTGCATCTAAAATGGTGTGCATATTTTCTGCAAATGAAAAATGGCTGTCACTCATATAAAACACTGCGCCATCGTTCAATGTGCCTAAAATCACATCCATCGCACTGGCTTTAAACTCATGCGCTGGCATGCACAAAGGCCCACTCCCTTCGCAACAACCGCCAGATTGTAAGAATATAATCGGGCCATGCTCAGCAGTCAGTTTACTGATTAACGCCTGTGCAGGCGGCGTAGCAGAGACACGTTCAGCCATGATAATTTTCCCTAGTATGCGTTTTTATAAATAAAAAAGAGGCGATTAAAAACCGCCTCTTTATTCTAACCTAATCAAGCCAATAATAAACACACTAAGAAACTCTAAATAAGTGAGTGAGCGGGATGAAGTGTGAGGCACACGGAGCGCAGAAACCGAGACAGTACACATAGTACGGCGAGGTTTTGAGCACCGCGTAACGAAACAAATCGCCCGCGTAGCCGCTTAGTTAGGTTTCTTTAGAAGAAGCCTAATTTATTAGGGTTATAACTCACCAACAAGTTCTTCGTTTGTTGGTAATGATCTAACATCATTTTGTGGTTTTCACGGCCAATGCCAGACTCTTTATAGCCACCAAACGCTGCATGTGCAGGGTAAGCGTGGTAACAGTTAGTCCATACGCGACCCGCTTTAATGCCACGACCCATACGATAAGCGCGACTACCATCACGCGTCCAGACACCAGATCCCAAGCCAAAAATCGTATCATTAGCAATACTTAAAGCTTCCGCTTCGTCTTTAAAGGTCGTCACAGCTAACACAGGTCCAAAAATTTCTTCTTGGAACACGCGCATTTTGTTGTGACCTTTGAGTAGAGTAGGTTTCACATAGTAACCTTCTGCCAAGTCGCCGCTCAAGACATTGCGCTCACCACCACACAACAATTGCGCACCTTCTTGTTTGCCAATATCAATGTAATTCATGATTTTGTTGAGTTGGTCTTGAGACGCTTGAGCACCAATCATCGTGCTTGAATCCAATGGGTTGCCTTGTTTAATCGCGGCAATGCGTGGCATCACACGTTCCATAAATTTGTCATAAATGGATTCTTGAATCAATGCGCGGGAAGGGCAGGTACACACTTCGCCTTGGTTAAAGGCAAACAACACCAAGCCTTCAACAGTTTTATCCAAGAAAGCGTCATCTGCATCCATGATGTCTTCAAAGAAGATATTAGGCGATTTACCGCCTAATTCCAATGTGGCAGGAATCAAGTTGTTGGCAGCTGCAGTTGCAATAGCACGGCCTGTTGCGGTAGAACCTGTAAAGCCAATTTTCGCAATGCGTTTGCTGTTAGCCAATGGCGCGCCGACTTCACGGCCGTAACCGTTCACAATGTTAATGGTGCCTGGTGGGACTAAATCAGCAATAACTTCTAATAATATTAGTAAACTCACTGGTGTAAACTCAGCAGGCTTCATCACCACGCAGTTACCAGCAGCAAGGGCAGGGGCCAATTTCCAAGCCGCCATTAAAATTGGGAAGTTCCAAGGAATAATCTGACCAACCACGCCTAGTGGCTCATGGAAGTGATAAGCCACAGTATCGTGGTCAATCTCACTGATGCCGCCTTCTTGTGCGCGAATCGCACCTGCAAAGTAACGGAAGTGGTCAACCGCCAAAGGGATGTCCGCATTCATCGTTTCACGAATCGGCTTGCCGTTATCCACGGTTTCAGCCGTAGCAATCAACTCTAAGTTTTGCTCAATGCGGTCAGCTATTTTCAATAAGATATTTGAGCGCTCAGTCGTTGAGGCTTTTCCCCACTTATCTGCAGCTGCATGTGCTGCATCCAAAGCCAACTCAACATCTTCTGCGCTTGAGCGGGCAGCTTTAGTATAGGGTAGGCCAGTGATAGGTGAAATCACATCAAAATACTCACCTTTAACTGGGGCAACCCATTTTCCACCGATAAAGTTATCGTATTTCGCTTTATAAGGGACTTTAACCCCCATACCTTTTAAAAGATCCAAACTCATATCAACTCCTATATTTTTTCTATATATTTTGTAGTAGAACTACTCTCCAAACCGCATTATTGAAAATTAATCCAATAAATTTCTTAATCGCGCTAAACACCGCATAAAATATGGATTTAAGCGTAATTAATCATGCCACATTAAACCTTAAATCAGTCAAAATCAAGCGTTTTTTATTTAATTATGTTGATATTTATAAGATATAAAACATACGATAAATAAGCATAGTTGAATTAATAATTCACAGCTATACACAAACAATTTGGATGACTTAAGCTATTCGGCTATAATCCGCACCAATTCGGAGAGCTGGATGAGCGGTTTAAGTCACCACCCTGGAAAGGTGGCATAGGGGCAACTCTATCGAGGGTTCGAATCCCTCGCTCTCCGCCAAAGTATCCTCATCTCAATTACTTAATCTCAAAGCTGACGTTTCTTGTTTAGCTAGTCAAATTACTGACTCCATCCTAATAAAACGCTTTTCAAATAAACGTTTTTATCTATTAGCTAATACCAAACCTTAGGTGATTTAATTTAAATCGGTCTAATGATTGCCAATAAACTCAATGATTACGCTTATTTTGCCAGAGTAGGGAAAACCTCCTGAAATAGTACTTTGTATTCTTACCGAATAACATACATCTTTAATTTAACATAATATACATTATACGAAGTAAATGATAAATTTGCAGAGAAGTGGTCGTTATCTATTCACGGAACTATCCGCCCTGTTTTATATATAAGTGATGTCAACAGGTTAAGACTATGACGGCCAGATAACCAATAGGTAACACGATGCAAACCCAATTTTTTGGGGTAACCGATAAAGCTACCTTTATTACGCATAGTGACCCTGCAGACGCGTTAAGATGTAAAATCAAAGATACGTTACACTGGGATATGTGATTAACTGAATATTTAAATAGTACGATTTAAATAAAAAATAAACAATTAAAACAATTTGATAGAACTATAAACTTAAAGTGAAAACTAAAGAAAATTTACCGCAAGTAAACAATCCAGAGATATGGCGCGATTGCTTGCCATGCTTAACGCTTACGGCAGATACCAACAAATACAGCCGTGGTTATGCCATGCTCTACGGCGGATACCCAATCACAGGCGCAGCGCGTTTAGCCGCCCTAGCCTGCGCCAGATCAGGTGCAGGCCTTACCAGCATTCTCGTCCCTAGCATCGCCCTGCCCGTTTACGCCAGCACGCTGTTAAGCATCATGGTTAAACCTTACGATAGCGTTGAGCAAATGCAAACTTTGGCGGATGACAACCGCGTAAACGCTTATTTAATAGGCCCAGGCGCAGGCATTGGCGAGCAAACTAAACAAGCCACGCTTTATCTGCTCTCAAAACAAAAGCCCATGGTGATAGACGCAGACGCCATTAGCGTGTTTGAAAACAATCCCGCAGAGCTATGCCAAGCCATCAAACACCCTTGCATACTCACGCCACACCAAGGCGAGTTTAAACGCCCATTTAGCCTCTCTGATGACCTCATTGCCAGCGCCAGCCAAGCCGCCCAAAGCGCCAATGCCATCATTGTGCTCAAAGGGCATCACACCATCATCGCCTCGCCCCAAGGTCAAATCGCCATCAACCAAAACGCACCAGCAACGCTCGCAACCGCAGGCTCAGGCGATGTGTTAGCAGGCATCATCACCAGCTTACTAGCCCAAGGTATGCCTGCATTTGAGGCAGCTTGTGCGGGGGTATGGCTACACGCAGAAGCCGCAAACCAGTTTGGGTTGGGCTTGATTGCGGATGACTTGCCAATGTTAGTAGTTAACGTATTGAATAACTTAGCTAAGCATTAATAAGCTAACAATAAATATAAATAATAACAAACACTTGCAACCATATTTTCACTCATCACCTTAAAATAAAACCACCTCTTTCACCGCAATAAATCCCTAAATTAGTCCCTCCCCGCACCCATAACCAGCATCAGACCAACCATTTCAAATTGATTAGGCATTCGTACGCTAGCAGACGGACGCCCTGCCGAATGGTCACTAACCTAGCATTATCGAGGCAAGAAAATTAACAGCCCTACAAACTGATAACCGAATGCCTTATCAAGTGATGTTGAAGTCACACCATTCACATAAAGGAACACAAATGAACTGGGATCAAATTGAAGGTAATTGGAAACAACTTAAAGGTAGCGTTAAACAACAGTGGGGAAAACTCACAGACGACCAATTAGACGTGATTGCAGGCAAGCGTCAACAATTGGCTGGAAAAATTCAAGAACTGTATGGCACGGCCAAAGAGCAAGTAGAGAAAGACTTAACGCTATGGCAATCCAAGCAAAAAGACACCTTGGCTAAAATAACCCCAAAATGACTAATCGCGTTGTTAATCAACACAACGCATTGTCAGCCTCAACAACCACTAAAGGAACCCCATGAAATTGAAGCTGACATTTTTACTCCCCAACCTCCATGCCGCTAATCAAGCGTGTGAGCGTTTGTTACTCGCAAGAGTTAGCGACAACGACATGCATTTTTTAGCCCAACCAGGGGTGGCATTAGGCAAGCTCCAAGCCGCAACCATGCTCGAAAAATCCAACATGGTGCATGAAGGGCAACGAGGCATTTTAATGGGTGCGGGGGTTGGGCTAGTCGCAGGGCTTTACGTGTTAATCGTACCCGCTTGGATTACCGTCTCCCCACTCTGGTACACCAATACCACTTGGTATGTCGTGCTATTCGTCACCATCTTGGCTGGCGCGCTTGCCTTGGCTTTAGGCGCAGGTCTGTTGGGTGAAAACATCTTTAACTCAGATTTAAAGCACTACAAAAACAGCATCGATAAAGGCGGAATCCTCATGATAGTCAGCGTCCCTTTTTATCGCGCAGGCTATATTAAAAAAATGATGGCAACAAACGCACAAACGCTAGCGCCAATACCTGTAGGTGTCAGCGCACGTTAAATGACAAGCAAAGAAAGAGGTTCACCATGCAAACAATCAACAAAACAATCATCACAACCATATTATTCACACTCGTCGCAACCGCAACGGGCTGTACTGGCATGTCCGCCCGAGACAAAAGCACCGCCATCGGTGCAGGCGTAGGTGGCGTTGCAGGCGCGGTGCTAACAGGTGGTGGCGTATTAGGCACCGTAGGTGGCGCAGCAGTTGGCGGTGTGATTGGCAATCAAATAGGCAAAGACAAAAAGTAAAAATCCAGCAAACACGCTCTAACCAGCCTGTGAAAAACAGGAAAAATGCGCTGATTTAGCCAAAACACAAGGCTAAATCAGCGCTTTTTTTAATAACTCATGTAGTATGCCAGCGTTTAAACCCCATGACGCAACATGAGCACACACAAAAGTATCCCCCTGCCCAAAGGTAAAATCAAAGCACTGTCACTCAAGCAACCCTTTGCATGGCTCATCGCTAACGGCTATCTGCTTATAGACGACCGTACTTGGGGCACATCCTATCGTGGGCCAATTTTAATTCACGCCAGCAAAGGCCTATACAAAGAATATTATGACTACCTCAAAGCCAATACCGACATACCTTTGCCATCAAAAGACACATTAGAGTTTGGCGGCGTGGTCGGCATTGCCAATTTAGTGCTTTGTTGCCAACCCGGAAGCATTCCCCAAGGCATTAGCCGTGAGCAACGCGCCCATTTTGGCGGCGTGCATGCCGAATACTATGGCTTCTTATTTGAAGACGCAACGCCCCTGCCCCTTATGCCATGCCCAGGCAAATTAGGCCTATTTGATATAGACATAGACGCTCTGCTAAGCGCACCACCGCCCGCACAATCCACCTTATTCTAAGTAGCATATTCGATGACAGGTTTCGCCTGAAAAAAGCGATGCACCAACAAGCTTTATGAGAAAATATTGCAAGCAGCTCAAAACAAACCGCAAAAACACAGTGTAGGAAAATCATGACCGCAACAAGCAACACCCCACTCAAAGTCCCCTTTAACGAAAAAGACCAAGCCAAAGCCCTAGGCGCACGCTGGAATCCCGATGGAAAACACTGGTACATACCACAAGGTGTAGAAACTGCCCCCTTTGAAAAATGGCTTGCAGGCGCCCCTGCACCTAACGCAAGCCCGCCTCAAACCACAAGCAAACCATTGGCAAAAACAGACAATTCAAACAATCCCAAACCTAAAGCCGATGATATGGACGCAATCAACGCCATGTTGCGCGACGCTTATGAAGAAAATGACTATTTAGATTAACGTTGAATGAATAAAAAACGCCACACTTAGGTTGATTCCCAAGGGTGGCGTATATTCTGCTACAGGTCTATTTAAGATAGAAGTTCATCCACCTGCTGTTTAACAGTTCTGCCACAGTCATCTTTTGTTGCAGCTATTTTTTCATCTGCATATTGCACAACATCTTTTATAACGAGTTTTTGAATGGCGGAAATGAAGTTTTCCATGAAAGCAATATCAGGTTGGCTGTTCACCTCCGGAAGTTTCATTTTAAAACCTAAACTTTGTGAGCTTCTTAATTTTTTACCAAAATCAAATTTACCAGATATTGATTTCCCCATCGTTGTGGTGAAAAACAACATTGTTTCTTTAGAGTAATTTTTATCATCACTCCAATAAACACCTGTATCGTCACCAGCACCAAAACTATAGCCACGATAAAACGCATTTCCAAAAATATCTATCGTGATTGAATTTTTAGGAAAGCTTGCGACAGGGTTTGAGATGAAATTAACGACACCTGTGTTTGTGACACCGGCCATTACAAACGGTATGTCTCCATCTATTTGGTCATCCTTTTTAAGTCTTCGCCCCTGAGAAATGTGATTAAACACACTTTGATATGTAAACTCACCCCAATTTAATTTTCTATGCTCAAAATCCGCTAACGCTTGTTGCTCTTGCTCGGTTAAGGTTGTGTATTTTAATCCGCTTGCAGACAAATATGCCTCCAGCTCGGCTATACGTTCTGCCTCCAGCTCGGCTATAAAGCCTTCCATAAAGTCAAAATCAATATTGCCATTTTTGGTCGGTAGTTGGATTTTTTCGTTTTTGACTTTTTCCCAACCTGCTTTATTTTGATAATTAAATTTGAGCTTTATCGACTTCTGAATTGATGATGTAAAAAAGTGCAATAACTTTGCACTTGCACAAAATCTAGGTTTTATGAGATAGGCGTTATATAAAATACCTGTCTTTTGTGGTTGGGGGTAAGCATTTCCTGTTGAAACTGCTCCATCATTAACTATATCAATAGTCATCTCGGCACCTTCAAAGTCTTGCGACCTACCGTAATACATTATTCCGTTGTCACCTTCTTTGGCATTTACAAGTGGTAGATCAAACTCTGCAGATTGCTCTTTTGAAACATCCTTTTCTTTGTCAAATATAGATTTTTTAAATTTTAGATTCAGTTTTTCAAACAGCTCTACGATTTTGTACTCACCCCACTCAACGCTTTTTAACCGCTCATTAAGTGGGGAAGTTATTTTCCCAGCGTTTCATCCTTGGCACGTTGCTTTAGTAAATTACTCACTTCCCAAGCCAAATAATCACTCACCGTTTTCTTAAAGTCTTGTAAGGTCGGTTTGGTGTCAGTGGGGATAGCTTGATTCCAATCAGCGCCACTTTCTGGGTTGATTGTGCTTTCAAAGTATTCATTTTCGGTAAAAATGTTTAGCTTGCTTTTACCAAAGCGAACAAGATTGACCAGTTCCTCATATCGCTCTTTTGCTTTACCAGTATCCTTCAGGTTGTTGCTAGCTTTTCTGCGGTTAGTGCGGGTGTAGCCATCGTTGGTGAAGTCAATAAACTTTACCATTTCATCTTTCTCGTGCTTCTCATTCACTTTAAACACATACACATAGGTTTGCACATTAGATTTACCAATGAATAAATCAATAGGCATTTTAATGCTGGCTATGAGCGTATTTTTTTTGAGTATTTTTTTGTTAAATTCTGCCGCTTTACCTGAACCAGCCGAACCTTGAATAATAATGGCAGCATAGCCTTTATGCATCATGTTCAAGGCTTTTTCGACAAACACCATGCCGTTGCCTTGGGTAGAATAAGGTGGGTTTAAGATAAAGGCATCAGCGGGGAATTTTTCATCGGTTTTGCCAAAGCCATATTTACCATCAAAATCTGCTAATGAGTCCTTGTTAAGAATGTTTGAGCTACCATCGCCCATCAAAATCATGTTCAAAATGGCGAGCATATAAACGCTAGACAGCACCTCTAAGCCTAGCAATTGTTCGGCTTTAATTTGCGCTTCTTTTTTTGCGAGTTCCTCAGGTGAGGTAATGCTGTTTTTGGCATCGTTAAGCATTTCGTTCATTGCGGCTACAAGCAAACCCGCAGAACCCGTTGCAAAGTCCCATACATATGAGTTTTTATTCACACGCGCCAACTTGGCTAGTAAGGTGCCAATGTAAGAGGGGGTGAGGACTACATCGTTAAGTTTGTCTTGCGTAAAACCTAACCAGCCGTACATTTCATTAAACAACTTGCCTGTAAAGTCAGTGGTTAAGCCGATTTTGTAGTAAATGCCTAAATCGTCCACAATTTTCACAAACACTCTCTTGAGTTGGCTTTCACCATCGGTGACTTTGTTAATGTTTTCTGTGGTGAGCGTGTTTTGAAGTGTTCTTAAAATTAAATTTTTCTTCTCTTCAGGTATCTGCTTTTCTTTTAAAAACGCCTGTATTTTTCTAACAATGATGTCGCCATCCGTATTGCCTGCTTCCGTAGATGACTTTAAGTCTGACTTTTCTAGCGGTGCAACCTTATTGGGAATGCCCAGCGTTGCAATAATTGATGCGGCTACCAGATAAACGCGGTCGTTTTCACCCAAACCTTTTTCTTCTTGATAAATGTCGTTATTGAGCCTAACCAAACTGGCATCAATTTCTCTTTCGCGTTGCTCTTTGAGTTTGTCTATCTCGGCTTGAGATAGGCTTAGGGTTTTGACTTGCGCAACAAATGCATCAAAATGTTTGGATGATAAAAATGAAAAATCTGTAAATTCACCAACTTTTTGACCTACACCAAAGTTAGACTTAGAAACGTAGTAAACGCCAATTTCATGATGGATTTTTCCTGCTTCATCTTTGTAGCCAGTAACGCCAATCGCAATAATATCGGTATAGCTGGTGTGGTGTAATAAGGCATTGGCATAATGCACTGCGCCATTAACTGCAAAAGAATTGATATTTTTGAAGTTTGGTTCGTTTCTGGATGTTCTATTTTCAACCTTACCGTCTGAATCTAGCTTAACTAGTTTGTCTATGTAACCTTTGTACTCAACAAGTACAGGGAACCAGTTAAAACTTTTATCTTGCAACAATAGTTTTGCATCAGGACGGTTACCACCTGCCCCTCCATTTTTAGAGTGATAATCATCAAGTGCTTTATCAATCTCAGCATTTAAGGATTCTTGCTCAAGCTTGTAATTAAGCTTGTGAGATTTAAGCCAGCCATTTGCTAAGTCGGCAATATTAGGTTCTATTGATTGTATTTTTGCCATATTTCACCATTCTATTTTTAAATTAGCCCGCCTATGTTTATATGAATTAGCTTTTTTTAAATCTTAGGCTTTGACGCAACAATTAAACAAGAGGACTATTTGCTTATTGCTAGGCCAAAATTATACCTGTTATGGCGGGATTGCTCAGCTTTCGCGTTACATCCGCGAAAACTTCGGCCTAAAGGCCCGCTTCGCAGGCTCAGCGTCCAAGCAATCGGTGATTGCTTAGTCGAACCCAAGGCGGTTTCTCATCCTCACCCACTGCACAAATAAAAATACCACCCGAAGGTGGTATTTTTAATTTGGTGGAGCAGGCGGGAATCGAACCCGCGTCCGCAAGCCCTCCACAGACAGTTCTACATACTTAGCTGTGTTGTTTAATTTAACTACACACTCACCAACGAGCAAGCAAAAGTGTAGCGAGTCACCTTAGATTTAATGATGTATTAAGTAACCCAATACACCACGATCTTCTCTTTATGACGCTGCTGCTAGCTGCCTAGCCCGACCGAGAAGCCCTTCGGTGCAGCGTTCAGCCGGGATTAAGCGGCTAAAGCGTAAGTTTCGTCGTTTGCGACTATACTTTTTCCAGATGGATTTACGAGGAAACCTGAAACCCTCGGTATGCCCTGCACTGCTTTGCAACCCACGTCGAAACCTGGTCAGCCCCAAAGCAATTGGTATTATAACGCTTTTATCGGCGTTACATGTAGTTAATGCATAGACACTGGGTTCGGTTGACCCCATCTGTCATGTTACAATTTCGGCTTATTTAGCCAGTTGATTGAATAGTTGATTTAATATTTTGAAAAAATTAGTAATTTTTGGGGTGGGTCTGATTGGGGGCTCTGTTGCGCTGGCTGTTAAAAAAGCAGGGTTAAACACGCATATTGTGGGCGTTGGGCGCTCGCAAGCGAGTTTAGACGAGGCGTTAGCACTCAATATCATCGACCAGTCAGAATCAGATATTGCCACTGCCCTTAAAGACGCGGATGTGATTTTAATTGCCGCACCTGTGGCGCAAACCACGCCGATTTTGCAGGCGATTCAACCGCATTTAACCCCAAACATGGTGATTACGGATGCGGGCAGCACCAAAAGTGACGTGATGGCGGCGGCGCAAGCGGTGTTGGGCGTGCAGTTTAACCAATTTGTCGGTGGGCACCCGATTGCGGGCGCCGAAAAAAGCGGGGCTAGCGCGGCCTTGGCAGACTTATACATAGCCAAAAATGTGATTCTCACCCCTGCTGCTGAAACCAAGCCTGAAGCCGTGAAAACGGTAACTGCCTTGTGGCAAGCGTGTGGCGCGGTGGTGGCGACCATGACACCTGCGCAACACGATGGTATTTTTGCGGCGGTGAGCCACCTGCCCCACTTGTTGGCATTTGCCTTGGTGGACGATTTAGCCAGCCGTGACAACGCCGAGCAGTTGTTTAGCTTTGCCGCGAGCGGGTTTAGAGACTTTACGCGCATTGCAGGTAGCCACCCCGAAATGTGGCGTGACATTAGTTTAGCCAATAAAACCGCGCTTTTAAGCGAGATTTCCGCGTATCAAGCTGAGTTGGCTAAAATCAAACAACTGCTAGAAACTGAAGACAGTGCTGGCTTAGAAGCGATTTTTGAGAAAGCCAGCAAAGCTAGAAATCAGTGGGCAAAAGCCAAACTACAATAAATAACCTTCTATTAAAGACCACATGGAACAACTACATCTTCCCGCCTACAGCCAAGCCCGTGGCAAGCTGACTTTACCTGGCTCTAAAAGCATTTCTAACCGCACTTTGTTATTGGCGGCACTGGCCAATGGCGTGACTGAAATCCGCGATGTGTTGGCATCAGACGACACCAGCCGTATGTTAGAAGCGCTGACCAGCTTGGGCGTGAAGTTGGAAAACTTTGCCCCAAACGCTTGGCGCGTGACGGGTTGCGCGGGTAACTTTCCTAACAAGCAAGCGGATTTGTTCTTAGGCAATGCAGGGACGGCATTTAGACCACTCACTGCCGCGCTGGCTTTTTCAAATGGGCAATACCGTTTGCATGGTGTGCCACGCATGCATGAGCGCCCAATTGGTGACTTGGTGGATGCACTCACGCAAGCAGGTGCGCAAGTGGCTTATGAGGCCAATGCGGGTTTCCCACCTTTATTGATTCAACCCCCACCCCAACCCTCCCCCTTGCAGGGTGAGGGAGCTACTGTGCAAATCCGTGGTGATGTATCTAGCCAATTTTTAACGGCGCTATTGATGGCGTTGCCGTTGACGGGTGAGCAAGCGACTATCGAAGTGGTAGGCGAGTTGATTTCTAAACCTTATATCGAAATCACCCTCAATTTAATGGCGCGGTTTGGTGTGCTGGTGCAACGCGAAGGCTGGCAACGTTTTACCGTGCCTGCCAATGCGCAATATCAAAGCCTCAATGAGATTTATGTCGAAGGCGATGCTTCAAGCGCCTCTTATTTTATTGCCGCAGGGGCGCTGGCGGGCGATGTGACGGTGGAAGGCATTGGCAATCAAAGCATACAAGGCGATGTGAAATTTGCCGAGGCGGTGAAACTGATGGGCGGACAAGTCAGTTATGGCGAAAACCACATTCAAACCAGCCAAGCGCCTGCGATTAAAGCCATTGATTTAGATTGCAACCATATCCCAGATGCCGCCATGACGCTGGCGGTGATGGCGTTATTTGCGCAAGGCGACTCAGACCAAGCGCGCACGACCATTTTGCGCAATATCGCCAGTTGGCGTGTGAAAGAAACCGACCGCATTGCCGCGATGGCGACTGAGTTACGCAAAGTGGGCGCCACGGTGATTGAAGGCGCGGACTTTATTCAAATCACGCCCCCTGCCCAACTCACGCCGAATGCCGTGATTGACACCTATGACGACCACCGCATGGCGATGTGTTTTTCATTAGTAAGCTTAGCTGGCGTGCCGATTACCATTAATGACCCCAAATGTGTGGGTAAAACCTTCCCAACTTATTTTGAAGCGTTTGCAAAAATTGCTAGTTAATTCAACTAACCCTGACTTCGCCCCTGTAATCGCCATAGATGGGCCTTCTGCCTCGGGCAAAGGCAGTGTGGCTGAGCGTGTGGCTGAGCATTTCGGCTTTCATTATCTAGATTCTGGCGCGATTTATCGTTTGTTGGCATTTTCCGCCCATCAAGCGGAGATTGCTTGGCATGATGAAATGGCACTGGCAAGCCATGCTCAAGGTTTAAACATTCAGTTTAAACATGGCGAGGTGTATTTGGATGGCAAGGTGGTGAGTGCGGAAATTCGCACCGAGGCCATGGGCAAAGGCGCTTCTGAAGTCGCAGTCCATCCTGCTGTACGTGCCGCTTTGTTGCAAACGCAAAAAAACTTTAGGCAAAGCCCTGGGTTGGTCGCCGATGGTCGCGACATGGCTTCTGTGGTGTTTACCGATGCGGTATTAAAAGTATTTTTAACCGCCGATGTCGAAATACGCGCCCAACGCCGTTATCAGCAACTATTGGGTCGTGGCGACACGGCCAATTATGATTTAATTTTAGATGACCTCAAAACACGCGATTGTCGCGACAGTCAACGCGCTAGCGCGCCCCTCAAACAGCTCGATGATGCGATTTTAGTCGACACTTCTGACAAGAGCATTGCAGAAGCAGTAGAAATGATTTTAAGCGCGTTTCAAAAAACTGCTCAAAATGGATGATAAGTCATTGAACATACGCATTTTTTTGTGTATAGTTCCGCTTTCGTGTTGATCAAACGTATGTTTGGTCAATTTTATAAACTTTAATCTGTTTTGGCTTGGTCACAGGCCCTAACAAACGCAATCAACATTCCCTGTTTATTGCTTATTTTTTGGATAATTTTTTTAATGGCTTCTATTTCTAACTCAACCGAATCATTTGCAGCACTGTTTGAAGAAAGTTTAGCGCGTCAAGAAATGCGCTCTGGTGAAGTAATCACCGCCGAAGTGGTATCAGTAGATAACGACTTCGTGATTGTTAACGCTGGCCTTAAGTCAGAAAGCGTCATCGACGCAAACGAGTTTAAAAACGCGCAAGGCGAATTGGAAGTGGCTGTTGGCGACTTCGTTAAAGTCGCTATCGAAAAGCTCGAAGATGGTTATGGTTCTACCCTTCTCTCTCGCGAAAAAGCGAAAAAAATGCAAGCATGGTTGGATTTAGAAGAAGCCATGAACGAAGGCCGTATTGTTAAAGGTTTTGTCAGCAGCCGTGTTAAAGGCGGTTTGCGTGTTTCAGTCAACGGCATCATGGCGTTCTTGCCAGGTTCATTGGTTGACATTCGTCCAGTAAAAGACACTACACCTTACGAAAACAAAGAGTGGGATTTCAAAGTTATCAAACTCGACCGTAAGCGTAACAATATCGTGGTTTCACGTCGTGCAGTGATGGAAGACACTGTGGGCGCTGACCGCGAAGCTTTAATGGGCACCTTGACTGAAGGCGCTGTCATTAAAGGTATCGTTAAAAACATCACTGACTACGGTGCGTTCGTTGATTTGGGCGGCATCGATGGTTTGTTACACATCACTGACTTGGCATGGCGTCGTGTTAAACACCCATCAGAAGTGTTAACAGTGGGTGAAGAAGTGGAAGCGAAAATCTTGAAATTTGATCAAGAGAAAAACCGCGTTTCATTAGGTATTAAACAATTGGGCGACGACCCATGGGTGGCTTTAACTCGCCGTTACCCAGTAGGCACCCGTTTGTTCGGTAAAGTATCTAACTTGACTGACTACGGTGCTTTCGTTGAAGTGGAACCAGGCATTGAAGGTTTGGTACACGTTTCTGAAATGGATTGGACAAACAAAAACATTCACCCAGGCAAAATCGCACAATTAGGCGACGAAGTTGAAGTGATGATTTTGGAAATTGACGAAGACCGTCGTCGTTTGTCATTGGGCATGAAACAATGTAAACCAAACCCATGGGATGACTTTGCAGCGACCCATGCTAAAGGTGACAAAGTATCAGGTCAAATCAAATCTATCACTGACTTTGGCGTGTTTATTGGCTTGCCAGGCGGTATCGATGGTTTGGTTCACTTGTCTGACTTGTCATGGACACAAACTGGCGAAGAAGCGATTCGCAACTTCAAAAAAGGTGATGAGTTACAAGCCGTTATTTTGGCCATCGACGTTGATAAAGAGCGCATTTCATTAGGCGTTAAACAATTGACTGAAGACCCAAGCGGCAACTCAGCGCCTGTGACCGAAGAAAAAGCAGCTAAACCAAAAGCGAAAAAAGCGAAAGAAGAAATCATCGCTGATGACGCAACGGCTGGTACAACCAACCTAGGTGCTTTGCTTAAAGCTAAATTAGACAGTAAAAAATAAGGCTTTAAGCCATGACAAAATCTGAACTTATTAACTTGCTAGCCGAGCGCTTTCCACAGCTAGTGCTTAAAGATGCTGAGTTATCAGTCAAAGCGATTTTAGATGCGATGACTGAAAACTTAGCGACTGGCGAACGTATTGAAATCAGAGGCTTTGGTAGCTTTAGTTTAAACTATCGCCCGCCTCGTTTAGGACGCAATCCAAAAACGGGCTCCAAAGTGCAAGTGCCTGAAAAATACGTTCCGCACTTTAAGGCAGGCAAAGAGCTCAGAGACCGTGTGGATAGCACGATTTAATTAGCTTTATTAGTCAAAAATAAAAACGGCATCCTAACGATGCCGTTTTTTTATATCTCACTCGCCTGTAAATATGCGCTCAAGCACAAATTAAATAGATTCATTTCCCCCTCTTAGGTAAAATAGCCTTAATCGTTTTAGGCGCAACTATGCTCATTGAATTTGAATACTGGTGGTTACTCATTCTTCCCTTGTTTTTTATCTTAGGCTGGGTTGCCGCGCGGGTCGATATTAAACAGCTTATTTCCGAATCGACCTCTCTGCCAGCCACTTATTTTAAAGGCCTCAATCATCTGATTGCAGACCAATACCACAAAGCCGTCGATGCGTTTACCGAAGCCTTGCACCTCAACAAAGACTCGTTAGAGTTACATTTTGTGTTGGGCAGTTTGTTTAGACGCACGGGTGAAACCGACCGCGCGATTCACTTGCACTTAAACCTATTAGAAAATTACGAGCTGACTGACACACAGGTGACGTCAATTAAAGTCGAGTTGGCACAAGATTATTTTAAAGCTGGCTTATATGACCGTGCGGAAGAGTTATTTAATACCTTACGTGGCACCCGCTACGAGCAAGCGGCATTTCGCTATTTGCTCGACATTTACGTGAAAGAGCGTGAGTGGGCGAAGGCGATTGACATGGCTGAAGAGCTGGAAAGGCTCTCAGGCACTTCCTTCCGAAAAGAGGTCGCGCAGTACCATTGTGAGTTAGCCGTCAATGATATGATTGCTCAGCATTGGGATGAAGCCAACACCCATTTATGCCAAGCTTTAGAAGCTAATAAAGACTGCGTGCGCGCCAATGTTCTGTTGGGCGATATTGCAACCCAGCAAGGGGAACATGCACAAGCCATTGCTTACTGGAAGCGCATTGAGCTACAGAAGCCTGAATATTTAGGTTTGGTCGCGCAAAAAATGTTGAAAAGCTATAGCGCCTTGGGTACCGAAGACTCGCCTACTAACAAAAAAGTGAATAAGGGCTTAAAAGAAGGCTTGGCTCAATTAAACCAATATCTTGAGAATCAGCATCTTTCAAGCATGATGTCTGCCCTGTATGAAGCTACTTTGCAAACCGAAGGCCCAGAAAAAGCCGCCAAACTGGCCAGAAACGAACTGATACGCAAACCAAGCTTAAAATCACTCGACCAGCTATTACAAGCGCGCGCCATGCTCGATGATGAGCAACATGACTTGCAGTTGATGCAACAAACGGTGCGTAACGCCATTGGTGACCGTGCTGCGTATTACTGCGACCAATGTGGCTTTAGAGCAAAGCAATACCATTGGCAGTGCCCTGCTTGCAACGCTTGGGAATCTTTGCCACCCGAAGCCTCAGAAGCCACTGTTCGCGACATTAAACTACTTAATCGCAAATAACAGCCTTCTCTTTTTAAGTCTCACGAATATATGAACAGCAAAATTATCGTTGCCTTGGATTATGACAATGCGCAAAGCGCGTTGGCGTTTGCCAAACAAGTCACCCCTGATTTATGTAAACTCAAAGTCGGTAAAGAGCTATTTACGTCTGCTGGCCCGCAATTGGTCGAGCAGTTGGTCGATGCAGGCTTTGCTGTGTTCTTGGATTTAAAATTTCATGACATCCCCAACACGGTCGCCAAAGCCTGTGAGGCAGCGGCTAATTTGGGTGTTTGGATGGTGAATGTGCATGCCAGCGGTGGTCAAGCCATGATGCAAGCGGCACGTGAGGGTGTTGATAAAGCGCGTGTTAACAACAAGCCACTGCTCACAGCGGTGACGGTGTTAACCAGCATGGATGCCGATACCTTAGCGCAAGTTGGCGTGCAACGCCCTTTGCAAGAGCAAGTGTTGGCGCTAGCAAGCTTGGCTAAACAAAGCCATCTGGATGGCGTGGTTTGTTCCGCCCAAGAAGCCAGTTTGTTGCGTGAGCATCTAGGCGCAGATTTTTGCCTTGTTACGCCAGGTATAAGACCAAGCTCAGCTGCCAAAGACGATCAAACAAGAATCGTCACGCCTAAAGAAGCTATTGTGCTAGGTTCGCATTATTTAGTGATTGGACGTCCAATTACCAAAGCGACAGACCCAATTGCGACACTTTCTGATATTAACAAAGAAATTAATTTAATTTAACATTTGAAAGCTGTTATGATAGTGTTAGATTGATAGCAAGGCTATTACAATCTTAGGTGCAATTCTCTAACAACATTTGTTTAAATTTCGGGAGTAGACATGAAAAAATATCTTATCGCTTTGATAATGGGTTTGGCTTTTAGTGGTTCTTTAATGGCTGCCATTAACTTAAATACGGCAAGCCAAGAAGAATTAGAAAGCCTAGATGGTATTGGCCCAGTCAAAGCACAAGCAATTATCGATTACCGCAAGAAAAGTGGTGGTTTCAAAAATGTAGATGAATTAGAGCAAGTAGAAGGCGTTGGCCCTGCTACTCTTGCCGCTGTGCGTAAGGATGTTTCAGTGTCTGGCAGAAGCTCAATGCCTGCAAGCACTTCAACAAGCAAAAAAGAGGAAAAACCAGCCAAAGAAACCAAAGCTGAAAAAACCAGCAAAGCTGACAAATCTAGCAAAGCTAAGACTGAAGAAAAAGCCAAGGTAGAAAAAGAAAAACCAGCTAAAGAAGAGAAAGCAGAAAAAGAGACCAAAGCTAAAAAAGAAGATAAAAAGGCAGACAAGAAAGAAAAGGCTAAAGAAGAGAAAGAGTCTAAAGCTAAATCTGAAAAAACCAAGGCAAAAAAAGAAGACAGCGCTAAAGAAGACAAACCAAAAAAAGAGAAGAAAGAGAAAAAATCTAAGAAAGAAGATAAGTCTTAGTCTTTTATACCTAAAACCAAATCTGAATGGGCATCACAAGATGCCCATTTTTTTCGCTGTATAATCCAGATTAATTAAATCGAGTCATGACCATTATGTTGAACCGTATTAAACAATTTCCGTATGCATTTTTACTGGCTGCGCAGTTAATCAGTGTGATTTTCTATGGTTTTTTTGATGCGCCGATACAAAACCAACTGTTTGCAAACCTACTAGGCTTGGTTGTACCTGTGATTGCCGTCTTTGTGGTGTATCGTACGCCTGCCATGAACTGGGTAGCGTTGGGCTTGTTATGTGCTTCTTTTGTCTTGATTTTAATTGCCACACAGTTTAACCCCGCATGGTTATGTTGGGCGCAAAGCCTTGAAACTGCACTGTATTTTTACGCTGCAGGTAGTTTGGTAATGTATATGTATCAAGATAATGTGGTGACTATTGATGAATTGTTTGCAGCAGCCGCTACATTTACTTTATTAGTTTGGGGCTTTGCTTTGGCCTACTCTGTGTGCCAACAGGTATATCCACATAGCATTTTGGCGGCAACCAATCCCGATGCACCGCGCACTTGGATAGAGCTCCTATTCATGAGCTTTTCTATTCAATCTAGTACAGGCGTGGGCGATGTGATTCCAGTCTCCGGCCCTGCCCGCGCAATCAGTGCCTTACAGATTTTTGCTGGCGCAATGTATATCACCGTGGTGGTTTCACGTTTGGTTGGTTTGGCCGCTAGCCAAACTTCCACCAATAAATAATTGGGATATAGTCTAATCGGGCAAAGCGTAAACGAGGATGGCATCGCCTTGTGGATAACCAAAAATCGCACTGCCACCACTCACCACGGCAATATATTGCTTGCCATTAATCGCATAAGTAATGGGCGGTGCATTCACGCCAAAGTTGGACTTGGTTTCCCACAGCACCTTTCCAGTTTGGCTATCGTAAGCACGAAAATGACCATCGCCCTCACCTGTCCATACTAAGTTTCCTGCGGTTGAAAGTACACCGCCTACCAAAGGTTGTGCTGTTTTGTGTTGCCAACGCAGTTTACCCGAAGCCAAATCAATCGCGCTCAGCAAGCCCCAGCGCGCATCATTGGTGGGCTCACTGGCAGAGTAACGCATTGGCGTTTCGCCAGATTTAACAGTCGTTTCGTGCAAGGTGTATTTGATGGGGGAATGTATCGCGGCCACATAAGCGGTTTGCGTTTGTGTATCCACACTGGCAGGAGACCAATTACTGCCACCAAGAATGCCTGGATAAATCACTGTGCCTTCAAAACTAGGTTTTTTAAACAGATTTTGTTGCGGCACAAAAGCTTCTGATTTACGAATCAACGCCCCCGTATGGCGATGATGAATATAAAACCACCCTGTTTTGCTGGCTTGACCAACGGCAGGGATGGTTTTGCCTTGATATTGATAATCAAATAACACAGGCGGACTGGCTAAATCATAACCCCATAAGTCATGCGGCACTTGCTGATAATGCCATTTGCGTTTGCCAGTTTCCGTGTCCAAAGCTACCAAAGAAACGGTATATAAATTGTCTCCTGGGCGAGAAACATCGTTCATTTGTGGGGAAGGATTGCCAGTACCAAAGTACAAGGTGTTGGCGCTTGCATCAATGGCTGGCGTGCTCCAAGCGGAGCCACCACCAAATTGTGCGGAATCAGGATATTGAGCTAAGCTGGCTTTTTCAGAGGCAATGTCTCTGTCTAAAGTAATGCCATCTTGCGTTTTGAGCGTAAACGCCCCCTCCCAACCTTGCGCGGGGATGGTGTCAAACTGCCAAATCTGGTGACCGTCATTGACATCATAGGCTGCCAAAAAGCCAGGGCGTCCATAACGGCCCGTGACACCAATCACAGCACCTAGTGGCGCATCAACACGTGGGTTGTCAATATGCAAGCCATAGCCTACCCCTGTAATGCCTATCATCACCTTGTGATTAAACACCACTGGCGCCATGGCGATGCCCACACCCGTGCCGCCCGTGACTTTGCGCTGTTTATTGGGGTCTTTAGCGTTTAAATCTGTTTGTTGCTCAGTGACCACACTGTTGGTCGCCACGTCGATGTCCCACAGCTTTTTGCCCGTCTTGGCATCAAGCGCAATTAAGCGGGCATCCACAGTGCCAATAAATACTTTGCCTTCTGCCACCGCCACACCACGGTTGGCTGGCCCACAGCACATAGGCCAATCTTGCTTACGTTGATGTTGATAGCGCCAAATTTCCGCCCCTGTTTGTGCATTCACTGCTATCACGTGGTTAAATGGCAAACTCACATACATTACCCCATCAACCACAATCGGCGTTGCTTGAAACGTAGACTTCACCCCAGTATTGAGTTGCCAAGCAGGCACAAGTTTGCTGACATTGTTACGATTGATTTGTGTGAGTGAAGAATGTCTTTGACCTTGATAATTCAAGCCATAATGCGGCCAATCTACGTTAGTATTAGCGTTGTTATCCAGTCTGTTGTTTGCCAACACACAACCGACTACCAACAAAGGTAAAAAGAAATAAACAATGCGCATAGACTTTCCTAAATAAACTATACTTATCAGTATACACCTGTAACTTTTCAAATGCACTGAGCGTCATCAAACATGCATAATATGATTTGATAAAGCAGGTATTTAAAGGGAACTTTTCCGACTTGCATGAGACAGAACAATAGATTTGTGCACTTCATAAATTTATTATCATAACTAATTATAAAAAGACGCATTTAATGACGAATACACTCTCCTCCCTAGCATCAAATCTCGCATTTAGCCTCACAGAACGAGGCTTATTGCCTGACAGTGCCATACGCGCTGGTATACGTAAGCTGTGTAAAGACAGACTAGATGAAATCTATGCCCATGATTGCGAATATGGGCAACAACAGATGATGCAGTTTATCGCCAGCATGAAGCAATCAACCATTGCGCCTTTGCCAGAAAAAGCCAATGAGCAACACTATGAAGTTCCTGCAGATTTTTTCCATTACAGCTTAGGTAAACACCGCAAATACAGCAGTTGCTTTTGGTTGCCCGAGACTAAGACACTAGACGAAGCCGAGGTGTTAGCATTAACGCAAACCTGCGATCATGCACAACTGCAAAATGGGCAGTCCGTGTTAGAGCTTGGCTGTGGCTGGGGCTCTTTGAGTTTGTGGATGGCAGAACACTATCCAAAATCTAGCATCACAGGCGTTTCCAACTCCAACTCGCAACGTGAATACATCATGGCACAAGCCAAAGCGCGTGGTTTGACCAATTTGAATATTATGACCGCTGACATGAATGTGTTTGAAGCGAATGCGCAATATGACCGCATAGTTTCAGTAGAGATGTTTGAACATATGCGCAACTATCAAGTGCTCTATGGCAAGGTTGCCTCTTGGCTCAAAAAAGATGGATTATTTTTTAAACACATTTTTGTGCATCGCAATACGCCTTATGCGTTTGAAGTGAAAGGTAACGATGACTGGATGAGCCAATATTTTTTCAGTGGTGGCATTATGCCTAGCGATGATTTGCCTTTGCACTTTCAGGACGATTTGCGTTTGGTGAATAAATGGCGCTGGAATGGTCAACACTATGAAAAAACAGCCAATGCTTGGCTAGCCAATATGGATGCCAATCGTGAAGCCATCACGCCTTTGCTTGAACATACTTATGGTAAAGAAAATGCTGAAATATGGCGTCAACGCTGGCGCATTTTTTATATGGCTTGTGCTGAGTTGTTCGGTTACGATAACGGTCAAGAATGGTGGGTGAGCCACTATTTGTTTAGAAAAGCTTAGCGTGTTGCGTTGAATTGGCTAAATATGGAAACAACTTGGGTAGATAAAAACCGCATCGTTATCAATATCATTGGATTTCAGCTCTTATGGTGGTGGTGTGTGCTGTGTGGTCGTCAAGGTGCGGAATTATTAGCTATTAGTGTCGTGATTATTGCATTGATTGCGCATTTAAAATGGATAGAAACTTGGTCGGATGCCCTACCCATCATTACTGTGGCGCTGTTTGGCTGTTTATTTGACCAAGCCATGTATCGCTTGCATCATATTACCTTTATGAGCCATGACGGCGGTTCACAATGGATTCCCTTATGGATGGTAGGGTTATGGCTGGCGTTTGCTTGTACCTTGAATGTGAGTATGCGGTGGTTGCAAGGCCGATGGTGGTTAGCCTTACTATTAGGCGCGATTTCTGGCCCTCTGGCTTACCTAGGTGCAGAAAAGCTCGAAGCCATCGTATTGTTACAAGGCAAGACCACCCTGCTCTATCTCGCCATCGGCTGGGGCTTGCTTTTCCCTTGGCTGTTGCGCATGCGCCAACACTGGAACAACACTGGGAGTAATGAATGACTTGGCTGCCTAATATTTACCTCTACGCATTGTATGCGATTGGTTTATTTGCGTTGTCTGGTTGGCTACTCAGTCTGGCAACGGACCACTATAGCCATGTGGATTGCATGTGGAGTTTGTTTTTTGCAATCACAGCATTTTCAAGCGCCCTATTTATCTACGAGTTCAGTTTCCGCACTTTGCTCATACTGGCGTTAGTGACATTTTGGGCATTACGACTCAGCATTCATATTGCTTGGCGCAATTGGGGGCAAGAGGATTTACGTTATGCGGTGATTCGCCAAAACAACGAGCCACATTTTTGGATGAAAAGCATTTACATTGTATTTGCTTTTCAAGCGGTGCTGGCCTGGGTGATTTCTTACCCACTATTTGCAGCGATACAAAGCGAAACCCCTTTTCACTTTTTAGATGTGATTGCCCTAAATTTGGTGCTGCTCGGTTTATATTGGGAGATTGTGGCTGATTGGCAATTAGCCAAATTTAAAGCTAACCCTGCCAACAAAGGCAAAGTGATGAACCAAGGCTTATGGCGCTACTCTCGTCACCCCAATTATTTTGGCGAGTGCTTAATTTGGTGGGGCTTTTACTTATTTGCATTGGCATGTGGCGCTTGGTGGGCGATATTCTCTCCCATATTAATGACGATTTTGTTATTGAAAGTCAGTGGTGTCGCCTTACTGGAAAGTACCATTGTTGAGCGCAGACCAGACTATGCTGACTACATTGCAAAAACCAATGCATTTATCCCTGGGTTGCCAAAAGCATGATTTTTTTAAGCAGAGTTCTATTTTTTTCCGCCTTGTTAAGCAGTATTTCTGCCACTGCAAAAACATGGGACTTTGATGTTTATTTAGACAAACAAAAGATAGGTACGCACCGTTTTGACTATGAAAATGGCACTTTAAATAGCCGTGCAGATTTTAATGTAAAGTTGCTTTGGGTATCGGCTTATCGCTACCAACATCAAGCCACCGAACAATGGCAAGGAGAATGTTTATCCAAGCTCTCTGCGCAAACACAAGAAAATAAAGTGAAAACCCTTGTAGACGGGCAGTTACAAGCACAGCAATTTGAAATCAATGTAAACAATAAGCCACTCAGCTTGCCCGCCTGCGTCATGACATTCGCCTATTGGAACCCTAACATGCGCAAGCAATCCAAACTACTCAACCCGCAAAATGCAGAATATCTGGATGTTAGTGTCACCTCCCAAGGGTCTAGTACACTCAAAGTGCGCGGACAAAATACGCCAACACAGGTCTATTTGCTCAAAGGGCGTTTCGAAGGCAAAGAAAAGTTGAATATTCGACTTTGGTATGACGCACAAGACGAATGGGTTGGTTTAGAATCAACCACGCCTGAAGGTTATAAAATCAATTACAAACTGAAATAAAATGCTAACCAACATCCAACATAAAGTTTTAACTAGGGTAATCACCATCATGCTATTCAGTTTTTGTGCAGCCTGTAGCCAGCTTCCACCTATCAAGCCCGTGGAAAGTGTGAATTTAAGGAAATTTATGGGCGACTGGTATGTGATTGCAGCGATTCCGACCTTGATTGAGCGAGATCCGCACAACGCAGTTGAAAGTTACTACTTAAATAAAGATGGTTCGATAGCCACCACCTTCACCTATCATCAAGGCAGTCCTGATGGACCACTTAAAGAGTACCACCCAACCGGTTTTGTTAAACCAGACACGCAAAATGCAGTGTGGGGCATGCAGTTTATTTGGCCAATTAAAGCGGAATATATTATTGCCCATTTGGATGCCGACTATCAAACCACGATTATTGCCAGAAATAAACGTGATTATGTGTGGCTAATGGCCAGACAACCCCATTTAAACCAAGCGGAGTATGAGGCTTTGGTGCAAAAAATTGCTGAGATGGGTTACGATACAAAACAGTTGGTCAAGATTCCACACACTGTTTCAAAGTAAGGTGTTCATATGGTTGCAATCAATAGTATGTCTGAGAATTTGAATGATGTGGATAATGAATAAAAGCGCACGCGCTGGCCGTAAACTACTAACTTGGTTTGATAACGCTGCCGTTTATCATGATGCAGATGGGCAACACATTGATTGGTGGAGGGTGTTACCTTTTGTCATTATGCACGTGGCTTGCTTAGCAGTGTTCTGGGTGGGTTCGAGCCCATTTGCGATATTGTTTGCGGTTGCACTTTATGTGGTGAGGATGTTTGCCATTACGGGCTTTTACCATCGTTATTTTGCGCACAAAACCTTTCAAACGTCACGTGTAGGTCAATTTTTATTTGCGCTGCTGGGCTCAACCGCTGTGCAACGTGGGCCTTTATGGTGGGCAGCACATCATCGCACACACCATATGCACTCTGACAGTGTTGAGGATGTGCATTCGCCACATCAGCAAGGCTTCTTTTGGAGCCATGTAGGTTGGTTTTTGACCAAGGCTAACTTTGCAACGCAGTTAGAACGTGTCAAAGAGTTAGCCAAATTCCCAGAATTACAGTTTTTAGACCGTTTTGACAGCCTGATTCCAATTATCATGGCGGTTGCTATATTTATTGTGGGCGAATCGCTAGCAGTCTATGCGCCACATCTAAATACAAACGGCTTACAATTATTAATTTGGGGCTTTGTGATTTCGACAGTGGCCTTGTACCACGCCACCTTCACAGTCAACTCATTAGCCCATGTTTGGGGCTCAAGACGCTATGCAACCCGCGACCATAGTCGTAACAATTTTTTGATTGCGATTCTAACGCTGGGTGAAGGTTGGCATAATAACCACCACCATTTTCCTGGCGCAGCGCATCAAGGCTTTTATTGGTGGGAAATAGACCTTACCTACTATGGTCTTAAATGCCTGTCTGCACTGGGCCTGATTTGGAACCTCAAACGCGTACCTATCGAATTGCGTGACGCACATCTTACAAATTTAAAATAATCAAAATAAACAATCCAATATGAATATCGCCATTATCGGCGCGGGGATTGCTGGCAATACCCTAGCCTACCACTTACACGCCAAACACAATGTCACCGTGTTTGAAGCGAATGATTATATCGGCGGGCACACGCACACGCACAATATAGACTTGTTAGGGCAATCACACGCGGTGGACACGGGCTTTATTGTGTTTAATGACCGTACTTATCCTGAGTTTAATGCCCTGCTAGCAAAGTTAAACATAGCTTGGCGGGACACCACCATGAGCTTTAGTGTGCGTAATGAAGCCACTGGTTTGGAATATAACGGCACTAATTTAAACAGCTTGTTTGCGCAACGACGCAACCTGCTTTCGCCCAAGTTTCATCGCATGATACGCGATATTTTGCGCTTTAACCGCGAGTCACTGGTGTTACTCAACGCGCAAGATGAAATTCCCTTAGGCGACTTTTTAGCACAAGGCCAATATAGCCCACAATTTATCCGCGATTATATTATCCCCATGGGCGCTGCCATTTGGTCTACGGATGCAGGCAGAATGATGCGCTTTCCAGCGCGCTTTTTTGTACGTTTTTTCCATCATCATGGCATGCTTACCATAGACAACCGCCCACAATGGCGCACGATTATTGGCGGTTCTAAACAATATCTCAACAAACTCACGCAAGGCTTTGCCAACAAAATCAACACCAATGCGCCGATTGCCTCAGTCACAAGAAACGATAAAAACGTCGTGGTGAAGCCCAAAAACGCTGAAGCAATGGCCTTTGATTATGTGTTTTTTGCCTGTCACAGTGACCAAGCCTTGGCGATGTTAGGCGACAACGCCACGCCACAAGAACGTGAAATTTTAGGGGCGATTCCCTATCAAGAAAACACCGTGTATTTGCACCATGATGCAAAGTTGATGCCTCGTAAAAAATTGGCTTGGGCGGCTTGGAATTACCACGTAACCGCGCAGGAAAGCGACAAAGTGCAAGTGACTTATAACATGAATATCTTGCAAGGCTTGCAATCTAAAGAGCCGATATTAGTCACGTTGAACCACACTGCATCTATCGCCGCTGACAAAGTCATTAAAAAACTGACTTATATGCATCCACTTTATACCTTGGCGGGTGCCAAAGCGCAAGAACGACACGCAGAAATCAGCGGGCATCACCGCACCGCTTATGCAGGTGCCTACTGGCGCAATGGCTTTCATGAAGATGGTGTGGTCAGCGCCCTACGCGCGCTTGAACATTTTGAGACCGCACAGCGTCGCTAATATGGCATCGGTGGCTAATAATAACGATACAAAAAGTGCGATTTACACAGGCTGGGTATCGCACCAACGATTTTTACCTAAGGCGCATGGGTTTAAATACCCATTGTTTATGCTTTACCTCGACTTAGAAGCCTTGCCGACATTGTTTAAAGGGTTACGCTTTTGGTCATATTTAACACCGAATATCGCATGGTTTAAGCGTGGAGATTATTACGGCGATGTATCCAAGCCCTTGGATGCTTGTATACGTGATTTGGTCGAACAGCAAACCCAACGCCGCCCGGCCGGGAAAATATGTTTACTCACGCATCTGCGTTATTGGGGGCTATGTTTTAACCCTGTGAGTTTTTACTATTGCTTTGACGCAAAAGGCGAATTAGAAACGATAGTAAGCCATATCACCAACACCCCTTGGGGCGAAGACTTTGCCTATGTGCATGATTTAAAATCAGCCAATCGCGCACAAGATAAGCCCTATTTTGTATTTGATAAATGCTTTCATGTCTCGCCTTTTATGCCCATGGATATTCAATACCGTTGGCAATTTTCTGAACCGAGTGCGCAATTGCATGTCCATATGCAAAACTGGCAAGCTGATGCCATGATGTTTCACGCGACTTTGCAGTTAGCGCGACAAGACTGGCATGCAAACACCTTGAACCGTACCTTGTTGAAGTTTCCTTGGGTGACTCTTAAAGTGGTATTTGGTATTTATTGGCAAGCCTTACAATTGTGGTTAAAGCGTGTACCGTTTTATCCACACCCCAAAACCCGTATTTGAAAAATGACGATGAACACACCTGTAACCTCCGACTTACCTAATGAGCAACTGACCAAGCCACTCGTGGCCAAAAGCCGAGCGCAGTGGGTTGCCAATCTAGCAAAAAGACAAGTGCTCAAGCGCTTAGGCAAGCTGAAATATGGCAAGCTGACCTTGATCGATGGCGAGCAACGCCATGTGTTTGGTGAGGCCTACAACGAGACAATTCCCGTCATTCAAGCCACCATTAAGGTGTTAGATGCGGCGTTTTACGGCGAAATTGCCTTTGGCGGCAGTATAGGCGCAGGTGAGGCTTATATGCTGGGCTATTGGCAAGCCGAGAGTTTAACCGATGTGGTGCGTTTGATGGCACGTAATCAATCGGTAATGGATAGCTTGGAAGGCGGTTATCAGTGGTTGAGCAAGCCCTTGATGAAAGCCTTACATTGGTTGAATAGCAATAGCGAGGCTGGTAGTCGCAAAAATATAGCTGCACACTATGACATTGGCAATGCACTGTTTGCGCTGTTTTTGGACCCAAGCATGATGTATTCCTCAGCCATGTTTAATGATGAAGTCGTCAACCTTGAAGCTGCTGCAGAATATAAACTCAAAATCATTTGCGAGAAACTGCAACTCAAACCGACGGACCGTGTGATAGAAATTGGCACAGGCTGGGGCGGCTTTGCCATTTATGCCGCCAAGCATTACGGCTGTCACGTAACCACTACCACCATTTCTGAACAACAACACGCTTACGCCCAATCCAAAATCATTCAAGAAGACTTGCAAGACCATATTGTGTTGTTAAAAGAGGACTATCGCAAACTAGGTGGGCAATACGACAAACTGGTGTCTATTGAAATGGTGGAGGCTGTTGGTCACCAATACTATGACACTTATTTTGCCAAAGTCAGCCAGCTACTTAAGCCCAACGGATTAGCCCTGATACAGGCCATTACCATTGCTGATCAACGCTTTGTGAGTGCCATCAAATCTGTTGATTTTATTCAGCGTTATATATTCCCCGGTTCCAATATCCCATCCAACACCGCCATGCTCAATAGTATGACCAAAGCCAGCGACCTACGTTTGATTGACCTAGAGGACATCGGCGAACATTATGCGACCACTTTGCGCCTGTGGCGTGAGCGATTTTTTGCCAATATCGCACAAGTCAAAGCGCTAGGTTACACTGAGGCGTTCATCAATATGTGGGACTTTTACTTAAGTTATTGCGAAGGCGGTTTTGCTGAGCGCGCGCTAGGCGATGTGCATTTACTGTTGGCTAAACCACTCAATCGCAGAGCACCGTTAAATACGGACGCGGTTGTTTAATTAGTCCTTATTTGCTAGGCTGGCGGCTATGGTCGCTTCTGAATACGCAAACTTTGAATACGCCAAGATAGACTGGCAGAGCGGACAGCCCTACTCTAGCAGTTATCAAGATGTTTATTTTTCTACCGACGCTGAGCAAACTCAGCAAGGCTTAGCAGAAACAGACTATGTGTTTTTGCAACATAATCAACTACAAGCGCGCTGGCAGGCGCTAAATCCATCCGAGCATACCCACTTTACCATTATAGAAACTGGTTTTGGCAGTGGTTTAAACTTTCTTGCAGCTGTTGATTTATGGCTGGTAACCGCCCCAGCCTCGGCACAGTTGCATTTTATTTCCTTTGAAAAACATCCTTTTAGGCTTGCCGACTTAGAAAAAGCGCACGCGCACTGGCCACAATTTTCAAATATCTCACAGACCTTGCTCAAGCACTACCATAGCCTGCACAGTGGTTTTGTCGAAATACCGCTCATACAACACCGCGTTCACCTCACCCTTGTTATTGGCGACATTAAAGACTGTTTGCCCAAACTAAAAGCACGTGCTGACGCGTGGTTTCTAGATGGCTTTGCCCCCGCCAAAAACCCAGACATGTGGCAACCTTGGTTATTTGAGGCCATGGTGCAAGATTCCAAAACCAACGCTACCTTTGCCACTTTTACCAGCGCTGGCGATGTGCGCAGAGGCTTAATTGCAGCGGGCTTTAGTGTCAAAAAAGCTACAGGTTACGGTAAAAAACGAGAAATGCTGTATGGGTGTTTAGAGAATTCAGCGCCTAAACAATTAAGCAATATTCAGCCTCATATTGCCATTATTGGCGCAGGCATTGCTGGCTGTGCCACGGCATATCATCTTGCAAAATTAGGCATTAAAGTCAGCTTATTTGACCAAGCCGAGCAACTAGCCAATGGCGCGTCTGGTAACCCACGTGGCGTGATTTACCCGCGCCTCACAGGCCATGCTGAGAAACTGGATGCCTTTGCCTTACACAGTATGGCTTATAGCTTGCGTGAATATGCGCAACTCGCCCCTGATGCATTCAATCGCTGTGGTGTGATGCAGTTAGCTTTTAGCGCGCGCGAGTTGTCGCGTTTAAACAAAGTCTTGCAGGCTTATGGCGACGAAGATAATTTAATTTGGTTGGAGGCGAAACAAGCTTCAGCCATCGCCCAAGTAAATATCCAACACACTGCCCTATTTTTTAAACAATGTGGTTGGGTGTCACCGCCAGCATTATGTGCCAGCTATTTAGCAAAAGCGCCATCTATTGCCATACATTTAGACCAAACTGTACAAAGTCTAGAGCAGAACAAGACTGGCTGGCAGTTGAATACAAAAGAAGGACAAGCATTTTTGGCTGATGCGGTAGTAGTCGCCAACGCGCATTCGGCTTTACACTTGGCGCAACTTGCGCATTTACCCTTGCAAGCGGTGCGTGGGCAAATGAGTTTGATTCAAGCCGATGCCAACTCACAATCACTTAGCACGGTGCTTTGTAGCGATGGCTATATGACGCCAGTCAGCACTGGTCTAACAGGCATACACGCTGTTGGCGCTAGCTTTCATCCTGAAGATGTTGAAACAGATGTGCGTGATACCGACCACCAAAGTAATTTAAACATGGCCACAGCCCTCTCGCCAGATTTTTCAGATTGGCAACAATCAACTTCATCAAAAGTGTTAGGCGGTCGCGCAGCGATACGTTGTAGCAGTCACGATTATATGCCTTTGGTGGGTATGCTTGCGGATGCGCAACAATTCCAAGCCAATTTACCTAGACACGCCAGCCAAGCTTACACGCCACCCATGCATCAAGGTTTGTATGTCAATTTGGCACATGGTAGCAAAGGCATGAGCACCGCTCCGTTTTGTGCGGCGTTGTTAGCCCATCAAATCGCACTCAGTTTCGGCATTGAAGTGCCCATGTTTAGCGACGCAAACATGCATCTCGCGCTTAATCCTAATCGGCATTTGTATAAAAAGCTGGGGCTCAAGCGCTTGCTGGAAAGCGAACAAGCCAAAATCGGGTATGATATTTAGCTATGGATAATAAAATAAATCATGCGCAAATATTGGAATTGCAACAAGCCATCGAGCAAAACTCAAATGACCCTGCCTTACATTACGAATTAGGTAGTTATTACCTTGTCACGAGAGACTTTTTGCAGTCACTCGCTTCACTCAAACAAGCTTTAGCGTTAGCGCCTAATCACCCACAAATCCTGATGCAGTTGGGCAATGCGGCCAGCGGTCTAAATGATGAAAAACAAGCACAATCTTATTTTTTGGCGAGTTTGAAACAAGATTCGAATCAAGCTGATGTGCATTTCAATCTAGCCAATAGCTTGCGTAAATTAGGCGAGTTAAAACGGGCAATTCAACATTTTCAGATTGCTATCAAACTTAACAATCGTGATGCCGATTATTTTAATAATATGGGCAATGCTTTACGTGAGCTTGGTCAGTTGCCTGAGGCCATCCAAGCCTACCAACAGGCTCTGGCTATCAACCCGAATATGACACACGCACTGGTGCATTGGATACACCAAAAGCAACATTGTGCGGACTGGCAGGGTTTAGATGCAGCCATTGAAAAAGTGCGTGCGCAATTGCACCGTGCACAAGCAGACCATACTATTGAGCTAAAAATACCACCTTTTGCATTTTTAGCCATGCCGAGTTCAACGCCACAGGAACAGGCCATGTGCGCCACGCAATGGGCACAATCACATTATCAACATATTGTGCCTTTAGACCCAGCGCCCGTCAGAGACGATAAAGCCCGTATCCGCGTCGCTTATTTATCTTCGGATTTTCGTGTCCATCCACTGGCTTATCTGGTGACTGAAGTCATTCAGTCACATAACCATGCGCAATTTGAGCTTTATGGCTACAGTCAAACGCCAGCCGAAGACACTGCTGAACAAAATGCCATACGTTTGGCTTGCGACCATTGGTTAGATATTAGTAAGCTCACAGATGCAGAGGTTGCGCAACACATGCGTGCGCATGGGATGGATATTGTCGTAGATTTATCCGGCTACACGCAAAATAGCCGTTCAGGCATAGTGGCTTATCGCCCCGCGCGTAAAAGTATCAATTGGCTAGGCTTTGCAGGCACCATGGGGGCGTTGCGTGGCATCGCCTTGTTTGACCATGTGATTGTTGACCCATGGGTAAATGTGGATGGACTGGCTGAGAAACCCATTCTATTGCCATGTTATCAACCGAATAATGCAGAGCGTCCTTTGGCAAAAACAGGGACCAAAAAAAGCCATGGATTACCAGAACAAGCGTTTGTGTTTTGTTGTTTCAACCAAAGTTTTAAAATCACACAAGCTGTTTTCGATAGCTGGCTAACCATATTAGAGCGCACACCTAACAGTGTACTTTGGCTATTAGCCAGCAACCCTTGGGCAATGAACAACTTAAAGGCTTATGCAAAAAAACGCGGGATAGATGACAAGCGATTGGTATTTGCGCCGCGTGTGCCGATTGCAGAACACATCGCGCGCCATGTGCATGCTGACTTGGTCTTAGACACCCTACCCTACAATGCCCACACGACCACCAGCGACGCATTGTGGATGGGCCTACCTATCATTACCTGCATTGGTGAGACCTTTGCTTCACGCGTTACCGCTAGTTTGCTCAGTCAATGTGGTTTAGGGGCTTTAATCGTAAAAGATTTAGTGGCTTATGAAAATATGGCTTGTGATTTGGCAAAAGAACCAAAAAAACTATCGGATATTAAAATGTACTTAAAAACACATCGAGATGCCTTGTTTAATCCACGCGCATTTACGCAAAAGCTAGAGCAGGCTTATCAAGAGATTTTAAAAGACGCTTAACCCTAAGCAGGGAATATGATAAATTGTAGGGCATAACACAATACTAAAAAAATAACCTATAACATGGCTGCCATTGATATCACACCCGTTTTGAAGTTCATGGTCGAAAAAGGGGCTTCTGACCTTTTTTTTAGCACCCATGCCCCCATTCATCTAAACATAGAAGGCGAAACTGTGCCTATCAATCAGCAGGTGATGGAACCTGGCATGATTAAGGAGATTGCTGAGTCGTTGATGAACGAACAGCAACGCAATGAGTTTGAATGCACCCTAGAGTGTAACTTTGCGATTAACAACCCTGCGATTGGTCGCTTTCGTGTCAATGTGTTTCAGCAACGCAATGAAGTAGCGATGGTGATGCGCCACATCAAGACTGAAATCCCTAATTTTGAACACCTAGGCTTACCCAATGTTATGAAAGACTTGGTCATGCGCAAGCGTGGGCTATTACTGGTCGTTGGTGCTACTGGCTCTGGTAAATCGACTACGTTGGCCTCATTAATTGACCACCGTAATCAAAATGCCACAGGCCACATTATCACCATTGAAGACCCGATTGAGTTTATTCACAACCACAAACGTTCTATCGTCAATCAGCGCGAAGTCGGCATTGATACACTCTCGTTTGACAATGCGCTTAAAAATGCCATGCGCCAAGCGCCAGATGTGATTTTGATTGGTGAAATCCGGGATATGGAGACTATGAAGTTGGCCTTGGCTTATGCAGAAACAGGCCATCTATGCTTGGCGACGTTGCACGCAAACAATGCCAATCAAGCTTTAGAGCGGATTATCACGCTTTTCCCAACCGAGGCAAAAAATGGTTTATTACTGAATTTATCCTTAAATTTGGTGGGTATCATTTCGCAACGTTTGATTCCAGGCAAAGCACAGAAACGTATCGCTGCCACTGAAATTTTGGTCAATACACCCTATATTTCTGACCTCATCCTCAAACAAAAATTGCACGATATTAAAGAGGTGATGGGCAACAGTAATGACATTGGCATGGTGACCTTTGACCAGTCATTGTTTAGACTCTTCAGCAACGGTAAAATAGATGAGGCCAATGCTTTGGCCAATGCGGACTCGCGTAACGATTTGGCGATTAAAATTCGGTTCGCACAAGAAAGCCAAAAAAGCTTTTAAGGATGTTGTGAGTCAAGCGCAGCATTGGTATTGGTATTGGTATCGTTATCAAATAAACTGGATAACAAGCCCGCGCCTATAATCAAGCCGCCACCCAACCACTCCGCCCACACCATACTTTCCCCTGCCAGATAATAAGCAGCACAGCCTGCCACAATGAGTTCAAACATAAACAAAATCGAAGCTTCAATGGCTGGAATTTTTGTCACGCCATACTGTACCAGTAAGGTTGCACTGCACAACAACAGCGCGATAGCCGCTAAATAAAGCCATTGTTGGGTGGTAACTGTTTGCAAAAAAACAGTGTCTGAGTTAAGTATTAACAGTAGCCCTGCCATCATCGCCACCCCTAGCCATACCAACATCGACTTAGCAGCGACACTAAGATGTTCAGCACGCCTAGTCATCACATTGGTCAGCGAAAAGCCCATGCCCGAAGACAAAGCCAACCACTCTGCCCTACTTTGTGGCAATGGCCAAATGGCAGTACCTTTGGTCAGCATCAACCATGCGCCTAGCATACATAGGACTATTGCCATCAATCGATGTGACTGGAGTGGCTCTCGCAACCACCACTTTGCCAATAACAGTGTCCATAAGGGTGACAAATAAAACAACAACATCACCCGCATCACTTCGCCATCAATCACGGCCATCACATAGCTGAGGTTGGTCCAACCCGCCACCAAACACAACAAAAGCGCAGAGCTAGGAATATGTGGCACATGACGCCAACGGCGCTTAAACAACAGTGCACCAATGCCTAAAGCCAACAGATAGCTATAAAAACTCGACGCCACGCCAGCCATGCCTAGCTCATTGAGTAAGCGATACGGATACCAAATCACGCCCCAGCATACCGCACCATATAACAAGGCCAGCGATGGAAAAAGTTTTTGTTTATTGGCAATGCTCACTATAATACGACCTTATGAATCCAAATTTAAATTTACTACAGCCCTACCCGTTTCAACGTTTACGCGATTTGTTTAAAGGCATCACGCCCAGCTCAGACTTCAAGCACGTTAATTTATCCATTGGTGAACCCAAACACGCGACCCCCAGCGTGATTACAGAGTCTCTTGCTAAGCATTTATCTGGGCTGGCGACTTATCCTACAACCGTAGGCGACCCCGTTTTGAGAGAAGCCATCGGTAATTGGTTGCAAGCGCGCTACCAATTACCGAATCTAGATATCGAAAAAGGTATTTTACCAGTCAATGGTAGCAGAGAAGCGCTTTTTGCCTTTGCCCAAGCGGTGATTGATAACATGCAATCAGTGAAACCTGTTGTGATTTCACCCAACCCGTTTTATCAAATTTACGAAGGTGCCGCGTTTTTGGCGGGCGCAGACCCTTACTTTATCAACACTGTGCCAGAAAACAATTTTGGCATGGACTTATCAACGGTGCCCGAAGACATTTTACAACGCACACAGTTGGTCTATGTTTGCACCCCTGGCAACCCATCAGGCAAAGTCATGACTTTGGACGATTGGCGCGCGCTATTTGGCTATGCAGACCGCTATGGCTTTGTAATTGCGGCAGATGAATGCTACTCAGAAATCTATTTTGATGAAGCCAAACCACCATTAGGCGCTTTGCAAGCCGCGCATTTGCTTGGACGCGATTTTAAAAACTTGGTGATGTTTAGCTCACTTTCAAAACGCTCGAATGTGCCAGGCATGCGCTCAGGCTTTGTGGCTGGCGACAGTGCCATTATTGAGAAATTTACGTTATACCGTACCTACCATGGCTGTGCCATGAATCCAGCAGTACAAATGGCTAGCGTCACCGCATGGCAAGACGAGGCACATGTACAAAACAACCGTGCGCTGTACCGCGAGAAATTCAATTTAATCACGCCCATATTGCAAACCGTATGGCCAAAAACCAGCCTACCAGATGCGGCCTTTTACTTGTGGATTGACACTGAGCAGGACGACACAGTGGTGGCACAAAAGCTATATCAGCATTTGCATATCACGGTGTTGCCAGGTTCGTTTTTAGCCAGAGAAGCGCATGGGCACAACCCTGGCAAGGTGTTTATTCGCTTGGCCTTGGTAGCTACAGTAGAAGATTGTTTAGAAGCGGCACATCGCATTCAAGCGAACAAACATTTACTGCGCTAGAAAAGTCTATATATCTTGATTGAGTGAAAGCAGTCGGTTAGCCTCTTCCAAATCTTGCTCATAAAGACGTATGCGCTGTTGCTTTTGTAGATGCGCGCGCCATTTTTTGGGCGCGAAAAACGCCCATTTCACACTCCACTGCGGTCCGCTAGCTAACATCCTCGCTAAAGCACTTATCCAGCCATGTTTAGAATACGCTTTGTCTAACATAAACAAATATTGATAAGAGCCAGGGTCGCCGTGACGCGCTGCGCGACCGATGAGTTGTCGGTCATTACGGTAGGCGTCGTTAAATTGACAACTCAAGACATGTAAACCACCGCGTTCGCGCACCTCTGGTGCCAATTTAATATCCGTACCACGCCCTGCCATATTGGTGGCAATCGTCACCGCACCCGCTTGCCCTGCCGTGGCGATCAATGCCGCTTCTTCTTTATCTGCCAAGGCGTTTAGCACCTGACAAGCAATCCCAGCCTGTTGTATGCGTTGTGCAATTTCCTGCGACTCTTTGACGCTATCCGTGCCGACTAAAGTCGCACGACCTTGTTTTTGCAATTGAATCACTTCTGACGCCAAATAGGCATACATGGCGTCTTTTTGCTTAAATACCTTGATAGGATAAGCCACTCGGCGACTAGCTTGATGCAATGGAATCACCACCGTAGGCAGACCATACACCGTCAGCATCTCATCTTGCACTTCCGCCAAGGTGCCGCTCATGCCACCCAAATGGTGAAACAAGTTAAAAAAGCGTTGGAAGGTGATTTGCGCCAACGTGACCATCTCGCCACTGGGCACCAAACCTTCTTTGAGTTCTATCATTTGATGCAACCCTTTTGCCCACATGCGCCCTTCTGCCAAGCGCCCTGTCATCACATCAATAATTTGTATCTGATTTTCTTTTGCATTTTGTTGAATCAAATAGTCAATATTAGGCTGATAGAGATGCAGTGCGGACAAAGCCATCCCAACGGCTTCTTCACGATATACTTCGTGACGCCACAACCCATGCAAGGCAACACTTAATTCGTTGACCCGTAACTTGCCTTGTGGCGTCAGAGAAGCGGATTTATTGGCAGGGTTCAGCGCATAATCAAGACCATGTTCGAGTTGCTGCGCCACCGCTAAAGATTGCTGATAAAACGCAATCTGCTCAGAATGTTGCTGACGGGTGGATAAAATCAATGGGGTACTGGCTTCGTCTATCAATAAGCTATCAGCTTCATCAAGTAGCGCGATATACAAACCAGGTAAAGTGTTTGCTTGTGCTTTTCGGCCTGCTTGTTGTGCTTGCTTCGCTTGCGTTTGGTCGATTAAATACTCGAAAGCAATCGTTTTGGCGGTGGCATAAATAATGTTGGCGGAATAAGCGCGGCTTTTTTCATCGGCAGGCATGCCGGTGTAGACCATGCTGACCGATAAGCCTAGTGCGTCATAAAGTGGTTTTAAACTTTCTGCGTCACGCGCGGCCAAGTAGTCATTTGAGGTCATGACATACACAGGAAACCCTGACATGCCGGCAACCGCGGCGGCCAAGCCCATTGCCAGCGTTTTACCTTCCCCTGTGGCCATTTCTGCCAAATTGCCTTGCAAAATACCACGCGCCGCTAACAACTGCGTGTGATAAGGCAATTGGTTCAGTACCTTTTGTGCCTGATGCGAAACCAAAGCAAACGCATGAGGGGTGGCAGATGACAAAAAGCCATGTTGACGTAATTGTTGCCGAACCTGATGCAGATGATTTTGAAAGGCATGATTGTCTAGTTGTGACAAAGCCATTTGCGCTTGTTTGACCTGCGTAACAAAGCCCGCGTCTTGCACCAATTCGCCATTCCCCCAATGTTGCGTTATAAGCGCCAAACGGTCAAACCAATCACGTTTTAATTTGGAAAAGTCTCGGCTGGGAGATTTAAACAGCTCGGCATGTGAATATCTAGACATGGCGAAATATAGGCTTATTGAATCACTAGTTTTGCTGATTAAAGCGGGTTAAAAACAACTGCTTAAAGTAGCGGTAAATTTGTGTTGCGATTGGGGATGCGTCATGCACAAATTTAACATACACACGCTCTCCAACCCGCTCTGTCATCAAGTCGGGCACGGCTAAATCCACCCAAACCAAGGGTTTAAACACGGTTAGGCCTTGCTCGTCTTTCGGGTCAGTCATAAAAGCCCCGCCACCCGCACTTCCCAACGCTGGGCTAGGTAAGGTATTGGTCGCTAAAGGTTTAATATTAGCAATGTTAGCGCTAAACGTTTCGTACAAGAATGACGCAGTTTTCACTTCCACCTTGATGACGTTATTTTGCAAAGACTCTGCATCTTCCGCTGGTATCACCGCGCGCACCGTCACTTGATCTTGATTCAACACATAGCCCAATAACTCACCTTGTTTGACATAGGTATTGAGCAAATCGTCCGCCTTGTTAATCATCCAATACCCATGTGTTTTGCTATGCACTTGCAAGGCGTCCATGCTCTCGTGTATGCGCGCGATTTCTAATTTTGTCTTTTTAACCTGCTCACCCAATGAATTACCGCGATTGGGGTCAAACATCATGGCTTCAAATTGCTCTGCTTCAAGCTGACTTAGCTGGCTCAATAAAGTTTCTTCTTTAACTTTAAACTCCGGGTTTTCAAGGCTCACCAAGGTCTGACCCGTGGTGACCAACTCACTATCTTTGACTGCAATTTGTCGAATAAAACCAGCGGCTTCAGCGCGTATCTGCGCCTCTTCTGGTAACCAAATCACGCCTGTCGCGATGGTGTTATTGGGGATGGGCAACCAAAAAAACAGCGCTAGTAGACTCAAGCCAGCGGTTGAAGCATAGGCTTTTACTTTGACTTGATGTTCACCTGTTGGAATTTGATAAACCACTGACTGATAGGCTTGAAAACTAGGCTTCAGCACCAACACAATCAAAATATAAGCGAAAGCCAATATCCCAAGAATGGCTGACTGCTCCGCCAACCACAACACAATGGCGGAGAACAGCAAAAGCATATAAACGCTGGACAAAGGCCAATAACTGGCTAGCCATTTGTACTCACCTTCATAAAGGGTGGTCGCAGGGATTTGACGGTTAAACTGCCGTGCTATGCCGTTTAACCAAAAAGCACGACTGCGCTGTGCCAAATTGGGCATTTCTATCCAATCACATAGCGCATGGTACGCGTCAAACTTGAGTAATGGATTGCCATTTACTGCCAGCGAAGATACGCTGTTGATCATCGCAATCACCAAGCTGACATCGTGTACCAAGCCTGGACGTGTGTTCAAAAACAACATCAAGGCCAAACTGGCGATAAACAAATCGACCATAATACCAACCACACTCACCAATACACGTTGATATTTGCTACGGAAACGACTGGCCGCGGAGGCATCAACAAAAGGCGCGGGGGTGAGCATAAACATGGTGATACCGACTTCTGACACTTGACCACCATGATGTTTAATCGCCATGGCATGGGCAAACTCATGAAAAAGCTTGACAGCAGGGAAAGCCAACCACGCAATGACAATAAAACGTGACTGTTGAAACAGTATTTGGCTTTGCACTTGGATGACATCGTAGTTAGTCGCTAAGTTGAGCAGACCTGCAAGAAATATGACAAACCAAAGCAAACACATCAGTGGGTTGAAAAGCAAAGGCGCAATCCATCGTATGGATTCTAGCAAGGCATCTGGATTGCCAAGATTGATACGGAAAGACAATGGATTGACATGGCTAATACCAAAGCTTTTTTTACGCTTGGCACGCTTAAATACTTTGCCCATTTCTGGCATGACGTCATAAATGAGCACGTCTTTTTGGTCTAGCTCATTCAGCATTTGAATCACTTCGGGCTGGGTCGGTGCCGCCGAGCCTAGTTCCGCAATCACGGTATCCCAAATACTTTGCATACTGTGCATGCCGTTTAAGCGCCCTGCCACTTGGTAGGCCACGTCATTGATGCGTACTTGCTGATGCGTCATGGTGTCTTCAAGCACGTACCACTGTTGCCCCCTAAAGTATTGGGTTTGCACCACAATGGTCGGCTTGAGTTTTGGTTTTAACTGTGCGTAGCGATACCACAGCGGGCTAAACATGGAGGCGGCTGTTTGCATACCCTGACCTTAAAAAATGCCCCACCATTTCAAGCGCAGCCAATCTACAATGCGATGGGTCAGCTTCCAAAATAAAGAATGTGAGCCTGCCTCTATCTTGGCCACACCGTCCAAGCCAGGTTGCAAGGTGAGCTGCTCTGAGGCTTCATCCATCTCAGCTTCCACTTCAAAGTAGTTGCGTCCATCTTTAGCCACAGCCACTGGATTGACTCTTTTGACCGTAAAACCGACCGCTTGGCTTGGTAATGAAACAAAGATAACCTCACCATATTGTTCAGGACGAACCAACTCTACATCACGGTCACTCACCTCTATCATCAAACGATAGCCACCTTTGGGCGCAATGGTCATCAATGTTTGGCCTTGTTTGACTGGTGAGCCTATGCTTTGTTTTAAATCACCCGCAATAATGACACCATCAAACGGCGCGAGTATTTTGGTACGTTGTATTTTTTGCTCAATCAGCTCAATTTGGCTTTGCGTTTCTTGCATTTTGGCTTGATTGGTCATCATCTGTACGCGGTCAGAACCAGCCAACGCAGCGCCAAAGCCATTTTGATACTGCGCCAATTCACTTTGTTTTTTTTGTAAATCTAAACCAAGCTCATCTTCGGCAAGTTCAGCCAGTAACTGTTGGGATTTAACCTCATCCCCAGGTCGCACGTAAGATTGTTGCAAAAAGCCATCTTGCGGTGCTACCAGTACCCGTTGAATGATGCCTTCTAGCTTAGCGGGTGCGCCTACGTCGTAAGGCAATGGCACAAACAACAACAGCAACCCTAAACCCAAGCCTACCATCACAAAGTTTCGTTTTCCTGAAGACCATGTAGATAAACGCAAACTTTGTTTGAGGTGTTGCTTAAACAAAGTCCAAGCTGACTGATTCACTTGCGATTTAAGTTGAAGTATCGGTGCAAACTGCAAAGCAATATGTTTGCATAATTGAATCTCTTCATCGGAAATTAGCTTGGCCGAATGAAACTCAAACAGCAACGCACCCCACAATGCCCCCTGCACTTCTAATGGGACTGACAAAATTTGGTGGTTACTTTTATTAGCATACTGCGCATGCGCAGCGATGAGTCTAGGTGCATCATGCGTTCTTGGTGGATACAAAACCATATCCCATTGCATCAGAGCCTCTTCCATGGCCTGCGCACACTCGGCATAAGCACGCGCGTTGGCTGGACTAATGAGCTGATGGGCAGTTGCGATAACCTCTACGCCTGCATCGGTTTGCTGCCCGAGCGTGACCCTCTCTATACCGAATTGCGAACAAAGCGAAGTCAGTAGCGTAGTGGCTGCTTCATCATAACGTGCAAATGTCAAAAATTGACTTTGCAGTTCTAGCAAGGTTTCAGTCGGGTTAATTTGCTCTATTGATGACATAGCGGAAACGTATTTACACACAATTTCATTTAGCTAGCAACATAGCACAAAACGCGCTGTTTGGCTTAGTTAAAATGCACACGCACATAAAAATTAAACCAGCCTTTATGCAAGAAAAATAATGATGGCATCAAATTTGCTTAGTATCCAGCATTAAATGGCAAAACAATAACAGTTTGAATACTGGCTATAGTTGCTCTGCCTGCTGACAGGCTGTCTGACATATTAAGTACATGCACCATGTTAGATAGCGAAAAGTTAAATATAACAATTATTCATAGCTTATTAAATAAAAAATTAGACAAAAAATCATGCTTAAGAAATTGATTTTAAAACATATTCAAGGTTTGTTGAACTGGCTTATTGTATTGACTTTAATTGGTACAGTATTACTTGCTATGCAAAATTTGGCGCTTGAAAAATCCGCTCAAAGTAATATTGCCAAACAAGAAATAGAAACCATACAACAAAGCATACTTGATACTTTTTATGCCAATGAAACATTTTTGAACAGATTTGTTCTACAAGCTGACAGTGCTGCATCTATCAGAGACTTGCCAGCTTCAATCGCAGGGCTTGCATTGCAATATGCGGATGGTCACATTTCGCAAATGTCTGGTGCAAGTTTATCGAGTTTGATGTTAGACCAAAACATCGTCAATCAGCTATCCACAGGCCGTACAGCGATGCTGGCTGTGCAAACGAGCATCACTACAGATTTGTATATGTTGCACGCACTCCCTAATGGTCAAGCAGTTGCAGTTGCCAAAATCAATATCGGACGTCTGATTCAAACCAAACAACAACAGCATGTTGATTTGCGCATGGATAAAAATACCTTGTTTTTTATACATGCTACAAACAATCTACAACCTTCTGTTAGTCGTCAAATTGTCAATCAACTAACGCGCGCCAAACAAGGCTACCAAGCCTTACACTTTAAGAGCGCAGATTATCACAGCTATGCTAGCCATGTGGATATGATGAAACGCTATGCAAACTCGAGTTGGGTTTTTGTCACTGTTAAACCGAGTGGCTCGTTATTAGTAACGCTGATTCAACCCAATCAACACTCGATGTATTTGTTTGCTTGCTTGCTGTTAATATTTAGCTTTGTCTATCTAAAATTCAAGCTGGGTAACACCATACAAGATGCAAAACTAAAAGGCGTGACTACCAATTTATACAAAAATGTAGCCGCACATTTACAAGCCATTTCTAATCTGAATAATGCGATTTTATCTGGCGTGAAGTTTGACGAGATTAAAAAACATGGCGTGATGGCGATTATGGAAATCATGCCCACCCAAACCAGTGGTATTGCGATGTTTGAATCGAATAAGCATGACGGCTCTGAGATATTGGTTGCTAATGCACAAAAACAAATGAGTTATTACAAAGCCAATATTGACCAAGTGTTTAGAAATGAAATTGCACGCAATCCAAATGGGTTTTTGATTACAAAACAGTCTAGCCATCAATTCTCGATTCAAAACATAGACCTCAACAAAGAAGATGTGTTGGTCGGCCCAGTGCACAAAGAAGGCAATGTTCAAGGTTTTATTTTCTGCGCATTGAAACACGGCTATCGTCCAACCGACTTACAAGCCAAATACTTTCAGAATATTGCACAACATCTTGGCGTTGCACTCACCACGATACAACAAGGTGAAAAACTCTACATACGCGAGTACTTTGACCCCGTCACTGAGTTTTATAACCAACATGCCTGCCGTGAGCGTTTGTCTCAAGAAATGTCTAACGCTAGACGTAGAAAAGCCAAATTGGCCATTTTACATATGCAGTTAGTTGGCTATAAGTCTGTCACTGACACTTATGGCATGGCAACAGGCGACGAATTGATTAAACTCATCGCCAGACGACTAAGAGAAAATTTGCGTGAAACAGATATTGTTGCGCGTATTGAAAATGACGAGTTATTAATCGTCACTTCCGATATCGAAAAACTAACCAACGCGAATCGTCTTGCCGACAAACTATCGCAATTGATTAGCGAACCTACACAAATTTTTGACAATGTTTTTCATCTATCGACGGCCATTGGCATCAGCATTTACCCAGAGGATGGTCTGATTGTTGATGAAGTCCTAAACCACGCCAGCATCGCCCTTAACCGCGCTAAAAAACAAGGTAAAGGAGCTTATGCTTTCTATGAGGAAAACTTAGGTACCGACGAAAAATGGCGTATCCAGCTAGAAAAAAGTTTGCGTGATGCGCTCAGCAAAAACGAGTTGGTGATGTTTTATCAACCACAATTCAATCCACGTACCAAACGCCTTAGCGGCATGGAAGCACTTATTCGCTGGAATCATCCTGAAAAAGGCATGATTAGCCCGAGCGAATTTATCCAATTGGCTGAAGACAGCGGCCTAATTGTGCAACTTGGGCATTACGTGCGCAAACTATCTTTTGCACAATTTGTAAAATGGCAAAAAATGGGCATCGCACCAAGTACAGTTTCTGTAAATGTTTCAACCTATGAGTTACAAAGACAAGAGTTTTTAGGGGATGTCCAAAAAGTCATTACGGAAACAGGTATCGACCCTAAACACGTAGAGCTCGAAATCACCGAAACAGTGATGGTGGATGTGACAGGGAATGTCACAGAGAATTTAAATAAACTACATGAAATGGGCATTAGAATTGCGATTGATGACTTTGGGACGGGTTATTCAAACTTAAGCTATCTAGGTCGCCTCACTTTTGATGTGCTCAAAATTGATAAATCATTTATGTATGGCGTCGGCGTGCAAGCCAATGCCAATCGCATTGTGACTATGATGATTGATATGGCACATCATCTAGGCAAGGCTGTGTGTGCTGAAGGCATCGAAAACGATGTGCAATATCAGTTCTTAGAGCAAGCAGGATGTGATATTTTCCAAGGCTTTTTTATAAGCAAGCCAGTCAGTGCTGAAGAGTATGAAAAACTAGTGAGCCCACAACAAGAAGTGGTAACAGCTTAATCTAAAATTGCATTCAACGAGCCTATAGAAAGGCTCGGCTTTGACTCACCACCTCAGCCACTGCGTTGCTTGCTAAACAATCAATTTCTAACAAATCACCCATACCACGCAACCATGTCAGCTGGCGTTTTGCCAACTGGCGGGTGGCGAAAACGCCCTGCTCTGCTAGCGCTTCTAAAGTAATCTCGTCATTAAGATAGGTGAGTGTTTGCCTGTAACCCACGCAACGCATTGAGGGCGTATTACTGTTAAGCGTTGGGTATTTTTTGAGCAGACCTTGCACTTCGTCAACCAAGCCTTGTTTTAGCATTAAGGCAAAACGCTCGGCAATGCGTTGATGCAACACCTTTCTATCGCTAGGCACCAGGCCTATTTTAAGTAATCGGTAAGGCAGGGCTTTGGCTTGCGATTGTTGACGCAAGGCAGTCATGGTTTGACCTGTAATATAAAACACTTCCAAGGCACGCTCAATACGCTGACTGTCTTCTGTTTGGATTTGGCTAGCCACTTCAGGGTCAATCTGCGCAAGGGTTTGATGCATAGCAGGCCAGCCGTGCAAGCGCGCCTCTCGCTCGATACGCTGACGAACAGCGAGATCTGCAGTTGGCAAAGCGTTTAACCCATGCTGGAGCGCATTAAAGTAAAGCATGGTGCCTCCAACCAACAATGGCACTTTGCCTCGTGCGCTAATCTCTGCCATCAACTTAAGCGCATCATCACTAAATTGCGCGGCAGAATATTGCTGGGTAGGTGGAATTAAATCTAGCAAATAGTGAGGAGCTTGGGCGAGCAGAGCAGCATCTGGTTTTGCTGTACCGATGTTCATGTCTTGGTAAACCAAGGCGGAATCCACGCTGATGATTTCTATTGGCAAAGATTGATACAGCTCTACCGTAGCCGCTGTTTTACCACTGGCGGTGGGGCCCATTAGGAATATCGCAGGGGGCAAGCCTGCTTTATCTTCTACCGCAGCCATTATTGTTCGTATTTGATATATTTAAATCGTGGGTCGTCTTGTGGTGTACCTTCTAACGCAGACTGTGCTTCTTTTTGTGGCTGCCAGCAAATGACTTGCTCAATTTTAGTCGCTAACTCAAAGTCTTTTTGTGTAATGCCTTTGGCAGTGTGCGTGCATAATTTGACAATCACATACGCATAAGAGACGGTTAAATCGGGATGGTGCCAAGCCGCTTCAGCCAAATGTCCAACAGTATTTACCACCATCAAAGTGGATTTCCAACCACTGGTTTTATATTGCCTGCGTATCCAGCCATTTTCAAGATACCAATGCGGTAAATGTGCTTCGAGGTAGGCTTTGACCTCTTCCTCACTGAATAGCTTTTCTGCCATGTAGACTCCTTGCGCGAATTTTAATCAAACAATATTTAAATCAAAGTTGGTTTTAATCAAATAACCGTTTGACCAACACTCGCGAGTATACCTGTATCAAAGCCCGTGGCAAATAAGGGATGGTGTTTGGCGTTAAGTAACCAAGTTTTGTAGGCTGTTTTTGCTTGCGGCTGTATCATTTCGCTAAAACCAGCATCGAAATGGATTTCTAGTAACGCTGATTGATTGTTGGTTAGCGCTTGGGTGTGCAAATGAGATTTTTCATAACTACCCACCATTACCAAATGCTCAGCGCCCAAACAGTGCGCCAGCCATGCTGAAAAACTAGCCGCACCTACTTCATTACTGTTAATCAAAATCTGTTCTCGTTGCACCATATGTGCCGGCATCCAAACAATACCTCGGTGTTGCCAGCCTCGTTCAGCTAACTCTAACTCGGTATGCCCTTCCACCAGCTTCGGACATAGCCCGCGGATCAATAACCCGTATTGCTCCATCGCACGCAATACCATACGATTAATAGTCACATTAGAAAGTGCATCAACCTCGTATTTAGAGAGCGCCCATTGCGTAGATAACAGCATATCGCCAGCGTCAGGCACAATAATCACCTTGCCGTCGCCTTCACGCTCGACCAAATCCAACCAAGCTTGCAAGCTAGGCTGACCAATCAAGGAGCTAGATAAATGTAAAATCCACATGGGTTAAATAATTGAAATGTTCACAATCATTTAACGGCGCATTTTGGTTGAACTGAATCAAATCAATGCCACAATCAACAAGGCTTATTAGGCTTAATCCTCGGTTTGCAACAAAATGTCAGAAAATGGTAAGTTGATGATAAAACGTGTGATTTGTTGCGTTTGAACAGACTTTGTTTGACTTGATTTTGTGTGACTTGAGTCTTTTTGGCTAAGCATGGATTCTGCCGGCAGAATCTCAACTGAAATAGCGCCATCATGTTTATCCACCACAATTTTAGTGAAATACAAACCTAAGCCAGTGCCTTCATGCGATTGCTCATGGTGCGATAAGCGTTGAAAACGCCTAAACAAGCGATCCATTTTATCTACAGGAATGCCCTCGCCGATATTGTCCACCTCTATGACCACAGTGTTCACCTTATTGGTGTGGACATAAACGCGTACCAAGACTTCACGACTCATTAAACTATACTTAATCGCGTTGTGTACTAAGTTAAAAATAGCGCGGCTCAGTAAGCCATAGTTACCTTCTAACCAAACTGCAACCAAGTTGAATTCAGTTTTAATTTTAATCTGCTGTTGCGTAGCATAAGTATAAGCATCGTCAATCACTTGTTGAATTAGATTAATCAGTTCCAACTCTTGCATTTGGGTATTATCAAAGCGCTCAGCACGGGCAGTTTGTAGAAAGGTTTCGGCTAGGGTAAATGCTTGTTCTAAGGGCTTGCGAAGCATATCCGCAGAAGTTTGTTGTTGATTGACCATTAACAAGGCGGTAGCCAATGGTGCTTTGATGTCATGCGACAAAAAGGTCAAGGTGTCATCTTTTTCTGATTGTAGTTGCTCAATGCGACTGGCGGCTTGCCTCAAATGCATGATGCGACGGTCTAGATAATCATAATCTTTATCTAATAAAATACTCGAAGTTTTGTCGTTAAGCTTTTGGTTTAACTTTATAATTTCAAGATTAATATAGTGTTGCGTTGCCTCTAACTTACGCCAACTCCATACAGGGAACGCGATAAAGCTCACCACAAAAGCGGTGGCGGATGGGCACCAAATATAAAGCCATTTTGGCACCAAAGCAAAGGTCACTAACAACAATATGCTATATGTCACGGTCAAGGCGAACCCGACACGGGGAGATGTTCTAGGCAACCAAACAAGTGGCACGCATGCTAACAGAAGTTGAATAATCACCGACCAAGGCGATGTAACCAAGGAAATCAGCGAACCTTCTCGTAAAGATTGCAACACATTGGCATGAAACTCGACACCAGCCATAGGCACACTTTTGGCACTCATCGGTGTGGTTAACATATCATTCATACCAGATGCGGTAGCACCAACCAAGACAATCTTGTTTTTAAAGTCATCTACTTGAAAGTCGCCTGCAATCACGCGACTAAATGAAATGGTTTTAAAATGCCCAGGCTTACCAGAAAAGTTAACCAGTCTAAAATCACGTCTTACCAATATATCTTGTGATACATTTTGAGAAGATGGCGGCTGAAATGTATTAACGTGCTGTTCATCAGCATTAAACTTTGATTGCTGATTATGATGTTGAAAAACCTCCAATATACGACTTGCAAACAGTGGCTGATCAGCGTGGTTGATACCTTCGAATAAGTAAACGCCACGGGCAATACTATCCTCATCCAAGACCGCATGCACACTGCCCATGCCCGCGGCTTCTTTTGCAAGAGAGGGAATTGGTACTGTCTCCCTGACAGGGCCGTTCACAAAAGTCTGCTCAAATAGCACTGGAAACACCACGTTGCCTGCTTTTTGCACTGCGCGTGTTAGTAACACATCGTTATGAGGTATTTGTAAGTCGGACTCAGCAAAGATGACGTCGTAGCCAATTGCGCTGGCTTGGGCATCAGAAAGACGTTCAATCAAGGCTGCATGCAAGTTTCTGGGCCATGTGCGGTTACCAAGGGTGGCTAAACTCTGTTGATCTATTGAGACAATCACAATATCATCGACAGGTTTACTTTTTGCGCCCCACTGCTGACCAATATCAAACACAATATGATTAATGCGACTGACTATCTGCGTGGCTTCAAACAATGCCACCAATAAGATTAGGATAAATAAAGTAGAAAAACGGTCACGGTATTGGGACGAATGGCTTAATAGCCCATGGATGATGCGGTTTAACATGGCGACGCGCAAGGCACTATTTTGCGTAAGGATTGGTCGCGCTAAAATCAAACACTGTCGTATCACTCAATGTTTGACCATCCTCTTGCCACGACAACAACAAACGTTGTTTGCCATACTCGCGCAGTTCAAGCACAGTCTGAGGTTTGATATTTAATGTGTCCGCGCTAATGGTAACTTTACTTTCAGCCACCTCAGGGAATTGCGGGTGTTTTAATTGCAGGTTTAAGTTATGCACTGCCTGCTGACCAAGATAAGTCACACTTAATCGGTTACCCAAGGTTTCTATTTTAAAGTCTTGCAAATTAGGGGCTTTTGGCAAGGGCTTGTACTCAAAGCTCTGCGATGGCGAATAAGGCCCTTGTTTGTTGTTTTCAATACTGGCTAGACGCCAATAATACTTTGCAGGCTCGGTTAACCTTAGCTGAAACTGGTTATCCGCGACCACTTGTTTATCCGCTAAATGCGCAAATCCTGCATCTTTAGCAAGCTCTAGTACCGATTGACGAGCTGCAGCAGTTTGTTGCCAACGCAACACCAATGGTGAGTGACGAACGACTAACCCTTGTTCTGGTTGCAATAGTTGCGGTGGTAACGGTGTGGCTGCCACTACAAACGCATGAATCGCTTCATAACCTTCAATCTTATTGCTGTCTAGCGCTGTGACAACCAATTGATATTGGCCGTCACGCAGAGATTTAGCTGTATATCGTGGCTCCGATGTTAGTAAATCATCTTCCAGTATCGCCTGCTCATTGACCAGACGCACATGCCATGCTGTTGCACCTGCTTGGGTTGGAAACTGAAATTGAACAGGCAGTTCTTGCCAGGTTTTAGGCAAATGTGTGGTATCCAACGCAGGTAACAATGGCACAGGTGCCAAGGGTGGCTGACCCGCGGTAGCAGTTGCACCATAGCCTTGGTTAACATCCACAGTAGACAAGGTATTGGCTAACCCTACACGCCCCTCTAGTGTCTCTTGCGTGGTAGCTAGCGTATCTTCATCAGCACCAACTCTAAACACCGTGCCACGCACAGCCGCAATGGCATTAGGCGTGATAACTTCAAATTTGTGTCCATCAAGATGCTCGGGGTTGGCATTGACTTGCACCCTTCCTTGCTTAAGTTTGACCTGTGTGTTCGCTTGACGACTACCGCTGTATGCTTGCAAATTGTCTAAAACCAGCGCTGCGCTAGACTGCAGATTAAGTAAACTACCATCTGCAAATTGAATCACTGCTAGGCTACGCTCCCCTGTTTTAATGCTGTCACCTAAATGCAACTGCACCATCAATTTTGCAGGTTCATAGACAACAGCTTCAACACTTGCCTTGCCAACTTTAACATCACCTTGAATCAGAATGAGTGTTGCAGAAGCAGGTAACAACTTGACCATAGTCAATGGGACTTTGATAGGAAAGCCAACAGGCACTGCATGAGGGTTGCTAATATGATTGAGCTTTTGAACCACTTGCCAGTTATTCTTGTTCAGCAAATGCTTTTTGGCAACGTTGATTAAATTGTCGCCTTTTTTAAACTTATAGTGCCAATAGGTCTCTTCAGCCAATACTGCGTTAGGTGCAATACTGCCCAAAAAACAAACTTTAATCAGTAAAGTTTTACTAAATTTAAATGCACTAGATTTAAATGCATTAGATATAAATACTTGGTTCAGTTTTAGATTGGAGGACATTTCTGACTCCATAGGCTTAGACGGCTTGATGCTAACAGATTTTAAAGTCAGCTGAAACAAAAAGCTTCATAAAGTCGGTATTAACCTAAACGTTCTAGGCGATAGCCTTGATGATAAACACTGGCTAAACGCCAGCCAAACTCAGGAGTGAGCTTCAGTTTACTGCGTAAATGACTCACATGCACATCAATGGTACGGGTGTCTACATCAGGTGAGGAACCCCAAACCACTTTGGTGAGATGATTTCTAGTAAGCAATACACCCATTTGTTTGAAAAAATACAAAGCCAAATCGGTTTCTTTTTCAGTCAATTTCACGGCTTCACCATCAATCGTGAATTTACGTTTCGAAAAATCCACAGACATGCCATCAAATGACAAAAACAAGGTATCTAAATTTTTGTGATTATTGCGACGGTGTAGTGCGTTAATTCTAGCTAGCAATAAGGGATTTGCGGGTGGCTTGATAATATAATCGTCTGCGCCCAACGCCATGACTTCAATCACATCATCTTCTGCGTCATGCGCGGTTAAAAACACCACTGGTGGATAATTGCCTTTTAGTTTCAGGCTTTCTAATACCTCAGTACCTTTTACATCTGCCACTTCCCAATCCAGCAAAATCAAATCAAATTGGTCTGCATGTATCGCCTTTAAACACTCACGACCCGAAGTAAAGTGCTGAACCTCATGCCCATCTTGTTGAAGAATGTGAATGATTTGTTTTGCAAACGCAATATCGTCTTCCAAAAACGCTATTTTCATATTATTTTTACAGCTAGCTACTTAAAAGTTGCCCCATTTTACCTAGGGTATTAAAACCACAATGTAAAAAATTCATAAATTAGTCATACTTTTTAACCCTTGGTTGGCGAACAACAATGGGTACTCATTTTGCAGATAAGTAGCTAAAACAGTCGCCACAGCGAGGTCAGCACTAGTGCCTGGGTTAATTCCTTGCATTTTTAATTGCTTATCCCAAGCCATTAATACAGGTAAAAACGTTTTTGGATTTTCTAAATTAATAAATACTTGGTAATGGCTTTGCGCCTGATCTTGCACTTGTTGAGCCGTTTGTTCACCGTATTTGCGCTGAATATGGCTATCTAGATAATGGCTTAACCAATAAAGGTAAACACCTGTCAACGCCCATGCTGGGCGCTCCCAGCGTTGTTGCAGTTGCTCATATAATGGCATAGCTTCAGTCAGCACATTAGCAAATTGCAGACTGTATTGACGGGCAATCATGTCGTCGTTTTGCGCTTCTTGCATGGCTTGTAGCAAGGTAATCTGTGGCGTTTCCCTCACATCATGCTTTTCTCGTGTACCGATTCCCGCAGGCTTAGCCAGCCGAATGGCTTGATAAAGCCAATCTGCATCTTCTACTGTTGTATTGGCTATCACCTGTGCGAGTGTGGTTTGGTTTAAGTAGGCTTGAATGATAGGCGCGCAAAGTATCACAATGCCTAGATTAGTATTACATTGCACTTGCGCGATGGTGGCTTCTACCGCGAGAAAAATCCGTTCGCCTAAGCCAATTTCTGGTTGGCTAATCGCTGGCGCAGACACTTCAGCACTGGTGACAAAGTGCTGCACCTCCATGCCATGACCATCGGCAAAAATATGCACATTGCCAGGTTTGATGGCCTCAAGTTCTGCCAAGCAGGCATTGCGATAAGCAGTTGCGATAAAGCTTGAACTAGGCATAGCGTAATAAATCATCCACCAAATGTTGGGCAATATCTATGTTGGTAATACTTTGCAGGCCGCGCCATGCTGGAATGCTGTTCACCTCAATCACCCATAGTTGCCCATGTTTGTCGCGCATAATGTCCACCCCTGCATAATGCATGTTTAATGCGAGTGAGGCTTGCAGACCTAAATCGGCCACATCTTGTTCGTCACATGACATACAGCGTGCGCCTTGTGCCACATTGTGGAGCCAGCCCTCACCTTGCCTTTTCATCACAGCCATCACTTGGTCGCCAATCACAAACACGCGATAGTCATAATTGTAATTACCTGTGTCTATCTGTTCTTGTAGATAGTAGACGCCATCGACATATTGGTCTTGCGGTAGTGCAAAGTCTTTGGGCGAACTGATTAAACGCACACCTTTACCTTGCGAACCAAACAAAGGTTTAATCACCAGATGATTACCTGCATCTAGCGCATTCTGCATGATGGCATGCGCAGTAGTACGGTGTTCACACACCCAAGTCTTAGGGGTTGCAATGCCCTGCTCTGCTAATAATTGCGAGGTTAGATTTTTATCTACCGTGGTTTCGATGGCCTTGGCATCGTTGTAAACAGTTACGCCTTGCCGTTTTAGGGTATGCAAAAGATTGATGCGCGTGATAATTTGTTGGGTGGTGCCTGCCGCCACGCCACGGACAAAAGCAATGCGTGGGCGCGCTTCTAACTGGGGAATGTGGACTTGAACTTGAAGTGCATTGATGCAGGTATGACAACTATCTAACGACACCATGTGCGTCTGCCAACCGCGCTTTACAAACGCTTGCGCCAACGCTTGCCCATGCCAGCCGCCTTGTTGCGTGACCTCATCGGTAAAAATAGGTACGGTGTTTGGAGGATGACCCAAGGCGACTTTCCATTATTCAAGCAAAAGAAAGTGATTCTAAGCGGTCTTAACGCAAACTCAAAAAATAGTTTGAAATTTGCAGTTAAACCCCAAAAGATTGATTGAGCAAACCTTCATTAAACTGCCCTGCAAAGAAACTGCGCCCCGTGTTTAAATTAGTCACACTCACCTTGGCTGGTGAAAATAACATAGGGTCAATCTGGTAAAAATCCATGTTGACGGCTTTAAATACTTCAGCAAATGGCTTGCCATAGTCTTTAGAGGCGCTACTCGGCAGTTGTTGTGCTAGCGCTTGTGCGGCGTCATCTTCACATTGCACAAATAATTGCACAAAGCCCCCAAATAAAATTGCGTCATTGGTGCGTCCCATGCCTTGGATAAAGTCTGGCGAAGGCGGTGGCACTGGCGCAGTGCCAAAACCATCGACGATGGACTCAAACGGAAAGTGTAAGGCGTGACATTTATGCAAAGCGACTTCCAACACGCGTGCTGTAATCTGCACGGTACCAGCCAAACTGCGGGTTGGCGTTAAAATAAACGTCAGTTTTTCTGGCGCCAATTGGGTATCGCGCGCTACTTTTTCGATGACTTCTTTAGGCGGAATTTTATCGGTTTCTAACACCAATACAGTGCTTTCGCCTTGGTCTTGATAATTGATTTCTTTAAAAATCTCTTCACGTTGTGCAAGCACACGTGCAGGCCCACTGCCAAGCGAGAAAAATTTCTCGTGCGACAACGCCCAACCCGCATATTGACTCCCCAAACAAGCAATAATCGGCTGTTCAGCATGCACCATGACGCTTAAAGGCCAATGTGCAAAAGTTTGACTGTGTTGCAGGCTCACATTTCCTAGTCCACCCATGCAAATTTCCGCAATCAAACGCCCAGCTTCCAGCCCGCCTTTTGTCGCAATCCCTGCATCTATAATGGTAGCGCCTATCTCATGGCGTGACACTTCACAACCCAATGCTGTCGCTTGCGTTAATAGCGTTTGCAATAAGCTGGCGCTTCTTTGTTGAATGCTAATCGAAGCTGGTTTCAATGTACTGGCTGACATGCGGACCCCATAATTGTTTTAATAGTTGAATGTGTACTTTAAGTTGTTGAATCAAGTCTTGCTCATGACCCACCTCAGCATAAACACTGCAAATGGGCGCATCTGCCTCAACTTCATAGCTATTGGGCACATCAGCAACCCACTCGGGATAGTCAATGGCTGGCAAATGCAAATGATGCTTAGCAAATATAACGGCATAGCCCTTTTTTGCTTTAGGTTTTGTTTTAGATTTTATTTTAGTCGCTAGGCCCTTAAGCATATCTAGCCTTTGCCCTTTGCACGTTGCCATATGCGCTTCAAACAAATCATCAGAGGCATACAAACTCACGCTCGCACTCAATCGTGGATTAATTTCAAGCACATATAATTCGCCATCATGCCATATCGCATCCAAACTATTGATACCCACCAAACCAAAATGAGCGGCTAGAGCTTTTACTGCCGCTTGCATCGCACGTTCTATAGCTAAATCATCAAGTATGGTTGCACCCGCATAGATAAAGCCATTAGGTTTTTGCCACTGTTGATGTACGCCAATCAGGTGAGCATTAGTTCCATCAGCCACAAACAAAGCGCCTATCGACAGCCCAATCTGGAACGCTTGGTAATAATCATCTTCGCCATGTTGATGATCAGGTGTGAATCGCTTAATGTGCGTTCCGCCACACCCCCCGATTCGCTTGACTAGCCATTGTTTTGTAAGCTGTTGCTGATTTAAATCTGGGGGTACCATCAGCGTTTGCGTAAAACGCAGGCCTAAACGCGCACAGGCTTGCTGCAACTGTTGCGGGTCTTTAACGCTGTTTACAGTTTCAGCTGCATTACCCAAGACCTCGATACCCTGCGTATTTTTTTTACCTTGCGTTTTTAAAGATAAGGCTTCTAAATAGCTAGGTGCATGTTCAAAACCAGCCCCATAGGCAATATGGGTCACGCCAAACTTGCTTAATTTTACTAATAATGTGTTCGTTTCTTGTGCGATATCTGCTTTTTGAATGTTGCTATTTAATAAAGCCGGACATGCTATGTAATTATCAGCCCATTTTCGGGTGTCTTTATCACCAAAAGCATCTACCGCAACCACTTGCCAACCTGCCAACTTGGCAAGCTGCACATAAGGCCTTGCGCTTAGCGCAATAATGGCAACTTTATTTGCCGACGTTGGCACAGGCAAACTCGTACGCCTGATGATAGTCGATATGTAAGGGAGAATCGCTTTGGCGCATTTGATCAAGTAATTTGTTTTGCGTGACATATTTGAGCTGGCCGATGGCTAAAGCACCAAAACCTATCACCTTGGTGTTACCAACAGGCTTACCATTCGTCATCGCATCTACACCCTCAACACCTGAAGGTGGCACTGCGTTCACATCAGCAACCACTTTCAATGAGCTAGAGTCTGCAAAATGGCTGATTTCTAGCACTCTAACGCCTGCTGGCGTTGCACACAAAGCCACAGAAGCTGTGCTCAGTGCCGCAATTTTAGCCGCTTCAGTGCTACCGTCCACCACATGCAATTTTGCACCATACGCGCCTATCAAATTATCGGCATGCATTTGCATACTTGCCATGTCAGCGTGTGCCATCATCATGACATGCGCGCCAGCATTAGAGGCAATTAAAGCCGCCGTTGAACCCACTGTGCCACTGGCACCAAAGATTGCAATTTTTTCTTGTCCTAAACTGCTACCGATTGTTTTAAGATAGGCATCGACTTTTGCGAGCATGGCTGCTGCAGTCGTAAATGCGCCCGATGGGTCAGAAAACGTTGAAATTTCAAAAGGCGTAAACATCGCGCTACGTGCTTGCTGTTGCATTTCTAAGGCGAGATGGATATCGCGACCGCCAAAGAATAAGGCCTCTTCTTTTAAACCACTTGGACTGCGCGAAAAAATGGCGTCTTGCGTAATACCAACCACCTCTTTTAAAGTCACATTGGTATAAGGGAAAATATTGTCATAGCCTGCATCGTATGCCATATTCACGTCGAAAGGACTGGCATTTTTTGCTGCTGTAATTAAATGCATGATGCTGATTTTTTTCATCTTTGTTCCTAGCAGTTTCTAGTAATATGATTTTTCTACATAATCATAACAATAATTATCAGCTTTAAATGCATAATAAAGCATAAAAAAACAATTCAATTGTTCTCAGATACTGCGACCTTAAGCTAGCTGAATATCCGCACCTTGATTGCTTGCATGGGTCAATGTAAAGCGTAAAGGTGTATGTGCAAAAATACGCTCAAGTTCATTTAAACAGGTTTGCGCTTCCTCTAAAATAGACAATAGTACAAAGCCCGTTGGCCCCCAAGAACTCTGCCCCAAGCCTTCATAACCTAATCCGCTCAAATAAGCTAACACCTTTGCAACATGCTCACTGGCATACATGCCACCTTGTGCCTCACTAAAATAGGTGGCGTTATATTCTTGAAGCGCGCCAAGCCCTGAAGCAAACACGGCATAATTACGTTCAATTAAGGCAGGCAAGGTCTCCATTAAAATGCGATGGCTCAGTTGATGGCTCGCTCCGACAGATTGAGGCTTTAGCGTTTTAAAGGCCTGCTTTTCTTGATTGCCGTGGATACCTACATGCGACGTATCCTCGATTAAAATAAAGAACCAATCTTCAGGAAACGCGTAGCGCCCTAGCATGGGAGGGACGCCTGCGCTATTGGGTGCATGCCCACCATCCACAATTAAACCACCCTGTTCAAAAGTATAGATGCCTATCCCAGAGCGACCACCGCGTTGATGATGTAACGCGACTTTTTTAGCGTCAAATGGTGTTCCAAGCAAGTGGTCTACTGCACAACCCATAGCCAGCGCCATTTGCGTGCCTGAACCTAAACCAGAGTGTCGAGGAATAGATGATTGAATTTTCAACTGCATGGGCGTTGGATGTGAGTACTGCGCAAGATGACGCTGAAATATTGTTGAAACCCATTTGTCATCATTAAAGCCATTGTCAGCGCTAGCTAAGCTTGATATGGAAACCGTCAGCGAGGTGCGATAGGCTTGAATGGCCACACCCATGCTACCAAAGCGTCGGTTTGTTTGACCGCTTAAATCAAAAAAACCAAGGTGTAGCCTTGCAAATGTAGACACTGTGACACGATTTATCATGTAATTACGCAGGATAGATGCTGATGTAAGGTGACATTAAATCACGAATTTGGCATAATATTACGTTTACAGATTCTAGTGACTGCACTTTCAAACCAATTTATCTTGCAAACCAATTTAACTTGCAAATCATTTTATCTTGATGCAAACCATTTTGTTTTGATTGTTCACTCTTCTACCGCGATAAAGACATTCAATATTAAGGGTTATTTATGGTAAGTCATGTTATTCCATTCGAACAACTGCGCAACAGTGATGTACCTTCTGTAGGCGGTAAAAACGCATCGCTAGGCGAGATGATTTCGCAATTAAGTGCTAAAGATGTTCGAGTCCCTACTGGTTTTGCGACAACCGCGGATGCTTATCGCGAGTTTTTGGCACAGGATGGCCTGAATGACAAAATTAATGACTTGCTCAACAAGCTCAACGCAGATGACACGCAAGCGTTGGCAAAATGCGGTTCACAAATTCGCGCATGGATTATGGATGCTGAGTTTCCGCCAGCATTACAAACAGCCATTGCTGAGAACTATGCCAAATTAATTGAAAAATCTGCCCCAGGCACCACGTTTGCCGTGCGTTCTTCTGCCACAGCAGAAGACTTGCCAGATGCCTCGTTTGCGGGTCAGCAAGAAAGCTTTTTGAATATTCATGGCATAGACAACATTAACCATGCGATTAAAGAAGTCTTTGCTTCTTTGTATAACGACCGTGCGATTTCTTATCGCGTGCATAAAGGCTTTGTCCACGCTGACGTTGCTTTATCTGCTGGCGTACAACAAATGGTGCGCTCAGACATTGGTTGCGCAGGTGTGATGTTCACCATTGACACCGAATCTGGTCACCGTGATGTGGCTTTTATTACAGCTTCTTACGGTTTAGGTGAGACTGTGGTGCAAGGCGCGGTGAATCCTGATGAGTTTTATGTACACAAACCATTGTTGGCACTAGGCAAACCAGCCATTGTGCGTCGTACCATGGGCTCTAAACTCATCAAAATGGTATTTTCCGATGCCACCCAAGCGGGCAAATCGACAAGCACGGTTGATGTTGACCCAGCCGAAGCCAATCGTTACTCATTGAGTGATGCAGATATTCTCGAGTTAGCCACTTACGCCATGACCATTGAGTCACACTATGGTTGCCCGATGGATATTGAGTGGGGTAAAAACGGTTTAGACAATAAACTCTATATTCTGCAAGCGCGCCCAGAAACAGTGAAGTCGCAAGAGGCGATTTCTAACGTGACTGAAACATACAAAATACAAAAACATTCTTCTGTGCCAGTCGTGGCTGGTCGTGCCGTGACACAAAAAATTGGTGTTGGCCCTGTGCGCATCGTACTCGACCCTGCCAATATGCATGAAGTGCAACCAGGTGACGTATTGGTAGCTGACATGACTGACCCTAACTGGGAACCAGTGATGAAGCGTGCAAGCGCTTTAGTCACCAACCGTGGCGGTCGTACTTGCCATGCGGCCATTATTGCCCGTGAATTGGGCATTCCTGCGATTGTGGGTTCTGTGAACGCAACCGATTTGTTGCGTGATGGTGAGTTAGTCACCGTTTCTTGTGCTGAAGGTGAAACAGGCTTTGTCTATCATGGCGAGCTTAATTATGAGGTTTCTACCCAATCGAACAGCGCACTATCAAAACCACCTTGCAAAATCATGATGAACGTAGGTAACCCTGACATGGCGTTCACGTTTGCGCAAACACCGAACGACGGTGTAGGTTTGGCACGTTTGGAGTTCGTGATTAACAATATGGTCGGCATACACCCGAAAGCGATTTTGAATGTAGATGCCATGCCAGCCAATATTCAAGCGACGATTAAAAACCGTGCGCGCGGCTATGCTAGCCCTAAACAGTTCTACATCGACAAAGTAGCTGAAGGTGTGGCGACAATTGCGGCGGCTTTCTATCCCAAACCAGTGATTGTGCGTACTTCAGATTTTAAATCTAACGAGTACAAAAAATTGGTGGGTGGCGAGATTTATGAGCCAGATGAAGAAAACCCAATGATTGGTTTCCGTGGTGCGGCGCGTTATATGGCTGAAGACTTTAAAGAGTGTTTTGCCATGGAATGCCAAGCCATGAAACGTGTGCGCGATGAAATGGGCTTAACCAACGTTGAGTTGATGTTGCCTTTTGTGCGCACATTGGATGAAGCGAAAGCTGTGACTGAAATCATGGCGGCAAACGGCCTGAAACGTGGCGAAAATGGCTTACGTTTAATTATGATGTGTGAAATCCCATCCAATGCGTTGTTAGCTGAACAGTTCTTAGAGTATTTTGACGGCTTCTCTATCGGTTCAAACGATTTGACACAGTTAACGCTTGGCATGGATCGCGACTCAGGCATTTTGGCTGATGGCTTTGATGAGCGTAACGACGCAGTGAAAGTGTTGCTAAGAATGGCGATTAGCACTTGCAACCGTTTAGGTAAATATGTGGGCATTTGTGGTCAAGGCCCTTCTGATCACCCTGACTTTGCAGAATGGTTAGTGGCCGAAGGCATTCAATCTGTGTCACTGAACCCTGACACGGTAGTTGCCACTTGGCAACGACTCACGCAAAAATAGTCTCACAAAACTCTTTATAAGGCGTCTGTATGAATCACCGCTCCGTATTTATAATTTCTGATGGTACGGGAATTACAGCAGGTGCCTTAAGTAAGCTGCTTGAGCATTTCCCTAAGATGACCTTCAGCTACGTGAGGTTGCCTTTTACCGATAACGACGAAAAGGTCAGTGCAGCCTTAGAGCATATCGCTAATACCACCAAAGAGGATGGCATTCGTCCGATTGTCATTATGTCTCTCGGCAACACTGAGCATCGACAAAAACTAAAATTAGCAGATGCTTATTTTATCGACTTATTTCATCGCTTTATTTACCCATTGGGCGAAGAGCTCAACCAAGAACCACTGACTGGCGCCAGCATTGCTTACAGCGCCATGGGCAACAGCTACCATGAGCGTATGGAAGCCATCAATTTCACGCTAGGCCACGATGATGGCATGACCAATAGTGGTTTGGATGAAGCTGAAGTGATATTGATTGGTGTTTCTCGTTGTGGCAAAACGCCAACCAGTATTTATTTGGCGATGCAATTTGGCATCAAGGCCGCGAATTATCCGCTGATTCCCGAGGACTTTGAGCGTGGCACACTGCCAGAAGTCTTAAACAAACATTTAAATAAAATATTTGGCTTAACCATTAAGCCAGAGCGTCTGCACTCTGTGCGCAGTGAACGTAGGCCAGATAGTTTTTATGCGTCGATTGAAAACTGTAAAAAAGAGATAGAAACGGCAGAAAATATGATGCGTAAGCATGGCATCGCTTGGGCTGATTCTACTAGCCGTTCGATTGAAGAGCTATCAGCAATTATCTTACAAAAAATCCGCCATCGCTAGATTCAATATCTAACAATGGCGGATTAAATCACCCTATCCATCTTTGCAAGTTAACGTTAAGGTGTCATGCTCTTTCAAGCTGAGACTTAAGAAAACTAAATCTTAAGCAGCGATCGCCAAATCTTTGCTATCCACTTTTGCCTTCGCTGGCGCATCACCATTCCAGTAAGTGTAAAACTCACGTGCTACGCTCAAATAAGCATGTTGCGCTTGTGTGAGCATAAACAATGGCATATGTGCATCAACCATATTGCGATACACCATTGGCTGTTTTGTAGGCTCGTCACGCAAAGCCAGCATAATAAATTTTGCGATTTTTCGTCTTAAAGTTAAAGCCTCTCCCGCAATGCCACGTTGATGAATCGCATTGGTATAAGCGTCTAACAACTGTGTTTCCGCTTTTTTCATGCTCAACTGATCAATCAAGTTCCATTTTGCAATCAACTCACGTGTGGTCGCTTCAGTGGTTTCTGATTTCGGTGAGAACATTTGACCTTGGTTCATCGCAGCAATCGCCTTGATGTCTTTTACCCAAAATGAGTAGAACTCGCGCACCACTGGCAATACGGCATCAACTTCTTCTTGGTCTATCCCTGCCAAGAACTTATCTACCGCTTGACGGTAATGTGCGCCATCGCCTTCAATACCATCTAAATAGGCACTGAATCGAATCACAATAAACTCACGCTGAATAATGGCTCTTTGATTAAGCCCTTTAGTGGTCAACAATTTAACGTAAGCGCTAAGTGCCTCTTCTTCTCTAGACATGCCCATGATGAACTCCAATTCTTTCAAAAATGTTTGATAATTCAGTCTTCTTGTGTTTTTTATCGTCGGTCAACAAAAAAACTTTAATCTTTTAAGGGAATTAACTTCATCATACGACAGAAGATTGTGATTTAAAGGGAGAAAGAGACGTACAAACCTAAACCAGTTTGGATGATTTAGGCTAGCTGAATAGGTAGGTGGTTTAAGGAGTTAGCGTTTGTTGCGGAGAAACAGCCAGGCCAATAAGCTAGTGACAACAAGACATAACATGGTGAGGGCTAAATTGAGTCTAGATCCCCACACCAAAGGTACCAGCAAAGCGGATGCTATGGTCGAGCATGCCATTTGCACAAACGCCTGACCAGAGGCCGCTGTGCCTCTGATTTTTGGATAGCAATCTAAAGCTGCGATTGAAAGGATGGGCATCGCCGTCGCCATACCGATATTGAATAAAGCGATTGGTAGAATGGCTAACCAAATTGGCTGGGTAAAGCTAAAGGAAACAAAAACATTGAATAGCGCACACAGACACATCCAAACATAGGCATATTTCACCACAGTTTGATTGGCAACCTTGCCTGCAAAGCGCTTTGCCAGCCAAGAACCCAGCATCATGCCTGTCACCGTAGGCAAGAATAAATAAGCAAATTGTTGCTCAGATAGGCCTAAATGTTTCATTAAAAATATCGGGCTAGCCAACACATAAATAAAGAAAGCGCTAAAGTTAAGGCCAATGCACAACACCAAACTTGTGAATAATCGGTTAGAGAATATATCTGAATAATTGTGTATTACTCGCCATAAAGACAACACCTGTCTTTTGTCTATCGGCATGGTTTCAGGTAGAAACTTAACTGCCGCCCAGAGACTCAAACTTGCATAGATCGCCAAAAAGATAAAAATGGCTTGCCAGTGGATGCCCAACAAAAAACCACCGATAATAGGTGCGACTGCTGGCGCAATCCCAAACAGCATTTGTATGGTAGCCATCACACGTTGCGCTTGCGCGCCTTCAAACAAATCACGCACCATGGCGCGCGCTACCGTATTACCCGCCCCGCCACTGGCGCCTTGCAAGGCTCTGAAGAACCAAAGCGTTTCTACATTGGGGGCAAACGCGCAACCAATACTCGCTAGCACAAAAACACTTAAGCCCCATTGAATGGTAGTTATACGGCCAATCGCATCGGATATTGCGCCATGGCATAGTGTCATCACTGCATAAGGAAGCAGGTAAAAAGTCAGGCTTTGCTGAATTTGCACATCACTTGCATTGAGCTCAGCCCCCATGACATGAAACGCGGGCAAATAGGTGTCGATGGCAAATGGGGCAAGTGCGGCTAAAGCCGCCAAGGCATACACCAAATAAATAGAATGAGGTTTCATGAACAATTTTAAACTTAATAAAAAAGCGCGTGAGCATTAGGCTCAACGCGCTTTTGATTATAGCGATTTAACTATGGCAAGGCGTGAAAATCTTCCACACGCTCTTTATCGCCTGCCACATATTTTTTAGAATTTTTATCGGTTCTAAAGATAATCGGCTGTGAAGCTAATACAGGATTTTTTGAATCCTCAATCGCTTTTTCAATCAGATGATGATTTGGCGATTTAGAACACACAGGGTCAGCGCTTTCTGCATCGCCAGATAACAAGAAAGCTTGGCAACGGCATCCACCAAGGTCATTGGCCTTTTCCGAGCAACTACGACATGGCTCTTTCATCCAGTCATCGCCACGGTATTTATTAAAGGCGGGGCTTTCTTTCCAAGCGTATTCCAAGCCATGCTCACGCACATTGGGGAACTGCATATTCGGCAACACACGGGCAGAATGGCAAGGTAACACATCACCATTGGCGGTGACGATCATAAATACTTCACCCCAACCGTTCATACATTTTTTGGGTCTATCGCCAAAGTAATCAGGCACGACAAAGAAGATTTTCATTTTGTTGCCAACGCGTTGGCGGAACTCATTGGTGATACGCTCAGCTTCATCGATTTGCTCTTTTTGTGGCATCAATTGACTGCGGTTGACCAAGCTCCAGCCGTAATATTGGGTATTGGCAAGCTCAATATAATCTGCCCCCAGCGCTTCAGCCATCTCTAAAATTTCTTTCATATGGCCGATGTTGTAGCGGTGAATCACCACATTAAGCACCATCGGGTAACCATGCGCTTTAATCATGGCCGCTACTTTTTGCTTAAGCTGAAAGGTTTTGGTGTTGGTGATGAAGTTATTAATCTCTTCGGTAATATCGTGCATGGAAAGCTGAATATGGTCTAAACCACCGTCTTTAAATGCTTGGATGCGTTTTTCAGTCAGCCCAACGCCTGAGGTAATCAGATTGCTGTAATAGCCTAATTTTTTGGCTTCAATGACAATGTCTTCAATATCATCACGCAGCAAAGGTTCACCGCCAGAAATGCCCAACTGAATCGCACCCATCTTACGCGCATCGCGCAGGGCTTGTATCCATTGCTCTGTGCTTAACTCATTTTGCGTGTGCTTATCGTAATCAGTAGGGTTATAGCAAAAAGCGCAATGCAAGGGGCAACGATAAGTGACCTCAGCCAGCAACCATAGCGGTTGCGTCTGCGTGATGTTAGCCGCCACACCGTTATTTTTGGCTTGGGCTTGCACCGCTTTTTGTACTGCTGATTCACCAAGTGAATTTTGTGTCATAACAGCTCCTTGCTGTGGTAAATGCTTAGACTTTTCTCAGCCAAGCTTTACCCACTGCTAAATCAAACATGCCCATGATGTCGGCTTCAATATTTTCTGCGTCTGGAAAGGTAGTTTTTAAATCAGCCACAATGTCACCGACTGTGGCTTTCCCATCCACCCGTTTTAAAATCTCCCCTGCCCCGCCATGCAACTTCACCATGCCTTCTGGGAATAAAATCACATAGCTTTGCTGCGCCTCTTCCCACTGAAAGCGGTGATGCAGGGCAATGGCGTAGATGTCAGCCGCTTGAATATTGTTTTCCATATTATCTAAACTTAATCACTGGTTGACGAAGATAGTCGCGGTCTTCCACTTTGATTTGCGTACAGGCCAACATAATGGCATCGGCAATCACCCACAACACATCCAATTTAAATTGCAGAATATCCAACGCACGTAATTGCATGTCGCGGCTCACGCTGAAGTAATCTAAAGTAATACCTAAGCCTTGCTCTACGTCACGTCTCGCTTCTGTGAGGCGTTTTTTAAAGTAGATAAAACCCTCTTCTTTGACCCAAGGATACATAGCTGGCCATGAGCTTATGCGTTGCTGATGAATATGTGGGGCAAATAACTCGGTTAAACTTGAGCAGACACTTTCTTGCCATGGGCGTTGGCGTGCAAAGTTCACATACGCATCTACCGCAAAGCGAACACCTGGCGACACCAATTCTAGTGAAGTCACTTGTTCACGCGTTAAACCCACCGCTTCGCCTAATTTCTCCCAAGCCACAATGCCACCTTCAACGCCCTCATAGCCGTCATGGTCTGTAATACGGTGTATCCATTCTTTACGTACCGCCACATCTGGGCAATTAGACATAATCGCCGCGTCTTTTTGCGGAATCATGATTTGGTAGTAATAACGATTGGCCACCCAGCATTGCAATTGCTCTTTGGTTAATTTACCTTCGTACATCAACACATGAATCGGGTGATGGATATGGTAGCCTTGGCCTTTTTCACGTAATTTGGCCTCAAACTCTTCGCGAGACCAAGGAAGATTGTCTGTCATTGTGTTCATATGTTGCTCCTATAGAATGATGTCCATGCCGTCATAAGCCACTTCAATCTTGTGTTGATTGAGAATGCCTCGTTCGGCGGAATCTTCCCTTAAAATCGGGTTGGTATTATTGATATGAATCAGCACCTTACGTACAGGCTTGTTCGTACCAAATTTGTCCAACTCTTCTATCATGCCACCTGCGCCAGACTGCGGGTTGTGACCAATACTGCGCGCAGTTTTGGTCATCAAGCCCATGTCTAACATTTCTGTGTCTGTCCAAAAAGTACCATCCACCATGATGCAATCGGCTTGCTGCATCAAAGGGGGTAAATGCGGCTCAATCTCTGCCAAGCCTGGGGAATACCAACATTTTTTGCCCGTGCTGATTTCCTCAATCAACACGCCGATGGTATCGCCAGGGTGTGGGTCGTTGCGATGCGGCGAGTATGGCGGTGCAGCACTTTTAAGCGCCACAGTAGTAAAGCGTAAATTGGGTACATTGGGAATTTCAAAACTGGTGGCATTAGCAACATTATTTGCATCAATATCAATTTCATGATGATTCACGCCACAATAATGACCCAAAATATTCAAAATTTGATTGCCTGTGGTCAAGTCTTCATACACCATTTTGGTACAGTAAATTTCACGCTTAACTTTGCCTTCGCGCAACATAAACAAGCCTGTGGTGTGGTCAATTTGCGCATCAATTAACACAATCGCTTGAATGCCAGAGTCTCGAATCGCCCGACCCGGTTGCAAAGGCGCAAAGTCTTGAATTTGTTGCAACACATCAGGCGAGGCGTTAAACAACACCCAATCCACACCATTGCTGGAAACGCAGATGGAAGATTGTGTACGTTTAGTGGCTTTGATGGTGCCTTTGCGCAAACCATCACAATTAAAACAGTTACAGTTCCACTGAGGAAAACCACCGCCAGCGCCTGCGCCTAACACATGTATATGCATAATTCGTTCTTATAAAAAATAAAATGAAAAAGGCTGCATAAAGGCAGCCTAGTGATTACTGGTTGAATACGTAGAGGGTGATTTCAAAACCGAAGCGCATTTCTGATACTGCTGGCGTTGTCCACATCATGTTCCCCTAAACTTGTCTTATCCATCGTTGAGACCTGCATCATACGCATGGGTTGCACTCAGCGCCTGCACTGTTCAATGATTCCTAGCTAGTGATTTTCATGAGCATGGTCATAATCCACTAGCGAGCCTATCAACAATGCCTTAGTTGTAAGATTTCTTAGTTTTCTTGATTTAGACGTAATTGTCTTCTTTGCTTCACCGCCTTTGACAAGGCTTCAAGCACTTGGATGCTATCATCCCAGCCTAAACAAGCATCGGTAATTGATTGCCCATAATTAAGCGCGCAACCTGGGCTGTGGTCTTGGCGCCCTTCATGGATATGCGACTCTATCATCACACCCATGATGCGTGACTCACCAGTGCTGAGTTGGCTAGAGACGGACTCGACTACTTGGATTTGATTTTTGAACTGTTTTTGGCTGTTACCATGGCTACAGTCCACCATCAACATCGACGCCAAACCTGCATCCGCAAGCTGTTCGCAAGCCGCGTCTATACTGGTTGCGTCATAGTTGGGCATTTTTCCGCCACGCAAAATGACATGGCAATCGTCGTTGCCTTTGGTGGCAATAATGGCAGATTCACCTTCTTTAGTGACTGATAAAAAGTGATGTGGGCTGGCGGCAGTTTTAATCGCGTCTATCGCCACTTTCACACCACCATCTGTGCCGTTTTTAAACCCGACAGGGCAAGACAAGCCTGAAGCCAATTCACGATGCACTTGAGATTCGGTGGTACGCGCGCCAATCGCGCCCCAGCTCACGAGGTCAGCGGTATATTGTGGCGTAATCATATCCAAAAATTCCGTGCCTGCTGGCATGCCGATCTCGTTCACGTCTAACAAAAATTGACGGGCTTTTTCTAAGCCCAAATTAATGTCATACGTACCGTCTAAATGCGGGTCGTTAATTAACCCTTTCCAACCCACAGTGGTACGTGGTTTTTCAAAATATACCCGCATCACAATCAACAACTCGCCTGCGAGCTTTTGTCGCAATTCGAGTAAACGCTTTGCGTATTCCAAACCTGCCTGCGTGTCATGGATAGAGCATGGTCCTACTACAACCAACAAACGGTCATCCCCTTGATGCAAAATCTGGTGAATTTCATTACGTGTTTGAAGGATATTTTGTGTGCTCACTGCACTTTCTTGCAGACGAGACAACAATTCCGCTGGCTTAATCAGCGGTTTGATTTCAAGCACACGGACATCGTCTGTGGCTAATTTTTGGTATTGACTCATGATGGTTTTATAATACTTTCGAGCACTTCCAAGAAGCGCGCATTTTCGCTAAACAAGCCGATGCTGACACGCAAATAATTCGGCATCTCGTAATTCGCAACAGGACGCACAATCACGCCGCTTTTTAATAGCTGTTGATTGACGCCTGAGGCATTGGCAATTTCAAAGCTAACAAAGTTAGCATACGAAGGAATATAGTTTAAGCCTAACTTGGTCAGGCCTTGCGTGATTTGTGCCATGCCCGCTTGATTGGCAGCATAACTACGCTCAACAAAACTGTCATCCGCAAGCGAAGCCACGGCGGCGGCTTGAGCAACACTATTCACGTTGAATGGTTGGCGCACACGGTTCATCAAATCCGCCAAATCAGCATGCATTAACCCAAAGCCCACACGCAAGCCTGCTAAGCCATAAGCTTTTGAAAACGTACGCGAAATAATTAAATTGGGGAATTCACTTAACCAACCAATCGCTTCAGACTTATCTGCGACTGATAAATATTCATCATAAGCTTCATCCAAGACCACCAAGACATGGCTTGGCACTTTACTTAAAAAGTCCTTAAGTGTGGATTTGTCTATCAACGTTCCCGTAGGGTTGTTTGGGTTAGCCACAAAAATCAGTTTTGTTTTTGGGGTGATGGCTTTCAAAAAGCCATCTAAATCATGCCTATAATTCAACGCTGGTACGACCACACCTTTAGCACCCACGGCCTGCGTCACCAAAGGATATACCGCAAAGGCGTGTTGAGAGTAAATGGTTTCATCGCCAGATGTTAAAAACGCACGCGCAGCCAACTCCAAAATGTCGTTTGAACCATTACCAAACACAATCTGATTGGCTGACACATTGAATTTTTTGCTTACTGCATCACGCAATGCAAAGCTATTGCCGTCTGGATAACGCGCAATCTCGTAGATAGCTTCCTCTACCGCCATTTGCGCTTTCGGGCTCATGCCTAAGGGGTTCTCGTTAGAAGCCAGTTTCACAATATCGGTTTCATTCAAGCCCATTTCACGCGCCAATTCACTGATGGGCTTGCCGCCTTGGTATGGGGCGATAGAACGGATATTTTCTGGGGCTAAATTGGATAACTTAAGGTTGGATAATACGGACATATCATTTTCTAAAAATTAAATAATGGCAGTTGGGTAGGAACCCAACACTTTGAGTAAAGTTGCACGCTCAGCCAACTCTTTCAATGCAGCTTGTACATTGGCGTCAGCTTGATGACCTTCGATGTCTACATAGAACACGTAATCCCACAGGTTTTGCTTGGAAGGACGAGATTCCAACTTATTCATACTCACACCATGACGTGCTAACGGCTCCAATAAGCCGACTACGGCACCAGGTTTATTTTGCGCACTCATCACCAACGAGGTTTTGTCTTTGCCTGATGGTGCGACATCATGCGCGCCCAACACTAAAAAACGCGTAGTGTTTTTTGGGTCGTCTTCAATGTTTTCTGCGAGGACATTCAAATCAAACAACTCTGCCGCGCGTTTGCTGGCAATGGCAGCCGCAAACGTGCCTTGTGTGGCAATTAGTTCATGTGTCATTTGCGCAGCACGAGCATTACTCGTGACCGCTTCACGTGCAACATTGGGTAGGTTTTTATTGAGCCACTCATGACATTGTGATAAAGACTGCGCATGCGAAAACACATGGCTGATTTGGCTTAAATCATCTTGTGCAGAAAGCAAGCAATGGTGTACTGAAAGCGTCACTTCACTGATAATTTTAAGCGGGCTGTTTAGCAACAAATCTAAGGTTAGACCTACTGCCCCTTCGGTGGAGTTTTCTACAGGCACAACACCATAATCCGCCTGCCCTGCTTCTACAGTGCGGAACACCTCATCAATACTGCCACACACCACGGCCGTTCGGCCTTGCCCAAACTGCTTCAGCGCAGCTTCCTCGCTATAAGTGCCCAAAGGCCCTAAAAAGGCAATCGATAGCTCTTTCTCTAAGGCGCGACAATTCGACATCACCGCTCTGAAAATATTACTAATCGCTTCTTCCGACAATGGGCCCGCGTTTTCGGACTGCATGCGACGAATAATCTGCGCCTCTCGCTCTGGTCGATAAATCACACCATCATCTTTAACATGGCCGATTTCACGGGCGAGTTTAGCTCGCTCGCTCACTAGCTTAAGCAGTTGCGAATCAATTGCGTCTATTTTTTCTCTAAATTGTTTTAATAAATCAGACATTTAAAACCAATTATTAATGTGACTTCTCGAAAGATTGCATGTAATCCACTAAGGCTTGTACCCCTGCGATAGGCATCGCATTGTAAATGCTGGCACGCATACCACCGACAATACGGTGACCTTTTAACTGTAGTAAACCTTGAGCTTCCGCTCCTTTTAAGAATGCGTCGTTTAAGCTTTCATCACGCAATCTAAAAGGCACATTCATGCGTGAGCGATTTTCCACCTTCACGCTACTATAGTAAAAATCACTTGCGTCAATATAATCATAAAGCAATTTTGCTTTGGCGATATTTTGTTGCTCAATCGCCGCTACACCGCCCTGCGCTAACAACCATTCAAACACCAAACCCGCGATATAAATACCATACGTCGGTGGCGTATTGATCATACTTTGGTTGTCGGCTTGGGTTTTCCAATGGAATACAGCGGGTGTCTGTGGTGAAGCTTGGTTAAGCAAATCTTCACGCACAATCACAATGCACAAGCCTGCAGGGCCGATATTTTTTTGCGCGCCTGCGTAAATCACGCCATATTTTGAAACGTCGACAGGACGCGACAAAATGTGCGATGACATATCCGCCACAATAGGCACACCATGTGTATTGGGTAAATTCAAAAACTCTACGCCAACCACGGTTTCATTGGTACAAATGTGCAAATAGGCCGCATCTTGATGCAATCGCCATTGCGCAACATCGGGCACTTCAGTAAAGCCTGTTTGCTCGGTATTGATGACGGTATTAATCGTGCCAAATGCCCTCGCATCTTCTACGCTACGCTTGCTCCACGTCCCTGTGATTGCGTAATCGGCAGCTTTTCCGTTCAACAAATTAAGTGGAATCATGGCGTTTTCTGCCAATGCACCGCCTTGCAAAAAAAGCACTTTGTAATTGGCTGGAATCGCCATCAACGTGCGCAAATCCGCTTCGGCTTTTTCTAAAATACTGGTGAACTCTTTGCCACGGTGTGACATTTCCATCACACTCATGCCAGTACCGTGCCAGTCCAGCATTTCTGCTTGTGCGCGCTCAAGTACAGACTTAGGTAAAACCGCAGGGCCTGCTGAGAAGTTATATATTTGCTTGGTCATGACTTCGTCTTAAAAACTTAATTAATTACTCTTCTTCGTCTTCTGTCTCTACAATTTTCTCAAGACCAGATAACTTCTCACCTTCACCCAGATTAATCAAGGTGACGCCTTGAGCAGCACGGCCCATGTCACGAATCTCTTTGACTCTCGTACGAATCAACACACCACCTGTGGTAATCAGCATGATTTCATCTTCCTCGCTAACCAATCTAGCGGCAATGGCAGTGCCGTTACGCTCACTAATGGCAATGGCTTTTACCCCTTGCGTACCACGGCCAGAGTGGCGGAACTCAGATAAGACAGTGCGTTTACCATAACCATTCTCTGTCGCAACCAGCACTGATTGTTGATCATTTTCAGCAATCAACAATGACAACACTTGTTGTTTAGGTGCGAGCTTCATGCCGCGTACACCTCGCGTTGCACGTCCCATTGGACGTACATCGTCTTCGGTAAACCAAACCGCTTTACCGCCATTAGAAACCAAGACAATATCGTTTTTGCCATTGGTGATTTCAGCGCCAATCAAAAAGTCACCCTCATCTAACTTAATCGCGATAATGCCTGATTTACGTGGATTGGCAAATTCGGTGAGCGCCGTTTTCTTAACCGTGCCTTGTGCGGTTGCCATGAAAATAAAATGGTCTTCGTCAAACTGTTTCACTGAAAGAATGGCGTTGATTTTCTCGCCTTCTGCCAATGGGAACAGGTTAACGATAGGTTTGCCACGACTAATGCGACTGCCTTGTGGCACTTCATACACTTTTAGCCAATACACTTGACCGTGACTGCTGAAACACAAGATGTAATCATGCGTATTCGCCACAAACATCTTGTCGATAAAGTCATCTTCTTTGGTCGCAGCCGCTTGTTTGCCACGACCACCACGTTTTTGCGCACGGTACTCATCTAAAGGTTGTGATTTAATATACCCTGTGTGAGACAAAGTCACCACCACGTCTTGTGGCGTGATTAAATCTTCTAGAGACAAATCTTGCGCGTTAGCAACAATTTCTGAGCGACGTTTGTCGCCAAATTGTTTCTCAATTTCTGCCAATTCTTCAATAATAATAGCGGTCACACGTTCAGGTTTTGCCAAAATATCCAACAAATCAGCAATCACATCCATGACCTCTTTGTACTCATTGACGACCTTGTCTTGCTCTAAGCCAGTTAAGCGTTGCAAGCGCATTTGCAAGATTTCTTGCGCTTGAATATCAGACAACATATAGCCTTTAGGCGTCAGACCGAAATCGACCGATAAGCCTTCAGGACGTGAAGCTTCCATCGCCGCACGGTTGAGCATTTCTTCCACCACGGGCGAATGCCATGCACGTGCCATCAATTCTTTTTTGGCTTCTGGTGGGGTTGGCGCGGCTTTGATGATGGCAATCATCTCGTCCACGTTAGCCAATGCCACAGCCAAGCCTTCTAACACATGCCCACGGTCACGCGCTTTGCGCAACTCAAACACGGTACGACGTGTGACCACTTCACGGCGATGACGCAGGAAAGCCTCTAACATTTGTTTGAGGTTGAGCAAACGTGGTTGGCCGTCCATCAAGGCGACCATATTCATACCAAACGTGTCTTGTAACTGCGTTTGTTTGTAAAGGTTATTTAAAATCACCTCAGGCACTTCGCCACGTTTAAGCTCAATCACCACGCGCATGCCAGACTTATCTGACTCATCTCGCAAGTCAGAAATGCCTTCAATTTTCTTCTCATTGACCAACTCAGCGATTTTCTCGATGAGGGTCTTTTTATTCACTTGGTAAGGTAACTCATCAATGATGATAGATTGGCGACCACCCTTATCCATATCCTCAAAGTGCGTGCGCCCGCGCATCACAACACGGCCACGGCCTGTGCGGTAACCTTCTTTCACGCCTGCAGTGCCGTAAATAATTCCCGCCGTTGGAAAGTCTGGCGCTGGCACTAAGTCAATCAATTCATCAATGGTAATTTCTGGATTTTTAAGTACAGCCAAACACGCGCCCAGCACTTCAGTCAGATTGTGTGGCGGAATATTGGTCGCCATCCCCACCGCAATACCCGAACTACCGTTAATGAGCAAGTTAGGAATACGCGCAGGCATAATGAGTGGTTCATGCTCACTGCCATCATAGTTGGGGCCAAAATCAACAGTTTCTTTGTCTATATCAGCCAATAGCTCATGGGCAATTTTCGACATACGGATTTCCGTATAACGCATCGCCGCCGCATTGTCGCCGTCTACAGAACCAAAGTTACCCTGACCGTCCACCAACATATAGCGCAATGAAAAGTCCTGCGCCATACGCACAATCGTGTCATAGACTGCGGTGTCGCCGTGCGGATGGTATTTACCAATCACATCACCGACAATACGGGCAGATTTTTTATAAGGTTTGTTGTAGTCATTGCCTAGCTCGTGCATGGCAAACAACACACGTCTATGCACAGGTTTTAAACCGTCTCTCACATCAGGTAATGCACGGCCTACAATCACGCTCATGGCGTAATCAAGGTAACTTCTGCGCATCTCATCTTCGAGACTAATAGGTAAGGTTTCTTTAGCGAATTGGTCTGACGGTTGGCTCATAATTGACTTACTTTTTTAGTTAAAATTTATCTTTAAATTTTAACACGGATAGCGCATCAAGTCTCACTTTTTGAGCCTTTTTAGCACCGATACAGCGCATACAAAAACAGGGGATAACAAAAATGAAAAAGGGATGCTGATCGCATCCCTTTTTTAATTTTATGTGGCACTTAAATTGACAATAAAGCCAAATCCGCTTTCAAGTCATCGACATGCTCTAAACCCACGGCAATCCGCACCAAGCTGTCTTTAATGCCCGCTTCTGCTCTCGCTTCAGGAGTCACTCGACTATGCGTCGTCGTCGCTGGATGTGTGATAGTCGATTTCGCATCACCCAAGTTTGCGGTAATCGAAATCAACTGCGTGGCATCTATCAGTCCCCAAGCGGCTTCTTGCTCTGTCTGCCCTGCTTTTGGTTTAACCTCAAAACTCACCACCCCGCCACCGCTTAGCTGTTGCTTCATGGCTAATGCGTGTTGTGGATGAGAGGCCAGTCCAGGATAATGCACACGTGAAACCTGTGGTTGTGCTTCTAACCAAGCGGCTAACTCTAAAGCCTTACGCGCATGCGCCTCCATGCGGATGTGTAAAGTTTCTAGCCCTTTTAAAAACACCCAAGCGTTAAATGCGCTCATGGTGACCCCTGCCGTACGTAAATAACCATACACAGGCTCCATCAAGGCTTTGCTGCCAAGCACCGCCCCACCCAAACAACGCCCCTGCCCGTCTATGTATTTGGTGGCTGAGTGAATCACAATATCCGCGCCTAACTCTAAGGGCTTTTGAATGGCGGGTGTACAGAAACAATTATCCACCACTAAATGAATGCCTGTTTTGTGGGCAATATTGGCAAGCGCTTGAATATCAGCCACCTCAGTCAGCGGGTTAGATGGCGTTTCGATAAAAAACAATTTAGTATTCGGCTTCACTGCTTTTTGCCAAGCATCCACATCGGTGAGTGAAACAAGCGTGACTTCTAACCCCCAACGCTTAAGAATGTTGGTAAATAATTGCACGGTGGTGCCAAAAATACTGCGCGAGGCCACAATATGGTCACCCGCGCTACACAAGCCCATCACACACGCCAAAATGGCTGACATGCCACTGGAGGTCGCCACACATTGCTCTGCGCCTTCTAAGGCCGCCAGTTTGTCTTGAAACATAGTCACGGTTGGATTGGTAAAGCGTGAGTAGATATTGCCTGGCTCAGTGCCGCCAAAACGCGCGGCTGCTTGCGCCGCATTTTTGAATTTAAAACTAGAGTTTAAAAACATCGCTTCAGAGTTTTCACCAAACTCTGTGGTTAACGTGCCTGCTCGCACGCCTATGGTTTCTGTGTGGTATTTCGTCATCATCTATCCAAACATGGGATTTTGTAACTAATGCTATTGCGGGCACCCAAATGAAAAACCCGTCAATAGCAAAAGCTAAAAACGGGCTTTTTGTCTCTCGCTTTAGCTGTATTTATTATGCGCTCGCAAGCTGAGTAAGGCTTTGTTTAATGTTGGCCACTCAAATCAGCGCAATTCAATTTAACGCCTTTAAAAAAACATTGTCAAGGCTTTTTTACTGTTCCGCGCCAACTAAATCAGTGGACAATAAATTTAAGTCTAATTGCGTTGTAGAGTTAGGTGGTATTTGCTTTTGGTTAGCATCACTGCGCGCCGCCTCAATACGATTAAGGTATGCCGCATCAATATCACCTGTGACATATTTTCCATCAAAACAACTACTATCAAATTGCGTCAAACTTGGATTAGAGTGTTGAATGGATTTTTTCAAATCATCTAAATCTTGATATATCAAAGCATCCGCGCCAATTTCAGCGCAGATTTCTTCGTCTGTACGGTTAGTTGCCAGCAACTCGTCACGGCTAGGCATGTCGATACCATACACATTGGGAAAGCGCACAGGCGGCGCGGCTGAAGCAAAAAACACTTTATTAGCGCCCGCATCGCGCGCCATTTGAACAATTTGTTTTGAAGTCGTGCCGCGTACGATGGAGTCGTCCACCAACAATACGTTTTTGCCTTTAAACTCTATGCCGATTGGGTTGAGTTTTTGACGCACCGACTTTTTACGCAAAGCTTGGCCTGGCATAATAAATGTACGGCCAATATAACGGTTTTTGATAAAGCCTTCACGGTAATCTAAGCCAAGTGAAATGCCTAATTGCAAAGCACTCGGACGGCTGGTGTCAGGAATAGGAATTACCACATCAATTTGTTTGTCCGCCCACTCGCGTTTGATTTTTTCAGCCAGAGTCACACCCATATCCAAACGGGTTTGATAGACAGACACACCATCAATCACTGAATCTGGACGCGCCAAATAAACATACTCAAAAATGCAAGAAGTGAGTTTAGGGCTTTCCGCGCATTGACGGCTAAACAAATTACCATCCATATCAATAAAAACGGCTTCGCCAGGCTCTACATCGCGCACCATGCTAAAGCCCAGCACGTCTAATGCCACGCTTTCAGAGGCCACAATAAACTCAGTGCCTTTGTCTGTCTCTTGCTTACCGATGACTAAAGGGCGAATGCCATGTGGGTCTCGGAAAGCCAATAAGCCAAAGTTGGCAATCAACGAAACAACGGCATAAGCCCCCTTGCAACGTTTATGCAGACTGGCTACCGCGTCAAACACCATATCTGTATTGAGCAACGCATTTTTTGATGTTTGTTCAATCTCGTGTGCCAATACATTGAGCAATACTTCTGAGTCGGAGTTGGTGTTGATGTGACGCAAATCTTGGCGGAACATTTCAGATTTAAGCTGTTCTGAATTGGTTAAATTACCGTTGTGACCTAAGACGATACCAAAAGGTGAGTTGACGTAAAAAGGTTGCGCTTCTGCCGCACTGGATGAGCCTGCGGTTGGATAGCGCACATGCGCGATGCCCACATTGCCAGATAGATTACGCATGTGACGCGTGTGAAAAACATCTTTTACCAAACCATTGTTTTTGTGCATGTGAAAGGTGTTGCCATCGCAGGTCACAATCCCTGCGGCATCTTGACCACGGTGTTGCAACACGAGCAAACCATCGTATAACAACTGGTTAACGGGATTTTTTCCAACAATGCCAATAATTCCACACATACATACACCTTTTAAAACAAATATTGGATTAAATCATCTTCTCGCGCGATGGTTGCTCACCAAGATGAACATGCTTAGCAATAGACTCTGGCATCAAAGGCAATAACGATATCACAATGGCCTCGAGTGGTGAACTGAGCATGGCGTTTACCCAACGACTATCTTTAGGCAAATCGGTCATCCCTGCCAGCATAACAAACACGCACACAATCAACAAGCCACGCAACAGACCCACAAAACCACCTAAAAAGCGGTCTAGCCAACCTAGGCCTAACAATTTCACGATACTAGACACCACTATTGCAATGATACTCACGCAAAATAGAATGACTGTAAATGTGACAACAAAAGCCACCATGGCTTTAAATGCCGCCGTCGGAATAGCTTGAGGCAAATAGGGTATCAACAAAAAACTGTATGTTCTAGCTACATAAAACGCAACCAACCAACCCAAAAACGAGATGATTTCGCGTACTGCTCCACGCATCAAACTTACAATGACGGACAAACCAATAATGCCTAAGACTGCGTAATCAAATACCGTCATAATGTAGCACTATTTGCCAGCGACTATCGCACTGAAGCCCGCAGCTTGCACTGACTTGAGTGCCTTTAAAGCCTCGTCTTTAGTTGCATATACTTTAGAGCGCAAACGTATTTTTTTGGCTGTGCCATCTACACTCTCTGTTTCGACTGCAAACCCTTTTTGTTTGAGGTTGTTTTTTAAATTCTCTAGATTCTTGGGATCGGAAAAAACGCCATACTGGACATAGAACTTGCCAGTAGATGGATTCGCGGTAGAATCTGCCTTCTGCTCCTTAGCTTTTTCTTCTTTTGCTTTTTCTTCCTTAGCTTTATCTTGTTTAGCCTTTTCTTCTTTCGCTTTTTCTTGCGCCAAGGCTTCAGACTTCAATTTTTCGGCTTTAGCTTTTTCCGCTTGTAGCTGTTGTGCTTTTAACTTTTCGGCATTTAGTTTTTCAGCATTTTTTTTCTCTAGCGCAGCTTTTTCTTTGGCCTTGGCTTCTGCTGTCGCTTTTTCCTTGTCCAGTGCTTCAGTCTTAAGTTGTTCTGCTTTAGCTTTTTCAGCTTTTTGTTTAGCTTCTGTAGCAGCTTTTTCTTCAGCTTGTTTTTTGAGCAACTGCTCTTTTTCAAGGTTAACTGTATTTTCTACTGGTTTAGCAGGCGTCGTAGGGGCTTTTGGTAAAGCAATCTCGGATGCGTCAAGCACTTGTGATAATTTACTATGCTCAGTCAAACCCTGGTTTTCTTGCTCAACTGGTGTGACTTTTGGCAAAGCAATATGCGTTTTACTGTCTTTATTCGCTGGAATTTCATCTTGTTGAGAAGGTAAAACAGTGGGTTGCGTATAGCCGGTGACTTCCGTAGGATTGATGTTGGACTCAAACCCTTGTCCTGCATCGTTTAATTCTGGGATAGGCTCACTATTTGCACCTTCATTCACAATGGTAATTTTTACAGGGTCTTGCGCGCTGTCTGTTGCATGGTCTTTGAGTAAAAAGGGCAACACAATTAAAAGTATGACAACCATTGCAATAGCACCTACTAACCTACGGCGTGCTGTTTTTTTTATTTGTAATTCTTTTTCTTGCAACGGTTCTCTAGCCATTGGTCATTTACTCACTTGTACTTAGTTTAAATGATTGTTTTCAGTCAATATCGTGTCTGCACAGTCCAATATCGCAGCCACAGTGAAGAACGATCCGAACACGATGATTTTATCATTTTTAGCGCTTGATTTATACATGGCATGTAAGGCTTCTTGCAAACTTTCAAAGCTAAAAATATTGTTTTTTGGCACAAATCCAACCAGCGTTTCATGCAACACGTCTAAGCTGACCGCTCGTGGATGCGCAATAGGCGCAATCGCCCAATCGTCAATCTGCGCAGATAAGATTTGAATCACTTTAGCAATGTCTTTATCTGCTAGCATTGAAAATACCGCTCTTAGCTTAGCACCATCTTGCTTGATGGTTTGTAAATTTTCTAGCAAAGCCCATGCTGCATGTGGGTTATGGGCGACATCTACAATCACGTCTGGCGAATGATGCAAATATTGAAACCGCCCAGTGAGTTTGGTATGCGCCAAGGCTGTAGGAATGACGCTTTCATCCAATGGCAAGCGGTCTTGCAATGTCCGCACAGCATAAATCACGCTAGCAGCGTTTTGCCATTGATAGTCGCCAATCAGTGAGAGTGGCTCTAAAGCAAGTGAACCTGCTGCATCTTGATAGACATGCGTACCATCCAAAAGCTTAATATCAAACTCAACACCAATTTTATGGAGGCGCACACCATGACTGATGGCGGTTTGAATCAAACCCTCTGGTGGATGAGCATCACCACAAATAGAAATTTGCTGTTGTCGGTAGATGCCTGCTTTCTCAGAGCCGATTTTGTCTCGCGTGTCACCTAGGTACTCCATGTGGTCCATATCGACATTGGTCACAATCGCGCAATCGGCATCGACGATATTCACCGCATCTAAACGACCACCCAGCCCGACTTCTAAAATCACCACGTCGGGCGACGTTTGCTCAAAAATCCAAAGCGCCGCTAGCGTGCCTATTTCAAAGTAAGTGAGGCTAATTTCTTGACGCGCTTGCTCCACTGCAGAAAACGCTTGGCATAACAAAGCTTCTTCCACTTCAACACGATTACATCTGACACGCTCTTGGTAACGTTGCAAATGTGGGGATGTATAACAAGCCACTTGATAGCCAGCGTCGAGGTAAATTTGCTCCAACATGGCACAAGTTGAGCCTTTGCCGTTGGTGCCACCGACTGTAATAACAGGATAAGGGTAGTTAAATGCCAATCGACGCGCGACTTCTTGCACGCGCGTCAAACCCATTTCAATGGAGGTTGGATGAAGGGACTCTATGTATGTAAGCCATTCGCTTACCGAGTTTGGCGTCACAGACATTGAGAATGTGTTAGGCTGCTTGAGGCAGTTTCAACAACCCAGAGATGAGTTGTTTTAATGATGAACGCATCTCACGTCTATCAACAATCATATCAATTGCACCGTGCGCAACTAAAAATTCTGCGCGCTGGAATCCTTCAGGCAAAGTTTCACGCACCGTTTGCTCAATCACACGCGGGCCTGCAAAACCAATCAAGGCATTAGGCTCAGCAATAATCACATCGCCCAACATGGCAAAACTGGCAGATACGCCACCCATGGTCGGGTCGGTTAACACAGAAATATAAGGAAAACCAGCTTCAGACAGTTTGGTCAAAGCGGCACTGGTTTTTGCCATTTGCATCAAAGAAAGCAAGCCCTCTTGCATACGAGCGCCACCTGAAGCCGAAATACAAACAAACGCACATTGATTTTTAATGGCTGTTTGTACGCCACGCACAAAGCGCTCACCTACCACGGAGCCCATAGAGCCACCCATGAATTTAAACTCAAACGCTGCCACCACTACAGGCACATCTTCAATCGTGCCTTGCATTACCACCAAAGCGTCTTTTTCTTTGACTTCTTTCTGCGCCGCCTTCATTCTTTCTGCGTAAGACTTACTGTCTTTAAACTTTAAGGCATCGACTGGACTCACTTCCGCACCAATTTCAACACGCCCTTTTTCATCTAAAAGCGCATTGATACGCCCTCTGGCGCCTAAACGATGGTGATGGCCGCATTTTGGACAAACTTCAAGATTCTCTTCTAAATCAGTACGATACAACACAGTTTGGCAGGAATCACATTTATTCCATAAGCCTTCTGGCACGTTGCGCTTTTGGCTCGTACCTACGGCACGCTTAATCTTTTGTGGAATCTTTTCTAACCAGCTCATATTTACTCCAATTTATATTTATACAGTGTCGATTGCTTGACGTAACTCTGCCATTAAAGCTTGAATATTTTCAATCACATTAGATGTATTTGATTGTTCGATGGTCAACACAGTACGACTGCCGACGACCACCGCATCTGCAATTTTTGCCACTTGTTTAGCTGTTTCAGCATCTTTCACACCAAAACCTACGCCTATCGGCAGGTCAGTGTTGTGACGAATCTCCGCCACACGTTTGGTCACTTCCGTGATATCTAAATTAGCCGCACCTGTCACACCTTTGAGTGAAACATAATACAAAAAGCCGGTGGCTTGTTTGACGATTAAATCTGTTCTAGCAGGCTCAGTCGTGGGTGAAAGCAAGAAAATGCTATCAATCTCGGCCTTAGCCAATAACTGATTAAACTTCTCACACTCCTCTGGCGGATAATCTACAGTCAGCACACCGTCGACGCCTGCGTTTTTAGCAAGTTCAGTAAACGCCTCTGTCCCCATCGCCTCAATCGGATTGGCATAGCCCATCAAGATAATCGGCGTTTTATTATCAGTCTCTCTAAAGTCTTTGACCATCGCCAGTACTTTACGCAAGCTGACTTTATGCACCAAAGCGCGCTCACTGGCACGTTGAATCACAGGCCCATCGGCCATTGGGTCAGAAAACGGCACACCAAGCTCTATCATGTTCGCGCCTGATTGCACCATCGCATGCATCAGCGCCACAGTCACATCAGGATGCGGATCACCTGCGGTGATGTAAGGAATCAGCGCTGTTTTGTGAGCGGCTTTTAATTCAGAAAAAACGGTTTTTATGCGAGACATAGTGAAAGTGATGAAACTCTATCGGAATGTATTTATTGAGATTATTTTAAGTGTTTTTTAAACTGTAATATTTTAAAAATATAAAATTTAAAGTGTGATATTAGCAAGTTTAGCCACGGTATTAATGTCTTTATCACCACGGCCAGACAAGTTGACTAAAATGACCTCATCTTTACGCATGTCTTTAGCCATTTTTTCGGCATAAGCCAATGCATGGCTAGACTCAAGGGCTGGAATAATGCCTTCAGTGCGACAAAGATTATGGAAAGCCGCCATCGCTTCATCATCTGTAATCGCCACATACTCTGCACGTTTAATGTCTTTTAACCAAGCGTGTTCTGGGCCGACGCCTGGATAATCCAAGCCCGCTGACACAGAATGTGTTTCTATGATGTTACCGTCTTCGTCTTGCATTAAATAGGTGCGATTGCCATGCAATACGCCGATAGGACTATTCGCTGTTAAAGGCGCAGCGTGCATACCAGAAGCAATGCCATGTCCTGCCGCTTCTACACCAATTAAACGCACATTAGGCACATCAATATAAGGATAAAAAATACCCATTGCGTTAGAACCGCCGCCTACGCAAGCAACGACTGCGTCAGGTTGACGACCCAACATCTCTTGCATTTGTTGTTTGGCTTCTACGCCTATCACAGCTTGAAAGTCCCTCACCATCATCGGATAGGGGTGTGGGCCTGCAACAGTGCCGATAATGTAAAACGTATTGGAGATATTGGTCACCCAATCGCGCATGGCCTCATTTAAGGCATCTTTAAGCGTTTTTGAGCCGCTTTCGACAGGCACCACGGTTGCGCCCAACAACTTCATTCTAAATACGTTAGGCGCTTGACGTTTAACGTCTTCTGCACCCATATATACCACACACTCTAATCCCAAACGCGCTGCAATGGTCGCTGTCGCAACGCCATGTTGGCCTGCACCCGTTTCTGCAATCACGCGTGGCTTGCCCATGCGTTTAGCCAACAAGGCTTGACCAATGGTGTTATTCACCTTGTGTGCGCCAGTGTGGTTTAAGTCTTCACGTTTAAGATAGATTTGTGCCCCACCCACTTTGTCTGATAAGCGCTTGGCGTGATAAATAGGGCTAGGACGACCAACAAAATGTTTTAAATCATAAGCAAATTCAGCCAAGAACTCAGGGTCATGGCGGTATTTCTCATACATCACCCTTAATTCTTCGAGCGCTTCCACTAAGGTTTCCGCGACAAAAATGCCACCGAATGGACCAAAGTGTCCACGTTGATCTGGCATGTCATAAACTTGCATGATTAACTCCGTCTTGCATCATTGAATATGTTGATAAACCTGCTGCATCAAAGCGCGCATTTTATCTTTTGATTTAATCCCTTTGCTTAGCTCCACGCCACCACTTACATCTACGGCATATGGCTTGACCTGCGCTATCGCTTGCGCAACATTGGCCTCATCCAAGCCACCCGCAAGGATGATGGGTTTGCGCATGTCTGCTGGGATTAAATCCCAATTAAACACTTGACCTGTACCACCGACCAATTTGTCGGAATAAGTATCTACCAAAAGCGCGCGCGCTGAAGCAAACTCAACTTCGCATTGTATCAAATTTGTACTGGGTTGGACGCGGATTGCTTTGTAATAAGGAAGATTAAATTGCGCACAAAAAGTTGCAGATTCGTCGCCGTGAAACTGCAAACAATCGATTGGGAGCTGTTGTATGGTATTGAACACCTCGTCTGCTGAGGCATTCACAAACAAAGCCACCTTACTCACAAACGGCGGTAACTTTTCTAAAATGGGAGCGACCTGCGCGACTGTCACAGCACGTGGGCTGGGCGCATAAAACACAAAGCCCAACGCATCCGCCCCCGCCTCAACAGCGTTGATTGCGTCCTCTAGGCGTGTAATGCCACAAATTTTAACCCTAGTTCTCATGTAGTAATGCTATGCCCAATCTGTAGACGTGTTGGGTAACCCCCAAACATCATCGTATTTTACCCCAGTCAGGTATAAACCATCAGGAGAAAATGTAGGTGGCGATTGTGTACGGTCTTGACTGTTTAATAACTCAGCAAAATTAGTGACGCTCAAACGACCTGAGCCTACAAAAATTAAAGCCCCAACGATATTGCGTATTTGATGTTGTAAAAAAGCATTTGCCGTAAATTTAAAAATCAAATAAGGCGCTTGATGAACTAATAAAGACTGCGTCATGGTGCGAATCGGGCTTTTGGCTTGGCACTCACTGGCGCGAAAAGCACTGAAATCATGTTCACCGACCAGTAACGCGCAGACAGCCTGCATGGGTTCTATCTCTAACGGCCGATGATACCAGCCAACGCGCTGAAATTGGCTGGCTGGTGCGACGGCTTGATTGATTAACACATACTGATAACTGCGAGACAAAGCAGAAAAGCGCGCATGAAAATCCTCTGCGACTGGCATCGCCCAAACTACCCTAACCCAAGGTGGTAAATGGGCATTGACTCCCCGCACCCAAGCACTGTCTGGGCGACTCGCTGAAGTTTCAAAATGCGCCACTTGCATCAAGGCATGCACACCTGTGTCTGTGCGCCCTGCCCCATGAATACGTACAGCATGTTCAGCTACTTTTGCAATGGCTGACTCTAGAGCATCCTGCACGCCCAGCCCTGTTGGTTGGCTCTGCCAACCAGTAAAATGGGCCCCGTGATATTCAATGCCAAGTGCAATTTTAATCATTAAAAGAAGCTTACTAAAATAAATGTGCAAGTAATTATTAATAACAATACAAGCGCATCTATCAAGGAAAAGGGTTGGAAGCTTAATGTCATGGCCTTTAGCGCTTGGTCTTCAGGGAGTGGTTGTTGAAATGCCATATGTAAATCTTGAATGCGCTTAAAGGCAATTTCACGGTGCTCAAAATAATATAAAACCAACCAAAGCCTGACTACGAAACGCTTGAGATGAGCTTGATTCAACACATGTTGACCTAATTGATAAAAACCTGCTATCAGTTTTTCTTTTGGTGTGGAATGTATTAACAACGAGATTGTGGCGATCATCGCCAGCAAGTAGAGTGTATGTTTTGCCGCTAGAAACAATCCTTCTAATGTAAACACATTATAATCAAACATAGTCCAATGATTGGTCGTGTTGAATAAGTACTGACCCGGCGTTGTCAAACTTAATACTAGTGCCATAGCAAGTAGTACCCATTTAATCTTCTTGGTTAATTTATAGAACAAACCATTCGCGTGTAACCCAGCCCAAACAATTACAAAACAGGCTAGCAGACTGGCAATTTTAATTGGAAGGTATGCCATGATGACAACAAACACCATTACGGCAAATAGTTTGTTAATAATGTGCATAGGAATACCGTCAAGCGGTTGATTAGGCAATATTATAAGCCAACTTGAGACTAAGCAATCTCAAGTGAGTCATCACAATGAAATGTCGATAAATCTGATATAGATAGCGAGGTAATGGATAACTAAATATAGGTACTATGAAATTTGTGCCAACAACTCATTCGCACGTTTACGATGAGACTCTGCGCCTTCCTTGAGTACTTCTTCGATGAGTTCTTTCGCCCCCACAGTATCTTCCATGTCTATATAAGCTTTAATCAAATCAAGCTTAGTTTCAACTTCTTCTGAAGCCTCTGTAGTCATATTAGTATCTGAAACTTTTGACGTATCACTCGTGTTGCTTAACACAACATCGCCAACTGTTGAAACGGTCATTCCATCTTCTATATCTGCATTGCTATTATTTAAGCTTTCAGACAAATCTGCTTTACTCGCAACACCCTCATCAGCTACATCAAAATTCAAATTGGGGACAGACTTAAACATTTCAGTTGCATCAAGGCTTGAAGACATAGCTGTTGAACCTTGTGAAACTGTGTCTTCATCAGAGTAATCGCCTGTAATTTCAGTCTTATTGCCACCAACGAAATCTATCGTTGGCAAATCAAGAGACTTAGGTGTCATCGTATTCACAAATTCATTCGTATCTAAAGACAAGGCATTTGACGCTGGAGTATCAATATCTTCTGAGACTGTAATATTCATTTCAGAAATGGACTCACTCTTTGCAACAGGGTCAGCAACGATTGTGTTATCAAAACCTGTTGTATCAAATGATGAAATGGTATTACCAAAAGCGATAGTATTACCAAAAGGCATTGCTTCATCAGAAGCTTTCTTTTGCTCACTAGATGAAGATTTACTCATATCAAAATCTAACGAAGGCGTTTCAAAGTTCAAATCCAGCATATCGTAATCTGATTCTGCAGATGTAGTCGCTTGAGGCGATTTTTGGAGCGATGAAGACAATGCTGAGCTATCAACTACATCGGTAGATTTTTCATTGTTTGTCACCTTTACTGGCGTTTGACCACTTGATTGATAAAGTGGGTTATTGGGGTCTAGCTTCACGCCCATTTGCGCCACTTTAAGCCAATTTTGGTCACTGCCACCTAAGTTCGCATACAATTCACCTGCAATCGCTTCAAAAGCAGATGTATTTTGACTGGTTTGATAAATTTCCAGCAATTTAAGGTGCAATTCGTAACGCTTAGGCTCTTTAGCAATTGCATCCTTGAGAATCTCTTCAGCTTGTGCATCACGGCCATAAGCCATGTAGACTTCTGCCTCTGCAATTGGATCAACGTCGTTAGCATCAATCATTCCACCTACTGCACTTTGTGAAAAGTCAGTAAGGAAAGACGTATCGCCTGCTTCAACAGTACCGCCCGTGGTATTACCAAACACGGTATTCACAGTCATATCAGACACAGATGGCGACATAATGCCATCTTCAAATGAAGCTAGGTTTTTTTTACGTTTTTGGCGCAACATCCACCAAACACCACCAAGAACAGGAATAGCGAGCAACCCTAGTAATGAAACTGGATTCAGCTGCATACCAGAAGTAAAACCAGTCAAACGTTTTAACAAACTAGTAATAAAAGATGGTTTTTCAACAATTGGTTCTGCTGGTGTCGCTTGTGGCGCCTCAATTTTATTAGGTAGCGGAATTTTTGGCGCTTCCGTTTGCGGTGGCGTTACTGCTGGCGGGGTCACTTCAGCTGGCACTGTCTCAGCACTTACGTTTTCTTTGGGTGTTGTTTCAACATTGCCTTTTGTTTCATCCGCGTCCACTTTATTTGCTGTATCTGAGCCGACTGTTGATGGATTAGCGATTTGTGCTGTGGCATTACCAGATTTTGTTTCAGGCTTAACAACAGCCTGTGGCGTTGCTGTAGCAGAGTCTGTTTGCTTCATTTGTTTTGAAGTGGCATCTGCATTCTGCTGTAGCTTTAACATAGCATCATTTTTGAGCGCCAATAACTTCTGCATTTCAGCAACTTGTTTTTCTAAATCAGACGTTCTACTTTGTGCTTCTTTAACAGCACCGTCTTTCGCAGTAACCTCCTCTTGCAAGGCATTGACTTTATCTTGTAGCGCTTTATCACCAGATTTATGAGACTTCGCATCGCCAGCAGAAAGCTTTACGACATCTTTAATCCCCGTATTGACCGGTAATGATTTATCTTCAGCAGCGACCACCTTGCCACCACTCTGCTGTGCGCTACTTTCCTCTGCACTGGCTTTTGATTGCCTTACCAAACCGGCCAATTTGTTTTTATACGTATTCCAATGCGCAGACTGCGCTTTATATTGACGTTTAGCTTGAGTCGGACTGATTTTTTCTAGAGACTCTTGGCTTGGCACATTTAAAATCTGACCAACTTTGAGCTGATTGATGTTTCTGTTGATAAACGCATCAGGATTGGCTTGATACAAACCGACCAGCATTTGCTCAAGACTCACACCTTCAGGCTGATTTTCACGGGCAATGGCATAAAGCGTATCTCCACGGGCTGTCGCGTGAGTCTGCTGCGATTCCTCACGGCCACTAGAGGCAGCCTTTTCTTTTATATCGCCATTTTGTTTAGCGCTATTTTCTTTAAATTTATAATTGATTTTAGCTTTTTCACGTGCCAATTGCTCTGAAGATACTTGGGTGGCAGGCTGTTTTTGCTCAGTTTCTTGCGTTTTAGCAATCGGCTTTGTGTCCACCTCTACTGGCTTAACTTCTGGCTTACTATCAACCGAATTGGCCTCGCTTGTCACAGGCTCGGTATTATTTTTATCTAGCACCTGCGCAGGTGTAGGTAACTTGACTGTAGGTGTCGTCGCTATTTTTTGTTCATAGCCTGGTGGATCTAACAAAACAGTGTACTCTTTGACCAAGCGCCCAGTGGGCCACTCAACTTGAATTAGCATATCCAAGAAAGCGTCAGACATAGGCTGACTGCTGAATAGCTTAAGGATAGGCTCACCGCGACTGTTTTTGGCGACCTCTACTTTGATACCGTTGTGGGAAGATGGCTTCTCTAAGGACTGTTCTGCATAAGCCTGCTCACTCGCAATCATTGCTTGAACGGCCGCAAGTTCGTCTGCTTTAACTGACAATAGCTCAATCTCAGCATTAAGCGGCTCGCCTAATCCTGACATTAAATTTAAATTTCCTAGTCCTGCTGCGTTGGCAGTAAATACAGCAAAAACTAAACAGAAGGTAAAGGCTATTTTTTTTAATTGGAATAAATACACCAGCTAACCCTTAAAACATTTCATGGCAATAAACAAAATAACATCAAATAGTTAGTCATGCAAGCTAAGCATATACATTAATGTTAATTTGTACTAAATTGCTTGGTATTTTTTATATTTTTAATTACAAATTGGTTATAACAAACCAATTATTTTAAAGTGATTATTATTCGTTATTATTCAAAAGCAATTTGGTGACATTATAGATTTAAAAAGTAATTTATGTTTGTTTATGCGCGATATTTTATGCCCTAAATACAAAAAAACCCTATTTTCATAGGGCTTTTGTCATTTAAAGCTTGGCTTATAACCGCTCAACCAAAATCCGCAACATTCTTCTCAGCGGTTCCGCTGCGCCCCACAACAACTGGTCGCCTACGGTAAAAGCTGATAAATATTCGCCGCCCATCGCCAATTTGCGCAAACGGCCAACAGGTGTAGTTAATCCACCAGTCACTGCAGCGGGTGTGAGTTCACGCATACTGGCGTCACGCTCATTGGGAATCACTTTTGCCCACGCATTCGCCTCTGCCAACATTTGGTTAATGTCGTCTAAAGGCACGTCTTTTTTCAGTTTAACGGTCATCGCTTGCGAGTGGCAACGCATCGCACCAATGCGCACACACAAACCATCAATCACAATTGGATTCGCTTCGCGACCGAGAATTTTATTGGTTTCAACGCCACCTTTCCACTCTTCTTTGCTTTGGCCATTGCCTAAGTCTTTGTCTATCCAAGGAATGAGGCTGCCAGCCAAGGGCACGCCAAAATTGGCTGATGGAAAACTGTCAGCACGAATCGTGTCTGCCACCGTTTTATCAATTTCTAAAATCGCTGAAGCTGGGTCGGCAAGCAATCCGTTGACAGACTCTTTGACCACGCCCATTTGTTGAATCAACTCGCGCATGTTTTGTGCGCCTGCGCCTGATGCGGCTTGGTAAGTCATGGAGGTCACCCACTCCACTAAGTCAGCCTTAAACAAACCATTAAGCGCCATCAGCATGAGTGATACCGTGCAATTACCGCCTATCCAGTTTTTACCGCCTTGCGCCAGCGCACTGTCAATCACATGCATATTCACAGGGTCGAGCACAATCACTGCATCTTTTTCCATGCGCAAGGTTGAGGCCGCGTCTATCCAATGGCCATGCCAGCCAGCTTGACGCAATTGTGGGAAAATTTCCGAGGTGTAATCACCCCCTTGGCAAGACAAAATCACATCCATGCTTTTCAAGGCTTGGATGTCTTTTGCATCTTTCAACGCAGGCGATTCCTTGCCGACATTGGGCGCAACACCACCTGTTTGCGAGGTGGTAAAAAATTGCGGCTCGATGTCCGCAAAATCACCTTCCTGCATCATACGTTGCATGAGCACAGAGCCCACCATCCCACGCCAACCTACAAACCCAACTTTTAACATATCAAAACCTTAATCTAGTTTAAGTCGCGCTTAAACTTAAAACACATCTCACCTTTTTTACACAATGTGGTTCGCATCAAGTGCTCTTTCCAAAACTGTAACTGACTATCAGAAATAGGTGGTTTTTTATCAAACTTTGCAACCCTGTTTACACGGGAGATAACGTACATTGCCTGTTTACCTTCAGCAAAGAGGTAATACCCAAATACTCCGACACCTCCATTACCAACTTGACTACACCCCATTAACACGCCCAATCGATTATCAGTAAACTTATCTACTTCAGACTTATAAAAATGTTCTGGGCAATTTTTCTGTATTCCAGAACCAAAAGCATCCACCATAAAAGAATTATGATCAGATGCGTTTGGTTTACTAAGCAAAACATTAACTTCAATTTTATCTGTCCAATTTGAGTTATCTTCGCCATCTTTGAACTGTACTTGCATATACTGACGAGCATCTTGCTGGTATCCGCCATTTTTAAGAGAAAATCCACTAGGCAAGAGAAAATATATATCTTCCTGTCCTATTGGAAAGGTTGCCCAAACATCAACACCCTCTAAAGTAGATTTGTCGTCCTGAGCAAAAACGCTAGAACAAACCAAAAAAAACAATATCAAAAGGAAACATTTCATTTAGTAGTCCAGCCATTTATTTTGTTGATTTTTGAACTGCTTCGCCTGCTTTTTCTAAATCTTTACCCATACCGTTAATGGTATTGCATCCAGCTAATGCCATTAAACATAACACTGTAGTGATTAAACGTCGCACTTGAGCACTCCTTTAGTCTCTAAAGTTACCAAATTTAAGCGGGAAGTCGGTGATACTCTTTTTCACAAAGGCAATCGCCTCTTGCAATATATCGCGTTTTGCACCATTCACCCGCACGGTGTCGCCTTGAATACTGGCTTGCACTTTCATGCCACTGTCTTTAATCAGTTTGGTGATTTTTTTAGCCAAATCGCTATCAATACCATCACGTACAACCAACTCTTGCTTGACCTTATTGCCAGAGACTTTTTGCACATCTTTATGCTCTAAGCGTTTTGAAGACTCAGGCTCTTTCTTCTCCATCGCTGGCAATAAAATGTCTTTGATTTGGTCTAACTGAAAGTCATTATCACCAAACAAGGTAATGACATTGTCTTTTTCGTTAAACTCGACTTTGGCAGACGTGCCTTTAAAGTCGTAACGATTTACGATTTGTTTTGCGGCTGTATCAATCGCATGATTCAAAGCGACTTTATCAACTTCAGACGAAATATCAAAACTTGGCATTAGTTATAACCTTTCAATCGAAGGTAGTACTAGGCGCAAGCACGTAGACAGTACGTATAGTACGGCAAGTGCTTGCAACGAAGTAATACCGAGACTTTATTACTCAAAGTGGCAAACGTAATCCACGGTTTCAACCGCTTCAATGTCGAATGACGAATTGCCTGGCACAGTAAATTTCTCGCCAGCCTTGTAAACTTTCCAATCATCCTCGCCTTTTAAGCGCACTTTACATACGCCATCGTTAATTTCCATCAACTCAGGCGAGCCTGTGTTAAACGTCAAAGTGCTAGGAAAAATGACGCCTACAGTACAACGTGTACCGTTAGGAAACAACACTGTGTGACTCACACATTTGCCATCAAAATAAACATTGGCTTTCTTTTTTACACTGACATTATCAAATTGTGCCATTTTTAATCCTCTAAATTTATCTTTGTATATGCAATTATGTCAGAAAACCACGTTTCTGGTTTTAATTCGAAGGCGAGTCAAGGCGGCAAAGGTGCGAGCAACGAAGACAGTACAAATAGTACGGCAAGTTGCGAGTGACGAAGCCAACACCGTATCGCCGATGAATTAAAAGCAGAAATTACATGGCCGCGACAATCTGGTCGCCCATTTCAGAACATGATACTTTTTTCATGCCTTCTTCATAAATGTCGCCTGTGCGATAACCTGCCGCCAACACTTTCTTAATCGCATTTTCAATACGTTGTGCCGCCGTTTCGTTGTCAAAGGTGTAGCGCAACATCATCGCGGCTGATAACACAGTAGCGATTGGATTAGCCAAGTTTTTACCTGCAATATCAGGTGCAGAGCCGTGTGAAGGCTCGTACAAGCCCTTTTTAGTTTCGTTCAAACTTGCTGAAGCCAACATACCAATAGAGCCTGTTAACATTGAAGCTTCGTCTGATAATATGTCACCGAAGATGTTGCCTGTCACCATTACGTCAAATTGTTTTGGATTGCGGATGAGTTGCATCGCTGCGTTATCCACGTACATATGGCTCAATTCCACTTCTGGGTATTCTTTCGCCACATCAATCACGATTTCTTTCCAGAACTCAGTCGTTTCCAACACGTTGGCTTTATCCACTGAACACAATTTTTTCTGACGTTTCATGGCAATTTGGAAAGCCACGTGCGCAATACGACGCACTTCTGTCTCGCTATACACCATGGTATTAAAGCCTTCGCGCTCGCCGTTTTCGTTTGTACGCATGCCACGTGGTTGACCAAAGTACACATCACCTGTGAGTTCACGCACAATCATAATATCCAATCCTGCCACCACTTCTGGTTTTAATGTAGAAGCATTAGCTAACTCTGGGTATAACACGGCTGGACGTAAGTTAGCGAACAAGCCTAAATCTTTACGAATACCCAACAAACCGCGCTCAGGGCGCAATGGACGGTCTAGATTGTCATATTGCGGGCCACCAACTGCGCCCAACAATACTGCATCAGCTGCACGGCAAATCTTTTGCGTAAACTCTGGATATGGATGGCCGTATTGGTCATACGCTTGACCGCCCAAAGGCGCTTCAGTAAAGGTCATGTCCATGCCTTCGTTTTTCAACACATCCAACACGCGCAATGCTTGTTTGATAATCTCTGGGCCGATGCCATCACCGGGTAACACTGCAATATTCATTGTCATTTTTTAAATCCTTATCAATTAAGCAAATAGCCAAGGTTGTGCTGATTTATGTTTGCCTTCAAACGCCTTAATCTTATCCGCATGCAATAGCGTTAAACCAATTTCGTCCAAGCCGTTCAATAAATTGTGTTTTGACGTTGGGTGAATCTCAAACGTGAATGTTTCACCAGATGGCAAAGTCACGGTTTGTGATGGCAAATCTACATTTAAAGTATAACCCTCAGTCGCTTCGCACTCTTTAAATAATTTATCCACCATGGCATGGCTCGCCACAATCGGCAACATGCCATTTTTGTAGCAATTGTTAAAGAAAATATCGGCATAACTAGGCGCAATAATCACTCTAAAGCCATAGTCTTCAATCGCCCAAGGCGCATGCTCACGGCTTGAGCCGCAACCAAAGTTCTCACGCGCCAACATAATTTGCGCGCCTTTATAACGTGGTTGGTTCAACACAAAGTCTGTATTCAATGGGCGATTTGTACAATCCATGCCGGGTTCGCCGTGGTCTTTATAACGCCACTCATCAAACAAATAAGGGCCAAAGCCAGAACGTTTAATACTCTTTAAAAACTGCTTTGGAATAATCGCGTCAGTATCAATATTGGCGCGGTCTATCGGGCAAGCTAAGCCCTTTAATTGGGTAAATGCTTTCATTTTCGATTCCTTTACAAACTGCGCACGTCAACAAAATGGCCTGCAACTGCCGCGGCAACCGCCATGGCTGGGCTGACTAAGTGTGTACGTCCGCCTTGGCCTTGGCGACCTTCAAAGTTACGGTTTGAGGTTGAAGCGCAACGCTCACCTGGGCTGAGTCTGTCTGCGTTCATCGCTAAACACATACTGCAACCCGGTTCACGCCATTCAAAACCTGCTTCAATAAAGATTTTATCTAAGCCTTCTTCTTCGGCCATGCGTTTTACTTGGCCAGAGCCTGGTACCACCATGGCTAATTGAATAGAACTGGCCACTTTTTTACCTTTAGCCACCACCGCTGCAGCGCGTAAGTCTTCAATACGGCTATTGGTGCAAGAGCCGATAAAGATTTTATCGAGCTTAATTTGTTCGATAGGCGTATTGGCAGTTAAGCCCATGTATTTCAAAGCATTTTCAATACTGGTGCGCTTAGTTGCATCTTTTTCTTGCGCTGGGTCTGGTACACGACCGTTAATCGGCAATACTTGCTCTGGTGAAGTGCCCCAAGTCACTTGCGGGGCAATATCTGCGCCTTTTAACTCAACCACGCTATCGAATGTTGCATCGACATCGCTCGCTAAGGTATTCCAATAAGCAACCGCTTTGTCCCAATCTGCTGGTTTTGGCGCGTACTGACGGCCCTTTAAGTATTCCGCTGTTTTCGCATCTGGGGCAATAATGCCAGCGCGTGCGCCCGCTTCAATCGCCATGTTACAAATGGTCATGCGACCTTCCATGCTTAAGTTGCGAATCACTTCGCCACCAAACTCAATCGCAAAGCCATTGCCACCTGCAGTACCAATTTTACCAATCACAGCTAAGGCCACGTCTTTTGCGGTTACGCCAACACCTAATTCACCATCCACTCGCACCAACATGCGTTTTGATTTTTTAGCGATTAAGGTTTGGGTCGCTAATACGTGCTCAACTTCTGATGTACCAATGCCGTGCGCCAATGCGCCAAATGCACCGTGGGTTGAAGTATGGCTATCGCCACACACCACCGTCATGCCAGGCAAAGTCGTGCCGTTTTCAGGCCCAATCACGTGGATAATGCCTTGGTTAGCGTGCTTGAACGGGAAATAAACCAATGCACCTGTTTCTTTAATGTTGCTATCAAGCGTTTCCACTTGCAGACGTGAAATAGGGTCTTCAATCCCTTTAGCCCAATCTTTGGTTGGCGTATTATGGTCTGGGTTGGCAACAATCGTGTCCGAGCGCCAAGGTTTACGATTAGCCAAACGCAAGCCTTCAAACGCTTGTGGGCTGGTCACTTCATGTACCAAATGTCTGTCAATATAAACTAAACAAGTGCCGTCTGCATCTTCATGCACCACGTGCGAATCCCATAATTTATCGTAAAGCGTTTTTCCCGCCATGATCGTTGCTCCTAAAAGAGATGAATTTGAAACTTGACGCATTTTATAGCATTGCTGATACCTGAACAAGAATATGATTTATACTAGTATTAACACTAACAGCTTAATCAAATTTAATGGATAGCAAACGCAAAGAACTCGGTGAATTTTTACAAGCCATGCGACAACGTGGTACGCCCGAAGAATATGGCTTCCCTGCAGGCGCACGCAGGCGTACGCAAGGCCTGCGACGTGAAGAAGTCGCCCAGCTCGCAAGCATCAGCGCCACTTGGTACACATGGATAGAACAAGGTCGCGAAGTCAATGTATCCGCCGAAGCCTTAGAACGTCTCGCCACCGCACTCAAACTCAGCAAATCAGAACGCACCTATTTGTTTGACATGGCAGACAGACGCGACCCGCACGCACACATGCTAGAAGCTGACACGGCACCAGAAACCTTGGTGCAAATGCTAGAAAGCATAGCAATCCCCGCCTACATACTAGGCCGCACTTGGGATGTGTTGGCTTGGAACGCCCCAGCCAGCGCCTTGTTTGTAGATTGGCTAGATAAAGCTGAACCTGACACACGCCCTAACCTACTACGCTTTGTGTTTTTACACACCAACGCCAAACAATTTGTGGTGGATTGGGAGCTACGCGCTAGGCGCTTGGTGGCGGAGTTTAGAGCCGATTGCCGTAGCCGTTTAGAAGAAGCAGAACTAAAACGCTTGGTGAATGAACTCTCACAAGCCAGTGCCGATTTTGAACGCTTTTGGAAGCAACATGACGTGCTAGAAAGACAAGGTGGGCAAAGGCAATTCAACCATCCAACGCATGGCTTAATTAGTTATAGCCAAGTGACTTTAAGGCCAGTGGAGCAAGAGCAGTTGAAGTTGGTGTTGTTACAACCTACCTAACACCGTCATTCCAATGAAATGATTTAAGCAGGCAATCCGTAAAACGGATGCTCGCAAAGTCGGAATCCAGTGTCTTTGCAGTTTGTTGGTTTATCCGCGTGGGTAACAATTTACCCACCCTACTTGGCTATATGGTGAATTAATCTTCCCACTTCATATTTTTATCAGCAAGTAAGGCTCTAGTTCTTTGCTTTAGCGCCTCGGGTGAAGCCTCGTTGGTCATAATATAGTTAAAAACCTTTTTACTGCATTTACCTAACTTTTCAGCATTGCCGATGTATAAAGTATATTTTTCAACTAACTGCTTATCCAGTGCCTTCCCTTCAGCTTGCGACGCTTCTAACTGTTTATCCATCTCTGCGATACGTTGGTTATTGGCAACAATATATTTATCCATCTCTGCGTTACGTTGGTTCGAAGAATGCAATTCAAATTCTTTATATTTGATTTTATCTACCCTATTTAAACCATTTACTATTTGAATTTTTTCAGACTCTGTCAAATTTGTTAACTCTTTTAGAGTCATAGATTTACCGTCTTTTAGAGTTATCGTTTGTTGCCCTAATTTATCAATATCAGCTTGCGTAACTTCTGCAAACGACATTGATTGAAAGCAAAAGACCAAAACGATAACAACTAAAACATGACGTGAAATTGTTTTGCGCAATTTAGAAAGGTAACGCTTTGTCATTTCGGCTTTAATTCTAGTTAAGTCGCAATACATGGTTTCCCTTTCCAAAAATATCGTTCTAGCTACGCAAAAGTTTGTATTCCACCGCATCCTTCAACGCTAACCAAGACGCTTCAATAATATCAGTTGAAACGCCTATCGTCGTCCAGCTTTGTTGCTGGTCGGTGGATTCAATAATCACGCGCACTTTGGCGGCGGTGGCTTGGCTGCTATCTAAGACCCGCACTTTATAGTCCACCAATTTAATTTCGTTAATAGCGGGGTAAAAATCGACCAAGGCTTTGCGCATGGCTTTATCAAGTGCGTTGACTGGCCCATCACCTTGCGCGGTGGCATTAGCATCTTTGCCACTCACGTTTACATGGATTGTGGCAGATGAATTAAGGCCATCGGCGGAGGGTTCAAAAATGCTGACGTTGTATTGTTTAAGGCTGAAAAACGGCTCAAACTTGCCTAGCAGTTTGTGCATGAGTAAATCAAACGAGCTTTCTGCGCCTTCAAACTGGTAGCCATCGTGCTCTAAGGCTTTGAGTTGTTCTAGCACGCGGATGGTGTCGGGTGAGTCTTTAGTCAGGCTAGGTTCAATTTGCTGTAGTTTTTTGAGCAAGGCACCGCGCCCTGCCACTTCTGAGACCAAAATATGGCGCTCGTTACCGACTTGGTTGGGGTTGATATGCTCGTAAGAAATCGGGTTTTTGTTGACTGCATCAATATGCATACCGCCTTTGTGGGCAAAGGCATCGTGGCCGACATAGGGCGCTTTTTCGTTAAACGGCATATTGGCGACTTCACTCACAAAGCGCGCCGCGCTGGCAAGCTCAGTCATGTTTTGCGTTGGGATGCACGATACGCCTAACTTGAGTTGCACATTGGGAATGATAGACACTAAATTGGCATTGCCACAGCGCTCACCAATGCCGTTGATGGTGCCTTGCACTTGGGTGGCGCCTGCTTGCACAGCAGAAACAGAGTTGGCAACCGCCATCTCGCAATCGTTATGGCAGTGAATACCGATTTGCGTATTTGGAAACATGGCAACGGCTTTTTGCGTAATCTCAAAAATCTCATTGGGGAAAGTGCCGCCGTTGGTATCGCACAAAGCTAATACGTCCGCGCCCGCCTCTGCCGCCGCTTTTAAGGTGGCAAGCGCATAGTCAGCATTGGCTTTGTAGCCATCAAAAAAGTGTTCCGCATCAAACGTGACTTCTTTGCCCTGCGATTTTAAGTAGGCAATGGTATCGCCTATCATGGCGAGGTTTTCGTCTAGCGTGGTGCGCAAAATATCAGTGACTTGGTAATCCCAACTTTTGCCAAAAATCGCCACTGCTTGGGTGTTTGCACTGAGTAAAGATTGTAGGTTTTTGTCCTCTTCTGCCTTGATGCCGATACGCCTTGTGCTACCAAACGCAATGATTTTGGCGTGGTTGAGTTTAAGCGTTGCCACACGCTCAAAAAACTCTAAATCTTTAGGGTTAGAACCTGGGTTGCCTGCCTCAATATAGCCGATGCCTAGTTCATCCAACTTTTGGACGATTTTGAGTTTATCTTCAACAGAAAATGAAACACCCTGCGCTTGGGCGCCGTCCCTTAATGTCGAATCGTAGGCAATGACTTGTTTTTGTAGCATGTTTAATTGAGGTTTCTTTCAACCTTTACGCTGTCATTCCCGCGCAAGCGGGAATCCATTTTAATTTCAGGCAAACTGGATCCCCGCTTTTCGCATTTCACTAACCACTTCAGTGGTTAGTGAAAATGGAGAAGACCTTTACGGTCTCGCGAGGATGACGGCCGTGGTTATTTTTTACGGTTTTTTAAATTGGCGGCAATACGCATTCTGAGTGCGTTGAGTTTGATAAAACCAGCCGCATCTTTTTGGTCGTACGCGCCTTTGTCGTCTTCGAAGGTTGCGATGGTTGAATCAAACAATGAATCAGTTTTGCTATCACGACCCACTACAATCACATTGCCTTTGTAGAGCTTAACACGCACCCAACCGTTGACAGTTTTTTGCGTGTGGTCAATCAGGGTTTGCAAGGCAAGGCGCTCTGGGCTCCACCAATAGCCGTTGTAAATCATGCTGGCGTAACGTGGCATTAAATCGTCTTTTAAGTGCGCTACTTCTCTATCCAATGTAATGCTCTCAATCGCACGGTGCGCTTTGAGCATAATGGTGCCACCTGGGGTTTCGTAGCAACCGCGTGATTTCATACCCACGTAGCGGTTTTCTACCAAATCTAACCGGCCAATGCCGTGTTTTCCGCCGATAACATTGAGGAAAGCCAAGATTTTGTGCGCTTTCATGGCTTTGCCATTGATGCTGACGATATCACCGTTCACGTACTCTAAGTCTAGATACTCAGCCGCATCAGGCGCTTTTTCTGGCGAGACCGTCCAGCGCCACATGGTTTCTTCAGCTTCGGCGGCTGGGTCTTCTAAGTGACGGCCTTCATAAGAAATATGCAGTAAGTTGGCATCCATTGAATATGGGCTACCGCCTTGTTTGTGTTTCATATCCACAGGAATGCCATGTTTTTCAGCGTAAGTCATGAGTTTTTCACGACTGAGTAAATCCCACTCACGCCATGGGGCGATGATTTGGATGTTTGGGTTTAAGGCATACGCGCCTAACTCAAAACGCACTTGGTCGTTGCCTTTGCCTGTTGCGCCATGCGAAATCGCATCTGCTTTGGTTTCAGCAGCAATTTCAATCAAGCGTTTAGCAATTAAAGGACGCGCGATTGATGTGCCCAATAAGTATTCGCCTTCGTACACGGTATTGGCGCGGAACATCGGGAATACGAAGTCACGCACAAATTCTTCACGCACGTCATCAATATAAATCTCTTTGACGCCTGCCGCTTTGGCTTTAGCACGTGCTGGCTCTAACTCTTCACCTTGACCCAAGTCAGCGGTAAACGTCACCACTTCGGCTTGGTAGGTGTCTTGCAACCACTTTAAAATCACGGAGGTGTCTAAACCGCCAGAATAGGCCAATACGACTTTATTCACTTTACTCATTCTTAACCTTTAACTTACAAACTTAATTAATCTACAAACAATTCAAATGCGACAATAAAACTGATTAACACCATTAACACCATGCCAAGCAAGAACAAACGATCAGCCCATAACTCTGCGTATTCATTATGTTCTTTTGGTCTAACCGTTAAGTAAGATAGCAAGGTGCTGATTAAAAACAATAATCCATCTACTGCCAATAGCTGATTGGCTAAAATCGATAAGTTATTTTTAGGCGCTAATTGCATCACGGTAATCACCGTCATGCAGACGCCCACCATGGTGGAAGAAACTGGCAGGATATGCTGCGACACATCAGCTGTTTTTTTATCCATTTACACCTTACCTAACAACAGGTATTCCATCAGCGCTTTTTGCACATGCAGACGGTTCTCAGCCTCATCCCACACCACAGAATGTGGACCATCAATCACTTCTGCAGACACTTCTTCACCACGGTGCGCTGGCAAACAGTGCATAAACAATGCATCTTTTTTTGCGACACGCATCATGTCGGCATCCACTTGCCAGTCGGCAAAGTCTTTGCGACGCTCTTCGTTTTCCGCTTCAAAGCCCATGCTGGTCCAGACATCGGTGGTGACCAAGTCAGCATCACGTGCGGCTTCCATGGGGTCTTTAAACTCTTCAAAGTGGTCTGTGCCATACAAATTGGCGCGCTCGGCTTCGACTTCATACTCAGGTGGCGTTGAGACATGGACATTAAAGTCCAGCACCTCAGCGGCTTGTAGCCAAGTATTGCAGACATTGTTTGAGTCACCAATCCAAGCGACCGTTTTGCCTTGAATACTGCCACGGTGCTCAATAAAGGTAAAAATATCCGCCAAAATTTGGCAAGGATGGTACTCGTTCGTCAGTCCATTGATGACTGGTACACGTGAATTGGCGGCAAAACGCTCGATAATGCTTTGCTCAAAGGTGCGTATCATCACTAAGTCACTCATGCGAGAGATGACTTGCGCGGCGTCTTCGACAGGCTCACCACGACCCAGTTGTGAATCACGTGTATTGAGATAAATAGCGGAACCACCCAATTGTTGCATGCCAGCCTCAAACGACAAACGCGTGCGGGTGCTGGCTTTTTCAAAAATCATCACCAAGGTGCGGTCTTGCAAAGGCCAATACTGTTGATAGTTTTTAAATTGCGCTTTAATCCATTTGGCGCGCTCGAAAATGTATTCTATTTCGTCGCGTTCAAGGTCGTTAAACTGCAAAAAATGTTTGATAGTCATGCTGTTCTGCTTTGCGTTATTGAGCTTAGTTTAAGCTTAGGCTTGCTTTAAGCGTTTGTCTCTAAAAAGCGGTTAATCAATGGCACTAAGCGTTTCACCAATTCTTCTGCTTCAGATTTACTAATAATCAAAGGTGGCAATAAACGAATCACTTTATCTGCCGTTACGTTAATGAGCACCTTTTCAGCCAAGGCCATTTTCACCAAGTCTGCACATGGGCGGTCGAGTTCAACACCTATCATCAAACCTGCGTTACGAATATTGACCACAGCTTTATTGTTTTTGAAAGCGTCGGTAAACAATTGGTTGATATAGTTGCCCATGGCTTCTGCGTTTTCGCGCAGCTTTTCTTCAGCGATAATATTCAGCGTCGCAATACCCGCAGCCGTCGCCAATGGGTTGCCGCCAAACGTAGAACCGTGTTTACCAGGTGTAAAGGTCTCAGCCGCCAAACCGCGCGCCACACATGCCCCAATTGGCACACCTGAGCCCAAGCCTTTCGCCAAGCTCATCACATCAGGCATGATGCCTGTGTGTTGAAACGCAAACCAAGTGCCCGTGCGGCCAATGCCGCTCTGCACCTCGTCTAACATCAACAACCAGCCATTTTCATCACAGACTTTGCGCAAACCCTGCATATACGCAGTCATGTCAGCAGGAATATGAATACCGCCCTCGCCTTGCACTGGCTCAACCAAAATAGCCACCACATTATTTTTGCGTGAAGCAACGGCTTTAACAGCTTCAATGTCATCGAACGGCACGCGGATAAAGCCGCTTACCAGAGGCTCGAAGCCTGCTTGCGTTTTGCGATTGCCAGTGGCGGATAAGGTAGCCATCGTTCTGCCATGAAAACTACGCTCCATAACAATGATTTCAGGATTTTCGATGCCTTTGTTATGTCCATACAAGCGCGCCAACTTAATCGACGCCTCATTGGCTTCACAACCAGAGTTACAGAAAAACACTTTGTCCATACCAGAAATTTCAGCCAATTTATCGGCCAAGCTATCTTGTTCAGCAATCTGATAAATATTAGACACATGAATTAAACGTGCAATTTGTGCATTTAATGCAGCCACCAATTTAGGGTGCGCATGCCCAAGGCCATTCACAGCCACGCCTGACAACGCGTCTAGGTAGCGGTCACCCTTGGTATCGGTCAACCAAACGCCTTCGCCTTTGATAAAGGTGACGTCTTGTCTACCGTAAGTGTTCATTAAATGTTCAGATTGCATGTTTATTACCTTGCTAAAGTATGTTGTACTTTGAGTTTATTCTACTTTGGTGTTTATTCTACTTTGGTGTTTATTCTACTTTGGTGTTTATTCTACTTTGGTGTTTAATCTATTTAGAGCTAATTGCTCAGTGTGTAAAACAAAAACGGCGGCTTAAGCCGCCGTTGTCGTCTTAAGTTGCTTAAAAACCTAATAATGCGCGATGACTTAAACCGTTTGCCATAAAAAATAACATTGGAATAGAGAGCATCATATTGGTTCGTGAGGCTAACATCGCCACGCGACGCGCTTTATTTTTTTCCGCATCGTCCGCTGGTTTCATGCCCAATATTTTTTGTTGGTTAGGCCAAATCAGCACCCATACATTAAATAACATAATGGTGCCTAACCAAACACCAATCCCGATTGCATCGTAACCGTTACGCAATAAGAAGGCATCTGTAAAATTAGCGCCCAGAATAGCCGCACCAGCCAACCATGTCACCACGGCTGCCCATCTAAACCATAACAAGGCACGTGGTGCAACGTGTTTAGAAATACCAGCCGCCGTTCCGTCAGCAGCCGCATCTTTAAGCGCTGCCATTTGTACCAAATTAAAATAATAAAGCAAGCCAATCCAAGTAATGCCTGCCAATACGTGTATCCATCTTGCTAACGCTGGAACTAAGCCTTCCATATTAACCTCCCACAACCATAAAGTTTTTAAGGAAAACCACCAGCACGACTGTCAAAATAAGACCTGAGACGATGGTGCCTACAACGGACTCTAACGGATTTTTCATGCAACTTCCCCTTTTGTTAGTTTTACTTCTAGATTGAGTTTAACTTCTAGCATTACTGAAAAACTATCAAAGCCATAAAACACAATTAGCTTTGACCGAAAACAATATTTGTCACGTGAGATTACCGTAAATACGCCTTTTTAGCAAGTTTTAGGGCTGCAGCCACGATTGTACTTGCGTTATATCAGACCTGCAAAAAGTAATTTAAGAGAATCATGGCCTAAAGATTCACGCCAGCAATTGTTGTGAATTATAATAAGCCGTTTGTTTACGGTATTGAGATAAAAGCATGACCAGTTCAACCCAGGCCGATGTGTTACTCGTCGGCGGAGGCATCATGAGTGCGACGCTAGCGATGTTATTACATCAGCTAGATGCAAATTTACATATTTGCATGGTTGAGCAACTGGATGATGTTGCACTAGAAAGCTCTGAAGCGCTTAATAACGCTGGCACAGGCCATGCAGGCTACTGTGAACTCAACTACACGCCGCAAGATGCCAGTGGCGACATTCAAATTAAACGCGCTTTAGAAATCAACGCAGCTTTTGAGGTTTCGTTGCAGTTTTGGTCTGGCTTAGTCAAGGCAAGCAAGTTAAATCCTGAAGACTTTATACAACGCGTGCCCCATCTCAGCGCAGTTTGGGGTGAGCGAGACATGGCATTTTTAAAAAAACGTCATGCCCAATTACAAGCCCACCATTTATTTTCGGATATGCGCTATAGCGACTCTCAAGCTAATTTAGAGGCGTGGATGCCCTTGATGATGCAAGGAAGAGGCGCAAACACCACAATGGCAGCGACTTATGTGGCGCACGGCTCAGATGTGAATTTTGGCAACCTCACCCGCCAAATGGTGGCTTACCTCAAAACCCAAGCCAACTTTAGCTTGCTCACCAATCATCAAGTCAAAGGCATCAAGCGCGCGAACAAATCAAACAATGGGCAAGCAAACCCTTGGTTGGTTAGTGTTAAAAACAAATTGCAAGGTCAACAACATACCATCGAAAGCCCTTTTGTCTTTTTAGGTGCAGGTGGCGGTGCTTTACCTTTATTACAAAAATCAGGTATCCCAGAAGCCAATGGCTACGGTGGATTCCCTGTCAGTGGGCAATGGCTCATTTGCCAAAATCCAGCACTCATTCAACAGCATCATGCCAAAGTCTATAGCTTGGCAGCGGTTGGCGCCCCACCTATGTCAGTGCCACACTTAGACACCCGCATGATTGCAGGCCACCCTAGCCTACTATTTGGCCCTTACGCAGGCTTCACCACCAAGTTTTTAAAACAAGGCTCCAATTTAGATTTAGCTAAATCTGTCAAAACCAAGAACATTAAAAGCCTACTTGGGGCAGGAAAACATAATTTAGATTTGACGAAATATTTAATTAAAGAGGTCTTCCAAACTAGCAATCAACGGCTACAGGCACTAAAAGAGTTTATGCCCGAAGCACAATCACAAGATTGGAAACTAGAACACGCTGGCAAACGCGTGCAGATTATTAAACAATGCGAACAACGCTGGGGGAAATTGGAGTTTGGAACAGAAATTGTAGCTGCTCAAGATGGCTCAATAGCAGCGTTACTTGGCGCATCACCTGGCGCATCGGTGAGCGTACAAGCAATGTTGGATGTATTGCAACGATGCTTTCCACAACACATGCAATCGCCTCAATGGCAAACCACGCTTAAAACACTGATACCCTCTTATGGCGAATCGCTCATTGATAACGCAAACTTATTAAGCAAAGTCAGACAGCAGACACTGACTACGCTTAATTTAATCGCTTAAGCCTTAGACCGCCAATTGACGTTGTCGGCGAATCTCATACAAACACATTCCGCTGGCGACACTGACATTTAAGCTTTGCACACTGCCATACATGGGAATCGTGACCAAGGCATCGCATGTTTCTGCAGTGAGTCTGCGTATGCCATCGCCTTCAGCACCTAATACAATCGCAATGGGGCCAGTCAGTGGTGTGTTATGCAAGCTCGCTTCCGAATCCATCGTTGTACCAACAACGAACACACCCGCGTCTTTCAACTCACGCAAAGTACGTGCGAGATTGGTCACCGCGATGAAAGGAACCGTTTCTGCCGCACCACAGGCGACTTTACGCACGGTGCCATTTAAACCCACGGCACGGTCTTTGGGCGCAATCACCGCATGTACGCCCATCGCATCAGCCACACGTAAGCAAGCACCTAGGTTATGCGGATCTTCTACGCCATCCAAGACTAAAAAGAATGGCGGCTCTTTGAGGTCAGATTCTAAAATATCGTGAATATCTTTGTACGGAATCGGCGTATCAACCACACGTGCAATCACGCCTTGATGTCGACCATTGGTGCCTGCCATGCCATCTAAACGGTTACGTTCAACCTGCATGACTCTCACGCCCACAGACTCTGCCATGGCTAGCAAGTCTTTCATACGCGCATCTATGCGGTCTTTGTCGATTAAGATTTCTTGTATGCTAGTGCCATGCTGACGCATGCGGCTTAGCACCGCATGAAAACCAAATAATATGCGGCTGTCCGCCATATTGACTCCAATTAAATACGAATTAGGCTTTTACTCTAGCCTTGGGTTTGCCCTTATTTTTAAGGGCTGAATGACGTTTTTTGTCTTTTGCGCTTTTGGGGGCATGGTTAGACGCCTTGCCTGCCTCGTTGCTTTTTTTACTGGCTATAGCATTTTTGCCGTTTGACCTGTTTGGGTTAGCCTTAGGGCTTGCGTGTTTAGGCGTATCCCAAACGCCTGATTTTGCAGGACGGGATTTTACAGCAACGGAGCCATCCTCGCCATCTAAGGATGGAGTGGTTGACTCTGATGATTTATTGACCATGCTAAAGTCAATTTTGCTGGTTTCCATGTCCACACGCACGACTTTCACCGTCATGCGGTCACCCAAACGATAGCGAACGCCAGTGCGCTCGCCGACCATTTCATGGCGGGCTTTGTCGTGAATAAAGTAATCATTGCCTAAATCGGTCACGTGCAACAAGCCTTCTACATAGACTTCATCTAAAGCCACAAACAAGCCGAAACTGGTCACGCCAGCGACGGTGCCTTCAAACACCTCACCGACTTTGTCTTGCATGTAAAAACACTTGAGCCAATTGGTCACATCTCGCGTGGCATCATCGGCGCGTCGTTCAGTCATCGAACATTGCACACCCAGTTGATGCCAGTCTTTGGCTTGATAGCGGGTGCCACTGACAATGGCTTTAATGGCGCGGTGTACTAGCAAATCAGGGTAACGACGGATGGGCGAGGTAAAGTGAGTGTAGGCGTCATAAGCCAAGCCAAAATGGCCTACATTGTCTGGGCTATACACCGCTTGTTGCATCGAGCGCAACATCACCGTTTGTAGCAATTGTGCGTCTGGACGGGCTTTAATGCGCTGCATTAACTTGGCGTAATCCTTAGCGCGTGGGCTTTCACCACCGCCAACGCCAAAACCAAATTCACCCATAAACAAACGTAAGGCTTCAAGTTTTTCTGGGGTTGGGCCTTCGTGGATACGGAATAAGCAAGTCTGCTCATTTTTAATGAGGAAATCCGCCGCTGCCACATTGGCTGCTAACATACACTCTTCAATCAAACGGTGCGCTTCGTTACGATGCACAGGCACAATCTTGTCGATTTTGCCGTTATCGTTAAACAGCATCATTGTTTCGGTCGATTCAAACTCAACCGCACCACGTTTTTCGCGTTGCGTCAGCATCAATTGATACACCGCATGCAGATTTTGTAAATGTGGCATGAGCCAAGCATATTGTTGTGCCAGCTCTGCATCTTCGCCTTGCAACAAGGCATGCACTTGCGTGTAAGTCATGCGGGCTTTTGAACGCATGACCGAAGGATAAAACTGATATTGCTTCACCACACCCAAACCATCAACTTGCATGTCGCACACCATGCATAAACGCTCAACGTCTGGATTCAATGAGCAAAGCCCATTTGACAACGCTTCTGGCAACATGGGTATCACACGGCGTGGGAAATACACCGAGTTGCCACGTGAAATCGCTTCTTGGTCTAGCGCATCGCCAGGTTGCACATAAAAACTCACATCGGCAATCGCCACCACCAAGCGCCAACCTTTGCCTTGTGGCTCTGCAAACACCGCATCATCAAAGTCGCGTGCCGTTTCGCCATCAATGGTGATTAATGGCAAATCGCGCAAATCTTTGCGCCCAGCATAATCTTTGGCTTGGACGAGTTTAGGGAAGTCTTCAGCTTGTTTTAATGCGGCATCACTAAACGCATACGGCAAATGGTATTTGCGCAAAGCAATTTCAATCTCCATGCCGCTGTCAGCATAGTTACCCAAAATCTCAATCACCTTGCCCATGGGCATGGCGTGTGAGGATGGCTGTTCGGTCAGCTCTACCGTGACAATCTGCCCCACTTTGGCATCCATGTCTAAATGATAGGGGATGAGAATATCTTGGCTGATACGTTTATCTTCCGCAGCGACGATGGTCACGCCTTGTCCACGCATCACGCGACCAACCAAGGTTTTATTGGCACGTGACAGCACCTCAACCAGCTTACCTTCTGGGCGCCCTCTTCTATCTACACCAGACAAACGCACCATGGCACGATCACCATGCATGACTTGCGACATTTCTTTGGGGCCTAAGAAAATATCTTCTGGATGTTTGGTTTTATCGTCGGGAATTAAAAAGCCAAAGCCATCAGGGTGACCTTGCACCGTGCCCGCGATTAAATGAATTTTGTCAGGCAAGCAAAAAGCGCCTTTGCGATTGCGCATGAGTTGGCCATCGCGTTCCATGGCACCTAAACGACGGTTGAAGTTATCGCGTTCATCAGCGCCAATGTCTAACAACACATAAATTTGCTCGGCACTGAGCGGGATGCCTTGGTCTGAGAGCAGTTGCAATACCAATTCACGGCTAGGCAGTGGCGTTTGGTATAAATCGGACTCACGTGAGGCGTAAGGGTCTTTTGCTCTAAGTGAAGTCGGATTTTTTTTCATTGACAAGGGGGTTGCTTTCTATAAAATGCGCGCTGAATTAATTTAAAATTATACCTGTTTAATAAAGCCCGGATGGCGGAATTGGTAGACGCGCTAGTTTCAGGTACTAGTGTCGAAAGACGTGGAGGTTCGAGTCCTCTTTCGGGCACCAAACGGAAATGAATAGCGTATTAAGCTTCCATCATCAGCAGTCACTATAAAGCAAAAACCTCGCACTAGGCGAGGTTTTATTGTTTGTGGGCTTAGCGATTGTTAAAAAAGCCAATATTCATTACACGGTCATTTACAAAGGTGATTTCGGTTTCTTTGTAAGTGTGCTTAGCATCATATTTCACCAAGTTTTTGTAATACCACATTTCCACTTTCACGGGCTTAGAGCCTTTATCCTCTTTGGCAATGCCACCAACCATGCTGTTCGCATTACTGGGCTTCACAGAAAGTTGTTTCTTTGCGGGTGCACCCAATTTTTGCTCGACCACTTTTTTCAATTTGCCACTAAAGTTGTCTAAAAACTCATTTTCAGTATAGGTTTTGCCAGCCAAAGCCAAGTTAGAAAAGCCTAACAATACGCCAACTAACAAGCCTAATTTAATCTTTTGATAAAAATGCATTTGATTTCCTGTTTGATTTTTAAAATATCTGTGTATTAATGAATGGAATACTGTGATTATAAACTGCTTGCAAGCACTTGTGGTTGACAACACACGCATGAGAAGGTTTATTAACTAAATATACGTGCGTCTTTAAATAGCCTAAAAAAGTTGTCAGTAGTGGCTTGCATCACATCATTGACATCCATTTGTCGCAGTTTGGCAATTTCTTCCGCCACATAACGCACGTAAGCAGGTTGATTGGTTTTGCCACGGAATGGAATCGGCGCCAAATAAGGCGAGTCCGTCTCAATCAACATTCGGTCAAGTGGCACCAAAGTGGCGACCTCTTTGAGTGCTTGAGCATTTTTAAAAGTAACAATGCCTGAAAATGAAATAAAGAAGTTCATTTGCATAGCGGCTTGTGCCACTTCCCAGCTTTCAGTAAAGCAATGCATCACGCCACCCACTTTTTCGGCACCCTCTTCTTGCATAATCCGCAAGGTATCCTCAGCCGCATTACGGGTATGAATAATCAAGGGTTTATTGGCTTGGACAGCAGCGCGAATATGCGTGCGGAAGCGCTCGCGTTGCCATGACAAATCGCCTTGCAATCGAAAATAATCCAAGCCCGTCTCACCAATCGCAACGACTTTCGGGTGTTCTGCCAAGCTAACCAACTCAACTTGTGTGGGCTCTTGTATATCTTCGTAGTCTGGGTGTACGCCAACAGAAGCATAAAAGTTTTCAAACTGCTCGGCAAGGCTAAGCACTTCGGGAAATTTGTCTAACGTGACGGACACGCACAATGCATGTCCGACTTGGTCTTGCGCCATTTGTGCCCGCACTTGTGTGATATTTTGCGCGAGCTCTGGAAAATTTAAATGGCAATGTGAATCAACAAACATAAAGTGAAATGATCTGTAAATTAGATGGTGTGTGTAGGACGACTGGATTTGAGCGCACTGCCCAAAATCGCCTCGATTTTGTTTTTGGCCTCTAGCCCGCCATCTTTTTCACTGAATTGTATGCCAACACCTTGCGGCTTATTGTTAATCGGCGCAGGTGTCAGCCAAACTACTTTACCCACCACTTTGAGTTTGACAGGGTCATCAATCAGGCTGAGAAGCATAAAGACTTCTTCGCCGACTTGAAACGGTTTATTGGTGGGAATAAACAAACCACCGCCTTTGATAAATGGCATATAGGCGGCATACAAAGCGGCTTTTTCTTTAATGGCTAAAGATAAAACACCGGGTTTATTGCTGGCTGGGGCTTCATTCGCTTGCATAAATTAGTCGCCTAAATGATTAACTCTCAAAAACTACGCGGAAAATAATTTTTTGTATTGTAATAGCAACTGCTCTAGTTGCAACTCTTGATTGAGTGGATGTGCGGCTGTTATTTTAAAACGGTTTAATTGTTGCTGAAAAGTCAGCAATTGACGCATGTCCATTTGCTTGGCTAACCGCTGCAACTGTGCGGCATCCTCCACATGATAACGCACAGGCAATTGATTGACGCTTAACCACAAATCTAGCATCCATTTTTGTAACACATTAATCGCCTGCTCCATGCCTTGCACCAACAACACACTGATGGTCGCACCCAGTTCCAACTGCGCGCCTTTGGCCAAATAACCACGCCACTGTTGATACCAAGAATAAATATCCACCTGCTGCTCAGCCCATTGCTGAATGGTGACAGGTGCACCACCACTGTACTGCCAACACCAATCAGAATGGGCAATTTGCTGGCTGTTTAGCCACGCCAAGCCTTGCGCCTGATTGGGCACAGGCATTTCCACCTTTAGACAACGGCTCAATATGGTGGGCAATAAACGGTGTTTGTGATGCGCCACGAGTAAAAATACAGTTTGTTTTGGTGGCTCTTCCAAAAGCTTGAGTAAGGCATTGCTAGCAGCAGCGTTCAGCGCCTCTGCAGGATGCACCAACACCACTCGGTTTGCGCCTGACTGATGTTGCGTTAAAGCCAGTGCCTCGTGCAAATCACGTACTTGGTCTATGACGATTTGTTGGCTTTTGTTGGTTTTCTTTTTGCTCTTGCTGTCGTCCTCGTCTTTTTCCAAAGGCATGAGGATTTTTAAATCCGGATGCGCGCCTTCATCTATCCAATGACAAGATTCACAGTGCCCGCAAGCACCTTCAGTGCTAGGTTGGCGACACAGCAAATAACGCGCAAGATGTTCTGCAAACGCCAATTTTCCGATGCCCGATTTACCATACAACAACAGCGCGTGGTGCATACGCTCACCCTGCATGCTGAGTTGCTGAAATAAATCATGTTGCCAAGGCAGTATCATGGTTATATGGTTTGAATGATAGTTTTAACAGTTTCCGCCACGTCAGCTAGCGGTCGATGTGCATCAATCACCCGAAAGCGTTGTGGATGCTGTTTTGCACGGGCTAAATATTGTGTGCGTAACTTTTCAAAAAAAACCGCGCCTTCTTGTTCAAACTTATCAGGGCTGCGCGCCGAGGCTAAGCGTTGCAAACTGACTTCAACAGGCACATCAAACAACAAAGTCATATCGGGTTGAACATCCCCTTGCACCCATTGTTCTAAGTGCGCGATTTTTTCAGCAGGCACACCTTTGGCACCACATTGATACGCATAAGTCGCATCGGTAAAACGGTCTGAAACCACGTAAGCGCCACGCGCCAAGGCTGGCAATATGACTTGATGCAAATGCTCGCAACGGGCAGCGAACATTAGCAGGGTTTCGGTTTCCACATGCATGACATCGTGCAATAACAAAACCCGCAACTGCTCACCAAGTGGCGTACCACCAGGTTCGCGGGTAGAAACCACCTCTACACCACGTGCTTGCAGTTGCGCCACGATGGTTGGAATATGCGTACTTTTACCAGCACCATCCATGCCCTCAAGCGTGATAAATTTTCCAGGATATAGCGTCATTTGAATGTTGATTAAATTAGTGTCTTAATTGGTATTGTCTTACCGCATGATTATGCGCTTTTAAGTCGCTTGAAAATATATGCCGTCCGTGGCCATTTGCAACAAAATATAACGCATCGGTGTTTGCTGGATGCAAGGCAGCTGCAATCGCTTCGCCACTCGGCATGGCAATGGGCGTCGGGGGCAAACCGTCTCTTGTGTAGGTATTATAAGGCGTATCGCGGGTTAAATCTCGACGGGTGATATTGCCGCGATATTGACGCCCCATGCCATAAATAATGGTTGGGTCGGTTTGCAAGCGCATGCCAATACGTAAACGATTGACAAATACGCCCGCAATCATCGTGCGTTCCTCGGCAGCAGCGGTTTCTTTTTCAATGATAGACGCCATAATCAAGGCTTCATAAGCATCAGCATAAGGCACATCACCCGCACGTTGCGCCCATTCACTGGCTAAACGATTTTGCATTTTTTGGTAAGCCCGTTTTAACAAATCGATGTCTGTGGTGTTTGGGCTCACAAAATAAGTGTCGGGATAAAACCAACCTTCAGGATGTTTCGCCTCACCACTCACAGCCAGCATGACCTCTTCGTCGGATAAATTGTCTATTTGATGTTGCAGTTTTTTGTTTTGCGCTAATTTTTTGCGCATTTGATAAAACGTAGTACCTTCAATAAACTGCACTTTTACCTGATTAAACAAGCCGTGATTCAGCACACCAATCAAACCCATCGCCGTCAGTGGCGACTTTAACTGATAATCGCCCGCCTGCAGATGCTCACTTTGTCCAGTGAGTTTCACCAAGAACAGAAACCGCCAAGGCTCTGTAATAACTTGTTGTTTAACGAGCTCGTTGGCAATGCCTCTAAGGCTAGTGCCTGATTTAATATGCAAGCTGACTTGCTGTTTTGGCAAGCTCAATGGCATATAAACAAAAGCCGCAAGCCATAAGCCAAGGGCTATGCCTATTAAACAGAGTGCGATAAAAGTCCGTTTTAGCACGGAAGAAGCTTTCTTACGTTTAGCCACGTTCCATCGGCTCCTCTATGCGCGCGCGAATCTCATTAGCCAGTCCATGTTGTGCAAGCACGGTTTCACCTATTCTGTTCACTTGCAACACACCAAACATGCTGTTAGTGATGATGACGTCATCTGCTTGCAAGCAAGTTTCTAGTTTGAGGTTATCTTCTTCTAAGTGATATCCCATCGTCGGCGCCAACCATAAAAGCTTCTGACGCATCACGCCAGCCACGCCACAGACATCCAACTTAGGCGTAATGATTTGCTTGCTTTTTCTGATAAAAATATTAGCAGCCGTGGCTTCAATCACGTTATCAGCAATATCCAGCATGAGTCCATCGAAAAAAACTGGGTCTGTGCATTCGCCTCGCGCCAATACGTTTTCTAAACGATTGAGATGTTTAACGCCCGCGGTCATCGGCTGATGGCCGAGTTTAGTCTGGCAAACATACAGCGCGACGCCTTGTTTATAAATCGCGCTCGAATAAGTCGGCAATGGGCTAGCTATCATCACGCGTGTTGGATTCGCAATCGAAGGCGGTGCATAACCGCGAGCGCCCTCTCCTCGCGTCACCATGACTTTAATCGTGCAAGAAACCGATGCCTTTTCTTCAGCACTCACATGTTGTATCAAACTTTTCAAGTCTTGCATAAACAGTTCGGCGCTGGGGCAAACCATCTGTAGCTTGCCACAATCATGCACCAGCGTTTGATAATGTAAAGGCCAATCTATCAACACACCCGCGATAAAACGCATGGTGCGAAAAACACCATCGCCATAGGCAAAGCCTCGGTCTATCGGCGAAATACCTTGGCTAAAACGACCATTAATAATGTAAATAGGTGATTGCAATTGCGCTATTGTGTTCTGTAATTTTTTGGGTTAAAAAACAAACTATTTAAGCAAAATATTCAAGTTTGAACCTTACCACAAGATAACAAAAAAGCCTGCAAAAATGCAGGCTTTTTATGCTTAAAAGCATGTGTTTAAACACGCTTAAATAACAAACTGCCGTTGGTACCACCAAAGCCAAAGTTATTTTTGAGTGCATACTCAATCTTAAGGTCACGCGCTGTGTTGGCGCAGTAGTCCAAATCGCAATCAGGGTCTTGATTCAGCAAGTTGATGGTTGGTGGCGAGATTTGGTTGTAAATAGAGAGCACTGTAAACACAGACTCCAATCCACCAGCACCACCTAAAAGGTGCCCAGTCATTGACTTGGTAGAGTTCACCACCAATTTGTAAGCATGGTCGCCAAAAGTCGCTTTAATCGCATTGGTTTCATTGGTGTCACCCAATGGCGTTGAAGTGCCATGCGCATTCATAAATTGTACTTGGTCTTGATTCACACCTGCATTTCTCAAGGCATTCACCATAGAACGACGTGGGCCGTCCATATTTGGCGCTGTCATATGATAAGCATCAGCACTCATACCGTAACCCACTAGTTCCGCATAAATCTTAGCGCCTCGGGCTTTGGCATGCTCATACTCTTCGAGCACCAACACACCTGCACCTTCACCAATGACAAACCCATCACGGTCTTTATCCCACGGACGACTAGCTGATGCAGGGTCGTCATTGCGACTAGACAAAGCACGTGCTGAGGCAAAACCACCCACACTTAGCTCGGTAATCGCTGCTTCAGCACCACCCGCCACCATCACATTGGCATCCCCGTACTCAATCATACGAGCCGCTTCACCAATACAATGGGTGCCTGTGGTACACGCTGTGACTACGGCAATATTAGGCCCTTTAAGCCCCAGTATAATAGACAGATTGCCAGAGATCATATTGATGATTGTGCCAGGAATAAAGAATGGCGACACTTTACGTGGACCACCTTCATCGTAGCTATCATTGGTGGCTTCAATTGTGCCCAAACCACCAATACCAGAACCAATGGCAACGCCAATATGCTCAGCATTGACATCAGTCACTTCAAGACCAGAGTCTTTAAATGCTTCGATGCCAGCAGCTAAGCCATACTGAATAAATGTATCCATACGGCGTGCGTCTTTGGCTGGAATAAAGTCATCCGAATTAAAATCTTTAACTTCACCAGCAATTTGTGAGGCAAATGCGGATGGGTCAAATTTAGTAATGCGGGTAATGCCAGACTTTCCAGCGACCAGATTAGCCCAAGCGGTTTGTGTGCCTATGCCAACTGGAGACACCACGCCCAAGCCAGTTACTACTACTCTGCGTTTCGTCATAATAGAAAATCAGCCCTCTTTCGAGAGCTGATTAAAGTGAGATTTATTTGAGGTTTGCGTTGATGTAATCAAGCGCTAATTGAACGGTTGTGATTTTTTCAGCTTCGTCATCAGGAATTTCGCAATCGAATTCTTCTTCTAAAGCCATCACCAATTCTACGGTGTCTAATGAGTCTGCGCCCAAATCATCTACAAATGATGATGCGTTTTTAACATCAGCTTCATTTACACCTAATTGTTCACAAACGATTTTCTTTACGCGTTGTTCGATGTCAGACATCTAAATTACCCCTTTGTTGAAAAAATTGCGTTGCATTGCTAACTCGGTATTTTAGCAAAACTCGGCCATATTACCAAAAATAATTGTTAAATAATGCCTAAAACACAAAATTTAACGCTTGATTAACCCTTAAGCGCAATACATACCGCCATTGACATGAATAGTTTCGCCAGTAATGTAAGCCGCATGCGGTGAGGCTAAAAACGCCACTGTGGCAGCGATTTCCTGCACACTACCTAAGCGACCTACTGCAATTCTTGCCAACATTTGCGATTTAATATCTTCAGGCAACTCTGCCGTCATATCTGTTTCAATAAAGCCAGGCGCGACACAGTTCACTGTAATACCACGGCTACCGACTTCCATCGCCATGGACTTGGTAAAACCTGTCATGCCCGCTTTAGCAGCCGCATAATTGGTTTGACCAGCGTTGCCCATATGCCCTACCACGCTAGAAATATTGATGATACGTCCAGTGCGTGCTTTCATCATGGGACGCAACACTGCTTGGCTCATGCGATAAACTGATTTCAGATTGGTGTTAATCACAGCATCCCAATCTTCTTCTTTCATACGCATTAACAAGGTGTCTTTTGTGATGCCAGCATTGTTGACCAAGATAGACACATCGCCGTATTGCTCAGCAATTTGTTTGAGCACAGCTTCCACTTGCTCGGCATTATTCACATCCAGCTCAATGCCCATGCCGCTCACATTGGCGGCTTTAAGCGCTTGCGTAATCGCATTTGCGCCATTTTCAGTAGTGGCAGTGCCCACCACGGTTGCCCCTTGCTGACCCAATGCAACGGCAATCGCTGCACCAATGCCACGACTTGCGCCTGTGACTAAGGCTACTTGTTGATTTAACATAGTTAATCTCCTGCTTATACAGATGGTTGATGCAGTGTTTGACACGCCTCAAGGCTGATCAAAGCTGTACAACTCATCTCTGAAATAATTCTCTTAGTTAAGCCAGTCAACACTTTACCCGGCCCACACTCCGCGCTAGTCTGAACGCCATCTTTGGCGATTTTTTGCACGGTTTCAACCCAGCGCACTGGGCTGTACAATTGTTTTACTAGCGCGCCTTTAATTTGTTCGGCTTGCGTGTAAGCTGTCACGTCAGCATTGTGTAGCACTGGAATAATTGGCGCATTCACAGTGACATTTTTCAAGTAATCGGCGAGCTTGTCTGCAGCTGGTTGCATCAATGCACAATGTGACGGCACACTCACAGGCAAAGCCAACGCGCGTTTTGCGCCTTTTTCTTTTGCGAGCGCCATGCCTCGCTCAACTGCCGAGTGTTGACCTGCAATCACTACCTGACCTGGCGAATTAAAATTCACCGCTTGCAACACTTCGCCTTGTGCGGCTTCTGCACACAATGCAATAATCACATCATCTTCTAAGCCAAGAATGGCCGCCATTGCACCTTGACCTTCAGGCACCGCTTGTTGCATGACTTCAGCGCGGAACTTCACCAAAGGCAAGGCATCTTCAAAAGTAATGGCGCCAGCCGCCACCAAAGCTGTGTACTCGCCTAAACTATGCCCTGCCATTATCGTTGGCAATGGTAAGCCTAGCGATTGATACACGCGCCATGTGGCGACCCCAGCCGTAAGCATGATGGGTTGTGTATGTTGGGTGGCATTGATTAACTCATTTGGCTCAGTGGCCATTTGCCAAAAATCCACACCCAATACATCAGAAGCTTGTTTAAACGTATCTTTAATGATGGCTTGACCTTCAAAACCATTCATCATGCCTACCGATTGCGACCCTTGACCAGGGAAGAAGAAAGCAAAATCTGTCATTTCAATTCCAAACTCAATAAAAACCCAAACTAAAACCTAAACTAAACTAAAACTTAATTAGCGCAGAGCCCCATGTGAAGCCACCACCAAACGCTTCCATCAATATAATGTGTCCACGCTGGATGCGTCCATCACGCACGGCTGTATCTAACGCCAATGGAATAGAAGCTGCCGAAGTATTGCCATGTCGATCAACCGTAACAACCACTTTATCCAGACCCATGTCTAATTTTTTAGCCGTCGCTTGTAGAATACGAATATTCGCTTGATGCGGAACTAACCAATCAATATCTGATTTTTGCATACCATTGGCTTCTAGTGTTTCATCTACGATTTGATCTAAGGTATTCACTGCCATCTTAAAGACCGCGTTACCCTCCATCTCCACAGTGTCTGCACCATCTGGATTACGTGGCACATGTAACATGGTTTCGTAATGACCATCCGCATGAATATGGGTGGATATAATGCCCGCCTCTTCACTGGGTTGTAAGATAACAGCACCTGCGCCATCACCCCATAAGATACAATTACTGCGGTCGGTATAGTCACAAATACGTGTAAATGTATCAGCGCCTATGACCAGCACATTTTGGTATGCGCCTGATTGAATAAAATGATTAGCCGTCGTGAGTGCATAAACAAAACCACTGCATACCGCTTGTAAATCAAAGGCTGGACAACCTGAAATGCCTAATTTGCGTTGCACCATGGTTGCCACGCTAGGAAAAATCTTGTCTGGCGTGGTGGTTGCTACAATAATCAAATCAATTTGTTGGGCTGTGATGCCAGCAGATGCAATGGCATTTTTGGCTGCTTCAAGCGCCAAATCACTGGTCATCTCATCTTGTACGCGATGACGCTGGCGAATACCAGTACGTGAAAAAATCCACTCGTCCGTGGTATCCACCATCTTTTCTAAATCTGCATTAGTGAGAAGATGCGGTGGCAAATAACTGCCTGTGCCTGCAATGCGGGAAAAAATCATGCGGGGATTATGCCTTAAAAAAGATGAAAAACCTAGCTTAACTGTTGCTTAGGCTTTAAAGTGAAAGCAAAGTTTAAAGCGTTTCACTGGTGCTTGCATCAGATGAAGAAGTTTGAATATGCTCAATTTCCAATTGCGCTTGAATACGTTTTAGCACGCCACTGTGCGCCTCATCAGCCGCGACTTTAATGGCATGATAGAAGCCAATCGCATCCGCACCGCCATGGCTTTTCACCACTATACCGCGCAAGCCTAAAAAACTTGCACCGTTGTATAAACGCGGGTCTAAGCGCTTTTTAAATGCTTTTAGCACAGGCATGGCCATTAGCGCCATCAATTTGGTCATCCAATTACGTTTAAACTCTTGGGTCAAAAATTTACCCATCATATGCGCCAAGCCTTCAGTGGTTTTGAGCGACACATTGCCAACAAACCCATCACACACCACTAAATCAGTCGTGCCTTTGAAAATATCATCACCTTCGATATTGCCATAAAAGTTCAAATGACTTTGGCGCAATAATTCTGCCGTTTGCTTGACCACCTCATTGCCTTTGATGTCTTCTGAGCCAATGTTCAGCAAACCTACCGTCGGGTTAGGAATGTTTTTCACGCAACTCACCAACATGGCACCCATAATGGCAAATTGATACAAATGCTCGGCGGTACAATCTGCATTGGCTCCTAAGTCGAGCATAAACGTACTGCCTTTTTCAGAAGGCAAACTTGAAGCTATCGCAGGCCTATCAATGCCAGGCAAGGTTTTAAGCACAAAGCGCGCAGTTGCCATCAAAGCGCCAGTATTACCAGCACTTACACAGGCACTGGCCTCGCCCGTTTTCACCATATTAATCGCCACGCGCATCGAAGAATCTTTCTTATTCTTCATCGCACTTTGTGGTGATTCGTCCATCAACACCACTTCGGTAGCATGATGAATACGTAATCTAGGATTAGCGCTCACACCCAAGGCTTTTAATTCTGCCTCAATCGCATCTTGCAACCCTACCAATATGACATTTAAAGCAGCATCATCCTTCAGCGCTTCAACGGCCGCCGGCACCGTCACATGTGGGCCGTGATCCCCGCCCATTGCATCAATGGCAAGCACGACTTCTTGGTTAGCATGATATTGGCTCATAGTCAGTTATTTTCTTTTAGCAAAGAATGTGAACATTTTGAATGTACAAACGCCGCGCTTTAGGGGCGCGGCGTTGCAAAAGCATAACAAGCTTAGAAGGTGAGTATTACTCGCCTTTAGCTGGCATCACTTTACGGCCACGGTAAAAACCGTTAGGACTTACGTGATGACGCAAATGCACTTCACCAGTTGTCGCTTCTACAGCCAATGGTGGGTTTGTCAAAAAGTCGTGTGAACGGTGCATACCACGTTTTGACGGTGTCTTTTTGTTTTGTTGAACTGCCATTTAAATCACTCCAAAATAAACCGCCATCACTCCTTTGGGAAAACCCGCTTGGAAATCTAAAGGCAGTTAATGAATAAACTACGATAAATCGTTAATTCATAATAATAATCTGTTTTTTGTTTTTCTGCAAACTTAATCAATCAAAAATGCTGATTTGCTACTGACTAATTTTAGTATGCGCTGACTGCTTACAAAGCTTGCGATTAAAACATCCCTTTTAAGGCTGCGAAGGGGTTAGTTACGTCTCCAGCTTGCATTTTCAAGTCAGTGCAGGCATGGTCATGCACGGGCGCAATCGGCATTGCCATAATCAACTCATCTTCTATTAGCGCTTGCAAGTCCATTTGCATATCGTCTTCTAACCAATCCACATCATCGTCATCCAGCAATGCTTCAGGCGCATCAGCACAAATGGCATAACGATAAGTGAACGCAAATGACTGCTTCATTACCTCCAAGCAACGCTGACATATCATAGGCATCTCAACTGAAAGCGCCAACATCAGCATGGGCATAGCTGTATCATCGTAATGTTTAGCTGGCAAACCTGTCAGGCTATACTTTACAGCGGTATTTGCAACACTGTCTGACAAAAGATTCTTTTGGCTGGCCTGCAAGCTAGCGCTTGAAAGCATATCAACAAGCCGAGACATTTCAGACAGTTGGCACTCACCTGACATTTGTTTTAATTGCTGTGCAAACTCAACATTATTTAATGTTAACAACGCTCACCCCTAAAGTAATAGTGGAAATTAGGCATATTTACTAGAAACACTGTGCTTGAATATGTCAATAACGCTGAATTTTATCACACGAAACTATCCCTAACTGATTCAAGCGCTGTTAGAGGATAACAAAGCGCGTGGACACCAGTAGTTTAAGCTTCAAAAAAAACAGTAGTACTGTTATAATTCGGTCGTATCACGCGCGATTTCAATAAATCAGTCGTATTGAAAAGTTGATGCACTCTTAGATGTCGCTAGCTAAAACATTTATTCTAGTGCCATCTAATCAAAATATTTTCTTAAAATATGAGTTGAAGTAATTGATGTTGACTCAACAACAGCCAAGCTTCAAGTCCTTATTTGTAGCCACAAGGATAGCGTGTGTTTAAAAAAATTCTAGTCGCGAATCGCGGTGAAATTGCTGTGCGCATCGTGCGCGCTTGCTCAGAAATGGGCATCAAGTCTGTTGCCATTTATTCTGACGCAGATCGCCATGCCCTTCATGTCAAAAAAGCAGATGAAGCCTACAATATCGGCGCTGATCCTGTTGCTGGTTATCTCAATGCGCACAATATCGTCAATACGGCTGTCGCGGCTGGCTGTGATGCACTCCACCCAGGCTATGGTTTCTTGTCTGAAAATCCAGAATTAGCAGAAGTCTGTGCGCGTCGTGGCATTAAATTCATTGGCCCTGATGCTGATGTCATCCGTCAAATGGGCGACAAAATTCAAGCCCGTACCGCCATGATTGCGGCTGGCATTCCTTGTGTGCCAGGCAGCGAAGGTAATTTGGAATCCGTAGAAGCGGCACGCAAACTTGCTAACGAAATTGGTTATCCTGTGATGCTGAAGGCCACTAACGGTGGTGGTGGGCGTGGCATACGTCGTTGCGATAGCGAGAAGGATTTACTTAGCAACTATGACCGTGTGATTTCTGAAGCGAGCAAAGCTTTTGGGAAACCAGAAGTGTTTCTGGAAAAATGCGTGGTCAACCCTCGACATATCGAAGTGCAAGTGCTGGCCGACAGCCACGGCAATGTAGTACATCTGTTTGAGCGCGATTGCTCTATTCAACGCCGTAATCAAAAACTGATTGAAATTGCCCCTTCGCCACAACTCACCCAAGCACAACGCGAATACATTGGTGAGCTTGGCGTTAAAGCGGGTAAGGCCGTGGGTTATGAAAACGCAGGCACGGTTGAGTTTTTGCTTGATAAAGACAACAACTTCTACTTTATGGAAATGAACACCCGTCTGCAAGTAGAGCATACGGTGACTGAGACCATCACTGGGGTGGATATTGTGCAAGAGCAAATTAGAATTGCGGCAGGCTTGCCACTGCAATATAAACAATCTGAGATTGGTTTCCGTGGCTTTGCCATGGAGTACCGCATCAATGCTGAAGACCCTAAAAAAGATTTCTTGCCTAGCTTTGGCAAAATCACCCGCTATTACGCCCCTGGAGGCCCAGGCGTGCGCATGGACGCAGCGATTTACAGTGGCTATGTGATTCCACCTTATTATGACTCGATGTGCGCCAAACTGACCGTGTGGGCATTGGATTGGGAAAGTGTGATTGAGCGCGGTCGTCGCGCATTAAATGACATGATTGTGTATGGGGTTAAAACCACCATTCCGTACTACCAACAAATCATGAGTCATCCCGATTTTAGAGGCGCTAATTTCAACACCAGCTTTGTGGAGTCACACCCAGAGCTGATTGATTATGAAACGGATTTTCCACCCGAATTAATTGCAGCTGCAATTGCAGCTGCGATTGCAGCCCATGAAGGCGCTTAGAGAAGCATTTTATACAAGACCCCAATAACTTTATTCAAGACCTAAAGATTATGAGCAAAATACACGTTACGGAACTGGTTTTAAGAGATGGTCACCAATCCATGATTGCTACGCGTTTGCGTACCGAGGATATGTTACCCATTTGTGGTCAATTAGACGCAGTGGGCTTTTGGTCATTAGAAGCATGGGGGGGCGCAACGTTTGATGCTTGTGTTCGCTTTTTGAAAGAAGACCCTTGGGAGCGCTTGAAGCTTCTGCGTAAAGCCTTACCAAATACCCCCATCAATATGTTGTTGCGCGGCCAAAATTTGTTGGGCTATCGCCACTATTCAGATGACGTTGTGCACGCGTTTGTGAAACAAGCAGCCAATGCAGGCGTGGATGTGTTCCGTATTTTTGATGCGATGAACGATATTCGCAACCTAAAAACCTCGGTAGAAGCGGTTAAAAATGCTAAAAAACACGCGATAGGCACGCTCTCATATACCACAAGCCCAGTGCATGACGTGGCCTACTTCGTCAAACTCGCCAAAGAGCTTGAGAACATGGGCTGTGACAGCATAGGCATTAAAGACATGGCTGGCTTGCTCACCCCGATGCTGGCTGGCGAGTTGGTCAAAGCGTTAAAACAAGCTGTGAAATTGCCTGTACACATGCATAGCCACGCAACATCTGGCTTGGCAAGCATGGTCTTGCTGAAAAGCATTGAAAGCGGTGTGGATATTATCGACACTTGCAACTCCTCTTTCGCTGAGGGCGCGAGTCACCCATCCACTGAGAGCCTAGTGGCTGCGCTAAAAGGCACAGCATATGACACAGGCTTAGACTTAGCTAAATTGCAAGAAATCACCGCCTATTTCCGTGAAGTACGTAAGAAATATTGGCAGTTTGAGAGCGAGTTTACTGGCATTGATACCCGTGCACTGGTGAATCAAGTTCCTGGTGGCATGATTTCCAATTTGTCTAACCAACTCAAAGAACAAGGCGCACTTAACCGCATGGACGAAGTGTTGGCGGAGATTCCTAGAGTCCGTGAAGATTTAGGCTTACCTCCATTGGTCACGCCAACCTCACAAATCGTAGGCACACAAGCCGTACTCAATGTGTTGACAGGTTCGCGCTACAAATCCATTACCAATGAAGTTAAAAACTATCTTCTTGGTCAGTATGGGCAAGCGCCAGCAACAGTCAATGCAGAAGTCAGAAAAATGGCGATTGGTGATGCTGAAGTGATTAGTTGCCGCCCTGCCGACTTAATCGCACCAGAAATGGCTAAGCTACAGTCAGAATCAGAACGTTTTGCGAATAACGAAGAAGATGTTTTGACCTATGCCATGTTCCCAGACATCGGCAAAACCTTCTTGCAAGAGCGTAATGCTGGCTCACTTAAACCAGAAGCTTTGCTTTCAAAAGAGTCTGTACAAACAGCATCTGCCCGTTTTGCACCAAATGAATTCAATATTACCTTACACGGTGAAACCTTCCACATCAAACTCACAGGCAGTGGCCATGCGGGTGAAGATCAGCGTCCGTTCTACGTTTCAGTCGATGGCATCGCTGAAGAAGTGGTGGTTGAAACCTTAAGTGAAATGGAAGTCAACGGTGGCGGAAGCTCAGGTAGCAAGAAAAAATCTGCAGGCACAACCACCAGTGGTCGCCCTCGCCCAAGTCATGATGGTTGCATCACCACGGCCATGCCAGGCACCATCGTTGCTGTGAAAGTCAATATTGGTGACAAAGTCAGCAAAGGCGATGGCATTTTAGTCATTGAAGCCATGAAGATGGAAAATGAAATCCAATCGACTGTGACAGGGGTTGTGGTCGGGATTCACGCGAAAAAAGGTGACAGTGTCACACCTGATGAAACCTTGATTGAAATTCAACCTGAATCGTAAACATCTGACATCCCCAAGCTAGCTTGGGGATTTTTCTATCCCTCACCATGCCATCTAACTCCCAACAAACACTGATACTGGCGTCATCCTCGCCTTACCGAAAAGAAGTATTACAAAAGCTTCGTATTCCATTTGAATGCATTTCTCCAGAGGTTGATGAAACGCCATTGGTGCAAGAAACAGCGGTGGAAACTGCAGTTCGCCTTGCCCAAGCCAAAGCCAAAAAAGTCGCTGAATCGCATCCTAGAGCATTAATTATTGGCTGCGACCAAGTCGCCACGCTAAACGGCATAGCCATCGGCAAACCCATCACCCATGAAAAAGCCATCGCACAACTGTTGATGCTGAGTGGGCAAGAAGTTACATTTAACAGTGCATTGTGTTTGTACGATGCGAGCAAGCAACACATGCAAGTGACGAATGTGCCTTGCTTAGTTAAATTCAAACAGCTCAACACTGCTCAAATTGAGCGCTACTTACACATAGACCAGCCCTATCAATGTGCAGGTAGTGCCAAATCTGAAAGCTTAGGCATTACCTTGATGGAGTATATGCGTGTTGACGACCCCAATGCTTTAATCGGCCTGCCACTGATAGCCTTAATTAAAATGTTTGAAAATATCGGGTTTGAAATACTTTAAAACTACAGAAAATTTAAGCTGATTAATTTTTTCCAACACGTGGCCATAAAAAAACCCAGTTTCGCAACTGGGTTTTTTATTGAGTGCCTATTAATCAAGAATTAGCGAATTAGAGTTAATCAGGTTTTGAATAATTTGCAAATCAGATAAGCCATTGTTTGCAGTTAAGTCTGCGCCTGCAATCACAACTTTCTGATCAACAGTGCCAGTCACATTTGCACCCGCGTTGTTGTTATTTGCAAAGGTACCTGCCGCGCTGATTAATATCTCAGTATTTCCGCCAACAAAGTTAAAGTGCAGGAAATTATCCAACGATGCTGCAGTATTGCCTTCACCCTGTAATAAGTCTCTGAAGTCTAACTTATCACCGATATTGGCACCATTCATGGTATCCACTTCAATACCAGCACCTACGGTATCGCCTGCAGACCAAACGAATATGTCATTACCAGCGCCACCGTTTAAGGTGTCGCTACCCGCACCGCCATTGAGCACATCATTGCCTGTGCCCGCGTTCAACACATCGTCACCTGCCAAGCCTATCATCACATCATTACCATTAGAGCCAACCAAGGTTTCACCATTGGCTGTCCCTTGAATAGCTGTAATGTTCATAGTAACCGTTGCTGTATCGGTTAACTGACCATCTGTAATGGTATAAGTAAATGAGGCTGGGCCTGTGTAACCTTGATTTGGAATAAACACCACATTGGTGCCATCAAAATACACTTGTCCATTGACTGGGTTGCCAATAGCAACCCCAGAGATTTGATCGCCATCAATATCAGAGTCATTTGACAATAAGGTACTTGGCGCTATCGCCACCCAACCATTTTGCACACCAGTAATGGTGTCATTTACTGCATCAGGTGCCGTATTTGGACCGATATTGATATTCACTGTTGCCGTATCATTACCGCCATTGCCATCTGAAATGGTGTATGTAAATGAAGCTGGTCCAATATAGTTGGTAGTTGGCGTAAAGACAAGTGCAGTCCCGTTCCAATCTAGCGTACCATTCACAACATTTTGCACGCTCACACCTGTAATCGTATGTCCTTCCGCATCTATATCGTTTGCAAACAAGCTTGCAGGGGTAATCGTAATGGGTCGATTCACGTGACCAGTAATGGTGTCGTTTTGTGCATCAGGCGCATCATTCACTGGCGTTACTGTGAAGTTGAATGCGCTATTCACTGGCACACTGTTGTCTTCGTTGCCATCTTCAACATTCACTTTAAAGCTTGCAGACGTCGTTTCACCACCATTATGGGTAAATGTCACTTGACCCGCCGCCAACTGTGCAGGTGTAAAGGTAGTAGCTGGTGAACCATTCACTCTTACCACACCATTCACTAAATCACTCACATTGAAGTTAACACCTGTCGCTGTGTCATCCGTATCTGTATAACCTAAATCAGCCGCTGTAATCGTGTAAGTAGCACCTTCAGCAACAGTCGCTGTTAAGTCACCTGTGACTACCGGCGCTACGTTAGCAACTGGCGCAGGTGACACTACAAAGTTAAATGTACTGTTAACTGGCGCACTGCCATCTTCATTACCATCTTCAACATTCACACTAAAGCTGGCACCTGTTGAAACTGTACCGTTTTGCACAAAAGTCACTTGACCTGCTGCTAGCTGCGCTGGCGTAAAACTAGTCACAGGGTTACCGCTAACACGAACATCTCCATTAAAGAGGTTGCTTACACTAAATGTGACGCCAGTGCCTATATCATCAACGTCTGTAAAGCCTAAATCAGCAGAGGTCAATGTGTAAGTACCACTAATTGTTGTTGCCGCAGACAAGTCGCCTGTAATCACAGGTGCATCATTAGCCCCTGTAATCGTAATATTAATGACTTGTTGTGTTCCATCCGCTGAAGTCACTGTAAATGAGTCCGTTAATGGACTTGATGTAGGTGAAAGCGCTTGTACCGTGGCGTTGGCGTTATTTAGTGTATACGTCCAAACCCCAGCTGCTGTCATGATAAAAGTACCATAGCCATTTGTACTGTTGGTTGCAGTAGTCACTGCTGTAAATGTTGTTGGACTATCTACATCTGTAGCTATCAACGTACCTGTTGCCGTAGGTGTGCCTGCAACCGCATTTGCAACACCGCCAGCTTCAACGACTGTACCAGTGTTTGCACCTGTAATCACAGCTGCATCATTGACTGGCGTTACTGTGAGGTTGAATGTGCTGTTCACTGGGGCGCTGTTGTCTTCGTTGCCATCTTCAACATTCACCAAGAAGCTTGCAGAAGTCGTTTCACTACCGTTGTGTTCAAAGGTTACCAAACCGCCTGCTAATTGTGCAGGCGTAAACGTGGTCGAAGCTACGCCATTCACCTTAACTACACCGTTAACTAAAGCGCTTACATTGAAGTTAACACCAGTTGGCAAGTCATCTACATCTGTATAACCTAAATCACCTGCAGTAATCGTATAAGCACCACCTTCAGCAACTGTCGCTGTTAAGTCACCCGTCAGTACTGGTGCTACGTTGACTGGTGCTGCTGGCGTGACGGCAAAGTTAAATGTGCTATTCACAGGGACGCTATTGTCTTCGTTACCATCTTCGACATTGACTTTAAAGCTGGCAGAAGTTGTTGCAGAACCATTGTGTTCAAAGGTAACCAAACCACCTGCTAACTGAGCTGGTGTAAATGTTGTAGCAGCGCTACCATTAACTTTAACCACACCATTAACCAAGTTGCTTACATTAAAGCTAACACCTGCATCCACGTCATCTACATCGGTGTATCCAATATCAGAAGCTGTCAGAGTATACGCGCCGCCTGTTTGCACAATTGCGATTAAATCACCTGTCAATACAGGCGCATCATTGGTTGGGGTCACTGCAAAATTGAATGTGCTGTTGACCGGTGCGCTACTTTCTTCGTTACCATCTTCAACATTCACTAAAAAGCTTGCAGAAGTCGTTTCACTGCCGTTGTGCTCAAAACTTACCAAACCGCCAGTTAATTGTGCAGGCGTAAACGTTGTCGCAGCTACGCCACTCACCTTAACCACACCGTTCACTAAACCGCTCACATTGAAGTTAACACCTGTCGGCAAGTCATCTACATCGTTGTAGCCTAAATCCGTTGCAGTGATTGTATAAGCACCACCTTCTGCAACTATCGCTGTTAAATCGCCAGTGAGTGTTGGTGCTTGGTTGACTGGATTCACTGCCAAGTTAAATGTGCTGTTCACTGGCGCACTACCATCTTCATTTCCATCTTCAACATTCACTGCAAAACTTGCTGTTGTTGTTTGTGAGGCATCGTGCTGGAAGCTTACCTGACCCGCCGCGAGTTGTGTACCAGTAAAGCTAGTTGCCACGACGTTATTGACACGGACTTGACCATTCACCAAGCTACTTACATTAAAGGTCACGCCCGTAGCACTGTCATCAACATCAGTAAAGTTCAAATCGGAAGCCGTCAATGTATAGCTACCACCCTCATTCACGTTTGCGGCCAAATCACCAGAAATCACAGGCGCATCATTACGTCCACTAATCGCAATAGTAATGAGGCTCGGTGTACCATCGGCTGAGGTCACTGTAAATGTGTCATTTAAGGATTGAAATGGCACCAATGCTTGCACTGTAGGATTCGTATTAATGAGTGTATATGTCCATACACCAGCGGCTGTCATGGTAAAAGTACCATAACCATTGTCAGAGTTGGTAGGCACAGCAACAGCTGTAAATGTTGTTGGGCTATCTACATCATTTGCTATCAGTGTGCCTGTCGCCGTTGGCGTACCTGCCACTGCGTTTGCCAAGCCACCTGCTTCAACCACTGTTTCCGTAACCACGCCCAATATACTGGCCACATCATTCGCGCCTGTTACTGTCACAACCAAATTAGCGGTAGCGGTGTTACCTGCCACATCTGCAATGGAGTAAGAAAATGTATCAGTGACCGTTTGGTTTTGAGATAAAGCTTGTGTTGCTGGTAAGTTATTGTCTAAGGTATAAGTATAAGCTCCATTGGCACCAATCACCACAGAGCCATAGGTCCCAAGAATGGAAGCGCCCACATTGAGGGCATTACCACTAACTTCTCTAACAATCGTATTATCCAAGCCCGTGTCATTTGTTAACACATTGCCTGTTGCAGTTGGTGTACCCGCAATTGTGTTAGCAACCCCACCCGCTTCGACCACATTAGCAGGGTCATTCACACCCACTGGTGCAGTGGTATCAATTCTAAAGTCACCGTCGTTCGTGTCTGGTGTGACTGTTAAGTTAAATACGTTATCAAAAGTAGAAGTACTTACCTCAACATTGCCTTGACCTAAAGTAGTGACATCGGCGTTAGTCAACACTACTGGAATCGGTGTACCCGTATTGATGATTTGTTTAGTCAGACTACCATTAGTGCCAGTAAACGTAATAATACTGGTCGTACCAGCCTCACCATTAACTGTAATAACACCTGCATTGCTGGTTGCCTCAGCCAATGTTTTATCAGCATCACCCACAGGGGTAACTGTTACAGTTGGTGCAGTTGTATCTATGGTGACAAGTTGAGTATCGATTGAGCCTATATTACCTGCAAGGTCAATCATACGTGCTTGATAAGTGACATTGGTCGTTCTAGGAGTTGGGTCAACATAAGTCCAAGTCGCACCTGAGGTGGTCGCATCAAACCAATTCACACCATCAACCGAAACTTGCACTTTGTCATCTGGCAATAAAGGCGTAGACATCGTGCCAGTTATCGTTAAGGTGCTATCATTAGTTACAAAATCACCAAGCACATTGCTGTCATCTAAAATGTTGGTGATATTGATAGTTTGACCAGGTGCTGTAGCATCAATAACTACAACTTGCGATACAGGCACTGTAGTATTGCCCGCCAAATCAATAATGCGTGCTTCATAAGTGAATGGCCCATCAGTTCTTACAGTTGGATCTACATAGCTCCATGTTGTCGGAGTATTAGTTGCATCGTTCCAAGTTGCGCCACCATCTGATGAGACTTGTACTTTTTCGCCACTATTGAGTGGTGTGCTCAACGTGCCTGAAACAGTCAGCGTTGTATCATTGGTAAAAAAGTCTGTTGCAACGTTACTATCATCAGTAATAGCTGTAATCGCCAGTACAGAAGTAGGTGCTGAGTTGTCAATAGTGACTGACTGTGTATCTGTCCCGGGCCCTGTATTGCCAGCCAAATCAACGACTCTAGCCAAATAACTAAAAGTACCATTAGTTCTAACTGTAGGGTCAGTGTATGCCCAGGTTGTTGGCGTAAGCATAGTCACGTCAACCCATGTTGTACCGCCATCAATAGAGATTTGTGCTTTCTCATCCACACTTAACGGAGCATTTAGCGAACCTGACACTGTGAGTGATGTATCATTAGTGATAAAGTCAGTCGTGATATTACTATCATCAGAGATGGCCTCTATATCGATAATTTGTGTCGGTGGTGTTGCGTCAATCGTGACGTTTTTAGTCACAGGCACTGATGAGTTGCCCGCCAAATCGATAATACGCGCCTCATAGGTAAAGGTACCGTCCGTTCTTACTGTTGGGTCTGCATAGCTCCATGTTGTGCCAGTTGTGGTTGCATCAAACCAATTGGCACCTCCGTCTGACGACACTTGCACCTTTTCACCAACCGCTAAAGCACTGCTTAAGCCACCAGACACAGTTAAAGTAGTGTCTTTAGTGATAAAGTCATCAACAACTTGTCCTGTATCATCAGTCACTGCCGTGATTTCTAATGTAACAGTTGATGCAGTAGTATCAATTTCAACATCTTTAGAAACTGGCGTCGTCGCATTGCCCGCCGCATCTACGATTCTTGCTAGATATGTCACAATACCGTCTGTCCAAGCGGTAGGGTCATTGTAAGACCAAGTTAGCCCAGCGACTGTCGCGTCTGACCAAGTTGCCCCAGCATCATTTGAAATCTGTACTTTTTCGCCAGAGCCTAATAGAGCACTTAAGCCACCAGAAACAGAGATGGTATTTTGATTAGTGACAAAATCATCGGTAATATTGCTGTCTAGGCTAATGGCTGTAATCTCTAAGCTAGCAGTTGGCGCAACCGTATCAATCGCGAAGTCTTCAGAGCCATCAGGTGCAATTAAAGTAGTGGTTAAATCGGTAGTAGAAACTGTGACTTCTACTGCGCCATCACCCAAAGCAACTATATCTGCGGGCGTAAGTACGACTGGCAATGCTGTACCATTATTGGTCGTATTTTTAACCACCGTACCTGCTGCACCTTGTAAAACAATCGTACTAAAAGTACCAACAGCACCATTAACCGTGATTACACCAGCAAGGTTAGATGCCTCAATTAAGGTTTTATTGTTGTCCCCTACTAATGCGATGGTTGGATTGACTAGCGCCATGATGTTGCCTTCCTATAAAGTATTTTGATTTTTACAACCAATTTTAATAAATATTTTTTTACAATTAGCATGAATCTAAATTAAAAAACAATCGCTGTCATTAGCCCATTCGGGCTAATGCTCAACTTATTCCTTCTCTCATATCTAACACAAATAGTATTGCAAGGATAAATAGTTGTCTCTAGCCCATATGGGTAATCACAGGTTTTTGTTGTCCATATCAAACCTTGTGCGTTAAGGTAACAACATATCCAAACAGATATGTCTTTATATCGTTAACCATGAAGGAATCACTATGAAAATTTGGCCACTATTGCCGTTAAGTTTATGTTGCCTACCTTACACACAAGCGGCTGATTTATCTCATGAAATCAGTTCCGAGTTATCCGAGCAAACCTCGGTAGCGGTGACGATTTACAACGAAGATTTGGCCTTGGTGAAAGATGCGCGCAAACTTAATCTAAACGCAGGTCAAAAACAAGTGGCTTTTCGTGACGTAAGTGCGCGTATCAAACCAGAAACGGCTTTGTTACGCAGCGTGATGCCTAATAGCGTGATGCAAGTGCTAGAGCAAAACTTTGACTTTGAGTTGCTCACCCCACAAAAAATGCTAGAAAAATTTGTTGGGCAACAAGTACGCATTATTAAAACCAACCCGCAAACGGGTGCAGAATCAGAAGAGCCTGCTACCGTGCTTTCCGCACAAAACGGCGTGGTGCTTAAAATGGGCAACCGCATTGAAACTGGTCTGCCAGGGCGCATTGTCTACCCCAATGTACCGAATCAACTGCGTGACCGCCCCACCCTTGTCACTCAGCTAAATTACAAAGGCGCAGAAAACCCACAAGTCGAGTTAAGTTACCTGACAGGTGGTTTGCAGTGGAAAGCCGACTATGTGGCTGAGCTGAACGCCAAAGAAGATGCACTCGACCTCTCTGCTTGGGTCACCCTCACCAACACCAGTGGTACAAGCTACCCTAACGCCAAAGTGCAGTTAGTCGCGGGCGATGTCAACCGCGTGCAACAACAGTTTCAACCTAAAGTACGTGCCATGCGTGCAGAAGTAATGATGGCTGATGCCATGGCGATGCCCGCCGAGGAAGGCTTGTTGGAATACCATCTCTATACCTTGCCGAGAAACACCAGCATTGCAGACAACCAAACCAAGCAAGTCGCTTTGCTTTCTGCCCAACAAATCCCTGCCAAAAAAGAATTGGTTTTATTGGGTTCTGATTACTACTACCAAGGCCAACATCATGAAATTGGCACCAAACTCAAAGTAAATGTGTTTGTGCAATTTGACAATAAAGAAAGCGCTAAACTCGGCCTGCCTTTACCCAAAGGGGTGATGCGCGTCTATAAAAAGGATAGCCAAGGCCATGCGCAATTTGTCGGTGAAGACCAAATTGACCATACGGCTAAAAACGACAGTGTGCGTTTAAAATTGGGCAATGCGTTTGATGTGACTGCGAATAAAGTGCAAACGGACTTTAAAAACTTGAGCAAACCCAATAAAACGACGGTGTATGAAAGCGCCTACGAAATCACCTTACACAACGCGAAAAAAGAACGCGTGACTGTCACGGTGCAAGAGCCCATCAGTGGCGATTGGAGCATCACAAGCGAAAGCCATCCGCACAAAAAAGCCAATAGCCACTTGGCGACTTGGTTGATTGATGTGCCTGCAGAAGGCGAAACCAAATTAAGTTATCGCGCAGTGGTAAAATATTAGTTTTAGCTGGTAATCGACATGAACACAGGCACCCTATTTTTTATCCCCATAACGATGGGCGATGGTCCCATCGAACAGGTGATACCGAATGGGGTGCTTGCGCAAATGCACCGCTTGCAACACTTTATTGTAGAAAACGAAAAAACCGCGAGGCAATACCTGAGTGCCTCCAAACATCCGACCCCGATACGTGAGTTGCAATTTCAAACACTCAATATCGACACCCCTGCCAAAGCCTTGCCTAACTTACTCGCCCCACTATTAGCAGGCCATGATGTGGGTTTAATGAGTGAGGCAGGTTGCCCAGGCATTGCCGACCCAGGCGCGCAACTCGCCGCACTCGCCCACCAAAAAAATATCCGCGTTGCCCCTTTGGTTGGCCCCAGCTCAATATTACTAGGCCTCATGGCAAGCGGTTTAAACGGCCAGCGTTTTAGCTTTTTAGGCTATCTGCCAAGTGAAAAAGCTGAGCGCATCAAAGCCATCAAACAAATAGAACATGACTCCAAAATACGCCAAGAAACGCAGATATTGATAGAAACCCCTTACCGCAATCAACACATGCTTGAAGACTTCATAGCCCACTGCCAAGCACAAACAAAACTCTGTATTGCCTGCAATGTCAGCACACCTGACGAACTGATTATCACCCGCACCATTGCGCAATGGAAACAAAGCACCCTGCCTGATTTACACAAAAAACCAACGGTGTTTATGCTGTTGACGTAATTAAATTACTGTCCACGCATAAACATTTTATCCAAATCACTCAAGCTGACTTGAAACCAAGTTGGGCGACCGTGGTTACATTGTCCGCTACGCTCGGTAGCTTCCATATCACGCAATAAAGCATTCATTTCTGGAATCGTAAGCTGTCTGTTTGCGCGGACAGCGGCATGGCAGGCCATGGTAGCCAGCATTTCATTTTGGCGCTCTTGTAGCGCACGGCTTGCGCCATACTCTCTTAAATCATGCAAGACTGAACGCGCCAAAGCCACCGCATCGGCATGTTGCAACATGGTGGGCACAGCGCGAACGGCAATGGTGGTGGGTGACAAAGTGGCTAAATCAAAGCCCAGTTGTTTCAAGGCCTGTTTTGATTCATCGCTTTGTAGTGTCGCCACTTCTAGTTTATCGGCTTGAAAACTCATCGGAATTAACAAAGGCTGTGTAGCTATCGTCTGCGCATGGTCTTGCATGGCAGTTTTAAGACGCTCATACATGATGCGCTCATGCGCGGCATGCATATCCACCACTACCATGCCTTGTGCATTCTGCGCAAGGATGTAAATGCCATGCAACTGGCCTATGGCAAAACCTAGCGCAAACCCTTGCGGATACTCCTGTGCGCTTTGTTGTGTGTTTTCTTGGCTTGCACCCTGCCCTAAATCCGCCCCACCCTCAAAAGAATGTGTTTGTTGAACATCGTTTTGTGGCGTTTGATAGGCTTCGTCAGAAGCAGGCTTAATATCACCATATAATTGACCGTAAAACTGCTGTGCACTTGCACCAGCTAGGCCTGTGTGGTTTTGATATTGCGCGCCATATACATTGTTTCCACTGAACGCAGGTCTATTTTGCAAGGGCATTTCCACTTGTTCACGTGGCGACATGTTGGGTGTAAATGGATTAAATGGCGCTTGCATGGGCTGACTGGCGGAAATTTCTGCCGACGTTTTGCTCAGCACTTTGTGCAAGGCATGAAAAATAAAGCGATGGATAGCTTGCGATTCTCTAAAACGCACTTCAGTTTTGGCGGGGTGCACATTCACATCGACCAAAGCGGGATTTAACTCCAAAAACAGCACAAACGCAGGATGCTGATTGTGATGCAACACATCTTGATAAGCTTGTTTGATGGCGTGGCTAATCAGTTTGTCGCGCACAAATCGGCCATTCACATACACATATTGCGTGTCGCGACTGTGACGCAAATAGCTAGGCGAAGCCGCCATGCCCCACAAACGCAAACCACCACTTTCCTCTTCCACCCACAAGGCTTGGTCTGCAAAGTCTTGGCCCAAGATATCAACAATCCGTTGTTGTGCGGGGTTTTCAGAGTCTCTAGCAGATAACCTTAACGTGGCTTTGCCGTTGTGTTGCAGTAAAAATGCAATGTGCGGATTGGCGAGTGCCACGCGGGTAAAGGCATCTTCACAATGCCCGTACTCAGTAGCCTCGGTTTTTAAAAATTTTCGTCTGGCGGGCGTATTAAAGTATAAATCTTGCACTTCGACGATGGTGCCGACATCGAGCGCGGCGGGGGCGATGTTTTCTAACTGCGCGCCTTCTGCCACCATTTGCCAAGCATGGCTTTGTGTGGCTTGGCGACTGGTGAGTGTGGTGCGTGAGATGGATGCAATACTGGCCAAGGCCTCACCACGAAAGCCCAGACTAGCAACCGTTTCGAGGTCGTCCAAGGAACTGATTTTACTCGTGGCGTGGCGCGTCAACGCCAAGGCCAACTCGTCAGACGCAATGCCAGCGCCGTCATCTGTCACTTTGAGTAGCTTGACTCCGCCTTGTTGTAAGGCCACTGAAATTTGCTTGCTCCCTGCATCTATGCTGTTTTCGAGTAACTCTTTAAGCGCGGAAGCGGGACGCTCAACCACCTCGCCCGCAGCAATTTGGCTAATCAGTTGGTCAGATAATAATTGAATCGGCATAAGCACCATTTTAACCGTTTTGATACAATCCTCACCATGTCCTTGCACGCTTTTGCGCATTATTTATCGCGCTTTACCCTCGCCCGCCAGTTGCAACGGCAACACCATTTTTATCTCGGCCCCACCAACTCAGGCAAAACGTATCATGCGATTCAAGCCTTGATGCAAGCGGAGTCTGGCATGTATCTCGCGCCCTTGCGTTTATTGGCAATGGAAGTGCGAGACAAACTGATGCAAGCGGGCGTGCCTTGCAACTTAATCACGGGTGAAGAGCGCGTGTTGGTGCCCAATGCCAAACATACCGCTTCGACCATCGAGATGATACGCTTGCATGCACCTGTAGAAGTGGCAGTGATTGATGAAATACAAATGTTGCTCGACCCCGAACGTGGCAGTGCCTGGACGGCCGCACTCATTGGTGCGCCCGCCAAGCAAGTGTTTATATGTGGCGCGAATAGTGTCACGCCTGCTTGCACACGTTTGCTCGACGCCTTGCAAGAGCCTTATCAAATCACGCAGCTAGCACGGCTGACCCCGCTAGAAATAGAATCAACCAGTGTTTGTGGTGAGCGCTACCATGCCAGCAAGCTCAAAACACAACTCAGCACAGGGGACGCCATCATTGCCTTTAGTCGCAAAGACGTGCTCACCCTTGCCGCCAGAATCAGGCAATGGGGATTTTCGGTCGCCACCATTTATGGCGCGTTATCGCCAGAAGTCAGACGCATGGAATCTGCGCGCTTTTTGTCTGGCGAGGCGCAGATTTTAGTGGCAACGGATGCGATAGGCATGGGTTTGAATTTGCCGATTCGGCGCATTATATTTGCCAATATTCACAAATTTGATGGCGTCGCCCCACGCCCACTCAATGCCACCGAGATGCGCCAAATTGCAGGTCGCGCGGGCCGTCATGGACAATATGACATCGGCTATGTCACGGTGTTGGAGGATGATGAGCAATGGCATTTGTCACATATGCTTAATACCGATGACAGCGTGAACTTGGCAGCGTTACCAATTAGCATTAGCGCAGGCGATGTAGAAACTTTGAGTAATGAACTCAATACCTGGCGCATTGCCGAATGTGTGGAATATTGGCAAAACCAATACGCCACACAAGAAACCGCGATATTGCGCTGGCAAGCCACCCGATTGCAACACCAACAAGCCGTATTGATAGACGAAGTGGCACCCAAATTATCCATGACCGACAAATACCGCTTGATGTGTGCGCCGTTGGCGCTACAAGTGCCGATTGCGCGGGATTATTACGTGATGTACATACAAGCTGTAGACCGAAACAAACCACGCGCCCTACCTGTTTTGCCCACTTGGGTGCACGGCCATCAAGCACAATACCTAGAGCAAGCAGAACACTTGTTACAACAACTGAGCTTATATGCTTGGCTAAGCTATCAGTACCCCGATATTTTTACCGACGGTGCTTTATTGCCTATGGCACGTCGCCAAATCAATGATTATATTGGGCGCGCCTTGCAAGTGCAGAGTGGTTATGGCAAGACGCAAAGAGAACAAGAGTTATGGCAAACAAGATGATTAGTTGTTTGTATTGGCTATTTACTTGCTAAGGAAGGATTGGTCGCTAAATAGTTTTTAATGCCAGAGAGAATCGCATTCGCCAAGGTGTTCTGATAGTCATCATCATTCAACTTGGCTTCTTCTTGCGGGTTACTAATAAAGGCAGTTTCCACCAAAATAGAGGGAATGTCGGGCGACTTAAGCACAGCAAATGCCGCTTGCTCCACATGTTTGGCATGCAAACGGTTAATCCCTCCAATTTTCTTCAACACTGATTTTCCTAAACGTATGCCATCGTGGATGGTCGCGGTTTGTGACAAATCTAGCAAAGTTTTGGCTAAATCAATGTCTTTGGTGTCTAAACTCACGCCACCTATCAAGTCCACCGCGTTTTCTTTTTGCGCCAAATAACGTGCACTGGCACTGGAAGCCCCACGTTGCGAGAGCGCGAATACGGAAGAGCCACGCGCATTTGCATTCACAAACGCATCGGCATGAATCGAAATAAACAAATCGGCTTTAGCTGCGCGCGCTTTTTTAACGCGGTCAGCCAAAGGCACAAAATAATCGCCGTCACGAATCAAAATAGCTCTCAACCCATCTTGTTCGTCAATTTGATGCTTTAGTTTTTTGGCAATAGACAACGTAATGTCTTTTTCTCGACTACCACTAGCCCCTCTCGCACCAGGGTCTTCGCCACCATGTCCCGCATCAATCGCAATGGTAATAAGTTTCTTTTTACCTTTGTTTTGATTGGATTTTTTGTCGTGCGTTTGGTTATCTTGTGTGGCTTGGTCTGAAGCCTCTTGATTTTTAAGTACTTCCGCTGGTAGCGGTTCAATGATTGGCTTCATCTCGCCTGTTTCTGCGACTGGCTTGCTTCCACCATTATGTGCACCCTTAGGTTTATTTTCTGTGGCTTTACTTTCTGCGTGCTTATCTCGATACAAATCAACAACTAAACGGTGTTGGCGCTCTTGCTTAGGGCTCAAGTCTGTGACGCTATGTTTGACACCTTCTTGCATATCAACCACGATACGCACGGTGTTGGCGTTGTATTTAGCCACGCGCAAACTTTTAACATAAGGATCATCTGACAAGATTTGATCTGCTAATGATTTCAAGTCGTCATTAATGATAAGTTTTTCTATATCGAGTACGACACGGCTAGGGTTATCTAGCGTAAAAAAAGCATATTTCACACGCTGATTAATCAATAAAGCGATACTGGTGTGGTTGCTCGTCACCGCCACATCGGCAGAAATCACTTCCGCATTTTCAGCGGTTGCGGTCGCACTAAAAAGTACGCAAAACGTGAATGTGAGAATTGAAAGAAGGTGTTTCAAAATCATTTATGTTAGGTGTAAAGAATGGCCATATTTTACACGTGGATGATGCGTAAAGTGCGTTGATGACCTTGTATTTCTAAATAAATTTCCATATCAGGCTGAGGTAATAAAGCCTCTGCTTTTTCAGGCCATTCAACAAAGCAAATACTGTCTGGATTAAAGTAATCCCTAAAGCCAGCTGCCTCCCACTCCTCGTCGTCTTGAAAACGATATAAATCAAAATGGTAAATCGTTAAACCATCAATCAGGTAAGGCTCAACCAAGTTATACGTAGGACTTTTGACTTTGCCTTGATAGCCTAAAGCGTGCAATACGCCACGTACAAAGGTGGTTTTCCCCGCGCCCAAGTCGCCATGTAAATACACCACCAAGCCTGACTGTAAGCTGGATGCAAAATCTCGGGCCGCTCGTATGGTCGCCGCCTCATCAGGCAAATTCTGTGTAAAATCGTGTTTCATATGTCAACATTCCCTCAAACCAGCCTGATTCAACTCGCCCAAGCCATTAAATCATGGGGCATGTCACTCGGATTTGCCGAAGTCGCCATTACCGATACGGATTTAAGTCATGCAGAAACCGCGCACCAAGCTTGGCTGGAAAAAGGCTTTCATGGCGAGATGGATTATATGGCAAAACACGGCACTAAGCGTACCCGTCCGCAAGAATTAGTGCCGAATACCTTGCGCGTGATTTCTGTGAGGCTGGATTATCTTCCACCCAAAGCCAAAGACAGCTGGACGGTGATGGAAGACAAACAGCAAGCGTTTATTTCGCGTTATGCCTTGGGGCGCGATTACCACAAAGTGTTGCGCAAAAAGCTACAAAGCTTATGCGATAAAATCCAAGTAGAAACACAGTCTTTTGAATCTTTTGACTATAGGGTGTTTGTGGATAGCGCACCCGTGCTCGAAGTGGCGCTGGCTGAAAAAGCAGGCTTAGGTTGGCGTGGCAAACATACACTGCTCATCAACAAACAACGCGGCTCTTGGTTCTTTTTAGGCGAAATTTACACCAACCTCCCCTTACCCATCGATGCCCCAGCGACCAACCATTGCGGCACTTGCCAAGCCTGCATCGATATTTGCCCGACGAAAGCCATCGTCGCGCCTTATGAAGTCGATGCAAGACGCTGTATTTCTTACCTCACCATCGAGCTCAAAGGCAGTATTCCGATTGAGTTTAGACCGCTGATAGGCAACCGCGTCTATGGCTGTGACGATTGCCAATTAGTTTGCCCGTGGAATAAATTTGCACAACTGACACAAGAGACTGATTTTCATGTGCGTCATGGCTTAGATGACATTGATTTAAAGAGTTGTTTTTTGTGGTCAGAACAAGAGTTTGAACAAAAAATGGCAGGCAGTGCGATTTATCGCATCGGCTATCACCAATGGCTGAGAAATATTGCCGTCGGGCTTGGCAATGCCCCTAGCTCACCTGCTGTGACTCAAGCCTTGCAACACCGTCAAACCCACCCTGACCCCATAGTGCGCGAACACGTCACTTGGGCGTTGGAAAAACATCAAGCCCGTCTATAAATCTACATCGCCACGTCTAAACAACACTGCCAACATTTTTCCAATTTTAAATATAACCATATGTTTATATTGACTTTTATATAATTAATAATACAAAAAACAGCCGTGGCATATATTTTGCTTTTAAGGTTCAGAAGCTATCTCTAGTACTTAAGTTAACTAAACCTAAGCAGAATAAAAGGACCAAGCATGACCATCATCAACACAAACCTACCTACAGCGACCACACCAATACAGGTGAATCAAGACGAACTTTCTAATCAATCACCTCCAAAGACGGTCGTCTTAAGTGATGGCCGCGTATTACACCTTTGGACGGACTATGCAGACCATGACCATACTAGTCAAATGCAACTACAAGGTCGTATTTATAACGCTAATGGCACACCTTCAACGGGTCAGTTCGAGCTAAATAGCTGGCGCATTGATGGTTTTGATGGCTTTGATGTAGACAACTTAGATGTAGACGTATTAACCAATGGTAATGTGGTGATTGGTTATGTCCGTGCAACTGACGCAGTTACACACGATTACGACGAGCCTGTCGCCACGATTATCAATCCTTCTATTAACCCAGGTGGTAATGGCTTTGTAGTCGCACAAAACATTGTCATTCAACAAAATGATACAACAACTTATGAATCACCTCCTGTAATTGAAGCGTTGGCTGATGGCCGTTTTATGGCAGTTTGGTCTAAAAATGGTGCATGGGATGACACGACAGAACAACCTGTGATGGCGCGTATTTTTAACGCCAACGGTACACCTTCTACTAATGAATTTGTGGTGGGTAGTTGGGATGTGGATGGCACTGACGGTTACGACATGGATAACCTGACTGTGACACAGTTAGCAGGTGGCAATATTGTGGTTGCGTTTGAGAGAAGCTACCGTGAGAACGGTGGTGACGAGCCTGTATTTGCAGTGCTTGACTCAAACGGTGTCGCCGTACGTGTTGACCAAGAAATGCAACAAAACGATACGACCACATGGGAATCTCCTCCAGTTGTGACTGCTTTAGCAGATGGTCGCTTTATGGCCGTATGGTATAAAAACGGCTTACATGATAACGACAACAATATGACCTTACAAGGCCGTATTTTCAATGCAGATGGAACACCTTCTACCAATGAATTCCGTGTAGGTACCTTACCAGTGGATGGTTTTGACGCTTACGATACAGACAATGTAGTCATGACGCAGTTAAGCAACGGCAATGTGGTTGTTGGCTTTGTCAATAATACGAACGTAGATTGCAAAGACTCTCCTCACTTTAGCATTATCAACCCTAGCATCACTCCAGGTGGGGCAGGGTTTGCAGTCATTTCTGATATACAAATCAACAATGACAGTACAGTTTACTATGCTGGCCCACCTGTGATTCAAGCACTGGCTAATGGTAACTTTGTAGCTGTTTGGGTAGATGGCAACGTAGGAGAACATTCGCTACCTATCAAAGCCAGAATTTATGATGGTAACGGCAATGCACTTTCATCAGAGTTTTTAATCGTAAATCGTGGTGACCAAGGCATATCAACCTTTGATGGTTTTGATTGGGACAACCTAAATGTTGTAGTTCAACCTGACGGTAAGTTTGTCGTGAGCTGGGTAGGTCAAAACGATGGCTCGGGCACTTCAGTCATGACCTCTGGCCCAATTGACCCTGCTAATTTTGGAGTTGGTTCAAATATTCCAAACAATTTAATAGTGAATGGCTCATTTGAAAATGTGACTGGTCTCACAACAACTGGCTACGGATTCGTTGGCAATGGCTCTGTTCCTAGCTGGACAAGTGCAAATGGTTCACAAATTGATATTCATAATGATAAACGTGGCGGGATTAATCCTGCAGATGGCAACAATTGGCTAGACCTTGAAGCTTCACCAGGTAATGTACGTGTGGGTCAAAACGTGCAAGGCGTGGTGAGTGGCAATAACTACACATTAACATTTAGTGCTGGCGACATTGCTAACAGTGATGATGGTACATCTAACGACAACACTGTGACGGTTTACTGGGGTGGTCAAGCGATTGCTACCATCAATCCAAATGACGGCAGCATGAGTCAATATCAATTTAATTTGGTAGGCGGCGCAGGCAATGGCAACAACCGCCTAGAGTTTGAAGGTGGTGGGCGTTTAGACAACTTAGGTGTATCAATTGATAAAGTATCATTGGTTGCAAATGGCTCTACACCTATCAACAATACAGGTTTAATTTACTACGGTGACTCAAACGGTAACGTGGGTACATTAAATCCAACCACTGGTGCCAATACGGTGATTGGCAACTCAGGCAAGGTCTTTCTTGATGTTGCCCAAAACACTAGCGGTCAACTATTTGGTGTCACAAATGAAGGTGGCACAGCTAAGCTTTACAGCATTAATACATCAACAGGCGCTGCTTCGTTCTTGTACAACATCAACAATACATTTATTAACTCATTGACTGGTGATAATGCAAACAACCTATACGCAGTAAGTAGCAATGGTGCACTTTTACGCATCAGTGCTAGTGGCGCTGTCACAACGCTGGGTAATATTGGCTCATCTGAAGGTGATTTGTTGGTCATCGGCAATAACGTTTACTTATCAAGAGCAGATAACGTATTGGTTAAATACGATTTAACAACCAACCAAGTCTCTAACGTAGCAAACTTGCCAGAAGCCATTTTTGGCTTAGCACAAAATCCAAATGGTAATATTTATGCGATTGGTGCTGATGGTAAAGTTTATGACGTAAATCCTTCAACGGGTTCAGTCACATTCACAGGGGCGGATGTGAATATCTCAGGCCAAGTCAATGGTACAGCTTCTACAGTCATTAATACGAACCCTGACGCAGTTGATGACACATTAGTTGTGCAATCTAGCACATCGATTACGATACCTGCGTCTACGTTGTTAGCTAACGACACAGACCCCAACGGGGATACATTAAGAATAGTTAGCGTTCAAGGTGCGCAAAACGGCACTGTGGCTTTAGTTAACGGCAATGTCGTATTTACACCTAACCCAGGTTACACAGGCCCAGCGCAATTCACATATACGATTACTGATAGTGCAGCAAATGCATCAACTACACTCAACTTTGATAATTCAGTGCGTGATATCAATAGCAATTTGCCATCTGGTTGGTTCACAGACAATACCAGTGGTTTGGTGGAAATCAATACTGGTACATTCTACGGTACTAACAATTCAAGCAATGTTATTGAATTGGAGCGTAACACAGGTGATGCGGCCAATTTATATACCAACGTAGCAACAACCAATGGCCAACCAGTGACGATTAATTTTGACTACGCCGCTCGTTCAGGCTTTACAGGTAGCTCTGCAGTAAATGTGCTTGTGAATGGCAATGTGATTGGTACTGTGAACACAGGGTCAACTAACTTCTCATCACAAAGCTTTAGCTTTACTGGCAATGGCGGGGTGATGCGTGTTGAATTCAAAGCTACAGAGAACAATTCAACTGGTGGCTTACTAGATAACATCAGCATTTCAGCGCCTCAAACATTATCTACAGATACAGCCGTGGTGAATTTAAATATTACCCCTTCGGCACCAGCCACACCAACCGTGGCGGCTGATATGACGGCACCATCTGATACAGGTGCGTCTAACACAGACAACATTACCAATGACAACACGCCAAGCTTTGTGGTGGCTAACCCAAGTGATTTGCCAGTGACCTTGTACGTCAATGGCACACCTGTGGCATCTACTTATGACCCAGCCACAAACACAGTGACGCCAACTAATCCAATTCCTGATGGTTCGCCAAGTGTAACTTATGCCTTAGGGACTGCGCCTAATTTATCAGGTCAAAGTCCAGCTTTGCCAGTGACCATTGACACTGCTGCGCCAGCTGCACCAACGACAACGCCTGACATGACGGCTGCAACTGATACAGGTCCAAGCAACACAGACAACAACACAGACGATTCAACACCTGACTTTGCGGTGACGGTGCCTGTAGGTACAACCCCTAGCTTGTATGTGGATGGGGTAAAAGTGCCAGCGACTTATAATCCATCAACAGGTACATTGACACCTAACAGTCCAATTGCTAATGGTCCGCACACTGTGTCTTATACATTGACTGACCCAGCAGGTAATGAGTCAGCACCAAGCCCAGCATTGCCAGTGGTCATCGGTTCACAAAGTGTTGCGCCTGCAACACCAACTGTTCAGCCAGACATGACAGCACCAACGGATACAGGTGTGTCTAACTCAGACAACAATACGACAGACACTACGCCTGACTTTGCAATTCCAAGTCCAGGTGGCAATACGCCTAACTTGTATGTGGACGGTGTGAAAGTACCTGCTACTTATAATCCAACAACAGGTACGTTGACGCCTAATAGTCCAATTTCAGAAGGTCCTCATAACCTACAATACTCATTGACCAATCCACAAGGTCAAGAGTCAGGTTTAAGCCCAGCATTGCCTATCTTGATTGATACACAAGCGCCAACACAACCTGCTACAGCACCTGACATGACAGCTGCAACCGATACAGGTCCTAGCAATACGGATAACAACACAGACGATTCAACACCTGACTTTGCGGTGACGGTGCCTGTGGGTACTACGCCTAGCTTGTATGTGGATGGGGTAAAAGTGCCTGCGACTTATAATCCAAGTGCTGGTACATTGACACCTAACAGTCCAATTGCTAATGGTCCGCACACTGTGTCTTATACATTGACTGACCCAGCAGGTAATGAGTCAGCGCCAAGCCCAGCGTTGCCGTTTGTAATTGGTGCACAAAGTGTTGCGCCAGTCACCCCGAGCGTTGCGCCTGACATGACGGCTGCCACAGATACAGGTGTGTCTAACACTGACAACTTGACCAAAGACAGCACCCCTGACTTTGCAATTCCAAGCCCAGGTAGCAATACGCCTAACTTGTATGTCGACGGTGTAAAAGTACCTGCTACTTATAATCCAACAACAGGTACGTTGACGCCTAATAGTCCAATTTCAGAAGGTCCTCATAACCTACAATACTCATTGACCAATCCACAAGGTCAAGAGTCAGGTTTAAGCCCAGCATTGCCTATCTTGATTGATACACAAGCGCCAACACAACCTGCTACAGCACCTGACATGACAGCTGCAACCGATACAGGTCCAAGCAACACAGACAACAACACGGATGACAGCACACCTGACTTTGCGGTGACGGTGCCTGTAGGTACAACCCCTAGCTTGTACGTGGATGGGGTAAAAGTGCCAGCGACTTACAACCCAAGCACTGGTACATTGACACCTAACAGTCCAATTGCTAATGGTCCGCACACGGTGTCTTATACATTGACTGACTCAGCAGGTAATGAGTCAGCACCAAGCCCAGCATTGCCAGTGGTCATCGGTTCACAAAGTGTTGCGCCTGCAACACCAACTGTTCAGCCAGACATGACAGCACCAACGGATACAGGTGTGTCTAACTCAGACAACAATACGACAGACACTACGCCTGACTTTGCAATTCCAAGTCCAGGTGGCAATACGCCTAACTTGTATGTGGACGGTGTGAAAGTACCTGCTACTTATAATCCAACAACAGGTACGTTGACGCCTAATAGTCCAATTTCAGAAGGTCCTCATAACCTACAATACTCATTGACCAATCCACAAGGTCAAGAGTCAGGTTTAAGCCCAGCATTGCCTATCTTGATTGATACACAAGCGCCAACACAACCTGCTACAGCACCTGACATGACAGCTGCAACCGATACAGGTCCAAGCAACACAGACAACAACACGGATGACAGCACACCTGACTTTGCGGTGACGGTGCCTGTAGGTACAACCCCTAGCTTGTACGTGGATGGGGTAAAAGTGCCAGCGACTTACAACCCAAGCACTGGTACATTGACACCTAACAGTCCAATTGCTAATGGTCCGCACACTGTGTCTTATACATTGACTGACCCAGCAGGTAATGAGTCAGCACCAAGCCCAGCATTGCCAGTGGTCATCGGTTCACAAAGTGTTGCGCCTGCAACACCAACTGTTCAGCCAGACATGACAGCACCAACGGATACAGGTGTGTCTAACTCAGACAACAATACGACAGACACTACGCCTGACTTTGCAATTCCAAGTCCAGGTGGCAATACGCCTAACTTGTATGTGGACGGTGTGAAAGTACCTGCTACTTATAATCCAACAACAGGTACGTTGACGCCTAATAGTCCAATTTCAGAAGGTCCTCATAACCTACAATACTCATTGACCAATCCACAAGGTCAAGAGTCAGGTTTAAGCCCAGCATTGCCTATCTTGATTGATACACAAGCGCCAACACAACCTGCTACAGCACCTGACATGACAGCTGCAACCGATACAGGTCCTAGCAATACGGATAACAACACAGACGATTCAACACCTGACTTTGCGGTGACGGTGCCTGTGGGTACTACGCCTAGCTTGTATGTGGATGGGGTAAAAGTGCCTGCGACTTATAATCCAAGTGCTGGTACATTGACACCTAACAGTCCAATTGCTAATGGTCCGCACACTGTGTCTTATACATTGACTGACCCAGCAGGTAATGAGTCAGCGCCAAGCCCAGCGTTGCCGTTTGTAATTGGTGCACAAAGTGTTGCGCCAGTCACCCCGAGCGTTGCGCCTGACATGACGGCTGCCACAGATACAGGTGTGTCTAACACTGACAACTTGACCAAAGACAGCACCCCTGACTTTGCAATTCCAAGCCCAGGTAGCAATACGCCTAACTTGTATGTCGACGGTGTAAAAGTACCTTCAGTGTATAACCCAAGCACAGGCACATTGACACCAGTCAACCCAATTGGTGATGGTCCTCATAACCTACAATACTCATTGACCAACCCACAAGGTCAAGAGTCAGGTTTAAGCCCAGCATTGCCTGTGAACATTGACACTGTAGCACCTGCTAAAGCAGCGCCTGCACCTGATATGACAGCAGCAACGGATACAGGCCCAAGCAATACAGACAACAACACTGATGACAGTACCCCTGACTTTACGATAACCGTACCAGTAGGTAACACACCTACATTGTTGGTAGATGGTGCAAAAGTACCTGCGACTTATAACCCAAGCACAGGCATACTCACACCAACCAACCCTATCAGTGTAGGCGCACATACCATTTCTTATGTGTTGACTGATGCGGCAGGCAACGAATCTCTACCAAGTGACTCATTGTCAGTTGTAATTGGGGCGCAAATCGTTAACCGCGACCCTAATGCTGTCGATGACAATATTAGCGGCACAGCCAATACGCAAGTCGTGATTGCCCCTTCTACCTTGCTCAGCAATGATAGTGATGTAGATGGCGATACGATTACGGGTGTCAGCATTCAAAATGCGCAAAATGGTCAAGTGTACTTTGATGGCACCAATGTGATTTTCGTGCCAAACACTGGCTACACAGGCCCTGCTTCATTCACTTATACCATCACCGATGGCAAAGGTGCATTTGATACTGCTACAGTTAACCTCAACATTGCTGCGCCAGCCAATACTGCGCCAGATGCAAAGGACGATGCGGTGAGTGGCACAGCCAATACACAAATTGTCATCTCACCTTCAACGTTACTCAGCAATGACAGTGATGTGGATGGCGATACGATTACAGGTGTAAGTATCCAAAATGCACAAAATGGCCAAGTATATTGGGATGGCACTAATGTGATTTTTGTACCAAACACAGGTTACACAGGCCCAGCCTCTTTCACTTACACCATCACCGATGGCAAAGGTGCGTTTGATACGGCAACAGTTAACTTAAATATTGCTGCGCCAGCCAACACCGCACCAGATGCGCGTGACGATGTTGCTAGTGGCACTCGAAATAACAATATTGTGATTTCACCTGCAAGTTTGTTGGCAAATGATACAGACGCGAACGGTGACACCCTCGTCCCAATCAGTGTGCAAGGTGCAGTAAACGGTGTGGTTTCTTTTGATGGCACTAATATCATCTTTACACCAAACACAGGTTACACAGGCCCTGCTTCATTTACCTACACGATTAGCGATGGTAAAGGTGGTACGGATACGGCGACAGTCAACTTGACCGTTGCACCGCCAGCCAACACAGCCCCTGACGCTCGTGATGATGTGGGCAGTGGCACACGCAACACCAACATTGTGATTTCACCTGCTAGCTTACTCGCTAACGATGTGGATGCCGATGGTGACACACTCACGCCAATTAACGTGGGAGGTGCAGTGAATGGTGTGGTTACTTTTGATGGTACCAATATCATCTTTACACCAAACACTGGTTACACAGGCCCAGCATCATTTACCTACACGATTAGCGATGGTAAAGGTGGTACGGATACGGCGACAGTCAACTTGACCGTTGCACCGCCAGCCAACACAGCCCCTGACGCTCGTGATGATGTGGGCAGTGGCACACGCAACACCAACATTGTGATTTCACCTGCTAGCTTACTCGCTAACGATGTGGATGCCGATGGTGACACACTCACGCCAATTAACGTGGGAGGTGCAGTGAATGGTGTGGTTACTTTTGATGGTACCAATATCATCTTTACACCAAACACAGGTTACACAGGTCCAGCTTCATTCACCTACACAGTGAGCGATGGCAAAGGCGGTACGGATACTGCGACAGTCAATTTGACCGTTGCGCCACCTGCCAACACAGCGCCTGACGCGAGAGATGATAGTGGTATCTTTGGCTTTAGAGACACCAACCTCACCATTGCGCCATCGACTTTGCTTGCTAATGACGTAGATGCAGATGGCGACACAATTACACCTATCAACTTGCAAGATGCAGTCAATGGTCAAGTGTTTTTTGATGGGGTAAATGTGATTTTTGTACCGAATTCAGGGTATACAGGTCCAGCATCATTTACTTATACAGTGAGCGATGGCAAGGGTGGCACTGACACTGCAACAGTGAATTTAAACATTGGCAGCAAAATTATCGGTACTGAAAATGACTTCCTTGAAGGCACATCAGGCAATGATTACATCGATGGCTTATCAGGCGATGACATCTTAATTGGGAATGAGGGCAATGACATCTTGATTGGTGGCAAAGGCAGTGACACCATGACTGGTGGCACTGGTAATGACGTATTCACCTTTAAGTTGGGCGATGCTTCAGCCTCTGAAGTAGAGATTGATACAATCAAAGACTTCCAAGTGGGTGATGTATTGAACCTTAAGGACTTGCTACAAGGCGAGAGCAGTAATGCGGCTTCATTAGATAATTACCTGCACTTCAACTTTGAAAACAACAGCACAGTCATCTCGGTCAGCACCAATGGCCAAGCTAATGCTGGTGTTGTCGATCAGAAAATTGTGCTTGAAAATGTGGACCTCACAGCTGGCAATACGCTAACTGATTTGCAAGTGATTCAAAATCTGTTGAGCAATAACGCAATTAGCACAGACTAAGACTAAGTATAAGTAACAGCAAGACCAAACAAAAACGGCTACCGCAATGGTAGCCGTTTTTTATTTTAAACGCGGTCAGTTAACTAGCTAACAACGCAGCTCCGAGCATCCCTGCCTTATCCAGCGTCGTCGAGATTGTCAGGTTCACTTGTCCACGTAGCACTGGAATCAGTGCAAAATCAAATGCTTCATCAAAAGTCGGCTTCATCACATCCCACGCGCCTGCCAATCCACCACCAATGACCACATGCTCCACATCCAGCAACTTGAGTGCATCTGCAATCACTTGAGCTAAAGACTGCGCAGCTTGTTTATAAACACTGATTGCAACAGCATCGCCACGCCTAGCCAAACCAGCAACTTCATGCGCTGACGCGGCTTGTTGTGTTTGCTTGAAATAGGCTGATTTAATGGCTGAAGCTGAGGCAAATTGCTCCAAACAACCTTGATTGCCACAACCACACAAGGGGCCACCCTCTTGCACCTGTAGATGCCCAATTTCCAAGGCATAGCCATGCACACCTTTGTACACTTGACCGTTTAAGACTAAGCCACCGCCTACGCCTGTGCCCAAGCCAACATATAACAAGCCACCTTTTGGGTAACCAAGTAAACAATACTCACCATAGGCCGCCGCATTGGCATCATTTTCAACAATGACTGTTCTGTTTAAGGCTAGCGATAAATCTTGAGCCAAATTAACCGCATTTAGCCCAGGCAGATTGGGTGATTGTGCCAGCACGCCAGTCTCTGGATTAATAAAGCCTGGGAAGCCAATACCAATCGCGCTAATGCTTGGGTATGCTGATAACACTTCTTGTATCGCTTGCGTGGTAGAAGCAATGATGGTTTGCCAAGCCAGTGTTGGCGGATTTTCTCGGCAAATGCTTGCATAGTCGGCTTTAAATCGAGACTCATGCACCAACTGCATGTCTTTAAACACACCTAGTCTTAAATTAGTACCACCGACATCTAGACCTAATATTTCAGAGGCCATGACTTTACCCTACCAAGCTTTTTTCTGAAAAGCTTCGCCCCGCATAAGCCACTTGTTGCTTAAACGCATCGCGTAACACATCGGTGAGTTGCGCCCACTGCATGCGCCACTGCCAGTTGCCTTCCACCGTACCAGGGACATTCATACGCGCAGAACCGTCTAAATGCAAGACATCTTGCATCGGGATGACCACCAAGTTTGAAAATGTACTTAGCGCCATATTCACCAAAGTGGTAGGCATGACGGGTGCCTGCGTGCCTAAATAATCATGGAGGTGGGTTTTAGCTTGCTCGCCTAAACTCATATACCAACCCAGCGTTGTGTCATTGTCGTGCGTGCCCGTATAAGTCACGCTGTCTGGGTCGATATTGGCTGGCAAATAAGGGTTGCTGTTGTCGCCCCCAAAAGCAAACTGTAGGATTTTCATGCCTGGTAGCTGGTACTTGAGCCTTAATGCATCCACTTCATCAGTAATGATGCCTAAGTCTTCAGCAATTAATTTCAAATCTGGGTAATGGCTTTGTATGGTCGCCAATAGCGCATCGCCTGGGGCTTCAACCCAATAGCCATTGATGGCGGTCGGTTCATCAGATGGAATTTCCCAAGCCGCTTGCAAGCCTCTAAAGTGGTCTATGCGCAACCAATCAAAACACTGTGCTTGTGTTTTGATGCGGGCTAGCCACCATGCAAAGCCATCTTCTTGCATGCGCACCCAGTCGTAATGCGGGTTGCCCCAGCGCTGACCTGTTTCTGAAAAGTAATCAGGCGGCACGCCAGCCACCACGGTTGGGCGCATGTCGGCATCGAGTTTAAAGCGCGTGGGTTGTGCCCACACATCGGCACTGTCGTAAGCCACAAAAATAGGAATATCACCAAACAAGGTAATGCCACGTGCATTGGCATAGGCTTTTAGTGCATCCCATTGTTTAAAAAACACAAATTGTATAAATTTAATCAATGCAATTGGTTGTTGGTGTGCATTCACGTAACTTGCAAGACTGTCTTTATCACGTAATTTGAATGTTGCTGGCCAATCTGCCCAGCTTTGTTTACTGTGTGTCTCACGCAGACTTAAAAAGCAAGCAAAGTCTTCTAACCAATCTGCATGTATTTGACAGAAATGGTTAAATTCAGCTTGTAGTGTTGTGTCTGAATCAGTCAATTTTAGATAGTGCTGATAAGCCAGCGCAAAAGCTTTTTCACGGCTAACAGTCAATGCACTCGCATCGCACCAGCCCCAATCCACCAATAATTGGATGGAGATAAATGCAGGGTTGCCTGCGTGGGCAGACACCGCTTGATACGGTGAGCCGTCATCATGCGTCATGTTAATTGGCAAGGTCTGCCACACTGATACGCCACAGCTAGACAGCCAATTTACAAAACGATAAGCATCTGCACCTATATCACCAGCGGGTAAGGAGCTAATGTGTAACAACACGCCCACTTGTTTGCTCTGTGTGGCTGTCATTAAGCTTGCCCCCTACGCATGGTGCCTGAGTTCTCAGAATCACCACCGCCCAAACTAATGGTTTCGTGCAACTGTGCTGGCACAGGTTTATCCATTAAATGGTATAGATTGATAAGATTGAGGCGGTACAAGCGGTCGAAACTTTGCACACTGTCTGCGTTGTTATAATCGCCAAACCACCAAAACCAATCAGATCCTTCACATACCGCCAGTTGCTCTTCACAAGCAACTTGCTGCTTGGCATCTAATTGCGCATAACACTGGTCGTAGACTTTTTTGGCATCGCAGAGTAAATCCCATGCGCGGTTTTTGGCGGGTTCGCCTATCCATGTGCTAAAGGTGCCATACACCCAGCTACCTGAATTGATTTCTAGCAAAGGTTTTGAGGCTGGCAATTGCCCTCTAGCTTGCATTTTGAGCGTGTCTGAGAACGTGGTCATTTCAATGTCAGGGTGATTGACCAAGGCCGCATATAGCTCACTCAAAAAGTAATAGCCGTTGTAGGGGTAGTATTCCCAAGCATTTTCGCCATCTAAAATCACACTGACCACAGCTGGTTTGTCAGCAAACTGTGGGCTTTGGTGTATGTGCTCAAGTGACTCAACAAAATCTTTCACCGCCTCACTGGCATACAGCTTGGCGTATTCAAAGCCGATTTTGTCTGACAAGCTATCATCTCTAAAAAAACAGCTAATCGACTGTTCACCATTGCTCACGGTATAGGGTTGGTAGAGATAGTCGCAAGCGTGTTCTACTGAGACCCCTACCCGCTTTAGACTATTGGCTAGCACCGCTTGCCCTGTGGCCGCCCACTGTACACCGTTGCGTGCTAGCAAACCTAAGGCAGGCAAAGAGACTGCGCCTTCCGCAGGCCACATGCCGTTTGCATGTTCACCAAACACTTTCTCATGAAACACTTGCGCAGCCTTGACATGTGCAGTGGCACGATTCTCCCCATCGGGGTAATGCGCGCTCTCTGGCAAAGGCGCATGCGGCATCGCATCTTTGGTGCTATTAAAATCCAATAGCAAAGGCAAAATGGGATGGTGATATGGCGTGGTGCTGATTTCAATCTGCCCACGTTTGAGTAAGGCCTGATAGCGTGGCACGATAGAAATGAGCGTTTCTGAAATCACTGCCAACAACGTTTTTCTGTCTTCCAGCGTAAACAACACCCCTTTTTGCATCAAGGCTTGGATGGTTTTGTTTTCACGGCGCAAGCCTTCGCCCGTCCAAGCCAAGTGATACCACATCAGTAAATCAGCTTTGTATTGCGCAGACAGGTAATGAAACTCGCCTGTTTTCATCAAAGGCTGTATCAACTGGTAAATTTGCAACAAACGTTGATAATGGGGAAAAGGACTCAGCATCTTTTCGTGGTGTGCTTTAAAGCAACTATCCACAATCAGCTGACAATCTTTCACTGAAATATTTTCTAGGTCTTCTGTCACTAACAAGCGCAACAATGGGTCTCGCCATTGTTGCGTTTTGCACTGGTCAGCATAATCGAGTAACTGATTGACGAGGATAGGTACAAAGTTGAACGTCACCCGCGCCTTAGGTTGCTGCTCTAAGTGATAGGCCATATCACTGTAGTCTTTAAGGGCATGCAGATAAGTCCAAGGCAACACATACTCACCTGTGATCAAGTCCCTGTAATCTGGCTGATGCATGTGCCAGTAGAGATTTAAATACAACTTACTTTTAGTGCGCTCAGTCATAACTAACCCTATCAAAATACAAAAAACCGTTTAGACTAGAAACGACCAGATGAGTGACGACTTAAGATGATATTCACTTCACACGATACAAATCCTGCCCCAGCATATCCGGCGTCACCAACACAATGCCTTTTTCTGACACAAAAAAACGCTCTGCATCTCGCTTCAAATCAACGCCTATCTGCATGCCAGATGGAATATTACAGCCTCGGTCTATCACCACATTTTTCAATACCACGTTAGAACCGATGGTCACTTTAGGCAAAATCACCGCACCATCCAACTCACTGTAATCCTCGACGCGTACACCCGAAAACAAGATGGAATTGGTCACACATGCCCCGCTAATTAAACAGCCCCCTGAGACCAATGAGTCTGTGGCTTTACCCGTGCGACCATCATCCTTAAACACAAACTTAGCGGGTGGCAATTGTTCTTGATAGGTCCAAATCGGCCACTCGCTGTCATATAAGTTCAACTCTGGCACCACCTTGGTCAGCTCCATATTCGCTTCCCAATAGGCATCTATGGTGCCTACATCACGCCAGTAAAAATTACCACTTTGTGCACCCACGCAACTTTCAGTAAATCTATGCGCCTGCACGCGGTATTTATTAATCACATAAGGAATAATGTCTTGCCCAAAATCGTGGCTAGACTTTTTGTCATAAGCATCACGGATTAACTGCTCATATAAAAACTTGGCATTAAAAATATAAATCCCCATACTGGCAAATGCTTTATTTGGGTTACCTGGCATCGGTTTAGGATCTTTTGGTTTTTCAGCAAACGTAATCACACGGTCAGTTTCATCCACCTCTAACACGCCGAACCCTTTAGCATCTTCTAGTGGTACATTGATACAAGCAATCGTCATATCCGCATTACTACGCGCATGGGTCGCCAACATTTTGCCGTAGTCCATTTTATAAATATGGTCGCCAGCCAGCACGAGCACATATTCACCACCATTTTCGCGCAACAAGTCTATGTTTTGATAGACCGCATCTGCCGTCCCTTTGTACCACTCTTCGCCCAAGCGCTGTTGCGCAGGAATAATGTTCACATACTCATTAAACTCACCACGCAAAAAGCCCCAACCTCGCTGAATATGTTGAATCAAGCTCTGCGCTTTGTATTGCGTGGCGACGTTGATTTTACGAATACCTGAATTGATACAGTTAGAAAGCGGGAAATCAATAATTCTGAATTTACCGCCAAATTGTACCGCTGGCTTGGCGCGCCAATCGGTAAGATTCTTTAATCGACTGCCTCGTCCACCTGCCAAAATAATGGCGACGGTATTTTTAGTCAGATGACTAATAAAGCGTTCAGAAGGACGCTCTTGTCTGCGGTTAAATTTTCTACGTTCTACAAATTGTGGGGCGTTCATGTTGCACCTTATTTCTGAATACACGACCTTTAAAAGGGTCTGACCTATTAAAACGATTTATACTTTTGTTACCGCTGTTTAACATCATAAAAGTGCGCACAATTGATGGCAAGCAATATTCCATCAATTGATTGCTATTTTTAGCATAATTAGCCACACCCAGCCTAATAACGTGGATTATAATATCCTCAACAACGACTGTATTTGATATACATCGTCTAAGTTGATAGTTATTTTCAAGCCGCAAGGGAAATTAAGCGACACTGGTTGCCACCCATCATGAACAATACGCCCCCCACGCTTAGCGATGCAGACACCATCCATTTCCAACGCATTTTGGATGCCAAACACCACGACCCGTTTGCTTTTCTAGGTCAGCACCCGCATGGCAAACAATTTGTCACTCGCGTTTATCACCCGCATGCCAAGCAAGTTTGGATAGAACAAAAAAGCGAATGGCTAGAAATGCCACTGTGCCATGAACAAGGCTTATTTTGGTTGACCCATCCCAAAGCCTTAAACAGCCCATACAAACTTAAAATCTGTTTGAATGACAAAGCGGAAACCACCTTCGAAATTTATGACAGTTACAGCTTCCATAGTTCCATCACTGCCGACGAGCTTTATCTGTTTGCCGAAGGCCGTTTATTAGAAGCCTATCGTTGCTTAGGGGCGAACCCAATCACACTTAACGGCGTAGAAGGTGTGCGCTTTGCCACCTGGGCGCCTAATGCAGAGCGCGTGAGCGTAGTTGGTAACTTTAATCAATGGGATGGTCGCGTTCACCCCATGCGTGTGCATGGTAGCAGTGGTGTTTGGGAGTTGTTTATCCCCCACTTGACCGAACATGATTTATACAAGTTTGAGATACGCAACCGCGACACAGGGCAAATTCTGATTAAAGCCGACCCTTATGGCAAAGCCTTTGAGTTGCGCCCAGGCACTGCCAACCGCATTACTAACAGCACCCACCAATGGCAAGACCAAACTTGGATGCAACAACGTCAACATTGGGATTGGCTGCACGCGCCATTCAATTGTTATGAAGTGCATCTTGGTAGTTGGCAACGTTCAGAACATGGTCAGTTTATAGATTACCGCACCATGGCTGCCAAGCTGATTCCGCACATCAACTACATGGGCTACACCCACATTGAGTTGCTGCCTGTGACTGAACACCCATTAAACGAGTCTTGGGGCTATCAAACCACGGGCTATTTTGCCGCCACCAACCGTTTTGGCGACCCAGATGATTTACGCTATTTTATCGACGCTTGCCACCAAGCCAATATCGGCGTGATTTTAGACTGGGTACCAGGCCACTTCCCCAAAGACGATTGGGCATTGGCGCGTTTTGATGGCACGGCCTTGTACGAACATGCTGACCCGCGTTTAGGTGAGCATCAAGATTGGGGCACCTATATTTTTAATTACGGGCGCAACGAGGTTCGCAACTTTCTACTCAGCAATGCCTATTTTTGGCTACAAGAGTTTCATATTGACGGCCTACGCGTCGATGCCGTGGCTTCAATGCTCTATTTGGATTATTCCCGCAAAGAGGGTGAATGGTTGCCTAACGTCTATGGCGGTCGAGAAAACTTAGAAGTGATTGAGTTTCTAAAACAACTCAATGTGATGGTCGGTGAACGCTTCCCTAACGTACTCACCATTGCTGAAGAATCCACCGCATGGCCTGGTGTGTCTCGCCCTGTCTATTTAGGTGGGCTAGGCTTTAGCATGAAATGGAATATGGGCTGGATGAACGATGTGCTGACCTATATGCAATTGGATAGCATCCATCGCAATTATCACCATAACCGCCTCACCTTTGGTCAAATGTACGCCTATACCGAAAACTTTGTGTTGCCGTTCTCACACGATGAAGTCGTGCACGGTAAAAAATCCTTGCTTGAAAAAATGCCAGGCGACCGCTGGCAACAATTTGCCAACTTAAGATTGCTGTTCTGCTTGCAAATGACCATGCCGGGCAAAAAACTCAATTTTATGGGCAATGAGTTTGCACAATCTCGCGAATGGAATGTGAATCAAAGTTTAGATTGGCATTTATTGCAAGACACGCATCCTGAACATGAATTCCACCGTGGCATACAAGCATTACAGCGAGACTTAAATCAACATTATGTTAATGAGCATGCATTGCATCAGCTCGATTTTGATGGTCACGGCTTTCAGTGGATAGACTGCCAAGACGCCGCGCAATCAATTCTTAGCTATATTCGACGCGGTAAAGACAATAGTTTTGTTATAATAGTGTTGAATTTTACGCCTGTGCCCCGATATGATTATAGATTAGGTGTGCCTATGACGGGTCGCTACCAAGAAATATTCAACTCTGACGCGAATTGTTACAGTGGTAGCAACCTCGGCAATCAGGGCGGACGTGATAGCGAAAACATCGCGTGGATGGGCTTTAGTCAATCAATCAACATACATATTCCGCCATTAGCAGGGCTGATTTTAAAAGTAGATGCTGATGCACATTAAATATTGAATTGAATATTGAATTAAACTTTGACCTACATTGTTGACCTACATTAAAGACACGCGAGCTAATAGCCGTAACACTACTAACCAAATATACAAAAACGTTTAAAACATAACAAACTAACATGGCCAAACTCACACAACATCCAAGCTGGGAAAAACTCAACCAACATCAAAAAGAAATGTCCGCGATTCACATGCGCGACTTGTTCAAACAAAACCCAAAGCGTTTTGAAGAATACAGCTTAGTCGTCGATGACATCTTGCTCGACTACTCCAAACACCGTATCACCCAACAAACACTCGACTTATTGCTCACCTTGGCAAAAGACGCCAACATCGAAAACTGGCGTAGCAAAATGTTCAGCGGTGATAAAATCAACATCACTGAAAACCGCGCCGTATTACACACCGCCCTACGCAACCGTAGCAATACACCAGTATTAGTTGATGGCAAAGACGTGATGCCAGAAGTGAATGCGGTGTTAGCACAAATGCGCGCCTTTACTGAGCAAGTGCGTAACGGTCAATGGACAGGCTACACTGGCAAAGCAATTACAGACATTGTGAATATTGGCATTGGTGGCTCAGACCTTGGCCCAGTGATGGCGTGTGATGCGCTTAAACCTTATGCCAGCCCAAATTTAAACGTGCATTTTGTCTCAAATATCGACGGCGCGCACCTCATGCGCGCGCTAGAAAAATGCAACCCTGAAACCACCTTGTTTATTGTGGCTTCCAAAACCTTTACTACGCAAGAAACCATGACCAACGCCCACTCAGCGCGCCGTTGGTTTTTAAATTCAGCCAAAAATGAAGCCTTTGTCGCCAAGCACTTTGTTGCACTCTCAACCAACGCCAAAGCAGTGCAAGAATTTGGTATCGACACCAACAATATGTTCGCCTTTTGGGATTGGGTAGGCGGTCGTTACTCATTGTGGTCAGCCATCGGTTTGTCTATCGCACTTTATGTGGGGATGGATAATTTTGAGCAGATGTTGGCTGGCGGTCACGCCATGGATACGCATTTCCAAACCGCCCCACTTGAGCAAAACATGCCAGTCATCATGGCCTTGCTCGGCATTTGGTACAACAACTTCTACCATGTTGATACACACGCCATTTTGCCTTACGACCAAGGCATGGCTCGCTTTGCAGCTTATTTGCAACAAGCGGATATGGAAAGTAACGGTAAATTTATCTGCCGCGACGGTAGCCGCGTGAGTTACAAAACTGGCCCTGTGATTTGGGGTGAAGCTGGCACCAACGGCCAACACGCGTTTTACCAACTCATTCACCAAGGCACACAAACCGTACCTGCCGACTTTTTAATGCCTGCACAAAGCCATTACAAAGTGGGTAGCCCAGATGACCAACACCACAAAATCTTGTTGGCTAACTTCTTGGCGCAAACACAGGCGCTTATGTTAGGCAAAACCAGAGAAGAAGCCCGCGCCGAGCTAGAAAAACAAGGCATGAGCGGTCAAGCACTTGAAGACTTGCTCCCACACAAAATGTTTGAAGGCAACCGCCCAACCACCTCTATCGTGTTCAAACAGCTCACGCCATTCATGCTGGGTAAACTGATAGCCCTTTACGAGCACAAAATCTTTGTACAAGGCATCATTTGGGACATCAACAGCTACGACCAATGGGGCGTGGAATACGGCAAACAAATCGCCAGCCAAATTCTGCCACAACTGCTTACCAAAGACGCCGTGACAGGCTTTGACAGCTCCACCAACGGCATCATCAACTACGTTAAAAAAATCAGCTAACGTGGTTCAAGCCAACATCAAATATACTTTTCAGACTAGGCGCAGCAATACCGAGCAATATTAAACATGGTCAGTCTAGATATATTTGATGTTTCGCACGCCATCCGTGACGCGGTGGCGCCCGTGTTTCTACTCACAGGCATCGGCTCCATTATGTCCGTGTTGGTCAATCGCCTTGCCCGCGCCATAGACCGCGCTCGCGCACTACAAAGCGTCAACCACGAAATTGCCCAAGAACATCGCACAAAATTTCAAGACGAACTCGACATCGTCATGCAACGCATCGCATGGATGCGCTGGTCAGTCGGTCTGTTCATCTTCGCAGGCCTTTGTGTCTCACTCTCCATCGCCTCCATCTTTATCGGCGTCGCTATTCACATTCACCTCACCCAATTTGTCCTCATGACATTCATCACCGCCATGCTCTCACTCGTCTTTGGCCTACTCACCTTCCTACGCGAAATCATCCTCGCCTCACGCGAAGTCATCACCCAATACAAAACAGACAAACAAACCCGCTAAATTCAGCGCTAAGATTGTTTAAAAAATCAAACTTGCCACCAAACAAACAAATCGTTAATATCTTTCATGTCAATGTTAAGATTTAACAAAACCAATCTAAACAAGCACTAGAAATAACACCGACATCCATAGTATTTAAGGTGTGTTTTATATATTGTAACCCTGTTAATTGGGTGCAATAATAAACAACTAAGCATTGATTTTATTATAATAAATATTTTTTTAAATTTATAGCCCCAAGCCTAAATAAAATATTAGGTTTGTTTTTTTGGGTCTAATTTACGTTAGGGGTTTAGATGGCTGAGAGAAACTTTCAAGATGAGCAAGTAAAGGGTCTAGAGCGTTATATCCCAACACTGCTATCCAAGTCGCTCCTAAGTATGATGTTAATATCGCCAGTGCTTGCGTTCCCATTCTTTCATTCAAATTCGGAATGTTTTTTGACACTTTCCACCCCATTACAAAAAATGCTATTGGCAATATTATGTTCATCGTTTGTAGCGTTAGTTTTAGCATTGTCTTTAATCCTTAATCTTTTAGTAATAATCAATCATTCAAAACATAAAGAAATTACTCATTACAATACGATGCACCCTCTTATGTCTTGGCGTTGGTTAATAGACCATCTTCAACCAATTCACTGGCTTTCATTAGGTCTAATTTGCGCCATATGTTTTGCACTTGGCTATTATGTTCACCCCTAACCCATCATTCAACACCGACCAGCTAAAGCTGGCGGGTTAATTTAAACGTAAAGCACCAAGTAAAAGGGCATATGAAGCATATATTTCAAGCCGCATTGCTTTTGATTCTCAGCACCATTGCGTGGGCAGACGAAACCGCGCTGTTTGATGGTTATGGTGATGCAGTAGCCTATGTGGTCACAGATGATGACCTTGCTATTTATCTATGGGAAGGTGATCCTGTTGCATATCTGGTAGGAGATTCTGTGTATGGATTTAATGGCGAACACCTCGCTTGGTTCAAGGATGGCATCTTCTTCGACCATGACGGTTACGCCATGGGATTTGTTGAGGGTGCCGTTCAGATACAAACCAATCTAAAACCCCTGAAGGGCTTGAAGTCATTGAAATCGTTGAAATCCCTTAAGGAACTGAAGCCGTTGAAGCCATTATTCAAAACGCAGTGGTCGAAATACCCTCTCGGCTTGGTGTTGAAAACAGCCAAGTAGGGTGGGGTTTTAACCCCACGCGATACGATGTTACAACCTATAAGGTGGGGATAAATCCCCACACTACGCAATAACCCATAAACAAGAATGGTGTTTAAATATACTCCAGCGCCTGCATAGGCGTGTTAATCAAGCCATCGGCGCCCCACTCTTCTGGCTTATCAGACTCACCTAAATAACCAAACAATGCGACCAGCGTTTTCATGCCTGCGGCTTTGCCTGCTTGCACGTCGCGCTCAGCATCACCTATATAAAGCACAGTTTTTGGGTCTAGGTTTGCGCGCTCACAAGCGAGGAATAAGGTTTGTGGTGAGGGCTTGGGTTGTGGGGCGTCGTCGCCACTAATCACTGTGGCAGCGCGAGTTTGTAAACCTAAAGCCTCGACAATCGGGGTGGTGAATCTGCGTGGTTTATTGGTAACGATGCCCCAAGCGAGTTTTTTACTTTCTAACGCCTGTAATAACTCTGCCATGCCAGCAAACAATGTAGGTTGGCGCGTCATCACCTCAGTATAGAGTTGTAGGTATTCTTCGCGCATGCTGGCAAAATTGGCTTCTTGCCCATCTAAGCCAAAACCGATTTTGAGCAAGCCTTTGGAGCCATGTGAGGCGTAGGGTCTAATCACTTCGTCTGCCAAAAATGGCAATCCGTGACGTTGGCGTTGCAGGTTAAGGGCGTAGCCTAAATCGGGCGCGGTATCGACCAGCGTACCGTCTAAATCAAACAAAACAGCTTTAATCATGCTTAAGCCTTAATCGCGCGAACCATGTAATTGACTGACACATCATCGACCATGGCGTAGCGTTTGTGCAGTGGCGCATAGCTAATACCTTTTTGCTCGCACAAGGTCAGCCCCGCTTGGCGCATCCAACTGGCGAGTTCAGAGGGTTTGATAAACTTTTGGTAATCGTGCGTGCCTTTGGGTAGCAGTTGCAATAGATATTCTGCCCCCAGCACTGCCATAGTGTAGGCTTTGAGATTGCGGTTGATGGTGGAAAAAAACACATGCCCACCGGGTTTGACCAGCGTGGCGCAGGCTTTTACTACACTAGCAGGGTCAGGCACGTGCTCTAGCATTTCCATGCAAGTGACCACATCAAAGCTGGCTGGTGAGGTTTCAGCTAAGGCTTCTACGGCAATGGCTTGGTAATTGACTTCTACACCACTTTCTAGCGCGTGTAACTTGGCAACGTTTAAGGCTTGCTCGCCTAAATCAATGCCTGTAACGACAGCCCCTAGTTTGGCCATCGACTCAGACAAAATGCCACCGCCACACCCAACATCTAAGACGGTCAATCCATTAAGGTGAGCATGACTGTTGATAAAGTTTAGGCGCAAAGGGTTGATTTCATGTAGCGGTTTAAACATGCTTTGCGTGTCCCACCATTGGTGGGCAATTTCACCAAATTTGTTGATTTCAGCATTGTCGACATTGGTCATGACCGTTTTCCTAAGCTGTTAAAGTGAGTCTAAAAAATCTACTTATTTTTGCTTGAAAGCATGGAGTTTGAGCTGCCATTGTTGCGCAATAGATACCAACTCCTCGTGGCTAATTTGCGTGCAGGCTTGGTGGTATTTCAAATCACCCGCCACCCAAACATGGCTGACATGCTCGCGACCTGCGGCATACACCACGTGCGAGATGGCATCATACATAGGCATTAAGGCAATATCGTCCACTTGTATTGCCACTAAATCCGCTTGTTTGCCTGACTCGATACTGCCTATGATGCTTTCCATGCCTAGCGCTTTAGCGCCGTTAATCGTGGCCATTTCCAAGGCTTGAAAAGCAGTCACCGCAGATGGATTGTTGGATTGCACTTTCGCTAACATCGCCGCAGTGTGTGTCTCGCGCAACATATCTAAACGGTTATTGCTGGATGCGCCGTCGGTGCCTAGCGCCACATTCACACCTGCATTTAAAGCGGCTTGGATAGGTGCAATGCCACTACTGAGTTTCAAGTTAGAGCTAGGACAATGGGCAATGTGACAACCTAAATTGGCTAATGTTTCTAGCTCTTGCGTTTGCATATGCACACAATGCGCCAGCACCGTGCTTGGGCCTAGCAGGCCTAAGGATTGCAAGCGTGACAGTGGACGCACACCATATTGTTGCACGCTTTGCGCAATTTCGGTTTCAGTCTCGTGCAGATGCGTATGTATGCCAATGTCTAATTGCTCAGCCAAAGTCACAATTTGGGCAAAGGTCTCATCACTCACTGTGTATGGCGCATGCGGTGCGAAGCTAAAACGTATCAAATCGTTTTGTTTATTGGCGTCTCTCACCTGCGTGCCTTGGCGAATATATTCTTGTGCACTGCTTGCGTAGTTTGTGGGGACATCAATCACCACCATGCCAATATGCGCTCTCATGCCTAAACGGGTAGCTGCGTCTATGGTGCTTTGTGGGAAGAAATACATGTCGTTGAAAGTGGTAATGCCACCTTGTAGCATTTCCGCACAAGCCAACAAACTACCATCATAAACATACTGCGAGGAAACCCATTGTTGCTCGGCAGGCCAAATATATTTGGTGAGCCAATCCATCAGCGCCACGTCATCGGCATATCCACGTAGCAAGTTCATGGCGGCGTGGGTGTGGGTGTTGACCATGCCTGGCATGATAATGTGATTGTCTAGCTCTACGACTTCATCAGCTTCATAGCTTGCATCTAGACTGTGTTGCGGAATCACATTTGCAATCTGACCATCGCGAATCAATATCGCTTGATGCTCTAAAACAATATGCTTGGGAATGATAGGAATCAGCCAGCGGCATTTGATGATGCGATCATATTTTTGCATGGCTATCATTATAACTTTATGTCTTTATAAACTGACAATACTTCTAAGAAATCTTGTATTGCTCTTTTATGATAGAGATGAAATATTTAGGTAAAAAAAATGCCACGCATTGCGTGGCATTTTTGCTACAAGTTAGGTTATTAGTTGCAACCAGCTTGTTTTGTACCTTCTGCACGAATTTCAACGCGACGGTTAGGTTGCAAGCAAGAAATGACTTTCTTAGTTGCTTTAGCACCTTCACATTGAACAACTGGCATGCTCTCGCCTTTGCCTTCTGCAGTAATCAACGCACCATTCACGCCTTTAGAAACCAAGTATTCAGCAACTTGTTTAGCACGGCGCTCAGACAATTTTTGGTTGTAAGCATCTGAACCAAAGCGGTCTGTGTGACCAGTCACAATCACTGCTGTGATTTCTGGGTTTGCTACGATTTTAGCTGCAGCTTCATCCAAAGCAATACGACCTTCTTCTTTCAAGTTTGCTTTATCAAAGCCAAACAATTTTTCAGCACCAACAGTAATTGTTTCAGGTGTTGGTTGGCACACAGCTGGTGCTGGTGCTGGGTCAGCTGCTGGAGCCAATGGCGCTGGTGCTGGTTCTGCTGGTGCGCCAGCTACTAGAGCCGCTGGTGCGCCAAAGCGGAAAATACCGCCAAGGTTAAACAATGTGTTACCGATTGTTTCTGTATTGCTATCTGCAATACCGGCTGAGTTAACACCCATTTTTGCACGTGACCATTGGTGACGCAAATCAGCTTGTAAACCGAAAGTGTCGTTAAACAAATATTGTGCACCTAAGCCCAAACCTGCCAACCAAGATGTTTTTTTATCGCTTGCATCAACACCAGGCACGCTGTAATCAACATTGTTACGCGCAGCACCTAAACCAGCCAATAAGAATGGACGGAATTTGTCACGGCTAAACATATACAAAGCATCCAAACCTAAAGTCGTTTGTTTGTATTTACCGCTTGCTGTTGCAATGTCTAAATCTTCGTCAGCACGGTTGTAGCCCAAACGACCTTGCAAATCCCAGCTTTCGCTCAACTCTTTACCGATAGCCAAAAAGCCACCAGCACCGTTGTCTGCTTCTAAATCACTGTCTGTGTTCATGTAGCTAGCACCTGGTACTGCATACCAAGCACCACGGTACATATCTTCAGCGTTTGCTGTTGCTGCAAAACCTAATGTTGCGACTACAGCTAAACTTAAAATGCTCTTTTTCATTTATTAACTCCTGTTGGATGAAATTTGTTGTGTCAAATACTAACTAATCTTTCACATCAAACTATACGCAATACAAGGCTAGCGTGCAAGTTTATGTCGTTTTTTTGCAAAAAAAATATGTTAATTTGTATTTATGCCACACTTTTTTATCAACAACTGTAAAACTTGGGGGTTCAGACCTAGTTTTCTATCATTCTCCATGGAAATGCCAGAACGGTATCCAACAATATCTAGAGGTAATTTAGACAAAAAATCTAGATGTTGTATTTGTAAACCACCAGCTAGACCTACAAAAAAACCATTCACTTTGGCTGTTTCTACAAAAAAATTGATTTGAGTAGGCGCTAGACTGTCAAACAGGTTTCTAGACTTATCAAAAGTGTCTATCATCACACCATACGCACCTGCTGCCCTCAATCTATCGAAACTTGCTGACAACCCTTCGTTTAACGTCAACAATGTTTCCGGCGTTAACACCACGACAATGCTGAACCGCTTGCGAATATGGTTAAACGCTTGTGTAAGCTCGTCTAAATTATCAAAAAGCGTAACCGCTTGATAAGGAATCTTGATGATATCAATGCCCAAGTCGTATTTCTCTTCAATCTGAGACTTAAAAGTATTTATGTTGTCAAATGCATCGCCAACGGTTGCACTGATAGTAACCTGCTGTTTGGATGTTGATTTAACAGACTGCATCGATTGAATAATATCAGTGCTCATTTGCGTAGGCAGCGAAGCCAAAGCGCCATGGCTAGTATCTTTTAAGTCTATCCACTTAACGCCTGCATGCAATGCCAACTTTGCTTCTGCGACGCTATTAATGCTAACCAAAACTTCCATCGTGATTATTTCTGCTGTTTGTTTTTATCGTTATTGCTAAGCCTGATTAAGGCCTTGCGATTGCGCTAGATGGTTTTGTACGCAATCCACCAACCACTGCCATGCTTCCAGCTCTTGCTCCCCTGCCGTTTTGTCGATAGCAATTTGTAGGTACTGCATTTCTTGTGTGATTTTTTCGATGGGTAAGCGATTTAGACGACTCACCAACACAGCCATTTCAATGACTGCCGCCTGCGCGCGATTAAATCCACGAAACGGCGCATGCGTCACACTGTGTTTCACCTCCATGAGTAATCTTGGACGCTCTGCATCTTCTTTAACAGAATGCATCACCAACTCATGATGTGCCAACAAGTTTTTTAAGCGCACGCCTTTAACCTGCTCAGCATCCACCAAAGTCAACTCACCGCGTTTGGCAATGGCACCCGCAAACACACGTACATCGTCGGTGATATTCATTACAGCCATGCCCGTATCTAAGATATTTTGCAAGGTTGTTGAGGGGCGATATGGACAAATCTCCGCCAAACCATGTTGCCAGCGTATACCAAAAGGCGCGACATGGGCTACACCTGTCGTAGAGAGGGTGGATATAATCGTTTCGAAAATCATATTCTTATTGGTCATTGTCTTGTTTAAAGGCTTTTTCTCGTATTGACGCCTCACGGTGGGCAATTTTAGGTTGGGCGTTCATCGCAATATTGGCCACGCCCCAATCGAGCAACTCGTCTTGCACATAGCGTTTTTTCAGTTGCCAAGCAATTTGCGCCCGCGCCAACTCCACACCTAAATAAAAGGCATGTGAGGCGTCATCATCCACCTTCAGCCCCGCATAAAACGCAAATGGGTCGATGCCCATTTGAATGCCGTCGCGGTTATAAACATGCACACCCTGCTCACTCACCATGATACGAAAACTCGGGTCTTTGATTTGACTCGCCATGCTCTGAATTTCGTCTGGCTCATAAGAAAAAGGTTTACGAGCATGCAAGCCTAACAAGCCATGATGATAGCCTCGTGGCAAGCGTTGGTCTTGTTTGGCACGGCACATGATACGTCTTGCCATATCCGCTTCTGCAATGGCAAAGCTGGCATGTGGGCTTACCGAGGTTGCCAGCACTGCGTTGATATTCAGCTCACTAATCACACCGAACAATAGCGCATTAATGCCTGTGGTATCCGCATCGGTTAACTCAGTCAGATTGCCAACGCCCATCATGATCGGGATATCAGGATAAAGCTTGCGCAAGCGCTCATAGCGCACAATGGATTGGGTAAAGCCAAAGTGGATAGGGTCTAGGATGGGGTCAGCGATAAAGGCACGGCCTTTGCGCAAACAATGGTCTATCGCGCGACACAAGCCTGCCAATTGACCTGGTTTTGACGGAATAAGGATGGGCGTGCTCGCCACCTCATCGGCTATCCATAAACTTTTTTCTGTTAGGCTAAGCAAGTAATCCGCGCCCGCTTTGCCACCTAACAGCAAGTCTTCCTCGCGCATGGAGTCTACGCTCACAGCAAAGCCTTCAGATTTTAGCGCTTTCACGGTATCCGCCAAATGCGCAAAGTCTTTGCCCGGCAAACAACCCAAATCAATCACATCCGCCCCTTGGGCTTTGAAATGTTGGGCTTTTTGAATAATTTGTGGGACGCTCAAATCAGGTGCATCGACAATTTCTGCAAAAATGTTGACGCTGTGTTGGCTTAAATCAGGCGCTTTACCTTGTTGTCCAAAATATTGCGGCAAGTCTTTTAAGTCTTCCGGGCCGCGCTCCACGGGCACGCCCCATTGGCTTTCTAGCTCCGTCAAATCTCCCTGACATAAGCCTGGCAAAATCACTTTATCTACATTGGATACTTGTTGAATACGTCTGGCGATGAGTTTTGGGGTCATCAAAGCGGCGACTGAAACGCCCACTTGCGCGACTTGGTATTGAAAAGAAGGAGGTTTTTGCTCGGCTTGTACCGACGCAAGGACACGATGTAGGCTTTGCTCCGCCAGTTTGCCAGTTAAAAACAGCAGGGACTGTGTCATTGCCTGTTAATCCACAGTAGTCGATAGGGAATTAGGATTGTCATCCATGCGCACGCCTGCATGCAGATGCACGCCATGCTGATCTGACAAGCGTTGCATAATCGCCTGTTGCAAACTTGCCATGTCGGCAACCACTTGCGTGCAGGCAAACTGTTTAAGCTTTTCTACATTTTCAAGGTCTATCTGACGCGGATAGACATTGACCATATTGTCTCGCGGCGCTTCTGACTCCAGCTCAGGGGCAGTGTCACAAGCAAACACAATGCTCTCGACTTGGGTTTTGCCCGCTTGCGCAAACAAATTGGTGACGAGGCTATCAGAAAAGCCATAAGCCATTTTGGCAATGGTATTAGAGGTCGCTGGCGCAATCACCAAGGTATGATAATAGCCCTCATAAAAGCGCTCAACAGGCACACTGCTGGCGGTTTTATCTTGATAAACTTTGTGACCAGTGGCATCTAAAGCGTCTTGAAAACCATACTGCTTGATGATTTCAACTGCCGCTTTGCTTAGATAAATATCGACAGCATTGAGCGTTTGCAAAATCGCCAATGATTCACGTAAATAATGCCCTGAACCAGTGATTGCCCAAGCTAATCGTTTTGATGTCATGGCCAATTAAGTCTGAGGATTATGAAAAAGGATGTTGTAACACAATGGTTTCATCACGCTCAGGGCCTGTAGACACAATCGCCACAGGCACGCCACAGAGTGTTTCCAAGCGCTTGAGGTAGTTTTGCGCATTTTTAGGCAAACCTTCCCATGTTTTGACCCCAAAGGTGTTTTCAGTCCAGCCTGGCACGGTTTCGTAAATAGGCTTACAGCCTGCCACATCATCTGCACCAATCGGCAATAAGTCTATTTTTTTGCCATCTAGTTCATAGCCTGTACAAATGTTTAGCTCAGCAATCCCATCCAACACATCTAACTTGGTGATACACAAGCCTGTGAGGCCGTTGATGAGGGCAGAACGACGCAAAGCCGCCGCGTCAAACCAGCCACAACGGCGTTTACGCTTCGTGACTGTGCCAATCTCTTTGCCTTTATCAGACATTTGAAAACCTGGTCCACCTGCGGTTTCAATATCCAACTCGCTAGGAAAAGGGCCACCGCCCACACGCGTGGTGTAGGCTTTGGTAATGCCCAACACATAATGCAACATATGGGCGCCCACGCCCGTGCCTGCTGAGGCTTGGCCTGCGATACAGTTGCTTGAAGTGACATAAGGATAAGTGCCGTGGTCAATATCTAACAGCGTGCCTTGTGCGCCTTCAAACAACAAATGCTCACCACGCGCATTGGCGGCGTACAACTCTGCGGAAATGTCACTCACCATCGGCTTAAGCGCGATAGCATGTTGCATACTGGCGTCATATTGTTGGTTAAAATCAACCGCTGGCGCACCCAAATAATTGGTCAAGACAAAGTTGTGATAATCCATCACTTCACGCAGTTTCTCTGCAAAACGCTCTGGGTAGAACAAGTCATACACACGCAAAGCACGGCGGGCGACTTTGTCTTCATAGGTTGGGCCGATGCCTTTGCCAGTCGTGCCTATTTTTTTAGCAGCCCCACCCTCACGCTCACGGCGGGCTTCACGTGCTAAATCGACTGCCACATGGTGCGACATAATTAACGGGCAACCAGGGCTGACTTTTAAACGGCTTTTGACTTCTAAACCATCTTTTTCCAAGCTGGCAATTTCACTTAACAAGTGGCCTGCATCCAACACTACTCCATTGCCAATGTAGCAATTCACGCCTGCACGCACAATGCCTGAAGGCACTAAATTAAGTTTATACACGCGTTGAGCATCACCTTGTCCCACCACGAGGGTATGACCTGCATTGTGACCACCTTGAAAGCGCACCACGCCTTGTGCATGGTCGGTGAGCCAATCTACAATTTTACCCTTGCCTTCATCGCCCCATTGGGTGCCAATGACAACAACATTTTTTGCTTGTTTATTTACAGATATATTCATTTAAAAGTAATTTCAATAAAAATAAATTAGATGGCGGTGACTTGCCATTGACCAGCCACGTGTGTGAGTTGGCGGTTTGCATTGTGTTCATGCGCGTGCACAGCAACATTAGGCAATTGCTGAATGACAATTTCACCTTGCTTACGCAAAGCGTCAATCGCTTGCAACAAGGCTGGTTCGGAGCCCGCAGGGGCTAAGATGGTGTTGGCTGCTTGTGCGGGCGGCAAGGCCAGCATCGCACCACGTAAATCTAAACTAAAGCCTGTGGCTGGACGCGCACGACCAAAGGCTGAGCCCACTTCGTCATATCGTCCACCTAGCGCGATTGGACCTGCATAGCCTTTGGCATAAGCCGCGAACACCATGCCACTGTGGTAGTGATAGCCACGAAGCTCACTCAGGTCAAACGTAATATGGACTTGATTTGAATTGAGCGCGTCCGCCACCGCTTGCATATCGTCGATGGCTTGTTGTATGGCAGGCATTTTAGGCAACTCAGTTCGGGCTCGTGCTAGCACCTCTACCCCGCCATTGAGTTGGGTTAGCGCTAAAAAGGCAGACTGTAAATCATCTGATAGGGTTTGCACTAAAGTACGCACTTTAGCCGTATCTTTACTTTGCAAGGCGGCTTGAATGTCTAACTCTTGTCGCTCAGACAATTGCGCTTCGACAGCCAGCGACTCAAAGATTGCCACATGGCTAATGTCTACAAACAAGGTATCCATCCCTAGCAATTGCAATGCTTTGATCATGAGCTGCTGGACTTCAATGTCGCTTTCTATCCCTGCGTGACCAAATAGCTCAGCACCCAATTGAAGAGGTTCACGCGTTCTAGCCAAGCCATCAGGATGTGTGCGTAACACAGTGCCTGCGTAACATAGGCGCGATACGCCTTGATGATTGAGCATGTGGGCATCGATTCTAGCGGCCTGTGGCGTGGTATCCGCGCGCAAGCCCATCAAACGGCCAGTGAGTTGATCAACCACTTTAAATGTAGCAATATCTAAATCGTGGCCTGTGCCAGTCAGCAAGGACTCGACGTACTCTAACATCGGTGGAATGACATACTGATAGCCATGCACGCGGAATAAATCCAACAGCTGTCGGCGATAGTGTTCTAAACGGGTTGCCTCGGCGGGCAGCACGTCTTCGATATATTCGGGAAGTAACCAATTATGCATGGGCGATATTATACCCGCAAAATGAGGCTAACTGTGGCGAGTTAATGTGGAATTCAGGCGGGCTAAATGAAAGTTGAGGGTTGAAAGCGCAAGTTAAGCCAGCAGTAAAAAAAACAAGCCAGCTACGACAGCCATCAAGCCGATAAAGCGTAACTGGCCGTCACGCAATTGCAATAACTGCTGAAACGTTTGACGCCAAGCTTGCGGTAATAGTAGTGGCAAAATGCCTTCTAACATTAACATCAAGCCTAGCGCATGAATCAAGTCTGTTTTAGACATGAGCAACCGTCTCTACAAATCTATTTCTTACCGCTACTACGCATATATTTAAAGAAGTCTGAACTTTGGTCCAAGATAATCACGTCGGACTTGCTCTTAAAGCTGTTTTTGTAAGCCTCTTGGCTACGGTAGAAGGCATAAAATTCAGGATTTTTGCCAAACGCTTGGGCGTAAATTTGTGCCGCAGTCGCATCGCCTTGACCCTTGATTTTTTGGGCTTCGCGGAAGGCTTCTGCAATAATCACTTCACGCTGTTTATCAGCGTCCGCACGGATTTTTTCAGCCGCCGCCGCACCTTGTGAGCGCAACTCATTGGCAACCGATTTACGCTCAGCTTCCATACGTTGATAAACAGATTCGCTCACTTCTTTTGGCAAATCGACACGGCGCAAACGCACATCCAAAATCTGAATGCCCATTTGACGGCTTTCTTTGTCTGCACGTTGACGCAAGATTTCCATGATTTGCGCCCTTTCACCCGACACCACATCATGAATGGTGCGTTTACCAAACTCTGCACGCAAGCCATCATTCACCATTTGCGACAAACGACGTTCCGCTTGCACTTCGTCACCCTTCACAGATACATAGTATTTAGATGGGTCAACAATGCGCCATTTCACAAAAGAATCCACCAGCACATTTTTTTTCTCACTGGTAATAAAACGGTCTGGCTCTTCCCAATTGAGGGTCAAAATACGTTTGTCGTAGTAGCGAATATTCTCAACAAAAGGCATTTTAAAAAATAAGCCTGGCTCTTTTTTCACATCGACAATCTGCCCCAAGCGAAACACCAAGGCATACTCACGCTGATCTACAGTAAAGGCAGATAGGTTCACCAATACTATTAACAAAAACGCGCCGATTACAATACTACCGAAATTTTTAAACATATGATTTCCTTACACTGAGCGTTGTTAGTGCCAGATTTGTTAGTAGCGGGTTAGCGAGAAACACGGTCGCGGTCTCTAAAAGCGTCTCGCGAACGCTCTAACACCTCAGGCACCGCAGTTGGCTCTTGAGATGGCTTGGTTTCAGCATTTAAGCTGGGGGCTGTTGGTGCAGCTGTGGTCGCCATCAGCTTATCCAAGGGCAAATACAACATGCTGTTGCCATTTTTTTGATCCACCAACACTTTGCTGGTCGCAGATAGAATTTGCTCTTGCGCATCCAAATACAAACGCTGACGTGTCACTTCTGGCGCTTTGGTATATTGCGCTAAAATTTGCTCAAAACGCGCCGCGTTACCTTTGGCCTCGTTTTCCACACGCAATTGATAGCCAGAAGCCTCTTCTGCCAAACGCGCGGCCGTACCACGTGCTTTTGGAATCACATCATTAGCATAGGCTTGACCTTCATTTTTTTGACGTTCAAGGTCTTGCTTGGCTTTAACCGCATCATCAAAGGCCGCTTGTACCTGCTCTGGTGGTTGCGCATTTTGCATAGTCACGTTGACCACATTAATACCTGACTGATAACGGTCTAAAATCTCTTGCATGAGTTTTTTGGCTTTTACCGCTACGTCCTCACGGCCTTCATAAAGCACATAGTCCATTTTGCTTTTACCAACGATTTCACGAATCGCAGTTTCAGCCACGCCACGTACACTCTCTTCTGTGGAGCGATTGCTAAATTGATAATCTTCCACCGATTTAAGGTTGTATTGCACCGCAAATTGCAAATCAATGATGTTCTCGTCGTCAGTCAGCATGAGTGACTCACGCATTTCTTTGCTACGACCAGATTCACCTTCAAATGAACGGTAACCCATTTCTATGGTACGCAATTGCTCTAGATTGACGTTCTCAACCGTTTCGATGGGGAAAGGTAAATGCCAACGTGGGCCTGGGAAGGTGGTTTCAACATGGTTACCAAAACGCAAGACCACACCACGCGAGCCTTGATCGACAATATAAAAGCCAGAGCCTAACCAAACCAACGCCACCAAGCCTAAAATCGGTGCCACAGGCAAAGGTTGCGCTTGGTTATTATTGCCTGAAGGTGTACCACCTGTCTTGCCACCTTTGCCGCCAAACAAACAATTGATTTTTTCGTTGAGGTCTCTAAAGACCTCATCCAAATCAGGCGGGCCTTCGTTATTTTTGTTCCAAATACGATTTAAAAACGCTGGTATTTTAACCATACATCTACTCCAAAATTAAACGGTGACGTAAGCACTTTCTTCTGTGCTTAGTTTTTTTAATAATTGCTGATGCTCTAACAAGGCCAATCTTAAATCTTCAATGCCTAGCCCAGTTTTTGCAGAAATTCTCACTTTTTTGATATTACCATACTCATCGCGGTCTAAGCCTGCAGGCATGTCCACACGGTCAATTTGATTCAAGACCAAAATTTGCGGCACTTTAGAAGCGCCAATTTCATTGAGCACGATATTCACTTGCTCAATTTGCGCATCACGATTGGTGCTTGCGACATCAACCACATGCAACAACAAATCGGCTTGTGCGGCTTCTTCCAAGGTAGCACCAAACGCCTCAATCAAAGTGGTTGGCAAATGTTTAATAAAACCAACGGTATCGGAAAGCACTACTGGCCAGCCTTCAGGCAAATGCATTTTTCTCGAGGTGGTGTCTAGTGTGGCAAATAACTGATCCGCCGCGTACACCCCAGAGTGGGTCAAACGGTTAAACAAAGTCGATTTACCTGCGTTGGTATAGCCCACCAAAGACACTGTCATTAAGTTAGAGCGTTTGCGTGCACGACGTTGCATGCCACGTTGTTGCTTAAGTTTGTCTAATTTTTCACGCAACTGTTTGACGCGCACCCGCAACATACGCCTATCCAACTCTAACTGCGTTTCACCTGGGCCGCCGCGCACACCAATACCGCCTTTTTGACGTTCCAAGTGCGTCCAGCCACGCACCAAGCGCGTGGATAAGTGCTCAAGCTGTGCAAGTTCTACTTGCAATTTACCTTCATGAGATTGGGCGCGTTGCGCGAAAATATCTAGAATCAAACCCGTTCTGTCTACGACACGGGCTTGTAATAAACGTTCGAGGTTACGTTGTTGTGAGGGGCTTAAATCGTGATTAAACGCGGCCACTTTGGCATCGGCCGCTTCAAGCATAGCTTTGAGTTCGTCAGCTTTACCTGAACCGATGAAATATTTAGCATCAGGCACTTGGCGTTTGCCTTCAAGCGTGGCTTGAATATTCATGCCTGCCGTGCCAGCCAAATGACGAAGCTCTTGCAAACTTTCTTGGTAATCTGCATCACCAAAGTCAACACTGACGAGGATGACCGCATCCCCGCCACTTGGTCTATCTATCATGCAATCCTATTCTGCAGCAGGCTCAGAAGCACTCATATTGACTGCGCGCGCTGGCACAATCGTTGAGATAGCATGTTTGTAAACCATTTGAGTGACAGTGTTTTTCAACAAAATCACGTATTGATCGAAAGAATCCACTTGGCCTTGTAGTTTAATCCCATTGACGAGATAGATAGAGACTTGTACGTGCTCTTTTCTAAGCGCGTTTAAAAATGGGTCTTGTAGCATTTGACCTTTATTGTTCATGGATATGCTCCTTAGTTGTTGTAATAGTCTTGGAGTTTATTATATAGAACCGAACACCAATTCCAATTAATGACTATGATTGTACTATTTTGTTTCAATTTCAATAGTAAATCTAAAATTTAGTTTAAAAATGCGTCAATTCGTTGCAAACAAGTTTGTTTTCCCAACAAAGCCATGACTTGATCGATGCTTGGCGATTGGGCAATGCCAATCAAAGCAATGCGTAAAGGCATGGCAAGCTTAGGAAATTTAATGCCATTCTCACTCACAATAGTATTCATCAACGCATGTATGCTTTCGGCATCCCATGGTAAATCTTTAGCTTGTTCTGCAAACAATTTGAGATAAGCTTTGGTTTCATCACTGATATGCTTTTCCACATCAGCAGGGTTAGTGGCTTGCACTTGATAGAAAAAGGCAATGTCTTTTGCTAGCTGGTTGAGGTTGTTGGCGCGTTCACGGTATAAATTCAACACGCTTTCTAAACTTGGGCTTGCCGTGTCATTAATGCTCAAAGAATTCAAACGCGGTTTCACTTCGTTCGCAATTTGTTCAACTGGCAAAGTTTTAATGTAATGCGCATTTAACCAATTGAGTTTTTCGGTGTTAAATTGCGCGGCTGATGGCGTAATATGGTCTAAATCGAACCACTCGCAAAATTGCACCATGCTAAACACTTCATCATCGCCATGCGACCAGCCCAAACGCGCCAAGTAATTCAGCACCGCTTCGCGCAAATAGCCGTCTTCATGGTATTGCATCACACTCACTGCACCGTGACGTTTTGAAAGCTTTTGACCATCGTCGCCCAAAATCATCGACAAATGCGCATATTGCGGCACTTGTGCACCAAGGGCTTGCAACATATTGATTTGACGTGGCGTGTTGTTGACATGGTCATCGCCACGAATCACTTGCGTCACGCCCATTTCCCAATCGTCCACCACCACGCAGAAGTTATAAGTGGGCGTGCCATCGGCGCGGGCAATAATCAAGTCATCCAACTCCTCATTGGCGATTTCGATGCGCCCTTTGACCATATCGTTCCAAGCCACCACGCCAGTTTGTGGGTTTTTAAAACGCACGACGGGTGGAATATCTTTCGGCACTTCAGGCAAGGTTTTACCCGCTTCTGGACGCCAACGGCCGTCATAGCGTGGTTTTAGCTGTTGTTGCATTTGGCTCTCACGCAAAGCGTCTAATTCTTCTTTACTGCAATAGCAATAATACGCATGGCCTTCATCCAGCATTGTTTGGATGACCTTTTTATACGTCTCCATGCGTTGCATTTGGTAAAACGGGCCTTCGTCATGGTCTAGCTGCAACCATGCCATGCCGTCTAAAATCGCTTGCACCGCCTCTGGCGTTGAGCGTGCCACATCGGTATCTTCAATACGAAGAATAAATTGACCACCGTGGCGTTTGGCATAAGCCCACGAAAATAACGCGGTACGCGCACCGCCGATATGAAGGTAACCTGTGGGACTGGGGGCGAAGCGGGTTTTAACTGGTTGCATAATCACTCTCTAATACGAATAAGCGTATTTTATCATGAGCGACTTCAAAACATTGACTGGACAACGCACAAAGTAAAACGCACAAACTAAAATGTTACTTGAATCTCGGCATTGTTCAGCTTAATATAAAGCTCAAGTTAACTAGTCAGTACCCACAGACATGAACATACACGTTGGTGAACTTTACGGCAAAGCAGATGCAAGCCCAGCATCTAAATCGGTTTACCATGTGTTGCAGGTACAAAAGAACACCATCACCTTGCAAAACATCGACAACCCGCTGAGTCAATTTGAAACCACCGCAGAAAAACTACTCACATCAGGCTATGTGCGTTTAAGCCAAACGCCTTACATCAATCTAAACACACTCAAGCACAAGGCAACAAAAACCAAACTCAAGCGCTGTCCTTATACGCTGGATATTTTTGAAGCCAGAGCAGACAGTGAGCGACCTAACTACCCGCAGTAATCAAATCCATGTCAATTGCATTCATCATAACGCACCCGTAGGATACCTACCTTGCTTAGCTTCAATATAAAACTCATCATCGTGCTCGTGTTATTTGTTGCTCTGTCGGCAACCGCATATATCGTTGGTTGCAAATGTGATGTGATAATTACTGATATGTCTAATGTTGCACAAACAGCCTCCCCTATCAAAAGACTGAAAAAGTTTATTGACGGCGCAGTCCGCGACTATGCAACTATTCAGCACATCAATCCAACAAGCTCGCAACAACATCGCTTACTTGGTCGCGATCACTTACTTGGTCGTTGGATTGGCCCTGAAGGTACTTACCTTGAAGTAGTAAAGCAAGGCAACGGTTATCAGGTGTTGATTCAAGACTTAGACACTTTGCGCGTCTTTGATGCAAGTGCCGTAGGTGAAACCATGGTGTTTGAACGTGATGGCACTAAAGAAACAATTCGTGCTACTAATGGCGATGAGACTGGCATGAAGTGGCTAAGTGGCAAATCGGATTGTGTGACGATCATCTTGGGCGAAGGCTATTGCCGAGATTAATCAAGACGACACTAAAAACAGACGACACTAAAACAAAGGTGTCTTAGAAAACAAAGGCGCCTTAGCGCCTTTGTTTTTTCTACCAGCTCAACTCATTATTTTAGTTGCATCCACTGTTTAGCACTTAAACCCATATGCTGTGCCATGCTAGCCCCTAAGCGCTTAGCAAAACGGTCGACCACTGTTTCTTGATAAGTAAAGTCTACAATCTCTTCTTCTTTAATCACTTCGCGCGCCACAAAATCCGCACTGCCTTGCGCATCAGCCAAGCCTAAACGAATACTTTCTTCACCGTTCCAAAACAAACCGCTAAAAATTTCCGGATTATTTTTTAAACGATTGCCACGCCCCTCACGCACCACACGCTTAAACTGCTCGTGTACTTGGTTGAGCATGTCTTGCGCAAATGCTTGATGTTTAGGATTCACTGGTGAGAACGGGTCTAACATAGCCTTATTTTCGCCTGCCGTCATCAAACGACGCTCGACACCCACTTTTTTCATAATGTCTGTAAAGCCATACCCGTCCATCAACACCCCTATCGAGCCTACGATACTGGCTTTATCGACATAAATTTTGTCAGCCGCGACTGCAATATAGTAGCCGCCAGAGGCGCAAATGTCTTCCACCACCGCATACACTGGAATGTCTGGATGGATTTTGCGCTGACGTTTAATTTCGTCATTAATAATACCCGCCTGCACTGGACTTCCGCCTGGACTATTGATACGGAAAATAATGCCTTTGGTGCCTGTGTTTTCATAAGCATCGTTCAAACTACTAATCACAGAGTCCGCATCCACCTCACCGCCCGCCTCTATCACACCCGAAATATCAATCAATGCGGAATGCGAGGTGGATGGTGTTTTGCCTTGACCTATCCAGCCCAAAAACATAAACAAAAGAATAAACAAATAAATAAAAGTCAGTGCCTTAAACAACACTGACCAACGCCTTGCGGTCTTCTGCTCTTGCATGCCTGCTAAAGCAATTTTTTCTAAGCTTTCGGCAGCCCAATGTCCAGCATCTTGGCTTTTGGTTGCTTGGGAGTTTGAAGTCGTTTCTTCTGTCATGATGTTTCTCAAAATTCAAATAAATAACAAATTAAAATCGTTTTTAATGCTGTTTACACTAAACCGTTGCATGAACGCTAATCACGCCATTAGATTCTGTCACCGACAAGGGCTTTAGGCCTCGCCCTTTACATGGCCCAGCAAAACACAAGCCGGATTCTGGCATATACATCGCACCGTGCGTGGCGCAAATAATGGCTTCTTGGGTGATGTTGAAAAATTGTCCTTCTTCCCAATCGAGCTCAATTGACACATGCGCACATTGGTTAACGTAAGCAAAAGCCTTGCCATTAAACCGAATGACAAAACCTGTCACCCGTTCTCCTAGCTGTGGCAAATCAAACTTGACGCCTTTGCCGCGCTCGATGACATATTCACTGTTGATTTGTATGCTTGTAGATGCCGTTGTCATAAAGTAATGCTAATGTCTCTACAGATTTTCCAGCCAAGATTTCAAACTGGTCACATCATCAAACATATAGTCTGGCTTAAATTGCGCTAAATGTACTCTGGATTGTGAGCCATAGGTCACAGCGGCGGTAGCTACGCCTGCATTTTTTCCCATTTGCATATCGTATTCAGAATCCCCTATCATCAGTGTGCGCTCAGGCATCACCACCAACTCATCCATCAACTCATCGAGCATTTGTGGATGCGGTTTAGAAAAACATTCATCCACAGTTTTGCTTGCCATGAAAAACTTATCCAGCGCTGCGTTTTTTAGTGCGGTGTTCAATCCTCGACGACCTTTACCCGTCGCCACGGCCAGTTTATAGCCTTGTTTACTCAAGTACGCAATTGTATCGTATATGCCTGAAAACAAAAGGATTTGGTTTTCACCCGCATAATAGTTTTGGTTGTAATGCATCATCAGCGATTGCGCTTGTGGTGCGGGAATCTCGCCAAATAATGCATGTATGGACTCACGCAAACCTAAGCCTATGATACTACTGGCTTTTTCCGCACTGAGCGCAGGCAAACCTGCTTGTTCGGCGGCCTTGATTAAGGCCAAGGTAATCATGCCTGTGGAATCAGCGATGGTGCCATCCCAATCCCAAACAATCAAATCAAATGGTTTTTCTTGCATTGACTTACTATTTCCCTATTTTAATCACTCTTATGTTTTCTTGCGTGAAGTTTGACCAACCGCATCTTGTTCAGATGTCTCTTCACTGTAACCCAATCCCTGCAAAAAAAGACTCAGCTCAGTGGGCAAAGGCGCAACCAAATGTAATTTCTCGCCTGTCAGTGGGTGTAAGAGTTGCGTTTCACTCGAATGCAGAAACATGCGTTTAAGCCCTTGTTTTTGCAGTGCTTTATTCAATGAAAAATCACCATATTTATCATCACCAAGGATAGGAAAGCCTAAATGCGACGTTTGCACGCGTAACTGATGGGTGCGACCAGTGATGAGTTTGGCTTGTAGAAATGAGTAATCCGCCAAATGCGCCTTTAAATAAAACCACGTTTCCGAGCCTTGCGTTTCCACCTCAAACTTACCTTTACCCGCCTGTTGCTTGGCTGTGACTGCATTAGGCTTGGCAAGTTGCACATTTGGCACCACTTGCACTCTGCGTTCACCTTCTTGCGTGAGAAACTTTTGCAAGTCCAAAGACACTTTCTTTTTGGCTTCTTGCCAGTGACCATTGACCAACATTAAATAGCGTTTGTCTGTACGGTGATGGCGAATCGCATCATGCAAGGCAGTTAATGCTGAGCGCTTTTTCGCAATCATCAATACGCCTGAAGTTTCTCGGTCCAAACGATGGACCAACTCTAGAAATTTGGCTTGGGGGCGTTCTAAACGCAATTGCTCAATCACACCAAGGCTCACGCCACTGCCGCCATGCACAGCCATCCCAGCCGGTTTATTGAGGGCCAACATGGCGTCATCTTCGTATATCACCATATCTGCCAACTTAGACTTGCCCTGCGGTAAACTTTGCAACACTGGTTGATGCTCAGCAATGCGAATAGGTGGAATACGCACCACGTCACCAAGCGCCAGCCGATATTCTGCGGAAATACGCTTTTTATTCACACGCACTTCGCCACTGCGCAAAATGCGATAAACATGACTTTTTGGCACGCCCTTTAAGACCTTAGCCAAGTAGTTATCAATGCGCTGGCCTTCCGAGCCCTCATCAACGACTTGCTGGCCGACTTTATCAGCGGCAATGAGGTTAGATTCAGATAAACCCATGGAGAGTGTCTTTAAAACAGAAAAAAGATTGTTGATTTATAGCTTGCATGCTTTGCTTTATGGTGACTTCTAGCCTATACTGTAGTTGTTATCAAAGTAAGTTGTGGCATGATGTATGCTTATTGTTTATACAACAGTTGTTTAAACAGCGCACTTACATGAAGAACATACATATCAAATGTATTAACAAAATATCTGGCTAATACCGCTCGCCATTGTTGTTACCAGCGCCTCATCGGCAATGGCTACAATATCAAGTAGCGATTAAAAGTAGTCATTAATAGTTAACGCGACAGCTTACGCAGAACAATAAACAAGCGGGCTAGCGTTTACTGAATGTAGAATTTTAACGAAATATAGTCTGCCATAGGGTTTTATTTTGATGTTATTTTGGATAAACACAGCAACACAACACTTGATGCACGCATCAAGCGCTCTGCTGTCTAGCCGCATCAACAATCCTACGGACAATATCCGTCCAGCATTGCCAACAAGACACCGCGCTCAAATCAGCCAGCCTCTTGCGCAAACAAGACATTTATTCACTCCCCATTCGGCAGCATTGAGACTTGCTATCAACCATAGCGCTCACTCTTTGCTAAACCCGATGTTAGGATTGAACGCTCGTTAAAACAACTGCTTGCTCAATCACAATTAAGATTGAGTGGATTTAAGCAGTCACTTCAGTAAACCTCCCAAGCTGTTTCTACTGTGTAAGCTTCGTTTAGGAGCACACATGAAAAGAATGTTATTTAACGCAACGCAATCCGAAGAATTGCGCGTTGCGATTGTCGATGGTCAAAAACTCATTGATTTAGATATTGAACACGCTGGCAAAGAGCAGCGTAAAAGCAATATCTACAAAGGCGTGATTACCCGCGTCGAACCCTCACTTGAAGCCGCATTTGTGGATTACGGCACTGACCGCCACGGCTTTTTGCCATTTAAAGAAATCTCTCGCAGTTATTTCCAAGAAAAAACCGATGCAGGTCGCGCCCGCATTCAGGACGTGATTAAAGAAGGTCAAGAAGTCATCGTACAAGTGGATAAAGACGAGCGCGGCAGCAAAGGCGCAGCACTCACCACGTTTATCTCACTGGCTGGTCGCTATTTGGTACTCATGCCAAACAACCCACGTGGCGGTGGTGTTTCACGCCGTGTAGAAGGTGAAGAGCGCAACGAGTTACGTGACACCATGGCACAACTCGATGTGCCAAACGGCATGAGCATTATTGCCCGTACCGCGGGTATCGGTCGCAATGCCGAAGAGTTGCAATGGGACTTAAACTACCTCACGCAGTTATGGACAGCGATTGAAGAAGCATCAAACTATCAACCTGGCGCATTCTTAATCTACCAAGAAGGTAGCTTGGTGATTCGTGCGATTCGCGATTACTTTAGTGCCGACATTGGCGAGATTTTGATTGATACGCCTGATGTGCATGAACAAGCCGTTCAATTCATGAGCCACGTCATGCCAGGCAATATCGCCCGCGTTAAACTATACCAAGATGAAATTCCTTTGTTTACGCGCTTCCAAATCGAGCACCAAATTGAAACAGCGTTTGCGCGTGAAGTACGCTTGCCATCAGGTGGCGCGATTGTCATAGACCACACCGAAGCCTTGGTGGCAATTGACGTGAACTCAGGCCGCTCGATTAAAGGTGCTGACATTGAACAAACAGCCTTCAACACTAACTTAGAAGCCGCAGAAGAAGTGGCGCGCCAAATGCGCTTGCGCGACTTGGGCGGTTTGGTGGTGATTGACTTTATTGATATGGAAAATCAACGTAACCAACGTGATGTTGAAAACCTCTTGCGCGATGCATTGCATCACGACCGTGCACGTGTACAAATGGGTAAAATTTCACGCTTTGGCCTGCTTGAGCTCTCACGTCAACGTTTACGCCCTAGCCTAGGTGAAACCAACCACGCGACTTGCCCACGTTGTAACGGCACAGGCCACATCCGTGGTATTGAATCGACTGCATTGCACATCTTGCGCATTACGCAAGAAGAAGCGATGAAAGACAACAGCGCAATTATTCAAGTGCAACTGCCTGTGGAAGCAGCCACCTTCTTGCTCAATGAAAAACGTGCCGATATTCACAAAGTCGAACAACGCACAGGCGTGGAAGTGGTGTTGATTCCTAATATCCACCTTGAAACACCGCATTACACAATCACCCGCATTCGTCATGACGATGTGAGTGAAGAAAACGCGCAAGCCAGCTACAAAATGGTGGACTTGCCTGCTGAATCTGAATATAACCCAGCACAAGCAGAAGCCGCACCTAAAAAGGCAGAGGCCGTTGTTAAAGGCATTACACCAAGCACCTCAGCGCCTATCGTGCCAGAGAAAGTGGAAACTGCACCTAAAAAATCAATTTTAGGCATGATTAAATCTTTGTTTGGTATTGCAGAAGAAAATAAAGAGGATAAACAACCGAAACATAACCGTGAAGGCCGTGATGGTCAACGCGACCGTCACCCACGCAACCGTAACCGCAACGACCGCAACCGCAATCGCAATGACCGCGGCAGTGATAGAGCTGGTGACAGAGGTAATGACAGAGGCGATAAGTTTGAAAAACAAGATGCGAGCCAACAAGCACGCAAAGACGGACGCCCTGAGCATGGTAAGCCAAAACACGAACGCAATGACAGAAACCAACATGACAGACCACAGCAGGAACGTGCGCAACAGTCACAAGCAAAGTTAGATGCGGAAGTACCAGCAATTAATAACGCCTCACAGCAACCTCAAGTCAATGGCAATCAGGCTGAGTCACGCCCTGAGCGCAACGAGCGCAACGAGCGTAGCGGTCGTCGTAATCGTCATGGTCGCCGCGACAAACGTAACCGCGATGAAAATGGCAACGTAAACCAAGAGTTTAGCAATAATGGCAATGCTAATAACGCTAATGCCAATACTGCTAGCACTAACTCGCCAGCCCCACAAACAGCGCCAAGCACTGAAAAAGCCGTCAGTGAAGCCCCTGTGCAAAACACAGTGGTTGAAACGCAAGTGGCTAGCAATAATGACAGCAAAGCCAACAAAGGTCGTCAAAACAAAGCTAAAAAAGAAACCTTAGCTGACCCTAAAGCGATTGCCTCAGAAGCAGGCATTGAATTGGTTGAAACTAGCGCAAACAAAACAACATCTGCTAGCGCTGAATCTGCAGTCAACACCGAAAGCAAACCTAAAAAAGCGACTGCAAAAACCAGTGACAAAAAACCAGCTAAAACAGCCAAACCAGCGAAGCCAGTAAAAACGGATGCAGATACAGGCATTCAATTGGTTGAAACCAAGTCTGAAACGGTGGTTGCTGACAGCACTCCAAGCAAAGCGCCAGCTAAGAAGAACACCAAAGCCAATGCTAGCAAGCCAAAATGGCAAGCAGAGAAAGCAACGGCGGCACAAGAAGCCCCATTGGTGATGGTAGAAACTCAGAAAGATAGCAAATAATCTGGATTTGTCTAGCCTAGATTTGTCTTGGCCAGATTTGGCTAGCTTGAATTTGTAAGTTTAAGGCTGTGGTGAAAACCACAGCCTTTTTTATGCCTGCTGAATAAACCGCATCGCCAAACCATAACCTAGCATGGTTAAGCCTAGCGATAAAACCAAATGCAACAGGATATGTGCTGTGGCCCATGCATAAGCCTGCTTTTGTAGCAAACCCACAGCTTCCGCTGAGAAGGTAGAGAAAGTCGTTAACCCTCCCAAAAAACCTGTCGTTATAAGCAGACGTAGCTCAGGACTTAATTGTGGCATGGCTTGCACAAGCGCCATGGCAATGCCCATTAAAAAGCCCCCCAAGCTATTTGCCAGCAAAGTGCCATAAGGAATCACATTAGGTGCAAACCATAAAGAAAATCCCCAACGCATCCAAGCACCCACACTGGCACCCGCCGCTACTGCAAGCCAAGCATACATAAAATCACCTTAAACCGAATTATTAATGGCGTTCAAATTATCACGATTGCTTGATTAACTCAAATATGCGTGATGACTTTATAAAAATCTTTATAATGCAGTTTTAATATCTCAAAGAGCCTTTATCTTGCGTGTTCTATTTGTGAGTTCTGAAATCTACCCCTTGATTAAAACGGGTGGATTGGCTGATGTCAGTGGTGCTTTGCCACAAGCATTAAAGCAACTGAAAGTCGATATTCGACTGTTATTGCCAGCCTACAAAGGTATTTTGGCGCAATGCAAGAAACCAACACTGCTAGGTAGTTTAGAGGTATTTTCTGGGATGCATTGTCAGTTATATGAAACCACCCTGACGAATAGCAAAGTACCGCTGATTTTAATAGAGCAAGCAAGCCTGTTTGAACGTGAGGGTGGCCCTTATAATAACCCTCAACAAGAAGATTGGCATGACAACGCTTTACGCTTTGGTTTGCTGTCTAAAGTCGCCGCCTTATTAAGCCTCCCTAACAACTTATTGAAATGGCAACCAGACATCGTGCATTGCAACGATTGGCAAACAGGCTTAACACCCTACTTTATGCAAAGATTGCATAGTCCTGCAAAATCTTGTTATAGCATCCATAACCTTGCTTATCAGGGTAATTTTCATGCTGACTGGCGTCATACTTTAGGCTTAGATGCGCTCGATTTTCAAATTGAAGGCTACGAGTTTCATGGCCAGCTTTCTTTTATGAAGGCAGGCTTGCATTACGCTAACAAACTCACCACAGTGAGCCCGCATTATGCTACTGAAATACAAACATCGCAATTTGGCTTTGGCTTTGAAGGCTTGTTGCAACATCGCGCAAAGGATTTAACTGGCATTTTAAACGGGATAGATACCGACGAATGGAACCCTGAGACTGACCCGCACTTGCCTGCGCATTACAGCAAAACACAACTCGAAAATAAAGCACTGGTTAAAACCGCCCTGCTTAAACAGTTTGCTTTACCAAGCCAAGATAATCAGCCTGTATTGGCCGTGGTCAGCCGATTAGCGCATCAAAAAGGGTTAGATATGTTGCTCAGCATTGCGCCTAGCTTGCTGAAATCTGGCTGTAAACTGGTGATTTTAGGCAGTGGCGAATACGCATTAGAACAAGGGTTCTTATCGCTCAAAAATGCTTATCCTAAACAAGTGGGCGTGCATATTGGCTATAACGAGCCTCTGTCGCATTTAATCATGGCGGGCGCTGATATTTTTGTGATGCCTTCCCGCTTTGAACCTTGCGGACTCAACCAGCTATACGGATTGCGCTATGGCACCATTTCTGTGGTCAATCGCACAGGTGGCTTGGCGGACTCGATTCAACCTTACCATGTTGCCCTGCCAGAGATAGATGAAATGAATGCAACCTCTACAGGATTTGTCATGGATCAGCCAAATGCTGAGTCACTTTTGGTCACTTTAAGCAACGCGATGACAATTTATGCACAGTCTAAACGATGGGAAAAGCTGCAAAAACAAGCCATGCGTACTGATGTTAGCTGGGAAAACAGCGCCAAACGCTATATTTTAGGCTATGAGGACTTATTGAAACGTTAAAAGAAAATAGGGGATTTAAAGTTGGCACGGTTAATGCTTAATATTAATCAAGCTTCTCCAAAGCTAACTTCTCCTCCCTCGGGACATCTAAATGATGTCCTTTTTTTTGCCTAAATTTTCTACTGCTTGACTATTACTACTTAACGATAAAGTGCTCGCGGTAATATTTAAGCTCATCTATAGACTCATAAATATCTGCCAACGCTTCGTGGCGACTGGCTTTCTTAAAGCCTGCATAAACTTCAGGTTTCCAGCGTCTAGACAACTCTTTAAAAACGCTCACATCTAAATTACGGTAATGAAAGTAAGCCTCTAGTTTTGGCATATAGCGCGCCATAAAGCGACGGTCTTGGCAAATAGAGTTACCACACATCGGCGACTTGCCCTCAGGCACATGTTGCTTCAAAAAGGCCAGCATGGCATCTGTGGCCGCGGCTTCATCCAAGGTTGAAGCTTTCACTTTATCAATCAAACCACTACGGCCATGGGTGCCTTTGTTCCATGCGTCCATGCCATCTAACACTGCATCTGATTGGTGAACGACCAACACGGGCGACTCGGCAATCACGTTTAAATCTGCATCGGTAACCACTGCCGCCAACTCCAAAATACGGTCAGAATCGGGCAATAAGCCACTCATCTCCATGTCTAGCCAAATTAAATGTTCGTTATTATTCGTGTTACTCATCGCGTCCTTCATGATTTCCATTAAAATAGTCGTAGAGTGTATCAGAGATGAACAATCTCTTGGTGATAGCACTCTTATTGGTACAATAGCTTTAAGACAAATGGCCTTTCGCTAAGCATGAGTTTAACTGATTTAAAACTAAACGAACGTGCGAGATGGCAAAAAAGCAAGCTTACCGCTTGACTCACTGGACAAATAAATAATATGGCACAAACCTTTACACAAATTTTTCTTTACGTTTTAGTCATCACTTACTCGATTCGTATGTGGCTAGGCATGCGCCATATACGTCATATTCAATCTAAACGCACCCAAGTGCCAGCGGCGTTTTCAGAAACGATTAGCCTAGAGGCGCACCAAAGAGCAGCCGATTACACCAGTGCCAAAGTTAAACTTAGACTATTGAGCACTACGTTTGAAACCCTGCTTTTATTGGCTTTCACCTTAGGTGGTGGTTTACAATGGTTAGCAGAGGCATGGCAAACGTTGCTACCCAATTACAACCTCATTATGGGTGCCTTATTGATTGCCAGCACATTCTTTATTAGCAGTTTGGTTGAATTGCCTTTTGACTATTACCAAACATTTAAAGTCGATGAACAATATGGCTTCAACAAGATGTCCCCCGCCATGTTCTTTAGTGATTTAGCAAAACACTCCTTGGTAGGCTTGTTACTTGGAGCACCATTACTATTGGTTGCTTTGTGGTTAATGCAAAGCGCGGGGGAATATTGGTGGTTCTACTTATGGGTGGTATGGAGCGCATTTAATCTGTTTATGTTAGCCATTTATCCGACATGGATTGCGCCACTATTCAATAAATTTAATCCGCTTGAAGATGTATTACTCAAAGACCGCATTGAACAGCTGATGCAAAAATGTGGCTTTGCCAGCCAAGGCTTGTTCGTGATGGATGGCTCCACGCGCTCTGGTCATGGCAACGCTTACTTTACAGGCTTTGGCAAAAACAAACGCGTGGTGTTTTTTGATACGCTTTTAGACAAATTAAATGCCGATGAAATTGAGGCGGTCTTGGCACACGAATTAGGTCACTTTAAACATCAGCATGTGATTAAACGGATTGTCATGATGTTCGTGATTAGCCTATTAGGCTTGGCTTTGTTAGGCTATCTCATGAATCAAGTATGGTTTTTCCAAGGCTTGGGTGTTGCGCAACCTAGCCATGCAGTGGCTTTGGTCTTATTTATTCTGGTTGCGCCTGTGTTTATGATGATATTGCGCCCATTGATGGCGGCCTACTCGCGTAAAAATGAGTTTGAAGCAGATGACTATGCTGCTAAGCAATCACAAGCGCAGTATTTGATTGATGCGTTGGTTAAACTATACCGCGACAATGCTTCTACACTCACGCCAGATCCATTACACTCGGCTTTTTACGACTCGCACCCACCTGCCAGCATGCGTGTGGCAAAGCTACTTGCATTAAAATCATGAGTCGCATCACTCTCACACTGTTAATTGTCACATTTGGCATAAACAGCCATGCAACAGAAACTAGTCATCCTACTGGCAAACAACTGGTGCAAAAGCATTGCATTAGTTGCCATGCCAGTAGCTATGGCGGTGATGGCAGTGAGATTTACAAACGAGAATACCGCAAAGTGCGCTCACTTAAAGGCCTCGAAGCCCAAGTGCGCAACTGCAATACCATGTTGAATTTAAAGTGGTTCGATGACGAAGAACAACAAGTGATTCAATACCTCAACCAAACCTACTACCATTTCTAGCATGGCCTCATCCCCGTTGCTCGCAGGTCAAGTGGTTGCCTCATTTGGCAAACGATATGAAGTCGAATTGGAAATTGGTCAGATAATTAGTTGCGTCACGCGTGGCAAAAAAATTGAAAACGCCACAGGCGATTACGTTGAAATTCAACTCACGTCGCATAACGAAGGGGTCATTGAAGCCACCCGTGAGCGTAGCTCCTTGCTCTACCGTAGCAACGCATTTAAAGTCAAAACTTTAGCGGCCAATGCCACCCAAATCATCATTGTGTTAGCCACGCAACCCAGCTTTTATGAAGACTTATTGAATCGCTGTTTAGTGGCGGCAGAAGCGAGCGGCGTGAAACCGCTTATCGTATTAAACAAATGTGATTTACCCAACCCTGAAGCGGGAGCAAAATTAGCGCTTTTTACCAAGCTTGGCTATACCACCATTCAACTCAGCGCCAAACAATCTATTCAAGGGCTCAAGCCATATTTAGAAAGCCAAACCAGCATATTGGTAGGGCAATCAGGTATGGGTAAATCCACTATTATCAACCAACTGCTTCCTGAGCAAGCAGTGAGAACGCAAGAGATTAGCATGACATTAGACAGTGGCAAACACACTACCACAGCCACACGACTTTATCACCTCAACGACAACAGCCATATTATTGACTCACCAGGCTTACAAGAGTTTGGGTTGTATCATGTAGACGCTGTCACCTTAGAATATGCATTTGTTGAATTTAGGCCATTTATTGGCAAGTGTAAATACAACAACTGCACACACACGCATGAACCAGACTGCCGAATGCTAGAACAAGTATCGCTCGGCAACATCAGTCCTAGCCGTTTACAGGCATTTCAACAACTTAAGCAAGAAAATACCGCCAGCATCTACTAGCGTGTTGCTAGTTAAGCTATGAGGCTAAATTTAAGCTAATTAAAGATTTGATTGGCCACAAAGCAAAACACCCTGCCGAAGCAGGGTGTTTTTTTGCTCTAAAGCCTAAGTGCTTTAAAGCTAAGTTAACGCGACTTGAATATCGTCTACGCTATCACTTAAGTTAGACTTAAATTATAGTGAGAAAATGTTCAATGCACCGCCGCCAGGAGCAGCGTTGTATTTTGTCAACTCTTTGTAACCACCAGCAGCACCAAGTGCGTCTGTGTCGTTAGTCATACCAAGGTTCATCGCTACACCAGCCCAGCCACCGATACCTGATAGCACGCCAACGTATTGTTTACCTTTATGACCGTATGTGAATGCATTACCAATCACGCCAGAACCCACTTGGAATTTCCAAAGTTCTTTACCTGTTTGTGCATCAACAGCTTTCAACCAGCGATCTAAAGTACCGTAGAACACCAAGTTAGTTGCTGTAGTCAATACACCACCCCAAGCAGAGAATTTCTCTTTGTTGTACCAAACTTTTTTGTTGGTCATTGGGTTGTAAGCAGCAAAACCGCCCATTACGCCGTCTGGACCAGCAAACATAGTCAATGTAGCACCAACCCATGGTTGACCAGCAACATATTTAGACTCAACTGGCTCGTATGTCATACATACGTGGTTCAATGGAGAGTAAACATAACCAGTTTTTGGTGAATAAGCAGCTGGTTGTTGGTCTTTAGTACCCAATGCAGCTGGGCAAATACCTTTAGCATTGTAGTCTTGGTGAGTTGAAGCTGCAGCTAATTTGCTTGGTACACCAGTTTTCAAATCAACGTCAGTTGCCCAGTTCACAAATGGATGTGATTTCTCAGCAGCCACTAAAGCGCCTGTGTGTGCATTCCATGTGTACAAGAAACCGTTACGGTCATGGTGCCATGCGTATGTTTTGCCACCTTTGTCGTACAAGATGACTTCGTTAACACCGTCATAATCCCACTCATCGTGTGGAGTCATTTGCATCGCCCATTTAGCCACACCAGTGTCTAAATCACGCGCAGTCACAGTCATAGACCATTTGTTGTCGCCTGGACGTACATCTGGGTTCCATACTGAAGGGTTACCTGCACCGTAGTAAACCAAGTTTGTACGTGCATCATATGGCCACCAGCCCCATACAGAGCCACCACCATGTTGCCAACCATCTTTAACTGCTTGTGGTTTCAACCATGTACGTGTGCCTAACTCTTGCTCACCAATTTTCATTTTTTCGATTGGTAAACGTTTGAATGAACCACCAATTTTGTTACCACCGTTTACATCTTCGTAAACTGATAACGCATTGTAAGCTGGTACATCTTTGTTTGTATTTTTGTCATGCAATGTTTCTGCATCAGGACCAGTTGAGTAAGCTTTCCATGCTAATTTACCGTCTTTGATGTAATACGCAGCGATAAAACAACGAACACCAAACTCAGCACCTGAGCAACCTGTTAACACCTTGTCTTTGATGACGTGTGGAGCGTTAGTGTTAGTAGCACCTACTTTTGGATCTGTATTCAAAACTGACCAAACTTTAGCACCAGTTTTTGCGTCTAAAGCAACCAAGTTACCATCGTTTTGTTGCAAGTAGATTTTGCCGTCGCCATAACCTAAACCGCGGTTTACGTTATCGCAGCACAAAACAGCTTGTACTGATGGGTCTTGTTTTGGGAAATATGACCAAACGATTTTTTGGTTGTCGTTTAAGTCAAGAGCGTAGATATTGTTTGGGAATGCTGTATGTACATACATCATGTTACCAACAACTACTGGTGAACCTTCGTGACCACGGTTTACACCGGTTGCGAATGTCCAAGCCATTTTCAAGCTTTTAACGTTGCCTTTGTTCACTTGTGACAAAGTTGAGTAAGCTTGGTTATCGTGTTGACCGCGTGGATGTACCCAGTTGTTTGGGTTTTTCATTGCGGCTTCTTGGTCTGCAGCAGCTGAAGCAATCACTGGGAAAGCTAAAGCAACGCTAGCAGCAAGAGTTAATGCGCTATTAAACGTTTTCATCGTATTATCTCCAAAGATATAACTATGTTGTACCTTGTTAAATATTTCTATATAACAAGGCAATCTTGGCTTGATAACACTGGTACTAGGAGCCCAGATACACCATAAACTCATGGTGCTATTAAGCGGATGTAACTGTAATATAAATAATCAAGATAAACAGCCAGCCAGTTTTTATTATTTCCGATGGTCCAGTTGGTTGAATTCTGTTTCTAAAACATCTTATTAATCAAACAATTTGTCACACCTCTGACAATTTTTTGTTATCATTGTTTCTAGGAATATAGCCTAGATAGTCCTAACGCAAGGGTTTAGAAACAGTTTTTGATATCGTGGTTGCATTTAACCACTTGGTAATGGGCCAAGCCCACAAAAATTGTTTCAAGTTGTTAAACCGTGTTGTTAATCTGCGATGAGGATATCTAGGCTGTGTTAAGACCTTGGCATTATCATATCGAGCTAGAAATAGACTCGTCAGTGACCATCCATCAGCAATTGGTCAACCACTTTCAGATGCTCATCCGTCAAGGCAGTTGGCTATCTGGCAGCGCACTCCCCAGCACCCGTGACTTAGCTAAAAATCTTGGTATTAACCGCAAAACTGCGGCCAAAGTCTATGATGAACTGTTAGCACAAGGCTGGATTTATACAGAACCGAAACGAGGCACTTTTGTTGCAGACTCACTTCCAGTCGCAAGTACTGAAACATCAACTACAACAAAACCCCACACAGCGACTGAAAGCCAACCCCAATCAGAACACGCATTAAAAATCACACAGCTATTGCAAAAAGAGATGGTCAAACTGACTAGACGCGCCGCGCTCTATATGCACAAAATAGGCTACGCTAAAAAGGAAATTGGTTCTGCAGATGCAGGCGGCTTGATTAGTTTAAGAACGCTAATTGCACAATTACTGATTCATGAGTTGGGTTTAAATACCAACCCAACAAACATTTTATGCCATCACAGTGAAACTATTCTTTATCAAGTGTTTATAAAGGAGTTAAAAAAACGTGGCGATTATTTACTCATAGACGAAGCCTGCCCCATACAAGATAAATACACATTGCGCGACCATGGCTTTATTCTGCTTGAAGTGCCAAGTCAAAACGATGATGCCAAAGCGCACGATTTCTCATCCACCAGCAATAGACTACCTAGTAATAAGCTAGCGGATAAAACACTGACCCGCACACTCAATCTAGACATCATCGAAAAGTATTGCATCAATTACCCAGTTGCTGCCTTGTGGGTCACCGCCAATGCAGAAAATGCACTTGGTCAAGGTGTTGCCATCAATCCGCAAATTAAAAGCAGGCTCCATCAATTTAACGTTTTATTGATAGAAGACCATAGGCACCAATTTATCAGTAGCAAGCCACATGTCAGCGGAAAATACCAGACAGATAACACGGTAATATTAGGTTCGCTTTATGCGCAAAGGCACTCGTATGTAGATATCCACTATGTCGCGCTACCTCACGAGCTTGCCATGCAAGTTAATCAATATTTAACAGCCTATATTGAACCGCAAAGCTTGCTCAATGCACAGATACAGTATGAGTTCATCAAGTGTGGGTATTACAAAAAACTATGCCTGGCTTGGGAAAATCTACTTGAGCAACGCTACAAGAAAATAAGCGCTTTACTCCAAGCACACAGCACAGCCAACACTTACAAAACCTCAAACAATGCTCTGCTAAATGTCAAAGCCATCACAGAAAAAGCCATTTATCTTCATCAAAGCAAAAACAATAAGCATGGATTAAATGCTGACCTAGATAGCTTAGGTATCCATCTAGACAATCTATATGTGGAATATGTGGATGATCAAACATCCAGACTAAATTACGAACAACTTGACGAAGCTACATTCACGAAGCTTTATGTGGGGTTGGAAGGTGCACTTAAAAACACTTATGTACAAAAAGAATTTTTATTAAAAACTGGTTGAGATGGGTGCTTTTTTCAACCACATTGGTTGCAGTTAACCAACACATCTTAACAATAAAAATCAAATAAAAACAATTTACTGTTATAAATCAATTAGTTAATAACAAAATAAAATTTGGCATACTAAATGCATTTATTACATTAGGGAGAGCTATCACTAGGACCTTCAATATAACACAAGTCATATTGGAGGGGTAGACTCCCTAACTTGCATATTGATCTCTGCAATAAAAAAACACCGCGTAAAGCGGTGTTTTTTTATTGCCATTAATTTAACCAATTCTGGTTAAATTGAGCATCAAGAATTACTCTTTACCAATTTGGTAAACTTCGTAGCTAGTTTCAACGATTTTACCTGTCGTCGCATCCACTTCTACTTTCACTTCTTCTTTGTCTGCTTCCATAATGTCAAACTCGTAAGAAGCTTTGCCATCTGGCTCTAACTCATACTCTACTTCAACCACTGAACCTGGGTGTGCAGCCAACGCTGTTGCTTTAGCATCTGCTTCAGATACTTTTGCCAATGCTTTAAATTTAGCATCATCCGCTTTCACTTCTTGCTCGATTTCAGTCACTTTGCTAGATTTAACATTGCACTCAATATCCCATGCAGTACCGTCAGCCATTTCAATATCAAACTCGTACATCGCTTGTTTTTGCTCAGATTTCATTTCTAGCTTAACAATCGTACCGTCTTTTTTAGTTAAAGCTGCTTTAACACATTTGCCTAGGCTATCAAATGCTTTAGGTTTAATGGTGTCATGTGCCGCTTGTGCGTTTACAGCGAAAACGCCCGCTAGCAACATTGCTAATAATGTTGATTGAACTTTCATAATGATCTCCTAAATAACTTCTCTAAATAAACAGTACACATTTCTAAATCACATTAACTAGGGGTTAGAGAGATAGAAAAAATGCACCATGAATACGATGGCGCATGGAAGGGAAAAATTCAACCAAAAAACGGGAGTTTTACACTTTAGTAACAAATTGGCTAAAGCTAACCAAGCGTTTCGTGCCTAGACAGCCACTGGTGCTTTAATAGCTGGGTAAGGGTCGTAGTTTTCCAAAGTGAAATCTTCAAACTTAAAGCCAAAAATATCTTTCACTTCTTTATTTAAACGCATGGTAGGCAATGCACGTGGCGTGCGTGAGAGTTGCTCTTTTACTTGCTCCATGTGGTTAGCGTAAATATGCGCATCACCAAGTGTGTGTACAAAATCGCCCAGTTTTAAACCACATACTTGCGCCACCATCATGGTGAGTAAGGCATAAGAAGCGATATTAAACGGTACACCTAGGAAAATATCAGCACTGCGTTGGTATAGCTGGCAGCTTAAACGCCCATCCGCCACATAAAACTGAAAAAAAGCATGACAAGGTGGCAGTTTCATTTGGTCCACATCCGCCACATTCCAAGCCGAAACAATTAAACGACGAGAATCAGGGTTCTTTTTGATTTGCTCAACTACTTGCGTTATTTGGTCAATATGTGTGCCATCAGGCTTAGGCCAGTTACGCCATTGGTAGCCATACACAGGGCCTAAATTACCATTAGCATCTGCCCACTCATCCCAAATTGAAACACCGTGTTCTTTAAGGTAAGCGATATTGGTACTACCTTGCAAGAACCACAGCAACTCATGAATAATGGACTTTAAATGCACTTTTTTAGTGGTGAGTAACGGAAAGCCCTCGGCCAAATTAAAACGCATTTGGTAGCCAAAAACGGAGGTTGTGCCCGTGCCTGTGCGGTCTTCTTTTTTATTACCGTGCGCAAGTACGTGGTTTAAAAGGTCGTGGTATTGTTTCATTTACGCTATCCGTTTAAGTATTTTCCACAATAAACTGCTTAATTGCATCGACACTCACATCCATGACTGTGAATTTTTGCGTTAAATCTTCAATGCCGTTGAGGCTGGCAGGTCTTGGTGGCACTTGGCCCAAAGCTTCGACCAAGGCATCTTCAAACTTGGCAGGCAAGGCGGTTTCTAGTACGACCATAGGCGTTTTAACATCACGTAATTCTAGCGCCACTTTTAAGCCATCGGCGGTATGCGTATCAATGACCACGCCGTACTTTTCTTTGGTTTGGCGGATAGTTTGCATACGGTTAGCATGGTTGCTTGAGCCAGAAACAAATCCAAACTCAGCGCTGACTTTAGGCATATAGTTCGTTAAATCAAAGGCACCGCCTTTGTCTACACTGCCCCATAATTCACGCACTTTTGCGCCATCTTGCCCCACCAAATCATAAACAAAGCGCTCAAAGTTGGAGGCTTTGCTGATGTCCATTGAAGGGCTAGAGGTATGGTAGGTGTTGGCGGAGCCACGTGGTTTGTATAATCCTGTTTTAAAGAACTCATCAAGCACATCATTTTCGTTGGTGGCGACGACGAGTTGATCAATCGGCAAGCCAATCATGCGGGCGATATGGCCTGCGCAGACGTTGCCGAAGTTGCCGCTGGGCACGGTGAAGCTGACTTTTTGGCTATTGGTTTGCGTGACGGCAAAATAGCCTTTAAAGTAATACACAACTTGCGCAACGATGCGCCCCCAGTTGATGCTATTGACTGCACCGATTTTGTATTTGGCTTTAAAGGCGTGGTCGTTAGACACGGCTTTGACCATATCTTGTGCGTCATCAAACACGCCTTTGACGGCAATGTTGAATATGTTGTCATCTTGCAGACTGAACATTTGCGCAGTTTGAAAACGGCTCATTTTTTGGTGTGGTGAAAGCATAAACACGCGCACGCCTTTTTTGCCGCGCATGGCATATTCCGCCGCGCTGCCTGTGTCGCCCGAAGTCGCACCTAAAATATTGGTGGTTTCGCCTGTTTTCGCCAGCACATATTCAAATAAATTGCCTAGCAATTGCATAGCCATGTCTTTAAACGCTAGCGTTGGTCCGTTGGAAAGACTGAGCAGGTATAAGTTATCTTCTAGCTTGACGGTGGGCGTGATGTCTTCGGCATTTTGACCTGCACGCGTGAAGCCATAGACTTCTGCGGTGTAGGTTTTGTCGATGATGGCTTTTAAATCGTTGGCTGGGATGTCATCAACAAGGTGTGACAAAATCGCAAAAGCTAAGTCGCGGTAATTCATGCCGCGCATGGCGCTTAAATCGGCATCGGTAAATTGTGGGTATTGCTCAGGCAAATATAAACCACCATCTGGGGCAAGGCCACCGAGGAGTATTTCGCTAAAACTTAAAGCAGGCGATTGCCCACGGGTACTCACATACTTCATACTAACGCCCTAATTCTTCCATACGGATTTTGGTCACTTTGCCATCAATCGCGCTTAGACCTTCAATTGCAGCAATCGCGGCATCCATATTTTTCTCGACGGTCACATGGGTCAAAATCACAATGTCTGCTTCTGATTCGCCATCTTGTGGTTCTTTTTGCATCATGGCGTCGATGGAAATGGCGGCATCACCCAGAATTTTGGTAACTTCAGCCAACACACCAGGTTTGTCTAACACACGCATGCGCAAGTAGTAGGCGCTGGAGACTTCGCTGATAGGCAAAATTGGCAAGGTTTGTTGTTGGTCTAATTGCACGCCCAAATAAGCCACGCGTTGCTCAGCTTGCGTGCCTTGTGCGCGGGCAATGTCGACTAAATCCGCGACCACCGCACTGGCGGTCGGCTCTGCGCCCGCGCCTGCGCCATAGTAAAGTGTAGGGCCAACTGCATCGCCTTTGACGACTACAGCGTTCATCGCGCCATTCACATTGGCAATCAAGCGTTTTTCTGGGATGAGTGTTGGATGCACACGCAGTTCCACGCCCGCTTCGGTCTTTTTACTGATACCCAGCAATTTCACACGGTAACCAAGCTCTTCAGCATATTTAATATCCTTAGAAGTGAGCTTGGTAATGCCTTCGGTGTAGGCTTTATCAAACTGCATGGGCATGCCAAAGGCAATGCTAGCCATAATCGTCAGTTTGTGTGCGGCATCGATGCCTTCAACGTCAAAAGTAGGGTCAGCCTCAGCATAACCCAAGCGTTGCGCTTCGCCCAATACATCAGCAAAGGCTAAACCTTTTTCACGCATTTCGGTGAGGATAAAGTTAGTCGTGCCGTTGATAATGCCCGCCACCCATTCAATTTTATTGGCGCTTAAGCCTTCGCGCAGGGCTTTGATAATGGGAATGCCGCCAGCTACAGCGGCCTCATAAGCCACAATCACGCCTTTGGCTGCGGCGGCTTTAAAAATTTCGTTGCCATGCACTGCCAATAAAGCTTTATTCGCAGTCACCACATGTTTGCCGTTTTCAATGGCTTTGAGCACTAACTCTTTGGCGATGCTGTAGCCGCCAATCAATTCGACCACTACATCAATCTCAGGATTGTTGACCACAGCAAATGCATCGTCAGTCAGGGCCACTTTCCCACCTGTGACTTGCTTTGCCAAGTCCAAGTTACGGTCTGCCACTTGCACAATGTTGATTTGCTTGCCTATGCGACGCGAAATGTCTGCTTGATTGCGTGTTAATACGGTATAAGTACCGCCACCCACTGTGCCGATGCCTAATAAGCCTACTTTTAATACATTCATATCTTTAATTAACTCACAATGATTTTTAATAGTTGTACTTACTTTTGATGCTTTTTGCGATAGCTCTCTAAAAAGCGCGCAATGCGGGTAATCGCCTCAGTGAGGTCATCCACATTTGGTAAAAACACCACACGGAAATGGTCTGGTTTTTTCCAATTAAAGCCTGTGCCTTGCACGAGCAAGACTTTTTCTTCTAGCAATAAATCTAGAATAAACTGTTGGTCATCTTCAATCGGGTACACAGCTGGATCTAATTTGGGAAACAGATACATCGCCGCTTTGGGTTTGACGCAAGTCACGCCAGGAATCGCAGTGAGCATTTCATAAGCCAAATCGCGTTGCTTACACAAGCGACCAGAAGGCGCGACTAAGTCATCAATGCTTTGATAACCGCCCAATGCGGTTTGAATCGCCAATTGACCTGGCACATTGGCGCACAAACGCATGCTTGCCAACATGTTCAAGCCCTCGATGTAATCCGTGGCGTGTTTTTTCTCGCCAGAAATCACCATCCAACCTGCGCGGTAGCCACACGTACGGTAGTTTTTCGATAAGCCATTAAAAGTCACAAACAACACATCATCAGCCAAAGACGCCATCGAAATATGCTCATTGCCGTCATACAACACTTTGTCGTAAATTTCATCAGCAAAAATCACCAAGCCGTGGTGGCGGGCGATCTCAATAATGCCTTCTAGAATCTCTCGTGGATACAATGCGCCCGTTGGGTTATTTGGGTTAATCACCACAATGCCACGTGTATTGGCGGTGATTTTTGATTCAATGTCTTTTAAATCGGGCAACCAGCCTGTGGCTTCATCACACAAATAATGGCGCGCAGTGCCTCCTGCCAAAGTCGCGGCAGCTGTCCATAAAGGATAGTCTGGCATCGGCACCAACATTTGGTCGCCATTGTTGAGCAAGCCTTGCATCGCCATGACAATCAGCTCGGACACACCATTGCCGATAAAAATGTCATCCACCGTCACCCCAGCAATGTGTTTGCTTTGGGTGTAGTGCATAATCGCTTTACGTGGTTCAAACAGGCCTTTAGAGTCGGTGTAGCCACCCGCTTTACTCATATTGCGGATGGTGTCTTGCTGAATTTCCTCAGGCACTTCAAAGCCAAACGCGGCTGGATTACCAATATTGAGTTTGATAATTCGATGACCTTCTTCTTCCATCTGACGCGCGCGTTGCAACACGGGGCCACGGATGTCGTAACAGACGTTATTGAGTTTATTGGATTTATGGATAGGCTGCATAATCGCTCTACATGCAAGGCACACGATGTGCTAAGCTATTTAATATAAAGCATGCATTCTACCTTTAATCTAGGCTTGCTTCAACGAAACACTAAAGCCACAAAACACAATATTGACGACAAGACATTCACGCGATGAAATTACATTTACAGCAATCTGAACAACAAAACCTGATTACTGCTTACGACGACAAAAGCATTAGCGTCAATCATCAAAGGTACTCGCAAAACATTGCGCTATCTGCCGAGCAGATGTATTTAGATTGGGTCGAAGCTGGCTGGGAAAGCATTGAAGGCCAGCATTTTGAACAGTTATTGGCGTTGAAACCTGAAGTTGTGTTGTTAGGGACAGGCAAACAGCACCGCTTTACCCACCCCAAACACATTCAAGCACTCACTGCGCTAAATATCGCTGTCGAGTGTATGAGCACAGCGGCAGCCTGTAGGACTTATAACATCTTAGTGGCGGAAGGTCGGCAAGTGGTCGCCGCATTGTTGCTAGATTAAGACCACTTATTTTTGCGGGGAAAGCTGAATCTGCAAGCCCTGCGCGGTCACTTGCATGTTTTTGGGCGTGTATTGTGTGCCCCCAAAAGTGAGGTCTTCTGGTTTAACTTGATACAAGGTCAATCCATTGAGCATTTGACCGCCTAGCGTTTTTGCAAAGCCATTCATCAACTCATTCATTTTGGCATCGGCGCCATTCAATTGTAAGTTTTCGATTTTTGGGTCATCGAGCACGATGCTATTGCTGGCGGCATCAAAACGCAGTTTGCCTGAAATCCCTACCTTGCCTGATAGGTTTTGCTTGAACAACTGGCTGCTGAGTGCAGTATCCATACTGGTGATCATACGACCAGTGTTTTGGTCGAAAGTGACGACGGAGTTACTGAGGTTGACGTTGAATATTTTGAGTACTGCAAAAGGCACAGAAAGCTTCTCATTCAGCTTTTTAGCAATTTGCTCACCTGAAACATTGACCGTTCTATCACCAAGCACCGCACAAGCAGATACGCTTAGTAAAAACACCAACAAACATAAGCGAGCAAATGGCATAAAAGTCCCTTTTGTAGAGGTATAAAACTAGAAAAGAACTTAATTAACTGTTTTACAAACCTTTGGTTGACAGGGTAAGCGTCGCGTTAGTCCCACCAAAACCAAAGCTATTCGACATCGCAGTTTCAATTTTCACATTGTCGATGCGCTGACGCACAATGTTTAAGCCTTCCGCCAAGGGATCTAGCGTTTCGATGTTGGCAGAGGCAGCAATAAAGTTATTTTCCATCATCAGCAAGGTGTAAATGGCTTCATTCACACCCGCCGCACCGAGTGCATGGCCAGATAAAGATTTGGTTGAGGCAATCGCCACAGGGTTATTTGACCCAAACACTTCACGTATTGCCTCAAGCTCTTTGGTATCGCCCACAGGCGTTGATGTGCCGTGCGTATTGATGTAATCGACTTTTTCAATTTTGTTGCCGTCATGGCCATGCAAAGCCAATTGCATACAGCGCACAGCGCCTTCGCCACTTGGAGCGACCATGTCGTAACCATCTGAGGTCGCGCCATAACCAATGACTTCAGCGTAAATCTTGGCACCACGGGCTTTAGCATGTTCGTACTCTTCGAGCACCACAATGCCACCGCCGCCAGAAATCACAAAGCCATCGCGGTCAGCGTCATAAGTACGAGACGCTTTTTCTGGCGTGTCGTTGTATTTGCTACTCAATGCGCCCATGGCATCAAACAAATAGCTCATGGTCCAGTGCTCTTCTTCGCCACCGCCCGCAAAAACAATATCTTGTTTACCCAACTGGATTTGTTCCACACCCGCGCCTATGCAATGCGCGCTGGTAGAACAAGCGGAGCTAATGCCGTAATTGATGCCTTTGATTTTGGCGCCTGTGGCTAAGCAAGCAGCAATGCCACTGCTCATGGTTTTAGTCACCATGTATGGGCCAACACGACGAATACCCTTTTCTGCCAAGGTATTAGTACCTTCTAACATGCTCTCAGTAGAAGTACCGCCCGCACCTGCGATTAAGCCAGTACGTACGTTAGAGACCTGATCTTCAGCCAAGTTGGCATCTGCAATCGCCTCTTGCATGGCCAGCCATGCATAGGCATGACCTTTGGCCATAAAGCGCATGAGTTTGCGGTCTATCAACTCTTCTAAATTGAGGTTTTTAATCGAACCCGCCACATGGGAACGCAAACCGCGTTCAGCATATTCTGGTTGATAACTAATGCCTGACTTGCCTGCTTTTAGGCTATCTAGGACTTCTTGTTTATTATTGCCAAGGCTAGATACGATGCCCAACCCTGTAATGACGACCCGACGCATTGCGCCTCCCCTAACTCAATTAAAAGTTGTCCGTGCTGGTAAACAAGCCAACACGTAAATCATTTGCGACATAAATCTCGCGACCATCTACTTCCATGCGCGCATCAGCAATCCCCATCACCAACTTACGCATAATCACGCGTTTTAAATCTATGTGATAACGCACTAATTTTGCAGTCGGTAGCACTTGGCCGGTGAACTTCACTTCGCCCGCACCCAAGGCACGGCCACGACCAGGACCACCTGCCCAACCTAAATAAAAGCCGACCAATTGCCACATCGCATCCAAACCTAAACAACCTGGCATCACTGGGTCGCCAGTAAAGTGACAATCAAAAAACCACAAATCAGGCGTGACATCTAATTCAGCAATGATTTGACCGTTGCCATATTGTCCACCGTCTTCCGTTATAGAAACAATACGATCAAACATCAGCATTGGCGGCAAGGGCAATTGTGCATTGCCTGCACCAAACATCTCACCGCGACCGCATGACAGTAATTCTTCTTTTGAAAATTGATTTTGTTTTGACATGAAAATTGCTCTTTGTTTTACCAAGTCGTTATTTTCGCTGGAAAACGCATTTAATCAAAGCAATTTATCTCAAAATAAATATACAGACCTGTATACTTTTTCATAAAATAAGGCTAAGATTAATCCAGTAGCAGAAGTTTACAACTGGCCCATTGCTAAAACAATAACAAAACATTTACACTGTTGTAACATTCTGTAACAAATCCGAAGCCTTGATTGATGGTATTGATTGAATGATGTACTTTTTACTTAAAGCTTAATTATTTTCTTAAGAAAGAAACACCATGAGTTACAAACAACTGACCGATTGGCGCGCACAAGCGCTCAAACTCGAATCCGAAGTCAATAAAGTAGTGGTTGGACAAACTGGCCCAGTAAGATTGATTACCACGGCAGTGTTTGCGCGTGGTCACGTTCTGCTTGAGGGGGATGTGGGTGTGGGTAAAACTACACTATTACGTGCGTTTACCCGTGGTATCGGTGGTGGTTATCAAAGGATTGAAGGCACCATTGACTTGATGCCGAATGACTTGGTCTACCACACTTATTTGGGTGAAGATGGCAAACCACACGTCAGTCCTGGCCCCTTGCTGATGTCTGGTGAAAACTTATCCATTTTCTTTTTTAATGAGATTAATCGTGCGCGGCCACAAGTACACTCATTGATGTTACGTGTGATGGCTGAGCGCACATTGACCGCCTTTAACAAAGAACATCACTTCCCACACATGCTAGTGTTTGCTGACCGTAACCAAGTAGAAAAAGAAGAGACTTTTGATATTCCTTCGGCTGCCCGTGACCGTTTTATGATGGAAATTCCTATCTTGGTGCCGGCTGAGCACGAGATTATGGAAGCCTTGATTTTTGAAACGCGCTTCCACGACGTGGATGCCTTGGTTTCTAATGTCGAACAAGATGTGCTGAAATTTGACCAACTGAATAGTTTTGCAAAAACCTTGCAAGACAGTGTCTCCGCAAGCCCTGCTTTGCGTAAATACGCATTAGATTTATGGCTAGCGACCAAAGACCCAATGAGTTATGGCGTAAAAGTGTCTAACGTAGACATGAAACGCTTAATCTTATCAGGCTCTAGTCCACGTGGTATGGGGATGCTGTTACGTGCCGCACGTGTGAACGCATGGCTGAACAACCGTGAAGCGGTGTTACCAGAAGATATTCATGCGGTATTCCATGCGACCATTGCACACCGCTTGGTATTCAGCCCTGTGTATGAAATGCGTCGTACTGAAATCGCACGTGAAATGCTTTCTGGCATTGTGAATGCCATTTCAGCGCCATAACTGATAAATTCACCGCCAGAAGTAAACACATGGATTACATCAAAGAGTTTAGCTACCACATTGCTTGGCGTTCCCGCTCGCGCAGACCGGGCCGTCACAAAAGCAATCAGCGTGGCATGGGCATGGAGTTTAGAGGTCACACCACCCTGCTCGCCTACCCCGACCCGCGACGTATCGACATCCGCCAAACCATCCGCGACCCGATGGAACAGGTGTATGTGCGTATTTTTAACCAAAAAAGTGCCACGCCTGTGTTTGTGCTGTGCGATATGTCAGGCTCGATGCAATACGGTGCTAATCAAAATGGTGCTAGCCAAACCAAATTGCACACAGCGGCTGAAATTACGCGCTCAGTCGCACAATCCGCGACACGCAATACCGACCCCGCTGGCTTCATTGGCTTTGATGATAATTTGAATGAAGATTGGGTGTGTACGCTCTCTGCCAGACCCCATCAAATGTTTGAAATGGCAGACAAGCTAGAAAACCATTTGCCACAAGATGTCGGCTCGCAGGGCTTGATTGAAAGCGCACGTTTGTTGCCACGCGAGCGCTCTTTAATCTTTTTGGTGTCTGACTTTCATATGCCTATTGAACAGCTAGAAGAAGCGCTGATATTGATGTTGCGCCACCACATTGTGCCCGTGGTGTTATGGAACAGCGCGGAATACAAAGATTTACCCGAGTTTGGCGTGACCAGCATTACCGACCCCGAAACAGGCGAAAAACGTACGCTATTCTTGCGCCAAAGCTACCGTGAAAAAATCCTCGCAGCGTTTGAAGCCCGTAAACAAGCCATCGAAGACCTATTTTTGCGCTTTGACATGCAACCCTTTTTTGTTGAAAACACGTTTGATGCCGACTTATTGAGTGATTATTTCCACCAATATGTCGCCGCTTAATGGATGCCAGCTATGAATTTTTTTTCTGTGAATATTTTTTCTCGTTTAACAAGCTCAGCAACGCTCGCAAGCTTGGGTTGGTGCTTAACTAGCATCGTCCCTAGCATCGCCTTGGCGGATGTAGAACTGCCTAGCGTAGACCCAACATATGTCGAGATTGTGGAGCACAATCCAGACCGTGATGGCGGTTATGTGATAGGCGATATTTTAGAGCGCACCATCGACATCACCATCAAATCACCTTATGAGTTGGTGAAAGAATCTTTACCGATTGTGGGTTATGAACACCGTTACCGTGGACAAATCTCGGGCATAGAGTTGGTGCAAATTGACGCGCAAGAACATACTGGTCTAAATCAAAGCTCACATACCATTCATCTTGCTTACCAAGTCTTTAAAGCTGGCAGAACCGCTAAACCTGCGATTTTACGTGGTGAAATTCTTAAATTACGCAACACCAAAACCAAAGAACTGGTGCAGGTGCGCGTGCCACATTTCAATTTCCGTACTTCCCCTTTGTCGGTGTATGGAGAGGTCAACCTCAAACAAGAAATGTATCCCTTCATCTTGCCAATTAAACTCAAATCAGACAATGAACAGCTCTATTTAAAAATAGCTATCGCGACCTTGGCGATTTCTTTGCTCGGCTTGGTTTATATTTTTGGCGCTTACACCTGGTTGCCAAAAATGGGCGGTCCTTTTGCCAAGGCTTACCGTGTGATTAACAAACAAAAAGAAGATGACACTGGTTTAAAAGCCTCGCTAGCCAGCTTGCACAAAGCCATTGAGCAAGTCGCCGGACAGAGCGTGTTTAGCAACAATCTACAAATATTTTTAAAGCAACATCCGCAATACCAACCCATGTCAGCAGAGCTAGAAACTTTCTTCTTGCTCTCTAGACAAGCCTATTTTGATCCACAAGCCACACCCAACTTGGGCAAAACGCCTAAAGCTTGGTTAAAAACATTTTGCCGTCAAATGCGCGATTGTGAGCGTGGGCTAAAACCTGCGACTATCAATCCTGCCTCTAGACAAACAAACGCAGCAGGAGCCAATGTATAATGGCGTTTAACAACCCTTGGCTATTGTGGGCATTGCCATTGGCATTGCTACCAATTTTATTAGAACGCGAAAATAGCAAATCTTACTCATGGGTCGCGCTCTTGCCTGAAGACCCGCTCTCCAGCTTGATAGGCCTACTGCTTAAAGTACTCGCTTCTCTGAGTTTATTGGCGATTATTTTAGGCTTGGCTGGCCCGCACAGTTTAGAGCAACAAGTCACCCGCACAGGCATTGGTGCGCAAGTAGGCTTAGTGTTAGATAGAAGCGCCAGTATGGACGACCCATTTGCTGGTGGCACTGATGGCAATGTCGGCGAGACCAAATCCGTCGCAGCGGCACGCATCATTTCAAGTTTTGTCAAAAACCGCCAAAACGACATGATAGGCATGATTACCTTTAGTAACTCTGCCATGTATGTCTTGCCATTGACCGAAAATAAAGAGGCGGTATTAGCGGCGATTCACGCCACGGCAGGCAATTCATTGTTTCAAACCAATATTGGTGGCGGATTAACCAGCGCCATTGGCTTGTTTGAAAAGGTGCCAGACTCAGGTTCACGCGCGATTATTTTGATTTCGGACGGTGCAGGTCGTGTCAGTGACGAAGTACAACAAAAAATCCGTGATTGGCTACAACGCTACAACATTGCTTTGTATTGGATTGTGTTGCGCCAACCAGGCGGCGTGACCATTTTCGACCCCAAATATACCGCCAGCGGTTATGACGGCGCCATGCCGACCGAAGTGTTGTTATACCAATACTTTTTAAATTTACGCACGCCCTTTCATGCTTATGAAGCAGCAGACCCCAAAGCACTGGAAGCAGCGATTGACGACATTAACCGCAAAGAAAAGAAACCAATTCAATACCTAGAAAAAATCCCAGGTCATGACTACACCAACCTGTGCTATTGGATAGCCATATTGATGATAGCCATCTTGCTGGCAGTGAAATATTTGGAGATTAAAACATGGCGCTCAGCGTAAAAAAACTTAGCTATGCCCTTATTGCTGTTGCAGTCGCCAGCGTAGCGACCATCGCTTATAGCTGGCAAAAAATAAGACAAATTGAGGCATTTAATACTGCTATCAGCACTGGTAAAACACCACAAACCAACAAACAAGGCTTCCACGCCAAGTTTGCAGTGGCGTATTGGTTAGCCAAAAACGAGCGCTACAAAGAGGCAACCTTACTGTTCTCACAACTCGTCGACAAAGCCACACCTGTACAAAAAGCAGCGGTGCTACACAACATTGGCAATATGTTCTTCCATAAAGCCTTGCAAGTCAGTGGGGGCAACGATAGCAACACGCGTGACGAGGTAGAATATCTGCTCACCCAAGCCAAAGCCTCTTACAAAAACGCACTTAAATCCGATCATCGCAATTGGGGTACACGCCGTAATTTGGACCGCGTGATTAGCCTATTGCCTGAAAAACCAACGCCTGGTGTGGGCGAATCAGACAACCCTGGCTTGATTATGGGCAACATTCCTAACGGTTTGCCATAAGGGGCACCTGCATCACACTTGCTTGTCGCAAGGGTACTTTGTTTTCATCCTAGTAAGACTAAAGACCATCTTAAGACAGAAGAACTTATGAAAAAACTGCTCAACCTTTTTTTGCAAAAGCGCGATACCTTTCTGCTCGCCACAGCGGCAGTTTGTTTGTTGCTAGCCATCCTGCGCCCAACCATCCCTTTTAGGCACAATATTTACGCCTACCTATTGGTTGCGGACATTTCGCAAAGCATGAACGCCAAAGACATGAAGCTCAACGGCAAAACCGTGACGCGTATGGCCTATATGCAAAACATGATGCGCGAGGTGACCTCTTCCCTACCCTGCGGCACCAAAGTCAGCATCGGTCTATTTGCAGGCAACTCGGTCGCCGCGATGTATGACCCGATTGAAATTTGCCAAAACTTTGCCGCCATTCAAGACACCATTGACCACCTCGATTGGCGTATGGCATGGTCAGGCAACAGCCGTGTGCGTGAAAGCTTGTATGTGACGGCAAAAGTCGTACGGGCGTTGTCTGAACCCGCGCAAGTGATTTACTTTACTGACGGTGAAGAGGCCCCAAAGCTACACGCATTTAACACCAAAAGTTTGGCGGAGTTCCAAGGCGGTGATGGCTGGATATTTGTCGGCATCGGCACGGAAGAAGGCGTCGCCATTCCCAAACTCAGTGAAGATAACCAAGTGATTGGCTATTGGTCTAACGAAAGCTTTGCTATGCAACCGGGCATTGCGCAGATTTCGGAAAGCACACTCGGCGTACGCGATGACAACGTGGCGACAGGCGACCATGACCGCTTTATTTCTAAACTCGCAACAGAATACCTCAATAGCATTGTGCAAGAAATCGGTGGCAAATACATCAAAGGCGATAGCGTTTACACTGTGCTAGACGCCATGAAAGAACAAAAACCTGCACGTCGTGACATTGCCCCGCTCGATTTAGATTGGCTATTTGCCACCTTGGCAGGCTTGAGTATTTTAGGCATGTACGCCAGCAAAGACATGTTTAAACAACTCAGCAGAAAACTTAAACTGTTTCAAAAAGACATGCGCACCAGATTTAGCAAAGCGCAAGTCATTGCCCACGATAACCATTTTCAATAGTGTCGCATATGGATGCGACGCACTAAGGTCTGATGAACAACCAATTACGCCACACCATCAAAGCACTATGGCAACCACTGCAACCCCTACGCATGTTGTTGCTGGCCTTGTGTTTATTGGTGTTGGCCGTGGCGCAATTTAGCCTGCCTATCAAGCGCCAACTGCATCAATACCTGTTTATTATCGACATCACTCAAAGCATGAACACGCAAGACATGGGTACTGGCAAAAACGCCTTATCTAGACTCGCTTTTACCAAAAAAGTCTTACACGAGACCATCGCCCAACTGCCATGCAACACCCAAGTCGGCATCGGCATGTTTTCGGGCGTGAATGTGGTTGCCTTATTCGAGCCGATTGAAGTCTGCACCCATTTTGACGCCATTCAAGACAGCCTTAACCACATTGATTGGCGCATGGCGTGGACCGCCGACAGCCGTGTGCGTGAAGGCATGCTGGCTAGCTCGCAACTGATGACGCAACTGGGTGACCGCGCACAAGTGGTATTTTTTACCGATGGTGAGGAAGCGCCTAAACTCCACGCCTTTAACACGCGAGATTTAAGCACCTTACAAGGCGCAGAGGGTTGGTTGGTTGTGGGCGTTGGGAGTGCCAAAGGCGGCCCGATTCCGCGTTTAGATGCCAACAACCAACTCACTGGCTATTGGTCGCACGAGAGCATGCAACTCGCCCCTGGTGCTGCACCCATTGCCGCCGCTGGCCTACTGCAACGTAAAAGTGACCGCGCCGAAAACGAGCAAGACCGCTATATTTCTGTCTTAGCTGAAACGCATCTACAAAAAATTGCCCAAGAAATCGGGGCTACTTATTTAAAACTAAAAAATAGCTACCAATTGCTAGACGCGCTAGAAAATATGAAAAGCCGACACAGTGAGTGGAGCACACTCAAACTTGCGAATTGGTTTGCCTTGATTGCGGGGCTGCTCATTTTGTGGACAACCGCCATCCCCAAACTGCGCCAAATGCACTTTTTTAAAAAACAGTTATTACAACAACTGCACATACTATTTCAAAAAGTTGGCTACCAACCCACATGGCTGCAACAGCAATTACGCACCACGCAAACCGTCAAAGTGATTGAGCATCACCTGACTTAAAACGTAATCTCCACCGCAACCACACGCGCAAACGGCGCAAATCCTCTGCCTCAGCTTGGCCAGGCAAAATCACCATCACATTTTCGCCTAAAAGGCTTATCAGTATTCTCTTAAAAAAATGGTGTTTTAAACCATCCCTCTCGCTAGGTTTAAAGTGCAGAATCATCAAATAAGGGTGCACCACGCTTTGAGGTAATATTTCTACCGCATGCCATTGCTGGCGATTATCTTGCACAAACATGCGTCCATACATGTCCACCCGCAAACCACGCCAACTGCTAGGCAAACACAGTAGCGCATGCTTTCTCACCTGCCTACTTGCCCAAGCCACCAACAGCAGGCATAGTGGCAAAGCCATCACCAAACTCAAACTCCAAAGCACGCACACCACTGCCAACGTTGAAATCAGCAACAACCACCCCAATAATAATTGGGAGGCTTGCAACGCAAGGGTAATTTCTGCGGGTAAAATGGCTTTCTTCATGCGCAAAACATTAGCATAAATTAGGATTAACAAACAAATGGCAAACCAAGCATGGCAAACATTTTTAAACACACAACCCAATAACGCATCATCATCCGCCAGCAATATCATGGTGGATTTATCAAACCATCCATCACACGGGGGCTTAATAGCACTCTCTGGGGAAGATTCCGTCACCTTCTTGCAAGGGCAAGTCACCAATGACGTCAAACAGCTAACCAATGGCGCACACTACACAGGCTACTGCACCGCCAAAGGTCGCATGCTCGCCTTGTTTTACGCGTATCAAGTCGGACAAAACGGACAAACAGCCCCAACCATTTATTTGCAATGCCCTGCCGAACTCACCCCCGCCATCAGTAAACGCCTGCGCATGTATGTGTTGCGTAGCAAAGTGATGGTAGAAGACCTCAGCGAGCAAATGGTGCAAATTGGTGTACAAGGCCCACAAGTGCGCGAGGCACTCACAAGCCAATGTGCATCACTGCCAAGCCAAATACACCAAGTCACCCATGCAGATGGCGTGACCTTCATCCAACTGCCCGCACAAGCAGGCGTAGAACGCTTTCAAATCATCGCGCCACTTGCGCAAGCACAAACCCTGTGGCAACACCTCAGCGCGACTTGTAGCATCGCCAACGCCAACACATGGGAGCACATCGAAATCAGCAGCGGCCTACCCAATGTCTACGCCAAAACCCAAGAGCAATTTGTACCACAAATGCTCAACCTAGACCTGCTAGGTGGCATCAACTTTAAAAAAGGCTGTTACACAGGTCAAGAAATCGTCGCCCGCACCCACTACCTAGGCAGCGTCAAACGCCGCACCTTCATCGCCCACATCAACAGCACGCAAAGCCCTAACATTGGTGATGTAGTGCTAGACGCCCAACAAGCAGATTGCGGACAAATTGTGCGTGTTGCGCAAACGGCGCAAGGGTTTGATGCATTAGTGGAATGCAGACTAGAAGCTAAACAAGCAGGCGCTTTGACATGGCAAGGATACACCTTGGAATGGGCGGAAATGCCCTATGCGATCATTTAGAAGCTCGCTTAAGTTTCAAAAATAACGAGCATAAACATAAAAAAAGTCACATTCTTTGCGACTTTTTTTATATCCTGTGGCATTATCTTGATTTAACAAGTTGGCAATAAGGGTTTGATGCTTAAACTCACTAATATTACGCTCTCTATCTTCAGCTTAACCTCATGTATTTACTAAACAAATGAACATTTACACGCCATGAATGGGACGGCTATTTAATAATTAGGCAACTCTTGGAATAAAGGTGGCTGGTAAATGAAAGAATTTTCTTCATTTTACAAATCAATAGATGCTTTTTTTATAGCAATAGGCATTATTGTTACGAAATTATTAGAAGAAAAAATAAGCTTAGCTTATGGGAAAAGCGACGGTATTTTAATCGCATTTTATTTGGTTGTTTCATTTACGTTTGTAAAAGTTGGAAATTTTTTTATTAAAAAAATTGTATCCGAGTCCCAGATATTAAGAAAAATAATTGCTGGGAAAAATCATATAGAAGGAACATGGATAGCCAACGTTGAAGGCCTTGGTTGCGCCATTTGTAATATTACAGTGAATGGCTCTTCTCTTGATATTGATGGTGAGCATTATGATTTAAAATCGAATTTAATTTACAGTTGGACTTCAAAAATGGCATTGTTTAACTATCCGCAAATGATTTATTTAAGCGAATCTACGACCTATGGGGGTAATGGATCTGAAAGTGTTCTAGGAGTTACTTATATTCAATTTTCTCGTGTTCTAGATCATAAACCAACAAGATATTCTGGTTATTGGACTGATGTTTCAAGACGTTATCCTCAAGTTAATTTTATGCTGAAAAAGTCATTTGCAAAAAAAAATTAAACTCACTTAATACTCATCAAGGACGATTAGCTTTAATGCATGAATTTACAACTTCTCAGCGCTAATTACGCAAGTCTAACGGAGCCTGTTAATTTAACGTTAGACGTTAATCCCCAATATGGATAAAGTTGAAATTCAGAAAGTGTAGCTAATAACAAACCTGCTGAAATATACTTAAGCGCATTGCGCCGATTTTCCATCTCTACAAAATCACATTAACCCGCGCTCTCACCCACGCTGTTTAATATAATCCACCGCATACCACACGCCAACAACCACTAGCTCTAGCAAGCCGATTACCACCAACAAAGTACCAATTAGCATCCAACGGCTATCGTGCAAAATGCCATCTTGACCGATGGTACTGAGGCTATCACCTACTTTGGCGGTGATAAACCCGACTAAAATGCTCACAAGACTGCTGATAAGTAGTTTACGTTTCATGATCAACGATGCCTTTGAGTTAGGGATACACGAAATAAGTGAGCGAGCGAAATAAAGTGCAAGGCGCACGGAACGCAGAAACCGAGATAGTACAGTTTGTACAGCGAGGTTTTGAGTACCGCGCAACGCAGCAATTTGCTCGCGTAGCCACTTATTCCGCGTATCCTTATAGGTTAAAAGAAGGGGTTTAAAATTGAGCCTACTCTACTTTTACAAAATCCCCTGTATCGGCATTGGCTAGCAAGCGCGTTAAATCTTGCCCTTGCAAAGCCAAGGCATAACCCAATACGCCACTGCCTATCACCACATTGGGGTAGTTGCTTACGCTGTTATCCACCAACACTTTGAGATTGTCTGGCAAGACTATGGGTGGCACTGCGCCAACCACGTAGCCTGTGGCTTCGGGGACTTCGTCATACTCTGCCATGCGACATTTGCGCTCACCAAGATGATTGCGGAGTTTTGCCCAATCGGCACGCCCTGCCCCTGCCACCGCTAGCAAGCAAAAACCATTGTTCTCACCTTTAAACACCACGCTACGCACCACTGAAGTCGGGTCTAAGCCTTGTGAAGTCAGCAGTTCTTCCAAACTGCGGATGGGCTTTTTGTCGTCACTTAATGGGATTTCTATGACCTGATAGGCAATGTTTTGCGCTTGGAGCAACTGGGTAACGGGCGATTGAATGGACATGGTGTTTCCTTGTGCAAATCAATGGTTGATTTGAATGGTAGATTTAAATGCTTGATTTGAATATTAGTTTTATTGGTAATCAGTATATTTAGCGTTACTGCCTTTGCATTTTTCAACGGGATATTTTTGCGCGTTGAGGTCTATCTTTTTGTTGGCGGCTTCGATAAGGTCTATGCCACAGACTTCGGCAATGCGGAGCAAATATACAAACGTGTCAGAAAGCTCTTGCCCGACTTTTTCTTTGGTCTCGGCATCTAGGTGTCGGCTTTGTTGCTCGGTCATCCATTGAAAATGCTCCACCACCTCACCCGCCTCGACAATCATTGCCATCGCGAGGTTTTTGGGGGAATGGAATTGTGCCCAATCGCGTTCTTCCACAAACTGGTTCACGCGGGCGCGGAGTTGGTTTAAGGAATCACTCATTGGGTTTGTCCTTTCGGTTACTGCCTGCCACCATTTTAATCTCAAACAAGCGACATTCTAGTGGGCCATTGAACAAGGGCGTTTTTTTGCTGGGGCTGAGGCGCATGAGTTTGGGCATGCGTAGGTCATTGGTTAAAAAGTAGGTGTTCCAGCCTGCAAATTTGGCTTTGAGGGTAGTCGCCATGAGTGGGTACAGTTCAACGAGGGCTTCGTCCTCACCAATACGCACACCATAAGGCGGGTTCGCCACCAGCACACCTGCCTCGTGCGGTGGCACAATTTGGTTGAAGTCGATGTGGGTGATTTGCACGGCCTCTATTAAACCTGCTTCGGTGAGATTTTGCTTGGTGACACGCACGGCGCGTAAATCCATGTCGCTACCATAAATTTTTTGAAAGCTGGCAGGGTTGACTGCTTTGAGCGCGGCATTTTTAATTTTCTTCCAAGTGTCTGACTCGTAATTTTTGAGCTTTTCAAAGCCAAAACTGCGGTTTAGGCCTGGCGCGATGTTGAGCGCTATCATGGCGGCTTCAATCAAAAACGTGCCACTGCCACACATGGGGTCGAGCAGGGTTTGCCCTGCTTGCCAGCCTGTGAGTTTTAAAATGCCTGCAGCGAGGTTTTCGCGCAAAGGGGCTTCGATGCTGGCTTTGCGGTTGCCACGTTGGTACAAAGCTGCGCCTGAGCTGTCGATGTAGAGCACGTAGTTTTCTTCGGTGAGATAGGCATGCACACGCACGGCTGGGTTTTTGGTGTCGATGTAAGGACGCGCATTCACGGCTTGTCTAAATTTGTCGCACACCGCATCTTTAATCCGCAAAGTGGCAAACTCTAGGCTTTTAAGCGGGCATTTCACGCCTGTGACTTTGACCATAAAGTCGTGTTTGACATCAAACCAATTCGGCCAGTTGATTTTATAAGCGCCTTGGTAAAGCTCGTCCTCGTTGGTGTATTTGCCACGCCCAACTTGAATCAGGATGCGGGTCGCCACGCGCGAGTGCAAATTGGCGTGGTAGCAGACTGAAAACTCGCCGACAAACGCCACACCACCATCGGTTGACTTGATGTCACGCGCACCGCTTTGTTTGAGCTCATCAACAAGCAAGGCTTCTAAGCCACGCGGGCAGGTTGCAAAATATTGATTCATTTAGGTTCCTATAGCGCAGGCGTTTAATCGCCCACGGTGAATATATGCCCATTATTGGGGTTATTGCTTTGCAGGCGGTCAATTAAATCTAAAAAATTGATGTTGTGAGAAATCATGGCGACGCGCGCACGGTCTCGCAAAACCGTTAAATTAGGGATGGGCAGGCCAGATTTAAAACCAAACACAATAATATTGCCAGGCTTGCCTGTGGGCATCATCAACACGCGATGCTGAAACGAGTGCTCCATGCGCTGCATATAAATATCAAAGTTTTTATCCGAACCCCACAAGTTAATCGCCAATAAACCATCGGGCGTGAGCGCTTCTTCGCAGGTATCAAAAAACGATTGTGTGCAAAAATCGGGGGGGAGGCCGTGACTGCCAAACGCATCCATCATCAACACGTCGCACGCGCCTGGGTGCGCTTGAATGTGAGCAATGCCATCGCCTTCTAGCACAGTGATGCGTTCGTCATCGTCTGGCGTAAAAAAGTGGCTACGGGCGATTTGGATGACTTGCGGGTTAAGCTCGACCACAGTTTGGGTGACTTGCGGACAGTATTTCCAAAGGTATTTGGCGATACTGCCCCCGCCCAAGCCGATCAGCGTGACGGTTTTGGCTTTGGGCGCAAATAGCATATAGCTCATCATGCCCCATGAGTACGCCAACACCAGCGCATAAGGGTCTTTCACCTTCATGCTACTTTGGATGGTGTCTGAACCCAAGTGCATGGAGCGCACGCCGTCGAGTTCGGTGACATCGACAACACTTTCATCCACCACGGATTTATGAATTTTTCGGTTAAATTTAAACATAGTTCATGTAAATACTTAGTCTGCTGTCTTGTTTTCTTGTGCTTGCTCTGCTGGAACATTAACCAATTCATCGGCAGCTGTTTCTTCGGTAGTCGCTGGCGCTGTCACTTCCGCATTGGCTAATAAATCAGCCTCTTCCTCATCCAGCACCATCTCAGTAGTAGCATCTTCCAGCACGCCCACAAACTTGCAATCCAACTCCATCATTAAGGTGTCCACACGTTTCACTTCCAGAGCCACTTTGGTGCCCGATTTTAAAGCAGGCAGGCTGTGCACTTTGGTCATGTAAGGTAAGGCTTCTAAACGCACCAAGTTTTCGCGCCAAACCGTGGCGTTGATGTTGGTGATGCACTCTTGCATCAAATATTGCAAGCACCAATAGCGTTCCATGCGCGTTTGAAACTCGTTGTAGGCATTATAAACAAGGTCAAACTTGCGCATGTGGCCGACGATTTCATCACTGTTTGGGGGATACGTGGGTGCTTCGTTTTGTACCGCAGCAATCAATTGGCGCTGATTGATTAAATCCACCGCACGGCGCAAGGGTGAAGTGCTCCACGCATATTGCGCCACGCCCAAACCTTGATGGCCTTCCGCTTTGGTGGTCATATACACCTTGCCACCGTTTTGCGCGCGGTAAATGCCGGGCAAGCCATGCGTAGCGAGCAATGCGCCCCATTGGCTATTGGCTTCTATCATCAGCTCCGCCACTAATTTATCCATAGGCGAACCGCGTTGACGATTGACGATGGTGACTTTGCCGTCCGTCACATAAAAGTTGTAATCGACAGGCTGTGGCTTGGTGGGGTCGTATTTGCCACGCGCTTTTTCCAAGCTCACGGCAAAGTTAAATAAATAGACCAATTGCGACCACAAAGGATGCCCACTGTCGGCTTGTAGCGTCTGCTCATTAAAATAAGGTTCTAGGCTGTCATGACGCAAATTCTCCGCCATTTTAATGCGCTCTAATTTGGTGTTGCGACTGACCACCGTAAAATCTGGCGCGACTTCAAGATACAGCGACAAAGCAGGTTTAATTTCACCTGCATCCAAACTAAAAGGACGGATAGCCGATTCAGGCAACATGGTGATTTTATGGCCTGGCATATAGACTGTGGATAGGCGATTCATCACCTCATTATCCAAAACGCCATGTGGCAATACGCCTAAACTCGGCGCTGCAATGTGGATGCCGACTTGGGTGTTGCCATTGGGCAAAGGCGTGACGGATAACGCATCGTCTATCTCAGTGGTGGTGCTGTCGTCTATGCTGAATGGTGCGACTTCGGCTAAAGGCAACTCAGGCAAAGCAGGCATGGCATCCAGCGCAGGAAAATCTGTGCCGTTGGCAAAATACTCACGCAAAAATGCGCCTAAATGGTAGTCATGCACAGACAGTATCGCCCCTGCATTAAATAACACTTGCACAGGCAACAATTTGAGATCGGCACAGGCTTGGTCTAAGGCTTTCCACTCTAGGCTATTTTTGTCAGGTGCATAAAACAAGCCGTCCAGCTTGGTTTTAAAGGCTTCTGGCAAGGTGTTTTCTTTAAGTTGCGCCACCATATTGGCCACTTGCTCGGCTTGCTGGCGTTTTTTCTCCATGCCCGCGAGTGCGGCTTTTAAAATATCAGGTGGAGCAGACTTATATTGCCCTCTACCCTTGCGGTAAAAATACATGGGCGCGCTGTGGCATTTAATGGCGATGGCTGCCGCTTGCTGAGGTGTAGGCTTGCCACCGTAATAATCTTGCGCCAGCGCGGTAAAAGCAAACTCGGCCTCACCACAACATTCCCACAAAAAGTCGGTATCTAAAGTATCAGCCTCTGCCTGCGCACCCTCCATAAATCCTGCAAGCGCGCCCTCAAACTTGAGCAATACTTGATTGGCTTTAATTTTGGAGCGTTTACCGCTCACTGATTCCACCTGTAGCGAAGTGTCGCTATCAGTCATGATGGAGGCAACTTTAAAGTCACCGCTTTCTTCAAAAAATACGTTCATGCGAATGCTTAATAGAGAGTTGCCGACATTTTACCCGACTATGCCAGCTATTTTTGCTAGAGCTAGAATTTAAAATTAAGAACTTTAAAAGGTGAAAACGTCTAAAATGCCACTTATGCGCACTTTAAACTTTGACAATCGCTTTACCCGCGAACTCCCGCAAGATCCAATTACCGATAACTACGTTCGCCAAGTGTCGGATTGTTTGTGGTCACACGTCACGCCTACGCCTGTTAAAAACCCACAACTATTAGCCTACAGCCCAGAAGTCGCAACCATGCTGGGCTTGACCGCGCAAGATATGCAAGACAGCGAGTTGATACAATCCCTTGGTGGCAATGGGGCGCTGACTGGCATGCTGACTTACGCCACGCGCTATGGCGGTCATCAATTTGGCAATTGGGCTGGGCAATTGGGCGATGGACGCGCCATTTATTTAGGCGAGCTGGTGCATGACAACAAACGTTTTGAATTGCAACTCAAAGGCGCAGGCGAAACGCCCTACTCGCGCCGTGCTGATGGGCGCGCGGTGTTGCGCTCTAGTTTGCGCGAATTTTTATGTTCTGAGGCCATGCACCACTTAGGCGTACCCACCACAAGAGCATTGAGTTTAGTGACCACAGGCGAGCCCGTGGTGCGCGATATGTTCTACGACGGCAACCCAGAGCTAGAACCTGGCGCCATCGTCTGCCGTGTCGCGCCTTCTTTCACGCGTTTTGGACATTTTGAAATCCTCGCCAGCCGTGGCGAGTTGGATTTACTCAAACAGCTCATCGGCTTTACTATTGATAGAGACTTTAGTGATAGAGACTTTAACGACTGGCTACCCGAAACAGGCTTGATCCTAGACTTAGCAAATCCAAGCACTGAACTAATAGAAGCTTGGTTTGAAGAAATCTGCGCCCGCACTGCCATTATGATTGCGCATTGGATGCGCGTGGGCTTTGTGCATGGCGTGATGAACACCGACAATATGTCGATTTTAGGGTTGACCATCGACTACGGCCCTTATGGCTGGGTAGACAACTTTGACCCTGGCTGGACACCAAACACCACTGACGCACAAGGCAGACGCTATTGCTTTGGTCGCCAGCCTGATATTGCGCGCTGGAACTTGGAGCGTTTAGCCGATGCGCTAGCCACCCTATTGCCCGACACGCAAGGCCTATCCAACGGCCTCACACACTTTGATCACGTCTATGGGCAATCCCTGACACTAGCGCTGTCTGGCAAATTTGGCTGGGGCGATTGGCAAGACGATGATGGTGAGTTGGTAAACCGCATTTTTGAACTGATGACGCGCGCTGAAGTAGACATGACGCTGTTCTTTACACGCTTAGCTGATTTGGATATTGGCAAGCCAAGTGTAGAAACGCTCAAAGACGCGTTTTATACTGAGCTAGGCTACCAACATTTTAAAGACGATATCAACACTTGGCTAAAACACTATGCCCAACGCCTGCAAAATACGTCTTTGACTGCTGAACAGCGTCTTTCTTGCATGCGAAGCCATAATCCGCGTTATGTCTTGCGTAATTACATGGCGCAAGAAGCCATTGATTTAGCCACGCAAGGCGATAACTCACGATTATTGACTCTGTTAAACCTGCTCAAGCAACCCTATACCTTGCAAGAAGGCATGGAAGCCTTTGAACAAAAACGCCCTGATTGGGCAAGACAAAAAGCAGGTTGCTCGATGTTGTCTTGTAGTTCATAATTTTTGCTATGCAAAAAATAGAAGCGATGATTTTAGAAGCAGGTTTACGGCCAACCAAAGCCCGCATGGCGGTTTTAAAAACCATTGCGGATGCCCAAAGCGCATTAAGCCACGCCGAGATACTAGCGCAACTGGCAGGGCAAAAAGAGTTTGACCGCGTGACCATCTACCGCGTGTTAGATTGGCTGACTGAACACCAACTCATCCATCGCATTTCTGGCGATAACCGCGCTTGGAAGTTCCAACTCTCGCAATCGCGTTTTCAAGCGGTTTCTAAACAGAACTTCTCAGGGCAAACTTACCCCAGCATGCTGACACAAAACCATCATCACGCACACTTGCATTGCAAAGTGTGTGGGCAAATCACCTGCATCCATGAGCTTGAACCACACTTCCCCCCCACCGCTTTAGACAAATATCAAGTGGATACTGTAGATATCAACATTAAAGGCGTTTGTCTGCAATGCGCCTCTACCGTTAAAAACTAACGCTTTCCAACATCCATCTGCTTTCTCATTAGCTCAGCAGTTAACACACTCGACATAAATTGCAACTTAGTTGCAAATTTGCACACTTCCCATTAAAATGCAACTTTATTGCATTGCAACACTGTTGCTTTTATGGATTGCTCACCATGAACAAATTACCTGTCACTGTGTTGTCTGGCTTTTTAGGCGCAGGCAAAACCACCCTACTTAACCATATTCTCAATAATCGCGAAGGTAAACGCGTTGCGGTGATTGTGAATGATATGTCTGAGGTGAATATTGACGCGCAACTGGTGCGTGATGGCGGTGCCGAGCTTTCACGCCAAGAAGAAAAATTGGTGGAGATGAGCAATGGTTGTATTTGTTGCACCTTGCGTGAAGATTTATTAGTCGAAATTACCCGCCTTGCCAAAGAAAACCGCTTTGATTACTTGCTGATTGAAACCACAGGCATTTCTGAGCCTTTACCAATTGCGGAAACGTTCACCTTTGCCGATGAAGATGGCACCTCATTAGGTGATGTTGCACAACTCGACACCATGGTGACCGTGGTGGATGGCTTTAACTTCTTAAAAGATTACAGCTCACAAGACATGCTGGCCGCGCGCGGTGAATCGTTGGGCGAAGAAGATGAACGCACCGTCGTGGACTTGCTGGTTGAACAAATTGAGTTTTGCGACGTGTTAGTGCTGAACAAAACCGACTTAATGAAGCCCAGCGAAGTTGCACGACTTGAGGGCATTTTAAAAACCTTCAATCCCCGTGCGCAAATCATCCACAGTAGCTTTGGCAAAGTGCCACTCGACCGCATCATGAATACAGGTTTGTTTGACTTTGACCAAGCTGCAGAAGCCCCTGGCTGGTTGCAAGAGTTGCGGGGCGAACATGTACCTGAGACAGAAGAATATGGCATCTCAAGCTTTGTGTATCGTGCGCGCAAACCGTTTCACCCACAACGTTTGTGGCAATGGTTTAACACCGAATGGGCTGGCGTAGTGCGTTCCAAAGGCCGCTATTGGATAGCCTCGCGCCCGCAATTTTGCGCCACTTGGTCACAAGCTGGCGCAGTCACCCGCACAGAACTCGCTGGCATGTGGTGGGTAGAAACCCCCAATGAGCACTGGCCAGAAGACGAGGAAAGCTTGCAACACATCAAAGCGCGCTGGCAGGACCCCTATGGCGACAGACAACAAGAAATTGTCATCATCGGCATGCAAATGGATAAAGAGGCCTTAATGGCCAAATTTGATGCCTGCTTGCTGACAGACGCTGAAATTGCCTTGGGCATGGAAGCTTGGTGTAACCTGGCTGACCCGTTCCCCAAATGGGCAGTGCAGTTAGAAGAAACCGCAGAAGAAGCGGTAGCCGTTTAATTCACTGAGCGTGCCGCTAATGCTTCATAGCTATACGCTTATTTTATTCATAAGAAGCACTAGGAGAAAGTTATGAGTTTACAACAATTTATTAATGATGAATCTGGTCAATCCATGGTGGAATACGGTGTCGTACTCGGCTCCGTAGCGGCAGTCTCTTATATAGCCGTGGTGCAATTGGGCGACAAAACTGCTGATTTATACGCATGGATGGCTAACCATTTACCAGGTGGTGAAGAAGATGAAAAAGGTACTGCGCAACTGGTTAGAATTAGCGAAGGAACATCTCATGGGTTAACTGCAATATCCGGTAACGCATCAAGTGGTGCATCTTTTGCGGCAGCACATCACGTTGAAGAGGGTACCTTAGACCATGTGTTAAGCAGTTCAAGTACGTTAATTGAGACAGACTAAATTTAGAAAAAAATTAACGTTTAAGGTGACCTAGCACCTTAACAATCGTTTTAAATATAATTAAGTACTATATTCATCCCCAGCATGTCTGGGGATGTCTTTTTGAAACTCTCAAATAGATTACAATAGCGCCATGGACAATCGCATTCCCGTTACTCTACTCACTGGCTTTTTGGGCTCAGGCAAAACCACCCTACTCAACAAGTTATTGCATCATCCGCACATGAAAGACACAGCGGTGATTATCAATGAGCTTGGCGAAGCGGGTTTAGACCAAATCTTTGCCAACAGCCAGTTGGCACAAAACGTCGAGAGTGAGCATATTGCTGACAATACGGTGTTGTTGGAATCAGGCTGTTTATGTTGCTCGCTTAAAAATGAGCTGGCGGACACCATGCGTGATTTGTTTTTTAAACGCTCATTACAAGCGGTGCCGCAATTTAATCGCTTGGTGATTGAAACCACGGGCATGGCTGACCCAGGGCCGATTCTCGCCAATTTGATGAATGAACCTGTGATTGAATCGGTGTATCGCTTGGATGCCGTGGTGGTGACGATTGATGCGGCTTATGGCTTGCAACAAATTGAGCAACAAAAAGAAGCCATGAAACAAGCGGCTGTAGCGGATGTGTTGCTAATGACAAAAACGGATATGGCCACAGAAGAACAAACTCATGCACTGAAAGAAAAGTTAATTGAATTGAACCCTGGCGCCACCCAACATAAAGTATTGCATGGCGAAATTGACCCGTTAATGATGATAGATGTGGGGCTGTTTGACTTGACCAGCAAACAAGCCGAACCGCAACGCTGGTTACGTATGCCTGCCAACCAAACCTTTAAGCCTAAAGGCACGTTGCCCAGCACACCTGCTCACGCGAACATTCAGACCTTCACCGTGTATATGCCCAAACCGCTCAACTGGCGCGATTTAAAACCTGTGATTTTAAAACTTTGCCAAACCCACGGCGAAGGCTTGTTACGCCTAAAAGGGATTATCCACGCGGAAGACCAACCTGCACCTTTGGCGATTCATGCCGTGCATTTTACGCCCTACCCCGCAACTTTGCTGCACGGTTGGGATGAAGAAGAGCCGATTAGCCGCATTGTGGTGATAGGTAAAGGCTTAGATGAAAATGCGATTAGAGCATTGTTGATGCAGTTTTAAGAATGACAGCCTCATGTACCTAAGCTAATAGCGCAAGGGGTCTTGGAACTTGTAATTAGGCCCAAAAAATTCTTTCATTAAAAAATCTTCCAACTCCCCTGAATCTGCAGGTCTGGCTGACAGATTAACTGGTCGGTTCAAACGGTGTGACTCCCACACAAAATCGCCATCATAATGCTCTCTAATAATCGCAATCATGCGTCTAACGACTGAGAGACGAATGTCCTGCCCAGATTTAGCTTCAACCTCATAGAACTGGGTATTGGCTGAGCTGTAATCGCCTGTCCAGCCTTTGAAGCTAAAGCTGGCGTTGTAAGGGTCCATGCGTCGAATTTGAAATAAACCATTGGTCCCAAACTTAAGGTTTGCCATGATGTTTTTATTGCGTTTTTCATCCTCGCTGGGCTCTTTTTCCGCGGCCACCGCTTCATCATTAGCACGTTTAGCTGCCATTTCTTCAGCTAGACGTTGCGCTTGTCTACGCTTGAGCATGGTCGAAAAATCATCCACTGCTGGCTTGGTCGGCACAGGGTTGGGCGGCGGCAATATTGGCTTTTCGGTTTGCTCTGGCACCGAGAAGGTGGGCGGCTCAGCAGTCGCTTTGCGCGTCATGACTTTAGGCATTTTTTCTTGCGGCGTTTTTTCAGCCACAGTCTTTTCAGGTTTTACCTTCGGCTCTGGTGGTGGCGGTTCAGGTAGGCGTGCTTCTTCTGGTGTGACAGCCGTAGCATCAGGAATAGGCAAGCCTACATCTAACACCACACTGAGCGGTGGGCTTGAGGGCGGTGGGACATCAGCCATATCAAAGACCAAGCCCCATAAAATCAATATATGCCACAGCACTGACCACACAATCGCCCAAAACAAGCGCGTAGGCACACGCAACACTTTTTCGCGTTGTGTGGGTTTCAACCAACGTGGTGGTGGCGAAAATGGCACTTGTGGATTGTAGGGATTGAACTCTTGCATGCGCTATTGCAACTCTTGCCAAATTTTATCTAAGCGTTTAATAGAGACAGGATAAGGCGTTCTGAGCTCTTGTGCAAATAAAGAAACACGTAACTCTTCTAGCATCCAACGATACTCTGCTAAATTTTCTGAAATAGGCAATTGCTGATCTTGCAAGGCGGATACTTTAGCCTGCCAACGTTGCCACAACATATCGACACTGGCAGCATTTTTACCGTCGCGGTCAGGGTTGCTCGGATGCTTTTCGATACGCAATTTCAGCCCTTTTAAATAGCGTGGCACATGCTGTAAATAAGTCCAAGGCGTTTGACTAAAACAGCCCTTATACACCAATCGGCCAATTTGGCTTTCTACATCTTTTTTCAGACGATTCACCGTTGCAGGCATTTTAGCTTGCTGTTGTGTCAACACTTGGTACTCATTGGCAATCGCTTGCACTTGGCGCGTTAAGCCTTCCGTCACCGCAGGCAATCTAGTACGCGCACGCTGTTTGAGTTTCATAAAAGCATCATTGGTTCTAGGCAGCTCGTCTTCACCAATAAATGCGCGGTCGGCAATCGCGTTTAGCATGTCATCGCGCAAGTCATCAGGGCTGATGATATTGCGCAACAGCAAAGCATATTGGTTAAAGTTAGGCAGGCCTTTTTCCAATTGTTTCATTTGCTCTTTAAGCTCAAAGCGCATCAAACGACACACGCCTTTGCGATGCGATTGTGTCGCCGCTTCCAAAGTATCAAACAACTTCACAGCCACGCTGTCACCGTTATCCTCAATGGCGGGATAGCCTGTGACAGCAACCCCATTTTTGCTAAAACTCAAGGTTTCTGGCAAGTCACCAAAATCCCATTGTTTTAGGCCTGTTTTCTCAATGCTCGGGGAGTGACTTCTAAACGTCAGCTGTGCGGCAGAACCTAATTGTTTCTTTAAGGCATTCCAATCTCGCCCCATGCCGAGTTCGCGCCCTTTTTCATCCACCACGCTAAAGTTCATGAGGTGGTGAGGGTCTAGGCCTGCCAAATCAAATTCCTCGACCTTGAGTTTAAGTGTGGTTTTATGTTGAATGTAAGCGGAAAGCGCTGGCAATAGTGCGATTTTGTCGGTTTGTGTCTCCAAAAATCCCGTCACAAAGTCAGGCACAGGCACACACACACGGCGCAAAGTTTTAGGCAAGGCTTTGATTAAAGCGGTGAGTTTGTCGCGTATCATGCCAGGCACCAACCACTCAGTAGCGGTCGAGTCTAGCTGATTTAACAGTGCTAACGGCACGGTCGCGGTGACGCCATCGAGCACATGGCCAGGCTCAAAACGGTATTTGAGTGGCACGGTCACACCGTCTAATAACATGGACTCAGGAAACTGCACCTCATTCACCGCACTGGCGCCATGGCGCATCAATTTGTCGCGGGTTAAGTACAACAGTCGCGGTTGCGTTTTTTCAACCTCTTCTCGCCATTTTTCAAAGCTAGCGGCATTGAATATGCCCTGTGGCAACACGCTGTCATAAAAAGCCACCAGCTGATGCTCATCCACCAGCACATCTTGACGCCGCGCTTTGTGCTCTAAGGCCTCAACCTCGGCAATGAGTAGACGATTGGCCTCAAAAAATGGCGCACGGGTATCAAACTCCATGTTGGCCAAAGCCTCACGTATAAAAATCTCGCGTGACTCTTGCGGGTTAATCGGCCCATAATGCACGCGGCGTTTAGGCACAATCGTTAAGCCATACAAACTCACGCGCTCCCACGCATTGACCATCCCCATGCGCCTATCCCAGCGCGGATCGCTGTAATGGCTTTGCGTGAGATCACGCGTACCATTGGGATTGGCAACGGGCTCTATCCAATCAGGGTCTATCTTGGCCACACAGCGCGCATACAACTTGGTCGTATCAATCAGCTCAGCCGCTATCACCCACTTGGGACGATTTTTTTTCAATGCCGAGCCTGGCGCAATGGTAAAACGAATGCCTCGCGCGCCTGCATAAGTGTCGCTATCACCATCTTTAAACCCAATATTACCAAGCAAACCAGAGAGCAAAGCACGGTGGACTTGCGCATAGCTGGCTTCATCGGTGTTGGGTTTAAAGTCCATCTCTTCCACAATTTCCAACAACTGCGCATGCAACTCGCGCCATTCTTTTAAGCGTAAAAACGAGAGGAAATTTGCATGGCATTGGTTGAGCAAGTCTTTGTTAGACTTTTTGTTTTTAAGCGCGTCACTATACCAATCCCAGAGTTTGAGATAACTCATAAAGTCAGAATCATCTGCTTTAAACTTAGCATGGGCATTGTCTGCTGCTTCACGCTTATCCATCGGGCGTTCACGCGGGTCTTGAATACTCAACACACTGGCAATGATTAAAATCTCGCGTAAGCAGCCTTCTTTTTTGCCCGCTAGCAACATGCGCGACACCCGTGGGTCTAGCGGCAAACGCGCCATTTGTTTGCCGAGCTCAGTAATCTCACGGCGCTCAGTCACGGCGCCCAACTCTTGCAACAATTGGTAGCCATCGCTAATCAAGCGTGATGAAGGTGGCTCAATAAATGGAAACTCGGCTACGTCACCCAAACGCAAATCAGCCATGCGCAAAATCACACTGGCTAGCGAACTGCGCAAAATTTCGGGGTCAGTAAAGGCAGGACGCTGATTGAAATCATCTTCGCCGTACAAACGCACACAAATACCATTCGATACCCGCCCGCAACGCCCTGCACGTTGTTTGGCCGCTGCTTGGCTGACTTTTTCAATCTGCAATTGCTCGACTTTGGCACGCGGGCTATAGCGATTCACCCTTGCCAAACCAGTATCAATCACATATTTAATCCCCGGCACCGTGAGCGAGGTTTCTGCCACATTGGTCGATAGCACGATGCGCCGCTGACCGCCCAAACGGAAAATCTTTTGCTGGTCTTCAATGCTCAAGCGCGCAAACAAGGGCAAAATTTCAACGGATTTTAATTTAGGCGAGCGCCCTTGGTATTTGCGCAGATGTTCAGCCGTATCACGGATTTCGCGCTCACCTGGCAAAAACACCAAAATATCGCCATCGCCTAAACGCAGTAAATCTTCAGCCGTGTCGAGGATGGCATCTTCCATCAACTCATCTTCATCGTCTTCTTCCAACCAACGCGTTTCAGTCCGCGCTGGCTTGCGCTTAATGCCCATTAAATCTTGCGCCAGACGGTCTATATCATCCAACCCATCATCAATCGGCACTTCCACTGCGACTAATGTCGTTTTGTTGCCCAAAGGACGATAGCGGATTTCAACAGGGTAAGTGCGTCCAGACACTTCTATAATAGGCGCACCTACAAAATGGTTAGAAAAACGCTCCGCATCAATGGTGGCCGACGTGACTATGACTTTTAAATCGGGGCGTTTTGGTAGCAACTGTTTGAGATAGCCCAGCAGAAAATCAATATTTAAACTGCGCTCATGCGCCTCGTCGATGATGATGGTGTCATAGGCGTTTAAAAACTTATCGCCTTGCGTTTCCGCCAACAAAATACCGTCCGTCATCAGCTTGACATAACTGCCTTCAGACAACTTATCGTTAAAGCGCACTTTATAGCCGACCACCTCACCCAGCGGGCTTTTTAGCTCTTGCGCGATACGCGAAGCGACTGAGCGCGCAGCAATACGACGTGGTTGCGTGTGACCAATCAAACCACTTACCCCACGCCCGAGTTCTAAACAAATTTTAGGAAGTTGTGTGGTTTTACCTGAGCCAGTCTCACCACAGACAATCACGACCTGATGATTTTGAATCGCCTGCGCAATCACATCCTTCTTGCCACTCACCGGCAATTCTTCAGGGTAATCTGGCTTGGGTAAATGTTGTAAACGTGCTTGCAAACGCTGTTGCGAAGTTTGTACCTTATGTGCAATCTCAACTAAGGCTTTATCAACAGGCTTGTTAAGCTTGAGAGACTCGCGCACCTGCTGCAAACGGCGCTTGAGTGGGAAACGATCGACCAGCATGCATTGCGAAAGTTGTTTTTCAAGCTGGGAAACCAGTTGTGCGGGGGAAACTGTGGTCGTCATAAAAACGCCATTATGGCGTAGTAACTAAAAAGTAACGCCATTTTAACATGGCGTGAATATTGAACAGCAAGGCTATTTTAATATTGCGTGTTTCTGATGGCTTACTTTCGAACACACTCTTCAACCCCAGTATTCCCACCCTTAAACGCTGGTTCAAAATAAAACTTTCTAAATGTGAGCTGACCTTTGGCGTTTTTCTTAAAGGTGGCGATGCCTGTGCCAAAATCCTGCGTTTTACCACCATAAACACCATTCTCGGCAGGGAGCGCAAAGTGCATGGCGGCATGCATGCCGTTCACCGCCGCATGGCCTTGATAAGTGCCGTAGTCAGGTACTTCGAGTTGAAAGTCATAACTGGCATCTTGACCTTTACTATGTTCTGGGCGCAATTTCATGGTGACGGTGCCTGTGTATTTGCCTTCATGCGCATCATCACCTGTGCAAGCATAAACGCCACTCATGTCCATCGCATACGCAGGACAAAATATTGCGCAACACAACACACTCACCATCCATCTTGCCATCCAATTAGTCATATCATTCCCTTTCTATTCAATGTGTTAAATATTTTATTAGCTTAGATTATTCAGGTGGCCTAACCCTTAAAAAACTGGCGAATTTTGGTTTGCCTTTATTGGTTAAATCTTTGTAGGTATACGTCACCTGACTGCCTATCGGCGGTGGGTTGGCGCGTTCAGCGTCACTAAAGCCTGTGCCAAGTTTGAATCTGATACCTTTTGGCGTTTCTACCAATAGCGCACCTAACTTGCCTTGGTGTTTACCTTTGCCTGGTAAATGGGCAATCACTTTGGCTTCAGCATCTAAGCTGGGTTTGAGTTTAAGCAAAACATGATTGCGACCCGTGACATATTCAGCATCTGCGCGATGTAGCATTAAACCTTCGCCATGTTGCGCGACCACGGCATTGAGTTGTTGTTTAAGCGCAGTGGCATTGGCGACTCGGGTTTGCTTGACCGCTTTGAGATATGGACTTTGCGCTTGCTTGACCAGCACCTCTATTTGTTTAGCGCGTTGTTGAAAATCACCCTTGGCATTGGGCAACTCAAACACATAATAGGCCACTTTACGCCAAGCTTGTGTATCTGGCTGGGCTTGACGCACGGTGCCTGACAGCAACTCAAACTGTCCGCGCCCTATCCACAATTCGCCATCTAAGGCTTGTTTAGGAAAGTCTTTTATAAACCAATCGGGCGCATGAATAGGGTTACCCTGCCTTGTCACTAAGGCATGTCCATCCCACACAGCACGCACGCCATCAAGCTTTTCGCTAACTAAATACTCACGTACATCAATGTCATCATAGTAAATATGTGCCAATAAAATATCAGGCGATTTCGCATACGAGATAAACGATACTAGTGAAATAAACAATAATAATAAATAGCGTAGACACATTGAGAACATATCACCAGTCTAATATTAGTGGCACTTCAGTTTTATTAATTTTATGCCTTAAGTTTGAACTCGCTTCATACACAAATTTGCGCGCGCGGTTTAGTGCGCCAATCGGCTTATGTGCTTCAAGCGCATTCCAAGGCGAAAACGATAAATTTTCACAAAAATGTTGTTGTTCTGGCGTATCAAATGTTTGTTTTAAAATATTGATCGTTGCCACAGCTAAAAAAGGAGACTCACTTTCCTTCCATAATACGGTGGCATCTTCAATCGGCATATTTTTATTGGCGTCTTGCACCTGCACTAACAACTGCATACAGGCATCGCCACTGGCCAACTCTTCACTTAAGGTATGTTTTAAAAAGTCAGCATCATCAGTTTTGGTAGCTGCTAATGTCTTAGGAACCTCACACGATTGCATCATAAACTTAATGTTATGCGGGCCAAGTTTATAAGCGGTGTTACTATAGTACTGTGTCCATAATGGGCTTTTAGGTGGTGGGGCATAGGCGGTAATGAGTTGCCATAACTCACGCAGGCGCCATTTAAAAGGGTTGTATCCTTGCACAAAATAACTTGGGTCACCTTTGGTGGCTACAAATTGATTGTAATCTGCCACACTGGTCACAAAAAATGCAGGGCTATTGTGGGCGATAAACTCTTGCGTAGTGCCTCCATTCAGATTTTCACCTGCATTGAGCAATTTAATCGCCATACCACGTGCGTCTTTGGCCCTATCATCTGCATTCGCCATGTTAGAACCGCTGTTGGAAAATCGAATCCATGCTTTATAACGTGCATTGGGTTCGGCAAAAACGCCATATTGGAGCTGGGAGGGTATATTGGGAATCACATCCACGGTTGCTTTTACACAGGCATGACCTTTGGCATGCACCCCACGCGCCGCATAACTGGTTTTTAAACCTGTCACGATGCCTTCAGCTTGCTTGGCAGCCAATGCAATCTCTTGCGCCTCTCCAGCTGGAATAACTTCTTGCGTGGTGACAACCGCATGAGTTTTTAAATGGTAGGCAATAAATACAACTAAGATTACCAGCAAAATGCATAGGCCTATCACTAGCTTCTTTAAGGTTTTCAGCATACTATTTTCACCATATATTAGCGCCTTAAGTTCATCACTGGCTTTTCAATAAATACGTACATCAGTGTTGCAATCGAAAAACTAAGTACGCTACTCACAATAAAGCCATACAACAACACTTGCCCCATCGACCATGGATATTGCGCAGGCATGGTCAGCGTTAAGTTGACCATGGCAGGAATCACCACAATCATCACCACCAAATGAATGAGATATAGCGAGTAAGACAAACTGGCAATTGGATACCAAAATGGCAAGGAAAAAAACCGATTAAACGCGTTCGCTAACCAATGTTTTTGTAGCAACATCGCCAAAATTAAGATACCCACGCCAACAGCAAACAGAGTATGGTTAAAAATATAGTACCAATTATGCATGGTTTGGTGTGTGTCATACACTGGCGAAAATGCGGGGAAAGTCAAGAAAAAACCCATCAAACCCACACCCAAAAACGTAAGCGCTATACCAATCGTAGAATTAGCTACTTGCGTTAACCGCTCTTGATGATAATGCATGGCATAAGCCGCCAAACAACCAACAACCAAGCCACCAAAGCGCGTATGCAAGTTGTCATACATCACGGTGACAAAGTAATGATAGAAATGGTCATTGGTGTAAATCGCACTACTCGGATTGCTATGGATAGTTGCATCAAAATATACAATGCCTGCATTCACAGCAATCGAGATAAAAAATAGCCACGCCAACACCAAACCAGGACTTTTACACCATTTTAAAATCGCCATCAAAATTAATGGATAAATAAAGTAAAACTGTTCTTCTACGGCCAAACTCCATGTCCATGCGGCAGCTTGTTTTTCGTAAGGAATAAAATTACTGACGTATAAATAGTTTGCCCAAATCATGTCGCTATTGTTGGCTGAAATTAGCCAATAAATAGTGAGCATAAAATAATAAGCTGGCGTTAAACGCAGATAACGACGAATGTAAAAGTTTTTGAGGTTTAAATGGCCTTCTTTGGCGTATTGCCTGAGTAAAATGCCCGAAATTAAAAAGCCACTCATCACAAAAAACACATCCACGCCCTTATCGCCATTCCACGCCCAAGTCCAAGCCCAGCCCAGCTTTTCCAAGATACTCGCTACATCTTCATGCGGGTTGGATAAGTCGTAGACCAAAAACACGTGATACACCAAAACAAGTAAAATAGACAATGCACGAATGCCGTCAATAGGGGCAAAATTACTGGCACGGCGTTGGTAGATGGATTGAAAGTTCTCTTTGATTGAGAACGCTTGTTGCCAAGCCGTTTTCGTCATCGCGATATCTTCAGACATCATCACTCCACAATCTTTTTAAAGTGTTTTGATATATTCAATCAATTGCCATCGCTCTTCTTCTGTCAGTGGGGCCAAGCCACCATAGCCTGCACCATACTCATGACCTGCGTTGCTATTGCCTGGTAACGAGGTGTTAAACAAAAACGCCTCATTATTTTTGGTCATGGCAAACCCCACATTCTTAGGATCAAACTCCATGTCTCCGACATAAAATTGTTTTAAACGGTCTTTGGCTGGCAACAGAAGCTGATATAAATTAGGCACTGAGCCATTGTGTAAAAATGGTGCGCTAGACCAGACCCCATTTAAAGGCCTTGCTTTATAAGCTAACAAGGCTTTTTCCGAGACTTCCTCACCTGTTTTGATGATGCTTCCATCTACAAATTTTGGCGGATGAATTTCGTCACCATGTCCAAAGGCATGTGCGTCACGCCCAGCCAAATAGGCTTGTAGCGGATTGTTTTTAATCACGCCTACCATTAAATTATTCGCAATATCAATCGCAGGTGCCACTTTAGGCAATGGTCCGCCTGCAATATAAAAACGCTGTTTACCTTCAAACTTACCTGATTTACCTTGATAAAAAATGGCATTTTTCGCCATCATCGGGTCTGTTTTCACTTCTCCCAACGTGCTCATGCGCACTTGTATCATGCGTTTTGGGTCAGCGCGATTGATATCAACGTGGCAGGCAATACAATGTTGCTCGTAAAGCAAACGCCCTTTTTTAGCCAAATCCATATTGATTTTAGGCAATGTGGCAGGCCAAATGGGGGAATGCAGTTTGGCGACGGTTTTTTCAAGCTTGCGCAACTCAGCGGCTTTGACAGAAGAAGGATACCCACCATCAATAAAACCTAACCAATGCGTTGTCTCTGCATCCACCTCACCAAACACCCCGATGACTTCGCCGATGTTGCGTGCAAAAGCGCCAATATTCGAGTTGGCTTGTGAGCCATTCCACTCCACATAATCATGTTGAGGCGTGTCCCAAATATAAGGCACGCTAGTAGGTGCATTCGGTGGATTGGTGTTATTTTTCTCACCTGTTGCAATCAGCGCTTGATTCAGAATCGCGCCAAACGCATCTAACCTTGCATAACCATAATGAACATTGGTGTGGTTTGCTTTTGCATAAGCTTTACGTTTTTCAAGTTCTTTTTTGAGTGATTGTTTAAGTGCTAATTGTTGCGAAGCACTAGCATTCTTTCCTAAAACACGTTGCTGAAATCGTACAAACTTTCCAGAATCGTCTAATGTAAGCTGCATTGAAAGCGTTAATTCGGTCAAAAATTTCTGTAAATCAAAAAAAGATTGTCCGCCATCTATCATGATTATTTTATTTTGATAGTTGACTTGTTGCGTATGGCAGGCAGCACAAGTTGGCCCAACTTTGTCTTTATTGCGAGTAAACCCTATTGGTAAACCATCAGGATTGTTTGCACTTTTTTGCGCAGGAATTAAACCAAAGTGAATCACATTGCTATCGTTACGAAATAAAGCCGTATTGTTTGGCATCTCGAGATGCAAAAAATAATCATACGGTAGCAAGCTTGAGCCTTGATTCGCATAATAAAAATACTGTCGTTCTTGTTCAGTCCAGTTTTGCGCTAAATAATATTGTTGGGGCTTAGGTAAAGTTTCTGCGAGTAAAGTGCAGGGAGTACAAATCAAAGTGACCAGCAAAAAAATCAGTGTTTTAAGACTGTTTAACATAATAGAAGTCCTCATTACAACATATCGCGCGAAAGTAAGGTGTTGAGTAGATTATCTTGGAAGTTTAAATTACCCGTTAAGCTTTCATGAGACTCACACAGAAAGAAAGATTGCGCAATCGGCACATGAATAAACCGATGACGTTGTACGCTAGGATCTAATACGTTACGCCCTAACAGCGATGCCTTGGTAACTGAACCATCACCTGGCTCCAACAGTAAGGCATCATAATCAACCCCCGGTATAGGTTGGGCGACTTCATGGGGTTGCATTCTCACAATTGATTCCCCTTCAACCTCTTCGACCAAAATGCGCGCAGGCGTTAATGTGCACCCGCCACCAAAAATAGTAAATTTAGGCTCAGGCGTTGGCGTGGCCACACTCAGTGCCCAAGCAAAACGACGCGCACGCTCTAAATTTTTTTCAAAATACTGTTCAAAAGTTGCAAGGTAAGCCTCACCCTCTGCTTTATTTTCATACTTAGCAACTATTCGTTCTCGAACTTTTGGATCAAAAATAGACCACTCAAAACGCCGCCAGATATCCACATCAAATAAATCGCGGTCTAAAGCTGACCCATCTCCCGCCACTATCCAATCATTTAAAGAATGTGGGAACAACTGATACAAGCTAGGCATACTCGCGAGCGTTTCAGTCGCTATTTGATTGATCCCTATATCCAGCCCAGTGATAAATAAGCTTAAGGAACGAATTGAACCTAAATTAGGTGTGCCCAGTAAAATAACGCGACGTACACGTGTTGCACCGTACATCGTAACCTTATCGGCGAAGTGATTGTCGTTAATCACATCTTGCTTACCATAGCGAATGTAGTATCGTGTGATAAGCCCTCCCATGCTATGTGCAACAATATCCACCTTCAACTTTGGGTTATTGTAATCAATACGGACTTGTTCGATAAAATCGGCTAACTGATGGGCAGTTTTAACATTGTCTTGTCGCCAATCATACAAAAACACATAGTAGTTCTTGTGTTTGGCGTCTACTTTTTGACCAACTTTACTGAGTCGGTAGCCACCAATTTCTGAGAGTGTATGGACTATTTTTCCGTAAAAATCCTTACCAGCTGCGCCATCAAAAATTTCATAAGGCATTGCTTTATTAGGTTTAGGCTCTAGCGTCTCAGGATCAATCTCATAGGCAGCATCTGAATAATCATGACTGAGTAAACGGTTAATCGCGCCTGGCCAAATATCTTGTTTTGTTTCGGTATCTTTTAGACGACTCCCTAGAACGCCATGGATAAAAATAACAGGTGGCTGATCAGTCACCATCATTGATTCCATATAAAGTCTTTTTAAGTCAGGCGCAAAAATTTTGTTATCTGCAACAACCCCAGCCACAAAAACCAAGACCAAAGCCATAATGGCAAAAATATATCGATTAAAAAGTCCCTTTTTAAGAGCCTTGAGAGTTAGTTTCAGCATAGATTAATGGTTTTTCTTTATGAGTACTTAATATACACATTTAGTCTTATTAAGTACTAGATACTTACACCTTATTATCAGGGCTGGTTTAATCACTATTCAAAACGTTGTTCCAGCGCTTGTAAATTCATAGTTTCAATGATGGAAAGCAGCCGTTCGCGTGAGGCTTTACGCTTTTGCCCTGTGTATTTGGCAATGATTAATTCATTTTTCATCGAGTGCTCCCAACCCACCAACTCGGTCACGGTGACTTGATAGCCGTGTGATTCTAATTGTAAGCAGCGCAACACATTGGTAATGTGACTGCCAAATTCACGCGTGTGTATGGGGTGGCGCCAAATTTCGCTCAAAGGCGTTTTACTCAAGCTTTCGGCTTTATGTTGGCGCATCACCTCAGCCACCTCGGCTTGGCAACATGGCACCAACACCATAAATTGCGCTTGCTTTTGCAAGCCGAATTGAATCGCATCGTCCGTCGCAGTGTTACAGGCATGCAAAGCCGTGACTATCTCAACAGTTTCCGGAATCTCTTTAGACACCATAGAATCTGCCACACTCAAGTGCGCAAACTGCATGCGCTCAAAACCACAATCTTTAGCTAAAGCTTGCGATTTTTGCACTAAATCCGCACGTGTTTCGATGCCCATGACCTGCCCATGTGGCAAGGCTTTGAGCAATAAGTCATACAGAATAAAGCCTAAATAGGACTTGCCAGCGCCGTGGTCAACCAGCGTAAGCTTTTCTTGTTTGGCTAACACTTGCTCAAACAAAGGCTCAATAAAGTTCACCAAATGGTAGACCTGTTTGAGCTTGCGACGGCTGTCTTGGTTAAGCTTGCCATCGCGAGTGAGGATATGCAAAGCCTGCAACAAAGGCACGGATTGATTGGGTTTAATTTCTGGCGGAAGTGTCATGGCGATATTCTATCTTGCCGATTGATTTTTTTAGTGCTTTTTTGGGTTTTAAATACAAAAACCAGCATTGCATGTCATCATTCATCTCAAATGCTACGTTAAGATAGCAATGTCTACTTTCATTTTTATCACGCAGTGAGTAAAGGCAATTTATGACTTCACCAGCACTCGCAATCGCTGTCAATCGTTTTGGTTTAGGGCACACGCCTAACAACACCATTACACAAAACCCACAAACATGGCTACTTTCTCAGCTGGCGCAATACCAAGCCAAACCCAAGGCTTGGGCTTCACAAACCGATTCGGCTCTATTGATTGGTCGATTGGCTGAAATGCGCGCTGAAATCAAAGAAGACAAAGATAAAGCAGCGAAGAAGGTCTTGATGCGCTTGATTAGAGACGACTATAGCCAAGCAGTAGAAGCCAGGGTGTTGTCGGCCTTGGAAACGCAAACCCCTTTTGTGGAGCGTTTAGTACATTTTTGGGCCAATCACTTTGCTATTTCAGTGCAAAAACCTGCTATTTCCAGCTTGGCTGGTGCATTTGAGCTCGAGGCCATACGTCCATTGGTGTTAGGTCAGTTTAGCGATATGTTGTTGGCGGTGGAGCAACATCCCGCCATGCTGCTCTATTTAGACCAAGCCTGTTCCATTGGGCCGAACAGTGTCATGGCGCAACGTTCACACAAACGCAAACCTGAAAAAAACATCGGCCTCAACGAAAATTTAGCCCGCGAAATTTTAGAGTTACATACTTTGGGGGTGCAAGGTGGCTATAGCCAACAAGATGTGACTGAGTTTGCCAAAGCCATGACGGGTTGGAGCGTGGCCAATGTAGAGCAGCCCAAACAACAAGCGATGGTGGACGGCAAACATGGTTTCCAATTTCGACCATTGATGCACGAACCTGGAGAGCGCCTGATTTTAGGCAAACGCTATTCACAAGAAGGCTTAGCGCAAGCCAAGGCTGTATTGCTTGACCTTGCAGCACACCCTTCTACTGCAGATCATATCGCTACTAAACTAGCTCGTCATTTTGTCAGCGATGAGCCACCAGCGACATTGATTACAAAACTCAAAGAGGCTTTTTTGAACAGCCGTGGCAATTTATCTGAGGTGTATCGCGTCTTGATTCAGGCAAGCGAAAGCTGGCAAACAGCAGACTCAGCAATAACACCGACTGCCAAATTTAAAACGCCTTGGGAGTGGATGATTTCCAGCTTACGCGGCTTGGATGTGCGCGACTTAAAAACCCTCAAAGTCGCGCAGTTGCTCAATCAATTAGGGCAACCTGTTTGGAAACCAGGCTCACCTGCAGGTTACCCTGACACCATGGCACATTGGGCCTCACCCAATGCGCTCATTCGACGCGTTGAGGTCGCACAACGGTTGGCTGCACAACATCAAGCGCAAGACGCGCGCAAGCTCGCCCAGCAGCTATTATTCAGCGGGGTAAGCGATGCGACCGCCACGCAAATTCAGCGTGCAGAAAGCAACACCACCGCACTGGCGCTGTTATTGGTCAGCCCAGAATTTTTAAGGAGATAAGCATGGATCGTCGTCAATTTCTTCGCTGGTCAGCCATGAGCAGTTTGGCGCTACTTGGCTTGCCTAATATTAGCTTTGCCGCGGCCAATACCCAAAAACGCTTTATTTTCATCATCCAACGTGGTGCCGCCGATGGTTTAAACACAGTTATTCCTTATGCAGACCCAGATTACAAGCGTTTACGCGGTGCCTTAGCCATCCAAAACAGTATTAAACTAGATGGCTTTTTTGGCTTACACCCAGCCTTAAAACAAACCGCCGCCTTATACCAATCAGGACAAGCTTTGTTTCTGCACGGGGTGGCTTCGCCTTACCGTGAGCGCTCGCACTTTGATGCACAAAATGTTTTAGAAACAGGCGGTACCGTCGCCTATGAAAGCAAAGAAGGCTGGATGAACCGCTTATTAGGTTTGCTGCCAGCCACACAAAATGAGGCGATTGCCCTAGCGGCTTCTATCCCGATGGCCTTACGTGGCAAGTATGATGTCAACGCCTATGCGCCTTCCAACTTACGCGAGGCGCCCGATGATTTATTGATGCGCGTCAGTCAACTCTATGCGCAAGATGCACAACTGAATGCATTATGGCAATCTGCTATGTCAGCCAATAACCTCGCAGAAGACGCTAGCGCAAAGCAAGACCCTGCCAACATCGGCAAGTTAACGGCCAATTTTTTAAACCAAGCAGAAGGCCCACGTATCGCCATGATAGAAACAGGCGGGTGGGATACACATAGTGCTCAAGAAGCGCGCCTAAACAAACAACTCAGCGCTTTAGACAGCTTGATAGGCGCGCTAAAAACCCATCTTGGTGCGAATTGGCAACAAACCACCGTGCTAGTGGCCACCGAGTTTGGTCGCACTGCCGCCGCCAATGGTACTGGCGGCACAGACCACGGCACCGCATCTGCTGCGATGTTATTAGGTGGCGACCTTAATGGCGGGCGTGTGATTGCAGATTGGCCGGGGTTGTCTGCGTCTCAGCTTTACCAAGGACGAGATTTAAAACCCACGCTCAATTTAAACACTGTAATTGCGTCTGTCATTGGCGAGCGTTTTCATCTAGACAGCGCCAAAGTAACACAACAACTGTTTGCTAACAGCACCACGGGTAGTTTGATGCAAGGGTTCATTAAAACCTAGCTTGGATTCAGTGACAAACAGAAATTTAAAGCTTGAGATAAGTGCGTCAATGTTAAAATAGAGCCATATTCAATCATAGGTTTTACACATGGCGATTCAATGGTACCCAGGACACATGACTTCTGCTCGCAAAAAAGCAGAGGAAACCATGGAACATATCGACGTGGTAATTGAAGTGCTAGACGCGCGTTTGCCTGCGGCCAGTCACAATCCTATGATTGATGAGATGCGTAACTTTAGGCAACGGCCCAACCTTAAAATTCTGAATAAAGCTGACCTAGCCGACCCCAATATCACACAAGCTTGGTTGAATTACTTTAATGCACAACCCAACACCAAAGCAGTGGCACTTTCTTGCAAGAAACCAGGTGATGCAAAAAAAATTCCTGGTTTGTGTCGCCAACTCGCACCACACCGTGGAAACCATCTCAAACCCTTGCGCATGATGATTATGGGCATCCCCAATGTAGGCAAATCCACCTTGATGAACGCCCTGCTCAACCGCCGTGCCGCCAAAGTGGGCGATGAACCCGCGGTGACCAAAAGCCAGCAACGTTTTGATTTAGACGACACCATGAGCATCACCGATACGCCTGGGATGATGTGGCCTAAAATCGAACATGATTCGGATGGCTATATGCTAGCAGCCAGCCATGCGATTGGTCGCAATGCTGTGATTGATGAAGATGTGGCAGAATTTTTAGGCAACGTTTTGCTGAAACAATATCCAGCATTGATGAATACGCGTTTTAAGCTCGATGCCATGAAGTTAGATGTGCACGCCATAGATGGTGTCGATTTGCTCGAAGCGATTGCCAAGCGCCGCGCTTATAAACGCAATGATGGTTTGTGGGACATGGAGCGCACGGCCATGGCCTTGTTGACAGATTACCGCAGTGGCGCAATTGGTCGCGTGAGTTTAGAAAGTCCCAAAAGTCGCACTGAGATGCTCGAAAAAGCGCTACTGGCAAAACAACATAGCCATAAAGAAACAGATTCTGGCGAGCCTCAAGAAGATGCTAACGAACTATAAATCAAATCGGTTTTAAACTAGGCAGTTCCAAGTCTACATCACTCAAATTGTCGTTCCAAAACGATTTTTTTTGCAAGTTGACGTAGGTTTCTACACGGTTACGGCCATTTTGTTTGGCGGCATACAAAGCTTGGTCTGCCGAGGCAAACAGCCCTTCCACAGCATAGCCCACGGTTTCAGATCCCACCACACCAATGCTCACCGAGCACTTGATGGCGGTGTTATCCATGCCCATACTATCCACACCCGCGATGCTCACAGGCGTGCTTTCTATCATTTTACGAATCCGTTCAGCCAAACCAGCGGCATCTGCTTCGGGGGTGTTAGGTAAGATAATACAAAACTCCTCACCACCATAACGGCCAAGCAAGTCACCACCGCGCAAGGCCGATTTAATGGTTTTGGCGCAGGCTTTGAGCACCACGTCACCGACCAAATGACCATACACATCATTGACCTTTTTAAAGTAGTCTAAATCCACAATCAGCAAAGACAAAGGCATTTGAATCCTCTGGCAAATCGCTCGAATTTTTTGCGCGCTCTCATTCAAGCCACGACGATTCAATACTTCAGTCAGCGCATCTTGTGTCGCCATCGAAGCCAAGCGTTTATGTGTATTCACATTCATCACCAACATTAGTAACATCGTCACCGCCGTCATCGTCAGGACAACAAACAGCAACAAATAGCTATTAGTATTGCTCGCCAAGCTTTGTCCAACCAAGCTCTCCCCTGCTTGGGTTTGTTGCATAAACACCCAATTAAACAAGCGTACTAGCAACACCAAAATCACCGCGCCGAACATGCTGACGCACAACCAATATACATTACCCACAAAATTAAGTTGCTTGGGTGTTAAGGAGCGCATGCCCAGCACAAGCACAAATAAAAGTACAAGCACATTAAATATCACCACTAACTTGCTATCCACCTTAAAGTGAAACATCAGTGCATTGGCTAATAACAAGGTGATTAAGATTAAGGCTGGGATAAACCTAAATTCGCGCTGTCCTTTAAGGGTGCGGATGCCGTTGATATAGACAATTAAGCCGAAACAAATGCACACAAAGCCAAGCAAAGTGAGCACTGCAGGAGGGAATGCGTTAAAATAATGAGCGATGGCGCTAGGCAATGTCGCAGTAAAACCAGCACCATTAGCAGAAAAGAAATAAGACTCCTTGATTAACCAGAGCAGCAAGCCAATACTGAGCCAAAGACTACCAATAGCCCAGCGACTCACCGCTTTTGCGTCTTGTTGCTTGCGTGAGACAAGCAACACCATTGCAAACACCCAAGTGAGTGCAACAGATACAGAAAGCATGGTTTTAAAATCAAATTGCAACATAGTCATTCATTGTGATGGTATTGGTCAAAGCATTAATTCAGTATGCATACACTTTGAGCGATAGCGTACTATAGCCATTAAACGTAAGCCACTAAATAGCCCATTATGACTAATACATTGATATTGACGCCATTGTTATTTGTATCTACACAGAAATAACCTAAGCCCTAATAAAAACAAACCTGATGCAACACCAACTAAACCCTCCGCAACGCGAAGCTATCCGCTATCTTGATGGTCCACTGTTAGTCCTGGCTGGCGCAGGCAGTGGCAAAACCCGTGTCATTACGCAGAAAATTGCCTATCTAATCAACGAGGCCAATTATGCTGCGCATCAAATTGCCGCGATTACCTTTACCAACAAAGCCGCGCGGGAGATGCAAGAGCGCGTGAACCCCTTGCTGGAAGGCAAAAGTGGCAAAGGTTTGACCGTCACCACGTTCCACTCACTGGGCTTACACATATTGCGCAAAGAAGCCGCCCTACTCGGCTATAAACCACAATTTTCCATTTTAGATGCCTCAGACAGTTTTAAGATTTTGAGTGATGTGCTTGCCACCACCGACAAACAATTGTTGCGCAGTACGCAATGGCAAATTTCCAGCTGGAAAAACGCACTCACCAGCCCAGACCAAGCCAAAGCAACGGCTGACAACGACTTAACCCATGCCGCAGCCAAAGTGTATCAAATCTACCAGCAAACCTTGCGCGCCTACCAAGCGGTGGATTTTGACGACCTGATTAAACTGCCTGTAGAACTGTTTGAGCAACACGCAGAGACGCTAGACCAATGGCAACGTAAACTGCAATATTTGCTGATAGACGAATATCAAGACACCAACGCATGCCAATACAAACTGATTAAACAGCTCACAGGCGTGCGTGGGCAATTTACTGCCGTGGGTGACGACGACCAAGCCATTTATGGTTGGCGCGGTGCTGACGTGGAAAACTTACGCCAACTCACTACTGACTTTAGTCGCCTCAAAGTCATTAAGCTAGAGCAAAATTACCGCTCGACCGTGCGAATATTGCGCGCAGCCAACAGCGTTATTGCCAACAATCCAAAATTATTTGAGAAAAAACTTTGGAGCGAGCTAGGCACAGGCGACCTCATTAACGTCACCGCCACCATGAGTGAAGAGCACGAAGCTGAAACCGTGGTGATGAAGTTGCAAGCGCACAAATTTGAGCACCGCACTACTTACAAAGACTACGCGATTTTGTACCGTGGCAACCACCAAGCACGGATTTTAGAACAATACCTGCGCAACCAAAAAATCCCTTACACCATCTCAGGCGGACAATCCTTTTTTGACAAAGCCGAAATCAAAGACATCGTGAGCTACTTGCGGCTGATTGCCAACGAGGACGACGACCCTGCCTTCATCCGTGCCTCAACCACACCCAAAAAAGGCATCGGCAACACCACGCTTGAGCGTTTAGGTGAATACGCCAAAGACCATAAAATGTCGCTATTTGCCGCCGCGTTTGAGGGCGAATTTCAACGCGAAATCGGCAACAAACAACTAGAGGGCCTATTGCAATTTTGTCGCTATATTCAAAAATTGCAAGAACGTGCTGTACGCGACCCTGCCAGCGAAGTGTTGGAAGACCTGCTCAACACCATCCAGTACGAGAGCTATTTGTACGATGGTGAAGAAGCCAAATCGGCTGAGAGCAAATGGGGCAATGTGCTTGAGTTTGTCGCATGGCTAACCAAAAAAGGCGAAGGCTCGACAGAGTTTGGCAATGAGGCTGAGGGCAAAAACCTGCTCGAACTCACCCAACTCGTCTCGCTCATCACCATGCTAGAAGGTCGTGAAGAAGGCGAACTAGATGCGGTCAAACTCTCCACCCTGCACGCTTCCAAAGGGCTAGAGTATGGCCACGTCTTCCTGATTGGTTGCGAAGAAGGCTTGCTACCGCACCAACAATCCATCGACAACAACCAAATCGAAGAAGAACGTCGATTGATGTATGTCGGCATCACCCGAGCACAAAAATCACTCAACATCAGCTGGTGCAAAAAACGCAAACGCGCAGGCGAAATGCAAGCCTGCGAGCCTAGTCGGTTTATTGCTGAATTACCCAAAGACGACGTAAAACACTTTGGCAACCCCTTCAACGACCCTGACAACCCTAACAACAAAGACTACGGCAAAAGCAAAATGGCAAATATCAAGGCCATGCTGGCTAACAAAACAACCCAAGAATGAAACAATTGCTTAAACAATTTAAGGCACTTTATTTGGGTTATAATACGGTATAAATAAACATTTACCAACGCATGAAACTTATCGCAACAATTTTATCAGGGGGCTCAGGCTCCCGCCTTTGGCCAGTCTCTCGTGAGATGCACCCAAAACCCTTTATACGCCTTGCCGGCGGTCAAAGTTTCATACAAAAATCATTCTTACGTGCTGCGGCACTGCCACAAGTGGCTGAAATACTCACCGTCACCAACCGTGAGTTGTTGTTTATCACCAAAGATGATTACCGTGCGCTCAATAGCAATATGCCTAGTCAATTTCTACTAGAGCCAGTAGCAAGAAATACGGCAGCGGCTGTGGTCATGGCGGCGCTAAAAGTCAAACATAATCATGGCCCAGAGGCAATAGTACTGATACTCACTGCCGACCACTTAATCCATCAACAAGCCGCATTTCAACAAGCGGTGGAAACCGCATGTCAAATTGCGCAAACAGGCAAAATCGTCACCTTTGGCATCCAACCAAACGCGCCAGAAACTGGCTACGGCTACATTGAAGCTGACCTCAATCAAATCATCCGAGCTAAAAATAGTCAATTGGCTTACCAGGTAGCGAGATTTGTTGAAAAACCAGACCTAGCCACTGCGCAGCAATACCTAGACTCAGGTAAATTTTACTGGAACTCTGGCATGTTTTGCTTCAGCGCACAAACCCTGCTAGATGAAATGCAACTCCATGCCCCAGATATTCTAGAAACAGCTCTCGCTTGTTTTGAAGAATCGCTCAGCGCAAGCAAAAATGAGAGCCAAATTGAGCTCGATAAAATCACTTTTAGCAATATCCCCAGCAACTCCATCGACTACGCCCTCATGGAAAAATCCAGCAAAGTCGCCGTCATCCCATGTGATATGGGTTGGACAGATGTTGGTGCGTGGGACGCCATGAGCGAACTCACCCCACAAGACGCCACTGGCAACCGCATTGAGGGCGAAGCCATGCTGGTTAATAGCCACAATTGCTATGTTAAAAGCGACAACCGCCTGATTGCCATGCTGGGCTTGGATAATGTGATTGTGGTGGACACCCCCGATGCCTTACTTATCGCAGACAAACAACAAACCCAACAAGTCAAAGACATCTACAACACCCTCAAAGCTAAAGGTGAAGAGGCATACAAACTACACAAAACCGTGCATCGCCCTTGGGGCACTTACACCACCTTAGAAGAAGGTCCAAGGTTTAAAATAAAACGTATCGTCGTCAAACCAGGGGCTAGTCTTAGCCTACAATTGCACCACCACCGCAGTGAGCACTGGGTCGTTGTCACAGGCGTTGCAAAAGTCACTAATGGCGATCAAACCCTGAACATCAATCCAAACGAATCCACCTTTATCCCCGCAGGTTGCAAACACAAACTTGAAAACCCAGGTGTTTTAGATTTGGTCATGATAGAAGTGCAATGTGGCGACTATGTGGGTGAAGATGATATTGTCAGATACGATACGTATTTGTAAACGCCATGAGTACAAACAATAATACCAACGTTTTTAGCTTGGTCACATGCTTGTGGAGTCATTTTTCTGCAAGACGCAAGCAACAGTTTTTATTACTGCTGATAATAGTAGTGCTTGCTTCATTTGCTGAAATAGTCAGTTTGGGTGCTGTTATTCCATTTATCAGCGTGATTATGAGCCCAGAAACGCTGTTTCAAAACCCAAAAACTGGCCCATTAATCCAATTCCTAGGGCTTACTCGTCCTGACCAATTGCTATTACCTCTTACCATAGGATTCGCTAGCGCGATACTAATTGCGTCTTCTATAAGATTGTTAATGGTTTGGGCAACGACAAAACTCTCTTTTGCAACAGGCGCCGACATTAGCCTTGAAATATATAAAAGAACACTACATCAACCATACAGTGTTCATATTTCAAGAAACAGCAGTGAAATTATCGATGGCATTTCACTCAAATCTAATACAGTTATCTACAATGTTATATTGCCATTATTAACCCTTACCAGTGCAAGTATCATGCTACTTGCCATATTAATTGCACTTACATACATGAACCCGCTGGTGTCGATTAGTGCACTACTTGGCTTCGGCGCAATTTATTTATTCATTATTTTAATCACTAAAAAAAGTTTGTTGCGAGACAGTGAGAAAATCGCAACGGAATCAGTGAACCTAATCAAATCTTTGCAAGAAGGCCTTGGGGGTATAAGAGATATTTTGCTAGACTCAAGCCAAGATGTTTACTGTGGTATTTATCAATCATCAGATCGAGCGCTTCGCAAAGCGCAAGGTAACAATTATTTCATAAGTCAAAGCCCTCGCTATATTATGGAAGCATTAGGCATGATTTTAATTGCTTGCTTGGCTTATACCCTAGCGCAAGACAAAAGTATATCCACCTCCGCCCTACCTACTTTAGGTGCCTTCGCATTAGGCGCACAGCGGCTTCTGCCAGTGTTACAACAGTCCTATAGCTCGTGGACGAATATTCGAAGTGCATCAGCATCATTTAAAGAGGTTGTTTCACTTCTAGAGCAACCATTCAACCCCATTGAGTCCGAAGGACTCATAGATGACATTACATTCAAGGAAAAGTTAACACTGAAAAATGTGTCTTTTAAATACGACAACACCTCTGATTACGTTTTCAAGGACTTAATTCTACAAATCAAAAAAGGCGAGCGTATTGGCTTTATTGGAGAGACCGGCAGTGGCAAAAGCACTTTGCTAGATTTAATTATGTGTTTGTTAGACTGCACCAAAGGTCATATAGAGATCGATGGTGTTGCAATCACTGACAAAAACAAACATATATGGCAAAAAAAAGTAGCGCATGTCCCTCAATCTATATTTCTCACAGATAACACAATAGAAGAGAATATTGCTTTTGGTTGTAAAAAAAATGTAATAGACGCTAATCGGGTTAGACAGGCTGCAAAACACGCCCAAATTGACAACTTTATAGAAAGCTTACCAGACGGCTACAATACCCATGTTGGTGAAAGAGGCGTTAGATTGTCGGGTGGGCAAAGGCAAAGAATAGGCATTGCAAGAGCACTTTATAAAAAATCTGAAATTATTATATTTGACGAAGCCACCAGTGCGCTGGATAATAAAACTGAAGTAGAAGTGATGGACTCTATCGAAAAGCTTAGCCCAAACTTAACTATTCTAATTATTGCTCACAGACTTAGCACTTTAAAAAAATGCTCTACGTTTATTAAAGTCAAAGATGGCACTATTCAAACATTCAACCAATTCAGCGAAATTAGCGCATAACCTACGTATTATTTATACTTATCAAAATGAATCACACTCAATATTCTAAAGTCTTAATTACTGGCGCGGATGGTTTCATTGGTTCACATCTAGTAGAAGCGATGATTGCGCAAGGTTACAAAGTCAAAGCATTCACCTTGTACAATTCTTTTGGTTCATGGGGTTGGCTAGACTCTCTGCCTAAAGAAATAAAAAAAAATATTGAGGTTTTTTCTGGTGACATTAGAGACCCATATGGCGTAAAGAATGCAATGAAAGATTGTGATGCTGTTATTCATTTAGCTGCATTAATAGCAATCCCTTATTCTTACCACTCACCAGACACTTACGTAGATACCAACATCAAAGGCACTTTAAATATTGTTCAAGCAGCTAGAGAGTTGGGGGTTAAAAAGGTCATCCATACTTCTACTAGTGAAGTTTATGGTACAGCGCAGTTTGTACCCATAACAGAGGAGCACCCATTACAAGGTCAATCTCCTTATTCTGCTAGTAAAATTGGTGCCGACCAAATAGCAATGTCTTTCTATGCTTCATTTAATACCCCAGTGAGTATCATTAGACCTTTCAACACCTATGGTCCTAGACAATCTGCACGCGCTGTTATCCCAACAATCATTACTCAAATAGCAAATGGTACTAGACAAATCAAGCTAGGATCAATCCATCCAACGAGAGACTTCAATTTTGTAAAAGACACTGTAAATGGTTTTATCACAGCGCTGGAGTCCGAAAAGGGTATTGGCGAGGTAATTAATATTGGTAGCAACTTTGAAGTTACTATCGGAGACACAGCTAAGATTATTGCAGAAGCAATGAATACTGAGATTGAAATCATCACTGATGAACAACGTCTACGCCCAGAAAAGAGCGAGGTTGAACGTTTATGGGCTTCAAACAAAAAAGCGTATGAACTTCTAGGTTGGCAACCTAATTACGCAGGCTTGGAAGGTTTCAAACGTGGCATAAAAGAAACTGTAGAGTGGTTTAATAACCCAATGCATTTAGCCAATTATAAAGCGGATATATACAACCTGTGAACACCTTTACTAACGACACTGCAATTGTTAATGACATCATAAAATCTATCCGCTCAGTCATTGGTGAAAACTCTGTTGCACTACATGAGCCTCACTTTGCTGGTAACGAATGGGCATACGTCAAGGAATGCCTTGATACAGGCTGGGTATCTTCAGTTGGTAAATATGTAGATTTATTCGAGCATAAACTCGCTGAATTTACTGGGGTAAAACGTGCTATTGCTGTCGTCAACGGTACGGCCGCATTGCAGATTTGTCTTAAACTGGCTGGTGTATCAGACCATGATGAGGTCTTAGTCCCAAGTTTAAGTTTTGTTGCCACAGCAAATGCAGTGCATTACTGTAACGCAATACCCCACTTTGTAGACTCAGAATATGAGACATTGGGGTTAGACGCTAAAAAACTCGATGGCTATCTAGCAGAGATTTCATCTGTTAATCAGAAAAGATGCATAAACAATATTACTGGTAGGCAAATAAAAGCTGTTGTGCCGATGCATACATTTGGTCACCCAGTGAATCTAGATGCTATAGTTGAAGTTTGCAATAAGTACCACTTAGTTTTAATTGAAGATGCTGCAGAGTCTTTAGGTTCTTATTATAAAGACAAACACACTGGGCAACATGGCCTACTGTCAGCACTTAGCTTTAACGGCAACAAGATTATGACCACTGGCGGTGGCGGTGCAATTCTAACGAATGATGAAAGTTTGGCAAACTACGCTAAACACCTAACGACTACGGCCAAGAAACCTCACAAATGGGCATTCGTTCATGATTATATCGGATACAATTATCGCTTACCCAATATAAATGCAGCGTTGGGTTGCGCACAACTAGAACAGCTACCCACTTTTTTGGAAAAAAAACGTGAGCTAGCAATCCGTTACGAAAGTGCATTTAAAACTGTTCCAAATATCTCATTTGTTAAAGAACCTAACATGACAAAGAGTAACTATTGGCTAAACGCTCTTCTTCTAGATAGTAAAGAAAGCCTTGAGCCTGTCTTAGAAGCCACAAACAAAGCTGGCATAATGACAAGGCCAGCATGGAATCTGTTGCACTCTTTACCTATTAATCGAGATTGTCCTCTAATGCCAGATATGCAGGTTAGCAATGATTTGGCTTCCCGTTTAATCAACATTCCAAGTAGTGTTGGATTAATTTAATAGGAAGTAATTAATGAAAAAACCAACATTAATTATTGCTGAAGCTGGAGTAAACCATAATGGCGATATACAACTAGCAAAGAGTTTAATTGATATAGCCAAAGAATCTGGGGCGGATTTCATCAAATTCCAACTCTTTAACTCTAGTAGACTTACCACCAAAAGTTCAGTGAAAGCAGATTATCAAAGCAAGAATACTGATGCTACAGAGTCACAACAAGCCATGTTAAAAAAATTAGAGCTTAGTGACGAGCAATACTTAGAGCTAATGACATATTCAAAAAATATAGGTATTGAGATATTTGCTACTGGATTTGATATTCAAAGCGTCAATTTTTTGGCTAACACAGGACAAAAATTATTTAAAATCCCTTCAGGTGAAATAAACAATACGCCCTATTTAAGACAAATAGCGCAATATAATGTTGACGTTATATTATCTACTGGCATGTCTACAATGGCTGATATTGAAAATGCTATCAACACACTGGTGAACGCAGGCACTGATAGAGAAAAAATAACGGTTCTTCATTGCACCACCGAATACCCAACGCCAATGAGTGAAGTGAATCTAAATGCTATGCAGTCTATAAAAATGGCATTTAATGTAAAAGTGGGCTACTCAGACCATACTGAAGGAATTGAAATTCCTATTGCCGCAGTAGCACTAGGTGCAACGGTCATAGAGAAACATTTTACCCAAGACAGAAACTTGCCCGGCCCAGATCATAAAGCCAGTTTAGAGCCCAATGAATTAAAGTGCATGGTAAGTGCAATTAGAAATATTGAGGTTGCTTTAGGTGATGGAGTCAAAAAAGTTACAACGAGTGAATATAAAAACATAGCAGTAGCACGTAAGTCAATCGTCGCAAAATCCAACATTAACAAAGGGGATATTCTATCTATTGAAAACCTCACCACAAAACGTCCAGGCACAGGTATTCCTCCCACGATGTGGGATTATGTTATTGGCAAGCCTGCTAATAAAAGTTATGCTGAAGACGACTTAATAGAGCTGTAGAAATGAAATATCCCTCACCTAGAAAAATATGTGTCATTACAGGTTCAAGAGCTGAATATGGGTTATTAAAGCTTTTAATTAGTATCTTAAATGCTGATCCGGATATTTCACTACAAATAATATGTACAGGAATGCACCTTTCCCCTGAGTTTGGGCTAACCTATAAAGAAATTGAGGCGGATGGGTTCAACATCAATCGAAGAATAGAAATCTTACTCAGCTCAGATACTTCAACTGGCATTTCGAAATCAATGGGGTTGGCAATGATAAGTTTCGCTGAAGCCTTTGATGATTTGAAGCCAGATTTAATATTGGTACTTGGCGATCGATTTGAAATTTTCTCCGCTGTTTCAAGTGCCTTAATTAGCCGTATACCTGTAGCACACCTACATGGGGGGGAAGTCTCTTTAGGCGCGTTTGATGAAGCGTTGCGACATTCAATCACTAAAATGTCTCACTTACATTTCGTAGCAACTGAAGAATATCGAAATAGAGTTATACAGCTTGGAGAAAATCCTGAAAAGGTGTTTTTAGTAGGTGGTTTAGGCGTAGATAATATAGTTTCTATGGACTTACTAAATCGCACTCAGTTAGAAGACGCTTTAGGCTTTAAGTTTTGGAATAAAAACTTATTGGTGACCTTTCATCCAGCGACCCTAGACCCACTGAATGCTGAAAATCAAATGGCAGAGTTATTAATCGCATTGGATAAATTAGAAGACACTAAACTCATTTTCACCATGCCTAATGCTGATACAAATGGTCGAATATTAATATCTATGATTGAAAAATTCGCAATCAAACATCCTAATAACACTCATTTTTTTTCCTCGTTAGGTCACACTAGATACTTATCTTGTCTAGCGCAAGTTGATGGTGTAGTTGGTAACTCCTCTAGCGGACTTCTAGAGGTCCCAAGCTTCAAAAAAGGCACAATAAATATCGGCGATCGCCAATTTGGAAGATTACAAGCTAAAAGTGTTATCAACTGTGAACCAAAATTTGAAAACATTCTAGAATCAATAAAAACACTGTATTCAGATGACTTCCAAACGCAACTAAAAAGTGTTGAAAACCCTTATGGTAAAGGGGGGGCTAGCGTTAAAATAGCAAATACAATTAAAGGTCATGAATTAACCAATTTGATTAAAAAAACATTCTTTGACTTAGACTTCGAAAAATTAGGGTTAAGGTAATGGTTAACTTACATGAATCATGGCAATGCGCGATTATTAATAATGATGCAAAAATAAAGGATGCGGTAAGCAATCTAAATAAATATGGCCTTAAAATAGTACTCGTTGTTAATCAGAGCCAACAACTAGAAGGGACCATATCAGACGGTGACATTCGCAGAGGCTTGCTAAGAGGGCTTGATTTAAACGCCAAAGTATCAGAAGTTTTACATTACAATGCGTTGGTAGTTCCACCAAACATGTCTCGTGAAATGGTCATGCAACTAATGGTTGCAAACAAAATACATCAAATTCCTATCGTAGATAAGGACAGGAATGTTTTAGGTCTGCATTTATGGGATGAGATAACGACCCCTACCCATCGCGAGAACACCATAGTAATCATGGCTGGTGGAATGGGCACGAGACTTAGGCCATACACTGAGAACTGTCCAAAACCACTTCTAAAGGTTGCGGATAAGCCAATGCTAGAACATATTATTGAGCGTGCTAAACTTGAAGGGTTCTCACATTTTGTTTTAGCTGTTCATTACCTAGGGTACATGATTCGTGATTACTTCGAAGATGGTAGCAAGCTAGGTGTTAAAATAGAGTACATAGAAGAGGAATTGCCTCTTGGAACAGCAGGTGCATTGTCTCTAATGACTCAGGTGCCTAACGCACCGTTCATAGTCACAAATGGGGATGTCATTACAGATATAAAGTACGCTGAATTATTAGACTTTCATATACGATATGAATCAAGCGCCACAATGGCAGTTAGAGTTCATGAGTGGCAACATCCATTTGGGGTAGTACAAACAAAAGGAGTGGAAATTATTGGTTTTGAAGAAAAACCAATTGCCAGAACCCATATCAATGCAGGTGTTTATGTTTTAGAGCCAAGTGCGCTCCAATTGTTAGAAAGAAATAAAGTATGTGACATGCCAACGTTGTTTGAACGCTTACAATTAGCAGATAAGAGAACTGTGGCTTATCCCATGCATGAACCTTGGTTAGACGTTGGAAGGCCTGATGATTTAACTAAAGCAAACTCAGACAGAAATATCAAATAAAACCGAAAGTAATCTTGTAAAAAATATGGAAAAAATCAAATATCCTCAGCCAGTGGATTTAGGCCCTTTCTCTAGAAACAATATTAATCCTGAAACCTTATATGGGTTACCAAAAGATGTTGTTTATTGTAAAAAGTGTGTCATTACAAATCAAAGACCTAATTCTGCAGTAGAGTACAAACATACGAAAGACTCTAAAAAGAAAACCATCCATTTTGATGAAAATGGTGTTTGTGATGCATGTAATTTTGCAGAAAGAAAGAAAAACACGATTGATTGGCAAGAGCGTGAAAGACAACTCAAAGAGCTTTGTGACAAACACAGGAAAAATGATGGCTCTTACGACTGCATAGTTCCAGGCTCTGGTGGTAAAGATAGCTTCTTTGCATCACATATATTAAAAACGAAGTATGGAATGCACCCGCTTACTGTTACTTGGGCGCCTCATGTTTATACCGAGTGGGGGTGGAAAAACTTTCAATCATGGATACATGCAGGCCATGATAATTATTTAATGACCCCAAATGGCAAAGTTCATAGACTACTTACTAGGTTGTCTACAGAGTTATTGTTTCATCCATTTCAAGCATTCATGTTTGGTCAGAAATCATTAGCCCCCAAAATGGCCTTGTTATTTAATATCCCACTTGTCTTTTATGGGGAAAACGAGGCCGAATATGGTAATCCTATAGCCGATACTGAGAGCGCAAAACGCGACTGGTCATATTTCTCAGCAGATGACAAATCTAAAATATATTTAGGCGGTGTTTCTGTGGAAGACCTTAGGTTAAACTTTGGGGTTGATCAAAACGATTTACAACCCTATTTACCTGCGGATCCTAATCAGATTTCTGAAAAAAATATTGAGGTGCATTACCTCGGGCATTACTTAAAGTGGCATCCTCAATCTTGTTACTATTATGCAGTTGAACATGGTGGATTCCAAGCCTCGCCAGAGCGCACACCTGGTACTTATTCAAAATACAACAGTATTGATGACCGCATCGATGACCTTCACTACTTTACAACTGGCATTAAGTTTGGAATAGGTAGGGCGAGTTACGATGCGGCGCAAGAAATTCGATCTGGTGATATTAATAGAGACGAAGGTGTTGCACTTGTAAATCGATTTGATCACGAGTACCCAGAGAGGTTTATCGATGAGATGTTTAGTTACTTGAGCGTTACAGAAAAAGAATTTCCAGAGGCAAGTAAAATGTTCGAAAAACCAATTATGGATAGAGAGTATTTTAGATTGCTCACAGATAAATTCCGCTCACCCCATATTTGGTTTTTTGAAGACGGGAAATGGCAACTTAGAAATCCAATCGCTAATAATTTTTGATGTATGGAAATATATTTTGAGAAACGTTCGCTTAATTGCTAGATTAGATATCAAAGGACCAAACTTAATTAAAGGCATTCATTTAGAGGGCTTAAGAGTTTTAGGCTCTCCAAGTGAATATGCAATGAAATACTATCAACAAGGTATTGATGAATTAATTTATATGGACTGTGTAGCAAGTCTTTATGGAAGAAATAACCTAAGCGAAATCGTTAAATCAGCAGCTAAAAACATATTCGTACCGATGACTGTTGGTGGGGGGATTAGGTCTGTAGAAGATGCAACAATGATTCTTCGTGCAGGTGCGGACAAAGTTGCAATCAATACAGCTGCGGTAGCAAACCCATCACTAATTACTCAAATTGCTCGAAGATTCGGAAGTCAATGTATGGTTTTATCAGTAGAGGCCAAACATACAGGACTCGATAACTGGGAAGTTTATACAGATAATGGTCGTGAAAAGACAGGAATTAATGTTATAGATTGGGTAAAAAAAGCAGTTGAATTCGGTGCGGGTGAAATACTTCTAACCTCTGTTGATAGAGAAGGGACACGCAAAGGGTTTGACACAAATCTGGTAAAAGCCGTTACGGATATTGTTAATGTGCCAGTTATCGCAAGTGGCGGCATGGGTAAACTAGATGACTTAGCAGATGTTATTATCAATGCCAAAGCCGATGCAGTAGCAATGGCGGACATAATACATTACGATCGTTCTACTATAAAAGATATTCGTACTTATGCAATATCAAAAGATATCGGGGTCAGAAACTATGACAATATCTAAGGTAACGATTATTGACTATGGTGTTGGCAACCTTTTAAGTGTTCAAAGAGGTTTCGAGCACTTTGGTGCAGAAGTCACAATTACATCTGAACCTCAAATCATTCTAGCATCGACTAAAGTGGTATTGCCTGGAGTGGGAGCGTTTGCTAACGCAATGCAAGCTTTAGGTAACCTTAATCTTATTCCCGTCTTACATGAAGTTGCAAATAGAAAAATTCCATTGCTAGGCATCTGTCTTGGAATGCAACTTATGTTAGACGAAAGTGAAGAATTTGGCGTGAATAAAGGTTTAGGCCTGATTTCAGGAAAGGTTATTCCTGTTCCCAAGCATGACTCCGCTGGAAATGTACAAAAAATACCACATATTGGTTGGAATGTACTTAGAAAACCAACTGAGGCTAACACATGGGATGGAACCTTATTGGCAGATATTGGGAACAATGACTCCGCTTACTTTGTACACTCCTATATGTCAGTCCCCAACAATCCAAACCATATAATTGCAGAGTGTTTATATGGCGGGCAATCAATTCCTGCGGTCATTTCAAAAGACAATATTACTGCGTGTCAATTCCATCCGGAAAAAAGTGGTGAAGTTGGACTAAAAATACTCCAAAGATTTTTGTGTTAATTGATAAGATTCTAATTGTCGGGTATGGAAGCATAGGGAAGAGGCATCTTCGTTTAGCTAGAACCTTATTCCCAAACGCCACTATTGCCGTTCTTCGGCATCAACAAACTGACGACGTTCCAGAACATGCCAACAAATGCTTTCATAAGATCGAAGAAGCTATTGCATTCGCACCACATATTGCAATCATTGCAAACCCTGCGACTCAACATATAAATATAGCCCAAACTTTTGCAGAATTGGGGGCTCACCTTCTTATTGAAAAGCCTCTATCAACGTCAACTGTCGGCATACAAAAGCTTATAGAAACTTGTAAAGAAAAAGAAACAACCTTAATGACTGGCTACAATTTAAGGTTTTTAAAGTCGTTACAGATGTTTAGAAATTACATCCTAGAAAATAAAATTGGCACTCTATTTTCTGTTCGCTGTGAAATTGGGCAACATTTATCCACTTGGCGACCAGACAAAGATTACCGTAACTCTGTATCAGCAAAAAAAAATCTTGGGGGGGGAGCTCTACTTGAACTAAGTCATGAGATTGACTATTTAAGATGGATTTTTGGTGAAGTAGAATGGTTACAAGCAAACTTATCTCACCAGAGTAACTTAGAAATTGATGTGGAAGACACGGTACACATTATTATGGGATTCATTTCCAGCAGTCCCAAAAAACCAATAGCATCACTAAACATCGACTTTATTCGCCATGACACGACTAGAACATGTACAGCTATTGGAGAAAAAGGCACTTTAAAGTGGGATGGCATAAGTGGTAAAATCAGTTTTTTCTCTGCCAATGAAAATGAATGGCAAGACTTATGCAGTCAAACCCCTCAGAGAGATGAAAGTTACATGGGTGAATGGCAAAGCTTTATAAAATGTATTAAAGACAATACCCCCCCAGTTGTATCTGCTCTTGATGGATTGAGAGTTATAGAATTGGTTGAAGCTATTCGCGAGTCAAGCGCCAAAGGCACAAAAATTCAACTACAAAAAAATAAGGGCTCCCTATGAAACCAGTCGCTTTTATTTTTGCACGCGGAGGCTCAAAAGGTCTTCCGGGTAAAAACATACGCCCATTAAAAGGAAAGCCACTCATTGCTTGGTCTATCGAGCAAGCTAAAGCCGTTGAAAAGATAGGTAGAGTAATCGTATCAACTGACTCTCAAGAAATAGCAGATGTTGCACTTAAATATGGCGCTGAAGTACCATTTATAAGACCTGAGTACCTTGCAAAAGATGACAGCCCAGAGTGGCTATCTTGGCGACACGCTTTGAATTATTTATTAGAAATAGAAGGTACCATGCCTGAATTTATGGTTTCTGTACCAACCACTGCCCCACTTAGATTACCTGCAGACATCTCTAATTGCATCGAAAAATACCAAGAAGGCAATGCAGATATGGTCATTACTGTGACAGACTCTCACAGAAACCCTTATTTCAACATGATAAAAGTTAACACGGACGACACTGTAGACTTAGTAATACCACCAGTTAATACTTTAACAAGAAGACAAGATACCCCTAAAGTTTATGACATGGCCACAGTAGCGTATGTCGCAAAATCAGAGTTTGTAATGACCCACAACGCCACATTTGAAGGCAGAGTTAAATCAGTGCATGTCCCTCTTGAACGTGCTGTGGACATAGATACTCTTTTTGACTTTGAAATTGCTGAATTTATACTCAGCAAACAAAACATCCCACTATGAATTCAATAATTAAATTATCTAATTTAGAAGGACGTGTTGCACTTATCACAGGAGCAACTGGTGCTTTGGGTAAAATCATTTGCGAAACATTGGCTGAGCTAGGTGCCGACTTAATACTCGTCGATAGATTTGAAAGTGAGTTAGTGTCATTGGCTGAGTCTATTTCTACGCAATGGAAGAATCAAGTTAACTATAAAACATGTGACCTAGAAGATGATGCCCAACGTAAAGACCTAGTCTCTTGGGTGAGCTCAAGAAAAAAGCTAAATATATTAATCAATAATGCAGCTTTTGTAGGCACATCTGAGCTACAAGGATGGGCAGTGCCTTTTCAAGAGCAAAAAATTGACACGTGGCGTAGAGCAATTGAAGTTAATCTCACAGCAGTTTTTGATTTGTGCCAAGGTCTTTACCCATTACTCAAATCTTCTGAGGGTGCAAATATTATTAATGTTTGTTCAATATATGGAATGTATGGCCCAGACTGGAGCCTCTACGAAGATACTAGCATGAGCAATCCAGCCGCATACGGCGCCTCAAAAGGAGGACTCATTCAACTCACAAGATGGCTAGCAACTACTATCAAACCTGAAGTTAGAGTTAACTCAATATCACCAGGTGGTATATACAGAAATCAAGCTCAACAATTTGTAAATCGCTATGAAGCAAGAACACCATTAGGTAGAATGGCTACCGAAAATGACTTTAGAGGTGTATTTGCTTTCTTGGCGAGTGATTTATCTAGTTACATCACTGGAGAAAACATCTCAGTAGATGGTGGTTGGGGTATATGGTAAGTTTTATCAAAGACTTTTTTTCAAGGTTAAGGTTTTGGTCCAATGCAGACAGAGTTGGACCAGATATACCGCTCACACATTGGATGTTGTACTTTAAATATACAATGAATCATTTGTGTAAAAAAAAATTTAAATCGTTCGGTGAAGGGGCGGAGTTTAGACCAGGATCATATGCTGAAGCTTGTTCAAAAATATCAATAGGTAATTATGTCACTATCAGGCCAGGTTCTTATCTATTCGCCGACCCAACAGAGGGTGGCGGCGAAATAATTATTGAAGACAAAGTACTTATAGGCTCAGGCGTGCATATTTACACAAACAATCATGAGTTCTCAGACCCTTCAAAGCCAATATTTGACCAAGGCTATCCTCAACCCAAACAATCTGACTCAGTGACACTTAAAAAAGGTTGTTGGATTGGCGCTGGTGTGATTATTCTACCAGGCGTTGAAATTGGTGAAAACTCAGTAATTGGTGCTGGGGCAATAGTTACAAAATCAGTCCCAAAACATGTAGTATGCGTTGGCAACCCTGCCAAGATTATAAAAAATATACACATAAAACAATAACTCATTCTGTAATCTGACACTTTTGATAGGCATAAACAAAAAATATAAATCTATTTTCATTATAGAAAGTAGAGAAACTCTTAATAGTGAGTCTGTGGTGTGGAATTATGAAACAGATTTGTTCTTAACTTTTGATTTCGCTCTTAAATCCGAAATCGAAAGCCTAGGAGGTTCTGCACTATATATCGATAATCTAGCATCAGAAAATGAGATGCAGAAAAACAATTATCTAGCATCAGAGTTTTTTAAATCTTGGCATCTTGATAAAGATGGCAACGATATTTGCACATCAGAAGATATTCCATTTGGCTTTTCTTTTAGAATCGAAATATGGAGTGAATTTTTATATTACGTTAGATTAAGAGCTAATCTAGAGAAACTGAAAACGCTGAATTATCAGTTCGTTTATTTATCAGAAGCAAACAATAACATTGCTAGTATACTCAAAGAAGTCGGGATTAATTTCACCGTATTGCCCTACTCTCCTCAGAAAAAAGTGGCTTATTTTTTTGATATTCATCAATATCTTTTTAATGCACTCCACGCTTTTAACTGGCATAACATTGCTAGAAATGTATTAGTTAAAATCTTCTCATTCTGTAGCTATTACTTCGACTGTATTTTCTCAAAAAACAAAAATATAACCACTATTTATGCCCAAATATATCACCCTACGGCAAGTATTGTTGATCACCTAAAGAAAACTCCTAAAATCAGGGTGATTACCTCGTCTCTGTCTAAGAGCAAAAATTGGAGAAGCTATTTAGCCCAAAGACTTATCCCAATAATAGGCATTACAAATAGCTATAAAACAGAAGCTGAGTTACTTAAAAAGCGTTTTTTTCTAAACAAAAATGCTAAATTGATTCTAGCTGATGGTACAAACATAACTAAAGGCGCATACAAAACAATTGAGGATAAAGTTGTCCCTTTGTTGCCAAGAGCATTGCAAATCTTACACAGTGCCATTCACTATATAGAGCGCAATCCAATCCATTTGGAAATAATGATAGCCAACCTTGGGCTAGTACAAACAATTGTTGACTGTGTTTTAAAGAAAAAACAGGTTCCGAGTTATTTAGTGATTAATGGCTTATTGGGCGGAGGCTTCTGTGATGAGGGAAAGTATGCAACTGTTATTAATTGCTACTCAACCAGTATAAAGCAGCATTACTATAACAATGCAGAGAATGTATTTTGTTTGGGCGACCCAAGAATGGACAATTACATTAACAATAGTCATATAAGAACAGTTGATAGACTAAACCCTACAATTTCAATAGGGACTTCTGGTTTTAATAATTTAGACCTGATTAGCTATGTTGCTGTTGAATTTGAGTTTATGTATGACATACTGAAAGCTTTTCAGCATTTGAAAGTGTCTGGTGAGTCTTTTAACATAATTATAAAAGTTAGACCTAACGGCTTTCTTGAGCAGTACAAAAGTTTTGTGAGTGAGTATTTTCCAGATTTGACTGTAGAAATAATTAGAGAGGTGCCAATCAGTCAGGTGTTATTAAAAACAGACCTATATATTTCCATATATTCTCAAACCCTTTTTGAGGCCTCTTGTTTAGGTATTCCAGTTATCTATTACAAAAAAGATAAAGAGTTTTTAGATCCGCCATTTGACAAAAAATCTGAATTAGTAACGGTTGATAATATTGATGATCTTAAACATGCATTTTTTGACTTTAAGAATGGTTCAAATCGCTATGATCACTTTTTAAACAAAGCGGTCATGGAAAAGTATGTTGGGCCATTAGATGGTAAAAATCTTGAACGAAACTTAGAATTTGTTACAAACTTGATAAATCAAAACAAACATATGGATGCATGAGAGCATGATGAACTTTAGCACCTTAAACATCCCCTTCATTCTACTTACTAATGCTTTTAAGCATACAGTTAGTCTTTTAAAAAAAAGTCTTTTAAAATCATGCTTCCAGGCAAAATATCCTAATTGCAGATTGTTTGATAATGTAGAAATTGACAAAGAGTCAACGCTGTCAAACTACAATGTTTTATTCAGCAATGTGAAGGTAATGTCTTCTTCAATCGGCGCTCATTCTTATCTACAAGCCAATTCTATCGTCTCGAATACTGATGTTGGCAAGTTTTGTTCAATCGCAATGAATACATATATTGGTTTGCCACAACATGCTCTTTCATGTTTTAGTACTCACCCCGCATTTTATTTAAAGAATACGCCTCTGGCTAAAACCTTTTCAGACATCGACAACTTTGAGACTTTTAAGCGCACACATATAGGTAATGATGTATGGATAGGCCATGGGGCGCTTATAATGAGTGGCATTAGTATTGGTCATGGTGCGGTTATCGGTGCAGGCGCAGTGGTTACAAAAGATGTCCCAGATTATGCAGTCGTTATTGGTGTGCCTGCAACAGTCATAAAATTTAGATTCGATAACGAGACGATAAAGTACTTATTAGAATTTAAGTGGTGGGATAAAGAAGACGATTGGTTACAGAGCAACTACAAAACAATATTATCAGGCGACTTTAAGGACTAACTTGAGCATCAAACAAACAACTAATCAAGAGTGGCACAATGACGAAAAAGAGTGGTGGGATGCTAATGGCTCTTACATGAGTTATCAATGGTCTCTAAACTCTAAAATGAATCAAGTATTACGTTCAGAGTTAGAGGCAGACTACGTTAACTACTTGTTAAAGCCTGGTGAAGCTCTTTTAGATGTTGGTTGCGGAAGCGGCTGGTTATCTATAGATTTCGCAAATAAAGAGATGGACGTTCTAGGAATTGACATATCCGAAACACAAATTAAAAGTGCAATCTCTAGTAAAACAAATAAGAATATAAATAACGTAGCGTTTGAGTGCGCAGATTTGATTCATTGGAATAGCAAAAATTATGAAAATAAATTCCAGAGCGTTTTTTTAAATGCTTTTTTGCATCATCTCCCAGAAAACGAACTAAAGCTGGTTTTTGAAAAAATATCAGCCGTCATGAAACCTGGAGGCAGGGTTTATTTGTATGAGCCTCTGTGCTGTGAGCCCCAGAAGAATAGATTAGCAACTATGGCTGACTTCTTTTTTAAGTCACTTTTATACCTCTTAATATTGTATTTACCAAAATTTTTAAATATGTACAGTGATACACACAAAAAAGAGCTAAACAGAGGCTACACCATGAATAGCCCACATGAACGGCCTATTAACATTGCATGGCTAGATCAATACTGTACAGATCACTTTGAAGTATTTGAAGTTAAGCCTTGGCATTTATACAGCATGGCATTTGGTATGCAATCAATGGCGCTGAAGCCAAGGCTGACATCACTCTATGCATTATTGGCTGCGCCTTGGTATCTAATAGATAAGTGCTTATTTAAACTGTTCGGTTGGAGGCCATTCTCTACGCCGAATAGATTTATTTTATGTAGTATCAAACTGGTTAAAAAATAAACCATGGCTAGATTGTTATATATCGTTAAGTATTTTTTGAGTAGGTTTGGACTTATTGAAAAAAAATCATTACTTGATAAGAGAGTATCTGTTGGGGAGCATACTTATGGTGTAAACAATAATACTGCTCTTTTATTTAAAAATAATGATCGTGTTGTCATAGGAAAATTTTGTAGTATCGCAGTCGGTGTTAGAATAGTGGCTAGTGGTGAACACAACTACCGAGCCGTATCGACATTTCCTTTTTACGCTCATTATCTTAAAAAGAATGCTGAGAAAGACACTTTTACCAAAGGTGAAGTCATTATTGGCAACGATGTATGGATTGGTGCAAACGCTATCATTTTATCAGGTGTTACTATTGGGGATGGAGCAGTTATTGGCGCTGGTTCAGTAGTTACAAAGAATGTACCTCCATATGCGATTTTTGCTGGTGTACCAGCAAAATTAATCAAGTTTAGATTTAATCAAGACACAATAGATAATCTATTGAAAATCCGCTGGTGGGATTGGGACGAGCAATTCTTAACTGCGAATATTGATACTATGTACGAGAATGTAGAAACTTTTATTAAAAAACATAAGAAATAAGCTATCGCTCTAAATAATGCAAAAAAAAATACTTATTACTGGTGGTGCTGGCTTTATAGGTTCAAAACTAGCAAATAATTTATCAGAAAAAGGTCACAAGGTTAGAGTACTAGACTCCTTGTCACCTCAAATTCATGGCGACCAACCTAAGAGTTCTTCCCTTTTTCTTAGTTTAAGTAAGAAAATTGACTTTATTCATGGGAGCGTTACCGATCGTAAAGACCTTACTCTTGCTTTGTCAAATATAGATACTGTAGTGCACTTGGCAGCAGAAACAGGGACTGGTCAATCAATGTACGCAATACAGCACTATTCAGATGTAAATATTGGCGGAACTGCTTTACTACTTGATGTTATTGCAAACGAACAATTACCTATTAAGAAGATTGTAGTGGCCTCATCACGCGCAATATATGGCGAAGGCAAATATCATTGTAAACAACATGGGGTTGTTTTTCCTGACCAACGTAAAGAAGAAGCCATGTCTGCGGGAGACTTCTCCATTTATTGCCCATTATGCAGTTTACCCGCCAATGTTGTCGCAACAGATGAGAGTTCGCCAGCTAAGCCTAGTTCAGTCTATGGAATTACAAAGTTAACGCAAGAGCAGATGGTTCTTGCTGTGGGTAAGGCGCTTGGGATATCTGCCATTGCATTCCGCTACCAAAATGTCTATGGCCCTGGTCAGTCTCTATCAAACCCTTATACAGGCATCCTCTCAATCTTCTCTACGCGTATTCGAAATAAATCGAGTATTAATATTTTTGAAGATGGTACTGAAAGCAGGGATTTTGTTTTTGTCGACGACGTAGTTAGCATTACTGCCAAAGCAGTAGAGCACGAAGATAAAATTGTGGACGTTTTTAACGTTGGTTCTGGTGTTCCAACTGATGTAAAATCGATTGCAGAAACATTACAAAAGCTACTGCAACAGCCAGTAGAAACAAACGTCTCTGGCCAATTTAGAATTGGTGATATTCGCCATAATTTCGCGGACTTAAAAAAAGTTAAAGCCACCTTCTCTTTTGAACCAAAAGTTAGTATTGAAAATGGCTTGGCTATGTTTGTGGAATGGGTAAAAACAGAACAAATTAAAACAGATAAATATGAAAAAAGCTTAGCAGAGCTGAAAGAAAAAGGCTTATTCAAGTGAGCACAATAGAGCAAATTAATGGTTTAGTGACAGTCGTTGTCGCAAGTTACAACCATGCAAGATTCCTTGGGAAACGCATGGAAAGTTTGATTAATCAAACATACGACAATATTGAAATACTCGTTATAGATGATTGCTCTACTGACAATAGTGTTGATATATTAAAAAAATATGAATCACATCCCAAAGTAAAGCTTATTCTGAGAGAGAAAAATGGTGGCTGGGTTACTGTAAGCAATCAGGGCTTAGCGTTATCGCAAGGAGAGTTCGTTATTTTTGCAAATTGCGATGATGATTGCGATCATTCATTAATAGAACGATTAGTAAACACAATGCAAAATAACCCTTCAGTCGCGATTAGCTTTTCTAGAAGTTTGATGATTGATGAAAATGACACCTTATTGGGTGATGATTATACTGATAGAGAGTATGCATTTAAAAGAAAGTGCAAAAATGATACTTTTATACAGGCTAATCTGATGTTGAATTTTTTGATACACTCATGTGTGATTCCAAACCTAAGCGCCGCTTTATTCAGGAAAAATCTATTAAGCCAGATTGGTAACTTTTCTAATGCATATAAGGTGTGTTGTGATTGGGACTTGTTTTTTAGAATTGCTAACAAGTATGATTTTTTTTACATTTCCACACCACTCAACAAGTTTCGTCAGCACTCAAACACCATTAGAAGTAGTACCAAACTAAGAGATATGTATTCTGAGTTTTTTAGGTTACTACTCTCTCAATTAGACTCAGCAAGACTAAGTTTTTTTGATCGTATAAAAATAAGAGTAAGGGTAATGGATTTATGGATTCGTTATTTATGTTTAAACCCGCTCAATGGCTTACTTAGCATCAAGCATCATCTAAGTTTAATTTCTAAAATGGATATCTTTACCATTCTATACACGCCTATATCTATGTTTACTGTAGGCACATCCTTAATCAAAAGAGGTCTTAAATAAATGAACCATAACTGGATTCATGCTCAAGCAGACTATAACGTTAAACAATTTGACGAATCTATGGATGCTTTCAACATAAATGCGTCCTCTTTTTTGTTTGATTCAGATAAATATTTTCAGAGGGTATGTATCGACTGTAATTACTTAGATGCTGTCAAGCTAGTTAACTGGGATTTACATTTAAAACAAAACTCGGTTATATTAGACATGGGGAGTGGTGGCGGCTGGCTTGCAGGATACCTTTCAAGCTTCAAGCATGTTAAGACCTTATATACATTGGACTCTAGTAAATACTTTCTTCATCAAATGATGCCTAAAATTCTAAAAAAAATTGGGGCTGATGAAAAAAAAATCACACCAATAGAAGGTTTGTTTACGCCCATCTTGTTTGATGATGAATCTATTGACATGGTAGTCGCATCATCCGCGTTACATCATGCAGACAACTTGGAGCTGGTGCTAAAAGAGATAAGACGTGTATTAAAAAAGGATGGTTCGTTAATAGTTTTAAACGAAACACCTGGCTCTGCCATGAGACATTTTTTAAGAGTGGCTAAAGCATGCCTATCTATTTTAAAAAATTTACTGTTTAAAAACTACCTTTCCATTTCAGCGGCTGTTTCGTCTAGTGGCTTCTTGTACGATCCGCACTTAGGGGACCGAGCTTACCCTACATGGTATTGGGAAAAGGCATTAAAACTCTCTGGCTTTAATGAAGTAGAAATAGTGGACAGTGGAATGCCAACAGTAAAAAAATCGGGTGGTCAAAGTTTGGTACATTTTATTTGTAAATAATGCGCAAACAATCTTGAGCTTAATAACAAAATTAAAAGTAAATAACTGAGGGGGCAATTTGAAAAAAATATTAGTTACAGGTGGTGCAGGCTTTTTAGGCTCTCATTTATGTACTAGGTTAATAAATGAAGGTAATGATGTGTTATGTGTCGATAATTTTTTCACTGGTAGTAAACATAACGTTGCGCATTTACTATCTAATCCAAACTTTGAACTTATGCGCCATGATGTAACTTTTCCACTATATGTGGAAGTGGAACAAATTTACAATCTTGCCTGCCCTGCTTCGCCTGTTCACTATCAATTTGACCCTGTACAGACCACAAAAACCAGCGTACACGGTGCTATTAACATGTTGGGGCTAGCAAAAAGGCTTAAAGCAACAATATTTCAAGCGTCTACCTCAGAAGTTTACGGTGACCCTGAGATACACCCGCAAGTTGAATCATATTGGGGAAGAGTAAATCCTATTGGGATTAGAAGTTGCTACGATGAGGGTAAAAGATGTGCAGAAACATTGTTTTTTGACTATTACAGACAATATGCACTTGATATCCGAGTAGCTAGAATTTTCAATACTTATGGCCCCAAAATGCAAATCAATGATGGAAGGGTCGTAAGTAATTTTATAGTGCAAGCAATCAAGAACGAGGACATCACTATATATGGCGATGGCATGCAAACACGTTCATTTTGTTATGTTGATGACTTAATCGATGGCTTTATTAAGTTCATGAACAAAAAGCCAAGTATCACTGGACCTATCAACTTAGGTAATCCAGGTGAATTTACAATGTTGGAGTTGGCTGAAGAAGTCTTATCTCAGACAAAATCAAAGTCTAAACTCATATTCAAACCTTTACCAGAAGATGACCCTAGACAAAGACAACCTGACATTACTATTGCAAAGGCTGAGCTTGATTGGCAACCAAAAGTATCACTTAAAGATGGTTTGAAAGAAACCATTTCTTATTTCAAGCACGAGTTAAACGTAAATCATTAATATTTAAGACTCCATGACATGACCTCTCCTTTAGTCAGCGTGGTAATACCCACGCATAATAGAGTTGCCTTTCTTAAAGAAACGATCCTCTCAATTTTAAACCAAACATTTGGCGACTTTGAGCTCATTGTCGTTTCTGATGGCTCTAGCGACGGTACCGATGAAATGGTCTCTAAAATGACAGACCCTAGGGTACGTTTAATTCAACAAAGTAAAAGTGGTCAACCTGCCAAGCCTAGAAACACAGGTATAAATGCATCTAGAGGTAAGTATGTTGGATTATGTGACGATGATGACATTTGGGAACCAAACAAACTAGAAATCCAAGTAAAGACTATGGAAGATAGCAATTCAATTGATATGAGCTATACCAATGGCAGAGTGTTAAAAGATGGATTCGTTTACGAAGGGGCATTGAATCGACGTAAGGTTTTTGACAATCACTTTAGTGAGCTACTTTATGGCAATTTCATACCTAACTCCAGTGTATTAATAAGAAAAACAGTATTTGATAGAGTTGGACTGATTAATGTTTTGGATATTTTCAGAGGCATTGAAGATTATGAGTTTTGGTTGAGAGTTGCTCATCAATGTAAACTTGTATATATTGATTTACCTTTGATTCAATACCGTGTGCATTCAAACAACATTACTTACAGTAGATCTCTCGAAACAGCACGGGCAATTAAGGTAGTCAATTATGTTAATAAATCTATTCATATACCCAAGGCTTTGCTTATAAGAACAATGGCTATTCAGTATTCAAAATATTGGGTTTACAGGCTAATTGGCAGGTAGTCAACTTATGAGGGCATTAGTCACAGGGGCTTCTGGCTTTATTGGAAAACAGCTAGTTTCAGCCTTACTTTCTGATGGTCATGATGTTAAAGTTGTCACCAGAAATGTAGCAAATACTTTCCCAGATAAAGTTGAGGTTTTTATAGGAGACATCACCGACCTAAGTCTAAACCTCTCTCCAATCGTTGAAAATTGTAGCCTTGTATTCAATTGTGCCGGCGAAATAAAAAATGAAAAAGCAATGCGCAGTCTACATATTGACGGAACGAAAAGGCTTTTAGAAGCCTTTGCTAATCAAAATGACATGTCAAACAAACATTGGGTTCAATTAAGCAGTGTTGGGGCTTATGGCCCTTCTTCTATTGCAAATGCATCGCGAACTATCACAGAAAATACAGTTTGCAATCCAGTTGGTGAATACGAGATCACGAAAACCATAGCGGATGACTTAATTAGCCATCTAGCGCCAAAACTGGGCATTACGTATACAATATTAAGGCCATCTAGTGTAGTTGGCACACATATGACCAATCAATCATTCTTCAGGCTCATATCATCTATTTTACAGGGTAGGTTTTTTTATATCGGGTCAAAAGAGTCAATTGCGACTTACGTGCATGTTGATGATGTTGTATGCGCATTACAAGTCTGTGGTACTAATAAAAACGCCATTAATCAAATATTCAATCTATCAAATGACTGCAAACTGAGTGAAATTATTGGCGTGGTGATGGATAGCCTTGGTAAAAAAGATAATTTCTTTTGTGTTTCAGAAGGACTTATACGTCTATTTGTCAAAGTGACTTCTAAATTTAGAGTATTGCCATTAACAGAAAAAAGGGTGGATGTTTTAGTTTCTAAAACCACGTATCCTTACGATAAAATTAAAAATGAACTTGGCTTAGAGCCTCAAAATGCGATTCCAAATTTTGTAGCTTCTTATTTAATCACTACCAAATAAGTCTCTAGTAAACACCTTGCTTGAAACATCATTCAGCTCAGCACACATACGATTAGTAACAATAATGTCTGACACGTTCTTGAAGCTTTCCAAGTCTGTATATACCTGAGAATTAAAGAACTTGTCACCATCGTATGTTGGCTCATACACCACCACTTCTATACCCTTGGCTTTAATTCTCTTCATAATACCCTGGATTGATGAGGCCCTAAAATTATCTGAACCCGCTTTCATTATCAATCTGTAGACGCCTACTGTATTTGGTTGTTGCTTAACGATACTTTCAGCAATAAAATCTTTACGTGTAGTGTTCGCCTCTACAATCGCTTGAATCAAGTTCTGAGGAACATGCCTGTAATTTGCCAATAATTGTTTTGTATCTTTTGGTAAGCAATAGCCACCATAGCCGAATGATGGATTATTATAGTGATTGCCTATACGGGGGTCTAAACACACCCCTGAAATTAGCTCTTTACTATCCAAGTCATGTGTCGCTGCAAAACTATCTAGCTCATTAAAATACGCAACTCGCATAGCCAAATAGGTGTTTGCGAATAGTTTTATTGCTTCTGCCTCAGTGGAACCTGTATGCAAAACCTCTACATCTAGTTTTAGGGAACATGTTTTTAACAAGTCCGCAAACTGCTTGGCTTGTTTCGTGCAGTCGCCCACAATTATTCGAGATGGGTATAAATTGTCATATAACGCTCGCCCCTCCCGGAGGAACTCTGGAGAAAAGACAATTTTATCGTATTTGTACTTTTCCCTCATCGAGAACGTAAATCCAACAGGTACAGTGGATTTAATCACAATTAAAGCATGGTTATTGTAAGCAATTGCTTCCTGAATAACAGTCTCTACTGTATCTGTATTGAAATAATTGGTTTTAGTATCATAATCCGTAGGGGTGGCAACAATAATAAAATCGCTATTTAAGTAAGCATCTTTTTTATTTGTTGTTGCCTTTAAATGCAGAGCCTTGTTAAGAAGATAGTCTTCTATTTCATTGTCTACAATTGGGGATTGTTTCTGATTGAGTTGTTCGACCCTTTTTTCAACTATATCTAACGCAACCACCTCACAAGTTTGTGATAGTAGAACTGCATTTGACAAACCAACATAACCCGTACCTACAACTGTTATCTTCAACTTTAACCTCTAATCAAATTAGGAATTCATTGACCGCATATTAGCATTTAAAAAATCATCTATATAGCATTAGATAAAGCAAAGAAGCTACAAAAACAATATACTATCGCATTAGACTATATCTAAAACAAACAATATGAAGAACATATGTTTTATCATTTCTACTGAGGTTGGTTTCAAAGCATTCCTATTGAATCATATTAAACGATTAAGAAAAGGCTTTTATATTTCCGCTATTCTTGACACAAAAAACCTGAAACTGTTACATGAATTTGGTATTGAAGTTTTACCAATTAAAATAGTAAGGTCTATCAAGATTAATGAAGACTTGCTCACACTATATAAATTAACAAGAACATTTCAAACCAAAAAATTTGACTCGATACACAGCCTTTCCCCAAAGGCAGGGTTACTAGCGATGTTAGCTGGCTATATAGTTGGATCGCCAATCAGAATACATACATTTACGGGTCAAGTTTGGGCAAACAAGGTAGGCTTAAAACGTTTTTTTCTGAAGTGCTTTGATAAGTTAATAGCAATTTTATCCACGCACGCTATTGTAGACAGCCCTTCTCAGCTTGATTTTTTAATTTCTGAAGGCGTGTTAGATAAGAATAAAGCTTTTGTATTTGGCAAAGGTTCGGTAAGCGGTGTAGATATAGCTAAGTTCAAACCTAATAAAGAAGTGAGAAAGCAACTCCGCTCCGATCTTAAGATGCAAGAGCACGAACTGTTGTTTTTGTTTTTAGGGCGGTTAAATCCTGACAAGGGTGTTTTGGACTTAGTCTCTGCGTTTACTCAATCGCAATTGCTGAACTGTAAGCTATTATTTGTTGGGCCAGACGAAAGTAATATGCAAGCAAAAATAGCTTCTTTACCGAAATTTGACAGCACAAAAATATCGTTTATTGGCTACACCGACCAACCACAAGATTTTATGGTGGCTGCGGATGTGCTCTGTTTGCCAAGCTACCGTGAAGGATTTGGTAGCGTGATTATAGAAGCAGCAGCTTGTGGCACGCCTGCCATCGCATCACGTATTTATGGCATCACAGATGCCATTGATGAAAATGTCACAGGTCTCATGCACGAAGCAGGTAATGTTGCTGACTTGCAAAAGAAACTTGAGCAAATAGCTAAAGATGAAACATTAAGAGTGCGCCTTGGAAAACTAGCTTATCATAGAGCTATTACTAATTTTAACAGCGAAATAATTACACAAGCATGGTGTGATTTTTACCGTGATGTGATTTTTAAACATGATTAAACGTTTATTCGACTTAGCATTTGTTATGCTGGCTTTTTTGGCTTTTTTGCCTTTTTTTTTAATCATTGGCATGATGGTCGCTATCAAGCTTGGTCGGCCTATTTTGTTTAGCCAGACAAGACCAGGTTTAAATGGCAAACCTTTTAAGATATTTAAGTACAGAACCATGTTAGACGCAACGGATAACAAAGGTAACAACCTGCCTGACCATTTGCGTCTTACTGCTTTTGGTAAGTTTTTAAGATCCACCAGCTTGGATGAATTGCCTAGTTTGTGGAATATTTTAAAGGGTGAAATGAGTGTTGTGGGGCCACGCCCGCTATTAATGGAATACTTACCGCTTTATAATAGCGAGCAACGCAAACGGCACTCTGTGAAACCAGGACTAACAGGCTGGGCGCAAGTAAATGGTAGAAACGCGATTAGTTGGGATGAAAAATTTAAATATGATGTTTGGTATGTTGAGCATCAACATTTTTGGCTGGATATGAAAATAGTTTTGTTAACCGTTAAAAAAGTGTTTATTCGCGAAGGGATTAGCGCCCAAGGGGAAGCCACGATGAATAAATTTACAGGCAATCATTAATGAACCGCTATTTTATTTACGGGGCTGGCGGTCATGGCAAAGTTGTGTTTGATGCCATGCAGGTTGCAAAGATACGTTGCGACGGGTTTGTGGATAGCAAAAATATATCACTATGGTTCGGCTTACCTGTGTTAAAAGAAGACGAAGTCAATCGTTCTGATTTTGTGCATATTGCGATTGGGAATGCTTCTGTCCGAGAAAAAATAGCTTCTAATCACCCAGAATATGTTTTTTTTAGCATCATTCACCCTTCTGCCAGCATCGCAAATTCAGCCCTAGTCAGCACTTCTGGTTCGTTTGTCGCAGCGCAGGCAGTCATTGGGCCAGATGCGGAAGTGTTAGACCATTCAATTATTAATCACGGTGCAATCATAGATCATGATTGCAAAGTGGGGCGTTTCTGTCATGTTGCACCCAATGCAGTGCTTGGTGGGGGCGTTTCCATTGGAAATCATGTCATGGTAGGTGCTGGCGCTGTGATTCTACCTGGCTTGACGATATGCGATAATGTCACCATTGGTGCTGGCGCCGTCGTAACCAAAAGCATCATTCAACCACAAACCGTTGTTGGCACTCCCGCAAAAAATATCAATACTCTATAAATGTTATACCATCCAAATTTAGCTTCTTGGCCTCAATTCGCACCCGATGAAATTGAAGCCGCCATGCAAACCCTTGCCTCAGGCAGAGTAAATTACTGGACAGGCGAATTAGGCAAACGCTTTGAACAGGCGTATGCAGCGCATGTCGGCAAAGCCTATGGCATTGCTTTATCTAATGGCACTGTGGCTTTAGAACTTGCGCTGAGAGCGTTAGGGATTGGTGAAGGCGATGAAGTGATAGTAGCCAGTAGAAGCTATGTTGCCTCAGCAAGTTGTGTGTTAATGGTAGGCGCCAAGCCAATTTTTGCAGACATTGAGAGAGACAGTGGCAATATATCAGCCAGCACCGTTGCGCCCCTCATCAACTCAAAAACAAAAGCCATCATTCCTGTGCATATTGGTGGCTGGCCTTGTGAGATGCAGGGCATTATGAGCTTAGCTAATCAACATGGATTAAAAGTAATCGAAGACTGTGCTCAAGCACATGGGGCGATTGCCCAAGGCAAACCTGTCGGCGCATGGGGACACGCGGCTATTTTTAGCTTTTGCCAAGATAAAATCATCTCTACCGGCGGTGAAGGCGGAATGTTATTGCTAGACGATGAAACGGCTTTTAAAAAAGCATGGTCTTATAAAGATATTGGCAGAGACTATGACGCTGTATATCACCAGCAACATCCGCCAGGGTTTAGATGGTTTACCCACAGCGCAGGTTCTAACTTTAGGATGACAGAATTTCAAGCGGCGATTGGGTTAAAACAACTTGAAAAACTTCCTGACTGGATTGCCAGAAGAAATGCAATTGCAAAAGATTTAATTACTAGCCTAGAGGTTTTTGATTTTTTAGAAGTGCCTGAGATTGAGGGAAATCAGAATCTAAATGCTTACTATCGGCTTTATGTCCATGTAAAAAAAGATGCGACTGTTAACAAGCTTTCAAACAAACACTTAAGAGACTATTTGATCGATCGCTTAAACAGCGCGGGTGTCCCCTGTTTTTCTGGCTCATGTGCCGAGATATACCTTGAAAAAGCATTCAGCACTGTAAAACCGTCAAACAGATTACCAAACGCACAGTTTTATTCAGAGAATTCTTTTTGCCTGCTAACGCATCATACAATTACAGACGAACAACTGCGTATAATAAAAGAACTATTAGAAAACACTCTGAGCGCTCAATAAAAGTCGAATCTATGATTAACTTGATACCCAATAAGTGGTTAACTAAACTGGCACTTTTGCACGATATCGTAATCGCCACCACTGTGTGGTATCTATCCTACCTGATTAGATTTAATTTCATATTGCCTAATGAGTATTTACAAACCAGTACCAAATTACTCCCTTTTATACTTGCGATTCAAGTAGCTTGCTTCTACAGCTTTGGGCTTTACCGTGGATTATGGCGTTTCGCCAGTCTTCCAGACTTAAAACGAATTGTTAAAGCAATTGCATTATCAGCTATGATTATTACCTCTTTAAGCTTAGCTATTCGCTCTAACCTCGTGATTCCCCGCTCTGTGTTAGTGCTTAACCCACTGTTGTTAATTTTGGCGATGGGCGGAAGCCGTTTTGCTTATCGCGCTTGGAAAGAGCGTAAATTATTCAACTCGATGGCGGCAATGGGGAAACCTGTGATTGTGGTGGGGGTTGAGGATGTAGCGCTAAACTTGATAAAGGAGCTTAGCAAGAGCCCAGAATGGCGTGTGGTGGCTATGATAGACCCTAACGGTCTATTGGTGGGTCGCGAAATTATGCATACGCGGGTGGAAGGTAGTTTGGATGAATTGCCTGCGATTGCTGAAAAATATGCTTGTGTACATTGCATGATTGCTATGCCAAGTGCGCATCATAATCAACGACGCTTGGTGGTGGAAGCGGCACGTCAAGTAGTTGGCATGGAGGTACTTACCTTGCCAGCCATGACGGATTTGATGAGTGGTCGCGTGAGTGTTTCACAACTACGAAAAATTGATGTGGAAGACTTGCTTGGACGCGATGTGGTTCAATTGGACACGCATGGTTTGAGTACGATGATTAGCCAAAAAGTGGTGCTGGTGTCTGGTGCGGCGGGCTCCATTGGTTCTGAGTTATGCCGTCAAATTTTGAGTTTTCATCCAGCACAACTCATTTGTTTGGATATTTCCGAGTATGCTTTGTACACCATACAGCAAGAGTTCGACAAGCTAACCACCAACACCGAGTTAGTGTATTTGGTGGCTGATGTAAAAAACCAAGACCGCATTAACCGTATTATGACGGATTTTAGACCGCAAACCGTGTTACACGCGGGCGCTTATAAACATGTGCCGATGATGGAGCACTTTAATGTGGTTGAAGCCTTGCAAAACAATGCATACGGCACCTATCAAATCGCATCCGCTGCGCAATTGGCTGGCGTGAAGACCTTTGTGCTGATTTCGACCGACAAAGCTGTCAACCCAACCAATGTCATGGGTGCGAGTAAACGATTGGCCGAATTGGTTTGCCAAGGATTGCAATCGCTGTCACAAAAACCAAAAATCACTCGCTATATCACGGTGCGCTTTGGCAATGTATTGGGTAGCAGTGGTAGCGTGATTCCTAAATTTAGAGAACAAATCGCGCAAGGTGGGCCGATTACGATTACTCACCCTGACATCACGCGTTACTTTATGTCAATTCCAGAAGCGGCACAATTAGTTCTGCAAGCTGGCAGTATGGGGCAAGGTGGCGAGGTATTTGTGCTCGACATGGGTCAGCCTGTGAAGATTGTAGATTTGGCAAAAGACATGATTAAACTATCTGGCTTAGGTGAGCAGGATATTGCGATTGCTTACACTGGCTTGCGCCCAGGTGAGAAACTCTACGAAGAGTTGTTGGCCGATGATGAAAATACCTTGCCTACCACGCATGAAAAACTACGCATTGCGCAAGCACGTACTGCCGATGGTGAATGGTTAGAACAGCTACTGGCTTGGCTCCAAAAAACGACTTATATGTCTGATAGCGAAATTAAACAAGGGCTCAAGCACTGGGTGGATGAATATCAACCTGATGAGCGCCCTGCTCCACTGATTACGACAGTGGGAAATAGCATCTCACCTAATACCATCCATTAGTAACAATCCCATGCCTCTCATCACCCTCAAACAAGCCAGTTTGGCTTTTGGCCATGTACCTCTTTTAGATCAAGTCGATTTTCAACTCGACCCGCATGAGCGCGTGGGCTTGATTGGGCGTAATGGCACGGGTAAATCCAGCTTGCTTAAGGTGATTGCACAACAAAGTAAACTGGATGATGGTGAACTTTGGCGCGATAGCTATGTGCGGATTGCTTATGTGCCACAAGAGCCCGAACTTTCACCGCAACATACTGTGTTTCAAGCTGTGGCTGAGGGCTTGGGTGAGGTGGTGAAAACTTTATCGGCTTACCATGACATCACGCGCCAACTGGAAACAACAGCAGAAAACCATGCTGATTTACTCAGCCGCCTAGAAACGTTGCAACACACCCTAGATACCACCAATGCTTGGCAACTGCAATCACGCATTGAATCTGTGCTGAGTCGTTTGGGGTTAAACCCAGACATCACTATCAGCACCCTCTCAGGTGGCTGGCGTAAACGCGTCGCATTGGCACGCGCACTGGTGTTGGATCCAGAAGTGTTGTTGCTAGATGAGCCGACCAACCATTTAGATTTAGAAGCGATTGAGTGGCTAGAAGATTTATTGCTGGGCTTTAACGGCAGTGTGTTACTGATTACCCACGATAGACGCTTTTTAGACAAATTGGCCACACGGATTGTAGAGTTAGACCGTGGCAAACTGACTGACTTTGTCGGCACTTATAGCCAATATCAAATCAAAAAAGAAGAGTTGTTAGCGGTTGAAGAAACCCACGCTGCCAAATTTGACAAAGTGCTGGCGCAAGAAGAAGTATGGATACGCCAAGGTATCAAAGCCCGTCGAACCCGCAACGAGGGTCGTGTGCGACGTTTGGAACAGTTACGTTTAGAGCGAGCTGCTCGTCGCGAACGCCAAGGTCAAGTCAAACTTAATTTGGATGCGGGCGAACGCTCAGGCAAACTGATTGCAGAGTTAATCGATGTGCATATGGCGTTTGGCGAGCGTGTATTAATCAATAAATTCACCACACGCATCATGCGTGGCGACCGCATTGGCTTGCTGGGTGCTAACGGCATCGGCAAATCCACCTTACTCAAACTCATTCTAGATGAGTTGTCACCCACCTCGGGGGAAGTCAAGCTAGGCACCAACATCCAAGTGGCCTACTTTGACCAAATGCGTGAGCAACTAAATGAAGAAGCCACGTTGGCAGACACCATCAGCCCAGGCTCAGAATTTGTGCAAATTGGCAACGAGCGAAAACACGTCATCAGCTACTTAGAAGACTTTTTGTTTGCACCACAACGCGCCCGCTCCCCTGTGAAATCGTTGTCTGGCGGTGAGCGTAACCGTTTGTTATTAGCACGTCTATTCGCCCGCCCTGCCAATGTGTTGGTGTTAGACGAACCCACCAATGATTTAGACATCGACACACTAGAATTGCTAGAAAGCCTGTTACAAGAATACACAGGCACCTTGTTTTTGGTCAGCCACGACCGTGCATTTTTAGAAAACACCGTCACTCAAGTGATTGCGTTTGAAGGCAATGGCATATTGACTGAATTTGGTGGCGGCTACGATGATTGGTTGCGTTTTAGTCAACAACGCCAGCTGGATATAGAAAGCAAAGAAAAAGCTTCTTTGGTGCAAAAAATAGCACCAGCCAATGCTGAGACTAAAAATACAGAGCAGACCAACAACGCCAAACCCAAAAAACTCAGTTTTAAAGAACAAAAGGAGCTAGAAACCTTACCCGCTGAAATCGAAGCTTTAGAAAGTGAACAGAGCCAAATTCACGCCACGCTTAGCGAAGGGGATATTTACCGCACACAAGCTGAGCAAGTCAAAGTGCTACAAACAAGGTTAGAAGACATAGAAACGCTCATCTTGGAAAAAATGGAACGCTGGGAGTCGCTAGAAAGCCGCATTTAAGCGCTCGCTGTCATACTCCCCATGCCCATTCGGGCTAATGACGGCACATGTTAAATCTTGTACTGTTAGCGTATCTATACAAGTATCCTGCACTAGGGTGATAATTGTTATCACAACGCGAGTAGGATTGATAAGCTAGCAAAGGTTTAGCCATGGCAACAATCACAGTCAATAGCGTAGGTAATGGTCAAGCACAAGAAGGCAATAATATTAGCCACTTGGTCACGCTCAGCGCAACTACCACAGGACCCACAGTTTTAGATTTTAGTCTCAGCAATCTTACTGCTACCTTAGGCATAGATATTGGCTCATCCATCACCTTTAGCAATGGTGTCACGCGTAGCCCAATTACTGGACAGCTAATTGTGCCTGTTGGCGTGACAACATTTAGCGTGATAGTGCCAACTGTCATAGATAATATAGTTGAAACATCAGAGACTTATGGCATTAGCGTTGGTGGTGCAAACGCTACTGGTACTATTGTAGAGAACAGTATGGTACTTCCTATAGAGAGCATTAGTAGTAGCCAAGCCACAGAAGGTTCAGCCATTAGCCATTTAGTGACCTTGTCAGCACCAACAGTTGCTACCATCAGTGTCCCATTTAACATAAGCAATATCAGCGCAACCCTAGGTGTAGACACTGGCACCCCCATCACCTACAGCAATGGGGTCACGTTTAACACAATTAATGGACAACTCAATATTCCAGCAGGCGTTACTAGCTTTAATATCACCATTCCAACAGTGACAGACAATCTCACTGAAGGCACTGAGACCTATAGTATTAGTGTGGGTGGTCAAAACGCAACTGGCTCAATTTTAGATGCAGCACCGCAGGCGGTTAGCGTTCAAAGCATTGCGGCAGACAGTGCGACTGAAGGCAATAACGTTGCTCACTTGGTGACGCTCAGTGCCACAACGATAACAAGCACATTGTTTGACTTTAGCTTGAGCAATGGCACGGCTACGGTAGGCGTAGATACTGGCGCAAACATTACTTTTAGTAATGGTGTCACACGTAGCCCGATTACTGGGCAGTTAATTGTGCCTGCGGGTGTCACCACATTTACAGTGAATGTCCCCGCGACCTCTGATAACTTGGTAGAAGGCGCGGAAACTTACAATCTGAACATTGGTGGTAAAACGGCTGTTGGGACGATTCAAGATGGTTTAGCGCCTTTGCAAGTGCTGAGCGTGAGTAGTGGTGAAGCGGAAGAAGGCAATGACATTACACATTTGGTCACTTTAAGTCGTGCGACAACGGAGCCTACACTATTCGAGCTCAACTTAAACAATGGCAGTGCTTCTTTTGGCATTGATGCTGGCTTTCCTGTGAGTTTTAGTAACGGTGTGACACGTAGCTTTATTACGGGGCAGTTAATTGTGCCAGCAGGCGTCACCAGCTTTAACATCATCGTTCCAACATTCACCGACACGTTGACCGAAGCCACGGAAACATACAGCATCGGTGTGAATGATAGAACTGCCACGGGAACGATTACTGACTTTGTGCCTAGCAATGTGACCGTGGTGAGTGTTAGCACTGCTCAAGCCACAGAGGGCAATACAATCAACCATAACGTGGTACTGAGTGCGCAAACCACAAGCGCCATCAATTTACCGTTTAGCTTAAGCAATGTAAGCTCAACCAACGGCAATGCCACGCTAGGCACCGATACGGTGAACCCTGTGACATTTACCAATGGTGTGACCTATAACGCCAACACAGGTCAAATTCGTGTGCCTGCAGGCGTCACCAATTTTAGTGTGCAAGTGGCAACTGCGACTGATACACTGACAGAGGGCTCAGAAACTTATGCCATCAATGTCGGTGGTCAGTCAGGCTTTGGTACAATTATTGACCCTGTTGTATTGCCTGTAGTGAACTTAACATTAAACCCAGCGACTGCCACAGAAGGCAACAACCTTACACACAATGTTGTATTAACGAACCCAACCACACAGGCAACTGCAGTAGCATTTAGTTTAACAAACGGCACAGCGACACTAGGGCAAGATACTCGCGCACCAATTACATTTAGCAATGGCGTAACTTACGACGCAGAATTGGGCGTACTCAATATTCCTGCTGGCGTGGGTAGTTTTGATATTGTGATTCCTACCATTATTGACACCTTAACCGAAGGTGCGGAAACTTATACGATACAAGTCGGCAGTCAATCCACCACTGGCACGATTAGGGATGTGATTGAAGTTATGCCCCCGCCAACAGTTTCCACTGTCAGCAATGACACTGCTGTTGAAGGTGCAAGTATTCGCCATTTAGTGACTTTAAGTAGCGCGACCACAGAAAGCACACAATATTTGCTGACGTTGACGAATGGTACAGCGGTTTTAGGCACAGATACAGTAGCCTTGCCAACATTTACCAATGGTGTCACTTATTCTGCATCAACCAACTTGATGACAGTACCTGCAGGCGTGACTAGCTTTGAGATTATTGTCAGCACGATAGATGACACGCTGGTTGAAGCTAACGAGACTTACTCTCTGACTGTCGTGAGTAGCAACGCAACTGGCACGATTACGGACAATGATACTGCGAACACAGCGTTCAACGCAGTAGATGACAGCATTACACAAACTTATGCCGCTGGCGTAGTAAAAATCAGCCCGGCGAGTTTATTGAGTAATGACACTGCGCCTAGCAACACCACACTCACCATTGTGAATTTAAAAAATGCTTTGAATGGTGTGGTTTCTTACGATGGTACGGATATTGTCTTTACCCCTAACCCCGCCTACAAAGGCCCTGCCTCGTTTGAGTATGAGGTAAGTGATGCGCAAGGCAATTTGGATACGGCAGTGGTCAGCTTTAATGTTACTGCTTCATTTGGCACAGCCAATGCCGACCAATGGAATGGCACCGACTTAAATGACAAATTGTTTGGCTTGGAAGGTATAGATACCTTAAACGGGGGTTTAGGCAATGATGAAATCGATGGTGGTGTAGATAACGACATCCTCAATGGCGAAGCAGGCGATGACATTGTGTTTGGCAATGATGGTGATGACAACATCCGTGGCGGCACAGGCAATGATGATTTGTATGGTGGCAGTGGCAATGACACTTTTGTGTGGAAAGCCACCGATACTGCAGACCAAGGGATAGAAGTCGATGTAGTCAAAGACTTTGTGGTGGGCGACAAACTGGACTTGAGAGACTTGCTACAAAATGAATCTTACACTTTGGAAAGCTTGGATAACTATCTCCATTTTGATGTGAGCTCAAGCGAAGGTTTAAAAATACATATTAGCGTCAATGGTAGCTTTGGCGACAATCAAGCCGTTGGCATCAACCCAAGCCAAGGTACGGTAGACCAAACCATCACGCTTGCTAACATTAACCTCAATGGCGCGCTAAACAATTCTGATGTGATTGCCTTAATGTTGGCAAATAACATTCTCGTCACCGAGTAATCAAATAGCGGGCAAACCATAGAATGCGCGAGCTTTGGCGCATTCCGCAGTGCCAGCCGTAAACTCACGGCAAGTCGATGAGCGTTGGTGATAAATCTCACAACTGACCGTTTGCCCCACTTCCCCTTTTAACGCTACACAGCGTACAGGTTTTTGTTCAGTGCCTTTCATGCAGACATAATGCGGATTAACAGGTACGGTAAGCGCTTCAGGCACCTGCCCCAGTGGGTGCGCATCCGATTCTGCCCAGTAAAATGACACGCGAAATGCCGCACAACAAGCCCCACATTGGGTGCAATGTGCGTCTAATTCGGATTGGCTGGGCTGAGTGGTCATGAAGTTTATGCTGAAGGCAGTGACAAACGACCATTATAAAATGAAAAAGCCATCTGCTAGAGATGGCTTTTTGTGGAACATGTATGAGTTAGGCTGAATATAAACTAAGCTAGCATCGAGGTTCTAGAACCGCCCGCCCCTTGCGCTTGGCCATTTTTACCATAGACTTGTGGGTTTTCTACTTGGCCTTGCAATGCATTTAAGCGCTCTTGGTTACGTTGGAATTGTTTGTTGATTAAAATGCCATTTAAGCGGTTGAGCTCTTTGGCTTGAATAAGTTGTTTTTGAAAGTCGCCCCATGCACGGTCCAAGGCTGGGCTAGACTCTTGCTTTAACCACTCTGCCATGCCTTTTTCGTTCGCCTCAAAGCCTGCTTGCGCCAAGGCATCGTAGCGGCTTTTTGCAGCTGTGCTTAGTGACTGTAGTAAAGTTAAACGTTTATCTAACAAGCTTTCGATTTGGTCCAAATCGGCCATAATCAAGGCTGCTTGCTCTTCTTGCAAATCCGTCAGTAGGTGTTTCACCAGTTGGCTGTCATTTTCAAAATGAATGGTGACCCCTTTTTGGGCTTTAGTATTGGTATTTGCAATGTCGTTCATCATAACCTCACGTCTTTTTAGTTTGTATCAAGTCTTTCACGGTTTCTAATAAGCCATCCGCCACTTTCTCAGCGTTCACTTTAAACTCACCATTGGCAATGGCAGTTTTAATCGCTTCGACTTTTTCTGCATCAAAAACCTCGTTGTTAGCGGTTTCTGATTCTAGTGCCTGCAATTGCACAGAGGTTGCAGAAAGGGTGACATTGTCTGCGTCGGCTTTGCTTGCCTTTGCACTGTTGGCCACTTTTTCACTGGTTTTGGCTGCATTGTTTTTTTCCAACAAGGCTTTGTCTAAACCCAGTAACTTACTTTTAATAGAATCAATACTCATCGCTATACCTCTTTTGCTTAAACGTGATAAATGGGTGATCACACATCTGTATGATGTTGATAACGTCACAGTTTAAGCGAACTTTAGCGATTTTAATTAATTTTTTATTCTTCATATTTTTCAATTAGTTAGCACATAATTTATACAGATTTAAGTGATCTTTTAGTAACTAACCTCCACTTTACCGATGTCTTTAGCAATGCCTTTAATCATCAAGCCACTGGCCACTTTCACTTGCACCACTTGTCCAGGTTGTGCGGTGTTCATGGCGGTACCGTCTGTGCTCACCACAAAACCATTGCCTGCACTGCTCAACTGCACAGTTTGGCCTTGCTGAATCACCGTCGTTGCTTTGAGCAACTCAGGGCGCAATACCGTGCCTGTACTTAAGTTAATGCTGGCCAATTTGCCTTCCACCATATTGGCATCAGTCAAAATGCCGTTTGGTAAGCGGCTTAAATCACCACTTTGCATCACAATGTCTCTAGCGGTCAGCACTTGGCCTTGGCTCACAGGCACCGCTGTCACTGCATATTGACCAAACACCTGTACATCGGCTTGCATATAAAGTGACCAAGGTTTTTGGTTCGCAACTTTGTTCGTGTTTTGGTTGGCGCGGCAACGCACACCCACATGCGTTTTTCCCCATAAGCGTGAACCTTGCATACTGAAGGGTTCCAACTGATCACAAGGCTGTATCTGAATACGGCTATCCAAAGGCTGTAAGGCGATGTTGACCTTGCCAGGGTAGCCTTGCGTTTGTGCTTGCAAATACTGCATCACCGTTTGTTCAACCTGCTTGCGCATGTTGTTAGCCATATTATTAGCATATGTACGACTATCCGTGCGTTCATCTGCATTTACGTTCAAGCTCACGCCCAAAGCCAATAAGCTCAGTAGCACCACGGCTAAGCGCGCTGCTTGAAATCCCAAGTTATTTTGGAGTGTGGACTCATTCACTGTGTGATTGCTTCTGTTCATGTTGCACATTGTACGCAAGCACACAAAAATCAAAGCCCGTAAAAGCAGGCCTTTTCCCTTTCTTTTCTGAACATCATGCTGGACAAAGCGTGCGTAGACTGCCAGTTATCAAAAAGTGTTTTGACACAGCTATAACGGCAGATGACAAAACAACTTTAATTAACACTAAGCAATATCTGCTTCAAATAGCACTACAGGCAATTTGAAATAGGAGATTTTGAAATGGACAAACTAGACAAAGCATTTAGCTTTCATCAAACCGCGTTGCGGGTGAGAAACCAACGCCAAGAAATCTTGGCGTCTAACATTGCCAATGCGGATACGCCTAATTATAAAGCACGCGATATTGACTTTAAGTCCGCGATGACACAGGCGCTATCAGGGTCAGCCAGTTCGGCCAACGGTTTAAGCACCACAGACAGCCAGCATTTAAACGCTGCGCCTAACCAAGGCTGGGCAGGCAACCAAGAGCCTTTGTTTAGGCCTGTGATTCAAGGTGCGGTAGACGGCAATACGGTGGATATGGATGTGGAGCGTAATCAGTTTGTCGATAACAGTCTGCGCTATGAGGCCAGCATCACCATGATGAATGGTCAGATTAAAAAACTGTTAAGCGCCATTACTGGGCAATAACGCTAATGGGTAATCAGTAGCGCGTTAAATTAAATCAGGAGGTGAGATATGTCACTTTTTAATGTATTCAATATTTCAGGTTCGGCCATGAGTGCGCAGTCACAGCGCCTCAATGCGGTGGCAAGTAACTTAGCCAATGCAGACAGCGTAAATAGCTCTGATGGCAAGGCCTATAAAGCCAAGCAAGTGGTGTTTAAAGCGATTAGCTCAGAAGCGCCAGCAGTCAATACGGTACAGGTAGACCGTGTGATTGAGAGCGATGCCGCACCCAAAGTAGTGTACGACCCCAAACATCCGATGGCGAATAAAGAAGGTTACGTGACCATGCCAAATGTGAATGTGACGGAAGAAATGGTGAACATGATTTCTGCCTCACGGGCTTATCAAAACAATGTAGAAACCATGAATGCAGCCAAAACCATGCTGCTTAAAACACTGACTATAGGTCAATAAACCCTAGGTCAATCAATAAGCTGCATTTTTTAGAGAAAAGGAAACCCGATGACCACTGTTACCAGCCAAAACCAAGTCTCACAATCTTTATTGGATTCTGTGAACGGCAAGAAAAACACCACGACTGATAACGTTGATGAAGCGCAAGACCGCTTTATGACCTTATTGGTCACGCAGATGAAAAACCAAGACCCATTGAACCCCATGGACAATGCCCAAGTAACCAGCCAAATGGCGCAACTATCTACGGTGTCTGGCATCAACAAGCTCAACGACACCGTGGCGGGGCTGATTAACAACATGAATGCTGGGCAAACTTACCAAGCCGCCAACATGATAGGCCACAACGTGTTGGTGCAAGGCAATCAAATTAGCCATGAAAAAACAGGGGGTTACTTTGGTGTGGATACGCCTGCTGGGACAGACAATTTAACAGTCAACATTAAAAACAGCGCTGGTTTAACAGTACGCACTCTGAATTTTGGCAAGCAAGAAGCCGGCACCAATGCGCTTAACTGGGATGGCTACACCGACAATGGAAGCCTAGCACCCGCTGGCAATTACACGTTTGATGTGTCTGGCAAAGTAGGCAATAGCAGCGCAACAACCAATGCCTTGAGCTTTGCCAAAGTACTCAGCGTCTCTACTCAAAATGGCAACGTGAAACTGAATTTAAGTAACAACAGCACCGTCGCGACCAGCGATGTAAAAGAAATTTACTAATCAGCATTTAAAAGCAGATTGAACAAAGAACATTTAACAGCATATTTGAAGGAGAGTGACCATGAGTTTTCAACAAGGTTTAAGTGGTTTAAATGCGGCATCCAAAACATTAGAAGTCATTGGCAACAACGTTTCTAATGCCAATACAGTGGGTTTTAAACAGTCTCGTGCAGAGTTTGCAGATGTGTTTGCAAACTCTTTAATTGGCGCAGGCGCCTTGCAAATCGGCATTGGCACCAAAATCAACACGGTGGCACAACAGTTCACCCAAGGTAACATCACCGCGACCAACAATACGCTAGATTTAGCCATCAACGGCGCGGGGTTTTTCCAATTAAGCAATCAAGGGTCGATTACTTACACCCGCAACGGTCAATTCCAGATGGATAGAAATGGCTTTTTGGTGACCAGTGATGGTAAGCGCTTGATGGGTTACCCAGCAGAAACGCCGAATGGTTCTACTTCAGAAGAAATTCAGATTGATACCAGTGATTTACAACCTTCTGAATCCACTGAGATTATTGGTCAAGTGAATTTAGATGCACGTAACACGGCGCTCACCAATGCTGGTTTTGATGCCACTGACCCAACCACTTACCACAACTCCAATGCGATTACTGTGTTTGATGAACAAGGTAACTCACATACCGTGCAAAACTACTTTGTAAAAACGGCTTCTAATGTTTGGAGTATTTTTACGACCGCTGATGGAACGCAAACTACTGCGGCAGGTGTGCCTACGGCGACCTTAACGTTTGACAGCACGGGCACCAACCCTACTATTGCCCCTGCTACACCTAGCCTTACATTTACACCAACCACGGGTGCCAGTGCGGTCACACTCACTTTAGATTATGGTGACAGCACACAGTTTGGTTCGACATTTAGTGTAAACAAACTCACACAAGATGGTTACTCATCTGGTCGTATCGCCAGCTTTAGCACAGGCACAGACGGCATGATTATGGGACGCTATACCAATGGACAATCCAAAGAATTGGGCCGTGTGGTACTGACTAACTTTGTGAATCCTAATGGCTTGCAATCACTGGGTGGCAACCAATGGTTAGAAACCTTTGCTTCTGGTCCAGGCAATACTGGCGCGCCAGGCACCAGCACCTTGGGCGTGTTGCAATCCTCCTCAGTCGAAGACTCTAACGTGGATTTAACGGCTGAGTTGGTCAATATGATCAGTGCACAACGTGTGTATCAAGCCAATGCGCAAACGATTAAAACCCAAGACCAAGTGCTACAAACCCTTGTGAACTTGAGATAACCACATGATTAAAAGCATAGGAGGCTAGCATGGATAAGTTGATTTATACCGCGATGACAGGCGCCAAACACATTTTGGAGCAACAAGCCACTACCGCGCATAACTTAGCCAATGCCACGACGACAGGCTTTAAAGCGCAAATTGATAGCTTTAGAGCAGTCCCCGTGTTGGGTGATGGCCTGCCTACCCGTGCTTTTGTAGTGGATGCGACTGTGGGAACTGACTTTAAGGCTGGTGCGATTCAGCACACTGGACGTGAGCTGGATGTGGCGGTACAGGGTGAAGGTTGGCTAACCGTGCTTCGACCTGATGGTAGCGAAGGCTACACACGTAGCGGATCGTTACAAGTGAACGAAGTCGGCCAACTTAAAACCACCAGCGGCTTTGATGTGATGGGGGATGGCGGACCAATCACCATCCCACCGAACGTAGCAGTCTCCATCGGCAAAGATGGCACCATTTCAACCGTCTCCAATGAAACCAAGCCCGGGCCAAGCACGGTGTTGGGCAGGCTTAAGCTGGTCAATCCGCCTTCAGACACACTGAAGCGTTCAGAAGAAGGCGTGTTTATTAGTAAAAACAATCAGCCTGTAGAAGCTGATGCCAATGTGGTGGTGATTGGCGGTGCGTTAGAAAGCAGCAATGTGAATGTAGTGGAGTCTATGGTGAATATGATTAGCCTCGCGCGCCAATTTGAAATGCAGATGAAAATGCTGGAAAACGCACAAAATAACGAGGGAAAAGCGAGCCAGCTTTTCAATATGAATGCATAAAGCTTGTAATACACTTAAATGCATACCTAAAGAGCATGCTCACACATAAGGAGTCATCATGATACGCTCACTTTGGATTTCCAAAACTGGCTTAGACGCCCAACAAACGCAAATGGATGTGATTGCCAACAACTTGGCCAATGTAAGCACCAGTGGCTTTAAACGCTCACGCGCCATTTTTGAGGATTTGCTCTATCAAAATATCCGCCAAGTCGGCGCACAGACTTCGCAACAAACACAATCACCCACAGGCCTACAACTAGGTACTGGTGTGAAACCTGTAGCCACTGAGCGTATTTTCACCCAAGGCAACCTACAACAAACAGGCAATAACAAAGATATCGCAATTCAAGGCGAAGGGTTTTTTCAAGTGTTATTGCCTGACGGCGCCACTGCTTACACGCGTGACGGCTCATTTCAAATTGATAGCCAAGGGCAGTTAGTCACCTCGAGTGGCTTCCCCGTGCAACCAGCCATTACTGTACCCAGCAATGCCCAAAGCCTAACTGTCGGTCGCGATGGCACGGTGAGCATTACAACGGCGGACTCCCCTGCCACCACACAAATTGGAGCATTACAGCTCGCCACATTCATAAATCCGGCCGGCTTGCAGGCCAAAGGCGAAAATCTCTATGTGGAAACCACAGCCTCTGGCAACCCGAATACCAGCGCCCCAGGCACCAATGGCGCAGGGATTTTAAATCAAGGCTATGTTGAGACTTCCAATGTGAACGTGGTGGAAGAGCTTGTGAATATGATTCAAACACAACGTGCCTATGAAATTAACAGTAAGGCCATTACCACTTCTGACCAAATGTTACAAAAACTCTCACAAATGTAGCCCACAAATATATCTGAGCATTAAGAGAGCCATGCATATGAAACTTCACCTAAAAACCATCATCACTTTATTAACACTCGCCTTGTGTGGCTTGATGTTGCTGGGCATGACCGCTTGCTCAATCACCCCAAGCACGGTCGTACAAAAGCCGATGACAGCACGCCCTGTCGCAAACAACAATATTCAACGTACAGAGGGGGCTATTTTCAACCAAGCCGCTTATCGCCCTTTATTTGAAGACCGTAAAGCACGACTCGTCGGGGATATTGTGACTGTACGCATCTCAGAAACAACCAGAGCGACCAAAGCCACTGACTCAGAAGCCACCAAAGATGGCTCTCACACCAGTGCTATTACCTCGCTACTTAGCTTTGCCGCGCCAAAAGCAGAATTTTCTGGTAGTTCATCCACCTCAGTGGAAGACAGTGCAATTGCAAATGCCAGCAATGCTTTTAATGGTCTCGTCACAGCAACAGTCATCGAAGTCTTGCCCAATGGCTTTTTAGTGATTAGCGGTGAAAAACAGATTTCCTTGGACAAAGGCACTGAGTTTGTACGCTTTTCTGGCGTGGTCAACCCAGACACAATTACGCTAGGCAATGAAGTCAGCTCTAACAAAATTGCCGACGCTCGCATTGAATACCGCACCAACAGCAAGATTGACGTTGCAGAAGCGGTGTCGATGTTTTCACGTTTTTTTCTTAGCATGATTCCGTTTTAGGAGTGTGTCATGAAGTCGCTTTACTTCCCTATCCCATTAGTAACAGGCTGGATTAAACAATACAGCAGCGAGTTTGTTTGTTTTGCACTTTTAGCTTGTTTGATGATTGTCCCAAATGCACAAGCCGAACGTATCAAGGACATTAGTAATATTCACGGCGTACGCAGTAACCAATTGATTGGTTATGGCCTTGTCGTTGGCTTAGACGGTACCGGTGACCAAACCACACAAACACCGTTTACCGTGCAAAGTATCGTCAGCATGATGAATCAAATGGGTATTAACTTACCGCAAGGCACCAACTTACAACTTAAAAACGTGGCTGCCGTAATGGTCACCAGCGCCCTACCCCCTTTTTCACAACCTGGGCAAACCTTAGATGTCACCGTTTCATCCATGGGCAACGCCAAAAGCTTGCGTGGTGGTACTTTGCTGATGACGCCACTCAAGGGGGCGGATGGTCAGATTTACGCCATGGCACAAGGTAACCTAGTGGTGGGTGGCGTAGGCGCTTCCGCCAATGGCAGTCAAACACAAATAAACCATTTGAGTGTGGGCCGTATCTCTGATGGCGCAACGGTAGAACGCAGTTTGCCTAACCCACTCGCGGGTCAAGACAACATTAAACTTGAACTGAAAGAAAGCGATTTTTCCACTGCCAACAATGTGGTAGAAGCCATTAATAAACGTTTTGGTTCGCAAAGCGCTTATGCCGAAGATGGTCGCGTCATTCAAGTGCGCGCACCTGAGGGCATGAGCCGTGTCAGTTTTTTAGCTAATTTGGAAACCATTAATGTTGCCTTGGCAGCCACGCCTGCCAAAATCATCATGAACGCCCGCACGGGTTCCGTGGTGATGAACAAAGCGGTGACTTTAGACAGTTGCGCAGTTTCACACGGCAATTTATCTGTGGTCATCAATACCTCACCCGTCATTAGTCAACCTGGCGCGTTTGCTAATGGGCAAACGGTTTCTACCGCTGTCTCAGAAATCAATATCAATAAAGAACCTGGCAAAGTGGTTAAGTTAAACAACGGCGCAAATTTATCTGATGTGGTCAAAGCCCTAAATGCCATAGGCACGACGCCTCAGGATTTACTAGCCATACTGCAAGCCATGAAAGCCGCTGGCGCGCTAAATGCTGAATTGGAAATCATCTAACAAGGTGAATCATGGCAAATAGTGTTCAAACAAGTAGTCTAGCGAATAATCTTGCGACCAATAACCTTGCTATAGACGCAAAGTCATTAGACAAACTCAAATACGCGGCTGACCAGAGCTCCCCTGAGGCGATTAAAGCTGCCGCCAAACAATTTGAATCTGTACTGATGAACATGATGCTCAAAAGCATGCGCGAAGCCACACCGCAAGACGGCATGATGGATAATGAGCAAAGTCGCATGTTTACATCGATGTTAGACCAACAGCTCAGCACACATTTAACGCAAAAAGGCTTAGGGCTAGCGGATGTCTTGGCCCGCCAACTCAGTGCAAGCACGCAAAAAGTCATGCCAGCAGATAGCGTTGGTACAAATGCGCTAAATCAGGCTCTCAAACCATCCTCGCAGCCTGCGCATGTCTCGACACATGATGCTAAGACGATACACTCTGCTGATAAACCAACCGTTATTCAAGCATTAGCGCAAGCCAAGCAACAAGCCTATGAACAACTTCAAGCCTTAGAAGCATCCATGTCAGATGGCATTGAAAACCAGTTGGACGCACTGACACCTATCCTGAACGAGGCTAAAACCAGTTTAAGTAAAGTGCAATGGACTGACCTGCCTGGTGCCAATATCGCTAAACAACTCGGCGATAAAGCACAAGCGTTTGTGTCTAGCATGACACAACACGCACAAGCCGCCAGCCAAGTCTCAGGCATTCCAGCCAAGTTTATGCTGGGTCAAGCTGGTTTAGAAACGGGCTGGGGACAAAAGCAAATTAAAACCATCAACGGTGAAAATAGCCATAACTTATTTGGCATTAAAGCTGGCAATGGTTGGAATGGTAAAGTTGCGGTCAGTGCCACCACCGAATACATCAACGGTGTTAAACAAACCCGTTACGAAAAATTTAGAGCGTATGACAGCTACGCAGATGCCTTTAAAGATTATGCCAAACTGATTAGCGATAACCCAAGATACCAGCAAGCCATGGCTAATACGCATGATGCCAAAGCCTATGCTTATGCGCTTCAGCGCGCTGGTTACGCCACCGATCCTCAATATGGCAAGAAGTTGACTCAGGTGATTGCAAAAATTAGCGGCTAAAAAATTGCTTATTTGTAATTAAAGTTTTTTGAAATACTGCCGTTAGGCAACTTAACATTCTATTTAAACGCCAGAAATAGCCTAACAATCCCTCTTAATTAATGGTTTTAGGCACATTTGGCAACATGGCTGTCAATGACAGCAAAGGTTAAGCAATATGTCCAATATATTAAGTATCGGTAAAAGCGCCCTCAATGCCGCGCAAATCGGCATTGCGACCACAGGTCACAACATTGCCAATGCCGCCACCCCCGGCTTCAACCGCCAAGTGGTGGTACAAGCAGCTGCGCAATCACAAGACTTTGGCTTTGGCTTTTTAGGCCAAGGCGCGGACATTTCCAGCGTGGTGCGCACTTATAACGAGACCATTGCGAAACAGGTACTCAACACCACCACGTCCAGCAATGCCAGCCAAACCTATCTAGACCAAATATCGCAAATTAATAATTTGCTATCGGATGCAGATGCTGGGCTTGGGCCAGTCATGACGGATTTCTTTAAAACTGTCAATGCGGCGGCGGCTAATCCAAGCGACATTGCCACACGACAAACCATGATGTCGTCTGCGCAGTCGCTGGTTAATCGTTTCACAGCCGTGAATAACCGCTTGAACGAACTCAGAGATGGCGTGAATACCCAAGTGGCTACCAGCGTGGGCGAAATTAATACTTATGCGTCACAAATTGCCAACCTCAATGAAGTCATCGACAAAGCGCTGAGTTCGACTGGCAATCCGCCTAATGACTTGATGGATCAACGTGATTTATTAGTCAAAGAGCTGAGCAAACATATTAAAACCACCGTCATCCAACAAAACCAAGGCACCTATAATGTGTTTGTTGGCAACGGCTTGCCACTGGTAGTGGGTGCAGATACCTATCAACTCTATCCGCTTTCTTCAACCACCGACCCCAATCGCCTAGAGGTCGCGTATGGTGACCCCAATGACCCGAATATGCTTAGCAGCGACACTTTGCCTGGTGGCATCCTAGGTGGCTTACTCAGTTTTAGAAACGAAAGTTTAGATGTTGCACAAAACCAAGTTGGGCAACTGGCGATATCTTTAGCCACCACATTTAATACCCAACATAAATTAGGTCGCGACTTGAATGATGTGGCGGGTGAAGACTTATTTAGCATTCCCAGCCCTGTCACCACAGCCAGTATCAATAACACAGGTAGCATGACAGTCAGTGCCAGCATCACTTCACCAAGCGATGTCACTAGCAGCAATTATCGCGTGCAATTTCTTGGTGGTGATTACGTCGTCACGCGCTTGTCTGACAAAAAAGAACTGTACCGTGGTGCGACGCCCCCGCTACTGCGATTGATGGCATGAGTTTCAATCTAACAGGCATCCCTGCTGACCACGACGACTATGTGATAAGGCCCACGCAATATGCCGCCAACAATTTCAAATTAGCATTTAGTGACGTCAACAAACTCGCAATCGCGGGCAACCCAAGCAGCGGACCGAGCGACAACACCAACGGCTTAGCACTAGGAAAATTGCAAGTAGGTGGCAATGTCACCTTGATTGGCAGCAACCAAAAACGCACATTTGCGCAAGCTTTTGCGTTCATGGTAAGTGGCATAGGCACCAAAACCAAAGAAGTCGAAATCACACAAAAAGCAGACACCACCGCGCTAGAACTGGCTGAAAACGCCATGCAATCCGAATCTGGGGTGAATCTGGACGAAGAAGCGACCAACTTGATTCGCTATCAACAAGCGTATCAAGCTGCAGGCAAAATGATGCAAATCGCCAGCCAACTGTTCGATGTGCTGTTGCAACTTGGCCAATAAGCGAATATTGAGGAGAACGAGTCATGAGAATTAGCACCAACACTATTTATCAAACAGGCACTACCCGCTTGCTTGCCTTACAAAGTAGACAAGCACAGCTCAATGAACAAATCGCCAGCGGCAAACGCGTCAGTAAACCTTCAGATGACCCTGTTGCATCGGCACGTATCTTAGAGCTAAGCAACGCTAAAAACATCAATGCTGGCTATACGGATACAAGAAAAACCGCAAAGACGACACTAGAAACCTATGAGTCTAACTTAACGAGCATCACTAATGTCATACTTAACGCACAATCATCACTGATTTCTGCAGGCAATGCCTCATACAGCAATACTGAGCGCAAATTTGTTGGTAATGAAATTCAAAACGCTTTGGATGGCTTATTGGGTTTAGCCAATAGCCAAGATGCGAATGGCAACTATCTTTACGCAGGTGCCAATACTGACCAAGCTGCTTTTAATAGCACCACTGCAGCGTTTGAAGGCAATAACTACCGCCAAAAACTGCAAATTGGCATCGAACGACAAATGGAAGTTTCGTTTAGTGGCGACAAAGTATTCCAGCAAGACGAGAACGGCAACAGCAATGACATTTTTGTCGCCTTGCGCAATATGGTCACGGCCTTAAATACCCCAATCACGGATGAAACAAGCCGCCTAGCTTACAACACTGCACTTGCAGACACCATTGGTAAAGTACGCAGTTCACTAGACCAAGTATTGAACATCCGCGCAGAAGTAGGTAGTAAACTTAACGAGATTGAGGTCTTAGACAATACAGGCGCAGATTTAGACTTTCAATATACAAAATCAATCTCTTCACTAGAAGACCTCGACTACACCGAAGCTTTGTCAGAACTCGCCAAACAAAACACCCTGATTGAAGCAGCACAAAAATCGTTTGTCGCTACGACTTCGTTGTCACTGTTTAGCATGATTTAATGCTTCGCTATTAGACTTAAAAGCCTTGCCATCTATTTAACCTTGTTCTTTATTTAACTTAGCAAGGCTTTTTTGTTGAAAATTTATCTCGCCACTTGCAACATGAGTTGTTGGGCATCAACTAGCCAATGAGAAATAGGGTTTATCATGTTTGGCAGGCTGAGTAAGGTCATGATAAGACCCACGCCGATGGTGATGGGAAAGCCTATACCGAAAATATTGAGTTGTGGTGAGGCTTTGGTGAGAATACCAAGCGCCATATTTGTAATGAGCAAACTGGCGACCACTGGCAAAGCAATCAGCAGACCCTGGCTAAAAATATGCGAACCGAGCAAGGCGAGTTGTTTTGCGTTGAGCATCCACGCGCCTGTGGTAATCGGCATGGTTTGAAAACTTTGCGCCAGCGTTGCAATGACAATCAAGTGCCCATCCAAACTTAAAAACACCAGCATAGACAGTATCACCATGAACTGACCAATGGAGACGCTTTGTCCGTCCGTTTGCGGGTCGTAGAAAGTCGCAAAGCCCAGCCCCATACTCATGCCCATGAGGTAGCCTGCCATTTCAATGGCACTAAAAAATATACGCACAACAAAGCCCATGCTGATACCAATGAGAAATTGCTCAAGCAAGGAGAGCAAGCCTTGCCATGACAGCACATCGATATTCGGCACAGTGACGCTGGGGGCAATCGCGAGGGTAATCATTAAGCCTATGCCAAGTTTGACACGGTTGGGTAGCGCAGCGTGATTAAAAATAGGTGCAACGGCGATACAGCCTAAAATACGGGTCAACGGCCATAAAAACTGGATGACCCAGTGTTGTAAGTCTAGGCTATTGAGTGTGAGCATAATATAAATCGAAGCTCTAATTCACTAACTGTGGAATAGAACTAAATACCTGATGCATATAATCCACCAAGGTCATCAACATCCAATGCCCTGCTAACACCAACACCGCCAGCACACCGACCAGCTTGGGGATAAACGAAAGGGTTTGCTCGTTGATTTGGGTGGCGGCTTGAAAAATACTCACTACCAAACCGATAATCAACACGACTAACAATACGGGGGCAGACACCATGAGGGTGACTTGCATGGCTTGTTCGCCGATATTCATGACTTGTTCTGGGGTCATTTTGGTTTCCTTCACCTAAACATTTAATCTTGCAACATTGAATCTTGCTGACTTACATGACAAAACTACTGGCGAGCGAGCCGAGTATGAGTTGCCAGCCATCCACCAGCACAAACAGCATGAGCTTAAACGGTAGCGAGACAATGGCGGGCGACACCATCATCATCCCCATCGCCATCAAAATACTCGCCACCACCATATCGATAATTAAAAAGGGAATGTAGATAGCAAAACCAATTTGAAAAGCGGTTTTAAGCTCACTGGTCATAAACGCTGGCACGAGGATGCGCAAAGGCACTTCTTCTGGGGTTTTAATGGCCTCGGTATGCGCCATATTGGCAAACATGGCTAAATCGCTTTCGCGTGTTTGTTTGAGCATAAAACCTTTGAGTGGCATGACACCTTTCTCTAGCGCTTGTTGCATAGTGATTTTGTTTTCTGACAGCGGTTGATAAGCGTCTGCATAGATTTTGTCGAACACGGGGCCCATGACAAAAAAAGTGATAAACAAGGCCAAGCCAATCAGCACTTGGTTAGACGGCGCAGATTGGGTGCCTAGCGCCTGTCTGAGAAGAGATAAGACAATAATGATGCGGGTAAAGCCTGTCATCATCAGCAAAGCGGCTGGGATAAAAGTAAGTGAGGTGAGCAATATCAGCGTTTGTAAGCTGAGCGTGTAATCTTGTCCGCCACCACCACTGGGGCTAACATTGCCGATGGGCAAGCCTGCAGCATGTGCGAGCTGTGGTAGCGCGAAAAAGCCAAACACAGCCACTATGCTGATTAAAGGTTGCAGAAAATGTGTGCTTTGTTTCATGTCTTGTCACCTAAAGTTAAAGGTGAGACGAACATTGCCGTTATTAGACGTAAGGCCGTAATAACTTAAACCTGTGATAACGTCCCACCATGAAGACTATGATAAGACGTGTGAGGTGATTTCAATCGCTTGAAATGGGGGGCTAGAAGTCGGTTTCTCGCCGTTTAGATGGGTTTTGTTAGGGCTTGTTGGATTTAAGCGCTTTGGCAATCGAGTCTTGCATGGCCGATTGTAGGCGTTGTGCGAAACTGCCATTTACTTGGGTATTTTGTATTTGCGCAGACGTTAGATCTTGCGTGTTATCAGCGACATGAGAAGTTGAAACAGGCGCTTCTAAGTCTGCTAATGCGGTCATTTGACTACCATTTAAGCCAACCACCACCCAGCGCCCCGCCACTTCTAGCACCACCACGCGTTCTCGCGGCCCAAAGTGCAAGCCGCCCACTTGTTTAATCACGCCATTGGCTAGGGCTTGTTTAGGCAAAACACGTTTGGCAAACCATGCCAAGCCTGCCATCACCGCTAGCACCACCAACATGCCAAGCACCATACGCCCCAAGCCTGGCGCACCTGTGGACGCAGTTTCAGCGGCAGGCGAAAGACTGGGCAACATAAAAATCGCTAAAATAAAAAGGTGTATGGCGCGCATAGTGAGATTGACAGTCTAAATAATATTAACGATTCAGTTTACGAATACGCTCAGACGGCGTGATGATGTCCGTTAAGCGAATGCCAAATTTGTCATTCACCACCACCACTTCACCTTGTGCGATTAAGCATCCATTGATGAGCACATCCATTGGTTCCCCCGCCATGCCATCTAATTCCACCACTGAGCCTTGTGCCAGTTGTAATAAGTTTTTAATCGCAATCTTGGTGCGACCTAATTCCACGGTGAGCTGTACGGGAATATCTAAAATAAAATCAATATCGTTGGGTGTTCCCTGCATTTGGTGATTGCCACCCAAGTCATTAAAAGCCACTTTTTCTGCGTCATTCCCACCCACACTGGCCTGCTCAGCCATGGCTGCGCCCCAGTCATCTTCAGCAATGGTTTGAATGCCATTGTCTTCAGTACTGTTTTCTGTTGTTGCTTCTGCCAAGCCCTCTGTGTTGGCTTGTTCAGCATTCGGATCTGGCGTTAGTTCTTCTGCCGTTGCTGGTTCACTCGCCATGACTATCTCCTTGCATCAATTCATTTCCGTTGGCAGGTACCAACTTTTCCACTTTGAGGGCATATTGTCCATTAAAGACACCGTAACGGCATTCCATTACTGGCACACCATCAACGCGTCCTTCTATCACCTCATCTATTGTTATCGGTATCACATCACCAGTCTTTAATTTTATTAAATCAGCGACAGCCATTTTGGTACTGGCTAAATTGGCGACCACTTCGACTTCAGCGGCTTGCACTTGCTGTGTCATCAACTTAATCCAACGTTTATCCGCACCTAGAATCTCGCCTTGCAAGGGAGATGTGAGCAAATCCTTAATCGGCTCTAACATCGAATAGGGAAAGCAAAAATGCATTTCGCCACTGGCAGTGCCCATCTCAATATTAAAAGTAATCGCCACCACCACCTCGTTGGGTGTCGCAATATTGGCAAACTGGGTATTCATCTCTGAGCGTATATACTCAAATTGCAAAGGATGCACAGGCTCCCAAGATTTTTGGTAGGTATCAAACACGATATTGAGGATGCGTTGGATAATGCGTTGCTCGGTTTGGGTAAAATCTCGCCCCTCCACACGCGTGTGAAAGCGTCCATCACCACCAAACATATTATCCACCACTAAAAATACCAGTGTAGGATCAAGCACTATCATGCCTGTGCCACGTAAAGGATTAGCATGCACCAAGTTCAAGTTGGTTGGTACAACGAGATTGCGAATAAAGTCGGTATATTTGATGATGCGTACAGGGCCGACTGACACCTCTACCGTACGGCGTAAAAAGTTAAACAGTTCAATCCGCAACAAGCGCGCAAAACGTTCATTGATGATTTCAAGCGTTGCCATCCGCCCGCGAACAATACGTTCTTGTGTCGCTAAATTATAGGGGCGAACACCACCATCCTCTTTTGACTTTTGAGGCTCATCTTGATCCCCATCGACCCCCTTCATCAAGGCATCGATTTCATCTTGCGATAAGAATTTATCAGTCATAATATTTTACCCAGTGGTATCTCACCTAGCGGCATTTCACCTATAGCGATGTTTAAGACTCTTTTAAACAATATTGAATGCTTACTGAATCACAAAAGAGGTGAACAACACTTGTTTCACTTTGAGTGGTTTTTTGCCACTAAAAGGCTTTTTCAACTCTGTTAGCAATTCTTCGCTCAAAGCTGTTTTGCCTTCTGGGGTTGAAATATCCGATGCTTTTTTGCTGGTCAATAACATCAATACGCGGTTACGCAACGCTGGCATATGCGCTTTCATCTTATCGGCTAAAGCAGCGTCTTTTACCTCGACAGTTAAATCCAACTGCAAAAATTTCTCATCTGGGTCGGGTAGCAAATTGACGGTAAAGGTTTCAAAAGCGAGAAACGCAGGACCAGCGCCAGCCTCACCATGACCACCTGAAGCTTCAGCTTCTTCCTCGCCCTCTTCAGCCTCGGCCTCATCGCCATGGTCTTCACCATCCTCTGCATGTTCGCCATCTGCATGCTGACCTTTTTTGGCTTTAGCATGCGCTGCATCTTCTTTTTGCTTCATCATAAAAAAGGCTGCGCCACCGCCACCCGCTAGCAAGGCAACAACGGCAATGATAATGATGATGAGTTTTTTCTTAGACTTGGGTGGTGCCTCTGCAGCAACCTCTTCTTTTTTCGGTTCTTGCGCCATGATGTTTCCTTTTCTATCTAAATGTCACGTTTGAATGTCATATGTAAATGTCAGTTGTATGTGCTTATTATGCGAATAATCGCCTTCTTCACATGCGCTGATAAAAGGGTTAAAACGCGGTTTAATCGCGCGTTAAGGGCTTTTAGCTAAGATTGTTCAGCTAAGACTGTTAAGCTAAGATTATTTAGCTAAGACTTTAAACTCAAACAAGCTAAACAAAAGTATCCACAAGCCCCAAAGGCACGGTTCTGACTGGCGCGCTGACGACTTCAGTGTTTTTCACCGTTGTAGGGCTAAACGAAGCCACTGCTGGTTGCTCTGGCGTGCCAAAGCGTTGCTGCGCTTGGTTGCCATTACCGACAAAGGTATTGCCTAGTTGCAAGCCTTGTGAGGCCATGCGCTCTTTCAAATCTTGCAAACCATCTTCAAGTGCTTGGCGTACATTGGCATTGTCAGAAACAAAAGCCGCATCCACAGACTGGTTTTCCACACGCAACACTACTTGCACAGGGCCTAAATCGGGCGGAGAAAGCGTGAGTGTAGCCATCTCATTGCCTTGCTGTGTCATGCGCATGACCTGATTATTCATTGCTTCTTGCCAACCCTTGATGCCAAAGGGGATGTTGACTTGGGCGCTCATCATCTGTGGTTCGCTGACCATTGAGGCGTTTGCTGTATTGAATGTCGCCGTAGCCTGCGCATTAAGTGCAGACTGCATATTGTCTGTTGCAAGACTTTCTAACTTTGTCGTGAGCTGCTCTGAGGCTTTCGTTATACCAACAGATTGATTGTCAGCAAGACCAGGCTGACTGACTAAACTTCCATTAGAAACTAAATTTTCTTTTGCTAATGAGGCAAGCTCATTCTCACTGCCTATCGCCTTACCAAAAGATAGGCCTTGAACGTCATTGCTAGCAGTGTTATTCGCGGCACTGTTCGCTTGCATGCTAGGTAAATGAGCTAATGGGGTATTTTCTTCGCCAACATGCAGTGCTGTTTTGTCTGACAAGCCATCAGCTTGCGCTATTTGCGTCATGAGCAACGCACTATCTGAGCTAAGCACATCCGAAGCAAGCGTACTCTCCGTATCTTTAGCCATAAGTTTATTGGTCGGGATGGCTTGATTGTCACGCATCGCCATCATAGAGGCTAACCAGCCCATATTGGCAATGGCATTTTCATCCACACCCGCTTGTTTGGCATCTTGCTCTGCCACTGTATCTAGAACTTTTGTTGTCGCAATCGTCTCTGTCATTGTCTGCAAAGGCTCTGTCAGCAAGGCAGCTGTTTCATCATTCACTAATAATTGCGCTGTCAAAGTAGTTGTATCGTTTTGTGCTTTATTACTGTCCGTTTCTTTCACATCGGCATTGGCTTGCATAGCTCTGGTTTGTATAGCGTTGTTTTGTGCGGGCGCAGCGGCCTGTGCTACTTTTGATACCTGTTCTGGTTTAGTTGCTTGCGATGATTTATTGACTTGGCTGGACTTTGCTTGATTGTTTTGCATAGCCAAACGTGCGCGTTCTGTTTGTTGCTGTGATGCTATTTGTTGCTGTGATAAACCTGATTGTGTTTCTAATCTATTCACAGTATTAATTTTCTCGGCATCTCTTTGCGCTTTAAGGTTTGTTTCTTGTTGCATTTGCTGACGCAAGGTTTGCGCAAAGGCTTGGCCATCGCTTTCGGTAAGCACGGGATTTTTCGCTTCGCGATTAGCGTTTAATGGCTCAGTGCTGATTACATTTAAAGGTTTCATGGTCGCCATGATGTTCTCCTATCAATTCCTGCATGTATACTGGTTTGCTGAACCTTGGTTTTCTAAATATCAGTCTGCTAAATGCGTTTCGCACGTCCAGCAAATTCATCCATTAACTTTTGGTCTCGCTTTAACTGCACTTTTTGTGCTTGTTGCTCGGCACGGTTTAGCAACACCTCGTAAGATTTTTGTTTACGTTGTGCTGCCTGCCAAGCTTGGCGCTTGAGGCTCACATTGGCCTCTAAATGGCTTAATTGTGTTTGTTGCCCCGTCACCGCTTGCTCAAGTTGCTGTGCAAACCCTCTAAAATTTTGATACAAACCAGCATCCATGCCTTTGCTAGTCGCCACATGAAGCTGTTGCGCATATTCGGCTTGATACTGATGCAACATAGCCTCTTGCGCTTTGGCATCTTCTAGCGTTTTCATGGCGCTCGCCATGGCTTGCATAGCCGTTTCCACTTCTTTCGCGGCCATGTCTTTTAAAAACTGTAAGGTCGCTGTGGATTGCTTTGCCATCTAAACCACCTTACGCAACCACTTGCGCCAAATGCGCCAAGCTGTTGTCTATCTCGGCACATTCATGTATCTCTTGCTGTAAAAACTGCTCAATATCATCGTGTTTTTGTATCGCCACATCCAGCAATGGGTCAGTGCCCGCTTGGTAAGCGCCGACTGCGATTAAGTCTTGATTGCGCGTGTACTTCGCCACCATTTGCTTTAAATAACGCGCTTGTTTTTGATGCGCGTTGGAGGTGATGTTGTGCATGGCACGGCTGATGGACTGCTCAATGTCGATGGCGGGATAATGCCCGCTTTCAGCCAAGCTACGGTTTAGTACAATATGCCCATCCAAAATCGCTCTGGCTGAATCGGCAATTGGATCTTGTTGGTCATCACCTTCAGTCAACACAGTATAAAAAGCAGTAATCGAGCCTTCGCCTGGCCCACCATTGCCAGTACGCTCGACCAACGCAGGCAATTTGGCAAACACCGAGGGCGGATAGCCTTTGGTAGCGGGCGGCTCACCAATCGCCAAGGCGATTTCGCGTTGCGCCATGGCGTAACGTGTTAATGAGTCCATAATCAGCAACACATGCTTGCCTTGTTTTCTAAACTGCTCGGCGATGACAGTCGTATAACTGGCCCCCTGTAATCTCATGAGTGCAGAGGCATCGGCAGGCGCGGCAACGACCACTGAGCGTCTTAATCCTTCTTCGCCCAAAATTTGTTCGATAAACTCTTGCACCTCTCGGCCACGCTCACCAATCAAACCCACCACAATCACATCGGCTTTGGTGTAGCGCGCCATCATGCCTAGCAACACGCTTTTACCCACGCCAGAGCCTGCAAACAAGCCCAAACGCTGTCCACGCCCAACGGTAAGCAAAGTGTTAATGGCGCGGATGCCCACGTCTAAAGGTTGGTCAATCGGCGCGCGTTGTAGCGGATTAATCACGCGACCTTGTAATGGCGCGCTTTCTTGCGTCACTATGGGGCCTAAGCGATCCAAGGGGTTGCCTGCGGCATCTACCACACGCCCTAATAGCGCCTCACCCACAGGAAAATGTCTGGCACGGTCACTGGCTCGGCGACGTGGTGCGCGCCCAACTTGTGGTTTGGGCAAGGTTTCTGCCACTTCCATCGAAAATACTTTGGCGCCGGGCACTACGCCATCCACAGCGCTTTGGGGCATGAGTAGCAAATGCTCGCCATCAAAACCCACCACTTCAGCTTCTACACGGCTACCGTCTTGTAATGGGATATAACAAGCACTGCCGATGGGCATTTTGATGCCTGTCGCCACCATCACGAGGCCTGTCACTTTAATCACGCGCCCTGCCACCTCAAATGGCTCAACCATTTTCAGTAGCTCGCCACAATCGTTTAAATAGCTTTGCCACCGCGTATGGTGCAGATTGGGCGAGTGCGTGCTTGCATCGTCTACTAGGACATTCTGAACAGGTGTATCCGTTACACTCATTCGGCAGACTCCACGAGTGGTTTATGCCAATCGTCATGGCGAGACAAGGCCTCTGTAATGCGTTTCCAACGCATTTCATTGGTCGCATCAATGTGATTTTCGCCCGTTTCTACTAAGCAACCACCACGTTCAATCGCACTGTCTTCCAGCACTTGCCAGTGTTGCTCAGCCAACTCATCTGCCAAATAAGTACGCAGCAACTTGGCATCCTCATGATGCACAATCAAACGCGCTGGCGCTTGCACTTGGGGTAAGTAATGCATTGCGTCTAACACAATCGGCAACACCGCTTGTGGGTCAATTTCTAGTTTGGTCTTGACCATGGCTTTGGCTAGCTCTAAAGACAAAGTTAAAACGGCATCCGCAATCGCTGCATCTTTTTCTTGCAAAGCCAAGCTAAACTGTGTCGCCAATTGGATTAGCTGCGCTTTTTCATCCGCCAGTTGTTGTTCAGCCTGCGCCAGTCCTTCGGAAAAACCATTTTGCAAGCCAACTTTATAGCCTTCGTCATAGGCTTCTTGTTGCACCCCTTTTAAAATCTCGCTGACTTTTTGTGAGGCTTCATCTTTTGGCTCACGACGCTTTAATCCGCCTTGAGTAACACTCTGATTAAAAGGAGATTGCTTAACCTGCCCACCATCAAACTGCGTCATTTCCCAACGCTGGTAGGCGGTTAAATTTTCTTTGGGGATAGCCGTGACGGTCATTGTTTATACCCTAAACACCTATACGTATTGGTCATCATCACCCTTACCCGCCAACATAATCTGCCCCTCATCTGCCAAACGACGTACCGTTTGTAGAATTTGTTTTTGCTGCCCTTCGACTTCAGAGAGTTTGACTGGCCCACGGCTTTCCATGTCTTCGCGCATCATTTCCGCCGCACGTGAAGACATATTTTTCAAGAACTTCTCTTTCATCTCGTCTGAAGTGCCTTTTAAAGCCACAATCAACATATCTGACTGCACCTCGCGCAACAGCACTTGGATACCTTTGTCGTCTATCTCTAAAATGTTATCGAACACAAACATTTCATCCATAATCGCTTGCGCCATGTTTTCATCATAGGTTTTCAGGCCATCCATCAACTTGGCTTCATTATCACCACTGAGGTAATTCATGATTTCCGCAGCGGTTTTAACACCGCCCATGGTTTGTTTTTTCATGTTCTCATTGCCAGACAACACTTTCACCATGACCTCGTTAAGCTCTTTCAATGCAACAGGCTTAACACCATCTAAGGTGGCAATCCGTAGCATGACGTCTTGACGTAAACGGTCGGTAAAATGCCCAATAATCTCAGCTGCTTGATCTGGCTCTAGGTGGACAAGAATGGTTGAGATAATTTGTGGGTGCTCATTCTTAATGAACTCCGCTACAGTAAATGCATCCATCCACTTCAAACTCTCAATGCCACTGGCATCGCGTGTTTGCAGAATACGGTTCAATAAGTTAGAAGCTTTGTCGTCGCCAAGCGCTTTGGTGAGCACGGAGCGAATGTACTCATCTGAGTCCAAACCAAATTGGCTACTGTTGTCATACTCAGTCAAGAATTCAGTCACGACACTTTCAACTTCTTCACGCGGAACAGGCTTCATGCCTGCCATGACCGTACCAAGCTTTTGTACTTCTTTGGGCGACAGAAACTTCATGACCTCAGAGGCTTCATCCTCACCCAAGGCCAACATTAAAATCGCACTTTTCAATACGCCTGCATCACTCATGTTGTTTACTTCTCTCCACTGGTCCAGTTAGACACCACATTCGCCACCATACGTGGATTGTCTTTGGCAAGTTGTTTTGCATTGTTCAAGGTTTGGTCAAAGCCAGAAGGCAAGGCGGGCTTGTCGCCACTGATGGTCACTAAAGCATCGTCACCTTCTGCCCCAGATGCGCCACCCACGCCTGCCTGATTAGCACCCCCAGCACCGCTGAGCGCCAGCGCCTCTTGTGTTTTTGGCTTAGTCAGTTGTGTTGCCATAGGCTTAAGCACTTTTTTGTAGACCATCATCAATACAAACAAGCCAGCCATAAAGCGCAAAGCATCTTTGCCATACTCAATCACCATGGGGTCTTTCCACAGCGGCACTTCTGGCAACACTTCCGCTGCTTCACCCACAAAAGGCGAGTTGACCACAGAAATCGTGTCTCCACGCTCTTTGTTAAAGCCCATGGCCTGCATGGCTAAATCACTCACTTGTTGTTTTTCAGCTGCACTCAGTGGGCGATAAGTAGTTTTGCCTGCTTTATCCACCACGGGCATGTGGTTGACCACCACAGCCACATGTAAGCGTTTAATGCCACCCTTAGGTTGTTGCGTGTAGCTGACAGTTTTATCCACTTCATAATTGGTCGTATTGTCTTTTTGTGTTGCCACATTATTGCTATTGGCATTGTTTCCAGTGGCAGCAGCGCCTTCTGGTGCGTTGATAGGCGCGGTGTTATTTTCTGGTGGTTGATTGCTCAATGCCCCAGGTACGCCACCATTTTGGTCGGCGCCTTTTTGTGACTCATGGGTTTGCGCACTGCGAATCACCATATTGTCTGGCTTGGTGTTGGGTTTGTAACTCTCCGCCGCCTGCTCAACTGTGGAGAAATCAATTTCTGCACTGGCTTCTGCGCGCACATTTTTAGCGCCAACAATCGGCGTGATAATTGACTCCACGCGACGCGCAATGCTTTGTTGCATGTTTTCCACATATTTGATTTGCTCTGGGTCTAAGCCATTTTGTTGGGCTTTTTTCGAGGTGTCAGAAATTAAATTACCGTTTTGATCGACTACTGTTACATTGGCCGTTGGTAAATTAGGCACACTGCTGGCCACCAAATGCACCACGGCACCCACTTGTTGCGCATCTAGGGTACGGCCTGGGTGTAAATTAAGTAATACCGAAGCAGTGGGCGCTTGTTGGTCACGCACAAACACACTCGGTTTAGGAATGGCTAGATGAATACGGGCGGCTTGTACCGCAGAAATGGATTGAATGCTACGCTCCAACTCGCCTTCTAAAGCGCGCTGAAAATTCACTTGCTCGACAAATTGCGACACACCGAATTTTTGGTTTTCGAGCAACTCAAAACCGATATTACCGCCCTTAGGCAAGCCCTCAGCAGCGAGTTTTAAACGCGCTTGATGCACTTGCTCCGCGGGCACTAAAATAGCCGTACCACTCTCAGAGAACTTGTAAGGCACATTCATTTTCTCTAGCGCAGCGACTATCGCCCCGCCATCTTTGTCCGCATAGTTAGAAAACAATACACGGTAATCTGGCTGTTGGCTCCAAAGCCAAAATACCACCATCACTGCCAATACCGCAGCAATGCCTGCTAATAACATCAGCTTTTGACCCAATCCACCCAAAGCCATATTGCTCATATTATTGTTTTCTAAAACGGCAGCGTCAGCAGCCATGTTGACCTCCAAAATTGCTTTAAATCAGACTTTACTGAGAGACATTATGCGCTTCTCGCCTATTTTCAATTGCACAAATAAAGCGGATTTATATGGCCTATTTGCATGGCTTAGGCTTAGGCTGACGTGCTAAAGTGTGAAGCATGAAAAAGTGTTCGAAGATAAGTTGGGATTTAGAAAGGGGAACCTTATGAACGCAGGCGGCATAGACGCGCAACGCATCACCTCCATGCTGGCGCAACTCAAAGCAACAGCGCAAGGCACGGGCAATGCCATTGAAAAACCTTCTGCGGTGCAGGGGCTTAACACCCATTCAAACAATGCCACGACAAAAGTCAGCTTTAGCGATGCGCTCAAAGCTTCTTTAGATAACGTGAATCAAATGCAAGTGAATGCAGAAAGCCTAGGCAAAGACTTTGCCATGGGCAATGACAATGTGAGTTTGTCTGATGTCATGATTTCTGGGCAAAAAGCCAACATCGCTTTCCAAGCGACGGTGCAAGTGCGCAACAAACTGGTGAGCGCTTATCAAGACATGATGAATATGCAGGTTTAAACGACCTTTTAAATATTAAGCGGAGCAACTTCTTCACCCTGCTCCAAGCGATACAACCATGCCAAAATCTCCGCAATGGCTTGATACAGTTCTGGCGGAATGTGCGCATCCAACTCCACCTGCATCAACAGGGTCATCAACGCTTGTGACTCATGCACATACACCTCGTGCGTTTTGGCAAGCGCAATAATATGCTCTGCCAACAATCCTTGGCCTTTAGCCACCACTTTAGGCGCCATATCACCTGTTTGATAAGCCAAGGCAATCGCCGCTTGCGTTTGCGGTCTAGAAGCGCGGGATTTAGAGAGCATGTTGTTCTTCCATTGGTCGCATACTCAAACCTTCTAACTTCAAGCCTGCGTCCACCATATGCATGGCAAGGTGCATTTTAGCGGTTTGCATTTTCTCTAATGTCGCCGTTTCTTGCGCTTGCATCTTGACCTGTAAATGCCCATTAACCAAGCCGATTTGTACTTTGATTTCACCAAGCTTGGGTAAATGTAGACTTAGCTCACTTTGCATGGCATTGACAGTTTCTTCTGGCTGATGCGGACGAGTGTGATGATCTGCATCCACCACTTGCCAAGTCATGCTTTGTCCAGGCCACACTTCGCCATGCCAAACCACTCTCTGTTGCTCGAGTACTTGCAATTGCTGCGCCACCATGCTGGCTGGCGAGAACTGGGCCTGATTTTGCGGCTCTTGCAATACACTTTGCCACGATTGCGTACCCAAACTGGCATTTTTCAGATGTGACTCATAAAATAAGCCAGAAGCCTGCAAGGCATGTTTTAAATCTTGCGCCAGCACCTGTGGTTTTTCGGGATGTAAAGAGACAATTTCTAGCGCTTCATAGGTCTGGGTTTGGTTAGGGAATAGTGCGGACTCTCGCCAAGCATTGAGTGTTTTTGCAGTATCGCTGAGTTGCACAGAAGCGGCTTTTACTGGACTATCAGACAGTGCCCCAACATCGTCCAACGCTAGATGGCTCATTGCTGAAAGCGCACTTACATTGGATTGAATCTGTTTTAAACCAGACTCGCCCTCTAGTTGCCATTTCACTTGAGGGTTAAGTTGGTTAGGCTTGCCCGCGAACTGTAATTGCAACTGTTTACCTGCCAAGCCCGTTGGCAACATCATCCACATTTCTACGTTTTCACCATCTGCCTGCTGTAATTGCACACGGCTTAGTACGCTGTTTGCTTGCGCTTTAACACTGGCTTGATTACTTTTTTCATCATGGGCGCGCACCGCTTGCTCTAACACTTGTGCTTGATAGGCGACACCTGACTTTAGACGGCTCCATGCTGCTTGCTCTGCGCTGGTCGGCGTAATAGGTGACACCGCCACAAGTGGCAAAAGCCCTAATGATTCAGGGCTTTTGTTTACATAGGTCAGTGTTGCAGGGACGGGCAACATATTGCATCTTTAACGGATACTAGGCGGCATGCGCGCATGGACTTGTGCATCAAAAATCATATCAGTGATGCGGTGCATGACAGGAAACAACAGCTCACGTATTGCGCCATCGTCACTCAAAATAGCCTGTATCAAGGCTTGTTTACGTACACGTTGCTCTGAAGTCAGTTCGAGTTGAATATCCTTATTCACTTTCTCTAGACTTTTCACCGCCTCGATTTTGATTAAATAGGACTCTTCAAGCTCAGTGACTTTATCCCAAGCGTTTTGCCTAGCCGCCACCAGCATTTGACTCATGATTTTAGCCGCTGATTCATAGGCATTTATCAAGGCATCGCTTACTTTGCCTTCAATCTTGGCTTTAGGCTCCATATTAAGCCCCCATCAGCATGGCGTTACCGTAAGCCGCTTGTGTGCGCTGTTGCACCATTTGCGCCTTTTGTTGCACCATTTGATTCAATGCTGCTTGTGAGTTGGCTTCAACGGCCTTGTGTTCGATAGCTTCCCATGCAGACTTCAGCTCCATCAACAAACTCTGTATTTCAGTGACTTTATCCACTTGCATACGTGCATTTGCCACCATCAAAGTCTCTGTCATGTACATATACAAAGCCTCAAGATTTTGTGCAATTTCGCCACCTACTTTTTTATCTAAGCTGGCACGTAAACCACTTTCAATAATCAGGATGGCTTTTGAGAGAAGCTCACCTTTACGTGCATACTCTTCTTGATGCATGGCATTCACAGCCTGAATGCAAGCGCTAATCGCACCTTCGTATAGCATAATCGTGAGTTTGACAGGGGTGGCAGCGACCACACCCGTTTCTAAACCTAATTGGGCGTATGCATTTGCACTGGGCTTTCTTGTTCCAAACATCTTTTTCTCCTTAAATGAATGACTGTGTTTCTTGTTATTGTTAACGGCTAATTGCGCCGTTTATTTAGCTACTACTTTTATTTAATGCGCTGATTTGTTGTGATAAAGCACTGCTGGTCGTTTGCATGCTAGATAGCAATGCATCTAATTTTGAATACTGTGCACGTAAGCGTTTTTCTATGCCTACCAAGCGCGATTCAATCGATGATGACTGGTCTTTGAGTCGTTTAACAGAAGACTGCAAGCCATCGGTTTTACTGTCCAATATGCCATCGTCTTTTAACCAATCTTCAATCAAACTGTTTAACTCCCCAGCCAAGCCTCGGTTAAACGTTACCGTGCCACGGCTACCGGTTGTCGTACCTGCGATATTGAGTGTTAAGCCGCTACTGTTATCATTGCTTGCGCCTGTGAGCCGCGCACCTGCGCCTATGCCAGTAACTCCGTTGATAGTGCCAGCAACGTCTTGCCCTACACCAGTTAATTGCGTCACTTGAATAGCATAGGTGCCAGACAGTGTCTTGCTGGTATTGGAAACAAAACTGACTTGTGCATCGGTGGTAGTGGCTGATGGTGCAAACAGTTTGGCGATATCGGATAACTGGTTAGTCACCGCGGTATTCAATCTGGTGCTGTCGAGCTTAAGTGAGCCATCCTGCTGAAAACTCACGCCTATATCATTCAACGTTTTATACGTGCTTGCCGTACCTGAGACTTGCGACATCATATTACGCAGTTGCGTCATGATGCCACGTGTCGTTGCATCCCCAAGTAAGGCGCCATTAGATCTACCACTTTCATCAAACTTGGTTAAGCCACGCAAACTGGTATTGAGCTTGTTATAAGCATCCACAAAACCTTGCACGGAAGATTTAATTTTATCGGTATCACTTGCCACAGTGAGTGTGGTGGCTGTGGCAGAAATAGTTTTCAAATTCAGTGTCACGCCAGCAATCGCATCGGTAATGCTATTACTGGGTTTCACAATGTCTAAACCGTCAATATTCAGCTTTGCATTTTGTGCGGGCTGTAATTGAAGAAGGTTTTTGCCTGTCCCGCTCGTGGCTAATGGGTCGTAAGCCAATGCGGAAAGACCACTGCTATTGGTGTTGTCTGTGTCTGCGTCAGCCACAGTGATTTTTAAACCATTGACTTCCCCCGTGTCTTTAGAGGTAATCACTAAACGATTGCCAGTACCATCGTTAATAATGGATGCAGATACCGAGGCATTTTGTGCGTTGATGGCATCGCGTATCCCTGCTAGCGTGTTATTACTGCTATCGATGGTCAGGGTTAAGGCGGTTTTATTCGTATTGGGCGTAAATGAAGCAGGGGTCGGGTTAGTACCCGTAGTTGCTGCAGCATAAGTGCCAAATGTGATGGTCATTGTCCCCGTGCCGACTACATCCGTGACATTGGTATAACTGGCACTGGCCAACTTTTGTGATTGCGCAAGCTGACTCACACTGATGGTATAGCTACCATTGGTAGCCGTGCCGTCAGCGGTCGCCGTGAGTGCGTCACTATTGGATAAAGTTGCGGTCTGCGCATTAAATTTAGTCGCGGTTGAAAGCTCCTTGACCGCTGTTTGAAAAGTGCTTAAACCACTTTTTACCGTACCAAAAGCAGAAATCTTGGACTCAAACGCGCTAACACGCGTGTTGATATTGGTAATTGGCTGACGCTCCAAGTTCATCAAGCCAGAAACAATGCTCTCTATCGCCAAGCCAGATGCGCCCGTTGATGATGTAATTGATGCCATACCAATCTCCCAAACTGTTTGCTTTTAGGCCGTTTGACGGACCACTAAGCCTTGTAACTTGTCCAACGTTTTACTAATCGCCAAGACTTCCTCATTAGGGATTTGCCTTAGCACTTTTTGTGTAGTCGTATCTACCACTTTCACCACAATACGATCTGTTTCATCGTCAATCGAAAACTCTATCGTTTGCAATGCAGGGGCGACATAGTCATTCAATTTTTTAACGGCACTGGTAAGTGTCGCTTTGTCTGGCTCAGCGCTTTTGTTACCAAGCTCATCACCAGTACGTTGAATCACCTTAAAACCACTTGTTGCAGATACACCACCTACCAAACCAATTCGGTTGGTCAATCCATCTATGCCAGATTGCATCATGATGTTGCTCCTTTACTTAGCCTAAAATCCACAGGACACCTGCCCTGTGGATGTTTCAACTACCTTGGGTCAATTAGCCTCTTAGTAAGCTTAATACACCGTTAGGCAATTGGTTGGCTTGAGCTAACATCGCAGTACCTGCTTGTTGCAAGATTTGGCCACGTGTTAATTTTGCTGTCTCAGAAGCGAAGTCAGCATCCATGATGCGTGATTTAGCAGCAGTTTGGTTCTCAACAGCGACTTTCAAGTTACTAATCACTGATTCAAAACGGTTTTGTACCGCACCCAATGTCGCACGTTTTGTGTTCACTGAGTCTAAAGCTGTGTCGATGGCAGTAATCGCAGCTGTTGCGCCAGAAGCAGCAGTAATCGCACCTGTAATGCTTGCAGCTGCCACACCGTTCACTGAAATAGTGTCTGTTGTATCAGCACCTACTTGGAATGTTTTAGCAGCGGTTGCAAATACAGCTGTACCATTAAATTTTGTCGCAGTACCCAAACGAGTTACTTCTGATTTCAATTGTTGGAACTCAGCGTCCAAGTTAGTGCGGTCTGAAGAACCATTGGTCGCATTGGCTGATTGCACAGCCAATTCACGCATACGTTGTAATGCATCAGTCACTTTTGACAAGCCACCTTCTGCAGTTTGCGCAAATGAAATCGCGTCGTTAGCGTTACGAACAGCCACATCCATACCGCGTACTTGTGCGTCCATACGTGTTGCAATCGCCAAGCCAGCAGCGTCGTCTTTTGCACTGTTTACACGTAAGCCAGATGACAAACGTTGAATAGATGTGTTTAAGCTTGATTGTGATGAAGCTAAATTACGTTGTGTGTTTAATGATGCTAAGTTTGTGTTAATTACTGAAGCCATGTTGTGTCTCCTAAAGTCAAATAAAAGTGTGTGTTAATTAGTCATGCTTTCAACGTTGTTAAGGTGTTTTATATTGCCTTTTCAGCGTTGTTAGTTTCATTATCGGCAAGCTTTAAAAATTCTTTAATTGAGCTAGGTGAAATTTTTTGTTTACCGAATCATCCACTTGATGCATTTACGACACGCTTTTTCCAAACTTTAATGTGGCCTCCAAAAAAATAAATAAAATGCCATTAATTAAACAATGTGCGCACTGGCAGTTGCGCATTAGAAAACTGTTGTGTCAGCCCATTGACCAAATGTTCTGGTATCCCCTGCGCTTGATTTTGCAGACGATTAAATAGACTCATAAACAATTGCAAGTCTTCATCACTATATTGCAAGCCATATTGCGTCAAGATTTCTAACGTTAAATTGCCAATATGCGTAGGTGTTTGCACGTGCGGTTTTGCGCAACTGCTGACACGATGCAAGGTGAGGAATAGCCCACGCAACGCAACAAAGGCAAACGGTAAACTGATGCCAAAATCCCATTCCAAATCAAAAAAGTGCCCTTTTCCTTGTGCATCCACAATCAAATTCGTTGGCGTGGCATCAAACGCTTGCGCAGGTAGCAAAGCATCAAACCTTACTAAATCAGATAATGTCGATGACGGTGGTTGGGTAGGCAATTGTGCTAGGCTATCTAGCCAAACTTTGGCCCAATCAAACAATTGTTCCATACGCCAACCTGGGCGGTTCATCAAACGCTGTAACACATCAAACCATAATTGCCCTGCTTGGTAAGGTTCTGTGTGCCAAGACGCATTAAATAGTTGCTTGGTATCGCCTGTATGGCGTGTTTGCGTGATTAAGGTAGTTTGTGCGTGCGAGTTTTTATCAAGCACAAATTGGGTTTCTTTGCTAAATGCGGCTGGACGTTGGCAACCATAATGCGCAGCTAATGTTGTAGAAGAGGCCTCTTCGGCTTGTTGATAAGCGACAAACATAAAGGAATTAGCCAAATCTTCCACCAAACCATTGCGCCCAAGCACGCGCCATGCGTTTTCGAGTGAGAACGTCGGATGGCGTGGCGCTTGTCTATCATGCACGGCAGAGCCTGCCGCCAAGGTGCCCACATCCCATCCTAAGGCTTGATGTTGCGGATTAAAGCCTTCAGGGTAAATAATCGTCACAGGAGTTTTGTAATCAGGCAATGGCACATACAGCGCAGTTTTGGCAAAGCCAGCCGATAAAATCAATTCAGAAAGCTCTTTTTTACCAAAAGTAATCGGCGTATTGCTGCCATAAGCATCGTTGATGCCGTACATGGCTTGCCCCATGTGGTCTTCTGCTGCACCACAGAAGTATTTCAAGCCCAACTGGTTTTCGATGGCGACAATTAAAATGCCATCCTCTTTTAAGAAAGCCTTGGCCTTTTTGAGCAAAGTCTGCAACGGTTGCTCACCTTTGACGTAGACCTGCGCATACTCCAACACGCCTATCAATGTCACCACATCAAACCTCTCGCTGGTTTCAAAGTCTTGAATCAAATCAGAAAACACGCGTACATTAGCTAGGTCAGCACAACGATGACCAATAATACGCGCACGGTTGGCGCTGCCCTCCAAGGCCACCAAATCGCCGCCCAACTCACCAATAAAACGTGTCACCGCGCCACAGCCTGCGCCTAACTCTAGTGTTTTACCATTGGCAATGCGTTCAGCAAACGGACGCAACAAGTTGGCACGTAAAGGCGTTAAATGATAAAAACTTGCCCAGTCATTGGCTTGCGCGGCAAACTCTGGCGAAAATACGCTACGGTCTTGCGCATTGCGCACGATTTGATATAAACGTTGCTCAGCATTGCCAGCATCCTCATAGCCAAACGCTTGCGCTTGTGGGCGATGGTAAAAATAATCTTGTTTGTGATACACATAACCTGCCACATCAGGTAACAGTTTTTGTGTAGCCTCTGCGACGTTTGAAGGTGCCACAGTCGGATGACCAATTAAAGATTTAGTCTCAGCAAACGGTTCTGCGACTGCATATTTGGTCATGTATACTTCTGCCAAGGCTTGTGCTCTCACGGCAGACAAGCCATGTTGCTGTGCAAGCTCGATGGCTTGTAACACATCCTCAATCGCCGCCACTTGCATCAATGTTTCAATATAGCTCACCCAATAATCCGCATTGCTTGGTTCAGCTATGACAGCTTGCTCAAAATAAGTTAGCGCTTGCTCTGTTTGTTTGCTTGCTTGCGCGATTTGTCCTAATCCAGATAGTGCAGGCGCATATTGCGGTGCAATATTAAGCACTTCTTGGTACATAAACTGCGCTTGTGTCGCATCTCCCGCTTGTGCAAACTGTTGTGCTTGCGCCATCACTTCTTGAACGGCCTGCATCAATGTCGAATTGCTATTTAAGTCCATGCCAGCAGAATAAAGGCTCGTTGTATCATTACCAGTCGCGTCGATTGTGGTTTCCATAAAATTTCCAGTGCTTTGAAAGAATGGGGTTTCTTGCCATTTATTAAGGTATTGCAAATAGGTTTGTTTCCATGCCTCTGAGTTAAAGGCACCCAAGCTTTGGTGGGTAATGGCTATGGGCCATACGCCTAACTGCATACCTGCATCACGTGCGGTTCTGCAAAAGTCCAAATCATAAAAATGGAATTTAAACTGTGGGTCAAAACGTACTTGATGTTTAAGCAAGCTTTGTTTGGTCGCCGCTAAAAACACACCGTCCATGAGTTCACACGCGGCAGGCGCTGGGCCAAAATGTGTTTGCACGCCAAAGGCATCTTGCCCATGGGCGACATTGCCAGCAACAAACTCCCCACTCTCCCATTCATAGTTGGTATCTACAAACAACCAGCCAGGTTGTGCTGGCACACGACGTTTATTGCCCGCTAAGCCAATCACGTCGTACTGGGATAAGCCTTGAAGTAATTGGTGAGTAAAGGTGTTTTGGTCTAGCCAAACATCATCATGAATAAACAATAAAATGGCATTGCTAGGCGCCGCCTCTATCGCCTCATTAAATAACTCAGAGAGGCCACGGGTATTGTTAAAAGCAATGTGCGGATAGAGACGTTGGTCTTGTTGCTGATGACGGCGCAATGAGCGCCCCAAAGCCGCTTGCTCCCAAAAGCTGGTTTCATTCATGCGCGTCGCACTCACCACCCAAACAGGCTGATTGCCTTCGTATAATGATTGAATCGGTTGATGGGCCTGATAAGCATTTGTTGAGGCTTGAGCAAGCTGTGTACGCCATAGACTAAACAATAGCTTTTCAAAGTCTTGGGCAAACTGGGCACCTTGCATCAGAGGTGATGCGAGCACTTGTTGCCTTAATTGCTGACGTAGCTCGGCTAAATCATCGAGGTGAGTTGCCAAATGTATTGCTTTTGTCACGTAATCGTCTTGCGTACTCACTACCCAGTCTGGCAAGCCAGCAGTATGAATGAGGCTTGCACCTTGGCAAGCAATCATAGTTTCACCTGCCAAGGTCAAGGTGGGTACGCCCATCCAAAGGGCTTCACAGGTGGTTGTGCCACCAGTGAACGGAAAGCTGTCTAAAATAAAATCAATCTCATGGTGCGCTGCCAAATATGCCTCACGCGTGGTTTTGCCAAATAGCTGGCAACGCGCAGGCTTGATACCATGCTGGGCAAGCTTATCTAATGCTAACTGCTGTATTTGTGTGTCGCTAAACGCTTTGCATTGCCAACGCAACTTTGCCTCTGGCAAGGCTTGCATGACGCGCCCCCATAGCGCCAAGACCGCGTCAGACACTTTGGTAAAGTTTTGGAAACAGCCCAGCGTTAAATGCCCTTTAGTCAGCGCAGGCAAGCGATTGACTGTAATGTCCGCTTCGGGTGCGGCAAAGCACAAGCGGGTATGAGGTAATAATGCCGTTTTTTCGGTAAAGCGTTGTTGCGCATGCGCCGGCAAAGTCACTGCATCGGCAATTACCGCATCCATCTCTGCTACGCCAGTGGTACCCCAATAGCCCAACCATGCCGCTTGCACAGGAGCAGGTTTCCAAGCAAAAACTGGCAAGCGGTTGCCCCCTGTGTGCCCTGACAAGTCGAGCAAGATGTGAATGCCGTCATCATGTATCAATTTAGCCGCGCTGGCATCATCATGTCCCGCGAGCGAGCGCCACTGCACACACAAGTTTTTTAAAGTGTGGGTAAATGGATCCTCACGCCCATCGGTTGAGTAAGCGTAAACCTCAATGTGGGCTGCATCAACATGGCTTAACCAGTTTTTTAAGAAAAAACCCACTGGGTGCTGACGCAAATCACCTGATACCAAACCCACACGCAAACGTTGGTCTTTGGCATGCACTTGCCATGCACTATAAGGGCTAACCAACTTGCTCACTTGTTGCCCGAATAAGCGTGCGTAGTGCATATACTCAGCTTGGCTTAAATGGTTGGCGTAGCTATCGTAAAACAAAATATTTTGAATAGCGGTGAGGTTGTCGGGGTCAAAGTCAAAAATACGTTTAACCACAGTGATTGCTGTTGCGACATCGCCTAAATCGAGATAAATATTGCTTAAGTTGATGTAAGTGCCAACAAAGCTTGGATTAATGGCAATGGACTTCTCTAACACCGCTTTGGCTTGCGAAAGTTGCCCTTGCATGCGCAAAGTCACGCTGTAATTGGTCAGAACAATAAATGAATCAGGCTCAATGGATAGCGCCTGCTCAAACAAACGCACCGCCTCGTCAAAGTCGTTTCTGGCATGGGCAATCAATGCCAAGTTGCAATAGATATTGGCATCCGCTTGATTGAGCGCTAGCGCTTGTTGGCAATATTTTTCGGCATCTGCATAAAGTTGTTGGTTAATCAACGCTGCCGCAATGCTGTTGAGTTTTGTCGCATCGGGAGGCTGAACTTCTTGCAAGGCCAATATACATCTCTCGTAATCCCGCACGCGCGCTAACTTTTTATAGAGGTTTGCCAAGTTTTCTAATGTGCGCTCGTGTCTTGGATGATAGGCTAAGACCGACTCAAACAATGTGGTGGCTTGCGCATATTGCTCTAACTTGCTGTATAGCAAGCCCAAGTTGAACCTTGCATCTATCCACTGACTGTCTAACGCGTCCCCTAGCGCAATCGCTTCTTGGTAGAAAGCAATCGCTTGTTCGTCATCCGCATTATCCTCAAACGCTTGTGCCATATTGAACAGCAATACTGCGTCGTTTGGTGTAAGCGCATAAGCACGGCGGTAATATTGCATCGCCTCTTTTGGTTTGCCTGCTTCATGCAATAGCAATGCAAGATTCGCCAACACAAAAGCATCTTTAGGTTGCAAACGCAAGGCTTGGTTAAACGCTTTTTCTGCGCGTTTGGTTTGCCCTTGGGCTTTAAACACACAAGCTAAATTAGCGTGTGCCTGTGAGAACTTAGGTTGAATGGCAATCGCTTTTTCATACAAAGTCTGCGCCTGCGTGAGTGATTGTTGCTGAAAACAAATATTGCCCCAGTTATAAAACACCTCTGCATCTTTGCTTAATGTGGCAGAAGCTTGCTCAAACGCATGTGCAGCCTCAGTGACTAGACCTTGCTGTTGGTACAAGCTACCTAGAATTTTCCACGCCAAGCCTAACGCAGGGTCATGCGCAACCAGTTCCTCCGCCTGTTTTTGCGCTACCTCCAGTTGCCCAGATTGATACAGTGCTAACAAAGGCGCCAACAGTTTAGCTGCATTGTTTATCTGACCTACTTGAGAGCGCTTTTTCGCACTTGGCTTCATAAAAGAAATTCCTGTTCAATTTCTTCTATTATTGCGAATTGGCAAGCAAAACAATGACTGGAATAAATGGCTAAAAGTAGCCTTGATTACTGTTAGTGGGTGATGGATTGAAGTGCGTTTCAGAATGCAATAAACAATGTATGTTCACTTTGCATCATAGGCGATAAGCAAATAAAAAGGGCTTTGATAATTATCAAAGCCCTTTTTCTATTTGGTGCCCGGGGCCGGAATCGAACCGGCACGACTGTTAAGGTCGAGGGATTTTAAGTCCCTTGTGTCTACCAATTTCACCACCCGGGCGGGTGTGAATTTCTTGAGGTGCGTATTCTAACACCGTATGAAAAAATTTAAAGTTTTTTTGACAGTTTTTTTGCACTTCAACCTTGAAACCGCCAGCAGTAAAACAACCTAAATAAAAAACAACCTAGATAAAAAACAGCTAGGATAAAACAGCTAGGATAAAACAGAAAGGCGACTTATTCAGCCGCCCTTCTGCTACTTGCATTGCCTGTTTTACGATTAGTCCGTAATCAATTTACCATTTTGTATCAGGTTGTTAATCACTTGCGCGTCGTTAGCAAAGCCTGTGGTTAAATCCACGCCTTGAATCACGATTTGCTGAACGTCGTTGTTGCTAACTGTGGCATTAGGGCTACCAACAGCATTGTTGTTGCCAAAGGCACCCGTACTGCTGACATAAACAGTGGTATTGCCGTTGGCAAATTCAAAGTGTAGGTAGTTGTCTAAGCTTGCGCCATTGGCGGCTTCACCCACCAACAAATCGCGTAAATCAAGCACATCGCCACCTTGTGCCGCTGGCGCTGTCACAAAGTTGTAGATATTGTCGACAGCTGGATTAGCAGTAGTGCCCGCATCAGCGAGTTGCCATACAAACACGTCTGACTGGTTATCGGTAAAGCCTAAGATATTTCCAGTCATATTGTCATTGCCTGCGCCACCGACAATAATATCAGCACCTGTCCCACCACTGAGATTGTCATTGCCTTGACCACCCAGCAACGCGTCGCGTGTATTGCCACCTGTGAGGGTGTCGTTACCTGCTGTGCCTTGCTGTACGTCTGCAATATCAATATTGACCGTGGTAGTGGCTTGCTCATTATTGGCGGTGCCTGTATTTGCCATGCCTAGCGCAGATGGGTCTATACCGCCATTACCGTTGTCATTCACCGTGATGCTCAAACTGGCTGAGGCTGGTGAGCTAGGGTTCGCAGTAAAGTTAACGCCATTGCCTGATGAAACAAACTGGTTAATCGCTGCCAAAGTACCATTTAGATACAATGTGCTGCCACTGCCTGTGACCGTTACGTTAGCATCGCTGACCGCACTTAAAGTGCCGCTATTGACGCTGAGTGTGACGGTGAAGTTGCCATTGGCTGCATCAATATCAGCAAAGTTGATATTGGTTAAGCGTTGTGCCACACCTTCAATACCTAGCTGGTTATTGGCTGCGATGGTGGGCGCGTCATTCACTGGCAATACGTTCATGGTCAACACACCTGGCACTTCATAGGTGCCGTCCGTTGCAATATAAGTCACCAAGGGTACAGGGCCATTGTAGTTAGGCACAGGAATAAACAAACCGTCGCCATTGGCGCTGATTCTTACGCTTGCCACGCCAGCAATTTGGGCCGTTGCGCCTGGTGCAAACGTTTCTTGTATACCATCACCATTGGTATCGACCAAGAAACGAACAATGCTCAAAGGCTGACCTTCTGGATCGTAATCAGGGGTACCCAATACAAACACATTGCCTGCCTGTGTTTTGTCCTCAAACTTGGTTTCAGTTTCTGAGTTAATCACAGGCGGTTTATTGCCGTTTGGTGTGACCGTGATATTGAGTGTTGAAGTGTCCGTGCCACCATTGCCATCACTCACTGTGTAAGTAATGGTTGGGGCATTGCCTGTGTAAGTCGCTAATGGGGCAAATGCATAGCTACCGTTGGCGTTAATCACCACATTGCCAACATTAGGGATTGTGACTACATTGCCCACCGTTTGTGTGCCAGGCACACCCAAGATAGTGTAGTTAGTAATCGTCAATGTGCCACCATCTACATCAGTCGCGTTGTTCAACAAGTCACCCGCTTGGCCGTCGCCAACAGTGAGTACGTTACCTTGTACCACAGTATTGGTCTCGTTGCCGTCAACTGGCGCATCGTTCACTGGTGTGACGCCAATATTGAGTGTTGATGTGTCCGTACCACCTTTGCCATCACTCACAGTGTAAGTAATCGTAGGAACGCTACCATTGTAGTTAAGCGCCGGTACAAAGTTGAAGCTACCATTGCTGTTGATGGTAATCGTACCCACATTCGGAATGTTCACAGGCGTATTGACTGCTTGTGTGCCAGGGATACCATTAATGGTGTAGCTGGCAATGCTTAATGGGTCACCATTGGCATCGGTAGCATTGGCTAACAAGCCTGTGGCTGCAGGCACATTCAATGGTGTGTCTTCTGGTGTGGTGACGTTTTCATTTCCATCCACAGGCGCTGTGTTTGGCGCAGCCGTTACCATAAGGTTAAGAATTGAAATATCTGTGCCACCTTTACCATCGCTCACTGTGTAAGAAATGGTTGGGGCTGGGCCTACGTAAGTGGCCAATGCCGTAAAGCTAGCTTGACCGTTACTGCTGATTGTAATGGTGCCTACGCCCGGGATATTAAACGGTTGTCCCAACACAGGCGTACCTGCAACAGTCAATACGTTATAGCCAGTGATAGTCAACGTATCACCATCTGGGTCGCTCGCGTTCGCAAGTAAATTACCACTCACAGTCGCACCTGCAGGTAAACTGCCTGTCTCGTCACCATCGAGCGGATTCCTATTGGTTGGCTCGTTATCCAATATCGTACCTGTGGCGTTTTTACCGCCAACTGTAATCGTGTAAGTCTCAGTAGGCTCAACTAAGGTGTCATCAATCGTTGGCACCACGACGCTAAAGCTATTGACGCCGGCTGGCACGGTGACTTGACCAGTGACAGCGTTATAAGTCACGCCATTGGTAAACGTCACAGGTGTGCTTGTGTCTGTGCCTATGGTTGCAGTCACGCCAGTCAAACTGATTGGGAACGTTGTAACCACGTTGGTCACACCAGTGAGTGTCACCACATGAGAAATATTACCGCCCTCAGTTACGCTACCTGAAGTGATACTTTGCACAGTCACTGGCGGCACATCCGTAATCGTACCCGTACCTGTGACTGGTACAACGTTTTGTGGCGTGCCTGCAGTGAGTAGAATAGTTTCTGCGTTTTCTACCAAGTTATCTACGACGGTTGGCACGCGCACGATAAAGTTAGTTGCACCCGCTGGCACAGTCACATTGTTGCTAGTGACTGTGGTAAACGTCACCCCATTATCAAAACTGATTTGAATCGGTGTGCCAGTATCCGTGCCTACTGTACCTGTACCGTTATTAAGCCCTAAATTCACCACCGTATTATTCGATGGCCCACTCAAAGTGACTGTGTAATTGAGAGCATTGCCTTCAGCCACAGTTGGACTTGTAACGCTTTGGACAGTGACTGGCGCTACGCTGTCTAAGATGGTACCTACCGCGTTTTGACCACCAACCGTGATGTTGTATGTCTCTGAACCTTCTACCAAGCTATCTACGACAGTCGGTACAACAACGCTAAATGTCGTCACGCCCGCTGGAATGTTCAATTGACCAGTAATCGCGTTAAACGTCACGCCGTTGGTAAATGTCACTGGCGCGCCAGTATCAACACCTAAGGTCGCTGTCGCGTTGCTAAGATTAAACGGTACATTCACTACTGAGGTTGTTGGCGCAGTTAAGGTAACCAAGTGGCTAATATTATTGCCTTCAACCGCTTGGCCATTGCCTACGCTTTGGACGGTCGGTGTTGGTAACTCGTTATCAACAATATTACCGACATTACTACTGCCACCCACATTAATAATATAGTTTTCAAGCGGTTCAACCAATGTGTCATCTACGGTATTGACGCCAATAGTGAAGCTATTAACCCCTGCTGGCACAGTAAGTTGGCCTGTAACACTGTTGTAGGTCACACCATTGCTAAACACGAAGGTGTTATTAGTATCCGTGCCCACGGTCGCATTCACGCTAGTCAAGTTAAAGCTATACGTAGTCGGCGCTGTGGTTGATGCACTTAGTGTCACTGTATGAGACACGGCGGTACCTTCAACAGCAGTCCCTTGCGTCACAGAAGTCACTATCGGTGTTGAAGGAACATCCACAATGGTGCCTGTGCCAGTCACTGGCGCTACATTTTGAGCAGTTGCAGCAGTGAGCAAGATAGTTTCACTCACTTCATTCAAGTTGTCCGTTACTGTCGGCACTCTAATAATAAAGTTAGCCACCCCTGCAGGCACATTCAAGGTATTACTATTCACCGTGGTATAAGTCACGCCATTATCAAAACTGACTTGAACTGGGAACCCTGTGTCTACACCTACCGTGCCAGAACCATTGACTAAGTTTAATAACACCGGTGTCACCCCAGTCGTAGGTGCACTCAATGTCACGGTATAACCTAAATTATTACCCTCTGTGGCGGTTGGGTTAGAAACACTCAATACACTAATGTTGTTGCTAGGGTCATTGTCTAGAATAGTGCCAATGTTGCTACTGCCCCCCACATTGATAATATAGGTTTCAGAGTTTTCTACTAAGTTATCATCGACAGTATTTACCCCAACCGTAAAGCTCGTCACCCCTGCAGGTACAGTAATTTGACCTGTCACCGCGTTGTAAGTCACACCATTGCTAAAGACATAAGTGTTATTAGTGTCTGTCCCAACAATCGCATTCACACTAGTCAGTGCAAAATTGTAGGTCGCTGGTGCAGTGGTTGGCGCACTTAATGTGACCGTATGGCTAACAGGTGTACCCTCAACTGCACTGCCTGCGGTAATCGAAGTCACCAGTGGTGATGCATTATCGTTGTCTAAGATTGTGCCCGTTGCATTTTGACCGCCTACATTCAAGTTATAAGTTTCAGTCGGTTCAACAGTGGTGTCATCAATCGTAGGCACTACCAAACCAAAGCTAGTCACACCAGCTGGAACAATAACTTGACCTGTGCCACTATTGTAAGTAACACCATTCGTGAAAGTGAGCGTCCCAACCAAACCAGTATCACTGCCAATAGTCGCAGTCACACCAGTTAGATTCAAACTGTACGTTGCAGTAGCACTGGTCATGCCACTTAAAGTCACAATATGCGCAACCAAACCACCTTCAATAATGCTGCCAGAAGATACACTAATAACGGTTGGATTGCTTGCAGGAGGGTCATTATCCAACAACGTACCTACAGCCGTTTGTGTACCAACCGTGATGTTATACGTCTCTGTTGGCTCAACCAATAGATCATCTACTGAAGGAACAGTGATGTTAAACGTAGTCACCCCAGCTGGCACAGTCAGTTGATTTGTTACTGGGTTAAATGTCACGCCGTTAGTAAAGGTCACTCCAGCCAAGTTCGACGTATCAGCCCCTATGGTGGCACTGACTCCCGTCAAACTGAAAGGGAAATTTGTTGCAGCACTTGTAGCACTACTTAAAGTGACCGTATGACTTAAACTCGTACCTTCAGTAACTGTGCTTGGTGTAATGCTTTGCACCGTCGGCGTGTTGATAGGCACATCAGTAATCGTACCTGTACCGTTTTGTCCGCCTACCGTAATCGTGTATGTCTCTGGACCTTCTACCAAGTTGTCAGTTAATGTCGGTACTACAACATTGAATGTCGTCACGCCCGCTGGGATGTTCAATTGACCAGTAATCGCGTTATACGTTACGCCATTGGTAAACGTCACTGGCGTGCCAGTATCTACACCTAAGGTCGCTGTCACATTCGCTAAACTAAACGGTAAGGTCGTCGCCGCTGGCGTCGGGCCACTCAAGGTCACTAAGTGACTAATATTATTGCCTTCAACCGCTGTGCCTGATCCTACACTTTGTACCGTCACGTTCAACGGCACATCAGTAATCGTACCTGTACCGTTTTGTCCGCCTACCGTAATCGTGTATGTCTCTGGACCTTCTACCAAGTTGTCAGTTAATGTCGGTACTACAACATTGAATGTCGTCACGCCCGCTGGGATGTTCAATTGACCAGTAATCGCGTTATACGTTACGCCATTGGTAAACGTCACTGGCGTGCCAGTATCTACACCTAAGGTCGCTGTCACATTCGCTAAACTAAACGGTAAGGTCGTCGCCGCTGGCGTCGGGCCACTCAAGGTCACTAAGTGACTAATATTATTGCCTTCAACCGCTGTGCCTGATCCTACACTTTGTACCGTCACGTTCAACGGCACATCAGTAATCGTACCTGTACCGTTTTGTCCGCCTACCGTAATCGTGTATGTCTCTGGACCTTCTACCAAGTTGTCAGTTAATGTCGGTACTACAACATTGAATGTCGTCACGCCCGCTGGGATGTTCAATTGACCAGTAATCGCGTTATACGTTACGCCATTGGTAAACGTCACTGGCGTGCCAGTATCTACACCTAAGGTCGCTGTCACATTCGCTAAACTAAACGGTAAGGTCGTCGCCGCTGGCGTCGGGCCACTCAAGGTCACTAAGTGACTAATATTATTGCCTTCAACCGCTGTGCCTGATCCTACACTTTGTACCGTCACGTTCAACGGCACATCAGTAATCGTACCTGTACCGTTTTGTCCGCCTACCGTAATCGTGTATGTCTCTGGACCTTCTACCAAGTTGTCAGTTAATGTCGGTACTACAACATTGAATGTCGTCACGCCCGCTGGGATGTTCAATTGACCAGTAATCGCGTTATACGTTACGCCATTGGTAAACGTCACTGGCGTGCCAGTATCTACACCTAAGGTCGCTGTCACATTCGCTAAACTAAACGGTAAGGTCGTCGCCGCTGGCGTCGGGCCACTCAAGGTCACTAAGTGACTAATATTATTGCCTTCAACCGCTGTGCCTGATCCTACACTTTGTACCGTCACGTTCAACGGCACATCAGTAATCGTACCTGTACCGTTTTGTCCGCCTACCGTAATCGTGTATGTCTCTGGACCTTCTACCAAGTTGTCAGTTAATGTCGGTACTACAACATTGAATGTCGTCACGCCCGCTGGGATGTTCAATTGACCAGTAATCGCGTTATACGTTACGCCATTGGTAAACGTCACTGGCGTGCCAGTATCTACACCTAAGGTCGCTGTCACATTCGCTAAACTAAACGGTAAGGTCGTCGCCGCTGGCGTCGGGCCACTCAAGGTCACTAAGTGACTAATATTATTGCCTTCAACCGCTGTGCCTGATCCTACACTTTGTACCGTCACGTTCAACGGCACATCAGTAATCGTACCTGTACCGTTTTGTCCGCCTACCGTAATCGTGTATGTCTCTGGACCTTCTACCAAGTTGTCAGTTAATGTCGGTACTACAACATTGAATGTCGTCACGCCCGCTGGGATGTTCAATTGACCAGTAATCGCGTTATACGTTACGCCATTGGTAAACGTCACTGGCGTGCCAGTATCTACACCTAAGGTCGCTGTCACATTCGCTAAACTAAACGGTAAGGTCGTCGCCGCTGGCGTCGGGCCACTCAAGGTCACTAAGTGACTAATATTATTGCCTTCAACCGCTGTGCCTGATCCTACACTTTGTACCGTCACGTTCAACGGCACATCAGTAATCGTACCTGTACCGTTTTGTCCGCCTACCGTAATCGTGTATGTCTCTGGACCTTCTACCAAGTTGTCAGTTAATGTCGGTACTACAACATTGAATGTCGTCACGCCCGCTGGGATGTTCAATTGACCAGTAATCGCGTTATACGTTACGCCATTGGTAAACGTCACTGGCGTGCCAGTATCTACACCTAAGGTCGCTGTCACATTCGCTAAACTAAACGGTAAGGTCGTCGCCGCTGGCGTCGGGCCACTCAAGGTCACTAAGTGACTAATATTATTGCCTTCAACCGCTGTGCCTGATCCTACACTTTGTACCGTCACGTTCAACGGCACATCAGTAATCGTACCTGTACCGTTTTGTCCGCCTACCGTAATCGTGTATGTCTCTGGACCTTCTACCAAGTTGTCAGTTAATGTCGGTACTACAACATTGAATGTCGTCACGCCCGCTGGGATGTTCAATTGACCAGTAATCGCGTTATACGTTACGCCATTGGTAAACGTCACTGGCGTGCCAGTATCTACACCTAAGGTCGCTGTCACATTCGCTAAACTAAACGGTAAGGTCGTCGCCGCTGGCGTCGGGCCACTCAAGGTCACTAAGTGACTAATATTATTGCCTTCAACCGCTGTGCCTGATCCTACACTTTGTACCGTCACGTTCAACGGCACATCAGTAATCGTACCTGTACCGTTTTGTCCGCCTACCGTAATCGTGTATGTCTCTGGACCTTCTACCAAGTTGTCAGTTAATGTCGGTACTACAACATTGAATGTCGTCACGCCCGCTGGGATGTTCAATTGACCAGTAATCGCGTTATACGTTACGCCATTGGTAAACGTCACTGGCGTGCCAGTATCTACACCTAAGGTCGCTGTCACATTCGCTAAACTAAACGGTAAGGTCGTCGCCGCTGGCGTCGGGCCACTCAAGGTCACTAAGTGACTAATATTATTGCCTTCAACCGCTGTGCCTGATCCTACACTTTGTACCGTCACGTTCAACGGCACATCAGTAATCGTACCTGTACCGTTTTGTCCGCCTACCGTAATCGTGTATGTCTCTGGACCTTCTACCAAGTTGTCAGTTAATGTCGGTACTACAACATTGAATGTCGTCACGCCCGCTGGGATGTTCAATTGACCAGTAATCGCGTTATACGTTACGCCATTGGTAAACGTCACTGGCGTGCCAGTATCTACACCTAAGGTCGCTGTCACATTCGCTAAACTAAACGGTAAGGTCGTCGCCGCTGGCGTCGGGCCACTCAAGGTCACTAAGTGACTAATATTATTGCCTTCAACCGCTGTGCCTGATCCTACACTTTGTACCGTCACGTTCAACGGCACATCAGTAATCGTACCTGTACCGTTTTGTCCGCCTACCGTAATCGTGTATGTCTCTGGACCTTCTACCAAGTTGTCAGTTAATGTCGGTACTACAACATTGAATGTCGTCACGCCCGCTGGGATGTTCAATTGACCAGTAATCGCGTTATACGTTACGCCATTGGTAAACGTCACTGGCGTGCCAGTATCTACACCTAAGGTCGCTGTCACATTCGCTAAACTAAACGGTAAGGTCGTCGCCGCTGGCGTCGGGCCACTCAAGGTCACTAAGTGACTAATATTATTGCCTTCAACCGCTGTGCCTGATCCTACACTTTGTACCGTCACGTTCAACGGCACATCAGTAATCGTACCTGTACCGTTTTGTCCGCCTACCGTAATCGTGTATGTCTCTGGACCTTCTACCAAGTTGTCAGTTAATGTCGGTACTACAACATTGAATGTCGTCACGCCCGCTGGGATGTTCAATTGACCAGTAATCGCGTTATACGTTACGCCATTGGTAAACGTCACTGGCGTGCCAGTATCTACACCTAAGGTCGCTGTCACATTCGCTAAACTAAACGGTAAGGTCGTCGCCGCTGGCGTCGGGCCACTCAAGGTCACTAAGTGACTAATATTATTGCCTTCAACCGCTGTGCCTGATCCTACACTTTGTACCGTCACGTTCAACGGCACATCAGTAATCGTACCTGTACCGTTTTGTCCGCCTACCGTAATCGTGTATGTCTCTGGACCTTCTACCAAGTTGTCAGTTAATGTCGGTACTACAACATTGAATGTCGTCACGCCCGCTGGGATGTTCAATTGACCAGTAATCGCGTTATACGTTACGCCATTGGTAAACGTCACTGGCGTGCCAGTATCTACACCTAAGGTCGCTGTCACATTCGCTAAACTAAACGGTAAGGTCGTCGCCGCTGGCGTCGGGCCACTCAAGGTCACTAAGTGACTAATATTATTGCCTTCAACCGCTGTGCCTGATCCTACACTTTGTACCGTCACGTTCAACGGCACATCAGTAATCGTACCTGTACCGTTTTGTCCGCCTACCGTAATCGTGTATGTCTCTGGACCTTCTACCAAGTTGTCAGTTAATGTCGGTACTACAACATTGAATGTCGTCACGCCCGCTGGGATGTTCAATTGACCAGTAATCGCGTTATACGTTACGCCATTGGTAAACGTCACTGGCGTGCCAGTATCTACACCTAAGGTCGCTGTCACATTCGCTAAACTAAACGGTAAGGTCGTCGCCGCTGGCGTCGGGCCACTCAAGGTCACTAAGTGACTAATATTATTGCCTTCAACCGCTGTGCCTGATCCTACACTTTGTACCGTCACGTTCAACGGCACATCAGTAATCGTACCTGTACCGTTTTGTCCGCCTACCGTAATCGTGTATGTCTCTGGACCTTCTACCAAGTTGTCAGTTAATGTCGGTACTACAACATTGAATGTCGTCACGCCCGCTGGGATGTTCAATTGACCAGTAATCGCGTTATACGTTACGCCATTGGTAAACGTCACTGGCGTGCCAGTATCTACACCTAAGGTCGCTGTCACATTCGCTAAACTAAACGGTAAGGTCGTCGCCGCTGGCGTCGGGCCACTCAAGGTCACTAAGTGACTAATATTATTGCCTTCAACCGCTGTGCCTGATCCTACACTTTGTACCGTCACGTTCAACGGCACATCAGTAATCGTACCTGTACCGTTTTGTCCGCCTACCGTAATCGTGTATGTCTCTGGACCTTCTACCAAGTTGTCAGTTAATGTCGGTACTACAACATTGAATGTCGTCACGCCCGCTGGGATGTTCAATTGACCAGTAATCGCGTTATACGTTACGCCATTGGTAAACGTCACTGGCGTGCCAGTATCTACACCTAAGGTCGCTGTCACATTCGCTAAACTAAACGGTAAGGTCGTCGCCGCTGGCGTCGGGCCACTCAAGGTCACTAAGTGACTAATATTATTGCCTTCAACCGCTGTGCCTGATCCTACACTTTGTACCGTCACGTTCAACGGCACATCAGTAATCGTACCTGTACCGTTTTGTCCGCCTACCGTAATCGTGTATGTCTCTGGACCTTCTACCAAGTTGTCAGTTAATGTCGGTACTACAACATTGAATGTCGTCACGCCCGCTGGGATGTTCAATTGACCAGTAATCGCGTTATACGTTACGCCATTGGTAAACGTCACTGGCGTGCCAGTATCTACACCTAAGGTCGCTGTCACATTCGCTAAACTAAACGGTAAGGTCGTCGCCGCTGGCGTCGGGCCACTCAAGGTCACTAAGTGACTAATATTATTGCCTTCAACCGCTGTGCCTGATCCTACACTTTGTACCGTCACGTTCAACGGCACATCAGTAATCGTACCTGTACCGTTTTGTCCGCCTACCGTAATCGTGTATGTCTCTGGACCTTCTACCAAGTTGTCAGTTAATGTCGGTACTACAACATTGAATGTCGTCACGCCCGCTGGGATGTTCAATTGACCAGTAATCGCGTTATACGTTACGCCATTGGTAAACGTCACTGGCGTGCCAGTATCTACACCTAAGGTCGCTGTCACATTCGCTAAACTAAACGGTAAGGTCGTCGCCGCTGGCGTCGGGCCACTCAAGGTCACTAAGTGACTAATATTATTGCCTTCAACCGCTGTGCCTGATCCTACACTTTGTACCGTCACGTTCAACGGCACATCAGTAATCGTACCTGTACCGTTTTGTCCGCCTACCGTAATCGTGTATGTCTCTGGACCTTCTACCAAGTTGTCAGTTAATGTCGGTACTACAACATTGAATGTCGTCACGCCCGCTGGGATGTTCAATTGACCAGTAATCGCGTTATACGTTACGCCATTGGTAAACGTCACTGGCGTGCCAGTATCTACACCTAAGGTCGCTGTCACATTCGCTAAACTAAACGGTAAGGTCGTCGCCGCTGGCGTCGGGCCACTCAAGGTCACTAAGTGACTAATATTATTGCCTTCAACCGCTGTGCCTGATCCTACACTTTGTACCGTCACGTTCAACGGCACATCAGTAATCGTACCTGTACCGTTTTGTCCGCCTACCGTAATCGTGTATGTCTCTGGACCTTCTACCAAGTTGTCAGTTAATGTCGGTACTACAACATTGAATGTCGTCACGCCCGCTGGGATGTTCAATTGACCAGTAATCGCGTTATACGTTACGCCATTGGTAAACGTCACTGGCGTGCCAGTATCTACACCTAAGGTCGCTGTCACATTCGCTAAACTAAACGGTAAGGTCGTCGCCGCTGGCGTCGGGCCACTCAAGGTCACTAAGTGACTAATATTATTGCCTTCAACCGCTGTGCCTGATCCTACACTTTGTACCGTCACGTTCAACGGCACATCAGTAATCGTACCTGTACCGTTTTGTCCGCCTACCGTAATCGTGTATGTCTCTGGACCTTCTACCAAGTTGTCAGTTAATGTCGGTACTACAACATTGAATGTCGTCACGCCCGCTGGGATGTTCAATTGACCAGTAATCGCGTTATACGTTACGCCATTGGTAAACGTCACTGGCGTGCCAGTATCTACACCTAAGGTCGCTGTCACATTCGCTAAACTAAACGGTAAGGTCGTCGCCGCTGGCGTCGGGCCACTCAAGGTCACTAAGTGACTAATATTATTGCCTTCAACCGCTGTGCCTGATCCTACACTTTGTACCGTCACGTTCAACGGCACATCAGTAATCGTACCTGTACCGTTTTGTCCGCCTACCGTAATCGTGTATGTCTCTGGACCTTCTACCAAGTTGTCAGTTAATGTCGGTACTACAACATTGAATGTCGTCACGCCCGCTGGGATGTTCAATTGACCAGTAATCGCGTTATACGTTACGCCATTGGTAAACGTCACTGGCGTGCCAGTATCTACACCTAAGGTCGCTGTCACATTCGCTAAACTAAACGGTAAGGTCGTCGCCGCTGGCGTCGGGCCACTCAAGGTCACTAAGTGACTAATATTATTGCCTTCAACCGCTGTGCCTGATCCTACACTTTGTACCGTCACGTTCAACGGCACATCAGTAATCGTACCTGTACCGTTTTGTCCGCCTACCGTAATCGTGTATGTCTCTGGACCTTCTACCAAGTTGTCAGTTAATGTCGGTACTACAACATTGAATGTCGTCACGCCCGCTGGGATGTTCAATTGACCAGTAATCGCGTTATACGTTACGCCATTGGTAAACGTCACTGGCGTGCCAGTATCTACACCTAAGGTCGCTGTCACATTCGCTAAACTAAACGGTAAGGTCGTCGCCGCTGGCGTCGGGCCACTCAAGGTCACTAAGTGACTAATATTATTGCCTTCAACCGCTGTGCCTGATCCTACACTTTGTACCGTCACGTTCAACGGCACATCAGTAATCGTACCTGTACCGTTTTGTCCGCCTACCGTAATCGTGTATGTCTCTGGACCTTCTACCAAGTTGTCAGTTAATGTCGGTACTACAACATTGAATGTCGTCACGCCCGCTGGGATGTTCAATTGACCAGTAATCGCGTTATACGTTACGCCATTGGTAAACGTCACTGGCGTGCCAGTATCTACACCTAAGGTCGCTGTCACATTCGCTAAACTAAACGGTAAGGTCGTCGCCGCTGGCGTCGGGCCACTCAAGGTCACTAAGTGACTAATATTATTGCCTTCAACCGCTGTGCCTGATCCTACACTTTGTACCGTCACGTTCAACGGCACATCAGTAATCGTACCTGTACCGTTTTGTCCGCCTACCGTAATCGTGTATGTCTCTGGACCTTCTACCAAGTTGTCAGTTAATGTCGGTACTACAACATTGAATGTCGTCACGCCCGCTGGGATGTTCAATTGACCAGTAATCGCGTTATACGTTACG
>CBDFLF010000004.1:0-1154277 GCA_965249075.1 uncultured Methylophilus sp.
TTCCACACATTGGATGAAGTGTTAGGTGACAACACGGGCGTGGACAGGCATGCGCATTAAAGATGTGAATACTGGTAGCACCAAAGATATTGCCCTCAAAGGCGTGTTTATCGCGATTGGCCACAAACCGAACACTGATATTTTTGAAGGCCAACTCGAGATGGAAGGCGGCTACATCGTCACCCAAATGGGTCGCGCTGGCAATGCTACCGCTACGAGCGTGCCAGGCGTATTTGCCGCAGGCGACGTACAAGACCCACATCTACCGCCAAGCTGTGACTAGTGCAGGCACAGGCTGTATGGCCGCCTTAGATGCCGAGCGCCACCTCACCAACAGTTAAGCACAAATATGGTTTAATTGAAAAAAGCGCACATCAGTGCGCTTTTTTTTCGCTAGAATAGTCCTTATGAGCAATACCGATGACAAAGACTTAAACGACAGCCAGCTTTTCCAAGAAGCGGTCAAAGGCGCACGCCCAGTCAAAGTCAATCGCGTGCTTCACCCGCAAAAAAAACCCAAACCCATCCCCAAAAAACTCTACGAAGATGAGCGCCAAGTCTTACGTGATTCGCTGAGTGATGGCTACATCCCCGCGTACGAAATGGAAAGTGGGGGAAGAGCTACTCTACCTACGCGAAGGCCAATCGCCCGTCATTTTAAGCAAACTCAGGCGCGGTCATTGGGTCGTGCAAGCCCATATTGATTTACATGGCTTGATTAGCGACGAAGCACGTTTGTACGTGTCAGAATTTATCGCTGACTGCAAAAAAAAAAGGTATCCGCTGTGTGCGCATCGTCCACGGCAAAAGGCCTAGGCTCACGTAATAAAGAGCCCATCCTCAAACACAAACTCCGCAACTGGGCTCATGCAAAAAGACGAAGTGATTGCCTATGCACAAGCCAAGCAAAATGACGGGGGAAGTGGCGCGGTGATAGTATTACTAAAAGCTTGATAAAATGACTATAACCCTAAGTCGCTTAAACTCGGATGGTCATCTGGTCTACGACCTAAAGGCCAAAAGAACTTACGGTCGGCTTCTTTAATCGGCATATCGTTAATACTGGCGTAACGTAATTCCATCAATCCGTTTTCGTCAAACTGCCAGTTCTCATTGCCATAGCTTCTAAACCAATTGCCAGCATCGTCGTGCCATTCGTAGGCAAAGCGCACGGCAATGCGGTTGCCCTCAAACGCCCATAGCTCTTTGATTAAACGATAATCTAGTTCTATTGCCCATTTACGCGTTAAAAACTCGACAATTTGTTGGCGACCTTTAGGAAATTCAGCACGGTTACGCCATTGTGAGTCTTGCGCATAGACCAAAGAGACACGTTGTGGATCTCTACTATTCCATCCATCTTCTGCCATGCGTACTTTCTGGATGGCTGTTTCGCGGGTGAATGGCGGTAATGGTGGGCGGGATTCAGTTGCATTATTCACAATATCGTTCCTATCAACAATTTAATTTGAACCGTCATTACGTGCAAGGACACGGAATCCAGTGGCTTTTAGCAAACCTTGTTAGCTAGTTTGCTTCGTACCTCGCAATGACAGCATCATGAGGCTACTCCCCCAAAAAACCACCGCTCTGATGGCTCCACAGCTTAGCATACACACCATTAAGTTTTAACAGGGCTTCGTGGTTGCCTTCTTCAATAATGCCCCCTTCATCCAGCACAATCAGCCTATCCATAGCTGCGATAGTAGAGAGCCTGTGGGCAATGGCGACTACGGTTTTGCCTTCCATGAGTTGATTAAGATGGCTTTGGATGGCAACTTCAACTTCGCTATCCAACGCGCTGGTGGCTTCATCTAAAAGCAAGATAGGCGCGTCTTTGAGCATGACGCGTGCGATGGCAATACGTTGACGTTGCCCACCTGAAAGCTTCACGCCTCTCTCACCGACATGGGCGTCATAGCCTGTACGACCTTTGGCGTCTCGCAGAGTGAGGATAAAGTCATGTGCTTCGGCCTGTTTAGCCGCTTGTATCATTTCGGCCTCAGTCGCTTCTGGGCGACCATAAAGGATGTTTTCTCGCACGCTACGATGCAACAATGAGGTATCTTGCGTGACCATGCCGATATTTGCGCGTAGGCTGTTTTGGGTGACTTGGGCAATGTTTTGACCATCTATCAACACTTGGCCTGTTTGAATGTCATAAAACCTGAGTAGCAGATTGACGATGGTGGATTTGCCTGCGCCAGAACGACCAACCAAACCAATGCGCTCACCTGCTTGGATGCTTAAATGCAGCCCTTGAAACAGCTTGGCTTGGCCTTCAAATGCAAAATCCACAGACTTAAATGTAATCTCGCCACGCTCGACTTTGAGTGCTGTGGCATTCGGCGCATCTTGTACTTTATGCATCATCGAGAGGGGTATTCATGCCATCGTGCACGGTGCCAATTTGCTCATACAAACTGGTCAGCTCCCACATCACCCAATGCGAAATACCGTTGAGGCGCAAACACATGGCGGTCACCGCTGCCACGGCGCCTACACCCACTTTGCCTTGCGACCACAACCACAACACTGCGCCACCACTTAAAATAATCAATAGCATATTGAGCAGATGATTGATAGTCTCTACACTGCTGACCATGCGCATTTGTCCGTGTACCGTGCCCAAAAACTCATGCATGGCAGATTGCGCATAACTCGCCTCGCGCCCAGCATGCGAGAAGAGTTTGACGGTGCTGATATTGGTATAAGCATCCGTGATACGGCCTGTCATCATTGCGCGCGCATCAGCCTGCTTTTGCGAAACTTGCGCTAATTTTGGGATGTAATAGCGCAAAGCACTGACATATAGCAAGAGCCAGATTAAAAATGGCCACACCATGAGTAAATCAAAGCCACCCACTACGCTGACGATGGTCACAAAATAAATCACCACGTACACCATGATGTCTGAAACGATAAACCAGACATCTCGAACAGCCAGCGCGGTTTGCATGACTTTAGCCGCAACGCGCCCTGCAAATTCGTCTTGATAAAAACTCATGCTTTGATTGAGCATGAGTCGATGGAAGTTCCAGCGTAAACGCATGGGAAAATTACCCGCCAACGTTTGATGCTTGAGCAAGGTTTGTAGCCAAATTACCACCGTACTTGAAAGTAATATGCAGGCTAAAATGATGAGTTCGTGACGGTAGTCTTGCCATAACAAGTTGGGTGCAATCTTAGATAGCTGATCGACCACCTTGCCCATCATGGCAAACAACAATGCCTCAAAGGCACCGATGATAGCGGTGAGCACGGTCATGCCCAAGATATAGGGGCGCATGCCTTGTGTGCATTGCCACACAAATTGCCAAAAATGCCGTGATTGGGGTGAGATTTCCTGTTGAGGAAAAGGGTTAATGCGCTGCTCGAACCACTGGAACATGATTATACTGCTGTGACAATCAGACAGACGGCCTCAGCCGCAATACCTTCACCGCGCCCCGTAAATCCTAATTTTTCTGTGGTCGTCGCTTTGATGTTGATTTGGCTAACATCTATGGTGCAATCTTGCGCGATGTTCGCGCACATTTGGGCGGTGTGTTGGCTAAGTCTAGGCGCTTCGCAAATCACAGTAGCGTCGATATTGCCCACTTGGTACTGATGGTCTTTAAGCATATCCACCACATGGCGCAATAATTCACGCGAATCAATGCCTTTAAAACGCATGTCAGTGGGCGGAAAGTGTTTACCTATATCGCCCAAGCCAGCCGCACCTAGCAAGGCATCACAAATGGCATGCAACAACACATCGGCATCCGAGTGACCATCTAAGCCTTTATCATACGGGATATTCACACCACCGATGATACAAGGTCGGCCAACCACCAGCTGGTGTACATCAAACCCATGGCCAACTCTAAATGGCAGTTGCACCTTATGCACCTAACTTGAATAAAAGGTTTAGCACGTCTAAATCTTGTGGATAGGTCACTTTCATATTACGCAATTCCCCTTGCACGAGCTTAGGCGTCAAACCCAAAGCCTCAATCGCTTCGGACTCATCCGTAGGATTACCATCAAATTTATGCATAGCTTCTAGCAAGGTTGAAAATCTAAACATTTGAGGGGTTTGCGCTTGCCAAAGTTGCGCTCTTGAAATCGTTTTTTTAACGCGCGAGACACTGTCAGCCTTTTTCAAAGTGTCTGCCACTGGCATCGCCAACAAACCACCCACCGCCTCATCCTCTAATGCAGTGATCAGTTGGTTAAGCAAACGATTGGTCAAACCAGGTCTCGCCGCGTCGTGCACCAAAATCCAATCTTCTGGCTGCACCCGCAACTCAATCGCCTTAAGGCCATTCAACACAGACTCCGCACGCGTCTCACCACCGCAATGATGCAATTTCACCTTATCACTCGCACTGACATAACTACTACGCCAATACGCATCACTTTCGTTCAATACAATATGGATTGAGTCAATTTTGGCTGATTGATCAAACACGCGTATCACGTGCTGAATCAGTGGCTTGCCATCTAAGCTCAGGTATTGTTTGGGCGCTTGCGCCCCCATACGGCTTCCAGTACCTGCCGCAGGGATAATCACATGAAATTTTGGTTTAATTATTTTTGTCGCTGTTTTTGTCATGACTAAATTTTAGCACGCGAAGCTTATTGATGCCGATGCATCAAGATAAATATGCGCTTAATCTCTAATAGTTTAGTTAAGCTGAATAAGGCTAATAGCCCATATGGGTCAATGACAGTCTAGGGTTAAAAACCTATGATGTCACCAATCTGTAAGAAACGCAAAACGTGTGTAGTTAAGTTTCATGGCAGTCTAAGTAAGGGTTACACCTTATTTAGATTCTTTAGCCCAGCGCTTCGGCGCTGGGTTTTTTTTGCCCTCAATTTGTCTTAATAAAACACCCTAAAAATAACACCCAAAATAACACCTTTGTGTCACTTCAAAAGCAAAAAACCTCCACGAGGGAGGTTTCTTTAATGAATAGCTTGGGGATGACCTACTTTCGCATACGAAGAGTACACTATCATTGGCGCTGGTTCGTTTCACGGCCCTGTTCGAGAAGGGAAGGGGTGGTTCCAAACCGCTATTGTCCCCAAGCATAACTGGTAATGTTATGCCTGTCCTGCATACGCAGGTGACACACAGTGCGCTCACTTGATTTATTCAAGCAAAACGCCTGCTTTAACAAATTGGAAGAAGTAAAGTTAAATGGGGTAGGGTATGAAACATATTGTTTCTATTCTTTTTGATTGCCAAATCATTGCTTTAGAACCTAAACCTCTTTAGATTTCATGCATTTTTGCATGTTGTCTAAGTTTTAAGGTTATAGGATCAAGCCTCACGAGCAATTAGTATCAGTTAGCTTAATGCATTACTGCACTTCCACACCTGACCTATCAACGTCCTGGTCTTGAACGACTCTTTAGGAGGGTTAAACCCTCAGGCAAGTCTCATCTCGAGGCGAGTTTCACGCTTAGATGCTTTCAGCGTTTATCTCTTCCACACTTAGCTACCCAGCGATACCATTGGCATGATAACTGGTCCACCAGTGGTGTGTCCACTCCGGTCCTCTCGTACTAGGAGCAGGTCCCCTCAAACTTGCAGCGCCCACGGCAGATAGGGACCAAACTGTCTCACGACGTTTTAAACCCAGCTCACGTACCACTTTAAATGGCGAACAGCCATACCCTTGGGACCGGCTACAGCCCCAGGATGTGATGAGCCGACATCGAGGTGCCAAACTCCCCCGTCGATATGAACTCTTGGGAGGAATCAGCCTGTTATCCCCAGAGTACCTTTTATCCGTTGAGCGATGGCCCTTCCATACAGAACCACCGGATCACTATGACCTGCTTTCGCACCTGCTCGACCTGTCCGTCTCGCAGTCAAGCAACCTTTTGCCATTGCACTATCAGTACGATTTCCGACCGTACCTAGGTTACCTTCGCACTCCTCCGTTACTCTTTGGGAGGAGACCGCCCCAGTCAAACTGCCCACCATACACGGTCCCCAGTCCAGATTATGGACCTAGGTTAGAACCTCAACAACATCAGGGTGGTATTTCAAGGTTGACTCCACGAAATCTAGCGACTCCGCTTCAACGTCTCCCACCTATCCTACACAAATCTTGTCAAAGTCCAATGTAAAGCTACAGTAAAGGTTCATGGGGTCTTTCCGTCTAGCCGCGGGGAGATTGCATCTTCACAAACATTTCAACTTCGCTGAGTCCCGAGAGGAGACAGTGTGGCCATCGTTACGCCATTCGTGCGGGTCGGAACTTACCCGACAAGGAATTTCGCTACCTTAGGACCGTTATAGTTACGGCCGCCGTTTACTGGGACTTCAATCAAGAGCTTGCACCCCATCATTTAATCTTCCAGCACCGGGCAGGCGTCACACCCTATACGTCCACTTTCGTGTTTGCAGAGTGCTGTGTTTTTATTAAACAGTCGCAGCCACCTTTTCACTGCAACCCCATCACGCTTCACGAGTAAATCGCTACACGCTACCGGGGCGCACCTTCTCCCGAAGTTACGGTGCTAATTTGCCGAGTTCCTTCTCCCGGGTTCTCTCAAGCGCCTTAGAATTCTCATCCTACCCACCTGTGTCGGTTTGCGGTACGGTCTTATACAACTGAAGCTTAGTGGCTTTTCTTGGAAGCATGGTATCAATCACTTCGTCTGCAAGCAGACTCGTTATCACGTCTCAGTCTTAGCTCTCCGGATTTGCCTAAAGAACCAACCTACACGCTTGAACCGGGACATCCAACACCCGGCTGACCTAACCTTCTCCGTCCCCACATCGCATTGTATAGAGGTACAGGAATATTAACCTGTTTCCCATCAGCTACGCATCTCTGCCTCACCTTAGGGGCCGACTCACCCTGCGCCGATGAACGTTGCGCAGGAAACCTTGGGTTTTCGGCGAGCGGGCTTTTCACCCGCTTTATCGCTACTCATGTCAGCATTCGCACTTCTGATACCTCCAGCAATCCTCACAGATCACCTTCGCAGGCCTACAGAACGCTCTCCTACCATACTAGTAAACTAGTATCCGAAGCTTCGGTTACGTGCTTAGCCCCGTTACATCTTCCGCGCAGGACGACTCGACCAGTGAGCTATTACGCTTTCTTTAAATGATGGCTGCTTCTAAGCCAACATCCTGGCTGTCTATGCCTTCCCACTTCGTTTTCCACTTAGCACGTCATTTGGGACCTTAGCTGTCGGTCTGGGTTGTTTCCCTCTTGTCCACGGACGTTAGCACCCATGGACTGTCTCCCGTAATTGAACTTCTCAGTATTCGGAGTTTGCAATGGTTTGGTAAGTTCTTATGAACCCCCTAGCCATAACAGTGCTCTACCCCCGAGAGTTATATACGAGGCACTACCTAAATAGTTTTCGGAGAGAACCAGCTATCTCCAAGTTTGTTTAGCCTTTCACCCCTATCCACAGCTCATCCCCAAATTTTTCAACATTTGTGGGTTCGGACCTCCAGTACCTGTTACGGCACCTTCATCCTGGCCATGGATAGATCACTTGGTTTCGGGTCTACACCCAGCAACTATACGCCCTATTCGGACTCGATTTCTCTACGCCTCCCCTATCGGTTAAGCTTGCTACTGAATGTAAGTCGCTGACCCATTATACAAAAGGTACGCAGTCACCCCTTACGAGGCTCCCACTGTTTGTATGCATACGGTTTCAGGATCTATTTCACTCCCCTCCCGGGGTTCTTTTCGCCTTTCCCTCACGGTACTTGTTCACTATCGGTCGATTACGAGTATTTAGCCTTGGAGGATGGTCCCCCCATGTTCAGACAAGGTTTCTCGTGCCCCGCCCTACTTGTCGTTACCCTAGTTCCACAAACGGGATTTCGTATACGGGACTATCACCCACTACGGTCGGACTTTCCATTCCGTTCTACTATCGCGTCTGCTAAAAGTAACAGGCTATTCCATGTTCGCTCGCCACTACTTACGGAATCTCGGTTGATTTCTTTTCCTTGAGCTACTTAGATGTTTCAGTTCACTCAGTTCGCCACCATCTCCCTATATATTCAGGAGCGGTTACCCTTGCGGGTGGGTTTCCCCATTCGGACATCTCCGGATCAAAGCTTATTTGCCAGCTCCCCGAAGCTTTTCGCAGGCTATCACGTCCTTCATCGCCTGTAATCGCCAAGGCATCCACCATATGCACTTATTCACTTGACCCTATAACGTTAAAACCTAAACCCTTTTTAAATCTAAGTTCCATCGTGCATGAGACACGCGTTATAGGTAATTCTAAAGCACTATCAAACCTCGTTAGATTCGCTTAACTTCCGATTTCTCTTCCATCAAACTTCTCAACTTGCGTTTAATATTTCTGATTTTGCAATCAATCGATATTATTCCGGTTAAAAATAATATCGCCCATTTCGAACATACATTGTCATCACACAACATATGTTCACTTTACTTCTTCCATTTTGTTAAAGAGCAGTCTAATTTAAAACTAGTTAAGTTTAAAAACTAGAAGCAAGTATTGTCTAAATCATCTTAAGCAATACTTGCTTCTAATTTCTTACCTTACATCAACAAAGAAGTGGTGGAGGATAACGGGATCGAACCGTTGACCCCCTGCTTGCAAAGCAGGTGCTCTCCCAGCTGAGCTAATCCCCCATCGTTAAACAGGTTGGTGGGTCTGGTTGGGCTCGAACCAACGACCCCCGCGTTATCAACACGGTGCTCTAACCAGCTGAGCTACAGACCCAATAAGGCATCTGCCTATTTACCATGGCCAATCTTTGTTGCTGCTTATTTCTCGAACGACTGATAAGTGTGAATGCTTATAGCTTAGTGATCTTCTCTAGAAAGGAGGTGATCCAGCCGCACCTTCCGATACGGCTACCTTGTTACGACTTCACCCCAGTCATGAATACTACCGTGGTAAGCGTCCCCCTTACGGTTAGACTACCTACTTCTGGTAAAACCCACTCCCATGGTGTGACGGGCGGTGTGTACAAGGCCCGGGAACGTATTCACCGCGACATGCTGATCCGCGATTACTAGCGATTCCGACTTCATGCAGGCGAGTTGCAGCCTGCAATCCGGACTACGATCGGCTTTCTGAGATTGGCTCCCCCTCGCGGGTTGGCAACTCTCTGTACCGACCATTGTATTACGTGTGAAGCCCTGGCCATAAGGGCCATGAGGACTTGACGTCATCCCCACCTTCCTCCGGTTTGTCACCGGCAGTCCCATTAAAGTGCCCAACTAAATGATGGCAATTAATGGCAAGGGTTGCGCTCGTTGCGGGACTTAACCCAACATCTCACGACACGAGCTGACGACAGCCATGCAGCACCTGTGTCCACTTTCTCTTTCGAGCACCTAATGCATCTCTGCTTCGTTAGTGGCATGTCAAGGCCAGGTAAGGTTTTTCGCGTTGCATCGAATTAATCCACATAATCCACCGCTTGTGCGGGCCCCCGTCAATTCCTTTGAGTTTTAATCTTGCGACCGTACTCCCCAGGCGGTCTACTTCACGCGTTAGCTGCGTTACTCATGGATTTTACTCCACCAACAACTAGTAGACATCGTTTAGGGCGTGGACTACCAGGGTATCTAATCCTGTTTGCTCCCCACGCTTTCGTGCATGAGCGTCAATATTATCCCAGGGGGCTGCCTTCGCCATTGGTATTCCTCCACATCTCTACGCATTTCACTGCTACACGTGGAATTCTACCCCCCTCTGACATATTCTAGTCTTGTAGTTTCAAACGCAGTTCCCAAGTTGAGCTCGGGGATTTCACATCTGACTTACAAAACCGCCTGCGCACGCTTTACGCCCAGTAATTCCGATTAACGCTCGCACCCTACGTATTACCGCGGCTGCTGGCACGTAGTTAGCCGGTGCTTCTTATCAAGGTACCGTCAGCCTCAGTCTATGTTAGAGACTAAGTTTTCTTCCCTTGCGAAAGAGCTTTACAACCCGAAGGCCTTCTTCACTCACGCGGAATGGCTGGATCAGGGTTGCCCCCATTGTCCAAAATTCCCCACTGCTGCCTCCCGTAGGAGTCTGGACCGTGTCTCAGTTCCAGTGTGGCTGGTCGTCCTCTCAGACCAGCTACTGATCGAAGCCTTGGTGAGCCTTTACCCCACCAACTAGCTAATCAGATATCGGCCGCTCCATTAACGCCAGGTCCGAAGATCCCTAGCTTTCCCCCTCAGGGCGTATGCGGTATTAGCTAATCTTTCGACTAGTTATCCCCCATTATTGGATACGTTCCGATATATTACTCACCCGTTCGCCACTAATCCCCCTAGCAAGCTAAGGTTCATCGTTCGACTTGCATGTGTAAAGCATTCCGCCAGCGTTCAATCTGAGCCAGGATCAAACTCTTCAGTTTAATTCCTAACTATTACTTATTTACCTCTTTCGAGGCGGTATATCGATTCGCTTTGACCTGTAATTAAACAAGTCCTCAAATTCATTTCAAGGTATGTGTGTAAAAAACACTGTACATACTTGTCATAAATCTAAGTGTAAAGCATTTGTATTTTCTGAGTATTTAGCACCTAAGTGCTTACACCTCACTACAAACACCCACACTTATCAGTCATTCAAATTTTTAAAGAACATCGAAGAGTTAATCTTCTTTTCTACTACCACCCAAAACATGTCGTCTCAAGCGAAGGTGCGCATTATACAGAGTTTTATCGACTTGTAAAACGCTTTTTTAATTTAATTTCAAAACTAAATAAAACTAAAAATGTTGTTGGTTGCGGGAACAGGATTTGAACCTGTGACCTTCGGGTTATGAGCCCGACGAGCTGCCAGACTGCTCCATCCCGCGTCCGATATCGACCGCTAAAACTTAACTAGCGCCGAGAGATGAGACTATAGCAAACTTTTCGAATACCTGTCAACGCTAATCATCGATAATTTTGTATTGCCTCTGACCGCTTGATTAACATTTCTGCTCTAACAAAGCCAATAAGTTATACCAAACAAAAAAAGCACGCCTTTGCGTGGCGTGCTTTTAAGAAGATAACGACTTAATGCAAGTATTACTTGGCAACCGCCCCGAACACTTTTTTGAGTAAGCCGCTTGCTTGACCAAGCGGGTCTTTGCGAATCGCAGCTTCTTCTTTTGCAATCATCAGATACAAACCATCAAGCGCTTTTTGTGTCACATATTTTTCAATGTTCGCGTCTTCAGGTTTGACTGCACCAAACTTGCTGCCCATTTCAGCATACTTATTATAAGTTTGTGCCAGCCCCACATTAGCGGTGGCATTTTGCACAATAGGCAAGAATTTTTCGGACATTTTAGCGGAAGTGGTTCTTTTGAAATATTGCGTCGCTGCGTCTTGTGGACCTGTCAAAATGCCTTTTGCGTCGGCAACGCTCATTTGCTTAATTGAATCCACCAATAACGCTTTGGCTTCTGGCACAGCTGCTTCAGCAGCGCGGTTCATTTTTAGCACCAACTCATCTGACTGCTTGCCCATGCCAATCAGCTTCATGCCTTTTTCAATTTTTTTGAGTGAGTTAGGCAAAGGAATTTTAACTTCGTTATTACCGAAGAAGCCATTAGATGCGCCAAGCATGCTCACCGCTTTGGTCACGCCCTGATCCAGCGCCGTTTTCAAGCCATCGCTGGTTTCTTGGTTGCTGAGTGCGCCCAGGCCCGCGCCTGTGCCGCTGCTTGTGCTACTTGACGATGCGCTACCCACTTTTTGCGCAATATCGCCAAGACTTTTCAAATCCAAGGCAAATGTCGTGGCGCTCGTTGCTAACAACACAGCTAAAATTATTTTTTTTCCAATCATCCTTTTTACCGTCATGCTTATCACCTCAACGTTGATTATTAAGGTGCATGATACTCCTGCTTGAACTAACTGTGCTTGCTCACATGGCTATTTTTTGAAAGATTTTACATTCCAAATACGTTCTGCATATTCGCCTATGGTGCGGTCGCTCGAAAACTTAGCCATACGCGCTACGTTTAAGATAGCTTTTTTCGACCAAGCCTCTTGGTCTTGATACAACGCTGAGACGGCATCTTGCGTGGCAATATAGCTAGCGTAATCTGCCAACAACAAATAATGGTCGCCCTTGCCTAATAAAGTATCAAAAATAGCCTGATAACGGTCTGGTTCTTCCACATTAAAAAAGCCCGTTGCAATCATATCCAAGACTTGTTTTAACTCAGGGTTCGCATGGTATTCATCCCAAGGGTTATAGCCTTGCGCTTTTTTCTCGGCGACTTCTGGTGTGGTTAAGCCAAAGATAAAGATATTGTCATCGCCGACTTCTTCTTTAATCTCCACATTGGCGCCGTCTAAAGTACCGATGGTGAGCGCGCCATTGAGCGCCATTTTCATGTTGCCCGTGCCACTGGCTTCGGTGCCAGCAGTAGAAATTTGCTCAGACAAATCCGCGCCTGGGAATAAAATTTCCGCCGCGCTGACTTCGTAGTTTGGATAGAACACTACTTTTAATTGGTCGCCCACAGCAGGGTCGTGGTTCACAATGTTCGCCACATCATTAATCAAGCGAATGATTTGTTTTGCCAACCAATAACCAGGCGCGGCTTTGCCCGCAAAAATCACCACGCGCGGGGTGCCATTGTATTTACCCAAACGAATGCGGTTATATAAAGTAATGACATGCAATACATTCAACAATTGACGTTTGTACTCATGAATACGCTTGATTTGCACGTCAAACAAAGCAGCAGGATTGATTTTGATGCCAGTCTTTTCAAGAATTTTGTTAGCTAACCTTTGCTTGTTGGCTAGCTTCACCTCGCGGAAGGCCTTTCTAAAGGCTTTGTCGTCCGCCATTTTTTCAATTTTTTTAATTTTGCCGAGGTCTTTTTGAAACCCTGTGCCGATGTGTTGCGTTAGCAAGTCTGTCAACAATGGGTTAGCCTGATTGAGCCAGCGTCTTGGCGTGATGCCGTTGGTGACATTGGTGAGCTTGCCCGGGAAGATGCGATTAAAATCCGCAAACAAAGTGGTTTTTAGCAACTCGCTATGCAATGCCGCCACGCCATTGACGGTGTGACTGCCCACCACCGCCAAGTGCGCCATGCGCACTCTGCGACCATGCGTCTCGTCGATGATAGAAACACGGCTGAGCAAATCAGTTTCACCGGGGAAGCGGTGGTTCACCATTTGCAAGAAACGATGGTTGATTTCGTAGATAATTTCTAAATGACGTGGCAACAAGGTCGCAAACAAATCCACCGACCAAGTTTCAAGCGCTTCTGGCATGAGGGTGTGGTTGGTGTAAGCAAACACCTTAGTCACCAAGCTCCAAGCCCTGTCCCATTCCAATTTATACACATCCACCAATTGATACATCATTTCTGCAACAGCAATGGCGGGATGGGTGTCGTTTAGCTGAATAGCCACTTTATCGGGCAAAGCATCCCAATCATTTTTCGCGCCTAAAAAGCGGTGCAAGATATCTTGCGTTGAAGCAGAGACAAAGAAGTATTGTTGTTTTAGACGCAACTCTTTGCCAGAGGCCGAGCTGTCATTGGGGTAAAGCACTTGCGAAATGGTTTCTGCGCCATGACGCCCTTCAACCGACCGCTCGTAATTACCTTCGTTAAAATGGCTTAAATCAAATTCTTTGCTGGCTTTGGCAGACCACAAACGCAAATTGTTCACGGTAGTCGTATCATAGCCAGGCACTGGCACGTCGTAAGGCATCGCAACCACGTTTTCTGTGTCTACCCAATGGTGCTCAATATTGCCTTGTTCGGTGGTGAACTGCACTACTCGGCCATAAAACTTTACATCACAGGTATGTTCAGGGCGTTGCACTTCCCAAATGTTTTGATAACGCAACCAGTTGTCGGGATTCTCCACTTGCTGGCCGTTTTCAATGCTTTGTCTAAACATGCCATAGTCATAGCGAATACCGTAACCCGTCGCTGGAATATCCATGGTCGCCATCGAATCCACAAAGCAAGCCGCCAAACGACCCAAGCCACCATTACCCAAAGCGGCATCGTGCTCCATCTCCACAATCGCTTCCATGTTTTGGCCAATTTCACCCAACCCCTTGCTTACTTCTGGTGCAATGCCCAAATTGAGGGCGGCGTTTGAAAGCATGCGCCCAATCAAAAACTCCAAAGAAAGATAATACACACGCTTAGTATTCGCATCGCGATAAGCCTCGCGCGTCTGCACCCAACGACCCATCAAATGGTCGCGCACAGTATAGGCCGTGGTTTGATAGTAATCCCGCGTGGTTGCCCAAGAGCCTGATTTCCCTAGAGAAAAAATAAGATGATTACGTAGGGCCTGAGGAATCGGCAAATTTTCAATCAAAAAATCATCTTCAGCAGTTGGGGTTTTCTTTTTAGCGCTAACAGTTTTGGCAGACTTTGTGGTGGCGGTCATACTTCATCCTCATTGTTAAATCGAGTTTATTTTCACAGCGAGCCACATTGTGACACGCTTTTATAAATTAGATTAAGCAAAAACCAAGCCGATTAGGGCGCAAATCGACAAATAAAAAGCCACCTAGCAAAGAGGTGGCTTTTTAAGTTTTGTCCTGCTTACAAAATCAAACTATTAATGCGTTTAACAAAACTAGCAGGGTCTTCTAACTGTCCGCCTTCTGCCAATAAGGCTTGGTCAAACAAGACATGCGCATAATCGGCAAACTTGCTTTCATCGCTTTCCGCTTTGAGTTTTTCGACCAAACGATGCGCTGGGTTGATTTCTAAAATCGGTTTGCTGTCAGGGGCATTTTGGCCTGCCGCCTTTAAAATACGCGCCAAGTTGCCTGACAAATCATGCTCGCCTGCGACCAAACACGCGGGTGAATCGGTCAAACGATGCGTCACTTTGACTTCTTTCACTGCATCGCCCAACGTGGTTTTGATGCGCTCGACCAAGTCTTTGGCGTCTTCTTCCACTTTTTTCTGCGCTTCTTTGTCGGCTTCGTCCTCCAGTTTGCCTAAGTCCAAATCGCCTTTGGCAATAGATTGGAGTTTTTTGCCATCAAACTCGGTCAAGCCACCTAACATCCATTCGTCCACTTTGTCAGACATCAGCAACACTTCGATACCTTTTTTGCGGAAGATTTCGAGGTGTGGTGAATTTTTAGCTGCGGCAAACGTATCCGCTGTAATGTAATAAATCGCTTCTTGCTCAGGCTTCATGCGACTGACGTAATCTTTGAGCGATACGTTTTGTGTGTCGTCATTGATATGGGTCGAGGCAAAGCGCAACAAGCCAGCGATTTTGTCTTTGTTAGCAAAATCTTCCCCTGGGCCTTCTTTCATCACTCGACCAAACTGCGTCCAGAATGTGGAGTAATCTTCAGGTTTATTTTCGGCTAAGTCTTCGAGCAAGCCCAAGACTTTTTTCACTGAGCCGTTTTTAATCGCTTCCACGTCGCGGCTGTCTTGCAGAATTTCGCGTGAGACATTTAAAGGCAAATCGGCCGAGTCAATCACGCCACGCACAAAGCGCAGATATTGCGGCATGAGTTTTTCAGCGTCTTCCATGATAAATACACGTTTAACGTAGAGCTTGATGCCTTGACGGCGCTCGCGGTCATACAAATCAAACGGTGCTTTGCTTGGCACATAAAGCAATGAAATATACTCTTGCTTGCCTTCGACACGGCTATGCGTGTAGGCCAATGGCGCTTCAAAGTCGTGCGAAACGTGTTTGTAGAACTCGTTGTATTCTTCTTCGGTGATGTCGTTTTTGCTACGCGCCCACAAGGCTGAGGCTGAATTGATGGTTTCGTCTTCGTCGGTTGGCACCATTTCACCGCCCGCGCCATTCTCGCCGTCTTTCCATTCCGATTTTTTCATCACAATCGGTAGGGTGATGTGGTCAGAATATTTACGCACGATGGATTTGAGTTTCCAATCGTTGAGGAACTCGTCTTCATCTGCACGCAAGTGCAAAATCACATCGGTACCGCGGCCTGCTTTATCTACAGCCTCGATGGTAAAGTCGCCCTCACCGCCAGATTCCCACTTAACGCCTTCGGCTTCACCTGCGCGACGCGTGACCAGAGTCACTTTGTCGGCAATGATAAAGCTTGAATAAAAGCCCACCCCAAACTGACCAATTAAATTGGCATCCTTAGCTTGGTCGCCCGTGAGGTTTTGGAAAAACTCCTTGGTACCTGACTTGGCAATGGTGCCGATATTGGCAATCACTTCTTCGCGACGCATGCCGATGCCATTATCTGAAATGGTCAAGGTACGCGCAGCCTTATCAAAAGACACACGAATGTTTAACTCGCTGTCTGTTTCGTACAAACTTGAGTTAGAGATGGCCTCAAAACGCAATTTATCCGCCGCGTCTGAAGCGTTTGAAATCAACTCGCGCAATACGATTTCTTTATTGCTATATAAAGAGTGAATCATCAACTGTAAAAGTTGTTTCACTTCGGCTTGAAAGCCCATGGTTTGTTTTTCTGTACTTGCTATGGTCATGCTTGTCCTCCAATACGTTACATTTAATACGCAATACCTACATTCAATCTAGCCAAAAGATTGGGGGACTGTCTCAAAATTTCAAGTCTTGCCAAAAAAATCAAACTAAATTTCAAGCTTGGCTAACTTTCACTAGTCACTCAAGGCATAACTATTTATACTGTTTATGCAATGCTTATCCACTTCATCAGGAGCGGTAATATGGTTAAGATAAATGTTGAAGCCATCAGTGAAACTTCTTTTAGTGTAAGCGTTGAAAACGCACACCCGAGCGTTCACCAAGTGAGTTTTAAGCCTGAGTATGCACAGCAGATTTCGCAAGGCTTGGTTGATAATTTGGCGCTGGTACGCGCCTCGTTTGCATTTTTGCTAGATCGTGAATCTAATACCAGTATTTTGCGCAGTTTTGATTTAAGTGTGATTGAACGCTACTTTCCCGAGTACCCTACAGCCATTCAAGCCTATTTCTCGCAAGTGCTCTCTGAATAATCCATTTTCACAACAATTTCATATTCAACTGCTACTATTTTGATGTAATGACTTATTCCGCTGACACCCAACTCGCCGCAGTTGATCTGGGCTCCAATAGTTTTCGTTTAGAAATCGGTCGTATAGAACACGGCCAAATCCAACGCATTGATTACCTCAAAGAAGCCGTGCGCCAAGGTGGCGATTTAGACGAAGAGCGCAATCTTTCACCCGCCGCTATTGAGCGTGGCTTGCGTTGCTTGGCCCGATTCGGTGAGCGTCTCAAAGGTTTTCCTGCACAGCAAGTGCGCGCAGTGGCGACGCAAACCTTGCGTGAGGCCAACAACCGTGACGTGTTTATCAAGCAAGCTAGCAAAGTGTTGGGCTATCCGATTGAAGTGATTTCTGGGGTGGAAGAAGCGCGTTTGATTTATCAAGGCGTGAGCCGTTTATTGCCACAATCAGATGAGCGCCGTTTGGTGATTGATATTGGCGGGCGTTCCACCGAGTTTATTTTGGGTCATCACTTTCAAGCCAATGCCACGGAATCCCTTCGTGTGGGCTCAGTGGCTTGGTCACAAAAGTATTTTGCCGATGGCATGCTCTCAGAAAAAAACTTCGAACGTGCAGAAATTGCCGCTGAATCGGTGATTGATACAATTGCCGATAATTACAGTGGTTGGGACGTGGCTTATGGTGCCTCAGGTACAGTGGGGGCGGTGGCTGACCTGCTTGCAGGTGCTGGACATAATGCAGAGCAAGTCACCCGTGCCCAACTTGATTGGCTCAAGCAACTACTCATCAAAGCCAAACACCCAGACAAACTCAATTTAAACGGCCTCAAAGATGACCGCAAAGCCGTGATTGGAGGTGGGTTGTCAGTCTTGCTAGCTGTGTTTGATACGCTCAATATTGAATCCATGCGCGTTGCCAATGGCGCTTTGCGTCATGGCGTGCTGTACGACATGATGAGCGACAACCATGCCGTAGAAGATTTGCGTAGTGCTTCTATACAACGTTTATGCACCCGCTTTGGTGTAGATATGGCACATGCGCAACAAGTGAGTAAAACCGCACTCTATTTTTACGACGCCATGTTTAAATCTAGTGGGTTTAAATCTAATGGACTGGAAAGTGATGGGTTTGCAAGTGACGTGCTAGTCAGCAATCGTAATCATGCCTTAAGTCGTCCCAGCGACTACAGTGAAAAACAGAGGCAGATTTTGCACTGGAGCGGCTTGTGTCATGAAATCGGCAATGCTATTTCGCACAACGAGGCGCATAAGCATGGTGCTTATATTTTAGACAACACAGAACTGATGGGCTTTGCCCAAAGTGAACTACATTCGCTCAGTTTGTTGATTTTGGGTCACCAAGGCAAACTGCGTAAGCTTGAGGCAAACCTTGATTCTAAAAGCCCTGATTCTGAAAACTTTGTTTGCCAATTGTTGGCACTGCGTTTAGCGGTGATTATCTGTCATGCCAGACGCCCCGCCAACCTTAAGCCGTTATCGTTGACCAAACAACATAAGCAAATCACGCTGACTGTGCCAAAAACATGGCCAAGCACGCACCCACAAACACATTATCTGCTAGAAGAAGAAAGCCTGCTTTGGCAAAAAACAGGCTGGGGTTTGAATATAGAAATGGCGGAGTCTTAAATCACAAGTTGAGACTTTATTTTAACTTAGCCACCGTTTTACGCCACTCTTCTAGCTGTTCATCTTCAATTTCCAGTTGCAAAGCCAATGCTTCTTCTTTGGTGAGTTTTTCTTTATGCAAGCGCTTTGGTAGTTTACCTGACATACGCGAAAGCAAGCGCTCCATTTCATCCTCACTTAATTGACTGACTTTGTTTAAATATTCTGAATTGACTATTTTTGACATTTTTCCACCTTCATAAATTACGCATCATTAACACTGGCTTGTACCAGCCAATCCATCATTACTTGCCATTGCAGTGCATCCACATCTGTAAATGCAGACTTTAACTCAACCACGCTCAAGCCTTCTTCTGCAGCTTTCACGTAAAGTTGTGCGCCTCTGAGTGCGCCGACAATGGGGAAGTTTGTTGCTTGCATAAACTCCCACAAGCGTTGTGCTGACTTGGTTCGCATGCCGACACGCATGCCTACCAAACCAACAAATGTTTTATGTTTACGAATGGCTTTTTCTTCGTTCAACACATTTAAAAAATCGTCACTGGCGCCTATGTCAAAAGCCGAGGGTTGTATCGGCACCAACACTAGGTCTGCTTCTTTGACGGCTTCAGAAATTTTCTTCTCACTGAATCCACCTGGTGAATCTGTAATCAGCCAATCAAGTTGTTTGCGCTTGGCGCTACTGAGTTCTTCAAACAAATGAATGGTTGGCAAATTTGCTGGCCTTCTTGCCAACCAGTGGGTGGAAGACTGTTGCTTATCGATATCTTGCAACGCCACATTTGCACCCGCGTGTGCGAGGTACCCTGCTAAATTTGTGGCTAGCGTGGTTTTACCACTGCCCCCTTTGGTATTCGCTATGAGTATTTGTCGCATGGGTATCCCCAAATATTAAGTTCGACTAATTATTTTTATGGCGCATTTATACATGAGTTTAGGTTTTTAAAATAGCGCGCCACCATGACAGTTTTATGACAATTGACACTCACTCAAAACGGTATAAACTGTTTTAACAACTAACAAGGAGCCGATAATGACGAACAATACAACGACTACAAATAGTACGGCCGCCAAGCCTGTGAGCGCCGCACCTATCAAAAAACCAGCAGTGACAAAATCAGTGCCTGCGAAAGCAAGTGCAGCTAAAACCACTGTGACTAAAACGCAAGCGACTAAAGCCACGCCAGCCAAAAAAGTGGCTGCAAAAGTACCCGTAAAAACGGTTAAACCTAAAGCGCCAAAAATCAGCGATAAAACCAAAAGCGAAAAACTAAAATCAGAGAAAGTAAAAATGGAGCGTGATAGCTTCACCATGCCTAAAGAGGAGTACGCACAATTAGCAGCGCTCAAAGCACGGATGGTAAACTTAGGCAAACCAGTGAAAAAGAGCGAGTTATTGCGCGCTGGCATTAAGTTACTCACTGGGTTAAGCGACCCTAACTTGCAGTCTTTAATGGCGAGTATCCCTGCGATTAAAACGGGTCGTCCTAAAAAGAAATAATTTAATCAGTCAGTTTGAGTTAGGCTAGATCTGGTGTCTGTGCGCTATACAACTTATAGGGCAAACCACTGTTGGGCAAGGTCATCCACCAAACAGCGCCTTTTTTAAAGCTCAGGGGCGCATAGTGTGAGGTGAGCGCATAAGAAGCCAGCTCACCTATCCACGGTTGATGGCCGACCAGAATGACTGAAGACGCGTTTGGGTTGTCTTTTAACGCGGTAGTTTGCAACCACTCCACAATCTGTTTGGCTTGCGCATCTGGTTGCAAGGCTGAGGCAATTTGGTAATCTGCACGCCACGCTTCGACCGTTTGTATGGCACGCTTGGCTGGACTAACCAGCACCAAGGTATCTTTGGGCAGATAGCGCTTAAGCCATAAGGCCATGCGTTTGGCCTGCTTTTTACCTTTGACAGTTAATGCGCGTTCATGGTCTTGCTGACCATAGCGTAAATCTTCTGCTTCCGCATGTCGCCATAAAATCAGGTGTTTAATCTGCATACATTAGTTTGGTGTTTATTTTGACAAGCCTTTTGACAAGCCTAAAGCATGTTGAATCACATAAAACACAAACGTTTGCTCTTGCGTGCCATGAAACAAATGCGCTTGCGGGCCGATGGCATAAATGGCGACATCCTCACCTGCGTGGGTTTCGGCTTTGAGTGGCACATTGGCTTCTTGATGAAAATCTGGATGCTCAGTGTCCACTTGCGTGAGGTCGGCCAAACGTCCTGAACGTGGTTTTAACGTTGACTCATCCACGCCTTCCAATTCATGCGCTTCATGAAAACCTAGGCCATTGGCATAGCTCAGCGTGGTGTAAGGTTTGCCATCGTCAGCTTTGGCATAGTCAGCCTCGCCAATATTTTTCACTTTGCCTAAAATCGGGTTGCCACGTGTTGGGTAACCGCCCATGGTAAAAGCATGGCTATGGTCAGCCGTCACAATAATCAAGGTTTCAGCAAGATTGACGTTATGCAAAGCCATTTGCACAGCTTCGGAAAGAGCAACCGTCTCACTTAGCGCGCGGTAAGCGTTGCCTGCATGGTGGGCATGGTCTATGCGCCCAGCTTCCACCATCAAAAAATAGCCTTTATGCTGATTAGCTTGATTGGCTAAAATCGCAATCGCTTTGCTGGTCATCTCAGCAAGACTGGGCTCACCCGCCCCGTCTTTGGGTCTGTCATGCGCATATTGCATATGTGAGGGCTCAAACACACCTAATAAACGCTTGGTATTTTTCGGGGAGATGGCGTCAAACTGGGCTTTATTCCACACATAAGTAGCGCCAAACTTTTGCTGAAACTCTGCGATTAAATTGCGACCATCTAGACGTTGTCCGACAATATTGGGATATTCTGGGTCGTGCATGGTATTGGGTAAAAACTTCACGCGTCCGCCACCCAGAGCCACCTCCAACCCATCACCTATGCCTTTTTTGCCACCTTCTACGGCGCCAAAGTGGTCTATCAATTGTGCTGCGATGTCTTTGACTTTGGCTTGCGCAGGTAATTGCGCATCGCTTTCCCAATCTCTAAAGCTCGTGTGCGCATAGGTGGCAGCGGGCGTGGCATGGGTGAGGCGAGTGGAGGTCACAATGCCTGTGGCCAGCCCTTTGGTTTCCGCATACTCGAGGATGGTTTTAACAGTGGTGGCTTGAATTTTTGCTGGGTCGGTTTCTTTGCTAGCAATGGTTTGATTGAGTGACAAAACCGCATCATTGGTTTTGTAGCCTGTCATCATGGCCGACATGGTAGGCGCAGAATCTGGCGTTTGTTGGTTTGCCGAATAGGTTTTTGAGAGCGCCACATAAGGAAACTTCTCAAAACTGAGTTGATAACTCTCGCCTGACAAGCCTTGTTGCTGGCCTGCAAAAATGCGGGCGGCGGTAATGGTAGAAATCCCCATACCATCGCCCACAAAAAGAATGACGTTTTTTGCGGGCTTAGTGTTTGGCGCTAAGGTTTGGGCAGACTTGAGCGCGGCCTCGCCCTGTTGTTGCCAATGTGCGGGCGTTTCGGCCTGAGCAAACTCGACATAAGCCGTCAAACCGATGGCTGTGCTGAATGCAAAGAAAATTGGCGCTGTGATAAAACGTGGCATAAATACAGTTAAATTTTGAATACTGTTAAATGATTGAATACAGTTTAAATTATTGGTACTGATTCAGCAAAGTCGTTTGGCAAGCCAAGGCTGGCTGGCTGGCGTCGCGTGCTGGGACATACTCGCCATTGGCCGTGAGCGACCAAGCATCCACGTTGTCTTGCAAATACAAGGCTAAGTTTTCTTGAATGATGCGTTTGCGCATTTTTTCATCTTCCACTGGCCAAGCCAATTCCACACGGCGCATCATATTGCGACTCATCCAATCGGCACTAGAAAGCCACAACTTCTCTTGTCCGTCGAGCTTGAAATAAAACACACGTGAGTGCTCTAACAAGCGTCCAACAATAGAACGCACGCGGATATTCTCGCTGACAATGGGTAAGATACAAGCGCCACGCACAATCAAGTCAATCTCAACACCCGCCTGCGCAGCTTTAATCAAGGCTTGGGCTAGCGCTTCGTCAGTCAGCGCATTCATTTTGGCAATAATGTGCGCAGGCTTGCCTTGTTTGGCTGTTTTTTGTGCTTGCTGTATCAGTTTAATAATGGTGCTATGCAAAGTAAACGGTGCAACCAACAAGTGGCGCAAGCCTTTCAATGGCAACTCGCTGGTTAAGTGTCTAAACACTTGCTCCATCTCGCCCGTGATTTTTGGATTGGCAGTCAACATGCTCCAATCGGTGTAGAGTTTGGCGGTTTTGGGATTGTAATTACCCGTAGACAAATGTCCGTAGCGTTTGATTTGCTTGCCTTCGCGACGCATAATCAGCAACATTTTGGCGTGGGTTTTTAGCCCCACCACGCCATACACCACTTGCGCGCCTACTGACTCCAAGGCCTCAGACCAGTTGATATTGGCTTCTTCATCAAAGCGTGCTTTGAGTTCCACCACCACCAACACTTCTTTGCCTCGACGCACCGCCTCTTGCAGCAAGCGCAACATGCGCGGATCAGAGCCCGTGCGGTAAATGGTCATGCGTATCGCCAACACAGAGTCGTCTTTCACCGCCTCTTCCAGCCACTGTATCACCACCTCGAAACTCTCAAAAGGCTGATGGATGAGCAAATCTTTTTCTTGCATCTGCGCAAAAATAGATTGGCCCTTATGCACGGCTTTGGGCCACTTGGGTTGAAAGGACGAAAATTTGAGCGCGTCCCCAATCGCCATGTCTGGCAATTGAATTAAACGGCCTAAATTCACAGGGCCGTTGACGCGGTATAAGGCCAACGCGGGCAATTCGAATTGCTTGAGTAAGAAGTCAGAGAGCTCGTCATCGCACTCGTGCGTCACTTCCAATCGCACCGCTTCACCATACTGGCGATGCGCCAACTCCTCACGCAAGGCCACGCGCAAATTACTCACGTCCTCTTCATCCACCTCAAGGTCGCTATTGCGAGTGACGCGGAACTGTGAAAAATGCAGAATGCGCGCACCCTCAAACAGCACCTCTAAGTTAGCGCGGATAATACTGGTAAGTGAGACGAAGCATTGCTCGCCTTGGCTAATCAGCGCAGGTAATTGCACCAAACGTGGCACCACCCTAGGCGCGCGCACAATGGCAATTTTGTGTTCGCCGTCCACCTCGATTTGCACAATAAAATTGAGCGATTTATTCGCCACTTGTGGAAACGGATGCGAAGGATCGAGCGACACAGGCATTAAAAATGGCAATACCTCGCGTTTAAAATATTGTGCGACCCACTCAGTCTGTTTAGGTGTACGCACCGTACCCGACACCAAGTGAATGCCTTTTTTGGCTAACGCTGGCATCAAAGCCTCGTTAAACAAACGGTATTGCTCAGCCACCAAGGCCTGGGCCTTTTCAGCCACTTGCTCACAAGTGCTTGCCGTAATCACGCCTTGCTTGTCGCCATCTTGATAGGCCTGCATTTGCATGGGCATGCGCACCTCAAAAAACTCATCCAAGTTATTGGAGACGATGCATAAAAATCGCAATCTTTCGAGCAAGGGGGTGTCTTCGCGTTCTGCCAACGCTAATACGCGTTGGTTAAAACTGAGTATGCTTAAATCGCGGTCGAGTAATGTGGGTAGATTTGCCATAAGCTTATTTTAAGCTTAATCGGCAACAGAAATATGACAGTTTTATTAATAAGCCCATTTTACAGTTGGTTTAGACGGCTCAGTTTGTCCGTCGCATCTTCTATCAACACTTGCTTTTCTTGCGCAGACATTTTTTTAACGTGATTAAGCATCATGCTCATGCGTGGATTGCTAGCAAGCGTCGCTTGATGCTTGATTAAAAAGTGCCAATACAGTGTGGTGTAAGGGCAGGCTTGCTCACCCGTTTTCAGCTCGGGTTTGTAGCGACACTGCTGGCAATAATTGCTCATGCGTTTAATATAAGCCCCGCTCGCCACATAAGGCTTGCTGGTAAAGCGCCCCGCATTAGCAAACAAAGCCATACCTGCGGCGTTAGGCAAGGCCACCCATTCCACCGCGTCGACATAAATCGCCAAATACCAAGCCTCGAGCTGTTGCGGTTGAATTTCAGCCAACACGCCAAACATGCCTGTCACCATTAAACGTTGGATATGATGGGCATAACCCACATCCAAGGTCTGTTGTATGGTTTGTTTGAGGCAGTTCATGTGTGTATTGGCCGTCCAATACCAATCGGGCAAATCACGTTGGTGTTGAAAGTGGTTGTCTTGTGCCAACTTAGGCATGTCTAGCCAATACACCCCGCGGATAAATTCGCGCCAACCTAGAATTTGCCGAATAAAGCCTTCCACACTGGCGAGTGGCAATTGTCGCTGGTGATAAGCTTGCTCGGCGGCTTGAATCACCTCACGGGGGTGAAGCAATTTTAAGTTTAATGCGGCAGACAGCATGGAGTGCCATAAGACATGCGTATTACGCAGATGGCTGTTGGGCTCGTCAGTCGCCATCTCCGTTTGCCACATCGCATCTTGAAAACTTCCAAACTGGTCTAGCTTGTGCTCAATAAAATGTGTCAGCAAATGCAACGCTTGCTCACGCGTGACAGGCCATGCAAATGCACACAAACTGCCAGGATGGTGTTTAAATTGGCTAGCGACCGTGGCTAACACTTCGCGGGTGATGTCGTCTGGCGCAAATATGGGTGGATTAGGGATGGCTTGTGGGCCTTGTTTGCCAAAGCTACCACGGTTGTCTTGGTCATAATTCCATGCACCACCCACAGGTTGCTCACCGTCCATCAACACGCCATATTGTTTGCGCATATTGCGGTAAAAATACTCCATGCGTAAGGTACGACTGTGCCCAGCCCAGCGTTTAAAATCCGCTTGGCTACACAAAAAATGGGGATCATCGCGCACTTGTAAGGGAATTTGTTCAGCTTGCGCACAGGCTTTCAGCGCCATCAATACACGGTATTCACCAGGCTCACAGACGATGATTTTTTGTGGTCGGCAAGATTGAATATGCGCCTGCCATGCTTCGACCAAGGTAGAAAAAGTATGCTCACCCATCGCCAAGTAAGTGAGCGGATAGTGTTGCGCCCGCAAGCTATCAGCAAAGTGTCGCATGGCAGACAAAAACAAGGCGATGCGCGCCTGGTGACTCCAAACATGGCTGGCTTCCGCTGGCGCTTCCACCATTAAAATCTGGTCTTTTGCGGGGTCGACATTTTCTAAGGCTGGGTTATCTAGATTGAGCTGATCGCCCAAGATAAGAATTAAATGTCGGCAAGGCATACTATACGCACCTGACTTTTGCGCGAGCGCGACAAGCATCAGAACAATATTTCACGCTTTCCCAATTGTTTGCCCAGCGTTTACGCCAAGTCATGGGTTTGTGACAAATGCTACACGGCTTGCTGGGCAAAAAAGATTTATTGCCTTTAAAAGAATGTTGTTTTTGTGGCATGCACCAATGACTATGCGTTGGCGATGAGGTTCCCTTTGTCTGTGGGTGCGTGTTTGAGATTGCTGTTGATTTGATAGTCATTGGCAATTTGGCAGATGCGCGTGAATGCCTGGGCATCCAACGCCGCACGGCCAACCAAGCCGCCGTCAATGTCGGGCATGCTGAGCAGGCTATCTGCATTGTCTGGCGTCATACTACCGCCGTAGGCAATGCGTACAGATTGGGCAAACGCGGGGTCGCGCTCTGCAATCAGATAGCGAATATAGGCATGCATACGTTGCGCATTGTCTGGGCTGGCGTGCTCGCCTGTGCCAATCGCCCACACGGGCTCATACGCAATCACCATATTAAATTTTTTGGCCAGCGCAAAGGCTTCGTCGTCCAAGCCATACACCACATTCAGCATTTGGTTTTTGACCATCATTTCCGCCATGCCACTGTCACGCTCTTCCAGCGTTTCACCCACACAAAAAATAGGGGTCAGCCCCGCTTTGAGCGCGTGCAACAAACGCTTGTTGGCGACTTGGTTACTTTCGAGTTTGAGCGCGCGTCGCTCAGAATGTCCGATGATGGTGTAGCGACAGCCAAATTCCGCCACCATATGCGCTGAGATGCAAGAGGTATAAGCGCCTTCGGCAAACTGGCTGACGTTTTGCGCGCCCCAGCCGATGTTGGCATCCTCAAGTAATTGCTGTGCTTGAAACAAGTAGACATAGGGCAAACAAACAGCGACATCAATCGCGCTCATCCCCTTGAGGTCGAGTTTGAGACGGTTTAGCAAGACTTGGTTATTGAGCAAGCTACCGTGTAACTTCCAATTGCCGACGACTATTTTTTTGCGCATGATGACTCCAGGATGTATATCATGCCCCCTACCTTACAGGGCACTTCTATAAATTCAATTTCCGTCGCGATACTGCGTTGCTCATAAAATTTCTCCTTACATATCAACTATATGCCGCTTCTAAATTTTTTAATCGCGCCTTGTCTGGCTTAGCAACTTGAATTTATATAAGCGCCCTTCAATGGTTTTAGTAAAGCGATGCCATTTTTTCTAAGTGTACCACCTTAATCTTACTTGCATGTCCCGCACTACCAAAGGCTTCAAAGCGTTCTTTACACAGTTGCTGAGCCGCCGTGGTCGCTTCTTTAAAATATTTGCGTGGGTCAAACTCGGCAGGATGCTCAAACATATAAGCGCGTATCGCCGCGGTCATCGCCAAGCGAATATCCGTATCGATATTGACCTTGCGCACACCGTTTTTAATGCCTTCTACAATTTGTGACACAGGCACGCCATAGGTTTCTTTAATGTCGCCACCATATTGGCGAATGCGCTCTAACAAGGCTTGTGGCACGCTAGATGAGCCATGCATGACCAAATGGGTGTTGGGGATTTTGGCATGAATTTCACGGATACGTTCAATCGACAACGTATCGTCTGACGGTGGTTTGGTGAACTTGTAAGCCCCGTGGCTGGTGCCGATAGCAATCGCCAGAGCATCCACTTTGGTGGCTTCTACAAAAGCCGCCGCCTCATCTGGGTCAGTCAGCAATTGCGATTCATCCAACTTGCCTTCCGCACCTTGCCCATCTTCTTCACCCGCCATGCCAGTTTCCAGTGAGCCAAGCACACCTAGCTCACCTTCCACTGAGACGCCCACTGCATGGGCAAACTCCACCACACGGCGAGTGACTTCCACGTTGTAGGCATAATCGGCGGGGGTTTTACCATCCTCTTTGAGCGAACCATCCATCATCACACTAGAAAAACCACTGCGTATCGCCATCTGGCAAACTTTGGGTGAAGCACCGTGGTCTTGGTGCATACACACAGGAATATGTGGGTATTGCTCGATGGCCGCTTCCACCATTTTGCGTAAAAATGACTCGCCCGCGTAGCCACGTGCGCCTGCGGATGCTTGCAAAATCACTGCACTATCCACCTCGTTGGCGGCCTTCATAATGGAGATGATTTGCTCCATATTATTGATGTTGAAGGCTGGCAAACCGTAATTGTTTTCTGCCGCGTGGTCTAACAATTGTCTCAATGAAATCAAAGCCATGTATTAATTCCTTTATTGTTGATGGTACGCGAGCAAACGGTTAACTTCTTCTTGCGCACCCATTAACACAGGCACACGCTGATGCAATTGCTCGGGCATGATGTCTAGTATCGACACTTCACCATTAATACTTGAGCCACCTGCCTGTGTCACCAAGAAACTCATGGGATTGGCCTCATAAAGCAAACGCAAACGCCCCGCTTTAATCGGCTGCTTGCTATCACGTGGATATAAAAACACGCCGCCACGCGTGAGTATGCGATGCACGTCCATCACCATACTGGCACACCAGCGCATATTAAAATCGCGCCCGCGCGGACCTTCAGAACCCATTAAACACTCATCTATATAACGTTGCATGGCAGGTTGCCAATAACGCTGATTGCTGGCATTAATGGCAAATTCGCTAGTTTGTGTTGGAATTCGCACATCGGCTTGAGTCAGCACAAAGGTTTGGCTATGTTTATCCAAGGTGAACACGTGCGTGCCCTGCCCCAAGGTGAGTACCATCAAGGTGGCGGGTCCATACATAATGTAAGCCGCTGCAAGCTGTTGTTTTCCTGTTTGCAAAAAGGCTTGTGCACCGTTGGTTTCTACATCATCGTTGGGCAACACAGAAAAAATGCTCCCCACCACGCCGTTAATCGCTAAGTTAGAAGAGCCGTCTAACGGGTCCATGCTGACCAAAAAAGGTGCAGATGCACTATTAAAGACAATCACCTCTTCCTCTTCTTCAGACAGCAAAGCGGCCACCACACCAGAAGCCTCCATCTCACTCAACGCCAAGGCATGGCTTTCAATATCCAGTTGCATCTGTGTTTCACCTTGCACATTGGTGCTGGTTAATTTCTCAGTCACCCCTTGCAATGCGCCTTGGCTCACCAAATCAGCAATCGCAATACCCGCCTGCGCAAGATGGCTGAATAAGGCGCACAGACGCGCATCCGTGGTTGATTGCTTTAAAAAGGTTTGAAGGTTTAACATGGCTCACACTCATTTAATTGTTGTATAAACAAAGACCAATGTGCGAAAGAAACACACCCAAAGATTCAATTTTGCCGAACACACAGTCGCTCTACTCGGCCGTTTTCTTTTGAAAAACACACCGAAATCACATTGGCCCCTGCCTGTTTACGACAACAAAATCAAAACACTTTAGGTGATAAAAAATGTTTAATCTAGATTCAATAAGACTTTATAGAATCTCAAGCATGAAGCATGCCGATAACTAGCGCCATGATTTAAGTCAACGCATGCCATCAGAGCAAGATTAAATCAGGGCTTTTTGAAATAAATATTAAATTGAAATGAAGATTAAGTTGAAGAAGATACAATCAAACGCATGGCCAGTTGCGCCATCGCCATGCCAAAACTCGCGGTGACACATACGCTAGAACCATAACCCGCGCAATTCAACCCTGTGAGCGATGCCTGCTCACTTACCTCACCCGCCTGACAGGCTAATTCAGGTTTAATTACAGGCTCATCGGAGTACACACAAGCAATACCAAACTTGGCAGATTTTTTGGCACTGGACATAGAATTAGTCGCCTTGGGGAAATGATAATCTCGACGCAACTGATTGCGTACTTTTGCTAACAACTTATCCCCTTGCACGTGCGCCAAGTCAGCCACTTGCATGCGTGTTGGGTCTAAGCGTCCGCCTGCACTTCCCGACATCAGCAAAGGGGTTGCGTGTTGCTTGCAAAATGCTGCCAACGCAATTTTGGCCTTAGCATCATCCACACAATCCACAACCACATCACACTTAAAATTTAAATGCTTGGCTATATTGTCGGGCGTAATAAAGTCTTCAATCTCATGCACTTGGCAAAGTGGATTAATGGCATGCACACGCTCCGCCATCGCGCGCACTTTCGCCTTACCCTCATTGCCCTCCACCGCATGCAACTGACGGTTGAAATTTGATTCCGCAACGTTATCCAAATCAATCAATGTCAGTTGTCCAACCGCGTTACGCGCCAACGCCTCCACCGCCCAAGAACCCACGCCGCCCACACCAATCACACACACATGCGCTCGTTGTAGCTTGGCTACTCCTTGCTCTCCGTATAAACGACGCACGCCACCAAAGCGGCGGGCTAAATCTAACTGCTGACTATCTATTTCATTTTTCATGCTGGGAATATAGCAAATGGGGCAAATATAGCAACCCAAAAGGCACAACAATCAGTGCACAGGCTATTGAACGAATGTTCAAACCTACTGCAAAAGGCATGTTTTTTGCAGTTCAGCTATAATACATCTCCCCGCATATGATTATGGCTTACAACAACCAAAATTGGTTTATTTAAACCAATTTTATGGCTGTATAAAACCAAAATAAAGGAATATAAAGTGCGATACAAATATATACCCGTTGTAATTTCAGTTGCCTTGTTAAGCGCCTGTTATAATCCCAAATACTCCGCTACTCCAGCAGCAACTAACTTCGAGCGCACAGAGCAAAATGTTGTGCAAGCCGCTCACCACTGGAATTTAATTAACAACCAAGTATCAAAAGAATTCATTGCTTCTATTGCAAGTAAGGTGAACAAAAAAGAACGTATATTGATACGCCCCCAAGATTCTGTTTACTCACAACAACTCTACTATGACCTCATTAAGTCTCTCACAACGGCTGGTTATACCGTTGTGAAGTACGACTTTAAACCTAACAGTCAAAATCGGTTTGAATATCAAATTGAAAAGAACAAACCAAAACACGACATCTCAGTTGATTTAAAAACAGATGTACTCGCTTTTAATGGACAGAGAACATCCAAACAAAGATATACTGGTCTACTATCTACATTAGCAGCAGGCGCATGGGTTTTAAAACTCATCCCCACCAACTGGGGTCGGGGCACGGCTTTAGCTGCTGGTGTAGATGCAGCCGATTACTTTTATCACGATGGCGACAAAAAGTATGAAGGCGACCCGCCACAAACTGAAATAGTCATTGATATTTTAGCTGCTAGAAACGATGAGTACATTTCAGTTTCCAAGGGCATTTATTATGTTGTCGAGTCAGATACCTCTATGTACAGAGCGGCAAGAAAATCAATAGAACCGTATATTCATGAATATAGTATTGTTGGGGCCGAAAAATGAAGAAGTTTTTAATTCTACTGTTGTTACTCACTTCTTGTGTTGGGCCCAAAAAGAACTTAACTAAAGAAGATTTTGGCAGTGATGAGTTTATAAACAAAAACTATCACGCTGTAGATAGTATGAACCGCCAACTTACCCAGCAAAAACTCAATCGCGCTTATCCGCTGATTATTTCTAGCGTAGTGAATATGAACCAACTTTCGCAAACGTCTACTTTTGGCAGGTTGGTCTCTGAACAAGTAGCAGCAAGATTCACGCAACTTAATTTTCAAGTGGTTGAAACCAAACTGAGAGGCGACTTGCTGATTAAAGAAGAAGGTGAGTTTTTGTTGACGCGCGAGTTAAAAGATATTGCCCAATCTGTCAGCGCGCAAGCAGTGATAGTCGGGACTTATGTGGACAATGAGAGTGATGTATACGTGAATCTAAAAGTGGTACAGCCCTACACCAACCAAGTGTTGGCAGCCACCAGCTACGCTGTGCCAAAAGCAAAAGATATTCGCAACCTGCTAAAAAACTAAAAGATAGTTTATTCTTTGATTGATTTCTTAAAGTGATGTCGATTAAGTTGTTATCGGCATCACAGTCACGCTGACTTTCAGCTTTTGTTTGCCCCCACCCAGCACTACGCCACGCATTGGTGAGACATCACTAAAGTCACGCCCCCATGCCACGGTGATGTGTTCATTTTGCACCAAGCAGTTATTGGTGGGGTCGAAATCTACCCAGCCGTAGATTGGGCAATACACTGACACCCATGCATGCGAGGCATCTGCGCCAATCATACGCTCTTTGCCTGCGGGAGGATGGGTGTGAATATAGCCACTAACATAGCGACAAGCCAAACCTAGTGAGCGCAAACAGCCTAGCATTAAGTGGGCGAAGTCTTGGCAGACGCCACGGCGACCGGCTAGGACTTGGTCTAAAGGTGTGGAGACGTCTGTGGCTTCTGGGTCAAATTGAAACTCTTGATAGATACGCTGGGTGAGGTCAAACACGGCTTCAATCAACGGGCGACCTGCGTTAAAGCTAGGCTGTGCAAACGCAATTAAGGCTTGACTGCATTGCACGTTGGGCGAGGCGAATAAATAGTGTGTGGCCTCTAGGTGTTGTGGGGCGTGCTCGCGCAGCTGTTGAGCGACTTGCTCCCAAGTCAAACTTTGGTTCAGCGCTGACAGATTGGGTCTAGCCTGCATCGCCACCGTAAAGTTGGAGGTGACTTCTAGCACGTCATGCTGACTGAAAATAGCGATGTAATCACTGACGTTGTTAAAGTAATCGTGTTGTTGGCGTTGCTCTGAAGGCTTGGGTGAGATGCTTAAGCTGTGTTGCTCGCAAGTTTGTATGGCGCTGTCGCGTGGGCGCATGTGCAACATTTGTTGCGATACCGTCACGCTATGCTCGTAATGGTAGGCGGTGGTGTGGCTGACTTGGTAGCGCATTACATCACCCTCCCTAAATTAGTCTGGCTCAAATTCGCCCAGTCCTCATAAAAACCATCGCCTTGTTCATGCCCGCTGTAAGTAAAAAAGCGCAAGGTCAGCTTATCGGACACCAGCACACTGCGGCTGTAGGTCTCTTGTAGCCAAGCCAATAGCACCGCGCTGCCGTGATATAGACTGGCGTCTGGATCTAAAGCCTTGAGACTATTCAGTTGGTCTATCAACAGCTGTTCATAACCATCGCCGTAATTAGCAGAAACATCTGAGAGGTATTTAATCAAGCCGTCGAGCTGAAAAATCACCGAATTGGGATTATGCTCATCCATCAAAATCAAATCCAGCACTGGCAACCACTCAGGTTGCGCTGAGTAACGCGCACGATAAGTCACAATGCTATCAGTCAGCTCTAACAACCAATCTAGATTGCTCTCCACAGGCATAGACAAGGCATTTTGTAGCAACACGCAAAGAAATTGTAAGCGCTCTAAGCGACGCCCAATCGACATAAATCGCCAGCCTTGGTCGCGCGTCATGCCATCTAAGGTGAAGCCAGACAAAGCCACCAAATCGGTCGCGGTTTCATTTAAATGACCGACGGTATCAGCCAAGGTTGGCATGTTTCGACCGTGATTAAAGCGTTGCGAAAGCTGGTTGATAATGCGCCAATTATCGTTAGATAAACGCTCACGGATGTTAAACGCTAATTGGAAAAATTGTTGGATGCGACTTTGCAAACTGTGGTCTTGGCTAGAAAACACAGCTTTAACCAGTTGCTGCTCGGTAAAGTCATCCGCAAACACATGCGATTCAGATGCTTTATCTTCTTCCAACAACTCATACCACACACACAAGCGATAAATGGTCGCCCACTCAATGGGCTGTTGCTCAGAGGAATATTCTAAGGTAAAGCGTATGGCAGTGCGTATTAGACGGGTCGCGTCCATATTGCGGATGGCGTAACGGCCAAACCAAAATAGGTTTTCGACCATGCGACTGGATAGATACGTGTTGCCACGCACCAAATCTTTGCTAGAGGCGGTTTTGCGCAACAAGCTAGGTTGATAAATGGGGTATGGCGAGGTAATCCAAGTATCTTTGCTGGTCCCACCACGTTGCATGGTAATCACACGCGCATCTTTGCCACTGGCTACCCGTGCCAAGCCACCTGGCATGACGGCATAGCCGTTGGGCGTGGCACAGGCATACACACGCAAACCAACGGCCAACGAGCCTAAATGGGGTTGGTGATGCGCCGACCAAGTGGGTGCTTGTGAGATATGCACTTGTTCTTGCGCAATGTAATTGTGCGGATTGGCGCGTAGTTTTTGAATCAAAGCCTCGCGCTCTGATGTATTTAAATCCTCACCAAATACAGGATACTCATGGATTTGCGGAAAAGCGGGTTTAATCACCAACTGATGCAAATTGGCGATGACTGTTTCTAGCGCTTGTGGCTCACCGCACCACCAAGTTGCCACCGAAGGCATGCGCAAAGGCTCACCGAGCAAACGCTCACTGAGCTTGGGCAAAAAGCCCAACAAGGCGCCAGATTGCAAAATGTTAGAACCTAGCGCGTTGGCGATGATGACATTACCCATTTTATTGGCTTGCACCAAGCCTGCCACGCCCAATAGTGAATCCGCGTTCAATGCCAGCGGGTCACAATAATCATCATCTAAACGACGCAAAATCACATGCACCGCTTTTAAGCCAGAAATGGTTTTTAGCCATACCACGCCATTGCGCACCGTGAGGTCACTACCTTGCACCAGCGGAAAACCCAAATAACCCGCCAAATAGGATTGCTCGTGGTAAGTCTCGTTATAAGGGCCAGGGGTGAGAATCACAATCAGCGGTTGCTCACCTTGGCTTAATGGTTTGATATTGGCGTCATTGATGCTTTGCTGTTGCGCACATTGTCGTCCCCAATGCGAGAGGCTGTCGCGCATGCTGGCAAAAAAACCACTCAAACGCTGGATGTTAAGGTCGCGGAACAAATCGGGAAACACGCTGGAAATAATAGTGCGGTTTTCTAGCGCATAACCCGCCCCTGTTGGTGCTTGCGTACGGTCTGACACCACCCACCACTGCCCTGTTGGTGCGCGTGCAATATCCACTGCATAGGTGTGTAAGGCCACATTATCCGGCTGTTGCATGCCATGACATGGCCTTAAAAAACCCGCGTGACCGTGCACTAACACAGGCGGCAACAAGCCTTCTGCCAGCGTTTGCTGTGCGCCATAAATATCCAACAACACTTTATTCAGCAAAGTAGCACGTTGCGCCACCGCCGCTGAAATTTGCGCCCACTCGTCGTGTGGCAAAATAAAAGGTAGCGCATCTAAATCCCAAGGGCGTTGCAAGCCGTTGGTGTCGGCATACACATTGTATGTCACGCCGTTATCGCGGATTTGGCGTTGAATCGCATCCACACGATGGCGCATTTGTGCGGGCGCCTCGTTTTGCAAAGTGCCGATTAAATCTTGCCAATGCGCATGTGGCTGTCCATTGACATCGAAAAGCTCGTTGTAATGGCCAGTTTGATACGGAATTTGGCTAAGTATGGACTGCATCATCCTTGAGGTTCAGTCTGTGCGTTTATCAAACCGACAGTTTAAAGGGCTTGCCATCTTAGGTCTAGTGTCAATGGAAAGCGTGGGTTGCGTACTTCTTCCGCAATCTCAACTTTGCCCGGGCGATGCCCATGTCCCCAAAACCGCGTAAAACGTCTGGCTTCCGCCTCATTGGCGTTGACAGGAAAGGTGTTGTAATTGCGCCCACCTGGGTGCGAGACATGGTAAGTGCAGCCACCAATGGCACGACCGCTCCAGGTATCCACCAAATCAAACACCAAGGGCGCTTGCACTTTAATGGTCGGGTGCAAGGCAGACCAAGGCGCCCACGCCCTAAAGCGTACACCTGCGACATATTCCCCCGCCGTGCCTGTGGCCTGCAAGGGCAATGGGCGACCATTACAAGTGACAATGTGGCGACCATCGGTGAGGCCACGCACACGCAGTTGCATACGCTCTACTGAGGAATCCACATACCGCGCCGTACCGCCGCCACTCATTTCTTCACCCAACACATTCCAAGGCTCAATGGCTTGGCGCAACTCTAACTCCACGCCGTGATAAGCCACGGTGCCATAGCGCGGGAAACGGAACTCGACAAAGGGGTCAAACCAATGTTTTTCAAACTTGTAGCCATAGGCGCGCAAATCTTCCACCACATCGGCAATGTCTTGCGCAATAAAGTGTGGCAACATCCAACAGTCATGCAACTCGGTGCCCCAATGCACCAATTTGCCTTCATAAGGCTTGTTCCAAAAACGCGCCACCAGCGCACGTAGCAGCAAGCTCTGTAACAAACTCATGCGCGCATGTGGCGGCATTTCAAACGCACGGAACTCGACAATGCCCAAACGACCAGTCGGGCCATCAGGGGAATACAATTTATCTATGGAAAACTCTGAACGATGGGTATTGCCCGTGAGGTCGATTAACAGGTTGCGCAATAATCGGTCAACCAACCACGGGCGCTCGCTCTCAGCCATGTCTGGTAGCACTTTATCCATTTGCTGGAAAGCAATCGCCAACTCATACAAATTGTCATCACGCGCTTCATCTACGCGTGGCGCTTGGCTAGTAGGGCCAATAAACGTGCCTGAGAACAAATAGGATAAAGCAGGATGGTTTTGCCAATAGGTAATCAAACTTTTCAACACATCAGGTCGTCGCAACATCGGGCTATCGGCTGGCGTCTCTCCGCCCAAGGTCACGTGGTTACCGCCACCCGTGCCCGTGTGGCGACCATCCAGCATAAACTTCTCGGTACCGAGTCGGGTGAGTCGCGCTTCCTCATACAGCACCGTAATATTCTGCACCAAGTCTTTCCAAGTTTTGGCGGGGTGAATATTCACCTCGATCACCCCAGGGTCAGGCGTGACGCTGAGTTGTTGGATACGCGTATCGCGTGGTGGCGTATAGCCTTCTAACCACAATTTTAATTTCAGCGTGGCGGCAGTGTCTTCAATCGCCGTCACCAAGGCTAAATAATCTTCTAAGCGCTTAACAGGTGGCATAAACACATGCAGACGACCATCGCGCACTTGCACGCACAATGCCGTGTGTATCACCTCGCGTGGCAGTGGCTTAGGATTTTTGTGTTTCACACTCACACTGGGCTTTTCACCATCCGCCAGCGCAGATTGTGCCTCAAACGGATCTACAGCAAACTCAGGCTCAACATCTTTAGGCAACACCCACGGCAGACTCGCCAAAGGTAAACGCAAACCCATGGGCGAATCACCTGCCAATAAATACAAATGCTCGCGCTTGAGAGGCCATTTGCTGGTAAACCAAGCCGTGTTTAATTTGTTTAAATTGGCTTTTTTGGTGTCATCAGGTTTAATCGGCAACACATAACCCACCACAGCCTCTAAGCCCGTTTCAAGCAAACGCGCCAAACGCCGACGTTCTTCACTGTCTTTTAAATTGGCTTTGAGCGGGTCTATATTCTCTGGCAACTTTTCTTCCAACTGCACCTGCGCCAACACATCTTCATAAGCTGGAATCACACATGCTTTGGGGAAACCCAAGTGCGTCTCCAAACCTTCTACAAAGGCCGTGGCTTCTTTTAAGGTATATTTATCTGGCATCGTTTCGTCAGAAAACAAGCTAGCATCGCGCCAAATCGGCTTACCATCGACGCGCCAATACATATTAATTGCCCAACGTGGTAGCGGTTCGCCTGGGTACCATTTACCTTGCCCATAATGCAACATGCCACCCTTGGCAAAATGCTCTTTCAGTTTAATAGCTAACTTGCCAGAAAGCTCGCGCTTTTTCTCGCCATGCGCGAGCGTGTTCCATTCCGCGCCTTCCATGTCGTCTATCGAGACAAAGGTTGGCTCACCGCCTTGGGTTAAGCGCACATCTTGTTTTTTCAAGTCAGCATCCACTTTATTGCCGAGCTTGTCTATTTTGAGCCAATCTTCCTCGCTATAAGGCTTGGTCACACGCGGGTCTTCGTGAATGCGCGTAATCGTCATCTCGTGGGCAAATTGCACTTCGCACACATCGGTAAAGCCCGTAATCGGCGCGGCTGAAGATGGCATGGCGGTGCAAGCCAAAGGAATATGCCCTTCGCCTGCCAACAAGCCAGAAGTGGGATCCATGCCTATCCAACCTGCGCCCGGCACAAACACCTCAGTCCAAGCGTGCAAGTCAGTAAAGTCCACCGCTGTCCCACTCGGGCCATCCAAAGCCTTAATGTCTGCAGTCAGCTGGATTAAATAGCCAGACACAAAGCGCGCTGCCAAGCCAAAGTGACGCATAATTTGCACCAGCAACCACGCACTGTCACGACACGAACCCGTGCCGATTTGCAAAGTCTGCTCTGGCGTTTGCACCCCTGGCTCCATGCGCACCAAATAGCCCACGCGTTGTTGCACAAACTGATTCACCGCCACCAAAAAATTGGCAATCGGCATATCAGGTTGAATCACCTGTTGTTTCAGCTCAGCCAATAAGCCTGCTAATAGAGTCTGCGCAGGCTCGGCCTGCAAATAAGGGCTTAATTCAAAGGCCTGCTGCTCGGTGTAGTTAAAAGGATAAGTCTCCGCATATTTCTCCACAAAAAAATCAAACGGGTTAATCACGGTCATGTCTGCCACTAAATCGACCGTAAACTCCACTTTATGCACCTTTTCGGGGAATACGTAACGCGCGATATAGTTGCCATAAGGGTCTTGCTGCCAATGGATAAAATGTTGCTCAGGCGTCACCGTTAATGAGTAAGCCATAATTGGGGTACGAGCGTGCGCGGCAGGTTTTAAGCGGACTTCATGCGGTGAAACGTTGATTAAACGATCAAATTGATAACTGGTTTTATGGTGTAATGCGACGCGAATTGCCACGGGCTTTTCCTAGGTTGATGAACGGATAACACCTTAGTATTGCACATAACATGCCAAACAATGGCATCACCATTATTAAACTCATGATTAAGCTTATGGCTGGGCTTATGACAGAGCGATGAAAACTGTGCTGCAGAAGAGCTAAACAAAAATCTACTGAAAACGGACTTAAACTTCTAGTGTGACAAAAGCCACTGCGAGGTTCTTTTCGTCACTGATACTGATATGCGATTGGGTAATATTTTTGGAATCGAGCAAGATTTGTAATGCTGGCGCAAACACGAGTATGGGTTTACCTAACTCGTCATGCGAAACAGCAATATTATGAAAACTGACTTCGCCACGGATGCCAGTACCAAGCGCTTTTGAAAAAGCCTCTTTGGCAGCAAAGCGTTTGGCGATAAAACGGGCTTTGAGTTTGGATTGTGTGTAGCTCTCCCACTCGCTTTCCGCCAAAATACGTTTGGCAAAAGCATCGCCAAATTGGTCTAGCGAGGCTTGAATACGCTCGACCTCAACGATGTCGGTGCCTATGCCGTAAATCACGTTAGATTCCTATGTAGATTGAGCACTGACATTATCTTGGCGCAAACTCTTTCATCAGCGCTTTCATTTCGCGCACTGCGTTATCCCAACCCACAAACAAGGCATGGGCGACAATCGCATGGCCGATATTGAGCTCTTCAAAGCCATGCAAGCGGGCAATTTTATGCACGTTATGGTAATGCAAGCCGTGACCTGCATTCACCACCAATTTAGCATCACGTGCATGATGCAAAGCACGCTCAATGCGCTCTAATTCTTCGTCTTGGTCTTTTTCGGTTTCAGCGTCGGCAAAGGTGCCTGTATGAAGTTCAATCACAGGCGCGCCAAGTTTCACCGCGGCATCAATTTGCGCCAAATCGGGGGCGATAAACAATGAGACACGAATACCCGCGTCTTTGAGTTTTTTCACCGCTTGCTCAACTTTATTGTAATGCGTGAGCACATCCAAACCACCTTCCGTGGTGCGCTCTTCGCGACGCTCAGGCACCAAACAGACATCTTGTGGCGCAACTTTGATGGCAATGTCTACCATCTCACTGGTCACGGCGCATTCGAGATTCATTTTGGTTTGCAATAGTGGACGCAAGGCAAAAATATCCGCGTCCTGCATATGACGACGGTCTTCACGTAGATGCAAGGTGATACTGTCTGCGCCCGATTGCTCTGCGCGCAAAGCGGCTTGCACCACGCTAGGATATTTGGTGCCACGCGCTTGGCGGATGGTGGCTACGTGGTCGATGTTGACGCCTAATTTAATCATGGCTAAAACCCTTGTAAATCAATGAGTAACTGTCTGGTATGTAGAGGCTTTTCGCCCAAATAATGTTGTAACAAATAACGCATCAGTTGTTTGCTTTGCGTTTGTGTGGTGACGCTACGGTAATCGTTACGCGCCATATCCAACAGCGTTTGACCGCGTAATTGTACGCCATTTTTAGTGGCGGTTAGTGCGCAAGCGCCATATTCGGCTTCAAAACGGTATTCTTTGTCAGACGTGATTTCTGTGCCATCTTCATCCACCAATAGTGGCACGGCGTAACCCAACTCTTGTAATAGCTTAAGCTCAAATTGACGCAATAGTATCGCCAAGGTACTTGGGGCGACGTCTTCTTTGAGGTTGGCTAAGTCTTGCAGGGTATGACTGTAATAAATAAACAATTGTTCGTGGGCATCGTCTCTAGGCAACAAGCGCAGCAACAACTCGTTCATGTAAAAGCCACACATGAGGGCATCGCCCTTGAGTAAGGTCAGGCCTGCCATCCACTCCAAACTGTGTAAGGTTTTAAGCTCGTTTTTGCCCGACCATGTGCCAGACAATAATTGAAACGACTGCAACATGCCACGCATGGCAGACAAGGGGCGGCGCGCACCTTTTGCTACCACGGCAATACGCCCAAAGGCTTGGCTAAACAGCTCAACGACTAAGCTGGTTTCTTTAAAAGGGTAAGTGTGCAGAATAAAAACAGGCTGTTGCGACTGCTTGTGTGAGGGTTCGTTGGCTTTTTGCACGGCCATGTGTGAATGCTCGCTGGTTTAAAATTCCAAGGCTTTAAAGCGCGCTATGCGTTAGAACCCTAAACTTTTGAGTGCGCGCTCGTCATCGGCCCAGCCACCCTTCACTTTTACCCAAGTTTCTAGGTAGACTTTGGAGCCAAATAGTTTTTCCATGTCTTGACGCGCTTCGGTGGAAATTTGTTTAAGCTTTTCGCCGCCCTTGCCAATAATCATCGGCTTTTGGCTGTCTTTGTCCACGATGATGGCGGCAAAAATGCGACGCAGATTTTTCACCGTTTCAAACTTTTCTATCTCTACAGTCATGGAGTAAGGCAATTCATCGCCCACCAAACGGAATATTTTTTCGCGTATCAACTCTGCGGCTAAAAAGCGCTCATTTTTGTCGGTGAGTTCATCTTCCCCATAAATCGCTTCTTGCTCAGGCAAGTGCTCTCTTGTCGCTTCTAACAACGCGTCAAGATTGAGATTCTTTTTGGCGCTGACAGGAATAATGCCCGCAAACGGGAACAGTAAATCAAAGTCTTGTATCAAAGGCAAAAGATTGCCTTTATCACCCATCAAGTCGGCTTTGTTCACGACTAACAACACAGGTTTGTCTTTAGGTAGCAAGCTCAATACTTTCTCATCGGCTTCGCCTAGCTTCATTGGCTCAATCACAAACAACACCACATCCACCTCGCTCAGCACTTGGGTGACGGTTTTGTTGAGTGTTTTGTTCAGCGCATTCAGGTGTTTTTGTTGAAAGCCTGGCGTATCCACAAACAAAAATTGCGTGTCTTGCGTAGTATGTATACCCAACAAACGATGGCGTGTGGTCTGCGCTTTGCGCGAAGTGATAGCTAACTTCAAACCCAAGATGTGGTTGAGCAAGGTGGATTTGCCCACGTTTGGACGGCCGACAATGGCGACGGTGCCACAACGAAAAGCTTGGTCAGAGGAAGGTGTTTGTTGTTCGGTCATAGTGGTTTGTTAAGTCTTTGCTGTTGCTTTGGTTAGCGCTTGATGCGCGAGGGGTAAGGCCAATTGTGCGGCTTGTTGTTCGGCGTTGCGACGGCTAGTGCCTATGCCTGTGGTGGTGATATTAAATTTAGCAATCACGCATTCAACCGTAAATTGTTGGGCGTGCGCTTCGCCTTCTATGGCTACCACATTGTAATCGGGCAACGGTAATTTGCGGCCTTGTAATAATTCTTGCAATTGCGATTTCGGGTCTTTATCGACCATATTGGGGTCTATGGTGTCAAACTTATCACCATATAAATGAATGACCACGGCCTCTGCCGCCACAAAGCCACCATCTAAATACACAGCGCCCACGATGGCTTCTAATGCATCAGCCAAAATGGAAGGTCTACGCCAGCCTGCGCTTTTTAACTCACCCTCGCCCATTTTGAGCGACTCGCCTAGATTTAACTCGCTGGCTATCTCGGCCAAGCTGGATTCTTTCACCAGTTGCGCGCGCAATCGGCTTAAATCGCCTTCTGAAATATTTTTAAAGCGGTTATATAGTTGGTGCGCGACGATAAAATTGAGCACACTGTCGCCCAAAAACTCTAAGCGCTCGTTGTTGTTGCCTGAATAACTGCGATGCGTAAGCGCCTGTTGCAAAAGCGAATCTTGCTTAAACTGGTATTGAATGCGTTTTTGTAAATCGTTTTTCACCAATGGCCTTTTTACAGCAACTTTTTAATTAGTTTTGTACTAATCAGTGCTACTCGCACTAAAGTCGAACAACAAACTGATATTGCTAAACAAAGGCACGACTTTTTGATAAACCACACTGACCTCGCCATTGCTAATGGTCAAGTCACTCGATTTGACTGATTCGATATTATCAATGCGGGCATGCTTATCAAAACCGCTACGAATGTCATCATCCCCATGATTCATCGCGCTTTGCGCAACAGATTTAAGCGCAGATTGTACTGACCAAAACTCAAGATATGCAGGCGCGGATTTTAAACCTATGGTAGCCACGCACCCCAGCGCCGTTAAGAAAATAATGGTACTAAGGAAACCAGCGCCTCGTTGTTTAAATGCAGGTTGTTTAAGTCCAGCTTGATTAGCTACAGATTGAGATTTTTTCATACGTATCCCCCAAGGAGTGATGTCAAAACAAATGAATCTGTTAACCAATCCGCACTACGCTATTGGATTTGTTGACCAATTCGCTCTTGTTTAAACTTAGTGATAAACGACCAAGCCTCAGATGCATTAAACCAAATAAAGAAGGCTTTGCCTACTAAATTATGCTCTGGCACAAAGCCCCAAACGCGACTGTCTGAACTGTTGTCGCGGTTGTCACCCATGGCAAAATAATGCCCTGCTGGCACCACCACGGTTTCACCTTGCATCAGTTTGTCACCCAATGAGTTTAAATCGTATTGATTCATCACATCATGGTTCAAAATGTCATGCTTCACATTACCTAGTTGCTCTTGCAGACGACCTGCAGTCACGGTGATTTCGCGCTCAGCGCCCGTCTCATCATGCACAGTCATTGGATATTGATATTGCGCTGCAAACTGGGTGTCCAAGGACTGACCGTTGATGGTTAACTTTTTGTCTTGGTATTGAATACTATCGCCTGGCAAACCCACCACACGTTTAATGTAGTCGATAGATGGCTGTGGCGGATAGTGAAACACAAACACATCGCCACGTTTAGGTTCACCCATTTGAATCAGCGTGTTATTCAAAATCGGCATTCTAAAACCGTACACATATTTGTTGACTAGAATGTAGTCACCCGCCAACAACGTCGGCATCATAGAGCCCGAAGGGATTTTAAACGGCTCGACCAAAAAAGAGCGCACGACGAATACGAGCAAAATCACGGGGAAAAAGCTTTTGCTGTATTCCACATACCAAGGCTCTTCTGTTGTGCTATTCGCTTCACGTTTTTTACTGAGCACTGCCCAGTCTAGCAACCAGACCAACCCTGTGACCACTAAAATAATGACCATAAACAATGCGAAATACATGCTAATTCCTTTTTATGCTATTTGTTTTGTAATCACTCAAGTACTTATTGCTTAAGCGTATTACTTATCTTCCACACGCAAAATGGCTAGGAACGCTTCTTGTGGAATCTCCACATTGCCCACTTGCTTCATGCGTTTTTTACCTTCTTTTTGCCTGTCGAGCAACTTACGCTTACGTGACACGTCACCACCATAACACTTAGCAATCACGTTTTTACGCATGGCTTTGACCGTCTCACGGGCAATAATATTGGCGCCGATGGAAGCTTGAATCGCCACATCAAACATTTGACGCGGTATCAACTCACGCATCTTGGCCGCCACTTCACGCCCGCGATGCACGCTGCTGCTGCGGTGCACAATCATGCTTAATGCATCTACGCGCTCACCGTTCACCATAATGTCCAATTTCACCAAATCAGCAGCACGGAACTCCAAGAATTCATAATCCATGGAAGCATAACCACGTGACACAGATTTAAGTTTATCAAAGAAATCCAACACCACTTCGTTGAGTGGCATTTCATAACTCAACATGACTTGTCGACCCATGTACTGCATGTTTTTTTGGATGCCACGCTTGTTGTTACACAGCGTCATCACAGGGCCCACGTAATCTTGTGGCATAAGCAAATTGACTGTAATCATCGGCTCACGCGTTTCTTCGACACGAGACACTTCAGGCAAACGCGATGGGTTTTCAATTTGCTGCACAGTGCCGTCTTTGAGCAATAACTCATAAATCACGGTCGGCGCAGTCGTAATCAAGTCCATGTCATACTCGCGCTCTAAACGCTCTTGCACGATTTCCATGTGCAACAAGCCTAAAAAGCCGCATCTAAAGCCAAAACCCAAGGCGGTGGAATTTTCTGGCTCAAACAACAGCGAGGCATCGTTTAAACTTAATTTTTCGAGGGCGGTCCGCAAGGCTTCAAATTGGTTAGATTCAACCGGGTACAAGCCTGCAAACACTTGCGGCTTCACCTCTTTAAAGCCAGCCAAAGGCTCAGAAGCAGGCTTGCCTGCCAAGGTCACGGTATCGCCCACTTTAGCGCTGGCAAGTTCTTTAATACCAGAAATCACAAAACCTACTTCGCCTGCGCTCAATTGTTGGCGTTGCAATGATTTTGGGGTAAACACGCCCACTTGCTCACACAAGTATTCTGCATGGGCCGCCATCAGGCGAATTTTATCTTTAGGTTTAAGCACGCCATCAATCACACGCACCAACATCACCACACCAACGTAGTTATCAAACCACGCATCAATCACCAAGGCTTTGAGTGGCTTAGTCACATCACCCACTGGCGCTGGCACTTTTGCTACCACGGCCTCCAACACATCGTCTACGCCCAAGCCCGTTTTAGCTGAGCAAAGCACGGCGTCTGATGCATCCACGCCAATCACATCTTCAATTTCCTGCTTCACGCGGTCTGGGTCAGCCGAAGGCAAATCAATTTTATTCAACACGGGATAGACTTCTACGCCTAAATCCAAAGCGGTATAGCAGTTCGCCACACTCTGTGCTTCCACACCTTGTGAGGCGTCCACCACCAGCAAAGCGCCTTCACAAGCAGACAGCGAACGAGAAACCTCATAACTAAAGTCCACATGTCCAGGCGTATCAATCAAATTTAATTGATAAACTTGACCATCTTTGGCCTTATAACTTAAAGCAGCCGTCTGCGCTTTGATGGTAATGCCGCGCTCACGCTCAATATCCATGCTATCTAGCACCTGCGCTTCCATTTCGCGCGCCTCTAAACCACCGCATAACTGAATGATGCGGTCAGCCAAAGTGGATTTACCGTGGTCAATGTGGGCAATAATGGAGAAATTACGTATATTTTTCATGTTTTAATCGGGTCAAATACAAGCAAGAAAGGCGCTTTACGCGCCTTTCTCAAGATGGTGGCATTTTACAACAAATGCCTTTTAATCAGTGATTTATTTTATTAGTAGCTGGTTACTTGCTCACTTTAATCGGCACATAGAGTGTATTTTCCCCACGCAACACCAACACAGCAACAGTCTTACCCGCAGGCACAGCATTAATTTGCTTATTAAACAACTCAACGCTTTGGCTTTCGCTATTGTTCAAGCCCAACACTACATCACCACGACGGATACCTGCTTGCGCGGCTGCGCCTGTGCTTTCAATCACTAGCAAACCATTTTTGCCATTCAGTTTTTGTTTTTGTTGCGGAGTTAGTTCACGCAACATTAACCCTATTTTATTCGGCTCAGACTTGGCTTTTTCTTTGGCAGGCGACACATTCTCACTCGGTTCTGTTGGTGATTCCCCCACACCAATTTTGAGTGTCTTGGCTGCACCTTTACGCATAATTTCCACCGGCACTATCCTGCCTGCTTTGGTGTTACCAACGATGCGTGGTAAATCTGAAGATGTATTGACCACTTTGCCATCAAACTTGGTGATGACATCACCTGGCTCTAAACCGCCTTTATCAGCTGGACCATTTTTTTCAACGCCTGCAATCAATGCGCCATTGGCGTTTTTCATGCCAAACGACTCAGCAAGCTCTTTCGTCAACTCTTGAATAGCAATCCCTAACCAACCACGGGTAATTTTGCCATTGGCTTTTAATTGATTGGAAATATCAATCGCCACGTCAATCGGGATGCTAAATGACAAGCCCATTGAACCGCCACTTTTACTGTAAATTTGTGAGTTCACACCCACCACTTCACCACGCAGATTAAACAAAGGGCCACCTGAGTTACCCGGGTTAATCGCTACGTCGGTTTGAATAAAAGGCACAAAATTTTCTTGTGGTAAAGCACGGCCTTTGGCGCTGACAATGCCAGCAGTCATGGTGTTTTCCAAACCAAAAGGCGAACCAATGGCCGCCACCCACTCACCTACTTTTAGCGTACTCGGGTCACCTATCGTCACTTTGGGTAAATTGGTTGCTTCAATTTTAATCAAAGCCACATCGGTACGCTTGTCAGCACCAATAATTTTGGCTTTAAATTCGCGTTTATCAGACAACTTCACCAACACCTCATCGGCCTCACTCACCACATGCGCATTGGTTAAAATATAACCATCAGCGCTAATAATAAAGCCTGAACCCAATGATTGGGATTTAAACTCTTGCCCGCCCTCTTGGCCTGGCACCCCAGGCATACCTGGAATACCAAACCGTCTTAAAAACTCTTGCAATTGTTCGTCTTGTGGCATGCCAGGAAAGCCCATCATACCGTTGCCATGCACCACAGACGTAATGCTGATATTGACGACAGCGGGGCCTTGCTTTTCTGCCAACTCGGTAAAGTCAGGCAAGTCTTTGGCATACCCAACACTAAAGGCAGTTAAGCCGACTGCGACAATCAGACTAGAGAACCACGTTTTTAACATTCGCTTTCCTTTTCAATCAAAAATAAAACCATTTACTTAAATAATAGCTACTTATGCTCAACGCACTAAAATAAAAAAGGCTTACTGACCGCAGGCTTTTTCATTCTCATTAGCCAGTCTGATGATTTTGGGCTGTTTGTTCATGGCATGTGGGTTAGCCATCAAATAGCCTTTGAGCCAACAACCGCCTGCCAACAGGCCAGTCAACGCACCTAGCATGGCAGCCAATTCACTTTGCCAAACTGCATTCGCTATGACACCCAATAAAAACATACAGGCCAATGGAATCATATAAAGCATCAATGCTGCTTTGACTAAAGCTTGCTCATCTATCGCCACAATGACACTTTGCCCAACGATTGCTTGGATAACGTTTTCGGCTCTGAAGGTTGTACTTTGATGACCTAACAGCTTGCCCCAAACTTGATTACCACAGCCGCGTGTTTGTCCGCATAGACCACAGGCGGTGCGACGTTCTATCTCGAGGGAGGCCATGCTAGTGCCCGATTGGGCATCGTGTGACAAGGCAATGATGACTGCGCGTTCTTCTATCATGGCTTGTATATGGGGGAGTGTTTATTTTTTTAAAGTGACTTGTTGCGCAATTTGTTGCACGGTGTGTTTGGGCACTTCGCCAACCACCACCACTTGATAACCATCTATCACATGGGCACACACATTAGTAGAACCCATCATTTTATGCCCTATGCGTGGCCGAACCCCTTTTTGTAGCGGTTCGACAAACACAGACACCGAGGCGATGCCATCTGAAAAAATCAACTGATTGGTGACCGTGCTTTTTCCTGGGACTTGCAGTTTAATTTGATCCACTTTTTTATAACCTGGTGGCAAATTAGCTACGATCAGTGTTTCATTTAAATGATTCACATCTGAAATATCTTCCATCACGTAAGTCTTAGTGACTTCGATTTTAGGTTGATACCAATCTAGATTGTGGGTATTGAGCATATTGATTTGGCTAAAGCCTATCTGCTCCAATGGTTTTTGCTGTGCATCGAGCAAGCTCATTTTAAGCAACAGACCAAACTCCACATCCGCCCAAATACGGTATTGATAACGGTATTGGTCCATCGGCACCAAATCTATGACTTGTGTATCGCGTCCAGCGATTCTTTCGTTACCAAATAGCTTGGGCGTATAACGCGCTTTAAGCATTTGCAAATCGGTGGGCAACATGGCGGGGAATAAGTTGTGACCGCGACGCTTTTCGATGATGACTTTGTCGTGCTTGGAGTTAAAAATCACAATATCATCGCCTTCGCTAAACACTTCTCGCGGACGACCATCCAAAATCACATTACGTGCCAGCTCGCGACCACCTTCGTTCATGTGGGTAATTTGCACTGAGCGGGTAAGACCTGCGTTTTGGTAGACAAATACACCTTGGTAATTTAACTCGCGGGCAGCATAAGCGGTTTTTTCTAGCGCAACCCAAAGGTCATTAGGCGCAGCTTGTGCGACGCCTAAAATCAAAGATTGGGAAAGTAAAAAGGATAGCGAAAGCCGCCGATGAAACTTCAAAGACATATCACGCATTACTCCGCGTAAGCGACATTCTGTGTGTAGTAAGTAGCACTGCTAGGGGCGTAAATATGGTGCGCATTGACATAATCATTGGCATGCTCAGCAATTTGCACAGGCTCCAAGTTAGCACTTGATTGCATATCCCATACAAACAATGCCACAAACAAGCTTGCTGCCACTGAGGCCGCAACTGACCAAACAACCGTTTTTTTATCATTGGATTTTGTTGCCTGCGCCTGTGCCACCATCTTAGGCGCTAGCACAGTGGGTTCATTTTCAAGCGCAGCCAACACACGGCTAGCCATGCTCATTCGCGCCTGTGTGGTTGCCAAGGCATCATCGCCACGCATCACATCGCCAATTAAATGGTACTCGCGCCAAGCACGTGCAATCTCGCCATCAGACTGCGCCGCCAACAATAAATGTTCACTACGCTCTAAATCGCCTTCGCCATCAATCAATGCGGATAATTGCTGTTTCATTTTAACCCCACTTCAACCAATGTTATTATTTTACCAAACTCAGTCATAAAAATACTTCAACTCATATATCTTAAATGTTTTTAAAACAAATATTTACCAACGTTTGTTTTCTGGCGTATCCAATAACGGTCTCAATTTAGCGGCAATAGACTCACGTGCTCTAAAAATCCGTGAGCGCACCGTACCAATCGGGCATTGCATCAATACGGCAATTTCTTCGTAACTCAAGCCTTCTAACTCACGTAGCGTAATGGCTGTGCGCAGCTCATCTGGCAATGCTGTAATTGCATCATTCACAGTTTGCGCGATTTCCTTCGTCATCATGGATGTCTCTGGTGTATCCATGGTGCGCATTTCATCACCACTCTCAAAATTCTCAACATCTTCAATTTCGACTTCTTGCATGACTTGTGGCCTGCGTCCCATCGAAACCAAGTAATTCTTAGCCGTGTTAATACCGATGCGATAAAGCCAAGTATAAAACGCACTATCGCCTCTAAAACTGTTCAAAGCACGGTAGGCTTTAATGAAAGATTCTTGCACGACATCTTCCACTTCGGCTTGATCACGTATCATGCGCGAAAGCAAACGCCCAAGTTTGCGGTGATATTTTTCCACCAACAAGCCAAACGCTTTTTTGTCGCCAAGCTGTGCGCGCTCAACTAATACTTGGTCAAGTTCGCGATTTTCTATTTGTTTTGCGTTGGCATTCTGCGCTGACATCTGCGCACTACTCCCTTTAGCTATTGTCTGTTTAGGGGTAGTATACGCTTTTGTATTATTTTCGACGAACCCAGTGCGCGTTAACGCTTCTAAATTTGCTGTTTGTAACATCGTCTCTTCCCTTTTGGTTGGCTTTTTGAGCCTTTGGTTTGCAAATACTGGCACAATGCCAGCAAGCAAATTTTATGACTTTAGTCACACGGTTTAGTTCATTTAAAATAAGTAGAAAATGCATAAAGTTTTTGATGTTTTAATTATCGGTAGTGGTCTCGCAGGGTTATCCTTGGCTTTGCGCTTGGCGGATAAGCAACGCGTGTGCGTGGTCAGTAAGCGTGAATTGCAAACCAGCGCCAGTAACTGGGCGCAAGGGGGTATTGCTGCCGTGCTGAATAGCGAAGACTCCATTGAAGCCCACATTCAAGACACGCTCACCGCAGGCGCAGGGCTTTGTGATAGTGAGGTCACGCGCATGGTAGTGGCGAATGGTCGCGAGAGCATCGAGTGGTTGATGCAACAAGGCGTGGCTTTTACTTATGAAGACGATAGATTACACCTCACCCGCGAGGGTGGTCATAGCCATCGTCGTGTGGTGCATGCCGCCGATGCCACAGGCCACGCGGTGCAAGAAACGTTAACCGATAAAGTCAGAAACCATCCCAATATTGTCGTGCTAGAGCATCACATTGCGGTAGATTTAATCACAACGCAAAAATTGTTTAAGCAAGGTGTTAAACCAGGCGCCAAAAACGCACAAATTAAACATGACAACCACAACCGTTGCTTGGGCGCTTATGTGCTCAATAACCAAACAGGCAAAGTAGTCACGATTTCTGCGCAGTTTACTGCGCTCGCCACGGGCGGCACGGGCAAAACCTATTTATACACCACCAATCCCGATGTCAGCACAGGCGACGGCATTGCCATGGCTTGGCGCGCAGGCTGCCGCGTCGCCAATTTAGAATTTGTGCAATTTCACCCCACCTGCTTGTTTCATCCACACGCCAAATCCTTTTTGATTTCTGAAGTGTTGCGTGGTGAAGGCGGTTTGCTCAAACTGCCTGATGGCACGCGTTTTATGCCTGCCCATGATGCACGCGCTGAGTTAGCGCCACGTGACGTGGTGGCACGCGCGATTGACTTTGAAATGAAAAAGCGTGGCCTAGATTGCGTGTTTCTTGACATCAGCCACAAGCCTGCTGAATTTATCCAATCGCACTTCCCTAACATCTACAAGCGCTGTTTAGAGCTTGGCATCGACATCACCCAACAACCGATTCCCGTGGTGCCTGCCGCCCATTATAGTTGTGGTGGCATCATGACCGACATTCACGGACGCACTGATTTAGAAGGCTTGTACGCCATTGGCGAAACTGCCTGCACAGGCTTGCACGGCGCTAATCGCCTCGCCAGCAATTCCCTATTAGAATGCTTGGCCTTTAGCCAAAGTTGTGCCTTGCATATCCAAGCGCACCCTGCACAAAGCGTGATTTCACTGCCAGATTGGGATGAAAGTCGCGTGACGGACGCAGACGAAGAAGTGCTGATTACCCACACATGGGAAGAGTTGCGTCGCTTTATGTGGAACTACGTTGGCATCGTGCGCACCAACAAACGCTTGAGCCGTGCCCTGCACCGCATTTATATGTTGCGCGACGAAGTGAACGAGTTTTACAGCAACTTTAAAATCAGTCACGATCTGATTGAATTGCGTAATTTATTGCAAGTCTCTGAGCTAATTGTACGTTGCGCGATTGAACGCCACGAAAGCCGTGGTTTGCACTACAGCAAAGATTACCCAGACTTGTTGCCTGAGGCGATTCCCACCGTGCTGACCCCCGAGAATTACACCAGCTTGTTAGATGCCGATTAAAACCCTTCTTTTAAGCTGTATTGCTTTTTTTGTTTTATCTAATCTGCCGAATGCCAGCGCCGAGCCGATGATTTCACGCGTACTTGATGGCGACACGGTCAGCTATCAAAGACAATAATCAAACATACAAACTGCGTTTGCTGGACATTGATGCGCCAGAACTACATCAAGCCTATGGCAAAAAAGCCAAGCGCGCCTTGGTGCAACTTTGCCAGCTAAGCCGTGCGCCTGTGTCAGTCGCGGTCGAACTACAAGGTTTTGATAAATATGGTCGTCGTCTTGGTTATTTGTATTGTGACCAAATCAATGCCAGCCATCACATGGTCGAACAAGGCTTGGCGTGGTTTAACACGCCCTATTCAAATGACATCAATTTGCAGGCAGCGGAAACACGCGCGCGTGAACAACAATTAGGCTTATGGCGACAAGACAAGCCAACACCGCCTTGGGAATGGCGCAGACAACATCGCTATCAGTTTCACAATTAATTCACCATTGCGTACACGCAAAGCGTATGATTTCTATTAAAATACGCGTTTTGAATCAATATTACAGGACACGCCTATGCAAGTCGCAATGAACACCGTGGTATCCATGACCTACAAACTCCAAAACAGTGATGGTGAAGTTTTGGAAAGCAGTGACCAACCAGTGGGCTATCTGCACGGTGGTTATGACAACATCTTCCCAAAAGTGGAAGAAGCCATGCACGGCAAAAATGTGGGCGACGTGGTAGAAGTGAGCTTAGACCCAGACGATGCCTTTGGTGAGTACGACGAGGCCTTGGTGCAAATCGAGCCAGCCAGCGCGTTTCCTAGCAAAGACTTAAAAGTCGGCATGCAGTTTGAAGGCGAAGACGACACAGGCGATGTGATTTTATACACCATCACCGAAATTGCCGATGGCAAAGTAGTCGTGGATGGCAACCATCCTTGGGCAGGTGAGCGCTTGTTGTTTACCGCAACCATTACCGCTGTGCGTACCGCCAACAAAGAAGAAGTCGAGCATCAACACGTTCATGGTGAAGGCGGTCATCACCACTAAGTGATTGATGGCTTGTAAAAAACCTCGCCAGACTGTGCGAGGTTTTTTTACAACCAATTATTTACACCATTGCAACTTATTTATATTTGCCACGAATCAAATCAAAGTTTCGCAAACTAAGTAAATACTTAGAAAAACGCTATCTCGTTGTTTACGCTCAAACTTTTAGCGCCAATTCAACCTACTAATATTTATTAAAATAATGGTTAAATAATAATGCACTTATTCTTTAATACACGGTCTAAGAATGTTGACTATAGTCCGTTTGCTTACTGTCCGTTGTAGCAAATCCTGCCCACCTATAACATTTCCATCTATCTAATAAAGGAACATCTGCCGTCTACGCCAGCATGGTGTAAGCGTCAACTCAGCATTTTGAACATACATATAGCAATACGCCATTTCAGAGAGCGGCAAGACATTACACAAGAAAAACTTGCGGAGTTGGCTGGGCTAGATAGAACATTTATTTCACTCATCGAGTGTGGGAAACGAAACCCGAGCTTGGCCACGATTGAAAAAATCGCAGCCGCGCTTAATATGCAGGCTTGGGAGATTCTAAAATACGTAGCGGAAACTGCGGCTCAATAACTGTGACGCTTTAAGATTAGGCTAATAATCTAGTTTTGTAGCCCCGTACATCACAAACCTCGTCTAACAAACGAGGTTTTTTATTGCTACTCAATACATGGTATACGCAATCACTTGCGGTTGAAGTTACGTTTTACTATCATGTCAGAAGACAGTCTTGAATGGTTTAGCACATTAAGCATTCGGTCATTCTCGGTTCTCCACTTTCACCACAGGTCTTATTTTCACCACGGGTTTATATCATGTCACAAGAGCTTTTCATTGTTCTGATTACAGGCATTTTCATTATTGCCACCCTATATTCCTCAGTGGGGCATGCTGGGGCTTCTGGCTATATTGCGGTGATGTCTTTATTATCGTTGGCACCAGAGGTGATAAAACCTACCGCTTTGTGTTTAAACATCCTGGTCGCTAGTATCGCCAGTTGGCAGTTTTATCGTGCAGGGCATTTTTCATGGGCATTGTTTTGGCCATTTGCCTTGCTCGCCGTGCCTTTTGCCTATTTGGGCGGGCATCTCAATTTACCTGCGCATGTATTTAAAATGCTATTGGGTGTCGTGTTGCTCTATTGCGCCTTACGTTTTCTTATCTCACCTAAACCAAATCAAGAAATCAAATCACCACCCATGCGATACGCCCTATCGGCTGGCGCAAGCATTGGCTTTCTATCTGGGTTAACGGGTACGGGTGGCGGCATTTTCTTAACCCCCTTATTGCTATTTATGGGCTGGGCAGACGCAAAACGTGCTGCAGCCGTTTCCGCTTTGTTTGTATTATCCAACTCCATCTCAGGTTTAGCTGGTAATTTCGCCAGCACACAACTGTTGCCGCCTTATATCCTCACCTTGTGCATCACCGCCTTCTTAGGTGGCAACTTAGGTGCTTATCTGGGTAGTCGACGTATTCAGGCAGAAATGATTAAAAAACTATTGGCAATTGTGCTGATGATTGCGGGTGTAAAACTGCTTCTGACGTGATCAAGCACGAATAGAGTTGTGTTTAAAAGATAGCCGACACTTTACTCAAGCGGAATTTCACCTTGGGTGAATTCTTCAAATGGCGGCAACTCTGACAAAGAGCGCAAATTGAGGTCATCTAAAAAGTGCTTGGTTGTCGCATAAAGTGAAGGCCGACCGGGCACTTCGCGTTGTCCAACCACATCAATCCAATCGCGTTCTTGTAGTTGGCGCATGACATTAGGGTTGACTGCCACGCCACGGATTTGCTCAATATCACCGCGGGTGACGGGTTGGCGATAAGCAATAATCGCCAGCGTTTCCATCACAGCGCGAGAATATTTGGGCTGTCTGTCTGGATTTAAGCGCGCAATAAACTCGCCATATTCCGCTTTGGCTTGAAAGCGATAACCACTCGCCACTTGCACCAAGTCGAGGGTTTTATCTGCCCAATCGGCTTTTAATTCATCCAGCAACATGCGCAACGTGGCGCGCTCCATTTTGCCGGCAAACAATTTGAGCATATCGTCCAAACTCAATGCTTGTGGCGAGGTCAGCAAGGCGGCTTCGAGGATGGCTTTGTATTGTTGTATATTGTCTGGTTCACGCATGGCCTTGTTCTCTATGTCCTAGTTCTCTGCGGTGTTTACTTGCACATAAATCGTGCCAAAGGCTTCTTGTTGCGTAATGCGGATGAGGCCTTCTTTAGCCAACTCCAACATAGCTAAAAAATTGACCACCAATTTTGGCAAACCTTCGGTTTCCAAGTCAAACAGTTCATCAAAACGCAACATAGAAACTCCATTCAAACGGCGCAAAATCAAGCTCATATGCTCGCGCACAGATAGCTCTGCGCGACCCAAGCGATGGTGTTGTGTGAGTTTGGCGCGTTTCAGCACGTTTTTCCAAGCTTCTACCAGTTCATCCAAACTGACTTCTGGCGGTTTCACTTGGCTGATATGTTCATAATACGCAGCCGTCACATGAATATCTTCACCCACCATCGGCATGGCATCCAAACGCTGTGCCGCCAGTTTAATCGCCTCGTATTCCATCAAGCGACGCACCAATTCAGCACGCGGGTCTTCTTCCTCATCCACTTCGGTAGGCTTGGGCAACAACATGCGCGATTTAATCTCAATCAGCATGGCAGACATTAGCAAATAATCTGCTGCCAACTCCAACTTAATCGCCTTCATTTTTTCCACATAGCCCATGTACTGTGTGGTTAAAGCCGCCATCGGGATGTCTAAAATATCAAGATTATGCTTGCGGATGAGGTACAACAACAAATCCAACGGGCCTTCAAACGCCTCTAAATAAACCTCCAACGCATCGGGCGGGATGTACAAGTCCTTGGGTAGTTCGCTAAGCGTTTCCCCGTTGATTTTAATAATAGATGGCGTTTCTAGCATGGTTTGGCTGTCGTGTATTTAGCTAGCTGTAATTCAAACCCATCACATCGCGCACTTCACGCATGGTTTCGCGCGCTAATTTGCGGGCTTTTTCGCAACCTTCTGCAACGATGTTTTTAACCAGCGTTGGGTCTTCGGCGTATTCTGCCGCACGCGCTTGAATCGGTGTAAGTTCAGCCACCACACCGTCAATCACAGGTTGTTTACACTCAATGCATCCGATACCAGCAGAGCGACAACCGTTTTGCACCCACTCTTTGGTTTTTTCATCAGAATAAACTTCGTGCAATTGCCACACAGGGCATTTGCCTGGGTCACCTGGGTCGGTACGGCGAATACGTGCGGGGTCGGTTGGCATGGTTTTGATTTTTTTGGTGACGACATCCAAGGGTTCACGCAAAGAAATGGTGTTATTGTAAGACTTGGACATTTTTTGACCGTCTAAACCAAACATTTTGCTGGCGGGCGTGAGCTTGTACTCTGGCTCTACCAAGATGATTTTACCGCCACCTTCGAGATAGCCGAGCAAACGCTCTTTGTCGCCCAGGCTTAGGTTTTGTTGTTCTTCTATCATGGCGCGGGCAGCATCTAGCGCTTCTTCGTCACCACTTTCTTGGTAAGCGGCGCGCATTTCTGCATACAAGCCAGCGCGTTTTGAGCCTAGTTTTTTAATGGCGGCTTCTGCTTTTTCTTCAAAGCCTTTTTCGCGACCATAAATATGGTTAAAGCGACGGGCGATTTCGCGCGTGAGTTCAATGTGCGGCACTTGGTCTTCGCCCACGGGCACTTGCGTGGCTTTATAAATCAGAATATCGGCACTTTGCAACAAGGGGTAACCCAAAAAGCCATAAGTGGATAAATCTTTGCTCGACAGTTTTTCCTGTTGGTCTTTGTAAGTCGGCACACGCTCCAACCAACTGAGCGGCGTCATCATGCTGAGCAAGGTGTGTAACTCCGCGTGTTCTGGCACGCGAGATTGAATAAAGATGGTGGCGTTGGCTGGGTCTATGCCGGCAGCCAGCCAGTCGATGACCATGTCCCACACACTCTCTTCAATCACTTCTGGCGTGTCGTAATGGGTGGTGAGGGCATGCCAATCGGCCACAAAAAACAAACACTCACACTCATGTTGCAGTTTGAGCCAATTTTTGAGTACACCGTGATAATGACCTAAATGCAATTGCCCTGTGGGGCGCATGCCCGATAAAACGCGTTCGACCGCCATAATATTTGAACCTAATCAATAAAAATAAATAATAACCGACTACATGACTTACTAAACAACTATATAACTTTCTAAACAACCAGCGTTAATAACAAACGCTGAAAAAACCGCAAAGCGGGTGACAGTATCACACCTAATACGCCTGTAAACATTAATCCTATCAGGATAATCATGCCATAAGGTTCCACTTTAGACAAAGCAACGGCTGGCGTCATGGGCAACAAGCTCACTGCGATGCGTCCACCATCCAATGGTGGCAAAGGCAACAGGTTAAGCACCATCAGCACCAAGTTGATTTGTATGCCCGCCAAACTCATTTCCGCCATGTAATTGAGCGAGGTCTCTGGCAAGCTATTGGCATGGTTAAGTAATATACCCCAAAGGATAGCCATCACAAAATTGGAGGCAGGGCCTGCCAATGCCACCCAAAACATGTCTTTTTTGGGGTTGTTGAGGTTGTTGAAATTCACTGGCACAGGCTTCGCCCAGCCGAAAAGAATGCCGCCTAACATGACGCTCAACACTGGCAACAGCACAGTACCAATGGGGTCAATATGTTTTAGCGGATTAAGCGTGATGCGACCAAGTTTGTAGGCAGTTAAGTCGCCAAAATATTTAGCAGCATAGCCGTGCGCGGCTTCGTGCACAGTAATCGCAAAAATCACAGGCAAGGCATACGCAGCTATTTTTTGGATGGTGCTGAGTTCTTCCATAGGTTCTCTGAATGTATTTAAATGTTCTAACGACTATCTATCTTTAGCTTAGCCACCTAGCTTGACCATAAAGCCAAGCCTTGTCTGAGCACTTCGGGCGGGTCTTGGGTTAAGTCGACCACCGTGGTTTGGCCTACCTGCGCAATGTCACTGTCTATCACCAAATCGACGACATGCTCTAAACGCTCTCGAATTTCCCAACCCACCGTCAATGGCAACTCTTCGTCTGGCAGTTGCAAGGTCACACTGAGCAATGGCGTGTCCAAAGCTTCTAACAACGCTTGTGTGACGGCATGTTTAGGCACGCGCAAACCAATCGTGCTTCGTTTATTGTGTTGCAGTCGCTTAGGCACTTCTCGCGTCGCATCCAACACAAAGGTATAAGGCCCTGGTGTGTGTGCCTTAAGCAACCTAAATTGGCTATTATTGACTTTGGCATACGTGCTGATTTCCGCCAAATCGCGACAGATGAGCGTAAACAAATGGCTTTCATCTAAAGCACGAATTTGTCGTATGCGCGTTTGCGCATCTTTAAACTCCATCAAACAAGCCAGTGCATAACTTGAATCAGTGGGGTAGGCAACGACTGCGCCCTCTCGCAACAAGGCCACCGCCTGCTGAATCAAGCGAGGCTGTGGGTTATCGGGGTGTATGATGAAATATTGAGCCATGGCAATTAGCCTAAATGCCTTATTGTAGGCATTGCGCTTCTGGCCAATCCTGCCACACAGGCACACAGCCCGCTGGCAACTCTGGCAAACGTCCCATCTCCATGTAAGAAATCCCTGGGCCGTGATAATCCGAACCTTGCGAAGATTTTAGGCTGAAACGATGCGCCAAGGTGGCAAATTGCTGAAACTGCGGTGGCTGATGGCTGCCCGTCACCACTTCAATCGCCTCACCGCCATAGCCACGGAACTCATTCAGCAACAAGTGCATATTGATAAAACCCAAGTCGTAACGGCCTGGGTGAGCGAGCACGGCCTGCCCACCTGCATTTTTAATCAAAGTCACCGCTTCTTCTAAAGACATCCATTGGTGGTCAACAAAGCCAGGCTTACCTTTGACTAGATACTTTTTAAATACCGTTTTGGTGTTTTTGACATGGCCACTTTGCACTAAAAATTGCGCAAAATGGCTACGCGTAATGATGCTTTGCTTGGCAATCGCTTTCGCACCTTCGTAGGCACCTGGAATGCCTACACGGGCTAATTCATGGCCAATTTGTTGCGCCCGCGTTTCGCGGCCAATGCGCACCTGCTCAAACGCGGCTAATAAATCTTCATCTTGATCATCTACACGCAAGCCGACAATATGCAAGGTGCGCTTTTTCCAAGTGACGGAAATTTCCACACCATTAACAAACTGAATCCCATGCGTTTGGGCAGCGGTACGCGCCCGCGCCAAGCCTGCCACATCGTCATGATCTGTCAAAGCCAACACTTTCACGCCCTTTTCAACGGCGTAGGCCACCAAATCTTCAGGCGCAAGCAAGCCATCAGAGATGGTCGAGTGACAATGTAAATCAATGGCTGCAGGCATGTGGTTTTCAGGTTTTGTGAATAGGGTTTTGCAATATAGCCTAAATCATAGCAAAATAGCGGACGCGCTAATAGCGCGATTTCATGATAATGGACACTCCATGCAAATGCTTACCGATTTACTGCCCGTGATTTTGTTTTTTGTAAGTTACAAAATGGCAGGCATTTACACTGCCACTGCGGTCGCCATCGCCACGACGCTCTTGCTCATCGTCTATAGCAAATGGCGTTTTAACCACGTTGATAAAATGTTGATGATTAACGGTGCGATTATCAGCGTGTTGGGCGGCATCACTTTATTGCTACACGACAAAACTTACATTATGTGGAAGCCCACTGTGCTTTATTGGATAGGCGCATTGGCATTATTAATTAGCCGTTATGCTTTACAACAAAACTTAATTGAAAAAATGTTTAGCAAAATCATGGCGCCACCCAAAGCCATTTGGGACAAGTTAAACTTAATTTGGGTAATTTTCTTGCTGTTATTAGGCGTGTTAAACCTGTATGTGGCCATGCACTACAGCGAAAATACTTGGGTTAATTTTAAACTCTTTGGCGTCACCAGCTTAATGTTCGTATTTATCTTGGCGCAAGCGCTGATACTCAAGAACCATTGGGTCATCCAAGACGATTCATCTGACTAAAGATGACCGCTCTAAATAAAAATGACAAAATAAATATCGTATTAGAAAGCAAACAGCCATGCTCTATACCATCTACGCCACCGACAGCGCTCATAGTTTGGAGAAACGCCTTGCCAACCGCCCACAGCATTTGGCGCGTTTGCAAGCCTTGCAAGCTGAAGGCCGTTTAATTTTGGCAGGCCCAATGCCTGCCATTGATAGCGTTGACCCAGGCCCCGCTGGCTTTACTGGTAGTCTAATTGTGGCTGAATTTAACTCATTGGAAGAAGCCAAAACTTGGGCCAATGCCGACCCCTTTGTCATCGCAGGCGTGTATCAAAGCGTTGAGGTCAAACCATTTAGAAAAACATTGCCTTAACAACACACCAAATGACACTCGCAGAAGAAATTAAACAACGCCTTGCGCAACTAGAGCCTATCGAGCTGACCTTAATGGATGAAAGTGCAATGCACGCAGGCCATGCAGGCAACCAAGGTGGTGGACACTTCAAACTTACACTCAAAAGTTCGCAATTTTCAGGAAAATCAACGATAATGCGACATCGTATGATTTATGGTTGCTTGACTGACATGATGCCACATCGCATCCACGCGCTAAGCATAGAGGCTTTAGCGCCTAACGATAGCCACTTGCCATAAATCAAGTTGTCACAAGACTGTCATATTTGTAAGGCATCATTTAATATATCAATATATAACACTTGCACTCTTCCACAACGACACCATTTTCTTCAGATCAGCATTCATTTAACATCCATTGTTCAAACATAAGGAAACAAGCATGAACGTAAAACATTTAATCGTTGCCCTTGTAGCGATTTCCACCTTAAACGTTGCACACGCAGATGCTGCAGATCCAGCAACTGTTAACGGCAAACCCATTAAAAAAGCTTGGGTAGACTACATCATGCGTGATGCAGAAGCGCGTGGTCAAAAACCCAATGACAATATGCGCATGGCTATTGTGAATGAGTTGGTCGGCTCTGAACTGGCTTACCAAGAAGCGCAAAAGCAAGGCATTGATAAACAAGCAGACTATATTGCCAATGAAGAGTTGGCACGCCGTAAACTGTTGGTCAACGCCTACTTAGCTGACTTTATGAAAAAAAATCCAGTGACCGAAGCTGAGAAAAAAGAAGGTTACGAGCAATACAAAAAAGAACTGGGCGACAAAGAGTACAATGCGCGCCACATTTTGGTCAAAACCGAAGCTGAAGCCAATGACATCGCGGCACAACTGAAAAAAGGTACAGACTTTGCCAAAATCGCTAAAGACAAATCTTTAGACCCAGGCTCTAAAGAAAAAGGCGGTGATTTAGGTTGGTTCTCACCTGCTGGCATGGTAAAACCTTTTGCTGACGCTTTACCTGGCTTGAAAAAAGGCGAAGTCAGCGCCCCAGTACAAACACAATTTGGCTGGCATGTGATTAAGTTAGTGGACACTCGCGCTTTGCAAGCGCCTGCTTACGATAAAATCAAAGAAGGCATTGAGCGTACCTTGCAACAACGTAAACTTGAAAAACATATGTTGAGCTTGAAAGACAAAGCCAAAATTGAAGTACAAGGCGCGAAATAAGCATCAGTTATCAATACTTAGCTTATCCGCTTTAAAAGCCAGCTCAATGCTGGCTTTTTTATTGCTGGCACTTGCCCTATGTTTGCGACAAGTGACTTTCTTCAGTGCTATAATTAAGAACCATTATCATTTGTAATTTTCCATGCCCTTGTTGAATCAATTGCCCGTTGGCGAGTCTGCTTCTGTGATTGCGATTCATGCCGAACAAGCTTTGCACCAGCGTTTAAGCGCTTTAGGCTTTAGGTTGGGTAAGTCACTCACTATCATTCGTCAAGCCAGTTTTGGCGGCCCCATTCAAGTGCGCATTGGTTCAACCGATGTGATTATTCGCTTAAAAGATGCTACTTGCATCGAATTATCTAGCCCATCAACCTCATCATGTCCATAAAACGCATCGCTTTACTCGGCATGCCCAATACGGGCAAATCCACATTATTCAACCGCTGGAGTGGTGCCTCTGCGCGCGTGGGCAATTGGCCTGGCATTACCGTGGACTTAATGAGCGCCAAACTATTAGTCGGCGGCTATATCGCAGAGCTGATTGACCTTCCTGGCCTGTATGACTTGCACGGATTTTCTGACGACGAGCAAGTGGTGCGTCATTTTTTAAGCCATCACAGCGTCGATTTAGCCATCATCATTTTAAACAGTGCACAAATTGACAGGCAGCTATCATTAGCTTTGCAAATCAAACAGTTGGGGTTGCCCACGATGTTGCTGTTAAATATGCAAGACGAAGCCAAACGTGCGGGCATCAGCATAGACAACAAAAACATGGCGGAAAAACTTGGCTTTCCAGTCGCCAGTATCAGCGCAAAATTTGGCGACGGCTGCCCACAAGCGTTGCTTCAAGCCGCAAAAATATTAGACAAGCAAGCCAATAGCATCCAGCCACAACAAGTTGCCAAACAGCTAGAAGCTGACAATCAAATTGAACAAGAGATGCAACGCATTATCGAAAATAGCGTGCAGATTCCCAGCCAATTGGCTGATGCCACCACGGACAAAATTGACCGTGTACTACTACACCCTTGGTTCGGACTGCCATTATTCTTTTTATCTATTTTTCTACTATTCCAATTTATTTTTACCGCAGGGGCACCCTTACAAGAAGGCATGGGCTGGTTGCTAGACAGCTTGCGCAGTGCTTTTTTAGACCCACTACTCGCCCCCTTACCCAAGTGGCTTAACGGCTTATTACTCGACGGCATCTATACAGGGCTAAGCACAGTCGCCGCTTTTGTGCCGATTATTGTCTTATTTTTCTTAGTGATGAGTATGGTTGAAGACAGTGGCTATCTCTCACGCGCTGCTTTTTTAATGGACGTGCTCATGTCTAAAATGGGCTTGGACGGCCGTGGCTTTGTCATGGTGCTGATGGGCTTTGGTTGCAACGTGCCCGCGCTCATGGGCACACGCGTCATGCGTAGCCGCCCCATGCGTTTACTCACCATGTTAGTCATTCCTCTATCGCTCTGCTCAGCGCGTTTGCAAGTATTTTTATTTATGATTGCGATTTTATTCGCGCCTACGCAAGCTGCTTTGGTCATGTTCTCGCTCTACATGGTCAGTTTTTTCACCATCTTTTTAACTGCGATTCTGTTTAAAAAACAGTACCAAAGCCAAGAGCCATTTATTCTCGAACTCCCGCCCTACCGCTTCCCGACTGCTCGCCAAATTTGGTTGCGAGGTTGGCAAGAAATCAAACACTTTTTAAACCGCGCCAGCAAATTTATTGTGATTGGTGTGGTGTTGGTGTGGGCGCTCACGCACTATCCTACCGATGTTGCTCCTGCCAGTCTTGGCACTTTGGCTGGGCAAATTGGTTTATGGTTTTCGCCTGTACTTAACCCGATTGGCATCGACAGCCAACTCGCCATCGCCTTGATTTTTGGCTTTGTCGCCAAAGAAATCGTGGTAGGTTCGCTCGCCGTGATTTACGGTTTAAATGGCGATGCATTGGCACAACAAATTGCGATGAATATTGATTGGGTACAAGGCATGAGTTTTATGCTATTCACGCTCATTTACACCCCTTGCCTATCCACCATTGCCACACTAAAGAACGAATCCAAAAGCACTGCCTTTATGTGGCTTTCGATTGGCTGGTCATTACTCTTGGCTTGGGTGATTAGTTTTATTTTTTACCAAGGCGCACGCGCTTTAGGATTTTAAAGGGCTTTGCAATTTTTTTAACCCTCGCTTTCTGATAAAATAACGGTTTGAATTTTAATTAAAATCAGACCGCACTCCATGTCAAATCAAGCGCATTTATTCAGCCTCCGTGGTAGCTCAGCCCTCTCTCAATTTCGCCTCGACAAACTCTACGCCACGCTTAATGTATCAGCTCCTAGCATTGGCCATATCTATGCTGAGTTTATGCACTTTGCGTTTAGCGAAAAACCGTTGGGCGATGCGCAAAAAAATACGCTGACGCAAATTTTGACTTATGGTCCAAAAACACAAAACGAATCTCCAGCAGGCGAGTTGTTCTTAGTCATTCCGCGCATCGGCACGATTTCGCCTTGGGCGTCCCGCGCAACCGACATTGCAAATAATTGCGGTTTAGTTGATGTGTTGCGCATTGAGCGTGGCGTGGCTTACTACGTCACCACAAAAAACGGTCAACCATTGAGCGAGTCTGAAAAAGCGGCTTTTAGAGCCACCATCCATGACCGCATGACGGAAACTGTGATCTACAAACTAGATGATGCAGAAAAACTGTATCACCATGCCGATCCAAAACCACTCAATACCATCGACATTTTGCAAGGCGGTAAATCAGCGTTAGAAGCTGCGAATAACGAAATGGGGTTGGCGCTTTCGCCCGACGAAGTGGATTATCTGTTAGAAAATTACACAAAAATGGGGCGCAACCCGACCGATGTCGAATTGATGATGTTTGCGCAAGCCAACTCAGAGCATTGCCGTCATAAAATCTTCAATGCCGATTGGGTGATTGATGGCGTACAACAAGAAATCTCATTGTTCGGCATGATACGCAACACGCACAAGCTCAACCCAGGTAGCACGGTGGTGGCTTATTCTGACAACAGTTCTATCGTCGCGGGCCAAAAAACAAAACGTTTTTACCCGCAACAAAACCACGCATATGGCTTTGTGGAAGACAATATGCACTACTTGATGAAAGTGGAAACGCATAACCACCCCACCGCGATTTCCCCTTTTGCGGGTGCGGCCACGGGTGCGGGTGGCGAGATTCGTGACGAAGGTGCGACGGGCATTGGTTCTAAACCCAAAGCGGGTTTGACTGGTTTTTCAGTGTCTAACCTCAACATCCCCAACTTTACCCAAACATGGGAGAAGCCTTACGGAAAACCCAGTCGGATTGCCACACCCTTACAAATCATGATAGATGGCCCTTTGGGTGGCGCGGCGTATAACAACGAATTTGGTCGCCCCAATATTGCAGGCTATTTCCGCACCTTTGAACTAGAAACCAATAATGAAGTGCGCGGTTATCACAAACCAATTATGTTAGCAGGTGGCGTGGGCAATATTTCGGACAGTCACTCATTTAAAGAAGTGATTCCTGCAGGCGCGGCCCTGATTCAATTGGGCGGCCCTGCCATGTTGATTGGTTTGGGTGGTGGTGCAGCATCTAGTATGGATACGGGTGCTAACACAGAAAACCTAGATTTTGACTCAGTGCAACGTGGCAACCCAGAGTTACAACGCCGTGCGCAAGAAGTCATCGACCGTTGCTGGCAAATGGGTGAGCAAAACCCCATTATCAGCATTCATGATGTGGGCGCAGGGGGCATTTCTAACGCCTTTCCAGAATTGGTCAACGATGCCAAAGTGGGGGCAGTGTTTCAATTGCGCGATGTGCATAACGAAGAACCTGGCATGAGCCCGCGTGAGTTATGGAGCAACGAGGCGCAAGAGCGTTATGTGTTGGCTGTGGCGCAACACAGTTTGCCTTTGTTTGAGGCGCTTTGTGAGCGTGAACGCTGTCCATTTGCCGTGGTTGGCGTGGCGACTGAAGAACGCCACTTAACGGTTGCAGATAGCCATTTTGGCAACAAACCCGTGGATATGGATTTAAGCGTGTTGTTGGGCAAACCGCCTAAAATGACACGTGACGTGAAAAGCGTACAAAAAACCTTACCTGCTTTTGAAACCAATAACATTGGCCTCAAAGAAGCGGCTAGCCGTGTGTTGCGCTTACCTGGCGTGGCCGACAAAACCTTTTTAATCACGATTGGTGACCGCTCAGTCACAGGCCTTATCGCGCGCGACCAAATGGTAGGCCCATGGCAAGTGCCTGTGGCCGATGTCGCCGTGACTTGTGCAGGCTTTGAAACCACTATGGGCGAAGCGTTTGCCATTGGCGAACGTGCACCTTTGGCCTTGATTGACGCGCCTGCCTCTGGTCGTATGGCGATAGGCGAGGCGATTACCAATATCGCCGCCGCATCCATTAGCGAGATTGGCAATTTAAAACTTTCTGCCAACTGGATGGCGCCTGCGGGTCACGCAGGCGAAGATGCCGCTTTGTTCGCCACTGTCAAAGCCGTGGGCATGGAACTCTGCCCCGCGCTAGGCATTAGCATTCCTGTCGGCAAAGACTCAATGAGTATGAAAACCGTGTGGGAAGATAAGGGCGAGAAAAAAGCCGTCACTTCGCCAATTTCATTGGTGATTTCCGCCTTTGCCAACACGCCTGATGTGCGCAAAACACTCACCCCACAATTGCGCACGGACTTGGGCAACACCGAACTGATTTTGATTGACTTGGGCAACGGCAAAAACCGCATGGGCGGCTCATCCTTGGCGCAAGTCTATGGTCAATTAGGCAATGTGGCGCCAGATGTGGACAACCCTGCGCAACTCAAAGCCTTTTTTGCACAAATTCAAGCTTTGAATACCGATGGCAAAGTCTTGGCCTACCATGACCGTTCCGATGGTGGTTTGTTTGCGACTTTGGTTGAAATGGCGTTTGCAGGGCATTGTGGTATTGATGCCGACATTAGCGGCTTGCAAGGCGATGTAGTGAGCGCTTTGTATAACGAAGAATTAGGTGCAGTGATTCAAATACGTTCAGCCGATGCCAACGCTATATTAGCGCAACTCAATAGCGCGCTCAATGATTGTGCCCACAACATCGGCAAAGTCACCACAGCGAATGAAATCAGCATCCGCAAAGCCGATGTGGTGTTTAATGACACCCGCATCAACTTACACCGCATGTGGTCAGAAACCACTTTCCGCATGCAAAGTTTGCGTGACAACCCAGCCTGTGCACAACAAGAGTATGACCGTATTTTGAACGACGCTGATGCGGGCATCCACGCCAAACTAAGCTTTGATATTAACGAGAATATTGCCGCGCCCTACATCAATACTGGCAAACGCCCAAATATGGCGATTTTGCGCGAGCAAGGCGTCAACGGACAAACTGAAATGGCCGCCGCGTTTGACCGTGCAGGCTTTAACAGTGTCGATGTCCACATGAGCGATGTCATTTCAGGTCGCGTCTCACTCAAAGACTTTGCAGGCTTGGTCGCCTGCGGTGGCTTTAGCTATGGTGACGTGCTTGGCGCTGGTGAAGGTTGGGCAAAGTCTATTTTATTCAACAGCCGTGCACGTGACGAATTCAGTGCATTCTTTAACCGTGCAGATACCTTTGCGCTCGGCGTATGTAACGGTTGCCAAATGATGAGCAACTTGCACCGCATCATTCCAGGGGCCGACCACTGGCCACATTTTGTGCGTAACAAATCCGAGCAATTTGAAGCGCGATTTGCCATGGTCGAGATTTTAGAGTCGCCTTCCATCTTCTTTAACGGCATGGCAGGCAGCCGCATGCCGATTGCCGTGGCACATGGCGAAGGCTTTACGGAATTTTCTGACATGAACGCGGTCACACGTGTGTTAGAACAACAATTGGCGACGGTGCGTTATATTAACCATGCGTCAACGCCAACCGAAGTCTACCCGTTTAACCCGAACGGTTCTCCGCAAGGGTTAACTGGATTTACCACCACAGATGGGCGTTTTAGTATTATGATGCCACATCCTGAGCGAGTGTTTAGAGCAGTACAACATTCATGGCGACCAGACAATTGGCAAGAAGATGGTCCTTGGATGCGCATGTTCCGTAACGCAAGGAAGTTTGTTGGCTAATAGTAATATTGGTCGGCATTAAAAATACAATCAAATAGGAAGTTTGGAGATAAAATGAAATCAATTAAAGCGATGTTGGCGATATTAGCGTTAGGCTTCTCATTAAACAGTTTTGCACTGAGCGATGAAGAGTACATGGAGTTTACCGAGGCACTTGGTTCTGGCAATATGAAAGTCGTTAAAAAACATATTGAAGCTGACCCAAAATTAGTCAATGAGAAGTTTTTTGCTTGGGAGCCCTTACAAATGGCCGCATCTAAAGGCCATTTAAATCTAGTGAAATATTTGGTTGAAAAAGGTGCCGACAAAGACTACGTACATCCAGCCAGCCAAAACACCGCTTTTCATATGGCTGCATTCACCTACAAAAAAGATTTGATTCAATACTTAGCTGACCAAGGTGTTGATGTGAACAAAAAGCTCAAAGGTGGTGTGTCATTGGTGCGTTACTTCCGTGATTTAAAACAAACAGAAATGGCCGCCTATATGGAGTCTCTAGGTGTGAAAGACGACGGTTGCCAAGAAGAAAAATGCTTCTAGTGGTTTAAACTAGTCACGACTTAGCTCATAAAACGGTCATCATTCATTTGATGGCCGTTTTTTTATGCCTATGACTTTATAACAATAGAATAGGCATTCGCGCTGTGTAACTTGCATCACATTACGCAAGACAAAAATGCATACAATACCCATATAAACTAAACAATATCGGGGGAAGACCGAATGTACCGAACCACATCATGCTTATGGCTAGGGTTATGGCTTGCGACAGCCTATCCAAGCTTAACGCAAGCAAGCGACATCCGTACTTTAGCGGCCTCATGCAGTGCTTGCCATGGTCAAAACGGTATCAGCAGTGGCGGCACACCATCCCTAGCAGGCTTAAATACCACTTACTTTAGCCAGCAGATGCAACAGTTTAAATCCGGCAAAACCACTGCCACCGTCATGCATCATCATGCCAAAGGTTTAAATGATGTCGAGATTGAGGCGCTTGCGGCTTACTTTGCAGGTATGCCTAAAACAAGCCCAAGCAAGTTGCCAACACAAGCCTTTAAAGGAGCGCAATAATGACTCATCAGCGCGCCCGTCGTGACTTTATCAAACAGTGTTTGCTCGGCAGTTTAGCCTTATATGGCTTACCCGCCTACAGCCGCGCGAGCAAACCGCCTTTAGGGCGAGTAGTGGTGGTGGGGGGTGGCTTTGCTGGCGCCGCAGTTGCTAAATATATCCGTCTTTGGAGCGCTGGCAATGTCGAAACCATCGTCATTGAACCGAATCCGCAATTTGTATCCTGCCCCATGAGTAACTTGATTCTTGGTGGTAGCAAACAGATAGACGAGTTGAGTTTTTCTTATGTGCTCACGCAAAAAAACCACGGTATCCAATGGGTGCAAGATACCGTGATTAAGATTGATGCGGATAAAAAAACCGTCACCACGCAACGTGGTGAAATCAGTTACGATAAGTTGGTCATTGCGCCAGGCGTAGACTTTGACTACCAAAGTTTGCCTGCACTACAATCCGCCGAAGCACAAGCACGCTTTCCACATGCATGGAAAGCTGGCAAACAAACGCTTATACTCAAGCAACAACTCACAGACATGCCAGACGGCGGTGTCTTTGTGATGACCATCCCGAAAGCGCCTTACCGTTGCCCGCCTGGCCCTTATGAGCGCGCTTGCCAAGTGGCGCATTATTTAAAACAGCATAAACCACGTAGCAAAGTAATTGTGCTAGACGCGAATCCAGACATTATTTCCAAAAAAGCCTTGTTTGCCAAAGCGTTTAAAGACTTGTATGCGCAACAATTGGAATACCATAACAACAGCGAAATTCTTAATTTAGACCTTGGTAGCAAAACCATTAAGACTGACTTTGAGACGATTCAAGGTGACGTGCTGAATATTATTCCGCCGCAACTAGCAGGCAAAGTGGCGCAGCTGGCAGGCTTAAACAACGTGGATAACAAATGGTGTGAAGTGGACTTTGTCACCTATGCTTCTACCCAAGCCAAGGATGTGCATGTGATTGGTGACAGCATCTCTGCAGGCTTGCCAAAATCAGCCCACATGGCGACTTTGCAAGCCAAAATTTGCGCTGCAGCGATTGTCGACACCTTGGCAGGACAAGCGCCCAATCCCAACCCAGTGTTCGCCAACACTTGCTATAGCTATGTAGATGACAAGCAAGCCATCCATGTGGCCAATGTTTACCGCTACGATGCCAACAAAAAAACCATGATTGCGGCAGAAGGCGGAGGCGTATCGGCACACCCGTCAACACAAGAGGGCGACTTTGCCCAAGCATGGGCTAAAAATATTTGGGCAGATGTGCTAACCTAGTCATCCATTTAATCGAACAGGATAGTGCGATGTTCAAGCAAGGTAGACCTCGATTATTGTTGATAGGCTTGGTGGGCTTGATTGTTGGGATTACGCTCGCGCTCAAAGCCCATTCTGAAGCCAGCCCTGCCTTACTCAAAAAAATCACCCTGCCTGCGGGTTTTAGCATTCAACGTTATGCCGATTTATCTAACATCGGTCGACCACGTATGATGCAATTTGACCAGGATGGTGCCTTGGTCGTAGCAATGGTAGACGCTGGCAAAGTGATTAAACTACTTGATAGCGACCGAGATGGTTTTGCCGACACACATACCGTGATTGCCAAAGGTCTGAACAGACCGAACAGCTTAGCGATTTTAGACGACCTGATGCTGATTTCGAATGAAGACAGCATTGTTAAACTCACGCGACAAGGTGAGCAGTGGTCGCCTCCGCAACCTTTTATTAGCAAGCTACCCACAGGCGGACACACACTAAAAACAGTGCGCATCGGCCCCGACAAGCACGTCTATATCAACGTCGGCTCCTCTTGCAATGTCTGTATCGAAAGCGAACCTCAACGCGCTACCGTACTACGCTATACGCTAGAAGGTCAATCAGCAGGGCATTTAGTCACTGTCGGTCGCCATGCACCTAGCCCGATATGGGCAACGGGCTTGCGCAATAGCCAAGGCTTTGCTTGGCACCCCGTCACTGGCGAGATGTTTGCCACCAACGAAGGCGCAGACAATCGCTCCGAAACCAAAAATGGCAAGGTGAATGATGAATTACCGCCAGAGCATATTAACCGTATTCAAGCAGGCGGATTTTATGGCTGGCCGTATTGCTGGGCAGACCCAGCCAAACCAAATTCATTATTTCAAGACCCTAACTTTTTAGGCGCTGATGGCATCTGCCAAATTGGCACCGCCCCTGCCATCACGCTCACCTCGCACAGCACACCCATTGGCATCAGCTTTTTGCATCAAAGCCACTTCCCTGCGGACTATCAATCCGATGCCATTGTTGCGCTACATGGCTCATGGAATCGCAAGAATCCGAGCGGATATGCGTTGGCAAGAGTACAATTCAAGAACCATCTACCCGTGTCTGTTGTCCCATTTGTTGAAGGTTGGTTGCAACAAGGCAGCCAAGCTTGGGGAAGACCCGTAGATGTTGCCGTTGGGCCAGATGGCGCGCTGTATGTCAGCGATGATAAAACGGATTGGATTTACCGTATCAGTTACGATGCAAAACACTGATTAAAGAATGGAGTTGAAAATGCATACCAAACCACACTTACAAAAAACAAGCTTGCTAAAAACAAATGCGCTACAAATGAATAGACAAATCAAATTTGCTTGGCTAAGCGTGACGCTATTAACCGCCATGCTATTAGGCTTTGCACTCACCGCAAAGGCGAACACGCCCACTGGCAACATCGTGGTACAAATCCCACAAACGTTTTATCACAACCCAGTGCGTATGTTGCACCCATACATGGATTATTGGCATAACCGTGGTGAAGCGCTCAGTCGCAGTGCGCTAGCCTCGTTTCAGCCATTGTCATTAGCAAGCAACAGTTGCCAACAAACCATCTCAGCCAATGCGCTTATCGTGCTTGAGCCGAATATGTTTTACAACGCGCAATTACGTGTGTTTCATAGCCAAATCACTGCCAAGGTCTACACTAACAACGAAGCCAGTGCTGCGCTGACAAACCCAGATTTAGTGGTGACAGGCATAGGGCAACAACTTGGTGAATTAAGCTACCAAGCAGAATATTTTATGGAAAAATCCTACGCGAAAGCACTGGCGCAAGTGTCAGAAAAACTCGCGCAGTCAGATGCCTTTAAACAAAGTCTAGCGCGTAACCAAAGCAAATCCTATCAAGCACTATGCCAAAGCATAGATACCGTGACTCAACAAAAATTGTATTTCTAATTGATAAGGATTGTATGCGTCAACTCACCAATTTAATCTTAGCCACATGCTTAGTCTCTAGCGTGGTTGCCTGCCATGCAGAAACCAAATATAGCGCTATTACTGGCTTGCTCACGCCTGAATCAGTGGTACAAGCTAAAGATGGTCGCATTTATGTGTCTGAAATCAATGGCTTTGGCAAAGATGGTGATGGTCAAATCCGCGTGATTAACCAAGGCAAAACCAGCGTGTTGCTGGCTGGGCTAGACGACCCCAAAGGCTTGGCAATCATCGGTGATGATTTATATATTGCCGACAAAACCAAAGTGCTTAAAGTCAACACCAAAACAGCCATGCCTAAAGCGGAAGTATTTGTACCCGCCACAGCGTTTGCACACCCACCACAATTTTTAAATGACCTCGAAGCCGATGCGCAAGGCAATTTATACATCACCGACAGTGGCGATATTTTAGGCACAGGCAAAGGTGGGGCGATTTACCAAGTCAGTCCCAAAGGCGAAGTGACCTTATTACTTGATGGTGAAAAAGACGCACGTATTTTAGCCCCCAACGGCCTACTCACCAGCACCGACGGCAACACACTTTATTTGGTAGATTTCACCTCTGGCGTGCTCTATGGCTATCAGCTCAACACACACGCACTCACTGAAATCGCTCAAGGCTTTGGTGGTGGCGATGGTATTGTGCGTGACAAAACCAATACGCTTTATGTCAGCGACTGGAAATCTGGGCGTGTGTTCAGTGTCAATGCCAAAGGCGAAACCAGCGTGATTAAAGAAGGCTATCAATCTGCCGCAGACATTGCCTTGAGCAACGATGGCAAATACATCATAGTGCCTGATATGAAGTCCGGCTTGTTGGACTTCATTCCATTAAAATAATACTTTTAAAATAAAGCCTTTGATTATTTAAGCGGTGTCCACGCACCGCTCACTCGCACCATGTCCACCCAAACTGAACGCCGCACTAGCGCACTGCATGCATTATCACTCACCGACCCCACAGAAAAATGCGCGGCGGTTAAACAGTTGTTTGAAACGCAGTCACAAACCATTTGTGATATGACTCAAACACTCAAGGCAACACAAATCATCCCAGGCAGACCCCAACGCCCTAGCCTAGTCCCGCCCACTGCGGTTGAAAAACGTTCCATGCGTACTGTTGAAGGCCGTGCCGCGCTCATACACGCGCTCGCGCATATTGAATTTAACGCTATCAACTTAGCCCTCGATGCCGTTTGGCGCTTTGAAAACATGCCCCAAAACTACTACACCGATTGGCTCAAAGTCGCGGCAGAAGAAGCCTACCATTTCAGCTTACTCAACGCCCATCTCAACAGCTTTGGATTCACTTATGGTGATTTTGACGGCCACAACAGCCTATGGGAAATGGTCGAGCGCACGCAAGACGATGTACTTGCACGCATGGCGCTGGTGCCTCGCACCATGGAAGCACGCGGCCTAGATGCCGCCCCACCCTTACGCAACAAATTTGCGCAGATAAACGACCACGCCATGACAGGCATTTTAGACATTATCATGCGCGACGAAGTTGGTCATGTGGCGATTGGCAACCATTGGTTTAACTGGCTATGCCAACAACGCGAGCTAGACCCGATTGCTACTTTTGAAGCACTCTGCACCCAATACCGAGCGCCAAAACTTAAACCACCGTTTAATATGGAGGCTAGACGCAAAGCAGGCTTTACCGAGCAAGAGTTGGCTTATTTAAATGGGGAATTTGTTTAGGTAATTTAGGTGGTCAATAAGTTAGCCACACCATCTAACCCACTAAAATTCAAAGCATACATAGCTTGTTTTTGTACCAAAGGTTTTGCGTGGTAGGCCACGCTCACGCCAGCCACGGACATCATTTTCAAATCATTCGCGCCATCTCCGATGGCGATCGTTTGGGTTTCTGTTAAACCTAACTCGTCTCGTAAGCGCAGGAGTTCTTGTGCTTTGCGCTCAGCATCGACAATGTCGCCCAAAATATTGCCTGTGAGTTTGCCGTCGATGATTTCTAGCGTGTTTGACACGGCATAATCTAAGCCCAAACTTTGTTTGACGTGGTTAGCAAAGAAGGTGAAGCCACCAGACACCACCATGGTTTTTATGTTGTTATTTTTGCAGGCGTCTATCCATGCTTGCGCGCCAGGGTTAAATTGCAAACGCTCATCTATCACGCGTTGCAAAGCCGCTTCATCCAAACCTTTGAGCAAAGCCACACGTTTGCGTAGGCTGGCAGAAAAGTCTAACTCACCACGCATGGCGGCTTCGGTAATCTCTGCCACTTGCGGTTTGATGCCCATCATGTCGGCAATTTCGTCTATGCATTCGATGGAGATTAAGGTGGAATCCATATCCATCACACATAGGCCAAAATGCGCGAGGCGTTGATTGTCAGGCACTTCGGCATAATCAATCTGTTGCTCTGCACAAAACGCCCTGACCTCGGAAGGCACGGCGTTGTGAATAGGCAAATAATAGGCATGCTCTGCCACTTGCATAAACTGCGTATGCTCGCCAATGAGGCCATGAATATGGGTGAGATGCGCCATGCTGATGGCGGAGCCTTGAATGACTAAACGCATGATGTGTGTGGGCTTGTGCTAAATAAAAATAAGATTATACCAGCCTAGACTTTGTCGCACTTTTAAGTTTGTGCGCTGTCTAGCCAGTTTATGCTCTAGCTAGAAAAAATTTATAGTCAGACAAATTAAGAAAGTTAAACTGGGCTTTTCTCTATTTTGGTTTTGCGTGCAGAATGATATGCTTGCGCGCACAACAATAATTAAATGACTTTTGATACCAATTAGGACACTATCTTGAACACCACAAAAACAAACGCGCTCCCTTGGCTAAATCTGCCGAATTTACCATTGCCACTTAAAACTTTATTTGTGGGTTATTTGCTCGTGATTGGCGTTGGGCTATGCATGGCGGGCTTACAGATTATGCTCACGCACGGTATGGCGGATGGCAAAGTGGGGTTGTCTGTTAACGATATTGTCTATAGCTACTATGGTGACAAAGAGAACAGTAAACTCGCCAGCAAGCTCAATGGCTCGATGATAGACAAAGCACCTTTGCAGGTGCGTCAAGATATTATCAAATGGGCCGTCGCTGGGGCACCTCAATCTGAGTGGGAGCCACATTATAAAGGCGTATTTGCTGAACACTGCATTATGTGCCACAGCCAAATCCCTGGCATCCCCAACTTTACCAAGTATGAGGACGTGAAAAAAGTTGCTGGCAGTAACCAAGGCGCGACCATTAGCGGCTTGACCCGCGTGTCACATATCCACTTGTTTGGCATCAGTTTTATTTTCTTCTTTTTGGCCTTGATTTTTAGCCTTGCGGTCAACGTGCCTAAAAAAGTAAAAGTGCTTGCGATTGCGTTTCCGTTTGCCTTTTTGTTGGTGGATATTCTGTCTTGGTGGCTAACCAAACTCTCCCCAAACTTTGCTTGGCTGACCATTATTGGTGGCATTGGGTATAGCCTCGCCTCGGGCTATATGTGGGTGGTGAGTATGTATCAAATGTTGGTGCTTTCGCGCAACAAGCAGGCGTATTGCAATGCTTGGGAGCAAGATTTATAGCCTTTTTTTGATGACATCATCACAATAAAAAACCACCGTTTAAAAGACTGTGGTTTTTTTACGCCTTTTGCTAGCGTGAATGGGGGATTTGCGCGAAAATAGTGTATTGAACGTAATGCGACGCGAAACAAATGAATTTACATGAATATCAAGCTAAACACCTCTTACAAAAATACGGTTTGGCGATTCCTAACGGCTTAGTCGTTCAGTCTGAAGAAGCGGCCGCTGCGGCCACCAAAGAAATTGGTGGCAACGCTTGGGTGGTCAAGGCCCAAGTGCACGCAGGTGGGCGTGGTAAAGCAGGTGGCGTCAAAGTCGTTAAATCCGCGCAAGAAGCACAAACCGTGGCAGGCGCTTTGCTCGGCAAACATTTGGTAACCTACCAAAATGCACCCGATGGTCAACCTGTGCATCAAGTGTTGGTAGAAGAAACCTTGCCGATTGCACGCGAGTTGTATTTATCGATGTTGGTGGATCGCACCCTAGAGCGCGTGGTGATGGTCGCCTCAAGCGCGGGTGGCATGGATATTGAAGAAATCGCTGCCACACAACCTGAAAAAATCTTGCAAGAAGTGTGCGACCCACTCAATGGCTTGGTCGATTACCAAGCGCGGAACTTGGCGTTTGCGCTTGATTTAGTGGGCGACCAAATTGCAGCATTTACTAAACTCACCAAGGGCTTATACAAACTGTTTAAAGAAAACGATTTGGCTTTGCTCGAAATCAACCCATTGATTGTGACGGCGGATGGCAAATTGGTTGCGCTCGATTGCAAAATGACGGTGGATGATAATGCGCTCTATCGTCAAAAAAACTTTGCCGAAATGCGCGATTGGTCACAAGACGACGCCAAAGAGGCAGAAGCACATCACGCTGGGCTCAACTATATTGCGCTTAATGGCAATATTGGTTGCATGGTCAACGGCGCAGGCTTGGCGATGGCAACCATGGATTTGATTAAATTGCACGGTGGCATGCCTGCCAACTTTTTAGACGTGGGCGGTGGCGCAACCGCGGAAACAGTGACTAAAGCCTTTAAAATTATTTTGGCTGACAGCAATGTCAAAGCGATTTTGGTCAATATTTTTGGTGGCATCATGCGCTGTGACATCATCGCCACTGGCATTATCACTGCGGTGAAAGAAGTCGGCATGACCATCCCAGTGGTGGTGCGCTTGGAAGGCACTAATGTGGAACTAGGAAAACAAATGTTGCGTGATAGTGGTTTGAATATCATCTCTGCAGAAAATCTCACAGATGCAGCGCAACAAGCAGTGAAGGCAGTGAAATAATGGCAATTTTAGTAAATAAAAATACCCGCGTGTTATGCCAAGGCTTTACTGGCAAACAAGGCACGTTCCACTCTGAGCAAGCGCTGGCTTACGGCACCAACATGGTCGGTGGTGTGACCCCAAGCAAAGGCGGTCAACAGCACCTAAATTTGCCAGTTTTTAATACCATGCGCGAGGCGGTGAGAGCAACGCAGGCGAATGCCAGTGTCATTTATGTACCACCACCGTTCGCTGCCGACTCTATTTTAGAAGCCGCCGACGCGGGCATTGAATTGGTAGTATGTATCACCGAGGGCATCCCCGTGTTAGACATGCTCAACGTCAAAGCCGCACTCAAAGCCAACGGCACCAAATTGATTGGGCCTAACTGCCCAGGCGTCATCACGCCAGATGAATGTAAAATCGGCATTATGCCGGGTAGCATCCACTTACGTGGTAAAGTGGGCGTGGTCTCTCGTTCTGGCACGTTGACTTACGAGGCAGTGCATCAAACTACTGCGCTGGGTTTAGGTCAAACCACATGCGTGGGCATTGGTGGCGACCCAATCAAAGGCTTAAACTTTATTGAGTGCTTGCAAATGTTTGAAGCTGACCCAGAAACCGAAGCCATTATCATGGTGGGTGAAATTGGCGGTAGCGACGAAGAAGCGGCGGCTGACTATATCAAGCACCATGTGACCAAGCCTGTGGCGGCCTACATTGCAGGCTTAACTGCCCCCAAAGGCAAACGCATGGGTCATGCAGGCGCAATTATTTCTGGTGGCTCTGGCAAGGCTGAAGACAAAATATTGGCCTTGGAGTCTGCGGGCTGTGTGGTGGCGGACTCGCCTGCAGGTTTGGGGCAAGCCGTACAAAAAGCGATTGCACAAAAGCAATCGTCGTAATGTAAAAATTGAATGTTCATGGCGATAAAAAGCGTCTTAACGACTAATGGATAGGAATGTGATTGATGCTCAATGTCAATAAACACAGTGCAAATAAACATACGCGCTTGCAAGCAAGCCTGCTGAGTTTGCTAGTCAGCATATGCCTAACGCAGCCAGCGCTGGCAGCCAAACCCAAAAAACCAGAGCCGCCTGTTGAAACGTATGCCACAGGCGAAAATATCCCTTACCTATTAATTGCTGCGTCCAAAGGCGACTTGCTCACTGTCAATGCCTTATTAAAAAGTGGCGTCAATCCTAACTTACAGGACCAAGACAATGTCACCGCATTGATGTACGCGGCGCGTAAAGACCAAGCGCCTGTTGTGCGCGCTTTGCTAGAGGCGGGTGCCAACATCAATGCAAAAGATAAAACAGGCTGGACGGCACTGATGTTTGCCACCAAAAAGAACAAAATTGAAACAGTAAAAGTCCTATTAGAAAAAGGCGCCGACGTAAAACTACGCGACCCAGCAGGTTGGAGTGCGCTAGGTCTTGCCGCAACCGCAGGTTATAGCGAGATTGTTGCGCTGATTATTCAACAAGGCGTGGACCCTAACTTGGTGAGTAGTGATGGCAAAACGGTATTGATGTATGCCGCCCAAAGTGGGGATGTGCCAACGTTGCAAGCGCTGATTAAACTCGGCGCCAAAACCAATAGCAAAGACAAGCTAGGGAGTACCGCACTAATGATTGCGGCCAGAAATGGCTTTGCGCCTGCGGTAGCCTATTTGTTAGATAACGGTGCCGAGATTGATGAAGAGGACGATCAAGATTGGACTGCACTCACTTGGGCGGTAAAAAAGAACCAATTTGATGCAGCAAAAGTGTTGATAGAAAAAAAAGCTGACATAGACCAAAAAGACGCACAAGGCACACCTTTATTACACTTTGCCGTGAGCAATAACGCCCCTGATATGGCACAATTGCTAATAGACAACAAAGCCAATGTCAAAGCACGCGATCAATATGGTTTAACTGCTTATGTGTACGCGCTCAAAGGGCAAAATCCAAGATTGATAGACATGCTTAAACAAGCTGGCGGCAAATACTAGGCCCATGACACACTGATGAAACTCGCCATCGCTCAGATGAACTGCATGGTTGGTGCCATGCAAGAAAACGCCGAAAGCATTTTAGCTCTCGCGGAAGAGGCCCATGCGCAAGGCGCAAACATGTTGGTAACACCTGAACTGGCCTTGTGTGGGTACCCACCAGAAGATTTACTGTTTAGAGATGACTTCTATCAAGCCAACCAACGCGCATTGATTTGGCTCGCTAAAAAGCTACCCAAAGAGATGGCCGTCATTGTCGGCCATCCGCATCAAATCAGTGGGCACCGTTATAACGCCGCTTCTTTATTACATAGTGGCCTTATTCAAGGCACTTACCTCAAACATGCCTTGCCTAACCACACCGTGTTTGACGAAGCGCGCTACTTTAAATCAGGCGACACACCATTTGTGTTTGATTGGCAAGGTGCACGCTATGGCGTACTAATTTGTGCCGACAGTTGGGAAACTGGTCCTGCTTTGCAAGCGCTGCAAGCCAATGCGCAAATCTTACTCACCTTGAATGCCTCACCATACCACATCAACAAACAAGAAAAACGTTACGAGGTCTTGCGCCAACGCATCACCGAAACGGGTTTGCCGATGGTGTATGTGAATATGGTAGGCGGACAAGATGAATTAGTGTTTGATGGAGGTTCCTTTGTAATGGACCAGCGTGGCGCCATCACCCAAACATTGCCTGCGTTTAGTGAGCAACTCGCCTATGTGGATTTAAAAGACGCCACACCGCACAATACCACCATCGCCCCCACACTAAGCCTTGAAGCATCTGTTTATCAAGCACTGACGCTAGGCTTAGCAGATTACGTGAATAAAAACCGTTTTCCTTCTGTCGTACTTGGCCTATCAGGAGGCATAGATTCCGCCCTAACCTTGGCGATTGCAGTAGATGCCTTAGGCAAAGACCGCGTAAAAGCCGTCATGATGCCATCCGAATTTACCGCCAACATCAGCATAGACGACGCCACCGAAATGGCCAACACATTGGGCGTGGAATATAGCCAACTGGCGATTAAAGAGTTGTTTGATGGCTTTTGCCAAACACTGGCACCTGAGTTTGGCGACAGGCCATTTGATACCACCGAGGAAAACCTACAAGCGCGCATCCGTGGCATGTTGCTGATGGCGATTAGCAACAAATTCGGCAGCATGGTGATTACCACAGGCAATAAATCAGAAACCGCAGTTGGCTACAGCACTTTATATGGCGACATGGCGGGCGGCTTTGCGTTGATTAAAGACGTGCCCAAAACTCTGGTATATAAACTCTCACGCTATCGCAACAGTTTAAGCCCCGTCATTCCAGAACGCATCATCACACGCGCACCGAGTGCTGAGTTACGCGCCAACCAGACCGACCAAGACAGTTTGCCCGCTTATGATATTTTAGATGCCATTATGGAAGCTTATGTGGAGCAAGACCTCTCACGCGAGGCCATTATCAAAGCTGGTTTTAGCGAAAAAGATGTCATGCGCGTCACGCAACTCATCGACCGCAACGAATACAAACGTCGCCAAGCGGCGGTGGGTGTGCGCATTACCGAACGTGGTTTTGGCAAAGACCGACGCTACCCAATTACTTGCAAGCTGTCCTTCTGATTTTTACATTTTGATATTGGCGTTTTGATATTTGAATAATTAACAAGCTATGCGTAAAATAGTACTAACTAAAACAAGGAGCGAACATGAAAAGAATTGAAGCCGTGATTAAGCCTTTTAAACTCGACGAAGTGCGTGAAGCCCTTTCTGCCATTGGCATTAACGGTCTAACCGTGACTGAAGTCAAAGGCTTCGGCCGTCAAAAAGGCCATACCGAGCTTTATCGTGGCGCTGAGTACGTGGTCGATTTCTTACCAAAAATCAAACTAGAACTGGTCGTTGCAGACAATATGGTAGACGCTTCGATTGAGGCTATTATCAAATCCGCCCACACAGGGAAAATTGGCGATGGAAAAATCTTTGTCACCAATGTAGAACAAGTATTGCGTATCCGCACAGGCGAAACAGGCGAAGCCGCTGTCTAGTCATTAGCAGACCCAAGTGCTCACCGCCCAAGTACCCACTACTTAAGTGGTGAGCAAATTTCATGGCGCACCCCCATGCCAGCCTTACTCAAAACCATCCTCCTACTCAGCATCGCTAACTTATTTATGCTGTTTGCATGGTATGGTCACCTCAAAAATCTCAGCCACAAACCCTTAATCATCGCCATTCTAGTCAGCTGGGGCATAGCCTTGATTGAGTATTGCTTTCAAGTCCCCGCCAATCGCATCGGCTTTAGCCAACTTAGCCTAGCCCAACTTAAAATCCTACAAGAAGTTATCACACTAGCCGTGTTTGTTCCCTTTGCTGTGCTATACATGCAACAACCGATAAAACTCGATTTTTTATGGGCGGGTTTGTGTTTGATGGGCGCGGTGTATTTTATTTTCAGACAATAGCTCACATCAGTTGCCAACAAGATAAGTCACTCTAGTTTTGATAGCGAACCGTAATCGCTGGCAAAACCCCTATATTGGCTTGTTTGCTTAAAAAAGCGTGTAAGAAGGCGATTAATTGCTTTTCGCATAGAGCAATTACCGCTGGCTCGACAACAATATTACTCGCATCTTGTTCTGTCTGTTGAGAAATATTTTGTTGCAACTGGATAATGGCGGCCTTTTCATCGACCAGTAATCCTTTACTAGGAATTTCATAAGCCATAAATTTAACCGCTGGGGCAGTGAGCAACTTGGGTTTGCCGATGACTATTTCTATGCCTTTTTCAGTGGCTTCCAATCTAAAGTTTTCTGCATGCAAATCAAATCCAAAGGCATAAGTAACCAGGTATTTTAAAATGACCGTTGCTTCAGAAGTAAAGCCAAACCGTCCTTTTTGCACATGCTCAACCAATGTGTAATCTCTATCCACGTTGGCAGCCAGCATCGCCATTTGCGCAGTCATGGCTTGTTTGCCAGCTGTAAGGTATTGGGTATAAGTGGTATTACCTAACCACTCTTGTTGTACTGTTTTTCCATGTTGTTTCACATGCAAGGGGGATATGTCGTCTTGTTTAAACAAATAGACAATGAGCATCAATAGGCAGGCAAAACTCGCCCCTATCAATAAAATGATAACCTCTCGTTTACGCATCACGCCTCCCCGTCAAGAGCACTTGGGCCAAGAAAACAACTAGCCAAACAATTTTCGCACCATCTCCAAATCTTCTTGCGTATCCACCCCACTCGCGGGCGCATTATTTGTGACGCTAACCGCAATTTTGTAGCCATGATACAACACGCGCAACTGCTCTAAACTCTCAACTTGCTCCAACTGCGTGAGGCTGAGGTTTGCATATTGTTTTAAAAAGCCAACTCGGTAGGCATAGATGCCAATATGTCGATGCGCAAGAATGTTTTTTTTGTAGGTCTCATCGCGTGGGTAGGGAATGGGTGCGCGGCTGAAATAGAGTGCATTACCATCCACGTCCATCACCACCTTCACGACATTGGGGTTGAGGAAATTGGTTTCGTCGTGTATCGGATGGCAGGCTGTCGCCATCACTGCATCTCGGCTATGCGCCAGTGTCAGCGCGACTTCGTTGATGAGTTGTGGGTCTATCAAGGGTTCGTCCCCTTGCACATTGACCACGATTGCATCGTCATCCCATGCCATTTTCTCGACCACTTCAGCAATTCTATCGGTGCCTGACACATGGTCAATGCGGGTCATGACCGCATAAATGTGATGTGCGTTAGCTTCAGCCATGATTTTTTCAAAATCGGTGGCTATCACAATCTCGCTGGCTTGGCTTTTTTGCGCTTGTTCTGCCACGCGGATGACCATGGGTTTACCTGCAATATCAAGTAAAGGCTTGCCAGGTAAGCGGGTGCTGGCGTAACGGGCGGGTATGACGACTTTAAACATAAGGCTTAAGCAGTGTATTCTTTTTCTTCAAGACGTCGTGCTTCGTCTTCTAGCATCACTGGGATGCCATCGCGAATCGGATACGCCAATCGTGCTGATTTTGAAATCAGTTCTTGTTTAGCTTTGTCATAAACCAAGGGCCCTTTGGTCACAGGGCAAACTAAGATTTCGAGTAGTTTGGGGTTCATATATGCTCCTTAATAATGTCTAGCAAAGTCAGCCCTTGCGGGTGGCTGATGTCGGCTTGGACAGGTAAATACCATGCGTTGTTTAATCCCAATGTCCGACATTTTACGGCATCTTTCTCGGTCATGACGATAGGCATACTCTGCGAAGTGTTCTGCCACGCTTGAAAATCTTCCGCGACAAACGCGTGATGGTCACTAAAAGCATGGGGTTCAATATGTAAACCATGCTGTTGCAGGCTATTAAAAAAACGTTGCGGGTGAGCGATGCCAGCCACCGCGATGAGGGTTTGTCCAGAAAAATCGCTGGGTAACTTGGTCATACTTTGGTCTAGACTCACCAAGGCATGGCTTTTTAATTGCATATTAAACCGTGCGGGGCGTGTCTGATTGCCAACTTCTAAGGCCATCGATGCCACACCCGTTTCTACGATGGCATCGACTTGTTTTAAACGCGCCAGCGGTTCTCGCAAAGGGCCTGCGGGTAACAAACGTCTATTACCCAGCCCATAAGGATGTTGCACCACAGCAATTTCAGCATCACGCTTTAAGCGATAATGTTGCAGGCCGTCGTCGCTGATTAAAATATCGCATTCGGGGTGTGCTTGTAGCAAGCCTTTGCCAGCTTGCACACGGTTGGGGTTCACCCATACAGGGCAGACAGCACGTTGCGCAATCAATACAGGCTCATCGCCCATCACGCTGGCTTGGCTGTGGGCGGACACCTCGCCCAGTTGGCGACCACCATAACCGCGACTGATGACCCCCGGGTGAAAGCCTGACTTTTTAAGTTGCAACACCAAATCAATCACCAGCGGGGTTTTACCTGAGCCCCCCACCGCGATATTGCCGACCACCACCACAGGCACAGGCAAGGACTCACTTTTAATCAAACCGAAACGGTAACAAGACGCGCGTAGTTTGACTAACAAGCCAAACAGCCACGAAAGCGGCAACAACACCAGTTGCGCATAAGTGCTTGTTTGCCACTGCTGTTCAAACCATGTTTGCAGTTTCATGCGGCTTATTCGAGCTCAAACTCTTTGTGATAGAGCTTGCTGTAATAGCCATTTTGTTTAAGCAAGCTAGCGTGGTTGCCCATCTCGACCACTTTGCCTTGGTCCATCACCAAAATGCGGTCGGCGTTTTCCACCGTACTGAGTCGATGTGCAATCACAATGCTGGTGCGACCTTGCATCAGCGTATCCAACGCCGCTTGCACGTGCTGTTCGGATTCGCTATCTAAGGCAGAAGTGGCTTCATCTAACAGCAAAATCGGCGCATTTTTGAGAATGGCGCGTGCAATGGCCAAACGTTGGCGTTGACCGCCAGACAAGCGCACACCGCGGTCACCAATTTCGTTTTGTAAGCCTTGCGGCATTTGCTCGATAAACTCCCACGCATGGGCAGCCTTGGCGGCGGCAATCACTTCAGCTTCGGTGGCGTTGCGCAACACACCATAAGCAATATTGTTAAAAATGGTGTCATTGAATAACACAATATCTTGGCTGACTAAGGAAAACTGTTCGCGCAGATTGGCTAGAGGAATACTGCGAATATCCACACCATCCAACAAAATCATGCCTTGTTGCAACTCGTAAAACCGTGGCAACAAGTTCACCAAGGTGGTTTTACCACTGCCAGAACGACCCACCAACGCGATTTTCTCGCCAGCGTCCACCTCAAAACTCATGCGGTCTAAGGCATTACGTTTGGCTTCAGGGTAACGTAAAGTGACTTCTTTAAACGCTAACTCACCGCGTGCACGTGGAATAGCGTGCCTGCCTTCATCGGTTTGGTTGGGGGTGTCGAGTAAATCAAACACACTTTGCGCGGCTGCTAAACCAATTTGCAAATCCTCATTGGCAGCCGTAATGTGTTTAATCGGTGAAATGAGCATCAGCAATGCGCCAATAAATGCTGCAAAAGAGCCAACCGTAAACTGCCCCAGCGCATAATACACCACCAAAGCCAAGGCCAAGGCAGCGAGCACTTCCACCACAAAGCTATTCAAGCCAGAAATACGGGTAGAGCGTAATTCTAAATGGCGATTTTTAGCGACAATATTAGCAAAACGCTCGTTCTCAAACGCTTGCGCACCAAAGATTTTCACAATTCGTTGTCCTGCAATCGCTTCTTCGGCAGTTTTGGTAATTTCACCCACTGCATGTTGCACACGCTTAGCATTGGCACGCAGTTTTGGGGTGGTTTTGGAGAGATACAAGCCCATGAGGGGTGCCACACAGGCAAAAATCATGGTGAGTTTCCAGTCCAAATACAGCATATAGCCAATCAGACCAACCACCGTCAACACATCACGCAACACATTGAGTGCAGAACGTGTCACCACGTTGGAAAGGCGTTCAATGTCGTAAGTGATTTTTGATACCAATAAACCATTCGAGCTCGCATCAAAAAAACTCACGGGGAGCATGAGCAGTTTGGCGAACACCTCTGCGCGCAACACCTCTACCACGCGCCTTGCCACAATACGCAAGCTGTACATGGAGAAAAATCCAGCCAATGCGCGTACTAACATCAAGCTAAACAACATCAGCGGCAGGTAAACCAACTCCTCACCACCTTGTTTGGCAAAGCCTTCGTCACTCACTTTTTTAATCATGGCCAAAAAGGCAGTGTTGCTTGAAGACAATATCGCTGTGGCGATAATGGATATGACAAAATGCAGTTTGTATTGCCAAGCATAGGCAAACAAACGCTTAAATAAGCGTTTAGTGGGTTGCGTATTGATCGCTACATCTTGTTTATGTTGTTTGGCTTTTGCCATAAGAGATCTATTTTGAACTAAAAGTGTTTGAACTAAATGATTGAACACTCAGTACCATATTCATATGATGCCACATTCATATGAAGTAAGTGCTTTAAATAAACAAGCCCATGCACTGCATGGGCTCAAACGTGTTTAGACTGAAAAACAAGTGCTACTGCGCATTCACCTGAGTCGCAAAGGTGATGTGCGTGTAGTTAGCCATGCGCGCCGCTTCCATGATATTCACCACAGATTGATGCGTCGCTTTGGCATCAGCGTTAATCACAATCGTCGGCTCTCTACCTTGTCCACCTGCACGAGTCAGTGCAGAGGATAAGTCACTGACTACTGCGCCATTAGCCTCAACGCCATTGACTGTATAGCGACCACCTGCATCCACCTCAACCGTAATGGTAATCGGTTTTTCTTGTGGAGCATTAGCATCTGCCGTTGGCAAGTTTATTTGCAATTCGCTGGTACGCGAAAAAGTCGCACTCACGATTAAGAAAATAATAATCACCAACAACACGTCTATCAAAGGAATGAAGTTGATTTCTAATTCTTCTTCACGCTGACCACGTTTAAAATTCATGTTTTACCTTAATGCTGATTGGGTTGTATTGAATAAATCAAGCTTCTAAATAAAGCTTGATACAACAAAGCCTTAGCGATCACCGTGGATAATTTCCACCAATTTAACGGCTTGTTGTTCCATGTCCACCAAGAAACCATCGATTTTGGCACGGAAGTAACGATAAGTAATCATGGCTGGCACAGCCACCACAATACCCGCTGCCGTATTGTAAAGCGCGACTGAAATACCGCGTGCGAATTGCGCAACATCGTGACCGCTATTGGTGAATGAACCAAACAACTCCACCATACCAATCACCGTACCGAGTAAACCAAGCAAAGGCGATACAGTCGCAATGGTGCCCAAGGTGGGTAAATAGCGCTCTAATTTATGCGCCACCGCACGGCCTGTTTCTTCAATCGCTTCTTTGGTCACTTCACGTGAGTTTTTGGCATTGGCTAAAGCAGTGGCTAAAATCTCACCTAGCAATGAATGTGCTTCTAATCTGGCTAATGTTTCTTTGGTAATGCCACCTTGACCTAGCCAACGCTGCACTTCTGGCAACAAATTACTTGGTGTCACCACCTCGGCGCGCAACGCCCAAAAACGTTCACCGATAATCGCTAACGCAATGACTGAAGCGATAATCAAAGGCCAAATTGGCCAACCCGCAGCAACAATAATTTCCCACACAGTTGATACTCCTAGAATATGTTTTCAAACTATCGCTACTTTAGCGTTAAGTAGCGTTTTCGGCAAGTTTTGAGTTGGGTTTATTGCAAAGCTTTCTTAGTCAGCTTCGTGCCAATAGCGCGGTAAAACTTCGCGCCATGCCTGCAAATGCATTCCTCCGCCCTGCCTAAACTCAGCAATCACCGCCCCATGCTGGTCAGACTGCAACACTTGCGCGCCCTTCGTTTGGTAGCGCTCCACAATCACAGCCTTGGGATGCCCAAAGCGATTGAGATAGCCGTTGGTGGCGATGGCATAACTTGGCGATACTGCTTCAACAAAAGCTGTCGATGAAGAAGTTTTGCTACCATGATGCGGAATAGTCAGCACATCACTTTTCAGTATCTCTGCATGGGCTTCCAGCAACATCATCTCGGCCACTTTTTCAATGTCGCCCGTCAGCAATACACTTTTTTCTTGTGTGCTGATTTTAATCACGCAACTTTTATCGTTGTCCTTGAGATTGCTTGGGCTATCCGCGCTCGGCCATAAGATTTCAAATTTGACGCCATCCCACAACCATGACTGTCCATCTGCGCATGGCTGATGCGAGACTTTGATATTTAAATCGTTGAGCTGTTGAAAAAACACCGCATCACTGGTCAACGAACTTCGCACTTGTCTAACAGGTAAGTCCGCCAGCACAGACGCCATGCCACCTACATGGTCGTTATCATCATGCGAGACGATGGCGAGGTCTAAACTTTGCACGCCTAAATGACGCAAATAAGGCAACACCACGCGTTGTCCTGCATCACTTTCGGCATGGTACTGCGCACCTGCGTCATACAACAGTTGATGATGTTGCGTTTGCACCAGCACACTCAAGCCTTGCCCGACGTCGATAATGGTGGCGCGCATTTCACCTTGTTTCAAATCAGAAACAGGGGCTTGCAACAAGGGCAATAGCAGAAGCAAGCCAGACCAACGCAAAGGCCAGCCTTTCGGCATGAGCAAACTAACCACACCCAACAAGGCGAATGTCGTCTGTAAAAACGTAGGCGTGGCATGAAACCACACCGCCCAAGAAAAACTGGCCAACCATGCCAAGCCTTGTAAGCCTAGACTCAAACAACTGTGCGCCACGTGTAATGCCCAATCCAAGGGCAACAACGCCCCTGCAATGCCCAGTGGCACCACCACAAAACTCACCAAGGGAATCGCCACCGCATTAGCCAGTGGCGCCACCAGCGAACACTGATTAAACAACAGCAACACCACTGGCACAAAGGCCAGCGTGACCACCCACTGCGCATGCACCGCGCTTGTGAAGTTGTTGGCTGGTCGCAAACGCCCGCCCATGGCAAACGCCAACACCGCCACTGCGCCGAATGATAACCAAAACCCTGGCGCCAATACCGCCCAAGGGTCGATGACCGTCACCACCCACAAGGCACACGCTAAAATGCGCGAAAACGGCCATTGCCGACGCATACACAACAACAAAGCCACAGTCATCAACATATACAAGGTGCGTTGTGTGGGCACCGAAAAGCCTGCCAACGCTGCATAAGCTAGGGCGACGAGCATACCCAACACACTCGCCGCCAACTTGGCTGGCACGTACAAACTCCATTGTGGGCGACGACGCCAGCACCACAGGGTTGCCAGATAAGCCAAGGAGGCCAGCATAGTGATGTGCAGGCCAGAAATGCTGACCAAATGGTTAATGCCCGTATCGACAAACATCTGCCAGTCTTTACGCGACAGTTGACTATCCTCACCAATCACCAACGCGCGTATCACGCCCGCCTCTGGTGTCGGCCCCAGCACACGCGCAATGCGCGCCCCGACCCGTTCACGCCAATGCGCAATCAAAGCTGCAGGTTGCCACACCATTGTATCCAGCCTTTTCATGCCAGCTTTATGTTGAATATTACCCGTTGCACGAATGCCATTGGCTAAACTCCATGCTTCGTAATCAAACCCATGCGGGTTAACACTGCCATGCGGACGCTTGAGTTTGACTTGCCAGACCCAGCGCTCGCCTGCATGCAAGCTGGGCATGCGCGATGTTGCGCTCACTAGCTGTTCTGGCTCAGCCTGTCTAAAACTTTTTTCATAGAGATTGAGTGAAATCTGACTTGGTACATGGCAAGTGGCATGAAAGACACGTTCGACCTTGAAGGTAATATGTTGCCCACGCTCGTTACGCTCAGGCACACTGTTAATCACCCCTTGGATGCGCAGTGGCTTTTGTTCACAGGTTTTGGCTAACCTATCTTGCAGGCGATGTTCAGCACGAAGATGGGCATAGATAAACCCTAAACCGAGTATTAAAACAAATAGAATGGCAGATTTGAGTGTCTTTGAGATAAACGAATTTGGAGAATCTCGTCCATGTTTCGACAGGCTCAACACGAACGAGATTAGGGTATTTTGAACAGGCTTAAAGCGAGGACTGTGAAAATAAATACCAACAAAGCCAATCAGCAACACCAAAGCCAGCAAACCGATTTGCCAAGTCGCCCACAACTGACTTTGTTGCTGTAACAGCGCAATGCCGAGCAACCACGCGAAGGTCACGCGCAGCATGGTTTTTCTCGGTTCATGTTTTTACTCGATTAGAGTGACAACGGCTGTAAGCGCCCATCTTGCAGACGGTATTGACGTTGCATTTTTGCCGCCAGCTCCAAATCGTGCGTCACCACAATCAGCGCTGTGTTTTGTGCTTGTTGAATCGCCAGCAACATATCAAACACTTGGTGCGCGGTCTGGCGGTCTAGATTGCCTGTCGGTTCATCTGCCAACAAGCAATGTGGTTTGGTGACCAGCGCCCTAGCCAAGGCAGCACGTTGGCGCTCCCCGCCTGACAGCTCGCCCGGCATGTGCTCTAAGCGATGCGCCAAGCCCACTTGCGTTAAAAAAGCCGTGGCTTGTTCTAAAGCTTGGGCGCGTGGCATGCGACGTACCAGCAAAGGCATGGCGACGTTTTCTAAGGCAGTAAACTCTGGCAATAGATGGTGGAACTGATACACAAAGCCCAAGTATTGATTACGCAAAGCACTCAAGGCTTCGGGCGCTTGTTGCAAAATGGCTTGCTCCGCCCAAAACACCTGCCCCGATGTCGGTGCGTCCAAGCCTCCAAGCAGATGCAACAATGTGCTTTTACCACTCCCAGAAGCGCCCACAATCGCAATGCGATCACCTGCCGCCACGGATAAATCAATGCCGTTGAGCACAGAGACATCCAATCCTGCGTAGTGTTTGGTGAGTTGCTGGCAACGCAAGACTGTATTTGGAGTGGTATGCGGATTAGTCATAACGCAAAGCCTCCGCAGGATTCACTTTTGAGGCTTGATAACTTGGGTATAAGGTCGCCACCAAACTCAACACAATGGAGACAATTACAATGGTACTGACATCCGACCACAATAATTTAGAAGGCAAATCGCTGATGTAATAGACGTCTTTGGATAAAAACTGCACATGGAAGGTGCGCTCTATCCAAGGCACCACCGTCTCAATATTCAGCGCCGCTAACACGCCCAATACCGCACCTGCAAACGTACCCACCAAACCAATCATCGCGCCTTGAATCACAAAAATCCAACGAATGGCTTTGGGGGTCGCCCCCAAGGTGCGCAAAATGGCAATATCGGCGCGCTTGTCCGTCACCGCCATCACCAGCGTAGAAACAATGTTAAATGCCGCCACCGCGACTATCAGAGTCAGAATAATAAACATCACGCGCTTTTCGAGTTGAATCGCTTTAAAGAAATTGGCATGTTGTTGCGTCCAATCAGACACATACACCTCTGAGCCCAACTGCGACTGCAACTGCGCACTCACTTCTTGCGCCATAAACAACTCATCCAGTTTCAGGCGCAAGCCCGTCACTTTGTCGTCCATGCGGTAAAGTTTGGCGGCATCGGCCATGTGTATCAAAGCCAAGCCTGCGTCATACTCGTACATGCCGACTTGAAACAACCCCACCACAGTAAATTGTTTAATGCGCGGCACCACCCCTGTTGGGCTAAACTGGCCTTGTGGCGCCATCAACACCACTTTTTCACCCACCGTCACGCCCAAGTTCATGGCTAAGTCAGAGCCCAGCACAATATTAAAAGCGCCTGCTTGCAAGCTGTCTAAGCGCCCCACTTTCATTTGTGAGGCGAGGTCAGAGACGTTGGCCTCCTGCGCGGGCAACACGCCACGAATCAAACTGCCTTGCACCGCTTGACCATATGTGAGCATGCCTTGCGCCATGATATAAGGCGCAACGCCAGTCACAGGCGTGGCAAAGGCTTGTTTTGGGGTAGCTTCAATCCGTTGTTGTAGCGGTTGCCAATCGGCCAAGCCGTTATCAAATCCACGGATTTCAATGTGCGAAGCCACGCCTAAAATGCGCTGGCGCAACTCGTCTTGAAACCCATTCATCACTGAGAGCACAATAATCAGCGCCATCACACCCAGCGCAATGCCCACCATGCTGGTGAGTGAGATAAAAGAGATAAAGTGATTATTGCGTTTAGCGCGCGTATAGCGCCAACCAATCAACACCTCATAAGGCAGTTTGTCTTGTAGTTTTTTTATCCATGCTTGCATGATGCGCATCTTAACAGCTTTAAGGGTATTTGCGCAGTGTGGGTGTTAGTCAACAGAGAGTCACAATGTGAACGCATAAACCACTAAACAATATCAAATGGCTTTTATATCCCCTTAGCTGACACTCAAAAATTTAGTTTTTATTACGTAAATCTGCCATAAATGGACGTTACTTTAATAAATTCCTTTCGTCCAAAAAATTTCTCTTGGCCATATGATGGTCGTAATATATGATGACCATCATGAAGCGTATGAATACAAAACAAAACACCTCCAATCGCAAAGAAGTTACACATGCACGCATTGTGGAAACTGCAGCGCGAGCAATTCGTAGAAGTGGATACGATGGCACAGGTGTAGCGGATATTATGAAAGAAGCTGGCCTCACACATGGAGGTTTTTACGCACATTTCTCGTCCCGTGATGCAATGCTCGCTGAGGCAGCAGGTCAAGCAGGCGATGATACTATTAAGATGATTAATCAAACTTTAGCTGCAATGCCTGGTCAACAGGCGTTAAAGACTTTAATGCAAGGTTATTTATCGAATGAACATATGGCTAACTTTGAAACAGGTTGCTCTATAACAGCTTTAGGTTCTGAAATGCCTCGCCAAGCACCTGAAGTAAGGAATGCCTCTACAAGCCGTATCAAAGAAATATTAAGGCTTATTGAAGAACGCTTATCAGTCGACCATTCGGATGCATATGATAAAGCACTAGTAATGACTGCTACGATGGTAGGCACTCTATTGTTAGCACGCGCAGTAAATGACCCCGAACTTAGCGAAGCTTTTCGCCAAGCAGCTTTAAAGCAGTACGATGCCAAAGAATGATTAATTTCTCATTAATTACATTGGCTTTTTTTTGACCATAAATATGATGGTCGTCATATTTAAGTGTAGTTGTTTTAATTTTTAATCAAATAGGAGCTATATCATGAAAAGTAAAATCGCAATTGTGACAGGTGCATCATCAGGAATCGGCGCAGCAACAGCAGCGTTACTAGCAAACTCAGGGTATACGGTTTATGGAACAAGTCGTAAAGGAGCGCAAGATAATCAACGTTCGTACAAGATGATAGCAATGGATGTAAACAGCGAAGAGTCTATAGATGTTGCTTTAAAAGAAGTAATCAAAGTAGAAGGTAGGATTGATTTGGTTGTAAACAACGCTGGCTTCGGTGTAGCGCCAGGCGGGGCAGAAGAAAGCTCTATTGAACAAACCAAAATGATGTTTGATACTAATTTCTTTGGGATTTTACGTATGACACGTGCAGTTGTACCTTATATGAGAAAACAGGGTGAAGGCAGAATCATCAATATCGGCTCAATTCTAGGTTTGATACCTGCACCCTATATGGCAACTTATGCAGCGACTAAGCATGCTGTAGAAGGTTTTTCAGAATCGCTAGATCATGAGTTGCGAACAAGAGGTATCCGCGTTTCTGTAGTTGAACCTGGCTATACTAATACACAATTTGAAGCTAATGCGCCAGAAGTGGATGCCAAATTAGATGAATACAATATTGCACGTAAAGCACTCTCAAAGATAACGAAAGTGGCAATCGCGGCTGGCGATGATCCGAAAGTTGTTGCCAGTGTCATATTGAAAGCAGCTAATGCCAAGAACCCAAAGGCACGATATGCAGCTGGAAAATTAGCGAATCGCCTGAGTTTTCTGAGAAGGTTTGCCCCTGCTGCACTAGTTGATATGGGCGTTCGCAAAGAACTAAAACTTGATTCGCTCGATTTAGTTGCTAGTCAGGCTTAGGAACCCACAATGAAGATATTAACCTTTTATCGGCTTTCAGTATTTTCTTCAATCCTATTTTTATTATTAGCGTTTACTTTGATGTTTGTTCCTGCACAGATGCTCACAAGCTGGGGAATAGAACAAACAATTTCAGTAGGTTTGCTTGCAAGGCGAATAGCTGCTGTCTATATAGGGATTGCGGTGATGATTTTTATGGCTAGAAACGCAGAGCATTCGACAACCCGTACAGCGCTAATTTACGGAATCATTACTTCGTGCCTTATATTGGCGACCCTTGGCACTTATGAATTTTATGAAGGACACGCAACCAGTGGGATTCTATCAGGCGTCATTATCGAAGTAGCACTTGTGTTGGCGTTTATGTATGTAGGCTGTGAATGCAACAGACCAAATAAACTTAATAAGAACTAAAGGAACAAATGATGAAAGCGCTTATATTAAAACGTTATGGAAAAACTAATCAACTTGAGTTCAGGGACATTCAGAGGCCAACAATCAAGCCAAACGAAATTCTTGTTCAGATTCATGCAGTAGGACTTAATCCGATTGACAACATGATTCCAAAAGGGAATTTTAAGCCCATCATCAAACTTGATTTACCAGTTGTGATGGGCAGTGACTTGTCAGGTGTCGTAGTCGAAGTGGGTAATCGCGTAACGCGTTTTAAGCCAGGTGATGCCGTATTTGCCAGCATTTTCGACCTAGGTAGAGGGTCGTTAGCTGAGTATGCTGTCGTGCCCGAGAGCGCAGCCGCAATTAAACCAGCGAATCTAGACTTTGTACAAGCTGCCTCAATTCCGATGGTTGGCCTCACGTCATGGCAAGCACTAAAGGTGCGGGCAGATATTATGCTAGGTCATAAAGTGTTTATCCCAGCAGGTTCTGGAGGGATTGGCACATTCGCAATACAGCTTGCAAAACATCTCGGCGCTAAGGTAGGAACCACGACTAGCTCAGGTAATGCAGATTTAGTAAAACGTCTTGGAGCAGATGAGGTTGTTGATTACAAAATGCAGGATTTTGAGCATGTTTTACATAATTACGATGTAGTGCTTGGCACCGTAAGAGGTGATGGACTTGAGAAATCACTTAGTATTTTAAAACCAAATAGTAGTATTGTTTCGCTTATTGGCCCACCAGATGCAGCATTCGCTCGTGCTAGAGGCATGAACTTTTTCATGAGGTTAGTTTTCGGGTTGATTAGTGGAAAGATAATTCGTAAAGCGAATAAACTTGGGATAAGGTATTCATTCCTATTTGTACATCCTGACGGGCGCCAACTTGAAGAGATAGGTAAACTTCTTGAAGCAGAACATATCATTCCAGTAATTGATAAGGTATTTCCATTTGACCAAACAAAGGATGCATTGTCTTATCTTGAAGCTGGTAGAGCTAAGGGTAAAGTAGTAGTAAAAATTATTTAAAACCCCTAGATAAAGTTTTTAATAAACAGTCAAAGTAGTCGCTATAACGCTTGAATTTTAAAAGCTTGGAGTAATTCAAATGTTCAATGACTGCTTTGTCCCCAAAATTACGCGTTCAATATATGGCTAGTCCTACCCCGTATTACGCAACCCTGCAGCAATCCCGTTAATGGTCAACTGAATCGCCAACTTGAGTTTTTCGTTGGTTTCACCTTTGCGGTAGCGTTGTATCATCTCGACTTGCAGGTGGTTGAGCGGGTCTAAATAGGGCAGACGGTTGCGGATGGAGTTTGCCAACTCAGGTTGGGTGCTCAAACGCACTTGCGTGCCTTGCAACAAGTTGAGCGCTTGGGTGGTGAGTTGGTATTCTTGCTCGATACGGCTAAAAATACTTTCGCGCAGTTCGCGGTCTTCCACCAAGTGTGCGTAATGGCGCGCTACTACCAAGTCCGTTTTTGCTAGCACCATGTCCACATTGGCGATTAAGGTTTTAAACAAAGGCCAGCAAGCGAGCATTTCTTGCAAGGTTTGCAAGCGGGTTTCATACAAGCTTTGGTCTTGATGCAGATACTCATGAATGGCACTGCCTAGGCCAAACCAACCTGGCAACAGCAAGCGACATTGCCCCCATGAAAAGCCCCAAGGAATCGCTCTTAAATCTTCTATGCGACGGGTGGATTTTCTGGCGGCGGGACGGCTACCAATGTTCAATTCAGCAATTTCCGCAATTGGCGTCGCGGCAAAAAAGTAGTCGGCAAAGCCTGTAGTTTCATAGACCAAACTGCGGTAACTGGTCATGGCGGTGGTGGATAGTTGTTCCATCACGCCTTCAAAACTTCTACGTTTGGTGGGTTCTAACTGGTCACTGGGGAACAAGCTGGCGTCTATGGTCGCCGCAATCAAGGTTTCTAAATGTTGGCGCCCAACATTGGGGTCAGCATATTTGTTGGCAATGATTTCGCCTTGCTCGGTGAGGCGAATTTGTCCATCCACCGTGCCTTGCGGTTGCGCCATGATGGCTTGATAGGTTGGGCCACCACCACGACCGACGGTGCCGCCACGGCCATGAAATAAGCGCAATTTTATTTTAGCTTGGGTAAACAATTCCACCAGCGAGATTTCGGCTTTATATAGCTCCCAATTTGAGGTCAAAAAGCCACCATCTTTATTGCTGTCTGAGTAGCCCAACATGACTTCTTGCTCGTCGCCTTGAAAACGTATGACATGGCGAATGCCAATCAAACTCAACCAGCGCCCCATAATCATGGGCGCATCACGCAAGTCGGCAATGGTCTCAAATAGCGGCACAATGTTTAAGTCCACCTGAATTTTGGCGGAACCCCAAATGCCACGCAACAAGCCTGCTTCTTTTTGTAGCAAGGCGACTTCTAATAAGTCGGACAAGGTTTCAGTATGCGAAATAATATATTGGCGCACGGTTTGCGGGCCAAACTGTTGGCGCACCTCGCGCACGGCTTCCAGCACGCCCATCTCGCTTTGCACCAGCTCAGAATATTGTTGAAACGGTGAAAACAACAGGCGCGGTTGTTTGAGCTCTTCTAACAACCATGCAATTTTTTCGTCTTCACTCAAGCTGTCGTAATTAAAATCAAAGCCCGCTTTGTGCGCCAACTCTTTTATCACTGCTTCGTGCACATCGGAGGATTGACGAATATCCACGGTCGCTAAGTGAAAGCCAAAAGTACGAATGGCTTGAATGACTTTGCCCAAACGCGGATAAATCAAGTCTTCGCCCGCGTGGCGTTTGAGTGAGTCGGCAATGGTGACTAAATCCGCTAAAAAGTCTTCTGCAGATGGGTAGGCGGGGACAGCGGTGACTTCACCAAAGTTAGCTTGTGGCAACAACGCGCAAGCGGTGCTTTGCAAGCGGTCACAAATGCCATTGAGGGCAAGTCGATAAGGTTCGTCCAAGCGATGTGGCGATTGGTCACGTGACGCTTGAGCGAGTTTTAAAATTGCTTCATCCACCTTAATCAAACGGGTCGAAACCGCCAGCTCGCGCTTGAGTAAATGTACTTCTTTTAGATAATATTCAAACACGGTTTCTGATTGCAAACGCACACCTTGGCGCAAGGTATTGCCATTCACAAACGGATTGCCGTCGCGGTCGCCCCCTATCCAACTGCCCATTTTCAAAAAGGCAGGAAAAGCTGTTTCAGCTTCTGTGGTTTTCAATTCAGGGACGTCGGATTCAGGTTTGGGCAACAAGGTTTGAACATCACGCGCTAAATCTTGCAAAATGGCCGGCACCACATCCAAAAACGTGCTTTTGTAATACGCCAGCGCGTTTTCAATTTCGTTGATGACCGTGAGTTTAGAAAAGCGCAACATCCGCGTTTGCCACAGCGCGGAAATCGCGGCTTCAATATGCAGGTTATTGCGCTCACGCTCTTTGTTGGAAATCAGCGTGCCTCGCTCTGCCAATAAATTGGCAAGGTTACGCTCAATATCTAAAATGCTTTTGCGTTGCACCTCGGTGGGGTGTGCGGTCAGCACGGGTGAGACTAAAGCATCGGCAAAAAAGGTGTTGGCGGTTTGTGTGGTCACGCCCTGCTCTGCCATTTTTTGCAGAGAATGCGCGAGCATGCCTGGCCCCAAATTATCCTCATTGAGTCGCGTCAGCTGTTGGGTATAGAGGTCTTCTGCAATATTGACCAAATGCTTAAAGTAGCTAAACGCCCGCACCACACACACGGTTTGCTCTGGCGTTAAGTGTTGCAGATACTTTTCGAGTTGCAAGGTCGCTTGCTGGTCATTTTCGCGGTGAAACTTCACCGCAGACTTGCGGATATTTTCAATCAGGTTAAAAGTGGCTTGACCTTCTATCTTGAGAATACACTCCCCCAAGATATTGCCCAAATAACGGATGTTTTGTTTGAGTTGTTGCGATAAAGCGCTGGTTGTCGTTGCCATATGCTGTGGTTCTCCTCTGCTTTCATCTACAGAGTAGCAACAAACACACCAATTCAACTCATTATAAATTACATATATAAATCAATAAGTTGAAAATATATGACCTGGAAAAACAAAAGGCATGCACTAAGTTAGCGCATGCCTTTGTTTAAAATAGAGCGTTCTGTGAGTTCAACGCATTAGGCTTTCAACCTTAGGAAACACGGAATAAGTTAGCGAGCGAGATGAAGTACAAGGCGCACGGAACGCAGGAATCGAGATAGTATGCAGTATACAGCGAGGTTGCGAGTACCGCGCAACGCAGTAATTCGCTCGCGTAGCCACTTATTCTGTATTTCCTTTATTTAATACTCGCGATTGTTGCTCTTACCCAATCATGCTGAAAAGCCATCACAACCCCCAACACCAACTCTTTTTCATCGCCACGGATTTGCATTTTGAAGCTACGGTTTTGTTTAAACTCGTTAAACGGCAAAATCACTGAAGAAGGCAGTTTATGGGCGTTGTCTGCAGGCACCCAAATCGCCTCCACAAAATTCGGCTCATCGGCCTTGCCACCCATTAAATCATATTCAGAAAGTGGTTGCGCCTGTACGTTACCCTCTTTGTATAAGGTCACATTCATTGCTAAGCGACTCATGATTTGTAAGCCTGCTCTAAACGCGCTGTTTTTTTGCTTTTTAAGGCTTTTGACTTCAGCAATGACATACTCTTCTTGGTAGTTTGGGTTATGAAAACCTAAAATGTAACCGACATCCACATCTTGGCTAGGGCTAAAGCCTAGGTCGATCCCAAAACCATCGCTGCTTTCGTCAATGACGCGCCAAGTTTCACGGGTGCTAGGTTCTTCTTTTTTCTCAAAAATTTGTTCGAGCACATGAAAATTAAAGTCGAACATTTTTTGATCTAACACAATCTCATTGCCGTCAGCTTGCTCTTTATCATTTTCTTTATCGGCCTCATTGTCTTGTGACAAGGCCTGCAAAATGCCATTAAAGCCCAAATCCACCTTGATGTATTTATCCACTTTAAAGCGCTCATCAGCACGCCTTTGTCGCACATATTGAGTAGGCGACCACTCTTTTTGTAATTTTTTAAATAAACGAATCAGCACGCGCAATGAGCTAAGATTTCGGATGGGACTATTTTCTGGCAAGGCTTTGTCTGCAATTTTCTGCATCGCCTCTCCCATTTCCTTGACTATCGCCGATGTCGTCCAATAACGGCAGTTGCCTTGCGGCTCCATCTGACGAATGCGTTGTGCCGCGCCATCTTGGTCTAAATCGATGTAGTACTGGAATTGCGCGGGGTCGTATTGTTTAGAAAAATGGAAAGAGTGTCCATGCTCAAACAAATATTGCGACGCCACTTCAATTTCCATGGCGTTGTAATTTTCCTTATGCAACATGCTAAACATGGCACCGCTGGTCATTAAACTAGAGGCATCGGTAATCCAAGAATGTTGCGGATACATAAACACGCGCAACATGGCGATGTTGAGTAATTCGCACACTTTAAATAGCTTTTTAATCGCCTTCCATAACTCTGGTGGCGCAGGTTGGTCATCAAAATGATGCCATTTAATGTAATTTAAGCCCGCATGAATGGCTTTACAGAAAAACAGAGCGCGGTCTTCTGGCTTAGGCAAACCAGCAAATTTCTCAGTCAGCAGAATATCCGTTAAACGCAAATACTCTGAAAACAAATAGTTATAAAAAGGACATACGACAGCGTCTATGGCTGCCGCTTTGGCGCGGTTGGTGGCTTTAATCGTTAAACGTTTACCGATGGAAGCGCGTATTTTTTGGTAACCAATTTGGTCTATGCTATAAACAAATTGCAATTGATTATCAAAACTCAGCGTCTGAGTCTCGCGCAATTTTGTCAGTTGCTTAACAGAGGCATTAATCGCTTCAGTCGTTGATAAAGCACTTAATTCGCGCTCAAACGCCTCTAACAAGCTCGTAGAATCTGGTTCTGTTGATGGTTTGAATTTTTTGATATTTGTCACCATGGTGATATCCATTTTTATCTTCACCATAGCGTAAGCAAAATATATGCCGAGCCATATAAAGCATCAATCGTCACCATTAATCACACCACTCGCTCAAAGGTCTAGAGTTAAGCGCCATCATTCGTTATACTTACTTTCATAACCATAGTCAGTGAGCGCCCGATGTCAGACTTCTCATTACAAAACATCCCCTATCTAAATGGCCTTATCGCTTGGTGGGAGCGCCTTTCTGCCATGAGTGGCTTATCGCACACCACCATGGTGATTATTACCTGTGTATTTATTAGCTTGATGGTGTTTTTGACAGGTGGCGTGATTAGCTTGTTTTTGCAGTCGGTGTTTGGTATTTTTCGTCGCAAACCGTCAAACAATCCATTTGAAGACGAAGAAGATGAAATTTTATAAGGGCTGTTAAGCTTGGCTAATGCTCTAAATGGCTGGTTAAGGTTTTAATTCTTGCAAAATCGCTTTTAACTCTCGCGTTGTATCCGAACCAAACGCCTCAAACTCTCGCCCACCACTTCGGGCGTACCAATATTGGCTGTTCCACACATCCCCCTCGATTTTATGCAATACCGCGTGTAGCCAATTCGCAGTAGGCGTATTGTAGTCTTGCGCAATTTGGTGGGCGCCATCCCAATCGTCGTCAAGGGCGAGATGAACAGCTTGCATTAAGGCTTGCTGACTCATACGCTTACTTCACTTGAAACACTTTGAAAGAAAGCCAGTTTTTTAGCGCGGGGGAGTTTTTTTAATTGCGCCTCAGCCATGCTGGCTTGCGAGCGGTCCGGGTAAGTTTGCGTGGCTAAAATCTTAACGGGTGGGTTGGCGCGGGTGTATTTAGCGCCTTTGCCTGCTAAGTGGCTAGCGTAGCGGGCATCTAAATCATTGGTAATGCCCGCGTAATAATGGCCATTTTTGCAAGCCAACAAATACAACACCCAAGGACTGTCGTTGGTCATGGCACGGTTTGATAAAGATAAAGATTAAGCTTTATCTAGGGTACTCAATACTGCCTTTTTGAATAAACTCAATTTTGTAGCCGTCCGGGTCTTCTACAAAGGCAATGATAATGGTGCCGTGCTTCATCGGACCAGCCTCACGCACCACTTTACCACCTTTGGCCTTCACCAACTCACAAGCGGCATAGGCATCATCCACCTCAATCGCCATGTGCCCGTAAGCGCCCCCCATCTCGTAACTGGTTTTACCGTAGTTGTAAGTCAGCTCTAACACGGTGTTATCGTACTCGTTACCGTAGCCGACAAAAGCCAGCGTAAACTCGCCGTCGGGATAATCGCTGGTGCGCAGTAGCTTCATTCCCAACACTTGGGTGTAAAAATCAATCGAGCGTTGTAAATCGCCGACGCGTAACATGGTGTGTAGAATGCGCATTTTTATTTATCCTCGTTGCTACTGTTAACTACTCGCTTTAATTTGCGTGATGATGTGATACTTTTCCATGAGTTGTTCTTTGCTTTCCACATGGTTCGGGTCTAACGGAATGCAGTCTATCGGGCACACTTGCTGGCATTGCGGTTTGTCGTAATGCCCCACACACTCGGTGCATAAGTTAGGGTCGATTTCGTAAATGTCCATGCCCTGTGAAATCGCGTCGTTGGGGCATACAGGCTCGCATACGTCGCAGTTAATGCACTCATCGGTAATCAATAATGCCATGTTTTTTACTTACTTGAATTACGGTTGATTGGCCAATTTCAGCGCAATCGCTTCCTTTACGCTCGCGGAAACAAACTGATCCACCTCGCCACCCAAGCGTGCGACTTCCCGTACAAGGCTAGAAGACACAAACATATATTCTTCAGCGGGTGTTAAAAACAAAGTTTCTAATTTTGGGTAGAGTTTACGGTTCATGCCTGCCAATTGGAATTCATATTCAAAATCACTGGCTGCGCGCAAACCGCGAATCACCATTTGTGCGCCTTGCTCTTGCACAAACTGCATCAGCAAGCCGCTAAAGCCCACCACGGTGATGTTGGCTGAGTGGAACACTTCTTTTGCCAAAGCCACGCGCTCTTCCAAACTAAACAAGGTGTGTTTGGTGGTGCTACCCGCCACCGCGACAATCACCTCGTCAAACAAATTGGCGGCGCGGCGCACAATATCCTCATGCCCCAAGGTAATCGGGTCAAACGTGCCTGGGTAAACCGCAATGCGTGTTTTGCTCATGTTGATGGTTGGCTCTTGCATGGTGTTTCCCAATAGCAATCCGTGAATTAATCAGTATTACATTTTAGCAAATGATAAAACACATTGCCCGCTTTGTTTTGCTTAATGATTTGCCAACCAGAATCAGCAGTGAGCGCGTACTCGGCTTCAACATACAGCACGCCCTGTGGCGTTAAGTGTTGCGCCAACACTGGCAACAGTTTATCCAGCCAGCCTTTGTTAAACGGCGGGTCGCAAAAAATCACATCAAATTGACTAGAAGATTTGGCTAAAAACTGTAAGGCATCCATATTCTGGATTTGCGCTTGCTCGGCTTTGAGTAGCGTTTTATTTTGCAACAAGCTCTGATAAGCCAAGCGTGAAAACTCAATCAATGTGACTGATTTAGCGTTGCGTGACAGTGCCTCAAAACCAAATGCGCCTGTACCTGCAAACAAATCCAAACAAGTTTTGCCTGTGAGGTCTTGCCCCAACCAGTTAAACACCGTTTGCCTCACACGTTCAGGAGTAGGGCGTAAGCCTTCAGCATCGGGAAACTTAAGCAAGCGACTACGCCACACGCCAGCGTTGATGCGGACTTGATTATTGCCTTGCGCGCTGTTTTTTTTGGTGGGCGATGATTTCAAGGGGATGATTGAGGCTATGAAAAATCACATTTTAACGCATCCAGTGACCGCCAAGCCAGCTACTTGGTCAGCGGTTTGGACTCAGCACCCACAATCACCGTCACAAATTGGTCTGGATGCACCCTGCGTTTAAACGCCTCATTAACTTTTTCAACCGTGACTTTTTGCACGCCGTTGATAAACGAATCTAAATAGTTGAGTGAGAGCTGATAAAACCCAATAATGCTCAAATAATCCAATAACTTGCGGTTACTATCAATGCGCATGGGGAAGCCTCCTATCAAGTTGGACTTAGCAGCCTCTAGCTCTTTTTCTGTCACGCCTTTGTCAATGAAGTTCACTACCGTTTCATTGACCAATTGCAATGCTTCGTCAGCTTGTTCCTTTTTGGTTTGCAAGCCAATTTTAAATGGTCCCGCTTGTGCCATCGGGCTAAAGTAGCTGTAAACACTGTACACCAAACCACGCTTTTCGCGCACTTGCTCAGTTAGGCGCGAGACAAAACCGCCACCGCCTAAAATATAGTTGCCGACATACAATGGAAAAAAGTCAGGATCGCCACGTTTAAGCGTCGCTTGGCCAATAAGAATATGTGCTTGACTGGCTGGGTGCGCTACTTTTTCTAGGCTAGCTTGTGTACGGGCGCTAACCACGGGTAATTTGCCTATGGCCTCACCTTGCGGCAAGCCTTGTGTGAGTGACTCGGCAATGGCTTCTGCCTGCGCTCGGCTCATGTCGCCCACCAACGCCACCACGGCGCTTTTGGCGGTGTAATAGGTTTGATAAAACTGCTTTAAATCGGCCACACGCATAGCTTTGATAGTGGCCTCTTCACCACTTTCATCTAAAGCATAGGGGTGTTCACCATACAAACCTTGCATAAATAGTCGCTCAGCAATCTGCTCAGGCTTAGTTGCAGACTCTTGCAACCCTGCGACGATACGCAATTTTTCACGCGCCAACACCGCTTCAGGAAAGTCTGGCTGATGAAGGACTTTTTTAAACACATCCAAGGCTTTGTCTTGCTCGCTGACCAAAGTACGCAATTTAAAACTGGCGCGATCTGCATCAAAATCACCACCCAAAACAGCACCCACATCGGCAAAGCGGTTGGTAATCACCTCCTCATTCAAGCCACCCGCACCTAATGTCATCATATAGCGGGTTAAGCCTGCCAAACCGGATTGCGCGGTGGTGTCACGCGCACTGCCCGCAGGAAAACTCACGCTTAAATCCACCATGGGTAAATCGTGGTTTTCAATAAAATAGACACGACTCCCTTGCGAGGTTTGCCAATGCTGAATCGGCATCGCCGCCTGCGCAAATAAAGACACACAAGAACACAAAAACAAGACAATCCACTTAATAGTTAACTTCAACATAATCACCTTAAAAATCTAGCAACCTCTATTTACTTTTTTAATATTGAAAAGGCTAACCATCTACACTGCACAACCGCAAGGGTTGTCCCCAATCTCGCTAAGTGCTATCGCACTAAGTCGATTGTGAAGGCGTTGAGCAACAAAGCATCACGACGCATTTTAAATATTAATGCACATGCGGTTGACCGACCGGCTTCGCATTCGGATCTATCGGTTGCGGTTCTAACACCACCACCGTCATGCGGTCTGGCACCAGATATTTTTTCGCCACTGCCTGCACTTGTTCCGATGTAATGGCTTTCAATTTATCAGCATAAGTATCTAGCAAACGCCAGCTGTAGCCCATGGTTTCAAATTGCCCCATTTGCATGGCTTGATAAAACATAGAATCACGCTTATACACATCGGACGCAATCACCGAGGCTTTGACACGGTCTAGCTCTGCTTGGGTCACGCCCTGTGTTTTGATTAAGTCTACCTGCGCCCAAATCGCCCGCTCCAATTCGGCTATGGTTTTGCCATCACTCGGTGCGGCCGCAATATCAAAAGTGCTATGCTGACCACGATTGGTGTTGTCATAACCTGCACCAATATCCACAGCAATCTGACTCGTCCTCACCAAGGCTTGATTCAGCCGTGCTGAGTCATTGCCACTCAATACACCCGATAACACATCGAGGGCATACGCCTCCCAGTCATTGGGCGACTGCTCATCGAAAGACAGCGCGGGAGCGTGAAAAGCCATGGCGAGGTAAGGCAATTTCCCTGGCGCTTTCACCACCGCACGGCGCTCCCCCAACTGCGTGGGTTCTTTTTGTGGTTTTCGCGCGGGCAATGGGTGTGGTTTGATAGGGCCAAAGTGTTTTTTTGCTAACTGATAAACAGTTTGTGCTTCGACATCGCCCACTATCACCAAAGTAGCATTGTTCGGCGCATACCAGTTGCGATACCACTCGCGCGCATCTTCTGCGGTCATGTTTTCCAAGTCGTCCATAAACCCAACAATCGGCCGACCATAAGGGTGGGCGCGATACACCATGGCTTGCAGTTGCTCATTAACCTTAGACTGTGGTTTATCCTCCGTGCGCCAACGACGCTCTTCCATCACCACTTTAATCTCTTTGGCAAACTCTTCATCGGTGATGTTCAAATTGGCCATGCGGTCAGCCTCTAGCTCAAACGACAAGGGCAGCTTTGACTTTTCTAATTGCTGAAAGTAGCTGGTGTAATCCATGCCCGTAAAGGCATTTTCTTTGCCCCCAGCGGCGGCAATTTTGCGTGAAAACTGACCCGCTGGGACTTTTTTGGTGCCCTTAAACATCATGTGCTCAAGCACATGCGCTACCCCTGTTTTACCGTTGACCTCATCCAAAGCGCCCGCACGATACCACACTTGTGAGACAACCACAGGCGCGCGGTGGTCTTCCTGCACCAATATTTTTAAACCATTATCTAGTTTAAACGCTTGTACTGGCGCCGCTTGCGCCTGGACTGCCATACCCAATAAACCGCCAACGAGAGTGAGCCAATAAAAATGTTGCTTAAATTGCATAATCGTTTTTCTGAAAGAGTACAAATAAAAAAATGTTTTTTTAAGTTTAAAACAACAAGTGCTGTGACTCAGTCCTGAATCACAAAGTTCGCAAGCTAACACTTACAAAGCACAAGCCATTTACAAGCATAAGCTTAGTCTGCTTAACATCGATAATTTAGGCTAAAATAACACATATTCAATCAACCCGTTTGTTATGTTCAATCTCTTTAAGAAAAAAACTGAGTCCACAGAAACACCCGACAGTCCTAAGCCATCGGATGTCAGTGAGAATACTCTCTCGCTTTCGCAACGTCTCAAACAAGGTTTATCTAAAACCCGCCAACAGCTCGGCGGACAACTCAATGCGATATTTGGCACAGGTCGCCTAGATGCAGAAACCTTAGAAGACTTAGAATCTGTGTTATTGACCGCAGACGTCGGTGTGGGTGCGACTGAACACATTTTGGCGCAACTGAAAGCGCAAATCAAACATGCGCCAGACCAAACAGGTGAGCAAGCGCAAGCTACGCTCAAAAAAAGTCTGTTAGACTTGCTTAACCCATTGCAACAGCCTCTTAACGTAAGTTCACATAATTCAAGTTCTCAGCAACCTTTTGTGATCATGATGGTGGGCGTGAATGGCGCGGGCAAAACCACCACCATCGGCAAGTTAGCCAAACACTTGCAAGCACAAGGCAAATCGGTGTTGATTGCAGCGGGCGACACCTTTAGAGCCGCTGCACGCGAGCAGTTGCAAGTGTGGGGGGAGCGTAACGACGTGCATGTGGTGGCCTCAGAAGGTGGCGACCCAGCGGCTGTCATTTACGATGCAGTGAATTCAGCCATCGCAAAAAAAATAGATGTGGTGATTGCCGACACCGCAGGCCGTTTGCCCACACAAATGCATTTGATGGATGAAATAAAAAAAGTACAACGCGTGATTGGCAAAGCCTCTGCAGGCGCGCCACACGAAGTGTTACTTGTGCTAGACGCCAACACTGGGCAAAATGCAGTCAATCAGCTCAAAGCATTTAATGAGGCCTTGGGTGTGACGGGCTTGGTGTTGAGTAAACTGGATGGCACCGCTAAAGGTGGCGTGATAGCCGCCATTGCCCATCAACATCAAGGCAAGCCGATTCCCGTGCGGTTTATCGGCATTGGTGAGGCGATTGACGATTTAAGACCATTTGATGCGCAGGCCTTTATTGATGCGCTATTTGACTAAAGGGGACTTATATAAATTAAATTTTCGTTGCCATACTGTGTTGCTCATAAAAAATTTCTCCTTATATATCCTACATATACTGCGTCTAAATTTTTTAATCGCGCCTTGTCTGGCTTATCGCACCTATCTTGTCGCTTTAGCGACTTAGATAGGTGGTGATGACCTTTACGGTTAGAAACTTAAATTTATACTAAGCCCCCTAATATTAACTGTTAACAACGACCACAAGACCAAAAGAAGAACACCATGATTGTTTTTGACAATGTAAGCAAACGCTACCCGAGTAGTGACGACTTATTCAAACAAGCGCACTTCACCATTGATGAGGGCGATTTTGTGTTGGTGACAGGGCAATCTGGCGCAGGCAAAAGCACCCTGCTTAAACTGATGGCTGGCATAGAGCGTCCAAGCAATGGTACGGTGCTGATTAACCAACAAAATATCAGCCAACTTAACGCGCACTCGATGCCCTATTTGCGTAGACGCTTTGGTTTGGTGTTTCAAGACCACAAACTGCTCTACGACCGTAACTGCTTTCAAAATGTATTATTGCCCTTGAGCATCCACGGCATTGTCGGTGAGGAAGCCGCTAAACGTGTCCGCGCCGCCTTGGACAAAGTCGGGTTGCGCCACAAAGAAAAAGCCATGCCCATCACCTTATCAGGCGGTGAACAACAGCGTTTGGCGATTGCCCGCGCGATTGTGAGTCGCCCAGAGGTGTTGATTGCGGACGAGCCCACCAGTGGTCTAGACAGTATGCACGCGCAAGGCATTATGAATCTGTTCAAAGCCTTCCATGAAGTCGGCGCTACCATTATTATCGCCATGCATGACACTTCGCAAGTGAGCAACATTCCGCACCGTGTCATGCACATCCATGAGCAAACCCTGACGCAACAGAACTATCAATAATCCTATGAAAAAATGGCTTAACCAACATCAACAAGCATTCCAACTCGTCACCAGCCGTTTACGCACGCAGTGGGTCAACACATTGATGATTATTGCCGTGATAGGCATCACCGTGACCTTGCCCAGTTTGATTTTTGTCGCGGTTGATAACCTAAAAGATGTGGTCCAGCAAGTCAAACAAGACGCGCAAATGACGGTGTTTTTAAACGCAAATATTGACCAAATCGACACCCAACACGTCAAAGAATCCCTATTGCGTTTGGACACAGTAGAGCAAGTGACTTTTGTTGGCAAAGACGAAGCCTTAGCACAAATGGCCAAACAATACCCTGACCAACATCTGACAGAAAATTTGGAAAGCAACCCACTACCAGATGCTTTTTATTTGGCGATTTCCAATCCCAGCCCACAAAATGCAGAGGTTCTCAAAAGCCAAATCAAAACGCTCAAAGGCGTGAGAGAAGTCCTCATAGACAGTGCATGGCTTAAAAAACTTAACCATTTAATTGACCTTGGACGAAATGTCGCTAATTTGCTTGGCTTTCTGCTCGGCGTAGCCATGATTGCGGTCGTAAGCAACACTGTGCGCATGCAAATGCTTACCCACCAAGCCGAAATCGAAGTCAGTCGACTCATCGGCGCCACCCACAGTTTTATCCGCAGACCTTTCTTGTATATTGGGGCGCTCTACGGCATAGGCGGTGGCATCATGGCTATGCTCATTTTAAGCTTAGTCCTTATACCACTTAATTTGAGTATGCAGACACTAGCTCAAGACTACCAAACACACTTTAGCCTCAGCTTTGAACCCCTAAAAGTGTCGATTATTGTTATCAGCATTTCAGCCCTTATCGGCTGGCTAGCCGCGGTCGTGGCGATTAGAGAGTAGCTAGTACACATAAGCACTGTCTGAGAAAGCAATCAGCCCAAGAAACAGTTTGCACTAATCACAGCTAATCTAAAACTAAAGCAATCTAAAAACTGACAGGCTTCAAAGCCTTTGTTTTTGACATCAAATCGTTTGCGATTCCCTAAAATAAGCTCAGCTATATGAAACTTTTTTGAATATCTAGCACTCTCATTGCTAGAGTGCTAAAATAGTAACTGTTGTTTTGTTAAGCTTAATTCATCAGATTTGAAAGGAGTTTTACTATAAACGCTTTAACTTTACCTGTTGTTAGTTCGGTAGACAGTCTCGACCACTACTTGCGCACGATTAAACAGTTTCCTGTTTTAACGGCGGAGGAGGAGTACGATTATGCGACGCGTTTGAAGAACAATGGCGATTTGGAAGCGGCGCGTGCTTTGATTGTTTCTCACTTGCGTTTGGTTGCAAGTATCGCCCGTGGTTATAGTGGTTATGGTTTACCTCAACACGATTTAATTCAAGAAGGCAACATTGGTTTGATGAAAGCAGTTAAACGCTTTGACCCAGAGCGTGGTGTGCGTTTGGTGTCATTCGCCATGCATTGGATTAAAGCGGAAATACACGAATTTATTATTCGTAACTGGCGCTTAGTCAAAACAGCCACCACCAAAGCGCAACGTAAGTTATTTTTTAACTTGCGCAGCATGAAAAATGGCTTTGACACATTAAGCCCTGCTGATATTCAACGCATTGCCAAAGAGTTGAACGTCAAACCTGAGGAAGTCAGTGAGATGGAATACCGTCTCAATGGTCAAGAAATTGCCTTGGATGGCGGTGTGGACGAAGATGGCGAAGACGTTTACAGCCCGATTGCTTACTTGGAAGACGAAAGCCCTGAGCCTTCGACAATGTTAGAGCAATTACAAACTGAGCATTTGGAAACCGAAGGGTTAAGCAATGCCTTGGTGAGTTTGGATGAGCGTAGTCGCCGTGTGCTTGAAGCACGTTGGTTGAACGAAGGTGAAAACGCTACATTGCATGACTTGGCTGCCGAGTTTAATGTTTCAGCTGAGCGTATCCGTCAGATTGAGCAAAAAGCCATGCAAAAAATCAAGGCGCATATGTTAGAAGCTAACTAGTTTTAACCCAACCCAAACTGCAGTTAAAAAGAAAGCCGCTGAAAAGCGGCTTTTTTAATTCCCTTAGTAAGTACTTCAAGGTTCATTGATACAACTGACTGCCTTGCAACTTAACTTCTTACTACAAATGCAAACGGTGTTGGAGTCACCATCATGCAAATTCTAAATAAGCACTTTAAGATAAGCGCTCTCTAAATGAGCACTATGCGGCTTTAGCAATCGCCTCGTGGTCAAAATCCAAGGCGTGGTTCACATGTTGCGCCAACACCTTGAGTTCATCTAGCTGCGCTTGTATGCTTTTTTCTATCGTTTCCAATTCGGTGATGCGCTCTTCCAAAGTATCCGTCGCTTGATAAATACGCTTGATACTTTCTAAACGGCGACGCAACTGGATATGGTGTTCACGCACTTGTGATTCCATCGGCGAAATCACTGCCTTCAACCAGTTTTCCGCATCGCGATTCGCCACTTCGTATTCATAGACCACGCGACTGGCCAAGGTCTCAAAAAACTTGCTAGTCAGCGTCATTTTCTCATTGGCAATCATATTAAACGCGGTATTAAATTGCTCTTGATACGCGCGCTCTAGCTTGGCCAACTCTTTTTGATAGCGCACAGTAGAGAACAATGGAATAGAGGTTTTGCGTAAGCCATGTTCTTTGGCAAATTTGTCGTACATCACATCCATCATTTTTTTGATGTCTTGAATTTGGGCATCCGCATCCACCATACGCGATTTCAAATCAGTGAAAAAGTCATCCATGGCATCGCGGATAGTTTTAGTAAACGCCGCTTTAATCATGGTCTCACGGGTGTGATGGACTTTTTGTTTGAGTTTATCCATGCCCAAAGAGTCAAACAACTTAGTGGTTTGTTGTGAGTACACACTACGCAAAGCTTGGAAACGTTGCAGGCCTTTTTCAAAGTTTTCTTTATCCACTTTGACCTTCTGCATCATGTGTTCAACCACATCTTCATTTTTACCACGCAAGCCCTGCAACTCGCCCAACTGCTCTGTCACGCTTTCCATGCGCGCATCTAACAACAACACTGTGTTGGCAATTAAGTCTTCAATCTCGTGCTTGGTGTTGTCACGCACAATGTCTTTTTTAGACGGAATCAATTCGTCAGACAAGGCTTTTTCTAGTGCAGGCAAACGGCTCATTTCCAACAAAGCTTTGTCGCCATTGATTTTGGCTAACAGGCCTTTTTGCGCCGAGGTCGGGAAAATTTGGTTGGTTTCTAAACCGAGCAACTCAGCACTGGTGCGCACTTGTTTCAGCAGCTCTTTTTCAACTTCGATGTCTTCTTTGAGGTCGTCCCACAAGCCATCAATCTTGTTCAACACCGCCATGCGGCCTTTTTGCTTCCAGCGTGTGCCACTGATATATTGGCGCCAAACGTCGATTTCCGACTTGGTCACGCCTGTATCCGCGCCCAAAATAAACAACACAGCATGCGCATTAGGCAACATATTGAGCGTCAACTCTGGCTCGGTACCAATCGCATTTAAGCCTGGGGTATCTAAAATCACCAAGCCTTGCTCTAACAAAGTGTGTGGGAAGTTAATCACCGCATAACGCCAAGCGGGCACATCTACCGAGCCGTCTTTGTTCAAGCTCATGGCATCATCGCTATTGTTCGGATCGTACAAGCCCAATTTTTCGGCTTCTTCGGCAGTCACGCGCTTGGTGCGACTCACCTGTTTAAAAGCATTAATCATGCTTTCATTGTTGTTCACATCAAACTCCACCACTGTCCACTCATCAGGAAAGCGTTTGAATTCGGTGGTGGTCATGTCGTTGGAGCGGGTATCAATCGGCAACAACTGCAAGGAAGTGGGTTTAGATTTGTCGTACAGCAACTCGGTCGGACACATGGTGGTACGACCTGCGCTAGAAGGTAACAGACGCTGTTTGTAGTCAGCAAAGAAAATCGCGTTAATCAACTCAGACTTACCGCGCGAAAACTCTGCCACAAACGCCACATTGAGTTTGTCTTCCCGTAACTTGTCTAGCAAATGCACGATGCGTTGCTCAATTTGCGGGTCGCTGAGTTGGTTTTCAGTAACCCAATTACGGTAATCGCCAATGGTATCCATAATGGCGGTGCGCCACTGAGAATAAGCAGCAAACTGGTTTGCTAATTTACTTTCGACCATATCAAACTCACACATTGGTTATATCGTTCGTGCTTAATGTATCAGCATTTTTAAAAAAGTCAAATAAATCATGCAAATATAATGGATATTTGAAGTAATTATTGATGTGTTAGCGTCAACTTTTCCAAAACCATGTAACTACCCGTGACACTGCAAAGCCACCTCCGCATCTGTTATGATATTGCCTTATTCAGCCAACGCCCCCTATCAACATGAGTGGACTCACCGAAAACACGCCAATACCGACGCAAATCCAGCTCCATCAAGCCTCGCGCTTGTTAGAAATCCATTTTGACAACGCTACCGAGTGCATGCTCTCATGCGAGTTTTTGCGCGTATACTCACCCTCCGCCGAAGTGCGTGGTCACGGCGCAGGCCAAGAGGTGTTGCAAGTGGGCAAAGAGCAAGTGAATATCGCAGGCATTGAACCGGTTGGGCGCTATGCTATCAAACTGATATTTGACGATGGTCATGACACGGGTTTGTATTCGTGGGATTATTTGTACTATCTTGCCCAGCATTACGAAAGCCTATGGCAAGATTACATTCAGAAACTTGAAATGGCGGGCCATACCCGCAAGGATATTTAGATGTCAGCCAACACCAAAAACAGCGCATCGCAAAAAAACACTAGCGAGCAAAGCACCCACTTTGGCTTTGAAACGGTGGCTGAGCAAGAAAAACAAAAAAAAGTCGGTGAAGTGTTTCATTCTGTGGCACAAAAATACGACATCATGAACGATGTTATGTCAGCAGGTTTGCACCGTTTGTGGAAACGCTTTACGGTGGATGTCAGCGGTGTGAAAGCAGGCGACCAAGTCCTTGACATTGCAGGCGGCAGTGGCGATTTATCCAAACTGTTTGCCAAAAAAGTGGGCCCCAATGGTCAAGTCATTCTCACTGACATTAACGCCTCCATGCTAGGGGTTGGACGCGACCGCATGATAGATGCGGGCTTGAACATCCCCGCAACACAATGCAATGCTGAATTTTTACCGTTTGCCGACGCCAGTTTTAATTGTGTCATTGTCGCCTTTGGCTTGCGCAATATGACGCACAAAGATTTCGCCTTAAAAGAAATGCAACGCGTGCTAAAACCAGGTGGACGCTTATTGGTGCTGGAATTTTCTAAAGTGTGGCAACCGTTAGAAAAAATCTACGACGCCTACTCATTCAAACTGTTGCCCAAACTTGGCAAACTGATTGCACAAGACGAGGCCAGCTACCGCTATTTAGCCGAAAGCATCCGCATGCACCCAGACCAAGAAACCCTCAAAAGCATGATGCACGAAGCAGGCTTTGCCAAAGTGGATTACTACAACCTCACCGCTGGCGTGGTGGCCTTGCATAAAGGCACAAAAATCTAAGGGCTTTCAACCTCTAACCGCTTATGTTCAAACCACTTATCAATTTTGTGTTGCAACACATCATGCAACAAAACAGCTGGGCCGCGAGCCACTTGCAGGCTTACCACGGCAATACCCTGTGTTTTGATTTTAGTGTGGCGCAAGCCAATCTCACGATTTTAGAAAGCGGTGATCTGTGCATGGCAGCCGACACGGCCATCGCCGATGCCACCGTTTACTTGCCCCCCAGCCTCGCCTTGCGCTTGATTCGAAAAGACCCCATCGCCATGAGTTTAATTAAAATCGACGGCAACGCAGGCCTCGCGATGGAAGTGAGCAAAATCTTAAGTGCGGTGCGTTGGGATTACGAAGGCGATTTAAGTAATATTGTCGGCGATGTCGCGGCTTACACTTTAGTCAATCTCGGCAAATACAAAATCAACGGCCTCAAAGGCACCAGCTTGCAACTGGCAGAAATGTTGGTAGAGTTTTGGCAGGAAGAAAAACCGATCATGGCGAAAAAAACGGCTGTGGACCAATTTAACCAGTCGGTGGATACCTTGCGCCAAGACACAGACCGTCTCAAAAAACGCCTCGAAAAACTTAAAACAAAACTTACCGCCAGCCAGCAGGAAAACGCCTAATTTTATGTATCTTTTCCGCCTCATTAAAATCATCACCGTACTGGTTTGGCATCGCCTCGACGTGTTTTTTACGCGCAAAGGCAAACCGCATTGGTTGCAACGTGTGTTTAATGTGCTGTTATTTTGGCGCAGCGCCCCACAACAACGCGCTGAACGCCTGCGTCTCGCACTTGAGGCGCTGGGCCCGATTTTTGTTAAATTTGGACAAATGCTTTCTACCCGCCGCGATTTGTTACCGCCCGATGTGGCAGACGAACTGACCAAACTGCAAGACCGCGTGCCACCCTTCCCGTTTGCGCAAGTACAAGCCAGCATCGAGCAAGCCTTTGGTCAGCCCCTAAACACCATTTACAGTGCATTTGACGAAATCCCTGTCGCTAGCGCCTCGGTTGCACAAGTGCATTTCGCCAATTTGATTGATGAAAATGGCATGGACGGTCATGAAGTTGCCGTCAAAGTCTTGCGCCCCAACATTGCCGACACCATCCGCCAAGACATCGCCATTTTGCGCACTTTGGCTTGGTGGCTCAAAACATTGTCCAGTGAAGGCAAACGCCTCAAACCGCAAGAAATTGTCGATGAATTTGCCCGCCATACCGAGCACGAGCTAGACCTGATGCTCGAAGCCGCGCATTGCACTCAGTTGGGGCGCAACTTTAGCGACCAACGTTTATTAGTACCACAAGTCTATTGGGACTTTTGTCGCAATAATGTGATGACCATGCAACGCATGCACGGCACCCCCGTGCGTGACAAAGAGGTGCTGGTTGCCAAAGGCATCGACCTCGCCCAACTCGCGCACGAAGGGGTAGAAGTGTTTTTCACCCAAGTGTTTAGAGACGGCTTTTTTCACGCTGACATGCACCCTGGCAATATTCAAGTCGTGACCGAAGGCCCGCATAAAGGCAAATTTATCGCGCTCGATTTTGGCATCATGGGTAGCCTCAACCAAACCGACCAATATTACCTTGCACGCAATTTTCTCGCTTTTTTTAACCGCGACTACCGCGATGTCGCTGTCGCGCATATCGAGTCTGGCTGGGTGCCCAAAGACACCAATGTCGAGGCACTAGAAACGGCCGTGCGCGCCATTTGCGAGCCGATTTTTGACAAGCCACTCAAAGACATTTCTTTTGGTCGCACCCTGCTTAGCTTGTTTCAAATGTCGCGTCGCTTTGGCGTCAACATTCAGCCACAGCTGATTATGTTGCAAAAAACCCTGCTGAATATTGAAGGCTTGGGCCGTGAGCTAGATCCAAACATTGACCTGTGGCAAAGCGCCAAACCGTTTTTAAAACGTTGGATGAGTGAACAAGTGGGTTGGCGTAGTCTGCTTAAAACGCTCAAGCATGAGTTACCCAACCTCATTCAGCAAGCCCCACAAATGCCTCGCCTATGGTACGAGTTTCTTAGCCAACAAACACAATCTAGCGCCCAACAACAAGTGCTGATAGCTAGCTTGCTGGCTAAGCAACAACAGCAAACCACTTGGCAACGCTGGGCGACCGTGGCTTTAATTGTGCTGGTGTTATTGCAGTTTATGAGCCTAGCCATTATGATGATGAACGACCTGTAAGACCCTTTTTGGAGGAAACAACCATGCAATACAAACGTATGCTTAATCTCAGTTTAATCGCGGTGTTTTTAGGCTTGAGCCTCAACGCTTTTGCCGCGCCAAGTGCGGCAGGGTTATGGAAAACTATCGACGACAAAACTGGCAAACCGCGCTCTTTAATCCGCATTACCGAGTTTCATGGCAAAGCCAGCGCCGTGGTTGAAAAAGGCTTGCTCGCGACAGACACGGGCGATGCAGTTTGCGACAAATGTCCAGACGAGCGCAAAGGTCAAAAAATCATCGGCATGACCATTGCCAAAAACCTCAAACAAAATCTAGAGAATCCACGGCTCTACGAACACGGTGAGATTCTAGACCCCGACAACGGCAGCACCTACAAATGCAAAATGACGCTAGACGAATCTGGCAACAGCCTTGAAGTCCGAGGTTATATTGGCATTTCACTCATTGGCCGTTCACAAACTTGGACGCGTGTAGAGTAAGCTTAAGTCACCCTTAAAAAGCCTGCCTATGCAGGCTTTTTTATTTCCAGCGCACCAACAGTGTCCCCAAAACCATCAACGCCGCTTGATACATTTTTAACAGTCCGTTTTTTAACGGCATGGTGCGCATGCGCCGTTTTTTCAATTAGAATAATGAAAAATAATTAGGGGAAAATCCACCATGCTCATCTGGTTTGTCATCGCATATCTACTCATCTCGATCGGTATTGGTTTAGTCGCCGCCACCAAAGTCCACAACACCAAAGACTATGCCGTCGCAGGCCGTCATCTGCCCTTGCCCATAGTCACCGCCACCGTGTTTGCCACTTGGTTTGGCGCAGAAGCGGTGTTTGGTGTTTCCGCCACCTTTGTGCAAGAAGGCCTCAATGGCGTGGTCGCCGACCCGTTTGGCTCTAGCATGTGCCTGATTTTGGCGGGGATATTTTTCTCGAGCCAGCTCTACAAACTCAACATCATCACCCTTGGTGACTTTTACCGCATGCGCTACAACCGCACGGTAGAAATCCTCACCACCATCGCTATTGTGGTCTCTTACATGGGCTGGGTGGCCGCGCAAATCAAAGCGCTAGGCCTGATTTTCAACATCATTACCGATGGTGCCATCAGCGAGCCCACAGGCATGGTATTAGGCACCGCCATCGTGCTCACCTACACCACGTTGGGGGGCATGCTCTCCGTAGCGATTTTAGACTTTGTGCAAATGATAGTCGTCATCGGCGGTTTGCTCTACATCGGCTTTATCGTCTCAGGCATGACAGGCGGTGTCGCACCGGTAATCGAGCATGCGCGTGCCGCAGGCAAACTCAACTTCTTCCCGCAAGAGGCCAATTGGGGCGTGTGGCTCACCTTTTTAGGCGGTTGGCTCACCATGATGCTCGGCTCCATCCCACAACAAGACGTGTTTCAGCGCATCACCTCTGCCAAAAGCGCAAAAATCGCCCTGTGGGGTTCTATTTTCGGCGCCAGCATTTACTTCTGCTTTACCTTTGTGCCTATGTTTATCGCCTATGCCGCCACGCTCATCGACCCAGCCGTGTTTGGAAAACTAGTCGAGACCGACTCGCAACGCGTCTTACCCACGCTCGTGCTCACGCACACGCCATTGCTTGCACAAGCCATCTTCTTTGGTGCCGTGCTGTCCGCCATCATGAGTTGTTCATCCGCCACCCTGCTCGCGCCATCAGTCACATTTGCTGAGAACGTGGTAAAAGGCTTTATGCCCAACATGAACGACCACGCCTTCTTGCGCGTCATGCGTATTTGTTTGGTGGGCTTTGCAAGCATGGTATTGTTCTACGCACTCAATTCAGAACTCTCCATTTTTGGCATGGTAGAAAGCGCCTACAAAATCACCCTCGCAGGTGCATTTATCCCACTCGTATTCGGTGCCTTTTGGAAACGCGCCACCAGCCAAGGCGCCCTCGCTGCCATTATCCTCGGCATTGGTAGCTGGGTGTTGATAGAGTTACTTATTGGGGAAGAAAGCCTAGTCCCACCGCAACTCATCGGCCTAGGCATAAGCGCCATTGCCATGATTATCGGCTCACTCCTGCCTCAAAAAATAGGCGGAAGCCCACAAAAACCACATGGTTACCTGCATGAGCATGCTTCACGCAGCCACTAACTTGCAATTAAAAGTGGAAACAAAAACGCCCCAATCTCTCGAAAGGGGCGTCAAATATGGTGGTGAAAGAGGGACTTGAACCCTCGACCCCAGGATTATGAATCCTGTGCTCTAACCAGCTGAGCTACATCACCGTTAAAACTGAAGGCGCAATTCTATTGATTTAGTGCTGTTTTGTCAAAGTAAAAAGCATGAATTGCGCATAATTTGAGCTGTGGGTGCGCGGGTGTGCTTAGACATTAAACCTAAAGTGCATGACGTCGCCGTCTTGCACGATGTACTCTTTGCCTTCTAGGCGCATTTTGCCTGCTTCTTGTGACCCTTTTTCGCCTTTGTTTTTCACATACTCTTCATAGGCAATCACTTCTGCGCGGATAAAACCACGTTCAAAGTCGGTGTGAATGACGCCTGCGGCTTGTGGGGCGGTGGCGCCTTTTTTGACTGTCCATGCGCGCACTTCTTGTACGCCTGCGGTGAAGTAGGTTTGTAAACCCAACAAGTCGTAAGCGGCGCGGATGACGCGGTTAAGGCCTGGCTCGTCTTGCCCTAGTTCTTGCAAGAATAAGAGTTTGTCTTCTTCTTCCAGCTCGGAAATTTCACCTTCAATTTTGGCACAAATGGTGACCACTGGCGCATGCTCTGCTTTGCCTAGGGCAACCACTTTGTCGAGGTGTGGGTTGTTTTCAAAACCACCTTCGTCCACGTTGGCAAGGTACATCACTGGTTTTACGGTAATCAGGCACAATGGTTTGAGCAGTTGCAGTTCTTCTGCATCCAACCCTAGCGTGCGCACGGCTTTGGCTTCGTTGAGGCATGGCACGACTTTTTCTAGCACTTTCATCAGCGCGATGGCTTCTTTGTCACCACTTTTGGCTTTTTTGCCTTCGCGTTGCATGGTTTTTTCGACGGTTTCCATGTCTGCTAGGGCGAGTTCGGTGTTAATCACTTCGATGTCTGATAGCGGGTCAACTTTGCCTGCGACGTGAATAACGTTGCCGTCGTCAAAACAACGCACCACATGGGCAATGGCGTCTGTCTCGCGGATATTGGCTAAAAACTTGTTGCCCAAGCCTTCGCCTTTGGATGCGCCTGCCACAAGGCCTGCAATATCCACAAACTCCACAATCGCGGGTTGTACTTTTTGCGGTTTCACAATGTCGATAAGCGGTTGCATGCGTGGGTCTGGCACTTCAACAATGCCGACGTTAGGCTCAATGGTGCAGAATGGGTAGTTTTCTGCGGCAATGCCTGCCTTGGTGATGGCGTTAAATAAGGTACTTTTACCGACGTTAGGTAGGCCTACAATTCCACATTTCATATCTTTTCTCTCTGTCTTTCAATCGATTACTGCGTTGGCATCGTCTGCACCGCCTTGCCTTACTATTTGTACTGTCTTCGGCGATTTATCCTTGCCGCCTTGTACTCAAATTGGAATACAGGCGAAAAGCTTTGTTTTTTGTTCGTCATTCCGTGCAAGGACACGGAATCCAGTGACTTTAAAATAATTTAAGACGCTAGATTCCGACTTTCGTCGGAATGACAGCTGACGCTTATTTTTTGGTGTGCAATTTTAACATGGCGCTATCAAACGCACCGCTTAGAATCTCGTTTAATACTTGGCTACTTTGCATGATGCTTTCATCAATGGCATTTTGCTCGTCCTTGCTGGGGGCTTTAAGCACATAGTTGACGACCTCGCTCTTTTCACCTGGGTGACCAATGCCGATGCGAAGGCGCCAATAATTGGGCGTACCAAGTGCGGCGTGGATGTCACGCAGGCCGTTATGCCCACCATGCCCACCGCCCAGTTTTAGTTTGGCTTGGCCCACAGGCAAATCCAACTCGTCATGCACGACTAAAATCTCTTCGGGCAAGATTTTGTAATAATTAGCCAGCGCTGCCACGGCTTTGCCACTGGCGTTCATAAAGGTGGTGGGTTTGAGTAGCCATTTGTCACTGTGCGGGGCGAGTTTGCCCACGATGCCAAACAGTTTGGCATCGGTGCTTAAAGGGCTGTTGGTTTGCTGTGCAATGAGGTCAACCAGCCAAAACCCCGCGTTGTGTCGCGTGTTTTCGTATTTATCGCCTGGGTTGCCTAGGCCAACAATTAATCTTATTCCGCTCATGGGCTTTATTATAGGGGCTTAAAAATAAAAACGCGCACTTAAGTGATTAAGCGCGCGTTGTGTTTGCATGCGGAGTGAATTACTCGGCTGCTGGTGTGCTTTCTGCGCCTTCAGCTGCCGCGTCAGAAACACCACCGCGTGTTTTCGCAATCGAAGCCACTGCTGCATCATCATTGTGTGCCAATTGTACAAATTCAACGCCTTTTGGCAATTTGATTTGTGACAAGTGAACTGAGTGACCCATTTCCAAGGTCGCTACGTCCACTTCGATAAACTCTGGCAAGTCTTTTGCCAAGCAGCTTACGTCAGCTTCAGTCATGATGTGCGCCACGATACCACCGCTTAATTTCACGCCTGGTGCAACGTCTGCATTCACAAAGTGGAAAGGCACTTTAACGTGGATTTTTTCTGTGGCAGAAACACGTTGAAAGTCGATATGCTGAATGGTGTTGCGTACTGGGTGTAGTTGGTAGTCACGCAATAACACGCTTTCAGTTTTACCATCTAGCACTAAGTCTAAGATAGATGCGTGGAAAGCTTCGTGACGGAATTGCAAGAACAAATCTTTATGATTGAGCTCGATAGTTGTGGCTTCTTTACCACCACCATAAACCACACCTGGCACGTTGCCAGCGCGACGTAGACGGCGGCTCGCACCCGTACCTTTGACGTCACGTTTGACTGCATTGATTGAAATACTCATTTGATGCTCCTAAAAACGCCAACGAATTGGCGGTACTGCACTAAAAACTGCCTTCCGCGACCAGAAAACAGGCTAAAAACTTAATCCATAAATAAAGAAGAAACTGATTCTTCTTGGCTGATGCGTTTGATGGTCTCTGCCAACAAAGGCGCCGCACTTAATTGTCGAATTTTTTTGCATGCTCGTGATGCATCACTTAATGGGATGCTATTGGTCACGACCAGCTCATCTAACTCAGATTTTTGTACGCGCTCACCTGCGCCACCCGACAAAACTGGGTGTGTGGCATAGGCCACCACTTTTTTCGCGCCTTGTTTTTTGAGCGCAGCGGCAGCTTCACACAAGGTGTTAGCGGTATCCACCATGTCATCCATAATCACGCAAGTGCGACCTTCCACCTCACCAATGATATTCATCACTTTGGCGACGTTAGGTTTAGGACGGCGTTTGTCGATAATCGCCAAATCGGCACCTAATTGTTTTGCAGCGGCGCGCGCGCGCACCACCCCACCCACATCGGGTGAAACCACCACCAAGTTTTCATGATGCTGTTTGAGCAAATCATCTAACAACACTGGCGTGGCGTAGATGTTATCTACTGGAATATCAAAAAAACCTTGGATTTGGTCTGAGTGTAAATCCATGGTCAACAAACGATTCACGCCCACACTTGTGAGCATATTGGCTACCACTTTGGCGGTAATCGCCACACGTGCAGAACGCGGACGGCGGTCTTGACGTGAATAACCCAAGTATGGGATAGCGGCAGTAATGCGGCCTGCTGAAGCACGGCGTAGCGCATCGACCATCACCATGACTTCCATCAAACTGTCGTTAGTGGGATGGCTGGTCGATTGCAACACAAACACATCACGACCACGCACATTTTCCAACAGCTCGAGCATGATTTCGCCGTCAGAAAATCTGCCGACATCTGCGCGTCCTAATTCAATGCCCAAGTGCTTAGCGACTTCTTGCGCTAAAACTGGGTTGGCATTGCCAGTAAACACCATCATGTTCGCGTTGCTCAACGTTGTATCCCCTACAAGTGCGCTTAAACGTATATTAAAAATTGATGCAATATAAAAAATTTAAGCGTGTAAATTATGCAATCTACACGCTTATTATTTTTGGCTGGGGAAGAAGGATTCGAACCTTCGCATGCCGGAATCAAAATCCGGTGCCTTAACCAGCTTGGCGATTCCCCAAAACTCTTTTCATCTGCGACTTGGTGATTAGCGAGTTACTCGCTTTTAACCAAGGAAAAATGCGGATGGTATTTTAACCCTTTTGCCCAAAAACCAGAAGTGTTATCTGGTCGATTAGCGATGATTTTTTCTGCTTGCGCTTGCGTTTCAACGGCGACAAAAACCGAACCACCCGAACCACTCATACGCGCATCACCATATTGTTTTAACCAACTTAATGTGGTTTTCACTTCGGCGAAACATTCAGACACCACTGCTTCCATATCGTTCTTAAACAAGCTGGAAAGTGCCGTGTTTGAAAAGTCCGCTATTCTCAATGGTTTCGTGTCTCTTGTCAATGCTTGATGCGCAAAAATTTGTGCGGTGGGCACATGTACATGCGGAGTGAGCACCACATAATATTGTTCAAAATACACTGCATTTAAGTCGATGGGCGTAAATTGCTCACCCACCCCTTCCGCCCAAGCGGGTTGCCCATAAATAAAAATCGGCACATCGGCACCCAAACGCAAGCCAATTTGCATCAACTGCGCACGGCTGGCATTCAGTTGCCACAACTGATTCAAGCCCATTAGCACCGTGGCAGCGTCTGAACTGCCACCGCCCAAGCCACCGCCCATGGGGATACGTTTTTGCAAGTGAATGTCTGCGCCTAAGTGGCAATTAAACGCTTGTTTAAGCGCCTGTGCGGCACGGATACACAAATCTTGCTCGGCGGGCACATCGGCTAACGGATTAAGATGCCTTATCTGCCCGTCGTCTCGCAAGGTTATCGTGAGCGTATCGCCATATTCTAGCAACAAAAAAACGGTTTGAAGCAGATGGTAACCTTGGGCGTTTTTACCTGTGATATGCAAAAACAGATTGAGTTTGGCGGGGGCGAGTAAATTGAGGGTGTCGGACATACGCTTATTCTAAACCAAGTTTGTTAACTTGGTTTCGTTCAAATTACTCTAGAATCATACGCCCTGCCGTCGCTTGTATTGGCCTTTGGTTTGCACCGCCCAGCAAAGTGCCTAACTGGGTAAGTTGTTGTTTAGACGCAGTGATAGGCGCTTTCATCACCACCCATTGCACGCCTTCAGTACAGGGGGGGGTGGTGAGTGAACCGCTATAGCGCATATATGCCGATTTTCCTGGCATGAACTCGGCTGGTGTTAGGCGTAATTTTAAGGGCATCGGCGTCATATCTGGTTTTATCGGTAGCTGTAGCACTTTTTCCAAGCCCGCATGTACTTCACCCTCTTCGACCATGACTGCTAAAACCACCGTATCGCCTTGTTTATTTTGATGCACCAATTGCACTTCTGCTGCATAGTTTTTTTGCTTAATCTGATGCTCGGCAGGGCTACGTAGAATGATGTTTTTGAGTTGATATGGTTGCTGATCTAGCACCATCATATTGCCCTCCCCCATCACCACGTTAATCGCGTGTTGCTGAAAAGTCACTTGTTTGGCGGGAAACTTTTGTAGCATTTTAAGTGGCTTCAGTGCCGCAGGAATGGTGTTTTGTAAGTGTATGGGCGATTGGTTTTTACCAGCGCCACACAGGGCATATTGTGGGTCTAGCGCTGCCCAGTTGGCAGGGCCAGACTCTGCTTGATAAGACCATGCTTTAGCGTCACTTTTTGAGGCCTCTGTATGTTTATCAGATTGCTTGCCTTTGGATTTAGGGTCTTTACTTTCATCTCCCTTTTTGGCATTTCCGCTTTTGGCATCGCCCTTTTTAGCGTCGTCTTTTTTGCCGTCTTTTTTAACTTCCTCTGTGGTGTCTTCTTTTTTAACTCCGTCTTTTTTCTCTGCTTGTTTTTTTTCGTCGACAGGTTTATCTGCAGCCACTTTTGTATTGTCGCTAGTCTCGGCATTAGCAGAATCTGTTTTTGTTGTAGCGGGGGGCGTTTTAGCTGCATTGGCTTGCGCTAATTTTTCCTGTTCTTTTTTTGCCTGCTCTCTTTTTTCTTTTGCTACCTGCTGGTCACACACATATTGCTTGGCTAAATCAACTTCAGACTCTGGGAGTGGGTCTACAAAATCGGCATTTTTAGGGTCTATGCCTGCGGAATACACCAGCTCTTGGTCAAGGTATTGAAATACTTGGATGGTGGCGGCTTTTTGTTTAGCGCAATCAAAATACCATAAAGCTTTGGCTTGATTGTAAGTACGATCTACCGACTCGATGTTTTTTTGGGGCGTTTGGTATTCAGCTTTAATCCAAGCTTTTTGATAGGGAGGCTCTTGCGCGATAGATTGTTTATCCAAAGACAAACGCGTACCCGCCAGATGTTTAAGCGTGACCCATTTAGCACTATGCGCTGGTAACGCAAGGCCCAACAACACGAGAAATAATGGCAACCATAAACGCATGGCTTGTTTCATACCCAACCTCTGCAAACAATCGCATGATAGAAGCCCTCATTATGCTGTTTTTGGCGGAAGATTGAGACTAAGAGTAAGGCTTGATTTTGCCGTTAATTCTAGCGTTCAAGCCTATTAAAACAGAATAGTTTGTGTTAATTAACAGGCTGCCAAGAGAGCACTTTTAAACGAATTTTTAAACCGGGTTCAGCGCCTTGGCTTTTGCTAGGCAAGCGTTGCAAATCGATACTGTAGGGCAACACGATATTGCTGACAGCTTGATTATCAGCCTGTGCCTCTGTCAGCGGACGGTAATCGTCATAACTCACTTGCCAGCCATCTTGTACCAGTTGTCGCAGATAGCCTGAAGGGGCGTATTGTCTTTGCGCTGGACTGTCTGGCGCAGGCAAACCGATGGCCCAATAGGGCAAGCCCGTTAAGGGTAGAGACCAGCCGAGTAATTCTTGCGTTAGGGTTTCCACATTGGAGGCAGTGTGCGTATGTTGTTGTTGATCAATCAAACTGGCTTGTTGCGCTGTACGCTCAATCACCGCCACTTGTTGTCCAAACGGACTGAGCAACTGTAGCTGGTCTAGCTCCGTCGCGTGCTTCCAAAGTAAGCGCCCACTATGGCCTTTGCCCGCATGCTGAATGGCGATTTTACTTTCCAACTTGAAAGTCTGTATAGATTCTAGTTTTTGTGCATGTTGCTTGGCTAGGTCGTCAAGTTTAGCCTCATTCGTGGGTATTGCTGATGGAGAAACAGGTGCATGCTGACAGGCACTTAACACTAAGCTCACCAACAAAAAGACTGCAATACGCAGTCTTTTTGTTAATGTAAAAGTGAAAGGTAACATGCGCCAATGATGACTTTAAAAGACTAAAGTTAGTGGCTACTTCAATCGACTGACAGTCGCACTCAAAATGTCATTATCTGGATGGGCTTTCGTGGCCTTATCTAAAATCTTTTGCGCCTCATCTTTTTGACCACTTTTCCACAACACTTCAGCCAAGTGCGCCGCAATTTCAGGGTCCTCTTGGATGGTGTAGGCTTGGCGCAAATGTTGCGTTGCATTTGGCAAATCGCCCAATCGGAAATACACCCAACCCAAACTGTCCATGATGTAATGGTCTTGTGGGGAGAGCTTTAGCGCGGTCATAATCAAATTTTTGGCTTCTACTAATTTGATATTGCGGTCAGCAAATGAGTAGCCCAAAGCATTGTAGGCGGCGGCATCATTGGGCTTCATTTTAACCAGCTTGTATAAATGCTTTTCCATCACATCAAACTTGCCTATGCGCTCCGCACTCAGTGCGTAGTCATAGTTTAATTCAGTCGAATCAGGGAAAGTATTCAGCGCTTTGTCTAACAGCGCATAAGCCTCTTCAAAACGCTTGGCCTGATTGAGCAGCAAGGCCTCGCTTTGCAATACAATAATTTGTTGATCTGGCGTGAGATCATTGATTTCGTCTAGCATATTGATGGCGGCATCGACCGATTGCGTACGTGAAATGATAGAAGCGGCAGCGATTCTACCCGCTAAATAATTCTCGCCCTGTTTGATTTGCTCATACCATTTGAGCGCACGTGTATCGTCTTTTTGCTCGCTGGCAGAACGCCCCAAATGCAAGAATATTTTTTCTGGCTCTCTAAAACCTACATCAATCGCATGCTGCAAATAACGGTCAGCCAAGGCGTATTCCTTGGCGTCCAACGCCAACAAGCCGACCACCGCGTTCATTTCTGGGTTTTGTTGGTGTTTTTCTGCCAGCTTAATAAACTCAGGCTTGGCTTCATCGCCCTTCTTCTGCTCTAGCAGGGTTTTTGCTAAAGTCAGACGCACTTCATCACTGTCTGGATATTGTTTTACAAACCCTCTAAGAAATTTAACTGCTTCATCAGGCGAGCTTTGTTTGAGCATTTGCGCTTGCATCTGCGCCGCAGGCTCCCAGCCTGGGCGTAGTTGATTCGCGACTTTAAGTTCGTTGCCTACTGTAGTCGTGTCTTGCGCAAAAAAAGCCGCTTGCGCAACAGCAAAATGTGCTTCGGGCAGTTTGGGATAATCTTGCGCCAATGCTTTCACGGTGGTCAACACCGCCGCTTTGTCTTGCACTTTATAAAGCAGATTATTTAACTCCATAAACGCCTGTGGACGTGTTTTTTCCTGCGCTAAAATTTTACGCATCAAAGGCAAGGCTTGGTTTAAATCGCCTTTGGCCACCAGCAATTGACTCGCTGTATGCGCCGCTTGTAATGATTCTGGGTCAAGTTCATTCCACAGGGTGGATGACTGCAATGCCAATACTGCTTGTTGTGCATACACTGAGGCTTGGGTGGCACGCTCGGCCAAACGCACATCGCGCGTTTGCTTGGCTAAGTCTAGAAATAATTGGCTGGCTAGGGTCATTTCACCACGTTGCGCAGCGACTTCTGCCAGCAGATATTTGTAAACAAATTCGGCTGACGGCTCGGTCATGGTGGCTTTTACACTATTGGCTTGCGCTGGCGTCGCCATGACACTCAAGGCTAACAATGTGGGCGCGAGCATACGCTTGAATGCAACTGCTTTCGAAGCTTTAGAAAATAGTGAGTTGGCTGGTGTGGGCATGGTTAATCCTAATGTATACGGTAATTATAATAGCACCGATAAAACTGCTTGTGGGTGAGTCTGCGCAATACATCCAAATAACAACTAGCGCAAACCTAGCGCAAACATAGTTACACCATGATTAGTCCGTGACAGTTGCGCCAAGTTCATCCATAATGCTGATTTTGTAACAAAATGTAATTGAGCAAAAACGCACAGTGAAATATGTGCAGTAAAATAAACTTTTACTGCACGCGCTTGCTCAAAAGCTAAACACTTATTTGCATAGTCTTGTTTGTAAGTTGTTTTGACTTTTTTGTATGTTTTGACTTTATTTATATTTGAATAATAGTACGTTTTTTTAGATTGAAGATGTGATGAGTCATTTAACGGTTGAAGCGATAGAATTAACGCGTTTATACGGTGGCCGTGCCGCTGTGAATAACGTGAGTTTTGAGTTAAAACAAGGGCAAGTGCTCGGCTTTTTAGGGCCTAACGGTGCGGGCAAATCCACCACCATGAAAATGCTCACAGGTAACTTAGCACCGAGCGCGGGTAGCGTGAAAATTTGTGGCATCGACATGATAGAAAGCCCCAAGCAAGCCAAAGCGCTGATTGGTTATTTGCCAGAAATGCGTCCACTCTACAAAGAGTTTACCGTGGACGAGTACCTGACCATTGCCGCACGTTTGCATAATGTGCCGAGTAAACAGATTAAAAAAGCGGTTGAGCATGCCAAAGCACGCTGTGGCTTGACGCACATGAGCAAACGCTTGATTGAAAACCTATCTAACGGCTACCAACAACGCGTAGGTATTGCACAAGCGATTATTCACAATCCGATGGTGGTGATTCTAGATGAGCCCACCGTCGGCTTAGACCCCATTCAAATCCGCGACATTCGCGCCTTAATCAAAGAAATCGGCCAAGAACACAGCGTGATTGTATCTACCCACATTTTGCCTGAGGTGGAAATGGTGTGTGACCATGTGCAGATTATCGATAAAGGTCACTTAGTGTTTAACGGTGGCATTGATGTGCTCAAACGCCAACGCATCGGCAACAAACTATTGGTAGGCTTGCGTAATGCGCCTGAAGCAGAGACCTTGGCAAAAATCAAAGGCGTGACTGAAGTGGAAGCCGTGGATAACATGTGGCGTATCCGTTTTGCCGAGGGCGAGCAACCACACGAGGCGATTGTAGCGGCCGCGGTCAAAAACAAATGGGGCTTGTACCACATTGCGCCCGACCAAACCAGTTTGGAAGACGTGTTTGTACAATTGACTTATCAAGAGGCTGAAGCAGCCTAGGCTTGCGATGATAAGCCTGCTACTGCGAGTCAATTAAAGGAAGATTTAAGATGGTTATTAATATTGCAAGAAAAGAACTCAAAAGCATGTTCGCCTCGCCAATGGGGTGGATTATATTAGCGCTATTAACATTCGCGTTTGGCACTTATTACCTCAACGGCGTGAACAACTATTTTGAAGTGATGTCTGGCGCGATTCGCCCCGCAGAACGTGTCGGCGTGACGCAGTTTGTCGGTCAAACAGTGTATGGCTTGGCCTCATTCATTATGTTGTTTGCAGTGCCGTTGTTGTCGATGCGCTTAATTTCAGAAGAGCGTCGTAGCCAAACGTTGCCGTTTTTATTCAGCGCGCCTTTGTCGATTACTGAAATTGTGGTCGGCAAATTTTTAGGCTTGGTAGTATTTTTAAGCATTTTGGTGGCTTATATTGCTTTGATGTTAAGCACGCTCAATATTTGGGCGGATATCGACTTTGGTTACATCATCGCCAACTCACTAGGCTTGGTCTTGCTCGTGGCTAGCTTTTCAGCCTTGGGCTTGTATTTTTCTAGTTTAACATCGCAACCGATTGTAGCTGGCATTTTGAGTTTTATCGCGCTTTTTGTGCTCATGATTCTCGACCGTTTTTTTGCAGGCGACCCGACCAGCACCATGCTCAAACTCTCACTCATGCAACACTTTCAATCTTTTGCTGGCGGTTTAATTGACAGTGCTGATGTGATGTACTTCTTATTGTTTATCCTCACTTTTTTAACATTGACGGTGCGTCGTTTAGATGCGGACCGTTTAAGAGGCTAATTCAAACTAGGCTGCGCTCTCTTAATTTTAATTAGAGGACAGCCAAAGACTTTATAAGGTATTTGATAGAACTATTATGAAAATCAATCGCAATCTTAGATTACAAATGCTGGCGCAAAACTGGGTGTTTGTTGTGGTGTTTTTATTGTTGGTGTTAATGGTGGGTTATATTGCGCAACAATACCGTGTTGCTAGAGACATCACCCAAGCCAATCGCAACATCTTGACGCAAGGCAGTATCAACGTACTCAAGCAAATGCAGGGTGATGTGAATATTACCGTGTATGCGACCAATGACGACGCTAACAATGGCGACACTTTCCGCAAAGGCATGTTGGACTTTGTAGCGCGTTATCAACGCGAAAAGAAAAACGTGTTTATCAAATTTGTAAACCCTTCTGAAGAGCCTAAGTTGGCGCAAGAGGCTGGCGTGAAGGTGGACGGAGAAACCGTGGTGGAGTTTAACAAACGCACCGAGCACATCACGCCGCCATTTGCAGAGCAAGAAATGACCAATTTATTGGTACGTTTGTCTCGCACCAATAATCAGCCGATTATGTATTTGGACGGTCATGGTGAACGCCATATTCAAGGTGTGAAAAATCATGACTTGGGTGAATTTGGCAAGCAGTTAGAAAGCAAAGGTTTTAAATTTGCCAACCCCGATTTAACGATTGCGCAAGCGGTGCCAAGCAATGGTGCGATGTTGGTGATTGCCGCGCCACAAGTGGACGTGAGCGATGTGGAAGCGAAAAAAATCAAAGCGTATATTGAGGCAGGTGGCAATGTGCTTTGGTTGCTGGATGATGATAATTTTCATGGCTTAAAAGAAGTCGCGGATTATTTGGGCATCAAAGTTTCGCCAAGCATTGTGGTAGACAAAATGGCCGAGCAATACGGTGCCGACCCGAAAGTCGCATTTGCCAGCACCTATGGTGACCATGTCATTACCCGCAACTTCTTATTGCGGACTTTGTTTCCAGAAGCGCATGAAATTGATGGCGTGGCCTCAGATGATTTAGGCTGGAAAGTGGGTCGCTTGGTGGAAGTAGCGCCTAATGGTTGGTTAGAATCGGAAAAAATCCCAGCAGGTGCGCAAAATATCAAAGTCGGCTTTGACCGTAGCAAAGACAAACCTGGCCCAATCAATATTGGTGTCGCTTTAGAACGTGTTTACGGCAAAAAAGGCCAACGTGTAGTCGTCATGGGCAATGCGAACTTCTTGTCTAATACTTTTATTACCAACGGTGGTAATTTAGATTTTGGCATTAACATCATCAACTGGCTATCAGGCGATGACCGTCTAATTACCATTCAACCCATGCCATTGAAAGACGTGAACATGTCGATTCCTAGCACCGATCAAGGTCGTTTAGTCGCTTGGACAGTCTTCCACGCCTTCCAATACTTTATTCCGATTGGACTGTTTGTGGCAGGTTTCTTGTTATGGTGGAAGCGTCGTAAAGCTTAATCCAAGTAAAGCCTGATTTAAGTAAAGCTTGATTTAGGCAAATGTTGTTTAGGAAGTCGCAATGAAAAAAGGTTGGTTGATTAATTTAAGCTTATTGTTAGCCGTGGTGGGCATTGCTCTGTTTTTACACTTGCGCCCACAGGAAAACACCCAATCGAATCAGTTTGAAGTCAGCACGCTAAAAATGGCGGACTTTGATGCGATTAAGGTAGATTTCCCCGCCCAAGCGGGTAGCCAATTTGTCAAAAAAGACGGCTATTGGATGATGACCAAGCCTTATGTTGCGCGTGCAGATCAGCCTTCTGTGCATCGCGTACTCTCCATTATTGCTGCCACCACTGCCACAAAATTACCACTGACTGACCCAAGCAAATACGGTTTAGACCAGCCCGAACTCCGACTGACGCTAAGCGGTGCCAAAGGCGAGCAAGTGTTTAGTTTCGGCACGCACAACCCTGTTACCGAAGAGCAATACGTGGGTTACAACCAACAAGTATTTTTGCTGGGCGTGCAATACAGCGAAGCCGCCGCCACGCAAGCCATTGAAATGGTCGATAAAACTCCACTCAGCCCGAGTGAGCGCAAACAAATAGCAGGCTTTGAGTTTGGGCATTTAGAGCAATGGGAAGCCAACGCGCTAAAAGTTAACCTAGACGCGCAAGGACAATGGAAAGTCAACGACCCCAAAGCCAACCCTACCCAAAATGAGTTGAACGAGTGGTTAGACTTTAGCTGGGTGCAAGCACAAGCTAAGTCGGTAGAAACCTATGTGCCAGACCGTAAAGTGCCTTATCCCTCTTTTGAAGTGGTGCTAAAAGACGGCAAAAAAATCCATTTTGACAAGATGCAAGAATCGCCAGAATATTTACTAGCGCGTCCAGACGAAGGCTTGATTTACCATTATGCCAATGATGTGGGCTTTACCATGGTTAATCCGCCCATCAACCTCAAGTAATAACTCCAGCAATACGAATCAAAGCTGACTATGCCAGAATTACCAGAGGTTGAAACCACACGGCTTGGTCTCTTACCAGTACTCCAGCAAACAGTCGCCAAGGTGGAAGTTCGTAACCACGCCATGCGCTGGCCAATTCCTGCCGATTTAGCCAATACCTTGCAAGGCCTCCAGCTGACGCAACTCAGGCGTCGCGCAAAATATATCTTGGCAGAGTTTAGCCACGCTAACAAGTCTATTGCTGGCACCTTACTATTACACTTAGGCATGTCTGGGCGCTTGTGTCTGCTAGACCGCTTTTATCCACCAGAAAAACACGACCATGTGGATATTCAGTTTACCGATGGGCGAGTCATTAGATTACGCGACCCCAGACGCTTTGGCGCAGTCTTGTGGATAGCCCAAAATGGGATAGACCAAAATGGTATAGGCAATGACGCGCATCAACATCCATTATTAGCGAGCCTTGGTCCAGAACCACTCACCGATGCATTCACAGGCGCGTACTTACATCAGGCACTACAAACGCGTAGCACCCCCATCAAAACCACCATCATGGACGCACATTTGGTGGTTGGTGTAGGCAACATCTACGCTTCAGAGTCGCTATTCCGCGCCCGCATCCACCCAGAAACCCCCGCTAAAAGCCTGACGCGCAAACAATGTGATCGACTCACACAAGAAATTAAACAAACCCTAACAGAAGCCTTAGAAGCCGGGGGAAGTAGCCTAAGAGATTTTTTTGGCGCAGACGGTAACCCTGGTTACTTCCAACAAAGCTACTTTGTCTATGGCAGAACAGGTGAACCATGCAGAGTCTGTACAAAACCGATTGTGAATATTCGACTCGGGCAACGCTCGACGTTCTTTTGTAAAAGCTGTCAGAAGTAAAGTTAACTAGCTAAATGACTTAACTGCTTAACTAGCCTCTCGAATAGATGGCTTTACATCTACAGTATATCCAATCATAATATGACCAGTTAAATGACTAGTCAGAGATATGCATTAGGAGGTAGAAGATGAACATTTGGCCTGTACAAGATGCAAAATCACGATTCAGTGAGTTGTTGGACACTTGCGTTAGTGAAGGACCACAGATAGTCACACGGCGGGGCACTGAAACGGCAGTGCTTGTCCCAATAACAGAATGGAAACGCTTAAATAACAGCGCACGCCCCTCACTTAAAGCGTTATTACTGGCTGATGAAAATCACCTTGATTTAGTGATACCTGTTCGGGGACAAGCTAAACGTCGTGACATTGCGCCAATCTGAATTTGAATGTGTCAACCTTGCATATGTACTTACTCGACACCAACATTGTTTCTGAGCTTCGCAAACAACGACCACATGGTGGCGTACTATCTTGGATACAAGCCATACCAGACGAAGACTTATATCTCAGTGCTATCACCTTAGGCGAAATACAAGCTGGTATCGAAATCACGCGAGAACAAGATACACAGAAAGCAGCCATAATTGAAGCATGGGCGGATCAAGTTGCTAACACCTACAATGTATTGGCAATGGATGCCCCAACGTTTAGGCTATGGGCAACCTTAATGCACCGCCAATCAGATACCGTTTACGAAGATGCAATGATTGCCGCCACCGCGTTGCAACACAAACTCATCGTAGTGACCCGCAATGTGCGCGACTTCGAGCGTTTTAACGTACCTATCCTTAACCCTTTCGATGATGCTTAACAAACTCGCAAACCTAAAGACCCTTCATCATCTCAGTAAGCCAAAAACAAAAAAGCCATTGCAATTGCAATGGCTTTTGAACAAACCAATAAGGCCTAAATAAAACCCTTAGAAAAGCTTAATAAACTCACTACAGATAAAATCGCTAAAAATGAAATCATCACTTCCAAATTAATCGTCAGCCCTTTAGGGTTTAAACCACTGCTTTTAAGCAACATACGGTTAAACGAAAAACCAAAATCTTCAGCATCATTAATCATCTGCTGCTTTTGCTTGCCCTCAAGCAAATGCACAGGCTTCAACTTAACCACCTCATCCACACTCACAGGTGCCTGTGCGCTCAAACACTTATACGCCGCAATATGGTTTAAAGTCGCATCCGTTCTAAAGTCAGAGCGCAAACGCAACACATCCCCACCCGCCTGAGTGTCACGAATCACCGTGTCATAAAACACATCATCGCTCTCAACCAATTTGGTTTCTAGCTCATACAAACTGTTTGGTGTTCGCAATACCGTAAACATACGGTTATGCCCCACTTTTGTTTCGACCAGCATTCCACCACCTCCCTACAAGCACAAAAAGTGTGTGCCAAAAGAGCTAATTACAAAAAATCGCTCAAAATCAGCTAACTATCGCTCAATATTATTTTAATTATCTTTTTTACGCATCTACCCATTCGGGCTAATACCAATCTTAATTCTTAATAGCCATTAGGACTCATGGTTTGCCATCTCCAAGTATCTTCAATCATTTGATGCAAAGTCCTATATGCAGACCAACCTAGCTCTTCATTTGCTTTAGTAGGGTCTGCGTAACAAACTGCGATATCACCATCACGTCTTGATGTAACTTTATAAGGGATATGGCAACCAGTAATGTCTTGATATGAATTAACTATTTCTAGCACACTATATCCGTTGCCAGTTCCTAAGTTCCAAACATTAAAACCTTTAAGTTTGTGCAATGCATCAAGCGCTTTCAAATGTCCGGAAGCTAAATCCATCACATGAATGTAGTCTCTAACACCTGTTCCATCAGGTGTACCATAATCGTCACCATAGACTGACAGCTCTTTTAACTTACCACTAGCAACCTGACAAATAAAAGGCAATAAATTATTTGGCACCCCCTTTGGATCCTCTCCAATAAGTCCACTTTCATGTGCTCCAATCGGGTTAAAGTAGCGAAGCACAGCAACACGCCAACTTTCATCTGCCAACACCAAATCCGATAAAATCTGCTCAATGATTAACTTAGTTTTACCATAAGGATTAGCAGGCTGACCAGTAGGCTGACTCTCATTAACAGGCATAATTTTAGCATCGCCATATACCGTAGCTGACGAGCTGAAAACTAAACGCTTAACACCAGCTTTGCTCATTGCTTTAATGAGATTAATCGTACCAGATACATTATTATCAAAATACATTAATGGCTGCTTCACACTCTCGCCAACAGCTTTCAGCCCAGCAAAATGTATTACACAACTAACTTTATATTTTGAAAACAAACTATCAAGTAGCTCAGAGTCTCTGATATCACCCGCGACAAAATTTAATTCTCGTTCAGCTATTTCTTGAATACGATTAACAGCTTCAGCTTTGCTATTTGATAAGTTATCAAGCAGCACTACATTTAACCCTTTGTTCAAAAGGTCAACTGTTGTATGAGAGCCTATATAACCAGCACCACCAGTTACCAACACATATTCTTTATTGACTGTCATTTTCTTATTTTCGATTCAAAAGTAAACATATGCCACACAATCTTTTAGATTTGTGTAATAAGCGAGGTAAGCTATCTAATAGCATCTTTTGTAAACCCGAATATGGTCCTTTACTGATTCTCTAACCTCACTATACGTAGCATAATCATAGCAAGATGGGAGATTATCTAATACAGTAACACGACAACCTTTTGAGCCTAACATTTTGACCATGTGTGAGCCAATATAACCAGCACCACCAACTACTAATACATTGAACATTACACACCACCAAGCAGGCGCGCTTTAACAAACTGTGGGATTTTAGACACATTTTTACACAGCAAGGTGAGCAAGCCACCCACTCCGTTAGCGCGCAATGCCAAATAATCCTCTTTAGATTTTTGAATCAGATTTTTTAGCGATTTATTACTCTCGCCACCCACCCGCATTTTCACAAAAACATCTGGTAGATAAACCACCTTAATATTCGGCTGACTTAAAAACCGCAACATAAAATCATAATCAGCAGCAATGCGGTATTGCGTATCAAAAGCTCCTAAACGCTCATACCAAGCTCTACGCAAATACAAAGTAGGATGCGGTGGCATCCAACCACGTTTCAATTTTTTAAGCGAGAAAATACCAGAATCCCAAACACGTACAACGCGCTTAGTATTTTCTTTACTCACATACTCCAAGTCTCCATAAACCGCATCCACCTCGGGGTTCTCAAATGCTTTTGCCACATTGGCTAACACATCAATGCAAGCAAACAAATCATCCGCATGTAAAAAACCAACCACATCACCAGTGGCACGTTTAATCCCCTTGTTTAAAGCGTCATAAATGCCATTGTCAGGCTCACTCACCAACTGGTTAATGGCATAACGCTCGAGCACTCGCATCGTAAAGTCTTTAGAATCGCCATCAATCACAATCAACTCAACATCAGGGTGTGATTGACTCAACACCGACTCAAGTGCCTCTGCAACTGAGGCTTGCGCGTTGTAGGTAGCGGTGATGACTGATATTTTCACTTTAAGAACCTAATTAATCACAAAATAATCAACTTAAACCAACGTTTAGCACTTCTTTAATTGCAGTTTTAACATCTACATTATTGCTAACCATATACCGCTTCACTTCGTCTACTTTCGCATCCACTAAAAAGCGGTACCAAAAGCCCTGCAAAAAGTGAAACTGCGCCCCAGCGCGCCCGTCCAAAAAGCCAAACCTGACAATATAGCGATATAAAAAATAAACAAATGCCCTTAAACCCACTGGCAATTTTGCATATACTTTTTCTTTAACCCAACGTTTAAACCCAGCCTGCGAAGCGCCTTTAAACTTCGCAACAGAATCATGCTTCATAAAGCCGTACTCTAGATTGAGTAAATCTATTGCCTCTCGACTAGCGTATTTGTTATGTTTTTCTGTCCACCAAGTCAGTGAGTTTAGGTTATCGTCTATGAGTTCTCCATTAAAGTCAGCCGTTAAACCTGTGACTTTAATATGCTCGTCCATCCATCTATTTTCACACTCGCCTTGCCCTAGTCTAAATATCCGTAATACCCTAATAGGAAAAACACCACCATGATTAATGGCCTGCCCAATAAACGTCATCCGCCTGCCACAATAAACACCTTTAATATCATTGCTTAAGTGCGATAACTTAGCTTTAACTTCATTCCGCAAGGGTTCAGTCAACACTTCATCAGCATCAATACGTAACACCCAGTCAACATCCACCCCAAGTTGGGTTAAAGCCCAATTAAATTGAGTTGCATAATTAACCCATACTTTTTGCAAAATCCTAGCGCCGTTTGCCTTTGCAATTTCTAAAGTAGCGTCTGTTGAATAACAATCCACCACCACAACCTCATCCACCACACCTTTTAAGCTATCTATACAACGTTGCAAATGCTTTTGCTCGTTAAAGGTCAATATGATGGCGACTAATTTCATGGTTTACGTGCTATCACAATCATTGATTTAGCCAAGCAAGGCACCCTGCCAACAAATTTAAACTGCAAGTCAACAAAACCTGCTTCTATTAGCAATTGCGATAACGTTTTCACCGACCAAAACTTAATATGTCCATGGTCCCAAAGTGCTGTGAAATGCGCATCTAGAGTGCCTGTGATTGCCATAGCGAGATTTTTCCAATAACCGTGATAAGGCGTAGAAATGATTGCAGTGCCACCGCTATCAAGTAATGAAAATAGTGTTTTTGCATAATCTCTAGGCGCATAGACATGCTCGACCACTTCTAAGCTAGTTACTACGGGGAAAGTACCATAAAGTGATTTTAAGTCATCGTATGCAGAGCCTTTAAGCAGCTTGATATTTGGGTACTCTGCATTGGCTTGTGCTATCCCCTGCGCAGAAGGATCAACCCCAACCACATCCCACCCTAACTGTGTGTATTGATGAGCCAGACTTCCATTACCACAGCCCAAGTCAAACAGTTTGGCAACTTGCAATATATTCTTAAGCTTATTAAGTTCGCCAACTACTGCTGGCAACAAATAATCATGTGAATCGTTGGTTTCAGCGTTTTCCCATTGATAGCCTGAAATATTTTCTGTCTCAATCATTAGGTCTAACCTTTCTTGGTTTAAATGGTGTTGCTGGGTTACCCTTACATAACATCCACTCTGGCAAATCTTTAAACACACTTGACCTTGCCGTTACAACTGCACCATTGTTTATCGTCACACCTGGAGCAACAAACACATCAGAGGTCACCCATACATAATCGCCAATCACTATAGGCGCAGTAATTAACGGCATTGCCATTGACTCGTAATCATGGCTTGCTGTACATAAAAAACTGTATTGACTCACAGTAGATTTTTTACCGATTACAACCTTATCAACGTTGTAACAATCGACATACTCACTAATACAACTACCGTCACCAATTTCAAGATTCCACGGTGCCCAGATTTTTGCAGATGGATAACAATGCGCCCCTTTGCCAACTTTTGCACCAAAGCAAACCAAAAGAAACTTACGCCACAGATGAAATGCCCGTGGAGTTGGTCTATACAGGAAAAGCCAAACAAAATTCCACACAATACGAAGCACTTTGTTTGCTAATGAAAGTTCTATTGGCTTTAATTTATTTTCCATAAATCAGTCTAAATAAACGCAATCTGGTTTAGGTCCTTCACTAAGCACCCAATCATAAACATCAGTCATTTTCTTTGCTATTGTAGTCCATGAAAAATTAGTGCTGACAAGGTTATACCCATTCGCCCCCATCTTTGCCATCTGTTTATCAGAAACGCTCATAAACTCCTTTAATTGAGATGGTAGCTCGCCTAACTCGTGCGAAACTTGAATAGCTGATTTAGTTTGAAAACCTTCTGGCAAATTGCACTCTTTAGTCATTAAGACAGGCAGCTTATAAGACCATGCCTCAAGTACCACCATAGGCAGCCCTTCACTAAACGAAGGCAAAATAAATGCATCCGCATTTCTAAAACAAGTTACTTTTGCATCTCCAAACTGCGGGCCTATGAAAGTAACACTATTTTGCATCCCGAGACTATCCCTCAACAATTTTAATTCAGACTCATGCCCATCCTGATCCCAGCCAGCGATTATCAAATGCCAATTATTAGTGTCTAATCGACTCCAAGATTGAATTAAATTAACCAGCCCCTTTTTTGGGTGTATTCTACCTAGGTACAGCATTATTTTTTTTGATGAATTGATACTGCTCCAAGGTGGATGAGGAATATCTCTTGATTCAGTTGGCAAAGTAATTCCATTTGGGATAACACAAATTGGCGTTTTTATATTGCAAGCCCTAATTGCTTTCAATTCAGAAAAGGTAAGCGCGTGTATGCATTTAGAAGCTTTTAAATTAGCCTTCTCGTACAGCACACCTACTAGTAACTTTTTAAATTTTGAGTTACTTAACGCCCACTCATCAAGCATGCCATGTGGAGATACTATTGTTGGTATGCCTCTTTTAGAAAAGATCAAATTAACTAAAGATGAATACATCCACAAGCCATGCAAGTGCAGTAAATCTGGTTTGAATTTTTTCAGTGCATCAATCAAACCTATTTGGTATCCAAAGGAATAAGGTCTAAATGTTTTAAAAGTATGTACGACGACCGAACCCCAGTTTTTCTTATCCATTTCTGAGTAACTATCTTTACCTGCAAAAGCGACAACATCACAGCAATTCTTTTGCAAGCTTGAGCTCAGCTCTTGAGCAACGACTCCAACACCACCAGATGTTCTAGACATGGAGCCAAGTAGCATCGCGACGCGCATATTTATACCTTTTTAACTTAAGTATTTGCTATAAAAGATCTATTGACCTTTAAAATTTACTTCTTGAAGTGCTTATTGTTTGATTAATTTCAATTTACTGGCTTTATTAACCGCGTCTAAAAATCCAACTACCATTTGCTCAATTGAGTATTTTTTTGTCACAGTTTCTAATGCACCCTTTGAAAGCGCCTCTCTTACCGCACCATTGGACAAAATTTGTAAGACTTTATTTATAAAATCCTCTTTATCACCTCTGTTAAATGTAAGGGCATTTTTACCATTCTCTAACGCTGCAAACTCAGGCATATGCATAGAAGCTTCAGCATGCGTAATCACAGGCAGACCATAGCCCATTGCATGTAACAAACTTAACCCGATAGAACCTGGATAAACAAAAGCTTTGCTGATTAAAAACCAAGGGGCTAAATCTTTTTCAACGTAAATCGCGCCCAACCAACTAATATGGTGATCTAAACCCAACTCTGTTGAGAGTTTTTTTAGATTATTGGACTCCTGTCCCTCACCAATAACGACTAATTTAAGATTAGGAATTTTCTTTATTATTTCGGGTATTTGATTGATTAGAAAACCCAACTCTGCTTTTTTTGTTAAACGCCCACAAAACAGCAATATATTTTCGCTCTGAAGATTATTAGCTTTTTTGAACTCCAACAGTGCCTTTTTTGACCATTTTTTTATTAAGGTTAGCGCAACATTCTGGTCTAGAGCGTTGTTGGTAGCAAAAAGCCTAGTCTCATCAAAACCCAACTCCTTAAATCTTTGAACTTCTGCATCGGTGTAAAGCAATATAGTATCTGCTAGATGCTTCATTAAGAAACGTCTTATTACGGAGCTAAACCAACTACTTCCAGCTGTCCAACCATGCCCCCACCAAACAACCCCAGCACCAAGCCTACGTGCGTTATAAATTACTTTGTAATTACTCAAAAATCTTGGATTACCACACAACACGACAACATCACCAGCATCTAAACTGCGCTCGACACCAGCGGTTAATTGCCAAAACAATTTATTTGCAAAATATCCACTTATAGGCGCCACCTTGTAATCAAACTTAACAGAGTCCTTGTCAGTGCGAAGACTGTCAGCTGTTAAGGAGTCCTCGCCAGCAAAAACCGTCATACTTATACCCCCAAACTCACTCAACCGCAAAAAAAACGGCAATCTGTAATTTGGAACAGAAGGTTGAAAAACTAGAACCTTTAGCAATTTATTTGATGCAATCGAATACATCTGAATAATCTATCTTTCATTAAAATTTGCATATATTGAAACATCAAAGAGAGTTCGAGTTTTAAAACATTTATGGATTTTTAAGGAAAGTATAGTTTCCATTTCCTTGGGTATCAACAAGCGAGTAGCCACGAAAAGTTAAACTATTTACTGATTTTTTTATTCTGACTATGTAATTATCATCTAGTGGATTGAAATATTCATCAAACTCAACGCAAAGCACTTTTATGTCAATACTGTCTTCTATAATAGATTCAATAACTTTATATTCCGCTCCCTCAATGTCGAGCTTGAGTAGATCTATTTTTTGATGGCCTAGATATTCCATAATAGATGACAATCTTTTAACATTGACAGTTATGTACTCATCTGTTTTCTGAAGATTAAGGAGCGAGTGCGAAACATGCTCAGGATTTTTTGGCACAAAAAACTTGAGCGTGTCCTCCTTATCCCATAATCCAATTTCAGAGAAGTGGTATTTTGAGTTTTGCGAAGCTACTTTTTTTACATGAGCAATTGCTCTTGGAGTTGGATCAAATCCATAGACGTGGCATCCAAAAATATCTATCAAGCCTAAATCAAAAGTTATATCTTCACCGCAGCCTACGCAGTAGCAAATTGAATTATCACTAATTACGCTAGTTGGTACTACCCACTCACCATAGTTACTTCCAATTTTTTTCAAGTCACCTCTACTTAAAATTTTTGTGCCTGTTAGAAAGTCTCTGCCTATTATTTTATAAAATTGGAACAGTACTTTCTTTGCAATTCTCTTCGTTAGTTGGTGATAACTCATTATTTTTTCCCATTTATATAGCCATCAAGCTTTCTCATAAGAAACTTCAAGTTCCATAGCTAAAGATGCTTTATAGAGCTCAAAAAGCTATTTTTAGCACAATATGAACTCACTTTTGTACAGGGTGTTTAATAGCGGTTAAACACAGAGCAGAAAAAATCCACATAGTGGTAGATGTGTAAATAGCGCCAGAAAACTGAGCCCCAATGAAGTATTGCATGAATATTAAAGCTATCCATGAGGTAGCTGCATCAGTTTTAATTAGCATATAGCCATAATAAAAAACATATAAGAAAAATGCTAGAAAAGCTAAACCACCAACAATACCAGTTGACATGAATGCCTCCAATATTACGTTATGAGGGTAATAGCCAGTAGTTTTCTCTTCAAGAGAATCGCCAAATAATGGATTCTCTACAAATTGATAAAACGCACCTGAGTAAGATTCTTGTCTACCAATCACTGAGTAATCATTTCCAGATAATGTACTTTCAATACGATTTAGGATCGGGAAAGCACCACTTGTGTCTAAGTAGAGCGCCAATTTATAGAGCACAGCTATAGCAATTAAGCCAAATACAATCAAACCGATGTAATTGTGCTTTTTACTAAAAATCATAAAAATTAGTAAAGAAAAAGACACTGCGACAAAAGGGCCTCTAGAGCCAGAGCCAAGCATTAAATAAATGCCGATTATAGAAGCCAGCATGAATGTTAATTTGAATATCAATCTTGAAAAATCAATTTTGAAGAATAGCCAAAATGAAAGTATCACTAGGGTCCCGCCTAGATGACCAATAGAAATAGGATTCAATGATACTAAATTCAAACGACCAATATCAACCACTTGATCGCCTTGTATATATTCAGTACTACTTAAAAGAAAAGTAAGCAAACAAGCGATGAAAACAAAAACAAAGCAGACTTTATCTAAACCCATTAAATAGTTAGCTTTAGGTTTAGTTAACAAAGCAAGCATCGGCAAAAAGCAGGCCCCGACAGCCCAAATCCAATAGTCTGAGACCTCACGAGACAAAGCGTAGCTTGGGTTGATTAGTGTATCAACGTAAATACGTGCAATATAGAATATCCAAAAAACCAACAAAGGTAGCCAAAAAATGCCTCCAGTTGTTTCAATTTTTTTATCAATCAGTAATTTAAAAATCAACCAGAGACTCGATAAAAGAATAGTTGTTCTAAGCGCAATAGAGAAAGGCGTGCTTTCTATACTGAGTGGAGCTAAAACACCCATTAATAGAGGAAAGCCAAAAAGGTTAAGTCCAACTAATAGTTTATACAAATTTTCTATTTTCATAATATCAACCTAAATTGGCAAAGCTAATGCATTACTTAAAGTAGTTAGTTTTGGAATTAACACTTACGTCTGTATAACAGATAACGCTCTGTCCCAAGTGTGATTAAAAAATGGATTTTTATCTTGACGGCCTAAGTTAATTGCTGAGAATAAACTCTCATGTTTACCATCAAACACCACTCCTAGGTTGTGCTTTGTTGTGTAATATCCTATCAATCCATTTGGGGTAGCAATGACAGGCAAACCAGCTTGGACAGCTTTAACAAGCACACCACTCATCGTATAATGTCCACTATATACTAACCAAACTGCATCAGAGGCGGCAAACGCAATGCCCTCATCTTTTGCATCTACAAAGCGGTCTATAACATATAGCTTATTATTTCCTGTTAGTTGCTTTCCAGCATCGTCTTTTAACAAACTCTTGACAGCCTCACTTTGCCTTCCAACTAATAAAACTGCTGGTCGCATTTCTGGAGCCAACTGCGCAGCTGCATTTAATAGCGAATCTATACCTTTTCTGCCATCTAACGCGCCATAAACCAAAACCACCTTCTCATTATTAAACGGTATCCCAAGTAACTCCCTACTTGCCTCTTTACTGTATGACAAATCAATATCTGAAGGGTCTGGAAAATATATTAGTTTTTTATGTTTTACATACTCACATAAAAGCTCATCTATTGAATATATGTTTTTTAATTGTTTATTATTTAATAGCTTTTTAAACAAGAGCTCTTTAAAAAAATCCAATCTGCTCTTAGGTGCAATTACACCCATTTTTTTATAATGAAAACTTGGTCGCATACATATGCCAGAACAAGATACTGCTTTTGCTGGCCACCCTAACAACGCAATTGCATTTAGACAATAATCAAGATACGGGTAAAAAACCTGATCTATATGCTCTTTAGAACTAAGTTCTTCATAAGTTCGCTTAAATTTAAGCCAATTTTTCAACTCCCCACCTACTGTGCCGAACTTTGAAACCAACCTTTCTAAAAGAGTTGTCCGCTCAAGTGCAACCAACTTAAGTTTATCGGGGTAAGCTTTCAACAAAATTCCAATTAAAGAGTTTTTGTGATGCTCTGCCTGCAAGATTACGGTCACCCGATGACCTTGGCTGATAAACAAATCAACGAGTCTTGTTAAGTAATCTGCATGGTGACCTGACAAAGCAATTTCCAAGATGACTATGTGCAAATCTATTCCTTTTCGACAAAAATATCGTCCATACCCCAAATACGGGCAAAGTAAATATATCCTTTAGAAATTAGATATTTCCTGATACTGTCGTCACCTAAGGTACTAATTGAGTTGTTTTCTAACACAATGATTTTTATATTAATACTGCCCCAATTAATACCTTTTAAAGCCTCAAGCTCATAGCCTTCTATATCCAAACTCATTATGCCTATGGATTTTAAATTTTTTTCACGAAATATTTTGCCTAATGTTGTAAGTGGTACCGAACGAATCTGTCTATCAAAGTTTGGTACTTTTTTAGATGAACCACTCACGGATGAAAACATATCTCCGCCACTATCTATATCAACAACCTCTTCAAACTCCACTACCCCATCATGATTGCCCACTGCTGAAATAATAAGTTCTGATTTCGGTCTTAGCTCAGCCCATTGAGTTTTGTGTGTATTTAATGCATCTATACCAATAACTCTAAAATTTAGGTGTCGTTCGAAAAAGTATGAGTTATTATGATTAAGTGGATGATTACAACCTACATCAATAAAAATCTTTGGAAAATCAGGTTTAATAATCAATTTATATAATTGGTTAAGAATTAATGCATCTTGCCCGCATTGTGAGTAAAATCCATAAGGAGTTGATATGCGCTTACAGCCAAGGAATGAGAGAAAGTTTGGCCCTCCAACTAATAAGGTCTGGGGATATTGGGTTAAAAATTTTATTAATTGAAAAGCTAAATTAATTTTTTTAAATAAAATCATATTAAACATTCTCTTAAACTGTAGGTGTTAGTGCGTCTATCCAAAGCCTAAATAGATTAAAAACTTATAAAAATCTTAATCTAAGTAACTAAAATAGTTGGGTTAGGAGCATTTCAGCACAAAAACCATGTCTACAAAACATAATGCTTGATTGCCCACATAATCAAACATGCGAACAAAGTTAATGCCAAACTTAACTGGAGTAGTTTGATGGTCTGCACTCTTAAATCAATTTTCATCCCTAAAGCATTTAAATTGCCAAAATAGCTAATTACACTACCTATAACCAACCCTGCGGCAATACCGAAGATAATAGCGGTATTTGCAAAACTTTCGCCTATCAGTAATCCAGCTAAAAATATGCAAAATGCCACTGCAAACTGCGACAATATATTCCACTTAAGCACACCCACACCCATTGCAGCAAAATACAAAGGAACAGAAAAAATATTAATACTTGACCCAAGCGCTAATGCGCAAAGCATGAACAATAAGCTATAGTCAATTTTATCTAGCATTAGAATCGAATATAAAGGACTAAAACTTATTATCGCAAGAAAAGTAATAGTACCCATAAAAAGCGCTGTTCTGGTCGATTTATTTAAAACCAAACTTAGTGATAATCTATCATGTTTGAAACTAGCGATTGCAGGCATGATTGGCTGCATACTTGCCACGAACAAACCTTTTGTTTGGAACACTAATCTTGAGGCCAACTCATAATAACCAACTGCAGACAAACCCGAATAAGAGGCCAGCATAAACTTAGCCACAGGCTCACTTAAGAATGAAGCCAGTGAGTTTACTTGAATCATTAACCCATAGGATATTGTCTTTTTAAACGCATTTAGAGATAGCTTTTGGGGTAACCATCCTAGATAAGGGTTTAAGGACCGCAATCCAATCCATCCGGCAATTATAAGAGCAACGTGTTGTATTAACATACATACCGCATAACCGTAAACTCCAAATTTAGGTACTAATATAAATACAAATAACAAAAAAACAATAACAGCCCAAATGTTACAGTATGCTCGCAAATCTGACCTCTGATACCCATCCATTCCAGAGCAAATCGCGCTACTTACCGCAGGCAAAATAATCGAGGATATAATTGCCAACGGTAAAAGAGCTCTAGCCTCGCCAATCCATTTTGACTCAACATAATGTTGGATGATTGGGATTGAAAATAAATATATAACACCAGCTACTAAAGTATTAATGACTATTGTTGTGCACAAAACCGTATGAACATAAGTTACAACCCCAAGTTGATCATTATCACTTTCACACTCTGCAACGAAGCGTGCTAGCCCGCCAGCGCCACTCACATCAAACAAGCGTGTAGTGGCAGCACCAGCGAGCAATACTGACCAAAAACCCAATTTTTCAATACCAACTGTTTGAATTAGCACTCTGTAAGCAATAAAGGTGCTAACCGCAACTATTATTGCTTGAACAACAGACGCAATTGAGTTGCGTCCAATCCGAGAGTCTATAAAGTTTAGATTCTTCAAAGCAGCAAACACGCATCTAGACCCTATCATCAGGATTTCTTTAACCTAAAGAGCTCACGAAAAAGAATTAATGGATTATCGCTCGCAAGCAAACTGTCAGTATTTTCTGGCCTTTTATAAAAATGATGCGCTAAAGAAGAGTTGGGCCTTAAATTAAGAATTTTATGTGTCAAAGTTTTTGTAAAATCTAAAATAGTAGAGCTTTCTTTATACGCCAATAAAGTTAGAATCGACATATCATGCCGATGATCTCTAAATTCGATGTAGTTAGGACTTCCACAGACATTAGGCATATCCGTTAAACACCGCTCATCCTCACAATAGTTAAGCCATTTTTCGATAAAATTTAATGCTTGCGGTGTGCGTCTCCACAAACTCCAGGTTAAAAGCAGGCCCTTAGAATGATATTTTTCTGTATCGGCTTCCATTAATTTTAAACAATCTCTTTTAACCCAATTTCGAACCGTCCCTAGATGAGTTTGACTTGGACCTAATACATAACCTTGATTTGACTTGATTGCTAAATCTACCAAGTTTTTAGGAAAACGACTAAATTGATAGTAATTACTTCTACCTGCATCACTATAAAAAATTAACTCGTTATCTTTTGCCTTTTCCAGTTCTTTTAGAATTAAATATGGTTTCCAAAGCCAATAACCAGCACCTCTAGATTGAGAGAGTGTGTTGAAATTACGACGATAAAATTCGGTATTTTCAATATCCTTGACAGTGAATACTCTTACCTCATCAAAACCTACAATACTTGCACTATTCGCTAATGTTGTTGCATTCTTTAGAAAATTTGGTGTGGCATAAGTAATAAATTTAGTTCGCATTTTGATATTCCATCGCAGTTTTTAGTACTAATTAATTTCTAAACTACGGTTTCTTATACACATACGCATAAGCCCAAGTAAAAATCTCACTTCTGCCTAAGATTAATTCTAGAACCCATTTAAGAGATTTCCTTAAAATTGAGCTTCCTTCAGTTTCTACTGTGTAGTAATGATCCAAGTCTAGCCCTGCTCTTGATCCAATCTCTAGTGCATTCAGTGGCGTAATCCAGCATATATGGTCCACATTACCAATATATGTTTTATTTTTAAACATGAGAACCAAATTTCTCCACCAAAATGGACACGGTGTAGTCACAACAATTTGCCCATCCTTATTTGTATGCCTACTAGCAAACTTAAGTAGTTTCACAGGATCATTCACATGCTCAATAACATCTCCAATATAAACAGTGTCAAATCGCTCACCGATATCTTCATCTGATGTTGCATCACATAGTCTAACGTCAAAACCTTGATTAACCAGGTAATCTACACCACTCTTCAAGACATCTACTCCAACTATCTTTGATGCCAAATCCTTTAGAGTTTTGTGCTTCCAACCTGGTCTATTTATGAAACTTATGTCGTGCTCAACCACGCCTATATCTAAAACACTCTTTTCTTTTACGTACCTTTTAAAAAATATCTCGTCTGATGGACGTGGTCCAATATGCAAATTTTCAAGATGCATTTGAACATGTTGCATCACATTTGGATTTATAGGGTTAGTAGAAATTTTCGACCAATGTTGATATTTCATTTATCAGACCTTTAATAAAAGCTTCAATTATTATTCCAAGATTAAATTCAGCACTTACTCTCTTTGCATAACCATCCTAATAAGAGACTGCTATCCTGCAACATACATTCCGTCTTCGTTTTGCATTAGATTAATCATTCCCAAACAAATCTCGGCTATATACTTTTGCTTCAATATCTTTTAGGTTCTGATTGATTCTATTGGCAATCACGACGTCGGCTTGTTGTTTAAACAGCGTTAAATCGTTAACCACTTTTGAGTTAAAGAATGTGGTTTCTTTGAGCTCTGGCTCGTAGACGATGACTTCTATGCCTTTGGCTTTAATGCGCTTCATGATGCCTTGTATGCTGGACTCACGAAAGTTGTCTGAGCCTGCTTTCATCACTAGCCTGTAGATGCCCACGACTTTTGGATTTTTTTTGAGTATTTGCTCGGCGATAAAGTCTTTGCGGGTGGTGTTTGAATCGACAATAGCGTGAATGAGGTTTTGCGGCACTTGGTTGTAATTGGCTAATAACTGCTTGGTATCTTTAGGTAGACAGTAACCACCATAGCCAAATGAGGGGTTGTTGTAATGGTTGCCGATGCGTGGGTCTAAGCTCACGCCCTCAATAATTTGTCTGGGGTCTAACTCACGTGAAATGGCGTAGGTGTCTAGCTCGTTAAAAAACGCAACGCGCATGGCGAGGTAGGTGTTGGCGAATAGTTTAATAGCCTCTGCCTCTGTGCTGTTGGTTTGTAGCACAGGAATATTTTGTTTGATGGCACCTTGTTGTAGCAGTTGCGCAAAGGTTTGGGCGCGCTCGGTGGGGATATTGGTGGTGTGGTCACCGACGATGATTCTGCTTGGGTGCAGGTTATCGTACAGGGCTTTGCCCTCACGTAAAAACTCTGGGGAGAAAATAATGTTTTGCGTGTTGAACTGATTGCGCAAGTTAAGGGTGTAACCCACTGGCACGGTAGATTTAATCACCATGACCGCTTGCGGATTAATCGCCAGCACATCGGCCACCACGGACTCGATACTTTTGGTGTTGAAGTAATTGGTAGTGGGGTCGTAATCCGTAGGCGTGGCGATAATGACAAAGTCAGCATTTGCATAAGCCGCTTGCTTATCTAGCGTGGCGGTAAAGTTAAGTGCTTTATTGCTTAAAAAGTCTTGGATTTCCGCGTCTTCAATCGGGGAGATTTTTTGGTTAAGCTGCGCAACCTTTTGCGGGAGGATATCTAAAGCGACCACCTCATGGTGCTGTGCAAGCAGCATAGCATTTGAAAGCCCTACGTAACCTGTGCCTGCAATGGCTATTTTCATGATGCCACCTTTACAAAGTCACTGTAGGCAATGGCAAGACCAGTTTTGAGGTCTTTACTTGGTTGCCAACCCATTGCATTGAGCTTGCTTGAGTCCATGAGTTTTTTCATGGTACCGTCTGGTTTGGTGGCGTCGAACACAATTTCGCCTTGATAGCCAGTGACGGCTTGTATAGTTTCGGCTAGCTCTTTAATGCTGACGTCACTGCCATAGCCGATGTTAATGAGCGGCGGTTCAAATTGCCCTGTTTGTGATTCGTCACTACCGAGCAAGCTTTGATATTGGTCATCATTGAGCTGCATTAAAAACACACAGGCATCTGCCATGTCTTGGTTATATAAAAACTCACGCATGGGTTTACCAGAACCCCAAACCACCACTTGTGGTGCGTTGCTTATTTTGGCCTCGTGAAACTTGCGGATGAGTGCGGGAATGACGTGGCTGTTTTCTGGGTGGTAGTTGTCACCTGGGCCATACAAATTGGTGGGCATGACAGCTAAGTATTGCGTGCCATATTGACGGTTGTAGCTCCAGCACATTTCTATGCCTGCGATTTTAGCGAGGGCATAAGGACGATTAGTGGGCTCCAATGGCCCTGTGAGCAGATGATGCTCTTGCATGGGTTGTGGGGCTTGTTTGGGGTAGATGCAACTTGAGCCTAAAAACATTAGGCGTTTGACACCATTGAGATAGGCTTGATGAATCACATTGTTTTGAATCAGCAAGTTGTCATGTATAAATTGTGCAGGGTAGGTATTGTTGGCGTGGATGCCGCCCACTTTAGCTGCCGCTAAAAACACATAGTCTGGTTTTTCTTGCGCAAAGAAATCAGCCACCGCCTGTTGGTTGGTTAAATCTAGCTCGGCATGCGTGCGGAGCACAAAGTTGTTATACCCTTGTTGTTGCAGTGCATGGACGATGGCTGAGCCAACCAAGCCACGATGACCAGCAATGTAGATTTTAGAGTTTTTATTCATTTTTTAGCTGCTCTTGTATCTTACGGAGCGCGAGTTTGTCTATTAAATCTTTTTCGCGGTAGTCTGTTTTTGTTTTAATTAAACCTTCTATATCGAGCACTTTGATTGCTATGCCGTTTGCTTCAAGCGTTTTAATATGTGGCAATAGAGATTCAAAGGTTTGACCGTTGGCTGCAAACAAAATGTCAATCAATAGTGTATCTGCTATGCGGATATTTTCTGGCGCATCAGCAGGTGGCGCAAACCAATTTGGATCTAATTCTTTTGCGGCATCTAGAAACGTGAGCGCTCGAATCACTCGCTCCCCATTTTCAATAGAGCATGGTAGCAATATGTCTATGTCTTCAGTAGCCCTTACAAAACCATTGAGTCTCACAGCATGACCACCGACTAAAACATATTGCACGCCTTCGCGAACAAATGCTGCGAGTAATTGGTGTAATCCGCTCTCAAGTTGCATTTTTATTCAGGCGTTTAGCCATTTGTACACTTCTTGCTAAATCTTCTGCGTTCATTTGAGCGTGCGTCATACGTCTTACGCCTTGTCTTGGCGGGATGCTAGCAAGCGCGAGCGTTTGGTCTAGTTGCGTGCCAATACGCATGGCTTCCTCAATGTTCAGGATAAACTCAGTCCGCTGTTGCTTACCTATGATACGCATCCATTATTCCCTGACGTATTTACTCGTGATAATCCATGGTTTGGAAGCCATGTTGTTTTACTAACTCATCACGTTGCGCAGTTTTGTAATCTTCACGCACCATTTCTGAAACAAGCTCGTCAAAGCTAATTTTAGGTGTCCAGCCTAGTTTTTGTTTGGCTTTGCTTGGGTCACCTAGCAGAGTTTCGACTTCGGTGGGTCTAAAGTAACGCGGGTCTACTTGTACGATACATTTACCGTTCCAATGGCCTTTTTCTTCAACACCTTGGCCTTGCCATTCAATTTGCATATCAAGTTCTTTGGCGGCGGCATTTACAAAGTCACGCACGCTATATTGCACGCCTGTGGCAATCACAAAGTCTTCTGGCTTGTCTTGTTGTAACATGAGCCATTGCATTTCCACATAATCTTTAGCGTGGCCCCAATCACGTAGCGCATCTAGGTTACCTAGGTATAAACAATCTTGCAGACCTAAATTAATACGGGCTAAAGCGCGGGTAATTTTACGGGTGACAAAGGTTTCGCCACGTAACGGGCTTTCGTGGTTGAACAAGATGCCGTTGCAAGCGTAAATGCCATAGGCTTCACGGTAATTCACGGTAATCCAATAAGCATAGAGTTTAGCCACCGCGTAAGGGCTGCGAGGGTAGAACGGTGTGGTTTCTTTTTGTGGGATTTCTTGTACTAGGCCATATAACTCAGAAGTCGAGGCTTGGTAGAACTTAGTTTTTTTCTCCAAGCCTAGAATACGAATGGCTTCAAGAATACGTAATGTGCCTATGCCATCTGCATTGGCGGTATATTCTGGTGTATCAAAACTAACAGCCACATGGCTCATGGCAGCTAGGTTGTATATCTCATCTGGCTGTACCTGCTGAATAATGCGAATGAGATTGGTGGAGTCGGTTAAGTCCCCATAGTGCAGAATAAAGTTTTTGTTATCGACATGTGGGTCTTGATACAGGTGATCAATACGGTCTGTGTTAAACAACGAAGCACGGCGTTTGATGCCATGTACGATGTAGCCTTTGCCAAGCAAGAGCTCGGCTAGATAGGCACCATCTTGCCCTGTCACGCCTGTGATTAATGCGACTTTTTTTGATTGACTCATGGCAGAGACTTTCTAACTCGTTATTGAATGCTTAGCTGAATATATAAGCATCTTAGTTTTAATACATTTTAACAGCTATCCCGATAACTGTAATTATGAAACACCATAGATTTTTTGAAATAGCCCATTTGGGCTTTATGGGCATTGATTACATTTAGAGAAAATGTACTTAGTGCAGGGTTTGCTTGCTTGTTTCTTGATGAAAAAACACAGCGGCTAACAAAGCAAAAGCGATTTGATTGGCTGGGATGTGGAGATTGAAGTCAAAAAAGGTGTGGATGAGCATGGCACATAGCCCAATACCTGCACCTATTTGGGCGAATTGAAAGCGGCTCCAGCGTGGCAAGGCCATGAATTGTAAGCATCGCACAAGATAACAGCATAGCAAACCCGCCATGATGATTGCCGCTACTAGTCCACCTTCCATTAACCACTCGAGGTAATCATTATGGGCGTGGTTGATAATGATATTGCTAGGAATGCTCGGCTGAAAAGCTTGTAAAGCATGTTGGTATGTCCCTGCGCCAGAACCAAACGGAAAGAAATGTAACACCGCTTGCCATGTATGCTCGTAAAATACCCAGCGCGAATCTTGCATGGGGTCTGCGGTAAAACGATTCAGCACTGGCACCAAGCCTATCACTGCAGCCAAAGTTCCACCCAACACAGCGAAGGTGCCAACAAGCCCAAATGCGTTGTTATCGCCTAGCCTTTTGGCAAACGCCAAGCCAGATATCATAATCACGACCATACTCAATACCACGCCCATTCTAGACTGGGTAAACACTAGGCCAAGCAACAAAGCTAGACTCATCAGCCCATATAAGGCCGTGGTATTCATATATTTGAACATGAATTGTGACAGCTTTTGACGCAAACTTCTGTGGTGCTCTCGTTGGTATTTATTACGCCCAAGGTGGGCGGCAAACAACGCCAATGCAACGGGCAAACTCATTTCTAACAAGCCGGCTAAATGGTCTCGGTTGGCGTAAGCGCCTTCGGCTGACTGACTGCTTAGTGGATTGGGGATGCGAAATACGCTTTGGGCGCCATCACCATATTGGACCAAGCCCAGCAAAGCCTGAAACAAAGCCAGGACAAGAAAGACTTTGAGAAATAACTTAATATCGTCCGTTGATTGTGCTGTCAGATAGACAAAAACGGCCAAAGGCGGGATTAAAGCTAACCAAGAAAACTCAGTGAGGGCTGGCACCAAGCTAAGGGGTAAGGCTTGTTGGTTTGATTCAATCAATGCCAAGGCACTGGCGTAAGCCTGACGAGATGGGATGCTTTGCCAAACAGAGAAGGGGATGGGGATAAGTGTGAGCAAGGGCCAGATAAATAAGAGCAACAACAAAAACAATATTGCTTTATTGAGCTTGGACTGCGAGGCTTGTTTTAGACCTGCATTGAGTTGACTACTATTGTTTACATAAAGCATTTGCATGCCCAATACAGCCATGAGCAACAAACCTAAGACCTCTAGCGCCAACAAAGCAAAAGGGCGGTTACCACCGAAATAAAGTGGTGCGAACACCAACATTCCGATCAGTAAACACCGCCCTAACAACTGCATACTATTAGTAGTATGTAGTTACTACACACAAAAGAAACGATTAAATACCACTAGCGGGTCTATTATTGTTGTCATCCCCGCTATCGACCGCGATAGCCCCAGCCACCGCTACAATACCGAGTAACGCGCCTCCTATAGCTCCCCCACCACCAGCTGCACTAGGTGGCGGAACATTCCCAGTTGTGGCCACTTGATAAGCACGCTCTTGCACAAAGGATGAAGCACAGTCTTTAGTATTGCTAGGCACATTGTTGAGGCTGTTGATGGTTAAGATAGAGTTTTGCTGGATGGGTTTGACACAGCCATTGCTAAAAACAAGGTTGGCTTTGCCACCTTGTGGCACCATGATTTTGGTGCCAATAGGTAATGTTTGACCAGGTTTGGCTGGCTGATAACGCACACCATCATTGACCATGACAGATCCATTTAGATTGGTAAGCTTGGCAATGACGATGGGTTGATCTGCGCTGACTAAGCTTGGACTTATTAGCAAGCTGGCAGACAATAAACTTGATAATGCAACGCGAATGATATGTATACGCATACTGCTCTCCTTTTGCCATGACGGCTAATCACTAAAAATCAGTGTTGTTAAAACGCTCTGCTTTGTGACCTAGGCGAAAGATTGCCGAGGTCATTAAGTTTGCAGCTAAAAATAGCTTAACATTCATGGCAATTTATTATTTTATCTTTATTTTACAAGGTTTTAAGTATAGTTCAAGTTTTATTTGTTGCAATATTGGGTTGTGTGTCACAAATGTAACCATTGAGGCTATTTAACCACAGCATTTAGTCCAATATTTTCGTTGTAATATCAGGGTACTTCATCCTCATTCGGCAAAGCTACATTCATTCGTTTAATCTCGAAATCGTCGAACCAGAGGGTACCGTACATGCCGGTTTGCTCTCTATCTAGGGCATGCTCTAACACAAGCTGCAATACCTGCCCTGAACAACCCTTAGTTGGGACGGTTAAATCCACTTTAAAATCTGCCCAAGCTGTATCTTGCTGAAAATAAGCCGTTTTTGCTAACACGGTGCCTTGCTGGCAACTCACTTGCCAATGCGCCCCCTTGAACAAGTGCAATTGTTCTGCACGTATGCGCCCCGATAACTGATAACTGGCAGGCGATAGCATGAGCTTTTGCTCAGCCAATTGAGTAGCACCCACAGCGGATCCTAGAAATTGAACGCGCAAAGCGCCCTGCCCTGTCATGCCAAACGTGTTGGCTTGGCTAAGTTGTATGCCCTTGGTGCTGGCATAACGCCAAGCAAAGCCATCGCTGGGAAAATCCGCCTCGAAACCGCCATCATTCACATTCCCTAACACCGCTAACTGTTTAGGATTTAAGCCATTCAACCAATCGAAGTAAGCCTCTGTCCACAATTCCGCTTGCATCAACTTGTCCAGATAAGCCAGCTTAATATTGGCAGGCATGGTTTGTCCATACAATGGGTATTGCTTAGCCAAATGTCTCACTGTATCGACCGCAGTGGCGTGCTGTAGGGCATAACTAAAAAAACCATCTAGCCATTGCGGAACATGGGCTTGTTTTTGAAAAAAAAGTGGTTGAAATTGCGCCGACTCCGCCATGGTAAGGAATACTGGAAACAGTTTTTTGCCTAGACTTGGTCGTGAGTTTAGCGCCTGACTCCAATGTAAAAATGCGCGATCAAATCGCTGTTGCGCTCCCCAAAATTGCCCTAAAGCGAGTTGGAACTGTGTATGTTTAGGATTAATTTGCTCACCCAGATTGAGTAGCTGTTGCGCTTTTTCCGTTTGATTCTGCGACTGATATTGTTGCGCCATTAATATTAAAGGCATGGCACTGGTGAAATCGGTGCGATAGGCTTGGTTGAGTTGTTTTTTGGCTAATGCTGGCTGTGTTTTTGCAAGAGCATTGGCTTGTCTAAGCAAAGGTTCTGTGGCTTTAAACGCATAAATAAAATAGGTGTCATGCTTGGAATATGCGTGCATATTGCTATTCACAATATATGCACGGGAGCCTAAATAACCTAACAAACAGAGTAAAAGCAACAATCCCAACCATTTAAATGGATGCATATCACTGATGTCACTGTGAGAGTTATTTGAATTGGATTGGATATTCATCTTATTCGATTTTATCGATGATAAAAATACATAGTTAGCAAACTCATAAAAAACATAACAATAATCGCCAACCATACTTTTGCAGGGGTCACCCCAGCAGTCACTAACCAGTAAATCATTCGATTGTGAAGTCGGCTTTGTTTTTTTGTCGGCATTTTTTTTGCCGATAGTGTTTGCTTAATGTTCGTCTCTGGCACTGTTTGTAGTTGATTGCTCGACTGCTTTAAAACCGAGCCTTGCTCAAAACTGGCTTTAAGTTGACTATAGGCCCAATTAATTTTTGCCGCATGATGTGCCGCTTGCGCTTCACTCACCAAGCCCCTATCAGGATGAAACAAACGCATCAATAATCGATAATGACTTTTAAATACATCCGTCCCAACCCAGGGCGTAATGCATAAGAGTTGATAGGCATCATTTTCATGCTTTAACTTGGTTTGCATTAAATAGGTCAGCAATATGCTTTGTATGACTGGCGCAGATAAGCCAGTATGTGTTTTGACTTCGTGCTCATCCTCAAAGGAACCATTCGCCAACTTTAGCAAATCAGTCAGATGTGGCTGTGCAAGGCCTGGCCAATCGATATTTGTAGCGCTAGTCTGTTTACGATAGGCTTCCAATATGGGATGAAGCCAAGCTTTATGTTTTAAGAATGCATGTGGCGACGCTGTATCTTGAAAAGGCGAATGATTAGGGTTTGGAACTTGCACAGGCTATCGCCTCACTCGGGACTAAACGACTAAATATCCAATATAGAGCGCTGACCACCGACTTCATTGCCATAAGCATAGTAATATTCATTGTAATAAGCGTCTGATTCTTTTTTAACTTTGGTAAGCACCACACCCAGTAATTTGCCACGCACAGCTTGTAAGCGTTTATAAGCGTTCTCCACCACAGGCTTTCTAGTTTCATTGGCAGCAACGACCATAATCATCGCATCCACGACATTCGCAAGCACCAAGGCATCCGCTAAACCTAAGGTTGGCGGGCCATCGATAATTACATGATCAAACTTCTCACGCGCAATGTTGAGTAAGTAAGTCATCTTGTTGCTCATCAACAACTCTGCTGGATTAGGTGGTAATGGCCCAGAAGGAATAAAGAACAGATTTTGCACTTCGGTACTGTTGGTAATGCCAACAGGGTCATTTTCATCCGCCAAGAAGTTGGTCAGTCCGTGGTGGGCAGGTTTATCCAATAGTTGGTGTAATGAGTGTTTGCGTAAATCGGCATCGATTAATAAAACTTGCTTACCCGCCAACGCCAGCTGAATCGCCAAACTCAAGGCACTGGTGGATTTACCTTCAGCCATTTGGGCACTGGTAAAAGCAATCACTTTAGGTGTACCGCCTTCACGTGAAAACTGTAGCGAGGTACGCAATGAACGGAAAGCCTCCGCCAATGAAGATCTAGGCTCTTCAATCGCAATTTGTAACGGGCCACGTGATGGGCTCATTTCAGCAATATGCGGAATAATGCCTAACACTGGGGCTCTGAGTTTACGCTCTATATCTGTTGCATTTTTGAATGTGTCGTCCAGATGCTCAAACAAGAAGGCAAGGCCAATACCGCCGAGCAAACCAATAATAGAAGCAATCAATACATTGAGTAAGGTTCTTGGTTTGTGTTTTTGTTGAGGCACTTCTGCTTTATCGACTACAGACACATTATTAGTACCTACGCCGCCTGCCACACTCACTTCTTTTAAGCGTTGCAACAAGCCATCATACAATTGACGATTGGTATCAGCCTCACGTTTAAGAATACTGTATTGCACCCCAGAAGACTGTTGTTCAATAATTTCAGCTTTGCTTTGTTGCAAACGGGTTTGAATGAGCCCCTCTTGTGACTTAGCAGCTTCAAAGTTTGCTTTAATGGAGTTTCGTACATTATTAATTTCAGCATTGAGCTGCGTATTGACCTCTTCGATTTGCTGTTCAAGCTCCAACATCGCAGGGAAGCCAGGTTTGAATGTACTGAGCTTTTCACGATAAGACGCTTCAAGCGTTGATTTTCTATTTTTGAGTGACTGAATCACAGCATTTTCGAGCACCTGAGGCAACTCTCCAGTCGCATTATGTTTCACCTGCAAATAGAGTGACTCTGCTTTGATTCTGTCTTGTTGTACTTTAGCTAAAGCAAGATTAAACTCGCCTAAATTGATGGTACTAGTCGTAGAGCCATCTTTATCGACACTCACAATGCCATGTTGTTTGGCATATTCAATTTGCGCTTTTTCAGCATCCTCAAGCTTGAGTTTCACTTGGGCGATACGATTCTCAAGAAACGTTTTTGCATAAGCGGTTGATTCGAAGCGACGCTCTAAACTAGAACCGATGAAATTTTGGGCAAACTGATTTGCCATCTTGCTAGCAAAGGCAGGGTCTTGGCTGTCAAAACTTAACTTAACTAGACGAGAGTTGCGAATAGGTTCTACAGTCAACGATTTTAGCAAATGTTCGGCTTTATTCAGTTTTTCAAGCTTAAGCGCATCTGCATTTATTTGTGCATTTGTCACGTGCTGCTTGGCTTTATCGTCACCAAAAAGCCAATCAAAAAGTCCCTGTTGTTTGGCTGTGTTACCAGCATCAATGTTATCTATACCCACTTGATCGACAACGCGCTCAGCCAAACTTTTACTTTTGAGTAGCTCATATTGGGTTTGGTAAAAATCATTGCCTGAAATATTTTGACGGTCATCACCAGAGGCATCGCCAAAATCAACAATTTTTGCAGCTTCTCTTTCGATTTGCAAAACAGTAGTCGCTCTATAAATAGGTGGCATCAACTGGCTTGCAACAAAAGCACCGATGACAGCTAAGGCAAAAAAGCCAAGCACCGTCCATTTATGTTTGACAATAGTCTCCCAGTATTCGCGCAGATTGATATCGTCTTCGCTTTGGTCACTCTCGCTCGATTGAGGCATCACCCAAGTGCTTAGTGCACCTGCATTAGGTCTTGCGACCAAGGCATAACTACCATCTATAGGCTCGCGGTCTTGTGGATATTCGTATGGACTGGACATAGTAGTGACTCTTTAATAATGAGATGTTACGGTTGTTGAAACCAACCAAGATTACCTAAACCGATAAAGCCTCTTAGGGTGTTTGCCACATTTCTAATGATGGTTAATCCTGCCGACTGCTCAACGACAACGACATTTCCTGGAAATAACTCAGGGTCTGGTATTTTTGCTTCCCTGATTTTATCGAGGTCAAAAACTGCAACCTGTTTCTTGCCATCAATATCATCTCTAAATACTTTTACATCGTACCTTCTAGCCAAGTCCGTAGGCCCACCCGCCTGCGAAATCACTTGCAACAAAGTCGATTTACCTCTAGCGTAAAAAATACCCGGTTTGATTACTGCACCCTCTACCGTAATAGGTTGCGCTTCAGGCACCACCACCACATCCCCACTTTTGAGTCTTGGGTTCAATTTGGCATCTTTTTCTATGGCGTCTAAATTAAACACCATGGTCTGTTCTTGACCTGTCATTCTTCTCACCACACGCACTTTGGTGTAGTCCGCTTTATCATCCAAACCACCACCCATAGAGATTGCTTCTAGCAGACTGGCTTTGCCAGGGAATTCATAAATACCGGGCTTTTTCACCATACCTTGAATAGTCACACGCTGACTGGTGAATTCTTTGATAAAAACCGATACTTGCGGACTTCTAATCAAGTCTACCGCTAACTTTTTTGCAATCTCTTGCTCTAAACCATAGCTGGTAAATCCTGCAGCCCTTACCACACCTACCAATGGCAATGAAATATCTCCTTTGGCATCCACCCTTACGCTTCTAGCCATATCAGGCACTTGCAATACTTTTATTTCCAATAAGTCTTGCGGGTTGATTTGATAGTCTCCCTCATTGCTTACATCTTCAATGTATGTCGTATTGGTGTTTGTTTTTAAAGTCTCTGTCGTACGGTCATAAGACCAAACAGATTGGCTAACACTCACTAAAATTAGCGCCAGTAAGCCTTTAAACAAGCACTCTGCAATCATCATGTATTTCATGTTTTCACCCAATCTAAAACTGCTTAATATTTTTGCTCGCTCAAAAAGCATTAAGCAAATAACTGCAATAATCCAGACCATTTGCTTTTTGGTTTTTCTGCCAGCGCAAGGATTGGCCTCACTGCAACCGGCTCCAAGTTATCTAATACAGCTTGCGGTCTTTGATACACCATAAAATCAGCCTCGTCTTCACCCACCCACTTTGCTGCCGCCTCTCGGCCTTCTGCCAAATATGGCGGGCGTTTATTAGGACTGTGAGAGTCCGTTGCCAAAATATGCACCAAACCATCATCTAACATACGTTCCCCCCAATATTTGGCGGACTTTCCAAAACGACCAGTCAGACTGCCAGCTGTCAACTGCATCCAAGCGCCACGCAATGCAAGGTGTTTAAAAATTGCGTAATGCCCTTCTATCCAGCTCAAACGTTCAGGATGCGTGATAATTGGCACATAGCCGGCAGTCATCACTTCAAATACAAATCGTTCAAAATTAGGTGGTGCCACATGGTGTGGTGGCTCCAACAAAAAATACTTGCCCCCATTAAAGGTAGGCACATCTCCATTTTTTAGTTTTTTTATCAAATCTAGAACTAAATGGGTGTCTGCCGCATAACTTAATTTCAGACCTATCCCAGCATCATCCAAATCTTGTTGCAATTGTTTTGTTGCTTTACAAATAGACTTAGCATCATTTTCATACATCCCCGGATAGATATGAGGGGTACAAGCCATATGTGTAATGCCGTCTGCAACAGCTAGACGCGCCATTGCCAATGAAGTCTCCAGATTCGGTGAACCATCATCAATAGCAGGCAAAATATGGCAATGTAAATCAATCACAATTATTTCCGTTTCATCCTGTTGCAAGTTCAAAAAAACAATCAATCACTTAACATCAATTTTTATAGGTGTCTAGTTTGCACCAACGGCTTTTAAGTTATAGTTTTGAAAGTTGCAATGTTCTGCTTCTTAACTTATGTGTAGCCATACAATGTAAGCCCAGTAAAATCAAAAAAGCCAACAACATGACGCTATCATGCACCTGCAACCACCAAGCAATAAACGCCAGACCCCCTAGTAAAAAAGATAGAGCCATTTCTATAAGCACCACTGTTGGTACACGATAGCCCATGTCAGTAAGCAAATGGTGCATGTGTGTTCTATCACCCACAAAAGGGCTATGTCCATTAAGTACTCTTCTCAGCATGACACTGAACATATCCATTAATGGAAAGGCGATGATCCAAACCCCTAAAATTGGGTTCAATGGACTTGTTTCTCTGCCACATAACTGTATAGCGAACCAGCAAAGCAAAAGCCCTAGGGTCATACTGCCTGCGTTTCCCATAAAAATACTTGCTCTGTTTTTGCCAAGAAATCGCATATTAAAAAACAAAAAACCAACCAATATACCTGCTTGAATCCATAACAAATCTAACAGATGAAATTGCTCAGTGAAAAAAGCAATCAGACCAAACCAAAAAATAGACACCAAAGTCACGGCCCCCGCCAGCCCATCTACGCCATCAATCATATTAATTGCATTAATCACACCCATAATACATATCGCGGTAAACGGGATGGCAATCCATCCTGTGTGTATCTCACCTAAACCGAACAAGTCACCCAATGTTTGTACGGTTCCTTGGTCACCAACAACTAAAATCAAAATAGCAATAAATTGGGTTAAAAAATGAAACCTTGCCGATACTGGTCTAAAGTCATCATAGACACCCACTGCGCAAATCACAAATAGCGCTAACAACAAGTGATAAACATGATGCTCAACTTTTAAAAATGAGAGCGCAACTAAAATAAACGAAAAGGTCATTGCAATCCCGCCCATTACCAGCACAGGTGCATCGTGAGCCTTACGTCCATTAGGCACATCAAATAAACAATATTTTTTTGCCACCGGCTTCAGAAAAAAAACAAAGCCAACGCATATTGCCAAAGCTATTAAAAAAGTATTCGCTAAAAAAACTTTAAATATATCGAGCATCATCAAAGCTACATTCCTAAAGAAAAAAAGTGTTTGTACATTTGATACATAAAAAAGCAAATCACTTTTTACACGCGTCCAATGCTAAAGTACTTTGTATATTTCGTCATTCACCCATATGGGCTATTGGTATACTTTCTAGCGCCCATTATTTCAAATTAAGTACTCTAAAATAATGAACATTTAATATTTGTTTGTTATGCTGGATAATTGCAAATACTATTAGAAAATATTTTTAGAGATAATACCTTAATGAAACACCTCAAAAACGCATTGTTTCAAGCTCAGTCAAAACCACGCTATAGTTTTATGGAAGCGATTAAATTCGATATAAGCAAGCGTGTTTTAACACGTTTACACAAGCAACATATCAAGACAGGCCTAAAGCAAATTGCTGTCTTTTCGTTTGATACAATTGGTTTAGATATTGCCTATTTTGGCGTTTATGAAAAAAAAGAATTAGATTGTTTTTTTGCTTGGCTGTCTTTTTTATCTGAGATGTTTAAAAACAGCGTGGCCTTGGATATAGGGGCAAATATTGGCAACCACAGTTTGTATTTTTCAGACCATTTCAAACAAGTGTATGCCTTTGAACCTAATCCAAGAACTTATGGCTTGCTAAAATTTAATGCAGGGCTAGTCAATAATATCCAAACTTTCAATTTTGGCTTATCCAACACTGTAGGTAAGGCTGAATTAAGTACAGAAGCTAAAAATATTGGTGCTTCTAAAATCACCACCTCGTTATCAGTACAGACAGACGCGCAATCAAAGCAGTCTATTGAACTTAAGGTGTTGGATCAACTATCAATAACAGATGCACCTATTAAGCTCATTAAAATCGACGTTGAAGGCCATGAATTTGAGGCATTGAGTGGGGCGAAACTGGCAATTGAGAAACACAAACCAATTGTGCTTTTTGAGCAACTAAAACAAGAGTTTGAGGCGGGCACGACGCCTACGATTCGCTTATTGCAATCTTACGGCTATCAACATTTTGCAATTGCAGAATTTGGTCCTAAAGCCTCTATGTGTTGGCCGAAGTTTATGCGTAAGTTCGTTCAGAAAGTGATGGTGTTGCTGATGGGAAAACAATCAGCAATTCACTTAACGCCGGCTTTTGAAACTAAAAGCTATCCTTTTATTATTGCAATTCCAGCATGGCTTGCCAACCAGTTGCAAATTGAGTCAATCGCTCAATAACTATTTTGGGCTGGTGGCTTAATCGCCTATAATCTTTATGATGACTGATTCTAATAAACTAGTAACCATTTTGGTTCCCAATTACAAAACACTCGAAATCACCAAAATATGCATGCGCTTATTACGCAAGCACACTGATTTCAACAAAGTAGAGGTGATTGCGATAGACAATAACTCTGCGGATGCCTCCTTGGATTATCTTAAAAGTTTAGCTTGGATTAAACTAATTGAACGAGCACCAGAAACCGATGATACGGTGCCGCTGTCGCACTCACGTGCATTAGATTTAGCGCTAGCGCAGGTCAATACGCCATATGTGCTTTCAATTCATACCGATACATTTGTAAAACGTGACGATTGGTTGGATGTGCTATTAAAGCCTTTTGCCATTAACCCAAAGCTCGCTGGTGTAGGTTCATGGAAATTAGAGTCTAAAAATCCACTGCAAAGATTCGGCATACGCTTTGAACAGTCTTGGAAGAAGTTACTCCACGATAGCTTTGGTTACAAAGGCTACAACGCCAAACGTTTAGATGAAACCCAGTATTATTTGCGTAGCCATTGCGCCATGTATCGTACCGATGTGATACGCTCACTCAACACGAACTTTTCAGATGACAATCTTACCGCTGGCAAACGCATGCATGAAAAAATGGTTGAAGCGGGCTATGAGATGCTGTTTTTAGAGTCTGCCGAGTTAGGACAATATGTAGATCACTTAAACCACGCCACACTCATTTTCAACCCTCAGCTAGGCACTAGCGCAAAAAACATGAAAGAAGGTGCTAAACGTATTAAGAAAAAAATGCGTGGCATTGATGCCACAGCTATTTTAGCTGATGCCAGTTTGGATGCATAAACGCAACACAATCTCAGCCATGCAACCTTCCAAAAAAATAGTTAGCCTCGCCTACTACCTACCGCAATTTCATGAAACAGAGGAAAATAACCTTTGGTGGGGCAAGGGCTTTACTGAATGGAAGCAACTCAACGAAGCCAAAAGCTACTTTACTTGGCAACATATACGCAAACCACAAACGCCATTCGGCCAATACCATTTGTTAGACCCTAGGGTATTTGAATGGCAACAACAAATAGCAGAAACGCATGCAATAGATGGCTTTTTGGTGTTTGATTACTGGTTTGGCCAAGGCAAAAAATTACTCGAAAAACCCATGCAATTAGTCTTGGAAAATCAACTCAACTTCAAATATGCTTTTTGTTGGGCGAACCACACTTGGTATAACAAGCGAGAAAACATTACCTTACAAACACAGCAATATTTAGGTGAAGAAGACTACAAAGCTTACTTTTTACAGTTGCTTCCACACTTCCAATCAAGCAACTATATCAAGATAGCTGGCAAACCCATTTTCTCCATTTTCAACCCTAAAGAAATCCCTGATTTAGATGTGTTTATTGCCACATTCAATACGCTTGCACTGCAATATGGTTTTCAGGGTATTTATTGGCTCGCGGACAATACTGAACCGCACAGTGAATGGAAACATGCCTTTGACGGTTATGCAAAATCTGGGGATATTTTTAGATGGCGAAAAAAAGATAATCTTTGGTCATATTTAAAAGAGAAGCTGGCGCGGAAATTTCAGTTTAAAAACCTTGGTCCGTTTGTCTATAGTTATGAAGGTTTGGTAATTAAACATCAACAACTCAGTACCGACCCCAAACAAGTGCCTATTATCTTTACTGGCTGGGACACCACACCACGACACCTAAAGCGTGGCACTGTGCTTAAGGGGTTTGCACCAGAGACTTTTAACAAGCATCTGACGCAAATCGCGCAGCAGTTACTTGCCCGCCCAACGCGGCCAGAGCATCAAATCATCATTATAAAATCATGGAATGAATGGGCCGAAGGCAATGTGATTGAGCCAGATAGCTTTTGGAATCTAGGCTTACTAGAACAATTTAGTTCTTTTGTTGGTAAGATAAACAATCGTTCAATCTAAGGCCATGAATAGATAATCGTTATGTGGCAACAACTAAAAGCACTTTTTAAAGGCCGTCATTACCTTTCAATCAAACAGGTGCAAGATTTTTCAAAGCCTGTGATGATTACTTACGCCTGCCCCAATGCAGTCAAAGCCTCTGGTGGCACCAAGGTGATTTATCACCATACATCGTGCATTAACCAAGGCCTTAACCCGCAAGTGCAAGCACAAGTACTACATCCCAAACAACCCAGTTTCAGATGCCATTGGGATTTTCCTGCGCTCAAATTTAAACCTGACTTGCGCTTCAATACCCATCAAGAACTGTATATCATCCATGAAATGTGGGCTGCGAGAGAGGCACCATCTGTGCATCAAGCTGGCATTCAATATGCTATTTTTGTGCAAAATGGTTACTTTATTCAGCGTAAAGCGCAATTTGCCCAAGCGCGTTTTGCTTACGAGCATGCGCAGTGGATACTTTGTGTCTCGCAAGATATTGAACATTGTGTGCGCTTTTTGTTTCCCGCATTGACGCATAAAATTGTTAGGTTACATATTTCCGTGGATGCCACGTTGTTTCAACCCGCCCAACAAAAAGAAAACATCATTACCTACATGCCACGTAAGTTAAAAAAGCATGCTGATTTGGTCTTGTTCTTTTTAGCCGCACATCTGCCAGCGCATTGGCGTATAGAGGCTATTGATGGTCTTTCGCCAGAACAAGTCGCTTCAAAATTAGGTCAATCTAAAATATTCATGTCTTTTAGTGAATTAGAAGGGCTTGGTTTACCGCCTATCGAAGCTGCCCTAGCGGGTAACAAAGTTATTGGATACACTGGAGAGGGTGGCAAAGAATTTTGGCATGCGCCTATATTTGAAAAAGTAGACAATGGTGATATTCGTGGCTTTTCTGAAGCTGTTTTGCAAGCGACTACTCTTTGGGACGACAGCACTTATCATGCTGAAACATTCTCCGAAAGCAGACAAAAACTCGCTAAACAATACGCCTCAGCCCAAGAGCTTTCAGATTTGCAAGCTTTTACCCAGCTAGTAGCTAATCACTTTAGAAAATCATTCTAAGCCTAGATCATGTACAAAGATTTCCTTACCAACATTTTAAAAACGCTGACCCCTATCAAGATGGTTATGCTTAGCGCTTTAATTGCCATTTGGATTATCTATATTCAACAAGGCTGGGTGACAGAAGACTCCATTTTATATTACGAAATGGCGCGGTTGATTTCATTGGGTGAATGGCAATCTGCCTATGCTATGTTTCAATGGCCACTTTACCCAGCGCTTATCGCCTTAACACATAAAATCACCAGCTTGGGCTTTCAACATAGCGGCAACTTTTTAAGTGTGCTTTTTTTTACTCTCACGGCTTGGGCGCTCACTCAAATTGTAGCAAGACTTGGTGGAAGCGTACGTGCGCAACTATTGTCCATCGTCATACTACTTAGCTCACGTTATATTGTTGGCGACATTATGCCCATGTCCACCCGCGATCAAGGCTATTGGGCGATGATGAGTCTGGCGATTTGGCAATTCATTGTATTCCATCAACAGGGGCAGTTACGTGCCGCCATGCTTTGGCAGGTTTTCGCCATCATGGGCACATTATTTCGGATTGAAGGTGCTGTCCTACTGATGGCTTTGCCATGGGTCGCTTTTATCTTGCCTCAACGCAATCTGAAACAAAAACAAACTGCTTTCTTCTGGAGTGTTGGTTTACTTATTGCTAGCCTAATCACAGGACTTATCGTTTTAGTTTTGCTACAAGTCACTGGGCTTGCCCATATCGACATTGCTCAGTTTGGTCGCGCAAAGGAATTGCTCACAGGTTTTGGCGATATTGCAAACAATATTAACCAAAACCTTTTACACCGTGTTGATGTGATGCGAGATGAAGTCATCGGTGAGCCGTTTAAAGAGTTTGCTTGGTTTACATTTTTATTATCGCTATTCAGTATCAGCGTTGTTAAATGTATGTTCGTCGCAGGCTGGTCACCTGCTATTTTAGCTACAGCCTTTGCACGTTCCAGCAAATCTTTATTTGAGACTGATGCATTACGCATATTACTTGCTGTTCTTTTCATTACTTGGGTTACAGGCTGTTTGATTATTTTTAAAGTCAACATACTGTCTGGTCGCTATGTAGTGCTGTTTGGTCTTAGCCTTGTTGCAATATCAGCAGTAATTTTAGACGATCAATTAAAACGATGGTCTGCGCAAAGTTTAAAACAGAAATCCTTACTTTGCGTTTGCGGTCTTATCGTATTGATTGGTTTTATTGGAAATCTGTGGCCTAAGCAAGCAGGCTATGCGCATGAGCGCGATGCGGTTCTATACGTTAAAAGTAAACTTCAACCAGCACAAAAAGCTTTATATACAACTTCACGCCAACGCTTTTACGCAGACGCAACTTATGAAGGCAGAGACTACGATGATTGGCAATACCTCACAACGCATATTGAGGATGGCAGAGTGAATGATTATGTCTATCTCGTCATTCATTTAGACATCAAATCAGATACCGCAGAAAAAGAGGCTTATTTGAGTTCGCATTTAAGTCAATTTAAACTCAACAAAACCTTTTATGGGTATAAAAAGAAAAAACGTATTTTAGTATTCAAGCGCACTCCCGCTTAGACTGGGCTAGCCTAATGTGGCGGGCTTTGCAGAAACATTGCCATCACCTTTTCAAACCGTTTTGCAGATGCTAGCGACAGGTTGGCTTGCTCTATATATGATTGAATCAGCACATGCCAAAAATGGGTGCCAAACGCTTGGTTAAGTTTGGCGTAACGGGTAACGTGTCTGAAGCTTCTCAATCGGGTATTAAACCACAATGCCCAAGGGTAAATGCGCATATCTGCAATGTCTATTAAGCCCATTTCACCATTTGGCGTAAGTACGATGTTGCCTAAATGTAATGAGCGAAAGTGAACGCCTTGCGCATGCAAACGCGCTATAAACCCACCGAGTTTTTTCACCTCTGCTTCTGTGAGCTGCTTCGCCTGCAATCTAGCTTTTAGCGTTTGTCCTTGTAGGGGAGCATACTCTACAGCATAAGTTAGTTGATTGGCGGGTGTTTTGAAAGTAATTGGGCTCGGTAAGCCATTGAATATGGACTCATCAGGAATGGCGTAACAAGCCACGACTTGAACAGTGGGGATGCCTTTTTTTTGCAACTTGCTAGCATTGCGACAAAAGCGTTGCGCGTAGCCAAACCAGCGCGCCAAACTCCATTGGTGTCTTAAGCGGAATAGCTTGAGTATATTGCCGTTGGAAAGTTGTAATACTTTGAAACCTCGCGGATCAAGCTCAATCACCGTTGCTTGTTTAAGCAGGCTGAGTGGGAATGGAGTGACTGGCATCTAGTTAAGCTATCCTGTTTAAATCATTCGATACTGACATCCTGAGCATGATTAAAACCATCCTAGTAACTATGCGCCAACTCTGGGAACTGCTTCTGCTTCACAGCTTGCACATAGGCGCGCACAGCACCTTGTACACTGCCCGCCTCAGTTAAAAAGTTTTTAACAAAGCGAGGTGCTTTGAAGTCTTGCAGGGCTTTGTCTGCCACGCCTGTGTAAATACCTAACAAATCTTGCAACACCAGCACCTGCCCATGACAATCAACCCCTGCACCTATGCCGATAGTAAGCACGTTGGATAGCGCTGAGATTTTTTTTGCTAGGTCGGCGGGCACCATTTCCAGTAAAACGAAGCTCACCCCGACTGCAGACATAGCTTGCGCATCTTGGAATATTTGCAAGGCGGATTCGTCTGTTTTACCTTGGATTTTGTAGCCGCCAAACTTTTCTACCGATTGTGGCGTAAAGCCAAGATGGGCACACACAGGTACGCCATGCTCTATGAGATGCTTCGCAATGCCAACCATCTCGCCACCGCCTTCCAACTTGACAATATGTGCGCCCGCTTGCATTAGCGCCTGTGCATTTTGTAAGGCCAGCGCGGGATTGTGCTCGTAACTGCCGTAGGGCATATCCGCCATGATAACGGTGATAGGTGCTCCTGTTGCTACGGCACGGGTGTGATACACCATGTCTGACATACTCACGGTTAAGGTATTTGCCGCACCTTGAATCACCATACCAAGTGAATCACCCACCAGCAACATATCCACGCCTTCCAAGGCCATCAATTTAGCAAAGGTCGCGTCATAGCAGGTCAACATGGCGATTTTTTCGCCTTGCTGTGCGCGCTGTATTAATCCATCAAGCATGGCTAGTGAAATGAAAAGTGAAATTAGAAGTTAGGGTTGAAATATTCACGGCTACTTTTGATTTGGCCGATGCGCTCAATCAGCAAATCAAAGGCTTCTTTGTCTTTGATAATATTGAGTTTTTCATTGTTCACAATAAGCAATGGCGAGGCGTCATAAGCGTGGAAAAACTCGCTATAAGCATCAGAGAGACGTTCAACATATTCGCGTGGAATGCCTTGCTCGTAGCTGATATTGCGTTCTTCAATGCGGTTCATCAAGGCTTCAATCGGCGTTTGCAAATACACCACTAAATCGGGCTTGGGGGATTTGAGTTGTAAGTGCGCGTAAATTTGATGATACAAAGAATATTCCTCATCATCTAAATTCAAGCGTGCAAACAGTGGGTCTTTGTCTAAAAAGAAGTCGGAGATAGTCGGTTGTGCGAACATATCACGCTGCGTCATGTCCTCAATTTGGCGCGAACGCTGAAACAGAAAGAACAATTGCGTGGGCAAGGCATAGCGTTGTGCATCTTGGTAAAAGCGCGCTAAAAATGGATTGGCCTCGGCTTTTTCTGACAACAGTTCAACTGAAAATCGGTCTGCCAACATGCGCGCCAATGTTGTTTTACCACTGCCAATGGGGCCTTCAATCACAATATAAGGAAATTGTTTAATTATGCTCATGGTCTGTACGGTTTAATTTATTATTGTTTATTAAATTATAGGTATCGTTGATTTTTTCAATCCCCTGCTTGGCGCATTGCGCGGGGGTATTCAATCCCATTGTTTCAAGACATTCTACAACAGTCTGCCCATGGATTAACAGATAATCTGGGTCTATTTCTGCCAAAGGCAACAGCACAAAAGCGCGCTGATGCATGCGTGGATGTGGCAAGGTCAACAAGGCAGAGTTTAAATGCAGTTGGTCATACGCCAATAAGTCTAAATCTAGCACGCGAGGCGCGTTAGGAAATGGTCGTTCACGCCCAAACGCCTCCTCTATGCGCAACAAGGTGCGCATTAAATCAGGTGCCTCTAAAGTCGTGCTTACTTTAATGACAGCGTTAATAAAATCAGGCTGATTGTCGTAGCCTACAGGGGCGGTTTGATAGAGGCTAGAGGCTTGCAACACTATTGTCTGCGGCGTTTGGCTGAGCACCTCGATAGCACGCTTAACTTGCTGTTTGGGCTCGGCCAAGTTACTTCCCAAGGCAATCAGTGCGACTGAATCTGATACAGCCACGTTTTACTCACTCGCCTGCGTTTGTTCTGAAGGCGAACCATGCGACGCTGGCTTTTTCTTGCGTGGTCGTTTACGGCGTTTTTTCGGACCCGTGTCTGGTAGCAACATGGCGGTACGCTGTTCGGTGCTGGCATCAGCAAAGGTTGTCCACCATTCACCCACTTCTGCTGGCAGCTCGCCAGAAGCACAGCGCAACAACATAAAGTCATAAGCGGCACGGTAGCGCGGGTTGGCGAGTAAGCCGTAAGGACGCTTACCTGCGCGTTGTTCAAAACGAGGTTGCATCGACCAGATTTCTTTCATGGTCGCCGTGTAGCGCTGATGAATCGCCATTTTTTCCGCTTGCAAATCAATCACTTCGTTCATGGCTTGAAACAAAGCAGGAATCATCGGCATCTGCTGTTTGGTTTTCTCCCAAGCGGCCAGCACTTCATGCCACAACAAAGTGGCAAATAAAAAGCTAGGGTTAGAAGATTTGCCCGCCAGTATGCGTTCATCGGTATTTTTGAGCGCCAACATGACAAACTTCTCGCCCATCGGTTGCTCCAACACCACATCGAGCAATGGCAATAAGCCGTGATGTAACTGCTGTTTGCGTAACGCGTTGATACTTTCTACGGCATGCCCCGACAAAAATAACTTAAGCATTTCGTCAAACAAACGGCTAGGCGGCACATCTTGCAACAAATCAGCCAGTTTTCTAATGGGCGCTTCGGTTTTAGGCTCAATTTTCAAACCTAATTTTGCGGATAAGCGGACCGCACGTAACATACGCACAGGGTCTTCTTGATAGCGCGTTACGGGGTCGCCTATCATGCGCAAGGTTTTGGCTTTTAAATCGGCCACACCCTCGTGAAAATCCAACACCTCTTGGCGCGCAGGGTTGTAATACAAAGCATTGGCCGTAAAGTCGCGACGCACGGCGTCTTCAATAATCGTGCCAAACACATTGTCACGGATGATGCGACCTGTTTCAGAAGTTTGCGCATCGCCTTTGTTTTGATGATGTCCACGGAAAGTAGAAACTTCAATCGTCTCGCTACCCCACAACACATGCACCAGCCTAAAACGCTTGCCAATAATACGTGAACGTCTAAACACTTTATACACCTGCTCTGGCGTGGCATCGGTTGCCACATCAAAGTCCTTGGGCAAGCTATGCATCAACAAATCGCGCACCGCACCACCCACAATATAGGCTTGGAAGCCTGCTTTTTGCAAGCCCTCACAGGTTTTCACGGCGGCCGAACTAATCTCAGCAGGATTGATTTTGTGGATTTTGGCGGGAATCACGCGTGCCGAACCGATGCTTTGCATATCAGCCGCCTCAATGGCGCGAGACGCTTTTTCACGCTTGCCAAACACTTTTTGTATGATTTTTTTAATCATTGACGTTTTCTAGGAATAAACACGCTAGCCTATTGAATTAGATGTTATCCGCACTTTTAGCGCGGTTTTGCCACAACACATCGGGCACTTTGGCATGCTGATTGAGCGTGCGACACAACACAAACAACAAGTCAGACAAACGATTGATATATTGCAATGACACTGGGGTGAGCGCCTGTTGCATATTCAATGTATGCATGGTGCGCTCAGCACGACGACACACGGTACGTGCCAAATGGCAGACAGCTGCCGCACGACTGCCACCAGGCAGGATAAATTCAGCTAAAGGGGTAAGGCTATCATTCCAGCCATCCAGTGTATTTTCCAAATCAGCCACGCGCTCCGCTTGAATCGCTTGGTATTCAGGCATACAAAGCTCTGCCCCCAAATCAAACAAATCATGTTGCACTTGCATCAAGCAGGTTTTCACATCTTCAGGCAGCGCTTCGGTCATCAACAAGCCAAGCACCGCGTTTAACTCATCCACATCGCCCATCGCTTGCACGCGAATATCATCTTTCGCAATCCGTGAACCGTCACCTAAGCCTGTCGTGCCAGCATCCCCCGTGCGGGTGTAAATCTTACTTAACCGATTTCCCATTTAAATTCCTATATAATCCAGTCATTATAAATCATTCACACGCTTTTCGATGGTTTTGCAAGCGATACAACAGGCTGGAATTGACATGAACAGCGCTATTGGCGTCATGGACTCAGGTGTGGGAGGCATTTCTGTGCTCAAGCATGTCCACGCCCTACTCCCAAACGAACACATCCATTATTTTGCCGACAGCGCCCACGCGCCCTATGGCAACAAAAGTGCTGATGAAATCAAAGCGCGTTGCTTTGCAGTTGCTGACTTTTTAATCGAAAAACAAGTGAAAGCGCTAGTGGTGGCATGCAACACCGCCACCGCCGCCGCGATTAATGACATGCGCGCACACTACAAGTTGCCGATTATTGGCATGGAACCCGCCGTCAAACCCGCCGCAGCCGCCACCAAAAATGGCGTGATAGGCGTACTCGCCACCGTCGGCACACTCCAAAGCGCACAATTTGCCGCCCTGTTAGAAAGTTATGGTCGCAATGTAAAAGTCGTCACACAAGGCTGTGTGGGCTTGGTGGAATGCATAGAACGTGGCGAGTTAGACACCCCAGAAACCAAAGCGCTCATTCGCCAATACACCTCGCCCTTATTAGCCGAAGGCGCAGACACCATCGTGCTAGGTTGCACCCACTACCCCTTTGTCAAACAAACCATTCAAGAAATCGTCGGCAAAAACATTACGCTCATTGACACAGGCGAAGCCGTCGCAAAACAACTCAAACGCCAATTAGAAGAAAAAGGCTTGTTAAACCCAAGCACCGCAACAGCAGAAGTAAAGTTTTGGACGAACAGAACAGCAGAGGATGCTGAACAAGTGACTGAGAAGTTATGGGGGAAGCGGGTTGAGGTATATAGACTGTAGCGAAACTCGTATCAGACTAATTTTACTCTGAGCCCAATTACTCATTATTAACAAGTGGGGTGCGCGAGAATATCCTTTTCATAATTTAAGGATATTGCAAAATGCCTATCGCTTCTTACAAACTCATAAGAGAGCAACTGAATATTACTGGAGCTCTTAGTCAAAGCACGAGCAACACCTATGCTATCAATGCGTTGATAGACTGGAAAAACCTAGGCTCTCAAAGAGATTACAAGATTCAAAAGGATGATGAGGATGCTTTGTGGGTTCTTTTAAGTTGGGAAGAATCTAATATTAGTGCGGGATTATCTTTGGAACATACATGTAACAAATGGGGTGTAGGACGAATCTACCAATATATGCTCACAGATAGTGTTGAAGAATGAAGCCCAAGATTTAATAATCGTGGTCAGAGTAAAATTCAACCTGTATTAGCGGTGGATGTTTAGTTTGACAACAAAAAACCGCCTTTGATGAAGGCGGTTTTTCTTAGAAGAAAATGACTTGGGAAGCGTCTAGTGATGCTTAACGACTTCACCTGCTTTGAGTTTGTATTTGGTGCCACAATAAGGACAAGCAACTTCACCCTCTTTTGCAACATCTAAAAAAACGCGGGGATGAGACGCCCACAAAGCTACTTCTTTGGTTGGACAATGCAAAGGTAAATCTTTTGCTGTGACTTCAAACTCTTTCATATCAGACATCGCTAGACTCCAATTAAATCAAATCTTATTCAATCGCACAGTTAGCAAACTAGACCAAGGTCAACCAATGCATGTGTTTGGCTGACTTGCCTTTGACCGCATCAAAATACATGGATTGCAGTTTTTCAGTAATCGGGCCACGTGTGCCAGCACCAATCGCGCGGTTATCCAACTCGCGTATCGGTGTCACTTCTGCCGCCGTACCCGTAAAGAAGGCTTCGTCTGCAGAATAGACTTCATCACGGGTGATGCGTTTTTCAATGACTTCTAGGCCGATTTCTTTGGCTAATTGCACGATGGTGTCGCGTGTAATGCCTTCTAATGCGCTGGTTAAATCTGGTGTAATCAATTTACCGTTACGCACGATAAAAATGTTTTCACCTGAACCTTCGGCCACAAAGCCATCCACGTCTAACAATAAGGCTTCTTGGTAGCCGTCTTGCGCCGCTTCTTGGTGTGCCAAAATGCTGTTCATGTAGTTGCCGTTGGCTTTGGCTTTACACATGGTGATGTTGACATGGTGACGTGCAAAAGAAGATGTTTTTACGCGGATGCCTTTGGTAATCGCCTCTTCACCCATGTAAGCACCCCAGCTCCATGCCGCCACAATGACATGCGTAGACAAGGTTTTAGCAGAAATGCCCATCGCTTCAGCGCCATAAAAAGCCATTGGGCGCATATAGGCTGATTCCAAATTGTTTTCACGCACCGCCGCTTTTTGCGCTTCCATCATGGTGGCTTTATCAAACGGCATTTTCATGCCCAAGATATGCGCACTGCGGAACAAGCGATCAGTATGTTCTTGCAAACGGAAAATCGCCGTGCCTTTATCGGTTTTATAAGCACGAACGCCTTCAAATACACCCATGCCATAATGTAAAGTGTGAGTAAGTACATGCGTGGTTGCATCACGCCAATTAACCATCTTGCCGTCATACCAAATTACGCCATCACGGTCTGCCATCGAGCTCGGTATTGCCATTGCTATTCCTAAATTGGGTTAGTCTAAATAAAACGTTATTGTAAACTAAACTCTCGCATTTATCGTCTATGTTAGAATCAAACCCTTTAAGTTTTTGCGTACAACCACAGGAAATATCATGCGTGCTTTTATAGTTTTGCTTTTTACTCTTTTTGCCTTCAGTGCTTGCCAGCCCAAGACAGAGTCTAAATTGATAGGCACCGACTTAACCGGCACCCAGTTTGGCAAACCGCTGAGCTTGACTGACCACAACGGCAAACTGCGCACCATGGCGGACTTTAAAGAAAAAGTTGTGGTTTTGTTTTTTGGTTACACCCATTGCCCTGATGTATGCCCGACCACCATGAACGACCTCAAACAAGCCATGCGTTTATTAGGCGGAAAATCAGACCAAGTGCAGGTGCTGTTTGTGACGGTAGACCCCGAACGCGACACCAAAGAAGTGCTCGCGCAATTTGTGCCTAGCTTTGACCCACGCTTTATCGGCTTAGGCGGCACACCAGCGGAAGTGGCTGCCAACATGGCTGAATATAAAGTCTATGCTGCCAGGGTAGAAGAGAAAAGTGGCAACTATACTATGGATCACAGCGCAGGCATGTATGTGTTTGACAAAACAGGCGCGCCTCGCATTTACATGAGCTATGGTCAGCGTCCTGCGGATATAGCACATGACATTGCGCAATTACTCTAGGGCACTTCTATAAACTCAACTTCCGTCGCCATACGGCGTTGCTCATAAAAAATCTCTCCTTACATATTAGATATATGCGGCGTCAATATTTTTTAATCGCGCCTTGTCTGGCTTAGCAACTTGAGTTTATATAAGCACCCTATGACATTTACGTAGTATTCAAACCCTATCAAGAACGATTTTCATTTAGATTTTTATTTAAAATATCCTTTAAAATCAATAAGATAATTTATTTTTTAATTGAATTTTTTCTCATACGCTGTATCATAGCTAGCATACTTAAAAACACAGGAGCTAGGGATGAAGGGCGATAAAAAAATCATCGATATTCTCAATGATCTATTGGCAGGCGAGCTGACTGCCACAGATCAATATTTAATTCATGGCGAGATGTACGCCGACATGGGACTGACAGTGTTGGCGGAGCAAAGCTTGCATGAATCTCTACACGAACGCGACCATGCGCGTGCCCTCATTCAAAGAATCTTGTTTTTAGAAGGCAAGCCTAACCTTGCCAAACGCGATGCGCTGAATATCGGTAAAGACGTGAAATCCATGTTGGAATCTGATTTAGCATTGGAATACCATGTGGTGAAATCGCTCAAAAAAGCCATGGAAGCCTGCGAAAAAGCGCAAGACTATGTCACGCGTGAGATGCTGTTGGTGCAACTAGAAGACACCGAAATGGACCATGCTTACTGGTTAGAAAAACAATTGAACCTGATTAAACTGGTTGGGCTAGAAAATTATATTCAAAGCCAATACAAACCATCTTCCAGCCAAGCCTAGAGATATTGGAGTATATGTATGCAAGGCGATAAACAAGTTATTAGCGCGTTAAACAAAGTTTTAAAAAACCAACTCACTGCCATCAACCAATATTTTTTACATGCGCGCATGTTTAAAAAATGGGGCTTGGAAAAGCTGAACGGCTATCAATACAAACAATCTATCCGTGTGATGAAAGAAGCGGATGAAGTGATTGAGCGTATTTTGTTTTTAGACGGCTTACCTAATCTGCAAAACTTAGGCAAATTGCTGATTGGTGAAGACGTGGTGGAATGTCTGCAAGGCGATTTGAGTTTTGAGCGCGAAGTGCAACGCCCACAACTGATTGAAGCGATTGCCGAATGCGAAAAACTGCAAGACTACGTGACCCGTGATTTACTAACCGAGTTGCTGGAAGCCTGCGAAGAAGCGATAGATTGGCTAGAAACGCAACAAAGCTTGATTGAAGATGTGAGCTTGCCTAATTATCTACAATCGCAAATTGAATCTGATTAAACAGTAAGATACAGAATACTTTAATAGCATTGTTAAATCACAGAATTAAGCCGCGAAAGCGGCTTTTTTCATGGGCATCAGAACCAAGATTTGACTTGACAAACGCTTTGTAAATGATAATAATTATCATTAATTATCTTATTAGAGTGTTTTCATGTACGTTTGTGTTTGCAATGCTGTTACGGAGCGCCAAATTCACCATGCGGTGAAACATGGGGCAAAAACCGTCAAGCATTTAAAAGAACAACTGAATGTTGGCACAGAATGTGGTCGCTGTGTCAGTTGCGCTAAAGCATGCATTAAACAAGCGCAAGCGGCACAAAACTCAGAGCATCCTTCTTTAGCTAAAAAGCTGATTCAAATTGCGCCTATGCAATTAGGCGTGGCATAAACCTTCTCACTTGCACGGTTAGTCAAACGCTCTAAAAGCGACTATTTTTCAGCCAATGCAAAACCCGCGTTGCCAGACGCAACGACCGAGACAAATACAAACGGTTCCGATCCTGTATTCAATGCGCCATGTACTTGCCCGGGTTCAGCAATAGCAATGTCGCCAACCTTTAGATGTGCAACAACGCCATCTCCTAGAAAATATTCTGCTTGTCCACTAATGACTGTCCAAGTATCTTGACCGTGCGGGTGAATGTGCGCCGCGATTTCTTGTCCAGGGTGCGCATGCCAAACAACCACTGCTGAGTCTTTGGTTTCCAAAACGACTGAGCGAATTGAATCACCTTCGGAGGGGCGAATATGTTTTTCTACAGAAAATATTCTTGATTGCATCTCAACATCCTTTTGCTAAAGGCATCATTTAAAGCCATGCAACATAGCGCCCACTTCACTCAACTAGCGTCGAATGTTGTTGCACGAGCCTTTTCAATTCAGGCACACACGAGCCACAGTTAGTCCCGCATTTAAGCTTGGCTTGCAAGGTTTGTAAATCCGCACCCATGTCGCAAGTCTCAATGATTTCATTTTCTGATACATCAAAACAGTTACAGACAATTTTGCCACGTGATTTTTGACCCGTGGGCGGCGCGCTGAGTGGCGCCAATGCCCAACGACGCAATTCATCAGTAAATTCCCCCTCTTGCATGACTTGTTTGAGCCAGTCTGCCGCCAAGGTTTCACCAATGAGGCGTACGCCTGTGACTTGACCATTCTCGACCAAAATGCGTTTGCTCACGCCACGCTTTGGGTCGTCGTAATTGAGCATAGGCGCATCTTCCACCATGCCTAACAATTGGTCTAAGCGAGCGACCACTTCTGCGCTAGGCGCTTCAGTGTGTGAGGCACGCAAGACCACCATGCCATTGCCACGGCCATACAGTCCGCAAGTCGCATAATCAAAATGCCTGAGTGTTTTGCGTATCTCGGCAATCAAATTCAAATCGCTACAAGTGCGCATCACCGTCATTTGCCACGGCAAATCCAGCTTTTCAATTTTGATGGAGGCGTGTTTGAGTTCTGGCTGTTTGGAGGTTTTGTCAAACGCGGATGGCATGAGCGCGTTTACGCCCAAGCCGTTCATAAACTGACTGCCCCAATGCATGGGTATGAAGGTTTCAGCGGGTTTGACTTCTTCAGACTGTTGCACGCGGATATTTAAACTGCCGCGTTTATTACTGAGTTTCACGATGTCGCCACTTTTAAGTTGGCGACGCGTCATGTCGTCTTGGTTCATCGACACCACTGGTTCTTCGACGTGGTTATACAACTGCGCAATTGTGCCCGTGCGGCTCATGCCGTGCCACTGGTCGCGCAAACGGCCTGTGAGCAAATGTAGCGGGTGGCGCGCATCGGTTTTGTCTGCAGTGGCTTTATACACGGCATTATGAAATTGCGCTTTACCGTTGGGCTTTTGAAAGACGCCATCAGCATATAAACGTGCTTGCCCTGTGCTTGCGCCCTCTTTAAACGGCCATTGTTGTGGACCTTGTTGTTCTAGGATTTGGTAACTTAAACCCGTAATGTCTAAATCACGCCCACGGGTGGTTTCGCGGTGCTCGTTAAACACGTTCTCGGCTGTTTTGTAGTTAAATAACGTGTTGTTTTTGCCTAGTCTTTTTTCTAAACGCTGCGCAAAATCTACCACGATTTCCCAATCATTACGCGCTTCACCTGGAATGGTCGCAGCGTTTTGCACACGGGTGATGCGACGCTCCGAGTTGGTCACCGTGCCTTCTTTTTCGCCCCAAGTGGTGGCAGGAAAAATCACATCGGCATATTGGTTGCTATCGGTGTTGTTAAAGGCATCTTGCAAGATGACGAGTTCAGCCGTGTTGAGTGCTTCTAAGACATTGTTTAAATCGGGCATCGAATGTGCAGGGTTGGTGCAAGCTATCCAAATGGCTTTTATCTCGCCATTTTTTACGGCTTCAAACATTTCCACCGCAGTTTTACCAGCCGTGGCAGGTACGTCTTCTACGCCCCATAAGTTGGCCACTTCGGCACGGTGTTCAGCATTGGCTAAATCGCGGTGACCTGATAATAAGTTTGCCATACCACCGACCTCACGCCCACCCATGGCATTGGGTTGGCCTGTCAGCGAGAAAGGCCCTGCGCCTAATTTGCCGATTTGCCCTGTGGCTAGGTGTAAGTTGATTAAGGCTGCATTTTTATCTGTGCCGTGCACGGACTGATTCAAGCCCATGCAATACATGGAGAGTGTAGGCCCAAGACCAAACCACTTGGCGGCTTGGATAATGTCAGATTCGCGAATGCCACAAATATCCGCCACCATTTTAGGGGTGTATTCGCGCACGGTTTCTTTGAGCGCATCAAAGCCTTCGGTGTGCTTCCGGATATAGTCCATATCCAGCAAGCCTTCCCATAGCATGACATGCAAGAGACCGTTAAACAGCGCAACGTCGGTGCCAGGCAAAATGGCTAAATGCAAATCTGAGAATTGCGCAGTATCGGTGCGACGCGGATCCACCACGATGATTTTTAAATTGGGATTTTTAGCTTTGGCATCTTCAATGCGCCTAAAAATAATCGGGTGTGCAAACGCGGTGTTGGAGCCCGCAATAAACAAACATTGCGTGTGGTCAATGTCTTCGTAGCAAGCTGGCGGTGCATCGGCACCTAAAGTCACTTTGTAACCTGCCACCGCTGAGCTCATGCACAAACGCGAATTGGTATCTACATTATTGGTGCCGATTAAGCCCTTGGCGAGCTTGTTAAACACATAATAATCTTCCGTCAGCAATTGCCCAGAAATATAGAAGGCGACTGAATCGGGGCCATGTTTAGCGATGGTGTCCGCAAATTTATCCACTACGAAATCGAGCGACGCATCCCAAGTGACGCGTTCACGTTGGGCATCTCGTTGCGTGCGCATTTCTGGGTACAGTGCGCGCGCATCGAGTTTGGCGGTGAGGTGCAAGGTTGAACCCTTGGTACATAAACGACCAAAATTGGCGGGGTGGTCTGGGTCACCTTTGACGTCAACGATGGTGTCGTTTTCTGTTTTGATGATGACACCACAGCCGACACCGCAATAGCAACAAGTGGATTTTGTTTGTTTAATCATGGTTTTTTATTCTCCACACATGAACACCGATAAACACAGATAAAAGCTTAAAATCATCAACATCATCTGTGTTTATCGGTGTTCATCTGTGGCTACATTTAGTCTTTCAGCTCCAAATAGACCATACCATCTTCTACCTTCACAGCATAACACGCCGTTTGACCAACATCTGGCTCTTCTGCTTTGCCATCGACCAAGCTGATTTTCCAGCTATGTAATGGGCAAGCGACTTTGTCGCCATAGACGATGCCTTGTGAGAGTGGGCCGCCTTTGTGTGGGCAACTGTTATTAATGGCAAACACGCGGTCATCTTCGGTACGGAACACGCCGATTTCTTTGTCTGCTGAGCGCACCACGCGTGCGCCTAATTTAGGGATGTCTGCGAGCGGACAAATTGCTTTCCAAGCCATGTGCTTATCCTATTTTTATTTTGTTTTGATTATATGGAGATGGTTTCAAACTCTTTGTGTTCATTACGTTTTTGCACGCGTTCTGCCCACGGATTGACTGAGCCTTGCAGCGCATAAAGCAAACGCTCATAGGCAGCTTTGCGACCCTCAGCATCTTCCATCACGCGTTTCTTCACATAATCCAAGCCGACGCGCTCTATCCAATGCACAGTGCGGTCTAAGTAGCGTGCTTCTTCACGGTAAATTTGAATAAATGCGCCTGAGTATTCGATGACTTCTTCAGCCGTTTTTACTTTGCATAAAAATTGCGCAACTTCAGTTTTAATACCACCGTTGCCACCGACATAAATCTCCCAGCCTGAATCCACGCCGATGATGCCAACGTCTTTGATACCCGATTCAGCACAGTTTCTTGGACAACCTGAGACTGCAAATTTGACTTTATGTGGCGCCCACATGTGGTCAAAGGCTTTTTCAATATCAATGCCCAATTGGGTGGAGTTTTGCGTACCAAAACGGCAGAACTCTGAACCCACGCAGGTTTTCACCGTGCGGATGCCTTTGGAGTAGGCATAGCCAGAAGGCATGTCTAAATCTGCCCACATATCGACTAAATCTTCTTTTTTCACACCGAGCAAATCGATGCGTTGCCCGCCTGTGACTTTCACCATGGGCACGGCATATTTATCAGCCACATCGGCGATTTTGCGCAACTGGTCAGGCGTGGTCACGCCGCCGTACATCCGTGGTACGACAGAATAAGTACCATCTTTTTGGATATTGGCATGCACACGCTCGTTAATAAAGCGTGATTGCGGGTCATCGGTCGCCTCGTGTGGCCAAGTGGAAATCAAGTAATAGTTAAGCGCAGGCCGACAAGTCGCGCAGCCATTAGGTGTTTTCCAGCCCATGCCTTTCATGGCATCAGGGATATTTAAGTATTTATGTTTGCGGATTTCTTCGCGTACTTCTTCGTGGTTTTTATCGGTACAACCGCACACCGCTTTACTTGTGCTGGGTGGCGCGTAACCACCGCCCAAGGTGCTAGCAAGCACTTGTTCAACCAAGCCCACACAGGAGCCACAGCTAGAACCGGCTTTGGTTTGTTTTTTCACATCATCAATGGTGAACAAGCCTTTTTCTTGAATGGCTTTCACAATGGTGCCTTTGCACACGCCGTTACAGCCACACACTTCCATCTCGTCGGTCATGCTGGCGGCTTTGTCGTTGCCTTGGTGGCCCGTATTGCCCAAGCTGTCTTGACCGAACATGAGGTGATCACGAATTTCATGAATCGGTTTGCCGTCACGGAGCATCTGGAAATACCAGGCTCCGTCGGCAGTGTCGCCATACAGCACCGCGCCGATGATTTTGTCATCTTTGATGACGAGTTTTTTGTATACCCCGCCAACAGCGTCGTGCAGCACTATTTCTTCGGTCTCGTCGTTGCCAGTGAAATCACCCGCAGAAAACAAATCAATGCCCGTGACTTTTAATTTTGTCGAGGTCACAGAGCCTTTGTATAAACCGATCCCAAAGTTGGCCAAGTGCGTGGCGCACACCTTGGCCATTTCAAATAAGGGCGCGACCAAACCGTAGGAAATGCCACGGTGGCTCACGCATTCACCCACGGCATAAATGCGTGGGTCATAGGTTTGCATGGTGTCGTTGACCACGATGCCTTTGTCGCAGTGGATGCCCGCAGATTCCGCGAGCGCATAATTCGGGCGAATACCCACGGCCATCACCACCAAATCAGCAGGGATTTCTTGACCATCTTTAAAACGCACTGCGCTCACACGACCATCTTTACCAATGAGTTGCTCGGTATCTTTTTCTAGCAAAAACGTTAAACCCTTAGCCTCGAGTGATTTTTGTAACATTTTGCCAGCCGTTTTATCCAACTGACGCTCAAGCAACCACGCATTGCGATGCACCACCGTGACATCCATGCCTTGAATTTTTAAACCATTGGCGGCTTCTAAGCCAAGCAAACCACCGCCAATCACCACCGCTGCTTTGTACTTCTTAGCAGTGTCTATCATTTCGTTGGTGTCTTTAATGTCGCGGTAACCAATCACGCCTGCTAAATCCGCTCCAGGAATCGGCAACATAAAAGGTTTTGAACCTGTGGCAACCAACAAACGGTCGTAGTTGGTGGAGGTGCCATCAATGCTAAACACCATGCGGTTTTGTCTATCAATTTGCGCAACGCGGGCATTGGTATGCAAAGTAATATTGTTTTCCGCATACCATTCACGGGTATTCAAGATAATGTCGTCGATGGTTTGCTCATTGGCCAACACGGGCGAGAGCATGATGCGGTTATAGTTGGGGTAAGGCTCATCGCCAAACACTGTGATGTCGTACATGTCTGGCGCGATTTTAAGCAACTCTTCCACCACGCGCATGCCCGCCATGCCATTACCTACCACCACTAACTTCTGCTTACTCATCGTTCACCTTCTTCTGTTCTTCTGCGCTTTATGCGCCCTGTTTTTCATAACAGACTGCAGACAATCCGCTATGAAAAACCCCATTAAACCTAGGCTTAATGGGTTAAAAACATCATAAATTAAAATGCATATTGCGCAGTCAACCACACTTTCTCAGTGTCTTGAATACGGCCACGGTCACTAGCCGCATTGGTCGGTGTATTTGCTGCTGCTGCAAATTGGTCATCCTCAGAGTATTTACCGTACTCAAACTTGGTCATCCAGTTTTTATCAACATTCCAAGTCACCGCTGCGTTCCACTCTTTACCGTAGCGATTGCCATTGGCTAACGCGCCACCATTGACAGTAAAGAAGTCGTCATCTGAACGGATATCGTGATAATCTGCAAAAAATAAGAAATCACCGTACTTGTAGGTGGCTGTCACAAACGTATCTTTAATACCTTGGCGTGGTGTAACTAGGAACTTATCCACCCAACCTTGGAATAAATGGTTGGTACCAAAAGGCGTTTGGAATGCATATTTACTATCATTGCTAGAGAGCATCTCTTGGTCAATACGCATATTGAAGCCGTCGATACCAAAACCCCCGCCTAATTTGTAATAATGCGCGTCGATACGGCTGTCGCCACCTTTGTAATCGGTTTGTTTGGCATATTCAGCGGTATAGTGCGCACGGTAATTAGGCGTAAATGGATGCGTACCATCTAAGCGCAAACCAATGGTTTTGTTCGATTGGTCAGCCAATAAATTGTTGACAGTACCATTATTTAAAGCCGCCGCCCCAAACCAGGCATTACCTAAGCCTAAATTCTCAAAGTTGGAAAAGTAGCCGTAACCAACCAAGAACTCTGTTGGTGAAATGCGGTAGCGCACATTGGCAATTTCCAAATCGCCACTACGATGCGTCGTAAAAATCTGTCTGACGCGGTCAAAGTGCGCTAAGAAAATCTCAGTGTCTGGAATACTTTTGTTAAACACCGAAACGCCATCAAACACTTGCGTATTTTGACGGAAAGCAATATCGCCAATAAAACGTACGTTATCTAAGTTAACCACTTGGCGACCCGCACGCACACGGGTATTTTTAATGCCAGTCCAATCGATAAACAACTGATTAAAGTCGGTATAGTCTGGATCAACCACTTTGGCATAGTTAATGCGATCACTCTCATTTGATGCCCCGTTCGTTCTCACGGTATTGGTACCATCATTAAAGTCATCTTTTAGTTTGCTGACATTGGTAATTTGCGCGGCAAAGCTCCAATTATGGTAAGGCGCTGTTTGCCAACCAATCAAGCTACGCATAGTGATAGCATTAGCATTATCGAACTGGCTATTTGCTGTTGGGTTAGCTGCACCATTGGCTTTGGTCGCCGGTTGTAAACCATCTTGATCGACGTGCTCATAGCGCAATCTAAAGCTGGTTAAATTTTTACCTTGTTTGACCGAATCCATAAAAGTGTATTCAGGCAGAATTTCTTCTTCTGCCATCACCCACTGACTTGCCAAGCTCAGCATGACCGCGAGGCCTACTTGACTTAGATTGAACATACGTTTACCTTTCATGATGTTGCTCCTTTTGATGATGAGAATGAGTAACCTTGCTTATCTTTAATATTTACTGCGTAAGCATGTGCTAGGGTCAAGTGTCCGCTTGGCCCTAGCAACTTTATGCTGCTTTCTTCGCGTGGCGTTCGTATAAAAACTTCAATACTTCACTGCGCAAATGGTTGTAATGCTTATCTTCCGCCAAGGCCAAGCGTTGACGCGGGCGTGGTAAATCTACTGTTAAAATTTCACCGATGGTGGCAGCTGGGCCGTTAGTCATCATCACAATGCGATCAGACAGCAACACCGCCTCATCCACATCGTGCGTCACCATGACAGCGGTACAGCCTGACTTTTTCATAATCGCCATCAATTCATCTTGCAAGCCTGCGCGCGTCAACGCGTCTAGAGCGCCAAATGGCTCATCTAGCAACAAGACCTTAGGCTCCATCGCCAAGGCACGCGCAATACCCACACGCTGTTTCATGCCGCCAGAAATCTCATTCGGACGTTTATCTATCGCATGGCTCAAACCCACCAACTCTAGCGCCGCAGTGGTACGCGCTGCCAATTGCGGTTTTTTCTCTTTGTCACCAAACACGCGTTCAACCGCCAAATAAACGTTTTCAAAACATGTGAGCCAAGGCAGCAATGAGTGATTTTGAAATACCACTGCACGCTCTGGGCCTGGCTTAGCAATCTCGCGTCCTGCGCAAAACAAATGCCCTGTTGTCGGCTCTAGCAAGCCTGCGATTAAATTCAGCACCGTGGATTTACCACAGCCTGAGTGCCCAATAATCGAGACAAACTCGCCTTCTTGTATTTTGAGGTTGATGTCTTTGAGCGCTTGAAACGCGCCTTTTTTGGTGGTGAATGTCATGTTCACGTTTTCAAGTAAGACATAACGGTCTTGTAGATTTTTATCCATATTCAAAGTCCTATTCTTTATCTAGTTTCGGTGTGCGCTCGTTATTCGTAACTAAAGCGTTTAGCAATCGCCATCAACAACTGCTCAAGCAATAAGCCGACGATACCCACAATAAAAATCGCAATAATGATGTGTTCAACATTGAGGTTGTTCCACTCATCCCACACCCAGAAACCAATCCCTACGCCACCTGTCAGCATTTCTGCCGCCACAATCACCAACCAAGCTGTACCAATTGAGAGGCGCACACCAGTCATCATGTAAGGCATGACATATGGGAACAAAATTTTAGTCACAATCTTCCATTCAGAGAGGTTGAGTACGCGCGCCACGTTCATATAGTCTTGCGGCACCTTGCTCACGCCCACTGCGGTGTTAATCACCATCGGCCAAACTGCCGTAATGAAAATTACCCAAATTGCCGCAGGGTCAGCGGCTTTAAACACCAGCAAACCAATCGGCAACCAAGCCAAAGGTGAAACGGGTTTGAGCAAGCTGATAATCGGTGCTGCCATGTTAGACATAAAGGCATAGCGACCAATTAAAAAGCCCATCGGAATGCCCACCAGCGCCGCCAATGAGAAGCCTAAGCCCACACGTTTGAGCGAGTTTAGAATGTTCCAGCCTATGCCCATGTCATTAGGATTATTAACATAGAATGGGTCTTTAAATAGTTCTACCGCTGACAACCAAGTCTTAATCGGGCCAGGCAAGCCTGGACTTTGTGTAGCCACCACCGCCCAAATCGCCACTAATAGTCCTAGGCCAATCACAGGCGGTAATAACCACTGAAAAAATGTTTTCGTCATCGCCGACCAGGCAAAACCGCCTTTACTTTGCGGTTTGCTGGCGGATGACTCGGTGGCAGAGAGAGGAGGTGCCACCGATGCTACTTTTGGAGAAGACGTCAATGACGCGTCACTAGCTTGTTTCATACTCATTTCCTTATTGATACTGATGGCACTCATTGCGCATCTCCTTTACTTCATTAAGCACTTAACAGATTCAACCAATCCACTTAAGCTTTAATCTTAAAGCCGTTGGCATACGCTTTCGGGTTTGAACCATCCCACACCACGCCGTCAATCAACTTGCTCTTACGCATTGGGTCAGTTGGCACACTGATACCTAGTGATTTCGCCGCTTCGGTGTAGATGTCGATACGGTTCACTTTCTTCGCGACTGCTAAGTAGTCAGGGTCTGTTTTTAACAAGCCCCAACGTTTATGTTGTGTGAGGAACCACATGCCGTCTGATAAGTAAGGGAAGTTCACTTTGCCATCGTTAAAGAACTTCATGAAGTTAGGATCTTTCCATTTTTTACCGATACCATTGTCGTAATCACCCACAAAACGGCCCGCAATCACTTCTTCTGGCGCATTCACGTAAGCTTTTCCTGAAATGAGCTTGGCAACCTCTGGACGGTTTGCCATTGCATCAAGATAGCGACAGGCTTCGAGAATGGCCTTGGTCATTGCTAATGCAGTATTTGGGTTTTTAGCGATAAAGTCTGCCGTACAACCCAATACTTTTTCTGGGTGGTCTGTCCAAATATCTTGGGTTGTTGCAACCGTGTAACCAATTTTGTCGTAAATGGCACGGGCACCCCAAGGTTCACCTACACAGTAGCCATCCATATTGCCGATACGCATATTGGCGACCATTTGCGGTGGAGGCACCACAATCGTTTTCACGTCTTTCATGGCGTTGATGCCGTAAGTCGCTAACCAGTAATACAACCACATCGCATGCGTCCCCGTTGGGAACGTTTGTGCAAAGGTAAAGTCACGGTTTTCATTATCGAGCAATCGCTTGAGAGTCCCACCACTGGTCACACCTTTATCTTTTAATAGGTTTGATAAAGTAATGGCCTGCCCATTGTTATTAAGGTTCATCAATACAGCCATGTCTTTTTGCTGACCGCCAATCCCCATGGTTGAGCCATACATCATGCCATAGAGCACATGCGAGGCATGCAATTCACCGTTGATAAGCTTGTCACGCACGCCAGCCCATGAAGCTTCTTTAGATGGCGTGATTTTGATACCGTACTTTTTATCAAAGCCCATTTGCGCAGCCACGATAATCGGTGCGCAATCGGTCAATGGAATAAAACCAATTTTAACTTCGGTAATTTCTGGCGCATCTGAGCCAGCCGCCCAAGCGCTAGTTTTAATGCTACTAGGCACTACGTTCATCATGGCGGCAGCGCCAAAAGCGCCAGCCACTGCATTTTTAAAGAAGTTACGGCGACTATTATTGACCGCACTGCTATCTACAACATTGCTCTCGACCACATTAGCCTCGACTGCAACTTGTTTCGTTTTATCGTCTGACTGATTCATCACAACTCCTCTTAAAGTTAAAAATAAAACATCGATTACTTTGCAAATACGTCAAACATAAAAACAAAAGGCGTCCTGACTACAGATGCTTTATCTGCAATCAGGACGCCTTTGTCCTATGTTCTTTAAATATTAAATTCCATTACAGCATCCATTTACAATCACCCTTAAAACCATGAAACTGTCGCCTTTAACAGTTCACCATTAGGTGCATATGATGCTTTCATTACTGCATTAGCAATCGTTGTGCCAGCTTTGGGATGATTATATAAGCCAATGATTTATTTGAAATTTGTTTATTTTTAAACAAAAAAGATGGGCATTGAGGAAGAATTTATTTGCACTAATCAGGTGCACATGCACCATGTTACGAGCGCATATCCTTAAAAAACTAGGGAGTAATTTCAATAATGCTTTCTGCCACTTCAAAAATTTTTCTATTTTGCTCCATGGCGGTAGTCCGCAATATTTTGTAGGCCTCTTCTTCACCAATCGCCAGTTGACGCATCAAAATACCTTTGGCGCGCTCTATATATTTACGTTCATTAAGCGCCTTTTTGGTGGCAGAAAGCTCATGCTCAATTTCAGCAATTTGCGCCGATTGTTGTTGTAGCAAGTGAATCACTGATGCCATCGGGTACGCATGTCCATCGGCTGAAAAATCATCCGCAGCATACATGGTGTAACTATTGGGCGCCTGTGGCATCTCTAATAAACAATACGGCCCCTCTACGCCTACCATGACGCCCTCCTTAGCCAGTTTTAAGCTTTGCTCAGCAAACTGCAAATCTTTTTCTGCGTGCGCGATCAACACATCCAGTTGATGGTGCATATCATTGACCAAGTCACACTGAATTTTCCAAATCTCACCCAAGCGCTCACTAGATAAATTAAACCAAGTCTGCCCTTCCTCTGAACGCAAAGGCTGATTAATACTGCCATGAACGAGTTTGGCTTTAAGCTTGCTGTGCTGTTGATTCAATGTGCTTTGCTTACAGTCATCCCACATTCTTTTCAGCGCTGGCGTAGCAAATTCATAAAACAGTTCCGCATGACGGTCTTGCAAGGCAGATAAATCTAACAAGCGCTGATGATGATGTTCCGACAATAGGCCAGAACCAAAAGCTTGAGAGCCTACAGCACGCTCTTGCCCTGCAAACTCCTTGGCTTGCACCAAGTTGTAGAGCGAGACCAAGTGTTTAGAGATTTTGCTTTCTACCGTGTTGTCTGTAATTTCAAAAATCAGCGACACCAAATAACCAATCCGCTGCGTAAAAAATTGCATGCAATCAGGCGAGCTGACCTTAAGCAAAGTCACTTGATGGCGAAATTGCGCAAGCTCATCAAAGCCAAGCAAAATCCATGAAATCAGCGATAACTGTTTTGCACCTGCGGATTGATGGTGATCTAAATGTAGCTCTAGCGCTAGTTTGAATTTTTTGTCTAAGTCTTGATTGTTGTGCGCCAGTTCAGCGCGCTCTTTGGCAAAGCGTTTACCTGCTGAGGCGGTATATAAACAACTAGCGCCCCTCTCAGCTTGCAACAAATGAATGACCAAGCCGATAGTCTCTACAAAGTCACAGCTATATGCGAGACGTTGCAACTCCTCCAAATAACGACGCTTGGATAAAATAATAAAATTTTCGACCGATTGAACCATGCTGTATTGCTTTGTTGAAGGCTAAAAAAGCTCCACTGTCACATACCTGTTACTTGCAACACTCGTGCCACATGTGTGAGCTGTTTAAGCCATTGAAATATATTGGAAAAACATCTATTGATAGCCAAACCCATAACATTATCATGGTCAAAAAGGTGCATCTGCACCAACTTGGGCATTTTTTGAAACACGTATTTAAGCCATGCGATGCAAAGTGCTAGACATAGCTTTCATTTCTTTTTCTACTTGCTGATGTTTGGGAAACAAACTCTCCAGCACCGAATAAAACTTGGCGGAGTGGTTCATCTCACGCAAATGCGCCATTTCGTGGCATACGACATATTGAATGATGTGCGGGGGCGCTTGAATCAAACGCCAATTTAAACGAATTTGTTTGCGACTATTGCAACTCCCCCAACGGCCACGCGCGTTGGATAGCGCGACTGAAGCTACTTTCTCGCTCATCTGCGCAGCGACTAACTGTACACGGCGAGTAAAGTCTGGCAAAGCCTGCTGTGTGTACCAATGTAACACTTTGCGCGCAATGAGCGCCTGATTATCAGGTTGCGTGGTGCGTACCAACAACTGGTCACCTTCCAACACCACCGCTTTATTGATGGGACTGGCGACGATGCTTAAGTGAATATCTTGCCCCATAAACATCAGCGGTTCACCATCCACCCATTGCATGGGCGCGACTTGATTGGCCTCGCGTTGCGCAAGCTTGTTTAATACCCAGTTGGATTTTTGTTGCAAGACTTGTTGCAGATAGCTGGCAGATACGCGCTTAGGTGCATGCACCACCAAACCTTGCTCAGTGATTTTTAGGCCGATGGTCTTGCGCGTGCGGTACTCCAAAAGATATGGAATAGACTCACCGTTACTCAATATCAATGTTTGCTGAGAAAGTGGCATCGTTTAAATATATAAATTCAAACTTCTAAGCTAGACAAGACCGCAAGTGTCTTCCCCAATCTCACTAGGTGCTTTGCACCAAGTCGATTGTGAAGGCGCGAATAAAAAATATTGACGCAGCATATATTGAATATGTAAGGAAATATTTTTTATGAGTAACGCAGTATAGCGACGAAGGTTGAATTTATGTTGCATTAAAGTTGTTGCATCTCGTTTTCTATCCATTCTTCCACCAGCGCATTCACCGCATCAGGCTTCAGCCCAGCCGTTTCAATCGGCTTACCAATCACCACTTGTATCGTGCCTGGATGTTTGAGGATAGAGTTTTTACGCCAATAGCGCCCTGCGTTATGCGCCACAGGCACTACTTGTGTTTGTGTGTGCGAGGCCAACCAAGCGCCACCAATGTGATACTTGCCACGGGCATCAGGCGCGATGCGTGTACCTTCAGGGAAAATCACCACCCATAAACCACGCGCCAAACGGTCTTTGCCATTAGCGACTAATTTCTTAAGCGCCTCACGCCCCGCACTGCGGTCAATCGGAATCGCCGCCAAGGCAATAAACGCCCAGCCCAAAAAAGGAATCATCAGCAACTCACGTTTCATCACCCAAATTTGCGGTGGAAAAATGACTTGTAAAGCAATGGTCTCCCATGCCGACTGATGTTTGGCTAGGATAATACTCGGTGTATTTGGCATGTGTTCTGCGCCAGAGACTTGATAACTTAAACGACACGTCAACTTTAACCACCACATAATCGCGATAGCCCAGCCACTGACCAAACGCGAACGAGTCACATTGTTTAAAGGGAACAAGCACATTGCTAACAAAGAGTAAAACACCGTCAGTGGCACCAAACCCAAGTAGAACAACCAAGCGCGAATATAAAGCACCAATGTTTGCACGTTAAGACTCCTGCGCAACAATATATTGTGCCGCTTCAGCCAAGTCTGCCACCACCAACGTACCATCAGGCAAAGTCAAATTACTGGTTTCGTCACCCTTGCCTGTGCGCACCAAAATGGGTTTGCAACCTGCATTGGCAAAGGCCTGCAAATCGCGCAAGGCATCGCCCACGCCAAACACCTTGCTTAAATCCACACTAAACCGACGCCCGATTTCCTCTATCATGCCCGTTTTGGGTTTACGGCAATCGCAGCCATCATCAGCCGCATGTGGGCAATAAAACACCGCATCAATACGGCCACCCACTTGCGCAAGCGCCTTATGCATTTTGTCGTGAATCGCATTGAGCGTGACCATGTCAAAATAACCACGCGCAATGCCTGATTGATTGGTCGCCAACGCCACGCGAAAGCCATGCTGATTTAACAAAGCAATCGCCTCAAGGCTATTGGGAATCGGAATCCACTCGTTAGGATTTTTAATAAAGGTCGCGCTGTCTTGGTTGATCACGCCGTCGCGGTCGAGAATGACAAGTTTCATGTGTTCACTCCGTCATTCCCGCGAAAGCGGGAATCCAGTTTGAATGTATAACACCTAAAATAGATTCCCGCTTTCGCGGGAATGACGAGATTAGAATGCATGTTGACTTAACTCGCCAATTTAGACAAATCGGCCACGCGATTCATGGCTTGATGCAAGGTCGCCAACAAGCCTAAACGATTGGCTTTGAGCGCTGGGTCGTCCGCATTGACCATGACGTTATCAAAAAAGTCATCGACTGGTGCTTTTAACACCGCCAAGGCTTGTAATGAGCCCGTGTAATCGCCGGCTTCAAACAACTTGTCTGCTTGCGGTTTCACTTGGCTCAAGGCTTCATACAGTGATTTTTCTGCGGACTCTTGCAATAAGTTAGCGTTCACTTCGGCTTTGACTTCAGTTTCCACTTTTTTCAAGATATTGCTCACGCGTTTGTTCGCAGCGGCCAAGGCTGGTGCTTCGGGCAAGTTAGCAAAACTACGCACAGCGTCTAAGCGTTTAGGAATCTCACTCAACAGTTCTGGTTCAAGTGATAACACAGCATCGACCTCTTGCGGGCTAGCGCCTGTATCACGCAAATTAACACTCAAACGGTCAAAGCAGAAGGCTTTAATCGCAGCCAATGCTTCTGCATCGCCATTGAATTGGGCATTGGTCAATTGCACCAGCGCATCAAAAGCCAATGGTAATTGCGCATCTATCAACATACGAATCACCCCCAAGGCCTGACGACGCAAGGCAAATGGATCTTTATCGCCAGTGGGTTTTTCACCGATGCTAAACAAGCCAACCAAGGTTTCTAATTTATCCGCCAACGCAACAATCACACCCACTTGGTTGCGTGGCAATTCATCGCCTGCAAAACGTGGGCGATAGTGGTCTTCAATCGCATACGCCACATCGTCGGCCAAACCTTCGTGTTGCGCGTAATAACGTCCCATGATGCCTTGCAACTCGGGGAACTCGCCGACCATATCAGTGATTAAATCCGCTTTAGACAAACGCGCCGCTTGCTCTGCTTTTGCGATTAAAGCGGCATCACCCAATTGGCTGGCAATGGCTTTAGCAATCGCCACGACGCGCAAGTTACGCTCACCTTGGCTACCCAATTTATTGTGGTACACCACTTTGCCCAAACCTTCTAGACGGCTTTCTAAAGTCTTTTTACGGTCTTGGTCAAAGAAGAATTTGGCATCCGCCAACCGTGGGCGCACCACGCGCTCGTTACCACCAATGACCGCACTTGGGTCAGATGGACTGATGTTAGACACGATTAAGAATTTGTTGGTCAACTTACCTTGGGCATCGAGTAAAGGAAAGTATTTTTGATTGGCCTTCATGGTCAAAATCAAACACTCTTGCGGTACGGCTAAAAATTCTTGTTCAAACTGACCGAGCAAGACGTTAGGCAACTCCACCAGCGCAGTCACTTCGTCTAACAACGCCTCGTCTTCAATCGGCTTGAGATTTTCTTTCGCGGCTGCGGCGGTGAGTTGCTTCACAATCTCCGCTTTACGCGCGTCAAAGCTGGCGATGACTGCGCCCTCGTTACGTAACTGTTCAGCGTAAGTATCTGCGTTTTTAATCGTGATGCTCGCTACTTTACTTTCAAAACGGTGGCCTTGGGTGATATTGCTGGCGGTTAATCCTAAAGTCGTGACAGGCACAATCGTGTCGCCATGCAATGCTACCAATCCATGCGCTGGACGCACAAAATTCACGCTCTCCCAACCATCATTGATTTGGTAAGTCATGACCTTTGGAATCGGCAATTTTGCCAAACTTTCTTCCAAAGCTTTTTGTAAGCCTTCTTGCAAAGTCGCGCCTGTTTGCGTGGCATCCAAAAATAAAATATCTGCCTTGCCGTCGTTTTCTTTGCGCAATTTGCTGACATCTTGTGCGGTCGCACCTAGGGCTTCTAATTTTTTCACCAGCGCAGGTGTTGCGTTACCGCTGGCATCCAAACCCACGCTGGCGGGCATGAGTTTTTGCGCGACTTGCTTATCCGCCGCTTGCGCCACCACTTGCGTCACATGCACCGCCAAACGACGTGGTGTGGCAAAGTGTGTGGTGACTGCGTTATCCGCAACAAGGCCTTGTGCTTTTAAGGTATCCACCAAAACGCCACTAAAAGACTCGCCTAATTTTTTAAGCGCTTTAGGTGGCAGTTCTTCTACAAATAATTCGATTAATAAGTTTTGCGTGGTCATTTAGTTTCCATATATTCACTACTGTCATTCCGTGCTTGACACGGAATCCAGTGTCTTTAGTTTTGTCTTTAAAGTCGCTAGATTCCGACTTTCGTCGGAATGACGATTAAGCCGCTTCTTTTTTCTTTATCTCTGCCAACACTTCCTCTGCCCAAGCTTTAGGCGCCATCGGGAAGCCCAAACGCGCACGACTGTCTAAATAACTGGCGGCGACACTGCGCGCTAAGTTGCGAATACGGCCAATGTAAGCGGCACGCTCGGTGACTGAAATCGCACCACGCGCATCGAGCAAGTTAAAAGTGTGTGCAGCTTTTAGCACTTGCTCATAAGCAGGCAAAGCCAATTGATTTTCCATCAAGTGTTTGGCTTGTTTTTCGTGCGCGTTAAAAGCGGTGAGCAAAAAGTCCACATCGCTGTGCTCAAAGTTGTAAGCCGATTGTTCTTTCTCGTTTTGCAAGAACACGTCACCGTATTTCACACCTGGTGAATATTCGAGGTCATAGACGTTTTCCACGCCTTGCAAGTACATCGCCAAGCGCTCTAAACCGTAAGTGATTTCACCTGTGATGGGTTTGCAGTTAATGCCGCCAACCTGTTGAAAATAGGTAAATTGCGTGACTTCCATACCGTTAAGCCAGACTTCCCAGCCCAAACCCCAAGCCCCCAATGTAGGATTCTCCCAGTCATCTTCCACAAAACGCACATCATTTTGTTTAAGGTCAAAACCTAAAGCTTCGAGTGAGCCTAAATAGAGTTCTAAGATATTGGCAGGCGCGGGTTTCAGCACCACTTGAAATTGGTAGTAATGTTGCAAACGATTGGGGTTTTCACCATAACGACCGTCTTTAGGACGACGACTCGGTTGCACATAAGCGGCTTTCCAAGGCTCTGGGCCCAATGCGCGTAAAAAGGTAGCCGTGTGCGAAGTACCTGCGCCAACTTCCATATCGTAAGGTTGCAACAAGGTACAGCCTTGTTTATCCCAGTAATCTTGTAGTTTTAAAATGATTTGTTGAAACGTCAACACCATGATGTGTCCGTATAAATGCAAAACCTCAATTTTACCTTAATAATCGATTGTCTGAATCATCCACATTCAAAGAATGTGCCATGTCAATAAACCCTTGATTATTGCTTGTATTGCATGGGTTTATTTGTTAGATTGAAAAGATGACTAAACACCTTTCATTACGCGTGCTGGTATTTACGCTTTGGTTTGCGCTCATGCAAACTTTTGCGCCATTTTTGCACGCGCATTTTGGTGAAAACGCACAAGCGGTTGACCATGGCCCGCACTTGCATCTTGCTAAAGTGGTTGAATTAGGTGCTGGCGTTCCGCTCAGTGACGAAGTCGCCTCTTCACACTCGGCGCTAGATTGGCATACCGACATCAGCACGCCTCAAGGCCATATTCTTGATTTGAACCCTGCCATCGCCTCCAAAAAAGTTGCGTTGAATAATGCAGACCTTGCTCAAGAGGCTTCGCCTTATCACGCCTTAGCGTTCAATATCGTAATTGCATTGTTTGTGAGTAGTTTGCTTTGCGTCGCAGTCGCTTTCAACGCCAGCAAGCGCAAGCGACGCGCCATTCTCGCTTTACCCTTTTTCATCACCCGTTACGCATTACGCGCCCCACCTTCTGCCTGATAACACCCTTGTTTTAAAACAAGCCCCTTCGCTATCAGGAGTCATTTATGTTTACCATCATGCGTGCGCAAGCACGCCAAACTCGCTTTTTAGGGATATTGATTGCAACCTTTTGCTGGATGAGCGCGTATGCGCCCACGGTAGCCGCTGAAAAAATAGCCGTCGCCGAAAAAACAGCGGCAGAAGAACTGCATGAGGATACCCTTCAAACCGACCTGCATTTGCAGTTGAGCGATGTGTTGCAACAAGTCGTCCAATTGCACCCACAACAATCCTTACTGGCCGCCCACCAACAAATGGTGCAAGCCCGTCGCACCATGGCGAACGGCTGGTTGCCACAAGCGCCTAGCGTTGGCTTTTCGCATCAAAATGATGCCTTGCTCAGCAACCGCAATGAGCGCGAGTGGCAAGCACAATTGCAGATTCCCATTTGGTTACCAGGGCAGAAATATGCGCGCGGGCAAGTGGCGCAATTGGCCGATGAGAGTTTGAGCCATGACAAAGCCAGCTTGCAATTACTCGCAGCCGATCTCTTGCGCAATGCCGTGTGGGAGGTGGCTTTAAGGCGCAACGAATTGACGCTGTTTACCAACCGTCATGCCACCATGTTAAGCGTATTAGCCGATGTGAAAAAGCGCTTTAAAGCGGGTGAAGTCTCTAAACTAGAAACCATGCAAACCGAGCAAGAAACGCTACAGGCCGAGCGCCAGTTGGTGACTGCCCGCGCCGAGTTGATGCACGCGCAATTTAAATACAAGCAACTCACAGGCTTGGACAAACTCCCCGCCAAGCTCGAAGAACCTTTATCCAACCTGCAAGACTTCAATAGTTCGGCTGTTTGGCAAGCCGCACAAGCACGCTTAAAACTCACCGAGGGTCAACGTGACCTCACTGTCATTGAACTGCGACAAAATCCGCAACTTACCCTCAACACCCGCACGATACAAGGCGGCTTTGACAATGACTTTAACCGCAGCATGGGCATTGCCATCAGCATTCCGCTACAAAGCGATGTACAAAGTGCGCCGTTGTTAGCCAATGCCGAACAACTGATTGGGGATGCACGTAGCCAACTGGCCAGCTTGCACCGCCAACTGGAGAATGCCTTACACGAAGCTGAGCACAATTTGGGTGTCAGTCGCCAAGAGCTTGCATTGATTGAACAGCAAGAACGTATCTCTAGCGAAAACGCCACCCTCGCGCGCAAAGCCTATCGCCTAGGCGAAATAGACGTGAATCAATTATTGCGATTGCAAAGCCTAGTATTTGAAGCCGAGCGCAGTTTGAATAGCCAGCAACTGCAAGTGCAGTGGAACATCGCCAAATACAACCAAGCCGTTGGAGTCTTACCATGAAAAATAAAATTATTTTAAATAGAATGTATTTAAACAAAATATATTTAAACCCCATTCTTTTGGGTTGGGCATTGTTGAGTGCCTTGCTAAGTGTGAACGCGCAGGCCACTGATAAAGCAACGACTTTAAATCTTAACGCCAAGCAGTTGAAAAGTATGCAAGTGCTGTGGCAAAAACCTACGCAAGGACAAACGCAACGCAGTGCCAGTTACCCCGCCGAAGTGAGTTTACCGCCTAGCCAAGTGCGCGTGGTGGCGAGCGCGCAAGCGGGCCTGATTGAGCAGCTCAATGTGAGTGTCGGCGACATGGTCAAACAAGGCCAACTGTTAGGACGCATCAGTAGCCAAGGCTTGGTCAGTTTGCAGAGTGAATACTTACAAGCCAGCACGCAAGCACGTTTACACGCGGCGGCTTTTCAGCGCGACCGCGAGCTGTTTAACGATGGCATTATTGCGCAACGGCGATTTTTAGAAACACAATCAGCGCACGAAACCAGCCAAGCGTTGCTCAACGAACGCAAACAAGCCTTGCGTTTGGCAGGCATGGCGGAGGCGCAGATTCAACAGTTAAGACTCAGCCAACAATTACAAAGTAGCCTCAGTTTGTTTGCACCGATTTCAGGTCAAGTCAGTGCGCAACACTTACAAGTCGGGGCACGTGTGGAGTTGTCCACCCCTATTTATACCCTAAGCCAAAGCAAGCCGCTGTGGCTGTTGATTCAATTGCCGATAGAGCAGGCGCAAGCATTCCAGATTGGCAGCGTTGTGGAGGTGGGTTCGCTGGGCATCAAAGGCCAAGTGGAAACCATTTTAAAACAGCTGAATAAAAATAACCAAAGCGTGACGGTACGTGCCAGCGTAAATGAAGGCGCAGAACGCCTGTCGGTGGGGCAAATGGTCAATGTGCAATGCTTAAAGACGCAAAATAATCAAACGCAGAATAATCGCTTGGACACCATTAGCGTACCTAAATCTGCCTTGGTCAAACAAGGTGAGCAAAGCTTTGTGTTTGTTCGGATGGGGTCTGGCAAGCAGACTGTAGTGAAGGTAATGGCAGTCAAGGTCTTGCAAATTCAATCGGAGCAAGCCTTGTTAAGCCAGTTGCCGAATCAAGCGATTCCCACCGATGCTGACATCGCCGTGCAAGGCACTGCCGCGCTAAAAGGGCATTGGCTGGGTCTCGGTAAGGGAGGAAAATGATGATACGTTGGCTGATTGAAACCGCGCTCAAACAACGCATTTTGCTGTGTTTGCTGACTCTAGGCTTGATGGTGGCAGGTTGGATGGCTTATCAACATATTCCGATTGATGCCTTTCCAGACGTATCTTCCACCCAAGTCAAAATCATTATTAAATCCCCCGGCATGACGCCAGAGGAGGTCGAAGCCCGCATCACTGCGCCGATTGAAGTAGAAATGCTAGGCATCCCCAAACAAACCAGTTTGCGGGCGGTGGCCAAGTTTGCGCTGACGGACATCACGGTAGACTTTGAAGATGGCACCGACATTTATTGGGCGCGCCAACAAGTGGCAGAACGCTTGAGCAATGCTTGGGCGAATCTACCTGCGGATGTGTCAGGTGGCATTGCACCCATGACCACGCCACTGGGCGAAATGTTTATGTTTACCATCGAGTCAGACACGCTCAGCTTGCAAGAAAAACGCTCTCTGCTGGACTGGGTGATACGCCCGCAATTGCGCACTGTGGCTGGGGTAGCTGATGTCAACGCCTTGGGCGGATTGGTGCGCAGTTATGAAATCGTGCCAGACAACGCCCGTATGCAAGCGCGTGGCATCAGCATACAAAATGTACAACAGGCGATCAGCGATAACAATCGCAATGATGGCGCTGGGCGCTTAATTGACGGTGAAGAATCTTTATTGGTGCGGGCAGAAGGTGCGTTTAAAAGCTTGGACGATGTGAGAAACACAGTGATTCGCAACACTGACGCCAGTCCCATTAATATTGGTGACATTGCCGAAGTGCGTTTGGGCGCGTTAACGCGTTATGGCGCAGTCACAAAAAATGGGCAAGGAGAAGCAGTGGAAGGCTTGGTGCTTGGCTTGCGGGGTGCCAACGCCCGCGAGGTGGTAGAAGGCGTGCGAGCCAAACTGGCTGAAATTGCGCCCAGCTTACCTAAAGGCGTTAAAACCGAAGTGTTTTACGACCGTGGCAACTTGGTGGAACGCGCAGTGCATACGGTGAATAAAGCCTTGTTAGAAGCAGTGATATTGGTGCTGATTTTATTGGTCTTGTTTTTAGGCAATCTGCGGGCAGCACTGACCGTGGCTTGTTCCTTACCCTTGGCCATGCTGTGCACTTTTTGGCTCATGCATCAATTTGGCATGTCCGCCAACCTGATGTCATTGGGTGGCTTGGCGATTGCCATCGGCATGTTGGTGGACTCGGCGGTGGTGGTGGTAGAAAACATTGTCGAGCATCTGAGCCAAGCACCCGAACACCATGTACAAGGCAAATTACATATCATTGCCACTGCCATGCACGAGGTCAGTACCCCTGTCACGGCGGGCATTGTGATTATCATTACCGTGTTTTTACCCTTGCTGACCTTGCAAGGTTTGGAAGGCAAGTTGTTTGCGCCTGTGGCCTTGAGCATTATGTTTGCGTTGGGGGCATCGCTGTTGCTGTCACTGACCGTGATTCCCGTGTTGGCGTCATTTTTAATTCAAGACCGCCACGAGGCCACGCCTTGGCTGATACGTAAACTCAATGCATGGTATGCCCACAATTTGACGCGCGCCATGCAACAACCGCGTGTGGTGCTTCTGTCGGCAGGCGGCTTATTGTTATGTGCGGTATTGCTGTATCCATGGATAGGCAAAACTTTTATGCCTGTGATGGACGAGGGTGATTTGATTATCGGCGTAGAAAAAATTCCTTCGGTGTCATTGGCGCAAAGTGTCGCCACTGACTTACATGTACAACAGCAAATTCTCAAGCAAGTGCCTGAGGTCAAAGGCATCGTCTCCCGTGTGGGTTCAGACGAATTAGGGCTAGACCCGATGGGGCTGAACCAAACCGACAACTTTTTAGTGCTCAAACCCCGCGAAGAATGGCAAGTGGCCGACAAACCCGCATTGATAGAAAAGTTGCGGGCGGTCATGGGCGACATGCCAGGCTTGGACTTTAGCTTTACCCAACCGATTGATATGCGCGTCAATGAAATGATTTTAGGCGTGCGTGGTGATTTGGCGGTGAAAATTTTTGGACCCGATTTGACGGTGCTCAACGAAAAAGCACAAGCGATTATCGGTGTGTTAGAGCGCATTCAAGGCAACCAAGATGTGTATACCCCGCAAAACAGTGGCGTACAAACATTGCAAGTCAAGATAGACCGCGTACAAGCAGGACGTTTGGGCTTAAGCATTGCCAGCATTAACGCGGCCTTGCAAAGTCAGCTCGAAGGCAAATTGCTGGGCGTGGTGCAAGAAGGCAATCGCCGCACCCCAATTTTGCTACGTGGCGACCAAACCGTGCGGGAATCTGCGACTGATTTTTCGCAGATTCAACTGACCTTGCCACAAGGCGGTAGCGTACCACTAAGCAGCGTGGCACAACTGGTGCGCATAGAAGGCCCCGTGAAAATTGACCGCGAACGTGGCAACCGCATGGTGGTGGTCACCGCCAATGTACGCGACCGCGATTTAGTCAGTTTTGTCGAAGAAGCCAAACAAAAAGTCGGAGTCAGTGTGCCGATGCCGGAGGGTTATTGGTTGAAATGGGGCGGGCAATTTGAAAACCAGCAACGGGCAGCGGCACGTTTAAGCATCGTCATTCCCATCGCCATCGTGCTGATTGGCTTGTTGCTATTTATGACTTTTGGCTCCTTGCCCAAAGCCTTGCTAGTATTAGCCAACATCCCATTTGCCATGATAGGCGGCGTGTTTGCCTTGGGGTTGTCTGGCGAATATTTATCCGTACCCGCCTCGGTCGGCTTTATCGCCTTGCTGGGCATTGCCGTGCTCAACGGCGTAGTCATGGTCAGCCATTTTCAACAACTCGCCGCCCTAGGCATGGATGCTGGTAATATTGCCTATGAAGGTGCCAAACGCCGATTACGCCCCGTGTTAATGACCGCCAGCATCACTGGCTTTGGCTTAATCCCCTTGCTGTTTGCCAGCGGGCCAGGTGCAGAAATTCAGCGCCCATTGGCGATTGTGGTCATCGGCGGCTTAATCACCGCCACCAGCCTAACACTGTTTGTGTTGCCGATTTTATACCATCACTTTTTTGGAAAGGAAGCGACCGCGCAAGACCCAAGCTAGCAACGCAAAACTGATGAATATAAAAGGCCAATTGCCCCAACGCGCATATGGCGTTAAGCCTGTGTAGCTTTGGGCATGGCCCTGCACGATGTTTACTTCGTCATGTGGCGCATGTGCCAACACTTGGCCATTGGGGTCTATGATGGCAGTTGCGCCTGTATTAGTAGCACGCAACATCATGCGCGCAGTCTCTATCGCCCGCACTTGGCTAAACTGCATGTGTTGATGCGCGGCAAACGATTGTCCATACCAAGCGTCATTACTCATATTGACCAATAACTGTGCCTCTGGCAGACTTTGGATGATTTCTTCACCAAACACATCTTCATAGCAAATATTCACACCGACTTGTTGCCCTGCCAAGGTGAGTGGCGCATGCGACCGTCCTCGTGACAAATCACTCAAAGGCATGTGTAGCCAATCGCGGTAAATCCAACCGAAGACTTTTTTCAGCGGAATGTATTCCCCAAACGGCACCAAATGGCTTTTGGAATAATTTTGTGTAGGCGAGCTGCCATAACTGAGCGCGCTGTTAAAATACTCACTTGTTTGGGTATCGACTTGCACCATGCCTAGCAAAATATCGCCTTGTTGTTGCTTAGCATGTTGAGTGAGTCTATCCAAATAAGCGGGGTCCACTTGTTGCGCCAACAGTGGCAATGCGGTTTCTGGCAGAACGATCAGCTGTGCTTGGGATTGTTCTACCAAATTCAAGTAATGCGCCATGGTCGTTTGCACATGGTCTGGTGACCATTTGAGGTTTTGCCCAATATTGCCCTGCACCAAAGCAACGCTGACTGGCTTGCCAACCGCATGACTCCAAGGCACTTGCGACAAGCCTGCGCCGACCAAGCTAATCAATAACACCAATAATAGTGGTTGCCGATGTGCTTTGAAAAAAGAAGCTTGTTTGGATGTGTTATAAACACATTGGCTGATTAAATAAGCTAAGCCAGCCGTGATGATAGAAACCCCGTACACACCCACAATCGGCAAGTAGCCAACCAAAGGACTGTTAGGCGCTTGCGAGTAGCCCAGCGTCAACCAGGGGAAGCCAGTAAAAATCCAACTGCGCACCCAATCAGACAAGCCCCATAGCACAGGCACCGTCCACGCCATGCACCCTAAACGCTTTGCCAGCCAGCCCACCATAGCGGGAAACAAGGCCATAAACGCGCACAAACAAAAGGTGCAAAACCCCGCAAACCACCAAGGCATGCCACCAAAATCATGCAAGCTGATATAAATCCAATAAATGCCAAAACCATACAAACCCAAACCAAAACTAAATCCAAGTTGCCATGCAGATTTAGGCGTACCTGCATGTTGCCAAAGATAGAATAAACCCGCCAAGGTCAACCAAGGTAAAAAGAAAGCATAGTAAGGCGCAAAGCCAAAGACGGTCAGTGCGCCTAACAGCAAAGACGATGCATGTGGATTTCGTTGCAGATACTGAAACATTCTCAACCACTCAACCTTCTGTTCTAAATCAATTTTTTATTAACTATATGCTTTTAAAAAAATAATGCTTATCTAACAACATATTGAAAATGCCACGTAAACCAAGTAACATCAAAAAGCGTTTAAATAAAACTTTTTTACAAATTTAACATTGACAAAATATGCGATTTTAAATTTTCAGGGAAAAGCAAAATTATTATTCTTTTAAGTTTACTAGAATTATGCGAAAGGTAACGGACTTGGGGAAAATTATTAAATTCGTTTATCTATCTCCAGCTCTATATGTAGGACATGAATTGACTGCTGTAAAGAAGCATTTAAATTTTCAATTTGAACCACTTTTTAAAGGAACATCATTATGAAAAAGATTTTAATTGGTTTCTGTATGAGTTTTAACTTAATTGTATTCGCTATGCCAGCGCAATCAGCTGAATGGATTTTAATGAGCGGGATGGGGGCGAAGTGTTTAGATGTTGAAGGTGGCGCAATTAAGCAAGGTGCGCGCGTGATTGGTTATAGCTGCCACGGTGATACTAACCAGAGGTTTGATGTGACTAATGGTGGGGCTATTAAAATTGGTGGTCTTTGTGTAGACGCTGCGGGAGGCGCTGGTAGGGATGGTGATGGCTTGGTACTCTGGTCATGTCATGGAGGTGCCAATCAACAATGGCGCTATGACAATAGCAGAAATAGCTTAGTGGGCATTCAAGGCAAATGTATAGACCTAGAGGGAGGGTCAGGGCATTGGTTTGGCAATCAGCGTGCTGTGCTGTGGTCATGCCATGGACAGTCCAATCAAAAATGGTATTTTTCTAAAGCAATACCAGGTAGCCAAGTTAAGGGCGGTAGCCGTATCTCCTCTGGTCAACTTGTCACGATTAAACCACCATCAGGCATTGTTGCAGGTGGCGCAGGAAACTTGATTGCTAACGACGGCGCAAGCATTGTTGCAGGTGGCGCAGGAAACTTGATTGCTAACGACGGCGCAAGCATTGTTGCAGGTGGCGCAGGAAACTTTATTGTACCAGCAGGGATTGTGGCGGGTGGTGCTGGCAACTAATCAACCATGCTACTCATGTCGCACGACGGCATGAGTAGCATTTTTTGGAGCTATTAATGAATAAGGTAGCTGTTTTTATTGCCTCATACAATGAACCTCGCTGAGCTTAATAAAAAGAAAGTGTTGTACATTACCCTTTTCTGCGGATTTTGGGGAGGGCATCATTTTTACTTAGGGTCAAAGCGACAAGGCTACATTTACTTATGTTTTTGTTGGACTACTATACCTGCGTTCGCCAGCACGTTTGATTTAGCGAGCATGGTTTTTAAGAATGCCGATGACAACGTTTTCCATAAAGTCTCTGAAGAAAATAAAAACATGGTTTCTTTTAAGACGATTAAACATCTAGCCTATGGGGCGGTTGTTGTTGCACTATGGATCTTTTATGCTCTGACAAGGGCATAGTTAGAATGAAGCATTCATCTGCGCATTGTTACTGTGGGCTGTGGGAAAGTAACCCCACATTTTTATCTGACCAAGGCTTAAGTGAGGGGTTTTGTGGCTTTTGTGAATGTTGTGGTGAGTTAGGCCATACCCGCCACGCACCAGCACCAAGTCCTACTACTGGCAGTTGGTGTGATGGCTGTTTTAATCTGCTCTCTAAGTTGCACTGGCTTTACAAATTACTGTTGATTGTGTTTTTGATAGCTGTTGCAATCTCAACATGGTGGCTTTGCCTATTGGCTTGTGCTTTGTTTGTTTTATCTATGAAATTTCAAAACTCTATGGTTAGACGTCTCAAATTAGCCTTAAGTTAAGGAGGAGTGATTGATGAAGTTAGTTAAATTTGCATCACCATTAGTATTTACATTAATAACCGTATTTTGCACAACAAATATTGTGATGGCAGAAACAAAAGAAAGTGGGTTAAAAAAAGCGCTTTCTGGGTTAAAAAAACTTTCTGAGGACATGGGTCAACCCATGCCAGATAACAACGCTGGCAACATGCCAGAAGGGCAGTCTACAGGGACTGCACCACCTGCCCAAACCCCACCACCTGCGCCAACATACAAAAAATGGGCAAAGGTTGAAGTGCTAGATAAAGTAAATAATGTCTGGAAGAAGTGTATCGTTTTAGACATTTATAAAGGCGCTTATAAAGTGGAATGTAATCATGAAAAATCTATTCAACTAGACACGCATGTGCGTAAGTCCAAAGGTCAACCCGTTGCGCAAACTGCTGCGGATCAAGTTAATGGGCCGCCGTTCAAACGAGGTGATATCGTATTAGTTTCACCCATGGGCCTATCAAACGATTGGCACTTGGGTATTGTCGAACTTGATCAAGTTCAAAAATCAAACTCTTATGTTGTTGACTTTGGTAATGGCTCTACTAACGTTTTGCCTAATTGGGTTAGAGTAAATGAAGAGGACGAGGAATAATGAATAAATACATAATCATGGCACTCTCATTAATGCTGAGTGCGAGTGCTTACGCACTAGATAGTTGCAAAGTTGGTCAACGTGTTAAAGCACCTGGCGGTAATGGTGTTGTCACGGAAATTAGAGGTTCGAGTTGCGTGGTTAGAAAAGATGGCAACTCTTTTACAGATGTCTACGCAGATTTTATGCTAGATCCGATTGATGACGGCTCAACAAAAAGTACTTCTGTAGCAACATCTCAAGCCAAGCTAAAAAATGGCACCTATCAATGCTATTACCTAGCTGGCAGCACGCTTAATTATGGTTTTGTTGATATCGTGATTAAAGGCAACGACAGTTATAAAGATGGGAAAGGTAATTCTGGTACATTCCAAAAAAATGGTAGGAATATCAAGTTTTTGAATGGCCCTTATGTCAAGCATAAGGCTGTTATTGAATCATCTGAAAGCATAACACTTACTACGCCAGGTGGCTCTTTTGGAATGAGTTGCTCCCTAAAGAAATAACCTAACCGGTCTCTTTCTGTGTAGAAAAACGATAACCTGAGCCACGCACGGTTTGTATCATGTCATGGTGATTAGACACCATCAAGGCATTACGTAAACGGCGGATATGCACATCCACCGTACGGTCTTCTACAAACACGCGATCGCCCCACACTTTGTCTAACAACTGGGTGCGGCTATGTACACGCTCAGGATTGGTCATAAAAAAGTGTAGCAACTTAAATTCGGTTGGTCCAAGCGGAATATGGATTTGATTGCCTGTCACGCGATGCGTAGTTGGGTCGAGGTGCAAGCCTGCAATTTCAATCGGGTCATCGGTCATTTGTGGCGCACGGCGACGTAGAACAGCTTTGATACGTGCGTTCAGCTCACGTGGACTGAAAGGCTTGGTCACATAATCATCCGCGCCCACTTCTAAACCACGCACTTTATCGTACTCGTCGCCACGGGCAGTCAGCATGATGATGGGAATTTCTTTGGTGGTGGCTTCTGACTTTAAGCGACGCGCATACTCAATGCCACTCATGCCAGGTAACATCCAGTCTAGCAAAATCAAATCGGGCAAGGTCTCACGCAACAGTTGTTGCGCGTGTTCCACACTGGTGGCACGGATAGGGTTGTGTCCTGCTTGCTTGATATTCAGCGCCAATAACTCTTGAATCGCTGGTTCATCTTCCACCACTAAAATATTCGCTGCCATGCTGTTCCTCTCGCTTTGTGAGTGAGTGCAGTATATGAAGTTAATATGACAGATTCATGACAAAAAACAAAGTCATGTTTTAACTTTAAGCATTGCCATTTTTCTCAATTTGTAACAATATGTAACAAAATAATATTTGGGGAGGGTTTCGCCGTGTTGCAATGCTTATCGAAAGAACATATTACCGCAGATGGTCGTTTTAATCGTTGGCTGGTACCGCCCGCTGCTTTGGCGATTCATTTATCCATCGGCATGGCGTATGGCTTTAGTGTTTTTTGGAAACCACTGGGTAATGCTTTAGTGGGCGAAGACGGCAAACCACTGGCAGCCTGCGCCGCTGGCGCTAGCACCTTTGCTGAAAAACTTTCTGGCACCGCCACCGCCTTGTTCGCCACCGACTGTAACTGGACACAGTTTGATTTGGGCTGGATGTACACCTTGTTTTTTGTATTGCTGGGCTGTTCAGCGGCGTTGTGGGGTGGCTGGTTAGAGCGCGCAGGCCCGCGCAAAGCAGGCTTAGTATCGATGTTGTGTTGGTGTGGTGGTTTGCTTATTTCAGCGTATGGTGTCTACACGCACCAGCTTTGGCTCATGTGGCTAGGTAGCGGTGTCATAGGCGGTATTGGACTTGGTTTGGGTTATATCTCCCCAGTGTCTACCTTGATTAAATGGTTCCCTGACCGTCGCGGCATGGCGACAGGCATGGCGATTATGGGCTTTGGTGGTGGCGCCATGATAGGCTCACCACTGGCAACCAAACTGATGAGCCTATTTGCAACGCCTACTGCCCCTGGCGTTTGGCAAACTTTTGTGGTGTTAGCGCTCATCTACGCAGTATTTATGACCTGCGGTGCGCTGGGCTACCGTGTACCCGCCACTGGTTGGAAACCCGCCAATTGGACGCCTCCTGCGCCTAGCCAAAATACCATGATTGCGACAAAGCATGTGCATCTTAAAAATGCGCATAAAACGCCTCAATTTTGGTTGTTGTGGATTGTGTTGTGTATGAACGTTTCTGCAGGCATTGGCATCATCGGTGCCGCCGCGCCCATGTTGCAAGAAACCTTTGGTGGCGCGCTAATCGACCAAGCAGGCAAAAGTTTTGCAGACATTAAATTAGACGAAGGCTTAACTACCGCCGCGGCCGCAGTCGGCGCGGGCTTTGTTGGCATGATTTCGCTATTTAATATTTTCGGCCGTTTTGCTTGGGCAACGTCCTCTGACAAACTCGGGCGCCAACGCACTTACTATATTTTCTTTATCCTAGGCGCGGCCATGTATTGCACCGCCACTTATGTCGCAGGACTTAAGTCCTTGGCGCTGTTTGTCGGGGCATTCTGCATTATCGCCTCGATGTATGGCGGCGGGTTTGCCACCATCCCTGCTTATCTGGCAGATTTGTTTGGTACGCAATTTGTCGGCGCGATTCACGGGCGCCTGCTCACTGCATGGTCAACCGCTGGCATCGTTGGTCCTGTGATTGTGAACGCCATGCATGACATACGCCAAGAGTCTGGTGTGCCCTATGACCAAATTTATGCGCCTATCTTTTTAGTATTGGCAGGCTTGTTAGTGGTTGGTTTTATTGCTAATGCCTTGGTGAAACCCGTGGCGGATAAGTATTTTATGAGCGATGCTGAATTGGCCGCTGAGCGAAATATCAGCCACGAAAAATCACTTTCCCAAACCAGCCAACAAGATACCGCAACCAGCACACCTCAAAGCCAAGGCTTGGTCTACCTTACTTGGCTTGCCGTGCTTGTGCCGATTGCTTACGGGGTTTGGATGACAGTGCTGAAAGCTTGGGCATTGTTCTCCTAAGACGTGTTGCTCAGCGTCTGATTTTTAAGCGCGAAGCGTGCTTAAAAATAGGGTAAAATGTTGTTTTTAAGCAATATTCACCCACAGGACGTCAATTGAACAAAATCGAAATCAATCTTAACGGTGCAGATAGACACATCGGCATCGTCCTTTCTCGTTTTAACAGCAATATTGGCGATGGCTTGCTCAACGCATGTCATGCCGAATTAATCAAACTAGGCGTTAAAGCAGAACACATTCGCGTTGCCACTGTACCAGGCGCTTTAGAAACGCCCCTTATTCTGCAACACATGGCATTAAGTGAAAAATATGATGCTTTGATTGCTTTAGGTGCCATTATTCGCGGCGAAACTTACCACTTTGAAGTGGTCGCCAACGAATCTGCGCGTGGCATTTCCGAGGTGCAACTCAATACTGGCGTGCCTGTGGCGAATGCGATTTTAACGACTGAAAATGACGAACAAGCTGAAGCGCGCATGGCCATCAAAGGCGCAGAAGCGGCCCAAGTAGCGATTGAAATGGCGAACTTGGTGGATGCACTATGAACCAAAATGAGAACACAGGGAGCCAAAGCGAGAACAAAGCCACGCCCAAAGTACGCCCCACCAAAAACCGCCGCAAGTCACGCGAATTAGCCTTAAAAGCCCTGTACCGTAACCAACTCAACGCCAGCGACATTAAACAGTTGCGCTTAGATTCATTGGACGACCCTGATTACACCAAGGCGGATGAAGGCTATTTTAGGCAATTACTGACTGGCGTACTGGAACAAAGTGAAGCGATTAACACCATGATTGCCCAATTTATTGACCGCGCGGTATCTGAGCTTAGCCCTGTCGAACATGCCATTTTAAAAATCTCCAGTTATGAATTAATGTTTGATGTCAGCATTCCTTACCGCGTCGCTATTAACGAGGGGGTGGAATTAGCCAAGCTTTATGGTGGGTCTGATGGCCATAAATATATCAATGGCGTGCTGGATAAAGTGGCTGCGCAAGCGCGCCCGCTTGAATTTAGTCAAGTTAGAAAATAAACGCTAAAATAGAACAAAAGCAATTCTAAAAATTTTTACAATAAAGCCATGGAAAAACTGATTTGCACTTTGGATAGCAAGCTCATTGGTGAGTATCCTTTTAACAAGGATAAACTCACTATTGGGCGCAACCCCAAAGCGGACGTGGTGATAGACAATCTTGCCGTAAGTGGCATACACGCGCACATCAATAAAATTGGTGTGGACTTTTTAATTGAAGATAACAACAGTACCAACGGTACATTTGTGAATGAAAAGCCAATTAAAAAACATGTGCTAAACGATGGCGATGTGATTGTGATTGGTCGCTTTCAGTTTAAGTTGATGCGCGAGCAAACCGCGCACATTGGCAAAGCCAACGTCCCTCAAACAACGACGGCCCAAGTAGCTACGCAAAGTCAGGCAACCGCCCCGGTCATAGAAAAACCTGCTGAGCCAGCATTAGCCGAAAACCAAACTACGGAATCCGCCCCCGCTCAAGCAAAACCTCAACAAAAAGTAGCTGTATTATTGGCATTAAACGGCGAGCAAAAAGGCGCACAACTCACTTTAAATAAGAGTATGTTTAGCCATAGCATCCATGACCAAAAAATCGTCATTACCAAACGCGACAGTGGCTTTTTTATCAGTCAAATTGAGGGCAATACACCCATCTTGATTAATGGTCAACCATTGACCACGCTCACACAGAAGCTCAATAAAAACGATGTCATTTTAATGGCAGATATCAACCTGCAATTTATCGAATAGTACGGCCTGCTAGCAATGGCTAGCTTAAGTCGAGTATCACGCGGTGCAAGCCCATGCGATCCAAACGCAAACAACTGGCTTGTGCGTGCCAATCGCCTAACACCCAACGCTCACAATGATGTCCATCTATGTCATATGTATGCAATTGAGGACGATGCGTATGCCCATGTATCATCACTGGATAGTCATATTGCTTAAATAATTGTGCGACCGCATTGGCGTTCACATCCATGATCATGGCATCTTTCATCGCGGTAGCTTCGCCACTTTGTTGCCTAGCCTTTGTCGCAAAAGCTTGTCTCGCAGAGAGTGGTTGCGCTAGAAATTGTGCTTGCCATACTGGCGCCCGCACTTGCGCTTTAAACTGATGGTAGGCTTGGTCATCGGTACAAAGTCCATCACCATGGGTGAGTAATAAACGTTTGCCATACCACTCGACCAGCGTTGGGTCAGCGATAAGCGTTGCCCCTGTTGCTTGCGCAAAGCCTTTCCCTAACAAAAAATCTCGGTTGCCATGCATCACCAACACCTCAACACCCTGCGCAGTGAGCGCTTTTAAGCCCGCGACCACTGGCGAAACAGCGTCAAGAGAGACAGTATCATCGCCCAACCAAACCTCGAAAAAGTCTCCCAAAATGCAGATGCGCTCTGCTTGGGCTGCGTCAGTCTTTAACCAACCCAAAAACGCTGCCGTCACGGCGGGGCGCGTTTCACATAAGTGCAAATCTGAAATAAACCATGTGCAAGACTGTTTCATTGTCGTGTCTCAGCGATAAAAAAACCATGCGGTTTGCACCACATGGTTATAGTTAATTTGCCATTGCGCATAGGCCCAATGTTGCATCTTGCTTAGCGCTGTATGAGTGGCTATCACGCGAGATTAGTCGGCCTATACCACTTCAGCCTTCTGAATGACTACCGCTTCGACTGGGACGTCCTGATGACCTGCTCGACTGGTGGTATCCACGGATTTGATTTTATCCACTACGTCAGTGCCCTCAACAACCTTACCAAACACGCAATAACCCCAGCCACTCGAAGTAGGCGCTGTATGGTTTAAAAAGTCATTGTCAGCCACATTGATAAAAAACTGTGCCGTGGCAGAGTCTGGAATCGAAGTACGCGCCATTGCGATGGTATATTTATCATTGCTGAGACCGTTGTCAGCCTCATTTTTAATCGGTGCATCGGACGATTTTTGCTTCATTTTTTCATCAAAGCCACCGCCTTGAATCATAAAGCCATTAATCACACGGTGAAAAATCAGACCATCGTAAAAGCCTTTTTTGACATAGTTCAAAAAGTTTTCGACGGTCACTGGCGCTTTTTCAGTATCCAGTTCAAGCACAATCTCACCAAAATTTGTTGTTAATTTAACCAAAACCATTCCTCTCAAAGTCAAACTTATTGAAACTATTTAATAGTTGCTATTTAGCATCTGTCACAACATAAGCGCGTTTAATCAGCACTGGGCGAATAGGTACATCCGAAAAGCCACGTTGTGTCTGTGTGGGCAAGTTACCTATTTGCATGACGACATCTAAACCTGAAACCACTTTGCCAAATACACAGTAGCCAATCAAATCAGGCTCAGGACTGGTGTAGTTTAAAAATTGATTATCTGCCAGATTGATAAAAAACTGCGAAGTGGCTGAGTTAGGGTCAGACGTGCGTGCCATGGCAATGGTACCAATGTCATTCAGCAAACCATTACTAGACTCATTTTTAATCGGCTCGCGCGTTGCCTTCTCTGTCAAATCGCGCTCAAAACCGCCACCTTGAATCATAAAACGATTAATGACACGATGAAAAATGGTGTTGTTATAAAAACCATCCTGCACATAACGCAAAAAGTTTTCCACCGTTTTAGGCGCTTTGCTGGCATCCAAGGCCACCACAATTTTGCCCATCGATGTTTCGATTGCCACTTGTGTCATAGCGTTGGTGCTTTTACCCTCTGCCTGCGCAGTCAAAGACAGACCTAACATCAACAAGCCCATAACTAACTTAAAGGTATTATTCGTATTCAGCATTACCCTGCTCCTTCATAAAAAATCTTCCAAGCATTACCTTCTTTGACCCAATATTGTCGTTTTTTCATTTTGTTTTGCAAGCTTGGGCTGATAAAAGTTTGCTCAAAATTCACCACCACCATGGTCTGTTTTGCGTTCGGATATCCAAACATCGAAACATCATCAATACGCACGGTCACTTGGGGCTTACTAGCTTGAATTTTCCGCTTATAGTCAGACCATTGCGCTAAACGACCATCACTATAAAAAAAGTCTTTTGCATAGTAAGAAAGGTAGGCATCCGTATCTTGCGCCTCCCAATCCTGACGCCATTGCTCTAAAGCCTGCTTCAATGATTGTTTGGTTTCGTGATAGTCATATAACTTATCAGGACTCACCCACTCAAAGTCGACCCCCAGCACCACTGGCGTATTGCCTTTTTGCAAATAAGGCGTAAGTGCATTCAAATCATCATTCGTCAACACAACACAACCATCACTTGCACGTGGGGGTCGGCTATAAGTGTTATGCGGTGTTCCGTGTATCCAAATACCAGAGCCAGTTTTACGCTCAAATTTATCGATTTCATTCGGATAATTGAGCGGGAAAGCGCCATCACCATATAAATCTGGCAGTGGCGTAGCTAATTTTTTGGCAGCAAAATAAATGCCAACGGGGGTACGCTTGTCGCCTTGGTCTTTTTTGCCTATGCCATTTTTACCAATGGTGACGTAATAATCTGAAAAGTATTTTAGGCTACCATCGGCCTGTTTTTGATAGGTGTATAAACGAGATTTAGCGGTATCAACAAACAACACATACTGTTGATCACGAGACAGCGACATCATCACATTGGGTTGCAACTTACCCGTTTGCTTGTCCCCCACCCGCTTGTCAAGGTAAGCGCGAATACGGGTTTCTGCTTCCTCTCTAAAGTCCTGAATCGCGCCTGCATCCCTCACTTGCGCATCCCCAAAACCAGAGACCATGCGCGCCTTAGCTGCCAACAAATCACCACGGATTAAATGCGCCAAGGAAAAATTAGGAGCCACTCCTAACAAGCGATTCACCGAGTTCATGGCTTGATTCAAACGACCTTCTTTGATTTCTTGCAAGGTTTGAATCAGTAGCGCATCAATCACATCCGATTGACTTTGCGCTGAAGTAGCAGAAGCATGCGATTGCGATGAGGCTTTTGGTGCTGCAATGGTCTGCCCAGAGGATGCTGAAAGACAAAGCATGCCAGATGTCGCGGCAATAAACCAAAACTGTTTCATATTTAACATGCCGCCATTATACCTTTTCTAACAAAACAAAACGCTGATGCACCATCGAGTGCATCAGCGTTTTTGTTTAAACGCCTTAATCTTAAGTGGCCTTAAATTTTAACGACCAACTTTTTCCTGTTTAATTAACCATGCGCCACCTTCTTTTACCATGGTCAGCGTTTTGTAGATTGTCTCGCCTGCACCAGAAGTTGCATAGGTTTGTTTAAACACAACCTTAGCCTCTTCATCATTGATAAAGTTCACTTTTGGTTGAGCGATTTTGACTGAAATGCTAGCTGGACGTGTGATACGTTCTTTACGCATCTCTTCCCAATCTTTTCTAGACTCGCCTTTAGGTGTCTTAAAGCTTTTAGCGTAATGACTCAAATAGTTTTGAACGTTTTGTGAGGACCAAGCCACAGCCCAAGACTCAACCGCCTCAACAACTGCAGAATCTGCATTGGCTGGGGTTGCCATTGGTTTAGTTGTGCTAGCTGGCAAAGCAATGGTTGGTGGGGCAACCACGGCAGGTGCTGGCGTGATGGGTTTTGTGCCTGTTTTAGAAGCCGCTTTCTTACCGCCAAACAGATCAGTAATCAATGCTAATTTATTTTGTGCACGGGAGTTTGATGTATCCAACTTAAGTGCTTTGTCGTAAGCTTCAGATGCCAAACGAGCGTAAATATCGCCTAAGTTCTCATGGGCTGTGGCATAACTAGGGTGGGTTTTAATCGCAGACTCAAGTGCGATACGGGCTTTATCAAATTGCCCCATGTCTGCATATAATACGGCCAAATTATTATAAGGTTCTGGCAAATTAGGATATTTTTCAGACAAATCGGTAAACGTTTTAATCGCCTCATCACGTTTATTCAACTCAACCTGAATCACACCTTTCATAAACAAGGCTTCTGCATTTTTTGGGTTTTTAGCCAAAAAGCTATTCACCCTATCCAATGCTGCCGATTGGTTGCCCTGTTCAGACAATTGATTAATTTCACGAAGCTCAGGGTTGCCTTGGGCAGGCGCGCCAGCCATCACGTTTGTCGTGAGTGCGAAACCTAATGAAAAACTCAGCAATAATTTTAAAAGTACGTTCATGCGGATTTACCTGATAATCGTTGAAATTTAAGTGTATGTTATACTATTTTTGTGCTGTTTAAATAGCAATAATTGTTATTTTAACAATATGCACTAGCGCACTACAACAAAAGCAGTAATAAAAGCATGTGTAGCTTTCGACTAAACACCACCTTTTACATGCTGGCAACCAGTTTAACACGTATTAAAACCTTACATTTATCATCGCATGCTAAAAATTTACAACTCACTCAGTCGCGACAAACAAACCTTCACGCCAATTACACCAAACCAAATCCGCATGTACGTCTGTGGGATGACCGTCTACGATTTCTGTCATCTTGGTCATGCCCGCGTGATGGTGGTGTTTGACATGGTGGCGCGTTGGTTTCGCGCCAGCGGTTATGATGTGACTTACGTGCGCAATATTACCGATATTGACGACAAAATCATTCACCGCGCCAACGAAAACAACGAAAGTATCGGCGATTTAACCCAACGATTTATTGACGCTATGGATGAAGATTCCGCCAAACTCGGCATCATACGCCCAAACATCGAACCGCGTGCCACCGAGCATATCGACGGCATGATTGCCATGATTAGCGCCTTGATAGAAAAAGGCCACGCTTACCAAGCGGCCAATGGCGATGTGTTTTACAAAGTGCGTAGCTTTAACGATTACGGCAAGTTATCAGGTAAAAGTTTAGAGGACTTACGCGCAGGTGAGCGTGTAGTGGTGGACACTTTCAAACAAGACCCCATGGATTTTGTGCTGTGGAAATCGGTCAAACCGAATGAGCCGAATTGGGACTCCCCGTGGGGTAAAGGTCGTCCAGGTTGGCATATTGAGTGTTCAGTGATGAGCGCCCATCATCTCGGTACGCATTTTGACATTCACGGTGGGGGGCAGGATTTGCAGTTTCCACACCACGAAAACGAAATTGCGCAATCTGAAGCCACCCACAACTGCACCATGGCCAATTATTGGATGCACAACGGCTTTGTACGCGTAGATGATGAAAAAATGTCTAAATCTTTGGGCAACTTTTTCACCATACGTGAAGTACTCGGAAAGTACGATGCTGAAGTCGTGAGATTCTTCATCTTACGTGCCCATTATCGTAGCCCGCTGAACTACTCAGACAAACATCTAGACGACGCAAAAACTGCGCTCACTCGTTTGTATACCGCTTTGCGTGGCTTTACATTAATCGAGACCGCGATTGATTGGAATCAGCCGCAAGCAGTCACTTTTAAAGCGGCTATGGATGATGACTTTAACACGCCAGAAGCGATGGCGGTGTTGTTTGAACTAGCCAACGACCTGAACAAAACTAAATCAGCAGAAACGGCAAATTTATTGAAACAATTGGCTGGTATTGTAGGCTTGTTGCAACGCGATGTAGTCACCTTCTTGCAAGGGGAACCTGCCTCGCAAGAAAACAGTTTGGATGTAGAAGCCATGATTCAAGCGCGCTTAGAAGCCAAAAAAGCCAAAAACTTTGCTGAAGCAGACCGCATTCGTAAAGAACTTGCTGAGAGTGGCATTGTGTTAGAAGACACACCACAAGGCACGACTTGGCGACGCGCTTAGCGTCCGTAGTCGCGTAATTAAAGAACATTTAAAAACATTAGATTTGGAATATTAGAAATGCCAGTAAAACTGACCGCCCCACAAGCTTCCTCTCTGTTGCCCGTTGCTGGCGTTGAATTGGGCTTTGCCCAAGCACATGTGCGAAAGCCAAACCGTAAAGATGTACTCGTGATAAAACTTGCACCGAACAGTGCCGTCGCTGGCGTGTTCACACTCAATCGTTTTTGCGCAGCGCCAGTCACCGTATGTAAAGACCACTTGGCGCAAAAATCGGGCATACGTGCCCTGCTCGTAAACACAGGTTGCGCCAACGCTGGCACAGGCGAAAGTGGTTTAAATGATGCAAAACACACTTGCGATGCATTGGCACAGCAATTAGGCTTATCTGCCAACCAAATCTTGCCATTTTCAACAGGGGTGATTTTAGAACCGCTACCCGTGGATAAAATTGTTGCTGGCTTGCCAGCCGCGATTGAAAACTTAAAAGAAGATAACTGGTTAAATGCTGCAGAAGCCATTATGACGACGGATATTGTCGCCAAAGGTACGTCTAGACAGCTCACCATTGGTGGCAAAACCGTGACCATCACTGGCATCAGCAAAGGCTCTGGTATGATTCATCCCAACATGGCGACCATGTTGGGCTACATCGCAACCGATGCGGCAGTCAGCCAATCTGCGCTTGAAAGCATCATTCAATATGCCGTCAACAAATCGTTTAACTGCATCACTGTAGATGGCGACACCTCAACCAATGACAGCCTGATTTTGATGGCAACAAAGCTTGCAGGCAATGCTGAAATCACCGAACAATCAAGCGACTATATTGCCTTGCGCGATGCCCTGACGGACGTTGCGATTGAACTTGCGCAAGCCATCGTGCGTGATGGCGAAGGCGCAACCAAGTTCATGACGATTAAAGTCGAAGCTGGTAAAGATGAGGAAGAATGTCGCCAAGTCGCTTACGCCATTGCACACTCTCCACTGATTAAAACTGCCTTCTTTGCATCAGACCCAAATTTAGGCCGCATCTTAGCCGCCATTGGTTACGCAGGCATTACCGACTTAGACGTGAACAATATGGCGCTGTTTCTAGGGGATGTATTGGTGGCAGAAAAAGGCGGCCGCGCCGTGAGCTACAAAGAAGAACAAGGCGCGGCGATTATGAAAGAATCCGATATTTTAGTACGTGTGGTACTCAATCGCGGAAGCGCAGATTGCACCGTTTGGACCTGCGATTTTAGTTACGACTATGTCAAAATCAATGCTGACTATAGAAGCTAAATGTCCGACAGTTTAAGCCAACTTATTAGTCGCGCAGAAGGCTTAATCAACAAGCTTGAGGCGTTAATCCCTGCGCAAAGTCAAAGCATGGACTGGACAGCAACCGCTTGGCGCTGGGTGAAGTCAGGCAGTCTGGGCAGCCTACAAGCCGTTCATCATCCACACAGCATTGCACTCGATAACATTCAGTTTATCGACCGCCAAAAAGCTGAAGTGGTGCGCAACACGCAACAATTTTTACAAGGTTTGCCTGCTAATCATGTGCTACTCACAGGTGCGCGTGGCACAGGCAAATCATCGCTTATCAAGGCTTTGCTCAATGCCTTTGCCAACCAAGGTTTGCGCATTATTGAGGTCGAAAAACAAGATTTAGTAGACCTGCCATCCATCGTTAATCTGATTCGCGAACGGGCAGAAAAGTTTATTATCTTTTGCGACGACCTCACTTTTGAAGCCAACGATGCCAGTTATAAAGCACTGAAAGTGGTGTTGGATGGCTCGATAGAACACGCCTCAGCTAACGTATTAGTCTACGCGACTTCTAATCGCAAAAACCTGATGCCAGAATTCATGGCGGATAATTTAGCCACGCAGGATTTCAACGGCGAAGTACGTCCTAACGACAGCATAGAAGAAAAAACCGCATTGGCTGAACGCTTTGGTTTATGGCTTTCTTTTTACAGCTTTGACCAAGAAGAATACTTAGCCATTGCCCAGCATTGGTTATCGAGCTTTAATATAAAATTTGATGATGATGCCCGCGAAGCCGCGCTGGGCTTCAGTCGCACTCGCGGTGCGCGTAGTGGGCGTGTAGCCTATCAATTTGCCAAAGATTATGCGGGCAAACTGCAATTAAAAGTTTCTTAAACACATCCCAATGACAAAAGTCGTTCAAGTCGCAGTCGCAATTATCCAAAAACCGAGTGGAGAGTATCTGCTTGCTAGCCGTCCAAATGGTAAAGGCTGGGCGGGCTGGTGGGAGTTTCCTGGGGGGAAGATTGAAGAGAACGAATCACCTGAACAGGCCTTGAGTCGAGAATTGCAAGAAGAGTTAGGCATTACGCCAACACGAGTAAAAGCATGGCTACAACGCCGCTTTGATTATCCCGCCACGCATGACGCAGAAGCCAAAGCTGTGCTGTTGCATTTTTATTTTGTGTGGGAGTGGCTAGGCGAACCGCAAGCCTTAGAAGGGCAATCTCTAGAGTGGCAACATCCGCAACAAACTATTGTCAGCCCGATATTGCCTGCGAATGCGCCCATCATGCGCGCATTGGCACTACCGAATCCGAGTGAACTAACGATGTTGCCAGAGTAAATAGTGTTAGGCTATTTTGCTTCTCTGACCAGCAAGCTAACGTCTTGATGCGTAATCTCACCTTTACTGTCTTTAAAACACAAAGTAAAAGTGACTTTTTCACCTACTTTGAGGGCGGTTTTTAAATCAAATAGCATCAAATGAAAACCACCTGGTGCCAATTTCACCGCCACATTCGGCTTAATTTCTAACGTGTCCATTTGACGCATTTTCATCACACCATTGTTCATGGTCATGCTATGGATTTCAACCGAGCCAGCACGTTCTGTTTCTGCATAGAATAGTGATGCGGCTTGTGGGCTAGTTAAAGTCATATAAGCCGCGCCAACTGCTTGGCCTGGCGCCGTTGCCCTCACCCAAGCATCAGTGATTTTGACCTCAGCAGAAACATTGAGACTGAATGTGGTTATAAAAACAGCCATCAAAAATAGTAACTTATGTCGCATATCAATATCCTTTAAAAGTATCACCTGTGTAAAGTAAGCAGTATGATTTTCGCACGAGGCTATGAAAGACTATGAAAAACTCTGCTCGTCTAAATCTGGTGGAGTCGCATCTGGAATGCGGTGTTTTTCATCTGCCCAATCGCCCAAATCAATCATCTGACAACGTTTTGAGCAAAAAGGACGATAAAGGTTTTCGCTAGAAAATTCGACCAGCGTACGACAAGTGGGGCAAGCCACTAAGCGTTTAGCGTTAGCAGTCATGATTAAAAGTTGCTGATGCCAGAGAAGTTACACAAATACATGGTAAATGGCACATCGACATCTAACTGCTTGGGTCGCTGAGCGTTATCTAGACCATTAAAACGGATATTGATGGCATATTTATTGGCACTGACTTCAGGAAAGCCAACTTGGCTATCCAGTTCGATACGAAGAAGTTGCACAGGACGTGCGCCATTGAGTTGTTGCTGATAAGCGCCATGAACCGCCACTTGCTGAGTGACTTGGCTGCAGCCACGCAAAATTTGCAGGATAGCCCGTATGGCATAATACATAGGCATTAGTCTAGAAAGCCATAGATTAAAGTCGGCCTTACGTTTTGCCTCGCCCAAACCGAGCCAATGGTGATAAGAAGGCAAATCAAATTCGCACACACCGCCAGGAATATTCACCCGTTGTTTAACACTCATCAACCAATCATTTTCTCGCAACGTCTGGCCAATTTTTTGATTATCCGAGCGTAAAGCAATTGCACTTTTTTCTAAACCAATAATCGTTTGCTCTAGTGTCTCTTGGTCAATGTTAGCTTTACCACGCAAAGCGATTAAATGATTTTTTTGCCTATCCAGTTCTTGTAGTAATTCAACTTTTAAATCGGCGCGGTCTATCACATCTAGCATCTGTAACAATGAAACGACCGCGGCATGGTGACTAAACTCGTGTCCGATTTCGATATGATGTAACACTTTACTGAACAAATCCTCTAGACGAAGATAAGTTCGAATGCGTTCATTAAATGGGAATTCAAAGCTAGGCACGAGAAATTCTTTTCTTAATATAAGCGCTAATTTACATTGTTTAAGGCGACTGTAGCGGATTATGTAATGGAATAGCCTTACATGCAAGTTTTTAAATACAAATGGTGAAAATCTATAATATTTTTCTGTAACTCGGCAGGCGTTTGCGTATTTAAAATCACGGTATCCGCCATTGCCAAGCGCGCTTCACGGCTGCTTTGCGCACTCAAAATTGCTTCTGCTTGCGCCTGCGACAAACCACTGCGTTTCATCACTCGCTCCACTTGTGTTTCCTCGTCACAATCAATCACCAACACATGGTCGATATATGGTTTGTAGCGCTCGCTTTCCACCAGCAATGGAATAGCTAAAACCAAATAAGGCGCCGATTGATGCTGTTGAATATCCTGCAAGGCTTGTTGAAAAATGGCAGGGTGCATAATGTCGTTGAGCTGATTCAAAGCTTCTGGCTGGCTAAACACCAGCTCCCGCAATTTAGCTCTATCCAGCATGCCTTCAGCGTTAAAAAAATCCGCACCAAAGAGCGCGCGTAATCCTTGCATGGGAGCAGAACCAGGCTGACTTAAACGGTGCGCAATTTCATCCAAATCCACCACAGCAACACCCAAGCTTTCAAAGGATTTGCTCGCCTCAGTTTTGCCAGCGCCCACCCCGCCTGTTAAAGCCACGACTTTTGCCATGCTGACTGTGATGAAATTAACGAATTAAATAAAATGCAGCTAATTGCTGACCGTAAAACAAGGCCGCGATGCCACCCAACGCCAAGAAAGGCCCAAACGGAATGGCTGTCTGCTTATCTTTATCTTTAAACACAATCAAACCAATGCCTATCACCGCACCAAGCACAGAACTTAACAACACCACTGCGGGTAAAATTTGCCAACCAAACCAAGCACCAATCGCTCCCAGCAATTTAAAATCCCCATAGCCCATGCCCTCTTTGCCAGTGACCAACTTAAACAGCCAATACACTGACCACAGCACCAAATAGCCTGCCATCGCACCTATCACTGCCGATGAAATATCAGTAAATCCCGTGTTCAAATTGATCAACAAACCTAACCACAACAATGGCAAGGTGATGTCATCAGGCAACAATTGTGTATCAAAATCAATAAAGGTCAGCGCCACCAACGCGAACACCAGCAACAAAGCAAACAAGGTCAACGCGCTGTAACCAAACTGGTGCGCCACCGCAAACGCCAAACCACCCGTAAGCAACTCAACCAAAGGATAACGTACAGATATAGGCGTTTTGCACCCTTTACATTTGCCACGCAAAAACAAATAGCTAATCACAGGAATATTTTCCAACGCGGTGATGTTGTGACCACACACAGGACAAGCGGAACGTGGCACGAACAAATTGTATTTAGGGCGCTCTGGCACCTCTTGGCCTTGAAACTCCAAACAATTGTCTTGCCATTCTTGCTCCATCATTTTTGGCAAACGATGTATCACCACATTTAAAAAACTACCCACAAGCAAACCCAACAAAGCACAAAACACCCAAAAGCTAACAGGTGTAGTTTTAAATAGCATCGAAATCGGTTCAAATATTTCCATCATTTTATTTTTCTCTCTCAAAACAAAAGCACACACTCAACTAATCGCATCATCGCACCGTTAACCTAAGCATGCAAGCCAAATAGCTTTTGGCATCGGCAACCATTGCTAAGCTAGATTGATGCTAAAGCATTTTTACATTTGCTCACAATTTTTCTAAAAAATAATGCTAGACTTAAATTTAGACTAGAAAATCTAGATTGCGCTTGAATTAATACTAGACAAGCACCATCTAAGACTAAACAAAAAGCGACTAAATAAAAGCGATTAAATAAAACGCAATAAAACCATTTAATCCACAATTGAACATCTAGCATCAAAGAATGATGTTTTAAGGAATACTGCATGACTGAAGAAATTAACATCATCGACGCAACAGAAGTAGAGCTCAACCAATTTGAGCACCCTGCTTGGGATGAACCGATTATTTGTCGGGTAGAAGTCGATTTGCCTGGCTGGTTAGCCCAACTGACTGGCAAACCACACTGGGAAGTGTTTAGCGAAGATGAAGAAGAAACCTGCATCAGCTTTACTATGCGTGTACAAGAAAAAACCATTGCGCGTGCGCAAGAAAAAACAACAGGGCTGACGCATAGTAAACCACAAGCACTCAGCAAACCTAAGATTAGCTCAACCACACAGGCGACTAAGACACAAGCAGAAGTCACGCTGTATCACAACGGCTATGCGGTGGTGGATGTGGATGGTCAAACCTTATTCGACGATTCGCTCACAACAGCCACAAGTAAGTGTGCCCGTTTGAGCTACTACCACGTCAATGGCGAGCCGATTGCGCTAAATTAAACAGAATAGATACAACAGATTAATTTAAGCTTGGCGCGCCACAGAAAAGTGCGCTAAATCAACCAAGGCTTGTTTGGCATGGCTTTCTTCTAAAGGTGCAATCGCATCCGCAGCCAAGCTGGCCTCTCGTTTTGCCACCTCGCGCACATAATCAAACGCGCCTACCTCATGCAACACCGTAAGCACTGACTCCAACATATTCACTTGGCCTTGAAACACCGCTTCTTTGACCAACATCGCTTGTGTTGCAGGGGCATTTTGGATGGCATACAACAGCGGCAGCGTAGGCTTGCCTTCTGCCAAATCATTACCCAATTTTTTACCGATGGTGGCACTGTCGCCTGTTAAATCCAACACATCATCAATCAACTGAAAAGCCGTGCCCAAATGCATGCCATATTGCGCTAGCGCGTTTTCTTGTGCTTCACTGGCTTGATTTTCAATCGCTCCCAATCGGGTGGCTGCCTCAAACAATTTGGCCGTTTTAAAGTGAATCACCTTTAAGTAGTCTTGTTCCGTGATATTGACGTTGCGCACATTCAGCAACTGCAACACTTCGCCTTCAGAAATAATATTGGTCGCGTCTGCCAGCACCTGCATCACGCGCATATTCTGCAAACCGACCATCATTTGAAAAGCGCGAGAATACAAAAAGTCACCCACCAACACACTCGCTGGGTTGCCAAACACATGGTTAGCCGTGGATTTACCACGACGCAACTCAGACGCATCCACCACATCGTCATGCAACAAGGTCGCGGTATGAATAAACTCAACAATCGCTGCCAACTGATGGTGTCGCGCTGACACCTGACCTAGCGCATCACCCGACATCAGCACCAGCGCAGGACGTAAACGCTTACCGCCACTATGGATGATGTATTCTGAAATTTGATTGATGAGCGGGACTTGCGAGTGCAAGGACTGTCGAATCACATCATCGACCGACTGCATATCACCCGCAATACGAGATAGAAAAGAACTTAAAGCCACGTAGGTACTGACACAAAAAATCTAGATAAACGAAAGCTTAACATAGAAAACCGAATGCATAGAATTGCACCATCAAGATAATTCACTGGAAAGATAATTTAGAAATCTGATAAAGAAAAAAGCCACCTGCATGAGGTGGCTTTTTATGATATGGCGCGCCAGGAGCGATTCGAACGCCCGACCCTATGGTTCGTAGCGCAAATACTTTAGTATCAATACTCTCTATATGATTCAATTAAAATCACATATATTTTCTATGTCCCAGTTATTTAGTCTAAGCTTACCGACATTCCCGATACACAAAGTCTTGTTTTCTATTATATATACCAAGTTAAACTGATAATTAATCTTAATTAAGCACAACACCTTGCCATACGATAAAAAAGCTAAAGCAGAGTTGGATACTTTCAACCAAATAAAATAATATAAACCGATAAAATTGGTTTATATCAGCCGCTTTATTGTCGTCTTTTTGATAATGTTGTATCTCCAATTCCCGTTTTTGTAGCACTGTTAAAATTAACCATAACTAACAAACGTGATATGCACAAAAACGAACACCATATATTGTTAATAAATCAACTAAATTATCAACATATCGACATTAAAAGCATGAGTTTTAAAAATGATTTATTTAAAAAAACAATTGGTTAGCTTAATTTTTTTGCGTGGTATGTTTTTTGCGTTTAAGGCTATTACCATGAATCATCAAGCGAATATATAAAAATGCATTTGTCGCTAAAAAGTATATCAATTTTAATTAGCACTTTAGGCATGCTTTGTCTGTCTGTATTTGTGTACGCAAAAGAGGACCAAGTGATTCACCTTAAACGTGGATTCACTATTCCATTACAACTCCCGGAAAATGCAACAACTGTCGCTTTAGGCGATCCCAATTTAGTTGGCATAAACACGCTTAAACCTAATTTCTTGATGATTAATGGTCAAGATACAGGCACAACCTCTCTTACAGTAATTGGCAAAAGTAATTCTATTTACCAATACCAACTTGTTGTAGGTAATGACGTATATCAACTACGTCAGCTGATTGGGTTGGTTGATAAAGGAGTAACCGTTGACGACGTCAACGGCGTGATTGTATTACGGGGTAAAGTGGCAAGCACCGCAGCACTAACAAGAGTGCTGTCTGTGGCTGATAGATTTGTAGGTGGCAACGGAAGGCCCAATATCAAAGTTATCAGCGACAAAGGCGGGATATTAGCGGGAAGAAATACCAATCAAGACACAGAGTTTGAGCCTCCACTAGATAGAATTCTCAATGAACAGCAAACACTTAATGTAAATGGTGGAGGTCAAAGAGGAAGTCGCGGATTAAACAGAAGATTACCAATCATGGATGCTAAAGGTAATTTAGGGCAAAACTTGCAACGTGCGGATGTGATTTCCGTGGCGAACGGCAAGATTATCAGCTTGATAAAAGTGGCTAAACAACCCAAAGTTGAAATGCAATTACGCATTGTGGCTGTAGACAGAAATAAGACTGACGAGTTCGGCATGGACTGGCGCCTAGACTTTAACAATGTAACTCTTGGAAGCTTCTTGGGTGGAAATGTTACCACCCTGCCAGACCCTAATGCTACTGGAGCTGTCAACACTGGCGAGTCTAACTTAATGACATTCTTTCCTAAAGTTGGTAAATTTTCTATCCAAACTTTTATACGAGCACTTGAGGAAAAAGGGGCAAGTAAAACCTTATCCGAACCATTATTGACAGCAGTAAGCGGTGAGTCCACTGGCTTCTTGGTTGGAGGTAGCTTACCCATCCCTGTGCAAGAATTATCACCTGGCAATGCAACGCAAAATGCAGTTGTTAGCACCAATGTGGTATTTATTCGTTACGGATTGCAATTGGTTGTTAGGCCTACAGTACTTGAAAATGGCAAAATATCTATAGTACTCGACCAGTCCATCTCCGAACCTAATTTTACTAACACCTATTCGATTCTAAATGTACCTATCCCTAGTTTTACAAGCAAATATGTATCAACAATCACCGAATCTAAAAGCGGTGAAACTTGGGCAGTGGCTGGGCTTTTAACAGAAGAGGATACTAAAAACCTCAAAAGTATTCCTTGGTTATCAAAAATACCAATGCTAGGCTTTTTATTTCAAAACAAAGCAGACAAAGTATCAAGAAACGAGCTCATGATTCTAGTCAATGCTAGGGTTGTTGATGACGAAAAAGGTGAAACGACAACGACAAGTTTTGACGGCGTTGGTAATTTAGACCCAAATAAAAACCAAGATAAGTCAGAGTCCGTGGCAGACAAACCTAGCCACAGCATTTTATCGCCAGAGCAACAAATGACGTTACCCGTGTTGCAAAACATTCCAGCACCTAATCACTCTGGTAAAAAGTCGCAAAAAAATCCGAGCGTGATGAATAGTGGCCAACAACAACCGCGTACCAATGTGCAAATCGTTAATCCAAATAACAATCGTAATACAGAGTCACTTCAACATGGTGTAAAAATCATTAAGCCAGCCTCTTCGCCTGCAAAAGAGAAAATGCAGATAACACCAGAAGATTCTATATTGCCGAATGAGTCCTTAGTCAACCCAGACGACACTCAACCGAATGTTGAGTTTGAGTCGAAATCAAAACCACAACCCAAAGAGGAAAAGGCTCCAAATAAGACACAAGAACTAGAAACGCAACCAAAGCAACAACCAGAAGCGATTGTTAACAATCAACCTATAGAAGAAACAAACACAGCGTCCAACACGAGAAAAATCAACAAATCAGTCAGTGGCAAAATCGTTTATTATGAAGACAGAGTGAAACCTACCCTATCGAAAGGACCTGTAACAGTCATGACAACAGGGATGCCCACAAACCCTTTACAACAAACTAAAAATGCGAGTAAGCCATGATGCATTTATTAAAACTTAACTTAAAACGCTTTTCAGCTTTATTCGCCATTACACTCCTCGCAGGCTGCGCGCATAGCCAAAGCAATCCAAGTTCACCCATGCCAGAGTCATTTGAGCAAAACTCACAAAAGCATGTGCAAGCCGTAGATCATTGGCGAATTATTGCACAAGATACTGCTAGTCAGATTGTTGCATCAATTGATGCAAAAAAAATGAAAGAGTCCACGTTTTACGTTAATCCCATTTCGGAAGTCACACCGTTTAACCGGGCTTTTTATGACTTTCTAATGGAAGCTTTGATTGAAAATGACATTAAAATCACTCCAGACAAGTTCAGAGGGATTGCTATCAATTACAAAATCCAAGCAATTGAATTTCAATCAGACCGCAACCCGTATTTTGAAAACAAACTGCCTTGGACGTCCCTAACTGCTGGCGTATTGGTTGCAAGGGGTATTGCTGATGCAGTTTCTACTTTTATTCAATCAGTGCCCGTTGCAATCGCAACCGCAGAGGACTTAAGAGAACTAAACAAAGGATTACAACTTGAGTTGATTGTAACCACATCTATACTCAATAATAGTATATATACGTTTAGAAATTCTGATGTTTATTATGCAAATGCCATTGATGCAGACCTTTATCGCAAATATAATCAATCACCACACGCAAAAGTGTTTAAAGACCCTTTTTATCAATATTAACGAATAATGTAGTTCGGTAAAACCTATGGCAATGTCTAATAAGCAAAAAATAAAAATTGGCATTTTTGCATCTGTAGTTTTATTTTTTATTGCTACTTTTTCTAAAAACTGGGGTACTGCAGTTGCTAATGTGGGCGTAGAGAAGTACACCTCTATTGTCAAATCCTATAAAAACGACCCACAGATAGCAAAACAAAATTGCCCTAAAATTATAAAAAATTTGGAAGAAGGCATTGCCGATCTAGAGAAAAATGGATTTAAAGATAAAATTATGCTGAGTAATAAACTCATAGCAGATTGCGAGTTTTATTCAGAATCCTATAAAAAGGCTGCCGAATCGTATAAAAAACTCATTAAAGTTGAACCGCAAGTGGCTCGTTGGCATTTCAGAACGGCTGAGTCATTATTCAAATCAGGGGCTATCGCAGAGGCACTTCCTGTTGTTCATCTAGCTACGCAACTTGATGTTCAAAACAAAGCTGAAATATGGTTGCTAAAAGGACAAATTCAAACCGCTTTACACTTGCCCAACAACGCGATTGAATCCTACCAAATGGTTTTAAAGTCTGGAAGTTTTGAACAAATCAAACAGGCTGAAACCGCCATCCACGAACTGACAAAGCAATAATTCATTATGCGCGTTTTAATCATTAGCAATCAACTTAGTTTTAGGCAACAAACTCAAGCTTCCTGCTTACGTATTGATAACTTAGAGCTTAGTGTTCGTACAGCTGAGTCTGTTGGATTGGGGCTCGAGTTGGCTTTGCAGTTTGAGGCGGAGGTGGTATTTGTTGATATTACCAAAAACGTCGAAGCCAGTATGATTGCGATTGAGGATTTATCTAAAATACACAATCGTGTGGTGGTGGTGAGTGCAGATAAGCTGAATGCTGATGTGATTACCCGAGCAATTAGGTCAGGGGCACGAGAGGTGCTTGCCCAACCTGTGGTGGACGAAGAAGTTGAAAGAATCATCGATAAAGCTAAAGCGATTAGTCATGAGTCTGTGATTCAACCGACCCGCAATGGCAAAGTGATTATGTGCTTTTCAAGTAAAGGTGGCGTAGGTAAAACCACCTTGGCGTGTAATATTGCGATTGCAATGCACCAGCGTCTTGGCGGTCAACGGGTAGCATTAATTGACGCAAACACACAAGCACCGAACATTTCGCCCATGCTTAATTTGCGCCCTACGCGCTGGTTAAGAGATGCCATTGTTGAATATAAACGTCTTGATGTCGATATGATTCGAGAGTTTATGACGGTGCATGCTTCAGGGTTGCATGTATTGGCGCACAGTGCGGAAGACCCGCTTGGACTTGACTTCTCTGAGGATCAGCTTTCAAAAACACTCTTGGTAGCCAAAGGCACTTATGATTGGACAGTGGTAGATACCTTCCCCCTGCTCTCCAGTCTCAATTTATCATTGATGGATTTGTCTGACCAAATTATTCTGGTAACGGAAGCTGTAGTCCCTGCCCTACGCAGTGCGCGATACAACTTAGAGATGCTGACTAAAGCAGGTTATGGTCAGAATAAAATCAAAGTCGTAGTTAACCGTTACACAAACTACAAAGGCAATGTGGCGCTTGACTTAGTAGCTGAGTCACTCAATTGGCCTGTGCATATGATGATTCCATATGACGGCAATGTCACAGTTGCGGCGAACACTGGCAACGCTCTGATTGAAATGTTCCCAGAGAAAAGTGTTTCACTCGCAATTAATCAATTAGTCGACAAGTTGATGGAAACAGAGTCAGCGCCACCAGAGCCAGAAAATCCTGTTCAGAAGGCCTTCCGCCTGATTAATAACTGGATGGCCGCTTAGTAGAACGCCTAAATAGCTAGGGATTTTGGATATTTAAAACCATGACAGATGAAGTCAACACGCTCAGAAGCGATTTAAAACGAGTAGAAAAAGGCAATTACAATCTACTCGGGGAGCGTTTGAGTGCTTTAAATCAAGCGACTTCTATGGAATCTAGTTTGCTCATGAACAAAGAGCAAACAATCAACAACACCAACAATACTTATGGTGCAGTCAGGCATAAACTACACCGTGAACTACTAGACCTTCTCAACCCTCAAGCGGTTGCAGCCGCGAGCTTTTCACAAATCCAATCTGCCGTTGTAGATTATGTTGAGCAAGCGATTGAAACAGAGTCGTTGCCTCTCACCAAATATGAACGTGAAAAACTGGTTGAAGACTTATTGTACGAGGTACTTGGACTTGGACCGCTGTCTAGCCTAATGTCAGATTCCACCATCTCAGATATTTTAGTCAATGGCCCATCACAAATTTATATTGAACGTCATGGTTTATTGGAGTTAACCTCGCTCAAATTTCATGATAATGAACATTTAATGCTCACGATTGAGCGTATTCTTTCCAGGGTCGGTCGTCGAGTGGATGAAGCTTCACCGATGGCAGATGCTCGCTTAGCAGATGGTAGCCGTGTGAATGTCATTATACCGCCACTCGCGATGAACGGACCTACCGTCTCAATTCGTCGGTTTATGCGCAATATTTTGGATGTGAACGAGTTGGTGCTTGGTGGTGCGATGACGGCGGAAGCTGCGGAATTCCTAAAACTTGCCGTACAAGCACAACTGAATATTGTAGTTTCTGGAGGTACGGGTTCAGGTAAAACCACTATGCTCAACTGTTTATCACAGTATATCGGTGAAGGTGAGCGTGTTGTTACTATTGAAGATACCGCTGAGTTACAACTCAATCAGCAACACGTGGTGCGCTTAGAAGCCAGACCACAAATACCGAAGGCAAAGGGGCTGTTAGCATTCGTGATTTGGTCAAAAACTCACTCAGGATGCGCCCAGACCGCGTGATTATCGGTGAGGTTCGTGGCGCAGAGGCACTAGACATGTTACAAGCCATGAACACAGGCCATGACGGCTCTTTGGCAACCCTACACTCTAATAGCCCACGTGATACCTTAGCTCGTATGGAAACAATGATGCTGATGGCAGAGCTAGACTTGCCACAACGCGTGCTACGTGAACAAATTGCCTCGGCACTGCAGCTGATTGTGCATGTTAACCGCTACCCTGATGGCACAAGACGTATCGCAAACATCACCGAAGTCACAGGCTTAGAAAACAACGTTGTGCTATTGCAAGACGTGTTTGTCACCAAACGTGAAGGGGAGAATATGGTCATGCGTCCAGGCGGCATCGTGCCATCTGTTCTAACCATCATGCAAGAACGCGGTGTTGAAGTTGATAGTAGTTTATTCTCTTAAAAAGCCCACTTAACGGCATAGCGCTATGGCTTTTATTTTTTTCATTATTATTGGTGGCCTTGTCGCCTATTTATTGTTTGATTACCTCACCAATTATCAACGAAATCAACAATACGAGCGTATCACCATTGGGTTTGAACCCAACCAACTAGAACAAGAAGACGAGGGCACGCGCCTCGCGATTATCAATGTCAATCGCATAAGAGCGCTAACTGAACAAAGTCCCATCCTCACCAAACTCTCACTCAACCTGCAAAGGTCAGGCATTGTTATCAATGTGCTAGTGGCGTTTTTATTAATCATTATCGTCAGTGCTATCGTTGCTACTGCAGCTTATATGTGGTCAGATAAGTGGTGGACATTGCCTATCACTGGCATTTCTGTCTACTTACTACAATGGAACACCATAAAAATGTTTTCCACCATAAAACAGAAAAAGCATGATGATCAACTTGCCACATTGATTTCTAGCTTCTTATCCACCATGCGCTCTGGTGGCACACCCATGCAAGCATTAACCACCACCGCTAACAATGCACCACAACCCATTGCAGGCTCTATTCAAGGCATTCTAGATAACCTGCAACTTGGTCGTAGCCCTAATATGGTTTGGAAAGAATGGGCGGACTATTGGGATACAAAACACACAAGATTACTCGCCACGGGCATTCGCCTTAAATGGGAGACAGGTGGTGAAATGACTAGAATGATTGAGCATATCCAAGAAATGTTTGAAGTTTCAAAAAGAATTGATATGCGCGTAGATTCCGTCACTGCTTTAACAAAACTCTCTGCGGTTGTGCTTTCACTCATCACCCCTGGGATGTTTTTGTTGCTCTATTTTAAACGCCCAGACATTATGAACAATATGATAGCCGACGAAACAGGTTTAAAAATGCTCTATATTGCCGCAGGCCTTGTCGTGCTTGGGTTCTTTTGGATGCGTAAACTAGGCAAACTAAAAAGCTAGCATATTCCCATGGACATTCTCATCATTTTATTTGTATTTAGCCTAGGATTTGTCATTATCCGCTGGCTATACCAACAGTACGCTCGCAGTGCAATCAAAGAGCGCATGCTGTATGGCGCCAACTTTGCACGGGACGAGGTGGAAGAAATCAACCTCACCGCTTCCGATTACGGCTTAAATGGGAGCACATTATTTTTCCACCACCTCACCAGCTTTTTAGCTACAGGCAAAGGTTATGTAGCAATTTTCTTGATTGGTGCAGGCGTCACTTGGCTTATCTCTAGTCTATTTAAAGTTACATTTGGCACCATCAACTCCACTGCCCTACTCGGTGGTTTATTTTTACTTGTCATCACCACCATCACACTCATCAAGCGAGAAAGAAGCAGAAAACGCGCATTTAAAGAAGAACTCCCAAGTGCATTACAACTCATTTCTGCGATTATGGAAAGTGGCATGGGCTTTGAATCTGCGCTCAACCATGTGGTTGAAGAGGCAGACCAAAAGCACCCACTGTATTTTGAAATGGCCATTATGAATGAAGCCATGCAACGTGGTCGTAGACGTAATGAAGCACTCAAGCTATGGTCAGACAGAAGCAAAGAAGACAGTGTGATTGAAACAGCATCTAGTTTAATTCAAGCAGAACAAACTGGTAGCTCATTTGGTGCAGTGTTAAAACATCATGCTAAAAAGCTTATGCAAGACAACGAATCAGAAATGATGCGAAACGCAGAACGCCTGCCAATTAAAATGCTAATTCCCATGGTGTTATGTACGCTCATCCCATTACTTATTGTAGCGGCTGGGCCTGCATTTATCACTATTTTCAAAATGTTTACCGATATTATGAGTCGAGCTTAAAATGAACCACAGTTTAAAAAATCAAACCACAGGTCAAACTATCATACAAAAATTAAAATTAGCCGACGGCTTTTGGGCGCGATTCAGAGGGCTGATGCTCACTGAGCCCATGCAAGCTAATGAAGCGATTTTAATTAGCCAATGCAAACAAGTGCATACACATTTTATGAACTATGCCATAGATATTTATTACCTAGATAAGCAAATGAAAGTATTAGACAAGTTACCTAATGTACAACCATGGGGATTTACGCGCTACTACAAAGAAGCTTACTATGTTTTAGAAACCATGCCTAATGCCATACAAAGCATTAATATAGGTGACAGTTTATTAATCAATCATTCTTAGCAGTTAATCATTGAAGTGACTAACAATAAAAAATCCCGCACAGGCGGGATTTGAAAATCATTAATAACATCAATCAATAAGTCTCTTGCTCATCACCCTGCTCTTGCGCCTGTGCCATATTATCGTTGTTGTTATTATTTGAGTTCTGGTTAGCATTTGTATTATTGCCTTGGTTAGCATTATTATTTTGGCTTGAAACTCTACCCTGTCTATCTCTAAACAACTGAGAAGCGCCAGTGCCATTCACATCCGTTTCATCCAAGTAATCAGTAGTTTTAGTGTTGTAGCGTGACGAGACAGGAGTGGTATTACCACGCACATTGCCCATAATAAACATCACCGCATCGGGGTCGGGAGAAGGTTTGGGCAAACGCGTAGTTACTTTAATAGGCTCTGGTTCAGTATGCCTCACATCTTCGTTAAACGGTCTAAACACATAGCGCATTACCGCACCTGCACTTACCATCAGTGTCGTCACATGCGCGTCTTGTGGTTCCATCTCTAGCACCAAAAAGTTCCTATTTTTATCCGCTCTTGGCTTTTTCATCACTACCGCATTTTCCGCTACCAAAGTTGCAGATGCTGCACCTACAACTGTGCCAGCCGCCCCTCTTCTAGCTCTCGCATTTCTTCTTGCACCTGAGTTCACGTCACCTGGTTGACCACCGCCGCCTTCAATTGATACAGCACTGTCTGCAGCGGTTTTACCACCCCCACGAGTTCGACTAGATGCGCTATTAGGCTCACCAATTGCCAGCAAATCAATGTGGTCGCCCACATTTAACACATCAAGCGCGCCAGGAAACAACCCACCATCAATCACCACCAAACGCTTACCTGGGCTAACAATGCCTGAGAAATTAGAAGTTGCGCCAGGCTGAGTCACATCGCCTTCATGAATATAGTTACCCGCAAGTAAAGGCTTAGAAGCAAACCTACCAACAAATTCACTGGGTTTAATCAAAGCATCAATAGGCACTTCTTCAGGGTCATAATAGGTAATCCGAAAATCTTTATTAGATATCCTCTCACCCATCTTAAAGTTTTTTCTTAGCTCAGGCACCGAGACTTTACCTTCTGGCGGAGGCGCTGATTTTTTTGATTTAGCTTTGTCTCCGCCAAGTACAAAATAAAACAGACCAAACCCCATAATTAAAATCACCACCAAAACAATGATTAACTGTCGGCGTTGTTGTTGCGCACGTGAATTTTGTTGAGCCATAATTATTTACCTAACTTCTACCCTAATTATTTTTATACTAAGATTTTTATACTAAGTATTTTTACATTAAGCAACCAAACTATCCAAATACCGTACACTATTAATTACAAGCACTCACTTGGTTAGTTTCCACATCTACTTCATAGCAGCCTCTAAAATCTTTGTGCTGTTTAACTGTTGGCCTGCCGTTTCTACCAACAGGGCCAATTTCAGAACCATGTCCGCCCACCAAACTATTGGAGCCTGTAACACCAACGTTATTAGGATTATAGAACAACGCCACTGCAGCTGGATTATTCAACTCTTCCAAGCCAAAGGTTAAAAAGCCTTCAAACACTGAGCGGTAGCGCGTATGAACGCGGACTGTTGACGGGTTGTTGTTACAATTAGTATCAAACACAGCAGAGCCAAAAGTTTCTTGAAAGCCACAATCTAACTGAAAAGTTGGCCTAAAACCATTAGCTAGTTCCGCATTCACATCATTAACGACATAACCAAACTTAGTCTCATCAACCGTATCATCGCTACCTTTACCCCAACGGTAAAAACCAGTGACTTCATCTGGCTGGGTTGGACAAGCATCCGCATTCGCACCAGCGTTTTCAAAACAAATCTTGCCTGGTGGCTTTAATAAAGTGCGCGCGACATCAGAACTATTGCAAGAAACATATTCATCTTGTGCATTCACACAAACTTTAGTGGAAAGACTGTACATGGCTTGGTTTAGTTTTGGCAATCCAGGTACAAAATCACCATCGTCGTCTTCGCCATCTCCATCAGCATCCACAAACGTACCTTTACCATTTATAAGCGTTTTTATTTGTTCTGTTGTACATTCTTTAGTATTAATTGATTGAGAGTGGAATAAATACACCTCTTTTGATGCTGTGTTATTTAATTCAAAAACACCATTACCATCACTGTCATGGTATGGGTAACTATTAGGCATGCCATAATGTAGAACACCACCGTCACAATTAGCTTCGGTTATCGCACTGTGGTCACCTAATTTGATTTTCGCATCGCTAAGCAATGTATCAACATCACCATCCCCATCTTCATCAACAAGATTTAACGGTAGTTTTGAGAGTTTAATGTGCTCAATAATTAATAAGACTCTTACTCTAAGACGTCTCTCTTTATTCACTATCTCCTGCTTAGTGTATTGTCCATTACCATACCCCCAAAATGGAGCAACTGAATCTTCTAAATCTGACACATCAGGTATTGCCGCATCTTTAATTGATAGCAAATTTTGCTCTAAGTTACCCCTAAATGTCTCATGTTCATCATCAGAAATTATCCCATCGTTATCAACATCAATACTCAGAATCATTGTTGAAGGAAAGTTTGATACTACAACATCTGGGTTAGCTGTTGCGTTGTAAGCTGAATAAATATCATCTAAAGCTGTTGCCTCATTTAAAAGACTTTCAAGAGGCACTATAAAATTATCATCGCTATCGTATGTCACATCCAAGTAACTAATATAATTATCATAAATAGATGAATGAGTAATATTAACGTTAAAAAATTGTTCAAATGTAGGTAGTGGGGGAGTTGATAGCGTTTGATAGCTTTTATACACATAACCTTCATATCTATCTCGACCTAAGCATGTAACATTGTTTGCATCAGCCTCTAAATCATCCGATGTATAAGGAACACCCGTATTTGGATTTGTACCATAATTTGTTATTTCGTACATCAAAGAACACCCATACCCTGCCAATGTAGTGAGATACTGCTTCTCCGCATTAAGAATATTCAACCTTTGCTGATTAATCTCTGCATATTCACTAATGGCTGTTTTAGCTGCATCGGTCGTTTTATAACTCGCCAATGTAGTTTTACCTAACTCTGCCCCGCCAATAAACACTACGCTAAACAAAATAAGCAAAATAGCGTATTCAATCATGGCTTGACCATGTTGAATACGCAGGGGGGGAAAGTGTTTTTGGTGAGTGGGCATGTTTGCTTTGGCGATAGCTTTTTTTAAGCTGCCGCTTGTTTACTTTGGCGTTGCTCAACATGCAACATGGCTTGTTTGGCTTTGTTCCATGTTTCGGCGTGTTCGCAATCGGTATATTCGTTAAAGTATGGGCCGCCAATGGTGTAGTGTATTAACGCGGCATTAGGGTTGGGCTCGTTGTAGCCTACCAGGTGGTTCCAACGTTGTGGAATCTCGCCAATCAAATCATCGTTTTCTAACCATTTAAATTGATGCAGTTCTAAGCCTGTAGCGGTGTTTACAAAGTCTGGTGTGAGTGCTTTGCATTTTGCATTGTTGAACATCATCACGCTAGACCAGTTTTTCTTTTGGTATTTGGTCTGCACCGCATCCAAAAATTTAGTGTCTTCTACGGGTTGGTGGTCGTGTTTAACGCACATTACCGCATATTGCTCATCACGCATTGCCCATAAGTTTGCAATGTCTTCGGTGACGACCATGTCACAATCCATAAAAATGCCCCAACCTTGGAAGTTAGCAAGGTAAGGCGCTAAAAAGCGTGAGAATGAAAACTCGGTTGATTGGAGTGGGTTGCGCTCACGTTTGTAAATGCCTTTAAGTTGGCTAAGCATAATTGGTGTAATGCTCACTGGTTGGCTAGCGTGTGCATGTATGCTATGCGCTAGCACAGAAAAGGCTGCTGCTTCTTTTGGGTCGTATCCAATAAACACTTGTATCATTTTTTCGCTCATCATTTTCACTCCAAAGCTATTTGTTTAATCTAGACGCAAAGTCTTTAGTAGGAGTAACAGCAAGTTTTATACCCTGCAAATTAATAATTAAGCCATTGAATTTAAATGATAATTTAGCATTTGACATACATCAATCTGGTTGATGCCAACCACGGTGGTTATAATCAACCATTTTTAGCAAAAAAATGTGGTTGCTTTGAATCTAACGCATGAGGAATAACACGAGTAGTTTCATGTTATTCCATGTAACAACGGTTTCAAACCATAGACAAAACATAACGATATACAAGCTTCACAGCGCTTTAGCATGACTCGCTCAGATGAATGCTATGGCTTTGGCAAGTATTTTGCTCAAGCTTGATATTGATTAATATTTGTTTAATTTTGGCCTGATAGAGTAAGCAAAACACATGGCATTCAATCAGCTTTTAAATCGCTCTCCTGCTACCTGGCTAATCGCGCTTGGCGTTTGTGCATGTTTTGCCTATTATCAATATGCTAAAGGCTACGATTTCGCTCAACAGCATTCAATTACGACTGAGGCAATTTGTGATAATGCCTTTAACGGTGGGAGAAGGTCTTATCATTTTTTTAAAGTGATGGGCTGCAAAAGCTTTGCAAAAGACGTGCGACATAAGTTAAACGCTAATATGAACTATGTGGCAGATAAGATTGGCGATAAAGAGTTGATTATGATGATGCAACTTGGTGCGATGGAGAAGGAAAAGTCCGATCGCGACATTGCTAAATGGCTGGCGCGTTGCGATGGTGATGTTGAAGCTTGCATGGAAAACACCCCGCAAGACAATAACATGCAAGCAGCCGCTGCCGCAGATAACGAGGAGATGCACACCGCTTTAACGCAAGCAGAGTGTGAGGAAGTAGACAACGCTGGCTTTTTACCTGAATGTAGAGAGTGGTAGATGGCTTTAAATCAAGATACAGAAAAAAAAGAGATAGGCAAACAAGTTTACTTTGTGTCGATTGCCATTGCGCTATTGGGTGCGATTGCTTTTTATCAGTACCGTGAAGGCGTCAATTTTGCGATTGAAAATAGAATCGACAGAGAGGGTGTTTGCGACTTTCATAGACTTAAAGAAGGCTGGACTTTGCCTTACTTTAAGTTAATGGGATGCAAAAGCAAGGCGTTGGAATATGAATTGGAGTTGGGCGCACATCAACTCGATGAGTTTCAAAAGCGGTTTGCTCAAGAGATGCAAAAGGAAATCACGCGCAAACAGGCTCAAAATGCCTTAGAAGCCTATATAGAACAATGCCAAGAAGAGGGAACCTGCGCGGAAGGTGGTCAGCAAGGCGCTGCGCCTTCTGCAACGGACGATACTCCGCCACCAGCGGACTGCGAAGATTTAGACAGCGCAGGTTTTTTACCCGAATGTTAAGGAAAATATTGATTATTGAGGTGCATCTTGCAGTTTAAAGCTTTATTTAGGCACGCTCTTATTGTTTGTTCATTGTCAGTAGTCAGTGCGGCTTGGGGTCAACAAACACTCGCTTTTAATGACCAATGTCGCATCCCCCACTACGCCTTTACGCTTAATTGCTTAACCCTGCCAGCTAACACCTTAGGCGAGCAATCACATTTTGATGTGCAGGTGTATAAAGTCGATGCGCGCGTGCGTTATCCAAAACCTACCCCAGTGATTTGGTTGCCAGACGGTTTGGGGATGGTTCCCACTGAGCGTGCGCCTTTGATGCTAAGTACGCTCTCGCGTTTGCGTAACTTTCGAGAATTTATTTGGCTAGAATTTAAGCCCGCTAAAAACAAGCCCACATTGACTTGTCAGACGGAGGCAGAATTAAAGCCCTCTTTTCAAAAGCGCTTATATCGTCTGAATGATATAGAACTAATTACACAATGCACAAACACCATTCAAGCATTTGGTGGGGTTAAACAAGTGGATTACCATGCGCTTGCGCAAACTTATGAGCGCATGGCGCAACAACTCAACTTACAACAAGTGACTGTGGTGGCCGAAGGTCGGGGGGCTTTAATTGCCAATGCATGGCAGACTATAGCACCTAAACGGATTGCGTTTGCGGTGTTTGATAGCCCGCCACGTTTGCCTGACGCACAAGAAGCTTTATTACAAGCCGAAGCCAATGCACAAGCATTACAAAAGGTATTTTCGGCCTGTGAAGCAGAGAAACGTTGTCGTGACCAGTTTAAGCATCAAGAAGCTGATTGGTTAGCACTGCAAAAATCACTGCCAGTGACCACAAGGGTAAAAGACCCTATCACGCTAAAATCCACTGACTTAACCATCACTAATGACATGCTGGCGATGTGGACAGGCCAACTATTGCGCAATCCTAATAAAAGTCGCTATTTGCCACTATTTCTGACCCATGCAGTTGCGGGTAATTGGCAACCTTTTATAGGCACGCTTACTTACCCATGGCAAAAAGACATTGGCCCCGTCAACCATGCATTGGCTATTGCAGAACAATGTGCTTATCGCGGTCAAACTGAGGCTGACAATACACAAAAAAATTCATTAAGCCCTTTAGCAAATTGGTTTTATCAGTCTGACCTAGCACGCAGCCAAGCTATGTGTGCAGGTTTAGAGCGCTACCACCCACAAACCCTGACTTGGCAGGCTTCCAAGCAGATGCCCACTCTAGTGCTCATGGGCTTAGCTAACCCCGCTATCGACCCCAACTGGCAAAACACAGCCACACACACGGTCATCCAAGCGCCAGGCGCTGGGCATGGCGTCCTTAACCATGCATGTACACGCGATGTCATTGTCCGCTACTTTAAGTGGCAAGATGACAGTGCATCAGGGGGAAAAACCAAAGCCTTTGAAGCAGATTGCTTGCTCAAACTACCCTACCCGTCTATGAGTTTTAGTTCACCTGAGCGTTCAGCCTCAATTTTTGACCAAACAAACGGAGTTGCGCCATGATTGTCGCTAAAGGCATCTCCAAAACCTTTTTGGTCAACGACCCGCAAAGCAAACGCTTGTTTAAAAAACCCAAGCAAGTGCCTTTGCTAGCCCTTAACAGCATGGCACTGCAAGCACCAGACGGTAAAATCACCGCTTTGCTGGGCCCCAATGGCGCTGGAAAAACCACCTTCTTGCGCATGCTAGCAGGGCTTGAGCGCCCAGACGAAGGCGAAATTTACATTGATGGCAAATCGCCCAGCATGGCTAAACAGGGCTTTGCTTATTTGAGTGATGGTTGTGGTTTGTACACCCGCTTAAGCGCCTACGAAAACATTCGTTACTTTGCTAATCTGTATGGCAAAACTGAGGCGCAACTAGCTCAACACTTACACACGCTCAATCAGCACCTCGATTTAACACCGTTGCTTGCACGCAAAGTGAGTGGTTTAAGCTTGGGCGAGCGCATGCGGGTGGCTTTGGCGCGCGCCATGATACACCAACCGCAAACCATCGTTTTAGACGAGCCGACCAATGGCTTAGACTTGCTCTCTGTGCGTCGATTACGCGCCTATTTGCAGTTTTTAGCCAGCAAAGCAGGTGGCAATAAATGTATTTTATTTTCCACCCACCACATGCACGAAGTCGAAAAACTCGCACAACAAGTCATCGTCATTGCACACGGTCAAGTGCGTGCCCAAGGAAGTGTGGAACAGGTTATCAAACAGTCAGGCAAGCCCGATTTTGAAGATGCTTTTGCTTATTTTGCATTTGAGGATGGACGATAATGGCAAGCCCAATTGTGCATATTTTCAAAAAAGAATGTTTAGATATTCTGCGTGACACCCGCGCCCTACTGACGGTTAGCTTAGTATCCATACTCGCAGGGCCTATTGTGTTGCTCATGCTTGCGAATATGCTTTCCAACTTTGAGACCAAGTCTGAACGCAGAATGATTGTGGTCAGTGGTATCGCCCATGCTCCTAGCCTAGCCAATCATTTTTTACGAGAAACCGCACAAATTATTGAAGCACCTGCCAATTACAAAGCATTGGTAAGCGCAGGCAAGTTGAGCGACCCTGTGCTAGAAATCCCAGCCGACTTTGAACAACGCATACAAGCTGGCCAAACCGTGCAACTTACCCTGCTCACCAACTCTGGCAATAGCCAAGCGCAAGCCAGTGTGCCGAGAGTCAAACGTTGGTTAGACAGTTTTGCCAGTGAAACTTCAGGGCTATATTTAGCGGTGCAAGGTGTGGCACCAGGGATTGCCAACTTAATCGAACTAGAAGAAATAGACTTTGCCAACCCCAAAGCCGAGACCGTGAAAATATTCGGCATGTTGCCTTACTTTTTGGTATTTGCCGCTTTGTATGGGGTTTGGAGTGCTGCTTTAGAAACCACTGTTGGCGAAAAAGAACGCAACACCATCGAGGCGTTACTGGTTACCCCTGTGACAAAAATACAATTGGTATTGGGTAAATGGTTAGCTGTATTTTGTATTGGCGCATTAGTCACTTGCGCGGTGATAATAGGCTTTGTGCCTGCGCAAGCCATGATAGAAAGTGACACCTTACGCGCCATGTTTAATTATGGCTGGCATGAAGTCGGTATTTGCGTCATCCTATTGCTACCTTTGGTCGGCTTATTTGCCACCATGCTTATGACCATCGGCTATCGCGCCAACACCACACGCCAAGCGCAAGCCAACGCCACGTCTTTGATGCTACTTACCGCCTTTGTGCCTATGCTGGTCAACCTCAACACCGAGGGCGCACAGTGGCACACTTGGGTGCCAGTCATTGCTCAGCACATTCACATTTTAGATATGCTAAAAGGCGAGCCACTGAACACCAGTAGCATCGCCATCAGCACAGCGGTTGTAGTTGCCTTACAAGCACTGCTTTTATGGCAGTGCGTTAAACACAAGCACACATAAACAACTAAGACCTAAGAGTAGTCGTAATTAGTCGCTTCTGTCGCTGTCTCAGATTCAAACTCATCAGCCTTATGTTTAGGCAACTGTTGCGCCGCCCAATGGAATAAGCCACGAGTAGAGTCAGAAAGCTCTTCCACACCCACATAAGTCGCACTCGCCACTGAACCAATCAACACACCATACTCCACCATTGATTGGCCTTGTTCGTCTTGTAAAAACGCTTTCAAAGATTCTGCTAGTTTCATGTTGTCATCCTTTTTTATGTCAATAAATATTGATTCTTAATGTACGTCTAGTCTTTTACGTCTAGTCCACGTACTTGAATCTTTATCGACTAAGGCTGACATTTCTTTAACCAACACCGATGATGAATGACTTAAATGCAATCAAAAAAACAACATGAAAGCGCTCTAATTTAGCCGACCCCCCCGCTTTTTAAACAGCACGATGGCAACTGCTAACAAAATTAGCGGTAATACAAGCAAATCAAAGGCATGCATAATGCCTACAAAAAACTCACGTTGGCTAAAAGGCTTGAGCAACAAAGTAAACATTTGAATCGCGTGGTGCTCAAACATAAAGGCGCGAATGACTTTAAACGCAATAAACTTATTGGCTAAACCAAACACCACACCCATGACCATCAAATAGCAAAAACCAGCCAAACTGGCTGTGCTTTGCGCCCGATTCAAACTGGTGATAATAATGGCCACTGCCAACAGCCCCAAGCTAGACAAAGTGATGATTAACATTACTATCAAATTAAATGGAAACCACCATAACTTTAACGGTGACAGTATCAACAAGATGGCAAAACTAGCTAGCAGAGACAAACTTAGGTGAAACAAAATTTTGGCAGTGAGGATTTCACCTAGGCTAACCGTGGTGAGCGATAAACTCTGCAAAATGCCACGTTCTTTTTCGTGACCTGTAAACGAGATAAACAACGCGCAACACAAAAAGAACTGCGCCGAAAACAGCATCATAGCGCCTATCATGGCTTTGGCTTGGTTAGAGCCTAAATCAATATTACTGAGGGTTGCGCTAGGCTTTTTGTCTTTGAGTGGTTTTAAAGACTGTTGCACCACTACCCCACTGCTTTGCGTCGCCACACTCGCCAACACCCAACGACTAAAGTCATTAAATTGTGGCGCTTTTGCATCAATGGCTTTAAATTGCAATATGCGCTTAGAAGCCCCTGCAATAGGTGCAATTTCCACTGCGCAACGAATCTCACTAGGATAATTGAGTTGCTTGGCAGGCAACGGCACATTGGCTCGTACAAATCGCACAGCCTGTTTGGACGGATGTTGTTTTAAATAGCTAATCAATGCATCTTCTTGCTGATACACCACCGCACAAGGTTGATTAGCCTGCTTTTTTGCAACTTGGCTGGCTATATTCTCAATGCTCACCAAAAAGGCCATTAAAATAATCAGCCCCACAGACATCACAGCCGCAGGGTTACGTTTTAGCCTAAACCATTCTTTGGAATAGAGTATCCACAGGCGTTTGAAATAACTTGGAGGACTCATGTGTAAGCCTCCCCTGTCAGCTTTTTAAAAACATCCTCAAACCTAAACTCTCTCGAATGCACACGCACACAATGTTGTGTTTGAATCACCTCAGCCAACTTAGCTTTTTGCGTAGCATCATCCAAATGAAAACTCAAACGGTGCGTCATGCCGTTTTCATCATATTGCACATCACAAAAACGCTCTGCATGGCGCGTGATAAAAGCTGTGGGCGTATCACAATCCAACAACTGTCCTTTGGCAATAATCGCCACGCGGTCACAAATCTGCTCAACCTCTTCCATGTCATGCGTAGTCAAAAAAACCGTGCAACCCGCTTGTGCAAGGCTTTGCATCAATTGACGCACCAACTGTATCGAGTGCGCATCCAAATTAGCCGTTGGTTCATCAAAAAACACCAATGCAGGCTCATGCATCAACTCACGCGCAATCAATAGCTTTTTCTTCATGCCTTTAGAATAATTACGCACCAACACATGCGCCGCTTCAGATAACTGCAATCTGCCAAGCCAAGCATCAATCTGCGCCAAAGGCACACCATACAACTGCGCATACAATTTGAGGTTTTCATACCCCGTCATGTCCTCAAAATGGTTCTCCGTGTCTGGCACATAACCAATCTTGGGTTTCACTTGGTCAAAATAACGCGGCATCTCCAAGCCAAATACTTCTATTGAGCCTGCACTCGGCTTCACCGCGCCATTTAAAGCACGAATCGTCGTGGTTTTACCCGCCCCATTAGGCCCCAAAAAGCCAAACAACTCACCTTTATTCACTTGCAAAGACAAGTCTTTCACGGCGGTGAACTGTCCAAATCGAATATCAAGATTTTCTATCTTAATCATGCGATTTCCATAGCTGGTAAACTAAACTTTCGTTCTAGCCACATCGCTTGTAAAAAGAATAAAAAATCTCCCAATGTGGTAAACAGACGATTGGTAACGGCGGCTGTCAAAATTTGCCACTCTGGGAAATGATGATTTAATAGCAGTAAAAAGACCATTTCTCGCACACCCAATCCACCAGGTGCGCCTGGGACTACATATCCAAGGAGCCAAGAAACCCAATATGCCACCATAATCATAATGGCACCAGATTTATCAACGGCTCCCAGCAAGCTAAAAACAAAAACCATCAAAACTGCAGAAACAAAATGAAACCCAAGATAAAAAAAAGTGTTCCTAGTGAACAAGTTTTTAAACGCATTCACCAACCAGCTAACTATTGCCTTGTCTAGATACATTTTGCCACGAACCAATAATAAGACAAATAAAAGGATTAGCGCTATCGCCAAAACAACAACAGAGCTGGGCAAGTTGAGTGAATGTAAATGATGATAGAAAGGTAAAGTATCGTTGGATAAAAAGGTTGCTAATAAAGAAGGCACTAAACAGAGACTGAGCAATATCAAACAAAATACCGAGAAAAGATGACCTAAAATTTCATAAATAGTGGCTGTCAGCACTTTTTTCTGTTCGAGTTGATAATGTCTAGCCAACCATTGTCTTCCAGCAAAATGAAATACATTGCCCGGCAGGTACTTAGCAATCTGCGTTTTGCCATAGATAATCAAAGCAACAAGACGCTTTACAGGCTGATTTAGCTGAACAAGATTGCCATGCCAAGCGCACCCCAGCATGGTGAGCGCACCTAAATGTATAAAGCTAAAAACACATACTAAAGCAAACACATGCCATTTAATAATGCCTAACTCAGATAGCTGTGCATGACTCCCCTTTACTTTAATCGCTATGAGATAAAGGCAAAACAGCATCAATGCCGCGCCAACAATATTAGCGAGCTTTTTTAGCAAAGCGCGATTACTTTCTGAAAGGAAACTCACATAACATCCATTATTTTAATCTCGCTTTTGTATCAACATTAATCTAATTTCTTCCGAAAGCTTGCGGTTAGCAGCTAACAAGTCCGCCATAAATGCGACTAATATGGTCTGAAAACCAATCACCATCAACACCGCTGCCAATATCACAGATTGCACATGACCATTGCCATCGCCATGAAAAAAGAAATACAAAAAACGTAGTCCGAGTAAAAACCCCAACCCGAATAATACCCCGCCAATGCTACCAAAAAAGCGCATGGGGCGATAAATGGCATAAATACGAATAATGGTGCCGATGGAGCGGCGCACATAAGAAGCGATGCTTTTTACTAGCCTTGAAGGCCTTAAATCGACATTGGTGCGTATCGGCACTGAGATTATGGCCATGTTTTTTTGGCCCGCTTGTATGATGGTTTCTAGGGTGTAAGTGTACTCACTAAACACCACCATGTTTTGTGCGGCAAACCTTGAGTAAGCTCTAAAACCACTTGGCGCATCAGGAATACTGGTCCTACTGGCAGTACGCACCACCCAACTACCTATTTTTTGCAGTAGCTTTTTCGACCATGAAAAGTGTTCAATATCACTAATCGGTCTTGCACCTATCACAATGTCGGCACGCTTTTCTAAAATCGGCGCTACCAATTTTGGAATATCTTGTGCCTCATATTGGTTATCTGCATCGGTATTCACAATCACATCCGCGCCAGCAGCTAGCCCAGCGTTAATCCCCGTCATAAATGCCCGCGCTAAGCCTTGGTTTTTCGTATGTTGAATCACATGGTGCACACCCCACTGTTGGGCGATTTCAGCCGTATTGTCACGGCTACCATCGTCAATCACCAAGTATTCGACAATATCAAAACCATCAACTTTTTTTGGCAAAGCGCCCAAGGCAATTGAGAGGGTTTCTGCCTCGTTAAAGCAAGGCATTTGTATGATTAATTTTTTCATTATGGTTTCCTACATTCGCTTTATTTGTGGCTATTCAAACTAATCCACGCCAAACAAGTCACGGGTAAATACTTTGCTAACCACATCTTTCAAGTCATCGGTCATGCGGTTAGCCACAATCACATCAGCTTGCTGTTTAAACACCATCAAATCATGCGTGACAGGAGATTTAAAAAAGTCTTTTTCTTGGTAGGTAGGCTCATAAATCACAATATCCACGCCTTTAGCTTTTAAGCGCTTCATGACGCCTTGCACACTCGAGGTACGGTAATTATCAGAGCCAGCCTTCATGGTTAAACGATAAATGCCCACGACTTTAGGTTGAAACTTTAAGATGCTTTCTGCAATAAAATCTTTGCGCGTAGTGTTAGCATTGATAATCGCCTGAATCATGTTTTGTGGCACTGCAGCATAATTGGCCAGTAGTTGTTTGGTATCTTTGGGTAAGCAATAACCGCCATAGCCAAACGAAGGATTATTGTAATGGTTGCCGATGCGCGGATCTAAACACACGCCTTCAATAATTTGCTTGCTGTCCAAACCGTAAATAGCAGCATAGGTGTCCAACTCATTAAAGTAAGCCACACGCATGGCAAGGTAAGTGTTGGCAAACAGCTTTACGGCCTCTGCTTCTGTGCTGTTCATCAACAACACTTCCACATCTGGCTTTATGGCGGCAGACTTAAGCAAGTTTGCAAACACCTGCGCACGTAATGATTTTTCGCCAACAATAATGCGTGATGGGTATAGATTGTCATGCAAAGCTTTGCCTTCGCGAAGAAACTCAGGCGAGAAAATAATATGATTGCAGTTAAACTGCGCGCGCATTTTGTAAGTAAAACCAACAGGAATCGTCGATTTAATAATCATGGTCGCATCGGCATTATGCGCTAGCACATCGGCAATCACTGATTCCACCGTGCTAGTATCAAACTGATTGGTATCGGGGTCAAAGTTAGTAGGCGTAGCAATCACTACATATTCAGCACCTTCGTATGCGGCTTTTTTATCGCATGTCGCTTTTAAATTAAGTGTTTCTGTGGCTAGCACAGTCTCCAACTCACTATCCTGAATTGGCGCAATACGTTGGTTAAGCGCATCCACACGCTGTTGCAACACATCCAAAGCCACCACCTCATGCTGGCGCGCCAACAACACAGACATAGAAGCACCTACATACCCTAAGCCTACTACTGTGATTTTCATATGTAACTTTCTATCACTATTGTTGAAATTAAATAGATATATGTTTAGGCGTAGCCAGCCAACGCACAAGTAAGCTGCTGGCAAACACTAAACAGATCAACCAAATTGGCAAAAACATCTCGCTATAACGCGGAATAAAATGTGAGGCAAGTGCATAAAAACCAAAGCTCGCTGTGCCTAACCACGTTAGCACTAGCCAATCCTGTTGCTTTTTAAACAAAGCAATCACGGCAAACACAAGCATCAAACATAGCCCAAAAAATGGCACTAACTCTTGCCATGCGGGTTGCAAATAGGCTTTTTCGTGCTTAAACCAACGGCCATCTACTTTATTACATGGCCATGCACCGCGCCAAGCAAACACTAGCGATGTTTTCAAGTGTCCAGCAATATTCTGTTTAATCATTTGTAGCGCTAATTTTTTCACCGCCGCGTCCCCTTCCACCCTTGCTCTTGCTGGGTCATGTGGGTAACGTTTAGCGTAATCAGCCATCATATTGTTGTACCGTATATTGGCGCGAATATAGTAGCCAATCGCACAAGCCTCATCGCCTTTAGCTCGGCAGACTTCATCCGTACCAAAAAAACGGGTGAAGCGTTGCAAGCGCCCACCTTTCTCACGATCCGTAGCGCTAAAACCAGTGACAGACTTCATTAACTTTTTGAGCGAAGCAGGCGCATAGGCATAAAAAGCGCCTTTAAATTCCTCATGCGACATTTGGCTTTTATAAGCTCGCGTGATTAATACATTCGGCCCACGACCAGCCACTTCCCAAGCATCAAAATGCGTGTAGTTACGCCACATCCACGGCACCACCACAACTAACATCATCGCCAAAACAATCGCCTGTGTGGCCAGAAAACGCCAAGGCATACGCCATAGCAACAGCATTAGCAACACCATCAAAAGCAATACCAAGCTAATATACAAAAATGCAGCCTTGGTAAGCACTAGCAAACCAAGTAACAAGCCCGCCAACAAACCATAACGCCAAGCCTGCTTACGCCAACTCACCAACCACGCCCAAGTAAACCAAACCGCCAAACAAGCTGCGTGAAACTCAGTCATTAACGATGAAATAAACACAGGATGCATGCAACAGTAAGTCAAACCTACAGTCAACCATACTAGCAACACAGCTTTCACATCCGAAAAATAAGGCAGAAACAGACTACGCGCCAAGACGTAAACGCCGACCAAAGTCAGCATAAACATGAACAAATTAGGCCACTTTAACAACTTCAGCTGTTGGCTAGTTTGTTTCACATGCAAGGTTTTGTCTTGCATCAACACAGGAAAAAGCTTTATCCACTGCGCTGTGATTAAATTAGGCACAGGCTCTCGGCTATTAGAAAACACAAATACTGAGCGCCCATCCACCTCATTCAACTTACCCATACTCCCCGTATGCGCCAGCCCCACTGCCAAACCTAAATTATCCGTGCCATCCTCATTCGGTGGCAAATCCGTAATGTATTGCGTGAGCGAAAAAAAACAAACCACCAGCAATATCAGCCCAAGCAAGGCTTCGAGCAATATTTTTTTATCTAATCGCATCAAGCAAGCGCCCTATTTTGCTTGATTGAAAGTCGCCAAACTTTTATGCGCTGAATAGTCACTAACAACACAAAACCAAAAGCCAACAACCACACAGGCAAAAAAGCATCTCCGTAGCGAGGAATATTGTGCGAGAAGAAACTATTAAACCCATAAGCAGCAACAGAAAATATGGTCAGCATCAGTAATAGATGGTGGCGCTTAGCCAAGCCATAAACAAAGAAGCCCAACATACTCACAAAGCCTAAAAACGGTAACAACTGTTTCAACAAAGGTTCTTGTTTACCTTGCCCCATTTCATAGGCAGTCCTGCCGTCAATAGCGTTTAAAATCCAAATACCTCGCCATGCAAAAATCATTGTATGTTTGAGATGACGAAGCGGATGCTTAAACATTTGTTTCAATGCAAATTGTTTATAAACCTTACTGGCCTCTTTTTTTGCAATCACGGGGTCTTTAACCTTGGCGTAAATAGCATCATAAACATGTACCATCCAAATGCCAGCCTTAAAATGCGAGTTAATCGCCATGCGCTCATCACCTAACTTACGCGCTTCATGGTCTATTAAGTGCGCACGAGTGGAGTATTGCAACCGGCCACCCTTTAGCCTGTCCTCAAAACCATATCCCGTCAACTTGGTTGCCAAGGGTTTTAAAAAATCGGGGCTATAGGCATACCATAATCCAACAAAATGCTTGTCGTTATAGATTTCCTCATAGGTTCTATCCACAAATGTTTCAGGGCCTCTGCCAGAAATAGCCGTTTGGCCAGTTTCTACATAATTACGTACAAGCCAAGGCGTAGTCACAGTTAAAGTAACTAAAAGCACAAGCAATGAAGACTTGATGTTAATTTTATTAACCAACTGACAAACCACTGTCAGCACAAAAACAACAAGGCCACTATAAAAAAATGTTGCCTTGGTTAAACACAACAAACCATAGACCAAACCAATAAAAATTAACTGGCTACGAGATGGGGATTTAAAATATCTAACAAACTGCCACATCAACAAACACAACCATGCTGCCGTATGAACATCGTTTGCAAAGGAGTTAACTTTGCCAAAAAAACCAAAAGCTTTAAGACTCATTAGAATGACAAATAAAAACACCACTTTAACGAATGGATTACATAAATCAGTTGGCAACTCATAAACAAGCAAAATGATTGAAAATATGAGTAGAGCCAAAAACAACAAATTTGAATATTTGGCTTTAATTAAATCAGGTGAGTTTTTAAGCGCTTCGTCATTAGAAATGGTTTGAACTTCAGACAGCAACTTTAGACTCTGCGCCCATAAGAAAATAGGCAATGGCTCGCGTTGATTGGTTGCATACAAAGCTCCATTTGCTTTGGTATCATTAAAAGCAAAAACACCATGCTTAGCCAAGTTGAATGTTAGCTGCATTGTTTCTGCTTTATCTGCACCCCAAGCAATAGGATTAAGTTGCCTTGCTTCAATAAAAGTGAATATAAAAACAACAAAGGCAACAAACACACTCTTAGCTAAATCAATTTTTTTCAAATTAGTAAAAATCATCTATATCTCAAAAAACGTCAGCTTAATGGCTAGGCAGCCGTCTTGCTCCTAGTCATCGCAATAGAGTTAGGAACAGCAACACTGTCAAACACCACCGAAAGCACCTGCTCCAACTGCGGCTCTAAGCCTGTCCACATAGGCAAGCGCAACAAACGGTCAGATAAGTCATTGGTGTGTGTCATCTCCCCATGCACGCGTCCATACTTTTTACCCGCAGGGGAGCTATGCAAAGGCACATAATGGAACACAGGGTAAATCTCTTGTTTGCGCATCTTCTCAATTAATTGCGTGCGCGCCTCAAGTGAGTTGAGCAATATGTAATACATATGCGCATTGTGTTGGCAATGGCTAGGCATAATTGGTCTTGCTAACACGCCCTGACGCTCAAGCGCGTGCAAACCACGGTGATATTGTTCCCAAATATTCAATCTGCGTTGGGTTATCTCTCCCGCATTTTCTAACTGTGCCCATAAAAAAGCGGCAATCACCTCACCTGGTAAGTATGAAGAACCCACATCCACCCAAGTGTATTTATCTACCTGCCCTCTAAAAAACTGGCTACGATTAGTCCCTTTCTCACGAATAATTTCCGCACGTTCAATAAAACGCGCATCATTAATCAGCAATGCCCCACCCTCGCCCGAAATCACATTTTTAGTTTCATGAAAAGAGTAAGCGCCCATGTGACCAATGGTGCCGAGTGTTTTACCTTTGTATTGCGCAAATACGCCCTGCGCGGCATCCTCAATCACCAACAAATGATGGCGGTTGGCAATCTCCATTATGGTGTCCATCTCACACCCTACCCCAGCGTAATGCACAGGCACAATCACTTTGGTTTTGGGTGTAATGGCTGCCTCAATTTTGCTTTCATCAATGTTAAGCGTATCTGGGCGTATATCCACAAACACCGGCACACCGCCACGCAACACAAAGGCATTGGCAGTAGAAACAAACGTGTATGAAGGCATAATTACCTCATCACCTGGCTGAATATCCGCCAAAATCGCCGCCATTTCTAAAGCTGCTGTGCAAGAATGTGTAAGCAATGCTTTTTGTGCGCCTGTTTCTTTTTCTAGCCAAGTGTGGCACTTTTTAGTAAAAGGGCCATCGCCCGCGAGCATGCCGTTAAAGTGAGCTTCAGCTATATAAAATAGCTCTTTGCCTGTCATGTAGGGCTTATTGAATGGTGTTTTCATTTTGTACAGACCATGTAGCAATGTGTATAAGGAATCCAAGCACGATGAACGACTTGTGTTTGAGTTTTTTTGAAAATTTTACTGACCAACATTTTATACGCCGACTCTACTCGTACATTTTGACCGCGGTCTTTTGAAATTAAATAGCGGGCAATTTTACTTTGGTCTTGTGCATAACAAGGGTCAACACTCACTAGTTGCCCCCCGTCTTTGAGTGCTGAATGCGCTAATGCCACAATTTTATTTGCCATTTCATTATCAACATGATGAAAGACACCTGTAAGCACAACTTTGTCAAATTTGGGTAATGTCTCTAAGTCAGACTGTTCCAAAAGCTTACAAACAAAATGACCTCGTTCGCCATATCTATTATTGGCTTTTTGGATATACTCTTCTGAAATATCAAAGCCCCAATAAGTTACACCTTTAGGCAAGTAAGCCAACAAATCCGCAGGGCCACATCCAATATCTAGCACACAATCAGATGATTTAACTTGCATCACATCATTTGCCAAATAGCGCCAGATGCTACGCGCACCCATCACGTATTGAAATGTACTGTAAATTATTGGGATAGATAGCACAGCTCGAATGCCTGATGTAATTTGTGCCATTTTTATGCCCTAGCTATCAAAACAACACCTAAAACCACAACCAATGTGCCAACCAACTTTTGCAAATTAAATGACTCGTTAAATAGAAAAACACCTAGCAATAGCATTAATACAAAATTGAGCGCGGTCCAAGGGTATGCGTAACTGATTTCAAACTTGGTCATGGTTAGCATCCAAGAAACACCTGCAAGAAACGTAGCGACAATAGATGAAAGCACCCAGGGATTTAAAAGCAAGTTTCCAATAAACAACAACTTTTCATAATTCCCCTCTGGCAAACTTCCAGCGCATGAGACCTGCCAGCGCATAATTAATTGGCTGTAAACAGTAAAAAAAATAGTGCTGAAAATATAAATATGGTTATTTAGCGTATTAAACATAATAGTTACGACTCATACTTGTGATAAACATCTACAGACTTAGTAAAATCAAAGCCTAATCGACTGTATAGATTAACTACGGCAAGATTACTTGCTGAAACTGAGCTTTTAAGTGTTTGATTACCTTGGGCATACAAATATTGGCAAACTTGAGACCACCAAAACTTAGCGTAACCTTTGCCCCTATAAGGCTCATCTATGGCATGAAGTTGCAGCTCGTTTTGATGAACGGCAATAAAACCTGCAAGGTTATTTTTATATCTGAGTGCAAAAACACTACCCTTAGAATGAATATCTATAAGCCACTGGTTATATCTTGCATCTGCACTTTTTTTGCTTAAGTTAAAGTCACGATGAAATCTGCCATGACTAAATGCACCGTCACAAATGGGCAAAATATCTTTGATGTCTGTTTCCAAGTCAAAAGTTAAAAGTTCATCTTGAAACACTTGCAACTGCTCAGGCTTACACTCTGGAATAATTAAGGTATCGCAATAGTAAAAACCAAATTGTTGAGCCAAAGCTTTATTAGATAGTGGATCTAGCTTAATGGTATAAAGTCCAGCGCCAGTTGTTTTTGACAAAGTTTCTTCTGAGTAATCGAGCACCTCAAAGGTGTTGATACCAAATACCTTCTTATCCCAAGGGGTCTCGATAATGGTAGGATTACTCATAAAAAGTCGTTCTTCTAACGATATAAAGCGGGCGATTTTTCATTTGGTCAAAAGCTTTGCCCAAATAAATACCAATCACACCCAGCATTGAAATAATAATACCCCCAATAAAATACATTGAGACTATCAGACTGCTCCAACCTTGGACGCTAGAGCCATAAATGACAGCGTGTGCCAATATATAAGCACCGTATGAAAACGAGAAAAAAGACATTAAAAAACCAAGCTTTACAGCAACACGCAGAGGTTTATCTGAAAATGCAATGACAGTATCTGTTGCTAGTTTAAATAGCTTTTTAAAGGTATAACTAGATTGCCCTTCAAAACGCTCATGATGGATGACTTCTAGGCTAGTGGTTGGAAAACCCATCCATTGCACAAGCCCACCAAAAAATCTGAGTTGTTCTCGCATGGTTTTAAAATTATCCACGACGTTTTTAGACATAATGCGGAAATTGCCATGACTGCCATCGTACTCAGTATCGGCGAGATAGCTCAGCACACGATAGAACATTTTTGAGGTTAGTTTTTTAAAAAACTTATCCTGCCGGTTTGTGCGACTCGCCAGCACAATGTCGTAACCTTCTTGCGCTTTGGCATACAACCTTGGAATCTCTTCTGGCGCATCTTGTAAGTCACAATCCATGACCACCACCCAGTCGCCTAGCGCAACATCCAAACCAGCTGTGATGCCGTAATGTTGCCCAAAATTACGGCTAAACTGCAATCCCTTTACGCGCTTATCCTCTTTAGCTAAAGCGCTAATTTTTTCCCATGATTTATCGCCACCGCAATCCTCAACCAAAATAATCTCAAAATGAACACTTATCTCACTCAAACACTTAACTAAGCGTGAATAAAGCTCTTGTAAGCAATTTTCAGCTTTGTAAACGGGCACTACAACTGAGATTAAAGGAGATTGCATAAGTATTAAGGTTAATTGCTAACATCAATAACCTGCAACTTCGATGCCAAAATACACATCAAATTAGCTAAGAATATTTGTATAAAATTCAGACAGTTAGAAACAGAAGTTAAACTGGATTTAATTGAACCACTTTTTTTGGCTAAAATAAACCAACTATTAGGCTGATATAAACCAATTTAAGTATGAAAATTAGCGCTGTGGTCTGAAGCTACTTAAAAGGACTTGAATGCGTTTTGTGGTAAGCTAGGCATGCTTTGGTCTGATTCTCTACATCCACAGGCTTTAGTAAATAGTGCATATATATCCCATCAGGATGCGTTTTACTAATTGAACCCCAATCCCTCAATGTTTGGGTTTCAAATTTATCTACTTTTTGATAAGTTAACTTACTAGGGTTGAGTCCATGTTCAGTTAAAACTTTTTCAAATATTCGCCGCCTACCATCTTTTTCAATTAAAAGCCAAGCACTGGCTATTTCTTCACAACTTGCTTGATATAAGGCCATAGATGCCAATCTATAACTACCGTCATAACCCCCAATGGTCCAAGCCTGCCCAATGGCTTTTGCTTTCATAAAGTAGAGTGTGCCTGGATGATGGCCTGTTAAATCAATCACGGGGGTATTTGGCTTGAAGTTGGCTTTTTGTAATACCTTTTTTAGGGTGTTGAGATATTTTGCAGTGTCATTAGATAAAACCAATGTTTGCTGAGTGTGTGGGTCAATGTAGGTAGCAGTTTGTTTTAGTATTGCATCAGTTTGCCGATATGGTGCGCGCATAGAATCAAATACGCCCAACACAGAAACACCCACCACAAAGCATACAACCAAGCTTAGGGTTGGCAAACAGGGTATTTGCAAATTAGGAGTCGTTCGAGCTAAAAGCAACACTGTCGCTAGTACCCAAAACACACTAGCCCCAGCAGCAGTTTGCCAATAGTTGTTACTCGTACCTGCTGCAAATAAATAAGGTAATATTAAAAACAACAATATCAGCTTATTGCTGATTAACCCTTGTTTTGTACGTTGGCCCAAAAAAAACAATAACAAACTTGCGAGCGTAAGTGCTGTAATAATAAGTGTATGGTACTTATTTACTTTTTCTGAAACAAAACTCGGATTTAGCACCTGGTTAAAACAAGCGCCAATGATGATTAACAATACAATAGCGAAAGCTATATTAAGTTTGCTTTTGTTGCTATTTGTTAGCTTAACACCAAAAAAAAGCAAAGCCGTAAGTAAAATAATTTTAAACTTAAACCATGTTGATAATGTAAAAAAATCTAGCTTAAACAAATTGGCTAAACCATGTCCACCACCCATAGCACTCATAAATTGCAATCCAACTTGGTACCGCTCAATAAATTGCAAAATTGAACCATCAATTAAAAAAGCACTGAGTAAAAGCAAAAGAATTGCAACTGAACCAGCTATTAACAAAATTCGCCAATCTTTTTTAATGGTGGGTAAGTAGTAAATAACACTAACAACTGCCAATAACAACGCTGTTGAAGGCTTAGCCATAAACACTAGCCAACCACCCAAACCAATCAAAATACCAGCTATTATTTTTTGATTTGTATTTTGGTTTATTGCAAAAACAAAACCCAGTGCCACAATTAAACAGCCTTGAAAGTTAAGGCTGTTATAACTTGGGCTAGGCACCCATAGACCTGTAATCATTAAAATATAAAGTGCAGGCAACGCCAAAGAGGCACTAGCAACTATTAAAAGTGTTTTTGATGCGTTTTGAAGCGTTTGTTTGAGTACAAAGTAACTCAGTAGCCAGCTTAAACCAAAGCTGATAACCATATTAGCTTGGCGCAAATGCACTATACTATTACCAAGCACCTTGTAGATGGGGTGGTATATATAACCAAATTGACTAGCGTAATATTGATACAACCAAGGGTTACTTATCCAATTAAAGTAATAGCCTTCATCGGTTAAATCCACCCCCACATTGGCTAAATCTAACACTCTAGCAAGCATTGCAATTGAAATTAAAAATGCAAATGAAATAGCAGTAAGCAACAAATTTTCATGTGGCGCATTTTCCTGAATTGAGTTTAGTACGCTAAAGTTTATTTTCATTTGTATATCTCAGATAAAAGGTTTCGACTTGTTATTAGAGCGTTATTAATTACTATTTTTCCGTCAAAACCTCATGCCATTGTTCACCTATGAACTTAGGTGTATGGTTGGCAGCAATGTAGGCTTGTCCGGCTTTAATTCTATCCAGCACTTCTTGTGGGTGATTCATTGCCCACTCAATACCAGCAATGAGGTCATCGCCTATACCCGCAAATGGCGCAAATGGCTCATATGCTGGCAAGTTGCCTGCCACGACATACTTACCAGCCCAAAGTGGCTCTATGATGCGATTGGGGCTTTTAACCGATTTGTTTTCATTTTTAAGCGTTGGGATCACCACCATGTCACAATTTTGCATAGCTGTTGTGAGGTTTTGTTGGCTCCAAGGAGTGTATTGCACCGTTAACTTTTCTTGGCTTAATGTTTTAGCAACGGACTCACCATCTGGAATTAAAGTGACTATATTTAGATTGATTGGTGTCTTTTTACTATAGATTCTCAGCGCATCTAGCAGAGGATATAAAGTATCAAAGTTAATTTGGTTTCCAAACCATAGTAAGTTTGCGGGCGTTGCCACACTAAAAGTTGCGGTTTTTTTCTGTCCTTCAAAACTATCAGTGATATGTTTCACTGTGGCTTTGGATTTAGACTCGATGATTTGTTTTAACTGTGGGGAGCATGTGGTGACTACATCAGCCAGCCGTAGTAAATTGTTTTGATGCTGACCAATCTTGGCTGGACGCTCAAAGTGATTATCACAAAAATCTACAATTACTCTACAACCTTTTGCTTTTGCTTGTTGTAGCGCTTTTATCAGCGCAGGATTAAGCGATTTTGAGACAATAACTGTATCACCAGAATTTAAATTGAGTTTATCCCATCCATGATTAACAAGGTCGTCTTCGTTAACAATTTGGCTTTTCCAGCCATGCACCCCTAGGTTAGCTGCAGGAATCAATACACGATAGCGGGTGCTTGCAAAGTTGGAGTTGACATAACCTTGGCTAGTATCTAACGTTCCCGCAGTTATCCACACGATGTTATTAGTTGGTTTTTGAGTACTTTGCAACTCTACTGGTGCAACTTCGACCTCAGCTGATGCCTTTGATTTTACTTGTAATTGAGGATTATTTTTATTAAATAGCTCTAACCACTTATAGTAAATTTGTATTTCATTCGCCCAATAGGTTTGGCTTAAGCTTTCAAGCTTTGAATAAAACTTATCATTTTGTAGCTTTTCAAAATAGCTTTTTGCAATATCACCGTTGTACTCAATACTGCTAAATTGCTCACTAAATACCAACGTTGCCCCCATGAGCGACAACCTTAAGTCAGGATTTTTTTCTAGATTTCGCGCTATACCTGCCAAAATATTAATGTGTAAAATGGCTTTACGCTGGCTTTTATCTCTTGAGTCTAACTGTGGCTGTATTGCTTTTAACGCTTTATGTATGCCGTATCTAAAGAGCTGATCTCTAGACGGGTTTGGCATGTGCAATATCCAGTTTTGATTTGTCTCTAAATTGCCATCGCCATATAGCTTGGGAAAGTAATCTACATTAAGTTGCTCATCACTGCCTAACCATTGCGTGTCTGACCTAAACATTTGGATGCCAGGTATCATTAAATTACTAGGACAGTCTTTAACATAAGCAAACAAATGTGCGTAGTTTTTGCTTGCTATGTTTTCCACCATCTCGGCAAGCACTTGCTCATGTGCAAACACCATATCGGCATCGAGTTTTAAGAAGTAGCTGAACTCGCTCGCTCGCTCCATAAACTTTGCATAGAGCGTGTCGTGCGCCAGTTTGTTTGGCAGATTTTTTACTTCAAATAACTCATAATTTTGATGCGTTTGATTACTTAAGGCCAGTTTCGCTTGCTCGTACTCTTGTTCACCTGAGTACATCATGCCAACAAGAACGCGCTTTACTGTATTAGCAGTTAGTGGTGCATAAGTAGTTTGATTTTTAGCGTTCTTTTTAACTGTGCTCGTGATAAGCGATTGCCATAAGGCGACTAAATCTTGATTGATATTATCTAAATCTAAACTTTCAATTACGGACACAGACTGCTGAGCTATGTTAGAAAAAGCCTCTGCAATTGAAGTTTCAGAGCAGACTATTTTATCTGCCTGCTCAACCAATGCCCGTTGTAATGGCGCACGTTTTGGGTTGTCTAAAAAATTATCACAAAAATCGACGATTACTTGCGCACCACGTGCTTTGGCATCTTTGGCGAGTTTGATGGCGTGGTCGGTAAAGACTTTAGAAATGACTACGGTGTCACCCTTTTGCGGAATACACTGCCCCCAACCGCCCATGGTTTGTGAGAATGACTCATTAATGTAGTCTGAAACCCAGCCTAAACTTTCAAGCCCTTTGGCTGGAGCGAGTACACGGTTGCGGGTGCTAGCAACAACTGAACTCATGTTACCTTGCTCGTCTTGTATAAAGTTTCCGCCAGTGAGCCAGATGATCTTGTTGGTTTGTTGCAAGCCTTGCTTATCTGCTGGCTCGGCATTCACGGTTTGTTGTGAAGGGCTAAGCCCTAGTGTTTCAGATTGACTAACCTGACCATAAGCCTCAATTAAATCGGCATGCAATTCAGCAAGTGCTGGCTGCCAATCGCCTTGCTGGCCTTGGCGGTAGACTTTGCTTTGCGTAAACCATTGCGAAGTTTTACCTTGGGTGCCCCAACGCCAATCACCTCCTGGATATTGCACCAAGACTTTTGAAGCCAAACCCAAGCCTGCGCGTAAATGCATATTGGTGTTGGAAACCCCTACGTTGTCATCTAACACACTCAACAATGCTAATAGATCGTCGAGGTCATCGGTTAAGCCTGAAGCGTCATGAATGGGCGCACCTAGCGTGTCTGTAAACGCTGCGAGCTCTGCTTTGGTGACGTTGCGCTGTAAGGATACCCATGTGGCTTTGACGCCATTTAAAGCCTTAGAGAAAGCGATGGGCTCTACTGCTTTTGCCAATTTGGCAAAAGAAACAGTTTTTTCAGCATTGGCAACACCTGCGCGCCAGTTAAAGCCTATGTAAGGCGCCTCACCTTGCTGTTTTAACCATGCTTGCCATTTTTCTACCAGCGCTAGGTTTGGAGTCAGTGGCAAAGGTGCTGCAATTTCTGGTGCATCGTAATGCTCTACGGCGGCGGGCAACTCATTGACTATAAATGCCAAATCAAAATTGGCTGGGTCTGGCATGGGCTGGTTGTCTGGGACGACAATAAGCTGATGTGAGTTAAACTGATGTGGTGGCAAATCCGCAAATGAGCGCGCTAATATGGGCTTAAGTTTTGCGCCACACCAATAGGTCACATTGGCACCAGTTTGCAGTAGCCAAGGGAGATAACGTAAATAAGAAAGCTCATCGCCCAAGCCCATGTCGCGGGTAATTAAAATATTTAAGCCTTTAATATCGCCTTTTAAAACAGGGCTAAACCAAACGGCGGCATTATTGGGATGTTGCGCCTCAGCGCGACCAGAATATTGTTTAAAACCTAGCCTTGCATGGCCTTTGCCCAATTTGATTCTGAGCATGCCTGCAAACCCCAAGGCTTGAATATTATTGGGAGAGATTTTTAAACACGCATCATAAGCTGCCAAGGCTTCAAGGTCTTGTCCACATTTATAATGTGCGCCAGCTTTGGCGTAATATAAAGCCGATTTTGAACGCATGTTCGGATTGGCTATACATTGCTCAGCCACTTGAATTGCCTCAGTCACTTGTCCATTGAGTGACAGCGCACGGATGTAATCACGCCAAATAATGCTATCCGTTGGGGCAAGTTCACACGCTTTTTTCAGCAACTGTAAACCCATCTCAAATTTAATGTCTTGCACGGCTGCCCATGCCAACAAATGCAAAGCGCGTGGATGATCAGGCTGTTGAGCGAGCACGGTTTGCGCTTTTTTAATGGCTAGAGGAATGTTAGTTGATACGACCTCCCAACCCTCGGCAATCGTTTGTTTATGTAGGTCTTGCGATTGCTCTAGTAAAGTCGCTTCCGCGCCCTCCTTATTCGAAGCGTCTTCAGCGGGACTTTCAGACAGTGTTTTTTTAGATCCTGCTTTCTCAGATACCAGCTGTGCCGATAATAGTTGTTTTGATGCTATTAATTGATTTGAAACTATTAATTGTTTTGATACTAGGTAATCTTGTAAGTGTTCAAAAGAAACTTGCCAATCACCCTCTGGTGCTTGACGATAAATGGTAGATTGTGGATACCATGGACTGCGTTGCCCTTGTGCTAACCAGCGCCAGTCTTGGAAGGGCCGATTGACGAACACTTGTGAAGGTTTACCTAAAGCTTCACGAAGGTGCAAGTTAGTATTGGATACCGTAACGTATTCATCCACCAAACTTAACAAGGCCAACATCCCCGCCAAGTTGTTATTGAGCGCAGAGTAGTCTGCTACTTTTCTACCCAAGGCTTGATAAAAAGCTTTGGCTTCATCGGCATTGGGGACACGTTGAATATTGATAATCGTTGCGGAGGTGTTGCGCAACATTGCACCTAGTTGTTCTGGTGGAATGCATTTTTCCAGCATCCGCACGCCTTGGCGTTGCTTTCTACCTCTTGGGCCACCCCGCCAAGTGACGGCGATATAAGGCGCTGGGCCGATTTTCTCTAGTTCTTTTTTGTATTTTTCAACCAATTGCGCTTGCGGACTTAAACTGAGAGGTGCAATTAAATTATCTTGCGGATTACTCTCAGAAGCTTTTGGTAAAACCACACCACATTGTTGCGCCATTAAGGCCAAATCACCCACATTGAGCCAAAAGCCTTGTTTAGGGCAAGGGTTTTTATCTTTAACACTTAAAAAATTGGGGTTACCTGCCAACAGAGGAATCAGCTTGTGCTCAACCTCCAAGTGAAACCGCCAGCCTAGAGCGACCAGCGGAGGCACAAAACGCAAATAATACAAAGTGTCGCCAGGGCCCTGCTCGCCCTTGAGCCAGACCTCGCATGGCGTGGCAAACTGACATACAGGACTACGCGCACCCACTTGGATATTCTCGTTGCGCGCGGTGGCATGTTTAAAGCCCATGACAAAGTCTTGTTGCATCAACGCAGAAAACGATAAATTAAGCTCCCACACCAAGGCTTGTGGATTGAGCGCGATGGCTTTTTGCGCAGCAGCACTGGCCTCAGACCACTTCGTTAAATCAATGGCAATGGCTGAGCGCAAGCCCAGCAGCTCACTCGACTCTCCAAAGAGTTGGATTGCCTCATCTAATGGCACAAGTGCATGTTGCGCGTGGCCTGCCGAAAACAAAGCTTCTGCCATGTCGCGCAATTTACGTTCTGATTTACCACCAAGGTCTATGGATTTTTGTAATAGGGGCAAGGCAATTTCTGGGTGACCATCACGGCTGGCTAACAAGCCTAATATATGCGCCACCTCAGGCGAATCGGGTGATTGTGCATGTGCAGCTTTGGCGGCCTCCATGGCTTGTTTTGGGTTATTGGCTTTTATGTAGTGCCAAGCAGAGGTGATTAGCGCGTTAAACTGACTCATTTTTTAATCTTTTAATTGGTACCTAGCATTTGAATGCTTGGCTTTTTAAAGCTGATTTTGTAACGAAACTAAAGCCAAAACTAATGTAATTTCATTACACAGCAATAATCTTTTGGTAATGCACCCACATTTGCTCCAAAGCAATCAGCATGGCGCCTAGTGACAACGCAACGCCATAAGGCATGGCAATCACTCCTTCTGACTTTAGATCCCAACCCATTTCTTTAAACCCAGACAAATATGCCGAGCGAAGCATAAACTTAATGTTGTACCACAGATGCCCTAAACCACCGTGTTTCCAAGCCAATGCTAATGCCCAGACGCCACCCATCATGGCACCAACCAGCACACTTAAAATAGCGCCTTTAAAAGTTAAAAAGAAGCCAAACACCATGGCTAATTTCACATCGCCCGCACCCACTTGTTTAAGCATATAAGGCACATAAAAAAACACCCCGCTAAACGCCATGCCAAGCAAAGACATAAACAAGCCCATGCCGACAAGTTTAATCGGCAAAAAAACCAACATGCCTAAGTAAATAAGCAACCAATAATACAAAGCATAAATTAAATACTGATTAGGAATGCGTCTAAATTTATAGTCGCTAATCGATACCGCCGTGCCAAGCACCAACAAACCAGCTAGCAAAGCAATCACAAAATAAGAGTGCGTCATGAGTAATACTTGTCTTGTTTATAAAAACATTATGATGTCACAAAAAAGCAACATTTTGGCGTGTGAGGCCAGCCAATAATACAACCGATTTTTTCACATTCAAATCCTACTCAAAGTGAAAACCCACAAAGTCAAACTGTACAAAAAAGGGGTTGCATGTATCGCAACCCCTTTTCCCATAACATGGGTATCAACCGATTAAACTAATTAAAATTAGTCTTCTTCGATCAATGTTGAGTTGCCACCCAATGTTGATTCCATTTCGCCTGAAGCGATATGGCTAGCAGCACCGAATGAAGCACCTGAATCAGCATTGCCAGAGATAGCTGTTAAGCCTTCACCGTGCAAACGCACCAATTGTTGTGTGCCTTTTTCGTCTTCTTCGCCGCCTGGCAAGTGGTTAGCCATCCAAGCATATAGGTCAGCAGTTTTGTCGCCCAATGAAACAACAGCGATGTATGACACAGCAGCTACTGAGCCTAACACAACACCGTACTCAACCATAGATTGGCCTTCTTCGTCTTGCAAGAATGATTTAACGTTCTCGATCATTTTTATCTCCTAAATAGATTACCACCCAAAAATAAGTTTCATTAAATGTGCGGGGGTTGCCACAATTAACGATTTTTTTTGGGGAAGACTCAAGGTCTCGACACACGGCTATCATCACTGACAACACTCACCCCGTGGTGTGTGCCATTACAGTTGCAAAGCTTGTGCCAAAATAGATATAGATAAACACTTTAAAAAAATATTTATTTATATCAATATTTTAAGAGATATTCATGATGTAGAATATCAGGAATATTTCACAGTCAAAAATATTTGGAATGGTTTTATATAACCACCAAGGTTAAGATGTGGTTTTTTTTAACCAAAAACACGGGGTGCTAGACTGCACCCCGCTTGACTACAAACACTAACCTAAAAGTTAATTAGTCTTCTTCGATCAATGTTGAGTTGCCACCCAATGTTGCTTCCAATACACCTGAAGCGATATGGCCAGCAGCACCGAATGAAGCACCTGATTCTGAGTTACCAGAAACAGCTGTTAAACCTTCACCGTGCAAACGTACCAATTGTTGTGTGCCTTTTTCGTCTTCTTCGCCGCCTGGCAAGTGGTTAGCCATCCATGCATATAGGTCAGCCGTTTTGTCGCCCAATTGAACAACAGCGATGTATGACACAGCAGCTACTGAGCCTAATACAACACCGTACTCAACCATAGATTGGCCTTCTTCGTCTTGCAAGAATGATTTAACGTTTTCGATCATTTTTATCTCCTAAAAATCCACCCAAAATTAATTTCGTGATTTACGCGGGTGTTGCCGTAAAAAACGATTTCTATTTTGGGGAAGACTGATTAGGTCTCGACACACGGCCATCATGACTGATAACGCTCACCCCTTGGTGTGTGAGAGCATTATGTAGAAACTCAAAAAAAAGTTTTTCCTCTTTTACATTAGGACAATTTCCCAGTATTTGATGTGATTTCATGTGCGAAAAACACCAAACACCTTGGGAAAGCTTGTGCTAGCTAGATTTTTAGTGAGATATAAATGAGCAAGGCTAGGCAAGTCCACATGTAAATGATTGCAAACAACTTTTGACTAGCCTTGATTGCATTTCATAGTTTAATATTCACACTCTAAATTATTGATACAACCTCTTAATCAGAAATCGGTAAAGTTGATCAAATAAATTGAAACAAAATCGATTAAATGAAAACCAAATCGATAAACTATTTTTACCCTTTCTTTTACCCCTGTAGTATAGAAAAACAATTGGTGGGTGGTGGAGTGGGTGGGTGAGCATGTAAAAACAAAAAGGCTTACAGCGGTTAAGCTGTAAGCCTTTGTTTTATATGGCGCGCCCGGAGCGATTCGAACGCCCGACCCTTTGGTTCGTAGCCAAATACTCTATCCAACTGAGCTACGGGCGCAAGGTACTATTGACTAACTTTTTAATTACTCATCTCTGAAAATTGAATTGCTAACAACTTCAGAAAGACCAATATTATACAACATTTTTTGGCGGTGAGCGAGGGATTCGAACCCTCGATACAGGTTTAAGCCCATATGCTTCCTTAGCAGGGAAGTGCCTTCGACCACTCGGCCAGCTCACCGTTTACTACATTTACGCTTTAATAGACACTTTTAAGGCGTCCATCGAAGGGCGTGATACTACGCGAAATCCCCTCAGAAATCAACGCTAATATGAATGTAATTAAGCGTTTTCTAATTCAAAGGCTTTATGCAACACGCGCACTGCGAGTTCCATATACTTTTCATCAATCACCACCGCGATTTTAATCTCGCTGGTTGAAATCATTTGAATGTTGATGCCTTCTTCTGCCAAGGTGCGGAACATTTGGCTGGCAACGCCTACGTGTGAGCGCATACCCATGCCAACCACTGAAACTTTGGCGATTTTGTCGTCGCCACTGATTTCACGCGCTTTGATGTGGGCTTGGACTTTGTCGCGCAAAATCGCCAAGGCTTTGTTCATCTCGTTTTTATGCACGGTGAAGGTGAAGTCGGTGGTGCCATCTGCGCCCGTGTTTTGAATAATCATATCCACGTCAATATTGGCATCGGCAATCGGCCCTAAAATTTGGTAGGCGATGCCAGGTTTGTCAGGCACGCCTAGCACTGTGATTTTGGCTTCGTCGCGGTTGAACGCAATGCCAGAAATAATTGGATCTTCCATGTTTCCCTCATTTTCCTCAAACGTAATCAGTGTGCCATCGCCTTCTTCTTCAAAGCTGGAAAGCACACGCAGCTTTACTTTGTATTTGCCAGCAAACTCAACGGAGCGAATTTGCAACACTTTAGAGCCTTGTGAGGCCAGTTCTAACATCTCTTCAAAGGTGATGCGGTCTAAGCGTCTAGCTTCTGGAACAACACGCGGGTCGGTGGTGTATACGCCATCCACATCGGTATAGATTTGGCATTCGTCAGCATTGAGTGCCGCTGCCAAGGCCACGCCCGTGGTATCAGAACCGCCACGACCAAGCGTGGTAATGTTGCCTTTTTCGTCTACACCTTGAAAACCTGCCACCACACACACGTAGCCTGCCTCTAAATCTTCTTTAATATGATGCTCGTCAATATCTAAAATGCGCGCTTTGCTGTAAGCATTATCGGTAAGAATTTTGACTTGGCTACCAGTGTAGCTTTTGGCTTTAATGCCCAACTCCATCAGCGCCAAGGCTGTCATGCCTATCGTGACTTGCTCACCTGTAGAGACCATCACATCTAATTCGCGCGGATCTGGCTCAGGCATAATCTCCTTAGCCAAAGCGATTAAACGGTTGGTCTCGCCAGACATCGCGGATACGACCACCACCACTTGATGCCCCATGGCTTTGTAGCGTGCCACGCGTCTTGCCACATTGCGAATACGCTCAGCATTTGCAACTGAGGTACCGCCATATTTTTGTACAATTAATGCCATTCTTCGCTCTTAATGATATAAAGTTTTTATTAAAAGTTATGCTAATTTCTCAGATACCCAAACTTGCACACTCGCTAGGGCTTGTGGCAATTTAGCTGGTTCAGTACCACCTGCCATCGCCATATCTGGCTTACCGCCACCTTTGCCACCCACTTGGCTAGCAACATGGTTGACCAACTCGCCCGCTTTGACTTTGGCGATTAAATCCGCAGTCACGCCTGCGGCCAAGCTGACTTTGCCATCACTCACACTGGCTAAGACTATAGCGGCGGATTTGAGTTTATCTTTAAGTTTATCCATGGTTTCGCGCAAGGCATTGGCGTCTGCGCCTTCTAAAGTCGCCGCCAATACTTTGACGCCATTGATGTCTTGCGCTTGATTCACTAAATCATCGCCTTGGGATGAGGCTAATTTGGATTTCAAACGCGCCAACTCTTTTTCCAAGGTTTTAGCATGTTCGCTCAATTGCGCCACTTTGTTGGCCACTTCATGTGCTGGGGCTTTTAAGTCTGCCGCCAATTGTGCAATTAAGGCTTGTTGCGCATTCACCAATTTAAGCGCGCCCTCACCTGTGGTCGCTTCCACACGGCGCACACCAGCCGCCACACCACTTTCTGAAGTGATTTTAAACAGGCCAATATCGCCCGTACGGATCACATGCGTGCCACCGCACAACTCACGGCTAGAACCAATGTCTAACACACGCACTTCATCGCCATACTTCTCGCCAAACAACATCATGGCGCCTGTTTTTTGCGCAGATTCAATGTCCATCACCCGCGCTTGGCAAGCGGCGTTGGCTAAAATCTCAGCGTTGACAATGGCTTCTACTTTGGCGATTTCAGCATCCGTCATCGGCGCATTATGCACAAAGTCAAAACGGGTTTTGTCAGTATCGACCAAGCTGCCTTTTTGTTGTACGTGCTCACCCAACACTTCGCGCAAGGCTTTGTGCATCAAGTGTGTGGCAGAGTGGTTGCGCATGGTGTTGGTACGCGCTTGAATGTTTACTTTCGCGCTCAAGGCATCGCCTACCGACAAGGTGCCTGTACGCAACACGCCATGATGACCAAACACAGTAGCTTGGATTTTTTGCGTATCTTCAACAGCAAAAATACCGTTGGCAGACTTCAACTCACCGCTATCGCCAATTTGACCGCCTGATTCGGCATAGAACGGCGTGTCGTCTAATACCACCACGCCCATGTCGCCCTCATTCAAAGCGTTGACTGGGCTACCGTCTTTATACAAAGCCAATACTTTGGCGTTGGTGTCTAATTTTTCGTAACCGTGGAAAGTGGTGGCTTGGCCGTCATATTCCAAATTGGTCGCCATTTTAAATTTGCCTGCAGCACGCGCTTGCTCTTTTTGGCGCGCCATAGCGGCATCAAAGCCAGCGGTATCCACTGCCACATCACGCTCACGACATACGTCAGCAGTGAGGTCGAGCGGGAAGCCAAAAGTATCGTGTAATTTAAAGGCTAAGTCGCCATTAAACACGGCTGGCTTAGTCGCTAATTCCGCTTCCAAAATTTGCATCCCGTTTTCAATGGTTTCAAAGAAGCGGTCTTCTTCTAGTTTTAAGATGTCAGTCACACGCGCTTGGCCTTGAGCGAGTTCCGGGTAAGCCTCACCCATTTCTGCGACTAAATCTGGTACCAGTTTGTGGAAAAATGCATGACGGCAACCAAGTTTGTAGCCGTGACGGATGGCGCGACGAATAATACGACGCAACACATAGCCACGGCCTTCATTGCCAGGAATCACGCCATCCGCGATTAAGAATGAGCAGGCTCGGATATGGTCGGCCAGCACTTTTAAGCTGGGGCTGTTTAAATCTTGCGTTTTGGTTTCGCGCGCGGCGGCGTTGATGAGTGCTTGGAATAAATCAATTTCGTAATTAGCATGTACGCCTTGCAACACAGCAGAAATACGCTCTAAGCCCATGCCCGTGTCGACAGATGGCTTAGGCAGTGGATGCATCACGCCCGCTTCGTCACGGTTGAACTGCATAAACACGTTATTCCAGATTTCGATAAAGCGGTCGCCATCTTCGTCTGGGCTACCTGGCGGGCCGCCAAAATGGTGGTCGCCGTGGTCGTAGAAAATTTCAGTACAGGGGCCGCAAGGGCCAGTGTCGCCCATCATCCAGAAATTATCTGAGGCATAGCGCGCACCTTTGTTGTCGCCGATGCGCACGATTTTTTCTGCTGGTACGCCGATTTCTTTATTCCAGATGTCATAGGCTTCGTCATCTTCAGCGTAGACAGTCACCATCAAACGCTCTTTAGGTAGCGCGTAAACTTCGGTCAGCAACTCCCATGCGAAGCGGATGGCATCACGTTTAAAGTAATCGCCAAAGCTAAAATTGCCGAGCATTTCAAAAAAGGTATGGTGACGTGCAGTGTAGCCCACGTTTTCGAGGTCATTGTGTTTACCCCCTGCGCGTACGCATTTTTGGCTAGAGGTCGCACGAGTATAAGCACGTTTATCAAAACCTAAGAACACGTCTTTAAATTGATTCATACCCGCGTTGGTAAACAATAGCGTTGGGTCGCCATGCGGCACGAGTGAGCTAGAAGCCACGACTTGATGGCCTTTGGAGGCGAAGAAATCTAAAAACGCTTGGCGAATTTGCTTGCTACTGGGTTTGCTACCAAATTTAACTGTCATGTTCTGCTTGTCTATTCAAAATCTTTTTAATTAACTCAAAACCAAATCCACGGCTTTGTAAAAAACGGGCTTGTTTTGCCCATTCTTCACGATTGCTGGGTGGGGCTTTATATTTCTTTTGCCACACCGCTAGCGCGTTTTCCAACTCATTGGTTTTGATGGTCTCCACTGCCGAAGCAATCAAACCATCATCGACGCCTTTTTCGCGTAACTCATTTGCCACGCGCGCACTGCCAAATTTAGCTTTGCGCGCATGTACCAACTGCTCAGTAAAGCGCGCATCACTCAACCAACCACGTTGCTTAAAATCGTCTAGCAATACGGAAATATCATCGCCTTCTTCTGCATAGGCTTTGAGTTTTTTTCCTAACTCAACGTAGGAGTACTCGCGTTTTGCCAAGTACTCTAAAGCGCGTTGGCGCAATGTTTTGCTTTGCGGTTGTATCAATCTTCTTCAGAACGTGCGCTAGGCATGATATCCGCTAACTGCTTAGCGTTTTCGCGAATTTTCGCCTCAATTTCCGCCGCGATTTCTGGATGCTCACGCAAGAACTCTTTGGCGTTTTCTTTGCCTTGGCCAATTTTTTCGCCGTTGTAGCTGTACCATGCCCCCGCTTTTTCTACGAGTTTGATGTTAGCGCCCAACTCAATAATTTCACCTAATCGTGAAATGCCTTCACCGTACATAATGTCAAACTCGGCTTGTTTAAACGGTGGCGCGACTTTGTTTTTAATGACTTTAACGCGCGTCTCAGAACCAGTCACTTCATCACCTTTTTTAATCGCACCCGTGCGGCGAATATCTAAACGCACGGAAGCGTAGAATTTAAGCGCGTTACCGCCTGTGGTGGTTTCTGGGTTACCGAACATCACGCCAATTTTCATACGGATTTGGTTAATAAAAATCACCAGCGTATTGGTACGTTTGATGTTACCTGTGAGTTTACGCAAGGCTTGCGACATTAAGCGCGCTTGCAAGCCCATGTGACTGTCGCCCATTTCGCCTTCAATCTCAGCGCGTGGCGTCAATGCTGCCACCGAGTCCACGACCACAATATCAACCGAACCTGAACGCACCAACATATCGGCAATTTCTAATGCTTGCTCACCTGTGTCTGGTTGTGAGATAAGCAAATCAGGCACATTCACGCCTAATTTGGCGGCGTATTGTGGGTCTAGCGCATGTTCCGCATCAATAAAAGCTGCGGTGCCACCTAATTTTTGCATTTCTGCGATGACTGATAGCGTCAATGTGGTTTTACCAGATGACTCTGGGCCATAAATTTCGACAACACGGCCACGTGGCAAACCACCGATACCTAAGGCGATGTCTAAACCAAGAGAGCCTGTTGAAACAGCCTGAATATCCTCGCCAATATCTGCGTCACCCATGCGCATGATAGAGCCTTTACCGAATTGTTTTTCGATTTGCGAGAGTGCTGCAGCGAGTGCTTTACTTTTATTGTCGTCCATGCTCTAAGCCCTTGGTTAGTATTACTGTTTGTTATTGCCGTTAAATAACTGCTAATTATTTCATAAATCGGACTGCAAGTGAAATGAATGATGCCGAAATAGTGAGTTGCGGAAATAGTGACTTGTAACCGCCGAGTCAACCAAATCTAAGTTGCACCGTTTTATTAAGCATGCCACTTGTGATTCACTGTGATTGAAAGGAATGCAATATGCGTCTAGAAATCTTAAAATTTAAAATGGGGATACTCACTATCCTAGCGATTGGTGCTATCGCCAGCCAACCAAGTCAAGCACATGACAACTGGTCAGTAGGAATTAGCATTGGCAATCCATATCCACCCGCGGTGGCTTATTACCCGCCAGCGTTACCGCCAGCCCATTTTTATCCCGCACCACGCAACATCTATTATGGCCCACAAGTGTTTGTGCCACCAACACACCTCGGCCCAACGACTTACATATATCGTGCGCCAAGCGTCGTTTACGGCCCAGTGGTTGGTCAGCCTTATGTTGGACGTTCGTTTGGCCGACACGATAGCTATCGTAGCTATCGCGGGCAACACCGTCATCACGGACGTGATTGGTAAATGTTAAAGATTAGTCCAAGCGAGTAATTGTGTAAGCAAGTATGCGCAGGCTTGTTCGCGGATTGCTTGTCTATCGCCTTTGAAGAACTGGGTTGATTGTTGGGTGATGATACCCACTTCCGAGTCTGTTGTTTCATCATATTTCGCCAAGGCAAAGTCTGATGTTCGTGCATATTTTGCCAAGGCAAAACATACCATGCCCACGGGCTTTTCAGCGGAGCCGCCACTCGGCCCAGCAATACCAGTAATTGCACCTGCAATGCTCGCTTGGCTGTTGCGCAAAGCGCCGACTGCCATGGCCTCAGCTGTTTGAGTACTTACCGCGCCAAACGCTATCAATACTTCTTCTGGCACATTAAGCATATCCATTTTGGCTAGATTGCTGTAAGTCACAAACCCGCGGTCGAACCAAGCTGAACTGCCTGCCACTTCGGTGACTTTTGCGGCCACCATCCCGCCTGTGCATGATTCAGCTAATGCTAGCATCCAGCCTTTGGCTTTGAGCGCCTCGCCTAGGGATTGCGTTAAAGCATCCACATCAGCCCTTTAAGTGCCAATATCGCGTATATGGCCGCCAACAAATCGTCAAACATCACACCAAACCCGCCCTTGAGTGTTGCATCGCATTGACGGATAGGAAAAGGCTTCCAAATATCAAACAGCCTAAACAACGCAAAAGCAACGAGATACCATTGCAAGCTCAAAGGCGTGACAGTGAGCACTAACATCATGGCGACAATTTCGTCCCAAACGATGCCTCCGTGGTCAGCCACGCCTAGTGCTTTGCCTGTCATATCGCACAAATAAATACCTAGCAAAAACAAGAATGCAATGATGATTAATTGTTGTGATAGGGGGTGGTCTTTGATTATCCAAAACAACGGAAAACCGACCAACGTGCCTAAAGTACCTGGCGCTTTAGGCGACAAGCCAGTCCCTAATCCCAAGCTCAAAAAATGAACAGGATGTGAAATAAGCAACTTGAAATTAGGGTTACTCAATGGCATTCTCAAAGTGGTTGTAGCCCTGTTGGTGCGTTTGAATGAGCTTATCGCCGTCAGTCACTTGCAAACCTGTTTCACTGGTAGTTACCCCTATGCGGGATAACTGAAGATTGAGCGAACCCGCCAAGGCCTCAATCTCCGTACGCGCACTTGCTGGCGCCGTAAAGCACAACTCATAGTCATCGCCACCCGCTAAAACGGCTTGTTGAATTTGAGTTTCTTGTTTGCGCATAGTGAATGCTTGCAAACACGGGATAGCTTGTAAATCCAATCTTGCGCCTAGGTTTGAGGCTTTCAAAACATGCCCCAAATCTGCCAACAAGCCATCCGAAATATCAATACAACTATGCGCAACTCCGCGCAATGCCAAACCTAAGATGACACGCGGTTGTGGCTGATGCAAAGCTTGCAAACAGACATCTAGCACTTCGCCTGACAATAAAGACTTGCCTTGCAAATGCGCTAATCCCAAGGCCGCACTGCCTAAGCGACCACTCACCCACACATCATCGCCTGCTTGTGCGCCTGCGCGCTTTAAGGCTTGTCCCGCAGGAATCTCCCCCATGATTTGCACCGCAATATTCAGCGGCCCACGTGTGGTATCGCCACCGATTAAGTCCACTTGAAAAGCATTTGCGCAAGCAAAAAAACCTCGACTAAACTCACTTAACCAAGCTTGGTCGATATTGGGAAGCGAGATGGATAAGGTCACCCATTTTGGCAAAGCCCCCATCGCCGCCATGTCAGAAACATTCACCGCCAAACTTTTCCAACCTACATTATAGGGCGCCGCATCTGCAAAAAAATGAGTGCCTGCCACAGACATATCGGCTGAAACAGCCAACTGATGGCCTGTACTGACTTGAACCAAAGCTGCATCGTCACCCACACCTAGTAAGGTATTTGACGTAGGTTTTGTGAAAAACTGTTGGATGACTTCAAACTCTTGCATGCTTAACCTATTTAGTCTTGTCGCTTTTTGCGACGTTTTGCTAGACAAGCCACACCCCATGCAAAAAAGCACGCTAAACATACGCCTGCAAGGTCTGCCAACCAATCAGCAATACTGCCTGTGCGGGTCTTTGTCATGGTAGATTGAAGGTACTCCGTCGCCCCCCCATAACAAACCAATAAAAAAACCAAAGTTAAACGGTAGTGTTTGAACAAAAATAAAGCCAATAAGGTTAAACAAAAAAACAGGGAGGCATGTTGCACTTTGTCACGGTAGACCCAGCCATGTTGTCTAACAGGCATTTCTTTTAATAGATAGTAGGCCGAGACTAACAACAACGTAACAAATAGAATTTTCAGTGCAAGCAATAATGTACTTTTTGTGGGACTTGGGCGTGAAAGCATGATGGTTGATTATCTACTCTTTTGAAGGCTTTTGGGCAGATTTTGGCCTAAAGGCTTTTACTACTGCTTCGTTGGTTTCCATATAAGGCATGGGGCTATCTTCGGTCGCCAGCAAATCCAAGCAATAAGGCACGGCAGCAAAAATGCCTGGCACTAAGGATTTGCCGTTAGCATCCTTTAAACCTTCCAAGGTTTCTTGTATCGCTTTCGGCTGACCTGGCAGGTTGATGATTAATGTTTGCTTGCGTATCACCGCGACTTGTCTAGACAAGATGGCGGTAGGCACAAAATGCAAACTGATTTGACGCATTTGCTCCCCAAAGCCAGGCATTTCTTTGTCTGCTACGGCCAAGGTCGCTTCGGGCGTGACATCCCGCAAAGCAGGGCCTGTCCCGCCTGTGGTTAATATCAAATGACATTGTTCAGCATCTGCCAAATCCATCAGCTCATTTTCAATATCGTCTTGTTCATCTTCTATCAAGCGCGTGACCAACTCATACGGGCTGGTAATCGCCTGCTTGAGCCAATCGCGCAAACTGGGGATGCCTTGATCTTCATAAACGCCTTGGGCAGCTCTATCGCTGATGGAAATTAATCCTATTTTAGTGAATTGTTTTTGCATTGCATGGTCTGTGTTAATGTATCAATTACATCATATCATTTTAAAAGGTTGCGTTTATTCATGCTCACACAAAAAACAACGTTACACTCAAGTTTGAATCAAGGTTCAAACACAGCGATTTTGATGTGGATGAATTTCACAGCACTGACAATCGGCTTGCTGTTTTGTTTCAATCAAGCGCGTGCCGATGACAATCTTTATGCTTTAAATTATCAAACCCAACAAAAAGGCTTGGTCTCGCAACTAGCCGCGCCTGATACAGTCATTTTTACAGGCAAAAAGCAGGATGAAGACAACATCAGCATGTTGGAAAATGGTTTTGATTTGATGGGCGTCAGCGCTTTCAAAGCGCCTGATATTTCTCCCACCCTGGCCGTGACACATGGCAAAACGATTAAAGCGGATCAAATACTGGTATACGTAAAACAAGCTGCCAACAAAACGCCTGCCTCACAAATGCAGTTTTATAAAGAAGCCCTCAAAAAAGGCCAAGTGTTAACAGAAAAAGATGTGGTGGTTGAGAAAAAAGAGTTTGATTACATTGCCACCTATTGGGCAAAACTACCACCCTCAGCGTTGGGTGTGCACATGGTTAAACTTGTCCCGCAAAAGGACTTGGATGAAGAAGAACGTGCTGAAGCCAAACAAGGCGCGCAAGGTTTAAAAATACTGGCAGTGATTCATGACTCGCCTGCAGAGAAAGCTGGCATTTTACGTGGTGACCAATTACTCGCCATCAATCAGAACAAACTCAACAAACCAGAAGATTTGTTTGGGCAGATAGGCAAACTTCGTGGCAAAACAGTCCCGATTGAGCTATTACGCAATGGCGAGAAAAACACCGTGAGTGTGAGCTTAAGATAGGTCCAATCAAAAGATAAGCCTTACTAAACAGCATGGGGTTGAATAGCGCTCGCTTTTACAAGTTTTTGCCGTAAAATAAAGCCTATTCAACTTTTCCACTAAACGCCATGCTGACTCTACTCGCCCTCGTATTTGTACTTTCATACGCTGGCATTGCCTTTGAACATCCCTTAAAAATCAACAAATCTGCATCTGCGTTGATAGGCGCTGGCTTGTTATGGACGATTTACGCCTTAAGCATGCAAGACCATGCGCTAGTCAGTCACCAACTGAGCGAGTCAGTCGCCAACACCGCACAAATCATCTTCTTTTTGATAGGCGCGATGACCATCGTCGAGGTGATAGACGCCCACCATGGCTTTGAAGTCATTACCTCGCGCATACGCACCACCAAACTCAGCAGTTTAATGTGGCTCATCAGCTTGGTGACGTTCTTTTTGAGTGCCATTTTAGACAACCTCACCACCGCCATCGTCATGGTGTCACTGGTGCGCAAAATTTTAAACAAGCAAGAAGATCGTTTACTGTTCGCAGCCATGATCGTCATCGCCGCCAACGCAGGTGGAGCTTGGTCACCCATCGGCGATGTCACCACCACCATGTTATGGATAGGCGGCCAAGTCAGTGCGTCTGGCATTATTCAAGCCTTAATTCTGCCTTCGATTGCCAATTTGGCCTTGCCTTTATTAGTCGTGAGTTATCAACTCAGAGGCCAAACAATGGCATCACCCGAAGCACAGTTGCAAGCGGGGCTATCAACATCTAGCCACTGTGAACGCAATATTGTGTTTGCTGTTGGCCTTGGCGTATTAGTGCTAGTCCCCGCATTTAAAACCATCACACACCTCCCCCCATTTATGGGTATTTTGTTTGGGCTGGGAATTTTGTGGTTGGTCGGTGATGTATTGCACCGCAACAAAGACGAAGAGCAAAAAAACAGCTTAAGTTTAAGCCATGCCCTCACCAGCATAGACATGGGCTCGATTGTGTTTTTTATTGGCATTTTGCTGGCCGTGGCCACGCTAGAACATAGCCATTTGTTAGCCATGATTGCCTCATGGCTAGACTTGACCGTTGGCAGACAAGATTTAATTGTCATGCTGATTGGCATCGCCAGTGCCATTGTAGACAACGTGCCTTTGGTGGCGGCCAGCATGGGCATGTATGACTTAGCCCAATATCCAATGGATAGCTTTTTGTGGGAGTTTATTGCCTATTGTGCAGGCACAGGCGGTTCTATTTTGATTATCGGCTCAGCCGCAGGCGTAGCAGCAATGGGACTAGAAAAAATCCATTTCGGTTGGTATTTGCGCCACATCAGCTGGCTCGCCTTACTAGGCTATTTTGCTGGCGCGATGGTGTACATAGTGCAATACCATTGGCTGCACGGCTAGCGCTTATTCATCCAGCCCTGTGTCGTCATCTTCAGCGTTCTCATTCTCAGCGCCGAGGCCTTCGGTAAGTTCGCGTATCAACTTAAACAGCTCACGGCTACTCTTAGGGGGCTTTTGTGCGCTAGCTTCTTTTTGTGTATTGCGTATCAAGGTGCGCAATTGCTGACTGTCAGCTTGCGGATACAAATTTAAAAACTCAGAAACTGCGTCCTGACTCTCTAGCAAGCGGGTGCGCCAACGTTCCATTTGATGAAAACGCGCATTCTCTTCTTGATTTTTGCCTTCCCATTTTGCCAACTGCTCAACTATCGGCGCCACGTCAGTGTCGCGCATCAAACGACCAATATATTGCATTTGACGGCGAATCGCGCCATTGGCTGTTAATCGCTTAGCTTCGAGCACCGCATCCATCAGCGACTCTTCCAAATTAAGTTTATTCAATTTTTCTTTAGGCAAATCGACCAATTTTTTGCCCACGTCTTGCACCGCATCCGCCTCTTGCTTGAGTTTGGTTTTGCTGATGATATGTTCTTCATCAACTACTGGTTTATTGCTGTTTTTAGGGGAATGTTGTTGTGCCATCTTGTGTCTTAATTACGCGCTAAAATGATGTGATTTGCATGAATCACGGTATGATAACAGTTTTCTGTTTTGCACTCTGTGCAAACTTGGTACAAACCTAGTACAAACCTAGAACAAAACTAGCCGACCTTAATTAAAGAAAGTGTTTTTAATGGATTTAGACACCCTCAAGCAACTTAACGCAGACATCATTCGCCTGGCCAAACAAGCTGGGGCAAGTAGTGCCGATGCCGAAGTCAGCTATGGCACAGGGCAGAGTGTCTCGGTGCGCTTGGGTGAAACCGAAAACATCGAATACAACCGTGATAAAGGTTGTACCGTCACCGTGTATTTTGGTCACAAAAAAGGCAATGCTAGCACCTCAGACTTAAGCACCGAAGCGCTAAAACAAACTGTCGAAGCCGCTTGTAATATTGCGAAATACACCGCAGAAGACCCTTTTTGTGGCTTGGCAGAAGCCAGCCTGATGGCAAGCAATCCTCCCGATTTATCGCTACACCACCCGTGGCAGATTGAAGTGGAAGATGCGTTAGACATTGCCAAGCGTTGCGAGGCGGCAGCCTTGGCGGTAGACCCAAACAAAATCAGCAACTCCGAAGGCGCCAGCGTGTACACGCAAACGGGCATGTTTGTGTATGGCAACAGCCACGGCTTTGTGGGCGGTTATCCTAGCTCGCGTCACAGCATTAGTTGCTCGGTGATTGCAGAATCAGATGGCGCGATGCAACGTGATTATTGGTACAGCAGTGCGCGAGATAGTCTAGACTTAGACAGCCCTGAAGCCGTTGGCAAAAAAGCGGGCGAGCGCACCGTGCAACGGCTGAATATCCGCCCGATCAAAACTGGCAACTACCCTGTGCTTTTTGAAGCGCCCCTAGCCAGTGGCTTGATTGGCAGCTTAATCAGTGCAGTCTCTGGTGGCAACTTATACCGAAAATCCTCATTCTTGCTAGATAGCATGGGCCAGTCAGTTGCCAGTCCGCTACTCACCATTGTAGAAGACCCGCACCTTATCAAAGGCAGTGCCAGCAGCCCATTTGACGGTGAGGGCGTGGCTACCCAAAAGCGCACGCTGGTTAACCAAGGCATCTTGCAAGGCTATGTATTGGGCAGCTACTCTGCACGTAAACTCGGCCTACAAACCACGGGCAATGCAGGTGGCGCGCACAACATTTTGGTGCCATCCACAGGGCAAGACTTTGCTGCGCTATTAAAAACCATGGGCACTGGTTTATTGGTGACTGAGGTATTAGGGCATGGCCTCAATATGGTAACAGGAGACTACTCTAGGGGAGCCGCAGGCTATTGGGTAGAAAATGGTGTGATTAGCCACGCCGTGGAAGAAATCACTATCGCAGGCAATATGAAGGACATCCTAAAACATATTATTGCGATTGGTAACGATGTTATTCCAAACACGTCTAAGCAAACAGGCTCAATTTTGATTGAGCAAATGACTGTGGCGGGAGGCTAACAAGCGAGTTATCTAAATCATTCATGTAATCTTTAGCAAGCCAAAAAAAATCCCCGCAAGGCGGGGATTTCTCTATTCAATAGTAAGCTTATTTCTTATCTTCATCTGCAGCTTCAAAGCCATCATCTTTAAGCAACTCTTTAGGCACTAGACCATCTTGCACCAAGCTCGCACGTCTTTGCAAGTAAGCATCACGCATAAATGCATAAGGGTCTATCGAAGCATTATCCACAATGTCAGTCGCATCTAGCAACTGCGTACGTTTGTCTAACAATTGCGTTGCACGCAATTGGTTGTGCAAACGAATTTCGCCGATGTTGTGTGTATAAGTGATCGGGTCTGTTGTCACCGTGTCAAAAGCTAAACCACCTGCATCACGCACTGTGCTAGGGCCTAAGAAAGGCAACACCAAATAAGCACCTGACCCAACACCCCAATGACCCAAGGTTTGACCAAAGTCTTCACTACGTTTTTCAATTTTATCCATACTGGCCACATCAATAAAGCCAGCCAAACCAAAAGTCGTGTTAATCACAAAACGCCCTGCGTCTGTAAAAGCATGTTGAAACTTAAACTGTAGCAAATCATTTAACACCGTGGTCAACATGCCCAAGTTGCTAAAAAAGTTACTGATGCCTGTACGAATAGGGGAAGGTGCAACAGCTTTATACCCTTTTGCCACTGGCTTGATTGCATAGCGATCTACCACATCATTAAATTTATAAATTCCACGGTTCATGCCCTCTAGCGGGTCTTTGTTGGTGGTTGCACAACCACTCATCAAAGCAACAATAGTAACCAATAGAATAAGTTTTATTTTTTTCATATTTAGCGCTCTTAATAAGAATTATGATTTGCCTCAATCTCCCCCAAGTTTGACGCAAAAATTTAATTTCTGCAATAAACTATAGATTAAGCCTTATTCTTGAGCAGTTTACTGTATTTTACCTCACTCGCATACTGTTAAAATATAAATTGGGAGGTAAAAGTGATAAAAAAGATGAATAGTGAAAAACAGATTTAGCATTAACTATTTATTGAATAAAAAAATAATATGAATCATAAAGATAGCTCAATTACAGCCCCGAACTAGACTTATCACTGTTGCACATACACAACAAACAATAGATGAGATAATTATTTCTTAAATAAAGCCAGTGCTTTTTGACGTTGCTCAGCATGGTTAACCACAGGCATAGGATAGTTACTCACGAACAAATTAGAGTCTGGGGCGTGAATTTGTTTGTCGGATAACGCGGATAGCTCTGGCAAGTATTTACGGATAAATTTTCCGCTGACATCAAATTTTTCTGATTGTGATTGCGGGTTAAAAATACGGAAATACGGTTGCGCATCGCACCCTGTAGAAGCGGCCCATTGCCAGCCACCGTTGTTGGCGGCAAAATCAAAGTCTATGAGTTTTTGCGCAAAATAGCGTTCACCCCAACGCCAGTCGATAAGCAAGTCTTTGACTAAAAAGCTGGCGACTATCATGCGCAAGCGATTGTGCATATAGCCAGTTTGGTTGAGTTGGCGCATGGCGGCATCGACAATCGGATAACCTGTTTTTCCCTCGCACCAAGCTTCAAATAATGTTCTGTCATTGGCAAAAGGCAAAGATTCATACTCTTGTTTATAGGCACGACCTTGTTGCAAATCTGGACGGTGGTGAAGCACTTGAAAATAGAAATCACGCCAAATCAGTTCATTCAACCAGCACTCTGCGCCCGCATTATGGAGGTGGTAAGCCTTGCGCGCCAAATGGCGGATGGAGACTGTGCCAAAGCGCAAGTGTACGGATAGATAGGACACGCCTTTGACGGCAGGATAGTTACGCGCCTCGTGGTACTGGTGCATACGATTGGTAAAGTCTTCAAACAATTGCAAACCGCCAGCCATGCCAGTAGGTACTTTGAGCGTGTGTAGATTGGTGCGCCCAAAGCCCATAGACTCCAATGTGATATAAGGCTCTGGCGACACCTTTGCCAGTGAGCCCCAATACGAATCCACAGGATACGCTTTTAGGTAGAAGTCGTTGAGTTTTTTGAGGTGTGCATTTTTGTATGGCGTAAACACACCATAGGGCTTGCCTGTTTGCGTCAACACCTCATCTTGTTCAAACAGTACGTGGTCTTTGCTTTGATGAAAAGCCATGCCACGCGTGGCCAAAACGTCTTTCACCTGTTGGTCACGCGCAACTGCGATAGGCTCATAATCGCGATTGCTATAAATGGCTTGCACATTGAGCTGTGTCGCCAGTGCTGGGATTTCTTCCACCGCGCGCCCATAGCGCACTAACACATCGCCGCCACGTTGTTGCATGGCGGTTTTTAATTCGCGTACGCTTTCCCAAATAAACTCGACGCGGCGGTCTTGTTTGTCGGTTAAGGCATTGAGAATGTCGGTGTCAAACACAAAGGCACAATAAACTTGGCTATGGTATTTGAGTGCGTGGTACAAAGCGGCATGGTCGTAATCGCGTAAATCTCGGCGAAACCAAACAAGTGCAGAAGACCCTACGTTAGAAGTCATGAATTATTCACGGTGGTAAGGATGATGGGTAATGACCGTGTGTGCGCGATAAAGTTGCTCGGCCAGCATGACTCTGACCATGCCGTGTGGCATGGTGAGTGCGGACAAACTCCACAACCAATCGGCTTTTTGTTTGAGTTGAGGATGCAAGCCATCGGCCCCGCCAATCACCAAGGCCACATCGCGGCCATTGCCTAGCCAAGTTTGCATTCTCTCGGCTAATTGCAAAGTGGTGACAGTTTGCCCACGCTCATCCAAGGCGATGAGATAATCTTTACCAACCAGCTCTAAAATGCGTTTAGCTTCGGCTTCTTGCACCACTTCGCTATTTTTGCCTGCGGCACGTTTATCTGGTTTGATTTCGATGATGCGCGTATCGAGTTCACGCGGCATGCGCTTTAGATATTCAGCACAAGCTTGCTCCACCCAATCGGGCATTTTATGGCCGACGGAGAGGATGCTGAGTTTCATGATTTGTTTAAGAAAGGACTACTGAGAATAAGAATGAGGTTTATAGCGGTCTAGCTACGCGACGGCTTTCACCTTCGGTCCAAAGTTGTTCAAGGTTGTAGTAAGCGCGGGTGGTTGGCACCATGATATGCACAACGATGTCCTCTAAGTCGACCAGCACCCATTCACCGTCTTTTTCACCTTCGGTACTACGAATATCAAAGCCTTTTTCTCTGAGCTTTTCACGCACATTATCAGCAATCGCTTTGCATTGGCGTGTCGAATTACCACTGGCGACAATCATGTAATTGGTCATGGTGGTGAGTTTGCGCACATCCATCACGTTAATATCAAAGGCTTTAATGTCTTCAAGCGCGTCTACCACGGCCGCCTTCATTGCTTCTAATGACAGGTCTTGTGTACTCATATAATCTCGTTTCGTTGAAGTGTTGTTGGCGCTATTGGCTTGCTAAAGGTCTTGGACGGCATAGCAACTTAGGCGGCTTGCACGGGAATGTGCTGTTTTTTCTCAACGATGCGGTTTTGCATGTCAACATAAACAAGTTGTGGCACGTATTGTTTGATTTCCGCCTCGGTGTAATGGGCGTAACTGGCAATGATGATGATGTCCTTAGGATGGGCTTTATGCGCAGCTGCGCCATTGACCGAGATAATGCCAGAGTCACGCTCAGCACGAATCGCATACGTCATAAAACGCTCACCATTGGTGACGTTGTAAATGCTGATTTGCTCGTATTCAAGAATGTTTGCCGCTTCGAGCAAGGCTTCATCAATCGCACAGCTGCCTTCATAGTGCAACTCACTGTGAGTGACGTGCACACGATGAAGTTTAGATTTTAGTAAGGTTCTTTGCATTGCGTCCTTTGGGCGGGTGGCCTTGGGTCGGAAAAGGTCGTAATTATAAGGTTATCAAGGGCTTAGCGCAAAAGGTATTTAAGCATTTGGCGTTAAACTGACCTCAAGGTTATCAATTAAGCGCGTATTGCCTATTTTTGCCGCGACCAATACCACGCAATGTTGATCTGTAGTCACGGCAGGGTTTAAGGTAAGCGCACTGCGAATTTCCAAATAATCCACTTGCCAACCTGCCTGCGCCATTGTCTGCTTGGTGTCTGTCAGCAAAGCCTCCCAGTCAGCATGCCCTGCTTTTAGGGCTTGGGCAATCTGTTGCAACAATTGATACAACTGCGCGGCCTGCTGTTTTTGCGCATCGCTTAAATAGCCATTGCGCGAGCTCATCGCCAGCCCAGAGGGCTCACGCAGGGTCTCACCGGCGATAATCTGTATGGGCAAATTAAACTGCCGCACCAACGCTTGTATCACCCTCAGTTGCTGAAAGTCTTTTTTGCCAAACACCGCCACATCGGGCTGAACAATATTAAACAACTTCATCACCACCGTCGCCACGCCTGCAAAATGGCCTGGACGACTCGCACCACACAAGCCATTAGCCAATGGCGGTGGCGTAATCGCCATGGCTTGATGCAAGCCTTGCGCATCGGCATCAGGGTACATTTCCTGCACACTGGGTGCAAACACAATGTCTGCCCCCACCTGCGCTAGCTTTTCGCAGTCGGCTTCTAGCGTACGTGGATAACTGGCGAAATCTTCCCCTGCACCAAATTGCATAGGATTGACAAAAATACTCACCACCACACAACTGGCGTGTTGTTTCGCCAATGCAACCAGTGCTACATGCCCTGCATGTAAGTTGCCCATGGTCGGCACAAATCCCACTTGCGCCTCTTTATTTAGACGTTGCCTTAACTCCGCAACGGAATGAATTAACTGCATTCAAGCCCTTTTGATAACAAAACGATAGTATGACGTCTGTTTGACTATAGCATTTTGGCCACACAATTCAAAACCCAATAAAGAGGCTTACATTGACAACTTTATACTGCAAAGCCTATATTACGTTGTCGGTGAAATATCTTTTTATTTTGCGATGATTAATAACAATATTATTTATGTGAGGAGATGGGTAATGGGTATGAGTTCAGAGTTTAAAGCATTTGCACTCAAAGGCAATGTGATGGATTTGGCAGTAGGTGTCATTATTGGTGCAGCTTTTGGCAAAATTGTTGATTCATTGGTCAATGACATCATCATGCCAGTGGTTGGTAAAATGTTTGGTGGTTTTGATTTCAGCAATATGTATATTCCGTTAAACGGCCAAGATGCCACACTGGCCTTGGCTGAAGCCAAGAAATTAGGCGCGGTATTGGCTTACGGCAACTTTATTACTGTTGCGATTAACTTTATCATTTTAGCGTTTATCATTTTTCAAATGGTGCGCATGATGAACAAACTCAAAACTGAAGCCCCAGCAGCGCCTGCAGCCACACCAGAAGACATCACTTTATTGCGTGAGATTCGTGACGCGCTAGCTAAAAAGAAATAAGTTTAAAAGAAATCTTAGCTATCAGATAAAACTAAAAGGGCGCTTAAAGCGCCCTTTTAGTTTTCTACATTTGCGTCTAAATCGCAGAGTCATTTGGTTTTTCTGAAACAGGTTCTTCTGGGCTGACAGCCTTCTCCGTGCCATCGTTATTTAAAAATACCACCACATTCACGTTGTCATCAATAAAATCTAACTCTGTGGTTGGGTACATCTCGCCTGTGGTCGCAGACTTATTAATGAAATGATAATGCCAAATAGAAGCCACCACGCGACCGGAGTCTTTGAGTTTGACGTCTTCCGCTTTAGCAGGCTCTCCCAACAATGCCACAATTTGTGATTTTTTGAGCTTACCAACCGCATCCACAAAGGCTTTCTCTTCTTTGGGCAGACTGGATGGCGTTGCGCTATCCGCATAAGCATTCAAACCAACACCCATTAAAACTGCTAAAACAAAGCACTGCACTCGTTGTGTCACCTGTCTACTTTTCATCTTCAGCTCCTAGGAATTTAAAGTTTGAGACTGCGGACTACGTTTTAGTTCAATGGGACTTGTTGTTCTATCTGATATGGCTTCAATCTTCTGTTTCGTCTTCACCCGTCAACGTCACCAACATCGAGTGGAGACGACGGCTATCCGCACGAATAACAGTCACTTGCAAATGGTCTATCGTCACTGTATCGCCACGTTTAGGCAAGTGTCCAAAGTGGTTGACCACCAAGCCACCTATGGTTGAAAACTCCTCGTCGCTAAACTGTGTGCCGATGGCTTCGTTAAACTCAGCAATTTCGGTCAACGCTTTGACACGGTATTGGCCTTCGGCTTGCTGAATGATGTTGTCTTCATCTTCGTCGTAATCGTATTCATCTTCAATATCGCCAACAATTTGCTCGAGCACATCTTCAATGGTCACCATGCCAGCCACACCACCATACTCATCCACCACAATGGCAATATGGTTGCGGTTGCTACGAAAGTCTTTGAGCAGCACATTTAAGCGTTTTGATTCTGGGATAAACACAGCGGGGCGCAACATGTCGCGCAAATCGAACTCTTCGCCTGCGTAATAACGCAAAATATCTTTGGCGAGCAAAATGCCTATCACATCATTTTTATTGTCATCAATGACAGGGAAGCGCGAGTGGGCGGTTTCAATCACAAAGGGGATAAAGGTTTCGGGTGGGTCGGCAATGTCAATGACATCCATTTGCGAGCGCGGAATCATGATGTCACGCACTTGCATCTCACTGACTTGCAACACACCTTCAATCATGCCGAGCGAGTCAGCATCCATCAGATGGTTTTCATAAGCACCGTGTAACAGTTCGACCAATTGCTCGCGGTCTTCGGGCTCACGTAATAAAAAGTGGCTGAGTCTTTCTAATAAACTGGGTTTATTGGCGTTAGATTTGTTTACTGAAGTACTCTTATCCGGGTCAGAAGCCATTTAGGCGTGTTCCTCTGTGATGCGATAGGGGTTAGCATACCCTAATTTGGCTAGCACTGTCACCTCAATAGCCTCCATTAAGTTCGCTTGTTCGTCGATTTCGTGGTCATAGCCATGCAAATGCAACACCCCATGTACTGTCATATGCGCAAAATGCGCCTCTGCCGTTTTACCCTGCTGACGCGCCTCATCCAACACCACAGGCGCGCAAATCACAATATCGCCCATCAAATGCGGTTCTTCGGTGAGCGGAAAAGTGAGCACATTGGTGGCGTAATCTTTGCCTCGATAAGTGTGATTCAACATGCGCCCCTCTTCTGCATCGACAATACGGATAGTGAGCTCAGTGGGAACACGCAAAGACGCACGCACCCATTTTTTAAATTGCGATGTGGTAGGCAAATCAGCCAGCAAACTGGCATTTTGTAAGGAGAATTCTAGTGTAGTCATGATAGTAGTGCAGACATGATTAAAGTTTTTTCTAATTAAGCCGTCATTGTATTAGATGGAGTTTGCTTAAATGAAGCATAACGAGGATAGCGCTATGATAGCACGCCGCAAAATGGTGATTGCCAACCGCAAGATGAATGGCAACATTGCTGACAACCAACGTTTTATCGACATGTTGTTAGACTACACACGCCATCACCACGCACAATACGTCATCTGCCCGCCACACCCTTACCTCTATCAAGCGCAGAATCTGCTAGAAAACACCCATATCGCTTGGGGTGGACAAAACATGAGTCGATTTGCCAAAGGCGCATACACAGGCTCCGTATCCCCCGCTATGCTCAAAGAATTTGGTTGCCAATATGTGATTATCGGCCACTCGGAAAGACGCACCCGTGGCCATGACACCGACGAAAGCTGTGGTGAACGTTTTGAAGTCGCACTCCAAATGGGGCTCACACCTATTCTTTGCATCGGCGAAACTTTAGAAGAATACCAAGCAGGCGAAACCGACATTGTGGTTGCCAGACAACTCAACCCCGTCATCGCCCACGTCGGCGTAGAAGCCTTAGCAAAAGGCATCATCGCTTACGAACCCGTATGGGCCATCGGCACTGGCATTGCCGCCAGCCCGCAACACGCACAAAGCATTTTAAGTTTTATTCGCGGACACATCGGCTTGCTCAGCGCCAATGCCGCGGAACACGTCAGCTTGCTATACGGTGGTAGCGTCAACGCAAGCAATGCCGCCCAACTGCTAAAAATGCCAGACATTGATGGCAGTCTGGTAGGAGGCGCCTCGTTGGTGATTGATGACTTTGTAGGCATTTGTGACGTTGCCAACAATCTCTCTAGCCAAAGGCTCGCGGCTTAGTGATTGCCTGATTAGCTAATCACCCCTTTGCTCATAAGACTCATACGCATTGATGATTTTTTGCACCAAGGGATGACGCACGACGTCTTGTGATAGGAATTGTGTAAAGGCAATGCCTTTGACATCTTTGAGGATTTTTTGCGCCTCGACCAAGCCACTTTTTTGATGGCGTTGCAAGTCTATCTGCGTCACATCGCCCGTAATCACCGCCTTGGTGCCAAAGCCAATCCGCGTTAAAAACATTTTCATTTGTTCGGGCGTGGTGTTTTGCGCTTCATCGAGAATAATAAAACTTTGATTTAGAGTACGACCGCGCATATACGCCAATGGTGCGACTTCAATCGCACCACGTTCAAACATTTTATTCACGCTGTCATAGCCTGCTAAATCATACAAAGCATCATAAAGCGGACGTAAGTAAGGATCCACTTTTTGGTTTAAATCGCCGGGCAAAAAGCCCAAACGCTCGCCCGCCTCGACCGCTGGGCGCACCAACACGATCCTTTTCACACGGTCACGTGTCATTGCATCGACCGCGCTCGCCACCGCCAAATAGGTTTTGCCCGTACCCGCAGGGCCAATACCAAAGGTGATGTCGTGGTCTTGAATTTGTTGCAGATAATTGACTTGGCGTGGCGTGCGCCCATGCAAGTCGCCACGACGCGTCATCAAAGTCGGCATGGCACTGGAAACATGCTCAGGTTTGAGTTTATCAATTTCGACCAAGCCTAATTGTATGTCTTCCAACTCAATCGGCTTTTTGGCGCGCGCATAAAAGTTCTCTAACATTTGCGCCGCCATGCGAGTGTTTTCCAAGGAGCCAGAGAGATAAAAAGTGCTACCACGACGATTGATGTCGATATCTAGGCCATTGGCGAGTTGGCGAATATTTTCATCCAAGGGGCCACATAAGTTAGATAGTAAGGTATTGTCTTCAGGGCTTAGGGTAATTTCCACGCATTATTTCCATCATTGAAAAATCGTTTTAAATAACTTACTCGACATGCTCATACTGCCATAACTCATCATCACCCCAGTAACAGTTCGCGGTTAAATTCAGCTGAGTTGCTTGCTGCTCATAGGTCTGACAGAGACGCGCACATTCACTTCTATCAGAAATATGTTGCCAAGCGATTTCCTGAGGGTGCGTATCTGTTCCGCTATCAATAAAAACTCGGCATTCGTACTGATGCGTTGCGTCTCTAAATCTAGCGTCAATCTCTTCTAACGCTTCCTGAGCACTTTCCGCCTGATGCTCCATTTTTTCTTGCCAAATATGGTCTGTGTCACCAAAACGACAATAACCCCACACACCCTCTTCTATGACTTGTTCATGAATAGGCTCACATGTTTCCTCGCAGCCGCCTCGCGTCATCAGTCCAGGAAACTCAGAACCACCACCCCTGCCACCTGGCAAACTATCCGTTTGCGCAACACAATAGTCAAGATAACCCATACCAACTTTATCGTCACTTAAATAATCAAAAATGAGAATTGTGGTGACAATCAACAACAAGATGCCTATCCAGCTAAAATTCAGTTTTGATTTTATTTGATTCAAACAATTTCGCCTTGCAGACGTTTGGGGTTAAATACATCGGTAATCTTCACGTTCACAAAGGTGTTAATTAAGCTGGCATCACCCGCAATATCCACCACGCGACCATTATCCGTTTTGCCCGCCAACAAGCTAGCATCTTTCCAAGAAGGACCGTCTATCAACACACGTTGCACAGTGCCTAACATAGCACGACTGATGGCATCGCCTTGGGCTTCGTTGATACTTTGTAGTTGATTTAGACGCGCCATTTTCACGTCTTGTGGCGTATCGTCAGTCATAAACGCGGCAGGCGTGCCGGGGCGCGGGCTGTATAAAAAGCTAAAGCTGTAATCAAACCCGACGTCTTGCATCAACTTCATAGTGCCAGCAAAATCTTGTTCGGTTTCGCCTGGAAAGCCAACAATAAAGTCGGAAGTAAAGGTGAGATTCGGGCTGGCGGCCTTGAGTTTGCGGATGAGGCTTTTGTATTGCAACACCGTGTAGTTACGCTTCATCGCCATCAACACACGGTCACTGCCTGCTTGCACAGGCACATGCAATTGCACCGCCAATTTCGGCACGTTGGCAAAACAGGCAATCAAACGCTCACTCATTTCATTGGGGTGACTGGTGGTAAAACGGATGCGACCAATTTGTGGAATTTCGGCAATGGTTTCGATGAGCATCGCCAAGTCTGCTTCCACGCCTTCATACTCCACACGATAAGCATTGACGTTTTGCCCTAGCAAGGTGATTTCCTTCACGCCTTGCTCTGCCAGTTGCACGGCTTCGAGCAGAATATCGGCAAACGGACGAGACACTTCTTCACCACGTGTATAAGGCACCACGCAGAAACTACAATATTTGCTACAGCCTTCCATGATGCTTAAAAACGCAGTCGCGCCTTCCACACGAGGGGGTGGCAAATGGTCAAATTTCTCTATCTCTGGAAAACGAATATCGACTTGCGATTGCCCACTGCTTTGTTTTTGTTTGATTAAATCGGGCAAGCGGTGCAGGGTTTGTGGGCCGAAGACCACATCCACATAAGGCGCACGCTTGATAATGTTGTCGCCTTCTTGGCTAGCCACGCAGCCGCCGACACCAATGATGAGATTGGGATTTTTTTCTTTGAGCGGGATAAAGCGCCCTAAATGACTAAATACTTTTTCTTCGGCTTTTTCGCGCACCGAGCAAGTGTTGAGCAAAATTACATCAGCGTCTTCCACCGTTAGCGTTTCGACCATGCCTTCGCTGGCTTGCATTAAATCGGCCATGCGCGATGAATCGTACTCATTCATCTGACAACCGAAGGATTTGATAAAGACTTTTTTGGGGGTGCTCAAAGTGAAAATGCTAACTAAAGATTAAAACGTAATTTTAGCGTATTTGCGCCTTGCAAGGTAAAATAGCCTGACTTCTCAAATAGGCTAGATATGCAAGCGCTTCCCATTTTTTTTAATATCAAACAACGGCATTGTGTAGTCATAGGCGGTGGCGATGTTGCTACACGCAAAGTCACGATGCTATTGAAGGCCCAAGGCGACATCACCATTATCTCGCCTGAATTGTGTGTTGAATTGGCTGAGATGGTCTCTGCCAACAAGGTCAAATATATCCCAGCAGCATTTAGTGCAGACCAGTTGCATGGCGCTTGCATGGTGATTGCAGCGACCGATGATGAAAGCGTGAATGAAGCTGTTTCGGCTTCAGCCAAAGCGCAAGGCATTCCTGTCAATGTGGTGGATGCGCCACATTTATGCACGTTTACTATGGGCTCGATTATTGACCGTAGTCCGATTGTGATTGCGGTGTCCTCTGAAGGCAACGCGCCCGTATTAGCACGCTATATCCGCACCAAAATTGAAACCATGTTGCCTGCCAGTTATGGCCGTATTGCGGCGATTGCGGGTGAGTTTCGAGAGCAGGTCAAAGCCAAGTTTGCGACCACCCAATTACGCAGACGCTTTTGGGAGGATGTATTACAAGGCCCATTGGTAGAGCGCGTGGTGTCTGGGCAAGAACAAGCCGCACGAGAGTTATTGTCTGACTTATTGAGTGAGACTCCAAGCACACAAGCCAAAGGGGAGGTGTTTTTGGTCGGTGGTGGGCCGGGCGACCCTGATTTGCTGACTTTTAGAGCCTTAAGGCTGATGCAACAATGCGATGTGTGCGTCTATGACAAACTGGTCAGCCCTGAAGTGATGGAACTGGTACGCCGTGATGCTGAGCTAATTTATGTGGGTAAGGCGCGTGACCAACACACCATGCCGCAAGAGCAAATTAACGAACTGTTGGCAAGATTGGCGTTAGAAGGCAAACGCGTGTTGCGCTTAAAAGGCGGTGACCCGTTTATTTTTGGACGTGGTGGCGAAGAGATTGAAACCTTGATGCAACACGGTGTGCCGTTTCAAGTGGTGCCTGGCATCACAGCAGCCAATGGCGTGTCCAGCTACGCGGGCATCCCGATGACGCATCGCGATTATGCGCAAGCATGCTTGTTTATTACAGGGCACCTCAAAGACGGCACAATAGATTTAGACTGGCAAGCAATGGCGCGCCCGCAACAAACTGTGGTCATTTATATGGGCTTGGTAGGCTTGGCACAAATTTGTGAAAAGCTGATTGCGCATGGCGTCTCGCCTGATTTGCCCGCAGCCGTGATTCAACAAGGCACCACGCAAAAACAACGGGTGGTGGTTTCTACCGTCGCCAAATTAGCAGAAGATGTAGCAATAGCAGGATTGAAAGCACCAAGCTTGACGATTATTGGAGAAGTGGTGAAATTGCGTGAGCGCTTGAACTGGTTTTCCCCAACCAGCACAAGCAAGTAGTTAAGGGCGCTTCTATAAATACAACTTGCTAAGCCAAACAAGGCGCGAATAAAAAATTTTGACGCAGTATATGCATGATATATAAGGAGAAATTTTTTATGAGTAACACAGTATGGCAACGAAAATTGAATTTATAGAAGTGCCCTTAAGACTGAATAGGTAAAGAAATACGAGCTTCCAAACCGCCTTCTGGGCGATTCTCCAACACCAAATTGCCACCATGCAACTTGGCAATGCGGTTACAAATAGCTAAGCCTAATCCGCTACCGCCTTCATATTTATTGCGCGCACTGTCCATACGCTCAAAAGGTCTAAGCAGGCGCTCTGCGTGTTCTGGCGGGATGCCAGGGCCATTATCCAACACGCTAATCACGATTTTATCTGCCTGTATCTGACTACGCACCTCAACCTTGCCTTTACCGTAAGCATAGGCATTGCCCACCAAATTATCTAGTAGGCGTTGCATGGCTAAGGGACGAATAGCAATAAAATATTTAGCGCCCAAAATCAGTTTTAAATCACGTCCAGCACGGGCTTGACGTTCCGCCAAGGCGGTGAGCAAGTCATTTAAATCCATCATACGCGTCGGCTCGCCTTCTACCCCACGCACAAAGTCTAAAAACTGATGGATGATGTTATCCATGTCAGAAATATCTTCAATCATGCCATGCTTCATAAAGTCAGCTTCGGCAGGCAACATTTCTACTGCCAAGCGCAGACGCGCCAATGGTGTGCGAATATCGTGCGACACCCCGGCCAGCAACAAGGTACGCTCAGCATCCAAGCGCACCAAAGACTCTGCCATCTCGTTAAAGGTATGCGTCACTTCGCGCAATTCATCCACACTATCTTCAGGTAACTTTGGTGCGGGCTCACCGTTACGCAAACGTTGCGCCGCATGCACCAGCATAGTTAAAGGCCGATTAATGCGCGCCGCTAAAATATAAGCACCGAACAAAGAAAGCAAACCAACGACTGCCCCCCAGCCCAACCAATGCCAAGGGAACGGTCTATCCACCTGAATTTTTGGAATCACCACCCAGAAGTCATCTTGCCCGACATTAAAGCTAATCCATAACCCAGGAATATCGTAATGATTAACGGTAATGATGGTTTCTTCGCCTAGTCGCTCACGGATTTTGAAAGCAATGAGTTGAATAAACTCGTCTTCTGGCAAAGGCTCAATTTCTTCTAAGAAATCAGCCGCGTACACACGCACACCTTCACGTCCAGACAACTCAGACAGCAAAGCTAAACGACGATTTTCATGTGAAGCAATCAGCGAAGCACGGGTGTAATTAACAATGGTCACCGCTTGCAAAGCGGCCATGGTGGCGCGTGGCTCACGGTCAAAATAGTCAAAAATCTTGAGCGAGGCATAAATGCTCACTGCCAACAAAATGGCAATCAGCAGCATGATGCGAGAAAGGAGTTTACGTGGGAGTAAGCGCAAGCGTGTGCTCTAAATTAGACCAAAGTAGAATGTAACAGACTAACTGGCTTCGCCATCTGGAATAAACACATAGCCAAAGCCCCACATGGTTTGCAAATAACGCGGGTGTGCAGGGTCAACTTCAATAATGCGACGCAAGCGTGAGACTTGCACATCAATGCTACGGTCAAACACATCCAACTCACGACCACGCGCCAGTTGCATGAGACGGTCACGTGACAGCGGCTGACGTGGATGCTCGGTAAACACCTTAAGCAAAGTAAACTCACCGCTAGTAATGGTAATGGGCTGGCCGTTTTTACTTAAACTACGCGCCACTGTATCAAACACAAAGTCACCAAATTGAAAGTTGGCATTCTTTTGACTGGTCTCTTGCGTGCTAGTGTGGTCATGGCGACGCAACACTGCATTGATACGCGCCAATAACTCTCTTGGATTAAATGGTTTGGGTAGGTAATCATCCGCCCCCATCTCTAAGCCGACAATTCTGTCTACCTCGTCGCCTCTAGCAGTGAGCATGATGATGGGCGTGCTTATATTAGCGCCTCTTAAGCGACGGCATATCGCTAAGCCATCTTCCCCGGGCAGCATCAAGTCTAGCACCAGCAAATCAAAGCTTTCCGCTTCAAGGGCTTTGTCCATCTCCTTGCCGTCCGAAACCGCTTTGATACTGAACCCTTGATCGGTGAGGTAGCGTTGCAATAACTCGCGCATGCGCAAGTCATCATCCACCATAAGTATGTTTTTTAATTGCTCAACCATGCTTTATTTTACCCCCAACTTCAATCATCTTATTTTAATGTTTGATATGCACTCTGTATATGGGTTGAATCAATTAAATCTCAAGTCGCGTATGTAAATTTAGAAGCTATAGAATGAATCGAAGCTACAGTTGTTTGCAGTTGTAAATATTCCGCACTTGCCCTTATCTAAATTAAACTTTAAGATAAAACTTACATCTTAATCTCATTGCTAATGCTTTGCTGGCATGCTTTCGATACATAGTTTCGGTACATAGCTCCGATACATGGTTTCGACAAATAGATTCGAGACAGATAGATTCGAGATTGAAGCCTCCAGCCTGTTACATCTTGTTACAAACAGCCCTTGGCTTGAAACATTGGATTAACAATCTTCCTGCAAGATAAGCACCCCTGCAATCAGTTCTCGTTTGTATAGTAGCAGTGAATTGATAGATAGAACGCTTAACTAATGGTCCTAGTTCATGGTGATAAGCAATAAAACGACTACGTTGACAAAATGGATATGTTTTTCATTGGGTCTGATGACAAGCCAATCACTTGTGTCGGGACCTCTATTGCTTGCAGAACACCGTCTACCTGTCCATGTTTCAGACAATCGCGACAATGATGATGTTGGTCTTAGTAAAACCCTAGAGCATAATTTTAGCCCAGAAGACCGCGCAAGACTCCGAAAAGCCCTCTCAGACTACGCCAAGAGCACCGACCCCGACCATATTTATATGGAACAAAAGCGTAAAGCCATGCACGAAAGCATTAGCGAGCGTTTCAATGAATGCAATCGTGACAATGACGACACTTTAGACCGTGAAGAAGCGACCTTGTGCCTACCCCAAATCGCCAGACACTTTAGCTTGGTAGATGTAGATGACAATGGTGTGATTAGCTTAGAAGAGTTAGAGTTAGCTCAAGCAAAATCCATCGAACGCCAAAAAGCCGCTGAAGCCAAAATTGAAGCGCAACGCATTCAAGAAGCAGAAGCGGAAATCAAAGCAAAAACCAAAACCAAAAATAATGCTTTGAGCAAAGAAGTGAGCACGGGCAAGCGTCGTCCCAGCTAAGCCTTCCCATTCGACACTCCGTTCTAGCGACAACAACATTTCTTTACTGACATTTCCTTACTGAAGCCCCATCAGCAAGCGATATGCTTACAGCAGACACCTCATCCGCCCTGCAAATAGAATGGCTCGACAGCATACATGCCATTGATGCTGAGGCTTGGAATGCACTTGCAGGTGAACACCCTTTTTTGCAACATGCCATGTTGCATGCCTTTGAAAGCTCAGGTTCAGTCGGCGACGGCACGGGCTGGAACGCTTTACATCTAGCCGCCTTTCAATTGGACGCCGACAGCAACAAAACATTGGTAGGCGCAATCCCACTTTATCTAAAACAGCATTCTTATGGAGAATATGTGTTTGATTGGGCATGGGCAGATGCATTTGAGCGCGCAGGTGGTCAGTATTATCCTAAACTTATTTCTGCCATTCCGTTTTCACCTGTCACGGGGCCACGTATTTTGTGCGCGTCTGAGGAAGTCGGTTACGCGCTTCTTGATGCCTTAACTAGTTTCACCGACCAGCAAGGACTATCGAGCATTCATGTGTTATTTCCAGACCAAGCTTCAGCAAACTACTGTGCAGAAAAGCAATGGCTAATTCGAGAGGGCGTTCAGTTTAGATGGGAAAACCAATACAGCAGTTGGGAAGCATTTTTAAGTCAGCTCAGCCACGATAAACGCAAAAAAATCAAACAAGAGCGCAATAAAGTCAGCCAACAAGGTGTGACTTGTCGGGTGCTCAACGGCCAAGAAGCGAGCACAGAAGATTGGGACTTTTTTTATGCCTGTTATTGCAACACCTACGACTTACATCACAGTCAGCCCTATCTAACCCGCGCATTTTTTAGTGCAATTGCGGAAACCATGCCCCAGCAAATTGCGCTGTTTATGGCTTATCAAGACAATCAGCCTGTGGCGGTCAGCTTGTGTATCCATAATCAAGATACCCTCTATGGGCGCTATTGGGGTGCCATCGCCGACATCAAATGTCTGCATTTTGAGCTTTGCTATTACCAACCCCAGATGTATTGTATAGAACAAGGCATTCGCTATTTTGAAGGCGGGGCACAAGGGGTGCACAAGTTAGCGCGTGGCTTTTTACCCTATCCGACTTGCTCTTACCATTGGATACAGCAACCCAATTTCAAACAGGCTATCGCCCAGTTTTTACAGCGCGAGCAACACATGATGCATGATTATGTTGATGAACTCAATGAGCGGAGCCCGTTCAAATCAGTCGCGATCTTACCAAGCGATTGATTGACCATCGTAAGCGATAAACTGCCCAGTTTCTGCCAAGTCGAGTTTCGCGATGACTTGTCGCAAACCCGTCACACTGGTTTGCACATCAATTAAGCCGTTCGGTCCACCCATGTCTGTACGCACCCAGCCAGGATGCAGTGCCGCCAAGATGATGCCTGCTGGGCGCAAATCGATAGATAGGCTTTTTACCAGCATATTCAACGCGGTTTTACTGCTACGATAAATATACTCACCGCCACTACCATTGTCATCAATACTGCCCATTTTACTGGTCATGGCAATGACTTTAGCTTGCGTTGAGCGCTTGAGGTGTGGCAAAAACGCTTCAAGCAAGTAATAAGTTGCCATGGTGTTGATTTGAAAAGCACGCAACCAATCTTCCGCATCCACACGTCCCACTTGGCTGTCTGGGTAAACGCCAGCATTGCTAATCAGCAAGTCTAACTGGACAGCTTCTAATTGTTGCGCTAATTGCATAATGGCTTTGGGTTGGCTGACATCCAAAGTCAACACAGTGACCTGCGGATAGTCACGCGCAAGCGCTTGCAAGGCTGTTGCTTTTACTAGCGTTCGGGCACAAGCATAGACTTGCCAACCTGCCTGCGCATATTGTCTGGCATACTCCAAGCCTATGCCTTTGTTTGCACCTGTAATCAATACGGTTGATGTTGCCATTGTTTATCTCCTAGTGATTGCATAAACACAGATTATCCAAAAGTTAAAGTGTATCACTAGCGATGCACGTATCCATTTCTCCGCTATAATGAGCCAACTTTTATCTGAGTGATTGCTTGTGCAAGATATACGTTGGAAGGCCTTTTGGCTACATACGGGTTTGTTTTTTGTATGCTTATTGGTTTGGTTGATTGCTGACCTGACATGGGCATTGAGCCTATATGCCATTACCCTGCTTGTGTATTTGATTGGACACATTTACTGGATACACAAACTCTACGGCTGGCTACTAAAACCTTCGCTCAACTTTATCCCCAACGGTAGCGGTGTTTGGGAAGATATTTTTGCTTATCTCTATCAGCAACAACGCAAACACTCTCGCAGTCAAAATCAACTTTCCTCAGCTCTAGAGCGTTTCCGCCACGCCACAAGCGCGTTACCAGATGCAGTGGTGGTGCTCAACAACCAACATGAAATCGAATGGTTTAATGAGCCTGCCGAACGTCAGCTTGGTCTTAAAAAAGAGCATGATGAAAATCAGCCCATCGTTTACCTCATCCGCCAAGGTGAGTTTATGCAATATTTAAATGGCGATGATTTTAGCGAGCCTATTAAATTAAAATCTTGGCGAAGTAACAATGTGACACTTGAGCTACATTTGATTCCATTTGGCAGCAAACAAAAACTATTGATTTGCCGAGATGTGTCTGCCCTAGAGCAAACAGAAATTATGCGCCGTGATTTTATTGCTAATGTTTCTCATGAGTTGCGCACGCCACTCACTGTCATTGGGGGATTTTTGGAAACCATAAGCGACATGCAAGGTGAGGTGTCTGCAAACGTAAAGCCCTATTTTGACATGATGCAAAATCAAACTACGCGTATGCGTCGCATTATTGAAGACTTGCTCACGCTTTCGCAAATCGAGAGTAATACCCACAATGCAGAAGACACTGAAATCGACATGCGAAATATGATGCAGTTGCTAAAAAACGATGCGCTCGCATTGAGCCAAGGCCAACATCAAATTGTGTTGGAAGAAGTACATGCCTATAACATTAAAGGCACTTATAACGAACTACTAAGCGCTTTTAGTAATTTGGTCAGCAACGCCGTGCGCTACACCCCAACCAATGGGACTATTACATTGAATTGGCAGGTAAATGACACAGAAGGCATCTTCGCAGTGAAAGATACGGGCATCGGCATTGAGGCGCACCATATACCAAGGCTGACTGAACGGTTTTATCGCGTTGACAGTAGCCGTAGCCGAGAAACAGGTGGCACAGGTTTAGGCTTGTCTATCGTCAAACATATTTTGCACCGTCATCAAGCCAAACTTGATGTGGTGAGTCAAATGGGTGAAGGCAGTACCTTTAGCATCCACTTGCCCAAACTGCGTCTGGTTGCAATCTCACAAAAAGCATACGCATAATGAAATGGTTACTCGCACTCTTGCTCATGCTCACTGCTTGTAGCAGCCAACCGCAGAAGCCTTCGGTGGAAAGCCGCAACAGCAAGCCTGTGCCTGTAAGAGAAGACCGAAATACGATTAGCCAACTTGCCAAAAGCGATATTGACCGTCTTGCCGATATAGAATCAGAAGAAAATAAGCAAAGCTTAAAACTGCTGATGCTCAAGCTCTATAAACGCAACCCCAAAGAAACCACCAAATCTGGCATGGGCGATGCTGAAAGCATTATTAATACGCTGTTTGACCCTAAAGCCACACATCAGTGGCAGTTTCCCCACATCCAAAACTTAAAAAGCACCGATGCTATTCAACTGGCTTTTAAGCCCGAATTTGAAGGTGACAGAGTAATGGCCTTGATTGTTGGCATACACACCATGCTACTCAGAGCCCATGGAGATAAAAATAATTTTTACGTGATGGATAGTCTAGACCCGCAGAGTATATACAACGCCGCGAGGAACATTGAAATTGTCGCTTGGAAAATAGCCAATGCCAGAAACGCCAGTGGCGACCTGATGTTACTCAACAACGAACAAAATGAAAATGAGCGCAACCTAAGTTTTGAACGCGAGTTTAGCAAAATGATAAGTCGCACCGATTTACTGGCACTTTTGCTTGCAGAAAAATCTCAACGCCTGATTTCAAAAATCACACAAAGTATTGCCACCTCAGCACTATTCCCCTTTTAAGCCATACACGCAAAATACAATTTCATATGCAAGCAGTTAGCGTTTAAAATAGCCTGCATGAACAAACCTTTAGCACTACTTAATCAACTCACGCCCACGCAATTTTTAGCTGAATATTGGCAAAAAAAACCTTTGCTTATTCGTCAAGCCATCCCCAATTTTCAAGGGCTATTAGATGGTAATGACCTAGCTGGCTTAGCTTGCGAGGAAGAGGCGCAATCTAGATTGGTGCGTTTTAGTGACGGGCAATGGCACGCAGAACAAGGTCCTTTTGACGAAGATGACTTTTCTAATTTACCCGAGCATGATTGGACTTTGTTAGTGCAAGGCGTCAATCACTTTCTACCAGAAGCTGATGCACTATTGCGCCAGTTTAAATTTATCCCCTATGCAAGACTGGATGATTTAATGGTCAGTTACGCCCCCAAAGGCGGTGGCGTAGGGCCACACTTTGATAGTTACGACGTATTTTTGTTACAGGGCAGTGGCGAGCGTCGTTGGAAAGTCAGCCATCAAAGTGACAAGAGTTTCATCGAAGGTGCACCTCTTCGCATTCTCAAACAATTTGCATGTGACGAAGAGTGGGTGCTTGAACCAGGTGACATGCTCTATCTACCGCCACAGCTCGCGCATTGGGGCATTGCAGAAACAGATGACTGCATGACCTACTCGATAGGTTTTCGTGCGCCCAAAACCAGCGAGCTTGCGATGGGCTACCTAGAGGAGATGCAATCTAACCTAGGCTCCAATAGCGCTGAGGATATTCTGTATCAAGATGCGGACTTAGGTATGACTGAAGCTCCAGCTGAAGTTTCTCAAGGCATGGTCGATAAAGTTCATGGCATGTTGACACAAATGTCGTGGCAGAGAGAGTTGATAGGGCCATTTTTAGCGCGTTACCTTAGTGAGCCTAAGCCACATATTTACTTTGAACCCAACCCGAAACTTAGTCTTAAACAATTCGAGCAAGCCATTTGTAAACATGGCATTCATCTAGATTTAAAAAGTCAGCTGCTTTATTGGCAAAACACCTTTTACCTTAATGGAGAAGTAGTTTGTCTTGAAAATAATCTCGACAACGTTGACAGCTTATCTCGGCTGGCGAATATGCGTACATTAGAGGCACAATCGATTAAGCAAATGCCCGATTTACTGCATTGGTTATTCGATTGTTATCTTGCGGGTTACTGTCACATCAATGCTAGCTGAGTCAAAAAATGACAAAAAACATAGAAAAACGCAAGAAAATATGAGGTTTTAGACTGAGCAGATGCATTTTTAACCACTATTTATCGTAAAGATTGCATTTTTTAGCAAAATAATTTCACTTTTAATTAATTGCTGATACAATTTCAATCACTCGGTGGATTTATTATTAAGTTTCACCGTACCTGTTTATTTTTGCTCATATACTAAGGAAATTTAAGATGACACGTTCTGCATTATTAGCTGCATTGTTAGCATTGGCTTTAACTGCTTGTGGTGAAAAACCAGCTGAAGAAGCTCCTGCTGCTGAAGCTGCACCAGCTGCTGAAGCTGCTCCTGCTGAAGCTGCACCAGCTGCTGAAGCTGCTCCTGCTGAAGCTGCACCAGCTGCTGAAGCTGCACCAGCTGCTGAAGCTGCTCCTGCTGAAGCTGCTCACTAATTTTTTATTAGTGCAAAAAAGCCGACCTAGGTCGGCTTTTTTATTTTCTAAGTTCATACATCGTTACTACTATCGACCTTATTATTTCTAATCGAAGTAATTCTATCTAGCCATTACATTTACTTGTTTTTCCATCACACGTATAAATAAATCTGTAGTGACCCACGATTGCAACCATGCATTCAATCTTGGGTGATTTTGGACAAACCAAGTTGCTTCCACAGCTGCAAACTGTCTGACAAATGGAAAAATCGCTACATCAGCCATGCTGGCGGCATTGCTCAACAAAAAAGTATGCTTTAACAAGGACTGTTGCAGACGCTGCAAATAAACTTCGGCTTGTTCACGATAATCGCTTTGCCTGGCTTCGGGATAACGTTCAGGATATTTATAGCGGTCTAGTAAGCGTTTAAACGGCCCATCATTGACCTCTATCAGTGCTTGCATCTCTTGTTGATTATGCAATAACCAATGCATGGGGTCATGTTGTTTGAGTGCCCAGTGCATAATATCCAAACTTTGCTCTAATACTGTGCCATCAGGCAAACATAGGACAGGCACTGTCCCTTTAGGTGAGACGGCTAACATATGCGCAGGTTTATCACGCAGGGATATTTCTCTAATGTCGACATCGATGCCTGCTGCAAATATCGCCATACGTGCGCGCATGGCATAAGGACAACGACGATATGAATATAAAATGGGACGCATTTGTTCAGCTAATGATTAAGCTAGCGCGGTACGGACTTCTTGAACCAACTGTGGACCACGATAAATCAAGCCACTATAGAGTTGCACAAGACTCGCACCAGCCGCTATTTTTTCTTTCGCATCTTCGCCAGATAAAATACCGCCTACGCCAATAATCGGCAAAGCGCCTTGCAACTGCGAATTGAGTTGCTTGATGACATTGCTTGAAGAGAGCCTAACGGGCGCGCCAGACAAGCCACCTGCTTCTTCCGCGTTGATTAAGCCTTTAACAGCATCTCGACTCAAAGTGGTATTGGTGGCAATCACGCCATCGATTTGGTGTTGCATCAGTAAATCTGCAATCTCCACCACTTGCTCCGCAGTCAAATCTGGCGCAATTTTGAGTGCTATCGGCACGTAACGGCCATGCTGTTGCGCCAACGTCTGTTGCGCTGACTTCAATGCCCCCAACAATGCAGACAGTGCCTCTTTTTCTTGCAAGGCGCGCAGATTCTTAGTATTCGGCGAAGAAATATTCACCGTGATGTAACTGGCATGCGCGTAGACTTTATGCATACAGATGAGATAGTCATCCACGGCCCGCTCATTAGGCGTATCAAAATTTTTGCCGATATTAATGCCCAAAATACCTTTATATTTGGCAAACTGGACATTCTGAATCAAATGATCCACACCTAAATTATTAAACCCAAAACGGTTAATAATGCCTTGTGCTTCAGGTAGTCTAAATAAACGCGGTTTTGGATTGCCTGGTTGCGGGCGAGGCGTCACTGTGCCCACTTCAACAAAGCCAAAACCAAGCGCGGCCATGCCATCAATCACCGCGCCATTTTTATCAAGCCCTGCGGCGAGGCCTATTGGATTAGGAAAGCTCAAGCCCATCACTTGTCTAGACTGACTCGGTAATTGCGGTGCTCGTGGCAACAGGCCATAACGTTCGGCCAGCTTGAGGCTTGCCAAGGTCAAATCGTGCGCGCGCTCTGCATCGAGCCTAAACAAGAGTGGTTTAATGAGTGAGTAGCTATCTATCATGCAATGTCTCGGTTCTGTTACAAATTTCTTGCGTTATATCAATATTCTCATTTTATAAGAGCCCAAAATAGTACTACCGCTTAACACTAAAACCGCGTAACACTAATGGAGTGAGAAAATGAAAATTTTAGTCGATTTATTATCTACCGATTACGGTTTGATGAGCTTTATCGTGATTGCTGTCATTTTGCTCGTGATGATTTGGGCAGGCGTTTACGTCGTCCGAGCCGCCTACAAAAAATAACCCCGATAACGGGGTTATTTCGAGCTTATTTTATCCTAGAGCAAGACCTTTTCTATCCCGCCGTTATTGGCTTTTTGAATGTAGTCTTCCATCCAGTTCTCACCTAGGATGTGCTTCGCCATTTCAACGACGATATAGTCAGCTTCAATCCCCGTATCATCGCCATAGCGTGACAAGCCTTGCAAGCAGCTTGGGCAGGAAGTCAAAATCTTGACCGCTTGCTCAGGCGCGCCAACGGTGAGGCCCATTTTTTCCATGCCTTTTTCAAGCTCTTCTTGCTTGCGGAACTTCACTTGCGTCGCAATATCAGGACGCGCCGCCGCAAAGGTGCCTGATTCGCCACAGCAACGGTCGTTCAAGGCAACTTCAGTCCCCATCAGCTTATTCGTCACTTCCAATGGTTTATACGTCTTCATCGGGCTATGACAAGGGTCGTGATACATATAACGAGTCCCTGTGATGTTAGACAGTTTTTGGTCTTTTTCCATCAAGTACTCGTGGATATCTAACAAACGACAGCCAGGGAAAATCTTCTCGAATTCGTATTTCTGCAATTGGTCCATACAAGTACCGCAGGACACAATCACGGTTTTAATATCAAGATAGTTCAAGGTGTTTGCGACACGGTGGAACAACACACGATTGTCTGCTGTGATTTCCTGACCTTTGTCATGATTGCCAGACGCCGTTTGTGGGTAGCCACAGCATAAATAGCCTGGTGGCAATACCGTAATCGCGCCCACTTCGTACAACATGGCTTGTGTTGCCAAACCGACGTTAGAGAACAAACGCTCAGAACCACACCCTGGGAAATAGAACACGGCTTCTGAATCATCGGTGACTTTTTGTGGGTTACGGATGACTGGAATCATGTGATCATCTTCCACACCCAACATCGCACGCGAAGTTTTAGATTGCATTTTCTTCGGCATCGGGCGATTAATAAAATGCACCACTTGCGCTTTGATTTCGGCTTTACCCACCGTGGCTGGCGGGGCCTTTTTATCTTTGAGCAAGCCAAATCTTTTCGCCAAACTATTGGCAATATTGATGGCTTTATAGCCCATGCCTATCATGGTGGCGCGTAGAAATTTAATCGTCGCCGGATCTTTGGCATTGAGGTATAACATGCCCGCTGCAGTGCCTGGGTTAAATTTCTTTTTACCTTGTTCGCGCAAGAAGTTACGCATTTTGATAGACACATCACCAAAGTCGATATTGACTGGACAAGGCTTTTCGCAACGATGACAAACGGTACAGTGGTCAGCCACGTCGTTAAACTCATCAAAATGCTTGAGTGAAATCCCGCGACGCGTTTGCTCTTCGTACAAGAAAGCTTCGATAAGCAAAGAGGTGCCTAGAATTTTATTGCGTGGGCTGTACAATAAATTAGCGCGTGGCACATGGGTGCTACAGACGGGCTTACATTTACCGCAACGCAAGCAATCAGAAATATCGTCGGCAATCTCACCAATCGCTGACTCTTCCATGATGATAGATTCTTGCTCTAACAAACCAAAGCTGGGCGTGTAGGCGTTTTCCAAGCCTGAACCCATCATCAATTTGCCTTTGTTAAAGTGCCCATTGGGGTCCACTTTTTGTTTGTACTTGGCAAAAGTGTCAATAGTCGCTTGGTCTAGGTATTCCATTTTGGTAATACCAATGCCATGTTCACCAGAAATCACACCATTCAAACTCTTAGCCAACACCATGACGCGATCCACAGCCGTGTGTGCTTCTTGCATCATGCCGTAATCGTCTGAGTTTACAGGAATATTGGTATGCACATTGCCGTCACCCGCGTGCATATGCAAGGCAATAAACACACGGCTTTTGAGTACTGTTTTTTGGATTTCATCGAGCTTGTCGAGAATTTTTTGGTATTCGCGGCCTACAAAAATATCTGCCATTGGGCGTTTCAGTTCACGTTTCCAAGACACGCGTAAATCATAAGATTGCACCGCGCGGAAGACATTGTCATATTTGAGATATGGCTTACCCAGCTCGCCTAAGACAGTCAGTGGCTCATCTAAATTATTTAGAATCATGCGCCATTTTGCGCGTAGGTCACGCAATAATTGTAAGGCAATATTTTGTTTGGATTTCACACCCTCAGGATCAGCATTGCCGTCCTCATCAGGCTGCAAAGGTAACTCACCTTGCATAAAAGTTTCTAACGCATCTACCAAACGCAATTTATTATTGATAGACAACTCAATATTGATGCGCTCAATGCCGTCAGAATATTCACCCAAACGTGGCAGTGGAATCACCACGTCTTCGTTGATTTTAAATGCGTTGGTATGACGCGCAATCGCAGCGGTACGTGAACGATCTAACCAGAATTTTTTACGTGCTTCGGCAGAAACCGCGATAAAGCCTTCACCGTCACGCGCATTACACATACGCACTACGGCTGAAGCCACTTCACCGACAGCATTTTCGTCGTCTGAAGCAATATCGCATAACAACACCATTTTTGGACGTTGCTGGCGCGCCGCTTTGGTCGCATAACCCACCGCTTTAATATAGCGCTCGTCCATGTGCTCCAAGCCAGCCATAATCACAGCAGGCTCTTGCTTAGCAGTGGCGTCTAGATAATCTTTGATTTCGACAATGGCAGGTACGGCGTGAGACACATTGCCAAAAAACTCCAACGCAATCGTGCGCACATGCTTGGGCATGCGATGCAAAATAAAGGTGGCTGATGTAATCAGTCCATCGCAACCTTCTTTTTGAATACCAGGCAGACCAGACAGAAATTTATCTGTGACATCTTTACCCAGCCCTACTTTACGGAAACTAGGACCCGCAATTTCTAGAATTTCTGGCTCAGATAATAAATTTTTATGGTCAATGTCGTAACGGCTAATTTTGAAACGCGCAGTTTCAATGTCATGGATTTTGCCCAAGTTATGGTCTAAACGCTCGACTTCTAACCAAGTCGCATCAGGCGTCACCATGCGCCATGAGGCTAAGTTATCTAAAGCAGTGCCCCATAATACGGCCTTTTTACCGCCCGCATTCATCGCCACGTTACCGCCTATGCAACAGGCATCAGCAGAAGTTGGGTCGCAGGCAAACTCTAAACCAGCATCACTCGCGGCTTCCATGGCACGGCGTGTCACGACCCCAGCACCACATTCGATGGTCGCCACTTGGCGAGATACACCAGGTAAAGTGCGCATTTGCACGCCTGTGTGTTGGTCTAGCTTTTCAGTATTAATCACCGCAGACAAAGGCGTGAGTGGCACAGCACCACCCGTATAACCCGTGCCACCGCCACGTGGGATAATGGTTAAACCCAACTCGATACAAGCACGTACCAAGTACGAAATCTCAGCTTCAGTATCTGGGTTAATCACCACAAAAGGATATTCCACACGCCAGTCAGTGGCATCCGTGACGTGCGAAACACGCGCCAAACCGTCAAACTGCACATTGTCTTTGCGGGTAAATTTAGTGAGTTTGGCCAAGGCCTTTTTACGCAAATCGTAAGTTTGCTTAAAATCATCCGCAAACTTGTCTATCGCTTTACGCGCCGCAGCGACCAATGTAAGCACCTTGTCGTTGCCTGCGCTACGCTCATCAATCGCGGCAATACGATGGTTTAAAGCGTCGATTAGTGCTTTACGACGTTTAGGATTTTCTAATAAATCGTCTTGCAGATAAGGGTTGCGAGAGACCACCCATATGTCGCCCAATACCTCAAACAACATGCGGGCGCTACGGCCTGTTTTACGCTCTGCGCGCAACTCATTGAGGACTTCCCAAACTTCTTCACCAAGAAACCGAATGACGATTTCACGGTCAGAAAATGAGGTATAGTTGTAGGGAATTTCGCGCAAACGCGCAACAGGGGTAGAATCGTGTTTGAGCAATTCTGCAGGTACAGGTGCGTTCATTGATGTCATGTCTGATGCAAAAGTCAATTATAACATGCAGTAGACTGCACAAACACGTTAAACGTTCTAGGGTTTTTACACACACATCGCTATTATGAAAACACAAACTATATGGATTTTTGGGCTTGGGATTGTGTTGGCTTCGTCTTTGTTTTACTTTGCCAACCAAAAGCCAACCGCGCCTGAGGTTACCTTTACCACCCTCACTGGTGAAAAAATCAGCATGCAATCGCTCAAAGGTAAAACCGTACTAGTCAACTTTTGGGCCACCGACTGCCCAGGCTGTGTCAATGAGATGCCAGCGCTGGTCGCAACTTATGAAAAATACCGCGCGCAAGGCCTAGAAATTGTAGCGGTGACCATGCCTTACGACCCGCCTGCCCAAGTGCTCAATTACGCCACACAAAAAAAATTACCCTTCCCTGTGATGCAAGATGGCTTAAGTGAGATGAACCAAGCGTTTGGCGGCATTAACCTTGTGCCAACGACCTTGATTTATAATAAACAAGGACAACGCATCCAAAAAACCATAGGCGAATTAGATTTTAATCAGCTTGAAAGTTTACTGAAGAAAGAGCTTAAATAAATGTTGTGGGTCAAAGCATTGCATATTATTTTTGTGACCAGTTGGTTTGCGGGGCTATTCTATTTACCGCGTATTTACGTCAACTTAGCGATGGAAACCGAAGCAGTATCCTACGCACGTTTGATTTTAATGGCACAAAAACTCTACCGCTTTATGTTACCCCTAAGCATCCTCGCCCTTGTTTTTGGCTTATGGCTTTGGCTGGGCTACGGCATTTCAGGCGCTTGGATGCATTTAAAACTGGTTTTAGTGGCGGGCTTGATTGGCTATCATATCTATTGCGGTCGATTACTTAAACTGTTTATCGCCAAGCAAAATCAACATAGCCATATTTGGTACCGCTGGTTTAACGAAGCGCCAGTATTGGCGCTATTTGCTGTCGTCATCTTGGTGGTAGTTAAGCCATTTTAAGCGCGTTTTAATTCATACAAATAACCATGCAAACACCTATACACGCCCTGCTACAATCGGATTGGTTCATCCAAATGCTGGAAAAATCCAGCCCGCAGCCTAAACAGCGCCTGCTGAATGTATTTGTGTTGTTGGAAGATTGGTTGAGCGCACCTTTTCAGCCCTTAAAAAACCAAGCAAACCAAGCAAACCATAACAATCCATCTCAAGCACCTGCATTGCAAACTTATCTGATGCAACAGGCCAAACTGGCTGGCAGTCGCTCGCCCGATGTCTTGGCTAATCAAATTTACTTTATGGCGCTGAGTGCTGCTAATACTTATGTACTACACCCACAAAGCAATAGCTTAAAACATGCACAACAAGCCACAAAAGCATTGATAGAAGCAGAATCTTCCTCCATCAAACGATGGACGCTGTCACCCGTCTGGCAATATGGTTTAATGGGGTTGGTCAGTTTAACTGCAATCACCCTTGGCATCGCTTGGTTATTGCATCAATCATATACGCCAGCGATGGTCGCTCAAACTAGCTCAGCAATCACAATGGGGCCAAGTTCACAAATGCAAGAGGCAAGCCCTAGCGAGACGGCTGCGATTTACGCAAGACTTGAAATGATGCGCCATGGCGACTGTCGATTTATTGAGGCCATACAATTACCCGAGCAGGTCAAAAGTATTTATATTGAGAACGTGATTCAAGGCCGAATCAGCCAAAACCGCGAACAACAGCGCATCGTAAACGAGTTGCTAGACCAAGTAAAATGCAACTATACGCCTAAACTAATGCTGAACTCAGTTAGTTAATAATGAAATTGCCTCTTAATAAAGCAACTGGCTTTTCACTATACAGAGTAGTATAATTTCTGCATGAGCACACTTAAGAAAAAAATCTTAAATACAGCCATCGAGTTATTCCAATCGCAAGGTATCAATGCGACTGGTGTTGACACGATTGTTGCCAAGGCTGGCACGACAAAGATGACTTTGTACAAGCACTTTGGCTCTAAAGAAAATTTGATTTTAGAAGTTCTCAAAAAAACCCAAACAGATTTTCAGACTTGGCTAGATGACAAACTTAAGCAACAGCCAGATGCGAAAATTCAAGCGCTGTTTGATTTTATTGAAGAATGGATTAACTCGCCCGACTTTCTAGGCGTGGGCTTTATCAAAGCGTCTGCCGAATTTCCGCAAGAAGACAATCCAATCCATCAGTTGTCGTCCGCGCAATCACAATCTTTTAAACACTACATCACCACCCTCGCCACCGAAGCCAACATTCAAGATGCAGACGGCTTAGCACTGCAACTCGCCATTTTGTTTGAAGGGGCTGTGCAATCTGAGCAAATGCAACGCGGATGTGGCGCAATCAAGCATGCCAAATTGGCTGCCAAAACTTTGATTGACCTTGCCATTCAAACGAGCAAATCATCTTAAGGGGACTTCTATAAATTCAATTTCCGTTGCCATACCGTGTTGCTCATAAAAAATTTCTCCTTATATATCATGCATATACTGCGTCAAAATTTTTTAATCACGCCTTATCTGGCTTAGCAACTTGAATTTATAGAAGCCCCCTTGATTTCTTGCTTGCGACATCATGGCAAGCCAGCGATAATACTTTTTTAATCAACTCAATCGTCATTACTCATGAATATTCTTATCTGTGGCTCTATCGCCTACGACACCATCATGGTGTTTCAAGACCAATTTAAAAATCACATTCTGCCAGACAAAATTCACAAACTGAGTGTCGCTTTTTTTGTACCAGAAATGCGTCGCGAATTTGGTGGCACTGCAGGCAATATTGCTTACAACTTACAATTGCTAGAAGGCAATCCAGTGATTATGGCGACTGTAGGCGATGATATTGGCCCTTATCAAACATGGTTTGCCAAAAACAAGCTGGATACTACACACGTTAAAACAGTGGCTGGTACCTTTACCGCACAAGCGTTCATCACCACCGATATCGATGACAACCAAATCACAGCCTTTCACCCAGGCGCGATGTTGGAGTCGCATCAAAATAGTGTGAAAGAGGCTAAAGACATCAAACTCGCGATTATTGCGCCTGATGGTCGTGACGGTATGTTCCAACATGCCAAAGAATGTTTTGATGCTGGCATTCCATTTATGTTTGACCCAGGCCAAGGCTTGCCGATGTTTAATGGCGAGGAGCTGCTGCACTTTATTGAGATGGCAGATTATTTAGCGGTGAATGATTACGAATCACAAGTGATTCAAGACAAAACAGGCTTAAGCCTAGAGCAACTCGCCAGTAAAGTGAAAGCGCTGATTGTTACTTTGGGTGGCGAAGGCTCACATATTTACGCAGACGGTCAACGCCATGAGATTCCATGCGTTAAACCTGACAAGGTGTTAGACCCAACAGGTTGTGGCGATGCTTACCGCGCTGGTTTATTGTATGGCATTGTGCGTGGATGGGACTGGAAAGCTTGCGGGCGCTTGGCTTCTACTTTAGGTGCCATCAAGATTGCGCATCAAGGTGGCCAAAATCACAAGCCTTCAAGAGACGAGATTGAACGTATTTATAGTCACGCCTTGGTGCAAGATGCGATTAAAGAAGACCCCAGTTTAGGGTAAGCCAGCAGTTAAACGTGTAGGCTTAAATTCGAAAGGAATAGTTATGTCTTATATAAAAACGTTATTGATGATTGCAAGCGTATTGCTAGTCACCGCTTGCGCCAGCTCTAATTCGGGGAGCGTGTATTCCCGCGATGAAGCCAAGCGTATGCAGACTGTGAAAACAGGGGTGGTAGAGAGCGTGCGTCAAGTGCAAATTGAAGGCACCAAAACACCCATCGGCACTGTCGCAGGTGGCGCAATAGGTGGGATTGCAGGTAGCTCTGTAGGCTCTGGCCGCACTAGCTCTGTGGTCGCTGTGATTGGTGCAGTGGCAGGTGCAATTGCTGGTTCCGCCGTTGAGGAAGTCGCCACGCGCAAAGATGGTTTGGAGCTCACCATTAAACTCGATGGTGGCGGCTTGGTTTCTATTGTGCAAGAAGCAGATGAAATGTTTAAAGCCGGGGATAAAGTACGGATTATCGAAAACGGTAACACTTCACGCGTCTCACACTAAACACATCTGTGTAGTTTAAAAACAAGTACTTTTAAAAAGCGAGCTAAATGGCTCGCTTTTTTATTTTATCCTTTACATCAGCGCTGTAACAAAACTGTCATTTCATTTTAAAGAATCATTCACATTTGCGCTCTATCATGCCATAAATCATGAGGAGAAATGACTATGTTTGAGGCGAGCACATCTATGCAACAGCTTGTAGGGAATGAATCTACACAGCAAGCATCCCATACACAAATTGAAGCAGGTGGCTTATATGTCAGCCTAGCCCGTAATAGCAGTGAAGTGGCCGAAGCGCAACGTCTGCGCTATCAGGTATTTGCTGAAGAAATGGGCGCGCCGATTAAAAACAAGCATGGCATCCATGGTGAAGAGTTAGACGTCGATGGCTTTGATCAATTTTGCGACCATTTACTCGTGCGTGAGCGCGATAGCCACCAAGTGGTAGGCACTTACCGCATCCTCAATCCCATTCAAGCCATGCTGGCAGGTGGTTACTACTCCGCTGGCGAGTTTGATTTAACTAGACTTGAACCTCTATTTGACCGTACCGTTGAAGTCGGTCGCGCTTGCGTACATGCCAATCACCGTAAAGGTGGTGCCATTACGCTACTGTGGGCAGGTTTGGCGCGTTACATGATGGAGCGTGGCTACGAGTACATGATCGGTTGTGCCAGCATGTCGATGTTAGACGGTGGTCATCATGCGACTTCACTCTACCATCAACTCAAAGATGAACACTTATCTCCTGCTGAATACCGCGTGTTCCCTCATACGCCTTTGCCCATGCACGCGCTCAAACAAGACTTAGAAACCACATGCCCACCGTTAATTAAAGGTTATTTAAGACTAGGCGCTTATATTTGTGGCGAACCTGCTTGGGATGCCTCTTTTAATACGGCTGACTTGCTGGTATTGTTACCGCTATCTCGAATCAATCCTAGATATGCTGCGCATTTCTTAAAATAAATTTGTCTCAAACCCATTTCCTAGTTCGCCTGTTTCGACTTGCTAGACTGATTGCACATGTGCTAATTGGTCTAGTGCTTGCCGCATTAGCGTTGCCGGTATGTAACCGCTATCTACGCCTTGGCCTGATTCAATGGTGGTGTCGTGGCTTGTTGCGTAGCCTAAACATTCAGATCGAAGTCAGCGGAAAAATCCCGCATAGCCACACCTATGGCACTATGCTCGTGGCTAACCATATTTCCTGGGTGGATATTCACGCGATTAATAGCGTTTTACCAGTTCGATTTGTGGCAAAAATGGAGATTAAATCTTGGCCGATTTTTGGCTATTTGGTTAAAAAATCAGGCACGATTTTTATCGACAGAAGCAGCCGCAGAGATGCTTCGCGTGTGGTGAATGTGATTTCATCGGCGCTAAAACACGATGATAATATTTGTTTTTTTCCTGAAGGCACAACCACCGAAGGGCTAAGTGTATGGCCGTTTAAAAGCAGCATCCTGCAAGCGGCTATTAATGCACAAGCCAGTGTGCTACCAGTGACTGTACGCTACCCATTGGCGAACAATCAAGCCAACATTGCTGCCGCCTACGCAGGCGAAACCACCTTGATTGAGTCAATAGGTGCATTTTTAAATATGCGAAACCCAAAAGTGCAACTACACTTTTGCACACCGATTGCTTACACACCAGAACACAGCAGGCAGGCACTAGCGCAGGAAGCCCACCGATGCATTAGCCAGCACTTATAACAGGCTTGTCTCTCACATCCAATGGCACTTGGGAAATTTGCCCTGTCTCTAAACAGTAAGCCGTTAAACTGCGCCCCCACAAACAACCTGAGTCCAACCCAATCACACCATCTTTCATATGCAAACCAAGGGCTGACCAATGCCCAAACAACACAAGCTTTTCATATTGCGTGGGTTTTGGCACTGCAAACCAAGGATAAAGCCCTGCGGGGATATCTTTTAGTTCGCCTTTAAAACTAAATTCCATTTGGCCTTGCGCATTGCACACCCGTAAACGTGTCAACGCATTGGTAATCAAACGAAGGCGCGCAATGCCTGTCAGCGCATCGTCCCAAGTGTCTGGCTGGTTACCATACATCTGTTGTAAAAAAGCAAGATAATCTTGCCCCTGCAACACCTGTTCAACCTCTTGCGCCAAGTGGCCTGCTTGTTGCAGTGACCATTGTGGTAATAGGCCAGCATGCACCATGGTAAAGTCTTGCTCTTGATACATCATAGGCTGACAACGTAGCCAGTCTAGCCATGCATTACCTTCTGAGTGTTCAAAAATCTCTTGCAGGGTATCACTACGATGGGCAGGTTTAATGCCATGAAAAACAGCAATCGCATGCAAATCGTGATTGCCCAACACCATACGCAAACAGGATTGATGTTCAACACACCATCGCAACACAGCTAAAGAACCAGTGCCACGATTGATAATATCGCCCACCAACCAAAGCACATCATGTTTAGGGTCAAATTTAATTTGACGCAACAAAGCCTCAAAAGAGTGGTAACAACCTTGTATGTCGCCTATCGCATATCTAGCCATGAGCTTTCCGAAACAAAACTGAGTGATAAAAAACCAACAGATAAAAAAAGCCGCTTATTTGCGGCTTTTAAAATCAATCATTCTTAAACATTATTTTTTTAAACTTGCAGGGTCAAATTTTGCACCAGATGCATTGGCCATTTCTGCAACCGCAGCGGCAATTTCGCCATCAGTCAAATCTGGATTACCACCACGCGCTGGCATACTACGAATACCCTCAATCGCATGTTTCACCAAAGTTTCGTAACCTTGTGCAAGACGAGGACCCCATTGGCCTGCATCACCAATTTTAGGCGCATTCATCAAACCTGCACCGTGACACATCACGCAAACGCCTTTAACCACGTCTGCACCGCTTTTCTCCACATGCTCACCACCCTCAGCCGCCACATCCACTGCAGCCACTGGCGCAATATTTTTTTCTTCTGGTGTTGGCGCTGGTGCTGCTTCAGCCGTGGCTGCCGGCGTTGGCGCTTCTTCTTCTTTGCCCATACCAAACAATACCGCTAACAAAGAAACCAATAAGGTAAACCCAATGATTGCACCTGGAATCGCAATCATTAACTCTTTAAAACTAGAACTGTTTTTATATTCTTTATCTGCCATCTCAAATCCCCAACATTAAAATTATAAAAAAACTCATTATAACCATTACAGCGTATGCTTTCCAGCAATACGCGCTAGCAAATACAACAGCTACCCCAGCAATTCAGCATCAACGCTACATTAGTTTGTTATAATCGCCAGCTTGCGCCCGTAGCTCAGTTGGATAGAGTATTGGCCTCCGAAGCCAAGGGTCGTGGGTTCGACTCCCGCCGGGCGCGCCAGTTACATTTTAGTAGGCATGCTGGTCTTTAAACACCAGCCAGACGGTCCTAATGATGATTTTAATGTCCAACACGAGAGACCATTGACGCAGATAATCTAGGTCGTATTGTAATCTAGCTTCCATCTTGTCAATGGTTTCTGTCTCTCCCCGCAAACCATTCACTTGCGCCCAGCCAGTAATGCCTGGTTTTACTTTGTGTCTCACCATGTAGCCTTTAATCATTTTTCGATACATTTCATTATGGGCAATGGCATGTGGACGTGGACCGACAATACTCATGCGCCCTTGCAATACGTTAAAGAACTGTGGCAACTCATCCATCGAGGTTTGCCTTAATATTTTACCTATCGGCGTAACACGCTCATCAAATCGGGTGGCTTGGGTAACATCCTCGCTGGGATTGTTGTTGTATGTCATTGACCTGAATTTGTAAACCATGATTTCTTCTGCATCTAAGCCATAACGTTTTTGTTTATAGATGATAGGGCCTGGTGAGCTGAGTTTCACAAGTACAGCAATGATAGCCATCAATGGTGAGATTGCCAGCAGAATGGCCGTTGCAAATAGATAATCGCTCAAGCGCTTAATCACGCCATTGATGCCAGAAAATGGCGACTCGCATACAGCCACGACAGGAATACCGCCAACATCGTCTATGCGCGCTTGAATCAAGTCAAACACAAAAATATCAGGCACAAAGTATACTGACACAGTCGTGTCTTTGAGGCTATCTAGTAGTTCAACCATTCTAGGCTGTTGTGATATGGGCAAGGCGATATAGATAACATCGGTGTGATGTTTCTTAGCGTATTCAGAAACATCGTTGAGCTTGCCAAGTACATCTCCATCAAACCCAATTTCGTCTTTGAGCCGAACAATTTCTCTGTCATCAAAAAAACCTTGAAACTTTAGTGCCAAGGTCTGATCCGTGTCCATCATATGCTTCAGACGTAAACCGAGAATATTGACACCAATAATTAAGGCTCGGCGGGTAATGCTTTCACGGTAAATTTGGCTATTAAGGTAATAGTCAAAAATAAGGTGGACGATGAAAATGACTAGCGGAGTAACGAGTAACCATAGGTTAATCATTTGCCTTGGGAAAGCTTGTAGGTAGGTAGTGGAGTAGTCAATAAACAACACCACGATGACGACAAACATCCAGTCGGATAGGATGTTAAAGAGTTGCTGGATTTTGCTGTTTTCTTCGTACCACGTCCCAGGAAAGCCGATGGCGAAGATTAAAATTGCAATTAGGTAGTATTTTTCGTCTATGGTTTGTTGAAACCAAATGCTTAACAAAAACAGTGACCCAACCATGACGACTGGCTCTGCCAGCATTTTAACCAAGGATTGTAGGGTAACTTCTTTACCCTGAATTTTAGGAATGTACGGTTTCAAAGTAATGTGATTGTAACTTAAAGCCTGCGAGCGACCTACAGTTAGTCTTACAATCTAAGTTAGCACATTAAAATTGACAGCTACAAGCTTACATAATGGTCGACTAACAGGGCCGCAAAAATAAGACTAAGATAAATAATGGAAAATTTGAAAGTTTTCTTAGCCAAGTCATCAGAGTAATGACGGTACAAGCCTATCACATCATACATAAATATGGCGTTTAGGATGATGGCGGATACCAAGTAGATCAGCCCACTCATCCCTAAACCATAAGGCATCAATGACACAACGACAAGAATGATGGTGTATAAAACAATATGCAGCAAAGTGAATCGTTCCCCATGCGTCACGGGTAACATCGGCATGCCGACTTTGGCATATTCTTCACGACGATACAGCGCGAGGGCCCAAAAGTGTGGGGGTGTCCAAGCAAAAATAATCAAAAACATAATCAGCGACTCTGGCGATACAGCGTTATTCACCGCCGCCCAACCTAGTATCGGAGGCATGGCGCCAGAAGCACCGCCAATGACAATATTCATTGGCGTAGCAGGTTTTAAAAATACCGTGTAAATAACAGCATAGCCGACAAAGGTGCCTAATGTGAGCCACATGGTGAGTGGGTTAACGTACACATACAATATCAGCAAACCAATGCCGCCTAGCAAGGTGGCAAATACCATGGTTTCACGGCCAGAGACTTGTCCTGTTGGCAAGGGGCGTGCGCGTGTACGCGCCATCACGGCATCAATTTTATGTTCAATGAGGCAATTAAAAGCTGCTGCTGCGCCAGAGCTAAAGGCAACACCAACCGTGGTGGCAATCAGAATTGTCCACGGCACCATGCCCGGGGTCGCCATGAACATGCCTATGATGGCAGTAAACACAATCAAGGCGGTTACCCTTGGCTTGCAAAGCGCATAGAAATTTTTAATGCTTAATTTAAAGCTGCCCATATGATGCATCACGGTTGCGTTCATTTCTCTTCCCTACCATTTTTGAATTTTATATTTTTAAAGTTTGCTGATGCGTGCATTTAACACGACCAACATTACGACCAAAGTGGCAGCGCCTGCGTTATGTAACACAGCCAGCACCGTAGGCAAATGCAAAATCAAGTTTGCAATCCCAATTGTGATTTGCGCCACTAGCGCCACCAATAGCGCAAGACTTATGCTTTTGAGTGGCTTTTGTTTTACCCCTAAGGCGACAAGCAATCCTAGCACCACCAAAGTAAGCAAAGCACCCACTCGATGGCTCCATTGTATCGCTGTAATGGCTTCTAGGCTCAGGCTACCGCCAGACAAACTCACACCGAGCTCACGTTTAAGATGATAGGCGTCTTTAAAGTCCATCGCGGGCAACATACTGCCATGACAGGTTGGAAAATCAGTGCAAGCCAATGCTGCGTAATTGGTACTGGTCCACGCGCCTAGCAACAACTGCATCACCAATACAAGCAAAGCGAAGCGGGCCAAACGAATATAAGTTTGTGGCATAGATCCTGTTTGATTATTTTGTATCCAATTGCGATAGCTTAGCCAAGTGAGCAAGCCTAATGTAGTCATCCCGCCCAACAGATGCAAGGTCACCACAACAGGCTTGAGTAACATCGTTACTGTCCACATGCCTAACATCGCTTGCAAGAAGATTAAGACCAACAAACCCGTCGTCAACCAAGGGCTGGTAGCCAACTTGTCGCGCTGCTTCCATCCTAACATCGCCAAAGTCAGCACCATCAATCCCAAACTGCCTGCTAAATAACGGTGCAACATTTCTTTCCATGCCTTGCCTGTTTCAACTGGGCTGTCAGGATAAGCGATTTGCGCTTGTGCAATCCCTTCTTGGCTTTCTGGCACAGTCAATGTGCCATAGCAACCAGGCCAATCAGGGCAACCCAAACCTGCATCTGACAACCTGACATAAGCGCCCAACACGACCACGCAAAATGCTGTCAAGGTCGCTATCAAACTCAATTTTTTAAATATTTCCGTACGCACTTCATTCCGCCTTCATCTTCACCATCTTCTAAAGGGCTACCCTGCCCAAGAGAATTTTAATAACTTCACCAAATCTTTGCGTATATAGGCTGGTTTTTGACTGATAGGATAACTCATCACCAAATGCCCCAAAGGATCTACAAAGTACACACGTTGCGCGTTCAAAGCATTATTATCCTGAAGGTTAAACGATTGCACAGTGGCTGCAATAGCTGCGCTTGGGTGATTAATTACCAACATATCAGGATAGTCTTTTTTAATGGCAGTCACATCTTGTTGTTGTGTTATCAATACACGTTGCACACGTATCATGTCTTTGTATAAAGAAACATATATTTGGCGCATATCATGCAAACGCTTCATACATGGACTGTCACACTCATTGGCAATATAAACAATATTCCATTTTTCTTTCCACACGTTTGGCAATGGTTGCCCATCACTATCGGATAATGGTGCTTGCATAGAAATGAGACGTGCTGGGCTGACCAACTCACCATAACTCTGACCTTGTGGTCGCCAGTTCAGCTTCATCATTGCCACTACGACTACGATAGGCACAATAAAAAATATGGCCAACACAAGCAGCATCCAGCGTCCTCTCGTCTGTTGCGCTTTATCTAGTGGCAAATCTTGCGTTGGTGTTGTGTCTTGTACTATATCATTTGCGGCTTGTTTCATCTTTTATCCTGTTACATTGTGCAACATTTAATCACATCACATGCTGATGTCGAGAAGTTTACTTTTTTGTTTTAGTTTTTTGGTTTGATTACACAAATATTATAAAAATAAATCAATATTGCTGCGATAGCGAAACCAAACCATTGATAGGCGTAGCCAAAGTGCGAAACCACCTTACTCACGGGTGGCTCCCAAACACGCACAAAACCTTCTTTTTTCACACTCGCATCCAATTTCAATATGATTGGCAAGAGTTGCAAAGGTGTTTTGCTTTGGTAACTATCATAATCTAACTGCTGCCAAACGCCTGGCACTTGCCATTGTTCCGCATGCTCCAAACTAAAGGTCTTTTTACTTGGTAGCCAAGCCATGCCACTTATTTCTTGCATCTCACTGCTGGTCTGTATAGATGGCAATTGTTGATGATTGGTGTAACCAGCCACCCAACCACGATTAACCAAAATCGCCATATTTGTGCCTGCAACGATAAACGGCGTCAACACATGAAAGCCCGCTTGTTGCTGATACACTTGGTTATCCAATAGTATTTGATAACGGTCATCGTAATGTCCTTTAACAAATACTTTACTAGTATGCAATGCAAGCAATGTATTTTTATTATCAAGTGCCAGCGTGTTTAACATCATGCGCTGTTTTTTTGCACTTGCAGCATATACCTCAGCGATCGCTTGTTTGGCTTGCCCTTTAGACAGCTGCCAAAAACCCAACTTCACAAACAATACCACGCATACCAACATCACTAACGTTGATAACAAGCTTGGTTTAAGCACTACCCACTTTAAATCTATTTGCATATTTACCAGTTTATTTGTCACTTTTACAATGGTTATTCAGTTCGTTTTGACATTGTACTCATGAAACAATTTACACAAGCAACCAGAATACCGATAACATTAGCAATCAGTTTATAGCCCTTATTGCAACAACCATTAGGACACCATTATGCTCATAAAAATTGCAACTGTTTTAATCTTACTGATTATCATTGGTAGCTTATTTTCAGCGCTATTCTTTTTGTTTAACGACAAAGGTGGTTCTGAGCGCACTGTTAAAGCCTTGACAGTACGAATCGGCTTATCAATTACTCTATTTATTGCATTGATCGTAGCTGCCCACAATGGTTATATTGGACATGCTTTATAAGTAAGAGATTATTAAGTAATACAACGCAGAGTTCAACTTCAATAAAAAAGGGCGCACTAAAGCGCCCTTTTTTAACATTTCAACTTAAAGCATGTATACGAAAATAAACAAACCTAACCAAACCACGTCAACAAAGTGCCAGTACCAAGCTACACCTTCAAAACCAAAGTGATGCTCTGGGCTAAAGTGGCCTTTCATGCAACGCAATGTAATCACTATCAGCATTAAAGTACCAATGGTCACATGGAAGCCATGGAAACCAGTCAACATAAAGAAAGTTGCGCCGTAAGCACCGCTACCTAAAGTCAAGCCCATGTGATTGTATGCATGACTATATTCCATTGCTTGGCAAATCAAGAAGGCAACCCCTAATGCCACGGTTAATGCCATACCGATGATTAATTGCTTACGGTTGTTTTTGATTAAACCCCAGTGAGCCCAAGTAATAGTGGCGCCAGAGGTCAGTAATAAGATTGTATTAATCAATGGCAAGCCCATCCAATGCATAGGCTTAAAGTCTGGATTAGGCTTAAATTCAGTACCTAACACTACACCACCTGGACCTTGTGATGGCCATGAGCCCAAAAAGTCTTTATATGGCGTAATATCTGTGGAATAAGATGCAAGATCTGGTACTGACAACACGCGCATGTAGAATAAAGCACCAAAGAAAGCTGCGAAGAAGGCTACTTCTGAACAAATGAAGACAATCATGCCTATACGGAAAGATTTGTCTTCCCATTTTTTATATTTACCAGTCACGCTTTCTACAACAACATCACTCAACCACTTAAACATCATAAACAACACGATCGCCAGACCAAAATACATCATGTATTTTCCTGGTCCTTCTAAGTAAGCTAGTGAATTACCGCCACGGTCTGTTGCCACTGAAAATACAAAGCCAGCCGCCATTGAGAGCAAGCCCGCAGAAAGCACTGAAGGATACAAACTACCATGTGGCACAAAGTAATGATTATCTGAATGTGTTGCCATGCATTAACTCCCAAGCATTATTAATTATTTTACAAATTTACTTTTTGGTATTACAAAAACCTTTTTATACTCCTGCAATCATTCCCTAGCCTAATTTTCCGCCAAGAAAAAAGAGTAAGAAAGCGTCAACTCTTTTACATCACTAGGCAGTTCAGGGCTAACAAAAAACCTTAGTGGCATTTCTTTAGCTTCACCTGCCTTGAGCGTTTGTTTAACAAAACAAAAGCATTCAATTTTCTTCAAGTGTGTTGACGCTTTTCCTGGCGTCACACTGGGTATTGCTTGTCCGGACACCGATTGGTTCGTGGTGTTTTTTGCTACGAACAACACCGTTTCTATCTGCCCAGGATGCACCGTGAGCGTATTGACTTTAGGATAGAAATTCCAGCCTAAGCCAGGCATCACAGATGAGACAAACTGAATCGTGACTTGCCTACTACTATCCACCTTCGCTTTAGACAGGGTACTGGCTGAATTATCGGTTTTGCCATTTAAACCTGTGACCGCACATAGCACGTCATACAAAGGCACCAATGCAAAAGCAAAAATCAACGCCCCAATCACCACATACACTAACTTGATAGCTAATTTTTTATTAGCCTCTTTCAGTGTTTGGCTTTGCGGCAATGGCTTGTTTTCTTGGCTCAATTACTAACCCGTGATTAACCGTTGCTACTTACCAAATGGTAAATATCGACACGACATACCAAACCAATGCAAAACCTGCCAGTAACACAGCAATCAGAATATTGTTTTTCTTATTTTCTTTTATTGCCATGAAACGTTTACTCTTCCTTAAGAGGCTTGGTAATCAAAGTTAGAAAACCAAGCCTCGTATTTTTACTCAGCTACTCAGCCGCCAACTATTTAACTGTCGGTTGCTCAGTAAAGCTATGGTAAGGCGGTGGTGATGGTAATGTCCACTCCAAGCCCTCTGCACCTTCCCATACTTGGTCTGTCGCTTTCGGACCACCTTTAGCACAGGTGATAATGTTGTATACAAATAACAACTGTGACAAGCCCAAGATAAATGCACCAACAGATGAAATCATATTGAATTCAGCAAATTGCAATGCATAGTCTGGAATACGACGTGGCATACCAGCTAGACCAACAAAGAACTGTGGGATAAAGGTCAAGTTAAATGAAATTGCAGTTAACCAGAAATGTAGTTTACCTAACTTCTCGTTATACATATGGCCAGTCATTTTTGGCAACCAGTAGTAAACACCCGCCATGATGCCCATGATGCCACCCGCAAATAGCGTGTAGTGGAAGTGCGCAACCACAAAGTAACTGTTATGGTATTGTGCATCGGCAGCAACGTCAGCCAATACTAAACCTGTTAAACCACCAATACCGAACAAAATAATCCAACCTACAGTAAACAACATAGGCGTTTCAAAACTCATAGAGCCTTTCCACATCGTTCTTATCCAGCAGTAGAACAACACAGCCAATGGCAATGAAATCGCCATGGTGCTATACATAAAGTAAAGCAAAGCAGGCACTGGCATACCAGCGGTAAAGAAGTGATGCGCCCAAACTACAATCGCTAAAGCACCAATTGCCCACAATGAATAGACTTGTGCTTTGTAGCCATACATTGGTTTACGTGAGAATGTTTGCAAGATTTGTGGAATGAAACCCCAAACTGGCAACAACAAAATATACACTTCTGGGTGACCAAAGAACCAGAACAAGTGTTGGAACATAATAGGGTCACCACCACCAGCCGCATCGAAGAAGTGCGTACCAAAATGACGGTCTGTCAGCAACATAGTCACTGCACCAGCCAACACTGGAATCGTTGCAACCAACAAGAAAGCAGTTATCAACCAGCCCCAAGCAAACATAGGCATTTTCATCAATGTCATACCAGGTGCCCGCATGTTGAACAATGTCACGATAATGTTGATTGAACCCATCACTGATGACACGCCTAACAAGTGGACAGCGAAAATCGCGAAGTCAACACCAATACCACCTTGCACAGACAATGGCGGATAGAACGTCCAGCCCGTGGCTAACGCACCATCACCCACGCCAAACAAAGCTAGCGTGAAAGGCAATGTGAGCAAAATCGCTGAAGGAGGTAATAACCAAAAGCCCCAGTTATTCAAACGTGGCAATGCCATGTCTGGCGCACCAATTTGCAAAGGAATCATCCAGTTAGCAAAACCAGTGGCTGCTGGCATCAAGGCCGCGAAAATCATAATCAATGCATGCACACCGATAAGTTGATTAAAAAACTCTGGGTTCATTAACTGCAAACCTGGTTTAAATAACTCGGCACGGATACCTAAAATCATCGCCCCACCGACCAAGAACATAATCAGCGAGAAAGTTAAATACATCGTACCGATGTCTTTATGGTTTGTAGTGGTCAACCAACGCATGATACCCGTTGGATGATCATGATGTTCTTCATGATGCGCTAGGGTTGAAGTACTCATATTGCTCTCCTAATTCTCTAAATCAGAAATTACTCACGTGCCGCTTTAACTTGGGTTGGCTGCACCAATGCATCCACTGAAGCGGTGTTACCCAAGCCATTACGCTCATAAGTAATCACAGCCGCAATTTCAGTATCCGTTAATGTTGCCTTCCAAGCTGGCATCACACCCTTACCGTTTAAAACACGGTCAAGATGACTGTCTTTTAAATACTTACCATCAGCACCAAAAATGGCACCCAAGGCAACTTTACTACCTGTTAATGCAGGGAACGCTGGTGGCAAGCCCGCACCAGACACCTGATGGCAAACTGCACAGTTTTTCTCGTACACTGACTTACCTTGTGCCATCAATTCATCTTTGCTCATTTCCTTAACATCGTTAGCCGCTTTTTGCTCTTCTTGTTTTTTAGCTACCCAAGTTTTGTACTCTTCCATAGACACAGCATTGACCACAACAGGCATGTAACCGTGACCTTTACCGCACAGCTCTTTACATTGCCCACGATAAACACCTGGCTTGTCTACTTGCACCCAAGTTTCACGAATAAAGCCAGGCACAGCCACACGTGATGAGCCAAATTGTGGCACCCACCAGTTATGCAACACGTCTGAAGCAGTCATCAAAATGCGCACTTTCTCGCCCACTGGCAACACCAAAGGATTATCCACTTCCAATAAGTAGTTTTCGCCTTTATCTGCTTTATTGTGCAATTGGTCGTCGGTGGTGGTGAGGTTACTTACAAATTTAATGCCTTTAGCATCACCATCCAAATACTCGTATTGCCAACGCCATTGTGAACCTGTCACCTTAATGACCATCGTCGATTGGTCACGCGTATCTTCCATCATGACCACACTGTGGTAGGCAGGAATGCCCATAATCACAAAGTCGATTAACAACAAAATTGCAAAAGGAATAAGTGTCCAGAAAATCTCAACGGCTGTAGATGGCGCTTTATCTGCTTGCGCTTTGAAACCCTTACTTTTGCGATGAGCAAAAATAGAGTAAATCATAATCGCTAATACTGCAAAAAAGATAATGGCAGTAATCACCATAAACTTATTATGCACGTGTAAAGTATCAAGAGCCATTGGCGTCACTGGCTCAGGAAAGTTCCAACTGTAATCAGCACTTGCGTTAAATGAGGCAAAAAGCGCAACCAAGCCTAGCCCAATTTTGTTTATCACTTGCATCCCAATTGCTCCAAAATCAAATTAATTATTTTTTACTGCAAATTTAAGCTTTAACTCACGTAACAATTGAGCACGCTGCTCGTTACTAATCATCGTCCGCCCAAACTCAACTTCTTTATCATGCGAACCAATTACCAGCGATAGTCTGCCATTTGATTCTTCCCTGAGGCTTGCCCTAACCCAATAGCGCTGAAATCGATGCTTGACGACTTCACCAAGCCGACACTGCTCTAGCTCGACCGCATCGTCTTCAATCGTAATCATCTCGTAATCGCCTGCATGCCTAAGCACAATCACGAACGCAATCACCAGCGCCAGCAACTCTAAACCCGCAAACGGTAACACCATCCATGCACCAGCCATTGCAAAACCCACAGCAACAACCAGCGAAAACACCATCAAACCCACTATTAGCTTTGCGACACCTTCATCAGAAAGCGAAGCATTAGGCTTAATAATTACTTTGGCATGTAATACAGATAGCATTCAATATCCAACGTTATTTGCAACATACATTCAAAACTTAGTTACAAATATGTTACAAAACGAAACATATCATATCCAACTTTTCAAAGCAATAAGAAAAAGTTTAATTTAAATCAAAAAGTTTGGAGTAGAAATGGGCTAGCAATCAACATTGAAGCCACTGAAAGAAAAAGGCTTAGATTTTCATCTAAGCCTTTTTTGTTTGTTTTGGTGCGGGAGCCTGAACCTAATAGTAATCGCCAATTGATATTTAAAGCCATTTTATTATTTTTTAATATTTTAGTTACCCCCAAAGTTACCCCATTTTATTGATTATTTCTCTCTTTAAACGCGCGCCAACAGCAGCGCACAAAAAACTGCTAAACCGTGCCGAAGATAATGCACTTGTGGTAGGTGAAAGGGAGTGGACACCTCACGACTTGCGTAGAACGGGTGCAACACTCATACAGACTATGTACAGTAGCGCTGAGGGCTTTTTTTTGGCAGAGCTTTGCTTACATCACATTGTTCTGACGGGCGCTGCTAAGCGTTACCTCCTTCATGACTACCAAGATAAGATTCAAGAAGCATGGCAAAAACTTGGTAAGAAGATTCAGAGTATCCTTAACTCAGACATTTAACCTAATAAAATAACATGGCACCATTTTATGGTTACGCCTAAATATTTTTGAATCATATTTTTCGTCTTTGCTTTACTTGAATTGAAAAGTCCACAAGAAGTGGATGCACTGAATGCGCTACTTCATTTGAATTTTAGTAGCCTCATTAAATACATAATGATCACTCTTTATAATTCCACATGCTTCATCATAAATTATTACTTCTTGGTCTTCATATAACTCGAGCTTTAGTGGGAAGGCACCTGTTTCAACATTGGGCTTATCTGCCTTAGCAATAGACTTTAATCTTTTTAGTGACCATGCATCTTTATTCTGCAAATGCGCTGGACAAAGAAAATGAATATTTTCGATTGAACCTTCTATTTCAAGATTCAAAATATCATCAAAATTTCTCACGAAATATGGCACTGTTGTTGCCGATTTATCTGCATCATAAATTTTTAAATCCACTAAAAAAGCTGGCGAATAGGCGGTTAGCTTGATAAATGGGAAATAATATTCATCAAAATTTTTGCTTATTAGGTTTTTTAAATTGATAGCAAACATCCAAGACCTCAATAACTTTTATTACAGTGTATTTTAAAATCCGAATTAATATCTTACTAAGCCATCTTGATTAACACTTTTTACGTTAGGGTACTCCGCAGCAATATATATTTTTCTAGTCGAGTCATAGTGTATTAAAGGATATCTTTTTAATTTATTGATTTTTTCAGGATCATAATTACGGGAGACATTATGAGTAATATACTCGTGGCAATCTTCTGTAATGTATTTATAGGCGCATCGGCCAAAATCCCCTTCGAATGGGATAGCCAATAAATCTTCTAATCGCTTCACCTGCAATGGATATTTAAAATGTAACAACCGTGAAGGTAGCACTATAAAAACGTCTAAAACTCTTTCTTTTTTTTCCAGAATCAATTTGGTTACATCAAGAACAGATGAATAGAGTTCAAGTTTTTCAGGGTCAAGCACGTCTCCTTCATTTCCTAATACCTTACATATGAACCATTCTCTGCCAGGCAGCAAAGTAATATTTTGAAACTCCAATGTGATTGGAATACCTGAATTCGTTGAAAGCTTGCTGAGAAACACTAATACCCCCCTAAAACAATTAAAAATGAGCACAATGCACAATCCAATACTAAGGAAACCTTAGTATACAGTCAAGCAAAAAACTAAGAAATTCTTAGGTATTCACCTATGGAGTTTTTTATTATGAATATTGTTTCGAAGCGTCTCAAACAGATTAGATTAGAAAAGGGATATTCACAGAAGCAGCTAGGCATCGCAGCTGGTATTGATGAGTTCTCCTCAAGCTCGAGAATGAATCAATATGAACGTGGAAAACATGTTCCCGACATTTTAACTATAGAGCGAATTGCAATGGCAATAGGAGTACCACCGCCCTATTTTTATGCTGAGGACGACGCCTTGGCGGACTGGATTAAAATCTTCCCACTCATAAGTTCAGAAGTTAAAAACAAGTTAATTACAGACTATTTAAGTATTTAACTTATTTACCTAGCTCATCAAATTTAGCCGCCATGGTCGGGTTACCTTTGGTAAGCTTTTTAATGGTCACGTCTTGCGCTTTTTCATTGGCGAGTCGTAGGTTGCGATCTGTGCCTAGTAAAGCGTCTTTGGTTTTTTGTAAATGGCTAATGGATTTATCAATTTCTTCAATCGCAGTCTGAAAATGTCTCGAAGCTAAATCGTAGTTTTTGGCAAACTTCTCTTTAAAGCTTTCCAACTCGTTTTCAAAGTTAGTGATGTCGATATTCTGCGCTTTCACTAATGCCAGCTCAGTTTTGTATTTCATCGAGTTCAGCGCCGCATTGCGTAACAGTGTAATCATGGTGATAAAAAACTGTGGGCGTATTACATACATTTTGGGATAACGGTATGACACATCCACAATCCCCATGTTGTAAAACTCGTTATCTGCTTCCAGTAGCGTGACAAGGACCGCATACTCGCAGCCTTTTTCGTTACGGTCTTTATCCAGCTCTTTTAAAAAGTCTTCATTGCGGCTTTTGGTCGCGGTGGTGTCGTTTTCATTTTTCATCTCAAACATAATCGAGACAATCTCAGTGCCACCGTCATCATGGTCACGAAAGATAAAATCGCCTTTGCTACCTGAGCGTGCATCATTGTCTTTTTCAAAATACGCTTTAGGAAAAGCGGTGGCGCGGATGCGGTTAAACTCTGTTTCGCAATGTTGCTCTAGGGTCTCACCAATCATTTTGGTGGAGAGCTTGGCTTTTAAATCCTTCAAACGCTCAATGGTATCTTCGCGGTCTTTAATCTGCGTTTCGTACTTATCTTTCAGCGCGGTTTCAGCCAATTGTTTTTGCAACTCAGCATTTACCAAGTTTGCTTTCAAATCATCGCGTTCTTTTTCCACCTGGCTCACCGCTTGGTTAATCGCCAGTTTCTTTTCCGTTTCAATCGCATCCAGCTTGGCTTTTAGGGTTTGCACTTCAGATGCTTTGTCAGCTTCGGCCTTTTGCAGTGCATTGGCAAGCTCTGCTTTTGCCAACTTAGCTACGGAATCTTTTTCTTGTTTAGCTTGCGCCAGTTGGTTGGCCAACGCATCACGCTCTTTTTCCACCAGGCTCAAGGCTTGGGTGACAGCCAATTGACGCGCCACTGCCTCAGATTCTAGCTTGGCTTTGAGCTCTTGAATCACCGCGTCCTTGGCCGACGCAGCCTGCTGCAACTCACTCGCCACTTTGGTCGTAGCCAAAGCAATCGCACTTTCCTTTTCTTTTTCAGCAAGCTCAAGCCGCTCATGCAACTGATGCTCAAAGTCGCTATCGCGCACTTGTTTGAGGATGTCAGCATAACCAGTCTCGTCAATTTTAAAGGCTTTGCTGCAATGGGGGCAGATGATGTCGTGCATGTTGGGTTCCGTGCAAGTTGAGCAAGTCAACATTTTGTTGAAATGTTGAAAGAATTAAAATCAAAAATCAAAGCTAAAAAGATACCATAAATTTTTTGGGTTAAACTGCTTTTGTATTGCCTGAGTATTATTGTTAAAAGAACCACTCATTGCCGTTTCAAAACAGCCACTCAGTACCACTCAAAATTGCCATCGATTACCATTAGAAGTGCCACCCATCTGTTAAATTAGGCGAACAGTATTTAAAATACTTCAAATCGTTAAGTATCATTACATTTCTTTATCTGATTAGCCATGAAAAATCTGTATTACCAATCTCTCAGACAATCTGCAAAAAACTTTCATAGTCGACAGCATGGCGATCATTTCGAGAAAGGCATAAAGCCACAGTATGACTACAGCGATGAAGAAACGACTAAACTTTCATGGTGGGATGATGTTACTTTCGTTCTGAATGATTATCGCGTACATGTTTCATGGTCTCACCCACGTTGGTACTACAAAGAGACTATTCGATCTAAGGCTTTCGAAAGTATTGATGGATTGGACATGCTCGATGAGCATGCTGTTGAAAATGCATCACCGCAGTTTGTGAGGGTTGGCAAATCACGAAAAAAAATCGCTAGTTATACAATGGATAGTTTGCTCAAGCCTGGAATGTATGAGTTACTTGAGGCCGAAGAGAGGAAACTTTTCGAAACTAATGACTTTAAGATTTATCCATCCATGACAGTTAGCTGGTTTAAGGATTGTCGATACGTAGAGATTTGCATACCAATGGAAATTAAGTGTACACAGGACTTAATAACCATGGTTACATTAGTAAAGCGATTGCTTAATCGGACGACCACTTTAAGCAAGGAGTTTTCAGAGTATGAGTACTCACAAAAAATTGGAAAGAAGAGCAGCAACAAGAATAGAAGTAATTAAGCGCTATTACTTCATTTCTGCACGCGCCTTTTTAATGATATGAATAGCTGCTGAAATTCCAAGGCTGGCCATAATCACAGCCACAACTAAATCTGGCCAAGCACTTCCACTGCCAAAAACGCCTAATGCTGCAAGTATCACCGCCACATTGCCAATTGCATCATTACGACTGCATAACCATACAGATTGCATATTGGCATCGCCCTCACGATATGCATATAGCATGATGGCAACGCTCACATTAGCAGCTAATGCGAGTATGCCTATGACACCCATCGTATAAGGCTCTGGTACTTTGCCTTGCGTCAATGACCAAGCTGCGCTAGCCAACACAAATAGACCGAACGCACCCATCGTAAGCCCTTTGAATAGCGCAGTACGTGCACGCCACATCAAACTCATAGATAGCACAGCTAATGAGATACCGTAATTCATGGCATCGCCAAAAAAGTCGATTGCATCCGCCATTAGCGATACCGAATGAGCATTGAAGCCACTTAGAACCTCAACTAGAAACATAGCGAAATTAATAATCAATGCGACCCAAAGTATCTTTCGATACTTTGGTGTTAGCAATTGGCTATTGTTACATCCGCTATCACAGCATTCTTTAGCCATTCATGTTCCTTATTCACAAACAATAATCAAATCATACAGTTAGTTTCTTAATGCCCAGTGTGACTGCTAGGTTTTCTAACAGTCAACTCAACGCCTTCCTCTGCATTTGTCGGCGTAGATCTTGTAACAGGTGGTAGGTCATTTACGATCTCATGTGCCACAGTGCCTTTGGGATGCTTATAGAAACCAGGGTCTTTGTAGTCATTACGTGCTAAGCCTTCACGTATTTTAACGGTGGTAAACATACCCCCCATTTCAATGGCTCCAAATTGGTCCTTACCTGCCATCATTGGCAATGTATTTTCTGGTAAAGGCATCTCCATCATCTCAGCCATGTCTGTCATTTCCGACATTCCTGTTTCACCCATCGGCATATAGTCTGGTACTAGATTACCAATTTTTTTCATGAGATCGTTTTGTTTTACGCCAAGTAAAGTTGGCACATCATGTCCCATGGCATTCATGGTGTGATGACTCTTATGACAATGGAAAGCCCAGTCACCTGGTTCATTCGCTATAAACTCTACAGCACGCATTTGCCCTACCGCTACATCGGTGGTAACTTCTGGCCAACGCGCAGATGATGGTACCCATCCACCATCAGTGCCAGTCACTTCAAACTCATGCCCGTGCAGGTGGATAGGGTGATTAGTCATCGTCAGATTGCCAACTCTAATGCGAACGCGATCATTTTTGCGCACTACAATTGGGTCAATCCCTGGAAATGCTCGACTATTCCAAGTCCATAAATTGAAATCAAGCATGGTATTCACTTGAGGCGTAAAGCTGCCAGGGTCAATATCATAGGCATTTAGTAGAAAAATAAAATCACGGTCTACTGGCATAAACTTAGGATTTTTGGGATGTGTTACCCAACTTCCCATCATACCCATCGCCATTTGTAGCATTTCATCGGCATGTGGGTGATACATAAATGTGCCAGGTCGCTTGGCTTCAAACTCATACATAAAGGTTTTACCTGGCTCAATCGGTGGTTGACTCAAGCCACTGACGCCATCCATTCCGCTTGGTAAACGCTGTCCGTGCCAGTGAACACTAGTTTTCTCTGGAAGTCGGTTGGTGACATAAATTCTTACTTTATCGCCCTCTACAACCTCTATAGTCGGACCTGGGCTTTGTCCGTTATAACCCCATAAATTTGCTTTCATGCCAGGGGCAATCTCACGCACCACTGGCTCTGCCACCAAGTGAAACTCTTTGACACCTTTATTCATACGCCAAGGCAAGCTCCAGCCATTAAGTGTAACAACTGGGTTATAGGGTCTGCCAGTGTTGGGATGAAGTGGTGCTTGAGTATTGGCAGCTTCAGTCGATACGATTTCAGGGATTGCGGCCATAGCCACTTTACTGACGGATGATGCAGCAACACCTGCTAATCCGAGTCCTGCTAGTTTAAAAAATCCGCGTCGATTTAGATTTGATAAATTCATATTTATTTTCCTTCCATAGGGCTAGAACCAATCAGTGTCATTTGTAATGTGCTGTCGGCCAACCAAAATTCACGTAATGCTTCAATGTAGTTTTTAACACTGGCAACTTGCGCTCTCGCGTCACCAAACAATTCAAATGGACTGGTGAGCATGCCGTTGTAGCGAAGCTGGTTTTCACTCAAGACTCTCTTGCGTATCGGTACAATTTCATCGCGCAAATGTTTGGTGACATCGTAGTTGGTACGGTAAGTGTTATATGCCTCTCGGATTTCAGACTGCGCGTTGATGGCCACTTGTGCAGTTTCATTGACTGCATGCATGTAGATAGCTTCTGCCTTAGCTACGCGTGCCGTACCCCAGTCAAACAGTGGAATCTCAAAGCCTATCTCCAAGCCTTTTTTATATGGGTCACCTCGTCTGCCTTCAAGTACGCGTGCTGGACCAATTTCAAGCACATTGATAAAGCGCGTGGTTTTGGTAAGTCCAAGCTGCTTGGCCAGTGCATCCATTTCCAAGCGCATTGCTTGCAAATCCAGACGATTTACAAAGGCGGCTTTCTCAAACGGCTGTAAGTCTTCCACTGATTTTGGTAAATCGGGTAGTCGTTCTACTAAGCTGATTTGGTCGGATGAAACACTCAGCAATCTTGAGAGGGCTTCATATGCCTTTACCTGTTTGTTTCTGGCATTCGCATAGTCCAGTGCTGCATCGGCATAAAAACTTTGCTCTCTGGCTTGCTCTAACTTGTTCCAGTTGCCTGCCTTATACATGCGCCTAGCGAGCTCAGCACTCGCCTCAGCGCTTTCTCTCACTTGTTCGCTGTATCTGACTAACTCCGTTGCAGCGACCGCATCAAAGTAAGCTAAACGGGTATGGTTGGCAAGCTTCAGTACGTCCAGTGCAGTTTCTTTTTGCACCTGTTCAAAACGACGCTTTTCGATTTCTACCGCTCTGGGCATGGTAATTAATGAAAAGATATTAAAAGTAAAAATCTGCTCGATTTTATAGTCGCCATTATTTTTGGTGTACAACATAGAGAATCGAGGGTTTGGCAAGCGACCCGCTTGCACAAGGTCAGCTTCCGAAATACCTAGCTCATAGAAAGAAGCTTGTAATCGTTTATTATTGAGCAAAGCGATTTGTACGGCAGATTCAACATCCAGCTTATGTTCAAGCAAAGCGCTGACTTGATCATTAACTTTGCTTTGCTCATCTTTAGTCTTGGGCCAAGCAATTTCCTGTTTGATATGCTGTTGCGTAGTTTGCTGCACGTTACCAAAACCACCATCTTTAGAAAATGTAGCGCATCCACCCAACAGTAAACTGGCACTTACCAAGGCAGCGATTGTGCGATATTGCACAGGGGATTGATTAATGTTCATGAGACACTCCTTGCGTAGCGTCATGCTGATGTCCTGCATGCTCGTTTGGCATTGCCGTTCCATCAGAATGTTCAGCTGCATTCGCACCATTATGCTCATGGCTATGGCCAGCGACTTTAGTAGATGGAAGTGATAACACGCCGATACCGTGACGGTATACGATTTCCCCACCTAGCCATGCGGTAGTTGCAATTGCACCAGACAATACAATCAGAGCTGTCAATGCTGGAAAAGACATGACTTGATTTATGCGAGCTTTCCATGCATCCCAGCCTGCAAGTGCTACCAATCCTATAGCAGTTGGAATGGCCCATTTTCGATGTAATAGCATAGCGGCATGACCAGCATCGTCGTGGTTCATGCCTGAGTTAAATGCCAACCAACCTAATATGGCGGCAACAACAGCACTCAACGCCGCAAGCCATAACGTAAAGTGCCCAGCAGCAGCCATTAAAGGAACTACACTATGCTTACGAAGCATGTGTGCACCTAAGCTAAACAATAAAGCGATTAGTGTTAAGGCAATAGGGAAGTGCACAACGGCAGGATGCAGATTCGGGATAATGCTGAAGCTTGTATTGGTTGCTTGAGTATCTGTTGCTGAGTGCCCCGACATTTTCCCCGTGCTTGGGATTGATTTCGTCATATCATGGCCTTGCATCGGACTGTCTGAGGCGTGTTTATGTGGAGCTACTTCAGTGTCACTTGACTCAACAGAGTTGCTTGGTTGAGGCATGCTTTCCATCTGGCTATAGTCCATATTCGCCATTGAGCTATCATCTGCACCATGCTGATGTTGCATATGGGTCATTTTCGAATGATCCATTGCGGACATATCAGGATTTGCATTTGAATTGGAAATAGAAATGGTTGAGGACTTTTCAGCAGGCATATCTTGACTCATGTTCTGATGGTTCATATTTGTCATGTCATGATCCATTTTTCTGTTTACGGCGCTATCCATTTTTACATCATTGTGGGTCCCCATGCCATGGCCCATACTGCTGTGATCCATGCCTGATTCAGCACTTTTCGATTCAACAGTTGGCATGTCATGTTGCATGCCTTGCATTTGGTGCCCAGAGTGTCCACTACCTTCTGAGGATTGGTTAATTGTCTTCCAATCAGTTAAGGTATCTTTGCTGATAGTCCGATAATCCTCGAACGCTGAATGGTAAGGAACACCACCCGTAGTATTTGAAGTCTCTTCGAGTGCAGAGGCTGTGGTTGTGCCAAAAAGTAACGCTGTAAATAGCCACATCATATGTGGGCGAAAAATCGCGGCTAATGACCGCTTGGGAAGTATGTATCTCATAGAAACCTCTCATTTTTTTCCAAATTAACAACTTCGGAAAATCATTCTCTGCAAACTACTGCTGGAGAATGCCTGTTAATGTGCGTGTAGAGGCAAATACAAATCTGCCACTACTATACAAAACAACTTAAATAAGGGTAGGTTTGGGGGGGCGTTCTAAACCAGAGGCGATAAAGCCAGCGAAAAGAAATGTGTTGTAACTAAATCGAGCTTCGCCAGCACTTAATTGCTGAAATAAACTTGATGAAGTAGTTTGAAATGCAAATCCAGAGCAACAGCTTGTACATTTAGCGCAGTGAGCACATGAGTGTTTAATTTGATCCGCGTTCTGGGATGTGTGATTGCTGACATCTGCTGCCTTATGAGAATGCTCGTTAAACATATCGTGTTCACTGTGCTGATCATGATTGTGACCAGTAGCAGCCGCAACATATTTGCTATGATGATTCGGTGATTGCTCACAGTTCATCATGGCAACCGATGCAAACCCTTGCACAGGGATTGCAACTGCAATGAGCCAAACAGCAAAAATTTTAATTAACTTTCTCACGTGTTTATTATTACATAACTAATTTAATAAAATCTAAAAAACATTGTGTAGTGGATAAATGCCTAAAGATGGGCGGCTTTACTTTGCCGCCCACTTTCAATAGCTTATCAATACAAATACATTACTTCATATGATGGTCGCAAGGCATGGATGATGATTTTACTTTATGCTCTTCCATCATCTGCCCCATCAAAGCATCCATAATTTTTTGATGCTCTGCAAACCACTCGTCACGCTCTTTCTCTGTCATACCTGCTTTCGGTTTCATTTCACGGCAAGCCGCCATGTTGTCGTGTAGCATTTGCGTATGTTCTGCAAGTAGTTTCTGCTGCTCTGCACCCTTGGAGGTCTTAGTTTTTATTTTCTTGAAGGCTATGCATTAATTGAAAAAGACGAATTAAAGGGTTTTACATACTTGCAAAAATCTGCTGAATTAGGTTACCCAAGGGCAATGTCAGATTTAGCTGATTGCTATCTCAAAGGTGTTGGTACGCTGGTAGATGAAATCTCGGCAGTAAGCTGGTATGAAAAAGCAATTAATGCAGGCTACTATCACGCAAAATTAGCACTTATTGATTACTATTTCAGTAGGGATAAAAATCAAGCTTTTCTGTTATTTAAAGAGTATGTAGATGATCATGAGAAATTAATTAATGCGGGTAAAGAAGTATTTATGTTTGATGATTGGCTAAAACTAGCAATTTGCTACATTTATTCAATTGGTACTGAACAGGATATGGGCAAAGCAAAATCCCTCATTCAGCAATGTTCAATCGGTTATGAGTCGCTCCATGGTTACCTAAGAGGCTATATTTTATTTTTTGTGAAATTAAACCAGATTCCGTTGATTGATTTATTTGAAAAAATTGAGCAGTTAGGCTTTGAAAACGCAAAAAAGCTGTGTGCGCTAACATATCTTTTTGGTTACTTCAAAGATGATTATGATATAGAGGAAATTATTGCTTTTAGGAAAAGAGGCTTGCAACTAGTAGCACATAACAAAGCTTTGTTTTCACAAAACAATTATGAATGTCTTAATAGCCTTTATCGCAAACGTTATGAAAATGAGGAAATTAAAAAGCAGTCTTTAATACTAGGTGCTGACCTTGGGATTGCAGGGGTTCAGTTTGAACTTGCTGAGTGTTATTTCAATGGTGAGATATTTGAGCAAGACTTTAACAAGGCTTTTATTTGGTATAAAAAAGCTGCTGAGCAAGGCTATGTTGCAGCTCAAAACAGCCTTGGTGATTGCTATTATCACGGACAAGGCACCACACAAGATTATACAAAAGCTGTTTTTTGGTATGAAAGGGCTGCACAAATAGAGTTCGATGATGCATTTTATAACCTAGGACACTGCTATGAAAGTGCGCTTGGGGTTGATGAAAACCCTGAGCTAGCAGTGCAGAACTATAGAAAAGCTGCTGAGCAAGGCCATGTATATGCGCAATATGAGTTGGGGCTATGTTATGCAAATGGTTATGGTGTGGATGAGGATATCTTGCAATGCGCGTTTTGGATGCGCAAATCTGCTGAGCAGGGCTATGATAGTGCGATTGAGTACCTTGAAGAATTAAAAGATATGTTGAGTTGATGATGAATTTAATTTCCCCCGAGCAGTTGGCGCTAGAAAAGCAAGTTGCTGAAATTGCTTTATTAGAAAAAGAGCTGGCGGATAAAGAGCTAAAGCTACATGACTTAGAAACCAACTTAAATAAGTTTAATCTGCGCTATAAGCAAAAAGTTGGTAAGTTATATGCTGAGCTTGATAGAGTGAATGCTGACATTGCGAAGATTGAAGCAGGGAAGTTTAAGACGCCAGAAAGCGAAAGGAACGCGGAAGAAGCTGACAAGCAAGCGAAGCAATCTGCTTTTGAGGCAGGCATTGATGATGAAAGCCAAAAGCTACTTGACGAACCAGATTTAAAAGTGGAGCCAACTGAAGAGTTGCGTCAGTTGTTTAAAAAAGCAGCCATGAAGTTTCACCCTGACAGAACAACTGATGAGGCTGAAAAAGTACGCAGAACCAAGCTAATGAGTGAACTGAATAAAGCTTATGACGCTGGTGATGTTGACAAAATTAAAGCGCTGATTGATGGGGCAAGCGCAGACCCCGATGAAATCACAGGAAGCGATTTAGGCTCCAAACTGATTAAGGCGATTAGGCAACTTGCTCAAATTCAAAAGAGGATTGCAGACATTGATGCACAAATTAAAGCACTTGAACAAAGTGATGATTATTTGTTGATGGATGATGTTTTAGTGCGTGAAAAGTCAGGTTTAGACCCATTGGCTGTTTTAGCTGAAACCTTAAAAGATGAAATTAAGTCGAGGTTAAGCTATTTAGATAAACTCAAAGAAGACGATAGCGAATCGGTTACGCGGTAGTTTTGCTTTGTTGCAGTATCATTTTCTTTAAAGCAGAACGGTCAACAAGCGTTATGGTGCCGTCTCTTTCGGCAAGCTCAATAGCGCTTTTTGTAAAAGTACTGTTAGTCACCACAATGCCATAGGCGCAGTTGTAAAAAACCTTGCCAGCAATGACTTCTTGCACGGCGGCATTGCCAACTGTACCGAAATAGCGTTTAACTTGAACAGCAAAAGAAACACCATCTTTTGAAGCAATAACATCTACACCTTGGTCGCCAGACCCTGGGGTTAACTCTGTTTTGTATCCAAGATTTTTATAAATATTTTCAACATAACGCTCTGAACTAGTCTCAATCTAATCTGACAATTCACTTGTAAAAGTGAGCGTTACCGAGTTTGATATTGGTGTCGAATCCGTAATCAAACTTAAAGAAAGGTAACGCTCATGTTGCATACTAACAATCCAATCATTAAACACAAAGCAGGATTACTCAATCTTGCTTCAGAACTTCAAAACGTCTCAAAAGCCTGCAAGATTATGGGCGTATCACGCGATACGTTTTATCGTTATCAAGAGCTGGTTGAAACTGATGGTTTAGACGGGCTCATTAATCGTGAACGCCGTGTGCCGAATCTCAAGAACCGTGTGGATGAAAATACAGAGCAAGCTGTTATCAGCTATGCCATCGACTTTCCCGCCCACGGTCAACATCGCACCAGTAATGAACTACGCAAACGTGGTGTGTTTGTCTCAGGCAGTGGTGTGCGCTCCATCTGGCTACGCCATAAGCTTGAGAACTTCAAAGGGCGCTTAAGCGCACTAGAAGCCAAAGTCGCTCATGAAGGCATTGAGCTAACTGACGCACAAATTTCGGCGCTGGAACGTAAAGCTGAGGATGATGTGGCTTGCGGTGAGATTGAAACAGCGCATCCTGGCTACTTGGGTGCGCAAGATACGTTTTATGTTGGCAATCTGAAAGGCGTAGGCCGTATCTACCAGCAAACCTTTATTGATACTTACAGCAAGGTCGTGCATTGCAAGCTGTACACGACTAAAACACCGATTACTGCGGCTGATTTACTTAACGATAAAGTGTTGCCGTTCTATACCAGCAATGGCTTGCCTATGCTGCGTATCTTAACGGATCGTGGTACTGAGTATTGCGGCAAGGTCGAGCAACATGACTTCCAGCTTTACTTAGCGATCAATGATATTGACCACACCAAAACCAAAGCGATGTCACCGCAAACCAACGGCATTTGCGAGCGCTTCCACAAAACCATTTTGCAGGAGTTTTACCAAGTCACCTTCCGCAAGAAGCTTTATGCTGAAATCGATACCTTGCAAAAAGACCTAGACGAATGGCTGAATTATTACAATAATGAAAGAACTCATCAGGGCAAAGTTTGCAACGGCAGAACGCCAATGGAAACTTTACTTAGTGGGAAAGTGATTTGGGATGGAAAAAATCTAAACCAAATCTAATCTGACAGACACCCTAAAAATTCGGTAACTGTCAGATCAGGTCTGAGCTAGTACACGCTCAAAGTCTCTGCCATCCATGATGTCAACTTCGGCGATTTGTTCATTCACCGTCATGCCCAAATACTTTTCATTGTACTTTCGGTCAGCCCATTTCTTATATAGCTTGCGACCTATGTAAGCCAATAACATCATTAGGATGAGAATGAGAGCGTCTTCTTTGTATTTTCTTTTTGCCATATCTAAATGCCGTTTTGACCTGCCCGCTTTATTTATTCAATTGCAATTTTAATTTCTAGAAACGTTTTGCAAAACACAATCTACATTTTTAGCTTCCTTTTTATTAATTAGGAAACGTCTTGCAAAACACAATCTCAACTAAATACAAAAACAAAACGCCTAGAAAACGTTTTGCAAAACAGAATCTACATAATTATTTTCTATTCTATTCATTAGGAAACGTTTTGCAAAACACAATCCACACTGTCCTGAAACATATCAATCATTGAAAGAAATTAAAAAATAACCCAAAAAATGTATAACAAATACACACTTTTTTGTATAAATCATGAAAAAACAACAGATTTTCTAAACTCGTAAAAATACAAAATTGTTTGGAGTTGTAGGGAGAAACACAAAAAACAGCCTTAAACGCCAATTTATATAAGGGCTCAATATCATTTTCGTAATTTATCTACGGGGGAAAATTTTTACAATTGATATAAATTCACGTTGACAACCAAATAAAAATCAATATATGATTCGTTTTACATGACGGCAAAATGCCATCTTCGCCAGCGGCGAAATTTTTAATAGAACCTCAATGTCTTCGATGTATTCGTATATCCTAGATACAGGAACCGTAAGTTTTTAAATCAGGTATCACACCAGTCGGGCTAGGAAATATCTAACCTTGATTAAAAAAGCACGTCCACAAAAAGAACTTAATGATGAGTTTGAGTATTGGAATGCTGCTTAAAAAAATCCAATGAAATTACATATTTCAGACGGAAAACAAATCCCTAATCTATAAAAATCAATATTAGTTGCTTAATCATTTGGGTAAGATTTTGAAGGAAAGACGAAGTAGGCCTATGTGCCAAAAAGTTGAGTATCTGAATTTCAGAAATGATGGCGGAATATCGCATGCCACCCAAAAGGTGTACGTGAAGACTTTCCTGTAGTATTGTCGTGCGCTCTGGGCTGGTGCCAGAGAGGGTCGCATCGGAACAAAACACGGTAAACAGATTTTTAGTATCTGTTCGGTTAACTGAATACTTCAATTAACTGGAGGCAAAATACAGAAATGTCCCTTTTGCGCCACCTATTTACACTCTCAAAAAAATTGACTATTTTTTACCCACAAACATATCAAACTTAGATTTAATTATTAGAACAATTAATGGTTTAAATATATAAAAGGAAATATCACCCAAGCGACATTAAAGGTCGTACAAGTGATATCCGTTCACTTAAGGTCTTTTACGAAAAGGTTAAGCTCATGGCATAAAAAGCACAGCTAGGTAACTCATAACTTTTATTATTAATACAAAAGAAAACTAGATTATATGACCTCACAATTTTCAGAAAAATTTTCCGAAGCTTTTAGTTATGCGGCAAATGAGCATCGTTGCCAGCTGCGAAAAGGCACCAACATTCCTTACATAAGTCACCTGATGAGTGTTTCAGCACTTATTTGGGAAAATGGTGGTGATGAAGATCAGGCTATTGCAGGTTTGTTGCATGACTGAGTATTCTAGTGAAAAGAGCCACCTAGAATTGTTTCGAAGTAGCCACCTGTTATTATTTGAAAGTAGCCATCAATAATTATTCAACGTTAATCTTTTTTTAATGAGTAATTATGGGACAAAGCTGCCGTTTAGCTCAGGTTTTTAGAGGTCAACATCCGGCCCTAAAGCGGACATTTAGCATTCTGATATTCTGTAACAGAAATTATTAAATCAGACTCTTCCAAATTTTAGAAAAATACTTGGTAACAGAATAAGATTGAGTAACGTAGATGTAAGTAATCCACTCACCACCACCACAGCCAGTGGGTATTCAATTTCGTAACCAGAAATTGGCCCTTTCAATATGATAGGCATTAAAGCGAGTGATGTTGCTAATGCAGTCATTAGGATAGGTACTAGACGTTCCTTAGAGCCCCTTTTAACAATGTCCAACCCATGTTTTAGACCTTCAGTCGCATTTAAATACCGATAGTGACTAATGAGTAAAATACCGTTTCTGGCAGCAATGCCTAATACTGCAATAAAACCGACAATTGAGCCAAGTGAAATAACACCGCCAGATAAAAACACCCCAATTACACCACCTATGAGCGCAAAAGGTAAAGACGCTAAAAAGATAAGCGTGTGTTGGTAAGATTTGAAATCAGCATACACAATTAAGATTATCGCTAATATCATTAAAAGAGTTAGGCCAAATAGCTTTTGTGTTGCTGCTTTTTGCGCAGTGTATTCACCTAAATACTGTGGATAATACCCAGCAGGGAAAGACATCGCAGACACTTTGTTTTCAACTTCAGCTGCCACAGAACCTAAGTCACGATTTTTAGCATTTGCGACAATATCAATGCGCCTAGAAACAGCTTCGCGCTTTATCTCATTTGGCATACCAACAAAATAAACATCTGCCACATCTTTAATTCTAAGCTGTGACCCAAAAGCAGAGTCTATCGGTAGTTGTTGGATGGCACTCAAATCTAGTTTAGTTTCTGAGCCACCTATCACTACCACATCTACTTTTTGCTGTGCCTCATATACCTCACCTACTTTTGTACCCTTAAGAATCATACTTGTGACTTTGCGAATGTCATTGGTAGTAATGCCGTAACGTTTTGCTGCCTCTTGTTTGATACGTATTTCAATTTGAGGGATCAGTACTTGTGGTTCAACCTTTAAATCAGCAATACCATCTACTGATTGCATTGTGTTTTTAATCACTTCTGCTTGCTGTCTCAACACAGCTAAATCTGATCCAAAAAGTCTTACAACGATACTAGAGCTTGTACCTGATAACACTTCTTTACTGCGTTCTTTTAAATAGGTTTGCACATCGGTAAAAATACCTGAGTAACCTTGCATAGTTTTTTGTATGGATGTGACTGTTTTCTCGTAATTCACATTAGGATCAATACTGACCCATAACTCAGTGAAGTTAGGGCCAACCACTTCATCAGCAGCCTCTGCACGGCCAATATGCGCCCCGAAATTTCTTACCCCTGGAATAGCCAATAAGTCATTACTTGCGCGAATACTCATTTTTTTCATTTGTTCAATGGAAGATCCTGGACGTTCCAGAAAATGCATCAAAAAATCTGTTTCTTTAAACTCTGGTAAAAACTCAGATCCAAGTAAAGTTGACCCTGCAATGGTTGCAACAAACGCTAGCGCTGTAGCAATAAATATCTTTTTAGGCTTGGCGAGAATGGTATCTAATAACTTGGCGTATTTGGCATGGAGCCAACTAACAATAGCAATTTCTTTTTCTTCATCTTCCGCATTCAGTAACATAAAAGACAATGCTGGAGTGACTACTAGCGCCACCACCAATGAAGCTAAAATGGCGAATAAATAAGCCATTGCTAAAGGCTTAAAGAAAGCACCTGCAATTCCGTCTAAAAAGAATACGGGTAGAAAAACTACCATCACAATCATCGTGGCGTAAACCACCGCACTACGCACTTCAAGTGAAGCATTCACGATAACGCTGAGTTTAGATTGAGGTTTCTCTAATAGATTATTTAACTTTAAGCGTCTGATTATATTTTCCACATCAATAATCGCATCATCCACAACTTCTCCTAGCGCAATGACTAACCCTGCAATGACCATCGTATTCATGCTGACATTAAATGCAGTGAGCACTAAAACAGCACTAATGAGTGAAAGTGGAATAGCACAGATGCTAATAAGCGCAGCACGTTTGTTACGTAAAAAAACCATGAGAATAAGCGCAACTAAGAGAGCGCCAAGTAGCAACGCATGCTGTAAGTTATCAATCGCACGCTCAATAAAAGTGGCTGGCCTAAAAATAGTGGAATCAATCACTAACTCTTTGAGTGCTGGCTTGAGTTCAGCCAGGGCGACCTCTACATTTTTTGTAACCTCAATCGTATTGGCATTTGGATGCTTTTCGACAATTAGCAACAAACCGTCACCATGATTGATTACCGCATCACCAATGGCAGGTGGCGTGCCAACCTGAATATCTGCAACATCTCCTAAACGAATAGGAGCACCGTTTTTAAAATCAATAACTGTATTTGCTAATTCTTCAGGTTTAGTCGTTAAGTTTTTATGCCGTATGGCAATACGCTGATTTGGGGTATCGACAAAGCCGCCAGACTCAATACTGGCTGCATTGCCTGAAGCCGTCATTACCTGCTGTAGTGTTACTCCCCTAGTGCGCAATCGCTCGGGGTTAACGACTATTTGCAACTGTTTGTCGCGTTGCCCCCAAACCGCTACGTTTGCAACACCTTGAACTGACATTAAACGAGGTCTTATCGTCCACATAGTCAATGTGCTGATATCCATTTGGGAGAGAGTTTTAGAGCTAACCCCAACTTTTAGTACGCGTGATAGTGATGACAATGGCGGCATCATCACAGGTGGTTTTGCCACAATAGGCAATCGGCTAGCAGCTAGACTTAAGCGCTCCTGCACATATTGTCTTGCCTGAAATAGATCAGTACCCTCTTCAAACAACAAAACGACAGAGGACAAACCTAGTACCGATTTTGAACGAAGTGTTTTCACTTGAGGTGTGCCATTCAATGCCTGCTCAAGTGGCATGCTAATCAATTGTTCAGTTTCTTCTGTGGACAACCCAGGCGCTTCTGTTTGGATTTCTACTTTAATTGGAGCAAATTCAGGAAATACGTCCAGTGGTGCCTGCCTGATGGTATTTAAGCCAACCACAATAAGAATTAAAGAAATAAACAGTACGACAAAACGGCCACTCACTGCAGAGTAAATGATTTTTTTTAACATATTTAACCTATGCGATTAGTGAGCAAAGCCTGTTTCAACACCGAACAACTCTAACGCACCATTCACCACAATATTAGAGCCTTCAGGTGGACCATCACTGATGATGGCTCGATTGCCGCTTACGTAATCTAAAAAGACTCTTTTACGCTCGTAAAGATTTTTAGATTGCTGTGTGTATACCCAGCTGCCACCATATACATCAAATACAACAGCAGACCATGGAAGTGTTAACGCTTTATTAGATTTGCTTTGGGTATTGAGCGTGACAGATACGCGCTGCATAGGTCCTAATGCTGACTGGTCACTTTGAATCGCGTAGTAGAGATGCTTAGAACTTGTGAGCAGATCTGCTGTTGGCGGAGCCTTAACTGGTTTTGCAATCAGATAATCTGCCTTTGATGTTGCTGATAATGGCTGGATTTTAGCTTCTGCCTGTTGATCAATAGCCTCTAAATCACCTGCTGGAATGGGGACGCGTACCCAAAGTGAATTTAGCGTAGAAATCTCAACGATAGGGTTACCTGCTGAGACTAATTGATCAGTGACTGCAAATATATTGCTGACAATACCTGCTTTAGGCGTTTTAATATCAATCGGCTCAACTGTGCCTAAGTTAACCACTTTATATAAAGCATTTCGCTTTGCATGTGCAGCTTCCAAGTTTCTAAGTGCAATTTCATGTGCAGCGTTTGCGTCATCGACATTACGCTGACTCCCCACTAAATCTTCAAGCAATTTTTTGGCGCGATTGAGTGCAATTTGTGTGGCTTCAACCTGCGATTTCGTCACATTTACTAAACTATCGGCATCCGCCAAAGCATTGACCAAATTAGCACGCGCATCTGCAGAGATAATAGGCTGAACTCGGTAAAGTAATTGCCCCACTTTTACCTGCTCACCTGACTTTAACTGGTTTTTATCAAGAGAGATTAACTTTCCAGAAATAGGTGCTGTAATGCTGACCACTCCGCCTGCGGGGAGTACGATTTCACCGCCATAAGTTTTGCTCGCAATTGATTCTTCACGCTTAATTAACCCAACTTGAATGCCTAACTTACTAAATGAATCATCACTAATAATGACAGTATTTAACGTGCTTTCTTGAACAACAGCCTGCGAAGGTTGATGCAGGGCTTTAGATGGTTGATTAGCCTCTGCGATCAACTTAATGCAAATCAACAAAATTGTGATTGTCATAAAGCCTACTGCTAACAACATTTTTTTCTGAGTCATGTTCATTCTCAACAAAGATTGTTTGATATTTAGGGCTGTATATTTCATTTTTTGGCATCCACTTTTTTGCTGCTGTTGCGCATTAACTCTGCATACTTGGCGATAAGGTCTGCTTTCAGTTGTACTTCTCTCATTTGTGTATCCACAAACTGGCGATTTGCCTCAAGCGTTTGTAAGTAAGCAATATCACCTTTTTGATAAGCGTTTTCTGTCAGCTGAATCATTTTCAACATAGCGGGTTTGAGTGTGTCTTTTAGTACATGCCAATCGTGGCATGATTGCTGATATTGAAGATGTGAGGTTTTTATCTCTAGCACGGCTTGTTGCCTGAGTGCTTCAAGACTCAATTCCGCTTTTTCCAGCTCGGCTTCTGCACGGCTAACAGCGCCTTGATTCTGATTAGCAATTGGAATAGTTGAGCGGATAACAGGCCCAAGCGTATGCCCATTCACTAAACCACTCGTAGCATCTGCTGTGCCAGTAAACTTTAGCCAACCCAATTTAGATAATTTAATTTTCTCTTTAGAGGCATTAATTAAATATTGGGCTGATAAGATATCTGGGCGTTGCCCTAGCGATTGTGTGAGTAAGTAGTCAACTTCATTTACATTACAAGCAGGAACAAGATTGGGTGCTAATGTAATAGCATTGTATTTTTGCCCAACTCCAAGAGCATAGAGAAGACTTTGCATTTTGACTTTTACATCATATTCCGCGAGCTCCCAGTCGCGTTTTGCTATAGCTGCATCATTCTGAGCAAGTAAAATATCTTTGCCATTGATATCGCCTGCTTCGAGTCTTTTTAGCGAGAGGGTATAAATATTATTGCGTAATTTGTAAGATGTTTCAGTCACACTTAATTGCTCTTGTGCCAATACTGCTTGAGCGTAAGCAATACGCACGTCCTTAATGAGATTAAGACCCGACTGTGTAAGACGATTTGCGACCGCATCGGCTTCGTGCTTCATTGTGCGCAATCTAATTGGCCGTAACCATAGCGCCTCAATTGGTAAATCAATCGCATAGCGGTATGGTTTATTAGACACACCAAAGGCAAACAGCAATTCAGGATTTGGCATTAAACCTGCATTGACTAAATCTGCTTTTGCTAACTTAAGATCAATTAATAAAGCCTTAAATGCCGCATTATTATTTAATGCGTACAGCACTGCTTCAGTTTCAGTCAATGAGCTTTTTTCTTGTAATTTGATCTCAAGACGCTGTATATCATCAACTGTATTGCTAGATAGTTGCTTATCGAAAGCAACCACATTGTTAATTACACCTGCATTATCTGTCGTGTTATGGATAGACTGGCAGCCAGTGCTTGCAGCAAAAGTGGCTAGTAAAATAAGGCAATTGATCAACTTAAATGGCATCGTGCATCACATACTTAAATAATCTTGTGTGCACTGTAATGACTTAAACTTAATGGAAACTTAACAGACGAATTAATTTCTTTAAGTTTCCATTAAGTAATGCATGGCAAAATCAAATTATAAAATGTAGTGTTGCTTAGCTTTCGCTATTGAAATAGTTAAGGATGTTTTGTGCGAATATTATTAGTTGAGGATGACGAGATGATTGGTCAAAGCCTACAGAAGGCTTTGAAAACTCATGCTGTGAATTGGGTCACAGATACCTTTGCTGCTGAGCACACCTTAACCCTAGAGGCTTATGATTTAATTTTATTAGATTTAGGCTTACCCAAGCGGTCTGGGCTTGAATACTTGATTCAATTACGTGAAAAAGGTGTGACGATACCTGTATTAATTATTACAGCACGCGATAGTGTTGAAGACCGTGTGAAAGGCCTTGACTGCGGTGCTGATGATTATCTTTTAAAACCATTTGCATTAGAGGAGCTTGAGGCGAGAATCCGAGTCCTGACAAGACGAAAACAAGATCGCACTAACCCGTTGGTCACTTATGGTGATGCCAGTCTAAACCCATCTACCTATACATTAAGTTATCGAGGTATCACTGAAAGACTATCAATCAAAGCATTTAATATCATGCAAACATTGCTCGAAAATCCAGGTGCAATTTACTCAAGAAGCCAATTAGAGGAAAAAATTTATGCTTGGGATGAAGAAGTAGAGAGTAACGCGGTAGAGGTACATATTCATACTATTAGACGAAAATTTGGCGCTGATATAATTTTAAATGTGAGGGGTGTCGGCTATACCTTTCCTAAGTTGAAAGCCCATATATGATGTATTCGATTAAACGTTTTTTGTTGATTTACATCACACTAGCGATTCTAGTGATATACGCACTGATAAGTTATGCATCCTATTGGGTGAGTAAAGAAGAGCTTAATGAATTGTACGATGCTAACTTGCAACAAGTAGCTAGCGCAATTGCTGCACAACATCTTGCAATTGAAGATGTCACTCATCTATATGGTAACAATCAAGTGGGTACAGGCATCAAGATTAAAAGTGAAGAGGAGTTATATGTGCGCGTGCTAGCTAAAAATGGCGAAGTGCTCTATGTATCACATCCGGAAGTTAAAGTGCCAAACCTTTCTGTGACGGGTCTTTCCACGCAAAGATACCAGAATAATCAATGGCGATTTTTTGCAGTTAAAGTGAATCAAGAAATCATCCAAGTAGCCCAGTCTTTAAAATTAAGAAAAAAAACGATTAAAGATACTGCTATTAATTTAATGCTCTCGCAGCTCTTGTTCATACCTGTTTTAGTCATATTAATTTTCTGTGCAATTAGAAAAGCCCTTTCACCCCTAGTTATGTTGACCACTGAAATTCAACACAGAGAGAGCTTAGATTTAAAACCATTTCAAGATGATAAAGTGCCAACAGAGATTAAGCCTTTAGTGCGCTCACTGAACATATTCATGGCTAAAGTATCTGATATGGTGGGTGTACTAAAGCGGTTTACCTCAGACGCTGCGCATGAATTACGCACACCAATCACTGCGCTGAAATTGCAACTCACCTTAGTTGAGCAAGCTTCTTCAGACACAGAGCGAGAAGTTGCTATCCAGAGACTGAAAACTGGTATTAATCGATCAGAACAATTAGTTAGTCAATTACTAACATTAGCGCGTATTGAGCCAAATAGTCAGGCCAAGGAGATTCAGCAAATCAATATGTTAAACCTTATAAAGGAATGTATTGAAGGCTTGCTGCCTCTGGCACATGAAAAGTCTATTGACCTAGGACTAAACACTTCAGAAGAATTTTTGATATCAGGTGTTCGTCATGAGATTGCAATCCTCATTAACAATATTGTTGACAATGCAATTCGCTACTCACCAACTAATGGAAAAGTAGATGTTTATTTGTTTTCAGATTCACAAAATATTATTCTGGAGGTAAATGACTCTGGGGTAGGAATAGCCACTCAAGAACTTGAGCGGGTATTTGAACGGTTTTACAGAGGGGAAAATAAAAATATTGATGGATCAGGATTAGGCCTTTCTATCGTTAAAGAAATTGCAACACAACATGGTGCAAATATTGAGTTGATTAATCTTAATCCTGGTCTTTCTTTCAAGGTCAAATTTATTATTTAATCACTTTTTTAATGTCCGCTTAGGGCCGAATAAAGCAGTTAGGATTGTGCTACTAAACGTCCGCTTTGGGGAGAGGCTGTGTAAAAACGCTAAACTTCCAAGAAATATGATGTGATTTTGAACTGTAATTATCAGCATATCCAAGATTAATTTCTATCACTGAATATTATTTCAAAAACTTCTTAGAATTTCATATCAATTGCGCAGATTAATGAATACTGAATCCAGATTTCTGGCGCTTTGAACTACTATTACCCGCTTTGCATTGCTGCTATTAGCGATTGACTACCTAATATCTTAATCACACGCTTTAGATTATAAGCCAGCACATGTAAGCTCATTTCAGTGCTGACCTTTTCTAAGCCTCTTGTCTGGAAATGCGTAGCACCCATCCAAGATTTAATGGTTCCAAACGGATGCTCCACTGTTTGTTTGCGAATCAGCATAGCATCGGGCTGTGCATTTAATCGTGATTGCATTGCGTCTAATACGGCTTCATGTTCCCAGCGTTTGATGCGTCGCTGTTCACCATGCGTACATTTTGATTTTAATGCACAGCCTTTACAAGCTGAACTCCAATAGGTATGCAAGACTTTGCCTTGTTCAAAAGAAGTAAAGCGTTTAATCAATGCTTGGTTGGCAGGACAACGATATTCATCTTTATCTGCGTGGTAGATAAAGGCTTGCCTATCGTACAAGCCCTCAGCTCGGTTGTTTGAAGTGAGCGCTTTAGGTACCAATGGTGTCACGCCAGCTTGCGTACTCGCGAGTATTTCTTCACTTTTGAAGTAGCCTTTATCCGCATAAGCCGTGAGTTGATTTACGCCCATGGCTTCTTGCGCTTGTACCGACATATTCGTGAGTTGACCACGGTCAGTCGATTGATTAGTGACTTCATGGGCAACGATTAAGTGGTGCTGTGTATCCACTGCACTTTGTACGTTATACGCCACCATGCCGCTACCACTTTTACTGGTGGCCATAAAGCGTGCATCAGGGTCAGTAAGGACGACTTGCTTGTCTGGTGCATCTTGACTTTGTGCTTCGATGGCTTGCAAGGTTTGCATTTGTTGTTTCAGTTCTGACAAGCGCTCAGTCAGTCGAACGGTGTTGATGGTTGGCTGATGAGATTCATGCTGATCGGCTTGATCAAGATCTTTAAGGTATTGGTTGATATGTGCTTCAACCTGTTTCATCCGAAACTTAATCTTGGCTTGGGTAAAGCACTTATCACGGCTATTCACTGCTTTGAATTTACTGCCATCCACGGCAACTACCGCTTCTGTAAATAAATGCATACGGCGACATAATTCAATAAACTGTTTACACACCTGGCGAATGGCTTTGCCATTCTCTAAACGAAAGTTAGCGATGGTTTTAAAATCAGGTGCTAGTCGATTGGTGAGCCACATTAACTCAACATTACGTTGGGCTTCTCGTTCAAGACGACGACTAGACTGAATACGATTGAGATAACCGTAGATATAGATTTTTAAAAGGATACTGGGATGGTAACTAGGTCTACCAGTGCTAGCAGGGTTCACACCTTCAAACCCTAACTGTCCTAAATTAAGCTCATCCACAAACACATCAACCACGCGCACTGGATTGGATTCAGTAATGTAATCATCAAGACATTCAGGTAATAATATGGCTTGAGATCTGTGTTCGCCTTGGATGAATCGCTTCATTTAGAATCCCCAATTTACGCAAAACTGATGGGTATAATTATACTAAATTAGGGCGTTTTTACACAGTCTGGGGATTTTTGAGCCAATCGCTATTGATCAATTGGACCCATCTTATAGTTATGGGTGGCTATTTTGAATTGGAATTACTGGCTTTATTGGACTGGAATACTCACATGACGTAATTGAAGATGCTGACCCACCATCAGCAGTGCCTCGTATTCGTAAAGAGATTCTTGAGAAATTTGGACAGCGTGTTCTGGATTTAGTAGATGGATGTACTGATGGTGAACAAGATGCTTCTGGAGAAAAATCTCCTTGGAAAGAGCGTAAGGAAAGTTATATTGCTCACCTGCGAGATAAACCCGATGAACTACTTCTTGTTTCTTGTTGTGACAAGTTGCATAACGCACGTGCCATCTTGACTGACCTTAAAACCCATGGGGAAAGTTTGTTTAACCGATTTACTGGCAAGAAAGAAGGCACGCTTTGGTATTACCGTCAACTAAGTAATATCTATCAAGCAAAGCTACCAAACGTTATTGCAGTTCGCGAACTTGCAAGCGTAGTTGATGCAATTGAATCTATGTCTAGTTCAGTCATATAAAATTCAATATTACCATTGGGACTCTAGAGACACGAATCTGAGCATATCCCGTGACAAAAGAGAATTAAGTGAATATTGGGACTTAGCTGCCGATCAAGATTGGAAGTAAGCTTCAGCTTAGGACCCAATATCAAATACTTAAATCTACACATATTAGCAAGAAGGTAAATAAAACAGCATTATGGTAAACTCGAATTACAGTGCTCTTGATCAATCCATTAGCACTATTGTGGTCTATTAATAATGTCTTGAATGAAAAACATATGACTCTAGATGATGGCAAGGCGGCGTTTGAAGAATTGATGACCCAATGGGAACCAATTCTTAATGTCATAGATAATGAAGGGGATACTCGGTTTAAATTAATAGACCAGATACTTAGCAATGTTTTAGGATGGCATCGTCTAGGAGACTTTAGCCTAGAAAAGTATGGGGAATCTGGATACGCAGATTACGTTTTAACCGCCGATGGTCGTGATCGTATGGTCGTTGAGGCGAAGCGTGCTAGTTCTGTTCTTGTAGGTACACGAGCAAAATCTACACAATATCTAGCAGTTGGTAGCGTTGCATTAAAAAACGCTCAATCAGGATTGAAGCAAGCGCAGGGTTATTGCGTAGATACTGGTACAACTTTCGCTTTACTTACCAGTGGAATTGAATGGATAGCGTATTTGGCAATTAGGGAACGTGGAAAAAAGCCAGCTGATGGTAAAGTCATCGTTTTTCCTAACTTAAATGCAATATCAGAAGACTTTGCCCAGTTTTGGGATTTATTTTCAAGACAATCAGTAATTGAAGAGCGCTTTAAGATTCGCATACGCGAAATTGAAGGTTTAAGAGTTCAATCTTCTGAGACTTTAAAACCAGTAATGAAGGCGGGTGATTTCAAATATCTGGCAAAATCTCAGCTAGCAGTTGATTTGGATAGAGTTTTCAAAGAGTTTTTCAGCTCTATGGCTGGGAAGAATGACCCAGATATGCTTGCTCAATGTTTTGTTGAGTCAAAAGAAAGTAAAGAGGCAGATGTTAATTTAGAAAAAATAACAAGCACGCTTATTGGCCAACTGGAGATAATGTCTTCAGACAAGGGGGATCAACTTCAGCGCAGAATTCATGATGCTGTTACATCTAAATTTGGGGAGTTTATACTAATTATTGGAAATAAAGGTGCTGGTAAAACAACATTTATCGATAGATTCTTTCGCCTTATTCTACCTCCAAATTTAAGAGACTCTTGCACAGTCATAAGAGTAGATGTCGGAGACGCTACAGGCGATATAACTACTATTGTATCTTGGCTAGATCAGCAAATACTTAACATAATGGAATCAGAGCTTTTTGAAAACGGGATTCCAACTAATGACCAACTACAGGGTATTTTTTATTCTGAATATTGTCGTTGGAGGGAAGGGCCACATAAGCATCTTTACGAAACTAATAAAGATGCATTTAAGATTAAATTCGGGGAATATCTTGAAAATTTAAGATCAACTCAAGTTCATACTTACATTCAGAGACTTATGGATGACGTAGTTGAGAATAGAAAAAAAATGCCTTGCTTAGTATTCGATAACACGGATCATTTTAATGAAAAATTCCAAGAATCTGTTTTTCAATACGCGCAGTCTATATTCAGATCAGTATTTAGTTTTGTGATATGCCCTATAACCGACCGCACAATTTGGGAGCTATCTAAGCATGGGCCATTGCAATCATACGATACAACATCATTTTATTTACCAGTACCTGCAATGAAGAGCGTTCTTGAAAAGCGTGTCCATTTTATTCAAAATAAACTAACAGAAGATAACGGTAATCGCGCCGAATATTTTATTGGGCGTGGCATTAGATTAAGTATCCAAGACATTAGTGCATTTGCAGCATGCGTAGAAGAAATATTCGTTGCTAACGAAGGTGTTTCAAGAATCATTGGTGGACTGGCAAATTTTGACATCAGAAGAAGTCTTCAATTGTCTCAAAAAGTAGTTACCTCGCCACATATTAAAATAGATGAATTAGTTAGACTATATTTAACAGATGGAGGAGTTCCAGTAAATCAACGTTCAATTAATGTTGCTATTCTATGTGGTGATTCAAATCATTTTTCACAAACCGCAAGTCATTTTGTAGTAAATCAATTTGAGGTGCAGGGTGATAATCTAACGAGCCCTTTAATAGAAACTAGCATTCTGAAGTTTTTTATGGATATAGAAAATCAAGGTGGTAAAGATGTTCAGGCATCACATGCTACTGTAGAAGATGCCATGGGATACTTTAACTCTATGTAAGCGTCCAGCCGCCCCATACTTGCAAATGATTTAGGGCTATGTTTGGATTTTTTTCAAAGGTAGCAACTCATCTATACGAGAGTTAGGCCAAGTGGGGAGTTTTTCTAGGGTGTCTTTTAGCCAAGCATAGGGCTCAATGCCATTGAGTTTTGCGGTGCCGAGCAATGTTTGAATGGCGGCTGCGCGGATGCCTGCGCGTTCGCTGCCTGCAAATAGCCAATTCTTTTTGCCTATCGCTATCGTACGTATGCAGTTTTCTACTGGGTTGTTGTCTATTGGCAAGTGTCCAGTCTCGGCATAGCGGGTGAGTGCCGCCCAACGTTTAAGCGTATAGTCCATGGCTTTGGCTGTGCCGCTATTGGGGGCGACAGTGAGGCGGGTGCGCATCAGCCATTCATGCAAGGTGGTGAGTTGTTGTTGTGATTGCTGTCGCAACACAAGACGTTGTTCTGCGTTTGTGTGTTTCGCTTGCGCCTCTATGGCATAGAGTGCGGCAATATGCGCTAGTGCTGTGTGTGCAATTGGGCTTTGATTGGCGGCATGCAACTCAAAGAACTTGCGTCTGGCATGTGCCCAACAGCCTAACTCAATGATGGCGGTTGTTCCTGATGGGCTAGACGCCCCAGATGGGTTAAACAGCGCTTTATAGCCACTATAGTCATCCACCATCAAGTGGCCATGCCAATCTTTGAGGAAGTGCTGTGCATGAATGCCTGCTCGGCTGGTTTGGTAATCAAACACCACGATAGGCGGGCTAGTATCCAAACTGTTGCTACGCCATGTCCATAAATAAGCCCGTTTGGTTTTGCCCGCCCCGGGGTCTAATTGGGCGACGGGTGTTTCATCCGCATGCAACACCGCTCTTTTGAGCAACAATGCAATCAATCGATCGGCTAAAGGTTGTAAGGCCAAGCCTGTTTTGCCTACCCATTCGGCTAAAGTGGAACGTGCCAAGGGAACATCGCTACGAGCGGCCATCTGCTCTAGGCGATATAAGGGCAAATGATCGACATATTTTGCAATCATCACCCAAGACAATAGGCCAGGGGCGGCCATGCCGCCATCAATGATGGCGGGTGGTACAGATTCTGTGGTGATGGTTTCACAACTGCGGCAGGCATACTTGGGACGGATATGACGTTGTACGAAGAACTTGGCTGGGATGATATCGAGCTGTTCTGTGATATCTTCACCAATCTTGACTAAAGCGCTGCCACACTGCCCGCACTGGCAAGAAGCGGGTTCATGCACGTGTATTTCACGCGGGAGATGCTCAGGTAGTGGTTGGCGACCAGCGCCTGTTCTGGGCGTGCGTGGTGTTGGGCTGAGTTGTTCCACCTTGGCTTCGAGCACCGCTGCATCTTCTTGCCAAGACTCTTCAAACAGTTGTTTTTGCTCAGGGCTAAACGCTTCGCTTTTAACACCAAACTTGAGGCGTCTATGATGGGCGAGTTCTAGCTTGAGGGCTTGGATTTGTAGTTGGGCGTGTGCCAATGCTTGCTGTTCTGTATTGCGTTGATGATCCCAGCTGCTCTGCATGGATTGAATGACCTGCAAGAGCGCTGGCTCAGGGTTAAAACGGGCAATTTCATCCAGCAGATTCATGGCATGAATGATACCACAGACTACCCCTAACTTGCTGTTTTATATGGCTTATCGGCAAAAATAATCTGCATGATTCCTGCGATTATCCAACGCATATTTACTTACCCCTCACACTCACTCCTCACACCCGCCACCCCACCTCAGGCTGTGCTGTCAAACGTTGCCAATCCACCCCCATCACCAACCACTGCCAAGCCTGCTCACTCAATACCCACACTGGGTCGGTGGACTGCGGCCAAACAAAGCGACCTTGATGTAAGCGACGTTGACACAACCAAACCCCAGTGCCATCCCACACCAATAGCTTGATGCGATTGCCACAACGATTGCGAAAGACAAAAGCCTGTCCCTCCCCGAGCCTTAATCCCAAGCTTTGTTGGACCACCAACGATAAACCATCAATCCCCATCCGCATATCTATCGGCGCTACGGCTAAAAACACCTGCTCTGGTCTTATCATCACAACAAGGCCTTCAACACTGGCACAAGCGCTGCCGCATCAGCCACTGGCCAACGTAATGAAATATTGCCAGCCCCACCCGTCAGTGTGAGTTCTATCATCGCAACGCTGGTATTGTCTAAGGGTATCGTAGACTGCTGTGGTCGGTTTGGGTGTACTGTGTTTGCTGGAACGGTTGCTGGAATAAATTGAACTGTTTGGCTAGGAATTGTTTGGCTAGGAAACATTTGAACAGACGGCTGAGTTTGTATCACTTGAAAAGAATGGCTCGAAGTACGATAGCTACGAATCCAGCGACGTAGCAGATTCGGGTTAATGCCATGCGTGAGCGCCACGCCAGTGATCGAAATACCAGGTTGGCATAGCTCAACCAGTCGAAGCTTATATTCAACGCTATAACGACGACGTGTGACTGGCTTTAATAAAGGTAATGTCATAAATAAGTGTCCACTTAAGTTGAAGTGGACACTTATACGCTTAGTTCAAATTTTATTTAAGATGGGGCGGCTGGACGCTTACAACTCTATGGGAGTATTACAATCTACAGTTAAAGCTCATATTCAAAGGTTAGCTAAATCGCAATTATTAGCCACTTATGACGCTGCAGAGTTGGATTTAAAAGAAGAAACTCGTTTGCGAATTACTCCATCAGGAAAGATACACTACGAATGGGCTTTATCCAACTCTTCGTACATCATAGAAATGGCTCTCGCAACCCCACTACGTAGCTGCTCTGCTAGAGATGAACTTGTAATGCTTTGGAGCGCGAAAGGTAAAAAAAGTCGCGAAGATTGGGACAAGTTTGTTCGTAAATTTGCAGAATATTGTCTTGAGCAAGATGCTATGTTTATTTCTTTGCCAACGGCAATTCCATATAGTGGGCAGAAAGAAATACGTGATTTATTTAGAAACAAGTGGGCGCCGCTGATAGACGGCACAGCTATTCCTAACAATACGATTCTATTGCAATGAGTGGCCACTTTGGGGATTTTTCTGCCCGTCGTTATTGTTTTTGAATAATCAAATTGCCTACGCTTATAGTCATGGGCGGCTATTTTTAATTAGAAATATTAGCCTTATTGGACTGATGAAATTATTTGTAAGTAATTGAAGAAAAACACAAAAAAAAGATTTCCTCCTGAAGTGTTCTCACGGAACATTCCAGAAACTTTTAGTGAATACCCCCCCATTTTTTAATGCATATCTTTATATCATCTAATTAACACTAGCTCCGGCACTGCGTCATTCCCAATCCAAACCAATGCATTTTGTTCAAAACGTGTCCCCAAATTTTTAGCTGCCTCTAGCGACAGACCAAGCACTAATAGACTAGGCTCACCTGGCCATTTATTGGTCGGATGCTGACCAATACCTTCTATAAACTTCAAACTGCGAATCTTAAGCTCTGAGTTCAGTTGCTCTTGCCGTGAGAGGTTTTCATCCAAACTGCATGATTGGCTGTATGGATTAAAGGCAGTAATAAAAGCACTGCAATCCACACGATGCTGTTTGTGTAGTTTGATTAGCTCTGGACATTGCTCGCCTATGCGGAGCGTCAGTCTAGGCTCAGTTTGTACAATGTAATCTGTTTCCAAGTAGGCTTGCCAAAGGCTGTCTGAAATGGCCGACTCTTGAGAGACTGAATTGTTTTTATGATGGCGCGGCATAGTTTCGATTTATTCAATATTTATCTGATTTCTAATTCACAACATTCGCGATGATTATGTCAGACAAGTTTGCCTGAATTGGTTTATGAATGCTAAGGAAAATTCCACGTAATAAGGCACTATAAAAAAGAGTCTGAAAAAATCTATCTTTGATAATTATAACTTTAATTTAAAATTTATTATTGTTACAATAATCAAATGAATGATGATATCAATAAAGCTGAAATTAAAAAACTCGGTGGTCGCCGCCCTGGCGCTGGTCGTAAAGTAGGTACGGGTAATTACTTGGAACAGACAACCGTGTTACGCATACCTGTCAGTCAAAAGCCAGTATTGGTAGACTTTCTAGAAGCCTATGCCAAGAAGCAACGCGCTGGAATGTTAAAGTTAAATCTGGAGGGTGTTGGTGACTTTGAGCTAGTGCCCAAAGAATTATCGAAGTTAGATATTTCTCTGTATCAATCAAAAGTACCCGCAGGCTTCCCTTCGCCTGCCGATGATCATGTTGAAAAGCGCTTAGACCCCAATGATTATTTGATTGATCAGGCTGATAGCACCTTCTTTGTCACGATCCAAGGTGAGTCTATGATTGAAGCGGGGTTGATGCCCGGTGATAAAGCCGTGGTAGACCGCTCTAAGATGCCAGTAGTAGGCGATATTGTCTTGGCCATGATTGATGGTGAGTTTACGATTAAGACGCTCTCTAAACAAAAGAACGGTCACCCTAAGTTATTACCTGCCAACTCCAGTGGCAAATACACACCTATTATCATTACTGATGAAATGCAGTTTGAGGTATGGGGTGTGGTCATCGGCTCGTTTAGGCGCTTCAGGTAAACAAAAAGCCCAGCTTTTGGCTAGGCTTTCTCAGACGGTTAAACGTCTATTAAAACGATTACTTGTTCATTACGTACATTGTAACTTCAAAGCCAAAACGCATTTCAGTAGCTGCTGGGGTTGTCCACATAATAATCTCCTAAGGGTTTAGTTGAACTGACACAGTGTCTTGTTCGTATGTGTGTATTATGCACCTCGGCTAAAAAAACACACTGCCAGCGTTCATGAACGCATGCTAAGTAATTTCATTAAGTCATGATTTCAAATGCCTAGACTTAAACCTTGAGCTTAAACCTTGAGCTTAACCTTCAGTTAGTAATGAATTAAGTGAGTTGTAATGCAAAGCCATCCCCAACGTAAAATAGCGCTCATCGACGTGAATAATTTTTACGTGAGCTGTGAGCGTGTGTTTAACCCTAAACTACGCAATAAGCCCGTGGTAGTGCTTTCTAACAATGATGGTTGCGCAGTCGCACGTAGCAATGAAGTCAAAGCGCTGGGCATCGGCATGGGTGCGCCGTGGTTTAAGTTTAAAGACTTAGCCAAACAGCATGGCATTGTTGCTTACTCTTCTAATTACGCGCTCTATGCAGATATGAGTAATCGTGTCATGTCTATCTTGAGTCAGTATTCCCCTAGCCAAGAAGTGTATTCCATAGACGAGTCTTTTCTAGACCTCACCGCATTCACTCACCGTGACTTGACCGAATATGCACAAAGCATGCGTCAACGCATTTTGCAGTGGACGGGCTTGCCTGTTTGTGTGGGCATCGGTGCCAGTAAAACCTTAGCTAAGATAGCCAATCATTGTGCTAAAAAGCGAACTGAGTTCGCAGGTGTGTGCGACCTCACGCAGTTATCTGAAAAAGCATGTAATGAATTACTGGCGCAGATAGATGTGGGTGAAGTGTGGGGTGTTGGACGTAAGCTTGCGCCTAAACTCAAAGCACTAGGCATAGAGACTGTGCTGGATTTAAAACAAGCTTCTCCTGATCGATTGCGTGAGCAGTTTGGCGTGGTGATGGAAAAAACAGTGCGTGAACTCAATGGCATCGTGTGTATCGAGCTAGAAGAAATCAGACCCAACAAACAACAGATTTTAAGCTCACGCAGTTTTGGTCATCCTGTGCGTAATTACAACTCACTGGCAGAATCCATCACGCTATACATGAGTCGTGCCGCAGAAAAGCTCAGACGGCAACAAAGCTACGCTAGCTCTGTTCATGTATATATCCGCACGAGTCCATTTAAAGACGATGAACCGTTTTATAGCAACGGAAGAACCATCGCGCTACCCTCACCCACTGATAACACCATGCAATTAGTACAGGTGGCATTGTGGGGACTCAAACAAATCTACAAGCCCAACTACAACTACGCCAAAGCGGGCGTGATGCTAGGTGAGTTAGTACAAGCCGAAGGGCTACAAGCAGATATGTTTGGCTATAACCCGCTCAACCCTAAATCAGCCAAACTAATGCAAACGCTGGACAGCATTAATAAAAAAATGGGGAAAGAATCCATTAAGCTAGCGAGTGAGGGATTCACAAGACCGTGGCGGATGAAGCAAGGCAATAAAAGCCCGAGTTTTACAACCAACTGGCTGGATTTACTCACAATTAAGTGACGTTTCCTCTATCTAATTTTTTGGAAAGCAACCAGTTTTCTATTTCATCGGAATCCCAAACAACCCTCCTCGCAGATATTTTAAGAGGCTTTGGGAATTCACCAGATTTAACTTTAGAATAAATTGATGATCTAGACAGGCTTGTCTTTAAAATCACTTGGTTAAGTTTCATTGAGTCCATATGCAAAAAATTCATCATTAATAAGAATATGTATTTTGCACTATTTTTTTCAAAACGTACCCTCGAAAGACCATCCAATTTTGGCCATTTTAGGCCACTTTCAAAATATTAAAATACTCAAAAAGTCCGTTTTTCCTATATAAACAAAGGGAATGCGCCACTTCAAATTTCTGTTGCTAATTTATTAAAATTATCCAATTTAATCGCGTTCAAACCGAAAAACCATTTTTACCCTTTCTTTTACCCCTGGAGCATGTAAAAACAAAAAGGCTTACAGCGGTTAAACTGTAAGCCTTTGATTTATATGGCGCGCCCGGAGCGATTCGAACGCCCTACCCTTTGGTTCGTAGCTTTATTTGTATTAATAATATTCAAAATGCCCACATTAAAAAATATTTTTAACCCGCTTTCAAATTATCCAAATAATCGGCCCAGCGTTGCATCATTAATTTGCGGTCTTTTAAAAACTGTGCACGTTCATATGCAGTGCCAAGTGGGTTGGCAACAGAGTGAGCAAGTTGCCGCTCGATATGTTTAGGGTCTAGGCCTAGCTCTTGTTCGCCTAGCGTTTGCGCAATGGCTCTAAATCCATGCCCTGTAATTTCCGTTTGAGTGTCGTAGCCCATGTTGCGCAAAGCGGCATTAATGGCGTTTTCACTCATTGGTCGTTCATGGGTTCTCCCGCCTGGGAACACGTACAATCCATGTCCCGAATAAGGTCGCATGCTTTTGATAATCACAAGAGCTTGACGGGACAATGGGACAATGTGCTGTGTTTTGGTTTTGGTGACCAGATAACGCCACTCGTTGTTTTGAAAGTCAAGGTCGGCCCATTTCATGTGGCGCAACTCACCTATACGTTGAAACACTAAAGGAGCAAGCTTTAAAGCGCATTGCACGGTGAGTGTACCTTGATAGCCGTCTATGCTACGTAATAATTGTGCAAATTCTTTAGGCTCTATCATGGCGGCCATGTTTTTAACCACGGGTGGAGGTAATGCGCCTTTGAGGTCGGGTACAGGATTATGGCTTGCAAAGCCTTTTTGAATGGCATAACGAAATACTTGGCCAGCGGTTTGAATTATTCGATGCCCAGTTTCCAGCTTGCCTTGTTTTTGTAATATGTTGGTGGTTTCTAACACCATAGGCGCGGTTATGGTCGATATTGGCTTATCGCCAAGACTTGGGTATAAATAAAACTCTAACCAGCGTTTAACGCGCTGTTTGTGTCGTTCTGACTTATTTTTATTGTGCAAGTCATGCCATTCATCAGCAATAGCTTGAAACGTGTTTGACGCTTCTAGCTTTGCTTTGACTTTCACCTCTTTGCGATGTTGACTTGGATCAATGTCATCGGCCACCATCGCACGGGCATCATCACGCCTTTGCCTTGCTAGACTAAGTGGCACCTCTGGATAAGTCCCTAAAGAAAATGTTTTTTCTTTACCATGTAAGCGATACTTTAAACGCCACCACTTACCCCCGTTAGGGTTCACAATCAGAAATAGTCCCTTTTCATCATAAAGCTTGTAGGGCTTATCTGTGGGCTTAGTATTGCGTAGCGTTGTGTCTGAAAGTGCCATATTGGGGGGGTAACTCCAAACGGGGTAAGTTTTGTTACCCCATAAGTTACCACCGATAAATACTGGATGTCAATGTACGACATTGGAATTGTTTAGACGTAAAAAAAGCCTTAAACTGTTGATTTTAAGGCTTTTTTGTACTTTATTGGACTTATTTGAATCATCAGGTGGTGCCGGGAGCCGGAATCGAACCGGCACGCCTTGCGGCGCTGGATTTTGAGTCCAGTGCGTCTACCAGTTCCGCCATCCCGGCTTGGGATATAATACTGAATTACTCAAAAACGCTATTATAACCATTTTTTGATTTATGCGCACCTCAGACTTTGATTTTTTTCTGCCTGAGCACTTGATTGCTCAGCATCCAACCTCACAACGCTCGGCCAGTCACTTGCTTTTTGTTGATAACAACGGTTCGCTCGCGGACGGTGTGTTTACTGATATTTGCCAGCATTTTGAAGCAGGAGATGTGTTGGTACTCAACGACACCAAGGTGATTAAAGCGCGTTTATTTGGACAAAAAAGTACGGGCGGGCAAATTGAAGTAATGATAGACCGCGTGTTAAATACCCACGAAGCATTGGCGCAGATTAAGGCTTCACGCTCACCCAAGGCAGGCGCAAGATTGCGATTAAGCGATGCAATTGAGGTGGAAGTGCTAGGTCGCGAGGCGGATATGTTTCATGTGAAGTTTTTAAATGATGAGGACATTTACACCTTACTAGAACGTTATGGTCAGTTGCCTTTGCCACCTTATATTACGCATGGCGCAGATAGCCAAGACGAGCAACGTTACCAAACCGTATTTGCCAAACATGCTGGTGCGGTAGCAGCTCCGACCGCAGGGTTGCACTTTGATGAGGTTTTGTTAGAGTCTTTACGTTCCAAAGGCGTCTTGGTGCACACCGTTACTTTGCACGTGGGCGCGGGAACGTTTCAACCAGTAAAAGTGGAAGATGTGCGCGACCACCATATGCATTTTGAGCAATACCATTTGCCAGCAGAAACAGTCACAGCGATTACACAAGCACAAGCCTTAGGCAAGCGCGTCACGGCAGTTGGGACCACTGTCATGCGCACGTTGGAGAGTGCTGCGCTTAAAGGCACTTTGACAGCACATAGTGGAGATACCAATATTTTCATCACCCCTGGTTTTACATTTAAAGTGGTGGATAGATTGATTACCAACTTTCATTTACCTAAAAGTACGTTGATGATGTTGGTGTCTGCGTTTGCAGGGGTAGATGAAATTCGCAAGGCCTATGCGCATGCGATTGACAAAGAGTATCGCTTTTTTAGTTATGGTGATGCCATGTTGTTAGAGCGTAAACTATTAGCGTCAGCAGTTGACTAAGATACACAAACTGCTTGAATATATTTCTCAAACTCAATTTATTAAACGCAATTTCTCAAATTTAAACTATAGAAAGACGATGGGGTTAACATGCATTTTAATTTCAACTTACAGCATCCAACATATCAGCAGTGGATGCCAGCCGTAATGCTTTTAGCAAGCTTGGGATTTAACCCATTGTTGCAGGCGGAAGTTTTAAGCAATGCAGAATTGGGACTTAAAATCGCATTGGTAAAAAAACCCAGCACACGCCCAATGACCGTGGCTTTTATGCCTAGCAATAACACTTACTATATTGCGGATGGCGGATTAGCGCCCTTGGGAAGCGACACTGAAGCGCCTATTTCAAAATCACAAGTCCATGCTTACAAGGCCAACGGACAATATATTAACTCTGCTAAACCTGGCTTTGATAATCGCACTATCTACTTCAACCCTAACAGCAATAAACTCGAAACCGTGACCTATAACGTGTCAAGTGATGTCGGCTTTTTGCCTAACACCGGCATCTATGGATTGGAAGTTAGCCCATCAGGGGAGATTCTGGAACAGTCGACTGAAGTGTCACAGTACAATCCAGCATTTGGCGATGCTGGCACCATGCCTAGCTATGACCCATCTGGCAATGTGTATTACGCCAAACAAGAACGTAGCAATAAAGTGTTTGTGGTGAATTTAAAACAACGAGAAAAAGTATCCGAAATCATCTTGGACTTTAGCAAAGCAAATGTGGCGCATGATGACATTAGCGACCACTTTGTTGCGTTCACAGGCGTGGCTGGCGAAGAGTTGGCCTTACTCGATGTTGACCATAAAGCGGTGCTACTATTTAACCTTAAAGGTGATTATGTGGGCAAAAGTGAGTTGCCTAAAGAAATGAAATTACGCGCACAAAACCACTACAATGGCTTAGGTTACACCAACAATATGTTATTTGTGTACCATGAGGTTGAAGGCGACTTTGGTACTTATTATGGGTTCAAAATATTAAAATAAGTTTACCCTAGCATGCGTGCTCAATAAAAAACGCCCTCAACATCGAGGGCGTTTTTACGTGCAATATCGCTTCAGAACAAATTATTTGCCAAGCATGCCAGCCACTTTGCCAGAGGCTAAACCAAACGCAGCACCCAACACTGTAGAGATAATAACTAGCAATACTGGATTGCTTAAATCACTGGCAGTCACATTGGCTGCTGAACCAGCAGTCAGTGCTAAACCTGCAGTTGCTGCATAGCCATACACATTGGCCGGCACCACTGAAAGCAAAGATTGTCCAGCAACAATCACCAATGGGAACACAGTGATGGCAATCACCACCGGCGCAGCCAACGCCCCTAAACTAGCTAATGTACCTGCACTCACCAAATACAAAGCAATGCCAGCCATGACCGCACCAAATGACATCCCTGCAATGGTTTTTTGTAAAGCCGCATTATCTGCGCCTGAATGAAAGAAACAACCCCAAGCGATAAAGCCAACCCAAACCAAAGCAATGCTTGCCAATGGATTAAGTGCTAAAAACGCCCACACGCCACCTAATACTGCGATACTTACTGCCAATGCTGTTAACTTCGACATACTGATCTCCCTTAATTGATGGTCTTACTTTAAATTATAAATAATGGCCGACACTTGTAACGCTTACACGCTTTCTTTGACAGAAAACGTGCAAGAAAACTAGCAAAATGCACAACCAAGGTGCAGTCTAGACCTGTTTCAAAGAGAGATGCAAGTATTTTTTACAAAAAAGGGGCGTAAAAAGACGAAAAAGCACAGAAATTGTGCACATTTATTTAATGCTAGTGAATATTTGTAGGCTGAGGTAGCCCTTTTAAGGTGATGTAATTGAAGTGAATCTAGTAATTCCAGTGCCGTTTCCAAGCCCCGATTACCAAATTAGGATACTCCGCCTTACCTAAACTGCCGTTGTAACGACCCAAAGCGCGAAAGTAGTCCCCACGCTCAATGTCTAGATAATGACGTAAAATCGTGCAGCCGTATCTTAAGTTGAGTCTCATAGAAAATAAATTGTGCTCAGTCGTGCCGATGGCTCTGACCCAAAACGGCATCACTTGCATATAGCCGCGCGCACCAACGCTAGAGACTGCATATTTTTTAAAGCCACTTTCCACTTGAATTAAACCCAAGACTAACTGCGGATCCAACCCAGCCCGCGTGGCTTCATAGTGGACAGAAACTAAAAACTCTTCGCGATAACTTTGATCTGGAATGCGCCGTTTTAGACGCTCAGACATTTCAGCGAGCCATGTTCTACCCTCAGCCTCACTATCGAACATTAGCTTGGGTGGCGCTAGGTCGCTAATAGACTTTTGCATCAAAGCTTTCACGCTATGCGACAAAGCCTCCTCACGCTGGTTACCCGCCAGCGCAATACTGCTAAACAAAACACAGAATATGCATAGCCAAAATTTCATTTAGTTCATGTATTTCATGCTAACAACATTCGCACTCTAAAAATATTAAGCGAGCACAGTTTTAATTTTATTAAGCACATCCGCTAAAGCGATGTTTTGCGCCTCTGCCGCAATACGTGCTTTGTACTCAACTTGACCTTCCGCCAAACCACGCTCACCTATCACGAGTCGATGCGGAATCCCTAACAAATCACTTTCGGCAAACATGACACCCGGGCGCTCGCCACGGTCATCAAGCAATACGTCTATGCCTGCTTGTTGCAGTTGTTGATAGAGATCGAATGCGGTTTGTTTGACCGCCTCACTTTTATCCATGCCAATTGGGCAAATCACCACTTCAAACGGCGCCATGCTGACAGGGAAAATAATGCCTTTGTCGTCATGGCCTTGCTCAATGGCTGCGCCCACAATACGTGACACGCCGATGCCATAGCATCCCATTTCCATGACTTGCGATTGACCATTTTCATCCAAATAAGTCGCGTTCATCGCTTGGGCATATTTGGTGCGAAGTTGGAAAATATGACCAACTTCAATGCCACGGCACAAACTTAAAGTCCCTTTGCCATCTGGGCTGGCATCACCTTCTACCACGTTACGAATGTCGGCCACCACGCTAGGTTCGGGCAAATCACGACCGAAGTTCACACCTGCCAAATGGAATTTAGGCTTGTTGGCACCACAGACAAAATCGCTCATCACCGCCACTGTGCTGTCAGCAATCACGCGCACTTGGCCAGCCACGCCTACAGGGCCAATAAAGCCAGGTGGACAGTTGAGGTTGGCGCGAATTTCTTCTTCGGTCGCCAGACGGAACTCATCGACACCCGATACTTTGCCGAATTTGACTTCGTTCAATACATGGTCACCACGCAACAAGGCCAAGGTGAATTGTGACTGCTCACCCGTTTGCACCATCAACGCCACTGACTTCACTGTTTTGCTCACTGGCAATGCTAATAATTTCGCCACATCTTCGCAGGCAGTTTGTTTAGGCGTATCGACTTCGCGCATGCTTTCGCTAGGCGCTTGACGAGTTCCGATTGCCACTGCTTCAGCAAGCTCCACATTGGCGGCGTAGTCTGAGTGTTCGCAATAAGCGAGGCCATCTTCACCGCTATCTGCCAACACATGAAACTCTTGTGAGCCATCACCACCAATCGCGCCTGAGTCCGCTTTAACTGCGCGGAACTTGAGACCTAAACGCGTAAACACATTGCTATAGGCTTGGTGCATGGTGTTGTAAGTGTTTTCTAAACACTCAAAACTGGTATGGAACGAGTAAGCATCCTTCATCAAAAATTCGCGGGCGCGCATCACACCAAAACGTGGGCGGATTTCATCGCGGAATTTGGTTTGGATTTGATAGAAATTGAGTGGCAACTGTTTGTAGCTGTTGATTTCTTTGCGCGCGATGTCGGTAATCACTTCCTCATGCGTCGGTCCAAAACAAAAATCACGCTCGTGACGGTCTTGAATTTTAAGCATTTGTGGGCCAAACACCGCCCAACGCCCTGTTTCTTCCCACAACTCTTTGGGTTGCACCGCTGGCATCAACAATTCCAATGCACCCGCTTTATTCATCTCGTCGCGGACGATGTTTTCGACTTTGCGCAACACACGCAAGCCCAAGGGCATCCATGTGTATAACCCACTGCCCAAACGCTTGATTAACCCCGCACGCACCATGAGTTTATGGCTAATTAATTCTGCATCGGCTGGGGCTTCTTTTTGGGTGGCAATAAAAAATTGTGAGGCGCGCATGGCAATACTTCTCTAAAAAATCAAAGCTGAGATTTTAACGTTAAACGCACGACAAGTCAGTAAGCGCGTTTAAATAAGCATGCAAGGCCTTAAATAACGAGGGGCTGATTAGGCAGTTCGTTTTGCTGTGAAGCGTTGGGTGGAAAGTACTGACTTAATTGCTGGCTAATCAAATGAATGCCTTGCAATACCCCTATTTCAAAGTCCCCTGCGCGAAAATGGGTTTCCATGACTTGGCAGATAGCCTCCCAGCCATCTTGCCCCACATATCGGTGTATGCCTCGGTCGGCCACAATTTCCACGTCACGGTCAGCCAATAGCAAATAAATCAGCACGCCGTTATTGTGTTCGGTATCCCAAATATTCAGCGCAGAAAACAAAGCAATGGCACGACGCTTGGGGGTTTGTTTGCGTAAAATCGCCAGTGGGTGCAAGCCCGTTTCCACCACAAAACGAATCTGCCCGGCGTGGGTGGTTTCGCTGGCGGCAATGGCGGTTTCTATTTTGCGCAAACTGGCGGCAGAAAAATGTTGCCTGACTTGCCAAGGGTGGCTAAAAAGGTGTTTAAAAAAACGGTTCAGAGGATGTCTTTTTTTCATGTCAGTTACCAATCGCCCGAAGCGCCACCACCACCAAAATCACCACCGCCGCCACTAAAAATATCGCGTCCGCCCATACCGCCAAGACCGCCATAACCACCTGAGTATGGCCCGCCATAGCCTGTCGAATAGCCATTGCCACCGCGATCACTCATGGCGAGTGTAAAAATAAACCCTGCCAACGCCACCAGCGCCGCCACAAATATCGCGCTGCCCAGCACCCACACCAGCAAACCAAGCAAGCCACCCGTCAAGCTACTCCCTAAAAACGTGCCAAACATAGACCGCAACAACATGCCTAAAATAATCGCGCCGAACATCAACAAGGGCAACAAGCTCATTAAGTCTTGTTGATGCGATTTAGGTGCAGGCGCGGGTAGCTGTTCACCTTGAATCAATGTCATGAGTTGGTCGGTGGCTAGATTGAGTCCGCCATCAAAGTCACCTTGTTTAAAGTGCGGCTTGATGACTTCGTCAATGATGCGTTTGGCAATGAGATCGGGGATTACGCCTTCTAAGCCATAACCGACTTCGATGCGCATTTTTCTATCGCCTTTTGCCACCAGCACAATCACGCCGTCATCTTGCTTATCCCGCCCAATCTTCCATGCTTCTGCTAAGCGGATACTGTATTGGGCAATGTCTTCTGGCTGCGTGCTATCGACGATGAGCACCGCAATTTGACTGCCTGTTTGTTGCGAAAACTGTGTGAGTTTTTGCGCCAAAGCCGATTGCGCCTGCGGTGAGAGTGTTTGCGTAAGGTCGGTGACAGGGGAACTGAGCGGGGGAATCGCCTGTAAAGCGAAAACGCTTTGCGACGCCAACAATAGCGCCGCAACCAGTAGCTTCCCAACTAAGCAAAACCGCTTGAAAAAATTAAGCATGATTGGCTAAAAAGGCAAATCGCTTACACGAATAGCTGAGTAGTCTATGTGTAATCTTATTTGCCAAAATTAACGGTTGGCGCAGTCGAAATGGCTTTTTCGTTTTCTACAGTAAAGCTTGGTTTGGTCGTGTAGCCAAACATCATCGCGGTAAGATTGTTTGGGAAACTCCGCACCGCAATATTGTATTGCTTCACAGATTCAATATAACGGTTGCGGGCCACGGTCACGCGGTTTTCTGTGCCTTCCAGTTGCGCTTGCAAGTCTCTAAACCCTTGGTCAGCTTTCAAGTTAGGATAGTTTTCTGCCACGGCCATCAATCGTGACAAGGCGCTGGTGAGTTGCCCTTGCGCCGCTTGAAACTTGGCAAACGCCTCAGGGTCATTCAACACTTCTGGCGTCACCTGCATGCTACCCACTTTGCTACGCGCATCGGCCACCTGTGTCAGCACGTCCTTTTCGTGTTCGGCATAGCCTTTCACGGTGCTGACTAAATTAGGCACTAAATCGGCACGGCGTTGGTATTGGTTAACCACCTCAGCCCAGTTAGCTTTGGCTTCTTCATCCAAACTTTGAAACTGGTTATAACCACAGCTTGTTAAAGCGAAAGTCATTAAAACAACAGCTAATTTCATCATCCATTGACGCATTTAAATCTCCTTTGGAATTATTCTTTGTTGCGAAAGCATACAGCTATCAAATTGGGGTAACTTACGCATTTTCAAGTCAGTTACTCAAGAGCAAACTGCTTAATCAAGAAGTGCCGACTGAGTCTAAGAGTAAACATAAGTCATGCCATACTTCTTTTTTTAAGCTGGGTTGTTCAAGCATGGCTTGCAAAGCGTGGGTGACTACATATTGCGTCTCGCCTAACTGATGCACACGACCACGCAATGCCTGAATATCTGTCGCTGGCTGAGCCAACACCGCATTCGCCACATTGAGGCCTAATAACACCATGCGCTTGGCTTGGTAGCGCGCCATTTCCGAGCGTTTGTGTACCAACACCATCTCATTTTTTTGTAGTCGCATGGCATTGACCATGCCATCAAGTAGGCTTTGACTGACTGTATCTTTAATCGGCGACGCTACCCACATCCAAGCCACAGTAGTTTTTTCTAAATTGGGAGCGATTTCTTCAGTGCGCACCTCAGGTTTAGATTCGTTATCCACCACAATAGTAGCCGTTTGCACGTTGGGGGTCGGTTCGGCTGGCACGTCCTCTATGTCCGTACTAACAGTTTGTTCAATCGGTGTACTTGCAACGGCAGGCGACTGCGCACGCCAAACGGGCAACAGTTCCAATTCTCGCAACACATCTTCTTGTGTCAAACTCATTTCACCGCCCCTAATACATTCCCAAACTACATTCCAAAACTACAGGGCCATGCCCATCAAAAGCGCATCTTCACGGCCTTGATGCGCGGGATAATAGCCTTTACGGATAGACATCTCGCAAAAGCCCATGCTTTCGTACAAGGCAATCGCATTGTGATTGCTGACCCGCACCTCTAAAAAAATATTAACAGCATGATGATGGCGTGCAATCGCAATCATGTGCGCCAACAAAAAGCGTCCATAGCCTTGACCTTGATACGCTTTATCCACGCTGATATTGAGCAATTGTGCTTCGTCCAGCACCAACATGACCAAGGCATAGCCAATCATACGCCCCTGCCATTCCATCACCCATGCACTATACCCCGAGTTGAGTGAATCGCTAAAATTTCCGCGCGTCCAAGGGTGTGAATACAACGTGGGCTCAATGCGCATAATCGCATCTAAATCAGCCTGTTGCATAGGTCGCATGCTGGGGCTGTGGGACAAGACTGCACTCATAACACTTGCCCTTGCGCACGTTGCGCTGCTGTCAATGCCACGCGGTTACGCACATAAATAGGCATAGCCTCGCTGGCAGTTTGTGTTTCACCCCGCTCGAATTTTGGCAAAGCCAGCTGTAACATGGCCTCTGCGGTTGGCATAGCGTCGGGCAATATCTCTTTGAGCTTTGAGCCATAGACATCAGATAATGCTATTGAATAGGCTTTCCAGCCAGAACCTACCCCTACCCAATCATCACCATCCAACTTGGGTGCGGCCTCTGGCTTACACACAATCGCATCGGCCATGACTTTCCATTCACCTTTTTCGCGCACAAATGCTGCATGGTAAATCTCGCCCATGCGCGCATCCAAACAAGCAATCACACGCGACGCTCCACTCGCCTGTGCCAACGCCAAGAGCGTATTGATGCCTACCACAGGCAAGTTCGCGCCATACGCCAAGCCTTGCGCCACCCCAACTGAAACACGCACCCCAGTAAAAGCACCAGGCCCTGCGCCATAAACTATACCATCCAAATCGGCCAACTTAAGTTGCGCTTGTTTCAGCATGGCTTGAATTTGTGGCAAGATTTGTTGTGAGGCACTGGCGCCAGCCAATGCATGATGCGTCATCAATACTTGATCGTATTGCAAGGCCAGCGACAAATATTCAGTAGAGGTATCTAGGGCGAGTAATTTCATGCATTTGATTGGATTGCGTAATGTGACATTTTGCCATGAAAAGCAGGACTTACTCTAATTTTACAGCGCCCAATATAAGTGATACGCTAGTGCCATTAAGTTAATGTCATTGATTGCTAGATATGAACTACGACAAATCCTTCATTATAAAATCCGCTCAATTAGAACAACTGCTTGAATCCAATCCTAAAATGTTGGTAGTCAGCAGTTTAATCGCTTTGTCAGTAGCGCATATTGAACGCCCCTTACTTGGTCTACAACTCACCATCTTATTGCTGACAATAGCGTTAGTTGTCAATCTCATCAGAGCTATCATTGGTTACTACTTTGTTACGCACCCTATCCCCAAATTAAAGGCTGTACGTAAACGAATTCATGTATTTCGAACAGGAGTCTTAATCGCCAGTTTAGTATTAGGCTTTAACAGTTATATTGTATTTGAAACAAATAGTTTAGAGCACCAACACTTTATCCTGTTCATTCTCACTGGGATGTCTGCCGGCGCGATTATTGGCTACTCGATTGATCGGGTTAGCGCTTTAATCTACCAATTTTTTAGCCTAACCCCAGTATTGTTTATCCTAGTGACTAGTGACAACAATACACACATTGCCATGGGCATCGCTGGTTTGATTTACACAATATTTGCATCTATTAGCGTACTCTCTTTTAACAAACAGCTCACTGAAGCTATTTTGTTTAAATACGAAGCAGATAATAGAGAACAAGAAATTAAACAAATTGCCTTTTATGACGTACTCACCAGTCTTCCTAATCGCAGATTGTTGCAAGATAGATTGCAACACGCCATGTTAGTGAGTAAACGTTATGGTAAAACTGGCGCTGTCCTATTTATCGACCTCGACAAATTTAAATTATTGAACGACACGCACGGTCATGAAAAAGGCGACTTACTTCTGAAACAAGTCGCACAACGCCTAAAAGGCAGTGTCCGTCAAAGTGACACGGTGTCGCGATATGGTGGCGATGAGTTTATCGTAATGCTAGAGAATCTTAACGAAGACATGAACACCGCAAAAGAACAAACCATACGCATCGCTGGGAATATACTTGAGCGTCTAAAAACACCTTACCAACTTGATGACATCGAATACTACTCCAGCCCAAGCATAGGCATTGCCATGTTTGATGAGCATGGCGATACCGATGATGCCTTGCTCAGAAATGCCGACACCGCGATGTATCAAGCAAAAAAATCGGGTGGCAATGTGCTTAAAATGTTTACAGCCAATACAAAAAGCACAAAAAAATAACAACCCCATCAATAACCGCAATAAAAAAACCGCCCCATCAGAGGCGGTTTTTTATTTAGTCAATCTGACTTAAATTGATGTTATCAAATGAATGATGAGACCAAATTAAAGTACAGATTTTACTGTTGCAACGACATTCTCTACTGTGAAGCCGAAGTGTTTCATCAATGCGCCGCCAGGAGCAGACTCACCGAATGTGTCGATACCGACAACAGCACCCTCTAAACCAACATATTTACGCCAGAAATCTGGGTGAGCCGCTTCAACAGCCACGCGTTTTACGCCTGGTGTCAATACGCTGTCTTTGTATGCTTGGTCTTGACGGTCAAATACGTTAGTTGATGGCATTGAAACCACACGCACTTTCGTACCTGCTGCGTTCAACTCAGCAGCGGCTTTCACTGCTAAATCTAACTCAGAACCGTTAGCGATGATGATGACTTGCGCGCCAGCCACATCAGAGAACACATAGCCACCCTTACGGATTGCAGCTAATTGTGACGCTTCGTGTTTGATGCCTGCCAAGTTTTGACGTGAAAGTACCAAGCTGGTTGGGCCTTCTGTACGCTCAGCCGCAGCTACCCATGATACTGTGGTTTCTGTCGCTGAACCTGGACGCCATACATCCATACGTGGAATCATGCGCAAGCCAGAAGTGTTTTCAACGGGTTGGTGGGTTGGACCATCTTCACCTTGACCAATAGAGTCATGGGTCAATACGTAAACCACGCGTTGATGCATCAATGCAGACATACGCATGCCGTTTTTCATGTAGTCAGAGAACATGTGGAAAGTACCGCCAAATGGCAACAAGCCACCGTGCAATGCCATACCGTTCATAATCGCTGCCATACCGAACTCACGTACACCGTAAGAGATGTAGTTACCTGGTTTTTTCGCATCCACGTGCGTAAAGCTACCGCATGATGTCAAGTTAGAACCAGTCAAGTCAGCAGAACCGCCCAAGAACTCTGGCAATAATGGTGCTAACGCACCGATAGCGTTTTGTGAGGCTTTACGTGAAGCATTGCCTTCCGCTTTTTCGTTCACTGCAGCGATGATTTTGTCTGTTTCCGCTTTCCAGTTCGCTGGCAATTCATTTGCCATACGGCGTTTGAATTCAGCCGCTTCAGCTGGGAATGCTTTCGCATAAGCGTCAAATTTCGCGTTCCAATCTGATTCGCGTTTTGCGCCTTTGTCTTTTTGGTTCCAGCCTTCGTAAACGTCAGCAGGAATTTCGAATGGCGCGTGTGGCCAGCCGATTTCTTTACGCGTTGCGGCTACTTCGTCGTCACCTAATGCAGAACCGTGGCAATCGTGTGAGCCAGATTTGTTTGGTGAACCTTTACCGATGATTGTTTTACAGCAGATAAGTGATGGTTTGTCTGTCACTTTTTTCGCTGCATCAATCGCTGCTTGGATAGCCGCTTGGTCGTGACCATCTACTGACACAACGTGCCAGCCGTATGATTCAAAACGTTTAGCGGTGTCGTCTGTGTACCAGCCTTCGATATGACCGTCGATAGAAATACCGTTGTCATCCCAGAATGCCATCAATTTACCTAGACCCCATGTACCTGCCAAAGCGCAAGCTTCATGAGAAACGCCTTCCATCATACAACCGTCGCCCAAGAACACATAAGTATAGTGGTCAACAATGTCGTGACCTGGTTTGTTGAATTGGTTAGCCAATAATTTTTCAGCCATTGCAAAGCCAACACCGTTAGCAATCCCTTGACCTAAAGGACCAGTCGTAGTTTCAACGCCAGGTGCATAACCGTACTCTGGGTGACCAGCGCAACGTGAGTGCAATTGACGGAAAGATTTGATGTCGTCCATTGTCACGTCGTAACCTGTGAGGTGCAACAATGAGTAGATCAACATAGACCCATGGCCGTTAGACAATACGAAACGGTCGCGGTTAGCCCATTGTGGGTTATTTGGGTTGTGGCTTAAGTTGTGGTTCCACACTACTTCAGCGATTTCAGCCATACCCATAGGCGCACCTGGGTGGCCAGAGTTAGCTTTTTGCACTGCGTCCATGCTTAAAGCACGAATAGCATTGCATAAGTCGATACGAGTTGCCATTGCTTTCTCCCTATTAAAATGAGGTCGGTCTTGCAGGTTTTCTTGCAAAACCTTATTTGAATTCTTTAAAAAGTGAGGAAAACACACCTTTTTTGGAAAGGCTAGATTATTGCTTAGTTAGGCTTTTTGGGCAAGTGTTCACCCATATTTCCATCAAACTATTTGGCAATCGCCGCAATTACTTGCTCTATCGCTTTGCAGTTACCTTTTGCATCACCAAACGTTAGGAATGGCGCTTTGTTATTGAGTACGCAATCGCTGAAGTGCTCGATTTCCAAATTAAAGTGATTGGCTTTAGGCAACACAAGCGTTTCAGACTTTCCGCCCGCTTCCCAACTAACCACAGGGTCATCAGTCGGATAAGCCCACATGTTGTGGCATTTAATCCAACCCTTATCGCCAATGATTTCATATTCCGCTTTGCGACCACGCTCAAAACTCACATCAAAATGCCCGTAGCGCGCACGGCCTTGCGCGTCATTACCAAAGTCTAAAATACCACTCGCCACCACATCGGCGCCATGCTCATTGAGTTTGCCATAGGCCAATACATTTTTGGGTTCGGCAGGTACGCCGTTTTGAGCACTATTATTTAAACCCATTGCCCAACGCAAAGCATGAATCGCATAAGGCCCAATGTCCCACATCGCACCGCCACCATTGGCCATATTGCGCGTGATGCGGTACATACGCGCAGGCGCCATGAGGAAAGAAAAGCTCGCACGACATGACAACACATCGCCAATCAAACCGCTTTCAATCAACTCCGCCACTTTGCCGTGTTGCGGATGAAAGCGATACATAAAGCCTTCCATCACCTTCACGCCAGCTTTTTTCGATGCCACTTCAATCTCATCAATCTGCGCCAAGTTCGTAGTCATTGGCTTTTCAATCAGCACATGCTTGCCAGCGGCAATCGCTTTCAACGCCCACTCCGCATGCTCCTCATTCGCCATCGGGCAATAAACCGCCTCAACGTTTTTATCTTGAATCAGCGCATCCAAATCGTCGTAACAAGTCACGTCTTGGGCATTAGGTGCATACTTATCTAAGGTCGCTTTTGCGGCACCTGAACGACGGCTGGCGATTGCCACCAATTGGGAATTAGGCGCCTCAACAATCGCAGGTAGTAAGCGCTCATTGACACGGGCAGCACCAAGGATGCCCCATTTTAACTTTTGACTCATACCGCATCACTCCACTTTATTGAACACCCAATACTCGCAATTTGCTCTCTCGGCCCTGCGCCCGTTTCCGCAATCAGTTTCATTGCTTTAAACAAATCCCTAGTGCTATCGGGTGCAGTTTCTTTGCGGCTTTCGTCAAAACGGCCACGGTATTGCAGTTCACCTTTGTTGTTAAAGCCAAAGAAATCGGGCGTACAAACAGCGCCATACGTTTTGGCGATTTCTTGGGTTGCGTCTAATAGATATGGAAAAGGCAAGTCCATTTCCTGCGCTAATTTTTGCATATTCTCAAAGCTGTCTTCGGGGTAGTCGGTGGGGTCATTACTCATAATCGCCACTGTATTCACGCCCAAGCCTTGTAGCTCTTTGACATCAACAATCAATCGAGGCAAGATGGCTTTGACGTAAGGGCAATGGTTACAAATAAACATCACCAGCAAACCGTTCTTGCCCATGATGGCATCGCGTGTAATGAGCTTGCCATCCACATTCGGCAGTTTAAAATCGGGGGCTTGCCAGCCAAATTCACAAACGGGGGGATTGATGCTTGCCATATTTTTCCTTTCTTTCTGTCATGCTTGTATCTCACCCTCCCCAATTAGGGGGAGGGCTGGGGTGGGGGTGAATTGGTAGAGTTACCCCCAACCTAACCTTCCCCCTAAAAGTGGGAAGGAATTTAGCGCGGGAATGACGATGTAGGATATTATCACTTTTTATTTGCACTACTAGTTATCACTTGGACTTAATTTACGCTCGGACTTCAGCATGTCTAATTTACGATTTCACAGCCCCGAAACACTTGCTTTAGGCACAACCGTCAAACTCTCCGACGGCGCCGCCACCCATGCTACCCGCGTCATGCGTTTGGGGGTGGGCGATAGCCTGATTTTATTTAATGGTGACGGCTACGATTATGATTGCGAGTTGATTAGCACCAAAAAAAGTGAGACGCTAGTACGCGTTAAAAATAGCACGCCGATTGAAAATGAATCACCACTCAACATCACGGTTTTACAAGGCATTTCCAGCGGTGACCGAATGGATTACACCATACAAAAAGCAGTTGAGTTGGGCGTAAAACGCATACAACCAATTTCCACAGAACGCAGCGTGGTCAAACTCAACGCGGAACGCGCAGAAAAACGCGTGGAACATTGGCAAGGCGTGGCGATTGCTGCCTGCGAGCAAAGTGGGCGGGCTTTTGTGCCTGAGGTCAGTCACCCGATGGCTTTAAGTGCTTGGCTAGCCAACAACCCTCAACAGCAAACCACGCGTATTTTACTCAACCCCATAGGCGCACAACGCTTATCGCAACTCACCAAACCTGCAGGTGAAATTCAGCTACTCATCGGCGCGGAAGGCGGGCTAAGCCCCAACGAAATCGATACTGCCATCCAGCATGGCTTTCAATCCATTATTTTAGGCCCACGTATTTTACGCACTGAAACTGCCGCGCTCACTGCGATGGCTAGTATGCTGACTTTGTGGGGGGATTTTTAGATGTTCCAACCTCACCCTAGCAAACGACTATGTGAACTATTTACTGAGAAACCATTTCAGGGGGCGACACCAGAAGAAGCTGAGTTTATATTTTTAGGGATTGATGCCAACTATGCAGCAAATATTGAACACTCGGCAATTTTTGAGAAATTAATCGAATATCATGAAAATGGAGTGTCATTCTGGAAAAAATACAATATTCACCATCCTTTTTTGCTACCTGAATACCATGGCGATGGTGCAAGGTATCATAAATATTTTTCCAAGATGGGCATAACCTCTGATTACGCTGAAAAAATCTCGTTTTTAGAGATTTTACATTTACCAACTGTAGGCAGAAATCCGAAATTAAATAGCAATGATTTCAACATTCATCACATTGAACGAATATATAAACTCATCACCTCTGGCCGTAAGTTGAATGTTTTTGCGCCAGCAACAGCTATTAGATTGCTAGATCTAAATAGAAAATTCAAATTCAAAATTGAAAAAGATCAAAGCTTTGATGAAGTTCTACATCTAAAAGATGTGAGAGTGTACAAACATCTACATTTTTCTTATCAATATGGCAGAACCTCTCAAATGGCTAGGGAAGCTGAGGGTATAAAAAAATTGATTACAGTCGTTTAATATGAAGCTAAGTTTGCGGATAATACCCTTTCTAATGGGCAACCCGAATAACTAAAACAAGAGCTTTTAACTGCCCCACAATAACAGAGTTTTTTAATTTGCACTATTTACAAATTAAATTATAATAATTGTAATTTTTACAATTTACACTCCTAAAAATGACCATAGGCGCCAACATTCGTCAATTACGCAAAGCGCAACAGATGACTTTGCAACAACTTGCTACGCTAGTAGAGGCGGATGCGGGCAACTTGTCGCGCATTGAACGTGGCGAGTTGGGCGTGAACGAGGCGATGTTGCGCAAACTGGCGCAAGCTTTGCAAACCACCCCTGCGCACTTGTTTGCAGATGAATCCAACCCTGCCCCAATCAACACGCAACTGCCTGCACAACACACCCAAGATTTTGTGCATTGGTTTCGCTCTGCCGCGCCTTATATCCACGCATTTGGCGGACGCACGTTTGTGATTGCGTTTGGCGGTGAGGTCGTAAGTGAGCAACAGTTTGTCGCGCTCTCGCATGACTTAAACTTACTTGCGAGTTTGGAAGTGCGTTTGGTGTTAGTGCATGGTGCCCGTCCGCAAATTGAGCAACGGCTCAAGCGCGACAAGCTGACCCCGCGCTACCATAACGGCTTGCGCATTACCGACGACGCGGCGATGGAAGCGGTAAAAGAGGCCAATGGCGCGGTGCGTGTGGAAATTGAAGCGCTACTCTCGATGGGCATTGCCAACTCGCCGATGGCGGGTGCGGATATTCGCGTTGCCAGTGGTAACTTTGTCACCGCCAAACCCATAGGCGTGATTGATGGTGTGGATTTGCAACACACAGGCGAAGTGCGCAAAGTGGAAGTGGATGCGATACAAAAACGGCTTAATGATGGCGAATTGGTATTGCTCTCACCTTTGGGCTACTCCCCTACTGGCGAGGCATTCAATTTGAGTTTGGAAGATGTCGCCGTGAGTGCCGCCATCGCGCTCGATGCTGAAAAGTTGATTTTTTTGATGGATTCAGACGGTATTCATAATTTGCGTGGTGAGTTGTTGCGCGAAATGACAGCAGAAAAAGCTAAAAACCTACTTAAAAATGTGGATGAAAGTGACGAGCCCATCCACTTTTCTGAGGACGTGCAATATTACTTACCCGCCGCAGTGCGCGCTTGCGAGCATGGCGTGACACGTACGCATTTAATCTCCCGCAAAATTGATGGCGCGATTATTCAAGAGCTGTTTACCCACAATGGTATCGGCACGATGGTAACCGAGTTGCCCTTGGAAACCATGCGTCAAGCTAATATTGACGATGTGGGTGGCATTTTAAAACTGATAGAGCCACTAGAAAATGATGGCATTTTGGTGCGCCGTGGGCGCGAACGCATCGAGATGGAAATCAACCATTTTTATGTGATGGAACACGATAATCGCACCATCGGCTGTGCCGCGCTTTATCCATTTACGTCAGAAAAAATGGCAGAGTTTGCTTGTTTGGCGATTGATAAAAGTTACCGTGGTGGCGGACGCGGTGACAAGCTGTTTAATTATTGTCAAACACAGGCGAAGAAATTGGGCTTTACGCAACTATTTTGCCTCACCACCCGCACCGAGCATTGGTTTTTAGAGCGTGGATTTACCGAGAAGCCGATTGAAGCCTTGCCCGAGCAAAAACAAAAGTTATACAACTTTCAGCGTAAATCTAAGGTGTTTGTTAAACCCTTGTAATGTTTTTTCGTTACAATCACGCTGATTGATTGATGTCGCACTATTCATACTGGAAAAACCATGATTAACCAAACCACAGCCGCACAAAAAGCGCAAACATTGGCGGAAGCCCTACCTTACATCAAACGTTTTTTTGACAAAACCATCGTCATTAAATACGGCGGCAACGCCATGACCGATGAGCATCTTAAAGAGTGTTTTGCGCAAGACGTGGTATTGCTTAAATTGGTCGGTCTTAACCCTGTGGTGGTGCATGGTGGTGGCCCGCAAATTAACGAGATGTTGGATAAGCTAGGCAAAAAAGGCGAGTTTATTCAAGGCATGCGCGTGACCGATGAGGAAACCATGGATGTGGTAGAAATGGTGCTGGGCGGGCAAGTGAACAAAGAAATTGTGAACTTGATTAACCGTCACGGCGGCAAAGCGGTCGGCTTAACAGGTCAAGACGGCAACTTTATTCATGCGCATAAACTGCTGATGGAAGACATGAAAGACCCCACTAAAATGATTGATGTGGGCCAAGTGGGCGAAATCAGCGCGATTGACCCGAGCATTATTAACTTTTTGGATAGCGGCGATTTTATCCCAGTGGTCGCACCGATAGGCGTGGGCAAAGATGGCGAGACTTATAACATCAACGCGGATGTGGTGGCAGGCAAACTGGCTGAAATCTTGAACGCCGAAAAACTCATTCTGTTGACCAACACCCCAGGCGTACTAGACCAAAAAGGTGAATTGATTACTGGCCTGACGCCTAAGCAAATTGACGACATGGTCGCCGATGGCACATTAAGCGGTGGCATGTTGCCAAAAATCAGCTCGGCTTTAGATGCGGCACGTAGCGGGGTGAAATCGGTGCATATTATTGATGGTCGTGTTGAACACGCCTTATTGCTTGAGGTCTTAACCGATGAAGGTGTGGGTACTTTAATCAAAGCCAAATAGGATGTCTAAACTAACGCTCTACAGCAACAAACTATCCCGCGGTCGCCCTGTGCTCTGGATGCTGGAAGAGTTAGGCGTGCCTTATGAGGTGGTTTGGCTAGACTTTGGCGCAAGCATGAAAACTAGCGAATTTAAGGCCATCAACCCTATGGGTAAAGTACCTGCGCTTAAACACGGCGAGGCTATCGTCACTGAAACGGCAGCGATATTGGCTTATTTGGCAGACACGTTTGCGGACAAAGGTCTGATGCCTGCACATGGTAGTCCTGCCCGTGCGGCATTTTACCGCTGGTTATTTTTTATTGCAGGGCCACTGGAAGCCGCTACCACCAATACTTTTCTAAAGTTTGATATGCCAGAAACCACCCCTAACGGCACGCCAACCAAAGGCTTTTTAGGCTATGGTAGTTTGGCGCTGACCTTGGACACTTTAGAAAATCACCTCAAAGCCAATACTTACCTATGTGGCGAGCAGTTTACGGCAGCGGACATTTATCTTGCTGCCCACCTTGGTTTAGGCATGCTGTATACCAAAGCTTATCCAGCACGTGAAGTGTTCACAAGCTATCTCTCCCGCTTAAACCAACGCCCTGCAAAATTGCGTGCGGAAAATAAAGCCAGCTGATAGCCTACAGATCATGACCCCCAACTTCAAAAACCGCCCTAACCGCCCGATTCCCACACCTGATGGCGAAACCGTTTGGGTTTCTCGCTCGGTTGCTTTGGTCGGGCAAGTCTGTGTGTACAATGCACTTCACAAACAATGGTATGTGCTACTGGTCAAGCGCGGCACTGGCACCCCAGACTTTCAAGGTTATTGGTGCTTGCCTTGCGGTTATTTAGATTGGGATGAAACGCTGACAGACGGCTTTTTGCGCGAAGTGTTTGAAGAAACAGGCTTATATTTACCCGCTTTGTCGCAACACCCGCATTTTGGCTTTTCACACAGTTGCCTCACCCAAGCAGACTATGCACAGGCAGACCAGACCCAAACCATGCCTTGGGCGATTTCGGACAACCCTGGCAATGGCAAACAAAATATCAGCATGCATTTTGCCGTCTTATTCACTTGGCACCACGACAGCTTGCCCGATTTAAGCGACGCACATTGCGAGCCCAATGAAGTGGCTGATTTGCAATGGGCGCCGATTGAAGAAGCGATGGCGATGACCATGGCGTTTAATCACCAACAACGTGTGAAGATTTTGTTTGACCAATGGCAAGCCGAAATGCAATCGCATGTTGCGCGCGCAAACGCACGCTGATTTTCCTTTAACCCCATTCCTGCATGCAACGCAAACCTACACCGCCCGTCTATATTTTTGATTTAGACGACACCCTGCACAATGCCTCCGCGCATATTTTCCCTGTGATGAATCAAGCCATGACGCAATACATCATGGACACCCTCAATATCGACGAAGACGCGGCGCACAAACTTAGGCAACATTATTGGCAGATTTATGGCGCGACCCTTAAAGGTTTAATGCGCCATCATGGCGTAGATGCTTATCACTTTTTACAAACCACTCATGCGTTTATGGATTTGCCCAATATGGTGGTGCAAGTCAAACGCCTCAAACACATGCTGAATAGCCTGCAAGGGCGAAAGTGTGTGTTCACTAACGCCCCACGTGAATATGCCATGCGCGTGTTAGAAATTTTGGATATTGCCGATTGTTTTGAGTTAGTGTTTAGTGTCGAATCCACCCACTTTCATGGCAAACCGAGTCCGCGAGGCTTTGCTATGTTATTACGCACGCTCAAAGTAAACGCCAACCAATGTGTAATGTTTGAAGACAATCTGCCTGCACTCATGACAGCCAAACGGCTAGGCATGCGCACGGTATGGATTAGTCGCCAACTAAAACGCCCTAACTTTGTCGATTATCGATTGAGTAGTGTGTTAGCGCTTACCCACCTTCGTTTATAATAGACCCTTTTTGAATTCAAGGACTCCACAAGATGGCTTCCGATCGTAAGCAACAGATTTTAGAAACCCTCGCGCAGATGCTAGAAACCCCCAAGCGCGAAAAAATTACGACAGCCTCACTCGCCGCAAAACTTGAGGTGAGCGAAGCTGCGCTGTATCGCCACTTTGCCAACAAAGCCAAAATGTTTGAAGGCTTGATTGAATTTATTGAAGCCTCACTCTTCGGCATCATCAACAAAATCACCTCAGACGAAACAGATGGCCTAAAACAAGTGCAGCTCATGTTGCAATTGTTGCTTAAGTTTGCAGAAAAAAATCCAGGCATGACCCGTGTGCTGATTGGCGATGCCTTGGTGAATGAAGATGACGCGCTACAAACTCGCATCAACCAATTGCTTGACCGCATCGAGGCCAGCATCAAACAATCATTGCGCATTGCCCAAACCGCTAATGCACAAAAACAAGATGCAGGTGCTATTGCCAACTTGATGATGAGTTTTGTGATTGGTCGCTGGCAACAATACGCCAAATCACAATTTAAACGCAAACCGCTGGAGTTTGCTGACGAGCAATTGGCGCAATTGCTGATGATGGCAAAAGGCTAATCACTAACCATGGATAACACCTTATTTGGACTCACTGAAGCGCAACTGACAGAACTCGGCCTCACCTACGGCGTGGGTGGACTGATGTTATTAATGCTGTTTATTGTAGGGCATCTTGCATGGCAATCGAAAGCAGGCAAGATGGGTACCTTTGCCTTATTTCTCGCATTAACCTTTGGGTTTATTGGTTTTATTGCCAAGTACCTGATTCAGTATTATTTAAATATTCACTAACCGCTCTAAAATCCCTCCCCCAAAACCCTCATTAAACCTTCAGAATTTAGCTCCTGCCATCACGCCCTGTATGCCTAATATGTAAAATTTGTGTTACATTTAGTCTTAGCAAAAGTCACATCAGCTATTCAGTCGCATTAGTAAAAACATGATTTTCACGCGTCTTTTTGAGTGAAGGCGCAACATAATGAAAACAAACTTGGGGAAGTGTTATGAGTGATAGCAAAACAGCGAATGCCAACGATTTGTTGGAGCATGTTCAAGTCAATAGCCATCTGCCTGCGAGCTTAGTTATAGACTGGTTGCATGCGGGTGTTGAAGACATTCATCATGCGGGCAAGGCGAGTTTGTTTTATGGCCTTGTTTTCACTGTAGTGGGGATACTGATACACAGTTTTTTTGCGGATAATTATTGGTTGCTAGGTGGACTAACAACAGGCTTTTTATTGCTGGGTCCTTTTCTCGCCATGGGGTTGTATGACCTCAGTCGTCAAATCGAGCAAGCTAAAAAACCTAAACTTATTCCCAGCCTCACAGCTTGGTGGCCTAACCTTTTTAATATGGCGCTATTTGCCTGTATTTTAGTGCTAGCGTTGCTTGCTTGGACGCAATTGTCTTTTGAAATATTTGCCCATTTTTTTAATGGTCAGTTACCCACCTTTATGGACATCGTTATCAATGTCCTGACCTTTAAACAAGTCAAATTTACTTTGATTTATTTTTTAGTGGGTGGGCTATTTGCCGCGTTTATTTTCACGATAAGTGTGATTGCCATCCCCTTGATGCTGGACAAACGAGTCAACGCAGTGACAGCGGCTGTAGCTAGTTTACGTGCCTGTAGCCAAAATCCAAGTGCGATGTTGTGTTGGGCTTTTTGCTTGGTTGTGCTGGTTGGGGTAGGGTTTGCAACTAGCTTTCTTGGGTTGCTATTAACCATGCCTGTTGCAGGTCATGCGAGTTGGCACGTGTATAGAAGCGTGATTCAAGACAAGTAAGTGGTGACTACCTATAGTCTACTTAAACTCATTAGACTGCTTATGACAACTGCGTTTCTATTGCTTTTAATCTAGCTTCGTAAATAGCTTGTTTAATCTGTTCGGGTTGGCTGTGTTGTTTGGCCACAGTGCCTGCATCCACCGACAATGCTGCGCTTAATGCTTGCTGTAAGCGTAAAGCTTCTGGCAAATCGCAGAGTTCAAAGCCTGTTCTACCTCGGCTGTCGCTCTCGCAAGCCTGTAAAAAAGCCTGAAAACGTTCCGCCTGCCTGAACGCATCCAACTCCATTAAAAACTGTAATAAGGTGCTGAACTTCATTTGCCCAACCGAATGGAGTTTTCCGTGATATTTCGCCACTAGGTTAGCAAGCTCTTTACAGTCATTAGGCACGCGCAGAAGACTATTCACGCCTTCAAGTAAGTGCACACTTCGCATCTCATGGCCGATATGGCTAGGTAGCATCTCTTTAGGCGTGGTGCCTTTGCCTAAGTCATGCGTAAGCGCGGCATAGCGCACAGGCAGACTGAAGTTTTGTTTGGCCGCGTAATCAATCACCATCATCACATGCACGCCCGTATCGACTTCGGGGTGGTATTTGGCCGTTTGCGGTACGCCCCACAGCCTTTCCAACTCTGGCAAAATGACTTGTAATGCACCACAGTCGCGGAGCATTTCAAACATGCGGCTGGGCTGGGCTTCCATCAAGCCTTTGCTGATTTCTTGCCAAACGCGTTCTGGCACCAAGGCATCAACTTCGCCATCCAACACCATGTTACGCATAAGTGTCATGGTTTCTGGCGCAACGCTAAACTCGGTAAACCTTGCCATAAATCTGCCTGCACGCAAAATACGCACAGGGTCTTCAGCAAAAGCCTCCGTCACATGCCTGAGAACTTTGGCTTGAATGTCTGCTTTCCCATGAAAGGGGTCAATCAGATTTCCTGTCTCACTTTGGGCGATGGCGTTGATGGTAAAGTCGCGTCGTGCGAGGTCCTCTTCTAGCGTGACCTCAGGAGATGCCGAAATAGCAAACCCTTTGTAGCCTTTGGCGGTTTTGCGCTCGGTACGCGCGAGGGCATACTCTTGCTGGGTGTAGGGATGCAAAAAAACGGGAAAATCTTTGCCTACTGGGCGATAGCCCAAGGCTGTCATTTGCGCTGGGCTTGCGCCGACAACCACGTAATCAATGTCTTTGACCGTGAGGCCCAGTAGGGCATCACGTACTGCACCGCCAACTTTGTAGATTTGCATGTTGGCGTCCGCAATTAGCGTCTGGCGTTGATGGCACGCCCTGCCGCAGTTCTAAACGCATTGTAAGCGCCACGCTGTGTTGCGTTTTGCAGGTGGGGTTGCATCACGGTGGATAAGCGCGCTGGTGAGACGCCTAGCTCTGGTGCTATCGGTTCAGCAGTGACATTGTCTACCAACATAGACTTTACATTGTCACGCGTCATCAACGGCTTAGGGGCCAACTCCATGAACCATGCTTGTACCATTGAGAACGTGCGATTTAAGCCAATGATAGGCCGTGAGATATTAAGCATACACATCACTTGCTCGATGATGTCTTGTAAGCTCAGCACTTCGGGGCCACCTAACTCATAAGTGTTGCCATAGGTGGCTTTGTTTTCTAAAGCGTTGACCATGGCGCTAGTCACATCTTCCACCCAAACAGGTTGAAATTTGGCATGTGGCATGGCAAGCAACATCACTGGTAGATATTTGACTAGCATGGCAAACATATTAATAAATTGATCGCCCGCCCCAAACACCACTGATGGTTTGAAGATGGTGACTTTCAAGCGTTTGCTACGCTCTAACACCGCCGCCTCGCCTGCCGCTTTGCTTCTTAGATAGTCACTGGGTGCTTTGGCGGCTGCTTGCAGTGCGCTCATGTGAATTAAACGTGGAATACCTAACTCTTCGCAAAGTTGCGCCAAGCGACGTGGCAATTGATGATGTACTCGCTCAAAGCTATGTTTGCCAGAGGGATGCAAAATCCCAACCAAATTAATCACCGCATCACTGCCTGCTAGCTGACTTTTAAGCTGATGTTGCTCATATAGATCACATTCAACCACACTCACATGCGGCAACAATATCAAATGTTTCGCCTGCTCACGTCTGCGTGTTAGCACCTTCACTTGATAACCTGCTTGGTCTAATTTAGCCACCAAACTACTGCCAATAAAACCACTACCACCTAAAATTGTGATTGTTTTCATGTCTTTTCCTAACTCATGGCTATTCTAAATTACATTAACCTCAAACTTATGTCCCTTGGCTTATTGCGCCTCGGTCTGGGTCTGAGTCTGGGTCTGGATACTCTCAATAAAATCATCTAGCGTTGCATCATTTTGCGTCTTTCCAGGCACCAATCCCAAACGATGTTTAAGTGGGATACTACTGAGCCCTAACCTTGGGGCGTACATGTGTGCATTTGCCAATACTTTTTTTACATAATTACGCGTCTCAGAAAACGGGATGGTTTCTGCATAAATCGCGCCTTCTAATGGTTTATCTGCCGCCCATTTTTTAGCACGGCTGGGGCCTGCATTATAGGCAGCCGTTGCCATGGCTTCTTGACCTTGAAATTGGTCAAGTGTGTAACGCATATAATAGGTGCCCATGTTCACGTTGGTATTGATATCGTGCAACATGCCACCATGATAATTCGACCAGCCCAGTTTATGCGCAATCCACTTTGCCGTCGCGGGCATCACTTGCATTAAGCCACCTGCACCCACATTGGATTTTGCATAATGCATAAAACGACTTTCTTGCCGAATAATCCCGTACACCCAAGCCTCGTCTATCTCTTGCTGTTGAGAAGCTGGCTTCATGTAGTCTCGATAGGGCGTCGGGTAGCGCAGTGCAAAGTTATGTGTTTGCTTGGTGCTGTCTGCCGCAAGCACAGCCAAATCAAACCACTTTCTGCGTTGTGCGTATTCTGCTGCAATCAGCAATGTTTTATCGTCTGCATTATCTAGCAGATACTGCCATTCTGCTTTTGCATCAGTGCGCATATCTGCGTTATATAGAGCTTCCATTCGAGCAATCGTAGGTCTTTTCCCCAATGTCACCACATCCTCCTCAGTCGGCACATAGGTCAGCATTGGCTCACTTAAGCTGGCGCCTAACTCTTCTTGTGCCAGCCAGCCATAAAAATGGCGCTCTTGTGAAAGTTTGGCAAACAACTTATTGGCCTCGCTGTTTTGTTGCAAAGCTTTGTGGGCACGCGCATGCCAATAGCGCCAAGTCGGTTCATCGGCAACCTCTTTAGGCATGGCGTCATACAATGCTGCTAAGGCCTTCCAATCTTGGATGCGCAACAATGCACGTATGTTCCACTCCCAGTGGTCTTTGCGCATGGATTTCTTTTCAGCTTTGTTAAAGTAAGCCAACGCATCCGGGTCATGTTGCATGGCTACTTCTAGAGCGAGTTGGGCGTAAAACGTGCCTTTTTCTTCGGCATTAAATAACCAATCCAAATTTTGGTAGGCCTCTAGCGCTTGTTTAGGGCTCGCTTTAGCCATGCGATGCAACATATACAAATACAAAGACTTTCCAAATGCGCCTTTGTAACCCACACTGCGCTTTTTCAGGACTTGGGATGGGTTTTGATAAGCCATGTCTATCTGCTTAAAAAAGCCAGCCTCAACATTTTCACTGCGTTTAGCCAAAGCTTTGGCTAAAGTGATTTTGTTATCAAACAAGGCTTGTCTAAAACGTTGCAACAACAAGTCTTCGTTCATCAGACCGACTTGTTGCAAACTATCAAGCAAGCTTAAGCATTCCAATGGCAACTCTTTTGTGTTCATCAATAGTGCTTTAGCCTCTTCATAGGCGCCTGCGCGATTAAACACAATATTGGCTTGAATAGCATAACATTGGCCAACGACATCCAGTGGGTTGGGCGGCGCCTCTAATTGCAATTGCACACTGGCATAGGTATCCCACGCCTGTTGTTTACCCAGTTTACGCAACCAAGCATCACGCATGCGCATCGATACCACGGTATCCCTATTTTGCTGAATAAATTGCGCAATGGCTTCATCGGGCGTATTTTCAAAGTTGAGTAATATTTGCCAGTATTCGGCATATGGTGCGAGGGGTGATGCGTTTTGTTTTAGTCTTAAAAAAGACTCGGCAAGTAAAACGGTGTTTTTTCGCTCGTAGCCAGTTCGCGCCTGTTTGATAAGTTCAGCTTCGTCTGCTTGCACAAAACCTGACATCATCAGCAACAAAGTGGTGATTAGGCTTATCAGTATGCTTTTTTTAATCCATTTTTCCGATAGCGTCTCGCATACATCAGCAATAGCGGTTGCCACTTGCATCACATGCTTGGACTGATTTTTTTTTGGTTGGATAGCAGATGGCATAAATAATTTAGTTTAATTTTTATTGTTTATTCACTTATTTTTTGTAAGTTAGAAGCGTATAAAGCGACTGATAAAAAATAGCACAAACACAATCAAACTCATGCCTATTGTAAGTTTAAATAGCAGTTTGCAAGCTTGTAAATAGAGGGGTTTTTGTGTGCGCCAATAGAGAAACACTAGACATAGACATGCCAGTAGTAAGAGACCCCAAACGATACGAATGACTATCATGCTGTCCTATTTTTAAGCAGTCATCATCGGTGTAGGCGCAAAGAAACTCGCTTGCTTTACAAAGCCGATAGGCGCTTGCGCTTCATTTTCAAACGTACAGTAAGTCCATGCTGATTCGTCTGCAATCAATGCTCGTAAGAGCTGATTATTGAGCGCGTGACCAGATTTAAAGGCTTTAAAGTGGCCTAGAATTGGGTAGCCTAAAATATATAAATCACCAATGGCATCGAGCACTTTGTGCTTGGCAAACTCGTCTTCGTAACGCAAGCCGCCTTGATTCAAAATGCGGTATTCATCCAGCACAATGGCGTTGTCTAGGCTACCGCCACGGGCCAATCCGTTTGCGCGCAGATACTCTACCTCGTGCATAAAACCGAAGGTGCGAGCACGGCTGATGTCGCTGACATAACTTTGTTCGTCATAATCTATGGTGACGGTTTTGCCAGAAAACTCAAAGACTGGATGGGCAAAATCAATGGTAAATTCTGCTTTAAAACCATGGTATGGCTCAAACCTCGCCCATTTGTCTCCCTCTTGTACTTGAATGGGTTTTAAAATGCGCACAAATTTTTTGGCTTGATCTTGCTCTTGTAAGCCAGCCGTTTGTAACAGGTAGATAAAAGGTACAGAACTGCCATCCATAATAGGCACCTCTGCGGCAGTGAGTTCTATGATGAGGTTATCCACCCCCAAACCTGAGAGGGCGGACATGAGATGTTCAACTGTTGCAACGCGCGCACCTGAAGACTCTAGGGCGGAGCTCAGGCGCGTATCATTTACAGCCAAAGGATGGACTGCAATTTCGGGCGCATTGGGCAAGTCAATGCGCTTAAAAACGATGCCGGTATTCACTGCGGCAGGCTTGAGTGTCATAGTGACTTTTTCGCCACTATGCAAACCCACCCCTGTCGCACTAATCACACTTTTAAGCGTGCGTTGCTTTAACATGTTGGTCTTTCGTTCAATCTGATTAGCCTACATTATAAGCCAATCAGTCGACGAGGACTAATCGGCTTGTCTGCGTAAAAACGCAGGAATATCATACTCTTCTACGCCTGAGTTTTTCATGGCTTCTACTTGTGCACGACGGCTATTGCTCGTAAATACCACTGGTTCATCTTCTACTGTTTCGTTATAGATAGGCTGGTTGGTAGTACCGTCACGCAATGATGTCACCACTTTAATTTCGGGCTTGCTTTGACGTTTTGCTGTTGCGCCATTCAAACCTGTTGCCACCATGGTCACGCGTAGGTTTTCACCCAAGCTTTCGTCCATTACGTTACCAATAATCACGGTCGCATCTTCAGCAGTAAACTCTTTGATGGTGTTCATCACGTCGTAGTACTCTTTCATTTTAAAGTTACTACTTGCACTGATATTAACCAAGACACCACGTGCATTGGCTAAGTTCACATCTTCCAACAATGGACTCGCGACTGCTTGGGTGGCTGCTATGCGTGCACGGTCTGCACCGCTAGCTTCTGCAGAACCCATCATCGCCATGCCCATTTCTGACATGACAGTACGTACGTCAGCAAAGTCCACATTGACTAAGCCTGGGCAATTAATGATTTCAGCAATACCTGACACTGCGTTATGCAAGACATCATTCGCCGCACGATACGCTTCTATCATCGTGACATCTTCACCCAACACTTCCATCAGCTTCTCATTTGGAATCACAATTAGCGAATCCACATGTTGTGACAATTCATCTAAACCTTCTTGCGCCACTTTGCTGCGTTTGCCTTCAAACGCAAACGGCTTAGTCACTACCGCCACGGTTAAAATACCCATTTCACGCGCGACTTCAGCAATAATCGGCGCCGCGCCAGTGCCAGTGCCACCACCCATGCCCGCAGTGATAAACAACATATCTGCGCCATCGATGATTTCTGCGATACGATCACGGTCTTCCAAAGCAGCCTCGCGGCCGATTTCTGGCTTAGCCCCTGCGCCTAGACCCTTAGTGATGTCTGCACCAATTTGTAATACGATTTCTGCGTTGCTCTTTTTCAGCGCTTGCATGTCCGTATTCGCACATATAAATTCGACGCCATTGACGCTCTTGGTCATCATGTGTTCAACAGCGTTACCGCCGCACCCACCGACACCAATCACCTTAATGACTGCCCCGTCTGCCTCTTTATCCATAATTTCAAACATCTTCTTGCCTCCTTTTTTGCTACTACTTTTTTGAGTTTAGCTTACGCAATCGCAATACGATTTTGTTTGCTATCCCCGCCCTAAAAACTTTTTAATCACAATTATTTTGTTGTATGTCGATTAAAAATTACCTTTAAACCATGCCTTCATTTTTTCAAAAACACGTCCAACTGAACTTGATTGCATTTTGCCATTGAGTTGTTTTTCTAATTGCGCTTTTGCCATAATCAACAATCCGATAGAGGTCGCATAACGTGGATTACCAACCACTTCTGACAGGCCATCTACTTTATTTGGAATGCCCAGTCGCACTGGCGTATGAAAAATCTCTTCGCCTAATTCAGCCATGCCGCGCATTTGTGCCGCGCCACCTGTAATCACGATACCTGCCGCTATCATCGACTCCATGCCACTGCGTCTAAGCTCCTGTTGCACAAACTCATATATTTCTTCAACACGGTCTTCAATCACCTCTGTCAGTGCTTGGATAGATAGCTGGCGAGGCTCGCGACCATCACTGGCTGGCACTTCCACCACCTCACGTGGGTCCGCCAATTGACGCAAAGCACATCCATGTTTCACTTTGATGTCCTCAGCAGACTGCGTAGGCGTGCGCAAGGCCACCGCAATGTCATTGGTGATTTGGTCACCCGCAATTGGCACTACGGCCGTGTGACGTATTGCGCCATTTTTAAACACAGCAATGTCAGTGGTGCCTCCACCAATGTCCACCAAGCATACGCCTAGCTCTTTTTCATCTTCTGTCAGCACCGCTACGCTAGAGGCCAGTGGCTGCAAAATCAAATCACTCACTTCTAAGCCACAACGCTTGATACACTTGACAATATTTTGTGCAGCCGCCACCGCGCCTGTGACAATATGCACTTTCACTTCTAATTTCATGCCACTCATGCCCAAAGGCTCGCGCACATCCTCTTGGCCATCAATAATAAATTCTTGATTCAGCACATGCAGAATCTGTTGGTCCGCTGGCAAAGCAATGGCGCGGGCAGTTTCCACCACACGGTCTACATCCATCTGCGAGACTTCGTTTTCTTTAATTTTCACCATACCGTGAGAATTGAGGCTTTTGACATGGCTACCTGCTATCCCCGAATACACCGTATTAATTTTGCAATCGGCCATCAGCTCCACTTCTTCCACCGCCCGCTGTATCGCTTGCATGGTGGAATCAATATTCACCACTACGCCTTTTTTTAAGCCACGCGAGACATGCTGTCCAATGCCTATCACTTTTAACGTGCCTTCGGGTTGAATTTCTGCCGCAATCGCCACCACTTTGGAGGTGCCGATATCTAGCCCAACGATTAAATTCCTATCTTCCCTAACTTTACTCATCATTTTCCCCGTACAACTTGTGCAATGGACGCGTATACCAAATTAGGTTGGCGCCACATTGTTGTTTAAACGCATTTTTTTCATAGAAAATCCGTTTGGATAGCGTAAATCTGCATATTGCCAATCCTCACTCTTTATATAACTTTCGCTCTGATAGGCTTGAATAAACCGTCTTAAACGGGTTTGCATATCTTCACGCCCCAATGCGATTTTTTTATTGTCTGCCGTGGTGATTTCCCAAGCACGACGTGATGACAAACTCACTTGCTGAATACTTAAATTCATCTCAGCCAACATTTTAGAGAAAGTAAAATACCCTTTGGTCACTTCCTTGACACCATTACTTGGCCCATAAAAAATCGGCAAGGCTTCATCACTGGCGGCTTGAAACAGCTCCCCGCCTTGGTTTACCATCGCGATATTGCCCCAACGTGCAATCGCCTGATGCTCTTCAATCGTCACCACAATTTTGTCTGGCCATTTGCGACGCACACTCACTTTGCGCGCCCAAGGTAACTTTTCAAACGCATCACGTGTCCGCTGCAAGTCCAAAGTGTAAAAATTACCTTTCAAATATTTGCCCACAATCAATCGCACTTGCTCTTGATTGATGTGTTTCAGTTTGCCTTCTACCCGTACTTCATTCACAGGAAAAATAGGCAAATGTACCAATACAAACAAAGCCCCATACAACATCATGACCACAGCCACTGAAAACAGTAGATTGGCGCACCAGTTGAGTATTTTGGGTTTATTCCACATGGTTTATTTACCTAATGACCCTTCTAAAGTCTGCGATAGCACACGCATTACCAATTGTTCGAAACTGATGCCTGCCACTTTCGCCGCCATCGGCACCAAGCTATGGTCTGTCATGCCTGGGCTGGTATTCACTTCTAAAAAGTAATGTTGTCCTTGTTCATCCATTAAAAAGTCCACGCGCCCCCAACCTTTGCAACCCAAGGCTGCAAAAGCTTGCAAGGCCTCAACTTGTATCTTCGCTTCTACTTCTGCAGACAATCCACATGGGCATAAATACTCGGTATCGTCACGCAAGTATTTGGCTTCGTAGTCGTAATACTCATTCTTAGGCACGATACGTACGATGGGCAGTGCTTGCTGACCGAGTATGCCAACCGTGTATTCACCGCCACCGACAAATTTCTCTGCAATCACCAGTGGGTCAGACTTAGCCGCTAAAGCATAAGCCTCTGGTAAGGCTGTTGCCGTTTTTACTTTGGTAACCCCGATGCTAGAACCTTCATTGGCGGGCTTCACAAATAAAGGCAAACCCAAGCTTTCTATCACCTTAGCAAAGTCCGTTTGCGCGTTGAGCATGGCAAAGGCTGGTGTAATCACGCCTTGTGCTGACCACATCAATTTGGTACGCCATTTGTCCATTGCCAATGCAGAAGCCATCACGCCACTGCCTGTGTAGGGTATGCCCATTAATTCGAGCGCGCCTTGCATAGTGCCGTCTTCGCCAAATCGGCCATGCAGAGAAATCATTGCGCGGTCATAGTTAGCTAAGCCTGATAATGCTTCTTGTGCAGGGTCAAACGCATGGGCATCCACCCCTTGGCTTTGCAAAGCTTTGAGGACTGCATTGCCACTTTTAAGCGAAACTTCGCGCTCACCAGAACGCCCGCCCATCAACACGGCTACTTTGCCAAATTGTGCAACATCAACCTTCATGCTTCCTCTGCCTTCATGCTTCGCCTATCACTTTCACTTCTTGTATCAGTTCCAACCCATGCTTGGCTTTCACCGTCTCCCGCATATGGGCAATTAAATCTTCAATATCCTTGGCCGTTGAGTTTCCCAAGTTCACAATAAAATTAGCGTGTTTTTCAGACACTTGCGCACCACCAATGATGTAGCCTTTTAAGCCACTGGCTTCAATTAAGCGTGCCGCAAAATCACCTTCTGGGTTACGGAAAGTAGACCCTGCACTGGGCATATTCAACGGTTGGCTGGCCAAGCGTTTTGCCAACAACTGCTTAATCTTTTCCGCTGAGGCAACACCATCACCAGCGGGCACTTCAAACCAAGCGCCTAAAAACCACTCATATTCGTTAGGCTTAAGCACATGGCGATAACTAGGCGTATATTCGCCGCGTTCGCGCACTTGCACTTCTCCAGTTTGGTTAATGGTTTTCACGCGCTTAACCCATTGCCAAGTTTCACCGCCATAACAACCCGCGTTCATCGCCAATGCACCACCAACTGTGCCAGGAATGCCCGCCATAAACTCAGCCCCGACTTTGTTTTGACTAGCGGCAAATCGCGCCAACTTGGCACAAGTCACGCCAGCTTCGGCATAAATCAAACCGTCTTGCATTTCTAGCATTTGCAAAGCTTGATGCATCACCACCACCGTGCCCCGCACGCCACCGTCGCGCACCAATAAATTACTGCCCAAGCCGATGAAAGTCACAGGTTCATCTGCTGGCAAGGAAGCCAAAAATGTTTTTAAGCTATCTAGGCCATCTGCAATATACAGCTGGTCAGCAGGGCCGCCGACACGCCAACTGGTGTAGCGTGCAAGTGGCTCATGGCTGAAGAGTTGTGGTGATTTAGCCATGCTTGCTTTCACCAGTATTCATAGCCAATTCTTTCGTTTTAGCGGCCACTTGACCAATACTGCCCGCCCCCATCACCACCACCACATCGCCCGCTTGCGCAGACTCTAAAATAGCTTGTGGCATTTCATCGGTGGTTTCCACAAAGCGTGGCTCCACTTTGCCTTGTACCCGAATCGCTCTAATCAGACTTCTGGTATCTGCAGCGACGATAGGCGTTTCACTGGCGGCATAGACTTCAGTCAGCAGTAATGCGTCCACCGTAGAAAGCACTTTCACAAAATCTTCAAAACAATCGCGGGTACGGGTATAACGGTGCGGTTGAAAGGCCAATACCAAACGTCGATTGGGAAAGGCACCACGCGCCGCGCTAATCACGGCTTGCATTTCTACTGGGTGATGACCGTAGTCGTCCACCAATGTAAAGTGCCCACCCGCCACAGGGATTTCGCCATAACGCTCAAAGCGTCTGCCCACGCCTTTAAACTCGGCTAGGGCTTTGATGATTGGACCATCTGCAACATCCAGTTCATCTGCAATTGCAATCGCAGCCAGCGCATTCAACACATAGTGATGCCCCGGAAGATTGAGTATGATGGGCGTTTTAATTTCGCCTTGACCACCCTCTTGTTTTCTTACTAAAGTGAACTGCATTTTGCCATCGAGCGCCACGATGTCTTCGGCGCGGATGAGCGCTTGCGGATGCGTGCCATAGGTGGTGACGGGTCGGGTCACACGAGGCAAAATTTCTTGCACATGCGGGTCATCCATACACATCACTGCCATGCCCCAAAACGGAATTTGTTGCAGAAACTCCACAAACGCATTTTTCAACTTATCAAAGCTGTGCTCATAAGTGTCCATATGGTCTTGGTCTATATTAGTGACCACCGCCAACACTGGACTTAAATGCAAGAACGAGGCATCTGATTCATCTGCTTCGACTACTATCCATTCACCAGTACCCAAACGCGCATTGGTGCTGGCAGCTTCTAACTTTCCGCCAATCACAAAGGTCGGATCTAAGCCTGCTTCTGCCAAAATACTGGCTATCAAACTCGTCGTTGTCGTCTTGCCGTGCGTCCCCGCCACGGCAATCCCTTGCTTAAATCGCATCAACTCTGCCAACATCAAAGCACGCGGAATCACAGGAATGTTTTTCTCACGCGCCGCTTTAATTTCTGGGTTTTCTTCATTAATCGCAGTGGATACCACCACCACATCGGCATGTTTTAAATTCTCTGCGGCATGACCTTGATACACCGTTGCTCCAAAGCTTTGCAAGCGTTGAGTAATGCTATTGCTTGCCATGTCTGAGCCACTGATACTGAAGCCTAGATTGAGCAAAACCTCGGCGATGCCACTCATACCCGAGCCGCCGATGCCGATGAAATGTATATTTTTTACTTTATGTTTCATTGTTTGCTCTTTAACTTTCCGAATAAGCTTCGCAATGTTGTGCGACCACTTCTGTTGCATTTGGCAAGGCCAAAGCACGCGCTTTAACAGCCATTTGCAAACAAGTTGCGCGGGTTAAAGCAGTTAATTTTTCTGCTAGCAAGCTTGGTGTTAATGCGACTTGTTGTATCAAACTCGCCGCGCCATGCTCTGCCAAATATTGCGCATTGGTGGTTTGGTGGTCGTCCACCGCAAATGGAAACGGCACTAAAATACTGGCTACGCCCACCGCTGCCAACTCAGCCACAGTCAATGCCCCAGCGCGACAAACCACCACATCGGCCCATTGATAGACGCTAGGCATGTCATGAATAAAGGCGCGACAATCGGCCTCTACACCCGCTTGTTGATAGTTGCTTTGCAATACTGCAATATGCTTTTCACCTGCTTGGTGTATCACATTCGGTCTATCGCCCTCTTGCATCAAAGCCAAGGCCTTAGGCAAGGTGTCATTCAAAGCCGCAGCACCCAAGCTACCGCCAACGACCAATACATTTAACTTGCCAGCTCGCGCTGCATAACGTGCCTCAGGTGTAGGCAAATTCAGTAAATCTTTACGCACTGGGTTTCCCACCATTTGCCCACACTTGCCTAAGGCATTGGGGAAGCCTGTTAATACTTTGTTGGCAATGATGGCTAAGCTTTTGTTGGTTAACCCCGCGATTGAATTTTGCTCATGTATCACCATCGGTTTTGCCATCAAACGTGCTACCACGCCCCCGGGGAAAGCCGCAAAGCCACCCATGCCCAACACCACAGTCGGTTGATATGCGCGCACGGCAGATAGGGCCTGCCACAAGGCTTTGCTCAAATTTAAAGGCATACGCAACCAGCCTAGTAAACCCTTGCCTCGCACCCCTTGCATGGTCATCATGGCTTTTTGATATGGCTTTTCCGCAATTAGTCGGTTTTCCATGCCCCCTTCTGTCGCCAGCCATACAATGCGCCAGCCTTTTGCATGTAAAGTGTCTGCAACCGCCATGGCAGGATAGACATGGCCACCCGTGCCACCTGCCATTACCATCAATGTCGGCTGTTGGACACTCATACAGGCAAACCCTTCTGCAAGCGTCTGTTCTCAAAATCAATACGCAACAACACAGCGATGGCCACGCAATTGGCTAGAATGCCACTGCCTCCGTAAGACAATAATGGCAAGGTCAGCCCTTTAGTCGGGAGCAAACCCATGTTTACGCCCATATTGATAAAGCTTTGCGCACCTATCCACACGCCTATGCCTTGCGCTAATAAAGCTGAGTAATAGCGCTCGTTTTCCACCGCCTCTTTGGCAATGCTAAATGCGCGCATGACCACCCAAGCAAACAACAGCAAGGTCACAGTTACGCCTATAAATCCCAGCTCTTCTGCGACCACCGCCAATAAAAAGTCGGTATGGGCTTCTGGTAAATAAAGCAGTTTTTCAACACTGCCACCCAAACCTACGCCCCAAAATTCGCCACGGCCAAAGGCAATCAGCGCATGCGAGAGTTGATAGCCCGTATCAAACGGGTCAGCGAAAGGATCCATAAAACCTTTCATACGTTCTAGACGATAGGGCGCCATCACCACCAAGCCAATAATCGCCAATGGCAAAGCTGCTAGCAACCCAATAAAGATTTTGACGTGCACGCCACCCAACCACATGATGGAGAAGGCAATCGCAGCGGTGACCGCAAACGCGCCAAAATCTGGCTCTAACAATAGTAAGATACCGACAAACACCATCACGCCTAACATAGGCAAAAAGCCTTTGGTGAAGCTATGCATATTGGTTGCCCTACGGATAGCGTAATCGGAGGCGTACATGGCAATAAACAATTTCATGAGTTCGGAAGGTTGCAAGTTCATCACCAACAATGAAATCCAACGACGGCTACCGTTGACCACTTTACCAATGCCTGGGATCAACACCATAATCAGTAAAGCCAAGCCACCCAAAAACAAGTATGGCGACATCTTTTGCCACCACGCCATGGGGATTTGAAACACCACCACACCAGCCAACAAACCAATGCAAATATAGATAGATTGCCTTACCAAAAAATAAGTACTGTTATAACCAAACGCTTTGCTTGATTCAGCAAACGCGACTGAAGCTGAGTAGACCATCACCAAACCAAATGCGAGTAGAATCAAAATCACCCAAATGAGCGTGAGGTCATAGATAGGCGAGTTGATACGCTCGCGTGACATCATCAAAGGCCCTAACATTTGCTGGCCTCCAATACTTTCACCGCTTGCACAAATACTTGCGCACGATGCTCATAATTTTTGAACATATCAAAACTGGCGCAGGCAGGCGATAACAAGACGGCATCGCCTTTTTCTGCCAGCGTATGGGCAATATTGACTGCGCCTTCCAAATCCACGGCATCCACCACAGGCACACCGCAATTTTCCAAAACTGCTTCTATCAATGGCGCATCGCGACCAATCAACACCACAGCACGTGCGTGCGTACGCACTGCTTCGTTCAAGGTGCTAAAATCTTGCCCCTTACCATCCCCGCCAGCAATCAAGACCACTTTTTGTGGTTGGCCTTGTTTGAGCATGCCCTGAATTGCGGCGCAAGTGGCACCCACATTGGTGCCTTTAGAGTCGTCGTAATAATCAATGTCTTCAATGCTAGTCACAAACTCGACGCGATGTGGCAAGCCTTTAAAATGCTTGAGTGCATTGATAATTGAAACCTTATCAACACCGACTGCACGACATAAGGCCATCGCAGCCAGTGCATTGGCCATATTATGCTTACCACGGATATTGAGCTCATCTGCCTGCAACCACTTGCGGCTACCACTAGTCAACCAACCCTCTTCTTGTATACCGTAATCTTTGACAGTAGGTGCTTCGTCTAGGCCAAAAGAAACGCGCTCAACCTGAGATAGTTGACTTTCTGCCAATGCGATACTGCGCGGGTCATCACGGTTTACCAAGGCCAACTTGGTTTGCATATATATCCTGGCTTTGGCTTTGGCGTAATCGACCAAGCCGTTATAACGGTCCATGTGGTCTTCTGAAATATTCAACACGGTGGACACATCTGGTTTCAAACTGCTGGTGGTTTCTAACTGAAAGCTGGATAACTCCAATACATACACATCGGGGGCATCCATTTGCAGGGTATCTAATACTGGCAAACCAATATTGCCAGCGACGATGGTCTTAAGCCCCGCTTGTTTACAAATTTCCCCGACCAAAGTCGTCACAGTCGTTTTGCCGTTGGAGCCTGTAATCGCAATTAACTTAGAAAAATGTGGGCGATATTGTGCAAACAGCTCGACATCGCCCACTACTTTTACCCCATTCGATAATGCTTGTTGCACTGCAGGCTCTTGCAACGACACACCAGGGCTAATCACGACCATGTCCACACTCGATAAAAGCGTGGCATCAAAATAACCTACGATCACCTCGATGTCTGGGTGATTTTTTTGAAGCTCTTCTAGGCCAGGTGGGTTCACACGTGAATCCATCATCAGCACTTCAGCCCCTTGTGCTTTTAGCCAACGCAATGCCGACAGGCCTGTTTCTCCCAGGCCCAGTACGACAATACGTTGATCTTCAAAGCTTGTTTTCATGGCAGTCTAATTATTCTGTGTTTTATATTTTGTTTCGTGTTATCTAATTTTAAGCGTGGATAAACCCACCAATACCAGCATCATGGTGATAATCCAAAAACGGACCACCACTTGTGTTTCTTTCCAACCTTTTTGTTCGTAATGATGGTGCAAAGGCGCCATTAAGAAGATGCGCTTGCCTGTACCTGTCATTTTTTTGGTGTACTTAAAATACAGCACTTGCATCGCCACTGAGAAAGTCTCAATCACAAATACTCCACCCATAATAAAGAGGACGATTTCTTGGCGGACAATCACTGCCACCACACCTAAGGCCGCCCCCAGTGCCAACGCACCTACATCTCCCATAAAAACTTCTGCAGGGTAAGCGTTAAACCACAAAAAACCTAAGCCAGCCCCCGCCATCGCCGCGCAAAATACCATCAACTCGCTGGCGCCAGACACATATGGAATGCCCAAATACTGAGCAAACACGACATTGCCTGCCGCATAAGCAAAAATCGCCAATGCACTGCCCACCATCACTGTAGGCATAATGGCAAGACCATCTAAACCATCGGTTAAGTTGACGGCGTTGCTACTCCCCACAATCACCAAATAGGTCAGTAAAACAAAGCCAAACGCTCCCAAAGGCAGGGCGAAGTGCTTAAAGAACGGCATAATCAAGGTGGTTTCTACCGGGGTTTTCGCCGTCATATACAAGAACACTGCCACACCAAAACCAATCAAACTCTGCCAAAAATATTTTTCTTTGGCAGACAAGCCTTTTGGATTTTTGTAAACCACTTTGCGGTAATCATCCACCCAACCAACAGCACCAAACCCCAAGGTGGTGACTAGCACCACCCAAATAAAACGGTTATGTAAATTGCCCCATAACAAGGTAGATACCGCAATCGCCACCAAGATGAGCGCTCCACCCATGGTCGGTGTACCCGCTTTTACTAAATGCGTTTTAGGGCCGTCATCACGCACAGATTGTCCGACTTTATATTCCGTCAATTTGCGTATCATTTTGGGGCCGACAATAAATGAAATCATCAGCGCGGTGAGTGTCGCCAATACAGCGCGTAACGTAATGTAGTCAAAGACACGAAACCCGCGCACATCCAGGGCCAACCATTTAGCCAATTCTAATAACATACCGTCCCCTTAGTATTTTCTTTCCCTGATACTGTCTCCGCTTGGTCAGACATCAAAGCCTCCACCACGCGCTCCATTTTCATAAACCGAGAGCCTTTAACTAACACCAGCACCTCTGAATTCACTTGTACTTTCAGTGCCTCAATTAAGGTCTCAATATCGGCAAAATGTTTACCTGCATTGCCAAAACTGTTCACCGCATGGGCCGTTAACTCCCCCAAAGCAAACAATTGTGCGATGCCTTTTTGATTGGCATAAGCACCTACTTCGGCATGCAGGGCTCTCGCATCCGCGCCCATCTCACCCATGTCACCCATCACAAACCAAACTGGTTTACCCATGCCCACGCAAACATCAATCGCCGCTTTCATGGAATCTGGGTTCGCGTTATAGGTATCATCTATCAGAGTTACCCCTTGCAAGCCTAGCTTGTGTTGCAAACGACCTTTGACGCCACCAAAATCAGCTAACCCTTGAGCGACAGCCTGCAAACTTGCTCCCGTTGCTAAACTTACTGTTGCTGCAGCCAATGCGTTATACACATTATGCTGACCAATCACCGCCATACGCACGGCCACTTGTTGGCCTTGATAGTGAATGCGCATAGATGTGTCCGTGCCCATTTGAATGGCATCGGCATATACATCTGCACTGGTTTTTAATCCAAACTGCAACACACGCCTATGTTTATTTAATCCCAACCAATAATCGGCAAAGCGGTCATCCGCATTCACAACGGCAATGCCGTCCTCACCCAGCCCCGCAAAAATCTCACCTTTGGCTTTAGCAATATTCTCTCTCGAACCTAATTCACCAATATGCGCAGTGCCCGCGTTATTAATCACTGCCACATTTGGGCGAGCAAGCTTGGCTAAATAATCAATTTCACCCAAGTGATTCATGCCCATTTCTATCACCGCCACTTTGTGTTGCTGACGTAAACGTAACAAAGTCAGCGGCATGCCGATGTCGTTATTAAAGTTGCCATCGGTCGCCAGCACTGCTTCAGACGATTTAAAATGCGCCTGCATCATCGCCGCCGTCATCTCCTTGGTGGTGGTTTTGCCATTGCTACCCGTGATAGCAATCAAGGGCAAGCCCAATTGCTGGCGGTGGTAAGCGGCCAATTGTCCAAGCGCAATTCTTGTATCTAGCACTTCAACCAAAGGCAACACCGTTTCCACTGGCTGACTCACCAGCGCAGCTACTGCGCCCTGGACGCCCACCTGTGCTAAGAAATCATGCCCATCAAAACGCTCGCCTTTTAAAGCGACAAATAATTGCCCTGCTTGTATGCGACGACTATCAATGTCAACGCTACTGACCGTGACGTCATGGTCTTTTAATCGGCCATTAACTGCTTTTGCAATGTCGCTTAGAAGCATCATCCAATATCAACTTTTCTGCATGCGTGCCAGCGCCTGCTCGACACACTCCGCATCACTAAAATAGTGTTTTTGGCCTGCAATCTCTTGATAGTTTTCATGGCCCTTGCCCGCCACCAACACCACATCACCCGCGCTTGCAGAACGCACTGCTGTGCTGATAGCTTTTGCACGGTCAGCTTCCACCACATAACTGCCTGTCACGCCTGCTAGAATCGCCTCGATGATTTTTTCTGGCACTTCGCTTCTTGGGTTGTCATTGGTCACGACGACAATATCCGCATGGCGACTGGCTGCCTCACCCATCAAGCTACGTTTGCCTGCATCTCTGTCACCGCCGCACCCAAACACGCAAATCAATCTTGATTTAGTTTGGGCTTTAAGCGTGACCAACACTTTTTCTAAAGCATCAGGTGTGTGCGCATAGTCCACCACCACTAGTGGCAGACTCGCTCCGCCAAACATTTGCATGCGTCCTTGCACCGAGACCAGCTTTTCAATGGCGACCACCGCTTGCTCCAAAGTCACTTTAGAAACCAACAAGGTCGCCAACACCGCCAATGCGTTATACACATTAAACTCGCCCACTGCGTGAATCTTCATAGCAGATTTGCCATAAGGTGTAATCACTTTGGTTTCTATATAAGTGTCATGCACATGAATATCGGTAGCACGCACATCGCCACGCTGTATACCATAAGTCAACACACGCTTACCCTCGCGCGCCAGTTGCTCAGAAAGCTGTTGCCCAAAAGCATCATCTTGGTTAATCACACAGGCCGACAAACTTTTCCACTCAAACAGTTTTCGCTTAGCCTCTTGGTAAGCTTCCATGGTTTGGTGATAATCCAAATGGTCGCGCGAAATATTAGTAAACACCGCCACATCAAAGCGCATGCCATTCACACGGCCTTGATCCAAACCATGCGAGGAGACCTCCATCGCACTTACTTCAATGCCTTGTTTCACAAAGTCTGCCATTAACTTTTGCAACTCAACTGGCCCTGGCGTGGTATTTTGCGTTTCTTGTAATGCGTGCAATGGACCATTGCCCAAGGTGCCCACCACCGCAGATTTTTTTTCTACATGCGTGAATGCCTGTGTTAACCAATGGGTAACGGTTGTCTTTCCGTTAGTGCCAGTCACACCGATACACCACATTTTTTCAGATGGGTTATTGAAAAATTGGCTGGCAATATACCCCGCTTGCAAACGCAAATCGGGAATCGCCACATTACGGATATTCCAATTCGGATTCCATAAAAAGCCTTGGTTATCCCAAATCACTGCCGCTGCGCCTTTTTGGATAGCGTCTTCTATATACTTTCTACCATCGCCCGCTTGACCCTGATAGGCAATAAACAAGCTGTCTTTTTCAACCTTGCGACTATCAGTGGTGATGTCGTTGATGCTTGCCTTGATCACGTATTTGGTCACATCGCCTCCTTCACATTATCCAATGCGGAAGGATTGGCATGTAGCTCTGTACCGTCTTGCGGCACCACCAAGGTACGCATCACTTCACTCATCACCGCACTAAACACAGGCGCCGCGACTGAGCCACCGTAATACTCACCATTGCTAGGCTCGTCTATCATCACAGCCATAATCAATTTTGGGTTAGAGGCTGGAATCATGCCGACAAAAGAGCCTACATATTTATCTTTTTCATAGCCACTCGCACCCAGCTTGTGCGCAGTGCCTGTTTTGCCCGCGACGCGGTATCCACTCACACGAGCGCGTAAGGCTGTGCCACCTGGTTGTACCACCAACTCCAACATATCTTTCACCGCATTTGCCACTTTGGCGGAATACACTTGCCTACCCACAGGCGCGTCATTCAACTTAATGAGCGATACAGGCTTTAACTCACCCTCGTTAGCAAATACGGTATAAGCGCGCGCCAACTGCAACAAGGTCACGCTGATACCATGCCCATATGACATGGTGGCCTGCTCAATCGGACGCCATTTTTTATAATCGCGCACCTTACCTGCCGCCTCCCCAGGGAAGCCAATTTTGGTTTGTGCGCCAAAGCCCAACTGCACAAAGTTGTTCCACAACGTCTGCTTGGGCAAGCTCAAAGCCATTTTTGCCGCCCCAACGTTAGATGATTTTTGTATCACTTGCGCCACGGTCAGCAACCCCTGCGGGTGCGCATCATGAATAGTCGCAGGGCCTATGCTCATAAACCCAGGCGAAGTTTGAATTTTAGTATCTGGTTGATACTCACCAAACTCCATCGCCGCCGCCGCCGCGATTGGCTTCATGGTCGAACCTGGCTCAAAAATATTCACAATGGCCGAGTTTCTGGTTTTACCTTCTAAATTTGTTGGATTATTCGGGTTATACGTCGGCAAATTCACCATCGCCAGCACTTCCCCTGTTTTCGCATCCAATACCACGGCCGCGCCTGCTTTGGCTTGGTGCTTTTCTACAGCACGTGATAGCTCGCGGTGTACAAAATACTGAATACGTCTATCAATGCTCAAGACCAAATCGCGCCCATCTTGTGGCACTTTTACGGTTTCCAAATCTTCAATAATGTGACCTTTACGGTCGCGGATAAAATCGCGCTTGCCAATTTTTCCAGTGAGGTAATCGTTTTGCGCAACTTCCACGCCCTCTACACCCACATCATCTAGCCCCGTAAACCCAACCACATGGGCGGCCACATCCCCCGCTGGATAAAAGCGTTTGTACTCTTTTTGACTGAATACCCCAGGGATTTTCATAGCCTCAATTTGCTTGCCTAACGCTGGCGAAACTCTCCGTTTTAAATAAACAAACTCTTTTTTAACTTGCGCAATTTTGTGGTTAAGCTCATTCGGCTTTAACCCCAATGTTTTAATCAAATAACGTTTTTGCTCAGTGTTCATTTTGGCATCGGGTGGACTCATCCAAATCGACGCCACCGGGCTACTAATCGCCAACAATTCGTTATTGCGGTCTAAAATCTTGCCTCGCAAGGGCATCAACACCACTTTGCGACGAGTAAACGCCTCGCCTTTTTTTTGCAAGAAATCATCATTCATCAATTGCAAATAAAAGCCACGACACATCAATACAAAAAAAGCCGCCAAAATCAACAATAGCAAGGTGCGACGGCGCCAAGAAGGCAACTTCACAAGCTTATGCTGACTTTCTTTTAATAGCATCAATAACCTTAAATAGCTTTCAACTGCGCTCTAATAGACCGCCAGCCACCCACAACAAACGCTTTCATAGATAATATCTAGTGTCTAATCTCAACCGTATTACTCTGCTGACCATTTGGCGAGTGCATATTCAACACACCAGTCGCAATCTCTTCCAAACGCGAATGCATCGCCCATGTACTTTGCTCAATCTGCAATTGGTCATACTCTGTTCTATTGCGTTTGGTCTGTTGCTGTTGCTGCTCCAACTCAATATACAACTTACGCGATTGATGTTGCGCCGCCACCACGCCCAACGCCATCGCCAAAGTAGTCAAAAACAAAATCAAATTAATGCGTAACATTTTTCTTTATCACTCAAGCCACTGCCGTACGTTCAGCCACACGCAACACTGCACTGCGCGAGCGTGGATTCAATCGCACCTCTTCCCCACTTGGCTTGATAGCTTTACCTACACTCAACATGCGCGGCTGCGGTAAATCTTGCGCACGCACTGGAAAGTTGGCTGGCAAATCATCACGATTCGCTTCCGCTTGTACAAAGCGCTTTACCAACCGATCTTCCAATGAGTGAAAACTAATCACCGACAAACGTCCTTGTGCGCGCAACAAACCCACACAATCACTTAAAACTAGCGATAACTCCTCAAGCTCTTGATTGACGAAAATCCGTAGAGCTTGAAATGTGCGCGTTGCAGGGTTCTGCCCCGGCTCGACCTTACGGATTGCGCCTGCCACGACCGTGGCAAGCTGTCCTGTAGTAGTGATGGCACGCCCATTTTCGCGCTCATTAATAAGCGCCCTTGCAACCTGCTTAGCAAACCGTTCTTCACCATAATCTTTTATCACCTCCGCCAATTGTTTTTCAGAAATTTCAGCTAACCACTCTGCGGCAGTTTTACCTCTTGTTTGGTCCATCCGCATATCCAAAGGACCGTCAAACCTAAAACTAAACCCACGCTCAGCTTCGTCAATTTGTGGTGAGGAAATCCCCAAATCCAACAAAATGCCATCCACCTGCGCCACACCCAACTCATTCAACACTGCACGCATGCTAGAAAAATGGGCATGCACCATTTCAAATCGTTTATCAACTATCGTCTGTCCGTGCGTCACTGCCGCCATGTCACGGTCAAAAGCAATCAAACGGCCTTTTTCACCCAACTTGGACAAAATCAATCGGCTATGCCCACCACGCCCAAACGTACCATCCACATACACACCATCAGCGCGCACATTCAAACCATCCACCGCCTCATGCAACAACACCGTTAAGTGTTCAGCAGAGCCCACTAAATGCGACAGTGGTAAAGACGCGGGCGCCGATTTCGCGCCCGTCATCATAATGAAAAACCTTCTAGCTCCTGCGGTATCTCCAGTTGATCCGCAGCCATCAAACTCTCCAGCTGCAGGTCCCAAGCCCCGACATCCCACAGCTCAAAATGACTACCCTGCCCCACCATCATCACTTCTTTTTCCAGCCGCGCAAACTTGCGCAACACAGGGTTTATCATCAAACGTCCCGCCGAGTCCAAACTCATCACATCGGCCTGACCGACAATCATCCGCTGTATGCCACTAATCTGGGAATTAAAGCTAGACAAACTCGTGAGCTTAGTTTCAATCGGCGTCCAAGCCGCTTGTGGATACAAAATCAAGCAACGGTGTGGATGCGCAGTCAGCACCACCTCACCCGCGCCGCCCGCAGTGAGCGTGTCACGATGCTTAGCAGGCACACCTAGCCTACCTTTCGCATCCATACTCAACTGTATCGCGCCACGGAACATTTAAATTTGCTTAACCTTTATCTATATCTTTAAGTGTTTATATAAGTATCTTTGTATTTCAAATACTGGTCGCCAACACCACTTTTTGGTAGATTTGCGTAAAATTCCCCACAAATCCACACAAAAAAACCTTTCTTGACACTATAGATAAAAAAAAAGTGCTTTGCAAGCACTTTTGTCGTAAAAACCCTTAAAAGACAGGGGCTTGTCATTTAAAATATAATCAATTAAAATCAATAACTTACAATCAAAATAAAAAGTAAAAAATTAAGATTAACGCGCACCCTATTGAATATAAATAGGATAAATTTTTAAGGGTTTTTTGCGGGGAAAATGGGCACGAATCGCACCCAAAAAAAGAAGAAAAGCTGACCGATAAGCCGGGTTCTGTAACTACTTGCGTAGCCGACAGTCATTCATCTAGGCGTGCAATTACTCACACGCTCAAGCTATCTACCCGCTGGCAGCGCGAGCCACGCCTTATGTCTTGCGACAAATGCCAGCCTATTTGATATTGCTGCAGATGGAGGTTACCGCGTTTCACCGTAACTTAATACGCTCGTCTCTGTGGCCCTATTCCTCACCTTATACTGTTACCAGCTTTCAGCGTACGGCCGTTAGCCGTCATCTCGCTCTATGCAGCCCGGACTTTCCTCCCCCCGCGTTAGCGGGCGACGACTGTCTGGTCAGCTTCACGCGCATTTTATCATGCCAAGCTTATGCACCTAGGCATTTAATTTATAATGTATCCATGGAAAGTCGTATAGAAAAACAAGGGCAACTACATCCTTCATGGCAAGCTGTCATCGGCGCAGAGTTTGAAAAACCCTACATGCAAGCCCTCAAAGCGTTTTTGCAACAACAAAAAGCCGCAGGCAAAACCATCTACCCCGCCAGCCCGCTGATTTTCAACGCATTTAATCACACCCCATTTGAGCAAGTGCGCGTGGTGATCATAGGCCAAGACCCCTACCACGGCGAAGACAAAGGCCAACCCCAAGCCCACGGACTCAGCTTTTCCGTCCCTGCAGGCGTGCGCCCACCGCCTTCATTGCAGAATATTTTTAAAGAAATTGAAGCAGACCTAGGTTCATCCACAGGCATCAAAATGAGTGGCAAAGGCGACTTAACCCCATGGGCGAATCAAGGTGTGTTACTCCTCAACGCCACCCTCACGGTAGAAAAAGACAACGCAGGCTCACACCAAAAGCGGGGGTGGGAGCAATTTACCGATGCCGCCATTGCCGCCCTCAACGCGCAACGGCAAGGCCTCGCTTTTGTATTGTGGGGAAGTTACGCGCAAAAAAAAGGCACCATTATCGACACCCAAAAACACCTCGTCCTGCAATCCACCCACCCCTCACCGCTGTCTGCGCATCGGGGGTTCTTTGGCAATCACCAGTTTTCTAAGATCAATGAATATTTGGTTTCAAAAGGGCAAACGCCGATTGATTGGAAGGTTTGATTAACTTTAGCTTACCCTTTAGTCCGTCATTAACGGTGGAAAAGCGCCAACTTCGATTTGCAATGAAATAAGAATTTCTTTATTAATCATAAAGATAATTAAAAAAATAGAAACTTTATGGTTTGTAATGAAATAAATTATGCCCAATTGGGTATATATCGAGCGTACCTTCTAGAATCAGGCGCATTCGGATCATTTTTAATAAGACCCTGTTCTATAGTCGCTGTAATTATTTGAGAAATAATATTACTACTGCCTTCTGACAAGCCGAATCGCTCCCTTAGAGACTGATTGGTCATCTGTTTACGAAGTACATATTGCAAGACACAATGTTGATAGCAAGCCCTTACCCTGTCGCTTCCGTTCATATCTCTGAACCTTCTTGGCCCATGAATAACGACTATAGTTCTTTGGTGACTGTTAATGAACTCTGGTGCTGGCAACTGAAGAAGCTCGGTTGTTTCCACCACCCTATCAATGCCGCTACTCTTTTCCTCACATATGCCAAAGCGCCTCATCAAATCAGCCAGTCGCTCATTTCTTGATTGATACCCATCAATAAATCTATCTATTGGCACAATTGGGTTTCCAGGATTCGAGATTTCAGCTCTGTTACTATAAATCTCAACAACTGGTGAGGCACCAGTAATATTAAAATCTTGATGAATCAGGGCATTAGCCAACAACTCACGAACCACAACCTCAGGCAAAAGTTTAACTTCCTTACGAATAGCATCTTCTATAATTTCGTTCTGAGGCAACTTACCCATTACGTATTTTACAAGCCCAATAAAACCAACTGCGTACCCTTTCTTACCAGTTTCATCGGAAATAGTTTGCAGTTTGGACTCTCCTGCATACACAATAACTCTTGTCGCTTTACGGCTAATGTCAGGAAAGTTATCCAAACTTTTAGCCAAAAGCAACGCACCTATATTTAAGACATTGAAGCCGCTAGGAACAGTTTCAATCAGTCTTTCACTTATCAACCTAGCTATAACGCCAGTTTGTTCTGATGGATAAGGTAGTTTTAATAAATCAAAATAAGTTTGCGTATCTAGTAATTGAATAACGTCTTGAGCACTAATATTTTTTAAAGCTGAATTCTCTAACCAACTTGGCAAGCCTTCAGCAAAAATTTTTCTTAAATGATCCTCACTCATAGGCACTAGCTCTTCGCCAGACCGCATTAAGTAAGTGCCTTGATAGTGATAAGCCGTACCCTTAGTTCTTGATGGAATGGCAAATACAATAATTCGCCCATCGGGATGAGCCAACTCTTCAACATCCACTCTAAAACCTAATATTTGGAATAATTTCTCTGCAATTGAAATTGTGCTTTCAAAAGCCCTACTACCAACAACTTTACGAGGCGGTTTATCTGTTACACCCAAAACCAAATGCCCACCACCTTCATTGGCTAAAGCAACACAGTATTTGTAAAGCTTGATAACATCAAACTGTTCCTTTGCCTCCTTAAACTCCAAATGCTGAGTTTCAGAAGGCGACTCTAACCACAAATTAATCTGTTCTGGTGTGATACTCATATAATTAGCTCTTAGTTCTTCCCTAGCTTATTACAACAATTTTACCTGCAACCCGTAATGCACTGATTTATAATAAATTTTAGCATCCGTTTACATACTAAAATTTCACAATAATCTAAATGGTTCCTGACAATGCACATATTCAAAGTTTATATAATCCGTATCAGAGCAAAGTCGTTTGTTCAACGTCTTAAACTTTTCAAAACTTGTTCACTGCGCCACACTACCATTCTCAGCAATCTTACCCAGCACCGTTTTTCTCTCTGAGTACCACGCCAGCAAACAAGCTTTATCTCTACAATTGGCTTCGCGCCATTTATGGGCGGTTCTTGAGGTTTGTTTAAACCAATCTGCATTGTTGCTGGCTTGCTTGGCTTGTTTGTAAACGGTGTAGAGTTGCACGTCCAAGTTCGCGAGTTCTGCGTCGTTACAGATTAAGTGCTCAGGCACTGATTGGGCTTTGGTGCAATCAAAACTGGGGCTGACGACGACGGTTTCTTCTTGGGTGAGTGCTGACGCTGTTGGCGCAGGCACGGGTGGTTCTAATGTCTCTGGCACAGCAAGCGCTTCGGCTGGCACGGGGGCGTCGCCCAGTTCATCTAACAGGGCTTGTGGGTCTAGCGCTTCGGGTTGTGGCGCGGGTGGCGCTTCTACCATTTCTTGGTTCTCGTTTGGCATGGGCATGGTGAGGGTTGCGACTTTCCATGACCAAAGGCCTTCACGTTTGAGGGTAAAGCTGACTTTTTTGTTTGGCTCGGCTTTGTCTGAGACTTGAATATTGAAACGGCTATAGCTTTCGTAGCCCATTTCAACATTAGTGCTGTCATCTTCTGTGCTTGAATACTCACTTGAAGTATCCGCTTGTTGCTGTGCGGGTGTTTCGCCTAGCTTGACGCTTTTGCCTTGCATCATCAACGTGAGCGTTTCGGGGGTGACAAACGCATCTATCATTGGCCCAACAAAGGCGGTTGCCATTGCCGCGCCTAGCGCTTCTAGCCCGTCGGATTGGCCTTTTTTAGCGACCTCTTTAACCAACATGCCATTAATTTGTGACTTTAGACTGTCTTTGACTGATGGAAAGTCAATGTATTCTGCCAACGCTTTGGCGTCGTTATGCTTTGCCGCACTTTTGATTTGACTCACCGCCCAGTAAGGCGAACCCAGCACACTCGCCACAATTAGCGCAATGCCGACACCTATGATGGTATTTTGTTTTTGACTATCCATTGTCTGTTTCTTTCTTTGTTTAAATTGGCTTAGGCCATTTTCCAAGTCACCGCTTCACCCGCGCGCAACGGCACCAGCACATCGCCATCAAACGGAATACTTTCTGGCACTGTCCAAGTTTCTTTCACCAAACTAATTTTCTCGGCATTTCTAGGCAAGCCATAAAAGTCTGCCCCATGAAAACTGGCAAAGCCTTCTAATTTATCGAGCGCGTTGGCTTCTTCAAAGGCTTCGGCGTAAAGCTCAATGGCGCTGTGGGCGGTGTACATGCCTGCACATCCGCAGGTGGCTTCTTTGGCTGACTTTGCGTGGGGGGCGCTGTCGGTGCCTAAAAAGAATTTGGGTGATCCTGAGGTAGCGGCTTTGACGAGGGCAAGTCGATGCGTCTCGCGTTTGAGCACTGGCAAGCAATAATGGTGTGGGCGAATGCCGCCTGTGAACATGGCGTTGCGGTTCATAAGTAAATGGTGCGCGGTGATGGTGGCGGCAATATTGTTGCCTGCTTGCGCGACAAACTCAGCGGCGTCTTGCGTGGTGATGTGTTCAAACACCACTTTTAAGTTTGGGTAGCGTTTGAGCAAGGGTTGCATGTGGCGCTCGATAAACACTTTTTCGCGGTCGAACACGTCCACATTGGCATCCGTGACTTCGCCGTGCGTGAGCAAGGGCATGCCGACTGCTTGCATGGCTTCGAGCGCGGCGGCGCATTTGTCTAAACTGGTGACGCCTGAGTCAGAGTTGGTAGTCGCACCTGCGGGGTAGAGTTTGACGCCATGCACAATGCCACTGGCTTTGGCGCGTTTGATTTCTTCGGCGCTGGTGTTGTCGGTTAAATACAAGGTCATCAGCGGTTCAAATGCCATGTCTGCGGGCAAGGCTTGCAAAATGCGCTCGCGGTAGGCGATTGCCAACTCCGTGGTGGTCACTGGGGGGCGCAAGTTAGGCATGACAATGGCGCGGGCAAATTGTTTGGCGGTGTCGGGCAACACGGCTTTGAGCGCGGCGCCATCGCGCAAGTGAAGGTGCCAATCGTCTGGGCGGGTAATCGTAAGTGTGTTCATAATCAGTCTTTAATATTAGTCTTGATTTTTAAGTTGTAGGGCAAAGTCGTATAAATCGTTTTTCTTCAGGCCTGTGATTTCAGTCGCCAAAGCCACGGCCTGCTTGAGTGGCAGCTCTTTCAGCAGACACTTTAAAATACGCGCAGGCTCTTCGGGCACGGTTTCAGTGGCTTTTTCTGGCGCGGCCTCTACCAACAACACAAACTCACCGCGCTGTTGATTGGCATCGGCTTTAAGCCAAGTTTCTGCGTCTTGTAAAACACAGCTATAAATCGTCTCGTAGGTTTTGGTGAGTTCACGCGCAAAGGTGATACGTCGCTCACCGCCCAGCACGGCGCTTAAATCGCATATGCTTTCAACAATGCGGTGCGGGGCTTCGTAAAACACCAGCGTACTAGGCACAGCTTTCAACGTCTCCAGTTGTTTGCGACGATGCGATGCGCTAGCAGGCAAAAAACCAACAAACATAAAGCTATTATTGGCGATACCCGAGGCGGATAAAGCAGTAATCACTGCGCTCACCCCTGGAATCGGCACCACGGTTAAACCCGCCTCGCGCACGGCTGCCACCACCAGCGCACCCGGGTCGCTCACGGCGGGCGTGCCAGCATCGGTAATCAGCGCTATCGACTCGCCAGCTTGCAAGCGCTTGAGCAAAGCCTCGGCAGACTGTTGCTCATTGTGCTCATGCACGGCGATGAGTTTTTTGGAGATGCCGTAATGGTTAAGCAAGCCCGCGCTATGGCGCGTATCTTCTGCCGCAATCGCGTCTACTTGCTTTAATGTATCGAGTGCGCGCAAGGTGATATCTGCCAAATTGCCGATGGGCGTTGCCACCACGTATAATGTACCTGATTGAGTCATTTGACTATTTTAAGGCAAACACCTTATATACGCTAAGCAAACACGAAATAAGTGAGCGAGGGGGATAAAATGCAAGGCGCACGGAACGCAGAAACCGAGACAGTACAAATAGTACGGCGAGGTTGCGAGTACCGCGCAACACAGCAGTTTGCCCACGTAGCCACTTATTAAATTATGAAACTCAATATCAATAACCAAGGTCTTATCGCTGAGCACACCGCCGAGGCTTATTTAAAAAAGCAAGGTTTGAGCTTGCTGGAGAAAAATTTTAGCTGTCGCTTTGGTGAAATTGATTTGGTGATGCGCGATGGCAACACCTTGGTGTTTGTGGAGGTACGTTTGCGTAGCAATGCTAAATTTGGCTCGGCCGCGCAAAGTATTAACCACAGCAAACAAGAAAAGTTAATTCGCACTGCGCAATTTTATCTGCAACAAAAGGATTTAGCATTGGCTTGTCGTTTTGACGTGGTGTTGTTTAACGAGAGACAAATGCAATCCATAGAGTGGATTCGTAATGCTTTTGAAACATATTAAGCGTAAAATTTAGCCATTGATTAAAATAATTCACTAGTCATAATAGGGAAATGCCATGAAACGTTTATCCACACTTCTAGTTCTTTTAGTGAGCGCCACACAGCTTTCTGGCTGTTTTACCGCTGTGCTCGGTGGCGCTGCGGCAGGCGGTGCCATGGCAGTGGATAGACGTACTACGGGCATCTATCTTGAAGACGAAAACGTAGAAATCAAAGCCGCACGTAAGTTCTCTACCTACCTAGGCGAAGGCGCGCACGTCAATGTGACCAGCTATAACTTGACCGTTTTACTCACTGGTGAAGTGCCTAATGAAGAAAAGAAAAAACTGGCAGAAGCTCTAACGCGTGAAATACCCAATGTGCGCAATATTCACAATGCGCTGACTGTAGGATTTTCTTCATCTATTTCTGACCGCACAGCTGACACTTACACTACATCCAAAGTCAAAACACGCATTGTGACCGAGAACCATAAAATCACCAGCGCAGTAAAAGTAGTGACTGAAGCAGATGTGGTTTATTTAATGGGCATTGTGTCTAAAGAAGAAGCCGATGCTGCCGTTGAAATAGCGAGAAACACCGAAGGCGTGAGCAAAGTGGTCAAGGTTTTTGAATATATCAAATAATGTTTTGATATCAGCACCGATTCAATAAAAACGAGGGAAAATTGTGATGGAAAATAAAGAAATTATCATTCAAGGTCTGACCCGTGCGGGCAAACCGTTTCGCCCTAGCGATTGGGTCGATCGTATGTGTAGCACTTATGCCACCTTTGGCGATGACAAAAAACTACGCTACTCGCCTTATCTCAAACCAAAACTGGTGAACAATGTGCGTTGCTTGGCGGTGGATTTGAAGCTCAAAGACAGCAACCCTGAAGGCTTTCAACAACTGATTCAATTTGCCAATGAGAACCAGCTAAGCATTTTGAACGGCGAGGGTGAAACCATAGAACTAGCTGCCTAAAAATTCAGCAGATTTGTAACAAACAATTTGTGACATATAAAAAAAGATGCGCCATGCATCTTTTTTTATATGTGCGAAATATATGCATTAGCCTTTTTGGCGCACCAATTTATCTAAATAGTGCTTGGAAACGATACCGCGTTTAACCTTTACCAATTCCCCCTTAGGGTTATAAATATACGTAGTGGGTAGCACATCTGGGTGTTGCACTTGGCCTGCGGCTTGATCGTCCCCCAAAATGACTGGGTAAGACATCAACATATCGCTAACATAGTCTTTCACCTCTTTGGTAGACGGATATTCCAAGGCGACACCGAGTACCATGACATCACGCCCACGGTGACCTTCATAAAACGCAATCAAATCAGGCACTTCCTCTAGACATGGCCCACACCAGGTTGCCCAATAGTTCACCACCACCCATTTGCCTCGGTATTGGCTCAGTAGATGTGTTTTGCCTGCTGTATCTACCACCGCAAAATCCTTCACTGGTTCAGCTTGCACCATAGCTGTAGAACACGCAAAAAACCAGCACACACACCACAAAAAATAACGTTTTAACATCCGTTTATCCCTAACACTGCTTATTCAATTTTGCATTATACACAAGCCTAACAACGCTAAGACCATGCTTTTCGCCGACAGCTTACACCACAGGAATATGCTAATTAACATAAATGCAACGATAGGCGCGTATTTATGCCTTAAAACACTTGATTGCCTGTAAAAAATATTGTTATACTTGCTAACCAAGAACTTCTTGATGTTTTAGTTATCACATTTATTTCCGCGCTGTTTACATTTTAATAAACAACCTTATATTTTCCTTCAAACCAGATTTGATTTAATCTCTTCCTTGACGAGGCAACAATGAGCGACAATATCACCCACTTAAGCGACGCTAGTTTTGAACAAGACGTTTTGCAGTCTAGCATCCCTGTACTTGTAGACTATTGGGCAGAATGGTGCGGACCATGCAAAATGATTGCACCGATACTTGACGAAATCAGCAAAGAGTATGCTGGTCGCATTAAAGTAGCTAAATTAAATATTGATGACAACCAACAAACACCGCCTAAATACGGCATTCGTGGCATCCCCACCTTGATGTTGTTTAAAAACGGTAACGTAGAAGCCACTAAAGTAGGCGCTTTATCCAAGTCTCAACTCACAGCATTTATTGATAGCAACATTTAAACCATCATCCGCACGGCTTAACTGCTAAGCCGTGCAACCCTTCACCTCCTGTAACACACTCACCTAGCGAGTATTTCATGCATTTATCAGACCTCAAACACCTTCCTGTCACCGAATTGGTTGAAATGGCCATAGGCAACGAAATCGAAAACGCGAGCCGCATGCGCAAGCAAGATTTGATTTTCGCCATTCTCAAAAACAAAGCCAAAAAAGGCGACAGTATTTTTGGGGACGGCACACTAGAGGTGTTGCCCGATGGATTTGGCTTTTTGCGCTCGCCAGACACCTCTTACTTGGCAGGGCCTGATGATATTTATGTATCCCCTTCACAAATTCGCCGTTTTAACTTGCACACTGGCGATAGCATACAAGGTGAGATTCGTACACCTAAAGATGGTGAGCGTTATTTTGCATTGGTTAAAGTTGACCAAGTGAATGGGGAAGCACCAGAAAACACCAAACACAAAATTCTGTTTGAGAACTTAACGCCATTATTCCCAACAGTGCCTCTTACCTTAGAGCGCGACATGCGTGGTGAAGAAAACATTACCAGCCGTGTGATTGATATGATTGCACCGATTGGTAAAGGCCAACGTGCTTTGTTGGTCGCTAGCCCAAAAAGCGGTAAAACTGTCATGTTGCAAAATGTGGCGCATGCCATTACGGCAAATCATCCCGATTGTATTTTAATCGTGTTATTGATTGATGAGCGCCCTGAAGAAGTAACCGAGATGACGCGCTCTGTTAAAGGCGAAGTGGTTGCTTCAACCTTTGATGAGCCTGCCACACGTCACGTACAAGTCGCCGAGATGGTGCTAGAAAAAGCCAAGCGTTTGGTTGAGCATAAAAAAGATGTGATTATTTTGCTCGACTCCATCACACGTTTAGCGCGTGCTTACAACACTGTGATTCCATCATCAGGCAAAGTGTTAACGGGTGGTGTAGACGCCAATGCCCTACAAAAGCCAAAACGCTTCTTTGGTGCAGCGCGTAATATTGAAGAAGGTGGTTCATTGACGATTATTGCGACTGCTCTGGTAGATACAGGCTCACGCATGGACGATGTGATTTACGAAGAGTTTAAAGGCACGGGCAATATGGAAATCCATCTTGACCGTCGTATGGCAGAAAAACGTACTTACCCTGCCATTAACGTCAATAAATCAGGCACCCGCCGTGAAGAATTACTATTGGACAAAGACGTACTACAAAAAATCTGGGTATTACGCAAATTGCTCTACCCAATGGACGATTTGGAAGCGATGGAATTCTTGTTGGATAAAATCAAAGCCACAAAAAATAATAACGACTTCTTCGACAGTATGCGTCGAGGCTAAAAGTCTATTTGACTATAATTATTAAAACAATCATCAATTATTACAACAACCATCAAGAAGCACTTGATTATTCAGTCAAATTGAGACATAATTCGCGGTTTACTGCAACTGCTTAAGATTAGAGAGAAAAGCATGAAAGCTGAAATTCACCCAGATTACCCAGAAGTAACAGTTACTTGTAGCTGTGGCAACAAATTCCAAACACGCTCAACCATTAGCAAAGACTTTCATATTGAAGTTTGCTCACAATGCCATCCGTTCTACACTGGTAAACAGAAGATTGTAGATACTGCTGGTCGTGTTGAGAAATTCCGTCAAAAATACGGTATGTAATTACGGATTTAGCTATTTTAAAAATAGCAGTATCAAAGGCAGCTTGGCTGCCTTTTTTATTTTGTGTTGGGCACTTCTGCATGCGTAGACAATGACAATCAATACTGGCGTACGCAAAAAATGGCATAATGCAAAAATAGCCCAAAAGCCTGAAATAGAATAAGTCTTAGAGGACAACACTATCATGCAGTTTAATATTGAACATGATTGGCAAGAAAACATGTCTACGCCACGCGCCAAAGTGGGTGAGCAGGCAAAAACACATCTTCTAATTCTACTCTGTACAATTTGGCTATGTTTTGGCCTCGTTGGCCACGCGCCTTGGCGCCCATTCGAATCTCAGGCCATGAGCATCATTCAGTCTTTATTACAGACACCATTATTCGAAAGTCAACATTGGTTATCAGGCGCATGGATTGCGCCTATTGCTATCAGCCAAACCACCTTAGAAACACCGCCTTTATTTTATTGGGTTGCAACGATATTTGCGAAATTGCTTGCGCCTATACTCACCGCGCACGATGCCGCACGCCTGAGCATTGGTTTATGGATGCTGGTGACTTTATTAATGATTGGGATGAGTGGCCGCGAGTTGTGGGGAAAAGGGGTTGGTCGCCAAAGTAACTTTATTTTTATTGGTTGCTTGGGTCTAGTTGTTAGTGCGCACACCATCATGCCTGCGATTGCTACATTGGCTGGCTTAAGTACGGCTTTTTATGGCTTCACGCTCACCAAGCGTAAACCGCAACGTGCTAGTTTATTTATCAGCTTGGGGCTGTTGCTTGCCTTTCTTGCTGGCGGTATTTTGCCTGGGCTGATTGTTGTGACAGTTGCACTGGCTTTAATGGTTTTCCCCAATTGGCGTGTTGCTAAGATACGCAGCAGCATCGTGTTGGGATTATGCATGGCTTTGCCATTGATGATTATTTGGTGCGTATTGTGTCAGGCTTGGGCGCCGATTTTGTTTGCAAGTTGGTGGCAATTACCTCTTCATTATGCCGAGGAAAGCAAACATCTTTATTTGATGCGGACCTTGGCTTGGTACGCTTGGCCAGCCCTGCCCATTGCAGCATGGGGCGTATGGCGTTTTCATACTCAATTTATGCGTCAACCTACATTCCAACTTTGTAGTGTTTTTCTTATTGTGGCATTTGTTTTAATTGGTTTTTTTGCAGAACGCCATGAGAGCACGGCACTACCTATGTTGATTCCTCTCACCGCTCTAGCTGCAGGCAGCATCGAGACCCTTAAACGCGGTGCTGCAGGCGCCTTAAATTGGTTTGGTTTGATTTTATTTGGCTTGTTGATAATGATTGCTTGGTTGGGTTGGTGGGCAATGCTTTCTGGAACACCACACAAGCTTTATTTGCGTTTAAGCTACTTATCAGGTCTACCAAAGCTAAATGTTGATATCCTCTCTTGTATTATCGCAGTGGCTGTGACCTTGATTTGGCTCAGCACCGTGATTCGTTCAAAACACTCCAACCGCTCTAGCGCGACCAATTGGGCCATTGGGATGACATGCGCTTGGGCCCTGTTTATGACACTCTGGTTGCCTATCATTGAAGCGGCACGTTCATATCAAACAGTATTTGAATCACTCAAAAAAGCGCTACCAGAAAATTACTCCTGTATCAGTAGTCGCAATCTAGGCAGCGCGCACTTGGATTTACTTTTTTATCACGCAAATGTGAAAACGTATCCCATCCAAGGAACACAGGTATTTAATTGTGATTTAATGCTGATTGAATCGACTTCTGATATGCAAACAGGCCTAGAAACCATCGGCACAGACTGGACCTTGGTTTGGCAGGGTCAGCAGGGCAGAACGGGAAGAGATTTATTTAAGCTTTATCAAAAAGTGGCTAGTCAGTAAGTGCATTCTGATAGCCACAGTCTGACGAGCAAAGCAAGGTAAGGTAAATTAAGCGAGATATTGACGTACCGCATCCACCACTTTGGGATGCAAACCAGCGCCTTGGTTCGACTGTACGTGTGTCACAATACCTTGAATCATGACCGAATTCCAAAATTTTTTCAGATGATTGGCTATTTCCTTTTTTGCTTCTTCAGCATTTGGGTTTGCCTCAAAAAAATCACCAATTTGGTTGGCCATTTTTATTAGTTTTTCACTATCCATATTGTCTCTGTTTCAGCTGTTCTATTTAATTTCTCTTGTTTAATATTCTCTTGCCAATGTCTTATTAGTTACTTTGCCCTGATATTAAAGCTATTCTTTTATTCGCTCGCCATGGCTATAAATCACACATTGCTGTCCTCGCACAAACCCCAATAAGGTCACTTGCATCTCGTTTGCCAAACGCACTGCTAAGCCAGTCGGCGCAGAAACAGCCGCCAAACACCCATAACCCAGCATGGCTACTTTTTGCACCATTTCATAACTTGCGCGACTGGTGGTTAAAATAAATCCTGTAGGATAGCCCTGCTTTGCCAACGCGCCTAAGAGTTTGTCCATGGCATTGTGGCGGCCGACATCTTCGCGTAACAAGCCTATAATCCCTTGCTCATCTACCCAAGCACAAGCGTGAGTCGCGCCAGTGATTTTTTGCAAGGCTTGCTTGCTTGGTAATTGCTCAAACGCATTTAATATCGCGCTTATGCCTATATTGCTTGGCGTATGCGTCACCAACTGTGACGGTTGTTTAAAGACTTGCTCTAAACGCTCTGCGCCACATAAACCGCAGCCTGTCCGCCCAGTGAGATTGCGTCTATGTTCTTTGAGCTGCACAAAGCGCTCACTGGCGATCTCCATATATACCGAAATGCCTTGATTTTCATGCACTTCTAGCTCAACACCATATAACTCTTGGGGTGACTGCAAGATACCTTCAGTCAGAGAGAATCCCAAAGCAAAGTCTTCTAAGTCTTGCGGGCTCGCCATCATGACGGCATGTGATACACCGTTATACACCAAGGCGACTGGCACCTCTTCTGCCAATACATCTTCAACTTGCACTAATTTTCCCGCCTGCCAGCGCTGAACCTGCACAGAATACAGCGCGTCGTCAGACCTCGCATCGGTCATTTAAACCACCGCAGGTTTAGATGGCAAAATTCCTGTCAACTCAATTTGCTCTTGGCTGAAGGCTTGATAGCCTGCTTGCCAATCTGAACGCTGATGCACCTTGCTGACTTGCACGGCTGTGACTTTGTACTCAGGGCAGTTGGTCGCCCAATCGGAGTTGTCTGTGGTAATCACATTCGCACCAGATTCGGGATGATGGAAGGTGGTATAGACTACGCCGGGCTGCACGCGTTCCGTGACTTTTGCACGCAATACGGTCTCACCCGCACGGCTGCTAATACCCACCCAATCACCTTCTTGTATGCCACGATCTTCCGCGTCATGTGGATGGATTTCAATGCGGTCTTCTTCATGCCAGACCACATTTTTAGTACGTCGTGTTTGCGCACCCACATTGTATTGACTCAAAATGCGACCTGTTGTCAGAATCAATGGGAATTTAGCATTCACTTTTTCTGTGGTCGGCACATATTGTGTCACAAAGAATTTGCCTTTACCGCGCACAAATGCATCAATGTGCATGGTTGGCGTACCTTCAGGCGATTCGTCGTTACAAGGCCATTGTATACTGCCCAACTCATCTAGTTTTTTAAAGCTCACGCCTTTAAAGGTTGGCGTTAAAGCGGCAATTTCGTCCATGATGTCACTAGCATGGGTGTAATGCATTTCATAGCCTAAAGCTTTTGATAGTTTAGCCGTCACTTCCCAATCTTCCATGCCATTCTTGGGGGTCATCACACGACGCACGGGTGAAATACGGCGCTCGGCATTGGTAAAGGTGCCGCTTTTCTCTAAGAAAGATGCGCCCGGGAAAAACACATGGGCGTACATCGCTGTCTCGTTCAAGAACAAGTCTTGCACAATCACGCATTCCATACTTTCCAACGCGTGGATCACGTGTTGGGTGTCAGGGTCAGATTGCGCAATATCCTCACCCACGCAATATAGAGCTTTAAAGCTACCCTCAGCCGCCAAATCCAACATATTCGGAATACGCAAGCCTGGGTCGGCACTCAATGGGCGACCCCAAGCAGTTTCAAACAAGGCACGTGTGGCGTCATCGGACACATGGCGATAGCCCGGGAACTCGTGTGGCATGGAGCCCATGTCGCATGAGCCTTGTACGTTGTTTTGACCGCGCAATGGGTTTACGCCCACACCTTCACGCCCAACATTGCCCGTCGCCATCGCCAAGTTAGCAATGCCCATGACAGTCGTTGAGCCTTGACTATGCTCGGTCACACCCAAGCCATAGTAGATGGCAGCGTTACCCACTGAAGCAAACAGTCTCGCTGCTTCACGTACTTTTTGTGCAGGCACACCCAATTCTTTTTCGAGCGCCTCAGGAGAGTTTTCTGGTTTAGCCGCAAACTCTCGCCATGCCTCAAAAGAATCCCACTCACAGCGTTCTTTGACAAAGTCTTCTTTAACCAAACCTTCAGTCACAATCACATGCGATAACGCTGAAATCATCGCCACATTGGTGCCAGGGCGCAAGTTAAGATGATAATCGGCACGGATATGGGCGGAATTCGCCACCAAATCAATTTCACGTGGGTCAATCACAATTAGCTTGGCACCTTCGCGCAGGCGACGTTTCATGATCGAGGCAAACACGGGATGACCATCGGTGGGGTTTGCACCCATGACCAAAATCACATCCGATTTCATCACCGAATCAAAGGTTTGTGTGCCCGCAGATTCCCCCAAGGTTTGTTTTAAACCATAGCCTGTTGGGCTGTGGCAAACACGCGCGCAAGTATCCACATTGTTGCTACCAAACACTGCGCGTACTAATTTTTGCGTGACATAGACTTCCTCATTGGTACAACGTGAGGATGTAATGCCACCTACAGCATCTTTGCCATATTTGGCTTGAATACGTGTGATTTCAGTTGCGGCGTAATTAATCGCCTCGTCCCAACTCACTTTTTGCCATTCGTCATGAATGCTCTTACGGATCATCGGTGTGGTGATCCGGTCTTGATGGGTCGCATAACCCCAAGCAAAACGACCTTTCACACAACTGTGCCCATGGTTTGCGCCACCGTCTTTATTCGGCGTCATGCGCACCACCTCTTCGCCTTTCATTTCCGCATCAAAGCTACAACCCACGCCACAATAAGCGCAAGTGGTGGTGATTTTATGTTCAGGCGTCCCCGCTTCAATCACTGTTTTTTCCATCAAGGTGGCAGTTGGGCAAGCTTGCACGCAAGCGCCGCAAGACACGCACTCAGAATCTAAAAAGTCTTTATTGCCTGCCGATACTTTACTTTCAAACCCACGGCCTTGGATGGTCAAGGCAAACGTGCCTTGGGTTTCCTCACAGGCGCGTACGCAGCGTGAACAGACAATACATTTGCTGGGGTCGAAGGTGAAGTAAGGGTTAGATTCGTCTTTGGTTTGACCTAAATGGTTTTCGCCGTCGTAGCCATAGCGCACTTCACGCAAGCCCACCGCGCCCGCCATGTCTTGCAACTCGCAATCGCCATTGGCAGCACAAGTCAAACAGTCTAAAGGATGGTCAGAAATATATAGCTCCATCACGCCACGGCGCACATCAGCCAATTTTGGTGTCTGCGTTTTGACTTTAATGCCGTCAGCCACAGGTGTCGTGCATGAAGCAGGATAACCGCGACGACCTTCAATCTCAACCAAACACAAACGGCATGAGCCAAAAGGCTCTAACGAATCTGTCGCACACAATTTAGGCACGGTCACACCACTCAATTGCGCCGCATGCATAATCGAAGTGCCTTCTGGCACCGTCACATCCACACCATCAATATTGAGCGTGACTTGTTTCTCGCTCACCTTTTTGGGTGTGCCATAATCTTTCTTCGGGTCATACTTGGGAGACTCAGATTTCACAGCAGAATATTTAATGTCGTCCATGCTATTTTCCTTTGCGCCCACTAGGCGACTGACTCTTTTTTATTCAAACTAAAATCTTCAGGGAAGTGATTGATTGCACTCAACACTGGGTAAGGCGTCATACCACCCAGTGCGCATAATGAACCATTCAACATCGTGTCAGATAAATCACGCACCAATTGAATACTTTTAGCATGTTCATTTGGTTTGTTTTTATTTGAAACGATAGCATCCATCACCTCTACGCCACGGGTAGAACCAATACGGCAAGGCGTACACTTGCCACAACTTTCAATCGCACAAAACTCAAAGGCGTAGCGCGCCATTTTGGCCATGTCCACTGTCTCATCAAACGCGACAATGCCACCATGTCCTAAGACCGCCCAAATCTTGGTAAATTCCTCATAATCCAATGGCGTATCAAATTGGCTTTCTGGGAGATACGCGCCAAGAGGCCCACCCACTTGTACCGCACGGATGGGCTTGCCTGTGGCTGAACCGCCACCAAAGTCATATAACAATTCACGCAAAGTCGCACCAAACGCCAACTCTACCAAACCGGTTTGTTTGAGATTGCCTGCCAGTTGAATCGGCAAAGTACCGCGCGAGCGACCCATGCCATAGTCAGCATAATATTGCGCACCTTTGTCTAAAATAATCGGCACGGTTGCCAATGAAATCACATTATTGACAATCGTTGGTTTGCCAAATAGACCTTCGATGGCAGGCAGAGGCGGTTTAAAACGCACCAAGCCACGTTTACCTTCTAAACTTTCCAATAACGAAGTTTCTTCACCACACACATAAGCACCCGCAGCACGGCGCACTTCTAGGTGAAATACCTTGCCTGAACCGCAAATATTGTCACCCAAATATCCTGCGGCGTTGGCCTTGCTAATCGCCTCATTCAAGGTTTTAAGCGCATGTGGGTACTCACTACGCAAGTAGATATAGCCTTGTGTCGCACCCACCGCAATGCCCGCAATGGTCATGCCTTCAATCAACACAAACGGGTCGTCTTCCATCACCATGCGGTCAGAATAGGTGCCAGAGTCGCCTTCGTCGGCGTTACACACCACATACTTTTGGTCTGACTCGCAACCCAATACTGTGTTCCATTTGATCCCAGTCGGGAAAGCCGCACCGCCACGACCACGCAAGCCAGAATCCGTCACCGTTTTAACGATGTCTGCGCCTGTCATCTTGAGCGCATTCGCTAAGCCTTTGTAACCATCGTGCGCCAAGTAATCATCGAGCGAAACAGGATCTGTGATGCCGACACGCGCAAAGGTCAAACGCTGTTGTTTTTTAAGCCATGCGAGCTCTTCTGTTAATCCTAAGTTGAGCGGATGCGCCCCTGCATGCAAAAAGTCAGAATCAAACAAACCTGCTACATCTTTAGGCTCGACTGGCGCAAACGCCACGCGACCTTGTGCAGTTTCCACCTCGACAAACGGCTCTAACCAAAACAAACCGCGTGAGCCGTTACGCACCAACTCAATTTTAATACCGCGTTTATCCGCTTCCGCTTGAATGGCTTTGGCCGTGCGGTCAGCACCTAGACTTAATGCGGTTGAATCGCGAGGAACAAATACCTTAACCACTGCTTGATTAACCATTAGTCACCTCGCTAATCAATTCAGCCACTTTTTGTTGATTCATACGCCCATACACCTCATCATCTAGCATCACCGCAGGCGAGCAAGCGCAGTTACCTAAGCAATACACAGGGAGCAAAGTGACTTCACCATCGGCGGTGGTTTGGTGATAATCCACACCTAGATGCGCTTTCACTTCGGCCTCTAATTTTTCCGAGCCCATGGCTTGGCAAGATTCTGCACGGCAAATCTGCAAAATATGTTTGCCCACAGGGTGCGTTCTAAAATGGTGATAAAAGGTGACTACGCCATGCACCTCTGCAATTGATAGCGCCAACGCATTTGATATTTGTGGATACACCGTTTCAGGCACATAACCAATATCATCCTGAATGGCATGCAATAGTGGCATCAGCGCACCAGGCACTTGTTTATGCGCATCAATGTGCGCTTGAATTTTATCCATCTCAATGGCAGTCAGGCTGGTCGACAATGCTAATCCCCAAACATGTAACGGAATTGTAAATATTCCGCCTATAATATACCTAAATCAGCACTTGTTAAAGCTTAAAAAGCGCATAGAATAACGGTTTGTTTCACTTTAGTTAAAATCATTAACCGCACTTAAATTATGGCTAATCAGCAATAAACATGGCTAATCACCAAGCGACCCCACAGGCAAGCACCCTCACCGACCAATTTGGTCGCAAGGTTGATTACATCCGCCTATCCATTACCGACCGTTGCGATTTTCGCTGTCAATACTGCATGGTCGAAGACATGACCTTTTTGCCCCGCAACGAGGTTTTGAGTTTAGAAGAGTGTGCACGCTTGGTTAAAGTGTTTGTCCGCTTGGGGGTGACTAAAGTGCGCATCACAGGTGGCGAGCCCTTGGTGCGCAAAAATGCACTTTGGCTGTTTGAAGAAATCGGTCAGCTGGACGGGCTCAATGAGTTAGTGCTCACTACCAACGGTAGCCAATTAGAAAAACAAGCCGCACAACTCAAACACGCGGGCGTCAAACGCATCAATATCTCAGTTGATAGCCTCGATGCCGAGCGCTTTAAAGCCATCACCCGAACGGGAGATTTAAGCAAAGTGCTGGCAGGCATAGCGCGCGCCATTCAAGTCGGCTTTGACGGCATCAAACTCAACACAGTGCTCATGCGTGGGATTAATGATGACGAAGCCGAACACCTTGTCCAATATGCCATCGATAAAAAAATCGACATTAGCTTTATCGAAGAAATGCCCCTTGGCGACGTCAACCATAACCGTGACAACACTTTTGTCAGCAACGCAGAAACCCTCAAACGCTTGCAAAGTAAGTACACACTCATCCCAAGCACCGAGACCACAGGCGGCCCAGCAAGATATTGGCGCGTGGCAGACAGCCAAACCAAAATCGGCTTTATCTCGCCACATAGCCACAACTTTTGCGAGAGTTGCAACCGCGTCCGCATCACCTGCACAGGCGAGTTGTATTTATGCCTAGGGCAAGAAGACAAAATTGAACTGCTACCTTTGCTTCGACAACACCCCAACGATGACGCACCTTTAGTTAATGCTATCTTAGATAGCATGCGCATCAAACCTAAAGGGCACGACTTTGATTTAAAACGTGCCGCCCCTGCCGTGGTGCGATTTATGTCACACACAGGTGGCTAATGCAAATCAGCGCCATTATCCTAGCAGGCGGCTTAGGCACCCGTATGGGTGGCGTTGACAAAGGGTTATTACGCCTGCAAAACAAAGTCCTGATCTCGCATGTGATTGACCGCTTAACACTTCAAGTCAACGAAGTGATTATCAACGCGAATCGTTCTCTACAACAATATCAAAGCTTTGGCCTCAAGATAGTTCAAGATGAAACAGATGAATTTCTTGGCCCTCTCTCGGGGTTTTTGCTTGGCCTAAAACATGCCCAGTATGATTTAGTGCTGACCGTACCCTGCGACTCACCGCTCTTGCCAAGTGACTTGGCGACGCGTTTGTATAATGCACTTGAGCAATCCTCTGCAGATATTGCATTTGCGTGCAGTGACGACAATACACACCCTGTATTTTGCTTAATGAGAAAAAGCGTATTATCCTCACTCATATCATTTTTGGAGCAAGGTGAACGCAAGGTCAGTGCTTGGCAAAAAAACCTAAACTACATCGAAGTCGATTTTAGCGATACCAGCCATGCCTTCACCAACTTAAATACGCTAGATGATTTAAAAAAACTAGAAGCACAACTGTTAGAAAAGTAATCCATATAAAACTCGCTTAGCTTATGAAACAACCTTCACTCCCTGACCTCATACAAAACCCTTCTTGCATGGACGATTACGACCCGAACGCGATGTCGGTTGCACAGGCGAGGCTATTTATCCGCCAATTTTTAAGCCCTGTGCTTGAAACTGAATTGTTGCCGATTAGCGACAGTTTGGGACGTGTGCTGGCTAGCGATGTGGAGAGCACATGCAACGTACCCAACCACAATAACAGCGCGATGGATGGTTATGCGTTTAAGCATGCGGATGCAAGTAGCGCACTCACTGTTGTTGGCACAGCGTTTGCGGGCAGACCGTTTACAGGCGAAGTGGGCGCGGGCGAGTGCATTAAAATCATGACAGGCGCGGTGGTGCCTGCTTGTGTGGACACTGTGGTGATGCAAGAGCACGTGCAGAGCGATGGTACGGAAATGCGTATAGAAAAGTGTCCACCTTTAGGAGCCAATATTCGTCTAGTAGGCGAAGATTTAAAACTGGGGCAAAGCGTATTGCCCAAAGGGCATTTCATGCGTCCTGCGGATATTGGGCTATTGGCTTCGATTGGGGTGGCTGAAATTAAGGTGTTTAGGCCGTTAAAAGTGGCTTTTTTTAGCACTGGGGATGAGTTAGTACCTGTGGGCACGCCTTTGAAAGATGGTCAAATTTACGACAGCAACCGCTATACCATTGCGGGCATGCTACAAAGCTTGGGCGCGGTAGCGAGTGACTTAGGCAATATCCCTGATGACCCAGTATTGCTTGAAAGCACATTGTTAAAAGCCGCAAGCAGTCATGACGTGGTGATTACCAGTGGTGGGGTTTCGGTGGGCGATGCAGATTATATGAAAATCTTGCTCGCCAAGCATGGGCAAGTGCTGTTTTGGAAAATCAATATGAAGCCAGGCCGCCCTTTGGCTTATGGCAAGATAGGCAGTGCTCACTACTTTGGCCTACCCGGCAACCCCGTTTCGGCGATGGTGACGTTTTACCAATTTGTACGCGAGGCTTTGTTGATAGTCATGGGCCAAACGCCAGCACCCACGCCAATGTTTAAAGTAAAGTGTGTCACTCCCATTAAAAAAGCCACGGGTCGAACGGAGTTTCAACGCGGCATTTTGTTTGAAGAAGATGGCGAGTGGAAAGTCAAAACCACAGGCCAACAAGGCTCTGGCATATTGAGTAGCATGAGCCAAGCCAACTGTTTTGTTGTGCTAGATGAGCAGACTGGCAATGTGAGTGAAAACAGCGAAGTCCTTGTGCAACTTTTTTACGGTGCGCTATAAGCGACAACGCCAATCACACTTCTACCAAGCAATTTTGCCTAGCAATTCAGCCTAATACCTTATAATATAGAGGATTGATTTTAATTAGCATTTAGGGTTTTGGCGTGGAAGCCGTTCTGTTACCGTCACATAAACATTCACCGTGGTTAGGCTGGGCGATATTGATTTCGATGTGCTTGCATATTGGCATCATGGTGTTCGTGCCTAAGTGGGAACAATACAAAAAAGAACAAACCATCGACCCTATTGAAGTGGAGTTGATGCAAGCGGCGCCTATTAGCCAAGCTGAGCCAACCCCACCAGCACCCGAACCAGAGCCTAAAGTTCAGCCCAAAGTTGAACACAAGCCTAGCGAGATAACCAAGCCCAAAAAATCTGTTGTGCCGCAAGCAATTCAGCCGCCCACACCTATCAGTGAGCCAACACCCTCACCCGTCATTGCCGTAGCGCCAACTAAGTCAGAAATCAAGCCTGAAGTGGTGGTTCCGCCACCTCCCGAACCACCTAAACCAACGGGACCAAGCGAGGGTGACATCGAAGCCGCGCGCAATGCCTTTAGGAGTGCCGCGCACCGAGAACTAAAACGCGGACAACGTTACCCAAAAATGGCCATTGAACGTGGTTTAGAAGGCGAAGTTAAACTGGAAATCAGTTTAGACAAAGAAGGCAATGTCACCAATGTAAGTGTCGTGGACAGCAGTGGCAGTAGCGCCTTGGACGAGGCTGCAATTAACGCCGCTAAACGTGCTAATTTGAAGCAGCATATCCAAGACATTTTAAAAGGCAAAATTGATAGCGTCACGGTCACCGTGAGCTTTAAATTAGGTTAACCGCACATGCTAAGCAATTTTCTAAAGTTTGAAAGCAATGGCAAGCCTCTCAGAAAATTGCTGTTGACCCATGAGCTATTTTTTATCGCGCTGATTCTGCTGGCTATTTTGAGTGGCGGCTATGGCATCCACATCTGGGACAAAGCCTCCCGCGAGTCGCAACGCATTAATCTGCTTGTACAAGAGATTTATCAAGTACGTGGTGATTTGTATCGACAAATGAAGGAGTTGTTTGACGCCTTCTTTCTGCAAGATAGTGAAGCACTGGACGAATACAATGCTTATACACAATCTGTGTTAAAACATTTTGAAGAGCTACACACCATTGCCAAGGGCGATGACGAGGTTAAAGCGATTCGTGAAATCGAACGTAACTATCGTATTTTCGTCAATGAAGCCCCTTCTTTATTCTATCGTTATCAAGCCAAGCCAGACTCTCGCAGCCAAAAGTCTATTTATAAAGATATTGAAACGGGGATTTTTACCCATTACGAGGAAGTCTCAAAACGTGCGGAGTTGTTGCTAAAGCTTAAACAAGTTGAAATTAAAGTACGCTTAAAAGACGCGAAGGATAACTCGATTGCCATTTTGAGTTTGCCGTTTATTCTAGCCTTGGTATTGTTATTTTTCTCTCGCTACTTTCTAAAACGGTCCATCTTAAACCCCATCAATGACATGATGACGGCGACACATGCGATTAGTGCTGGCAAGTTATCTCACAAATCGCCCGAAGTAGGTGCGCTTGAGTTAGCTGTACTTTCTAAAGAAATCAACAAAATGGCAGAAGAGCTTTCTGCCAGCCGTGATGCGCTTGTGCGCTCAGAAAAGCAAGCCGCCATGGGCTTGTTAGTGCCTATGTTGGCCCATAACATCCGTAATCCACTGGCAAGTATCCGCGCCACTGCGCAAGTGATGGATGTACCAGAACACGATAAAGACATGAATGAATCGCTCACTGGCATTATCCGCACGGTCGACAGGCTGGAACGATGGACAGGCTCTTTGCTGGCTTATCTACACCCAATTAAACCGCAACTCAGCCAAGTCATGCTCAGTAGCATCGTGCAAGGCGCACATTCGACGCTAGAGCCCAAGTTAAGTGAGAAATCGATTGAGTTTATACATAATAGTGCTGACATCACCACGCCCATTACCACCGATGAGCACCTACTCGAGCAACTGCTTTATAACTTGATTTTGAATGCGATTGAAGCTTCGCCTAAACAAACTGCGATTCAATTACATTGCACCCTAGATGAATTGTTACTCACTCTTATTTTAATGGATCAAGGCACGGGCATGCCCTTTACACCTGACCCACATTCTGCCACGCCAGGACCGACGACCAAACGGTTTGGCACTGGACTAGGTATCCCGTTTGCTTTTAAAGTCTGTGAGGAACTTGGCGGTGAAATTCAATTCGACACCTCTTCGTCTGGCACCACCATTACGATTCAACTTCCTCAACAATTATCCGCTATGGATGCAACGTATTTCGTCTCCAATCGTCAAAACAAAGCTTCTTAATTTATTTGGTTTTTCTGATAAATAAGCTTGCTAATTTCTGATTTTTTTACAACAATGACAGACAAGAGATTGTGATGAAACCTATGTTGAATTTACCTGTACCACAGTTTAGTTTACCCGCCACCTCTGGCATTGAATTTAAGCTTAGTGATTACCTTGGTCGATATATCGTCCTCTATTTTTACCCCAAAGATGCCACGCCTGGTTGCACCACACAAGGCATTCAGTTTCGTGATGCGCATGAAGTATTTAATAATGCCAATGCAGTGATTTTTGGCATTTCTCGCGACACGCTTAAATCACATGAAAACTTCAAGCTAAAATTTAGCTTTCCATTTGAATTGCTCTCAGATGCGGACGAAACAGCCTGCCAATTATTTAACGTCATTAAAATGAAAAATATGTACGGTAAACAGGTCCGTGGCATCGAACGCAGCACTTTTTTAATCGACCCCAAAGGTTTACTCGTCAAAGAATGGCGTGGCGTGAAGGTCGACGGTCACGCTTCAGAGGTTTTATCCACCATACAACAACTTTCAACTTCCATTTAACGCTTTTTTGAGTATTGTCTATCGCTATGAATGCATCAAACCAAACCAAACTTTTTGTACTTGATACCAACGTATTGATGCATGACCCTTCGTCCCTGTTCCGCTTTGAAGAACACGATATTTATCTGCCCATGGTGACTTTGGAGGAGCTAGATAATAACAAAAAGGGCTTAACGGAAGTGGCACGTAATGCGCGCCAAGCCAGTCGCTTTTTGGAAGAAATCATGGGTAAGAGTATGGACAACCTTGAAGCCGGTTGCCCACTGGCTATTCAAGGCAACCGTCATTTAACTGGGCGATTGTTTTTTCAAACAGAACAAGTCATCACAGACTTGCCAGGTCTAGCTGGAAGCAAAGCTGACAATCAAATTATCAGTGTAGTGTTATCGCTAAAAAAACACTATCCACAACGCCAAGTTATTTTAGTCAGTAAAGACATCAACATTCGCATCAAAGCCCGTGCGATGGGTGTGCCTGCGGAAGACTATTTCAACGACAAAGTGCTCGAAGACAGCGATTTACTCTACACAGGCGTGCGTGAGTTACCTGCTGACTTTTGGGAAACGCACAGCAAAGCCATGGAGTCATGGCAGGAATCTGGCCGCATGTTTTATCGCGTTTCTGGCCCGATTGTGAGTAGCTTACTGATTAATGAATTTATTTACCTTGATAATGACAAACCGTTTCATGCGATTGTGCGCAAAATTGAAGACAATGCTGCGACCCTTGAAATTGTGCAAGACCATCACAATCCTAAACATAATGTCTGGGGCATAGTCGCGCGCAACCGTGAGCAAAACTTTGCGCTTAATTTGCTGATGGACCCAAATATCGACTTTGTCAGTTTATTAGGTCAGGCAGGTACAGGCAAAACCTTGCTCACACTCGCCGCTGCACTCACCCAAACGCTGGATAAGAAATTGTATTCAGAAATCATCATCACCCGTGTCACAGTTTCTGTGGGTGAAGATATTGGCTTTTTACCTGGCACTGAAGAAGAAAAAATGGCACCTTGGATGGGCGCATTAGAAGACAATTTAGATGTGCTGAATAAAACAGATGAAGAGGCTGGCGAATGGGGACGTGCTGCTACACAAGACTTAATTAGAACGCGCATTAAAATCAAATCACTCAACTTCATGCGTGGGCGCACTTTCTTGAATAAGTTTTTGATTATTGATGAAGCACAAAACCTCACACCGAAACAAATGAAAACCTTGATCACCCGTGCTGGCCCTGGGACTAAGGTGGTATGTCTCGGTAACATCTCACAAATCGACACCCCTTATCTTACAGAAGGCAGCTCAGGCTTGACCTACGTGGTTGACCGCTTTAAGGGTTGGCCACACAATGGACATATTACCTTGGTGCGTGGCGAGCGCTCTCGTTTGGCCGATTATGCAGCCGAGGCTTTATAATGGAGTGCTTTATTAATGCCAGTTTTGGCATTTAGCTAAACCTCACCATGAACCTCGGTTTTTACATTATTCTGTTATCACAATTTTTATCCGCACTCGCGGATAACGCTTTGCTATTTGCTGCAATCGCCCTTCTCAAAGAAATCGGCGCCCCAGACTGGCACACACCGTTGTTGCAGCAATGTTTTGTGATTTCTTATATTGTACTCGCGCCATTTGTTGGCACGCTTGCGGATGCCTTCGCCAAAGGCAAAGTCATGTTCGTATCTAACGCCGTCAAAGTCGTAGGTTGCTTAAGTATGATTATTGGGCTACCTCCTTTGTACGCGTATGGGATTGTAGGCATCGGTGCCGCAGCCTATTCGCCTGCAAAGTATGGGATTTTGACCGAGTATCTCCCAAGCGACCAACTGGTTAAAGCCAACGGTTGGATGGAAGGTTCAACCGTTTCTGCGATTATACTTGGTGCAATCATTGGTGGCATCCTCGCAAACAAAAACCCCCATCTAGCCATGTGGATTATCACTGGCCTATATTTATCCGCAGCAGGGTTTAACCATTTTATCCCGCGCTTACCCATTGAAAAGGCCATTTCTCAACACACGATTGGTTTTATCTTGCGTGATTTTTATCATGCCTTCATCACCTTGTGGAAAGACCCACTAGGACAGGTTTCACTGGCAGTGACTACGCTCTTTTGGGGTGCAGGCGCAACCTTACGTTTAGTCGTTTTAGCATGGGCAGCGGTATCACTTCAATTTGATATCGAACAATCAACCCAGCTAGTCGCCATGGTGGCATTTGGCATTGCCTTTGGCTCCATCATCGCGTCTAAATTCATTCGCCTTGAAGAGTCAACCAAAGTCTTGCCAGCGGGCATTTTGATGGGCTTTTTAGTGTTAGCAATGATATTTGTTCAAACACCATTACAAGCTGGGATTCTTTTGTTTTTAATTGGTGGCCTCAGTGGCTACTTTGTTGTTCCGCTCAATGCGCTATTGCAGCACCGTGGTCATCATTTGATAGGTGCAGGACACTCTATCGCAGTTCAAAACTTTAATGAACACATTGGCATATTGATTATGCTTGGCTTTTATTTATCGATGGTTAGAGCACAATTACATATTAACTATATTGTGATTGCGTTTGGTCTATTTATTATATTGAGCATGACAGTCATCAATCGATGCTACGGCAATCGTCGCTAAAACAATATAAATCAATAAAGCAGTCTTCTTTATTTGTACTTTTGAGTATTTGACCAATTTCTTAAGTATCCTCTTTCAACACCACAACTGGCCTTAATTTAGTCTAACCACATGATTAGTTTTGGTATAGATATTTTGCAAGACTGATAACAAACTCTAAAACAAAAAGGCCAGCAATGCTGGCCTTTTTGTTTTAGAAATTTATACCTAATATTGTATTATTTATTCTGCAGTTACAACTTCTGCCACTTCCGGTCTGTCTACTAACTCAACAAAAGCCATAGGTGCATTGTCGCCATTACGGAAACCGCATTTCAAGATACGCAAATAACCACCATTGCGTGTGTTGTAACGTGGACCTAATTCTGAAAATAACTTACCTACGATGTCACGGTCACGTAAGCGACTGAATGCCAAACGACGGTTAGCCAATGTTGGTGCTTTACCCAATGTGATTAAAGGCTCTGCGTATTTACGCAACTCTTTAGCCTTAGGTAAGGTAGTTTTAATGACTTCATGACGCAATAATGAAGTCACCATGTTACGAAACATCGCAGCGCGGTGGCTACTTGTTCTATTTAATTTACGATTGCTATTACCGTGACGCATAGTAATTCCTTAACTGATTTATTGGCAACGGATTAGGCTTTTTCTAAGCCAACAGGTGGCCAGTTTTCAAGCTTCATACCAAGTGTTAAGCCTTTAGAAGCCAACACATCTTTAATTTCGTTTAATGATTTACGGCCCAAGTTCGGGGCTTTCAATAATTCATTTTCTGTACGTTGAATCAAATCACCGATGTAGAAAATATTTTCTGCTTTTAAGCAGTTTGCTGAACGAACAGTTAACTCTAAATCATCAACTGGACGCAAGAGCACTGGATCAACTTGTGGCGCCGCTTTCACTTCAACTTCGTTCGGTGCACCTTCTAAATTTGCAAATACAGAAAGCTGACCGATTAAAATACGTGCAGCATCACGAATCGCTTGTTCTGGCTCGATGATACCGTTAGTTTCGACGTCCATAATCAACTTATCGAGGTCTGTGCGTTGTTCCACACGGGCACTCTCAACGTGATAGCTCACTTTATTGATTGGGCTGAATGAAGCATCAACCATCATAAAGCCTAACACCCGGTCTTCATCGTTGGCTTTTTGTCTTGCTGGAACAGGTTGATAACCACGACCCATTTCCACTTTAACTTCTAAGTTGATTTTGCCACCTTTAGTTAAGTGAGCAATCACATGGTTAGGGTTGACAATTTCCGCATCGTGACCTGTTTCAAAGTCAGCAGCAGTCACCACACCTTCACCACTTTTGTTCAATACTAAAATGGTCTCAGACTTACTATTTAATTTTAAAGCTACACCTTTAAGATTTAACAGAATGTCTACAACATCTTCTTGTACGCCATCTAATGTAGAGTATTCATGCACAACACCATCAATTTTAACCTCTGTGATAGCGTAGCCAGGAATTGAAGATAAAAGCACTCTACGTAAAGCATTACCCAATGTGTAGCCAAATCCACGCTCCATTGGTTCTAAAGTGACACGTGCACGTAATGGAGTAATAACCTCAACATCAACTACACGTGGCTTTAAATATTCTGTAGGATTATTTTGCATACTTTTCCTTGAATTAATTGGGTATAAACGAAATAAGCCTTAGCTCACACTAAGCAATTACTTAGAATACAACTCGACAATCAATGACTCATTAATTGTAGGTGGCAATTCGTCGCGTTGTGGTTTAGCTTTAAATTTACCTGTCAAAGCCTTGACATCCACTTCCAACCATTCAGGGAAACCACGTGTTGCAGCCGCTTCTAATGCAGCTTTAATACGTAATTGTGATTTTGAAGCCTCAGCAACAGAAACAACATCACCCGCCTTCACTTGATATGAAGGGATATTGACACGTTTACCATTCACCAAAATACTATTGTGACGCACAACTTGACGCGCTTCAGTACGTGAGCCAGCAAGGCCCATACGGTAAGTTACGTTATCTAAACGGCACTCAAGCAATTGTAAAAGGTTTTCACCTGTGATGCCTTTTTGACGGTCAGCTTCAGCATAGTAGCTACGGAACTGACCTTCAAGGATCCCGTAAATACGACGTACTTTTTGTTTTTCACGCAATTGGACGCCGTAGTCAGACAAACGTGAATTTCTGCGTTGACCATGTTGGCCAGGCGCAAAATTACGTTTTTCTATCGCACATTTATCTGTAAAGCATTTTTCAGCCTTAAGGAACAACTTTTCTCCCTCACGGCGACACTGACGGCATTTAGGGTCTAAATTTCTAGCCAAGATATTTCTCCAGTAACTCTTTTCGCAATCAGCGAATTAATTAGATTCTGCGTTTTTTAGGTGGGCGGCAACCGTTATGTGGTACCGGTGTAACATCTGTAATGCTGGTAATTTTAAAGCCTGCTGCATTCAATGCACGCACAGCTGATTCACGACCAGGACCAGGCCCTTTAATACGCACTTCTAGGTTTTTAACGCCAGATTCTTGTGCGTTTTTACCAGCCACTTCAGCTGCAACTTGCGCCGCAAAAGGAGTGGATTTACGTGAACCTTTAAACCCTTGACCGCCTGAAGTTGCCCATGACAAGGCGTTACCTTGACGGTCAGTGATTGTAATAATGGTATTGTTAAAAGATGCATGAACGTGGGCAATGCCCTCTGCAATATTCTTTTTAACTTTTTTTCTAACGCGTACATTAGCTTTTGCCATGTTGTACTGTCCTTAATGTCTACTAATATAAAAAATGACGCTAAAGATTATTTAGCTTGCTTAATTGCTTTAACTGGGCCTTTACGTGTGCGTGCATTTGTTTTTGTACGCTGACCACGAACTGGCAAACCACGACGATGACGTACACCACGGTAGCAACCTAAGTCCATTAAACGTTTAATGTTCATAGTCACTTCACGACGTAAGTCACCTTCAACTTTAAACTTAGCCACTTCATCACGCAATTTTTCAACTTCCGCATCGTTCAAATCTTTAACTTTTGCGGTTGCCAAAACACCAGCAGCAGCACAAATTTTTTGTGCGGTGTTTCTGCCAATACCATAAATTGCGGTTAATGCGATTTCAGCATGTTTGTGGTTAGGGATATTTACCCCAGCAATACGAGCCATTCTTAAACTCCAGTAATCAATCGCAAAAAGCGACCAAAATAAGTGCGATTAAATAGTGCAATGAAACAAAAAGCCGATTATTTTATCAACTTTTATCTATTTCATCAAGCCTAATAGTAATTAGCCTTGACGTTGTTTGTGTCTTGGGTCTGTACAAATAATACGTACAACACCACGGCGTCTGACAACTTTGCAGTTACGGCACAGTGCTTTAACAGATGCACGAACTCTCATGTGATTTCCTTATCTACTCAACTATATTACTTAACGCGGAATGTTATTCGCGCGCGGGTTAAATCATACGGGGTCATTTCTACGGTGACTTTGTCACCTGGCAAAATACGAATATAGTGCATGCGCATTTTGCCTGAGATATAACCTAGAACTGTGTGGCCATTTTCTAGCTTTACTTTAAAAGTCGCATTAGGTAGATTCTCAAGAATCTCTCCTTGCATTTCTATACGATCTTCTTTAGCCATACTAACGACCTGCACCACCTTTAAAATTTGCTTTCTTCAACAGCCCTTCGTATTGCTGCGACATCATGTGAGACTGCACTTGTGTCATAAAATCCATGGTCACGACCACGATAATCAACAATGAAGTACCACCAAAGTAAAACGGTGTATTAAATTTCAAAATCAAGAACTCAGGTAACAAACATACCAAGGTGATATAAAAAGCACCAATCAATGTTAAGCGACCCATAATTCTGTCTATGTATTTAGCGGTTTGGTCACCAGGTCGAATACCTGGAATAAACGCACCACTTTTCTTTAAATTATCTGCGGTTTCTTTTGGATTGAATACCAAAGCGGTATAGAAAAAACAAAAGAACAAAATCGCAACGGTAAACAACAAAATGTACAAAGGTTGACCCGGTGCCAATTTGGCACTGATATCTTTTAACCAATACATACTTTCATTGCTACCAAACCAGCCTGCTATCGTAGCTGGGAACAAAATAATACTTGAAGCAAAGATCGGTGGTATCACACCAGCCATATTTAACTTCAAAGGCAAGTGCGTTGATTGCCCACCATAAACTTTATTGCCTACTTGGCGTTTTGCGTAATTCACTGTAATTTTACGTTGACCACGTTCTACAAACACCACCAATGCCGTCACTAAAATAGTAGCGAAGAATAAGAACACTACCAATGGAATAGAGAACGCACCAGTTTTTGCAAGTTCTAATGTGCTACCAATCGCATTAGGCAAACCCGCCACAATACCCGCGAAAATGATAATTGAAATACCATTACCCACACCGCGTTCAGTAATTTGCTCACCCAACCACATCAAAAACATAGTGCCACACACCAATGTGGTCACAGCTGTCAATCTAAAGCCAAAGCCTGGATCCAACACCAAACCCGCTTGACCTTCTAAAGCAATGGCAATACCCAATGCTTGAAAAGTTGCTAATAGAACCGTACCGTATCGCGTGTACTTGGTAATTTGTCTACGCCCTGCTTCGCCTTCTTTTTTAAGCTGCTCCAACTGTGGTGAAACCACAGTCATCAACTGCATAATAATTGATGCAGAAATGTAGGGCATAATCCCCAAAGCAAACACAGTGAATCTTGATAAAGCGCCACCTGAAAACATGTTAAACATGCCCAAGATGCCATCTTTTTGTGTATCAAATAACTGCTTTAATACTGTGGGGTCTATGCCTGGCACAGGAACGTGAGCACCAAGACGATAAATGATGAGTGCGCCTAGCACAAACATCAGGCGACTTTTCAGCTCACCCAAACCACTCGCTTTATTGATTAACTTATCTTGTGCCAACGTACTTATCTCTATGCTTGAACTTCTACTACTTTACCGCCAGCTTTTTCAATCGCTTCGCGAGCACCTTTAGTCAATGCCAGACCTTGTACTTGCACTTTTTTAGCGACCTCACCAGACAAGTAAACTTTCACTGCTTTTACGTGTGTAGGTATTAATTTAGCTGCTTTTAAAGCAAGAATGTCAATGACATCGGTTGTCACTAAAGCCAATTCACTGGTACGGATACGGGCAGTAAATTTTTGTGTCAATGAGTTAAAGCCACGTTTTGGTAAACGGCGTTGCAAAGGCATTTGACCGCCTTCAAAACCCACTTTATGAAAACCACCTGCACGTGATTTTTGACCTTTATGGCCACGGCCAGCTGTTTTACCTAAACCTGAACCAATACCACGGCCTAAACGGCGAGCTGGTTTTTTAGCGCCTTCTGCAGGCTTAATCGTATTTAATAACATTATGACTCAACCTTCAAAAGATAACTCACCGCGTTAATCATACCTCTAACTTCTGGTGTGTCTTGTACTTCTACCGTATGGTGCATTCTGCGCAAACCTAAGCCACGTACTGAAGCTTTGTGTGCTTCGATACGGCCAATTAAGCTACGCACCAAGGTCACTTTTAATGTTGCTACTTCTGTTTTTGCTTTAGCCATGATTACCCTCTGATTTCTTCAACAGATTTACCACGTTTAGCGGCAATCTCAGCTGGCGTGTTCATTGAAGCTAAACCGTTTAATGTCGCACGTACTAAATTGTAAGGGTTTGTAGAACCGATACACTTAGCTACCACGTTAGTCACACCCATCACTTCAAAAATAGCGCGCATTGCACCGCCAGCAATAATGCCAGTTCCTTCAGAAGCTGGTTGAATAAACACTTTAGCTGCGCCATGTACGCCAGTCACCGCATGATGCAATGTGCCGTTGTTCAAGCTAACGCGCAACATACCACGGCGAGCTTCGTCCATCGCTTTTTGAACTGCCACTGGCACTTCACGCGCTTTACCTTTACCCATGCCGACTGCGCCATCACCATCACCAACGACGGTCAATGCTGCAAAACTCATGATACGACCACCTTTAACCGTTTTACTTACACGGTTAACTGTAATCATTTTTTCACGCAAACCATCGGTTTGCTGTTGTTCAATATCTTTAGCCATTGTTTATCTCACCTATTAGAATTTGAGACCAGCTTCACGAGCCGCGTCAGCCAAAGCTTGAATACGACCATGATATTTGTAACCTGAACGATCAAAAGCAACGTCAGTGATACCAGCCTTAATTGCTTTCTCAGCAATGCGTTTACCTATCAATGTGGCTGCATCCAAGTTACCACCATGTTTGAGGTCTTTACGAACTTCCGCCTCAACAGTAGATGCACTTGCCAACACACGGTCGCCAGATTCAGCAATAATCTGCGCATAAATATGCGTATTGGTGCGATGCACACTCAAACGCGTAACTTTTAACTCGGCGATTTTGGCACGGGTTTTACGTGCTCTACGCAATCGGTTATTTACGTTTTTCATTGAATTTACCTTTGTAATTTAAACTAATTAATACGACAAGCGCTTAATTATTTATTTCAGTTAACTATATTAGTTAGCTACTTATTTTTTCTTGGTTTCTTTAATCGCTACCACTTCATCAGAGTAACGAACACCTTTACCTTTGTATGGCTCAGGGGCACGGTAAGCACGAATTTGCGCAGCGACTTGACCAACTACTTGCTTATTAGCACCCGTCAACACCACTTCAGTTGGCGTTGGCGTCTGCACAGTGACACCCTCAGGCATCTTATGGTTGATTGGGTGTGAATAACCCAACTCTAAGTTAAGCATAGCGCCTTGTGCATTGGCTTTATAACCAACACCAATCAAAGACAATTTTTTCGTGAAACCAACAGAAACACCTTGCACCATATTAGCAAGCAATGCACGCGTCGTACCAGACATAGCACGTGCATGTTGCGTTTCAGCATTTGCAGAAACCAATAATTGCTCACCATCACGTGTTACGGTGATATCTGATGACAATGCTTGACTAAGCTTGCCCAATGGGCCGCTGACTGAAATCAAGCTAGGGTTAACAACCACCTCAACTTTAGCAGGGATCGCAACTGGATTTTTAGCAACTCTAGACATATGCGCTCCTTAAGCTACCACACACAACACTTCGCCACCGATACCAGCAGCTTGCGCTTTACGATCCGTCATTACACCCTTAGAAGTTGAAACGATGGTTACACCCAAACCGTTCATCACTTTAGGAATGTTCTGACTCCCTTTGTAAACACGTAAACCAGGTTTACTTACACGCTCAATCTTCTCAATTACTGGACGACCTGCGTAGTATTTCAAGCTGATACTCAATGTCGGCTTGCCTTCGTTAGCATTTACGTTATAGTCTTCGATATAGCCTTCATCTTTCAACACGTTCGCAATAGCACCTTTTAATTTAGATGCTGGCATTGAAACAGTCGGCTTATTTGTACGTTGCGCATTACGGATGCGGGTCAACATATCGGCAATCGGATCACTCATACTCATAACAATATCCCTCCGTTACCAGCTGGCCTTGGTGACGCCTGGCACTTGACCACTCATCATCAAATCACGCAATTTACTACGCGCGATACCAAATTTACTGAACACACCACGTGGCCTACCAGTTAGGGCACAGCGATTACGCAAACGCACCGGACTGGAGTTACGTGGCAAACTTTGCAATTTCAAGCGAGCAGCTTGACGCTCTTCAGCACTTGCAGATTGATTATTAATCACCGCAACTAACGCTTCACGCTTAGCGGCAAATTTACTTACGGTTTCGCGACGTTTTAATTCGCGTTCTGTCATACATAATTTAGCCATGACTAACCTCTGAATGGAAAACTGAAGGCAGCGAGAAGCGCTTTTGCTTCGTCATCTGATTTCGCTGTCGTTGTGATAGTGATATTCATCCCACGAAGTGCGTCGATCTTATCGTACTCAATCTCAGGGAAAATAATTTGCTCTTTAACACCCATGTTATAGTTGCCACGGCCGTCAAATGACTTACCAGGAATACCACGGAAGTCACGAATACGTGGAATCGCCACAGTAATCAAACGGTCAAGAAATTCATACATGCGCTCACGACGCAAAGTCACCTTACAACCAACAGGATAATCATCACGGATTTTAAATGCCGCAACAGATTTTTTAGCTTTGGTCACAACTGGCTTTTGACCTGCAATTTTTTGCATATCTGAAACCGCATGCTCCATGACTTTCTTGTCAGCGACTGCCTCGCCCACACCCATGTTCAAGGTGATTTTTTCGATACGCGGCACTTGCATTGGTGAAGTGTAGCCAAACTGTTCAGTCAACTTGGCAACCACTGTATCTTTATAATACTGTTTTAAACGCGCCATAACTTTTCCTATGCGTCAACAGACTCGCCGTTAGATTTGAATACACGAATCTTACGACCATCTTCTAAAACTTTAAAACCAACACGATCAGCTTTTTGCGTTGCTTTATTAAAAATAGCAACATTTGAAATATCAATAGGCATTTCTTTGCTGATGATGCCGCCCGCTACACCTTTCATAGGATTTGGTTTGGCATGTTTTTTTGCCACATTCAAACCCTCAACCACGACGTGACCTGAAGGCAATACATTTAAAACAGCACCTGTTTTACCTTTGTCTTTGCCTGTGTTTAAAACGACTTGGTCGCCTTTACGCAATTTACTCATTTTCTATACTCCAAGCCTATTACAACACTTCAGGCGCAAGTGAAACGATTTTCATAAAACGTTCACTACGCAATTCACGTGTCACTGGTCCAAAAATACGTGTACCAATTGGCTCAAGTTTGTTGTTTAACAGCACTGCTGCATTTGCGTCAAACTTAACCAAAGAGCCGTCTGGGCGACGCACACCTTTAGCAGTACGCACTACAACGGCGCTATACACTTCGCCTTTTTTTACACGGCCACGCGGTGCAGCATCTTTAATGCTCACTTTGATAATGTCGCCAATGCTAGCGTAACGACGCTTGGATCCACCCAAGACCTTGATACACTGCACTGAACGCGCACCAGTATTGTCGGCTACTTCTAACCGAGATTGCATTTGAATCATGAGAATAATCTCCAACTTAATCCGTTAAACCAATACGAGCCGCTTGTTAGAATCAACATTCGGCCTGTAGACCACGGTCAGTATTGGGGCGCCAGCTTACTGCTCCGAAGAGCGGGCGCCGAAAAGTCCAACATTATACAACTAATCCAATGCTTAGAACAAGCATTGGATTTAAAAATCTAATATTATTTAGATTCTACTTTGCTAACTACCCAAGTTTTGGTTTTTGAGTATGGGCGAGATTCAGTAATTGTCACTAAATCACCTTCTTTGCACGCATTTGATTCGTCATGTGCGTGAAATTTATTTGATTTCACTACCACTTTACCAATCAATGGGTGCTTAACTTTACGCTCAACCAAAACGGTGACAGTTTTGTCCATCTTGTCGCTTACAACGCGACCTGTCAATGTACGTACTACTTTAGTCGTTTCAGTCATAATTAACCCTGTCTTGCTTTCTCAGCTAACACGGTTTTAACGCGCGCAACATCTTTACGCACTTGACCTAGCTGATCAACTTTATTTAATTGCTGTGTAGCCAATTGCATGCGCAATGAAAATTGTGCGCGACGCAATTCAACCAATTCATTATTGAGCTCATCTACTGACTTTGCTCTTAACTCAGAAGCTTTCATCTTAAACCCTTTCCTTAACTGCCAATTTGACGCGTCATGAATGTGGTCTCGATTGGCAACTTAGCTGCTGCCAAACGGAAAGCCTCTCTCGCCAACTCTTCACTCACACCATCCATCTCGTACAACATTTTGCCTGGCTGGATTTGAGCTACGTAGTACTCGGTTGAACCTTTACCGTTACCCATACGCACTTCTGCAGGTTTTTTAGAAATTGGTTGATCTGGGAATACACGAATCCATACACGACCACCACGTTTAATGTGACGAGTCATCACACGACGTGCCGCTTCGATTTGACGCGCTGTTAAGCGGCCACGGCCAATCGCTTTAAGACCAAAATCACCAAAACTTACTTTATTACCCGTCGTTGCAATGCCTTTGTTACGGCCTTTTTGCATCTTACGGTATTTTTGTCTAGACGGTTGTAGCATCTTTAGCCCTCGGCTTTCTTACTCTTTTTTCTGGTTCTGCTTCTTGCGCAACCGCAGCTGGCGGTTGTGACCCATCACCAAAAATTTCACCTTTAAATACCCATACTTTAATACCGATGATACCGTATGTGGTTGAAGCTTCAGCTACACCGTAATCAATATCAGCACGCAATGTATGGAGTGGCACGCGACCTTCGCGGTACCATTCGGTACGGGCGATTTCGATACCATTCAAACGACCAGAGCTCATGATTTTGATACCTTGTGCGCCTAAACGCATTGCGTTTTGCATTGCACGTTTCATGGCACGACGGAACATCACACGTTTTTCCAATTGCTGTGCAATTGATTGTGCAATCAATGTTGCATCGATTTCTGGCTTACGTACTTCTTCGATGTTTAAGTGCACTGGCACACCCATCAAGCCTTGTAGACTTGAACGCAACGATTCAATGTCTTCACCTTTTTTACCAATCACCACGCCTGGACGGGCACTGTGAATTGTAATTTTGGCATTTTTAGCTGGGCGCTCGATGATGATCTTGCTTACCGCTGCCGCTGCTAGTTTTTTGTTTAAGAACTCACGTACTTTGATGTCGCCTTGCAACATTGCAGGGAAGTTCTTGCTGTTTGAGTACCAACGTGAGGCCCAATTTTTTTGAACGCTCAAACGGAACCCAATTGGATGAATTTTCTGTCCCATATTATTCCTTTGAGTCTCCGACTGTCACATGAATATGACAGGTTGGTTTTGTAATACGACCAGCACGACCTTTTGCACGGGCACGAATACGTTTCATTACCAAGCCTTTGTCAACGTAGATTGAAGTGACCTTCAAATCATCAACATCAGCACCATTATTATGCTCTGCGTTGGCAATTGCAGACTCAACCACTTTTTTAATAATCTCAGCACCACGTTTTGGCGTGAACGCTAAGATATTAAGTGCTTGCTCTACTTTTTTACCACGCACCAAGTCGGCCACCAAACGCGCTTTTTGCGGAGAGAGGTGTACGCCTTTTAATATTGCAGTTACTTGCATCATTAGCCTCTTATTTCTTCGCTTTTTTATCAGCCGCGTGGCCCTTGAATGTACGCGTCAACGCAAATTCACCGAGCTTGTGACCAACCATGTTTTCAGAAATCAACACAGGCACATGCTGTCTACCGTTGTGCACTGCGATGGTTAAACCAATAAAATTTGGTAAGATTGTAGAACGACGTGACCAAGTTTTGATTGGTTTACGGTCGCGGGCTGCAGTTGCAACTTCCACTTTTTTTACCAAATGACCATCTACAAATGGTCCTTTTTTAATTGAACGTGCCATAGCGATTACCTTACATTTCTTGGACGACGACTTACACGCATGTTATCAGTACGTTTATTACTACGCGTACGATAACCCTTAGCTTTCTGACCCCATGGTGACACAGGATTCATACCAGCAGCTGTTTTACCTTCACCACCACCGTGCGGGTGATCAACCGGGTTCATCACCACACCGCGAACGGTAGGACGTACACCACGCCAGCGCATCGCACCTGCTTTACCGATAGAGCGCAATGAATGCTCTTCATTGCCCACTTCACCTAAAGTTGCTTTGCAATCCACATGCACACGACGCACTTCACCTGAACGCAAACGCAACTGCGCGTAAGCACCTTCACGCGCTAACAACTGTACGGATGTACCAGCTGAGCGAGCAATTTGCGCACCTTTACCAGGTTGCAATTCGATACAGTGAATGGTGCTGCCCACAGGAATGTTGCGCAATGGCAATGCATTACCTGCTTTGATAGGCGCTTCAGCACCGCTGATTAATTGCGCGCCCGCACTGATACCGCGTGGGGCAATGATATAACGACGCTCACCATCTGCGTAGCATAGCAATGCAATGTTCGCAGTACGGTTTGGATCGTATTCGATACGCTCAACGGTTGCTGGAATACCATCTTTATTACGACGGAAATCCACAATACGATAATGCTGTTTATGACCACCGCCTTGATGGCGTGTGGTGATACGGCCGTTGTTGTTACGACCAGCATTTTTACTTTGACTTTCCAACAGCGGCGCGTAAGGCTTACCTTTGTGTAAATCAGGTGTGACCACCTTTAATACACCGCGACGACCGGGGGAAGTTGGTTTGACTTTAACTAATGCCATGTCTTCTCTCCTTATTCGCCAGCTGCAAAGTTAATTTCTTGACCTGGTTTTAAGCTTACATAAGCTTTTTTCCAGTCGCTACGTTTACCCATGCGCTTACCTGCACGCTTAACCTTACCTGCAACATTGATAACAGATACAGAAGCCACTTCAACCTTGAACACAAGTTCAACAGCTGCTTTGATTTCTGGTTTAGTCGCATCAGTGCGCACTTTGAAAGCGATTTGCTGATGTTTATCAGCAATCATGGTCGCTTTTTCAGTAATTTGTGGCGCTAAAATCACTTGGAGTAAACGATCTTGAGTTTTAGTTGCTGCGGTAATCATGCTAACATCTCCTCAAGTTTTTTAACTGCACCAGCGGTTGCCAACACATTTGGGAAACGCACCAAGCTAACAGGGTCAGCATATTGCGCTTCAACCACCAATACGTTTGGCAAGTTACGTGATGACAAGTACAAGTTTTCATCAAACCCATCAGTCAGCAACAACACGCCGCCCTGATAGCCTAATGCATTAATTTTTTCTACGAATTGTTTAGTTTTTGGCGCTTCAATCTTGAAGTCCTCAATCACAGCAATACGCTCTTGACGTACCAACTCAGACAAAATCGTTTGCATACCAGCACGATAAGCTTTACGGTTTACTTTGTGGCTGTAGTTTTCGTTTGGTGAGTTAGGGAATGCGCGACCGCCTCCACGCCAGATAGGGCTTGATGCCATACCTGCACGGGCGTTACCAGTACCTTTTTGAGCATATGGTTTATGCGTTGTATGTGCTACTGTCGCACGGGTTTTTTGTGCACGTGTTGCAGTACGGGCATTCGCCATGTAAGCCACAACCACCTGATGCACCAAAGCCTCGTTATATTCGCGACCAAATGTCACATCAGAAACGCTTACGCCTTTTTTAGCGGCTTTACCGTTTTGATCGATTAATTTCAGTTCCATTATTTAGCCCCTTTCGCTTTAATAGCAGGACGCACTACAACGTCGCCGCCTTTAGCGCCAGGGATAGCACCTTTAATGAGTAATAAATTGCGCTCTGCATCCACACGCACCACCTCAAGGTTCTGCGTAGTGACTTTTACATCACCCAAATGACCAGGCATACGCTTACCTGGGAACACGCGACCTGGGTCTTGGGCCATACCAATAGAGCCTGGCACATTATGTGAACGTGAGTTACCGTGAGAAGCACGGTTTGAGCTGAAGTGGTGACGCTTAATAGCACCGGCAAAACCTTTACCGATTGAAGTGCCTGTCACATCTACCAACTGACCAGCTGAGAAAATTTCAACAGTGACATTGCCACCTACTTGGTAGTTAGACAATACATCTGCTGAAACATTGAATTCTTTAATGCCTGAACCAGCAGCAACACCAGCTTTCGCAAAATGACCTGCGATTGCCTTGTTAACGCGGCTAGCACGACGTTCGCCGTAAGCAACTTGAAGGCCTGTATAGCCATCGCTTTCGACAGTCTTGATTTGAGTCACGCGGTTAGGCACAACCTCTAACACCGTTACCGGAATGCTTGCGCCTTCGTCAGTAAAGATGCGGGTCATACCCACTTTGCGACCAATAAGCCCTAAGCTCATGATCAATTCCTTATATTATAGTTAAATGGGTGATTACAATTGACCACCCACAGAAAGAGCGCGGATTATACCGAACTCTGAACGCTTTTACAACTACTTTTTAATCTAGCCTATTAAAGCTTGATTTCAACATCTACACCCGCTGGTAAATCCAACTTCATCAAAGCATCTACTGTTTTGTCTGTTGGGTCTACGATGTCCATCAAACGTTGATGGGTACGGATTTCAAACTGGTCACGTGATGTTTTGTTCACGTGTGGTGAACGCAAAATATCAAAACGTTCGATACGGGTTGGCAATGGCACTGGTCCTTTTACAACTGCACCTGTACGTTTTGCTGTATCCACGATTTCTTGCGCAGATTGGTCGATTAAACGATAGTCAAACGCTTTCAAGCGGATACGAATTTTTTGAGCTGCCATGATATTTCCTTATAAAGAGCAAAACGGCAGGACGTATCCTGCCGTATATTTTTAATAATTACTTAATGATTTTCGCAACCACGCCTGCACCAACGGTACGGCCACCTTCACGAATCGCAAAGCGTAAGCCTTCTTCCATCGCAATCGGCGCAATCAAACGTACAGTGATAGACACGTTATCACCAGGCATCACCATCTCTGTACCTGCTGGCAACTCTACAGCACCCGTTACGTCTGTCGTACGGAAGTAGAATTGTGGACGGTAACCGTTAAAGAATGGTGTATGACGACCACCTTCATCTTTACCCAACACGTAGATTTCTGCTGTGAATTCTGTGTGTGGTTTGATTGAGCCTGATTTAGCCAATACTTGACCACGTTCAACTTCTTCACGTTTTGTACCGCGCAACAATACACCAACGTTGTCGCCTGCTTGACCTTGGTCTAGCAATTTACGGAACATTTCTACGCCTGTACAGGTTGTTTTTAATGTGTCTTTGATACCAACGATTTCAATCTCGTCACCGACTTTAACAATACCACGCTCAATACGGCCTGTTACTACAGTACCACGGCCTGAAATTGAGAATACGTCTTCAACTGGCATCAAGAATGTGCCGTCGATTGCGCGCTCTGGTGTTGGGATGTAACTGTCTAATGCTGCAGCCAGTTTGAAAATCGCTGGTTCGCCAATGTCTGATTGGTCGCCTTCTAAAGCTAATTTAGCTGAACCGTGTACGATTGGGGTGTCATCACCTGGGAAGTCATATTTAGACAATAGGTCACGCACTTCCATTTCAACCAATTCTAACAACTCAGCATCATCTACCATGTCTGCTTTGTTTAGGAACACGATGATGTATGGCACACCTACTTGGCGAGCTAACAAGATGTGCTCACGCGTTTGTGGCATAGGACCGTCAGCAGCTGAACATACTAAGATAGCGCCGTCCATTTGGGCAGCACCAGTAATCATGTTTTTAACATAGTCCGCGTGGCCTGGGCAGTCAACGTGTGCATAGTGACGTGATTCTGTCTCGTACTCAACGTGTGCTGTGTTAATGGTAATACCACGTGCTTTTTCTTCTGGTGCAGCGTCAATTTGGTCGTAAGCTTTTGCTTCACCACCAAATTTCTTAGATAAAATCGTGGTAATCGCCGCTGTTAATGTCGTCTTACCGTGGTCAACGTGTCCAATCGTACCAACGTTCACGTGGGGCTTGGTACGTTCAAATTTGCCTTTTGCCATGATGTTTTCCTTTAAATTTAAGTTTTAAGTTTGTAATGTATTAATGAATTATTTCTTGCTCATAATGGCTTCTGCCACGTTGCGAGGTGCTTCTGAATAATGTTTAAATTCCATACTGTAAGTTGCACGGCCTTGTGACAATGAACGAACAGTTGTTGAGTAACCAAACATTTCCGACAACGGCACTTCAGCTTTAATCGCTTTACCACCGCCAGGCATGTCATCCATGCCTTGAATAATGCCACGGCGTGAAGACAAGTCACCCATTACATCACCCATGTACTCTTCAGGCGTTTCCACCTCTACCGCCATCATAGGCTCTAGCAAGACAGGATCTGCTTTACGCATACCGTCTTTGAAGCCAATAGAAGCAGCCATCTTAAATGCGTTTTCGTTTGAGTCAACGTCATGGTATGAACCATCAAACAAGGTTACTTTCACGTCAACCACAGGGAAGCCTGCTAACACACCAGCAGGAATCGTTTCACGCAAACCTTTGTCAACCGCAGGGATAAACTCACGTGGCACGGTACCGCCTTTAATCGCATCCACGAACTCGTAGCCTTTACCAGCTTCGTTCGGTTCCATTTTGAGCCATACGTGACCATATTGGCCTTTACCGCCAGATTGTTTAACGAATTTGCCTTCCACTTCAACCGCTTTACGAATCGCTTCACGGTAAGCCACTTGTGGCGCGCCTACGTTAGCTTCAACGTTAAACTCACGACGCATACGATCCACTAGAATTTCCAAGTGCAACTCACCCATACCAGAGATAATGGTTTGGCCTGATTCTTCGTCTGAACGCACACGGAAAGAAGGATCTTCTTGTGCCAAACGACCCAAAGCAAGACCCATTTTCTCTTGGTCACTTTTGGTTTTTGGTTCAACAGCCACGTGAATCACAGGCTCAGGGAATATCATGCGCTCTAAGATAATCGGTTTATCAGGTGAGCATAAAGACTCACCAGTCGTCACATCTTTCAAGCCGATACAAGCAGCGATGTCGCCTGCCAACACTTCATCAACCTCTTCACGGTTGTTAGCGTGCATTTGGACAATACGACCGATACGCTCTTTTTTACCCTTCACAGAGTTCAATACTGTATCACCTTTGTTCAAGGTGCCTGAGTAAACACGGACAAACGTCAACTGACCAACAAATGGGTCTGTCATTAATTTAAATGCAAGCGCAGAGAAGCCTTCTTTGTCATCCGCTTTACGTGTCGTTGGCGTACCATCTTCAGCCTCGCCTTTTACATCAGGAATATCCACCGGCGATGGCAAGAATTGCACAACCGCATCCAACATACGTTGGACACCTTTATTTTTAAAGGCTGAACCACACAACATTGGTTGAATTTCACCCGCGATAGTGCGAGTACGAATGCCTAAGATGATGTCTTTTTCTTCCAAGTCACCGTTTTCTAGGTACTTGTTCATCAACTCTTCACTGGCTTCTGCAGCAGATTCAATCATGAGTTCGCGCCATTTTTTAGCCACATCAACCAAATCCGCAGGAATTTCGCCGTATGTAAATTTCATGCCTTGTGAGGCTTCATCCCAAATAATGGCTTTCATTTTCATTAAATCGACTACGCCAGTGAAAGTATCTTCACGGCCAATCGGAATAACGATAGGCACAGGACTCGCTCTTAAGCGAGTTTTCATTTGTTCTACAACTTTGAAGAAATCGGCACCAGAACGGTCCATTTTGTTAACAAAGGCCAAGCGAGGCACTTTGTATTTGTTTGCTTGACGCCATACTGTTTCAGATTGTGGCTGCACACCACCCACCGCACAGTACACCATACAAGCACCATCCAATACACGCATTGAACGCTCCACCTCGATGGTAAAGTCAACGTGCCCTGGGGTATCAATAATATTGAATCGATGATCAGGGTAAGATAAATCCATGCCTTTCCAGAAACAAGTCGTTGCCGCAGAAGTAATGGTAATACCACGTTCCTGCTCTTGCTCCATCCAGTCCATCGTAGCGGCGCCGTCATGCACCTCACCAATTTTATGGTTCACACCAGTGTAGAACAAAATACGTTCTGTAGTGGTGGTTTTACCTGCGTCAATATGCGCTGAAATACCAATATTACGGTAACGTTCAATAGGGGTTTTGCGAGCCACGATAATTTACCTTTGCTATCAATTCAATTAATTATTAAAGAGCGAAATTACTAAAATTGCTAATTACAACTAGAAGCGGAAGTGCGAGAACGCCTTATTCGCTTCTGCCATACGGTGAACTTCTTCACGTTTTTTCATCGCTGAACCACGGCCTTCAGAAGCTTCAATCAACTCGGCTGCCAAACGCAAGCCCATTGATTTTTCACCACGCTTACGCGCTGCATCACGCATCCAGCGCATTGCCAACGCACTACGACGGCTAGGACGCACCTCAACAGGCACTTGGTAGTTAGCACCACCCACGCGACGGCTTTTCACCTCAACCACTGGGCGCAAGTTATTTAACGCAGTCGTAAACACTTCCAAAGCATCTTTGCCACTTTTTGCGGTAATTTGGTCAAACGCACCGTACAAAATACGCTCAGCGACAGATTTTTTACCACCCGTCATCAATACGTTGACGAATTTAGACACTTCTTGGCTACCAAATTTTGGATCTGGCAAAATATTACGTTTGGGGACTTCTCTACGTCTTGGCATTTCTATTCTCTTTCATTTAAATTTTGCTAGCTACAACACAAGCAAGGCATTTCAGCCGCCATGGATAAAATAAAACCTATTCTAAAACTTCAAATTGAAGCTTAAGCGACAAAACACTTAAGCAGCTTTAGCTTCTTTAGGACGTTTTGCACCGTATTTAGAACGAGATTGTTTACGATCTTTCACGCCCGCAGTATCCAAGCTACCGCGAACCATGTGGTAACGCACACCTGGCAAGTCTTTTACACGACCGCCACGAATTAACACCACACTGTGCTCTTGCAAGTTATGACCTTCACCACCAATGTAGCTAATCACTTCATAGCCATTGGTTAAGCGAACTTTAGCCACTTTACGCAACGCAGAGTTTGGTTTTTTTGGAGTTGTTGTGTAAACACGTGTACACACACCACGTTTTTGTGGACATGCTTCTAGTGCTGGCACTTTACTTTTTGAAACCACTTTAACACGTGGTTTACGTACTAACTGATTAATGGTTGGCATTGCCGTCGACCTCTATAATTTAATCGGACTGCGCTTGATAGATTAAGCACCCCATCCGTAAAACACAATGACCCTATTGATGACAATAAGGCTATTCTAAAAAACCAAGCATTTTATGTATTGAAGCAAGAAGTGTCAAGCGATAATCTTACTCGACACTTCTTTTTTCAATATTACTCTGCTGCAGCTTCACCTGTGACATCGGTTTCTGTGACTTCTACTACTTGCGCTTCATCTTGCGTAAACATGGCTTCTGCCGCCAACATTGCTTCAGAAGGGCCTTCTGCTGCTGGCGCATTTGCCGCCGCAGCCGCACGCTTACGTGTTTCGTGATAAGCCAAACCAGTACCTGCAGGAATCAAGCGGCCCACAATAACGTTTTCTTTCAAGCCACGCAACTCATCACGTTTGCCCAAAATCGCCGCCTCGGTCAAGACACGCGTTGTTTCTTGGAACGACGCTGCTGAGATGAATGAATCCGTAGATAGTGAGGCTTTGGTAATACCCAATAACACATACTCAAATATCGCTGGACGTTTGTTCTCTGCGATGACGCGTTCATTTTCAATCAACAAATCTGCACGCTCTACTTGCTCACCTTGGATAAAGCCAGTTTCGCCTGCATCCAACACTTTTACGCGACGCAACATTTGACGCACAATCACTTCAATGTGTTTGTCGTTAATTTTCACGCCTTGTAAACGATACACATCTTGCACTTCGTCGATGATGTAACGGGCTAAAGCTTCGCGACCTTGCAAACGTAAAATGTCTTGTGGGTCAGCTGGGCCGTCCACAATCGTCTCACCTTTGGTCACTACCTGACCGTCATGAGCGGTTACGTGCTTGTCTTTTGCAATCAAGAATTCACTTGAAACGCCGTCCAAATCCGTAATCACCAAACGTTGTTTGCCTTTAGTATCTTTACCAAATGAAACGGTACCAGTGACTTCTGCCAACATACCTGCATCTTTTGGTGAGCGCGCTTCAAACAATTCAGCGACGCGTGGCAGACCCCCAGTAATATCACGGGTTTTAGAAGACTCTTGTGGGATACGTGCTAATACTTCACCCACGCCGACTTCTTGACCATCTTTCACCGTGATAATGCAGCCTAACTGGAAGGTCACGTTGACAGAGGCTTCACTGCCAGTCAATTTAACTTCTTTGCCAGCCGCATCCAACAGTTTAACCTGTGGACGCAAGCCTTTAGTTTGACCCGCACGTTGTTTCGGGTCAATCACCACCAAGGATGACAAGCCAGTGACTTCATCGACTTGTTTAGCAACGGTCACACCTTCTTCCACGTTCTCAAATTTCACTTGCCCTGCATATTCAGTGATAATTGGGCGGGTATGCGGATCCCAAGTCGCTAAAGCTTGACCAGCTTTGACTGCTTTGCCATCTGCCATCGTCAATGTTGCACCGTATGGCACTTTATGACGCTCACGCTCACGGCCATTATCATCGGCAATAATCACTTCACCGTTACGTGAAATCACAATTTGCTCACCGCGTGAGTTTGTGACGTAACGCATCGTCGATGTAAAGTTTGCGATACCGTTCGATTTACTTTCTACTTGTGACACTGAAGCTGCACGCGATACCGCACCACCAATGTGGAATGTACGCATGGTCAACTGTGTACCAGGCTCACCAATTGATTGCGCCGCAATCACACCCACCGCCTCACCCATGCTAATGAGCTTGCCACGACCTAAGTCACGGCCATAACATTTCGCACAGATACCGTAGCGTGTGTCACAGGTCAAGGCAGTACGCACTTTAACCTCATCAATGCCTAAAGCATCAATTTTTTCCACTTCGTCTTCACCTAGCAATGTACCTGCTGGGTAAATCACTTCTTGTGTCTCAGGGTGAATCACGTCAAGCGCAGCGGTACGACCTAAAATACGATCATGCAACGGCTCAACCACTTCACCGCCTTTTACCAAAGCTTTCGTCACCAAGCCGTCTGTGGTACCACAATCATGCTCAGTCACCACTAAGTCTTGGGTCACATCAACCAAACGACGGGTCAAGTAACCTGAGTTCGCTGTTTTCAACGCAGTATCTGCTAGACCTTTACGTGCACCGTGGGTTGAAATAAAGTATTGCAACACGTTCAGGCCATCACGGAAGTTGGCTTTAATAGGCGTTTCAATGATAGAACCATCTGGTTTAGCCATCAGACCACGCATACCGGCTAACTGACGCACCTGCGCTGCAGAACCACGCGCACCTGAGTCGGCCATCATGTAAATCGCATTGAAAGACTCTTGGCGTACTGCTTTGCCTTCTTTCATCACGGTGTTGCCGTCGTTGTCTTTCACATCTTCTTCGCGCAATTGTTTCATCATGGCATCAGCCACTTTGTCACCTGCACGACCCCAAATGTCGACCACTTTGTTGTAGCGCTCACCTTGTGTGACCAAACCAGACGTGTATTGGTCTTCAATCTCTTTCACTTCCGCATCGGCTGCAGCAATCAATTGTGCTTTTTCTGGCGGCACTAACATATCGTTAATGCTGATAGAAATACCCGCTTTAGTCGCGTATGAGTAACCTGTGTACATCAATTTATCCGCAAAAATCACGGTTTCACGGATGCCTACTTTACGGAAGCTGGCATTGATTAAACGAGAAATTTCTTTCTTTTTCAATGCTTTATCGATGTAGCTGTATGACAAACCTGCTGGCAAGATTTCTGACAGCAAAGCGCGACCGACAGTGGTTTCGTAGCGGTTGTGTTTTTCAACCTTGTTGCCTTCTACGTCCATCTCGTACTCTTTAATACGTACGGTCACTTTAGCATGCAAGTCAATCAAACCTTGGTCATACACACGTTGTACTTCTTTCACGTCGCTGAACATCATGCCTTCGCCACGTGCCGCCACTTTTTCGCGCGTCATGTAGTACAGACCCAACACGATATCTTGTGAAGGCACAATGATAGGTTCGCCGTTGGCTGGAGACAGTACGTTGTTTGAAGCCAGCATTAAAGTACGTGCTTCCATTTGCGCCTCAAGGCTCAATGGCACGTGCACCGCCATTTGGTCACCGTCGAAGTCGGCGTTGAACGCTGAACAAACGAGTGGGTGCAATTGAATAGCTTTACCTTCAATCAATACTGGCTCAAACGCTTGAATACCCAAACGGTGCAAAGTAGGCGCACGGTTCAACAGAACTGGATGCTCGCGAATCACGTCCTCGAGAATATCCCATACTTCTGGTCCTTCTTCCTCTACCTTTTTCTTCGCTGCTTTAATCGTTGTTGCTAAACCTAACACTTCCAATTTATGGAAAATGAATGGTTTGAACAACTCTAAAGCCATTTTTTTCGGCAAACCGCATTGGTGCAATTTCAGTTGTGGACCGACCACAATCACTGAACGACCTGAGTAGTCCACACGCTTACCAAGCAAGTTTTGACGGAAACGACCGCCTTTACCTTTAATCATGTCAGCGAGTGATTTCAATGGACGCTTGTTAGCGCCTGTCATCACTTTACCGCGACGACCATTGTCTAATAATGAGTCTACAGCTTCTTGCAACATACGTTTTTCGTTACGTACGATGATTTCTGGGGCTTTTAACTCCAATAATCTTTTTAGACGGTTGTTACGATTAATCACGCGACGATACAAATCGTTCAAGTCAGAAGTTGCAAAACGACCACCATCCAATGGTACTAATGGGCGCAATTCTGGCGGCAACACTGGCAAGATTTCCAAAATCATCCACTCTGGTTTGATGCCAGATTTTTGGAAGGCTTCGAGCACTTTTAAGCGTTTAGCAATTTTTTTGATTTTTGCTTCTGAGCCTGTCGCAGACAATTCGCTACGCAATGTTTCGATTTCGCGGTTGATGTCCATGGTGCGTAACAATTCACGAATCGCTTCTGCACCCATCACTGCGTTGAACTCATCGCCGTACTCTTCTACTTTGGCAATGTAGTCATCTTCCGTCAGCAATTGACCACGTGTGAGTGGTGTCATGCCTGGATCAATGACGATGAATGCTTCAAAGTAAAGCACGCGCTCGATGTCACGCAAGGCAATGTCCAACACCATGCCCAAACGGCTGGGCAATGATTTTAAGAACCAAATGTGCGCAACGGGTGAAGCCAACTCAATGTGGCCCATACGCTCACGACGCACTTTGCTTAATGTGACTTCAACACCACATTTTTCACAAATCACACCACGGTGTTTTAAACGTTTGTATTTACCGCACAAGCACTCGTAATCTTTAATCGGGCCAAAGATTTTTGAGCAGAACAAACCATCACGTTCTGGTTTGAAGGTACGGTAGTTAATGGTTTCTGGCTTTTTCACTTCGCCATAGGACCATGAACGGATTTTTTCAGGTGAAGCCAATGCGATTTTAATCGCATCAAATTCTTCTTCTTGGGTAACTTGCTTAAATAAGTCTAATAAGGCTTTCAAGTCTGTTCTCCTTAGTTTCTGTCTAGGTCGATGTCGATAGCGAGTGAGCGAATTTCTTTCACTAACACGTTAAATGATTCAGGCATGCCCGCATCGATTTTGTGTTCGCCTTTAACAATGTTTTCATACACTTTGGTACGGCCGTTTACGTCATCTGACTTCACGGTAAGCATTTCTTGCAAGGTGTATGACGCACCGTATGCTTCCAATGCCCAAACCTCCATCTCACCAAAACGTTGACCACCGAATTGTGCTTTACCGCCCAATGGTTGTTGTGTGACCAATGAGTAAGGACCGGTTGAACGGGCATGCATTTTGTCATCCACCAAGTGATGAAGTTTCAATACGTGCATATAACCCACAGTCACAGGACGCTCAAAGGCATCACCGGTACGGCCATCAAACAATTTCACTTGGGTTTTGCCCGCGTGGAATTGTAGTTTTTGTGTATGCGCATCGTCATCTGGGAAAGCCAAATCCAACATCGCTTTAATGTCAGACTCTGCAGCACCGTCAAACACTGGGGTGGCAAATGGCACACCGTGTTTTAAGTTTTGCGCAAGCTCTAACACTTCTTTGTCGCTAAATGCGTCAATGTCTTCTTTTTTGCCTGTGCTACTGTTGTAGATGGTGCTCAAGAATTTACGAATTTCAGCCACTTTGGTTTCCGCTTCTAGCATATCGCCTATGCGTTTACCCAAGCCTTTTGCTGCCCAGCCTAAGTGCACTTCTAGAATCTGACCGATGTTCATACGTGATGGAACGCCTAGTGGGTTCAACACGATGTCGAGTGGTGTACCATCCGCCATGTGTGGCATGTCTTCAACAGGACAGATTTTTGAAATCACACCCTTGTTACCGTGACGACCCGCCATTTTGTCACCTGGCTGAATACGACGTTTCACCGCCAAGTACACTTTCACCATTTTTTGAACACCTGGTGGCAATTCGTCACCTTGGGTCAATTTACGTTTTTTCTCTTCGAATTTGTTGTCAAACTCGATACGTGCTTGGCTTAAGCTATCTTTCAATTGCTCTAACTGACGCGCCGCTTCTTCGTCTGCAAGACGAATGTCAAACCAATCGTAACGGCCAACGCTTTCCAAATACTCTTGGGTCAAGCTGTCGCCTTTTTTCAGTTTGTTAGGGCCACCTGTAGCCGCTTTACCAGCCAACAAGCGACTGATACGGCCAAAAGTATCGTCTTCTACAATACGCATTTGGTCGCCCAAATCTTTTTTGTAGTGTGACAACTGGTCATCAATGATTTGTTGCGCACGTGCATCGCGGTCGATACCTTCGCGTGTAAACACTTGCACGTCAATCACTGTGCCTGTCATGCCTGAAGGCACGCGCAATGAGGTGTCTTTCACGTCAGACGCTTTTTCACCGAAAATGGCACGTAGCAATTTTTCTTCTGGCGTCAGTGTAGTCTCACCTTTTGGTGTTACTTTACCTACCAACACATCGCCAGCTTCAACTTCAGCACCAATGTAGATAATGCCAGAATCATCCAAACGACCTAACATGCGCTCTGACAAGTTAGAAATATCGCGTGTGATTTCCTCTGGGCCTAATTTGGTATCACGTGCCACTACTGACAACTCTTCAATATGAATCGAAGTGTAGCGGTCTTCTGCCACCACGCGCTCAGAAATCAAAATCGAGTCTTCGTAGTTATAACCGTTCCAAGGCATAAAGCCCACCAACATGTTTTGACCTAATGCCAATTCACCCATGTCTGTCGATGCGCCATCCGCCACCACGTCGCCGCGGGCAATCACATCACCCACTTGGACTAAAGGACGTTGGTTAATATTGGTATTTTGGTTAGAACGTGTGTATTTGGTGAGGTTGTAAATATCCACACCCACTTCACCTGCCTGCGCTTCAGCGTCATGTACGCGAATCACAATACGGCTTGAATCGACATAATCCACAACACCACCACGGCGCGCGGTAACGACAGTACCTGAGTCAACCGCTACAGTACGCTCAATACCTGTACCCACCACGGCTTTTTCAGCGCGTAGGCAAGGCACCGCTTGACGTTGCATGTTGGCACCCATCAATGCACGGTTCGCGTCATCGTGTTCCAAGAAAGGAATCAATGAGGCCGCCACAGACACAATTTGGCTTGGCGCCACGTCCATGTACTGTACACGGTCTGGCTGTGTCATGGTAAATTCATTGTGATGACGAGCAGAGACTAAATCCTCTTTAAAGCTACCATCTTTCGCAAGTTCAGTGTTTGCTTGCGCAATCATGTACTGGCTTTCTTCAATGGCGGATAAGTAATCAATCTTGCCTGAAACTTTGTTGCCTTCAACCAAGCGATATGGGGTTTCTAAGAAACCATATTCATTGGTGCGTGCAAATAAAGCCAATGAGTTAATCAAACCAATGTTTGGACCCTCTGGCGTTTCAATCGGGCAAACACGACCGTAGTGCGTGGTATGTACGTCACGCACCTCAAAACCTGCGCGCTCACGGGTTAAACCACCTGGGCCCAAAGCTGAAATACGGCGTTTGTGCGTAATTTCAGACAATGGATTGGTTTGATCCATAAATTGTGACAATTGGCTAGAGCCAAAGAATTCACGAATCGCGCTAGACACTGGTTTAGCGTTAATCAAGTCATGCGGCATTAAGTTTTCTGATTCAGCTTGTGACAAGCGCTCTTTCACTGCACGCTCAACACGCACCAAGCCTGCACGGAATTGGTTTTCTGCCAACTCACCGACTGAACGAATACGACGGTTACCTAAGTGGTCAATATCGTCAATCTCGCCGCGACCATTGCGCAATTCAATCAATACGCCAATCACTGCCAAGATATCGTCGTTAGACAAGACATTTGCGCCCGTGTCGCCTTGTGCGCCGACTTGCTCGTAGAAGCGGCGCATCCAATTGGCTGAACGCTCTTCTTGTTTGCTTGGGTAAGCACGGCGGTTAAACTTCATGCGCCCCACGACAGACAAGTCGTAACGGTCTTCAGAGAAGAACAAGCCGTTAAACAACGCTTCAACCGCATCTTCGGTTGGTGGCTCACCTGGGCGCATCATACGGTAGATGGCCACACGTGCACTGTATTGATCTGGAATTTCATCAATACGCAAGGTTTGTGAGATAAAGTCACCGTGGTCTAAATCGTTGGTGTAAATCGTATCGACAGCGTTAATTTTGGCTGCAATCAATTTTTCCAACAATGATTCAGTGATTTCATCATTGGCGTTAACAATCAACTCGCCTGTTTCTTTATCAATGATGTTGCCAGCCACTGCTCGACCCATAATAAAATCAGTCGGCACAGCCATGGTTTTGATACCCGCTTTTTCGATGTCGCGGATATGTTTTACCGTAATGCGTTTGTCTTTAGCAACCAGCACATTGCCATCTTTGTCAGCGATGTCGAACTTAGCCACTTCACCACGCAAACGCTCTGGTACTAATTCAAATTCAACGCCTTTAGGGCCGATATGGAAAGTATCCGTATCGTTGAATGTTTGCAAAATTTGCTCTTGCGTGTAACCCAATGCTTTGAGCAAAATGGTCACTGGCATCTTACGACGACGGTCAACACGGAAATACAAGTAATCTTTAGGGTCAAACTCAAAGTCTAACCATGAACCTCGGTAAGGAATAATACGTGCTGAGAACAGCAACTTACCTGAGCTATGTGTTTTACCACGGTCATGTTCAAAGAATACACCTGGGCTACGGTGCAATTGAGACACAATGACACGCTCGGTACCGTTAATCACAAATGAACCGTTTTCGGTCATGAGTGGAATTTCACCCATGTACACTTCTTGCTCTTTGACTTCTTTCACGGTGGGCTTTGAAGCCTCTTTGTCCATGATGGTCAAACGCACTTTGACGCGCAAAGGGACAGCATAGGTTAAACCACGTTGCTGACACTCTTTCACATCAAAAGGCTCAGCGCCTAATTGATAGCTCACATAGTCTAAACGGGCATTTTCTGAATGGCTGACAATTGGAAAAACAGATCTGAAAGTAGATTCCAAGCCTTGATTTTCACGTTTGTCGGCAGTGATTTCTGCTTGCAAAAAGGCCTTGTATGACTCCAATTGCATAGCCAACAAATAAGGCACTTCTTGAACGCTCTCGCGCTTTGCAAAACTTTTGCGGATGCGTTTCTTTTCGGTAAAGGAATAGCTCATAGCGTCTCCTGAGATTTTTTGAGGGTAGAAGACAAAACACTTTTCATCCACTGCAATGTTTTGATTTCTAACTTCGGTTTGAGTTAAGCTTATGATTTTAATGGAATAAAACTCGTCTCCATTAAAATTAAAGCCCTGTTACATTTCACTTACATTCGCAAGCTCTATAAACGGCTAAGGCTGACGGTTTCCCATCAGCCCCAACCAATTCAACAATGTGAATTATTTAACTTCAGCAGTCGCGCCCGCTTCGATTAATTTTTTAGCAGCTTCGTCGGCTTCAGCTTTGCTTACGCCTTCTTTAATTGCTTTTGGTGCGCCATCAACTAAGTCTTTAGCTTCTTTCAAGCCTAAAGCTGTCAATTCACGAACCGCTTTAATCACGCTAACTTTGTTGTCGCCAGCTGAGGTCAAGATAACATTGAACTCTGTTTGCTCAGCAGCTGCAGCAGCACCGCCAGCAGCAGCACCGCCACCAGCAGCAACAGCAACCGCTGCGGCAGAAACGCCAAATTTTTCTTCGATCTCTTTGATGAAAGCAGTAAGCTCCATCACCGTCATGCTACCAATTGCATCTAAGATGTCTGCATTTGAAATTGCCATAATAAAAATTCCCTAAAATAAATGAATATAAAAAATTAAGCCGCTTGCTTTTCTTGCGCATCACGAACTGCTGCGATAGCACGGGCAAATTTGGTTGGTACCTCGTTGAGCATGCCAGCGAGTTTTGATAACAACTCATCACGGCTCAAGGTTGCAGCTAAGGCTTGTACGCCAGCTACATCCAAACGCTCATTTGGCATTGCGCCTGCTTTAATCACGAATACATCATTGTCTTTAGCAAAGTTGTTCATGACTTTAGCAGCTGCTACTGGGTCAGCAGAAATGCCGAACACCAAAGGACCTACCATATCGTTTGCCAACACTGAGAATGGCGTACCATCCACTGCGCGACGCACTAAAGTGTTTTTTAACACACGCAAGTACACGCCAGCATTACGGGCTTCCGCACGCAATTTCGTCATATCAGCCACGCCGATACCACGATACTCAGCAAGTACAATCGCTTGTGCATTCGCCACTTGGGCGCTCACTTCAGCTACGACTTCTTTTTTTTCTGCTAGATTGAGACTCAAGGTCTTTTCTCCTTCCGTTAATGAAAGTTCAGCAACATACTGAACCACTCACGGCGTCCTTATTCAGGGCATTTGCATATCCTGTATCGGGTTCGCCATCTGCGTTGGTTTTCTCGCAAAGAGCGCAGAGGAAAAATTCGCCCACGCTTTTTAGTTGAAAATTAAATATTGCTATACCAACGGTCTTTGATGCTCTTGCCATTTTATTTTAAAATAAAATAGCAAGCCCAAAGTTCTTTGCCTCTTTATTAGTTTAAGAGGACTTAACCTAGCGCGATTATTGCGCTACTGTTGCTTGATCTATACGTACACCAGCACCCATGGTGCTAGAAACTGATAGTTTTTTCAGAAAAACGCCTTTTGAGCTCGCTGGTTTAGCTTTGCTCAATGCATCCACAAGCGCAAACAAGTTACCTTGTAGCTGATCAACCGTAAATGAAGCACGGCCAATCGTACAATGAATGATACCGCCTTTGTCTGTACGGTATTGCACTTGACCCGCTTTGGCATTTTTAACCGCAGTTGCAGCATCTGGCGTAACAGTACCGACTTTTGGGTTAGGCATTAAACCGCGTGGGCCCAATACTTGACCTAAAGTACCAACAATACGCATGGCATCTGGCGTTGCAATCACAACGTCAAAATCCATCATGCCGCCTTTGATTTGCTCAGCTAAGTCTTCAAAACCAACAATATCAGCACCTGCTGTTTTTGCTGCTTCTGCTTGCGCACCTTGCGCAAACACCGCAACACGTGTTGTTTTACCTGTACCGTTAGGCAATACAATCGCACCACGCACCAATTGGTCTGATTTACGTGGGTCAATACCCAAGTTAATCACTGCGTCTACAGACTCGTTAAATTTAGCAGTAGCGCCTTCTTTAACCAAAGCCAATGCGTCTTGTACTGGATATAATTTGTTACGGTCTACTTTTGCACGAAGTGCATCAATTCTTTTAGCCATGTTATACACCCTCCACTTCAATACCCATACTACGCGCGCTACCAGCAATCGTACGCACTGCAGCATCCATATCAGCCGCTGTTAAGTCAGGCATTTTTGTTTTAGCAATTTCTTCGGCTTGCGCACGTGTGATTTTGCCTACTTTATCCGTATGTGGGCGTGGTGAACCTTTCTCCAACTTCGCTGCTTTTTTGATTAACACAGTCGCTGGAGGCGTTTTCATGATAAAAGTGAAACTCTTATCTGCAAACGCTGTAATTACGACCGGCACTGGAAGACCTGGTTCAACACCTTGTGTTGCCGCGTTAAACGCTTTACAGAATTCCATGATGTTCAAACCACGTTGACCCAATGCTGGACCAACTGGAGGACTTGGGTTGGCCTTACCTGCAGGAATTTGCAGTTTGATGTAGCCAATGACTTTCTTTGCCATTTGATGACTCCTAAAATGGGTACATGCGCCCTAAAAGAGCTCCCCGTTGATAAAAACTACTACTAAATTAAACTTCTTTTTCGACCTGACCGAAATCAAGCTCTACTGGCGTTGCACGACCAAAAATGACGACAGATACACGTAATTTATTTTTATCGTAATTGACTTCTTCCACACTGCCAGAAAAATCTTTAAATGGACCATCGATGACGCGAACACTTTCGCCTTTTTCGAAGGTCATTTTTTGCGTTGGATTAGATTTGCTGTCATCAATACGACGCAAGATAATCTCAACTTCTTTATCTTTAATTGGCGTTGGACGCTGTGCGGAACCACCAATAAATGAAGTGACACGCGGCGTACTTTTCACCAAGTGCCAACTCTCATCAGTCATTTCCATTTGCACCAATACGTAGCCTGGATACAAGCGACGCTCAGTAATGGTTTTTTGACCAGACTTCATCTCAACCACTTCTTCAATTGGGACTAAAATATCACCAAATTGCCCTTGCAAATCGGAACGTGCAATACGCTCTTCCAAACCGGCCTTGACCGATTTCTCCATGCCTGAAAATGCTTGGACTGCATACCATTTCATTGCCATTAAGCACTCCGTCCCATTAACCACTGCACCATAAAGGCAAAACCCACATCTACCAAGGCCAAGAACGCCGCCATAATCACCACCAAGACAAACACTGCGATGGTGGTTTGCACAGTTTCTTTGCGCGTTGGCCAAACCACGCGTTTAGCTTCTGCAATCGAATCATTAAAAAACGCAATCGACTGCGCGCCTTGTGGCGTTGTTTTAGCAACAACAATAGACGCAACAATACCCGCCATCACAGCGAGTATTCTTAGGACCATTGCCTTGTCTTCCAAAATGTAAAAACCAGCAACCCCAGCTAAAACAAGTAACAGAGATATTGCTAGCTTAATTCTATCTATCATAGACTTATTCTTTTCGTCACCATTAGGTGTTTGGCAGGCCAAGAGGGTCTCGAACCCCCAACCCTCGGTTTTGGAGACCGATACTCTACCAATTGAGCTATTGGCCTGTACTTCTTACAACAAAAGCTACGCGGGTTGTTGCGTAGCTTTTGGTCATTAACACAAATTACTTAATGATTTTCGCAACCACGCCTGCACCAACGGTACGGCCACCTTCACGAATCGCAAAGCGTAAGCCTTCTTCCATCGCAATCGGCGCAATCAAACGTACAGTGATAGACACGTTATCACCAGGCATCACCATCTCTGTACCTGCTGGCAACTCTACAGCACCCGTTACGTCTGTCGTACGGAAGTAGAATTGTGGACGGTAACCGTTAAAGAATGGTGTATGACGACCACCTTCATCTTTACCCAACACGTAGATTTCTGCTGTGAATTCTGTGTGTGGTTTGATTGAGCCTGATTTAGCCAATACTTGACCACGTTCAACTTCTTCACGTTTTGTACCGCGCAACAATACACCAACGTTGTCGCCTGCTTGACCTTGGTCTAGCAATTTACGGAACATTTCTACGCCTGTACAGGTTGTTTTTAATGTGTCTTTGATACCAACGATTTCAATCTCGTCACCGACTTTAACAATACCACGCTCAATACGGCCTGTTACTACAGTACCACGGCCTGAAATTGAGAATACGTCTTCAACTGGCATCAAGAATGTGCCGTCGATTGCGCGCTCTGGTGTTGGGATGTAACTGTCTAATGCTGCAGCCAGTTTGAAAATCGCTGGTTCGCCAATGTCTGATTGGTCGCCTTCTAAAGCTAATTTAGCTGAACCGTGTACGATTGGGGTGTCATCACCTGGGAAGTCATATTTAGACAATAGGTCACGCACTTCCATTTCAACCAATTCTAACAACTCAGCATCATCTACCATGTCTGCTTTGTTTAGGAACACGATGATGTATGGCACACCTACTTGGCGAGCTAACAAGATGTGCTCACGCGTTTGTGGCATAGGACCGTCAGCAGCTGAACATACTAAGATAGCGCCGTCCATTTGGGCAGCACCAGTAATCATGTTTTTAACATAGTCCGCGTGGCCTGGGCAGTCAACGTGTGCATAGTGACGTGATTCTGTCTCGTACTCAACGTGTGCTGTGTTAATGGTAATACCACGTGCTTTTTCTTCTGGTGCAGCGTCAATTTGGTCGTAAGCTTTTGCTTCACCACCAAATTTCTTAGATAAAATCGTGGTAATCGCCGCTGTTAATGTCGTCTTACCGTGGTCAACGTGTCCAATCGTACCAACGTTCACGTGGGGCTTGGTACGTTCAAATTTGCCTTTTGCCATGATGTTTTCCTTTTATTGATACTTAAGTTATTGCAAATAATTATGTTATTAACAAATTGAGTCATTAAACTTTATGCACAGGCATGTTAGCCAATGACTCACTACCAAACCCTATGATTGAAAACAGTTACAATACACAGAGCAATTCTTTGGTGCCCATGGCGGGAATCGGACCCGCGACCTCTCCCTTACCAAGGGAGTGCTCTACCACTGAGCCACATGGGCGCTTATATTCCTTACCCAAAGCGTTCCTTACCCAAGGCATCCCCAACCACAGACATTCCAAATCATTGGTTACTGGAGCGGGCGACGAGGTTCGAACTCGCGACATCTTGCTTGGAAGGCAAGTGCTCTACCAACTGAGCTACACCCGCGCATATGCAGAACACTCATGGGAAACACAACCTTCCCGCTTATCATTCGCCAATTACGCCTATAGGCTCTTATTATTTGGTGGAGGGGGCTGGATTCGAACCAGCGTACTCAGAGAGAACGGATTTACAGTCCGTCGCCTTTAACCACTCGGCCACCCCTCCAAAAGTGAATTAACTCATTGAATTAGTTCACAAAAATTGGTGCCGGGTATCGGAATCGAACTGATGACCTTCGCATTACAAGTGCGCTGCTCTACCAACTGAGCTAACCCGGCATTTAAAGAAGGCGTGACTATATCATTTTTCTGGGTAATTTATCTAGTGTTTTTGATGATTTTTTTTAGATTAGCCATAAATTTTGTGTCTGTTGTATTTTTTACATGCTCTCAACACAAGCACCGCAAGCAAAAATGGCTGACCGTTCACTTAATTAATTTGAGATGGGCGCCTTTGGCTGGTTTATTTTCAGGCACGCCTTCTTGCCCTTTACCTTCTGCATTATTCGCCTCTGAGGTTGACTCAATGCCCACATTAGCCTGCGACTGCGCTTCAAAAAACATGCCTTGGCCATTTTCTCTGGCAAAGATGCCTTTCACAGCATAAATAGGAATATACAGCTGTTGTGACACGCCAGAAAAACGCGCTGAAAAACTGACTGCTTGCTGATCTATCATCAAATCTTTGGTGGCTGAGTAATTTAGATTCAATACGATTTCACCATTTTTGACATAAGCCATCGGCACACGCGTATTAGCATCCACGTTCACCAACAAATGGGGCGTTAAACCATTGTCAATACACCACTCATGAATGGCACGAATCATATATGATGTGGTTGGAATCATTTCTGTCATCGCAACACTCCTGAATGGTCAATAGACAAAGCGCGACTATTGCGCGCTTTGTATTATTTACGCATGGCCTTTTCAGAAGGCGTCATGGCTTCTGCGTACATTGGACGTGAGAATAAACGCTCTGCATACTTAAGCAATGGCGCGCATTGGTTTGGCAGCTCAATGCCATAATGACCCAAACGCCATAGCAATGGCGTCACCGCCACATCTAACATGGAGTATTCGTCACCCAACAAATAACTTTGTTTGCTAAAAATCGGCACGATTTGCGTTAAGTTATCGCGTATGGTTTTGCGCGCTTTATCTGCTTGCTCATCATTGCCAGACTCGATGTCTTTGATGTGGTCAAACAAATCTTTTTCAAAGTTATACAAAAACAATCTTGCGCGTGCGCGCATGACTGGGTCTGCAGGCATGAGTTGTGGATGCGGGAAGCGCTCATCAATATATTCATTGATGATATTGGCTTCTGACAAAATTAAATCGCGCTCTACTAATACTGGCACATCACCGTAAGGATTAAGCACCGCCAAGTCTTCTGACTTATTGGTTAAATCCACATCAATCACTTCAAAGTCCATGCCTTTTTCAAACAACACAATACGACAGCGGTGACTGTATGGATCTACCGTGCCCGAATACAATCTCATCATAATTTTCTCTTCCCTATAAAAAAATGCACCAAGGCAACATTGCCTTGGTGCAATCAATTCAACCTAAACTAGCGTATATCTTTCCAATATTCCGCTTTTATTTTTTTCACCAAGACCAACAATACACCTAGGAACAACAGCACTATGAAGCCTATCCAGTGCAATGACTGTTTACCAGGCTCGGCCATAAAGGCCATAAAGTTAGTTAAGTCACCTGCAAACTGATCGAATTCTGCTTCGTTCAATTTACCTGCTTGCACCAACTCTAGTGTATGTGTTTCGTGGTTAAGCACTTGCACGCCTTGCAATTCATATAGCACGTGTGGCATGGCTACTTTGTCAAATACCAAGTTATTCCAACCCGTTGGACGCGTTTCATCTTTGTAGAAACTACGTAAATAGGCATACACCCAATCCGCACTTCTAGCACGCACTTCTACGCTCAGATCAGGCGGCGCCGCACCAAACCATTTTTTTGCATCTTTTGGGTTCATAGTGACGCGCATGGTGTCACCCACTTTTTCACCCGCAAACAACAAATTATCTTTGATTTGTTTTTCGGTTAAACCAATGTCTTGCAAACGGTTATAACGCATATAGTTTGCGCTATGGCAGTTCAAGCAATAGTTCACAAAGTATTTAGCACCACGTTGCAAAGAAGCTTTATCACTGAAATCGACTGGTGCTTTCACATCAATCTCGACCTCATTAGCACCAACCGAGCTAGATAGAGCCAACACTGCAATCGCCGCAATATTTAATATGTAACTTTTCATATTGTTTTTTATATTGGTATTCATATTAGTAAGTCACCCTTTCTGGCACTGGCTTGGTTTGATCTTTTTTGGTGTACCACGGCATCAAAGCAAAGAATGCAAAGTAAACCACTGAACATATACGCGCAAGCACGGTGGCACGGTCGGCACGACCCAACCACGGACCAAATTGACCCCATACATCGCCTGGCACCGTCCCTAGATAGCCAAGAATCACAAAGCTAATCACAAAGGCCGCTAACCAGCGTTTGTATAATGTGCCACGATAACGGATAGACTTCACTGGGCTCTTATCTAACCAAGGTAAGAAAGCAAAAGCCAGCACTGACAAGCCCATCGCAACCACACCTGGGAATTGTGAAATACCAATCGGTGGAACTGCGCGCAAAATAGAATAATAAGGCGTGAAGTACCATACTGGCGCAATGTGCGCTGGCGTTTTTAGCGGATCCGCTGGGATAAAGTTATTGGCTTCTAAGAAGTAGCCACCCATTTCAGGCGCAAAGAATACAATTGCTGTAAACACCATCAAGAACACTACCACGCCCACCAAGTCTTTTACTGTGTAGTAGGGGTGGAATGGAATACCATCCAACGGGATGCCTGTTTTTTTGTCTTTGGTCGCTTTGATTTCTACGCCATCTGGGTTGTTTGAACCCACTTCATGCAAGGCCACGATATGTACAGCTACCAAGCCCAACAAAACCATAGGCAAAGCAATGACGTGGAAAGCAAAGAAGCGATTTAAAGTGGCATCAGAAACCAAATAGTCACCACGCAACCACTCAGACAAATCTGGGCCGATGAATGGCACGGTTGAGAACAAGTTCACAATCACTTGCGCGCCCCAATAGGACATTTGACCCCATGGGAGCAAGTAGCCAAAAAACGCCTCACCCATCAAGACCAAGAAAATACCTACGCCAAACAACCAAATGAGCTCACGTGGTGCGCGGTATGAACCGTACATCACGCCACGAAACATGTGCAAATAGACAACCACAAAAAACATCGAAGCGCCTGTGGAGTGCATGTAGCGAATAATGTTGCCACCAAAGACGTCACGCATGATGTACTCAACTGAAGCAAAGGCGAGCTCGGCATCAGGTTTGTAGTTCATGGTAAGGAAAATCCCTGTGACGATTTGCAACACCAATACCAACAACGCCAATGACCCAAAAAAGTACCAAAAGTTAAAGTTTTTTGGTGCGTAATATTCGGTTAAATGACCTTTAATCGTGCTAGTTAGCGGAAAACGCGCATCCACCCAACCAAGTAAGGCTGCCGCTTTGCTTTCTGTTACTTGTTCAACTTTTTTTGTTGCCATGACTTATGCCTCCGCCTTTTTGTCTTCACCAATCAACAAAGTGGTGTCAGTTAAATATTGATGTGGAGGCACGATTAAATTTGTTGGCGCAGGTGAGCCTTTGAACACGCGACCCGACAAATCGAATTTAGAGCCGTGACATGGACAAACAAAACCGCCATCCCAGTCAGCACTCAAGGCAAAGTTTTCATTCGGCGAGCACCCCAAGTGTGTACACACTCCTACCATCACCGCATATTCAGGCTTGATGGCACGGTCTTTATTTTTGCAATATTCAGGCTGTTGTGGCACTTCTAGTGCTGGGTCTGACAATTGATCTTCATGTTTTGCCAATGCCGTCAACATTTCTTCTGTGCGACGCACAATCCACACTGGCTGACCGCGCCATTCCGCAGTCATTTTTTCACCTGGTTTGATTTTGCTAATATCCACTTCTACAGGTGCGCCAGCCGCTTTTGCGCGCTCACTAGGCAACATACTACCTACAAATGGCAAAGCCACGGCTGCCGCACCAATTGCGCCCGTTGCCGCTGTTGCATTGACTAAGAACTTTCTTTTTTCAAGATCAACCTCACTTGGCTGACAAAATGAAAGTGCTGTCGCTTCTTTTTTTGCGTCCAGTTTGTTTTCTGACATTGGCATCCTTAATCTGCCCTTTTGAGGCAATCACAAACAAATAAAAACAGAATTATACATTTTTGGCTGATTAAAGCCAAATTTAATTGGCTAAGTAATTGATACTAATCAATTAAATAGGGTTATTTAACTCAACATAAACATGCGCAATATTAAATGATTGCGCAATCCAATCCCCCAACGCCTGCACGCCGTAGCGCTCGGTGGCATGGTGTCCTGCACTGATGTATGCTGTGTTGGATTCCTCCACCGCATAAAAAGTTTGCTCTGAAACCTCACCACTGATAAAAAGATCCACATTGGCTTGTATGGCTTGCGTCACGTATTGTTGTGCCGCGCCCGTACACCAAGCAATGGTTTTAATCGGCTTATCTTTGTTGCCGAGCGCCATAGCTGGGCGGTGAAAGCAATCACTGACATGCGACTGAATCTGTGCCAACGATAGAGCTTCTGGCAACGTCGTCATCGGTATCATGTTTTTGTCGTCCAAATACCGTTCAACCGACCAACCCAACACTTTGGCTAATTGCACGTTATTACCCACCACCAAATGCGCATCCAATGGTAAGTGATAAGCCAATAAACTAATATCATGAACAAGCAAACTTTTTAACCTTTGTTTTTTTGCCCCAATCACTTCTGCAGATTCACCACGCCAAAAATAACCGTGATGCACCAAAATCGCGTCCGCTTGCTGTTGAATGGCAACATCAATCAAGCCTTGGCTAGCTGTCACGCCTGTGATGATTTTTTGCACGTGTGGGCGCCCTTCTACCTGCAAGCCATTGGGGCAATAATCTTGAAAACGCTCCACTTGTAAATAATGTGATATTTCTTGTGTTAGTCTTTTTAAATCCATCACTTATCCCATATACTAGTACTGTTATCCATTTGATTTTTGATGTCGTCATGAAAAAATATTGGCTTGTTTTTGCGCAATCCGTCACCATTAGCCTAGGTTTGCTATTTGTTCTACGCTTATTCTATCCCAGCTTGTTAGAGTCACACAGCACTAAAACGTTGGTGATTAAAGAAGCGGTAGAAAACGAAGCCAATATCACCAAGTCTGGCTACCGTAGCGCGGCTAGCAAAGCCATGCCCTCAGTGGTGAACATTTTTACCTCGTCTAAAATCAGCCAAGACCCGCATCACGCGCTTAAAAGCGACCCTCTGTTTAGACATTTTTTTGGCGATTCGCTGAACGACCAAGAAGAACAACCGGAAAACAGTTTGGGTAGTGGCGTGATTGTGAGTGCTGATGGACTTGTTCTGACTAATCACCATGTCATTAGCTCTGCTGACCGTATTGAAGTCGCGCTGGCGGATGGTCGAAAATTATCTGCCATGGTAGTAGGTACTGACCCTGATACAGACTTGGCCGTGCTTAAAGTCAATGAGAAGAATTTACCTGCGATTACGTTTGCCAACAGCGATCAAATTAAAGTTGGCGATGTCGTGCTGGCGATTGGCAACCCATTTGGTGTGGGGCAAACGGTGACCCAAGGCATTATCAGCGCCTTAGGACGCAATCATTTAGGCATTAATACCTTTGAAAACTTTATTCAAACCGACGCTTCCATCAACCCTGGCAACTCTGGCGGTGCCTTGATTGACGCTGACGGCAATTTAATCGGCATCAACAGCGCCATCTATTCTAAAAATGGCGGCAGCATGGGTATCGGGTTTGCCATCCCTGTCAGCATCGCCAAACAAGTGATGGAGCAAATTACTTTTAATGGCTCAGTCACTCGAGGCTGGATAGGCATTGAAGCGCAAGACATGACGCCAGAACTGGCGGCATCGTTTAATCTCAAACGTGATAGCGGCGCTTTGATTGCTGGGGTACTTGAAGATAGCCCTGCGGATAAAGCAGGTTTAAAAGCAGGTGATATTTTAATTGCGATTAATGACAAACAGATTATTGATAGCCAATCGATGTTGAACATCATTGCCATGCTCAAACCCAAACAACGGGCAAAACTCTCAATTATCCGTGAAGGTCGTCTGGCACAGATTGAATTGGTTGTGGGCAAACGACCACAACAGCTTTAGTTACTTAATTTTGTGTTCTTGTGATTTAGGTAGCCAGCGCACAACCAGCATGCCAAACTCATAGAGCAACCATAGCGGCACTGCCAACATAAATTGCGAAATAATGTCTGGCGGTGTAAAAATTGCGCCCACAATAAACGCGCATACCACCACGTAACCACGCGCTTCTTTCAATTGTGGCAATGTCACCCAGCCAAGCAGGCTTAACAGCACCACGGCAATGGGCACTTGAAAAGCAAAGCCAAACGCCAAGAACAGACTAATCACAAAATCCAAGTATTCGGCAATGTCGGTCATCACAGCCACGCCAGTGGGGGTGCTGTCTATAAAAAATCCAAAGACCACAGGAAATACAGCAAAGTAGGCAAATGCCATGCCGCATAAAAATAAAATAAATGCAGAAACCAACAAAGGCAACATTAATTTTTTTTCATGTGCATATAAACCTGGCGAAACAAACGCCCAAAGCTGGTAAAGCACCCATGGCAAAGCCAGCAAAAATGCCGCCATCATGGTGACCTTCATCGGCACAAAGAATGGTGTGGTGACTGCTGTGGCAATCATCTGTCCGCCCTGTGGCAATTTCTCCAACATTGGGGCAGCAAGCAAGCTATAAATTTTGTCTGCGAAGGGAAATAGCGCCACTAAGACGACAAAAAAGCCAATCACCGCTTTTAACAAACGGTTTCTTAGCTCTATCAAGTGGGCAACAAAACTTTCTGTAGGCGTCATATCGCCTCGTTATTTTTTGGGGCGGTTTTTTTGGCGATACGCATCTTGGTGGCTGGCTGTTTTTTGACTGTTGAAGTTACAGTCTGAGTGGCTGATTTTTTTGCGCGGGGTTTTGGCGATGCCGCGGTTGAACTACCGCTTAAATCGACTTGTGTTGAATCAACAGGGTTTGTCGAAGCCAAACTTGAAACGCTCGACTCAACAGACAAAATACTTTGTTGCACTTCGCCTTGTAGGCGCTGTAATTCCTCAAAACGCCCTTCGCGATTAACCTCGTCTTTGACTTGGCTGGCGAAACGTTGCACACGCCCCACCAGCAAACCCACTGTTCTAGCAACTTTGGGCAATTTTTCAGGCCCAATCACCACCAGCGCCACCACTGCGATAACAAGCAGTTCGGAAAAGGAAATATCAAACACAGTGTAGCGTTATAGACGTTGCCAACTTTACTTAATGCAACTATGCAGCTGCTTTAGGCTTGGCTTTTGTGGCTGCCTTAGCAGGTGTTTTTTTAGCTGCCGGTTTAGTGGCTGGTTTTTTTGCTGCTGTTGCAGGTACTTTGGCAGGTGCCTTGGCTTTTGTTGCAGGCTTGGCAGCAGGTTTTGCCGCCGCAGGTTTGCCGGCTGTTTTTGCGGGCGCTTTGGCTTTCGCTGTGGCAGTTTTGCTCGTTGCGGCTTTGGTCTTTGCTTTAGGTTTTTCGGCAACTGCTGTCGCAGCTTCTGCTTTAGCTGTGCTTAACTCAGCCGTTTTGCCGTCGTTGATAGCTTTTTTAAACTCGTTGACCGCGCCACCAACATCGCCACCCATATTGCGTAGTTTTTTGGTGCCAAAAATCAAAATCACAACCACAAGAACAATTAACCAATGCCAGATACTGAATGAACCCATGTTTATCTCCCTAAAAATTAAGTAGAACTGCCACCACCAAATACATGCAAATGAATATGAAACACTTCTTGACCACCTTCGCGCCCCACATTCATCAACGTTTTAAACCCGTCTAATCCTTGTTCCGTCGCCAATTTAGGCGCTAACAACATCATTTTTCCTAGTAAAGATTGATGCGTCGCTTGGCAATCTTTCAGTGTTTCTATGTGTGCTTTAGGCACGATTAAAAAATGTACTTTTGCCATAGGTTTGATGTCATGAAAAGCAATCACATCGTCATCTTCATAAATCAATTTAGCTGGAATCGTCCCAGCGACAATTTTACAAAAGATACAATCTGTACTCATTGTGGTCGACTTTCTTTTTCCGCAATGCCAGATAAGCCCTCACGCCTAGCAAGCTCATCTAAAATCTCTTGTGGTTGGATATTAACATGACTCAGCATTACTAAGGTATGAAACCAAAGGTCTGCCGTTTCATAAATGATTTCATCGCGTTTACCGCCTTTGGCAGCAATGACGGTTTCGGTAGCTTCCTCACCGACTTTTTTCAAAATTGCGTCTAGTCCTTTGGCATACAATTTAGCCACATAAGATGTGGTTGGATCAGCGCTTTTGCGTTGCTCTAACAAACTGGCTAAACGGACTAAAATATCGTTCACTTTAATATTTCTCTTTAAAATTTCTTTTTTAGTATATCTCTTTGGGGTCTTTAATCACTGGCTCAACTGTCAGCCACTGATTGTTTTCTAATTTTTGAAAAAAACAATTGTGGCGTCCAGTATGGCAAGCAATGCCGCCATGTTGCTCCACAGTAATCAGCACCACATCATTATCGCAATCGAGACGAATTTGATGCACTACTTGTGTATGCCCAGACTCTTCACCTTTATGCCAGAGTTTTTGGCGTGAGCGAGAGAAATATACGGCATGCCCAGTTTCTTGGGTTAAACGCAAGGCTTCGCGATCCATCCAAGCAAACATCAAGATTTTACCTGTGTCTTTTTCTTGCGCGATAGCAGGCACTAAGCCATCTTTGTCCCATTTAACCGCATCTAACCAGTTCATCTGACTTCGATTCCGTGTTCACGCATATAAGCCTTGGCTTGTTGCACGGTGTATTCCCCATAGTGAAAAATACTGGCAGCCAATACGGCATCCGCACCGCCCAGTGTGACACCTTCTACCAAATGTTGCAAATTACCAACGCCACCAGAGGCAATCAAGGGCACAGCCACAGCATCGCTAATGGCACGGTTAAGTGGATTATTAAAGCCTATTTTGGTGCCATCTCTATCCATGCTGGTCACCAACAATTCACCTGCGCCTAGACTGACCATTTTTTCCGCCCACTTCACCGCGTCTAAACCTGTCGGGTTACGGCCACCATGAGTAAACACTTCCCACTCAAAGGGTTGGTTATCCACTTTCTTGGCATCAATCGCCACCACAATACATTGCGAACCAAAACGGCTAGCGGCATCTTCTACCACTTGCGGGTTCGTCACTGCCGTGGTGTTGATACTCACTTTATCAGCGCCTGCATTGAGCAAGCGACGTACATCTTCCACTTTGCGCACGCCACCACCAACAGTCAGAGGAATAAATACTTGCGAGGCGACTTTTTCGATGATGTGTAAGATTAAATCACGGTTGTCTGAGCTGGCGGTGATGTCTAAAAAGGTGAGCTCATCTGCACCTTGTTCATTATAGCGCTGGGCGATTTCCACGGGATCACCCGCATCACGTAGCTCTAGAAAATTCACCCCTTTGACAACGCGACCATCGGTCACGTCGAGACAAGGAATAATGCGTTTTGCACACCCCATTAAGCGCTCAACTCGTCGGCCAGTTTTTGCGCCGCCGCAAAGTCTAGACTGCCTTCATAAATGGCGCGACCCGTAATCGTGCCGATAATCCCCTCATCAGCCACCGCGCACAATTTGCGCACGTCGTCTAAGTTGGTCACACCACCGCTGGCAATTACTGGTATGGTCAGCGCTTGCGCCAAGGCCACGGTGGCTTCGATATTGACACCCGTGAGCATGCCGTCACGACCGATGTCAGTATAGACAATACTTTCAACACCGTAATCTTCAAATTTTTTCGCCAAATCAACCACATCGTGACCTGTTAATTTAGACCAGCCATCCACCGCGACTTTGCCGTCTTTGGCATCCAAACCCACCATGATTTGACCAGGAAAAGCATAACAAGCCTCATGTAAGAAGCCAGGATTTTTAACCGCTGCCGTGCCAATAATCACATAGCTAATACCGTCGTCTAAGTAGCGTTCAATCGTGTCTAAATCTCGAATGCCGCCGCCCAATTGAATTGGGATGTCACCGCCTACGGCTGACACAATTGATTTTATCGCGCCTTCATTCACAGGTTTACCTGCAAAAGCGCCATTCAAATCCACTAAATGCAAGCGCTTACCACCTTGGTCTACCCAATGACGCGCCATCGCGCCTGGATCTTCGGAGAATACGGTGGATTCTTCCATTAAACCTTGTTTGAGTCTTACACAGTGTCCGTCTTTTAAATCAATGGCAGGAATGATTAACATGTTATAGATTGAATATACAAAAATTGAAAATAAATACTTTTTAAACTTAATCTTCGAAGCTCTTAATCTTCGAAGCTCTTAATTGAGTAAGTTGACCTTAGAATTAAAAATTGCGCTTATGGTTTCCAGTTTACAAAATTACGTAAAAGTTGCAAGCCTGCTTGCGCACTCTTTTCTGGGTGAAATTGCACAGCAAATAGGTTATCTCGCGCAATCGCACAAGTGTAATCAAACGGATAAGCGGTGGTGGCAGCTGTGAGTCTTTCATCAGCAGGCACCACAAAGTAACTATGCACATAATAGAACCTAGCTAGGTCATCTATGTTTTGCCACATGGCATGTTGTTGACGCTGTACAACTTGGCTCCAACCCATGTGTGGCACTTTTAACTTTTGCCCTTCGGCATCAACCATTTTTTCCGCAGGAAAGCGCTTAACATCACCAGCAATCAGCCCCAGCCCCTTCACATCACCTTCTTGCGAATGCTCAAACAGCATTTGCAAACCGATACAAATGCCTAAAAAAGGCTTTTGGCGCGTCGCTTGTACCACCGCCTCGCGCAAGCCTTGGGCTTCGAGTTCACGAATACAATCAGGCATTGCACCCTGACCAGGAAACACGACGCGCTCCGCTTGTGCTATCAAATCAGCATTGCTAGTGACCACTACTTTTTTATCTGGAGCCACATGCATTAAAGCATTCGCTACTGACCTTAAATTCCCCATGCCATAATCGACAACGGCAATATCTATTTGACTCATGTCGTTTTTCTTAAAGCCATCATGTACTCGGGTTTATAAAGCGCCTTTGGTCGAGGGCATCATGCCTGACATGCGCGGGTCGAGCGTGATGGCCATGCGTAAAGCACGTCCAAATGCTTTGAATATGGTTTCAGCTTGATGATGCGCGTTGTGGCCTTTGATGTTATCAATGTGCAAGGTGACAAAAGCATGGTTGACAAAGCCTTGGAAAAACTCGTGAAATAAATCCACATCAAACGCACCTATCATGCCACGGGTAAACTCACAGCTAAATTCCAAGCCTGGGCGACCAGACAAATCCAAAACAACACGGCTCAACGCTTCGTCCAGTGGCACATAAGCGTGACCATAGCGATTAATGCCTTTTTTATCTGCCAAAGCTTTGGAAAAGGCTTGGCCCAAAGTGATGCCAATATCCTCAACAGTATGGTGAGCATCAATATGCAAATCACCCTTGGCTTGAATGCGGATGTCCATCATGCCGTGGCGGGCAATTTGGTCTAACATGTGGTCCAAAAATGGTAGCCCTGTATCAAATTCAGACACGCCAGTGCCATCTAGATTGATACTGACTGTAATTTGAGTTTCTAGCGTGTTACGAGTGACTTCTGCTTGACGCATGATGATGGATTCGCGAGTAATTGATAGTTAACGAACTTGTTTTCTGCATTTTAACCCAAAGCCAAGGCTACAAGCAAAAACAACAAATAAAAAAGCGGTTTTCAATAAAGAAAACCGCTTTTTAAACTCAAACCAAGTTAAAACAGTGCTTTTAACAGCACTGCAAGTTAAACTTAGTGTGCAGCTTCAGCTGGAGCAGCCTCAGTTGCAGTAGCAGCTGCATCTTTAGCAGCATCTACAGCATCACCTGCCACAGCAGCAGCTTCCGCAGCCACTTCGCCAGTTGCAGCAGCAGCTTCAGTCGCAGCGCCTTCAACCGCTTCAGTAGTCGCTTCAGCAGCGCCTTCTACAGCTTGCTCAGGGCTTTTACCCAGCAAAGTGAATACCAACACAGCAGCCACAGCAGCGATTACCCATGGCAACCATTTGAAGCCACCTTTAGCTGAACCAGCTGCGCCATGCGCAATGCCAGTGATTTCAGCAGCAGCAGCGGCTGGGTCAGCCGCACCGTAAATAGCAGCACCTGCAACAACGATGTCAGCACCAGCATCAACAACTTGTTTAGCAGTCGCCGCTTTAACGCCACCAGCCACTGACACTTTAGCGCCAGTTTTTAAGCCAGTTACCAATGACAAGTCTGCAAAAGGTGTTTGACCAGCCGCTTGTTGGTCTAAACCAGTGTGAACACCAATGATGTGCGCGCCTAATTTAACTACTTCTTTAGTACGTGCCGCTTTGTCTTTCACGTTAATCAAGTCGATTTGTGCTTCTTTACCGTATTTGTTAGCCGCATCGATTACGCCTTTGATTGTACCGATATCAGCAGTACCCAACACTGTACAGATGTCTGCACCCGCTTTGTAGAATGGCTCAGCTTCGTAGAAGCCAGCATCCATGGTTTTTAAGTCAACCAAAATTTTGTTGTTTGGGAATTTTTTACGAAGTGCTTTTAACAATTCGATACCGTTGTGTTTGATGCAAGGTGTACCGATTTCTAAGATATCAACGTGTGAAGCTACTTTGCTTGCCAATGCGATGGTCGCATCAAAATCTAATGAGTCCAAAGCCATTTGGGTTTGTGCCATTTTCTGTTCCTCCAGATTGTCTCTATATATTGGATTTAAATAATGTTATTGACTTGTTACATAACCGCTAAATGCAATAACACAACTGCACTAAAAAGTACAATAATCGCATCATAACCGCATTTTGTGTCAATTGACAACCATTTGTCACGATTAACACCCATTTTAGGTCCGTTAGATTTTACCTTGCTTAATCAGTTTAGCTACTGCAGACACGACTAGAAGAGGGAAAAGGATGATTTGCACGCTTTTGTCGGTGTTGAACAAATCTAGCATCATATAAATTGATGCAACAGTGAGTAGTGCATAGCCACTGATACCCAAGTACTTTCCAAAGACAGCGCCAACCGAAGTGCTCGCACGCGTTAAACAGAATTTTGCATCTTGGTAGAAAAAATAAAGGATTAATAGCCACAGCGCCAAACCTACCAAGCCGAGCTCTGCCGCCATGAGTAAATATTTATTGTGTACGGATGCTGCAACTGTTAATTGCTCGCCGTTTGGCAAGTTATAAACACCTAACTCTATCCTACCCAATGGTGGCACAATCGGCCTATCGCCCAACGCCACCCACTCAGTTTCTTTTTCGCCTGGCGGATACAAAGCTAGACCAGCTTCGACATAGCCGTTAGCGCCTACACCAATAACGGGATAAGCTAAAAATAAATCTTTAGCTAAATCCGCCATCCGCAAGCGCGAAGCGGTCGCACCATCATCACCGACGGTTAAGCGGTCAATAATGGGCTTGGCTGTCATGGCCAGCACGCCAGCCATCAGCAACATGACTACCCCTCCCACTAACCAACCTTGGGGTTTGATCAGTCGCCATTTAAACATACAAATAAATGCGACCACACCTGCCATAAAAAAAGCAATCCAAGCAGTACGTGCAAAAGTGAGAATAATGGCGGCAAAACTCATTACAAAGATGACCAATGTCCAATATTTTACCCAGCCGCGTTTAAGCGCCAATAAGCCTAACAATAAAAAGGTCATCATGGCATGATAAACCGCTTGTTGGTTAGCCACCCCCAGCGTACCTGTTGCGCGTTTAATCACACCTTCACTGCCTGAATATTGTTGTAACTCCGCAGGCAGGCCCAACAAACGCCCAAAGTTATAAGCCTCGCCTGTCGCATAAGAGAGGCTGACCAAGCCAGACTCTATGAATAAAATAAACAGGGTTGCCAACATTACCCAAATCACATCGGCGCGGGTTTGAATAGCGGCCAAAATGACTATCGTAAAAAAAAGCATTTTGAGTAAATGCATGACCCCCAAAAAAGTGGAACTGACAAAACTCTCTTGATAAAGATTGACATGGATGGCATAAGAAACCAAAGCCCAAGCGATCAAGGCCACAAAACTCCATACCACAGGTGAGAAGTAAAAAACACGTTTACCTTCTAACCAGTGTTGCTTCAGCAACACCATAAACAACAACATGAGCATGATATCAGCCGCATTAATCACCAACTCTGCGCCGATTAAGGTTGGCCAAAGCGGTGCCGCGGTGTAGATGATTTTTTCGATGCTTAATGGCTGTATCAGCACCCACATCACTAAGCAGAAAGTTCTTTTTTGTGGGATGACAATAAAGGTGGTTAACAACAGCATGCCGACTAGCATGGCGATTTGGAATTTGGTTTCTATGGCGCCAAATAGGCCTGCCACCAAACTAAACCCGAGGGTCGCCATAAACACGACGACAAATTCAAAGAAGGCTCTTGTTTGTGCGTACTTCATGACATGAGAGAGCGTGCAATAGAAAGCATCGTTGCCAATATGGCTTACAAGCTGTTATATAAAAACTTGGGCAACACATTGCGTGTTTTATTCAACACCACCCCTGACAGCGTCAGCCCAGACTGCTCAAGCTTACTCACTATCGTGCGTAACTTACCTTTGCGTGTTTGACCGCTCGTGACCACCAGTAATGATGTGTCTGCTTGTTGTCCGAGCAACAGCAACTCGTAGTTATTGAGCGCAGTACCCACATCAACAATAGTATAAGTAAACTTCTGTTTACAATGACGTACGACGTTCGCTGCTTGGTCTGCGTAGTAACCCAAAGCATGCGCTTGCATAATGTTGCCAACACCTAGCGCATGCAAATTGGTGGTTTGATTATAAACAAAGGCTGGGCTGGCACCTTGCAACACATCGACCAAACCCTGCTGTTGACCTAGCTGTAACTTTTGCGTCAAGCCTGCTTGCTTAAAGTCAGCATCTATAATGCATACGCGCTCATCTTTTTTTCTTGCCAACATAGCAGCCACCATTAGACTAATCAGCGAAGAACCATCACCTTGCTCCAAGCCTGCCACCACGATGACTTTGCCTTCTTGTTCAGTTTTAAAGCCCAGTTTGGCAATCAACGGCATGATGGCATAAGCCAGCTCTTGATGATTAAATACATCTCGCACCGATTGCCAAGAAAGATGGTTGACGCTAGGGATGCTAGCTATCACAGGATAATGAATCACTTGGCTAACATCACGCTCAAAATGAATACGTGGGTCAGTGACATTGAGCATGACAATCAATGCCGTTGCCAACATCAACGCTAACAATGCACCCAGCAGACCGCTCATCAAAACGCGTGATGTCTTGCTAGTCACTGGCGATTTTGGTGTAGTTGCATACTCAGCAATACTAATCGGCACCATACGTTGTTGGTATAAATTCAATCGATTTGCCGCCTGATATCGCTTGATTTTGAGTTGCTCAATTTGTTGTTTACTGATTTCTAGTAACTCTTGTTTTTTCAGTTGAAACTTGAGTTGACCTACTTGCTCGACCAAACGTGTCACTTTGGGCGATTGTGCATCATAAATTTGCTTGGCTTTACTCAACTCTGCTTGCACAGCCATCAACTCATTGGCCATGCTCGATAAAATTGGCACATCACGCGCAATCAGCTCCTTGCCGCTGTCGGAATGCACCGTGTTTTGCATTAAATCTGCCGCACTGGCTTGTTCAATCTCGTGCAATTTAGACTCTTCTTGTTTGACCAAGTCATCGAGGTAAGCAAACTGACTTTTGGCCTCTTTAGTATACAAATCAAAATACTCATCAACAAAAGCCTGCGCTAGCCCGTTGGTCATGTCAGCCACTTTGTCACGGTTAAACGATTTAACTTGCAGGGTAATCAACTCGTCTAACTTCAAGGACTCTGGTGTGATAGAAGTTTTTTCTAAAACTTCAATCGCGTTTTTACCACTGGCTTTTTTGGATGAGCTTTCTAGTGAAGCTTGAAAGCTTTTGATTAAGTCGCGCTTGGCAAGTTCTGTTCGCGCGTCTTGTTGCAAATCTTCCACAGCATCGGACGATGGTGGCATAAACACTTTCGCTACGGCGCTCAAGTTAGCCATAATCATGTCAAACGGCTTTTGATAAACGTCTTCTTGGGTGATGCCCACTTTATCAATCGCTCTTAATACTACTGGCTTGCTTTTAATCAGCTCCGCACTGGTCGCTCCCGATAAGCCCAAGCGCGCATCAGGCACAATATCTTTTAGCAAATCACTATCAGCATTGTTATAACGGATAAGAATTTTGGTGCTGGCGGCCCATTCAGTTGGCACCATTAAACTAAACCAGACCGCGATGAGCGGTGGCAACACCAACATAAACAGCAACAATTTTGGGCGCAGGAATACGCGTGACGCGACATCACGCAAGGAAATTTCTTGCGTGTCATCATCTACCATACGTTCTACCATGCTTGTTTTTTGTTGCATATTCAATAACCTTTAATGTTTCATCGCGCTTAATGTTTTAATACGCATTTTTTCTAATTCGCATCATTTTAAGTCCTCTAGCTTTTGCGCAAAGGCACGACCACCGTCATCACCGAAAAAGGCGCTAGCGTGATTGCTTGATTGGCCGTGACCACATCTTTACTAATACGAATGCTATTGGCTTTAGCTGTGGTGTAAGGCTCATTGGCCACATCATAAGGCCACTCAGGTGGCAAATCTCGTCCATTGTGCGCTGTTGGTTCTTTGGCTTGTACAGTTAAAATTTTATACTGGCTACCCACCAGCGCATTTTTAATGTCAAGCTGTATGGGGTATGCCGTGTTTAAGCTACGGTTTACAAAATTCACATATAGCGCTTTTTTATCGTTATCAACGCTAGCGAAGCTAGTCACTTCTGACACATTGGACTGTGCAGCCATAATACCCATTTTCCGCGCGTTGTAACGCGGGCTATCTATTTGGCTGTCAACACGTTGCTGGCCCGTATAGTTGGCATACAAGGCAAATACCCAATACGGCACTTTAGCTTCGGCCTGATAATTAATCCAGCCCATAAAGCTACGGTCGGTGAGCTTGAAATAATTGGCGACCTCTACTTTAGGATGCGACAACATCACTTGCAACATTCTGCCTACATACACACCCGTACCCATGGTTTTTACATGGTCTAACCATTGATTATCCACATTGGGCAAAGAGAATAAAGCGCCCCATTCGGTGATGGCAATACCTATTGGTCGTGTAGTTTCATGGCGTGCAATCAGCGCTTCTAGGTCAGTGAGCCCTTTGTCCACGGCTTCTGGCGATGCCCATAAAGCAGGGTAAACTTCGCTTACTTTGGGCTGACGCTCTACATACAGCATGGGGAAATACGCGTTATGCACGGCCACCATATCCAACTCACTAGCCGCTTTTTTAAGTAAGATTTCTGTCCAATCTTGATAAACGCTGTCAGGCCCCTGATGCGTGTGCATCAAGCCTATCCCCATGATTTTGATACTAGGATCTTGCGCGCGCATGGCTTTGGCAAAGGCCAAGTAGCGCGTTGCATAAGCTTGCGGCGTGAGCGCAATTTTGACGGGGTTTTGCTCAGCATCTGGAAAATAAAGTTCATTGCCCACCTCCCAATATGGAATCTGCATCGACTCGCCAATCCCATCTCGCAAACGCCAAGGGTGGTTTTTCTGATTAGCGTAAGCCACCCAGTTAGCCGCTTCTTGCGCGCTGGCTGTGCCCGCATTCACCGTGATTAAGCCCTGCGCATTTGTGTGCTTTAAAAAAGCAAAAAATTCGGGACTACCGAACAGGTTTTCTGAGCGGTCGCTGTCAGAGTAATGTTGTACTTTTGGCCTGTCGGCGACCGGGCCAATGCCATCTTGCCAGCGGTAATAATCAGCCAATATTCCACCCGGGAATCGCGCTGTGGTAATCCCCTGCTGTTTAGCTAGCGCAAACAACTTATCCTTCACTTGGTGGTCATGAGACGCTAATCCGCCTGCCTCATTAAACCATTCTAAATTAGTGCCAAACACCCCGCGTTGGATGGGATGCAGAATATGCTGCGGATCGATATGACACACCAATGGCTTGGTAGCAACGGTGACTGGGTAACTGACAGCCATGTTGACTGAGGATTTAGCTTGGCTTGTGCAACTGGCGCAAAACCACATCACCAGCGTCAGCAACACCAAGCGAACATTGGCAAGAGGGATATGTACGAACCTAGTAGACGTTAGCATGCCTACCTCAACACATTGCCTTGCGTAGAATACACATAAGACACACTCGTACCAAACGGCAACATGCGACGGATATATTGATCCACAAAACGGTTAGACTTGGTAATCTGGCTTGGCGGCACCACAATAATGTCTTGCGGCGTGACTTTGAAATCTTGCCCACCTTGCGCACTGCCCAAAATCACTTCATCTAGGTTGGTGCGATACACCACATATTCATTATCCGCTTTTTGTCTGAGCAACATGACATTGCCCAAGTCAGCATTCTCGGTGCCCCAACCTGCCGTAGCAATCAACTTTAGCAAACTCATTTTATTGCTAAATGCAAAGCGGCCAGGATTACGCACTTCACCCCCAATAAAAATGCTGTTATCTGCATATTCTTGCACAGACAAACTGACGTTGATTGGATTTTGATAATTAGCCTGCACCAAGATAGCGATTTCTTTACGCGCCTGCTCAACAGTCTTACCTGCCACTTTGACATTGCCCACATTCGGCACAAACAACATGCCATCTTCGCTCACACGGGTTGGCAAATTGTTTAAATTAGTCGCGATTTCGAGGCCACTGGGTGACACACGTGTATCGACTTGGTCACGGCGATTGATTTTTGGCACAATGACACTGGCTTTAACCCCATTGCCAAAACGCGCTGTTGCACTGCGGGTAAATTCAGACTCAATTTCGTCTGCCGTTTTGCCTAAAACTCGAAAGCGCCCTAATGAGGGCACCACCAATTCACCATCGTAGCCAACGTCATAATCCCCCGTCAGCTTGTCTATACGATCTTTAAAATCGCGCGCTAACGACCAAATCGGTTTAGGGTCTAGATAAAGGCTGCGGTATTCCTTGATGGCGATTTTACTCAAATCATCCAAACTCATGCCCGATACGCGCAACACCTTGCCTAAACGCGGCAAGGTTAATTTGCCATCCGCACTGACAAACACTTGATAAGCATTTTCGCTATCATCTGCAAACTCCAAATTCAGCTCATCACCTGGGACAAGACGGTATTGAAATTTGCTACCATCTTGCACTGTGAACACCGCACGGACCTGATTGCCTTTTTCTAGCTTGTGTTTTTCGCCAGAAGTTTCATTGGTTTGAATTTGCAACAACAACACATCTTTAGGTGACAATAAATATTGGAAAGACTGCGCATTCACTTGTGCAGGGTCTACGGGTTCGAGTTTATCTTTGCCTTTGACTAAGTACGCCCCTGGCAAAGTCACGCCCGCGCAACCCACCATCGCCAACACGGTGAGTGTCAGTGACAATTGTTTAAGGGTTTGAAGAATGCGATTCAACATGGTTGCTAATGACCTATCACCGTTGGGCCACCTAAAGGCGTGTGGGATGTTTGCAAATACGGTCTGTTTACCTTTGCCTCTTTTACTTTTCTCTGCTTTAAAGACGTCCAATATTCAAACGCATCATCTACACGCTCTACAAAATTTCCCCAACGATATTGCTCTACATGTTGGTGTGCTTGTTGACCCATTTGTTGGCATAGCGCAGGATTTAAGGCTAAACGTCGAATCGCTTCTGTCCAGCCCTGCATATCTTCTGCCTGCAATAAATAGCCTGTTTTGCCATCTATCACGCTTTCGAGCGGGCCACCACTGGCATTGGCTATCACAGGTTTACCGTAATTCATGGCCTCAAGAGGCACGATGCCCCAGTCTTCATTTAAAGGTGGGAACACACAAAATGCAGCTTGTTGATATAAGGCGCGCAAGCTGTCATCGTCTGGTGAAATCACAAATTCCACATCCACATCTTTAGGCACCATGGCCTTGAGGGTTTCTAAGTAGGGTTTACTTTTTTCATCTAAAAAGCCCGCAATGACCAATTTCCATGGCTTAGGCAAGTTGGCGACGACAAAAGCTTGGATGGCTTGTTGAACGTTTTTGGTCCACATAATGCGGCCCGATAACAAAACAAACGGCTGATAAACACAGTCAGAAATATTTTCTTGGTAGTCGATACCAGGATAAGCCATCACCATTTTTTGGGGGTCGGTACACAGACCCCCACCTATGATTCTATTTTTGACTTCTTGGCTAGTCGTCATCACCCCATCAAAATAACGCCAAGCCAGCCTATCGACTATGCGGAATGCGTATTTAAAGACTTGGTAAATGATTTTGTAGCCGAGAGATTTACCTGCCACACTCTCTTGCTCGTAGATAGGGTCAAATGCCGCGCGCAAAGGGGTGCTGCAAATATTAAACAAAGGTAAGTTGTGGTTTTTGAATGCGATTAAATCACCCAAGCCGTCACACCATACTGCCACCGCATCAAACCCTTCGTCTGGAATCTCTTGCTTCGCAATTTGCAGGGCACTTTTTAAAGTGCCCGCCATGGTACGTTTGACCGTGGTTGGATTGAGTACTCGCACATCCACATTGGCAAAGCCTTTGAAGGTATCTTGCGGTGCGTAGTAGCCTGTGTAAACCACCCATTCGTGACGTGAGCGCGTGACCAACTCTAGCAAGCTTTTTTCTAAGCCGCCATGTAGATAAATCCATGGTTGATATAACGCTATTTTCATGTTCTAGTCATCACTTCTTATGCTTACTGCTTTTAATCACATCTTGGTAAAACGCTTCTTGTTCTGTTGCTACTTTGTCCCATAAATAACTCTGAGCCACTTTGTAAGCTTGCTCGCCATGGACCAGTGCCATCGATGGCGATTGCCAGTAATTGGCCACCGCTAGGCTCAGTGCTTGGGTGTTACCCAAAGTCACCATGGTCGAATAATCAGCACGCAATAGCTCATTCAAATGCGGGATGTCGTATGCCACCACTGGTTTGCTACAAGCCATGGCTTCTAAGGCCGCAATCCCAAAGGTTTCTTGGCGAGATGGCATCACCATCATGCGACAGCCTGCTATTAACGCCTGCTTGTCTTTACCGCTGACCTTGCCAAAAAATGTCACACAATGTTGCAAACCCAACACTTTTGTCAGTTCTTTTAGGCGTGACATATCCCGACCATCACCTGCAATACGCAAAGGAATGGTCACTCCCTGCTCTACAAGCAATTTCCAAGCCAACAACAAATCGTCCAGGCCTTTTAAATGCATATCTAGCCGACCCAGATACAATGCATAATCGCCCACCACTACGATTTTTGAAAACTGTGTCTGATCGATGCCGCAAGGAATGTTGACGATATTGGCTTGGGGAATGAGGTCTCGGAAATAATCGCCCATGGCCTGGCTCTGCACAATCAGGTTTCTTGGCATGTAAAACTGGGCGCGTTTGCGCATCATGGCTTCAAAAGGCAATTTGTAGCGCGCTTGCCATTGTGCAAATGGAAAGCTCTGTACAATGCTAATCACTGGTTGATGGGTATATCTCTGCAAATTGCAAAAACCCAAAGGCGGCACAAACTCTTCCACCACTAAATCGTGTGGCATTTGTTTTATCTTTGATGGTAAACGCGCAAGATAACTCAGATGTGAAGACAAGCCCCAATAAGGCATCGTCCACCCTAAGGTTTGATAGTGCACACCGTCACGGGTAGTTGATGGTTTAGCACCTAGATAGGATGCCGTAAGGACTTGTATTGGATGGCGCGCAGCTAAGCGTCGATAGACCTCAAAGGTACGCACAGGTTGCCCGCCAGAAAGCGGATTATCTATGTCGTCGGTATCCGTGTGAATAATGCGCATGCTGTCATGCCCATTCATCTGAGGCTAATTTTTCGATAGCCCCAATGACATTTTTTGCAGTTTGCGTCCAAGAGTAGTGATCAACCAGTCGCTCACCCGCTTGCACAAGGTTTTTGACAGTCTCTGGGCTGGCATCCAAATCATCCACCACGTCTTTTAAGGCATTGGCTTGATGCGGTTTAAAAAACGCAACCGCCCCATCAAACAGTTCACGATGCACAGGGATATTGGAACAAATGACGGGGGTGCCACAAGCCATAGCCTCTAAAGGTGGTAAATTAAACCCCTCATCCAGCGAGGCTGTAATTAAATATCGTGCTTGTTGATACAATCTAACTAACTCGGTCTCCGTCGCAAAGCCTTGCCAGTGAACCCACTGACCTATATTCAACTGTTTAATGCGCTCAAGTAAAAATTGGTGATACGCCTCATCCCTAACCTTGCCCACCAGATACAGATGCATTTCGCCATGTTGTTGATAAGTATGCAAGGCGTCTAAGACATCTTCAATATTTTTTCTTGCTTCAATCGCACCAACCATCAGCCAGTAAGGTGCTGAAATATTTTGGCTATGATTGCTCGCACTTGACCCATCACTTTTACGCTTAAATTGCGCCAAATCGACTCCATTATAAAAGGGCACAATAGGTGTAAGCGTTTTAGGATAATGGTTGAGTATCTCTTGGCGGATGGTTTTGGTTGGCGTAAATACGAGTGCTGACTTGAGTACCGAGCGTTTTGTCAGCCATCTCACTAAGCGATTGGTCAATCCTGTATAAGACTGTGGGAATTTAATCGGGGTCAGATCGTGAATCGCCACGATGGATTGACAGCCGCCTAGCCCCCAACCCGTTAAACGTTGTACCAGTAAAGCATCTACCTTATCTCGTCGTACCATCCAAGGATGCAATATCAGCCTTTGAAGAAACAGATTGGCGCTGAGATATGGCTTAAATTCAAGGTTGGGAAGATGGTGTTGTTTAATATTAAATTGTATGGTGCCAGCTTGTATGGCTTGATATTGTGACGCGTTTACGTACACTACAAAGCGATGTTGTGGCGCCACCACAGGCAAGTTTGCCACCAACTCACTAATAAAGCGCTCCACCCCACCCGCGCCTTTTCCTAAAATATGTCCATCAATCGCTATACGCATCGCTCAGTTTTTCTTAAATTTTTTTGAAGTTTTTTTATGAATTATCTAAATGATTTTTAGTTGCTAGGTTTAATTTTCACTAATGCGCTGGTAGTTTAACCAATCGCGCTAGGCTGGTTTGTAAAAGTGTGTTTGCTGAGAGTCCGCATTTAGGCCATTTCAGCAAAGCCAATAAACATCGCCCCAGCAACCCCAAGGCTATACTGCATTTAGCAAGTCTGGTTGCAAATGTGCCTATGCTTTCACGCATAATGACACACAGGTGCTGTTGTTGCATTACGCTGTTTTTAACCCTCGCACGGATGTCCTTAGTACTACCTCCACCAATATGGACAATAGACGCATCGTCGTAGAGCACGACTTGTCCAAACGCAGCCAACTTCATGCATAAATGTATGTCTTCGCAATACATAAAAAAGCGCGCATCAAAACCACCGACATTTAAAAAATCTGTCTTGCGAAATAGCATACAAACTCCAGATAACCAGCCCACCGACATGATTTTTCCTGACCGTTGCACACCATCCACCCCTTGTGCCCAAGGCAGATTGGGGAAAAGCACAGACAAACCCAAAGACTGCATCGTGACTGTTTTCAGTGTTGGTAAATAGCCAAACGCTTTAGGCTGCAAAGTGGTTTCATCGGCTAGCAACACACGCGGACCAACACATGCCACATCTGGTCGCGTTGCAAGATAATCTAACAACTCTTGGGGCCCATTATTTAATAAATAAGCATCACTGTTCAGTAAAAATATATAAGCGCCTTGCGCCTGCGTGACGCCAAGATTATTGGCTTTACCAAAACCCAGATTTTGCTCAGAAAGAATCAGTTTTACATGCGGGAATTCGCTACGTACCATCGCCACACTACCATCCACAGAAGCGTTATCTACCACAATCACTTCTATGCCATTCGTTGCACCATCATGTAAGACATGGGTTGAAATCGAACGCAAACAAGTGCGCAAATAGTCTTTTGTATTAAAACTCACAATGACGATTGAGATCGTGACCTCCGTCAACATGGGCATAGAAGACTTAGACTTGATTGAGGTAGGTTTGGCTGAATTGCGCATAGAGAAATATTTATGTTTGTGCCGTTTTTATTTGGCTGCCCCACGCAACACATTTCTTGCAGGCACCCCTAGCAACACCGAGCCTGCTTCTGCACTTTGATTAACAAAGCTATTCATTGCCACTTTTACACCATCGCCTATGGAAACATTACCTGAGATTTTTGCGCCACCGCCCAAGACCACACCATGACCTAATTTAGGCGCACCTTCAGCTTCCTCCATCGGAGTCGCTGCAATGGTGTTTTGATGTAACAACATACAGTTTTCGCCAACCTCTACCTTCGGCCCAATAAAAATCAATTGCGCATGCATCATTAAAAATCGTGGGCCAATATTTGCGGTTGAGTCAATATTCACCGTGAAAATCACACTATTCATGCCTTGTATAAACCCTGCCAACAAGTGCAATCCATTGGCATAGCAATAAGTTTGGATGCGGTATAAACACAAACTAATGATGGGTGGAAAGCAGAGAAACTTGAGCACCTGCACCCAAGTTAAGGCCTTATTGTCATAGTCTGCTCTGACTTGCATGTCAGAACGAATGTAATGTAATAACCTATTAAAGTTCATCTAATCCTCACACAGTCTCAGAGGTTTCAATCTGTTTAAACTTGCTTAGATTGCGCGCTGGCACCCCCATCAGCACGCTAGCTTCTTCTAACTGGCTGGTCATGACCAAGGAGTTAGCCTTGATGCGCACGCGATTGGCAATGGTCACTGGCTTCATAATTTTGGCGCCAGCTTCCAATATCACATCGTCGCCTATGGAAATAAAATCCTTCTCAAAATCAATGCCTTCAATCGCGCCCATGGTGATGGTATTTTCGCCCAGCAAAGTAAGGTTTCGACCGATTCTGCAATAACATGACAACCCGTGCGCACCCAAGTCACCTAACACTAAGCCTGGACCGATACTGGCACGTGGACTGATTTCATTACTTGCGCCGTAGAAATAATTCATCCAAAACAACAAGGTAGGCAACAGAGGGATACGATGAGAGGAGAGGTAAAAAGAAAAGCGGTACAGCACCACAGACACCATGCCGGGCTTGAATAGCTCACAAAGCAGATTCGACCATGTGCATGGCATCTGCTTGATAGCCAACCTACGTCGTATATCCTGACGCAAATGGTCCAAGGTGGTGTTAAGTTTCATGGTTATGCTTACTTATAAGCTAAAAATAGTTTTAGTCTTGTAAGTTTAGCAATATTCATACCACCCAATAATTTTAAACACAGCAGGTAAATACCGAGCAACAGCGGAGCACCAAGCAATGCCCAACGCATATCTACAACTGATGCGCTTAAGGCTGTATTTAGCATCCAACCTGCCAGCCCCATCACTAGTCCTGCTATTAATGCGCGCCAACTAAGTTGCACCAATGCGCTTAAACGTAACAATCGTTTAAGCACCAGTAGCCGATACATCACGCCAAACAATGTGCTTAAACACATCGCAATCGCCATGCCTTGATGTGTATATAAATACGCTAGTGGCAAAGCAACACAGACTGCAAACACCGCTGTGTATAGCGCAGATTGCATGTCTTTTTGGTACAGACTTTTTGCCAGCATCACCTGAGACAAGCCCTGTTCCACAATCATCAACATGGCCGTTACCATCAACCAAACCAAAGTGACCGTTGCAGGGCCATAGGCATCCCCATATAAGAATGTAATTAACGGGCTGGCCATCACCATGGCACACACCGCAAACGGCATCATCGTAGTCAATGAAAAATAAAGTAGGCTATAGGTGACTTTTTTAAGCGCACTGTTGGAAGTTTGTGCCTTTTGTACAAATAGTCGGTTAGCCGAAATGGCTAGCAAGGAAGGTAATGCCAACAATAAATCCAACAGCTGAAAACCCACTGCATAATAAGCCACATCAGCTTCACGATGAAATACTGGCAATAGCAGTGCGCCCAAATTACGTAACAAGGTGGTGGCCACGGTAATGGTCAAAAAGGTTGGCGTGGCATTCAACACTCTTTTAAGCGAGGTCAAGTGCGGTAATGTCAGCTTTGTTTGTGGATTGTCGCTTAGTAGCAAGCATATGCGGTAAAAACCAAACAGGGCCACTAGCCAACGCATCACTACAAATACAATAATCACTGCGTAGACAGAATACCCACTGGCTAGCATGACAAACGCAATACCACTGCGTAAGACATTTTCTGCCACATTCAGCAGAGCGACTTCTTTGTTATGCCCCAGCCCTATATAAGCCGCTTGTACACAATCATAGATACCACAGGCTAAGACGCCCAAGCACACCCACTGTATAGCGATGGAGATAGCGCTGGAATAGAGGTGACTTTGTGCAATGGTAAAAAATAGCAATCCCATTAACAAACAGCCCACTAAGGAGCAAGCCAACATGGCAAAAAAATCTTCCGCTGGTTTTGCATCACGTTTGGCCATTTCTGTGGTGAGCCAGCGCAACATGCCCAACATGCCCAAAAACTCCGCTACTAATAAATAGCTGTAAGCGGTTCTAAATACCCCCGCGTCTGTCACCGATTGGCGAGCTAGATAAATGAAAAATACAAACGAGCAGAGCATGCCCAGCACACGCGACAACACCAGTGCCGCGCCACCTTTAGCAATACTGTCTTTTTGTTTTTTCATCTGCGCGTTGCCCTGTTTTGCATATAACAGCTAGTCTGGATGTGACAGCTAGTTTGGATGTAACAAATAGTGTTGATGTTACGGATTATAGCGATGAAGGTTGTAGACCGTCGATGATTTAAACGGTGAAAGCTTGCGTTTATTCAATAATATGGCGTAAAGCCTTGAGCAAAGCATCATTATCCGCTTGTGAACCAATGGTGATACGTAAAAACGGACTTATTTTAGCTGGCTTTTTAAAATGACGCACGATGACGGCTTGTTCACGTAGTTTTAACGCAAGCGTTGCGCCATCATGCGCAGGATGCATCGCAAATACAAAGTTTGCGCCTGAAGGCAACACGTGGAAACCTAACGCTTGCAACGCACTGACGAGCGTATCACGTGAAGCAATGACTTGTTGGCAGGTTTGTAGAAAATACGCTTCGTCCTCTATGGCAGCAATCGCCCCCGCTTCGGCAAAGCGGTCAATGGGATACGAGTTAAAGCTGTCTTTCACGCGAATCAAGGCTTCGATTAAATCTGGGTGCCCTAAAGCATACCCGACCCGCAACCCTGCCAAAGAGCGCGATTTTGAATAAGTGTGTGTGACCAACAAATTTGGGTAAGTGTTGATGAGCTTAACCGCAGATTCAGTTCCAAAATCCACATAAGCCTCATCTACTACCACTACTGATTGGGTATTGGCTTTAAGTAAGCGTTCAATTTCACTGAGTGCCAATGGAATCCCCGTTGGTGCATTGGGGTTAGGAAAAATAATCCCGCCATTGGGTTTGAGATAATCATCTACCACAATTTCAAATTTGTCGTTCAATGGCACTGTTTGGAAATTGATGCCGTACAAACCACAATACACTGGATAAAAACTATAGCTAATGTCAGGAAATAGCAATGGTGCATCATGTTTGAGCAAGGCCTGAAACACATGCGCTAGCACTTCGTCTGAGCCATTACCAACAAACACATTCTGCGGAGTTAAGCCGTGATACTCAGCAAGGGTGGCTTTTAAACGGCTAGAGTCTGGGTCTGGATATAAACGCAAGCTGTCCGCCGCCTCTTTTTTCAATGCTTCCACCACCAACGGGCTAGGCCCATACGGATTTTCGTTGGTGTTGAGCTTGATGAGGTTTTGTATTTTTGGTTGCTCACCCGGCACATAAGGCGTTAAGGCGTGAACAATCTTGCTCCAAAATTGACTCATTTGAGACGGTACTCCGCACTGCGGGCGTGGGCTTGCAAGCCTTCACCATAAGCCAATGTTGCCGCGATTTTGCCTAAAGTTTGCGCGCCTGCTGATGACACCATAATTAAGCTAGAACGCTTTTGGAAATCATAAACACCGAGCGGACTGGAGAATCGTGCCGTGCGTGACGTAGGCAAAACGTGATTCGGGCCTGCGCAATAATCGCCCAAGGCCTCGCAAGTGTCGCGTCCCATAAAAATAGCCCCTGCGTGTTTGATTTTTTTGCTGAAATCTAAAGCATCACCCATCGACAACTCTAAGTGTTCAGGCGCAATGTAATTACAAATTTGGGCGGCCTCTTCCAAATCCTTGACTTGAATCAGCGCCCCACGACCTTCGAGCGAGGTTTTGATGATGTCTTTGCGTGGCATGTCTTCCACTTGCCTATCAATGCTCGCTGCCACTTTATCTAAAAAATCCGCGTCTGGGGATAACAAAATGGCTTGTGCCAATTCATCATGCTCAGCTTGGCTAAACAAGTCCATCGCCGTCCAATCTGGGTTGCTTTTGCCATCGCTAATCACCAAGATTTCAGAAGGCCCAGCCACCATATCAATGCCCACCACACCAAATACACGGCGTTTCGCAGCTGCGACATAAGCGTTACCTGGCCCAACAATTTTATCCACTTGCGGGACGGTTTCCGTGCCATAAGCCAACGCAGCCACGGCTTGTGCACCACCGATGCAAAATACACGGTCGACACCACATACAGCCGCTGCCGCCAATACCAAGGCATTTTTCTCACCGTTAGGGGTTGGCACCACCATAATGAGCTCTTGCACACCCGCCACTTTGGCAGGAATGGCATTCATCAATACGCTAGATGGATAGGCCGCTTTGCCGCCAGGCACATACAAACCCACGCGGTCTAAAGCCGTCACTTGCTGACCCAACAATGTACCGTCAGCCTCAGTATAAGACCAAGATTCCATGCGTTGTTTTTCGTGATAACTACGCACGCGTTGGGCTGCAGCTTCTAATGCAGTGCGCTGCTCTACTGGCAAATCTGTTAAAGCCGCTTGCAAATCTGCTTGGGATATTTCCAATTCGGTCAATTGGCTGGCATTGGTTTTGTCAAAGCGATTGGTATACTCCAATACTGCGACATCGCCACGGGCTTTGACGTCTTTCAAGATGTTTGCAACGACCAAGTCGATGCTGTCGTCTTGTGCGGTTTCAAAAGCCAACAAGGCTTTGAGTTCAACCTCAAAGCCTGCTGTTTGGGTATTTAAACGTCTTATATTCATCATTTTCTTTTCATTACGATTGCACAGCAGAAGCGAAACTCTCAATAATCGGTTGCAATTGTGCCCGATTGATTTTGAGCGAAGCTTGATTCACCACAAGTCGTGAGCTGATTAAACCGATTTCTTCTACTGCTTTGAGGTTGTTAGCGCGTAAAGTTCCACCCGTACTCACCAAATCTACAATGGCGTCCGCCAAACCCACCAAAGGACCGAGTTCCATCGAACCATAGAGCTTGATTAAATCCACATGCATGCCTTTGGCAGCAAAGTGTTCACGCGCTGTTTTCACGTATTTGGTCACCACTTTTAAGCGCGCGCCTTGGCGTATGCTGGCTTCATAGTCAAAGTCTTCTCGCACCGCCACCATCATTTTGCATTTTGCAATATTCAGGTCTAGTGGCTGATACAAGCCCTCGCCACCATGCTCGTCCAGCACATCCTTACCCGCAATACCTATATCAGCCGCACCGTATTGGACATAAGTCGGTACATCAGTTGCACGCACAATCACCAAACGCACATCGTCACGGTTGGTCGGCAAAATCAATTTTCGAGATGACTCAGGGTCTTCTAAAGCATGGATGCCCGCCGCCGCCAACAAAGGAGTGGTTTCTTCAAAAATGCGGCCTTTGGATAATGCAATGGTAATCATGATTAATTTGAACGACGCACATTCGCGCCTAATTGGTTAAGTTTTTCTTCTAAGCGTTCGTAGCCACGGTCTAGGTGATAAATGCGGTCTATGACTGTTTCGCCATCCGCTACTAAGCCTGCTAAGACCAAGCCTGCTGAAGCACGCAAATCCGTTGCCATCACATTCGCGCCTTCTAATGCTGCGACCCCTTTTACGATGGCCGTATTGCCTTGCACATCGATGCTAGCCCCCATACGCTGTAGCTCTTGCACGTGCATAAAACGATTTTCAAAAATGGTTTCAATCACCGTTGAAACGCCTTCTGAAATGGTGTTCATCGCCATAAATTGCGCCTGCATGTCAGTGGGGAAAGCAGGGTGCGGTGCGGTGCGAATGTTCACCGCTTTTAACTTGCCATCACTTTTAACAGTGATTGTATTCGCCGTGCTAGTCACTTGTGCACCTGCTTCACGCAGCTTTTCCATGACAGCTTCAAGCAAATCTGGACGCGCGTTGTTCAAGGTTACATCACCACCGGTCATCGCCGCGGCCACCATATAAGTGCCAGCTTCAATACGGTCACAGACGATGTCATGTGTCGTACCTGTCAAACGGGCTACGCCTTCGATGGTAATCGTATCGGTGCCTGCACCCTTGATGTTTGCCCCCATTTTATTGAGGCACTCTGCCAAGTCCACTACTTCTGGTTCTTTGGCTGCGTTTTCTAGTACCGTCGTACCTTCTGCCAAAGCAGCAGCCATCATCAAGTTTTCTGTACCCGTGACGGTCACAATATCCATGTAATATTTTGCGCCTTGCAAACGGCGGTTAGGCAAATGCAAAGTGCTGGCTTGGATATAGCCGTGCGTAATATGCATCGCCGCGCCCATGGCTTGTAAACCTTTAATGTGCAAGTCCACAGGGCGTGAGCCTATGGCGCATCCGCCTGGCAAGGAAACCCTCGCTGTACCAAAGCGCGCCAATAAAGGCCCCAGCACCAAAATAGATGCGCGCATGGTTTTCACCATTTCATAGGTAGCCTCAAAAGAAGCCACTTCACTCGCATCCAAACGCACTTGCGCGCCATGCTGCTGCACTTTGACGCCCATGGTGTCTAGCAGTTTAAGTGTGGAGTTGACATCTTTTAATTCGGGCAGGCAATTAAGCGTTAAAGGTGTTTCTGCCAATAGCCCTGCACACAGCAAAGGCAAGGCGGCATTTTTTGCGCCCGAAATAGTAACTTCGCCGTTGAGTGGCTTGCCACCCTCAATAATTAATTTGTCCAATTACGCATCCGCCAACAAAGTTTGCATTTCACCACTTTCGTACATGGCACGCATAATATCTGCACCGCCAATAAACTCGCCTTTAACATACAACTGTGGAATTGTCGGCCAGTTAGCATATTGTTTAATGCCTTCGCGGATGTCCATGTCTTGCAACACATCCACTGCCAAAAACTCTGCGCCGCAAGCATTTAAAATTTGTGAAGCCACACTGGAGAAACCGCATTGTGGAAACTTAGGGCTACCTTTCATAAACAAAACAACATTGTTTGTGGTGACCATTTCCTTGATTTTTGCTTGAACGTCCATTGCTACTCCGAATAATTAGTTTATTTGTTGATTTCTTGCCATTGTGTTGGCGTATACGTTTTCATCGATAACGCATGAATTTCTGCGCGCATGCGGTCACCTAAAGCTGCGTAGACTAACTGGTGCTGTTGAACCATGCGTTTGCCTTCAAAGGCAGGGCTGACAATCACAGCCTCGAAATGGGTACCATCATCGCCCAACACTTTAATGTAGTCACACGCCAAGCCTGCGGTAATGTACTGCTCTAATTGACTGGCTGATAACACGATAATGCCCTTTTAAATCTAACTTTTATAGTTATTCATTAGTTATAAATTAACTGCGTAATTTAACTATCTATGGTTATAAATTAGCTGCGCAATTTAATTTTGTTTGGTTATATATTAGCTGCGCAATTTATAACCGGATTTTAACATTTTTAGGCACGCCCATGCTAATGCTAGAAAAAACGCCATCACGACTGACACACTTAGCCATGGTGACACATCACCCTGCCCAAAGAAACCGAATCTAAAGCCATCTATCATATAAAAAAATGGATTGAGTTTTGACACCGCCTGCCAAAAAGGTGGCAATGAATGTATAGAGTAAAACACGCCTGATAAAAATGTTAGGGGCATAATGACAAAATTTTGAAAAGCCGCCATTTGATCAAATTTATCCGCCCAAATGCCTGCGATAATCCCAAAGGTACCCAACAAAGCACTGCCCAATAACGCAAAAGTTAAAATCCATATAGGATGCGCTAAAGGAATTTGCACAAAAAACAAGGCAACGAAATAAATACTCAAACCCACCACCATGCCACGTATCATTGAAGCCGCTAAAAAAGCGACAAAAAACTGCATATACGTCAGTGGCGTAAGCAATAGAAATACTATACTGCCCATGACTTTGGATTGAATTAAACTAGACGAACTGTTAGCAAATGCATTTTGTAACAAGGACATCATCATCAAGCCTGGCACCAAAAAGGCGGTATAAGACACGCTTTCATACACTTTCACGTGGTCTTCTAGCACATGAGAAAATATCAGCAAATATAATAGCGCGGTGAGGATGGGCGAAGCCACGGTTTGAAAGGCCACCCGCCAAAAGCGCAATAGCTCTTTTTTGAACAATGTATATACACCACGCAATTGCGCAGGTACCGCACTGTCTAAACGATTGAAGAGTCGGTTCATTTTGACACCTCTGCTAACCCTGCCGATGGTTTATTACCTACCAAATCCATAAACACATCTTCCAAATCAACATCATTAATTTGCATTTCCAGCACAGGTACATTCGCCAAACGCAAGGTACTTAAAATGCTTTCCAGTTGCATCATATCTGGCAGATGCAAGAGATATTGTGCGCCAGTATGGCTCTTGACCTGTGGCATCAAACTCTCAGGCAACACGGCACCTAATTTGAGACTGAGTTGTTTAGAGGCATGTGACTTCAACAACTGTGCAGTGCTATCCAAGGCCACAATCTTGCCTTGTTTCATCATTGCTACCCGCTCACAAAGTGTTTCCGCTTCTTCGAGATAATGTGTAGTGAGGATAATGGTGTGGCCTTCGCGATTAAGCTTGCTGATAAACGCCCAGAGCATTTGACGCAACTCCACGTCCACACCCGCTGTCGGTTCATCTAACACAATCACAGGCGGCCGATGTGCTAAAGCTTGCGCAATTAGTGCGCGCCGCTTCATCCCTCCAGACAAACGGCGCATATTGGTATGCGCTTTGTCGGTCAACCCCAAGCCTTCAATCACCTCATCGACCCAAGCATCATTTTCTGGTCCGCGACTAAAATAACCTGCTTGAAAACGCAACATTTCGCGCACATTAAAAAATGGGTCAAACACCAACTCTTGTGGCACCACACCAAGCGCCATCCGCGCCTGCTGGTAATGTTCCACCACATCATACCCCATGATTTTAATACTACCTGCTGAAGGTTTTAGCAAACCTGCCATTAAGTTAATCAGCGTAGATTTACCCGCACCATTGGGGCCTAGCAAGGCAAAAAACTCCCCTTGCTCAATAGCCAAATCAACGCCATCTAAGGCGTTAAAAGCACCAAAGCTTTTTTTAATGCCTCTTATGTCAACAGCTAAAGTCAAGCCTGAGCCTCCAAATATTCATTTAATCATATAAAAAAACTAACCCCAGCACCTGTAAAGAGCTGGGGTTTTTTTGCATATTACATCCAGTTAAATTCGATTTCGCCCTAATTCAATAAGAAACTATCTACTCCATATAGTTGCATCAAACTACGAAAGTTATCGGATACGCCAACCAACTCTACACGTTTATCTGTAGATTTAACTGCATCGCCAACTGGCAAGGCTTGGACTCTTCTTTGCATTTCCAACACAAAACTGATGGCCGAAGTATCAACTTCTTTTGCATAAGAAAAATCTAGCGTCAATGGCGCCGTCAGCTTTAGCGCATCCACTTGCGCCAACACCTCACTGATATTATCTATCAATAAGTCGCCACTAAATCTAAGCGCATTATCTTGTTGTTTCACTTGTGCCAAAATAACATCCTTTGGTATATCGCTTTGTTTGTAAGTTGCTTTTAAAGCGTGTTTGCACTTTTAAGCTTACTTGCCTGTTGCGACTTTGTTTTTATCTGCAAGTTTTTTAATCAAGCTATCCAAGCCATTTTGACGTATTTCTTGAGCAAACTGGCTACGATAGTTAGTGACCAAACTCACGCCCTCAATCACGATATCGTACACTTTCCAGTCTTCGGCTTTTTTGCTTAAACTGTAATCCACAGCAATTGGCTGACCACCTGGCTGTACAATTCCCGTTTTAACCGTCGCGTTATCCGCATTGGCTTCCATGCGGAATGGTTTGTATTCTATGGTTTGGTTTTTGTATTTAGACAAAGCAGTCGCATAGGTACGCAAAAGCAAGGTTTTAAACTCTGCTTGGAACGCATCTTTTTGCTCTGGGGTTGCTTTAGTCCAGTTTTTACCTAACACCAAACGAGATACTTTTTCAAAATCAAAGTTAGGCAGAATCTTTTCTTCAGCCAATGCAAAGATTTTGTCTTGGTTGCCAGATTGTATGTCTTTGTCAGACTTAATTACTGCAATCACATCATCTGCTGTTTTTTTAACCAATTGGTCTGGAGTGATATTTGCAAAAGCAAATACGCTAGTCAGTAGCAAGCCAAACGCAAGCAATACTCTCATCATTTTTATTCCCTTTGTATATTTATCCAAAAATTAATTTGATTCTGCTTTTTCGGCAATCGCATCTAGTGGACTTGCATCTAACGCATCGGCTTTAGTTTCGGTTGATGGTGACTCCGTTTTTTTTGTATCCCCATCTTCGGATGCCTTGCTATATAAGAATTGGCTGATAAGTTTTTCTAACACGACCGCATCTTGTGTTTGCGTGATTTTGTCACCATTGGCAAGATTCTTCTCATCACCACCCGCCTCTAAACCGATATATTGTTCACCCAATAAACCTGCCGTATAGATATTTGCGAAGGTGTCTTTAGGGAAATTAAAACGTTTATCAATATTCAAACTGACAACCGCCTCAAACGTAGCAGGGTCAAATTGAATATCTGCCACACGACCCACGACAACACCAGCACTCTTCACTGGCGCACGCGGTTTCAGTCCACCGATATTCTCAAAATTGGCTGTCACTGCATAAGTATCACCTATATTACTGGTAGTAAGGTTACCCACCTTCATTGCTAGACCTAGCAATGCGGCCAAGCCCAATGCTACAAAAAGACCTACCCATAAATCCATTGTTGTTTTTTCCATGACTTCTCCCTGCCTATCCCTTGCGTTCTAAACGCTAATCATAAATGAAGTTAATATAAAGTCTAATCCCAATACTGCCAACGACGAGGTCACGACTGTCCTCGTTGTAGCGTGGCTAACACCTTCTGCGGTGGGTGGCGCATCATAGCCCTCAAACAATGCAATCATCGTACACGCCATGCCAAACACCACGCTTTTAATCACGCCATTTAATATGTCAAATTGCCAATCCACATTCGCTTGCATTTGCGACCAAAAAGCGCCCGCATCCACACCTATCAAAGGTACTGCAACCAAATAGCCGCCCAGAATACCGACCATAGAGAACAAGGCCGCTAAAATCGGCATGGCAATCACACCTGCCCAAAATCTTGGCGCAATCACACGTGAAATCGGGCTGACTGCCATCATTTCCATGGCAGATAATTGCTCTGTTGCTTTCATCAAGCCGATTTCGGCAGTGATGGCCGTGCCTGCACGACCAGCGAATAGCAAGGCAGTCACTACAGGACCCAACTCACGCACTAGGGCTAATGCCACCAGAACGCCAATTGCTTCAGAAGAGCCATATTTTTGCAAGGTGTGATAGCCCTGCAAAGCTAGCACCATGCCGACGAAAAATGCGGAGACTAATATAATGATGAGCGACATCACACCCGTGAAATAGACTTCGCGAACAGTCAAGTGAAAACGTCTAAAGCTCTCACCAGATGAAACCAATGTCAGCCAAAATAAGCGCGCACCTGCGCCTAGACGCCAAATCCTGTCTGTGACAAAGGCGCCAAGCTTAGCAAGGCTTTTTTCTAGAACTCGTTTTATAGCCATTATTCAGCCCCTTGCATTAAACTAGACTGATAGTCTGGCGCGGCATAGTGGAAAGGCACTGGACCATCTTTCTCACCATGCACAAACTGATGCACAAAAGGCAAATCTGATTTTTTAAGATCTGCTGGCGTGCCCTCTGCCGCGACTGTGCCGTCGGCAACAAAATAAACATAGTCTGCAAAGCTAAATGCTTCCTCGACATCGTGGGTCACAATGATGGATGTCGCGCCTAGGGCATCGTTCAAGCTTCGAATCAGGTCACAGATCACAGCCATAGAAATCGGGTCCAAACCTGCAAAGGGTTCGTCATACAAGATAATACTTGGATCCAATGCAATAGCACGCGCCAAGGCCACGCGTCTTGCCATACCACCTGAGAGTTCTGTTGGCATCAAACCGTGTGCGCCACGCAAACCCACTGCGTTTAATTTCATCATGACCAAATCACGTATCATGCTTTCTGGTAAATCCGTGTGCTCTCGCATCGGAAAAGCGACATTTTCGTAAACAGACAAGTCGGTAAATAAGGCACCATGTTGAAACAACATGCCCATTTTACGGCGCAGTCGATACAGTCCTTCACGGTCTTGCTTGTGAACCACATCACCCTCAACCAAGACCTCACCTTTGGAAGGTTTAACTTGCCCGCCAATCAGTCTTAGCAATGTCGTTTTGCCGCACCCACTTCCGCCCATAATGGCAACTACTTTGCCTTTTGGAAATACCATATTGATATCGCGGTGTAGCAAACGGTTTTTATAACCGAATGAGAGTTGTTTAATTTCAACGATAGGTTGAGTCATAATTCACTAGAAACAAAATTTTCTGTATTTTAAATGAGTTTTACTGATAGCACTAACGTTAGTTAGCATTACCAAAATAAAAAAGCCTGATAAACAGGCTTGTTCATACTATGTGTTGCATTTTACACTAAAAACTCATGCAAACCAGATAAGGAGTGGCTGGCTCTGGCGTGGTTACACCTGCACTTGGCGTGCCGTTAACTAAAATACGCATCGCGCCTGTGTTGCCTGCGCCATCATCTAAGGTGGCATCTAGTTGTGTCGCAAAGCGGCCGATGATGCCGTCGGAACAGATTCCATAAGCGCCATTTAGGGCTCCCGCGCTCACTGCAGTTAAACTCGCCACACTGGTCACACCCACTTGCCCGCCTTCAGCGTTTCTTTGCACATAAGTATTGGTATTGGTCGCATCTGTGCTCCCCGCCGCAAAACCCGCTAGGCGGACATGTTGCCAAAATAAATAGGACTCATCTGCGGTAGATTGCGAATTCCAGAGACCTTGAATCACCCCATTTTGCGATTGTGCACTACTGCTTGCATTAACGCCATTGACATGCGTATTTGCCGCATGGTCGTCGCCAGGTATCGCACGGAAACGATCTTGATAAGCATACAAATAAACAGGGATGTTTTTAAAGTCATTGGCCAGATTTTTAACTTTGGCGCTATTAATCAACTCTTGCCCGCGCAATACACCAGCCAATAATAAGCCGATGATGACCAAAACAATGGCCAATTCAATTAAGGTAAAACCAGATAGTTTATTTGATCTTACTAAAACCATATCGCTCTCCAAGACAATACTTAAGCACCAACAAAACCCATCTTAACATTATAAAAAAATATGTAAATACCCAGCGCTTTAACTCTTGCATTCAGCGCCCGTCTCACCCACAATAAAGCTTATTATAAAACTCCCTGTTAGAAACTATAGTTACGCTTTATACTGCCATATGAGTTTTTTTAGTCGCGTAAATCAAAAATTAGACACCATCATCAGCCAACGTAGCACTGGCTTTCTACTCATGGCGCTACATGTCATGCTGGTCTCATTTGATCAAAACACCAGCTTGCGCAATTTTTCATTCTTACTTTGTGCTCTCCTGATTGTGGCTTGGCAGTCTAGCACAGCCCCTAGCCAACTCCAACAACGGCAAACCAATGTTTTAATTCAAACTCACTGGCAGTGGACTGCGTTCAGCGCCATTACCCTATTATTGATGTGGGTGCTTAACTGGTGGCTCACTACGCTGATGATGTGTCTGATGTTTGGCATGGTAGGCGGGCGAATATTATCCAAGCCAGACGCAAAAAACCGCATAGTCCATATGCTGGCGGCCACATACCTATTGGCCATGCTACTGCTTTGGTTGATTCCTAAATTGTTGCATGACACTGACAACTTACTCGCCGCACATTATGTAGTCTCATACTTAATGCCACTTTTGCCATTAAGCATTGCCTTATTAGAGCATCAAAATACACCTCGCACAGAAGCGCCTATTTTTGATTTTTTCTATGCGCTGATTTTATCCATGCTAGCCATCATCATCGTACTAGCAAGCTTTATTATTGGTAGCCTCAAGCAAGTCGATTATATTTTAGTGATGAGCTACAGCGTCACTGGTATGGCGATTGTTTTATTTGGCTTTAGTTTTTTCTGGCGTGCCACCAATCGCTTTAGCGGTGCTGAAGTGCTCATGTCTCGCTACTTGCTGAGTGTTGGTATGCCATTTGAGCAGTGGGTTAAAACCATTGCCACCTTGGCAGAACTCGAGTCTGAACCCAACCAATTTATTGAAGCCGCAATGCAAAGCATGATGCGTTTGGAATGGGTGTCTGGTGTGACTTGGCACACAGACGATAGCGAAGGCAGTGTTGGCGACATTAACAAGGGTCACAGCACCGCATTCCAATACAAAGACTTTGCCATGACCGTCTCCAGCAACTGGCCGATTTCGCCAGCCTTATATGTGCATACCCATTTACTGACCCAAATCATGGGGGAGTTTTATTTAGCTAAACAACGCGAAATGACCCTCCAGCAAAACACTTATATGCAAGCTTTTTATGAAACAGGCTCGCGACTCACCCACGACATCAAGAATATTTTGCAATCCCTCAGCGCACTCATAGGCGCGGCTCAGCAAGTCGATGCGCAAAATGAAGCTAGCCTCATTCAGTTGATACAGCGTCAACTGCCTTTGCTTAATCATCGCATCAGTAGCACGCTAGACAAGTTAAGCTCCCCCAGTGCTGATAAAAAACGTCTGGCGCTGTTCACCACCTGGTGGAAACTGCTGTGTTTGCGTTATGGTCAACCGTTTATCACGTTTCAAGCAGATGACATTCCTAACCGAGAAATCAATGCAGAAGTGTTGGACAGCATTATGGATTGCCTGTTGTCCAACGCGATTGAGAAATCAAAACATGAGAGACAGTTGCTTATACAAGTGTGCCTTAAAAAACAAGCTGAAGGTTATGTGTTATCAGTGCTAGACAATGGCACTAGCATCCCAGCCACCATTAGCAAAAAGCTGTTTCAACAACATATTAGTGCTAGCAATGGCTTAGGCGTTGGCCTCTATCATGCTGCGCAGGATGCAGAGCAAGCTGGCTATCGACTCAGTTTAGGGAGCAACAAAAAAGGCCAAGTCCGTTTCGACATTGACCTTTTTTAGTACTAAGTTTTAGCTTTAACTCACTATAAAGTCCCGTAAGAGTGCAAGCCACTCAAAAACATATTCACGCCCAAAAATGCAAACGTGGTGACTAGCAAACCGATGAGCGACCACCATGCCAGCACAGGGCCGCGCAAACCTTTCACCATACGTAAGTGCAACCAAGCCGCGTAATTCAACCATACAATCAGCGCCCATGTTTCTTTCGGGTCCCAAGACCAATAGCCACCCCACGCTTCAGCTGCCCACATGGCACCTAAAATGGTAGCGATGGTGAAGAAGGCAAAACCAACCGCGATGGCTTTATACATCACATCATCCAACACGACCAAACTCGGCAAGCGAGTAGCCAAAATGCCTTTATTTGCCAGCAAATAGGCGCCCGCCACCATGGCGGCCAATGAAAATGAACCATAGCCAATAAAGTTAGCTGGCACATGAATTTTCATCCAATAGCTTTGCAAGGCTGGCACCAAAGGTTGAATTTCATGCGCATGGCGGTCAAAAATATACCAAAGAATAAAGCCTACGGCGGCGTTAATCACCACCAGCACAAAACCACCTAACTGTTTGGTGTTAAAGGTTTTTTCGTAGTGCAGATACAACAAAGCCGTGATTAAACAAAATAGAACAAACACTTCATACAAGTTGCTGATGGGAATGTGGCCAACATCGGGCGCGATTAAATAAGATTCGTACCAACGCACCATCAAACCGACAAAGCCAAACAATACCGCAGACCAAGTCAGCGCAGACGCCACGCGCGCGGTAAAGTCACTGCGTTTAAACATGGCAAACCAATAAGTAAACATCGCCAACACAAACAAGACATTCATCCACATGATGGCGGACTGACTGGCCAATAGATATTTTAAAAAGAAGGCTTGATTGGCGCGGGCTAAATCGCCTTGGTAAGCATACACACCAAGTAGACTTAACACTCCCACGCCAAGCACTAGCTTAGCCATGCCACGCCAACGCCAGCCCAAATAGCTAAACAGCATGGCCGCACCAAACAAAAAGCTCACTTCATACACGTCCATAAAGTGCGCGTACTTTGTGTAAGCGAATATTGCCCCTAGCCCCAACACGATGGCATAAAGCCAATCCATTTTTGTCAGCGTTTGCCACAACGTTTTAGGCGCAAAAGAGAGTGGGGTGGTTTGCATGATGACTATCCCTTAATACATTCTTATGAGTAATATCAAACGATTTGAGCAAGCTGTTGCTTGGTTTGTTCAAATGCCTGATCAAAATCTAAATTTTTGCGGTTTGACGACATCGCAAACAGCACTTCTTTGGGTTTAATTAACAGCCAAATACGGCGCTCACGAATATAAAACATCGCAAATACGCCTAATACCAGCAACACCGAGCCCAAATACACCCAAAACTGGCCTGGCGATTTGGTTAATTGTAACCCACTGGCTTGCTTATGCTGAAAATCAGTGAGCTGGAAATAATATGGTGTGCCATAGAAAAACGTATCGTTCATGGCGTTCAAACTCTCTTGTATAAAAATGCCCAATGCATTTGTTGCCACTGCTGGTGGCAAGCCGCGCTGCGACAAGCTTAACTGATAAGCCTCAAACGCGGCTGCATTCAACAACTTCAAATACGCTTGCGCAGCTTCCTCACGCTGGGCTTTAGGCACCGCAGTTTCAATCACTTGAGACAAAGTGGTATAGCCCCCTTTAGCAAACGCCATCAGCAATTGCGTCACGCTTTTTTCAAACTTTTGTTTGAGTGCAGCGTCGCTTGCTGGCATTTCTGCTGCCACCCGTTTAGCAATCACCGGCATCATGGCTGGGTCGCGCATCACATTACGCCAATGCATAAAGCCGTCAATTTCCAAGTTGTCGTCAGCAGGCATGCGCAGGTATTTAAACTCCTCTTGCACCGTTTCACGCATGCCAGACACAAAGTAAGCTTTGCCATCGATGTTTAATGGCTGCATATAATTCACAAACTCTTTGGCTTGGCCTGTAATGTCACGCAATTTAAACGTGATATTCGGGCCCACATTTTTAGGCTTGCCTTTGCCATCGGGTGCAAGATTAATGATGTTGAATTTTCTAAACTCATTAAACTCCACTTTAAGTTGGGTGTTGCCTTCACCCAACAAGCCTCGGCTATCTACCACGCCATCAATATCAAATGTATTGAGTTTAGCGGCCATTAAATCCCATAATTTAAAATGCAGTTTAGAGCCACCGTCTTGAAAGTCGGACTGATAAATGGCAATGCCTTTGTAAATAAACGGATGGTTGACGCTAATGGTGGTCGCAATCGGCGCAGCCACCGCAGGATCGTGAATTAAAATATCACTCTCAAAAGACTTCGGTTGACCCGTAGCGTAATGCTCTATGCGGAAGTCTTTCAACGTCACTTTAAATGGTAACTCTTGTACCAAGTAACCATCTTTAATCCGCACAAACGCGACTGAACCTTGCTCGCCTTCAGGAATGGTCATATTGGCGCGGAAAGAAGGGTTGCTCACTGACAAGCGGCTGACCTCAGGCACTTTTGAAACAGGAATGTCTAAGGTTTCGATTTTTTTAATGCCTAACAACTCTTGCACCTTAAACACCAAGTTGCCATCCATCAGTCCACCCAAGCAAATAATCACAATTGCCGCGTGCGTAAAAATATAGCCCCAACGTTGGTGGGTGCCGGCTTTGGCCGCCAACAACACATCACCGTTATCTAGCGCCTGACGTTTAAATCGGTAGCCTTGACCTTGCAAGTATTCTGCTAGCGTTGACTCTGCTGACGCTTGCTCAGCATTGGTTGAAAAACTGGCTTGATGACTAAAGGCGCGTAACGATTTTTCGGTCGCTTGCTCTTTGTAGGTGCGCCACTCTTTCAACATCAAAGGCGCATTGCGATAGACGCATAGCGAAGTGGATATCACCAAAAATAATAGAATCAGCAAAAACCATGAGGCGTGATAGACATCGTACAAACCCAACATTTCAAACAGCTCAAACCAAAACTGCCCAAACTTAATCACATAATTTTGGTAGGGCTCATTTTGCTTGAGCACGGTGCCGATGACCGAAGCAATACTCAAAATTGTGAGCAAACTCACGGCAAACCGCATGGAGCTGAGTAACTCGTATAAACGCTGATTAAATGAATTAGAAGATTTCACAGAAGATTCTCAAAAAGCACTATTGAGTGCTGATTAAATGGCATGCTCATTACAAGATATAAACGAAATGTCGCCCACTATAGACGACATCACATGGAAAAAATTGCAAAAAACTAAAAAGTTAACAATAAAGACTCTAGCAAAAAAGACTTCACCCAAAAAAAAGGTGACCGAAGCCACCTTTGATTGATGAATGTTTAACTAGCGCAGGCCTTGCACATAATCCGCCACCGCTTGCATTTCAGCGTCCGTCATTTTAGCGGCAATCGCCATCATCATTGGCGCATTCGCACGTTCGCCTGTGCGGAATGTTTTCATTTGCTGATAAGTGTAATCCGCATGTTGACCAGCCAGACGTGGGAACTGTTTAGGCAAACCAGCACCTGTCGCACCGTGGCATGAAGCACAAGCCGGCACATGGGTCGCAGCAATGCCGCCACGGTAAATTTTTTCACCCAAAGAACCCTTGCCGTTGCTTTTAGCTTTGCCCAGTTTCAAACTTTGGCTAGCAAAATATTTCGCCAAGCCTTCCATGTCAGCAGGCGTTAAATTAGCCGCCATGCCGCTCATCACCGCGTTAGCACGGGTGCCTTCTTTAAAGTTATTGAGTTGCTTGAGCAAATACTCAGGATGCTGACCCGCCAATTTTGGGTTGAGTGAAATCACACTATTGCCATCTGGCGCATGGCAAGCCGCACACACGGTTTGCACTATTTGCTCGGCTTTAGCTGGCTCCGCTGCCGCCACTTGCACAAACACAGTTGCCAACAAAGCAAAACCCACATTTAACGTTTTCAACATATTATCTTTTCCTAATCGTTTCATTTACTTAATATTTTAACAAACAAACCCGCTTCATGATAGCATTGCGCCAATCTTTCATTGTTCAGTGCTTAAAGTCTAACGCAGACTTGTGACTGCCTATTTTGACTAAAATCAACCCAACAAAAGCTAGCTAACATGCCCATCTTTCAAAACGCCACCTTCTTTATATCGGCACATCACCTCAAAGATTTACCCCCCGCCAGCGGAATCGAAGTCGCTTTTGCTGGTCGCTCCAATGCGGGCAAATCTAGCGCACTCAACACCCTCGCCAATCACAACCGTTTGGCTTATGTGAGTAAACAACCTGGGCGCACGCAACTGATTAACTTTTTTACGCTGGGCAACGACAGGCACTTGGTCGATTTGCCTGGCTATGGCTATGCCAAAGTCCCCGAAGCCATGCGCGCCCATTGGCAAAATGTGCTTTCACGCTACCTCAGCGAGCGCACCAGCTTAGGTGGCTTGGTGCTTGTCATGGATAGCCGTCACCCACTCACCCCACTAGACCGCCAAATGTTGGATTGGTTTACCCCCAGTGGTAATCCTGTGCATGTGTTACTCACCAAAAGTGACAAACTTTCACGTAGCGAAGCCTCACTCACCCTCGCCAAAGTGCGCAAAGAGCTTATCGCCAGCTGGGGAGAGAATATTACTGTGCAATTATTTTCTAGCTTGAAAAAACAAGGTGTAGAAGAAGCGGAAGCGGTGATTGGCAAATGGTTATTTGCGGATAAAGACGAGATCCCAAACCCCGTGGCCTAACTTCAAACCACGGTTTTCAAATTTAGTCAGCGGACGATAGCTCGGCTTTTCAGCATAATCAGTCGCGGTGTTTTGCAACATCGGCTCTGCCTTCAAGACTTCCAACACCCATTCCGCGTATTCTTGCCAATCAGTCGCGACGTGAATGTAAGCACCCACTTTTAATTTAGCGCACAGCAGTTTGACAAACTCGGCTTGAATTAAGCGACGTTTGTGGTGGCGTTTTTTATGCCATGGATCGGGAAAGAAAATATGCACGCCGTCCAAACTTTGGTCGGGCAACATGTTCTCCAGCACTTCCACCGCATCGTGTTGAATAATGCGGATGTTGCTGATTTCACCTTCTTGCATCAGTTTAAGCAAACCACCCACACCTGGGGTATGCACTTCGACGGCTAAAAAATCGCAATCGGGTAAAGTCTGCGCGATTTTGGCAGTGGCATCGCCCATGCCAAAACCAATTTCTAAAATCTTTTTGCTTTCGCTTCGACCAAAGGCTAGGTTTAAATCCAACGTCGCAGGTGTATATTCAATGCCAAATTGTGGCCAGCCCGTTTCTAAGGCGCGCTCTTGGCCTTTAGTGAGACGACCTTGACGCAACACAAAGCTACGAATACGGCGTTGGAATGGGGACTCTTGGTGAGTCGTATCGTCTGACTGTGGGGTATGTTCTATCATGGCGCGCATTATACTAGAGAGTGTGCCTTTTATCGCCCATCACAAACCCCAACAATGGTGGCGCGAGATGCTTAGTTAGCGCAATCACTTTAAACAACTCGCCCATCTCAGCAGGGGAAACCAGTTTTTGAACCGCAGACGCTGCGCGCAAATAACGTCCATCCGTCAAGTCGTTAGGCATCTGCTTTAAAAAATCAGTGATGCCCGCATTGATTAAAAACTGTGCTTGATTCACATAGCCCAAGCATTCCAAGCCGTTTTCTAATGCGGTTTCTGCAATGGCAGTGAAATTGACATGGGCGGTAATGTCTTGCAAGCCCAGTAAAGTGAGAGGATTATCATGCGCATAATGTTGGTAATGACACATCAGCGTGCCTTGATTGCGCTGCGGGTGGTAATACTCACGCGCACCAAAACCGTAATCCAGCATTAAAATCATGCCTTGTTGCAAGCGATTGGCAAGGCTGGCGATTAAACCATTGGCGGCAGGGCAAACTTCAGTCAAATAGCCTTCTGGCAAGTCTGCGGGCAAATGACTAACCAATGTTTGATTTTCCAAAGGTCTATCTTGCCATTGCAAACCACCCTCAAACATCACGCCACGTTCCAGCCATTGGCCCTCTTTTTTCACCACCAAATGCACGGCAATCGCATCCAACACTTCATTGCCCAACACCACGCCCGTGAATTGTGCAGGCAAGGCATCTAACCATTGCACCCGTGCAAACACCTCAGGTGGCAAATCAGCCTGTAAGGTTTCTTGTTGCACTTGGCGCAAGTGGGCACTCACATCCAAAATATAATAATGGTCGGGCAACTGCGCTTGCCCTTGCAATCCCTGCAACACTTTGAGCGCCAACCTGCCCGTGCCTGCGCCTAGCTCCAGCACATCACCGCCCGTTTGCGCCAGCACTTCAGCTACTTGATTTGCCACCGTTAATCCAAACAGCGGGCTCAACTCAGGTGCTGTGACAAAATCGCCCCCCACGCCGAACTTTTTACCACCGCCGCTGTAATACCCTAGCTGGGGCGTGTATAAGGCAGTGTGCATAAACGCTGCAAACGATAACCAACCGCCCGCTTGAACGATATGGCTTTGAATGAGGTCTAGCAATTGCTGACTATGGGCAAGCGCCTCGGCGGAGGGGGTGGGTAAGGATGAAATGGTTTGGACGGCCATTCCCCATTATAATAGATGACAGATTAGAAAAGAGAACGTTGTGAGCGCAAATTTAGGACAAAAGGTCGTATTGATTACAGGCGGTGCCAAGCGCGTGGGGGCAGCCATCTGCCGAGAGTTACATGCGCAAGGCGCGCAAGTGATGATTCACTACAACACCAGCCAGCAAGAAGCACAAGCCTTGCAAGCCGAGTTAAACGCCATCCGCCCTAATAGCGCTGCTAGCATACAAGCCGATTTACTCAATATCGAGCTTATTCCAACACTCATCGAAAAAACCCTTGCCAGTTTTGGGCGCCTAGACGTGCTCATCAACAACGCCTCCAGCTACTACCCCACCCAGCTTGGGCAAATTAACGAGCAAAATTGGCATGACTTAGTCGGCAGCAACCTCAAAGCACCGATGTTTTTAGCACAAGCGGCGGCGGAAGAGTTACGCAAAAATCATGGTTGCTTGGTGAACATTACGGATATGCATATCGAGCGCCCGAAAAAAGGCTACATCGTGTACAGCGTCGCCAAAGCAGGTTTAGTCACGCTCACCAAATCCCTCGCGCACGAACTCAGCCCAGAGGTCCGCGTCAACGCCGTCGCCCCTGGCCCTGTGCAATGGCCAGAAAACAATCCGCAATTTGACGAAGACTATAAAAATCGCGTTATCAATCAAACCTTACTCAAACGCATTGGCGACCCTACCGACATTGCCAAAGCCGTCAAATTTTTAGTCTATGATGCGCCTTTTATTACTGGGCATATTTTAGCCGTGGATGGTGGGCGCTCGCTCAATTTATAGCCAGCATGAAAGAACAAATCATCCACATTCACGCCAATGCCCCAAGCAAACCAAACTTAGGGCAAGCTTGCAATGGCTGTGGTGTCTGTTGTGCGGCAGAACCCTGTCCAGTAAGTTTAGCTTTACTTTGGCCACATCAAACGCCCTGTCGCGCACTGATTTGGCAAGAGGAAACGCAACGCTATGTATGTGGCATGGTCGCCCAACCTGCCAATTATCTTAGTTGGTTACCTGCGCGAATGAATGGCATCGCCAGCCGAATTTTTAAACGGTGGATAGCTGCGGATACAAAGTGTGATGCGGATGTGCAATTTTCTTAGCCTCACTTACCAAATTAATCAAACACTTAGCATGACATCGTCTTGCTTTAGGCTATAATGCGCGCCATGAAGATTAAACATTACCCCGACGACGTTAGCCAAAACTTTTTAAAACTACGCAATCAACTCATTAGCGCCACTGGTAAAGCCATTGGTGATTACAATATGATTGAGGATGGCGACACGATTTTGGTGTGCATGAGTGGTGGCAAAGACAGCTTTACCATGTTGATGATGTTGCTGGCTTTGCAGGAGCGCGCGCCTGTCAAATTCAAACTTATTGCCATGAACCTCGACCAAAAGCAGCCTGGTTTCCCTGAGCATGTGTTGCCTGAGTATTTTGAAAAGTTGGGCGTGGAGTACCGCATTGTGGAGGCGGATACGTATTCGATTGTGAAAGAGAAAATCCCTGAGGGCAAAACCACGTGTAGTTTATGTTCACGTTTGCGTCGCGGGATTATTTACACCACGGCGCAACAGTTGGGGGCGAATAAAATTGCCTTGGGTCACCACCGCGATGACATTGTGCAGACTTTGTTTTTAAATATGTTCTATGGCGCAAAAATGAAAGCGATGCCGCCTAAATTAGCCACGAATCGTGGCGAGTTTATGGTGATACGTCCGCTAGCTTATTGTGCTGAGAACGACATTGCCAGTTATGCACGTGGGATGCAGTTTCCGATTATTCCGTGCAATTTGTGCGGTAGCCAAGAAAACTTACAACGCCAAAACATTAAAGATATGTTGCAAGCTTGGGAACGCCAGCAACCTGGGCGCATTAATAACATATTCCGTGCGATTGGCAATGTGGAGCCTTCGCACTTGGCGGACTTTGATTTGTATGACTTTAAAAACTTGAGCCATGCGAAGGAAGACGACGAAGACCCCATGTTTGACCATGAGAAATTTGGGCATGAAAAGTTTGATTCTGGCGTGCAAGGGGCGGCGCTGAGTATTGCCAGCCAAGACGACAAACGCATTGAGTTTATCCGTAAAAGCACTGTTTTAAGCAACGAATAGTCGTTTGCGCCTAAGTTTGTATTGTGTAAGTGCGCGTTCGCTTGCTATTATCACCAACAAGCCCTTTAAATCATTAGAGTCCAAATCGTTAATTCATGTCAAAACTGCTGATTGTTGAATCCCCTTCTAAAGCCAAAACGCTGCAAAAGTATTTGGGCAAAGACTTTGAAGTGCTGGCCTCTTACGGGCATGTACGCGATTTAATCCCCAAAAATGGTGCGGTAGACCCGACACAGCAGTTTGCGATGAAGTACGACATCATCGACCGCAATAGCAAGCATGTGGATGCGATTGCTAGAGCAGTAAAAAACGCTGACAGCATCTACCTCGCAACCGACCCGGACCGCGAAGGGGAGGCGATTTCTTGGCATATTGCCGAGATTTTAGCGGACAAAAAATTACTCAAAAACAAACTGCTCAAACGCGTTGAGTTTAACGAGATTACGCAAACCGCCGTTAAACACGCGATTGATAACCCACGTGACATCGCCATGAACTTGGTGAACGCACAACAAGCCCGCCGTGCCTTGGATTATTTGGTGGGCTTTAATTTATCGCCGCTGTTATGGAAAAAAATCCGCCGTGGCTTATCCGCAGGCCGTGTGCAAAGCCCTGCCTTGCGTTTGATTGTGGAGCGTGAGCTGGAAATTGAGGCCTTCACCAGCCAAGAGTATTGGTCTATCCATATGAACGCGCTGAAACACGCCAATGGCTTTGGCGCTAAATTGGTGCAACTCAACGGGCAAAAAGTCGAGCAATTCACCGTCACCAATCATGACCAGCAAGCGGATATTGTTGGCAAATTATTGATTGCATCTGCAGGCAAAACCACTGTTTCACGCGTGGAGAAAAAACAACGTAGCCGTAGCCCTGCCGCGCCATTTACCACCTCCACGTTGCAACAAGAAGCGGTGCGAAAACTAGGTTTTACCACCAGCCGTGCGATGCGGGTGGCGCAACAACTCTATGAAGGTATTGATGTGGGTAACGGCACTGTGGGTTTGATTACCTATATGCGTACCGACTCGTTTAGCTTGGCGACTGAAGCGGTGGCGCAAATCCGCGACTACGTGAAAAAACATTTTGATGGCGATTATTTACCTAAAACGCCGATTATGTACAAAACCAAAGCCAAAAACGCGCAAGAGGCGCATGAGGCGATCCGTCCAACCGATGTGAACCGTAGCCCCGCCAGCGTGCGCCAATATTTAAACGACGAGCAATTTAAGCTCTACGAGATGATTTGGAAACGCACCGTGGCCTGCCAAATGACGCAAGCGAAATTTGACGCGGTGAGCGTCGATTTAGCCGTGGGCTCTGAGGCCAACTTGTTCCGCGCCAATGGTCAAACCTTGGTGTTCCCCGGCTTTATGGCGGTGTACATGGAAAGCCGTGACGAAGACAAAGCCAAAACCGAAGAGGACGATGACGACGAAGCAAAACTGCCACATCTCGAAGTCGGCGAAGTGCTCAATGTGGAAAAAATATTTGGTGAGCAACATTTCACCGAGCCCCCGCCGCGCTACTCTGAGGCCAGTTTGGTCAAAGTACTTGAAGAATATGGCATTGGTCGCCCTTCGACTTACGCCAGCATTATCAGCACACTGCAAGACCGCGAATATGTGATTTTGGACAAAAAGCGCTTCACCCCAACCGATGTCGGCCGTGTGGTGAATAAGTTTTTGACTGAGCATTTCACCAAGTATGTCGATTACGACTTCACTGCCAAGCTCGAAAACGAGTTAGACGAGATTGCCGAAGGCACGCTGGAATGGGTGCCCGTGATGGACAAGTTCTGGCAAGGCTTTAACCAACAAATTGTCAGCAAAGCCGATGTAGATCGCCCAGGCAACGAGCTGATAGACGAGCAATGCCCAAAATGTGGCAAACAACTGCAAAAACAACTCAGCCGTTATGGTAGTTTTATTGGTTGTACAGGCTATAACGACACCCCTAAGTGCGATTACAAACGCAGTATGGATGGTAGCCCACAAGCGGGCGCTGACCCAGTGGTCATCGGCACCGATGCTGAAACCAGCAAAGAAATCTACTTGATGAACGGCCCTTATGGTCCGTATCTACAAATCGGCATGCCTATTGAAGGCGAAAAGAAAAAACCCAAACGCGTCAGCATCCCGAAAGAGATTCCGCTCAGCACGGTGGATATTGAAGTGGCAAACATGCTACTCAGCTTGCCACGCGATTTAGGCGCGCACCCAGACACGGGCAAAAAAATCGTGGCGAATATTGGTCGCTTCGGCCCTTATGTCAATCACGACGGCAAGTTTAAATCTATTCCAAAATCTGAGAGCGTGTTTAGCATTGATAATGCTGGCGCAGTGGCCTTGTTGGCGGCCGCAGGTGGGCCAGCGCCATTGGCTGATTTAGGTGCGCACCCATCAGGCGAAGGCCGCGTGGAAGTGTTCTCTGGTCGCTATGGCCCTTATGTGCAACACGCTAAAATCCGCGCAACTTTGCCAAAAAGCGTGACCCCAGAAGAGCTGACCTTAGAAGAAGCCTTGCAATTATTGGCAGAAAAAGCGGAAAAAGAAGCGGCGGGAGGCACGAAAAAAGCCCCTGTTAAAAAAGCTGCCGCTAAAAAGGCACCCGCGAAAAAAGCAGCGCCCAAAAAAGCGCCTGCTAAAAAAACCACCAAAGCTAAAAGCTAGCGCTTCGACTATACATTTGTAAGTTGGTGACTTTTGCGAGCAATAGCGTGAGTGAAACACATTCTTCCACACCCAGTAGTGACCCTGATGACGATGCTATTTGGGATGAGGTTATGTGTAGTTGCAGTGGCACCACGCGCAGACAAATTTATATCATGCATGAAGCTGGGCTAGATATTGATGCAATTTCTCGAAAAACAGGCGCACTCTCTGGCTGTGGCGGTTGTGAGTGGGATATTGGGGAGTTTATCAAACTACTTCAATCGCAAGAAAATGATTGATTAATCATTATCTATGCATCTATGCAAATAAAAAGCCTAGTTTAAACTAGGCTTTTTGATTTTAGAACGGCTCACAGGCTAAGCGCGTTTGCGAATTAAAAAGGTAAACGTACCATTTTCTTCGAGCAAGTTAATCAATGTGTGGCCTGTTTGACGGCAGAACGCGTCAAAGTCTTTTTTTGAGCCAGGGTCAGTCGCGACAATTTTAAGCACCTGATTGGCATTTAACTCGTTAAGCGCTTTTTTACAACGCAAAATAGGCAAGGGGCAATTTAAATTTTTTGCGTCCACCTCTTTATCAATCACCATTTGTGTTACCTCATTCTTAGCAATATTATTTGCAAAGCAAGTATCATTCCAAATTGTAACCTGCGTCTATCCAAGCCACAATGCCATCGGCCAAATCATACACTTGTTCTATGCCATGCGCTTGCGCAATCTGCGCGGCGCTTTGAGAACGTATGCCGTGTTGGCAGTAAAAAACCACTTTTTGTGCTGTGGGTAAATTATCACATTCCGTCACAAGCTGAGCAAGCGGGATGTGTCTGGCGTTTGGGATTTTTCCGCTTATCCATTCAAAATGATTACGGACATCCACTATCAAGACATCGGGGTCAGCTAGCCAATGATTGAGTGTGTTTGCGTCAATGCGAGTGTGTGCCATGCTCTAACCTTATTCAAGCAAGTATTCTAAACGATGTTGTTTAATTTTCGCCAAGTTTGTGGCTGTAGATGACGCAAGTTTAAAACGCAATATCAAACTTGGCAAAAGAAAGTGGTGGCCAGAGGCAGAATCGAACTGCCGACACGAGGATTTTCAATCCTCTGCTCTACCGACTGAGCTATCTGGCCATCAGTAAATAACAGACTGTTATTTACGAAAGCGCGCATTATAGCAAAGATATTGCCCGTTGGTAACAAAAGATTGAAAAATTAAATATTGTGAATAGTTACTGGCACATGCTAGTTTTATTGTTATGATGGTTGCGCAGTTTTATCCATAATCAATGATAGGGAGTGATGCAAATGGGGATGTTTTCGTTTATAAAAGAAGCTGGTGAAAAGTTATTTGGCATTGGTGAGGCTAAAGCAGCCGAGGAAGTTGCAAAAAAAGAGCCTACGCCAGTGAATATCGAAGCGGCCAATGCAGCAGCGGCAAAAGCAATTAAAGACTATATTGCAAAAAATAATTTGCCTACCGACACATACGATATTAAATTTGACGGCGCCAGCGCCACTGTCATCGCGCAAGGCGATGTTGACAGCCAAGCCAATAAAGAAAAAATCTTGCTATGCTGTGGCAATGTGGCTGGCGTTGAAGCAGTACAGGACCAATTAAACGTGCCTTCAGCAGAGCCAGAAGCGCAGTTTTACACTGTGGTTAAAGGCGATACTTTGTCTAAAGTGGCGAAAGAGTTTTATGGCAACGCCAATGCTTATATGGCGATTTTCGAGGCTAACAAGCCGATGCTTAGTCATCCTGACAAGATTTATCCAGGTCAGATGTTGCGCATTCCACCACAATAAGCAAGTGTATTTAACAAAAGGGGCATACGCCCCTTTTTTATTGCCTGTAAAATAGCGAATACATTAATGAAAGCTGGTTTAATGCAAAGGGTAATGATTTTTGGTGAAGTCTTGGTGGATGTGTTCCCTGAACAGACCATCATCGGTGGTGCGCCTTATAATGTCGCGCGACATCTTCACGCCCTTGGTAACGCTGTTTGTATGCTGTCAGCCGTGGGTAAAGACGCTTACGGTGAACGCATTTTGCATGAAATGCGCACACATGGCCTGGATGACAAAGGCGTGCAAGTCATCGAAAGCTTGCCGACTGGGCAAGTGACGGTGAGTTTTGAGGGAAGCGGTCATCGCTTTGATATTTTAGACAATCAAGCCTACGATACGCTCGCTTGGCCACCCATCCAAGTGTTACTTAACCAGCAAGCACCACAACTGGCTTATATCGGCACGCTAGCTTTACGCCACACGCACACCATGCAGGTGGCGCGACAATGGTTGAATCAACTGTCGTGCCCTGTGTTTTGTGACGTGAATTTACGCGCGCCTTGGTTTAATGCAGAAAGCCTGCAACTGGTGCTCAAACATGCGCATATTGTCAAAATCAACGACGAGGAATTGCCTATCGTTTGTGACCTGCTTAAACTTGACGCTTCCGGCAATTTACAAACCCAAGCCTTGGCCTTGCAAAAACAATTTAAGCTACGCGAGGTGTTAGTCACTTGTGGGGAAGACGGTAGCTGGTGTTTGGATACTAATCAGCAGTTCACGCAAGCACCTATCGCCAACGCTAACTTGGCATTTATTGACAGCGTAGGCGCTGGCGATGCCTATAGCGCAATGATGATACATGGCTTATTGGCTGGCTGGTCGCTTGCTGAGCGCCTTGCGCGTGCCAGCCAGTTTGCGGCGGTTATTTGTGGTGTACGCGGTGCGGTACCAAAAGAAGCTGATTTTTACCAAGCACACTTAACTTAGTCCACCCTCACTCGCTCAATCACTCTCAGATGCAAACCGAAGACCTACAAAAACTCGTCAGCATGGCCATGCCTTACGGCAAATACAAAGGCCGCTTATTGGCCGATTTGCCTGGGCATTATCTCAACTGGTTTGCCCGTGAAGGGTTCCCAAAAGGGGAGCTGGGGCGATTGTTACAACTGATGCAGGAAATAGACCATAACGGCCTTAGTGCGTTGCTAGACCCATTGCGCACAGACAACAAAAAGCCCACCATGTAGGTGGGCTAGGTTCAAACAAGTTTATGGTTGTTATTACAAACCTTTTCTATCAAGCTTACTTTTTAAACTATCTTACTTTTTTCTAGCTTACTTTTTATCTAGACTACCATTGGCTCTAGGATAAGTCACCAAACCCCAAGGCATGCCTTTAACTTCCACTTGTTTGGTCACTTCAAGCTTGTCTGCATCGATCACCAGTACCGTATCAGATTTACCACACGCCAACAGTATTTGTTTGTCGTCTGGGGTAAAGCTAAAGTGCCAACAACGGTTTGCTGTGGGGACTTCTTTGATTTTTTCATAGGTTTTTGCATCAAAGACTTGTAGCAGTTTGGCTTTGTTGGTTGCCACATAAATGCGTGAACCTGTGCTGTCAAACGAAATACCATAAGGCGTATCCGCAGTATCCACAGTGCGCACTAAATTAAAGTCTTTGTCCAACACCATAAATTTATTACCAAATTCCAAAGTCGCCAAATAGGTGTTGCCATCTGGTGAAGCCTTGATGCCGCGAGGACGGTCGCCATGCTCATGGGTTTGAATGGTTTTAATCAACTTGCCAGACTCAATGTCATGCACAGTCACTGTATTGTCCGCCTCGTTGGTAATCACAAGCTGCTTACCATCTGCCGAGAACTCAATGCCTTCCGTCTCAGGGCCACCAGTGATTTCTTTGATCTTTTCACCTTTTTCTAAATCCACCACCGCAATTTTGGCGGGGATTTTTTCTTCATCATCGTCATCTTCCTCTTCTTCAGCAGGTTTTGAGCCTGGTGCAGGTGGCGGACCCCCTTTAGAACTAGGCTCTGATGACACATAAGCAAAATTGCCTGCCACGCGCACAAATTCTGGGTTTTTGCCAATCACAATTTCTTTAAGGATGGCGCCTGTTGCGGTATCAATCACCAAAATACTTTCGTTTTCACGTGTGGCAACAATCAACTTTTTACCGTCGTCTGTGACACCCAAACCACGTGGGGACTGACCCTTAGCATCAAAAGTTTTGACCACTTGCATGGTCGCTAAATCAATCACACTGACACCCGCATCTTGACTGGTGACATAAGCCAAACCGTTGCTCACTAAGGCCTCTGTTGGTATGGCAGCTGCCGCTTCTGCTGTCTCTTCTGGTGCTTTATTGCACGCGGTTAAACTTAACACTGAAACACTTAACAAAAGTGCCGTTAACAGCGCACTGGTTTTATTGGTCACATTCAACTTCATTCTTATCTCCAAAAAACTTACATCCAAAAAATTGCTGTTGTACACAGTCTTTTTAAATCAATACGTCAATTCAATATCACCTGCTACGCAATTAAAGCAAGAAACATACAGCTTTACCATACGCAAAATGATTAAAATAATCAAACGCTTACACTGCTCCTCAGCCAAAACTGGCTTTAATTAACCACCAAGCGGTTACATACAACCAAAATGTGCGACTTCACCCCTAAAAATCCCTATTCTTTTCCTAAAAATAAGCGATAGGCAGGATTGTGTGTTTCTTCCCAATACGGGTAGCCTAAACGGTCTAAAAAGGCTTGGAATGCGCTTTTTTGTGACTCTGGCACTTGCATGCCCACCAGCACACGGCCAAAGTCCGCGCCATGGTTGCGGTAATGAAACAAACTGATATTCCAATCTTGCCCCATGGCTTCTAAAAAGGCCATGAGCGCGCCCGGTTTTTCAGGAAACTCAAAGCGATACACCAGCTCGTTTTGCGCTTGCGGTGCATGTCCGCCAACCAAGTGACGCAAGTGCAATTTAGCCAACTCGTTGTGGGTTAAATCTATCGTCGGCAGACCTTCCGCGATTAGAGTTTGCACTAGGCTTGCCGATTCCGCAGGGTTTTGTATCGACAAGCCTACAAAGATATGCGCTTGCTCAGCGTCTTCATAGCGATAATTAAATTCGGTAATATTGCGCTGCCCCAATAAATGACAAAAGCGTTTAAACGTGCCTGGCTTTTCTGGAATAGTCACCGCCAACACCGTTTCTCGATGCTCGCCCAGCTCCGCGCGCTCGGCAATAAAGCGTAAACGGTCAAAGTTCATATTGGCACCTGAAGCAATGCCAATCAAGGTTTTTCCTTGCAAGCTGTGTTGCTCAGCATAGGCTTTCATGCCGGCCACCGCCAGCGCACCTGCGGGCTCTAATATGCTGCGCGTGTCTTCAAAAACATCTTTAATGGCGGCACAAATAGCATCGTTATCCACCACCACCATGTCATCTACGTATTGCTGACACAAGGCAAAGGTATGGTCACCCACTTGCTTGACGGCGGCACCATCGGCAAACAAACCGACTTGCTCTAACATCACTCGCTTGCCCTGCTTTAAGGATAAAGTCATGGCTTCGGCGTCTTCTGCCTCCACGCCGATGACTTTGATTTCTGGGCGCAGGGCTTTGACGTAAGCGGCAATGCCCGCTAACAAACCGCCACCGCCCACACAGCAAAAAATCGCTTCTATGGGCTGGCTGTAATCTTGCAAAATCTCCAATCCTATCGTGCCTTGACCTGCAATCACATCGGGGTCGTCATACGGGTGCACAAAGGTTAAACCCTCGCTACGCTCTAACTCTAAAGCATGCAGATAAGCATCAGAATAACTATCGCCATGCAACACCACCTCAGCCCCACGGCTTTTCACCGCTTTGACTTTGATTTCTGGCGTGGTGGTTGGCATGACAATCACGGCTCGACAGCCGAGTTTCTGTGCGCTCATGGCCACGCCTTGCGCGTGGTTGCCCGCGCTGGCGCATATCACGCCCTTGGCTAGGGCGTCGGATGACAAATGCGCCATTTTGTTATAAGCCCCACGTAACTTGAAGGAGAAGACAGGTTGCGTGTCTTCGCGTTTAAGCAAAATATGATTGCCCATGCGCACGCTTAAATTGGGCATCAGCTCCAGTGGGGTGTGTTTTGCCACTTCATACACACGGGCATTTTCAATTTTGTGGCGATAGTCTATTTCGTGACTGCGATTGGTTGTCATAAGCTATTTATAAATACACCATTTGCGGTGTATGATATTGAATTATCTCAATTATAAAGAATATTGTAAGGAATAAACGCAAATGGCTTACACGCAAGACGAATTAAAACAACAAGTCGCTAAGGCAGCAGTGGAATACGTTAAAGAAGGCATTATTGGTGTGGGAACAGGTTCCACAGCTAACTTTTTTATTGAAGAGCTAGCCAAAGTTAAACACAAAATTGATGGCGCTGTTGCTAGCTCTGAAGCGACCGCGCAACGTTTGCGTGGCCATGGCATTGAGGTGTTTGACCTTAACAATGTCGATAGTATGGATATTTACGTGGACGGCGCTGATGAAATCACTGAGCACATGCACATGCTTAAAGGTGGCGGTGGCGCACTCACCCGCGAAAAAATTGTGGCGGCAGTGGCAAAAACGTTTATTTGCATTTGTGACGAAACCAAATATGTGCCTGTGTTGGGAAAATTTCCATTACCTGTCGAAGTCTTACCGATGGCACGTAGTCAAGTGGCGCGTGAGTTAGTGAAACTAGGCGGTCAGCCAAAATTACGTGATTTCACCACCGACAACGGTAACCTCATTTTAGACGTGCATGGTTTAACCATCAGCGACCCTGTGGCGCTAGAAACCAAAATCAACCAAATCGTCGGTGTGGTGACTAATGGTTTATTTGCCGCACGCCCTGCGAATATTTTATTATTAGCCACTGCAAATGGTGTTAAAACTATTAAAAAATAAATAAAACGTTCACAAAGCTGTCATTTAATTATGATAGTCTGATGACATAGGCTTAAATAAAGGAACCGCCATGCAATTTGAACACACCTCAAAACAATACGATGCCGAGCTCGAATCGGTGCGCGCCAAAGTGCTCGAAATGGGTGGTTTGGTTGAACAACAAATCGTCAACGCGCTTGAAGCACTCACCAACGCCGACATCAAATTGGCGAAGGATGTGATGCAACAAGACACACGCGTGAATGCGCTTGAAGTGCAAGTGGATGAAGATTGTAGCCACATTATTGCCCGTCGCCAGCCAGCTGCGCGTGACTTGCGCATGATTATGATGATGGTTAAAACCATTACCGACTTAGAGCGTATTGGGGACGAAGCGACAAAAATTGCCCGCACCGCGCACCGTATTTATGACGAAGACCGCATGTTCAAACCGCGTTTTAACGAGATTAAAACCATGGTAGGCATTGTGCGTCAAATGTTGCGCACTTCCTTAGACTCCTTTGCGCGCTTAGATGTCAGCCAAACAGTAGAAGTCGCCAAGCAAGATGAGCAAGTGGATGAACAATTCCGCGCCGCCATGCGTCAACTGATTACCTTTATGCTGGAAGACCCACGCACCATTTCCATGTCACTCGAAGTGCTATTTGTGGCTAAAGCTGTTGAGCGTATTGGTGACCACGCAAAAAATATTTCTGAGTATGTGGTCTATATGGTCAAAGGCAAAGATGTACGTCACACCAGCTTGGAAGATATTGAGCGCGAAACACAATCTTGAAAGATTTAGGCTCGAAATTAAAGCAGTGAAAAGCAAAAAAGCACCACATGGTGCTTTTTTGCTTTTCTAGATATTTTATTATGCGCTGGGTGGTACATAGCCACTCGCCACATCGGCACCCTCACCAAAGAAATATTTTTCAGTTTGCTCAGACAAATACTTACGCGCCGAAGCATCCGCCAAACTCAAGCGGTTTTCGTTCACCAACATGGTTTGTTGTTTTAGCCAACCCGCCCACGCTTCTTTAGAAACATGCATAAAAATCTTTTTGCCCAACTCGCCTGGGTAAGGTGGAAAGTCTAAACCATCGAGCTCTTTGCCCAATTTTACGCACTGAACCGTTCTCGCCATCTGTTCCTTCTTTCTATTTAGCCAAATCTAAACTAGATTAAGCTGTGTTTTCACAAAAACATAATGATAGCGCATGTTAAAATAGCGCGTTTACTTTTTGACACCGCAAATGATGGAAAATTCTGAATTGAACACCCCACAAGAAAGCCCTTTTAAAGGCAAAACAGGTTTACGCAGACTGATTAACGCTTTTGGCTACTCAGTAGAGGGCTTTAAATCTGCTTATCTACACGAAGATGCCTTTAGGCAAGAAGTGCGCCTCGCACTGATTTTAATTCCGCTCGCTTTTTACCTTGAAGACTATGCACTGAACCGCATTATGATGGTGGGTAGTGTGTTGCTCGTCATGATAGTCGAATTGCTCAACTCCGCGATTGAAGCCGTGGTTGACCGCGTCTCGTTAGAGCGTCACGCGCTTGCAAAACGCGCCAAAGACATCGGCAGTGCTGCCGTGTTTGTCGCGCTTGCCAATGTGGTGTTGGTTTGGGCCTTGATTTTACTAGACTAACCGTTGCGCGATGCGCATATAAAAAAGGGTTGGCGATGCCAACCCTTTTCACTTTTAGCGCTTAGTCATTTAAATTAAAGACTTTATCTATTAAAACACTGCGCGCAAGCCTATCATGATGGCGCGTTGCCCCACCGCTGGGGCGCGGTCTTTCAAGAAAGAGGCATGCTCACGGATATCATCATTGAGCAAATTATTAACTTTCGCAAACAGCTCTGGCTGATGTCTTATACGGAACTTATACGCCACCATGGCACTAACATTGGTATAACTATCAGTCACAATTTCATTGGCCGCTGTGTCGTCTTGCTTGAAGGCATGCAACACATCTAATCGGCTATAAAATGGCCCTTGTTGGTAATTAATACCGGCGCCTAAACGCAAAGGTGAAATGCGTGGCAAATAATCATTGTTGCGCGTATCTTTGGCATGTACATAATCGCCTCTAAAGCTTAGGCCGATATTGTCGGTGAGGTGATGGTGGGCTTCAAACTCGAGACCTTTGAATAAAGCAGGTACTGAAACAAACCTTGTTTCCGGCAAGATATCCTCACCTGATATATCAGCCACACTATCATTATTAAGGTCTATCGGGTTCAATTCACCATCTGCACCCCGCATATTATTTGTATTAACCAGTGCGATGAAGTTCTTGAATCTGGTCACGTAAGCACCCATCGTAAAACTGTCTTTTCCAGAGCTCCATTTAAATTGCGCATCCAACCCAGTAGAGACCTCTTCTCTAAGTGCTTTATCCCCCACCTCATATTGGCCTGTTGCCACATGCGCTCCGTCCGCGAACAGTTCAAAGTAACTAGGGGCACGTTCATTGCGTGAGAGATTAGTAGTGAAGTTCCAAGCTTCGTTGATGTTGTACAAGCCACCAAAGGCGATGCTACTCGGTTTAAAACGGCGTTGCATTTCGGTGGTAAATTTGTCATTAATATGTGACTGCTGGGTCGTTTCACCCATGCGCCCACCAAAGGTGAGCTTATGTTTAGCGATAGGCAACTCTTCATACACATAAACCGCTTGTGTTTGCGTAGTCACACTAGGCACAAAGGCTTCATCACCCAAGGCTTCAAATTGGGTGTTTTGAAACTGGTAGCCAAGCACGCCGTTTAAGCCTAACACAGGCACATGTCCCGCCTCTACGCCACCTTCCATGCCACGATTTTTAAAGGTGGTACCCACTGCGCCATTTTCAATCTCTACATGCTGATAGTCTGTGTGTGCTAACCGTGCTTTAAGTCTATGCACAGAGCCTTTGATATTGGTCACCTCACCTGCCACATCCCAACGCTGGCTATCCAAGTCAACACGCACACCTTCTTCGGCTACCACGCCATAGTTGTTATTGTCGTCCGCGTATGAGACACCCAAATAACCATCGTCGAACGTCCAAGCAGCTCCAATCGCACCGCCTTCAGCTTGCGCATCGCTATTAGGCAATTTGCCAGTTTTGCTTCTATCCACCCCAGTCGCCCCCAAACGTTTCGAAACCGCATGGCTAGGAATATCCAAATCGCCCGTGGTACGGGTGTAGTAATCTACATGCATGGCAAATTTGCCATTGCCTGCATCAAACACGGCAGCACTATTACGGCTACTTTGTGGGCCACCAAAACGCGTTTCCGCACGACCCGTGATGCCATTAAGGGCTTCTCTGGGGATGCGATGATCAATCGCATTCACCACCCCGCCTATGGCACTGCCGCCATAAAGCAAGGCCGCTGGCCCACGCACCACATCAATCTGCTCAATAATCAGCGGGTCTACGCCCACGGCATGGTCAAAACTAAGGCTTGACGCATCCAACACCCCCACGCCATTTTGCATGATTTTGACACGCTCAGCATCTAGCCCGCGAATCACAGGACGTGAGGCATTCGGCCCAAACTGTGTGGCTGTCACGCCAGGTGTGCCGTTTAGAATCTCACCCAAGGTAGATTCACGGCGCAAACTCAACTCACGTCCACCCACCACTGTCACAGGCACTACCAATGCGTCAGAGCCTACACCGAGCGGGTTGCCCGTCACAGGCACATTTTCCAAATCCAAATGAGAATGCGCATCGGCAAAGACATTAACACTTTGCAAGGCCAGCGCCACTGCCAGTACAATCGCTTTAGGCGACACAACACTTGTCAACGCAGTGGTCTGCGCTGAAGAAACAAAAGGATGATTCATGATTTTTCCTTAAAATAGCTTAAAAAGCCACGCATTAGCGGGCATGATAATTAAATATAAAGCTAATTTAGGTGAGGTGGCGCACGTGCCTGATAGACGCCTTTGGTGACGGCAATAAGATAGGCCACATAGGCCGTAGAAATAAAATAAACACTTTGAGTTAAATAGACCTTGAAGACACTGCTTGCGACCACACCATCTGCCTGTGCATAGGCCAAACATTGCGCACAGTGTTCATGTGTAGTGCTATCGGTCAGAGGGGATGATTGTTGGCCAAGGTCTATCGAACGGGTACCAACCGAAGTGTCATAAACATCATCCTGAACATGGCTAATTTCATGCGTGATCATGCCTATTTGCATGAATGCAAATAGCACTATCAAGATGAATACTGAAAACGACTTTTTCAAACACATGCTCTGATTTTAACAGATTAACCTATTGAAAATAATCTAATGTGGCGTTTATAAGATCGTCTTCTCAAATAAAAACATGACTATATTATGTTCATCATCACGCAAGTACCACTGCTTATCAGTAAAATGCCTTATCAAATGAATACCGCGTCCATTAATCGTTGCTTCTTCTAGAGTTTGAGCGGGTGTGTAAGTAGTTTCAAAGGGGTTGAATGGAACACCACCATCAATAATTTCTAGCAAATACCCTTGGTCTTGTTTGAATAGATTAATGTCAATTAGGTGCGACTGATTGTCTTTAAATCCGTAATCAATAATGTTGGGAATGGACTCATTCAAAACCAAATCCATCCTAAACAAACTTCTGTCATCTATGGAAAACGCATGTTGGTTTTCTTCTAGCCACTTCAGTATAAGATGCAAATCTTCCACTTTATTGTGTATTGTAATGTGAGAAATATATTGGGCGTTTACACCTATTTTAGAAACCTTCATACACACCTAACTTAACACAAAGCATTGTTCAACTTTCGCTCTTGTTATACAACCCTTAGAGATAATCTTATGACTTGGAATGACTCATGTTAAACATAATACATCTATATTTGCTATTATCTTATAATCTTGCTTAAGCATTTTGTTAAACATTTTAGGATCTTAACAATGGAAATTCAACAAGAAGAAATCAGCGCAGAAATTTCAAAAATCATTCTGAGTGGTCGCTTAGATATGCAAGGCGCACAAGAAATTGATTTAGAATTTACTTCACTCACCGTGGGGAATGGCGGCAAAGTGATTGTTGATATATCTAATGTTACTTTCTTAGCCTCTTTGGGCTTACGTTGCTTACTCTCCGCTGCTAAAGGACTTTCTAAGAAAGGTGGTAAATTTGTCTTAACTAGTCCTCAGCCAAATGTAGCAGAAGTACTTAAAGTGTCTGGTATTTACCAAATTATTAAAATTTACGATACGACCGAACAAGCGATTACAGCACTAAGCTAGACTTACCCAGAGCGATTCACTGCATATATTCTAATTGGGTTGTACAGCAGACTTAGCACCTATCCAGCGAATAGATAGCATGGTAATGTCATCGGCAGCATCTGCTTCACCGACAAAAGCACGTAGCTCAGCCTTCATCGCATCGACCAACGGTTTTGGTGGCATAGGCAAACTAAGTGATTGTAATGTAGCTGTGACCCGCTCTACGGTATAAAACGTTTGCTCTATATCCATCGCTTCGGTCACACCATCGGTGACCATAAACAAAGCTTCTCCTGGTTGCATCATGCATGTGGTCGCAGAGAACTCAAACTCATCCATCACACCCAAAGGTGGATTGCTCTCAGCTTCCAATCTCGCCACAGTACCGTCTGCGTGAACAATCCATGGCGCATCATGCCCTGAGTTGACTACAGCCAACTCGCCGCTGGCTAAATTTAATAGCCCAGCCACGCCCGTCACAAACAACATTTGCGGGTTTTCTCGTGTCATTTCAGTGTTTACCGTGCTCACAATCTGTGAAATCAAGGCCTCTGAACTGCTATCGGTTGTTTTTTCATTGTCACGTAACACTGCATTCTTCATCAATGCTTTGGTCACCACCATCAGCAAACTGGCAGGCATCCCCTTACCTGACACGTCGCCAATTACGAAAAACAAGTGTTGGTCATCGCGCATAAAAAAATCGTATAAGTCGCCACCTACATGCCTGACAGGTTCTAAAAACGCAGTGATTTCAAAGCGTTTTTCATCAGGTGGGAATGTATTATCAGGGTCAGGCAAAGTGCCTAACTGAATTTTGCTGGCAGCTTCCATTTCACCATTTATTTTGGCCGCTTCTAGCTTTTGATCAAACAATGCCCTTTCAGTCAAACGTCGTTCATGTGTCTCTATCATGTGTGAGCTGATATATAAACTTAGTATAACTATGGTCAATCCTAGCCAAATATTGGCGGCATCAAATAACCAAGACTTGGTGACAAACATGCCAAATCCGATGGCTAGTAAAAGAAATGTAAACGCGAACATGACCCCAATCACATGTGAGGGGTGAACATAAAATGTAGCAACATGTTCTACTTTTTTGGCTTGAGCTGGCTTAGATAAAGCGCGCTCTTTTTCTTTCTGATCTGGGTTGTTTTCTGGTGCTGTTTTTTTCAAACGTTTTATGCTGTCTTGTAAAAGTAACATCATCTGTCTAGGGACTATTTTCCCGCTTGGCACGAGTTGAATTAACCCAATAGCCATTAGCAAAAACAAACTCAATTCTAATGCTGTCATCCAAATAGGCCGCATGATAGTTTGTTGATTCAGTGCAGATTCGATAAATTGCGCATGCGACTCAATGCCTACCCGTCTATCACCATGCGGGGTAGTCACCATGTCTTGTAGCCCTAAGCCCGTGAGGCCAATAATCACAATTTTATTTTCAAACTGTTGTGCTGGTACTTCGCCATTAAACACCTTAAGTGCTGAAATATAGCGAGAACGGTTTAAGCGGTCAAAATAAAGCCATGATTCGCCATTACTTTGTAAAGGAATATAAACATCACCTATGCTGACTGCTTGCACGCCAATTGAATCAGTCTGCAAATGTATTTGGGTAGCGCGCTTAGCAACTCGAATAATTTCCAAACCAAAGTTTGGAATGGTCGTGTTATTCACACTGGCGAGCATTGTCGCTTTTCGCAACACGCCCAGCTCTAACTCAGCTGAAAGCAAACCCTGTCCATGGGCAGCTAACTGCAACTCAGGCAAGCTGGGCAATAAATTTGTGTATCGGCGTAATAATGGCTCTGATGTATGGTTGTCAGAAATAATCTTAGGAATCGGCAAACCATTTTGCGTCAACGGGGTAGGGTAGTCTAACCCTGCGACACCGAGTACACTCGGCGCTTGTGCCAAACTATCTGCCAACAGATGATCATTACTCACCGCATGTTTAAGGCTGTCAATAGTGTTTGCTGGCAAATCTGTTCTAGATTCTGCAAGCGCATGTGGTGAAGCATGATCCGGCTCGGGCATGATAATGTCCAACCCTATTGCCGCAGGATGTAAAGCATTGATACCGTCGACCAATGCAGAAAGATAGTTTCTTGGCCATGGCCACTGACCGATAGTAGCCAAACTGGCCTCATCAATTTCCACAATCCAAACAGGTTTTGGAACACTGGGTCTTGGCAGAACCGTCTGATAGACATCAAACATGCGATGCCTTAAAGCCTTAAAAGGTTCAAGGTCAGGCATTAAGAATATAACGGTAAGTGCAAAAGTTAAAAAAATAGCAGCTGACTGCCCCTTTTTTTTGCACCAGAACTTAGCTAAGTGGAATAACCACTTTGATGGATTCAATGCTAATTGCAATTTTTCAACGCCATTTGTAGGTTCTTAAGAATAGATGTTTATATCTAAATTCCAGCAAATTTAATATATGTATTTAAAGACCTTGCTGGACTAATTTGCAACAAGCATTATCAAACAAATAATTACTATCCTCTAAAAGTACTTAGCAATCTCAAACCAACCTATTGTACTGTTGCCATTTTCCGTAAGTACATTATCCCCACCGATAGAAGTAGCTAAAAACGTTCTAGCTGCGGTTTGCTGTGGACCTGCCCACTGCAAACCTAATCCAATCCCGCACAAAGAGGCTTTGTTTTTGCCAGTATCCGCAGGCCATCGGTCATGATTCACCTCAACACGTGCCGTATCTAAAAATGCAACGCCCTGCCAAGCACCATAAAAATCACCTAAAAAACGACGTAACTCTAGTGTTGCCAAACTACCTTTGTCCCCAGAAACGGTACCGTTATCATAAGCCCTTACACTGTTCGGCCCACCAAATACCATTTTCTGTGACGAATCCAAATTATCTTGCGGCAATTGTTGGCTGAAAGAAAACCAAATTTGAGTGCGGTCATTGATATTTTGTAGCCGATTAAAATTAAGCATCCATTTTGAAAACTTACCCGCGGTATCTCTCGTTGAGGCATCAAACAACTTGGCATTATCATCATTAAAATTAACATTGCCAAGCGTGTAAGCAACACTATAACTGTTAACTCCCCCATTTAGAAAGTCGTCGCGCAAATCGCCATTGATGGAAAAAAGTGCAGCGTTAACATCTCGGTCTGTTTTTGTATTGGAAATATCTATCCTGTCTTTAATTACGTTATGCTGATACTGTAAATTTAGAAATAAATTGTTGTGACGACCGCGTAACACAGGTTGTTTGAAATAAGCGTCATAAGTGGTGGCTGACCCATTTGCACCCAAGGCTTTAATTTTACTGCCTAATCTATAATCTAAATCACTGTAAGCCATGCCAATACGTGAGCCCAAACCATTGATTAAACTATCGTATGAAAGGCGCACGTATTCAAGTGGGCTACCCGTCGTTAAGTAATTGATACTTACAACGTCTCCATAACCGTTTGGGTTAATTATGTTCAGGTTGGCCAGCGCACGCGTACGGTTAATATAAGTATTTCCCCAATTATCCAACACCACCTTGCCGTTATAAGTCTCCGTAGGCGTCATTTCTAACAACATATCCGACTCAGTCGCCTTTTGACCTGTTTTAAAAATCATATTTGCACGTCCGCCAGGGATATCAGAAACCAACAACAATGTTTTATCTAACACTTGCTGTTGTATAGTTGCCCCTTGCTTTAGAGACATCATGGTTGCCTCAATCAAACTATCTTTAATTTTGGTTTTATTGCGTATTTCTAAATCACCATATTTTGCTTCTATAATCTGAATCGTCACTAAGCCATCTTCCACTTCTTGGGTTGGAAGAACTGCACGCGTTAGGGGATAGCCTTGTTGGTGATAATAATCAGTAATGCGCTGACAACCTGCTTTTAGATCGCTTAGCTTTACTTGTTTTCCTATCAAACTTTTCACAAACTGGTGCAACACCAACTCGTCAATCTCATGATTACCTTCTATATGAATCGATTTTACAAAAAAAGAGGTGCTTGATTTAATTTCGTCCGACCTAAAATTCGGCAATGCCTCAGGACTATGGGTAGGAACAGCAGGTAGATTAGATGGTTTTATTTGTTGTTGCAAACTCCCAGCGTCGGTTTGAACGCCTGCAGCATAGAGCACTGAAACACTATTAATGAGCAAGCCAACAGTTAGAAAAAAAGTTTTTTTCATTATTAAATTATCTAATTAAATTTTTAGCCAAAAAGTAAAGTCTTACGAGTGTTTTATAAATGATGTGCTAATTCCAGCGTGTTAAATATGTTTTTGATATTACTGCACACTCACCTGCAACTTATCCATTGGCGCATTAGGATCAGCACTCGGCAAAATATCCAATAAAATGCTCAATCCTGGTATCTTTGCTTTCAACAGTATTGCTTTCATTAGGTTAACATGAGCCTCGCTGCCAGTAAGTACCACAAACGGGACAGGTGTGGATGAAACCTGTGCCAAAATTGAATTAACAATGGTTTGGGCTTCCGCATCCAATTGGCTCTGACCAGCCGCAACCGCAATCTCATAGTTTTTTGGTTTGGGCATATTAACTAGAGCATCATTAAACTCTTGCTCTACGCATGACACATTTGACTTCACCACAATAAAGTTGCCATTAGCATCCACCTTCACCATAGAATAAGCTTTTTTTATCAGCTTTGTCCCTTTTGGAGAGGTCACTTGAATGGCACCCGTTGTTCCATCTTGATTTGGCAATAGAATAAATTTATCAACCGCCGCAAACAATATCATGCTATTCAGCATCCCAAGCAACAAAGCCAGTTTCAGTGTCAAATTCACACTCATTGCACTAGCTCCTCTTCTCCGACTTCAATTAAAAACGCAGTGCCACGCACCCCCAAAATTGCGTTTGGCGTACGATACACCACGGCTTCACGCGAGGTTTTGGCTAGCTTGCCAGAAATGACAGCCAAGGTGCCTTTTTTAACAGTCGCGTCTAACTCTCCAGTTTGCTTAGTTTCATGAAACTGAAACTTACTCAATTGCAATATAGAGTTCGCTCCTGCAGAAAGCATCGTGCCATCTTTTAGAGTCACACTCACCGAGCTACTAGGGCCAGTTGTTAGAGTATCTGCAGATTTTAAAATGGTGCCAACAACTACGGCCACTTTCGCACCATCTCTCGAAATGGTCACATCCCCTTTAACCGCCTTTACAAAACCCGCATCGTTCGCAGCGAATACTGTCATAGGCCCAACAAGGCCGATTACTATTAAAGTTCGGATAAAACGCGCTATTAAACAAAGACTCATGTTTTCCTCAAACTTACTTTTCATTCGGTTAAACACTGCAACCGTAGGTTTGAATGATGTCATACAAACTGTCATCACCTGCTTCTTCTGATGCCTCGGTTGCAGGTGAAGGTTGATATTGCTGTTGAGTAGTAGTAATAATGCGGGTGATATCTGGCTGTAGAGTGTTCGGTGATATCAAAGTGACCGTGCTGTTTGTTATCGTACCTGTGAAAATAGTACCGTCATTATCAGCTTCAAGTATTCCAACCAAGCCACCATCCGCACCTACTGGACTAACTGTGCCAGTAAAGCTGCTGTTAATAATCTGGCCACCATTCCTACCAACCAAACCACCTACCTCATCATCTCCTGTGACCGTTCCTGAAACTCTTACGTTATTGATTGTGCCTCCATAATTGGAACCTACGATGCCACCAACGACACTACCCCCAATCATTTGCACGTTAGTAAGGCTCACATTTTGTACTCTTCCAGAACTGAAAATTTCTCTAAATAATCCAACAGCATCACCAGACGTTGGTTGATTAATATAAAGATTACTAATCGTATGACCTAAGCCATCAAAGGTACCAGTGTAATTCACCAGCTGTCTAAAACCAGTGCCACCACCAGGAGCGGGATTTATCCAGCCACTGGTAGCGCTAGCGTCTATATCAGCCCCCAGCACAAAATTTCCACCAAAGACCGCATTATTGACACCTTGTAGGTCTGTGCCTGTATTAAGTGTGTTTGCCAAACCTAAACTGGTGATTACCTTGTATTGCCTAAGGGGACCAGTCAAGCCTAACTTGGTTGAAAAGTTATCTCCCGCTTGCAAGTTGACTTTGGCGTTTACGTTGTAGGTAGCTGGAGTGGGGCCAATCACGCCATCGTTAGTACCTTGACCGTATTCTAAGTTAAGCCTACCAGCTGCGCCTGTAGCGGTAATTGTTTGGTTAATATTGATGTTACGAAAGGCACTGAGTGTGAGGGTTTGATTGCTACTCCAACTGATAGTATCGTTAACAAATATATCGCCATTACCTGCTGCGTTACCCGCCCCACAAGCAGCCCCTGTACAATTGACAGAAGCCAGTAAAGTTTGAATGGTCACGTCATTAAGCTGCAAAGCTGTACTCAAGGTACTGCCACTGATATCGCCACCGCTAGCGGCAATGGTAAAATCATGCGGATCTATCAGCCATGTACCGTTTTTACCGCTACCATTATCTACGTTGTGTGCTTTTGTCGTAAGATTAACGCTGTCGGCAATCTTTACTTTTGCGCCACTGGTTTCAATAAAACCACCATTGCCAGTTTGTGCGCTTGCGTCTAGCGTGCCAGCGACGTTGGTTGTCCCTGCCTCCATGCCAGCCAACAATATAATCTTGCCCTCTTTATTTTCTATTGTCTGTGCTTCAATAATGCCTTCGTTATTGACCACACTTGCCAAAACACTTTGTTTGGCGCCTGCGCTCAATAACACCGCACCGCCATTCGCCTGAATTAACTGTTTGTTTTCTGCCAAATTATTTAATGTGCTTTGGTCAATATCAATTTTATAAAGTTGGTTATCTGCAAAAGTCAGCGTGACATGACTACCGCCCGCCAACCCAACTGTTCCTCGGTTTGCAGAAATCGAACCTTGGTTGCTAACGGTGTTACCCACAAAAGCTACATAGCCACCATTCGCAGCCACGATACTCCCTTGGTTAATAACGCTGCCTGTGCCGCCGTTACCAAATACTTGGGTATTGTCTGTGCTGTTGCTAAGTGGATTTAAAGTAGAAGCCAGCAATGCACCCACATTCACTTGTGAACCTTGCCCAAAAAACACACCATTCGGGTTAATCAGCCATACCTGACCATTGGCATTGATATTGCCGAGAATGCGAGATCCATTGGTATCTAAAATTTGGTTGATGGCTAAAGCGGTAGATGAAGGCTGAACAAAATTGACTGTCTCATGCGCCGCAACATTGAACGTATTCCAGTTGAGATTTAATACTTGGCTATTTTGGTTAATGGTTGTAACCGCCCCGTTTTGACTAATGGTGCCAATACCCCCTGTAACCACCCCACCTGTTGGCTCTGCCAGCGTGATATTACAAAATAGAGCACTAGAAAAAAATAAGGCTGCAATAAATGAAGTTGGAGGAACTCGCAACTGCTGACCCAACTGCTGACGTAGATGAGCGTCACAAATCAATTGGTAAATAGGGTTTAACGAAGTCTGTTTCATCATCTAAATTCAATCAAAGAATTATTACAAAAAACAGCTATAGGCATTATCAATTGTAAATCAAAAGGGTTGGACACCCTGATAGCCCGAATGGGTAATCATCAATATGAAGAAAATAAAAAATGTTTTATACATAAAAACAACAACCTTTTTAGATAACATTTTCTGTTTCCAAATATTCACAGATTTTAATCGTCAAAATGAACATGCAAAATAGCTTCTACTGAATTGGCAATATTTTTCGCCACATATCCACCTTCCAACACGTAAACAATACGGCCTTGCGCATACTCATTGGCTATCCCTTTTAATGCTTGGGCTATCTCAGCGTAGTCATTATCGGTATAGGCTAGGCCACCTAGCACATCACCCGCATGGGCATCAAAACCTGCCGAGACCAGAACAAACTCAGGCTTGAATGTTTGCATGGCAGGTTGTAATTGTGTGGCAATCGCTTTTAAGAGGCTCTGCCCATCACTGCCTCTAGGGACTTCAATATTCATGGTGTAGCCTTTGCCCGCACCTGTCCCAGTTTCAGTCGCACGGCCAGTGCCAGGGTATAAAGGATGTTGGTGTGCGCTAAAGTAGAACACCGAGTCGTCAGGGTTGAAAATGTCTTGTGTGCCATTGCCGTGATGCACATCAAAATCCACAATCAGCACGCGCTTTAAGCCATAGTGCTTTTGCAAGTAACGCGCTGCCACCGCCACACTGTTATAGACACAAAAGCCCATGCCTTTGTCTGTTGAGGCATGGTGGCCTGGTGGGCGCACTAAGGCAAACGCCATGTTTGATTGTTTAGAGGATGAAGCCTGCTGCATAACCGCATCCACCCCCGCCAAACTAGCACCCACTGCCAATTTCGCCACGCGTTCAGTATGCCGTGAAATCACCGTATCCCCCGTGCTCAAATACGCATAACCACCGTTTGTCACTGCCTGACTTTCACGCGCCACCAACTCTAAATACGCTGGCGTATGCACTAGCAACAAATGCTCGCGGGTTGCCTCAACAAAATCTGGCCAACGCAAATGCTTTTTTAAACTTGATGATGTTCGAAGTCGGTTGACCACATCTCGCAGGCGGTCAGAATTTTCTGGATGCATGGGGCCTGTGTCATGCAACAAAAAATCGTCATGGTACAAAATGCTTATATTAGGCTCTGCCATCAGCAACCCTGTGCTTAAAACATACACCAACAACACTCTTAATAAGAACCTTAGCCACATTTTCTAGCACCGTTCAATAAAAAACCTGAGTAAACATATTATTTACTCAGGTTTAATTTAATAACAACTGTCTATTCTTTAGCTTGAATATTCACCGGTATTTCCTTTACTTCTCCATTAGGTTGCGGTATAGAAATCACAATACTGATGCCTTTAAAGTTTTCAGGGGGGACCCCTGATACTTTACCAGTGACTGGATCAAACTCAAGCCAACTTGGCAAGGCTTTACCATCCGATGTTTTGGCAACAATCTCAGAACCTTGTGGTGCTGGTGGTAAAGGAATATTCACCTGCATTTTCACTTGTGGTACATCTCCAAAGTCAACATTTGAATTTGAACTTTCACCACTTTCTGCAATTTTGTACTGCCCTAAGTTAGCAGGGTTTGCATCAAACTCAATCACATAACCACCCTCACGTTTATATACCTCCGTGTTGGTTGGCTGTGGTTTCTGATCAGTTTGACCAGTTTGACCAGTTTGACCAGTTTGACCAGTTTGACCAGTTTGACCAGTTTGACCAGTTTGACCAGTTTGACCAGTTTGACCAGTTTGACCAGTTTGACCTGATTGACCAGTTTGACCTGATTGACCAGTTTGACCTGATTGACCTGATTGACCTGATTGACCTGATTGACCTGATTGACCTGATTGACCTGATTGACCTGATTGACCTGATTGACCTGATTGACCAGTTTGACCAGTTTGACCAGTTTGACCAGTTTGACCAGTTTGACCAGTTTGACCAGTTTGACCAGTTTGACCAGTTTGACCAGTTTGACCAGTTTGACCAGTTTGACCAGTTTGACCAGTTTGACCAGTTTGACCAGTTTGACCAGTTTGACCAGTTTGACCAGTTTGACCAGTTTGACCAGTTTGACCAGTTTGACCAGTTTGACCAGTTTGACCAGTTTGACCAGTTTGACCAGTTTGACCAGTTTGACCTGATTGACCTGATTGACCTGATTGACCTGATTGACCTGATTGACCTGATTGACCTGATTGACCAGTTTGACCAGTTTGACCAGTGGTTTGGCCATTTGGGTTTGTTTGATTTCTTGTAATAAAAGTATTAATTTTCTTATCAAAGTTATCCGATACCACTTCTAGTTTATCGAAAACTTTAGCACTCAGCCTGTCATAAAGTGACTCTTTAGTTTTGGTTTGACCATTGTTAGTTTGGCCAGTTTGGCCAGTTTGGCCAGTTTGGCCAGTTTGCCCAGTTTGCCCAGTTTGCCCAGTTTGCCCAGTTTGCCCAGTTTGCCCAGTTTGCCCAGTTTGCCCAGTTTGCCCAGTTTGCCCAGTTTGCCCAGTTTGCCCAGTTTGCCCAGTTTGCCCAGTTTGCCCAGTTTGACCAGTTTGACCAGTTTGACCAGTTTGACCAGTTTGACCAGTTTGACCAGTTTGACCAGTTTGACCAGTTTGACCAGTTTGACCAGTTTGACCAGTTTGACCAGTTTGACCAGTTTGACCAGTTTGACCAGTTTGACCAGTTTGACCAGTTTGACCAGTTTGACCAGTTTGACCAGTTTGACCAGTTTGACCAGTTTGACCTGATTGACCTGATTGACCTGATTGACCATTGTTAGCATTACCGCTGTTGGTTTGACCGCCATTGGTGTTACCGTTATTGGCATTACCGCTGTTGGTTTGACCGCCATTGGTGTTACCGTTATTGGCATTACCGCTGTTGGTTTGACCATTATTGGTTTGACCGCCATTGGTGTTACCGTTGTTATTTTGACCATTTTGGCCTTGATTGTTTTTACCTTTATTTTTTCTTGCGGCGTCTGTCGAGTCTTTACGTGCCGCGACTTCTGTGCTCACGTCAACACCTATATCCACATTAGTCCGTTTTTTATTCTCTACCGTACCATTTAACTTTGTATTACTGCTATCAAGCTTAGCTTCTTGGTTAGTAATTTTTTTAGCGTTAATGTTAATAACACCGCCACCAGTATCCATCTCGGTGACTTGACCTTGTTGTTTATCGGTATAGTTTACTGACACACCTACCGCGCCGTTTTGCTCAGTTTTTTTACTACTTTTCGAGCCTGATGCACTGATATCAAAACCACCGCCTTTAGCTTTGACGGTATCTAAGGCTTCCAAAAGACTTACTTGCTCTGCATCTACATTGACATTGCCGCCCTTGGTTTTGATTTTTGTACCTTCAAAGGTTACATTTTTACCATCAATATCAACATCACCACCGTCTGTCTTAAGCTGCGTCACTTTATTGGTTACTGATTTACTATCATTTTTGCTAAAGGCAGCATTACCTCCACCTTCGAACTCTTTATTACCCAAAATCACACCCGCACTAACTGCTGCTTTTTGTGTGCTTTCGTCTTCAGTGCTCTTAGCGGCCAATAGATCAACATTACCTTTGTCTGCAGAGACTTTAATTTTTTTCCCTTCAACATCGGTACCAACCAATTTCACATTGCCATTGGTTGCTTTGATTCTGATTGCTCCATCTTTACTGGTGAGTGATGCGGTATTGGCGGTCGTGGTACGTTTTGTACCATCATCTTGATCGTAGTTTACTTCAGCTTCTATACTTGGCTTACCTACCAGACCGATTTGTATTGACTGATCAGCATTTTTACTAGAGTTTGTTTGTGACGTCGTGTCATAAGCGCTATCAATCGTGACAGAACCACCTTCGATATTAATGCCACCTGAACCTGCCTGCATTTTGGTGCCCACCAATTTAGTCTCATTTTTGGTGACTGAGTTAATTGCCCCACCTGCTTTATAACTAGAGGTGACCGCCTTGGTTGCCATATTCCCTGAACTACTATTACCGTATGCGAATTTTTGTTGAACACCTGCAGAAGCATCTACTGTCGCCCCAGCATCAGCGTTCGCCATACCAGTGCCCGCCATGGCTTGTGCGCCTGCACTACCAGAGGCTCGGGCTTGTCCATAAATACCAAGCCTTGCCTCAATATTTTCACTAGATTCATTACTCCAAGTTGTGTCACTCACCTGTGTTTCAATAAGCTTATCAGCTGTTTGGTTGATGTTACCAGCAGCTTCCAGTTGCGTACCTTGATCTCGAATGGTGTTTTTGGCAGTTCTATTCAAATTACCGCCAGCTTTAAATGTGTTTACCACATTATGTGTACTGCCACTCGAACTGCCAGATTTATCTATTTCAGTCCGAACACCCGCCTCGAGTTTAGCTTTAGCCTGACCTTCAACCTGTGCACCTGCATTCGCACCCACACCACCCGCACCAGCACTGGCGCCAGCTGATGCTGAAGCATTCGCACTTGCGGCCCCACCCAGATAAACACCTGCAGTCACTTGCTGACTCTTATCCTTGGAAATTTCATAATCAACAGCTGCAAGGTTATTGATGTTTTCTGCATCCAAGTTAATATTGTTACCAGCTTCAACATTCGCACCCTTAAAGGTTATGTCTTTCTTGGCTACTAGGTTAACGTTTCTGCCTCCCTTAATATTCGATGAGACATTGGTGAGCGTTGATTTACTGCTGCTATTGGTCTCTAATCTGCCGCCTATAGTTGCCACAGATTCTGCACCAGCCTCCGCGCTAGCTTTTGCTTTGACTGTAGCAGATTGCAACGTGCCTTTAATGCTGGCTTCTGCATTTGCGCCTGCTTTACTGTCAACAAATACACCAAACGCCTCACGTTTAGTGTTAGAGTCAGAATAGCTTGTGTTTTCACCCGTTGTGACTGTAATGGTGTCAAAGTCTGCATTGATATCAAAACCCGAATCAAGATTAGAACCTTTAACATTCAGGGTTTTACCAGAGAGGTTTAGATTACCACCTGATTTTAGGTTAGAAGCTACACTGTTTTTTGAGCCACTTGCACTGTTAGTAACCGTTTTTTCGTAGAAGTTAAACTCTGAATTATTTTCTGCCTCCGCCCCAGCTTTGGCACTGGCTGATATTGATTTAGCAGTCTTGTTAACCTTGGCATTTGCAGATGCGCCAGCACTGCTACTGCTCTTAGAGTTGCCGCCGAAAATTACCTCTTTTTCATACCGAGTTTGGGTATCTGTTTGGTTTGCTCCATCAATAATGTTCACGTCATTTTTGGCGTTAATATTGACATCCCACTCGCCATTAATATCTGAGCCTTTTAGAGTGAAACTATCACCTGCATCAATGTATGTATCTCCGCCAACGTTAATAGTCGAAGCCTTGTTGTTTCGGTCAGTTTTGCTGCTATTGGTCTTTTCTCTTCCAAATAAACCACCACCCACACCGAAGCCCTGTTTTTTGGTTTCAGTTTCTGTGGTCTTGGTATCGTCGAGTGAAACAATGTTGATTGAACCGCCAGAATCCATCTTCAGGTTTTTACCAACGTTAACATCGCTACCCTCAATATTCGTATCACCGCCACTATCGGTAATGAGGTTGCCTTTAACATTGATGGTAGAACCCTTGTTGATTGTGTCTGTGACAGTGACTGTTTTGCTACTGTTGTTAATAGCATTACCAGTTCTAGTTCTAGTCTCGGTACTAGCCGTGTCTTGATCCGCGGTAATGGTTAAATTACCCCCCGCTTTCAATTTTGCACTGCCACCCACATCGATTTTAGCGTTACTAATCCGCGTGTCATTAGCGCTGTCTGTGATTAAATTTCCGCCTACTTTAATGGTAGAGCCAGTGTTTTTAGTGTCGGTTTGCGTCTGTTTACCATTTCTCGCCCTAGATTGCTCCTGCACTGAGCCGATAATAATGTCCCCACCTTGACCGGTGGTTTTAAGGGACGCATTTTTCATTACATCGATATCTGTGCCCTTAAGCTCAATATTACCGCCAGACTCTATATTGAGATTTTCTGTGGCTTTAATGCTTGATTTGTTTACTTGGGTAGTATATTCCTTACCTTTTTTATCCGAATTTACGCGCGTTGTGGTGGCGTTACTAATGATATTACCCGTTTCTGTTTTGAGAGTAACATTGCCGCCAGAAATCTGACCTGCCGTATTATTAATATCGTTTTGTGCCCTTAGGGTGACGGACTCTTTACCTTGGATGCTACCGCCTTGGTTAAGAATGCTACCGCCGGTCGAATTCAAACTGATGTTATCGACTTTGATGGTGTTATTTTGGTTGTTAATGTCTGTGCGTGCTTCCACAGATAAGCGTCTCAAACGGTCTGGGTCGCTTTCGTTTTGTACTTGTACACTTGAAATATCAACACTACCGCCTTTAGAGGCCAAGCTTAAATCTTTGGTTTTAACGTTAAAGTCTTTGGCGTCTAAGCTGTCTTTTTGTGAAATAGCAAATTTTTCTCTCGCACTAATATTAGCCACATTACCTTTTACCACCCCTTTATCAGCTGACAAGGACGTGGATGCGCCAGACACAGTACCGAAATCATTAATATTTCCATCTAATACCGCGATTGAAGTCTCTTCTGTCGATTTTACAGAGCCACCAGCACCATTGAAGTCTTTGCCAGATTTGATAGACACGGCATTACCACCGCCTATGACGCCACGTCTGTTATCAGTTCTACCACCTACGTTAATGGTTGTGGTGTTTTTGCTACCATCATTCACTACATAGGTTTTTATTATTCCTGTAGCAGATTTTTTGAACTTAACTTGCTCATCCGCCCCCAATGCGCCTAGGTTATCTTTAAGCTCTTGCATGCTCATGTCACGCACAGCCAGATCTACTTCGTTGTTATCTACTTGTTGTTGTGGTGCTTCATCTTTTGCTGCAGTTGTATTGGTCGCTACAATATCAGGCTTTAATAGATTAATAATCTCTTTTTGACGTTTTGTTGCGTCAGACTCTTTCACTAAAAATGCTGGTCCACCACCTACACTCACCACTTTGTAACCTACTGGGATAGTGTTTGCTTCTATCATGACTTGTGTATCAGCAGCGATAGTGCTTGGATCAACTCGCGTGCCATCATGTAAAGGCACGTCTCCAATGTCTGTTATTTTAAATAATATAGGCTTACCTTCTACAGTAACCGTACCGTAACCTACTGGCACTGGAATTGACGTCTTAAGCTGAGGGGCATCAACACTAGTAGCAGTCACAGTTGACTTACTATCCCCAAAAAAGTATTCATACAACTCTTGCTTACTATATGATTTTTTTTCAGTATCCTTATTTTCTATTTTTGGTGTGTTTTCTTGATTTGCTAGTTTCTTTTCATCTAATAGTTCTATTGCGCCACCTGCTAGAGGCTTTTTAGTTAAGGTTGTTGCTTTACTACTGCTTGTTACTGTTATATCTTTTGCTGAGACCTCATTTGTAGGAGTAGGAGTAGGAGTAGGAGTAGGAGTAGGAGTAGGAGTAGGAGTAGCACCATTATTGCCTATTTGGCCAGTAGCATTGTCTAGGTTGCCATCCACATCGAGTTGTAGTCGCTTATCAGCAAGAATTTTACCGCCATTGTTGTTTAGATTGCCCGTGGTTGAAACATAAGTATTTTTGCCAGTAATGCTACCTTGTCTGTTGTCAATGTCACCTTCAGCATCTAACACCAACGCTTTATCCGCTTTGATTGTACCTTGTGTGTTATCTACGCCACCGCTAATTTTAAGTAAGGTATTTTTACCTTGTATTTGACCACCCCTGTTGATTAATTGACTGCCCCCCTCAATGGTAACAAGATTATCAGACTGAATCACACCGCCTGTATTATCAATCACGCCCCTAGCTGAGCCAGCATTTACGTCATATTCTTTCCCATCCAGGCCAATCACCATTTTTTTATTGGTGTTATCTAAACTCACAAGGTCTTTCCCTTTAATCCTCCCGCCACGGTTAGCAATATCACCGCTACTGCTAATAGAAACGATTCGGCTTTCTATCTTGCCACCGTTATTATTCAATCCAGCGACTTTATCCATAACCACACTATTGCTGCCTAGCATAGTGCCACTATTATTCACTTGAGCACCTGTAAATGCGATATCTCTAGCAACCATGTTTCCTGTCACTATGCTCGCTTTGGTGGCTTCAGATAGGTAAACCACAGGCGCAACTGCTTTGCGTCCACCGACTTCGGTTTCCACCATCCAAATAATATCGTCTTTGAGGCTGGCTTGCTGTTGTGGTGTCAGGGCTTTACCGTACTCTAAACCTAAGTCTTTGGCCTGCTCAGCAGCGGATACGTAGAGATAAGCGACCATGTTGTTATGGTTTGTAAAACCATCAGCCACCTTGGGACTAGCTTTCTCTGTAACCTTCTTGTCTTTTCTGCCTATATCATCTAGAGAGCCTAGTGCTTTAGAGCTAGAGACACCAATATCTGAACTGCTACTGATGTCAGCGATTATGTCGTTGTTGACTTCAAATCCACTAAGTAAATTGAGTCCGGTTAAGCTAAAAATTTGTTTAGTAATTAGGTAGTTTTCATAATAAATATCACCTAATCTGCGTGTGAGTAACTCAGGGTTCAAACCAAGTTGATTTATCAATAAATCTGAACTCACTGTATAGTTGTAGTTAATATACGCAGGGTTTAGCTCAACCAAATAGAGTGCGGTAGGGCTAGGGTTGGTAACAAACTGACCATTGGGGTTGGTTGGTAGCGTAATCGTCACGCCATTCAGTGTGGCTAATGGTGCGGCAGCAGCATCCGTTCCCTTGGTTGCAATACTTTTACCATCGACTGTAGCTGTTATCGGACCGGGTTCTGTTTTATTATTGTTAAATACGCTTGTGCCACCGTCATTCTGCGTGCTGACACTAATGGTGCTATTGGCGAATATACTGCCGTTATTATTAAACACTAGCGCACTGCTTGAACTAAAGTTGTTTTCACCAAGAGTAATACTCACATTTTTACCAGACAAACTACCGTTGTTGTAGTTTTGGTTATATTCTTTTGGGTAGTAAAAATTAAACTGAAGATTCGTTTTATCCGTCCAGGCAAAACCGCGCATATGGATTGATAAGTCACCATTGGCTACAATTTTTGCGCCACCAACTGTAGTTAGGCTGCCAAAATTGCCTACCCTTATGCTCTCGTCATCAACATTTGCGCCGTTCAGGAGTGTGTCTACTTTAATATCAGCGTTGCCTCCCACAGCCACATCACCTAAATTACGGAAAACCGTGTCATTAATGGTCAAATTGCCACCAATATCAAATTTGCCCGTTGCTGAATTGGTAATAGAAAGCACACCACTAATTCTAGAGTAATTGATTAAACTTGCATCACGGGCTGCGTAGACTTGTCCAGCGTTACTAAAATCACCATCGGATGTATCGATTATCAAATCACGATTCGCAACCAATGCCCCTTTAGCCCCCACAGACACACCAAAGTCATAATAATCTTTACCCGCTTTGACTGATTTTGAGCTGATGTCTGTGTCTGACACAATCAATCCGTCTACCGTGCCGACCCCCATGCTAATATCACCTGCACTTATTTTGCCAGTTTCACTTACTGCAAAATCAGCCATCGTTAACTTGTTCCCAACATACAAATCACCGTCAAGATTCATTTTCACAGCTTGCACAAGACTTTCCTGGGCAAACTCAATATCTATGCCATTAACAACATACTTACTAAGAGTAAAACCAGGAAATGTAATTTGTTTTGTAGTGATGTCGCTTGTATGATTAAAATCATTCTTAACATACAGAGTACTGCCTTTAGTTCCTGTATATCCTTTTGGGGTTGTCACAGTAACTTTTGAGTTTGCCATAGTAAAGTTATTGTTAAACTGCATAAAGCCATCATTGGTGATACTGACATTATCTAACGTAATATCCTCGGTGGCGCTACCCAAGTTCATCACGCCATCTTTGTTATTTTGAATGTCGGCAGGCGTGCTAAATTTTGTCGCTTCTACGTGACCGCTATTGTTAATGTTTTTTCCAGTCACCGTCAGCTGGTTGCTTGCATATATAACGGCATCCTTGTTGTTGGTAACCGTATCTGCAGTCAGCGTGGTGTCTTTGCCTTCTATATTGCCACTGTTGGTAAATGAGGTGGCTTTTACCGTTGTAGCGTTGTCTGCCAGAATATCGCCACTGTTAGTCACCGTCCCACTACCCTTGTTGGATTTGTCTGCGATATCTACATTGTTTTTAGCGTATAGGATGCCTGAGTTTTCAATCGCACCATCCGCGCGCACAGTCACATTACCACTCAAGCTTCGCATATCACCGCCACTGGTTAAGCCTTTGTCAGCGGTGATGCTTAAGTTACCTTTAGTGGTTTTAACGATTTGATTCGTATCTGCAGTGGTTTTAACCGCACCTTTGCTTGCAGTGAGGGTTAAGTCATTGACTGACTGCGCTGAAGCTTTGCCAAGGTCTAAATCACCTGTATTGGCTGTGATGCTTAAAGCATCTTCAGCATACAGGCTGCCGCCGTTAGCGCCTGCGGCCAATGCGCCGACATCTAGCGTTAAATCACCATCCGTCCCGATGATTGCACCATTAATCGTGGCAGTATCGGTGATGGTGTAAGTGGTTGCAGTGCCGCCATAGCGGTTGTTATTGTTAGTAATAGCCGTTGTGCTTGAGGCATCCGTTAAACTTTTAGCCGTTACATTCAGCGCATTACTCGCCACCAATAAACCACCTGTGAGGCTGGCATTACCACTGTTAGCTGTGAGCTTAATGTCATTGTCAGCAGAGAGAATGGCGTCTGTGGTTGTAATGTCTTTGGTGCTGGTAAGTACAATATCGCCTTTAGAACCTACAGCGCTTTCAGCAGACAATTGGTTTTTATCCAGCAAAATATCGCCTGCGGCATTGATGGTGATATCACCCGCTGAGGCCGCCGCGTCGCTTAGCATTTTTACGCCCACGCCCGCTTCTGTGGCTACAATACTAATACGGTTGGCGTACATGCCGCCTATTAAGCTAGAGTCAAAGCTGAAGCTTGGTGCAGCAGAAGTAGCGGCATTGGTGGTGTAAGTTCTATTTACATAATCCCAAACATTATTACCCAATAAGATGTGGAGTGCTTTTGCATTAATTTGACCACCAACATAGACAGAGCGTGCAATTAAATCTAAATTGCCCAATGTTAGGTTGGTCGCATTTAAGCCATTACCCTCAACGCGGATATCCCCTTGATTAACAGTAAACCCTGTTAAAGCGCCACCCAAGCCAATATTAGGTACACCTGTGGTGAGCGTGGCATTGCTGGTGTTGATAAAACCACAACCTCTACAAGTAATGCCATTGGGGTTGGCCACAATCACATCCGCCACCGCACCTGCCACCTCAGTAAAACCCCGCAAGAGACTGGGGTTGGTTGAAACCACCTCATTCAAAATGATGTTGGCTGAGTTAGTAAGGTTTGGGTTGGCTAGAATTTTGGCAGCCAACTGCGATTGAATTTCAGTTTGGCTATTGTTTAAAACCAAACCTGTAGGATTGACATTGTAGGTATTGAATTTGTTATGCGAGAGACCTGCAGCGTTTGGGTTATTGATATTTACCACTTCCACACCGTTAGGTGCAGTAATCACCCTGGCGCTGCCCGTCCCGGGGGCGACCACCACATCGGCTAGTACCGATTGCACTACCCCCAAGCCAAGTAGGGCTGCTAATACACGACCAGAACGACTAGACTTACCCTTAGATTTAGTGATCTCAGACACTGCCACAAAGGCATTTTCTCTGTCGCTCCAAACTAAACGATAGGTATGATTAAGTGACGCTCTACGCATGATACTGACCCCTAAAAACTAATGACGGCTATTTAAAATTAGAAATTCACTGAAACTCTTACAAATGCTTGTGTCTCTTCGTCTTCCAAACGGTCTGGCATAGACAAAGGTGTTGAAGCAAATGCATCGATATTGAAATATTTATTTGAAAGCATGACGCCTGTGGTAAAGCCAGTTAAACGACCACCTAGAGCGTCAATCCTGTCTTTAATCACCCCAAAGTCATAACCAATATAAGGTTTCACCATGATGGCCTGTTGGCCAATTTGCGTAAACAGTGGCAAGCCAAGCTCGTTACGCACGTAGTAGCCTCTGTCCCCAGACAGGGAAGTATTGCGGTAACCCCTCACGTTGAATGGGCTACCAATAAAAAACTGCTCCGTTCCGTAAAGCACATCCACACCATATTGCGCGCTCAACTGTGAGCTGAAAGCCAAGGACTTGCTACCAACTGGAATGGATTTGCTAAACATGGCGCCCATGTTCCACTTTTCATATTGGGCACGCGGCGCAGAGTTGGGTAAATTGCTTGCGTCTTTGAGCGCACCAAAGGTGTCTAGCCCCCAAGTGTGGCTTAAGTTAGCTGAAATTGAACCGCCTTCAATAATATGGCTCCAGTTTGCCATCAGCTCAAAGATAGACAACGTACGGCTACTCGTACTTAAAAAAATGTCATTCAAATAGTTTTCGTTCTTTTTACGTGTGAGCGTACCGTTAATATTGACGCGGTCACGTACATCACGGTAGGCAACGTAATCAAGACCTAAAGAAGCATTTTTTGAGTTACCGCTTGAAACAAAGTTATTACCAGCAGCTGAAGAAAACTCAGAGGCAAACTCTGACCATGAACTGTTGAGACTCAGCGTAAAAGGACCATAAGGAATAGAGTACATGAGTGAATCTGCACGCGCATGTTGGGTGCTAGAGTCATAGGCTGTCGTTCTACGGTGAGATAAATTGAGCGAGTCGTTCAGACCCAACGGGTTGTCTAAACTGACATTGAGTGAACCTTGACTCTCGCCTGTGGATGAACTGCCGGTGTTGTCATAAGACAACCCGCCTCTGATTCTTCTTGCAGGCTCATTGGTGATAACAACCACTGTGCCACCAGCTTTTTCACCTGGCTTGATTTGCATTTTTGCACTGTTAGACAACAGACGGTTGGTCTGGTCTAAACCTTGCTCAATGTCTCTTAGATTTAATACCTTGCCCTCAATCCCTGGAAACGCTGTAGTCAGGTTAATACTTTTTTTACCACTATCCTCAAGCATCAGCTTTTCGACTTGGCCTTCTACTGCAAGCAACTTGAGCAAGCCTTGATTGAGCTGCTGCGGCTGAATGTAAACGCGCGCGCCAATGTAGCCCTTATTCACATAGTAGGCCGTGACTTGGCCTAAAAGTAGCTCTATGTCTCGGAGCTTCATGCAAGTATTGATATAGGGCGCTGTTAATTTCTCTTGGTCTTTAGGAGAGATTAATGATGCACCTTCTATCGCTATTTGCTTCACGTCGCGACATGTGGTGTCTTCTTGGTCACTCTTTGATGAGGATGGAATGACCGTTTCAGTTTCGATTTGAGATTTGGGACGTCTTTTGATTTCGTCCTGGATGTCTTGCTGTTGGCGTATTTGCTGTTCGCGTAAAATACGATCAGCTTCACGGTTGGCTTGCTCTATCTCTGCTGGCGTCGCAGCCAAAACAACTGAAGCATAAATGGTAAATAAACACCCTAGTAAAACATACTTTTTCACGTCAAACACCTTCGCCAATTTATTAACAAATGTATGTTAACAAACTGAATTAGTGAAAATAGCGTGGGAAATTAAGTTGAGACAGAGGGTTGATACACTGAGATGCTAGGTTAAATTCTTTACATTTACTAACCTAGGACTGTTGTATAAATGAGACACTTTTTGTTGGTGAATAGCAAGACTGGTAAGTCATGTAAAGAACTATTGCTTGTAGGGCGCCAAATCTATATCAAAATGCCAAGGAATGTCTTGCGTTAATTTTCCCATAGTCTTAACTCTAATCTCACTTGGGCTGATACCGAACTTTGTTTTAAACGCACGGGAGAATGCTGATGGGTGACTGAAGCCTAGCCTGTAAGCCAGCTTGCTTACATTGTGCTTTTTTTCATTCTGAATCGAAAGTGTACGATAAGCAAAATCCAACTTTCTATTTTGAATGTAAGAAGCAACGCCTCCCAGTGGTTCAAACATGCGGTAAATAGTCGCACGTGAAACAGGAAACTGTTGCAAGAGAGTATCCAAACTTAAATTAGGATCTTCAATTTTGGCGTCTATCGCATGCTTAATTTCAAACAGACTAATTTTGACATTTGAAGTACTGTCAGCGGCTAACTTATTCTGTGTGCTAGGACTCGCATTGACTAGGCAATTCGCTACCATGCGCAAAATAGTGTCAATGACTAACACAACATCCTTTGTTTGTATGTCTGGGGCGATATGCTCCAATGTTTGCATGTAATTTGCCAACAGTTGCGTATGTGGCTGTTCGCGCAACACCATACCATGCCAGTCATCCTTAATTTGCACCAAAGGGCTGAGCAAGGCAGTTGGAATATTTAAAGATAATAGATTTGTGTGTTTGGCTTCAATAGTAATGGGTTTAGACAAGTCTACAAACAACAGCTCTTCTGGCTGTATTTCAAACTGACCATACTCGGTTTTAATATGGACAGGTTGTTCTCTATAAAGCAATACAAGCACGTAGTCCCAAGCGACACTGCGAGCCAAGTCTTCGTCTCTAGCTAACGTTGCGCGATAGGTGTTGGTAAGTGAACTTGCAAAGACCAGGTTATTGAGCATGTAAGTACGCGAGGAGGCCTCAAACGGCTGAATACATTCCGCCTCATACTTAAACATTACCTGAATGAGCTGTTGGTATTTCGTATAACTATCAGGGTCGTCTTTGGGGAAATCCACTGCATAAGTGTCAATAAAAGTTTTTGTCATTGCCTATCTTCCGTCTGCACCTAGCTCCAAGAGAATGGCAATCATAATGTCAAATTGACTAATTTACAAAATTAAATATTTAGGAGCATACCTTTAAAAATGCTAAAAACGATATTCACCCGTCACTCCAAACAGCCTAGGGTCAGCGTAAATGGCATAAACATTTAGAAAGGCATCAGCACTTTTGGCAAGTGCGTATTCTTTGTTGCCTAGGTTTTTCACCCAAAGTGACCATAGCCATTTTTTGTTATTTGGCTCAAAAGTTACCGTTGCGTCATGAATACTTCTGCCAGCCAGTTTGTTGATGGCATAGTCACTGCTGGAGCCACTGATGGTGGCGGTTTGAAAGTAACTGTGGATTGCGAAATGCATGTTTCCACCCAGCCAGTCGGGATGGGTTGTGTAGGTGCCGGTGAGGCTGGCGCTCCAACGGGGGGCGTCTGGCATTTGCTCGCCTTTGGCATCTTGTCCCGTGGATTTGCCATTTGGAAAGCTGAGAAATTGGGCATCTAAATATGCGAGACTTGCGCGCATGCCAAAAGCGTCGTTAAAGGCATGATCAACATTAAACTCGATGCCTTGTGTTCTGGCTTTGGCGGCATTTCTGAGTTGCAAGGCAAGGAACCCAGCTAAGTTGGCGTATTGAAACACTTGATAGTCGGTGAGATTGTTTCTAAACATATTGGCGCCAAATTCAGTATGCGGCAGCTTAGATTTAAAGCCTAACTCAAAGCTGGTGACTGATTCAGGGTCATAGGCATAGCCGTCATTGGCTTGGTTTTGTGACATGAACTCGACGTTCCAGCCACCGCTTTTGTAGGCTTTGGCGGTGGTAAAGTAGAGCTGGCTATGTGCGTTGGGGTGATAACTGGCACCCAACATTGGGCTAAAAAAGGCGTCTGAGATACGTTGACGATCATTGATGACTGCCATACCTAGCCCAGCACTTTGACTGCCATCCATCAACAAATCTAGCTTTTTGTTTTCTGAACTTAAACGCGCACCCGCGTGCAACTTCACTTTTTCGGCAAGTTGAAAATCTGCGTTGGAAAATAGTGCCGCTGTATTGGTGGTGACCGCGCCACGCATAGGCAAAATAGTATTCGGCAAAACGCCAAATGGTAAAAATCCAATGTCATTGCCTAGTACTATTTTTGAGTTATTTTTGTTGACCTCTTTGGATAGATATAGCCCAAGCGTATATTTGAGTGGCGCATTGTCTGCTGAGTTGTATCTAAACTCTTGGGTATATTGACTCACCTCGTCTTTGTATAGCGTATTGATTAAATCAGCTGCGCTGTAATCGTTGTCTTGCACAATTTGGTTGGTATTGTTGCGGTAGGCGGTGATGGCGTTAAAGCTGGCATTGTTGGGTAAAAAGTATTCTGCATTAAAATGCAAACCACCACTTTGGGTCACGCCTTTGGGCGTGTCATTTCTATTCGCTTTGTCAAATTGATTTACACTTGAGTCTAACGGCTGACCAAATAGCCCTGTCAGCGCTTGCGCTAAAAATTGGGTTTGATGCTTGCGCATGTAATCGGCACTCAGCGTGAGATTTAACGAATCGGTCGCCTCGAGTTTAAATTGCGAACGCATGGCAAAGTTACTGAGCGCTTTTAAAGCCTCACCATCAAACACATTGTTCACATAGCCATCTCTGGTCTCATTTCTGACGGCTAAACGACTGGTGAGATAAGGCGTAATCTCGCCATTTAACAACAGCGTATTGTCACGGTAGCCATAATTACCCACGCCTGTTTTAAAGCTGGCTTCTGACTGGTGACTGGGTTGCTTGGAGATAATATTGACAATACCTGCATCGGAGTTATTGCCAAACAAATAGCCTTGTGGGCCTTTTAGCACCTCCACCTGTGCCACATCGAGCATGGCATTGTCGAGCGCCAAGGTCTGGCCAACATAAACACCATCGAGATACATGCCCACTCGGGTGCTAAAACCAGCATTGCGCCCACCACCGCCAATGCCACGCAACGTGATACTTTTGTAAAAACCAGATTGTTGCACAGACATATTAGCCACAGAGCGCCCTACATCGTACAAATCATTGACGCGGGTGTAGGTGATGTCATCTTGGTCTATCACATCAATCGCCTGAGGGACATCGATTAAAGGCTGAATACGTTTGGGTGCATAAACCAAGACATCATCAACAGCTAGAGCAGACAGAGTATCGGACTCCGCATAGGCTCCCGAAGTTGCAAAAATGCTACTGACCAAACAACTGATAATCGATTTTTGACGAGTTAACATACGCTGGCTGACTAGGAATCATCCTAAAGGTTTTAAAATTTATATCGAAACATTGGAAAACTTGATAACACACTGTTTCTTCAATAATTTTAATCAAAAGTACAGCAGTATACTGAGGAAATATAAATAATACCAATGGCCTATTTGGGTCTGATAGCTCAAAAACCCAATCAATTATCTAATAGCCTCTCCACACACTCGTTGTCATCAAATATTCATCATACTTAAATTACAATATAACATTGACCAAAGACAAGCTAACAGAACCACTTCACCATGTATATTCTTTTCCTCTGCACTGGCAATTCCTGTCGCTCTATTTTAGCTGAGGCGACCTTTAACCGACTTGCGCCAACAGGCTGGCAAGCAATGAGCGCAGGCAGCAAACCCACAGGCTATGTTCACCCACGTTCATTGGCATTATTAGCCGGGGAGGGCATTGCCACAGTAGGCTACCACAGCAAATCTTGGGAAGACTTGCCCCATACACCAGACATTGTGATTACCGTGTGTGGGAGCGCTGCGGGCGAAACCTGTCCAGCGTATTTAGGCAATGTGTTGAGAGCGCACTGGGGCGTGGATGACCCAGCCCATGTAACAGGCAGTGATGCGGAAATAGACGCCGCATTTATGCTGGCCTACCGCACCTTACGCGCCCGCATTGAAGCATTTTTGGCATTGCCTTTAGCGTCACTCAATAATGACCCAATTGCCTTTAAAACAGCGCTAGACAATATTGCAAACATCACCGAATAACAATCGAATAACCTAAAAAGACCTTTAAGATGAAAACCTATACAACCGCCATGTCCATCTTTGAACGCTACTTAACAATCTGGGTGGGGCTCTGTATTGTCATCGGTATTTTTTTGGGGCAGCTATTTCCTAGCCTGTTTCAAGCCATTGGCAAGCTCACGTTTGCCCAAGTCAATTTACCTGTAGGCTTGCTCATTTGGGTGATGATTATCCCCATGCTGGTCAAAGTGGATTTCAGCGCCTTGCATGAAGTCCGCCAACATATCAAAGGCATAGGCGTGACTTTATTTGTGAATTGGCTAGTCAAGCCAGCTTCAATGGCCTTGCTAGCATGGCTATTTATTCGCCACTGGTTTGCGCCCATACTACCATCCGACCAAATTGACAGCTATATTGCAGGCCTGATTCTGCTTGCAGCCGCCCCCTGCACCGCCATGGTGTTTGTGTGGAGCCGCCTCACCAATGGCGACCCATTGTTTACCCTATCGCAAGTCGCGCTCAATGACAGCATTATGATATTCGCCTTTGCCCCTATGGTGGCCTTGTTACTCGGCATTTCCGCTATCACCGTGCCGTGGGCAACGCTATTTACTTCCGTGATGATGTATATCGTTATTCCTGTCCTTTTGGCGCAATGGTGGCGTACATCGCTCTTAAAAGCTGGGCAAGCGAAGTTTGATAGCGTGATGAGCATGATTGGCCCTTGGTCTATCAGTGCGCTTTTACTCACCCTCATTTTATTATTCGCCTTGCAAGGCGAGGCAATTATTCAGCAACCGCTGGTCATCGCCCTCTTGGCAGTGCCTATCTTAATTCAAGTGTTTTTTAACGCAGGCTTGGCCTATTGGCTCAACAAAAAATTAGGCGAGAAACACAACGTCGCCTGTCCTTCCGCGCTCATAGGTGCCAGTAATTTTTTTGAGTTGGCTGTTGCCGCCGCGATTAGTCTGTTTGGATTTCACTCAGGCGCAGCGCTTGCCACGGTGGTTGGTGTGCTGATTGAAGTCCCAGCCATGTTGCTGGTCGTACACATGGTCAACAAAAGCAAACATTGGTACGAGCATGGTTAAACAACGAACTTAAAGGTCACACAAGCGATCTAGACCAGCGTTTAATCATTTACGCTTTTCTCGCCCTCTTCTTCCAACTGTTTGCGCGCATTTTCTTCAATAATAGAAGTCGCCACTTGTCTAACAAGCCAAAGAATACGTTCAAAAATACCTGTGGCAATGAGAAGCGATTGTTTCTCGTTTAATGAGCGCATACTATCAGACACTAGCGCCTTTCTAATTTCTTCCATCAACTGGCTTCTTTCAGAGGTCAGTTCTAACAGCACGCTACCATCATCGCCCTCTTCAACACACTCATTTAACAACATAAGAATTAGATGCAAGCCTTCTACCAATGAACTGGTGAGACTAATGTCACTTTTGATAATAGGCAGGAGTGTTGTCGTGAAATCGTTTAGCGACTTTTGGGTGAGTCCCACCAACTCACTTTTTGCTCGCAATCTAAATATTTCCTCTATGCCCTTGTGCGTTTCATTGACCTGCGCGACTTGCTCAATAAACGAAGAAATCTTATTAGAAATTGTCACATTGGCATTGTGCCTGAGCGATTGTTCAATCACCTCTTTGTTGCCATCATTTGGTCGTAAAGGATCTAAGTTGTCGATTAAACCAACCAGCAGTCGGTTCACTTCCTGATTTGTCAGCAACAGCGCAGTACTTGGGTGAGCAACCGCTTCGGGATAAATGTATTTGGGTTCAAACAGTGAGTGATTACTTTTGTTGGGATACAGCCACATCAAAAACTTAAACGTTTTTTTATGCATTAGGCTCAAGAGCATAGCGCCTGAAGCTTGGATGGCAAGCACAATCAAATAAATATTCACTGCTACATCTTTGTAATCAGTCACTTCATAAAAGTGCCAGATCAAGCTGCTTGGGTCTATTAAATAGAATAAACCGATAATTGTGCCGCCGATGAGTTTGACTAAAATAGAACAAGTTGCGATGCGTTTGTTGATGTTATCCAAATCAATCGCGTGATAATACAGTCCGAGGCAATAGCCAAAATTCGCGCCAAAAATAATAATCAGTGTATTATCAAACGAAATAAGACCTGAGATGTTCAGCATCAACGCAATTGCAGATGCCACCGACGATGTTTGTGCGATAAAGGTCACCACACCGCCAATCAAAAATAGCAAAGCGGCATTTGACGATGCAAATGCAAACAAGCCCTTCACATATTCTGATTCCTCCAGCGCATGGCTACCCTCTTTAATCATGCCCATGCCCAGCAACAATATCCCGAGTGACAAAATTAAAGGCAACAGTATTTCAACTGTTTTTAAGCGTTTAGAGCCAGAAAAATCCAAAAACCCCACTATCGCCAACATCAGCAAGCCACCCACCTTGATGTCAATTGCACCAAACAGCACCACCAAAGAAGCGCCCACACTGGCCCAAGCCAACACAGGAATCACACGAATAAAACTCATACTGCCAGACTTGACCAACCCCATGCAGACAAAAGTCGCGCCTGAGCTTGTAAACGTCATCAACCCAAGTAAAACACCCCCCATAATGCTAGAGAAAAAATCCCCAGACAGTTTTGCAACCACCACCCGCATACGGTTACCCGTCAGCGATTGCATTGAATGAGAAATTTGATGGAGCCCAGTAAGAAAAAGGCCAATGCCAGCCAGCGTGGTCAGTATCGTTAACATATTAAAAATCGATTCGAGATTACCTGATGAGAAAACGGATTGTAATTGTTATTAAACATTAACATCAAAAACCCACAAAAGCAAAAAGCCAAGCAATCTCTTGCTTGGCTTTTGTATTTTAATGCCTAAAAATTAAGCTGCGAAATTTGCGCTTGCAAAATCCCAGTTGGCTAGGCTTGTTAAAAATGTTTCAACAAACTTTGGACGTGCGTTACGGTAGTCGATGTAGTAGGCATGTTCCCATACGTCGATACATAGCAAAGCCGTGTCGCCTGTAGTTAAAGGTGTGCCTGCCGCGCCCATGTTGACGATGTCCACTGAGCCATCCGCTTTTTTCACTAACCATGTCCAAGCTGAACCAAAGTTACCAACCGCTGAAGTTTGGAATGCAGTTTTAAACGCATCGAAACTGCCCCATTTAGCATTAATCGCATCAGCCAATGCACCTGTTGGAGCTCCACCGCCGTTTGGCTTCATGCTGTTCCAAAAGAAGGTGTGGTTCCATACTTGGGCGGAATTATTGTAAATGCCACCTGAAGATTTTTTGATGATGTCTTCTAAAATTGCGTTTTCAAACTCAGTGCCTTTGATGAGGTTGTTGAGGTTGGTGACATACGCTTGATGGTGTTTTGCGTAGTGGTAATCAAAGGTTTCTTCTGAAATGTGTGGGGCTAAAGCGTTTTTTGCATAAGGTAAAGCGGGTAATGCGTGTTCCATGTCTATCCTTTTATTGTTGAGTAAATACGATGATGCATCTGGTTGATGCAAAGAAATTGGTTCGACACAGTACCTGATGGGCATTGGTCGATTGGGAAATTGTTTACCAATTTACTAGGGTATATTTTGCCATATTTTGTTTGACTCTTAAATGGGGTTTACGTTCGGCTTGTCTCAATAAAGAAAAGAAGCTTACTTTTTGCGGGCACGTGGATGTGCCGCATCATACACCTTGGTGAGATGTTGGTAATCTAAATGCGTATAAATTTGCGTGGTGCTGATGTTGGCATGGCCGAGCATTTCTTGCACGGCGCGTAAATCGCCACTGCTTTGTAGCACATGGCTGGCAAAGCTATGCCGTAGCATGTGTGGGTGTACCGATGTGTTAAGACCTTGTTTAATCGCCCATGCTTTGATGCGGTATTCAATATTGCGCCCTGTGATGCGCTTGCCTTGTTTGCTGACAAATACGGCGGGTTGGTCAGGGGTTTGCGTGAGCCATAGTTGGCGACACTGAAGCCAGATGTTGAGCGCTTGAATGGCTTTGCTCCCCATGGGCACGGTGCGCGTTTTGTTGCCTTTGCCTGTGACGGTGACCAGCCCTTGCGCCAAATCCAACTCGGTGAGGTTCAAACTCACCAGCTCATTGAGGCGCAAACCTGAGGAGTAAAACAACTCTAAAATGGCTTTGTCGCGCAGGGTCAGCGGGTCGTCCCCCTCTAGCTCGATAAGTTTGTTGGTTTGCTCAATGTTGAGCGTATTGGGTAGGGTCCTAGGCGACTTAGGGGCGCGTAAGCCAACGACTGGATTATGCTTAAAACCTTGATGATGCACCAAGTAATGAAAGAAGCCACGCCAACTGGAGAGCATACGCGCAATGCTGGCGCTACTCAGTCCTTGCCCATGCAAGGTGGCCATATGGCGACGCACGGCTTGTTCTTTAAGCGTATCTAACTCTGGGAAATGTGCCAGCAACTGGCTTAAATCGCGCTCGTAATGGGCGCGGGTGTGCTCGCTCAAACCACGCTCGTAGTGCAAAAAGTCTAGATATTGTTTGAGTAGCGCATGCATGCGTTTGCCTAACCCTTTTATCCGTTACCTGTATCCATCTGTCGCCTGAGCCGACAGCCCAAGCAATTTGGCGCTAGCATGAATGCCACGCGGTGGAAACCGTAACGGGGGCTTTCAAGCCACGTGCTTGGCCAAGGCCGCACTGACCAAGTCCCCAATCCGGCTTAAAAACAGCGTGCCCATGCCCGCATAAAAACGGTTGCGCTGGTCACTGGGAATCGCCAACAAACCAAAGGTATGCTCTTGAAAACGTAAGGGAATCACCGCCAATGACGCGGGCGTTTCACTAAACCAGCCTGCAATATCCATGGTAGGCAAGGTGCCGCAATAGGGTTGCGATAAATCTTTTGCCCAATTTTTGAGTGACTCTTCTGCATGAATAAACGGCGCTTCCTCAGTTTGGCCTTCGCCCGCCCATAACTTGAGCTGGGCATTGGGTAGCTGGAACTGCTCGTTTAAAAAACTCACCAGGTGCGTGTGCAAATCAGTCACTTGCCTAGCGCTTAATAAACCCAAGGTCAAGGCATGGACTTTGTTCGCGGTGACCTCGTTTTCTTCTGCCGTTAAAATCAGCTCAGTGAATTTTGACTCTAGCACACGAATTTTGTCACGTTGCGCAATTTGTTGGCGCTCAGCCAAAGAGATGGTGCCTTTGCCATGTGGGCTGGGTAAAAACAACTCTGTGAGCAAATGTGCGTGGCGCTCAAAAAAGTCAGGGTGCGCTTTTAAGTAGTCTTTAATATCGGTTTCGGTCATGTTTTCGTTAATTGCTTCTGTCATAGTTTTCCTATTTTTCTTATGGGTGCTATTTTCTTATTACTGATATTTTGTTTGAGTCTACTCAGATAAATGGTCAGGCAAATGGATTTGCCCTTCAAACACAATCTCGGCAGGGCCTGTCATCATCACGGGCTGACCTACACCCGCCCACGCAATATTGAGCACCCCACCGCGTGTGTTCACCCGCACGGGCGATTGTAACAGCCCACGCATAATGCCTGACACGACAGCTGCGCAAGCGCCTGTGCCACAAGCCAAGGTCTCGCCGCTACCACGCTCATACACGCGCAAATTGATTTCGTGTGGTTGCACCACTTGCATAAAGCCTGCATTGACGCGTTGCGGGAAACGCGCGTGCGATTCAATTTGTGGGCCCCATTCTGCCACGTGCGCAGTAGTCACATCATCAATCACCGTCACTGCATGTGGGTTGCCCATATTGACAGTACCAATAGTCACTTGCGTTTGATTAAGCGCCAATTCATAGGTCTGCGCGGCATTGTCAGCCACAAAAGGAATTTGCGCAGGGGAAAACTTTGGCGCGCCCATATTAACAGTCACTTGACCTTCGTCTTGCAACTTGAGTGTAATAATCCCGCTGGCGGTTTCAACTGTAATCTCACGTTTATCGGTGAGGCCTTTCTCAACCACAAAACGCACAAAACAACGTGCGCCATTGCCACATTGCTCCACTTCGCCACCATCTGCATTAAAAATACGGTATTTAAAATCGACATTGGGGGTGTTGGTTTTTTCCACCATCAACAGTTGGTCGCAACCCACACCAAAATAGCGATTAGCGATAAATTTAATTTGCGCAGGGCTTAAGCGCACAGGCGCGGTGTAGGCATCAATGACCACAAAGTCATTGCCTGCCCCCTGCATTTTTGTAAAGTGTATGTTCATATTGCCGATAATAGCCTATCAAAACTGAATTGTCGCTTGCAAATCATGACGCTTAATAAAAATTGAAAGCCAGTTTGCTTAAATTGGTTTACAATTGTACCCCTTTTGTCCTGACGGTTTAGCTTCAGCCTTTAGTTAAATAGTCATTTCAACTTTTTTAATTTTTTTATTTCCAAGGCGCTTAACAATGAATGAATTTCTTTTTACTTCAGAATCCGTTTCTGAAGGTCATCCTGACAAACTCGCAGACCAAGTTTCAGACAGCATTTTAGATGCTATTTTAGAGCAAGATCCAACCGCACGTGTGGCCGCAGAAACTCTTGCTAACACAGGTTTAGTGGTATTGGCTGGTGAAATCACCACCACCGCGAATGTAGACTATATTAAAGTCGCACGCGAAACCATTAAACGCATCGGCTACGACAATACCGAATACGGTATCGACTACAAAGGTTGTGCGGTATTAGTGGCTTATGATAAACAATCACCAGACATCGCCCAAGGTGTGGATAACGCCAATGACGACCCGCTAGATCAAGGCGCGGGCGACCAAGGTTTGATGTTTGGCTATGCGGTGAACGAAACCCCTCAACTCATGCCTTTGCCGATTTGGTTGAGCCACCGCATCATGGAGCGCCAAGCGCTGTTGCGTAAAGATGGCCGTTTGCCATGGTTGCGTCCAGATGCAAAATCACAAGTGACGATTCAATATGTCGATGGCAAACCACACAAAATCGACACGGTGTTAGTTTCAACCCAGCACGCACCTGAAATGACGCTTGAAGCGATTCGCGAAGCCACCATTGAAGAAATCATCAAGCCGATGTTGCCACAAGAGCTCATCAAAGGTGAGATTAAGTACTTGGTGAATCCAACAGGTCGTTTTGTAGTGGGTGGACCGCAAGGCGATTGCGGGCTCACTGGCCGTAAAATCATTGTGGATACTTACGGCGGCGCAGCACCTCATGGTGGTGGTGCCTTCTCAGGTAAAGACCCTTCAAAAGTAGACCGTTCTGCAGCTTATGCAGGTCGCTATGTGGCGAAAAACATTGTGGCCGCTGGCTTGGCTGACAAATGCATGGTGCAGGTGAGCTATGCGATTGGCGTGGCACAACCGACTTCTATCATGGTGCAAACTTATGGCACTGGCAAAGTGTCAGACGAAGTATTGACGCAATTGGTGCGCGAACATTTTGACTTGCGTCCAAAAGGCATCGTTAAAATGCTCGATTTATTGCGCCCAATTTACACCAAGACGGCTGCTTATGGTCACTTTGGTCGTGATGAGCCAGAGTTTACTTGGGAAACCACAGACAGAGCTGCTGCATTAAGAGCCGCCGCAGGTTTATAGTTTTAGTTGTTGCAAAATAGCCATGCATGCAAATGCATGGCTATTTTTTTATGTGAAAAGTAAATCAGACAGAACCTTGATGCAAAACAAAACTCTGAATTTATGCAAGAGACAATATATATCGTTGATGTTTATCTGAGCAACCGTTTACCATGAAATACTTAAACAAACTGCCAAACCATATCCGCTACTCTAGTGAGCGTGAATGGCGCATTCTAAAAAGAATGCCGATGTTTACAGTGTTGTCCACGCTAGTCTTAATGCTACCGATTGTGCAATTACGCTGGCAAACGGCAGAGTGGTTTCCGCTCGCCCATCAAACCAGCTTTGTAGTGCTGGGGCTACTATTCACGCTTTGGTTTTTTATTGGCGTGGTCTGTATTGGTTTGGTGGTGATGATTATCATGAAGGGGCCAGGCTATGTGGCTGACGGCTATGACTTGCCTAAAGAAGACCCTGCGCTAGAAAATAAAAAGACCGTCTAATCAAAAATAAAGCGCGCACAACTTATTTCATTGTGCGCGCTTTATTAAACAAGCTACTTTATTTAAGCTTAGCAAGCTGTGATTGCAACTTCTCCAAGTTGGCACTAAATTCTGCCACCCGTGCTTTTTCTTGCTCAACCACTGCTGCTGGTGCACGTGCGACAAAACTTTCGTTATTCAGCTTGCCATTGGCTTTGGTAATTTCGCCTTGCAAGCGAGCGATTTCTTTACCCAAACGCTCTTTCTCGGCGGTCACATCAATCTCTACCTTGAGCATCAGTTTAAAATCACCAGCCAACATCACAGGCGCATCGGCTTCGGGCAGTTCAGCCACGATGGTTACGTCTTCTAACTTCACCAGTGATTTTAAATAAGGCGCATAAGCACTAAGTAACTCTGCATCGCCAGCGGCAATCAGTGGCACTTTAGCTGCAGGCGAAATGCCCATCTCGCCACGCAAACTACGGCAAGCTTCCACCGCGGTTTTGAGTGTCCCCACCCAAGCTTCCGCTTGCTCGTCGATTTTCTCCAAATCAGCGCGTGGGTAAGCTTGCAACATAATGCTTTCAGTGCCGCGTGATTGGTCTTTCAACTCAGTCATTGGCGCGATAGTTTGCCAGATTTCTTCGGTAATAAACGGAATAATCGGGTGGGCTAGACGCAGGATAGTTTCCAGCACTCTGAGTAAAGTACGGCGTGTGGCGCGTTGCTCCGCTTCACTGCCAGTTTGAATTTGTACTTTGGCAATTTCTAAATACCAATCGCAATACTGGTCCCAAACAAACTCATAAATCGCTTTCGCGGCTAAGTCAAAACGGTAATCGTTAAATGCACGTTCCACTTCTGCTTCAGTGCGTTGCAAAAGCGAGACAATCCAGCGATCCGCTTGGCTAAACTTACGCCCGCCTGCGTCACAACTTTCCGCACCAAAACCGTTGTCTTTTCCTTCTGTGTTCATCAACACAAAGCGCGTGGCGTTCCACAATTTATTGCAGAAATTACGATAACCATCACAACGTTGCAAATCAAACTTAATATCACGGCCTGGGCTGGCTAAAGCAGCAAAGGTAAAACGCAATGCGTCGGTACCATAGGCGGCAATGCCTTCGGGGAATTCTTTGCGCGTGCGTTTTTCAATTTTTTCCGCATCTTTCGGATTCATCAAACCCGTGGTGCGTTTTGCTATTAACGCGTCTAGCCCAATGCCGTCAATCAAATCAATCGGGTCAAGCACATTGCCCTTAGATTTCGACATTTTTTGGCCTTCGGCATCGCGGATTAAGCCATGCACGTACACATGCTTAAACGGAATTTTGCCCGTGAGGTGCGTGGTCATCATCACCATACGTGCGACCCAGAAAAAGATAATGTCAAAGCCCGTGACCAGCACTGAAGATGGTAAATATTGTTGCAAGGCTTGATTTTGCGCGTCGATGGCTTCGTCGCCTGTCCAATCCAGTGTAGAGAAAGGCCATAAGGCTGAGGAGTACCAAGTATCTAACACGTCATCATCGCGTTTTAAATTACCTGTGTAACCCGCGTTCGCTGCCATTTGTTTTGCTTCAGCTTCATCGTGCGCCACAAACACTTCACCGTTTTCGTCATACCAAGCTGGGATTTGATGCCCCCACCATAGCTGGCGAGAAATACACCAATCTTGAATATTGTTTAACCATTGGTTGTATGTGTTGACCCAGTTTTCTGGGTAGAACTTGATTTGACCGTTAGCGACGACTTCTAAAGCTTTTTCGGTGATGCTTTTACCATCTGTTCCCGCTTTACTCATCGCCACAAACCATTGGTCAGTGAGCATGGGCTCAATCACCACGTTGGTGCGGTCACCGCGAGGCACTTTAAGTTTGTGTTTTTCGGTTTTAACCAAAAAACCTTCATTTTCTAGGTCGGCAACAATTAACTTGCGTGCTTCGAATCTATCCAAGCCTTGATATTCTTTACGAATAAATCTAGTTAAGCTTAATCCTTCAACCTGCCCCTTTTCCCAATCTCTATTTTCAGGACTAAGATACTTATTGTCTAGAAATACAGTATTGGTTAAATCTGTTATAACCTTGCCATCGAGAGATAATATTGAATATGTTGGCAACTTGTGACGTTGCCCCACCGCATAGTCATTAAAGTCATGCGCTGGCGTCACTTTCACCACGCCAGTACCAAATTCTTTGTCAACATAGTCGTCAGCAATAATCGGAATTTCGCGGTCACACAGCGGTAACTTTACATTTTTACCGATTAAGTGTGCATAACGTTCATCTTCAGGGTGCACCATCACTGCCACGTCGCCCAACATGGTTTCTGGACGCGTCGTCGCCACAGTTAAATGCGTTAATCCTTTAACGGTATCTGCTTCAACTAAAGGGTAGTTGATATGCCACATCGAGCCATCTTCTTCCTCTTGCACCACTTCGAGGTCAGACACGGCGGTGCCTAGTTTTACATCCCAGTTCACTAAGCGTTTGCCACGGTAAATTAGGCCTTCGTTAAAGAGGCGCACAAAGGTTTCGGTCACCACTTTATTGAGGCCTGCGTCCATGGTGAAGCGCTCGCGGCTCCAGTCAGGTGAGGTGCCTAAGCGGCGCATTTGTTTGGTAATCGTGCCGCCTGAGTATTCTTTCCACTCCCACACTTTTTCAAGGAACTTTTCGCGGCCTAAATCATGGCGGCTAACACCTTGCGCATCGAGTTGGCGCTCCACCACAATTTGCGTAGCAATGCCCGCGTGGTCGGTGCCAGGTTGCCATAAAGTATTGTCGCCACGCATACGATGGTAGCGCGTGAGCGCATCCATAATGGTTTGGTTAAAGCCGTGCCCCATGTGCAAGGTGCCAGTGACATTGGGCGGAGGCAGTAAAATGCAGAAGTTGTCTTTAACGTTTGGATTGAGGCCAGCGGCGTAATAGCCTTTGCTCTCCCAAAAAGCATACCATTGAGACTCGATAGCTGTGGGGTCAAACGATTTGGCGAGTTCGCGCGTTTGCGCAGGAGTATTTGTGTGCATATTCATGCGCGTGATTTTACCATAGACCAGTCAATACAGCCCAATCGATGCAGACCTATCGTTCAAGCAAGTTGATGGTTTAAGGCGTGATTTTTTCTGGCGTAGGTGAATCTGCGTTGGCATTTGCCATCACTTCATGGCCTACCTTTTCCCAATAGCGGGTGAAGCGCTCTAGGCGTTTGAGGCTTAATTCAGCGTGCGTGAATTTGATTTCTTCTTGCCAAATGGGCTTAAACGCTGACAACTTGCCTTTAAGTTGCAAGTTAGGGGTGTTTTGCGAAATCACTTGTCCGACATCAGCGCGCTTGAGCACGTCTTTTAAATCACCCATCCACACCTCGACCTCAGGCAATTCAGCTAAGCAATCTGCAATAAACTGCAGGCGCTTAATCGGCCAATTCGCGTAAGACTCTGAGTCAAACACAAAGATTTTTGGCATGGCCAATTTAAGCAATGGGTTTTCTGGTGATAGCATTTCATCATGCACCAACACAAACATTTTGGTTTTGTTGGAAGGCGCGTCTTTTACCACCAACTCTACGGGGAATGTTTTGGCCGTGGTGGGCACTTTGTCACTAAACAACTGACGATGAATGTTTTCATAAGAGTTGTCGAATGGACACTCCACATGGCAGTTTGAGCAATATTTTTCACCCGTAAAACGCGCCAAGCTCTCGTGATTAAAGTAATAAGGTTTGGCACTAAAGCTGGAGGCGACCCACTGCCATGAGAGATGATTGGAGGCCTTGTCTCCGTCAATTAACAAGGACTCAAACCAATCTGCGGCCTTGCGCCAATCGACCTTGAGCCAATGCACCATGTAAGCAGCAAACCACATACGCGCATGATTATGTACATAGCCAGTGTTCATCAAATCGCGCACCACTTCATCCATACAAGCCAGGCCCGTTAAGCCCTGTTGCACAAACGGGGGAACATCTTTATAGCCCAACTCTACTTTTGGCGGTTCCATCTCGCTAAAGATAGCGTTGCCGTGGCGATACCAATTTTGTCTAAAGTAATCTTTGTAAGCCAATTCAGAGACAAACTTTTCCGCTTGCTGACCGAAGCGCTTGAGCACCTGCTCGGCCACTTCAGAAATGGTGACACAGCCGTGACGAATATAAGGTGAGAGCTTGCTGACTGAGCCGTTGATAAAGTTACGATTGCGCCCATAGGCCATTGCATCAATGGCATTAACACGGAGCAAGGCTTGCTCACGACCACCTTGCCATTCCTCTAGCAAGTTGCGCCCTTTGGCCTGCGGAAACATGCGGCGCATGTATTGCAACCGCTCCACGCGGTCGGCAGGAATGCTAAGTTGAATGGGATTGATCATGACAGGGTTTGTTTTTGCCGTTTTTATACGCTTTGTGCATTTTCTAATGTTATGGCGCTATTTGCAACATATTGCCTTAAATCAAGCCAATAATGTTAAGATATTTAACAATAATAGTGCTTAGGAGCATTTAAATGGATTTGATGTGGGCATGGTGTGCATTTGGTCTGATTTTGTTATGCATTGAAATGATGACGGGCACGTTGTATTTGCTTTGGTTGGGCATTGCCGCGCTGTGCTTAGCGGGCTTGGTTGGCGCAAACATCGTCACCAGCATCGCCGCGCAAGCCATTAGTTATGCGGTATTGGCAGTGATTGCTGTGGCCGCCTGTCGGGTCTATGAAAAAAAGGCCAAACCTGCACAGCGTGTGGGCCAAGCACAAGGGGAGGAAATTGGCAAAATCGGCACGATTATCAGCCCAGTGTCTCCCACACAACAAGGTAAAATCCGTTTTTCGCAAGGCGTGATGGGCAGTAAAGAATGGACTGCAGTGTCCGACAGTGTGTTAGACATAGACCAACGCGCGACCGTGGTTGCCGTCGAAGGCAATAGTTTACGTGTGGTGTCTGCGTAACAAAAAGATAGACTTAACAGACGCACTAATTTAAGGAGCTTAGCATGACCGAAGTCAGTTTAATTATTATCGCCTTGGTAATTATTGCCATTTTCAAAGGGGTGCGGATTGTGCCACAGGGCGAAGAGTGGGTGGTAGAACGTTTGGGTAAGTTTGCAGGGATTTTAATCCCTGGGCTACACGTGATTAACCCCGTGTTGAGTCATGTCAGCTACAAAGTCACCACCAAAGATATTATTTTGGATGTGCCTGAACAAGAAGTGATTACCCGTGACAACGCGGTGATTTTAGCCAACGCAGTGGCGTTTATCAAAGTGAGCAACATTGAGCGCGCGGTATATGGCATTGAAAACTTTAAGGAAGCCATGCGTAATATGGTGCAAACCAGCTTGCGTTCGATTATTGGCGGCATGGATTTAAACCAAGCCCTCACCTCACGCGACCGCATTAAAGCAGAACTCAAAGAAGCGATTGCAGATGAAGCGTTGGATTGGGGTTTAACGGTGAAGTCTGTTGAAATTCAGGACATTAAACCATCAAGCAATATGCAAGATGCGATGGAGCGCCAAGCGGCTGCCGAGCGTGAGCGCGTTGCCGTGGTGACCGAAGCCGAAGGTGCAAAACAATCGCTCATTTTGAATGCTGAAGCGCGTTTAGAGGCTGCCCGTAAAGACGCAGAAGCGCAGTTGGTGGGTGCACAAGCCTCAGCGGAAGCGATTAAATTGATTAGCGAAGCGGTCAAAGAAAATAGCAACTCTGCCATGTTTTTATTGGGCGACCGCTATATTCAATCCATGCAAAAAATGGCGGAATCCAATAACAGCAAATTTGTGATGTTGCCTGGCGATTTGGTGAGCGCAGTCAAAAGTATTGCCGGTGGAAAATAATTTATTAGCTGACGTTTCCACACACTTTACAAGCAGGGTCGTGGGCAAATTGAATCGTCTGCCACTCTGCAGTAAGTGCATCTAGCAAGAGCAAACGGCCTTGCAAAGTTTGTCCGATATTGAGCAAACACTTAAGCGCCTCAGCCGCTTGCATACTGCCTATCATACCCACCAAAGGGGCAAACACGCCACTGTCCGCACAACGCATCTCAGGCTCACCCGCCACTTCTGGGTACAAACAGTGGTAACAAGGGCTGTCTTCCTGTCTAAAATCAAACACCGTGATTTGCCCTTCAAACCGAATCGCGGCGCCTGAAACCAGCGGTTTTTTCACTTGAAAACAAACGCGATTCAACAAATAGCGCGTGGCCGCATTATCACTACAATCCAGCACCACATCGGCTTGCGCCACCAGCGCAGTCAACTCAGATTCAGAGGCCTGATGTGTGACAGGGTGAACCAATACTTGCGGATTTAATTGCTGTAGCGTTTGTTGCGCAGAGTGCGCTTTGTTCATGCCGACATTACCAGTATGATGAATAATTTGCCGTTGCAAATTGCTTAAATCAACCGCATCAAAATCACACACCGTCAGTTGGCCTACCCCAGCCGCCGCCAAGTAAACTGCGACAGGAGACCCCAGCCCGCCCGCGCCGATGACCAAAGCATGGCTTTGCGTGAGCGTGTCTTGTCCCGCATAATCAATTTGCGGGAGCATGATGTGGCGACTGTATCTTAATAAATCTGAATCTTGCATGCGGAAGTGGGCGTTAAATTAAGGCAAGCGTTGCGCTTGTGCTTGTCATGGTAACCGCTGCGCTTGTACCATGCTCGCAATCAACACCTTGGGTGAAAGCATGATAAGCATGTCATCAAAGGCATTGTTGTTTGCACCCATTTGTGCGCCTTTGTCGACAAAATTAACATCACCATCGGCGTTTTCCAACTCATCTTGACTGATGGGTTTGGCCAAGGCTTGAATGCCAACACCATCCACCACTTGCATGCCACCTAAGCCATTTTCACCATGCGAAAGTACAATCGCAATTGGTCGACTGGGTTGGCTGGTGGCAGTGCCAGTTTCAGTTTGCACTTGTATGCTGGAAGCGTTTTCAGCTTGGGCAAAGCCAAACAACACTTGATGATTGCTAAACGAAGCATCTACGCGATACCGCCACAAGCGTCCCCAAGCGTCTGTTTGTGTGACGCCTAAACTCTGCCAAGGCAACATGCCTTCGTCTTTATCGCAGCTGCCATCAGCTTTCACGTTTTCCCAGCCATCAGGCGTGGCATCCGTATCTGGGCAAGGTAAATAGCGATGAATCAGCGCGTGACCCAATAATGCTTGTTTGGCTTCTAGCAATGCAGTTTCTGTTTGGTGTTGGGCTTTTGAAGCACGTTGCGCACGCAAGGGGGTCATCACCATGGCGAGCAACAAGCCCATAATCACCAATACCACAGCCATCTCGACCAAGCTAAAGCCACGCTGATTTGAAGCTTGTCTTATTGAAACAGCTTGTTTTGAAGTGACTTGTTTTTGAATATAGTCGCGCATTATTTTAGCGTATAAGTCCATTGCATATGGTTCGTGGTTAATGGTTGCCCTTGCGTATCACTCAGATACTGATTGGATTGCGTTTTTTGTTGCTCTGTATTGCGTTGTTGCCCCTGACTCATTTCACCTGCCACAGTTATTGTAACCGATTGCGCACCTAGCTGAGCGAACACCAACTCGCGCCAACCGTTTTGTTGAAACCAGCGGTGTTGCGCACTGCCTTCAAACAAAAATGTCAGGTTGCTTTTGGTCTGCGCCATGGTGGACGACACTGGTATCCGACCCAAGTTTACGTTAGCAGATTGACATGCGCCATTTGCTAGACTGCTAAATCCCAAGCAACTGACATCTTGTGTACTGGCCAAACGCCACCAACTTTTTGCACTGCAGCCTGCACCACAATCCACGATAGCTTGCTTAATATATGCCAGCACCATGGCTTGCATGGCCGTGTGCATATCACGGGCTGAAATGGACAGTAGCGCATCATTAAAATTTGCGCTCGTTGCGCCTGCCACAAAACCATCGGTGCTTGCATCAAAAAACTGCGCATTGTCTTCGCCTTTTAGCCTATCTAAGTAAGCGTTAGGCTGATGGATGGTACTGTCATCCCGCGTTTGCTGAACACCATCTTCACGTTGTAGCGGAAACATCGGTGCAATCACCACAGCCGCCACACCTTGGCCTTGGGTTGCATCCGCCAAAAAGTCAGCTTGGCGCAAGCTAATCTCACCTGCACTGTCTACATTGAGTGGCAATACACGCGGGTTATTTTTGTAACGGTTAGAAAGCGCATACCAATAACGCTCGCCACTGGCATCTCGAATATCACCCAAGCCTAGCGTGCGCCAAGGCAAGCGTCCTAAACGTGCACTGGCACTTGTGCATGAAGACTCAGCCACACCATCATTATTCAAATCTGGGCAAGGCAAATCACCTGGACGCGGGCAGTTGAGTTGGCACTGTGTGGTGCCTAAAGGTTGCGTGGCATACGCCAGTAACGCCTGTTTGGCCTGCGCCAACCCTTGTTGGGTATGCTGACTACGCAATGACTGCCATTGTTTAGGATGCATCATGGTGAGCCAAACCCCTAGCAACACCACACTCAGCATCATAGCCATCACCATCAACAGCGCACCTGTTTGTTTGTGTCGCTGATGGCTGACGCCTCTATGGCAACTTGTTTTCATGCGCGCTAAACGACTCACTAACCTAGGCTTAACCAATCAAGGTCACAAACACTGTACGTTGTTTTTTCCGCTAGAAACTTAAAGTCACAATGTTGCACTTGCATGGTAGCGGGATGTAATTGACGCATCGCACTTAATAATTGCAACATGGGAGTGGCGCCTTCAGCCCAACCGCCTTGCGTAGCCATATCCAAATGCATGCTAGACTTGAGCATGCCAAACTGGCCTAAGGCAACAAAAGCAGGCGCATAAGCACTTTGTTCAGAAACCGTATATTGCACATCAGGCAGATGCTGTTGGCGCTGTATGGTTTGCAAATGGTGTATCCAACTGAGGCGTTGCGGCTCACCCAACAACCCTACGGCTTGCCAATGCTCGTAAGCAGGTTGGTATTGCGTTAGCCAAGCCAACTGTTGCTGTTGATCTGCCTGTTGCGCCTGTGCAGTGTGCAAGGCTTGTTTTGCAGTCTGTAACTCTGCCAATGTGGCGTCATAGCGATGCGCCACCGTATAAGCCAACAAGCCTAAGCCCAACCAAATGGCACCAAACAATATTAATGAGCCTTTGAGCGGTGCTAATAGTACTTTAAAGGACTCTCTCATCATGGCTTTGCTCCTAAAACATCACCCTTTTGATAAGCCTGTGGTTTGAGTACCAGTTTGAGCCTAAATCTTGCTGTATTGCTGGCCTTGGGCAAACTCGCTTGCGCCGTACTGCCAGACAGCACTGTTTGTGCAGTGGCATGCGTGAGGGCTTGCAACACCTCTACTTGCTCGACTTGTGGATGCGCTTTTAGTTGATTGAGCATGGTTTCAAATGTGCTAAGCTGAGCCTCTTGAAAAACGCCTTCTAATAAAATGATTTCTTTGCGAGGCATGAGGGGTGTTTGCAAGCTACCTGTTTGATTTGTAGCAGTTTGATTGATTGGCGCCTTATCAAAATCATGCCAATCTAATTCTGTGGTATGCGCCCAATCTAATTGCAACACCTGCATACCCTTTGATTGCGATTGCATTTCTTGTATCACCTTCAACGCGCGATCAGGCAACAGCTGTTGCGCTTGCAAGCTTTGAGCAACCTCATCAATCTGCTTTAAATCGGCAGCGCTCACAGGACTGGCTGGCATCTGACTCAAGGCTTGTTGTTGCGACTGTTTTAGCCCAGCCAGCAAAGATTGTGTTTGTGTTAACTCGGTTTGATTTTGCTGTATCCCTATCAAACTCATCACCACTGAAGCTAAACTGAGCACCACCATCACCGCACTCGCTATGCGTATCCAAAAGCGTGTTCTTTTTAGACGCGCTTGAAAAGTCACCGTTTGCGGTGCCATATTGGGAGGCATATAACCGTTCGCCAACATTTGCATATGCAACAGCTCTGGGTAGGCATGTAAGGCATCTGTTTGTAGGCCTTGGTGTTTTACAAACGCCTGCACATCGACAATCTTGCTTTCCAAGCCCTGCTCTTGGCTAATGCTCATGGCAATCAAAGCGCTGTTTTCGTCCAAGGAGGGCAATATCAGTTGCAAATCCGTTTTGTCATCAATCAAACGCTGGCTAAGTAGATAAAGCCGTGTTTTTTCAATTTCCACCAAGTAAAAATAAGCCAACTGCTCGGGCTTGACGTGTTGCATAGAAATCAAACGGCTTAAGCGCACGCGACCTTGATTGAGATAGGTTTGACGCAAACCTGAGCTGAGTTTTTCGCACAATAATAAATGCGAAGCATCCAACTTCATTTGTTGCACGATATGTGGCAAGGTAAGTGGCAGTAAATACACGCCTATTAAACTCATGGCCCGTTGTTGTATTAAGTCTATCCAGACCTGCATAAACTCGGCATTGGCGAGCGAAGCAAATAGATATAAATCTTCTCGACGTTTTTGAAAGTCTTGCCCCACCCATTGCGCCGCGCGGTACTCGCTGTTACGACTAAATTGCGCCAACTTACGTTCTATCATCGCGCGTCGAGACGTGCCACCGACATGAGGCAACGTTTCAATGCGATACTCTTCCTCCATGGCATCCACCAGCACAAACACATCGTGCTTAGGATGTTGACTCAAGAAGTGGTCGAACGCGGCGTAAGCCGTTTCTTCATGCGCAAACACTTGATGTGTTTGTAATTGCTTGCCCTGCCAAACACCAGCCAAACACTGTTGGGCAGAAATCGAAAGAATGATTTTTTGATTGCTCATAATGATGATTGTTTATCGCACTTATAATGCCATCACACTAAAACTATCGTACATCGGCAACAACACCGAGGCCATGATAAACAGTAATATCAGCCCTAAAATAATCGTGAGCGCTGGCTCTAACATGGCGAGCATGCTTTGCATGCGGTCATTCACATCACGGTCAAAAAAGTAGCTCGCGTTCATCAGCGATTTATCTAGGGTGCCAGTGCTCTCACCTATACTAATCATGCGCAAGACCAAAGGTGGGAAAAAGCCACTGTTTCGGAAGCTTTGCGACAAACTATCGCCAGCGTAAATTTGCCCATAAATGCGCGACAAGGCATCAGCTATCACACGATTATCCACAATTTTTTCGCAGGTTTTAAGCGCGTCCAATACGGGGATGCCTGCTTGGTACATCAAAGCAAAATATCGAGAAAAACGCGCCATCATGGCTTTTTCGACCACTTCGCCCGTGATGGGCAATTTTAATTTTAGCGCATCCCATTGGTAGGCCGCGGCAGGTTGACTACGCACCAACCAAGCCAAACCAGCACACAACAAGGCCAAGCCCAATAATGCCCACCATCCGTCATTGACCACAAAATCCGAAATCGCAATTAAACTGCGGGTAGTCCATGGCAGCGCTTGGCCAAGGCTGTTTAAAAAGCTCACCATTTCTGGCACCAAATAAGCCAGTAACACGACCAAAGCAATACTCACCACCACCAGCAAAATGAGCGGGTAAAGTAATAATCGTTTGGTATGCGAGAACAGCTCGTCTTGCCATTTCAACGTTTGACTCAAATGCTGAAAAACCATGGGCAATTGGCCCGTTTTTTCGCCTGCGGCAACCAAGCTCACAAACACAGCATTAAAGACTTGCGGGTATTCTTGCATGGCTTGTGACAACACTTTGCCACCTTCCAAGTCTGCCACCAAACCACCTAATACCTTTTGAAAATAAGGTGCAGTTGTTGTATCGCGGATTTCCACCAAAGCTTCCATCAATGGCACACCCGCATGGATTAGCTGCTCAAGCTGAAAACAAAACAATATCAGCTCACGTTGTGCGACCCCTTTCGGTGACCACAAACGCCATCCACCATCATCAATATCCAAGGTAATGAGGTCTAAGCCCATTCGAGATAAACGCAATTCCAAATCACCTTCGTTTGCAGCATCCATCTGCCCGATGGTTTTTCGCCCCGCCTGGTCTATGGCTTTGTATCTATAGATAGTCATACCGCCCTATATTAATTTGCTTTGACGCGTGAGGTTAAGTCAATCACACGCATCACTTCTTCTAAACTGGTATAGCCTTCCAACACACGACGCACACCATCATCTGCCAAGGTCACAAAGCCTTTTTGTAAGGCCATTTTTCTCAGCTCATCAAAATGCGCTCGACGCGCAATCAGTGCGTCCATGTCTTGATCCACACGCAACAACTCCATAATGGCCATGCGTCCACGGTAGCCTGTAAACCCACAACGCTTACAGCCTTTGTGGCGATAAATTTGTATCGCATCGCTAGCGTTCACCCCTAGCAACTTACGTTCGCCCTCGGTTGGCTTAGCCGCCTCTTTGCAATGTGGGCAAAGCACCCGTACCAAGCGTTGCGCCACTATACCAATAATATTGCCTGCCATAATTTCTGGCGAAATTCCGATGTCTAATAAACGCGGCACAGTACCTAAAGCCGAATTAGTATGCAAGGTAGTAAACACTTGATGCCCCGTCATGGCGGCACGAAATGCCATCATGGCGGTGTCTTCATCGCGCACTTCACCCACCAAAATAATGTCTGGGTCTTGCCGCATAATTGAGCGTATGCCATTGGCAAAATCTACTTTATTCACCTCTGCCACCGAGGTCTGACGCATCATATTCAATGGATATTCAACAGGGTCTTCCAAGGTCATGATGTTGACTGCTTCTGTATTCAAATGTGAAAGCAAGGAATACAAAGTCGTCGTTTTACCACTGCCTGTCGGCCCCGTGACAATCACAATCCCCTCGGGACGCGTCATCATAAACTTTAACTCATCCAACGCTTGCATGCGCAATCCCATGCGCTCTAGCGGAATAATTGATTTCTCACGGTCTAACACTCGCAAGACGATATTCTCGCCATGAATGGTCGGGTGTGAAGACACCCGAAAATCAATGGGGCGACCGCTTAAATTCATATTCAAACGTCCATCTTGCGGCGCGCGAATTTCGGCAATGTCCAAGCCTGACATCACTTTTAATCGCACGGCGATGCCTGCCCAATAGGTTTTATGCAAACTGCGAATTTGTTGCATCACGCCATCAATGCGGTAACGCACACGCAAAAAAGCGTATTCTGGCTCAAAGTGAATGTCTGATGCGCCACGCTTAACCGCGTCCATCAATATCGCGCCAACCAAACGCACCATCGGCTGTGTGTATTCATTGCCTTGCTCGGCCAAGCTTTGGTAATCAATTTCGCCTGTTTCAATTTCACGCAGAATGCCATCCACAGACAACTCATAGCCATAAAACTGGTCGATATATTCTTCCAGTTGCGCTTCTGCAGCCAACACAGGTCTGAGCTGAATTTGCCCACCCAACATAGCGCGCAGTTGGTCTAGCGCCACCACGTTAAACATATCCGCCATCGCCACTGTCATGATATTGGCTTGGGCGTCAAACGCAATGGGCAATACATGGTAGCGACGAGCAAATTCTTGTGGCACCATGGAAAGTGCTTCGGCATCCGCCACCACACCATTCAACTCTATGCTTTCTTGGCCGATGGTATGTGCCACCAAGTCCCGCACCATCGCTTCTGACACAAAGCCTAAACGCACCAATTGCCGACCCAAGGGCAAGTTGTTTTGGTCTTGCTCTATCAATGCAATACGTAATTGGTCTTGACTGATGAGGCCCTGTTGCACCATCAAGTCACCTAATCGAAGTTTTCTTCTTTGTTCTGCCATGGCTTTTTATCGTTATCAACGCAAACTAGTTGCATCTTGTTCATTTAATCAACATCTTAACCCACTATCATACGCTTAGCCCATATTTTGTTGCAATGTTTGCACGGTGGTTTACTGTCACTTTTCCTTACTCCTCAGTATCCGCCAAGACAACATCACTGTTGTCTCTTGTGTTGCCTATCTCACAAATTTCAATATCCACACAATCATCCTTGTCTTCTACTAGCATACTATTGAAGTTAAATACTTGATTGTCGTATTGAACTGCTTCTGCTTTATGAATAGTGATGCCCCATTTTGCTTGCGAAGGTGTTGTATTGGATAAATCTGTTCGGGTTTGAGTCAAGGCCTTTCTCGTCGTCTGTAATATCGATTGCTCAGGTATCTCTAGCAGACTGTGCGCTTTTGGATATTTGAATGGGTTTGCTACTGGCAGTGGTGCGTGCATGGCTGACAACAGTTGTACTTTATTGTCTTGTTTACTTAAGACTTGTTTATTTAAGATAGGCAAGCGCACCCATAGCAATAACCAGCAGATAAACAGTAGGAATAATGTTGCGACACTCAGCCATAGCATTGGCAACGCTAGCAACAAGCTTTGTTGCTGTTTTTGATTCGTCGTTTGACTTGGCTTGCCAGACTTGAAATTACGTTTGATATTGGCATACCACGCTAAGTATTGCATCATCGACCTCCAAGCCACCTGCAATATATCAGTGATTATTTTCCATTTCCAAATAAGGTGAGAATGCTTGTAGATCACCTTGTTCGACATCAGCGGATTTAATCACTGTTGGTCGTAAAAACACCACCAGCTCGGTTTTTTTACTGCCTTGGTTTTTACCTGTGAACAACTTGCCTACGATAGGCAAACTTGAAAGCCCTGGTACGCTGTCACTCTGCTCTCGTTGATCATCTTGCATCAAGCCACCCAACACAGCGATATTGCCACTGGTGATATTCAGCACCGACTCCATTTCACGCACCTGGATTTCTGGAATACTACTTCTGATTCTTGTAGCCCCTGTGCCTAACTGAGGGTTAGGATCCTCTATATAGCGCAAAACTTTTGAAATGGTGGGTCTGACATCTAAATTAACTTGCTGTTGTTGATTGATTTGTGGCGTGACCGCCATGATTAAACCCACTGGCACTGTGTTTGCGACAGTCGTCACAGATTGCACATTGCCACCACCTAATCCATTATTTTGTGAAATTTGCGACTGTATGGTGAAATACACCAAATTATCTACCACTTTAAGGATGGCGGTTTGATTGTTGAGCACCATCAGTTTCGGGCTTGAAATCACGCGTGTTTTGCCAAACTGTTCCAGTAGCGTAACCGAAGCGCTCAAATTACCCCATCGACTGTTTGGGTTTAAATAGCCCAATAACCAGCCTACGTTGCTATTATTCTGACCCAAAGCGTTCTTACTATTATTGTTTTCCCACTGCCCTGTTGTCGTTGAAAACTTAGCAGATTGACTCCCTAACGACTGCCCCAGCACCCAGCCATTATCAGTGGGTCTAATGTTGATACGACTCCAATCAATGCCCATTTGAAATTGATTACTCAACTCAACTTCTACGATGGTCGCCTCGATCAACACCTGTTGCTTTGCAATTTGCATCACATTCTCTAAAAACGTTTTGATTTGACGGTGCTGTTTTTCTGTGGCTTTTACCGCCAGCACCCCAGCTTCAGGGTTGGCAATCACATTGGAGGCCATCCATTTCTGATAGTCTTGCCGATGATGTTCTCGCTGCGCTACCCCTGTATCAGTTGTTTGACTCTCACTTTTCATCGCTTGCAAGCCATAGCGCTCAACCACGATGGCTTTGTCTGTCTCTTCCAACAATGCCTTAACGTTGTTCACGATACTTTGCCAAAGATGGTGTTTAGACTCTGTCGTAACTGCCGTTCTTGAGCTATTCGCACTCCCATTACCATTGCTAATGGTGGTCGTGGTACTGCCGTTAGCATTATTGACTGCCGTCTGGCCTGTGCTACTGATTTCCGCCGCCGCGCCTATATAGCCCTTGGTATCGCGCGCCATATTCACATAATTGATACGATAAGACTTTATCACTGGGCTATCTGGCCCGACCACCCACACGCCCTGATCCAAGATATAACGCATATCCACTTGCTTGCTTATGCGCTCCAAAATTTGTGGCAAGGTCTGCTGACTCACATGCATGGTCACTTTGCCCATCAAAGCAGGATGTATATCTAAATTGACCCCAGCCTCTTTGGCAATACCAAACAACACCTCTTTCACAGGCGCCTCGTTAACCACGAGATTGATTTTAGCTAGGTTACTATTGGCTTGGTTAATATTGGAAAGTTGCGAAGCTTCTTGAGCAACTGGTTGGTTTGTCATCAAAGTAGATTGATGCGGAGTGACTTGGGCAACTTGCGACTGATATTCTTGAGACGAAGTGGCGCTGCGTGGTTTGCCCAGTTGCAAATGCCCGCTACTGGCTGGCGTTAGCATTGTCACTTGCTTGTCGTTGGCGCACCCACCAAGAAACAAACATAGCAATAAAAGCACTAAGCAACAAAACAAGTTTTGTCTAGCACTGAGCCTGTATTGATAGAACACGCGTCACCCCCAAGGCCATAAAACCAACGGTTAGACGCATTACATTAACACATAAGATGTTAAATTTAAAATAAATATTTTAAATATTGTTAATTTACTCTTTACCTTCTGGGGGCTGCACTTCGTGATTCTGAATACGGCTATAAAGTGTCGTACGGTTGATACCAAGCAGCTTGGCGGCTTGACTCATGTTGCCATGGGTCATTTTCATTGATGCGTCAATGTAGGCTTTTTCCCATGATTTCAACACTTGGTCGAGATTCACATTGACCTCATTTTGTAAATGCATGGTGGCATAGCCTGACAAGTCGCCGTGATTACTCATGTTAGGCGCATCGCTTAACTCACTTTGGCGAGAAACATCCAACTCCGCCAGAAGCTGTGTCTCAGTGACCGTTTGACCTGCGTATTTAGCAATTAAACGAATCACAATATTGCGTAACTCGCGCACATTGCCAGGAAAATGATAACTTAACCAACGCCCCTGCGCTTTGCTGTCGAGCTTAAACATGGGCTGGCCGATTTCGCGCGCATAAAAGGCATTAAAGTGTTCCAGCAAAATAAGACTGTCATCGGCCAGTTCGCGCAATGGCGGCACTTTGACTGAAAACACACTCAGGCGGTGATATAAATCGGTTCTGAACTTACCCGCTTTTGCTTCTGCTCGTAAATCTCGATTGGTGGCGGCTACAATTCTGGCTTTGCTTTTACGAATTTGTGTTTCACCAACGCGCGCAAACTCACCATTTTCAAGCACGCGCAATAGTTTGGCCTGCATTTCCACTGGCAACTCGCCAATTTCATCCAAGAACAAGGTGCCTTCACCCACATCCTCAAAATAACCACTGTGCGAGCCCGCAGCGCCAGTAAACGAGCCTTTGGCATGACCAAATAAAATCGACTCCGCTAGCATGGGTGAAATCGCCGCACAATTTACTGAGAGATATGGTTGCTTGGCTCGCTTACTAAAATGATGGAAATTGGCTGCCACACGCTCTTTACCTGCCCCTGACTCACCTTCAATCAACACAGGAAAGGGGGAGTCTGCAAACTGTCTAATCTGCAAAATCAAATTTTGCATGGGCATGCTTTTGCCCATCATGCCACCGTTTTCTTCTGGCGCCTGTTCTTTGGCTTCTACATCCTGCACTTTTAGCGCATTAGTCAAAATTTGTTTGAGTTGCTGTGGGTCACAAGGCTTAGCAATAAAATCGAGCGCGCCTAAGGCAAGCGCATGCTTCACATTATCGTCGTCATTTTGCCCAGAGAGGACGTGCACCTTCATTTGTGGCGCATGCGTCAACAGCTCGGTAATTAGCTGGAAACCTTCATCCGGTTTGTGCGGTGTGGGAGGCAAACCCAAATCGACTAAAGCCAGCGCTGGGGGTTGCTCCAACTGGCGTAACAAACTTTTGGCTTGTGCGCGTGAATCCGCCACACAGACCTCGAAGTCACGACTTAAGACAAAATGTAAGGTATCGCTAATCAGCGGATCATCGTCTATGATGAGTAAGATGGGTTTACTGGTAGTCATATTCTTTCCTTGTCATAAACGCGCATAGGACACGCAATAACGACTTTAATATGACTATTCTATGCCATGCTTGAAAAAGCACCAATACAAGAACGTAAAACTGTTAAAACAATTCAACTTCGCCGTGTTTGTCTTCGTTTTCTATTTCACCATTGGCGATTAAAGTCTCGTAATAGCAAATCTGGTCACGCCCATGTTGTTTTGCATAGTAAAGCGCTTGGTCAGCATGGGCTATCATGGTACTGGGGACTGAATCAGCAAACACCTGCGTGCAGCCAATGCTCACCGTTACCTTACCGACCTGCGGAAATCGATAGCCTGCTAATGCATCACGGAATCGATTGAGTACCACTTGAATGTCTTCTTTGTGCGCACAAGCAAAAATTCCCACAAATTCCTCACCGCCAAATCTAAATAGCGGATCAGTCTCTCTAAAGGTTTTTGTCATCAGTTGTGAAAATAGCAACAATACCTCATCGCCTATCAAATGCCCATAAACATCATTCACACGTTTAAAATGGTCTATATCGAATATGGTCAAAAAGTAAGCTTGGGGCGTTTCACGCGCATGATGTTGGACGGTCGAAAATCTAGACAAAATTTTATGGAACTTAAAGTCAAAAGTTTTACGATTGAGTAAGCCCGTCAGCGTATCCCGCTCATTATCATTCATCAAATCTACATAATTCAAATATATATCCAGCAACTCAGAGAGTGCTTGCACAGACTCGGTATTTAAATTTGCACTTCTGATGTATAGCGTTGCATTGTGATAAGCAATCGGATTTTTTAAAGGGAAGAGATGGATGGTGTCCTGCTGGCTAAACTCGATAGCTTGATAAACGCCCTGGTTGTAGCATGCCAACAGCTTTTCACAAACTGCGTGATTAGTATCGGCGTTATCGCTCCAATCTTCAAGTTGCGCACCCGCATCGTCATTCAACACAGCTAAAAAACGTTGGGTAATATCTCTCAGTCTAAATAATTTGATAAAGCGCACAGACTCGCCTGTGAGTGCACTCACCAAGGATGCCATCGCTTGCTGCAAAGCAAACTCGAGCTCAAAGCTGTCACGCTCCTGCGTGAGCTTAATTAAGCTTTTGAGAAAATGATGAATATTTGAATTAATCAACTGATTACTAACCAATTTATCTAGTCAACCTGTCAGGACTATACTATTTGCGACAGTGCTTATGATAATGGTCAACTTAAAGACTGAATTGTCTATTAAGAAAGGGAAAACAGACTCAGTTTATAAGATAAAGAAAATGTATTGAAAGGATAAATTGGGGTGGCTGATGGGGCTCGAACCCACGACAACAGGAATCACAATCCTGGACTCTACCAACTGAGCTACAGCCACCATAGAGAAACTGATATTGGCCTGCCCGACAGGAATCGAACCTGTAACCCCCAGCTTAGAAGGCTGGTGCTCTATCCGGTTGAGCTACGGGCAGATTAGTTACATGTTGGTCAAGGCAAACCAGAGAAACTGGTCGGCGTGGAGAGATTCGAACTCCCGACATCCTGCTCCCAAAGCAGGCGCGCTACCAGGCTACGCTACACGCCGAAAACGGAAATATACCGTAATTCTGATTTTCGGTCAATTCCAATATGATAAAATAAGCGTAAATTTAAGCTTGACGAAACAAATTATGACTGCACAGATTATCGACGGCAAACAAATTGCCAATCAATTATTAGAAGAAATTCGCATTAAAATCGAGGTACGCAAATCTCAACAAAAGCGAGCACCTTGCCTTGCCGTCATTTTAATTGGCGACGATCCTGCTTCGTCTGTTTACGTCCGCAACAAACGTCTCGCCTGTGAAAAAGTGGGCATTACGTCAATTGCTCACGATTTACCCACTAACACCACGCAGGCTGAGTTGACCGCATTAATTCAATCTTTAAACAATGACAATCACGTAGACGGCATTTTAGTGCAGTCGCCTTTGCCCAAACACATTGATGAGCATACCGTGTTGGCACTCATAGACCCAAGCAAAGATGTGGATGGGTTTCATCCATACAACATTGGACGCCTGGCTGTGCGCGAGCCTCTATTGCGCTCTTGCACACCTTATGGTGTGATTAAAATGCTGTCCGCCAGCAACATCAATATCATAGGTTTAGATGCCGTGGTGGTAGGTGTATCTAATCATGTGGGGCGGCCGATGGGTTTGGAACTCCTATTAGCTGGCTGCACAGTGACCAGTTGTCATCGCCACACAAAAGATTTAGCTGCGCATGTGCGAAGCGCTGACCTTGTGGTTGCCGCCGCAGGCAAAGCTGGCTTAATCAAAGGCGAATGGATTAAACCCGGCGCGATTGTAGTTGATATTGGCATTAACCGTTTGGCAGACGGAAAACTGGTTGGTGATGTGGATTTTGAAGTAGCAAAAACCAAGGCTGGATTTATCACACCCGTACCTGGCGGTGTAGGCCCAATGACTGTGGCTACTTTAATGGAAAACACGTTAATGGCACTGGAATTGCGCGAGGCAAATACCGCTGGTTAGTGCAAACAAAGCCCATCAAAACAAGTGGAATTGATGCTTTGCAACTGGCCTTTTTAGGTGTACACTCCCGCGATTGTTTTGTATTGGTTGTATGGTAGTAATCAGATTAACACTCACGGTAAATACCGTTTGGAATCATTATGGCAGAAACGCATATTAAAACTTTTACCCCTTATCAGCCTAAAGCTGATGAGGAATACATGAACAAAAACCAGCAAGACCACTTTAGAAAAATCTTAAACGACTGGAAAGCGGAGTTAAGTCAAGATATCGACCGCACTGTGCACACCATGCAAGATGAAGTGACCAGCTTTGCAGACCCGAATGACCGCGCTAGCCAAGAGTCTGACATGGCGTTAGAGCTCCGCAACCGTGACCGCGAACGCAAACTGATTAAAAAGATTGATGAAACATTGCGCAATATTGACGGTGGTGAATACGGCTATTGCGAAGGCTGTGGCATTGAAATTGGCCTCAAACGCTTAGAAGCACGTCCAACTGCCACCCTATGTATTGATTGCAAAACGCTAGACGAAATTCGTGAGAAACAAGTAGCAAAATAAATTTAGTTACTTGTTTCCTGTAAGAGTAAAGGTTATCCCAAACAAAAAGCCCGCTTTCGCGGGCTTTTTTACAGCAACTTCAAGATTTACTCTGCCGATGGCGTTTCGTCTTTCGCTGGCGCGTCAATCAACGCCTTCATGCTCAAACGTACTTTGCCTTTGTCGTCAATTTCAACCACTTTAACTTTAACAATATCGCCTTCTTTCACAAAGTCACTCACCGCTTTGACACGTTCGTGTGCAATTTGTGAGATGTGTACCAAGCCATCTTTACCTGGCAAGAGGGAGACTACTGCACCAAAGTCTAGCAATTTAACCACTGGGCCTTCGTAAATCTGTCCCACTTCAACTTCAGCAGTAATCGCTGCAATGCGACGTTGTGCTTCCGCACCCTCATCGGCACTCGTACATGCAATTTTAATCGTGCCGTCTTCTTCAATATCAATGCTGGTGTTGGTTTCTTTAGTCAAGGCTTGAATCACTGCACCGCCTTTACCAATCACGTCACGGATTTTGTCAGGATTGATTTTTATGGTAATGATACGTGGGGCGAATTGTGACATTTCTGTGTTTACGCCCGCCACAGATTGCTTCATCAAACCAAGAATATGCGCACGGCCTTCTTTGGCTTGCGCCAATGCCACTTGCATGATTTGTGCAGTAATGCCTGTGATTTTGATGTCCATTTGCAAAGCAGTCACGCCATTATCCGTACCCGCGACTTTAAAGTCCATGTCACCTAGGTGATCTTCATCACCCAAAATGTCAGTTAACACAGCCACGCGGTTACCTTCTTTAATCAAGCCCATTGCCACACCTGCCACATGCGCTTTAAGTGGTACACCTGCATCTAACATTGACAAGCAACCACCACACACAGAGGCCATAGAGCTAGAACCGTTTGATTCTGTGATTTCTGACACTACGCGCATGGTGTAGTCAAAGTCTTCTTTGGCTGGCAACACGGCTTTTAATGCGCGTTTTGCCAAGTTGCCGTGACCGATTTCGCGGCGTTTTGGCGTACCCACACGACCTGTTTCACCTGTAGCGTAAGGAGGCATATTGTAGTGCAACATAAAGTTTTCCCTGTACTCACCCGCCAAGGCATCAATGATTTGCTCATCTTTGCCAGTGCCTAGGGTTGTCACAACCAACGCTTGTGTTTCACCACGGGTAAACAAAGCTGAGCCGTGGGTACGTGGCAATACGCCTGTACGCATGGTAATTGGACGCACGGTGCGTGTATCGCGACCGTCAATACGTGGTTCACCATTTAAAATTTGGCTACGTACTGTTTTCGCTTCCAATTTAAAGAACTCGTCTTTAATTTTGTTGGCTTCTAAAGTCGAAGTTTCTTCGGTAATCAATGTCGACATCACGCGAGATTTAATCTCATCTAACTTGCTTGAACGCTCGCCTTTAGATTTGATTTTGAAAGCAGCATTGATGTCATCAGCAGCCAATTTAGCCACTTTTTCAATCAAAGCGTTGTCTGGCTCTGGCGGTGTCCAATCCCAAGCGTCTTTGCCAGCTTCTGCCACCATGTCATTAATCATTTTAATCACGGCTTGCATTTGCTCATGGCCGAACACCACAGCGCCTAGCATCACTTCTTCGCTTAACTCTTTCGCTTCAGATTCCACCATCATCACGGCTGTTTCTGTTGCGCCAACAACCAAATCCAAGTCAGAAGTTTCAAGCTCTGATTGGGTTGGATTCAACACATACTCACCATTGATATAGCCCACACGCGCCGCACCTAGTGGGCCGTAAAATGGAATACCTGACAATGCCAAAGCAGCTGAAGCACCAATGACTGCAGGAATATCTGCATCAATTTCAGGGTCGCAAGACAATACTGTCGCCACGACTTGCACTTCATTGTAGAACGCGTCTGGGAATAAAGGGCGCAATGGACGGTCGATTAAACGGGCTGTCAGTGTTTCTTTTTCACTTGGACGACCTTCACGTTTAAAGTAACCACCTGGAATACGGCCTGATGCATAGGTTTTTTCTTGATAATCCACAGTCAATGGGAAGAAATCTTGCCCTTCTTTGACTTCACGTTTACCAGTGACAGCCACCAATAACACGGTGTCACCATAGCTGACCATTACAGCCGCATCTGCTTGGCGCGAAATTTCCCCAGTTTCTAAAGTGAGGGTGTGCGCACCGTACTGGATGCTCTTTTTAGTAATTTCAAACATTTCTTTTCCTTTTCTCTCAACGACAGCTATTCACTACCCAATAACCGTCTGACAATAAATTGGTGACTTATAAAGCAAAAAAGCCGAGGCATCACCATGCCCTCGGCTTTTATTAGCATCAGATGAAATCCGAACGATGGTTCACTAGATGCAAATTATTTACGTAAACTTAAGCGCTCAATCAATGTTTGGTAGCGGCTTACATCTTTACGTTTCAAATAGTCTAACAAGCTACGACGTTGGCTAACCAATGCCAACAAACCACGACGTGAGTGATTGTCTTTTTTGTTAGATTTAAAGTGTTCTGTTAAATAGGTGATACGATTAGTCAACAAAGCCACTTGCACTTCTGGGCTTGCTGTATCGTTAGGTGTACGTTGATATTCTTTAATGATTCTTGCTGAATCTTGAGCGGTAACAGCCATCTTTTTTCCTTTAGTTAGCGTCAATGCAAACGTCGTTTAATAACCCATTTACTAAACCACAAGTGCATTCAATTTACTCGAGCGCGCATTATAGCTACTTAGTAGAACAATTGCAAAACATAATTGCAATTAAGCCAATGTTTTTATTGATTTTTTCTATCTTTCTTTATAGTCATACTCTAAAGTTACTTCTATACATGCAACTTTGATTGGTTTAAATGATAATCTAGGCAACTTAAAACATTTTAAATGTCAGCCTTGATTACTCTATTTAAAAAAAATTTTATATTACTGGTGATAATTTCCCTAATTACACTAGTGTCTCTTCAATGGTCTGATGGTTTAGGTTTTACAGGCATTTCGATGCTTTATTTACTACTTGTAGTTGGGGTAGCGTATTACTTTTCAACTGGGTTATCGGTATTTGCGGCACTGTCTAGTTTCCTAATACTCAATTATTTTTTTGTCGAGCCTAAGTTTACCTTTCAAGTTGCCCATATAGCCTCATGGGCAAGTCTAGTTAGTTTTTTGATTGTTTCTATGGTTATTTCATCACTAGTAAAACGCTTAAAACTTGAAACCATCAAATCAAATGAGGCATATGAGCGCGCTAACTTACTAAGGCAACTTGCTGAAAAATTATCACTAGCAGAGCAATCAAAGGAGCTGTTGGTTAAGAGTCAAGACTGGCTTCAATCAATATTTGATAACCCAATTTTTATAGTTAAAGATGAGCATTTAGTAAAGGGTGATTTTAGCTTAAGCACTGAACATATCAACGCAATTGTATGGGCGAAAGCTAACGGTAAAGTACTTGGAGCAGGCACTGAAAACTGGCCAGATGCTGATTATTGGATAGCACCTTTTAATCGTTTATCAAGTGATGATCCTGTAGTATTTATGCCCAATCTAAGCCCTAGTGTTACAGCGTACAAAATAGAAAGCATTAAATTAGCAGTAAGCCAAATTTCTGCAGCTTACCAGCATCTGGTGCAAAGAGAAAAAATGCAATTAGTAGAGCATCAGGCACACGAGGAGTCCATTAAAAGTACTTTGCTGGCTTCGATTGCACATGATATGCGCACGCCACTGACTTCCATACTTGGTGCAGCAAGCACATTAAATCAAGCTGATTTATCCATGAACAACACCGAGGTACATCATCTCACCAATATCATCAACTCTCAGGCAAAACGCTTAGCAAGAACAACAGAGAATATATTGTCTTTAGTGCGTTTAGCTTCAGTTTCAAAAGAGACGATAGCAATGACGCTTCTTTCGCCAGATGAGATTATTGCGAGTATTATCGATTTATATCAGCACTCATCAAAAGTCACATTTATTGTCAAAAGCAAACAAGCTGACCTATTAATAAATGCAAATCATGATTTACTAGTTTTAGCGCTGACTAATTTAATTGAAAATGCAATTCAGGCCAATGAAGAAAATAAATCTTCATCATCATCCATCAAAATCGACGTGGAACAACTTGATAGCAAAATTATGATTAGCGTTGGGGATAATGGCAAAGGATTTAGTGAAGGTTTTAACGAAAGTATGATTAAAACATTTGCCTCAACGCGGAATAAAGGCTTTGGATTAGGTTTGCCAATTGTATTGGCTATCGCAAAATTACATGATGCATCGTTATGCTTCAATAACGAACAATCTCAAGGCGCCAAAGTGAGTTTGGTATTTAATAAGCCAGAAATTAATTTGAATCATGTTGGATAGTCCCACTATTTTAATTGTGGAGGATGATGCAGAAATCGCACAGTTTTTGCAGTCTAGCCTCAGGTTAAATGGATATACAGTGCAGTGCATGAACACCATAGAATCAGCCAAACAACTTTTGATAACGCATAAGCCCATGCTTACTATTTTGGATTTATCGCTTCCTGACGGTGATGGATCAAACTTGATTCCACATATTCGTGCAAACTCAGACCTGCCAATTATCGTGTTATCAGCCAAGCATTTGGAGACAGAAAAAGTAAAGTGTTTTGATTTGGGTGCAGACGACTATCTAGCTAAACCGTTTGGTGTTCAGGAGCTTTTAGCACGCATTCGTGTGAGTTTAAAACGTAGTTCTATGATGACCTTAAGAGATCATGTTTACGAGGTGGGTGATTTAAGTATTGATATTGCAAATCAAGCTATCAAACTAAAAAGTTTGCCCCTACACTTAACCCCTATTGAATTCAAACTCTTGCTTGAGTTAGCGCAAAAACCTGGAAAAGCATTTTCACATCGCCATCTGCTTAGTGCCGTCTGGGGTAGCGAGTATGTAGATGATATTCATTATTTACGCATTCATATGGGTAGGCTACGTGCAAGGATTGAGGAAAATCCAGCTACCCCCAGATACATTTTGACTGAACCAGGTATTGGTTATCGATTAGCCGCAATTTAATTTCTGCTTTTACATGATGTTTATGTGATTGATATGTGATCAATGTTGGAATACTCGTAATATTTAATTGAGGGTTACAACATGAGTCAATCATCTAAAGGTTTAGCCGCCCTGACACTGGGTGCCATCGGTGTTGTTTATGGCGATATTGGCACCAGTCCACTTTACACCGTCAAAGAAATCTTTGGTGAATCGACGGGTATCCCGTTAACCCATGCCAATATTTTGGGTGCTATATCTGCCATTTTTTGGGCGCTGATGTTTGTGGTGACACTCAAATATGTCTTACTCGTGCTCCGCGCTGATAACAAGGGAGAAGGTGGCGTAATGGCATTGCTTGCCTTAGCTGCTTCATCCGTGCAACACCACCGCACAAAAACAATCTTGCTAGCGCTAGGCGTTTTTGGTGCGGCTTTGTTTTATGGGGACAGCATATTAACGCCAGCCATTTCCGTACTGTCAGCCGTTGAAGGCCTATCATTAATCACACCCACACTGACCCAATATGTCTTACCCATCTCCATCGCTATTTTAATCGGCTTGTTTATTCTTCAGAAAAAAGGAACAGCAAAAGTAGGAAAGTTTTTTGGGCCTATCGTCGTACTTTGGTTCTTAACGTTAGGCATTGTTGGTATATCGCATATCATCAAAGCGCCCGAGATTTTGAACGCGCTCAACCCAATGTATGCCTTGCAGTTTTTTGCCGATAGAGGCGCTGGTGTATTTCTAGCTATCGGTGCAGTGGTCTTAGCCATGACAGGGGCTGAAGCACTATACGCTGACATGGGGCATTTTGGGCGCCCAGCCATTCGTATTGCGTGGTCTTGTTTGGTGCTACCAGGCTTAGCTCTTAACTACTTTGGTCAAGGTGCATTACTCTTAGCGCATCCTGAAGCGGTGACCAATCCATTTTATTTATCGTTTCCGCCTAGTCTATTGATACCCGCAGTTGTTTTATCAACGCTAGCAACAATCATTGCCTCACAAGCGGTTATCTCTGGGGCTTACTCCATCACAAGGCAGGCAATTCAGCTTGGCTTTTTACCAAGAATGAAAATTCTTCATACTTCGGCCAAAGAGTCAGGGCAAATTTATATTCCAGCCATTAACTGGATATTGCTAATCGCCGTTATCCTAACAGTGTTGGCTTTTAAAAATTCTTCAGCTATCGCAGCCGCTTATGGTATTGCCGTTACAGGTACCATGCTCATTACATCGATACTGACTTATTTTGTGGTACGAAATATTTGGAAATACCCACTATGGATTGCAATCAGTGCGACTAGTGTTTTTATATGCTTAGATGTTTTATTGTTAGCTTCATGTTCGGTGAAGTTTTTCAATGGTGGTTGGTTTCCCGTCGCCTTAGCCATTGGACTCGTGATTGTCATGTGGACTTGGCGTCAAGGTAGGCAAGTATTGCTGGAAAAAATCCACGAGGATGACCCAAAAATGGAGTCATTTATTAAAAGCGTATCGCATAGCCCAATAACAAGAGTTGAGCGCACCGCTGTATACCTGAATGCAAATCTGGACACTGTGCCACAAGCTTTATTACACAACCTAAAACATAACCAAGTACTTCACAGCATCAATTTGATTATCACAGTTAACTATGCTGACATTCCGCAAGTGCCAGCGCATGAGCGTTGTGAGGTCATAAAAATTGGCGAAGGATTCTGGCAAATCAAACTGCACTATGGGTTTATGCAAATGCCTGATATTCCTTTAGCTCTTTCGCAATCAAACATAGACGGGTTTACATTTGAACCTTTTACCACCTCCTATTTCGTGAGCAGAGAAACGATTATTTCTGGACATGGCGGGGCGATGGCAAAATGGCGCGATGATTTGTTCAGCTTAATGTCACGTAATGCAGGCAGTGTAGTCGACTATTTCAATATACCGAGTAACAGCGTAATAGAACTTGGTTCACGTGTTCACATATAAATGTGAGCATAACGCCAAATTATCCGCTTGCACTGTAGCAATGAATGGCGTATTCCATCGGTGAATCTTAACAATTTTGTTACTACCGAGCAAGTTGAGCGAGTTAGGCCAATCGGTTTCCTGCGGCTTACTAACGAAGCTCTAGATATGCCACCCTGCTAGAAACATTAGCCTAAACGGCTAGATTGACCACCCGTTTAGGCGCCACCCTGCCATCGTCCATGACATAAGCCAAGCCCAAAAACTGACCTTGCGCATCATAAGCTCTTAGCTCGCCAGTATGTTTAACACCAGACACCCAAACGGCTTGTCCTTGCTTAAAATAATGAGCGGCATCTGCATGCAAATTCACGGATGGCAGACTGTCTATGGCGCTATCCACAGGCATCAACAATGCATCACGTGCAGCCATGTCTAACGCTTCCAAACTTTCGATTGTCATCACTCGACTTAAATCGTAATTGGCGGTATGCGTTCTGCGCAATCCACGCAAGTGGGCACCCACACCGCCCACGCCTAGTGCTTTGCCGATGTCCTCCGCCAAGGTGCGAATATACGTGCCCTTGCTACAAGTGACTTCGAGTTGATAGCGATTGGGTTCACCAGACAGGATGTTCAAACTAAAAATCTCAATCTGACGGGCTTGGCGTTCGATATGCTCGCCTGCACGGGCATATTCATATAAAGGTTTGCCATCTACTTTGAGTGCGGAATACATGGGTGGGGTCTGCATTTGCTGGCCAATAAATGACGGCAATACTGCCTCTAAGGCTTGATGCGTGATATGACAATCTTGCTGCTCCAACACATCACCTTCGGCATCGCCTGTGGTGGTGGTCACGCCAAACTGAATATCAGCGATATAGGTTTTATTCGCGTCAGTAAGGACTTGCGCAAACTTGGTGGCTTCGCCCAAGCAAATGGGGAGTAAGCCCGTCGCTAGAGGGTCTAGCGTCCCCGTATGCCCAGCTTTGGCGGCTTGATACAGCCATTTGACTTTTTGTAGTGCTTGATTGGACGAATAGCCGAGAGGCTTATCGAGTAGCAACACGCCGTGTACTTGGCGTTTGATGCGTTTAAATTGCATAGGCCGTTATCGCTAATTGAGCAAGCTTAAAGATGCTAACTATTAAACCAGCTATTTTTTTGTAGGTTGATTTTCTAAAGACGTATCTTCTGCAGCCATTCCTGCCAACGCAGTGTCTATCAAGGTCGACATTTTGATGCCATTATCAATCGATTGGTCATAGATAAAATGTAGTTGGGGAATGGTGCGTAGCATCATGCGTTTTGATACTTGTGATCGCAGAAACCCTGAAGCCGTTTCTAACCCAGCTTGTAAGCCTTTGCTTGGCTTTTGCGAGACGTAATAGACTTTGGCATGCGCCATGTCACCCGTGACTTCGACCTCGGTAATGGTCAAACCATTCACGCGTGGGTCTTTGACTTCGAACATGAGCAAATCCGCCAACTCACGGCGCATTTGCTCAGCTACTCGCTGATTTCTCGAAAAAGCTTTAGCCATGCTATAGCGTTCTCGCGACCTCAACGACTTCGTACACTTCTAGCAAATCGCCGACTTCAATCTCGTTAAAGTTTTTGAGTGACAGTCCACATTCAAAGTTATTTTTAACTTCTTTAACGTCATCTTTAAAGCGTTTGAGTGAGTCTAACTCGCCTGTATGGATAATCACGTTGTTGCGCAAAACACGTACCTTAGAGTTACGTTTCACCATACCATCTTGTACATAACAACCCGCGATAGAGCCGACTTTAGAAATCTTGAACACTTCGCGGATTTCTACTGTACCAATCATTTGTTCTTTTTGCTCTGGCGCCAACATGCCACCTAAAGCAGCTTTCACTTCATCCACCGCTTCATAAATAATGTTGTAGTAACGCAAATCTACGCCAAGATTCTCGACCAATTTACGCGCACCTGCATCCGCACGGACATTAAAGCCGATTAACACAGCGCTTGAGGCACCTGCCAAGTTCACATCAGACTCACTGATTGCACCCACGCCTGAGTGGATGATATTGACGCGCACTTCTTCGGTAGACAATTTTTGCAAACTAGTTGATAAAGCTTCGTAAGAGCCTTGTACGTCTGATTTAATAATGATATTGAGCGTTTTAACTTCGCCTTCGGCCATTTGCTCAAACATATTTTCAAGTTTGGCGGCTTGTTGTTTCGCCAATTTCACATCGCGGAATTTGCCCTGACGGAACAATGCAATTTCACGCGCTTTACGTTCGTCATTCAACACAATGACTTCTTCACCCGCGCTTGGCACATCGGACAAGCCTAAGATTTCCACAGGAATAGATGGGCCTGCTTCTTTAATGTCATTGCCAGACTCATCCAACATTGCGCGCACACGGCCGTAAGCACTGCCTGCCAACAACATGTCACCACGACGCAAAATACCAGACTGCACTAGAACAGTCGTCACTGTGCCGCGACCTTTGTCTAAGCGACCTTCTATCACCAAGCCTTTGGCTGGTGTGTTTTGTGGCGCTTTGAGCTCCAACACTTCAGCCTGCAACAACACGGCTTCTAGCAACTCATCAATACCCTTACCTGTTTTCGCAGACACTTCGCGGAACATCACATCGCCACCAAATTCTTCTGGCACGACTTCGTGATTGACTAACTCCATTTTTACACGCTCAGGTTGCGCTTCAGGTTTATCCACTTTATTAATCGCCACCACCAAAGGCACATTGCCTGCTTTGGCGTGATGAATCGCCTCGATGGTTTGTGGCATGACGCCGTCATCTGCTGACACCACCAAAATCACAATGTCGGTGGCTTTTGCACCACGCGCACGCATCGCAGTAAAGGCTTCATGGCCTGGCGTATCTAAGAAAGTCACCATGCCACGTGGCGTTTCAACGTGGTAAGCGCCGATATGTTGCGTAATACCACCCGCTTCACCTGAAGCGACGCGACTACGACGAATGTAATCCAACAGTGAAGTTTTACCGTGGTCAACGTGACCCATCACAGTCACCACAGGTGGTCGTGTTTCTAAAATCGGTGCAACTGATTCTGCTTCTTCTAAGAAGGTTTCAGGATCATTGGCGGCTGCGGCTTGTGGGTTGTGTCCCATTTCTTCGACCACAATCATTGCGGTATCTTGGTCTAGCACTTGGTTGATGGTGACCATCATGCCCATTTTCATCAGTGCTTTAATCACTTCAGCGGCTTTAACTGACATTTTGTGTGCTAAATCAGCCACAGAAATAGTCTCTGGCACCATCACATCTTTGACAATAGGCTCAGTCGGAGCATTAAAAGCATGTTGACTATCATCGTCTTTATGCGATTTATGTTTACCTTTAGGAGAACGCCAGCCTTGATTGATATTGGTATCACCACGTGTTTTAATTCCACGTTTTTTGTTCTCGTTTTCAATCCAATCACGGTTATCCGTTTTACCTTTTTTGCCTTCTTTGGCTTCTGGCTTCGCACCCTCTTTGGCAGCAGGTTTATGCAAGGTGCCTTCAGATAATTTTGTAGTTTTTTGTTGATTGGCTTCCGCTTCCGCTTTGCGTTTTGCCTCTTCTTCGGCACGGCGCTGCAATAACTCTTGCTTGCGTTTTAAGTCTTCTGCTTGCAATGCTGCTAATTTAGAAGCTCGTTGTGCCTCTTGCTCGCGCATAGCCACTTCTTCGGCAGAAAGCACTACTTTTCTGGTCGCGCGTGACACGACAGGCTCGGCCACAGGTGCAACTTCGGCTGTTGTGGTCTCTGTCACTACAGGTTCATTTTCTGTAGTTGCTGGTATTGCAGTTATCTCAGAGTCAGCCTCTGCAACTGGCTCCATTACCACAGGCTCTTGTATATCAGACTCTATCCCTGCATCAAGCAAAGTTTCTGTTGCCGATTCAGATAAATCTGACCCTTCAGACGCCAAGGCATCTGGACGCTCTAGCACACGCTTTTTACGCACTTCCACTTGAATCGTTCTTGGCCTACCTGTGCTATCTACTTTTTTGATTTCTGTATTTTGCTTACGTGTTAGCGTGATTTTGCTTTTGGGAGCTGTCGCGGCACCGTGTTCTTTACGCAAGTATTCCAATAAGGCCGATTTATCAGACTCTTCCAGTTTGTCTTCAACCGAAGTCTTATTTACGCCTGCGCTTTTTAATTGCTCGATGAGTAAGGTTGTAGGCAACCCTAGTTCTGCGGCAAATTGTGCAACGGTCGATTGTGCCATGTACTGCTCCAGTTTCTTTGTTCAATTTAACAACGTAATACTTACTACTAAATGCGCTTACTGTATGAAAGCTTTAATTAATTAAACCCTAATTTTCAAATCCAGGATTATTTGAAGCCAAGGTTATTAAACCCTAGGTTTCAACCCAAGAATTATTTAAACCAAGGCGCACGGGCTTCCATAACCATCGCTTTCGCTAAAGCCTCATCGATTGCGATCATTTCAACCAACTCATCCACAGCCAACTCAGCCAAGTCTTCCGCATTATTCACGCCTTGCGCATTGAGTTTTTCTGCCATTTCAGCGGTCATTCCACTCAAGCTCATCAATGTTGCACTGGCATCATCCACATGCTCTTCTTTGGCAATCGCTTCTGTCAGTAATGCGGCACGTGCACGGGAGCGTAACTCGTTGATGGTGTCTTCATCAAAAGCTTCAATTTCCGCCATCTCGGCAATCGGCACATACGCGATTTCTTCCAAGGTGCTAAAGCCCTCTTGTACCAAGATGTCTGCGACTTCCTCATCCACATCCAACTTTTCAATAAAGCGTTGGGTGATTTTGGCATATTCATCTTGGCTCTTTTGCTCAGCCGCTTCTTCAGTCAGAATATTCAATGTCCAACCAGTCAGCTCTGATGCCAAACGTACGTTTTGACCATTGCGACCAATCGCAACGGCCAGTTGTTCTTCATTCACTACGACGTCCATGCTATGTGCATCTTCATCGACCACAATCGAACTCACTTCAGCTGGCGCCAATGCGTTGATGACGTACTGTGCAGGATCCATGCTCCACAACACAATATCTACGCGCTCGCCGCCCAACTCAGACGTCACCGCTTGCACACGTGAGCCTCGCATACCCACGCAAGTGCCCACTGGGTCTAGACGTTGGTCGTTTGTTTTTACCGCGATTTTTGAACGCAAGCCAGGGTCGCGGGCAGCAGAGCGAATCTCTAACAAGCCTTCTTCAATTTCAGGCACTTCTAACTCAAACAAACGTTTCAGAAAGTCTGGTGCCACGCGCGACAAAATCAACTGTGGGCCACGGCCATTGCGCTCAACACGTGACAAATACGCACGTACACGGTCACCCACACGTAAGTTTTCTTTTGGAATCATAGACTCACGTGGCAACAAGCACTCAATACGGCCCACTTCGATAGTGGCATTGCCTTTTTCCATGCGCTTAATCACACCACTGACCAAGTTTTCATCACGGGCCAAAAAGTCTTGCAAAATCTGCTCGCGCTCAGCTTCACGCACTTTTTGTAAAATCACTTGTTTGGCTGCTTGTGCGCCAATACGACCAAAAGAAATAGACTCTAGTGGCTCTTCAACGTAATCGCCAATACTGCGGCCGTTTGCGCGCTCATCTTCTTCATCAAATTGATAAGCAGAGCTTTCCAATAAATCATATTCCACATATTGCCAGCGTCTAAAGGTTTGATAGTCACCTGATTCGCGGTCGATTTGTACGCGAATATCCGCACCATCTTCATGGTTCTTTTTGGTTGCAGATGCCAAGGCCAATTCAAGCGCAGTAAAAATCACTTCTTTGTCCACGTTTTTTTCGTGCGCTAAAGCATCTACCAACAATAAAATTTCACGACTCATCGTAATCTCCAACCTTTATTTAAACTTAAACCAATGCTGACTTATTTTACTCAATTTCAACCAAATGCTAATCAAACACAGGGCTCAACCTCGCCTTATCAATGTTATCTAAGGCTAACTCGTACTCAAATCCATCACACTCAACATAAACCAAACCCGCCTCTGCACGTGTAATCACACCTAAAAAAGTTTTACGTGGCAAAGTGGTAGCCGTGGCCTTCGGGCCTAAATCTTGTATGCCCATGCGCAATTTAATGCTGGCTCTATCACCAACAAAACGCAAAAAATCACGCTCGTTGCGCAACACTCTATCCATGCCAGCGGATGAAATTTCCAAACGGTCATAATCAATCTCATGCTCAACCGTCAGCACATTACCCAGTTGATTGCTGACCAACACACAATCATCAATCGTCACACTATCTTTTTTATCTTTAGGTTCAAGCTTATCGATAAAAACACGCAACAACTTCCCACGGTTAGACAGTTCAAAGTCCACCAACTCAAAGCCTAACTGACTGACGGTTTTTTCAACCAAAGCATGTAAGTCGCGCATTTAAATCTCTATCAAATCTCTAAACATTCAAACTTAAAAATCAAATACAGCATCAATTAAAAACTAGCACAAATAAAAAATGGGCGTAACGCCCATCATATTTCACAATTATAGCAATAAATTCAATGAATTGGAATATCCATTGCTATGGTCTAAAAGCGACGCCTACAAAGCACAAAGGCCTCAACTACTGTTGAGGCCTTTGAAGAATAATAGCTTGGGGATGACCTACTTTCGCATACGAAGAGTACACTATCATTGGCGCTGGTTCGTTTCACGGCCCTGTTCGAGAAGGGAAGGGGTGGTTCCAAACCGCTATTGTCCCCAAGCATAACTGGTAATGTTATGCCTGTCCTGCATACGCAGGTGACACACAGTGCGCTCACTTGATTTATTCAAGCAAAACGCCTGCTTTAACAAATTGGAAGAAGTAAAGTTAAATGGGGTAGGGTATGAAACATATTGTTTCTATTCTTTTTGATTGCCAAATCATTGCTTTAGAACCTAAACCTCTTTAGATTTCATGCATTTTTGCATGTTGTCTAAGTTTTAAGGTTATAGGATCAAGCCTCACGAGCAATTAGTATCAGTTAGCTTAATGCATTACTGCACTTCCACACCTGACCTATCAACGTCCTGGTCTTGAACGACTCTTTAGGAGGGTTAAACCCTCAGGCAAGTCTCATCTCGAGGCGAGTTTCACGCTTAGATGCTTTCAGCGTTTATCTCTTCCACACTTAGCTACCCAGCGATACCATTGGCATGATAACTGGTCCACCAGTGGTGTGTCCACTCCGGTCCTCTCGTACTAGGAGCAGGTCCCCTCAAACTTGCAGCGCCCACGGCAGATAGGGACCAAACTGTCTCACGACGTTTTAAACCCAGCTCACGTACCACTTTAAATGGCGAACAGCCATACCCTTGGGACCGGCTACAGCCCCAGGATGTGATGAGCCGACATCGAGGTGCCAAACTCCCCCGTCGATATGAACTCTTGGGAGGAATCAGCCTGTTATCCCCAGAGTACCTTTTATCCGTTGAGCGATGGCCCTTCCATACAGAACCACCGGATCACTATGACCTGCTTTCGCACCTGCTCGACCTGTCCGTCTCGCAGTCAAGCAACCTTTTGCCATTGCACTATCAGTACGATTTCCGACCGTACCTAGGTTACCTTCGCACTCCTCCGTTACTCTTTGGGAGGAGACCGCCCCAGTCAAACTGCCCACCATACACGGTCCCCAGTCCAGATTATGGACCTAGGTTAGAACCTCAACAACATCAGGGTGGTATTTCAAGGTTGACTCCACGAAATCTAGCGACTCCGCTTCAACGTCTCCCACCTATCCTACACAAATCTTGTCAAAGTCCAATGTAAAGCTACAGTAAAGGTTCATGGGGTCTTTCCGTCTAGCCGCGGGGAGATTGCATCTTCACAAACATTTCAACTTCGCTGAGTCCCGAGAGGAGACAGTGTGGCCATCGTTACGCCATTCGTGCGGGTCGGAACTTACCCGACAAGGAATTTCGCTACCTTAGGACCGTTATAGTTACGGCCGCCGTTTACTGGGACTTCAATCAAGAGCTTGCACCCCATCATTTAATCTTCCAGCACCGGGCAGGCGTCACACCCTATACGTCCACTTTCGTGTTTGCAGAGTGCTGTGTTTTTATTAAACAGTCGCAGCCACCTTTTCACTGCAACCCCATCACGCTTCACGAGTAAATCGCTACACGCTACCGGGGCGCACCTTCTCCCGAAGTTACGGTGCTAATTTGCCGAGTTCCTTCTCCCGGGTTCTCTCAAGCGCCTTAGAATTCTCATCCTACCCACCTGTGTCGGTTTGCGGTACGGTCTTATACAACTGAAGCTTAGTGGCTTTTCTTGGAAGCATGGTATCAATCACTTCGTCTGCAAGCAGACTCGTTATCACGTCTCAGTCTTAGCTCTCCGGATTTGCCTAAAGAACCAACCTACACGCTTGAACCGGGACATCCAACACCCGGCTGACCTAACCTTCTCCGTCCCCACATCGCATTGTATAGAGGTACAGGAATATTAACCTGTTTCCCATCAGCTACGCATCTCTGCCTCACCTTAGGGGCCGACTCACCCTGCGCCGATGAACGTTGCGCAGGAAACCTTGGGTTTTCGGCGAGCGGGCTTTTCACCCGCTTTATCGCTACTCATGTCAGCATTCGCACTTCTGATACCTCCAGCAATCCTCACAGATCACCTTCGCAGGCCTACAGAACGCTCTCCTACCATACTAGTAAACTAGTATCCGAAGCTTCGGTTACGTGCTTAGCCCCGTTACATCTTCCGCGCAGGACGACTCGACCAGTGAGCTATTACGCTTTCTTTAAATGATGGCTGCTTCTAAGCCAACATCCTGGCTGTCTATGCCTTCCCACTTCGTTTTCCACTTAGCACGTCATTTGGGACCTTAGCTGTCGGTCTGGGTTGTTTCCCTCTTGTCCACGGACGTTAGCACCCATGGACTGTCTCCCGTAATTGAACTTCTCAGTATTCGGAGTTTGCAATGGTTTGGTAAGTTCTTATGAACCCCCTAGCCATAACAGTGCTCTACCCCCGAGAGTTATATACGAGGCACTACCTAAATAGTTTTCGGAGAGAACCAGCTATCTCCAAGTTTGTTTAGCCTTTCACCCCTATCCACAGCTCATCCCCAAATTTTTCAACATTTGTGGGTTCGGACCTCCAGTACCTGTTACGGCACCTTCATCCTGGCCATGGATAGATCACTTGGTTTCGGGTCTACACCCAGCAACTATACGCCCTATTCGGACTCGATTTCTCTACGCCTCCCCTATCGGTTAAGCTTGCTACTGAATGTAAGTCGCTGACCCATTATACAAAAGGTACGCAGTCACCCCTTACGAGGCTCCCACTGTTTGTATGCATACGGTTTCAGGATCTATTTCACTCCCCTCCCGGGGTTCTTTTCGCCTTTCCCTCACGGTACTTGTTCACTATCGGTCGATTACGAGTATTTAGCCTTGGAGGATGGTCCCCCCATGTTCAGACAAGGTTTCTCGTGCCCCGCCCTACTTGTCGTTACCCTAGTTCCACAAACGGGATTTCGTATACGGGACTATCACCCACTACGGTCGGACTTTCCATTCCGTTCTACTATCGCGTCTGCTAAAAGTAACAGGCTATTCCATGTTCGCTCGCCACTACTTACGGAATCTCGGTTGATTTCTTTTCCTTGAGCTACTTAGATGTTTCAGTTCACTCAGTTCGCCACCATCTCCCTATATATTCAGGAGCGGTTACCCTTGCGGGTGGGTTTCCCCATTCGGACATCTCCGGATCAAAGCTTATTTGCCAGCTCCCCGAAGCTTTTCGCAGGCTATCACGTCCTTCATCGCCTGTAATCGCCAAGGCATCCACCATATGCACTTATTCACTTGACCCTATAACGTTAAAACCTAAACCCTTTTTAAATCTAAGTTCCATCGTGCATGAGACACGCGTTATAGGTAATTCTAAAGCACTATCAAACCTCGTTAGATTCGCTTAACTTCCGATTTCTCTTCCATCAAACTTCTCAACTTGCGTTTAATATTTCTGATTTTGCAATCAATCGATATTATTCCGGTTAAAAATAATATCGCCCATTTCGAACATACATTGTCATCACACAACATATGTTCACTTTACTTCTTCCATTTTGTTAAAGAGCAGTCTAATTTAAAACTAGTTAAGTTTAAAAACTAGAAGCAAGTATTGTCTAAATCATCTTAAGCAATACTTGCTTCTAATTTCTTACCTTACATCAACAAAGAAGTGGTGGAGGATAACGGGATCGAACCGTTGACCCCCTGCTTGCAAAGCAGGTGCTCTCCCAGCTGAGCTAATCCCCCATCGTTAAACAGGTTGGTGGGTCTGGTTGGGCTCGAACCAACGACCCCCGCGTTATCAACACGGTGCTCTAACCAGCTGAGCTACAGACCCAATAAGGCATCTGCCTATTTACCATGGCCAATCTTTGTTGCTGCTTATTTCTCGAACGACTGATAAGTGTGAATGCTTATAGCTTAGTGATCTTCTCTAGAAAGGAGGTGATCCAGCCGCACCTTCCGATACGGCTACCTTGTTACGACTTCACCCCAGTCATGAATACTACCGTGGTAAGCGTCCCCCTTACGGTTAGACTACCTACTTCTGGTAAAACCCACTCCCATGGTGTGACGGGCGGTGTGTACAAGGCCCGGGAACGTATTCACCGCGACATGCTGATCCGCGATTACTAGCGATTCCGACTTCATGCAGGCGAGTTGCAGCCTGCAATCCGGACTACGATCGGCTTTCTGAGATTGGCTCCCCCTCGCGGGTTGGCAACTCTCTGTACCGACCATTGTATTACGTGTGAAGCCCTGGCCATAAGGGCCATGAGGACTTGACGTCATCCCCACCTTCCTCCGGTTTGTCACCGGCAGTCCCATTAAAGTGCCCAACTAAATGATGGCAATTAATGGCAAGGGTTGCGCTCGTTGCGGGACTTAACCCAACATCTCACGACACGAGCTGACGACAGCCATGCAGCACCTGTGTCCACTTTCTCTTTCGAGCACCTAATGCATCTCTGCTTCGTTAGTGGCATGTCAAGGCCAGGTAAGGTTTTTCGCGTTGCATCGAATTAATCCACATAATCCACCGCTTGTGCGGGCCCCCGTCAATTCCTTTGAGTTTTAATCTTGCGACCGTACTCCCCAGGCGGTCTACTTCACGCGTTAGCTGCGTTACTCATGGATTTTACTCCACCAACAACTAGTAGACATCGTTTAGGGCGTGGACTACCAGGGTATCTAATCCTGTTTGCTCCCCACGCTTTCGTGCATGAGCGTCAATATTATCCCAGGGGGCTGCCTTCGCCATTGGTATTCCTCCACATCTCTACGCATTTCACTGCTACACGTGGAATTCTACCCCCCTCTGACATATTCTAGTCTTGTAGTTTCAAACGCAGTTCCCAAGTTGAGCTCGGGGATTTCACATCTGACTTACAAAACCGCCTGCGCACGCTTTACGCCCAGTAATTCCGATTAACGCTCGCACCCTACGTATTACCGCGGCTGCTGGCACGTAGTTAGCCGGTGCTTCTTATCAAGGTACCGTCAGCCTCAGTCTATGTTAGAGACTAAGTTTTCTTCCCTTGCGAAAGAGCTTTACAACCCGAAGGCCTTCTTCACTCACGCGGAATGGCTGGATCAGGGTTGCCCCCATTGTCCAAAATTCCCCACTGCTGCCTCCCGTAGGAGTCTGGACCGTGTCTCAGTTCCAGTGTGGCTGGTCGTCCTCTCAGACCAGCTACTGATCGAAGCCTTGGTGAGCCTTTACCCCACCAACTAGCTAATCAGATATCGGCCGCTCCATTAACGCCAGGTCCGAAGATCCCTAGCTTTCCCCCTCAGGGCGTATGCGGTATTAGCTAATCTTTCGACTAGTTATCCCCCATTATTGGATACGTTCCGATATATTACTCACCCGTTCGCCACTAATCCCCCTAGCAAGCTAAGGTTCATCGTTCGACTTGCATGTGTAAAGCATTCCGCCAGCGTTCAATCTGAGCCAGGATCAAACTCTTCAGTTTAATTCCTAACTATTACTTATTTACCTCTTTCGAGGCGGTATATCGATTCGCTTTGACCTGTAATTAAACAAGTCCTCAAATTCATTTCAAGGTATGTGTGTAAAAAACACTGTACATACTTGTCATAAATCTAAGTGTAAAGCATTTGTATTTTCTGAGTATTTAGCACCTAAGTGCTTACACCTCACTACAAACACCCACACTTATCAGTCATTCAAATTTTTAAAGAACATCGAAGAGTTAATCTTCTTTTCTACTACCACCCAAAACATGTCGTCTCAAGCGAAGGTGCGCATTATACAGGTCTTATTCACCGCGTCAATACTTAATTTCAAACTTTTTTAAATTTAGTATTAACTGTTTTGTTAATGTCGCACTTTTGATAATTTCGCTTCCATTTTCTGTCAGCGAGGCGCGCATTTTACAGGTCTTTAAAACTTGGTCAAGCATTAAATAAAACTATTTTTTGCTGACTGCGCACTTGATTAAAAAACTGCTTAATCAAGCGAAGCCGCGCATTCTACAGCCCCATGGCTTTTGGTCAATACTTAACTTTTGTTTTTTACACTTTTGTTACAAATCTCTTATTTATCTCTTATTCATTGGTCAATTTGCACTATAAAATGCCTGTTAATTAATCCATGAATACTTAACCAATATGAATGAACGATTTCACGCCACATTGGCAATCTTTGACAAACTCAACAGTGAAGACCCCAACACAATACTATTAGACGGCATAGCACAACCCAAAGCTTTGCTATACGCACAACGCATGAGTGAAATGCTCACACGTTACGCCCCAAACGCTAGCGAGCCGTTGCAACTCGCCACACGTTGCCAACATATACAAAGATGGAAAATCCCGCGCGCGGATTACCCCATGACCAAGCCAGGCTACTTGCAATGGCGAACAAGCTTAAAAGAATTTCATGCGGAAGTGGCTGCTAAAGTGCTGGTTGCGCAAGGTTATGACGATGCAACAGTGAGCAAGGTCAGCGCTTTATTGAAAAAAGAAAACCTAAGTAGCGACCCCGACACGCAGACGCTAGAAGATGTGATTGTGTTGGCTTTTTTGGAGCACGACTTGGTTGACTTTGCCAGCTTGCATCCCGAATACTCCGAAGGCAAATTTGTGGATATTTTGCGTAAGTCTTATTTAAAGATGTCGCCTAAAGGGAGAGAGGCGGCGTTGACCTTGATTAGGTTACCTGAAGCCTTAATACCAATAATACAAAAAGCGATTGCTTAGGCGTAGGGCGGAGATTCATCCCCACCTTGTGGGCTGCAACATCGTATCGCGTGGGGTTAAAACCCCACCCTACCAGACTATTTAGTTCTTAGTAGTTTGGCTATATGCCCATGCTTTCCTTCTGTAGCATAATCTATAGCTTTTTTCTTCTGGTTGTCAATTAAACTAACATCAGCTCCTCTTTCTACTAGCAACTTAACGAGTTTCATGCCACCTAGAAGGGATGCAATCATTAATGGTGTTTGTTTTAAATCGTCCCTGATATTCGGATCGGCACCATAGTCTAAAAGTAGCTTGCAGATATTATAGTTAAGATAGCGTGCACCAAAATGCAACGGCGCCCGCTCCATAAGGTTTTTAATGCCTGGATCTGCTGCTTGCTCTAACAGAATTCGCAACGCCTTCTCATCACCATTTGCTGCTGCATGACACAATGGCGTCCAGCCCCCTATCCCCTTTTTGTTTACGTCTTCATTGCTTTCTTTGAGCTTTTGTATGAGTAGTTCATACTCTTTAGCTTTCACCAGAAGACTAAGAGGTACATCTGCTGCTTTTTGCTCTTTCGATGCCTTTTCTTTCCATACCTTTATAGTTGCTTCATTAAAAGCATAAGATACTGCCTCTTCGATATTAGCCTGTGATTTTGTTTTTTTCTCAATATAGCTATTGAAGTTTTCTTGAAAATAACTACTTGGCACCTCTACAACTTCTGTAGGTATCTTGCAATCCTTAAACGTCAATTGAATTTTCATATTGCCGTCATTATCAACGCCCAAAAATTCTGCATGATAGTTTATTGAATTAGAACTCTCTATTTCTTTAACTATGCACTGCTGTAACTCTTCAGGACTAAGGTTTGTATAGTCATCATTTTCTAGTTTTTTGATATTTCTCTGAAAAACAATACGGGAATAATCATGCCTGTCGTAAGCGCTTCTTAAACCAGACGACTTCTCTGTGAACCTCAACCGATAGCCACTCTCATCCTGGGAAAAGTAAAAAGGTAATAGTAGTGATAGAACTTCTTCGAGAAATGCCAATGTAAATAATACAGTGCCTATATAAACAATCTTATTTGGGACGTGCTCTTGAATGCTAAAATAAATTCCTAAAATTACAAATAAAACTGGTACGAAAGCCACATATAGCAACTTAGTTGCTAAAGGGATTTTCGGTAGGCCAAGAGCCTCAGCATCATCCTGACTTCTAATCAATAAAGTTTGCAAACTCAAAAATGCAGCAATTGAGCCTGAAAAATATCCCAAGACAAGATACAAAACAATCCACCAAAAGCTTACTCCTTGAAAAGGAGAGCCAACAACGAGCTTGGGATAACACAGAAAGCAAATCAAGAACGCTATTAGGTTGACACCTAGATGCATCACTTTCGATAAATACTTAACTTTTGATGCACTTTCTTGAATGCGCCACTGAATGGCTTGATATATCCATGCTAATAAATAAAGTGCAAAAAAAACGTGCGATTTTATTTTGGCATCTGGGATATTGACAGGAATCAAATCTATATTAATTTGAGCGCCGGCAAAACTATATAGGAAAATACTAAATGCTAATGATAAGAGTAGCCAATTGGCGTTAATATACGACGCACTAAGATTTGAGTTATTCGTCACCATAACATTTCCATCATGCATGTAAGCGTGCCATTAGCGAAGATCGGTTTGTCTGAACTTAAAAGCAATAAGTTTTATTTGCTATAAGCATCTTAAAAGAAGTTTATCTAACCTAGCGTCACTTTCGCAAACTTCCGCTTACCCACTTGCGCAACCACTATCACGCCTTTGTTGAGTTGCAAGTTTTTGTCTTCCACTTTTACGCTATCTAGCTTCACGCCACCTTGCTGAATAGCGCGGATGGCTTCACTGGTGCTTTCCACCAAATTGGCGAGTTTGAGCATTTGCGCCACACCTATGCTGTCACCTTCTATATTGAGTGTGATTTCTGGCACGTCGTCTGGAATGCCGCCTTTGGCACGTGTTTGAAAGTCATTGAGGGCGTTTTCGGCATCGGCTTGGCTGTGAAAACGCGCGACGATTTCTTGCGCGAATTTGACTTTGATGTTGCGCGGGTTTTCACCGTTGGCGACTTGTTGTTTCCATTCGGCAACGGTTTCTAGGCTCTCGAAAGACAGCAAATCAATATAGCGCCACATGAGTTCGTCGGAGACAGACATGATTTTAGCGAAAATAATTTCTGGGGCTTCTGCCACGCCGATATAGTTACCCAACGATTTGGACATTTTGTTGACGCCATCTAGGCCTTCAAGCAAAGGCATCATCAACACGCATTGTTGCGATTGTCCTGCTTGTTTTTGTAGCTCGCGCCCCATCAACAAGTTAAATTTTTGGTCGGTGCCGCCTAGCTCTAAATCAGCATTGAGGGCGACGGAATCGTAGCCTTGCAATAAAGGATATAAAAATTCGTGAATGGCAATGGGTTGATTGCCTTTAAAGCGTTTGGAGAAATCGTCGCGCTCTAGCATGCGCGCAACCGTGTGGCTGGCGGCAAGCTTGAGCATGCCTGCCGCGCCCAATTCGGTGAGCCAATGGGAGTTAAATACAATCTCAGTTTTGTTGGGGTCTAAAATTTTAAACACTTGCGTGGCGTATGATTTGGCATTTTCAGCCACTTGTTCTTTGGTGAGCGGTGGGCGCGTGGCACTTTTGCCCGTGGGGTCGCCTATCATGCCTGTGAAGTCACCAATTAAAAATAACACTTGGTGACCTAAGTCTTGTAATTGGCGCAATTTATTGATGAGCACGGTGTGGCCCAAATGCAAGTCAGGCGCGGTGGGGTCAAAGCCCGCTTTTACACGCAAAGGCTTGCCCGTTTTTAACTTTTCAATAAGCTCTTGCTCAATGAGTAGCTCATCTGCCCCACGCTTGATAATGCTGAGCGCTTTTGCGATGTCTGGACTGATGGGGCTGCTTGCTTGGGTGGCTGATGTGGTCATAGTTAAATAATGTATGGTTTATTCGTGTTAGGCAAAAATCACTATTTCGTCATTCCCGCTTACGCGAGGATGACGATGTGGAATTTTTATAATTTTATTGCTGCGTGCAAAAGAGTCTTAATTATAATAAGCTGTTCATTTTAACGTAAACCGCAATATTTCTATACATTCCCTCATGGCAAACATTCGCAATGTCTACATCAATTAAACCACGCAAGTTCATAGGCATGATGTCTGGCACCAGTCTGGATGGTGTGGACGTGGTATTGGTGAGCGAGCAATCAGGCAAGCTAACACAAGTCGCCAACCACTTTTTGGCCTATCCGCAAGACATTAAAACTGAGTTATTGGCCTTGCACCATGCCAGTGACAATGAGTTGCATCGCGCCAGCGTGATGGCAAATCGCTTAGCGGCATTATATGCACAAGCCACATTGGCTTTGTTGGATAAAAGCAACACCCCAGCCAGTGCCATCACCGCACTTGGCTGCCACGGCCAAACGGTGCGCCATTGCCCTGGCTTAACGGATGACATGGGCTACACATTACAACTAGGTAATCTTGCGCGTTTAGCCGAGTTAACCGATATTACGGTGGTGGGTGACTTTAGAAGCCGTGATATTGCAGCGGGCGGACAAGGCGCGCCCTTGGTGCCGGCTTTTCATCAAGCGGTGTTTGCCAGCCCTGATGTGAATCGCGTGATTTTAAATATTGGTGGCATCGCCAATGTGTCGTATTTGCCTAGCCAATGTCTAAAATCCCCTGACTCCATTTTGGGCTTTGACACAGGCCCTGGCAATATGTTGATAGACCATTGGATAAAACAACATCTTAATGAAGATTACGATGCAGATGGTCAGTGGTGCAAAAGCGGTTCGCTCATCTCTGAGCTACTTGAGGCCATGTTGCAAGACCCTTATTTTGAATTAGCCCCACCCAAAAGCACAGGGCGCGATTTGTTTAATCATGCTTGGTTGGCGCAATTTTTAAATCCTAAATACGCGCCTGCAGATGTTGCCCGCACTTTGTTAGAGCTTAGTGCGGTGACAATTGCCAACGCGATTAAAAGAGATTGCCCTAACACCCATGAGGTTTTTGTGTGTGGCGGTGGCGCGCATAACCAATTTTTAATGCACCGTTTATCAGCATTGTGCGGTTTACCGATGCAAATAACCGATGCGCTTGGTGTTGGGGTAGATTGGGTGGAAGCGGTGGCGTTTGCTTGGCTTGCACAGCGCTGTATCGACGGCCTGACAAGCAATCTGCCCGCAGTCACTGGCGCCAATGGCCCGCGTATTTTGGGTGCCATTTATTCTAATCATTAGTTATTTCCGAGACCCATGATTAGCTTGCACCTTTTTTGTTCATGCTAACTGCTTGAATTGGTGCATACTTTTTTGTTAATTTTCAAGATTTATACCATTACACAACAAGCAACTGCGCAATTCAAAGCATGATTGCGTATAATCAGAATCATCATCAATTTCATTGGTTTATACACACTGTTATGACGACTAAAGCCACCATTTCCTTTGATAACGGCGCTTCGCCGATTGAGTTACCTATTTTAAAAGGCAGCATGGGCACCGATGTGATTGACATCCGCGCACTGGGAAAACACGGTTATTTCACCTATGACCCAGGGTTTATGTCAACGGCCTCATGCAACTCCAATATTACCTTTATTGATGGCGAGCAAAGCTTGCTGTACTACCGTGGTTATCCGATTGAGCAATTGGCCGAACATTGCGACTTTTTAGATGTGGCCTATTTACTATTTAATGGTGAACTGCCAAACGCAGAAGAGAAAAAATCTTTTCACACTGACATACACAGCCACACCATGTTGCATGACCAAATGGATAACGTATTTAGAGGTTTTAGACGTGATGCGCATCCGATGGCGGTCATGGTCTCCGTGGTGGGTGCAATGGCCGCGTTTTACCCTGAAAACACCAATGTGTCTGATGCCAAATTAAGAAAAATGGCCGCGACACGCTTGCTGGCAAAAATTCCAACCATCGCCGCATGGAGTTATAAATACAATATCGGCCAACCATTTATGTATCCGCAAAACCGCTACAACTATGCGGAAAACTTTATGCATATGATGTTTGCCACGCCTTGCGAGGAATACACGCCCAACCCGATTTTGGCAAAAGCATTTGAGCGTATTTTGATTTTGCACGCAGACCACGAACAAAATGCTTCAACTTCTACTGTACGCTTGGTAGGTTCTAGTGGCGCCAACCCATTTGCTTGTATTGCGGCAGGTATCGCTTCTTTATGGGGCCCTGCGCACGGTGGCGCTAACGAGGCGACCTTGACTATGTTAGAAGAAATTGGTGATGTGAGTCGAATTGGCGAGTACATCAAACGTGCGAAAGACAAGAGCGATTCATTTAGATTGATGGGGTTTGGTCATCGCGTTTATCGCAGCATGGATCCACGCGCACTGATTATGCAAAAAACCTGCTACGAGGTGTTGAACGAACTTGGCTTACACGACGACCCGATGTTTAAACTGGCGATGGCGCTGGAGAAAATTGCGCTCGAAGACGAATATTTCGTCTCTCGCAAACTCTACCCTAATGTCGACTTTTACAGCGGCATCGTGATGCGCGCAATGGGTATCCCAAACAGCATGTTTACTGCGATTTTTGCCTTGGCGAGAACCGCGGGTTGGGTTTCACAATGGAACGAAATGAATGCAGACCCTGAGCATAAAATTGGTCGTCCACGTCAACTTTACACGGGCGCGACAAGACGCGATTTTTTGCCCCTAAATAAACGATAGGGCAAACGTTAAGTTAAACGCTAAAGCAATATTGGAAGTAGGCAAATAAAAAGCCAAGCTAAAATAGCTTGGCTTTTTTACAATCCAACCTGCGAATTAAACTGAGAATGAGCTACCGCAACCGCAAGTCGTTGTTGCATTCGGGTTGCGAATCACAAACTGTGAGCCCTGCAAGCTATCTGTGTAATCAATTTCTGCGCCTGCCAAATATTGCAAACTCATTGGGTCGATTAGTAGTGTAACGCCATCTTTGTCCACTTGCGTATCGTCATCGTTCACCTCTTCTTCGAAGGTAAATCCGTATTGAAAACCTGAACAACCACCACCGCTCACAAATACGCGCAACTTGAGGTCTGATGAACCTTCTTCGTCTATCAGTTCTTTCACTTTTTTTGCTGCATTATCAGTGAAAACCAATGGGGTTGGCATTTCTAATACCATCTCTGCTGTACTCATATATACTCCTTTTTGCCTAATTTAATAAGCTTCATACTACTAAATTACAAACCATCACTTATATCTTGACCTGTTTTTATAACAACTGGTTCAAGATAAATATTTCTTACTCTGCTGATAGTGCTATGGGCGTTGCATTAGCGCTCATCTGCTCACCCATGTGAATGAGTTTGCCCTCTATCACAGCGCCTGTATGCATTTCCAAAGACTTGTAATACAAATCACCCACAATATGCGCTTTAGATTGCAACTCAATAAACTCGTGCGCCTTAACAGGGCCAGAAATGTTGCCGTTGAGTACAACCTTTGTCGCCTCTACCGAACCACTTACCATACCTGTTTCGCTGATGATTAAGGTACTTGGGTGATTGTTGTCTTCTTTCAAATTACCCACTACTGCACCATCCAAACGCAAGCCACCTGCAAACTGCATGTCGCCCTTGATGCGGGTTTCTTTGCCTATTAAGGTATCTATATTGCTATCGATATGTACACTTTTTTTAAACATGTTGAGCATTGTCTTTCCTGTTTAGAATATATGGCACTTGGCTTTTATTTTTTAGGCCTACGCGTCATATTTTTAAAAAATACCAACTCTTCTTTTAACTTAATATTCTCATCCTGCTGTGCCGACAAAGTTTTGGCTAAATCGGTGCTGGTTGCTAATTCTACTTGTAATTCACGCTGTGCAGAAATCAATTTTTTTTGCAAATCTATATTTTCCGCGCTGAGTTGTTGCACCCGCAATGCCATTTGTTCTTGCTCATCATCATGCAAAAACCAATAAGCAATGCCAAAACCTAGCAACACCAACCCCAGCCCAATCAAGCTTTGAAAATACCAAGGGCGATGCGAACGTATCGCAACTTGTTTGGCGGTGAGGCCAAAATGGTTTCTGATTCTTCTGCGTATCGGTCTAATCACGTATCGCTCTATCTAGCATCAAGGCAACAAAGGCATTACTTCTAAACCTGATTTTTCATCAAGGTTGAATAGAATATTCATATTTTGCACCGCTTGTCCTGCAGCGCCTTTCACCAAATTATCTTGCACCACAACAATGGTTAAGTATCCATCTGGTTGAGGATAAATCGCCATACGTAAATAGTTGGCACCACGTACTGAACGCGTTTCTGGCAAACTACCTGTAGGCATCACATCCACAAAGCTTTCATTGGCGTAGCGTTGCTCGTAAATAGATTGTATATCAACTGTGCTTGCTGTGCTATGCAACTTTACATGCAAGGTCGTCAGCATGCCTCTAATCATTGGGATTAAATGTGGCACAAATATCAGTTGCACCTGCTCACTGCCCGCCAATGTTTTCAGTTGCGCCAGTATTTCTGGGTGATGGCGATGCCCGGCCACGCCATAGGCTTTCATGCTGTCACTAGACTCAGCGAATAAAGTGCCGACTTCCGCTTTCCGCCCTGCACCCGAAACACCCGATTTAGCATCGGCAATAATAGGCACTGACAAATCCAAAAGTTTTTGTTCCATCAAAGGTGCCAAGCCCAACAACACGGTGGTTGGATAACAGCCAGGATTACCTATCACTTGCGTTTGCTTGATTTGATTGCGGTATAACTCGGGCAAGCCGTACACAGCCGTCTTTAAAATATCGGGGCAACTATGCGGTAATTTATACCACTGCTCAAACACGCTGGCATCTTGCAATCTAAAATCAGCAGCCAAATCAATGACTTTCACCCCTGCTGCCACTAAAGCAGATGCTTGACTCATGGCAACGCCATGCGGTGTTGCAAAAAACACCACGTCACACTGTGTTAAATCGACAGTGGCAGGGTCGCTGAAGGCTAAATCTACCTCGCCCCGCAAATTGGGAAACATGTCAGCCACAGGCAAACCCGCTTCACCACGGGAAGTGATGACAGTTAGCTCAACTTGTGAATGTCTTGCTAACAGCCGCAAGAGTTCAACCCCTGTGTAGCCTGTTCCACCGACAATACCGACTTTAATTTTTGCCATGGTTGTGACTTAAATTAGAAAAAATTTAACCTTAAATGAAAAAGGTCGCAATTGCGACCTTTTTCAACCAATTTGCACAATAAACGTAAAAATTAACGTTTAGAGAATTGTTTACGACGACGCGCTTTGCGTAAGCCCACTTTTTTACGCTCAACTTCGCGTGCATCACGTGTCACGAAACCAGCATGTGACAAGGCACTTTTCAAAGCTGCATCGTAGTCAATCAATGCACGAGTAATGCCGTGACGAACTGCACCAGCTTGACCAGATTCACCACCACCAGTCACATTGACCATAATGTCAAAAGACGCTGTGTTGTTAGTAAGCTCTAAAGGCTGACGTAAAATCATACGTGAGGTCACACGTGAGAAATATACGTCTGCTGGCTTGTCATTCACGATGATGTTGCCATTACCTGATTTTAAGAATACGCGCGCTACTGAACTTTTGCGGCGGCCGGTACCATAGTTATATTTACCAATCATTTTTTATCCTTAGATGGTCAATGCTTGCGGTTGTTGCGCAACATGCTCGTGTTTGTCACCAGCATAGACTTTCATTTTTTTAATCATGGCATAGCCCAAAGGACCTTTTGGCAACATGCCTTTGACTGCCTTCTCCAATGCACGGCCTGGGAAACGGTCTTGCATTTTTGCAAATGTCGTTGTTGAGATGCCGCCTGGGTAACCAGAGTGACGGTGGTAAAGCTTGTCGCCAGCTTTGTTGCCCGTTACTTTGATTTTGTCTGCGTTAATCACAACAATGTAGTCACCTGTATCCACGTGTGGTGTATAAATTGCTTTATGTTTACCACGTAGACGGTGTGCAATGGCACTTGCCAAGCGACCCAATACCAAATCCGTAGCATCTACTACGTACCAATCACGTTTAACTTCGTGAGATTTTGCTGAAAATGTTTTCATTCTATAGCTACCAATTTATAACGATTAAGTTATAGCGCGTAAATTAAGAGGGCGGATTATATGCTGTCTAATCAAACCTTGTCAACGACTACAACTTATTTTTTTGTATTTTGTTTGATTAATTTGATGCTTTTGTTAGTCGCCATAATCAATCAAGCTAAATTCCATTAGGTTTAGCAAGTTTGAATGGCCTTGCATTATATAGAAATTTGCGAAACTTGCTCTTAAAAAGGCGTATACATTTCTTTGGCATATTAATTGCTTTAAGGCTAGCAGAGGGTATTGGCTTGTGTTTATTTACAGTTTACAAGCCATATTAGGACAAATAATGTCACCAAGATGCCGAAACAAAACGTTTGATTTGCTCAAATTGAGGATGGCTGAGTAAAAAAGGCACTTGCAATGACAGACGCATACCTAATGATTAAGGTGATTTATGCATAGCAATTTTAAAATTAAAAAAGCAATTATTATCGCGTTGGCGCTGATGGGCTCTAGCTACAGCCTGCATTCAGACGCGTTAACCATGGGCGACATTCATGTGAAATCAGCATTGGGTCAACCTTTGCACGCGCAAGTAAAAATTAATGGTGCCGATGCCAAGATTGATGAATCTTGCTTTACGGTTGCCAGCGACGACCCAGACAATGGCGTAATGCTTAAATACAATCCTAGCAACGCACTCATCACGATTCAATCACAACACCCCGTTGTTGAACCTGCAACATCATTGACAGTTTTTAATCGTTGCCAAACTCCGAGTAAACGCAACTATACATTCATTGTAGATGCACAAGATTTAAGTGCAAATGCTGAAATTGCTAAAAATGAAACGCCTAAAAAAACCTTGGACGATAAGTTTCATTATCAACGTACGTTTAACAAATTAACCAAACAAACTGAACAAGAGCACAAGGCTAAAAACTCACCAGACCGCTTTATTTATGAAGACCACGGTAGCGAGAGTCGTCCTAATGGCAAACTTGCGCCTGCGGCGACAATGTCAGCCCCTATGCCTGCAGAGGCCCCTGAAGACGACAACGGTCTCAGTTTAAAAGAGTTAGCTGCACAAATGGGCGTGCTCGGCGATAAACCAAGCAAAACAGCTAAGCCTGCAACGAAAGCTACAAGCAAGGCTTTAAAAGAGACTTCAACAGAGCCTAAAGCAGACAGCAATAAATCATCTTCTGTAGCAGCAGAAGATAAATCTCAGCCTGTGCCTGCGAAACCAAACGATGTCACTAAATTAGCGCCAGCTAAAGACGTTGCCAATTCGACGACGACAGAAGCTAATGGCAAAGCGAAAACTGCTGATGCTAAGTCTACCGAGTCTAAGCCAACTGATACGAAGCCTAGTGACGCCAAAGTGAGTGAAGCTAAGCAACCGTTAAGTATTTCTAAAAGTGAAGGCGCTGTTGGCGCTGACAAAAACGACATCGGCGAGAGTAATACAGGCAATGTGAAAGCGCGTTCAGATAATCCACAGCTTTCTGATGAACTAACCTCAATGGAAAACCGTATGGGGGAATTACAAGAACAAGTCACAGCCTTGTACCAAATTAATACCACTTTAGAAAAGCTGTTCAAACAAATCAGCCTGCAACTCACGCAAGTTAAAAAAGAAAATGACTTCTTGCGTTCACTGGCATTGTGTTTAGGTGGCGCTTTACTCATTAGTGGTTATTTCTTTGCTGATTGGTTACGTCGTAAAAAACGCCAACCAGAATTTGACCGCGAGCCACCAATGTGGAATAGCCCAAATTTGTCAGCCAAGCCCAATACGCCCGTTGCGCCCGATAATCAGTTTTCATTTTCGAACAACTTAACTAGCAATGGCATGGCGCCAGTGAGCAATAACAATGTGTTTGGTGACACTGGCTTTGCTCCTGTCAACAATCAAAATACAGCCTATCAAGGTAACCAAGCTCAAACCAGCCAGGCAGCTGTTGACCCATTTGATGCAATTCCAGACTTTAAAGCATCGCCAGGTGAAGGCTTGAGTATTAACAAAGCTAGCGTCAACAATCCCTTAGCTGACGCGCAACCACTGTCACAACAAGCGTCTTCCAATAGCAATTGGTTTGACCTAGGCGAGCCTTTGTCTCCATTGCCAGAACAAAGCATGCCTGTTGCACCTACATCTGTTGCTCCTGTAGCCAACACATTCGCTCCAGCACCACAGGCACCCGCACAAAACGCGCCCAATACTCATAGCGCATTAAGTCAAGCCGAAGCGCCGCGGATTCAACAATTTGTTGCGCCAGAGGCTGCCATGCCTGTTGGCAATGTGGTTGCGCATCCAGCAACACCAAGCTATCAGCCGCCTGCTGTACAAACACCGCAAGTGACTGTGACTCGTGAGCCTATGCAAGCTCAGCCACAAGTGCAAATACAACCACAAGTGCAGGCTCAGCCATACGTCCAAGCGCAACCGCCAATGCAAGCACAACCTAAAGTACAAGTGCAAATTGAGCCTCAATCGCAGCACACTGTTACGCCTGTAGCTGTCACTGCGCCTTCTATGCCCGCGCCTGCACCACAACCTGCCTTGACGATTACGCGCGTTGCAACGCCTGCGCCACAAGCATCAGCAACGCAAGCCAATGTGACACGTCAAGCCCAAGCACAAGCCGTTCAACCAACACCAGTACAGAAAAAAGCACCCGTGAGTGTTGCAAAAAAAGACGTGATTAAAGTGCAACCAGCAGGTGTCATGGATGATGTGGATGTGTTTTTGACCCATGGCCGTACTAATTTAGCCATTCAATTATTGCAAAACCATTTGATGGAAAATCCAAAAGAATCAGCCGTCGTCTGGATTTTCTTGCTCGATTTGTTAGCCAAAGAAGGCAAACGTCGTGAGTATGAAATTACTGCCAACGAATGTCGCAAACACTTTAATATTAAGCTGTCTGACTTTTCAGTGCCTGTGGCACAAAATGACAGCATTGAGTCCTTTGAGCGCATTTCTGCCGCCTTACAAAAAGTGTGGGGTACGCCGTTGGTGCTCAGCTTTATCGATGAACTCATCTACAACACTCGCTTAGTGCCACGTATGGGCTTTGATCGTGCGATTTTTGAAGAGTTGATGTTCTTGCGTGAAGTAGCCGAAGAAGAGTTGCGCATGGATCAAACACAGATTCAAGCTACGCCAGCCAGCATGACTAACCCGCAAGTGTCTGATGAGTTTAAACAGTTGGCTGAGGACTTAAAAGCACAAAACCAACGCAAACAAGATGTGAATCAGTATCTCTCACAGTTTGAATTTAATCTTGAAGAGTTGAATAAATAATTAATAGACAATGACTAAATTAAACAAAGTAGGACAACCATAGCCCTGTCGTCAAACTCAACCCTATCCACACATTATCTAGAAACGCCTGAAAGCATTCTGCTGGCAGGCGTTTTTTTATGGCTATGTATTGTTGGCTTATTTGCACACTCGCCACCACTATGCCGACCCACACTGGCCAAGACAGTTGCTCTGTGAAAGCCACCAACGCCCACAATGCCAACATCAAGCCAAAACAAATCAAAATTGCGAGCACATCATAACGTCCAAAGGTAATGGCTGATGAGCGTATGCCTATCTTTAAGTCATCTTCCCTATCCACCATGGCATAGGCCGTGTCATAGGCGATAGACCAGAACACATTGGCCAGCAATAAATACCAAGCCGTCATAGGCACTTGCCCTTGGGTGGCGGCATAGGCCATAGGGATGCCAAAGCCAAAAGCGATACCCAAATAAGCTTGCGGAATGGCAAAAAAGCGCTTGGTGTAAGGGTAACTCACCGCCAACAACAGCGCTGGTAGGGATAATAAAATGGTTAAGCGATTGAGCTGGCACACCAATACAAACGCCAGCAACACCAATAGCAAAGCAAATCCATACGCCTGTTTCACACTCAGCGCGCCAGTGGCGAGCGGTCTATGCTGAGTACGCGCCACGGCACCATCAAAATTGCGGTCGGCAATATCATTTAGCACACACCCTGCGCTTCGCATCAACACCGTACCCACAACAAAAATGATGGATACTAATATAGGTGGATGCCCCTGCCCTGCCAAAATCAGCCCCCATAGCGTTGGCCAGAGCAACAGCCAAATACCCACAGGCTTATCTAGCCGACACAGTTGCATATAAGCTTTAAATTGTTGATTCATGTTTGTTCTCACATTGCTGAAACAAAGGTGCTAACATCACTTCCGTCACCAAAATCTCTGCTCTACCTAGTTGAAATCGAGACCGTCTTGCCCATACTTCCGACTGGTTTGCATACAGACTGGCTTTGATGGCGAGCGGATGTTTGCGTGAAAGTTTTTTAAAACTCAAACAGCCACGCTTGACCCTAGGATTAGCAAACAACTGCGCACCTAAAGGCTGTTTTCCCAACTGCTTGAGCCCACTCCAAGGCCCTCGAGCGCTAGGTTGCACCAATAAACTGTGCGCATACACCACGGGTTGCCCGCCTCCCAATAGCAACACCTCTCGCGTGGTGATCAAACACCTATACGCCAAGTCCAGCATATAACACTCATCCACATGTGCGCGGGCATAAGCCGTTTTCAGCGGAAGCACTGAAAAATCTGCATACTTGGCTTGCAAGCGCGCCGTTAAAGAGCGGGTATCCTTTAACCAAGATTTGATATGCGCAGGCGCCAATGGCTGACGTTGCCAAGCTAAACGATGTCGATCTATCTTCATGTGTTGTCTTTGTTGATGACTGCTTATTGTCGCACAATTGAGAAAACGCGAAATAACTATGCGAGCAGGATAAAGTGCAACCGCTAGGGTTGTCTCCGTGGAAACAATGCGCTAAAGCACAGGTTTCACACGCCATAGGCGCAAGACCGCAAGGGTCTTCCCCAATCTCACTAGATGCATCCGCATCGAGTGGATTGTGACGGAACGGAGGCGCCAAGACAGTACAATAAGTACGGCGAGGTTCTGACAACCAACGTAGTGTTGCGGTGTAGGCTAACCTTTAGGTTATGCCGAAACCAATAAACCGCGTCCATTTATAAAATTACTTTGGGCAATTTGCCTGCGTAGCTAGTTATTTCGCGTTTGCTTAAACTTTAACCCACTCCGCACCCTGACTCATCCACCTAGCCAAATGTGCTTCCACCGCTTGCGGTGATTCTGCGATAAGTTGTTCGGCGACCTTTTTTGCATGCATCAACCAAGCTTCGTCGCGATCTAAATCGGCAATTTTTAGCATAGGTACACCGCTTTGTTTAGTGCCCATCAACTCGCCCGGCCCACGGATATGTAAGTCGGCTTGCGCAATGGCAAAGCCATCTTGTTGCTCATAAATCACCTTGAGTCTAGCTTTGGCCAAGGCGGAGCATTGCGCTTTGTGGTACAGCAAAATACAGCTACTTTTGACTGCGCCACGCCCGACGCGACCACGCAGTTGATGCAATTGGCTCAAGCCCATGCGTTCCGCGTGCTCAATCACCATTAAGCTAGCATTAGGCACATCAACCCCCACCTCAATCACGGTGGTGGCGACCAAGAGCTGAATTTGGTTGCTGGCAAAAGCCTGCATCACCGCTTGTTTTTCAGCGGGCTTCATGCGCCCATGCACCAAACCGACGGCAATGTCAGGAAACGTAGCTTGCATATGCGCAAAAGTATCGTTGGCGGTTTGCAGCTGCAAGACTTCTGACTCTTCAATCAAAGGGCATACCCAATAGGCTTGTTGACCAGATAAGCAGGCCTCATGCACGCGTTGCAACACTTCATCACGTCTGTCATCTGCCACCAATTTGGTCACAATCGGGCTACGCCCCGCAGGCAAGGCATCAATCACCGAGACATCTAAATCTGCGTAATAACTCATAGACAAAGTGCGCGGGATAGGCGTGGCGGACATCATCAGTTGATGGGGTTCAAACGCATGGCTATCTTTCTCATTTTTACTATCTAGCCCTTTTTGAACATCTATCCCCTTTTGTCTGAGCGCCAAACGCTGTTGCACGCCAAATCGGTGTTGCTCGTCTACGATTGCCAAGCCCAAGCGCTTAAACTGCACTTGGCTTTGAAACAAAGCATGCGTCCCCACTGCCAGCATAGCCTCGCCACTGGCAATCGCGTTGATGGCGCTTTCACGTTCTTTTTTGCTTTGGCTGCCCGTTAGCCAAGCGATGCTGATATTGAGTGGCGCTAACCATTGCTGCATTTTTTTATAATGCTGTTCTGCCAAAATCTCGGTCGGCGCCATCATGGCGACTTGCCAGCCCTGCTCTATCATGTGCAATGCGGAGACACAGGCCACCACGGTTTTACCACTGCCCACATCGCCTTGTAACAAACGTTGCATGGGATGTGGTTGGGATAAATCTTGGGCGATTTCTGCACACACTTTTTGCTGGGCTGAGGTCAGCGTAAAGGGCAAATTGGCTAGCAATTGTGGGACAAGGGTTTGCGACATAGAAACGGCAGACGCTTGCGCACGGCGGCGCTTAGCATAATGCAAACGCATGGAAAGCTGTTGTGCCAATAATTCATCCAAGGCCAAACGCTGCCAAGCAGGATGCGTGCGTTCTTCAAGTGCTTGCAAGGATACTTGCGGTGGCGGTTGGTGTAATAAAGCAACGCTATCCGCAAAGCTAGGCAATGTCTTAGTTTGGTAAACCCAAGCAGGCAAGGTCTCTTGCATATCATATTGGTTAAGCACCAGCTTGACCGCTTTGCGGATGCTGGCTTGCGACAAGCCCGCAGTGGTCGGGTAAACCGGCGTTAAAGCCTCGCTGACGGGTGTGGTGTCACGCACGGCACGGTGTTGTGGATGCACCATCTCATAACCAAAAAATCCATGACGCACTTCACCATAAGCGCGCACTTGGGCGCCTACTGTGAGCGTTTGTACTTGGCTAGGATAAAAATGCAAAAATCGCAGATTAATTTGTTGCCCACTGACATCTTGCAGACGCACGATGAGAGACTTTCTTGGCTTGTAACTCACTTCAGCATGCACCACCTCGCCCTCGATTTGCGCATCTTGCCCGACACGCACATCCGCAATGGGGGTGATTCTAGTTTCGTCGATATAGCGCAGAGGCAGATGCAAACACAGCGATTGCGCATCTTGTATGCCCAACTTGGCAAGTTGTTTAATCAGCGCAGGCGTGAAACCACGTGTGTTTGTGAGCAGGGACATCTGCTTTCGGTCTAGAAATAATTAAGGTGTTTGAATGAGATTTATTGAATTTTTTGTTCCGCCAGCAAACCCTTCACTCGATTAATACGCACCACTTGCGGGATTTTGCGCAAATTACGAATCAAGTCGGCTAAATGCACGCGGTTATGCACTTGCACAGTAAAGTTCACATTGGAGTAATGGCTACCATCGGAATCCTCGACGCTGACATTGTCAATATTAGAATCACTATTGGTGATGGTGGTCGCAATTTTTGCCAACATGCCGCGCTCGTCTGCCACCGATATGCGCAAATTCACTTTAAACAATTTTTTGTTATCCGCATCCCATTCCACATCCAACCATTTTTCAGGGTCTAGCTTAAATTTGCGGATGGCGGGGCAATCGTGGGTGTGAATCACCAAACCTTTGTCCTTGTTAATAAAGCCTAGAATTGGGTCGCCAGGAATCGGACGGCAGCATTGCGCAAACTGCACCGCCATGCCTTCTGAGCCACGTATCGTAATGGTGTCCAGCGGTTTATGTGCTTTGGTTTTGCTAAATTCCGCGCCATCATGTGCCGCCATCAATTGATGCGCCACCATCAAACTATTGCGTTTACCCAAGCCAATGTCGGTCAAAATCGCCTCTTTAGAATGCAGGCTGTAGTCTTTCATCAGCTTATGCCATTGTTTGTCTTGTATGTCTGACAATTCCACATGCAAGGCGCGCAGTGCCACTTTGAGCATGCGCTCGCCTAAATGCGCAGACTCTTCCACTTTGACGGTTTTGAGATAATGGCGAATATGTGAACGCGCTTTTCCCGAAACCACATAACTTAACCAAGCGGGGTTGGGCTTAGCCAAAGGTGCAGTAATAATTTCCACATGATCACCATTGTTCATCTCGGTACGTAAGGGTGCCAACTCACCATTGATTTTAACCGCGACGCAGCTATTACCCACATCCGAGTGCACCGCATAAGCAAAATCCACTGCGGTTGAACCGCGTGGCAAGGCCAAAATACTTCCCTTGGGCGTAAATACATACACCTCGTCAGGGAATAAATCGACTTTAAAATGCTCTAAAAACTCGTGACTATCGTCACTCTCAGTTTGAATTTCCACCAAGCGTTGCAACCACTGATGTGTCTGCTGTTGCAACTTGGTCAAATGCGCATCGGTCGTTTTATATAGCCAATGCGCCGCTACACCTGCATCAGCAATGTTATGCATTTCTTCGCTACGAATTTGCACTTCAATCGGCGTGCCAAACGGGCCAAACAACGTGGTGTGTAAAGACTGGTAGCCGTTGGCTTTGGGTATAGCGATATAGTCTTTAAAGCGCCCTGGAATAGGCTTATACAAGCCATGCAAAGCGCCCAAGGCCAAATAACACGAAGGATTGTCTTTCACCACCACTCTAAATCCATAAATGTCACCAATTTGCGCCAACTTCATGGATTTTTCGGTCATCTTCTTATAAATGCTGTATAAATGCTTTTCTCGACCTTGCACGTCATAGACGATTTTGGCTTGTTTAAGCTGATTAACAATGGCATCTAAAATCTTAGAAATGACTTCTTTGCGGTTACCGCGCGCAGCCATCACCGCTTTGCTAATCACGCGGTAGCGGTTGGGGTAAAGGTATTTAAAACTGAGGTCTTCGAGCTCTTGGTAAATCGGGTTTAGACCTAATCGGTTGGCAATCGGCGCGTAAATTTCCAAGGTTTCACGGGCAATCCGTTTTTGTTTTTCTGGACGCATGGCGTCCATGGTTTGCATATTGTGCAAACGGTCGGCCAGCTTAACTAAAATCACGCGCACGTCTTGGCTCATCGCCAACAGCATTTTTCTAAAGTTTTCCGCTTGCGCTTGCGTGGCAGTTTGCAATTCCACTTTATCTAATTTGGTTAAGCCATCAACCAAATCGGCCACTTGTTGCCCAAACTGCTCGGCAATTGCATGGCTATCAATATGCGTATCTTCCACCACATCGTGCAACAATGCCGCCAACAAAGTGGGCACGTCTAAATGCAGTTTGGCTAAAATACAGGCGACAGCAACTGGATGGCTGATATAAGGCTCGCCCGTTTTACGGGTTTGGCCATGGTGGGCTTGTTCGGCATAGCGGTAGGCTTGCCAAACTTGTTCGATTTCTGCTTGAGATAAATACTGCTTTAGAATGACCGTGAGCGGGGAGTCGTCGCGGTCAGCAGGGAGCAAGTCCACCTCGTTTGTATGCGTTTTGGACTTGCGGTGCGTGGTGTCGGAACTTAAATGTTCACTTAACATGAGTGCTTAAAGCATGGCTGATTAAGCATGCCCCTTGTTTAAAATTTCCACGCCTACTTTACCAGCCGCGATTTCACGCAAAGCCATCACGGTAGGTTTGTCTCTTGCGCCACCCGCCACCAGCGGGTCTGAACCATTGGCCAATTGTCTGGCGCGGTAAGCCGCAACCAAAGTAAGCTCAAAACGGTTAGGGATATTTTCTAAACAATCATCGACAGTAATGCGTGCCATAAGGACCTCTTTAAATGCAATTATTAAGTTGAACGCTGTTGCGCGTTAGGTGAGGGCTTGAATCAGCGCTTGGTGACGCGACACTTGTTGCTCAATTTTTAGACGCTGTGACCGCACAATCGCCATCAAATCCTGCAAAGCCACCTCAAAGATGTCGTTAATTGTAACATAATCAAAGGCATGCACGTTACGCATTTCGGCGTGCGCCGCTGCCAAGCGTCTGGCGATGACCTCGGCGCTGTCTTGACCGCGTTGGTTTAAGCGTTGTGATAAAGCCTCAAGTGACGGAGGCAAAATAAAAATGCTAATCGCCTGCGGATATAAACGACGCACCTGCTCCGCGCCTTGCCAGTCAATTTCCAAAATCACATCGTGGCCTGCATGCAAAGCAACATCCACACCTTGTTTAGAGGTGCCATAACGCGCGCCGTGCACTTCTGCACTTTCTAAAAAACCGCCATCACCCAATATACCCATAAACTGGCCATCATCCACAAAGTGATAATGCACACCATCTTCTTCGCCTGGGCGCATCGCGCGTGTGGTATGAGAGATGGAGAGCTTGAGTTGCGGGTCTTGCGCCAACATGGCGCGTACCAAGCTGGTTTTGCCAGCGCCCGAAGCGGCAGAAATTACAAATAGGTTACCTAACATCACACGCACCAATCTGGATTAGGTAAAGAAGAAAATACGGCTTTTAAGCCTTCGCCCCAGCCTTTACGCACCGAAGCGTAATATGGGTCTTGCTCGGTAATCCGCTCACGACAATTGGCATGTAAAGTATCGGTGCGGTAAATCATTAAATCAATCGGCGCTGACACTGACACATTGCTACGAATAGTGGAATCAAACGAAATCAACACACATTTTACGGCATCCATAATGTCGGTTTGATGCTTCACTACCCGATCCACAATCGGCTTACCATATTTGGTTTCACCAATTTGCAAATAAGGCGTGTCTGGTGTGGCCTCAATAAAATTGCCTGCCGCGTACACATTAAACAAGCGTGGTTTCTCGCCTTTAATTTGCCCTGCCACCAAAATGCTGGCGCTAAACTCAATGCCATGTTCTTTAAGCGCCGCGCCATCACGCTCATGCACTTGGCGCATAGCGGCACCCACCACACTTGCCACTTCAAACATCGATTTCGCGTTCAATACATTGGCCGTTTTTTCTTTACTTTTGGTTTTAGCATCGGCCTTGAGTTGCTCACGCAACACATTGACCACGGATTGCGTAACCGCCAAATTACCTGCTGTCAGCAATACAACCACACGCTCTTTGTCTTGCTCAAACACGTGCATTTTAGGTGTGGTAGCCACTTGGTCCACCCCTGCATTGGTGCGCGTATCCGACGCCAACACCAAGCCTTGCTCTAATAGTATGCCAACACAATATGTCATGATTTTTCTTAGATTTCAAAAGCAAAATCATATCATGCGCAGGCGCTTCTTAGATATGCGCATGGTCAAATGCGTGAATGATTTTTATGGATTTACAAAACTAGAATAAGCTATCTGATTTGCAGCAGATCGTTACTGTTGTTGCACGGCCTGCGCCTGCTCATACAACGCTTTTGAGTTGAGTTTGCGTTGCGCGATTGAAAGGTTTCCTTGTTGATTCACTGTCACCGAGCTGGCCATGCCTTCATCGCCTCCGCCCACACGCATACCTGTGACGGGGCTGGCACTACGATAGTCCAAGCCTGTGGCCAAACGCACATGGGTCTCGTTCACGCCCGTGCCATTAGAGACATCTAAACTCAGCCACGCCTCGTTTTGCCAGACATCCACCCAAGCATGGGTTTGCATCAAACTGCCGTCTTCGGTAAATAAGTAACCACTCACATAGCGTGCGGGCAAGCCTAGGCTTCGACAACAGCCAATAAACGCATGTGCATGGTCTTGGCAAACACCTTGTCCTAACTGAAACGCTTGTGCTGCCGTGGTATCCACTTTGGTCGCGCCTTTGATGTAATGCATTTTTTCACGCAAAGCCAACATCATGTCTTGCAAAGGCTTGCCTTTAAATTGGTTAGCGAATGCCATCATGGCAGTGTCCGCTTGCGTCAGTGGCGTATCGCGCAAAAAAATCGCCAGTGGCAAATGCTCTCGTGGTGCCAAGCCATCCACGCCCGTTTCCACCTCACCCACCACCGAAATCAACAAATCTTGATGCGGTTGGTCAATCACCAGCGTATGCGTCAAATTACCAAACGTGTCTTCAAAGCCATGCAACTGACCATTCACTTTGATATCCCAATGCTTCACCAACTGACCCAAGCCGTTTTGTGGCGTTAAACGCAACTGCTGAATGGTGTAATTGACGGGTTCACTATAAACGTATTGGGTTTGATGCTCGATACTTAAACGCATGGGGTTACCTATTTTTAATGGTGCTTAAAATTAAAACCATATTGCTTAATATTTAAAATAAAGGGACTTGATAAATGCCCAGTTTGAGATGCAGTACAAGGCGACACAACCGCAAGGGTTGTCCCCAATCTCGCTAGGTGCATTCGCACCAAATCGATTGTGAACGCAGTAATGCCCTCAAAATAGGCGTTTAGCAACCCCTTTTAGAGCGTAGCACTTAAAAAGCTCCGCTGTATCTCATCGCCTAACATGCGATTCGCATGGATAAACTCTTGCAAAAAGTCCTGCAAGCCGCCTTTAAAAATTTCCAACATTTTGCCGTAGTGCAATTTCGCATGTAGCTCGCCAGAGAGGCGTTTAGCCTCGGTTTGGCGCGCACCCGCCACTTGCTCAATAATCGGCATAATTTCATCATAGCACGCATGCAATGAACGTGGCATGTCATGACGCAACACCAATAGTTCTGACACTTTCACAGGGTCAATCGCGTCGCTATAAATTTTTTGATACGCCTGAAACGCCGACACCGAGCGCAACACTGCGCTCCACTCATAATAATCCACCGAACCCGTGGCTTGACCTTGCACAGGCATTAAAGTGTCAAACTTCGCGCTCAACAAACGTGCCGTGTTATCTGCACGTTCCATAAATGTGCCCAAACGCACAAAGCTAAATGCCTCGTCGCGCAACATGGTGCCAAAGCACACGCCTCGGAACAAATGTGAGCGCGCCTTCACCCACTCACAAAACTCGCTCAAGCCAGCCTTGGTTAAATCGCGCTTCAAAAACTGGTCAAACTCCAACCACAAAGCATTCATGTTCTCCCACGTTTCCGAGGTCATCGCCACCCGCACCGCGCGCGCATTTTCACGCGCACTGCGCAAAGTGCTATAAATACTCGAAGGATTATGCCCGTCCATCGCCAAATGTTTAATCACATTGGTCGCGTTGATTTGTTTGTAGCCCGCATGAAAAATACCCTCATTGCCAGAAATCTCCAAGGCCGCTTTCCACAAATCTTCTTCACTACTGGTCTCGGTTGGCAATAGTGACATGTGATAAGTCACATCTAACACCCGCGCCACGTTTTCCGCACGCTCAATATAGCGCGCCATCCAATACAAATGTTCTGCTGTACGACTTAACATGCGCTCACCTCTTTGTTAGACAAGCCTTCAGCTTGGCCTTGTTTTGCTATTGCCTCATCCATTTCAGTAGGCGATTCTTCATCACGTTCCAACACCCAAGTGTCCTTCGTGCCGCCACCTTGCGACGAGTTCACCACCAGCGAACCCTCTTTCAGCGCCACACGGCACAAGCCCCCAGGCACCAAACTCACCGTTTTGCCCGAAAGCACAAAAGGCCGTAAATCCACATGGCGTGGCGCAATGCCTTTTTCCACCAAGGTTGGGCAAGTTGAAAGCGCCAAGGTCGGCTGCGCAATATAATTGTCAGGTTTAGACACAATCCGCAATCTAAACTCTTCAATTTCTTGTTTAGTTGCCGTTGGCCCCACCAACATGCCATAACCGCCCGAGCCCTGCACCTCTTTCACCACCAGCTCAGGCAAGTGCGCCAACACATAATTCAAATCGTCTTCCTTGCTGAGTTGATACGTCGGCACGTTTTGCAAAATCGGCTCTTCGCCCAAGTAAAACTTCACCATCTCAGGCACATAAATATACGTCGCCTTATCGTCCGCCACACCCGTACCCACCGCATTGGCCAACGTCACCCCACCATTGCGATACACCGAGAGCAAACCAGGCACACCCAACATCGAGTCTGGGTTAAACACCAGCGGGTCAATAAAATCATCATCAATCCGACGATAAATCACATCCACACGTTGCGGGCCCTGCGTCGTGCGCATATACACCGCATTGTTACGCACAAACAAATCTTGGCCTTCCACCAACTCAATGCCCATTTGTTGCGCCAAAAATGCATGCTCAAAATAAGCACTGTTATAAGCCCCAGGCGACATCAACACCACTGTTGGCTCCTGCACACCCGTTTGCGCCACCGAGCGCAAATTGTTCAACAACACTTGTGGATAATGTTCCACAGGCGCCACCGAATACTTACGGAATAAATCGGGGAACAAACGCATCATCATCTTACGGTCTTCCAACATATAAGAGACCCCAGAAGGCGTGCGCAAATTATCCTCAAGCACATAAAACTGCGACTCACTCGTGCGCACCAAATCAATCCCCGCCACATGCGCATACACTTGGTTAGGCACATTCACCCCCACCATCTCAGGCCGATACTGCGGATTACTCAAAATACTATAAGGCACAATCCCCGCCTTAATAATCGCCTGCTCATGGTAAATGTCATGCAAAAACATATTCAACGCCTTCACGCGCTGAATCGCCCCTGCTGAGAGCGTTGTCCACTCCTTAGCCGCAATCAAACGCGGAATCACATCAAACGGAATCAAACGCTCAGCGCCATCCTCCTCGCCATAGACGTTAAACGTAATCCCCACACGTCTAAACAACACCTCCGCCTCAGCACGCTTAGCCGCCAACTGCGCAGTAGGCACCCCCTCCAACCAACGCTCATAAGCACGGTAAATGCTACGCACATCCCCGCCATAAGCCTGCATCTCATCAAAAAATGCCTGGGTCGATTTAGACATAAAAACCCCTTTAAACTTTAAGTATTTATTCAGTTTACAGCAATCGCTGTGCCAACAAAAAAAACATTAAAATTCAAAAGCTTAAACAAAACCTAAAATCACAGACAATAAAAAACGCACCATAAAGGTGCGTTTTGCAAGTGCTAGAATGGTGCAGAACTTAGATAGACTTGCTTTACCCCACAGACATACATCACTAAAGGTTCTGCTTTCATAAATCAGCCTTGGTTGCTACTATTGTGACTTATAAGTCACATTTTAGTATTACCATCATAATGAAATCGAATGTTGTTGCTTTAAACCAATCAAAAGAACTACTCACGCCAATCGCACAAAAACATGCGCCTAATGGCTCCACTGCTGAAGCGGTGCTCGACCAATGGCTCCACGCAATTGCCACAAACAGTCAGCTTTTTTGCAACAAATCTATCGCCAATCCATTGGATTTAAAAAATGAGATATTGAGTGTTTTAAAAACAAACAATGTTTACCAGAATGAATCTCAATTTTATGAACTCATTTTTGGAAGTTTGGCGCTAAAACCTCAACAAAACCCTAAATTCCGCTTTATAGACTTGTTCGCGGGCGTGGGCGGTATCAGGCTTGGCTTTCAAGAGCACGGCGGTGCGTGTGTGTTTTCTTCAGAGTTTGAAAAAAATGCGCAACAAACTTACAAAGCTAATCATGGTGAGCTGCCCTTTGGCGACATCACGCAAGTAAAACCAGAAGATATACCTGACCACGACATTTTGCTTGCTGGCTTTCCATGCCAAGCTTTTTCTATAGCTGGATATAGGCAAGGTTTTGAAGACCAAAAGGGACGCGGAAATCTTTTTTTTAATATTGTTGATATATTAAAAGAAAAAGAACCAGGCATTTTTGTTTTAGAAAACGTTAAAAACCTCAAGTCTCACGATCAAGGTAGGACTTTTCAAAGAATATGTCATGAATTGACGTCTTTGAATTATGGTTTGAAAGTCCAAATACTTAACGCTAAAGACTATGGATTGCATCAAAATAGGGAACGTATTTTTTTAGTTGGCTGTAAAAATCACCGTATTAATTCAAAGGCAACACCACTACCCTCACCACAAGACAAATCCTTGAGCATATCTGAAATAGACAAATGGTTAACTGAGGACGCAAGTTTTGATTTTGATTTTCCACCGAAACAAAATAAATTAACGTTGCTTGAAGACTTTAAGCTATCAGATACTACGCACGAAATTAAATTAGATAAAAAGTTAACTGCCAAATTAATTGAACCGAATGCGAAGTATTTTCAGAAGTTTAATGAAAGAGCCGATTGGGCTGATTTTATATACAACGGTAAATCTGGTCACTTCAAAAAGGCTGTTGATTATATTAACTCCAAGTTTTCAAAAGAAAATAAGCATAATTTCGTTGATTGGAATGTTGATGAAATTTGGGAAGAGGATAGTGGTTATCAACACATTTACCAGTGGCGTAGAAAGTATGTCAGACGCAACAAAGGCGGTGTCTGCCCAACACTAACTGCCAATATGGGTACAGGTGGGCATAATGTACCTTTAATTGTTTGTGGCGTAATGAATAATGGTGAAAAACTGATACGAAAACTCACACCAGAAGAGTGTTTTGCATTGCAAGGTTTTAACAAGAACTACATCAATAATCTTAAAAATATAAGCATATCTAATGCAAAAAAATATCAACAAGCTGGCAATTCTGTACCTGTAGCAGTTATTAATGAATTAGCAAAACTTATAGTGTCTCTAATTAACAACTAATTTGGATAACTAAATTATGAATTATTACTATGTGAAATTAAGTTGCCCATCAGAAGACGATGATGGTCATTTTGAAAGTATTGTCCAAGCATGCATTGACAGTCAGATAAAAACTTTTGAAATAGATAACATACCTAACAGCATCTACGCTCTAAAAAAGGATGATTTAGTTATCTTTATATTGAGTGGTGATTCAAGTAAAAAATCAAGATATTTTAAAAATTATAAAATTAATGAGTTCACAAACGGTATTTACGCAATAGCAAAAACAATTTCTATTACCCCATCTGAGAAAAAGTTTGTTGCTGAGTTTTTTCCTTTTAAAGAATGTATAACAAGAGAGGATTTATATCTTTATCCACAGTTCTCCGATAATTTAGGAGTACTAACTAAAGGAAGCCCTAATCAGGCAGGCCTATATGAAATCACCCAGGATGTTTTTCTTTCACTGTTAGATTATGCAACTAAAAACAATTTAATTAATACCTCTTATGACATTCTTAGAGATAAAGTTTCAGATGGATGTTTGGTAAATAATGCGAAAGACAATCCTGTATTTCTCAAAGCACAGAGTCGCAAAACTTTTTCCGACCTACAATCACTCATTGGCCAGAATACACCTTCTGAGAGAAAAAATAGGAGTCATATTTCTGATTTAATTTTGAGCAATTTTTGTGTGTGGTTTCACAAAAGTGAGAATTTTAAGTCATCTTATGCTGGTCTAGTCAATTACTCAGTTTTAAAGTCTTGGGACGAAATATTCTTTAGTAGTAATTTATTTTCTATTGATGCTGTAAACATCGAATCCAGTATCAAACATATAAAAACGCTTATTGAAAATAAGCAAAATGACGAAAAATGGAACTCGTTTAATGACTCGACAAGCAAAGGGGCACCCAAAGCTGTTTTAGGCAAGGAAAACTACTATAAATTTTTAGATAATATTCTAAATACCCCAGATATTCTTGATGAAATTCGGCGCTTAAGCACTCCTATATATTCTGACGATTATAAAAAAACCAATATTGGAAAGACATTTCTCTTACTTGCTGGTATTTCTGGTACTGGAAAGACGCGTTTTATACGTGAACAAGCGGAGCAGTCAGGCTCACTGAGTGAGACTTATCAATTGGTGCCAGTGCGCCCAGATTGGCATGAGCCTTCTGATTTGCTTGGTTATGTTTCACGTTTAAATGGCAAACCAGAATATGTAGCAACAGATGTTTTAAAGTTTGTTGTTAAAGCTTGGCAAGCGATTTTAAAAGCTGGCTTTGATTTTGATGGCGAAAAAATAACGGGTAATAAAAACAGTTTGGAATCTGTTGCGCCTTATTGGTTATGTTTGGACGAGATGAACCTTGCCCCTGTGGAGCAATATTTTGCTGATTATTTATCAGTGATTGAAACACGCAAGTGGGTGCACTCAGATAATGCCGTTGAATACACCTGCGATGCTTTATTAAATGCGAAGTTAATTAATGAAGTGGCTGACAGCTTGCGCACTGCGCTTGGTTTGGCTGATGCAGGAAACGACGCGCTATGGAGCCACTTTACTTATTTTGGCATCAGCTTGCCGTTTAATTTGATTGTGGCTGGCACAGTGAACATGGACGAAACTACCCACGGCTTTTCACGCAAGGTGTTAGACCGTGCCTTGAGTTTTGATTTTGGTGAGTTTTTCCCCAATAACTTTGATACATTCTTTGAACCCGATACGCAAAACCTCACCCTGAGCTACCCTATTTGGTCAGATGGTCGCAATACTGATGCGCTTGCCACTACTTTTGATAGCGATGGCAGGAAGAGCGTTGCGTTTTTAAAATCGGTAAACACTGCGCTTGATAATACCCCTTTTAAGTTAGCTTTCCGCGCTTTAAACGAGCTTTTGCTTGCGGTGATTTGCACCCAACCTAAAACTGAACAAGAGCTAATGGCTGTTTGGGATGACTTTGTGATGTGTAAGGTGTTGCCTAGAATTGAAGGTGACTATGACAAGCTTGCAGTAAACGCTGGCGCTGGTTCTAATAATGGCGGTGAACAACGCACTGTTTTATCTGAGCTTAAAAAGGTGCTTGCTGAGCATATGGCATTAATTTGGGTTGGCGAGCAACGCCCAGATTTATACCGTGAAAAAACTGAGCCTGTTAATGGCTCTAAAACAATCTCTATTCCATGCCGTTGCAACAAAAAACTGGATAAGATGGAACAAAGCTTAACGAGCGCTGGCTTTACTAGTTTTTGGCCTTAATTAACCCACGCTAACATGCCAGCGCTTTTACAGTTAAAAAGCACAGATTGGGAGCTGACGGTTTGGTGCAATGATATTTCTGCTCGCCAAAACATGCTCAAAAAAACCATGCATAAGCATGGTAAAGTTGTCTCACCTTCTCAAATCCTTTTTTCAGAGCCAATTGATGTTGAGCCGAGCTTAAGTAGCCCAACAGCCAGCGCTGAAGCATTTACGCAAACGTTATCAGTGCCTTTAACTGAGCCTGTTTTTTTTGAAAACACGCAGTATCAATTTGAGTGGGTGTTTTTAAACACGAATGTTGTTGATGCATCTGTTAATCACAAACTAACTACAATATATGATGCGTTTCGGTTTACGCGTTCTGCAAAAACTGGTGAAGCAAGACTATTTGGGGTTATCAATACGGCTAATGATATAGGTTGGCTGAGGCTACCTTTGAGTTACAGCCTTGAGAGCGGGCAATCAAAAACAATCGCACTCTCGTTTGAGGTCATGCCCGTAAAAATGGACATGCACAGCGATTTAATCACGATGTACCAAACGATAGACCGTGAATATCCATTGTGGCGGTTTAGCCTTGCAGAAAAAACTGAGCAGTCTGTTTCTCGTGGTTTAAAGCTTGGTTATTTCCCTTTACTTTGGCTTGCCCATTTTGAGCAGTTACGCGCAAAAATGATGAGCGGTTTAAAGGTGATTAGCCAATCTCCTCATAGCCGTTTACAAAACACCGAACGCTATACCAAAGCTGAAAAACTCAAAGGCAAACTAAGCCCAAAACAAATTGAAACTGTTAGACAAGACTTAACAAATGGTTTGTTTGATAAGCGTTACCTGCAAACTAAAAAGCACCTTTCGCTGGATACGCCAGAAAACCGATTTATTAAAATGGTGGTTAAAACCACTAAATCGCGCCTTGCTGACTTTCACCGTAAGCTGGTCAAATTTAACCAAGTGCCAGAAAGCCAACGATTAACGGATGCTTTTATAAGCCAAATCTACGATTGGCAAGCACCCTTTACGCAGTTTCAAAAACAAAGCTTTATCAATGAAATTGGTGAGTTCTCTGGCTTGAGCAGTGAGTCACTCGTGTTGCAACAGAAAACAGGCTACAGCGCTGTTTATAAGATTTGGCAAGAGCTTAAATTTTATTTAGACATTTTTTCCAACCAAGCTTCAGTCTCTATGAAAACAATTGCGGAGATTTATGAAGTTTGGTGTTTTTTAGAGTTGCGACGCATTTTGGTTGAAGAGCTGGGTTTCACAGATGTGATGAAAAACAACAATGCTTTAACGCTAAAAGAGCTGGAATTTAAATTAAAAGATGGGTTTGGTGGCGCTTTTGAGTTTGAGCGCGGCGACATCAAAATTAGATTGGCGCATGAGCCTGTTTTTAGGCACAACACAACACATATTAGAACGTATTGGGTGACTCAAAAACCCGATATTTTGATGGAAGTCACTTTTGGGGATAAAAGAAAATGTGTTTGGTTGTTTGATGCCAAATACAGAATAGTGTCTGATCAGCAGGAAACAGACTTGCTCGTTACCGCGAAACAAGACTATGTGCCAGAAGATGCACTTAACCAAATGCACAGATACCGCGATGCATTAATCCGAATTGAATCTGAAAATGGATTAAAAGATAAAAGCCGTCCAGTGTTTGGTGCATTTGCACTTTATCCTGGTTTTTATAACCAAAGCGTAGAACCTAACCCTTACGATAGTGTGATTGATGAAGTGGGCATAGGCGCATTTGCCCTTTTACCCAGTGCGGAAAGTAATCATGGTAACCAATGGCTGATTGGGTATTTAAAAGCGCAAATTGGCATTGCAGAAGATTCTAAAGTTAATTCTTTAGAAAACTTGTATGTTCAGGAATCTGCGCGTATTCCTTATCAAGGCATGAAGCAGGTGTTTTACCCAGATTTGGTTTTAACTGTAGCTAGCCCAAACAAAGAAGGGCGAGATTTAAGCTATATTAAAAAAATTGAGGATGGTACAAGTCAGTGGTATCACATGCCTTTTACCACCTTTGAGAACAAGTACAAAAAGCACGTTGCCCAAGAGTTAGCTTATCTCGCTATTGGGGTCATTCACGAAAAAGAAACTACTCGAAAAATTAAACGTGTTTGGCGTATAAAAAACTTAACGCTGAAAAAAAGAAGTGAACTCACCATTGAGCAAGCTGGCAAGCTCGATAACTCTAATGATGACTATTGGTTGTTTGAGTTACAACCTGCAATGGCGCTCAACGAAGCCATTGAGCATCTACCTATCCGAAATTTTAAACAATCAATGAAGCTGACAACGCTACGCGGATTGAATCAAACATCTAACTTTGCAGAATTACCTATTGTTTATACAAATGCAATTACCTAACTTTTGAAGATTGGCACTACTCAATATTCTGTATCTGTTCTCTCATTTGTTCTATCAACACTTTCAACTGCATGCTGACTTGGGTGAGATAACCAACCGCCAAAATAGCATCCAGATTGTAAAGCGTAATGCTACGACGCACTTCACGAGAACCCTCAGTTTGAACTGTCAAGGATTCCTTGACAGTTGCGTTTGGATTCAACTCGCCATCCTCAAACACATTCTTTAAGTGCAGTGATACATTTTGTTTGGTAGCACTGAATAACTCCGGCATTTCTAGCTACGTCAGCCAAACAGTTTGCCCGTCAGCCCGCAGTTGGATATGACTTTGCCCGTCTTCTGTAGTGTAAAGGATTAGTTGCGTCATATCATCGTCTCGAGTGCCATATCAACTTTATACTACTCAATATTCTGTATCTGTTCTCTCATTTGTTCTATCAACACTTTTAACTGCATGCTGACTTGGGTGGTTAAGTGTTTTCTGAGGGGATTAGCTATTCAAAAATAGCTTGTATGCGAGCAAGGGCGTCATCAATGATAACTTGTGGAGCGCGCTCAATTTTCTTTGCTTTGCGCGCTATTAAATCAACTGAACGTAGCATATTAACCAAAATCACCCCTTGCGTTTCCATGCCTGTGCCTGTGAGTGATACTGCGAACCCTGCATAGCGCGAAAAATCCCCGCCTTGGGTGATTGGGGCTATCATTGCCATGCCAAGTGCATTCATTGCGCCAGTGGATAAGACGATAGCTGGTCTAAAATCACCTTGTGTTTCGTGTCCAACTGTTGGGTTCAGGCATACTCGGACGATGTCTCCGCGTTCAAACCTAGCCATCAAATAATCTCCGCGCCAACTGGCGCCATGTTTTCCCAATCTGTTATTTCACTGGGCGGGTTTGCATCCATGTTGCACTGTGCAATAAGGTCATCTAGTTTGTATTTGGGTTTTGCAACACGAAAAGCTTCTGGGTCAACCTCAACAGCGTCTCCGATACTCGCGCCAATTTCTGACAACATCGCAGATGGCAATCTGATTGCCGCACTGTTTCCCCACTTTTGAATGTTTAGTTTCATCTCTTTCACCTCCAAATAATATCTACATTGTAGATACATTGAACTGCCGTGTAAAGCATTTGTTTATCCATTGTAGATACACAAACCAGCTATGCTACTCAATATTCTGACTCTGCTCTCTCATTTGTTCTATCAACACTTTTAACTGCATGCAGACTAAATCGTTCTATTCAAATAAATCTGCATGCGAGCCTGCGCGTACAAAAATGATTTGTTCTATTTTAGTTGAGCTCTCTAATTTGTATGCCAGCAGAAAGTCACCGCCCACATGACATTCTCTGTGGCCTTCCCAATCGCCCCCAAGCGGGTGGTCTAACCATTCGGGGCCTAAGGGCGCGTCATTAGCGATTAAAATGAGCATTGCCTCTTTGAGGCGGTTCATGTCGTATCGGCCTGAGTGCGATAATCTGACCCAGTCTTTTAGAAACGACTTGGTGTAATCGGCCAGCCTAGGTAGCTTAGCGCGTTTACTTGTGGCTGGTATTTTCGAGGTCACTGAATAATGCCTCTGCAGTAGCAAATCTTGCTTTACGTCCGCTAGCAATAGCGTCTGCTTCCATCATTGCGGCATGGGTTTCTGGGTTGGGCACTTTGAGTGTGAACGGGAGTTGTTTTTCCACCACGACTCTTGTTAAAAAAACGCGTACCGCATCTGAGACTGATAGTCCCATTGACGCAAGCGTCTCTGTAGCTTCTGCTTTGATTTTGTCATCGACTCTGACATGCACCATACTTGTTGTTGCCATGATAGCACCTCCTTAACTTGAGTTACATTGTATCTCAACTATCAAAAAAATCAATAGCTACTCAATATTCTGTATCTGTTCTCTCATTTGTTCTATCAACACTTTTAACTGCATGCTGACTTGGGTGGTTTCTATCGCCACTGATTTTGAGCCTAATGTATTGGCCTCGCGGTTGAGTTCTTGCATTAAAAAGTCGAGTTTTTTGCCGACTTGTCCGCCTACTGCCATAATGCGTTCTACTTCTTGCACGTGGGCGTTTAGGCGTTCTAGTTCTTCATCGACATCTATTTTTTGGGCATAAAGGACGATTTCTTGACGCACGCGTTCGTCATCGGCGAGCATAACTTCTTGTAGTTTGGTGGTGAGTTTTTGTTGATATTGTTTAATCAGTTCTGGCAGCAGGGGTTTAACAATTTTCACTTGGGCGCGGATTTCGGTGAGGCGTTCTAGTATCACTTGTTTGAGTTTTTCGCCCTCGCGCGCGCGGGCGCTGAGCATGTCGTCTAGCACTTGGTTAAGCGCTTGTTTGAGGGTATTGGCGAGTGCTTCTTGGTCCACCGTTTGGGTTTGCATGACGCCTGGCATATTGAGCACTTGCACGAGGTTGATGGGTTGCGCGTTGGGGAAGTGCGCCTGCAAAGTTTGCAGGGTTTGGGCAATTTGCGCCACGGTGGAGGTATTGAGGCTAATGTTTTCTAGGTTGGAGCCGTCGTTGCGCAGGTTAATGCGACAATCGACTTTGCCACGACCAAGTTTGGCTTGAATGAGCTCGCGCACTTGCGGTTCTAACACGCGCAGGTTGTCGTCCATTTTGAGTTGTAGCTCAAGGTAGCGGTGGTTAACTGAGCGCAGCTCGATTACCAATGCGCCTGTGGGGGTGCTGACTTCGCGTGAGGCGAAGCCTGTCATGCTAAGTATCATGGGGGTGCTTTCTGTTTATTTTGAGCCATTAGTTTGTAAAATCTTTACGATTGTAACAAAAGCGTTGGTGATTATGCGAAAATATCACTTGTCTGCCATGAGCTCGTATGGTTTTTGCTTGTACTGTTTGAATCGAACGGATTTGCATATTAAGTGGCAATTTTGGTCACTTACAGCCCCAGCAACCAGCGCGCACTTTATAAAAGATTATGGGTACACCCAATACTAACTTAGCACTGCCTATCGGTTTTGCCCTGCAAGACTACACTGTGACCCGAGTGCTGAGCTCTGGTGGATTTAGCTATGTGTATTTGGCGCAAGACAAACTGAAAACCACGGTGGCGATTAAAGAGTATATGCCTACCACCTTGGCAATACGTCAAGGCGGGGCTGAAGTCAAACCGAGTGGCACCAACGACAATGCGTTTAAACATGGGCTCAAGTGTTTTTTTGAAGAGGGCTTGGCGCTTGCCAATATCGACCATAAAAACATTGTGCGGGTGTTGAATTTTTTCCGTGCCAATAACACCGTGTATATGGTGATGAAGTATGAGCGCGGTAAGTCACTGCAAGATTATATTTTGGCCTACCCCAACCCTGTGCCCGAAAATTTTGTGATTCGTGTGTTTGCCGAGTTGCTCAATGGTTTGCGCGAGGTACATACGCGCAAATTACTGCACTTGGATATTAAGCCTGCTAACATTTATATCCGTTTAGATGGCTCGCCTGTGTTACTGGACTTTGGTTCAGCACGGCAAGCCTTGTCTGAATCGAACATGCCCCCGACCTATACCCCTGGTTTTGCGCCGCCTGAGCAATATTATGACCGCAAGCATTTAGGGCCGTGGAGTGACATTTATAGCATAGGCGCCAGCATGTACGCATGCTTGTTGCGTGCGACCCCACAAGCGTCTAACTTACGCATCACCAAAGACAACTTGGTACCTGCGGTGGAATTGGGCAAGGGTGTTTACTCTGAGAGCTTGTTGAGTTTGATTGACGATTGCATGAAACTGGACTTTTTAGACCGTCCACAAAGCGTGTTCTCTTTACAAAAACAATTGGTGGCCAAACACCAAGACGAAGAGCCTAAAGCAGGCTTGGTGGATAAAATTAAAAAAGTATTTTTCTAGATTATCATGAAGTTTTCTATTTTTCAGGGCACACGCCAAGGCCCACGCGCTTACAATCAAGACCGCTTGGCTTATGCCTATCATAAAGCCGCTGTGTTAATGGTGCTGGCCGATGGCATGGGTGGTCACATGCATGGCGAGGTAGCCGCTGACATTGCGGTGAAGTCGATGATTGCCTCGTTTGAAGGCATGGGCGCGCAACATCTGCCCAACCCTGCCAAATTTTTAAATGACCATATTGTGCAAGTGCATCACACCATTGAGCGTGTGCGTTTGGAAAAAAAACTCACTGACTCGCCACGTACCACGGTCGTGGCTGCGGTGATTCAAAACAACATTTTGTATTGCGCACATGTGGGCGACTCGCGCATGTATGTGTTTAGAAACGGACAGTTGCATTACAAAACCGAAGACCACTCGGTGGTGCAAGCGATGTTCCGCAAAGGGCAAATTAGCCGTGAAGAAATGGCCACACATCCTTATCGCAACAAGATTTATAACTGCGTGGGTGGCGAAGTCGCGCCCCAAATTGAGTTGGCAAGGCCTGTTAGCCTAGAAGAAGGCGATGTGATTTTGCTGTGCTCCGACGGCGTTTGGAACGTGATTACAGACCAAGTGATGCGCCGTACTTTGTTTGCTGGCAACATTAATGAAACCATCATACAACTGCTTAACGAGGCCGAGAAACTTAGCCAAACACAAGGCGATAATATGAGTGCGATTGGCTTACAATGGGGCGACCGCAACAACAATCCTTTTACTATCTCCACGATGGATGCTGAGTTTGAAAACACCACCACCATGATTAACCCTGCCAGCAACCATGATGTGAATTTTAGCGACGACGAGATTGAACGCGCCTTGGCTGAGATTCAAGCAGCACTGAATAAGTCTAAACAGTTTTAATAAACACGTTTTCTCTGGTCACACCCCTGCGCTCGCGCGCACTTATTCCGCATTAAGTTAGCAAAAACGTTTAAAATCTTGTTTAAACCTTTTTGTTTAATTTCTATTAAAAAGTAGCTATCCCATGACCAGACCCAGCCAACGTGCCACCAACCAACTTCGTGCGATTGAATTGATCCGCCATTACACCAAACACGCCGAAGGCTCGGTGTTGGTGAAATTTGGCGACACGCATGTGTTGTGTACCGCCAGCGTAGAAGAAAAAGTGCCCGGCTTTTTAAAAGGCAAAGGCCAAGGCTGGGTGACGGCAGAATATGGCATGTTGCCACGTTCCACAGGCACACGCATGGACCGTGAAGCGGCACGAGGCAAGCAAAGCGGGCGCACGCAAGAAATTCAACGTTTGATAGGCCGCAGTTTGCGCGCAGTGATAGACCTTGAAAAATTGGGCGAGCGCACCATCCATTTTGACTGCGACGTGATTCAAGCTGACGGCGGCACCCGCACCGCCAGCATCACAGGTGCGTATGTCGCCATGCAAGATGCGATTAGCGTGCTACTCACAAAAGGCCTGCTCACTGCTAGCCCGATTAAAGATTCCGTGGCGGCGATTTCAGTCGGCGTTTACAAAGGCACGCCTGTGCTCGATTTAGATTATATTGAAGACTCGGATTGCGACACCGACATGAATGTGGTGATGACAGGCAGTGGCGGTTTTGTGGAAATTCAAGGTACTGCTGAAGGTGAGCCATTTGCGCGTGAGACCATGAACGCGATGTTGGATTTAGCCGTACACGGCATTCAACAAATCACAGCCCTACAAACTAAAGCATTAGCTGGATAAACCATGTTTAAGCAATTGGTCATCGCCACAGGCAACAAAGGCAAACTGCGTGAGATTCAAGCCTTGCTAGCGCCCTTGAACATCAGCGTCATTCCGCAGTCTGAGCTGAATGTGCCAGAAGCTCCCGAGCCACACTGCACCTTTATTGAAAACGCCTTAGCCAAAGCGCGCAATGCCAGTTTGCACACAGGCTTGCCTGCGCTGGCAGATGACTCTGGCTTGTGTTTAGAAGCCTTGAATGGCGCACCTGGCGTGCATTCAGCTTATTTTGCAGGTGAGCCACGCAGTGACGAGAAAAACAATGCGCATTTGCTAGAAGTGCTAACCCAGCATCACAACCGTTTCGCGCATTATTACTGTTGCATGGTGCTGGTGCGCAAACATGACGACCCACAACCGCTGATTGCCGAAGGCATTTGGTCTGGCGCGATTTTAAAAACGCCACGTGGTGAAGGTGGCTTTGGCTACGACCCTTTGTTTATGGATAATATGACAGGAAAATCGGTGGCTGAGCTAGACCCTGAAATTAAAAATAAAATCAGCCATCGTGGACAGGCCATGCGCAAGATGTTGCATTTAATCGAAAATCTACCTAGCGAATCATGATGAAACAGGCCTTACCCACTTGGGTGCGCGACGACGGTAGCGTGGTTGCATGCACCGAAAAAATCAAAGTGATGAAAGAAAATTTCACCGAGATTGCACAAATCAGCCAAGACGCATTTGAAGACGGCTTGCTGATGGAAGTGAGCGAGCAACAAATGCGCGACGCTTTGCATGCCATGGTCGATCAGCTCGTGAATCCTTATACAAAAAAATAGGTGCGTCACATCCTGTGAAATCGCCTTTATCCATCTTACAAACCACCTTTGGTTACAACAGTTTTCGCCACCAACAACAAGCCATTGTCGAGCATGTGATTACAGGCAACGACGCCTTAGTGCTGATGCCCACAGGTGGGGGCAAATCGCTGTGTTATCAAATCCCCGCACTGGCGCGGGATGGCCTAGCGATTGTGGTCTCACCCTTGATTGCACTGATGCAAGACCAAGTTGAAGCGTTGCAGCAATTGGGCGTAGACGCCGCTTTTTTAAATTCTACTTTAAGCGTAGAAGACAACGCCCGCATTACCCAACGCGCGCTTTCTGGCGAGTTAAAACTGCTTTATGTTGCGCCTGAGCGCTTAACCGTCAATAGCTTTTTAAGCTTGCTTGATGAGGTCGATGCCCACATTGGCTTGGCCTTGTTTGCCATTGATGAAGCGCATTGTGTCTCGCAATGGGGCCATGATTTTCGGCCTGAGTATCGCCAACTGACGGTGTTGCATGACCGCTTTCCGCATGTGCCACGCATTGCGCTCACCGCCACGGCTGATGCGCCCACTCGCGCTGAAATTATCTCGCAACTGGCGTTAGAACAAGCAGGGCAATTTGTTTCCAGCTTTGACCGACCCAATATCCGCTACCACGTCACCATTAAAAACAATGCGCGTCAGCAACTGCTCACTTTTTTAGAGCGTGAACACGCCAACGATGCTGGGATTATTTATTGCCTCTCACGCAAAAAAGTGGAAGACACCGCTGCTTGGCTGGTAGATAAAGGCTGGCACGCCCTGCCCTATCATGCGGGGCTTTCTGCCCAAATGCGTGAGCATCACCAGCGCAGATTTTTGCGTGAAGAGGGCGTGATTATGGTAGCGACCATTGCCTTTGGCATGGGCATAGACAAGCCCAACGTGCGCTTTGTGGCGCATTTAGACTTGCCCAAAAGCATGGAAGGCTATTACCAAGAAACAGGCCGTGCTGGGCGTGATGGCTTGCCTGCCAATGCGTGGATGACCTATGGCATGGGCGATGTCGTCTCCATGCGCCAAATGCTGGAGAGTGGCGAAGCCTCGGAAGAGCGTAAACGCTTAGAGCGTTTAAAACTCGATGCGCTACTTGGCTATTGCGAAGCCACCGCTTGTCGCCATCAAACCCTGTTACGCTATTTTGGCGAAAGCCACCCTGGCGATTGTGGGCAATGCGACAACTGCTTGAATCCTGTCGATACTTGGCAGGCCACACAAGTCGCGCAAATGGCACTGTCTTGTGTTTATCGCACAGGGCAACGCTTTGGCGTGGGGCATTTAATTGACGTGCTCACTGGCAAATCCACCCCACAAATTGAGCGCTTTCATCACAACGAAGTGAGCACTTACGGCATCGGCAAAGCGCTTAATCAGGCGCAATGGAGCAGTGTCTACCGCCAACTAATTGCGGCGGGCTTGCTGGAAAGCGACATTGAAGCTTATGGCGGTTTAAAACTCACCGAAGCCGCCCGACCTGTGCTCAAAGGCGAACAAGACATCTGGTTACGTCGCGATGCTGAACCCGAAAAACGTGCCAGCAAAGCGGAGCGGAGTTCACGCTTTAAAGAAGCCTATGCAGGCGCCAATGACGACCCACTATGGCAAGCGCTCAAAGACAAACGCATGGCACTTGCCAAAGAACAAGGCGTACCGCCTTATGTGATTTTTCATGACAGCACCTTGTTAGAAATGCTTAATCAAAAACCGCAAACGCTAGATGACATGGCGCAGATTACAGGTGTGGGGCAAGCCAAACTACTAAAATATGGTGATGACTTTTTAGCCGTGCTAGAACAAGCAGGCGACTTTTAATTTCAGTACAATACCGCCATGATTCCCATTTACCCTGCCAATAGTTTAAGCCCCGCCCCTCTTGAAGGTGGCGCGACACTCACAGGTCTCAAAAACCCGCCACCATTGTCGCTGTATATTCACATTCCGTGGTGCGTGCGCAAATGCCCTTATTGCGACTTTAACTCGCACGAGTCCAAACAAGAGATTCCCGAAGCCGCTTATGTAGATGCGCTGATTGCCGATTTAGAACAAGCGACACCCTTGGTGTGGGGACGCAAAATAAAAAGCATTTTTTTTGGCGGGGGCACGCCGAGTCTGTTTTCAGCTGAGTCTATAGATAAGATTCTAAGCCATGTACGCATGCTCACACCTTTGGAGTATGGCGCAGAAATCACGCTCGAAGCCAACCCTGGCACCGTCGATACTGCGCACTTTCTAGGTTATAAGCAAGCAGGCGTGACACGGGTTTCATTAGGGATTCAAAGTTTTAACGAAGGGCATTTAAAGGCACTTGGACGTATTCATGACCGCGAGCAGGCGATACAAGCGGCAGCGTTAGCACTCACTATGTTTGAACAAGTAAACTTAGATGTGATGTATGGCTTACCCGAGCAAAGTTTAGAACAAGCCTTAGCAGACGCGCAAATGGCGGTAACACTCAAGCCCGCGCATTTATCGTTTTACCATTTAACCTTGGAACCGAATACACCTTTTCACCGTACCCCACCCAGCTTGCCAGATGACGACACCAGCGCACAAATGCAAGAAGACATTGAAGCCTTGCTGGCACAACATGGCTATGACAATTACGAAACCTCAGCCTTTGCACAAGCTGGCAAACGTTGCCAACACAATCTCAACTATTGGGGCTTTGGCGATTACTTAGGCATCGGTGCGGGTGCGCACAGCAAACTGAGTTTTCACGACAAAATCATCCGCCAAGCACGCCACAAACACCCCAAACGCTATTTGGAAGGCGCGCCTATTGGAAAAGCGATAGACCAAGAATGGCAGATTGAACGCGACGATTTAGGCTTTGAATTTATGATGAATGCCTTGCGCTTAACAGGCGGATTTGACAACAGTTTGTTTGAAGCGCGCACAGGATTGCCTTTAATCAGCATCCAAAAAACCCTAAACCAAGCACAAGAAAAAGGTTTATTGCTATTTGAGAATGGCGTCATCGCGCCGACGCAACTTGGCAAACGCTTTTTAAATAGCTTGTTGACCTTGTTTTTACCTGAAAGTCCTTAAAGCGAATTAGCCTTTTGCTGAAGTTAACTCACTTCTTTTAAAGACTCACGTCTCTTAAGGCGCATTTCTATCCAAGCATATAACATCAGCAACAACAGCACTATTCCTTCGAAACATAGCCATTTTAGTTGTGGGTGACGTAACCAATCATTGAGATTGCCTTGCTTAAAAGCGCGCAAATTGGCTTGTAAATTGGTACGGGCTGTTTGCAAATAAGCGCTTAAGTTAATCTTTAGTTTGGCCTCTACTGACGCGGATGGCGTCTGGTTCAACGATGGGGCTTTCGTCTTAGAGGCTGGAGTAGAGATAGGGATAGGCACAGCGACAGAAGGCGCTTCTTTTTCAGCAGGGGTTGTCACTTGTCCCTCAACTTGACTACTTTCAACTGGTTCTTCAAACACAATCTTTGGCATGGCTGTATCTGTTTCAGTTTGGCTAACTTCTGCGGTTTTATTTTGAGGCTGCGGGGCAAGCTTTGGACTTGCGCTTAATTGAAAACTTAAACGATGGTCACTGAAAGGTTGACCGCTTTGTGGATTGACAGTGTTTTGTATTGCCACTAGCTCTTCTGCTTTTTTGATACGGTGCGTCAAGGCCGTAAGCGCTTGTTCATGTGGCACTGCAATCAATTGCGGACGTTCAAATTGGGTATCGGCACTCAAACTCAATGTGCTGACGTACGAACCTGAGTGATGTCTACTGAGCGTAATCGCCCGTTGAATAAAGCGCTGTTGCAAAATGGGGCTTTGTGGATATAACTGCGTAGCCAAGGATTGCAAGGTTTCGCCTGGCAACAAAGGCCACAGCATATAGTTTTTAGTGGCTGAAGCCTGTGCAGTGGTTTCTGCATAGCTATGCAAACCCAACAACAACAGACAAAAAAAACACATGCCCAACAAAACCAAACGCACAATGCGTTTTGTCGCTAGTTGGGCATAGGCTGACATTAGCTGACCAGCCCTTTGCGTGCTTGTTGAATGGCCAATTTCACTTGGGCTGGTGCAGTGCCCCCTGTGTGGTTTCGGCTGGCAACAGAACCTTCTAAAGTGAGCACTTGGTAGATATCTTCGGCGATAGTGTCGCTAAAATACTGCAATTGTGCCAAATCCATTTCGGCCAAATCTTGGCCTTGTTGTACACCCGCTTTGACCGCCAACGCGACCACTTCGTGTGCGTCTCTAAAAGGCATGCCTTTTTTCACCAAATAATCTGCCAAATCGGTGGCCGTAGCAAAGCCTTCCAACGCGGCTTGTCTCATATTGTCTGCATTGACTTTAATGCCACGCAACATGTCCGCATAAATCTGCAAAGTCACCAATAAAGTATCGGCCACATCAAACAAAGGTTCTTTGTCTTCTTGGTTGTCTTTGTTGTAGGCCAAGGGTTGACCTTTCATGAGCGTGAGCAAACTCATGAGGTGGCCATACACACGGCCTGTTTTGCCACGTACCAACTCAGGCACATCGGGGTTTTTCTTTTGCGGCATGATGCTAGAACCCGTACAAAAACGGTCCGCAATATCAATAAACGCAAAGCGTGGGCTAGACCACAAAATCAACTCTTCTGAAAAGCGTGACAGATGCATCATAGTCAGTGCCGCGGCCGCATTAAATTCGATGGCAAAATCGCGGTCAGACACTGCATCGAGTGAGTTTTGGCAGACGCTATCAAACCCTAACAAATCAGCGACCATTTCACGCTTAATGGGGTAACTGGTGCCCGCCAAGGCTGCTGCGCCCAAGGGCAAACGGTTAATACGTTTACGTGCATCGGCAAAACGTTCTGCATCACGCTTGAGCATTTCAAAATAGGCCATGAGGTGATGCCCAAATGTCACAGGCTGTGCCACTTGTAAATGGGTAAAGCCTGGCATGATGGTGTCGGCATGTGTTTCAGCCAAATCTAATAAAGACAATTGCAGTTGTTTGATATTGGCAAGCACATCATCCACCACCGCGCGCAACCACAAGCGTACATCGGTCGCGACTTGGTCGTTACGGCTACGACCTGTGTGCAAACGTTTACCCGCGTCACCAATTTTCTCGGTCAGTCGACGCTCAATGTTTAAATGCACATCTTCTAAATCCAGCAACCACTCAAACTGTCCAGCATTGATTTCCGTGGCAATCTCGCCCAACCCTTGTTTAATCGCTTCGACGTCTTGCGCAGAGATGATGCCCTGCGCGCCCAACATGGTGGCGTGCGCAATCGAACCTTGAATATCAAACATCGCCAAACGCTTGTCAAAATCGACCGAGGCGGTATAGCGTTTGACCAACTCCGCCACAGGCTCATCAAATCGACCAGACCATGCTTGGTTTTTTTGATGCAAAGAAGATGTCTTATCAGTAGGGTTTGCCAAGGCTTTGTCTTTCTATAATATTTACGTGTGTATTTTAGTTGTCGATATCTTTTCGACTAACAACTTTTCATAAGTTAGGCTAACTTATTTTATACTGCCATAGGATTGCGACTATTATAAACGAAGCCCACCTGACATCGAAATTTCATGTGATTGTATCTTTGAAGTACCATATGACTAAATACAGATAAATTGAAGACCATTATATCGTGCGTAAAAACAACCGCATCCCTAACTTTCACAACTTAAGCATCCACTTGCGGGTATTGCTATTTGTTTGCACCTCGTTGGTATTGGTGAATTTATTTGTTGGCATGCAAGCGACTAGCGCTTTGCAATGGCTTTATGGCCTAGCGGATGCCTGCATCAAAGTAGCGCCATCCATGTTGATCAACTTAGTGCTTCTTTATTTGACCTATCCAATGCTCAACCGCTTGCGGTATGTCACTGGCATCATCAGCATTTTCGCCTTGGTATTGGCAGTGAGCTTAGCTTGTGCTGCCTGTTATCAAACTTGGTTTACCCCTTATGAGCCGGTGGCTTGGTGGTCAAGCACGACCATCAGCCTCAGCCTCACCGCGCTCAATTTATATTATTTGTCACTATTACAACGCGCCTACTCACCCGCCATTGCTGAAGCGCGCTTACAGGCTTTGCAAGCACGCATACGCCCACACTTTTTATTTAACAGCTTAAACGCTGTGCTTTCTCTGATTCGCAGTCAACCTAAAGTGGCTGAAACCGCACTGGAGGACATGGCCGATTTATTTCGCGTTCTGATGGCGGATAATCGCGATTTAGCGCCTTTGGCCCAAGAAATCGCCTTATGTCGGCAGTACCTCAGCATAGAAAAATTGCGCTTGGCAGAACGTTTAGAGTGCAAATGGGAGCTGGCGCAAATGCCACCCGATATTTTGATTCCTCCTTTAATTTTGCAACCTTTGATTGAAAACGCGGTGTATCACGGCATTGAGCCGTTGGCAAAAGGCGGTGAAATTTCGATTCAAATCGCTCATCAAGGCAATATACTGAAAATTCATATCAGCAACCCTTATGATGTGCGTACGGAATTTGCAGGCAAAACTGGGGGGAATAAAATGGCGCTTAAAAATATCCAAGAGCGCTTACGTTTGCATTACGACCTTGAAGCCAGCCTGCACCAGCATATTGAAGATGGCCGTTATGTGGTTGAAATCACATTGCCCACTGACCAGCGTCAGTTATGAGCTAACTATACATCTGCATTTTTATATCAAATAATGTCTACTTTTCATATCAACCATGTCTAATCCAAGCTTAAAAATTGTCATTGCAGATGACGAGCCACTTGCTCGCCAACGTTTGCGCGATTTGCTGGCAGATATTGGGCAAGTGGACGTGGTCGGCGAGGCACAACACGGCGAACAAGCTTTGCTGTTGGTACAAGAGACGCAAACGGATGTGATTTTGTTGGATATCCGCATGCCACACATGGATGGCATCGAGGCGGCACAACACATGCAACATCTCAATCCGCGCCCGCATATTATTTTCACCACCGCGTATGACAACTACGCCATCCAAGCCTTTGAGCTCAATGCCATCGATTATTTGCTTAAACCCATACGTGAAGAGCGCCTCGCCACTGCGCTAGACAAAGTGCGTAAAGCCAAACAACCCTTACTTAACGCCACGCAATTACAATCCATCAAACCCCTGCAATCTGCCAGAACGCATCTCAGCATCCATGTGCGTGGACGCGTGGTACTAGTGCCATTGCATCAAGTCATTTACCTGCGCGCAGAGCAAAAATATATCACCGTGCGCACCGCCAACGATGAACACCTGCTTGAGGGCTCACTCTCGCAACTTGAGGACGAGCTAGGACAAGATTTTGTGCGCGTACATCGCAATTGTTTGGTGGCAAAAGCACATATCCAAGGCTTTGAAAAACAGTCCACCCAAACAGATGAAGGACTGGTGGAGCATCATTGGGTGGTGCGCTTTAAAGGCATCTCAGATACGGTCGCAGTCAGCCGTCGCCATCAACACATCATTAAAACCTTTTAAAATCAGCTTGATGCAAACCCAAGACAGTCACGCCTGCTATGCTAAAATAGCACCATGAATACACAAACACTCACTCCGAAAAAACTCGTCATCGCCTCACGTGAAAGTGCTTTAGCCATGTGGCAAGCCAAACACATACAAGCGCGCTTGCAAGCCCTCTACCCAAGTTGCGATGTGCAAATTTTAGGCATGACCACTACAGGTGACCAAATTTTAGACTCGCCTTTGGCACGCATTGGTGGCAAAGGTTTGTTTGTGAAAGAGCTGGAAATCGCGCTCGAAAACGGCAGTGCCGATTTAGCCGTGCATAGCATGAAAGACGTGCCCATGAACCTGCCCGAAGGCTTTGCCTTGGTGGCTACAGGGGAGCGCGAAGACCCGCGCGATGCCTTTGTTTCGAATCAGTTTGACAGTCTAGAAAGCTTGCCCGCAGGAAGTATCGTCGGCACCTCTAGCTTGCGCCGTCAAAGCCAAATTCAAGCCCGCTTCCCAGAGCTTAAAATTGAATCTTTACGTGGCAATGTGCAAACCCGTTTGCGTAAGCTAGATGAAGGGCAATATGCCGCCATTATTCTCGCTGCGGCTGGTTTAATTCGTTTAGAACTTGGCAATCGTATCCGTGGTTTTATCTCGCCTTTAGACAGTATTCCAGCGGTTGGGCAGGGCGCGTTGGGCATAGAAATCAAATCCTCACGCACGGATTTAATGGATATTTTGGCACCGCTTAATCACATTGACACCCAACAATGTGTAGAAGCAGAACGTGGCTTTAGTCGCGCACTGGCGGGCAGTTGCACCGTGCCATTGGGCGCTTACGCGACCAAGTTGGACAATACGCTCACCATCACTGGTTTTGTCGCCAGTGTCGATGGCACGCAAATGGTACGCGATACCATCACTGGCGATGCTAACCAAGCTGAGTCACTGGGTAAACAACTGGCAGACCAATTAGTCAGCTTGGGCGCAGATAAAATTTTAGCCAATTTGGACGGCGTAAAATAATGAACGAGGCCAGCACGCTGGCACTCGCCAACCGCGTGATCGCCATCACGCGCCCGATCGACCAAGCCAATATCCTTACCCAAGCCATTCAGCAAGCCGGTGGTCAAACCATCGCTTTTCCACTTATCGAAATCGCACCACTTCAAAATCTCAGTGCTTTTCATAAGGTCATCGGTAATCTCCAGCAGTTTGATTGGGTCATTTTTATCAGTAGTAATGCTGTGCAAAATGCCATGCCCAGTTTGCTATCCATAGGTATTCCATCTCATCTACAATTTGCCGCCATTGGGCCAAGCACCGCGCAAACACTCCAATCTTACGACATCCAGAAAGTGTTGATACCGCAAGGCCGTTTTGACAGTGAATCCCTACTCGCCCTGCCTGAAATGCAAGCCATGCAAGGCAAGCGCGTGCTGATTGTGCGAGGTGTAGGCGGGCGAGAACTGCTTGCCGACACATTAAAAGCCCGTGGGGCAGACGTGGTTTTTGGAGAGTGCTATCAACGTATTAATCCACAAAAAGATTGCAAAATCCTAGAAGATGCTTTTAGAAATCAACAATTACATGCCATTGTGATTACCAGCTCTGAAGCCATGCGCCATTTGTTAGCGTTGGCTAACTATGCCGATTGGCTCAAACATACACCCATCTGCGTGAACCATGCACGCATTGCTGAAAACACACACGGCCTACAAGTGCATGTTGCCAGTGCACCAGGCGATGCGGCGATGTTAGCCTTACTCAAAAGCCTGTTTTAATCAACAAAACCTTCAATCCCAATAGCAAGAATAAAAATGGCTTGACAAATAAAACTAAATAACTAATTATATAGTTATGAAAGATATTCAAGACATTCCATCTGCTTGGCAAAACATCTCAGCCCTTTTTGTGGCTTTAGGTGATGCGCATAGACAACGTATTTTGCTGGCATTTGAGAAGCAAGAGCGTTTGAGCATCATGCAAATTGCACAAGTTTCTAAATTAAGTCGCACCGCTGTCACCCACCACTTAAAGGTACTGCAACATGGCGGCGCTTTGCAAAGCGAGAAAATAGGCAAGGAAGTGTATTTTTGGGTGGATAAAGATTTTATGCTATTGGCAATGCAAAATGTCATGGCCTATATTCAAGAAGAAATTTAATAATAAGGGAAAAGTTTTATGATAGCTGTGTTGTTGCGTGCTATTTGCAAGGTGCTGTTTCGTGTTCAGGTAGAAGGCATAGCGCATGTGCCTGCCGAAGATAGATTGCTGATTATCGCCAACCATGAGTCTTTTTTAGATGGGCTATTGTTAGGTCTATTCGTGCCGAAGCGCGCCACTTTTGTGGTGCATAGCGATGTGCTAAAAAGTCTATTTTTCAGACTGTTTTTATCTTTAACGCCACATGTGGCGGTCAATCCCACCAGCCCATTGGCCATGAAGAAGATTATCCAACGGTTAAACGCAGGTGAAAACGTGGTGATTTTCCCTGAAGGTCGCATCACGCTGACAGGGGCGCTGATGAAAGTTTACGATGGCCCTGGCTTTGTGGCTGCAAAAACAGGGGTGCGCATTTTACCTGTGCGGGTAGAAGGTGCGGCGCAATCTTATTTTGGCCGTTTGTCTGACGCGCATCCACGCAAACTATTGCCAAAAGTGCGTTTGAGCATTTTGCCAGCCACTGAAATCAAGATCGAAGAACAGCATCACGCACCTCTGACCGCCAAGCAAAGAAGGCGCATTGCGGGTGAGCGCATGCGAAGTCTGATGCAACACATGCTATTTAAAACACAAAAATCCAATACGTTGTTTGAGGCATTTTTGGACACGATGGATAAGCTTGGTGCCAAAAGTAAGCTGGTGGAAGACTTGAATATGGTAGAAGAAAGCTACCAAGCGCTACTCAAAAAGAGTTTGGCATTGGGTCGCATTGCTTGCAAAGTGAGCCAGCCAGATGAAGCGGTGGGCGTATTAATGCCCAACATCACGAATACGCTGGCTTTGATTTTAGGCATGACGGCTTTTAGACGCATTCCTGCGTTGCTAAATTACACCGCAGGCACGGCAGGCATTCAGAACGCCTGTATAGCGGCCAAGATACGCACCGTTATTACCTCGCGCAAGTTTATTGAAACCGCAAAACTGGAAGAAGTTGTCGCAAAACTGACTGATTTAAATGTGGTGTATTTGGAAGACTTGCGCAGTCAGTTTAGCGTACTTGACCGTGCATGGCTGGTGGGCTATGCCTTGCACTACCCAAGAGCCGCCATGGAGCGTAGCAGTCCAGATTCCACTGCCGTCATTTTGTTCACCTCAGGATCCGAAGGCAAACCTAAAGGCGTGGTGCATTCGCACAAAAGCATACTCACCAACATCGCCCAAATCATGGCAACGATTGATTTTAACCCGACCGATAAATTTATGATGGTGCTGCCGATGTTCCATGCTTTTGGCTTTACTGGCTCATTGTTGCCTGTGCTTAATGGCATCAAATTGATGATTTTTCCATCGCCTTTGCAATACAAAATCATCCCCGAGGTGATTTACGACAAAGGCTGTACGGTGTTTTTTGCCACCAGCACTTTTTTAGCCAATTACGCAAAATTTGCCCACCCTTATGACTTTTATAAACTACGGATTGTGGTCGCGGGTGCAGAAAAGCTGAATGATGAAGTGCGCAAAATCTATCAAGAGAAATTTGGTATTCGTATTCTCGAAGGCTATGGCACGACCGAGTGCGCGCCCGTGCTTTCTGCCAATTCGCCGATGGCCAATCGCAACGGCAGTGTAGGACAATTTGTGCCCGGCATCAGCCACAAACTAGAGCCTATACCTGGCATTACGCAAGGCGGCGTGTTGCATGTTAAAGGCGATAACATCATGCAAGGTTATTACTTGTACGACAACCCCGGCGTGTTGGTGCCCCCACCAGAAGGCTGGTACAACACTGGCGACGTGGTGGAAGTAGATAGCGATGGCTTTGTGCATATTAAAGCGCGCGTCAAACGCTTTGCCAAAGTCGCTGGCGAAATGGTCTCACTGGAAGTGGTGGAAAAAATTGCCAACACAGCCGCGCCAGAGCACCAGCATGCCGCCACCACCCAAACCGACCCTAACCGTGGAGAGAATATTGTGCTCTACACCACCGACCCCGCCCTCAAACGCGAGGACTTGCAAGTAGTGGCTAAAAACCTAGGCGCGCCAGAGTTGGCGATTGCTAGAAAAATCATTCTTTTGGAAGAAATTCCACTGCTGGGGACAGGTAAAACTGACTATGTGACCCTGAAAAAAATGGCAGAAAACAACTAAACGGAAGTGGTGTCTTTTGCATTTATCGAACGACTTTAACCTGACCAAACGTCTACCCAAGCACGTGAAATTGCGCAAATATTGTTTATGGCTAAGCATAGGCCTCGTATTGTTGCTATTGATTGCCTACACAGCGACTTGCTTTAGGCTTTATCACAAACAAAAAAGACTGCTTTTCCCTAGCCATATTACTCAGCCTGTACCAAAAAATTGGGAACCTCACGCGGGCGACTATGCGACACAAGCTATCATTCAAGGGCATTGCGGGGATTTACATATTGCGAAATGGGATATTAAGGGTGCCAAAGGCACCCTCATGATGTTTCATGGCAATGGAGAGTCGCTGGCGAGCATTAACGATTATGCTTGGGCCTTTCATCAACTCGGCTATAACCTCATGGCGTGGGATTACCCAGGCTATGGTCGCTCACAAGATTGCGATTTTAACGAGCATGATTTATTGGCGGATGCGGAAATCGCTTACGCTTGGCTAGCCAAACAAGAATCGCCTAAGCGCATTTATCTGTTCGGCTACTCATTAGGTACAGGGCTAGCCTTGTCAGTTGCGAGACAACATCCCGAAAACCCAGTGTTTTTGGTAGCGGCGTATGACAGCATGCTGAATGTGGCGAAAGACGCCATGCCTGCTTGGTTGCCCGTTGAGTGGTTGATGCGTTACCCCTTACCTGCTTGGTCTTATGCCAAAGCAACGCAACAACCGATTTATCTTATCCACGGCACACGCGACCACTTAATCAAACCTGAACGCGCAAAAGCTCTGTTGGCCGCCGCACCAACGCGTATGCACATTGAGTGGGTAGAAGATGTTGGGCACACCGATGATGCTTTGTTTGCCTACCGCAACCAATGGTTAAAACGTTTATTGCCTTAATTTTTTAAAACCGCCACTTTAGATCACACTATGAGTAGAACACACGATGAGCACACAATTCGAGCTATTAAAAGAGCAACGCTTTAAGCCATTTTTTCTGACACAGTTATTAGGTGCGCTCAACGACAATTTATTTAAAACGGCGTTGATTACCTTGGTGGCTTTTCATAGTCAGTCACTCACGCAACTAGACAGCCAGTTTTTGGCCACCCTCTTGCCCGGCTTATTTATTTTGCCTTTCTTTTTATTTTCTGCCACGGCAGGACAAATCGCGGATAAATATGAAAAGTCACGTGTGATTCGATGGGTGAAATTGTTTGAAATCGGCATCATGCTGCTAGCCAGTGTCGGCTTATTTTTCAGTCAATTTTGGTTGTTGGTGATGGCTTTGGTGATGATGGGGATGCATTCCACGCTGTTTGGACCTGTGAAATACGGCTACTTACCGCAACATTTGCGCCCGCATGAGTTGGTAGGGGGCAATGGCATGGTGGAAATGGGCAGTTTTGTGGCCATTTTACTTGGGCAAATTCTGGGCGCATGGCTGGCCAGTCAATCACAATATGCGGTGATGACCAGTGTGGCCGTGTTAGTCATCGCCGTGTTGGGTTACCGCAGTTGTTTGGGCATTCCTAATACGCCCGCCTCTGCGCCAGCGCTTGTGATTAACTGGAACCCCGTGACTGAAACTTGGGCAAACGTGAAGCATATTTGGCAAACCCAAAGCACATGGGTAGCGATAGTCGCGATTTCGTGGTTTTGGTTTTATGGCGCGACCTTGCTAGCGCAGTTTCCTAACTTCACCACCCGCGTGTTACATGGCAATGAGTCGGTGTTTATCAGTTTGTTATGTGTATTTTCAATCGGTATCGGTGTCGGTTCTTTGCTGTGTGAGAAACTATCGCGAGGCAAAGTGGAGCTAGGCTTGGTCATGCTGGGTGGCATCGGCATGACGCTGTTTGGCGCGGATATTGGCTGTAGCGTGCTGAACCTGGAACCTGTGAACAACCTAACTGCAACGATGTTATGGCAAACCCCGCACTATTGGCATTTGTTGATAGCGATTTTATGCACAGGCATTTTTGGGGGCTTTTTTATCGTACCTTTGTATGTGCAAATTCAAACCACGGGCGATACTGCTTTTCAATCGCGCATCATTGCCTCCAATAACATTATGAATGCTTTGTTTATGGTGGTGTCTGCACTGTATGCCTTATGGTTGATACAACTTGGCTTGAGCATTCCTCAATTGTTTATCATCACTGCCGCGCTCAATGCCTTGGTTATGGTGTATCTATGCTGGCGACAAATCCATTATTGGCATACATTTAAGGAATGTTGTCAGCGTTTGATTTAGGCAACAATCCCTCATTTAGCGATTCACAACATAAGAATCTGCTCATTAACCGTTATAATTAGCCCTTTATCTATCGGTTCTATACCACATGCAAAGCCACATGCAAAAATGTCTAAGCTTGATTAGTCAGTTTAACCAACGCGCCTGGAAAATAGGGCAAGGCCTTGGGCCATTCGCGCCCTTGGTGGTGATGTTATTGGTAGGTTTGGTGTTACTTTCATTGACCAGGTTAGGCTTGGTGCTATGGAAATGGGAACGCGTGCAAGCCACAGGGCAACTTGTGCAGATTTTGTTGCAAGGTGTGCGCGTAGACGTGATTCAACTGGCCTTATTCGCGCTGGTGCCAGTCATCCTTGCACCCATTCTAGCCACTAAGCAACTGTTTAAAGCATGGCGTGGTTTTACCTATGTTTGGGTGATACTTGCCTTAGTGATGCTTGTGTTTCTTGAGGCAGCGACCCCTGGTTTTATTGTTGAATACGACGTTCGCCCCAACCGTTTGTTTGTGGAATACCTCAAATATCCAGACGAAGTCTCACGCATGTTGTGGCGTGGTTATAAATTGGAACTGTTTGCGGGATTAGGTTTAACCATCATCGGCTTTTGGCTAGTCAGTTTGCTCATGCGCCCTTGGCGACAAGCACAAGCCCGTTGGCAAAATCGCCGTTTATGGTTGGTTTGGCCTTTAGTATTTTTCATCACACTACTCGGCATCCGCTCTACCATGGGGCACCGTCCTGCCAACCCTGCACTGTTTGCCATTACGCCAGACAGCATGGTCAATAGCCTGATTTTAAATTCGACTTACTCGGTCATCTACGCCGCCTATAGTTTGCAACATGAATCTAAATCTAGCCAAATTTACGGCAAACTACCTAAGCAAGAGGTGTTTGCCATCACTGGCGCAAAAGACAGCGACATCCCAACCTTAACCACGCTTGTGCCCAGCCTTAAACGAGACAAGCCACTTAATTTGGTGATTTTATTGCAAGAGAGTTTAGGTGCTGGTTTTGTAGAATCGTTGGGTGGCAAACCTGTGACTCCCAATTTAGAAAAACTTAAAGCAGAGGGCATGTGGTTTACTCATTTATATGCCACAGGCACCCGCTCCGTGCGTGGAATTGAAGCAGTGGTCACTGGCTTCCAACCCACCCCTGCGGATAGCACGGTAAAGCTATCGTTGAGTCAAAAAGGCTTTTTCACACTGGCTGATTTGCTCGGTAAACAAGGCTATCACACCGAATTTATTTACGGTGGGGAATCCCATTTTGACAATATGCGTAGCTTTTTCATGGGCAATGGCTTTACTGAAATCACCGACCAAAAGGATTATAAAAATCCTGTATTTGTAGGCAGTTGGGGGGCTTCGGATGAAGATTTGCTGAATAAAACCCATGAGCAATTACTCAAACACCATGCCACAGGCAAACCATTTTTTACTTTGGCTTTTAGCTCGTCTAACCATTCGCCCTTTGAGTTTCCTGATGGTCGCATTGAACTGTATGAGCAACCCAAAGCCACCGATAACAATGCCGTCAAATATGCCGATTACGCCATTGGCGAATTTATTAAAAAAGCCAAAGCCAGCCCTTATTGGAAAGACACTGTATTTTTAATTGTCGCTGACCATGACATTCGCGTGCGTGGCGACTCCTTGGTGCCGATTGAGCATTTCCATATTCCAGCGCTGATTTTAGGCGCAGACATTCAGCCCAGCACCTTTAATGCCATCGCCAGCCAACTAGACTTGCCTGTGACAGTGTTGTCTTTGATGGGCGTTCATGCCCAGCACCCGATGACGGGCAAAGACTTATCCAACGTGGGCAAAGATTATCTTGGCCGTGCCATGATGCAATATAACTACAACTATGGTTGGATGGAGCAAACGGGTCTAGACCCACAACAAAACCAAGTCGTGGTGTTGCGGGAAGGCAAAGCACCCGCGTTTGGGCATTATGATTTAGCAACTAAAAAACTGAGCGAAACGCCCCCACCCAAAGAGGCCGAACCCTTTGCCAAACGCGCCTTAGCCAATGCCTTATTGCCCGCTATGCTTTACCAAGAACAACGCTATAAGTTGCCACAATGAGTGCACGTCTGCCCAACATGCTCACCAAGCAAGTCATTTTAGATGGCTTGCGCTATATCTTAGCGGGGCATTTCCGCATTAAAGATGCGCATTTGCCACCTGCGGGGCATACCGTACCTACTGATTTTTTTGGCGTGTGTGTCGCCAGCAATGACGACCCTGCCACAGACGATTACATCATTGCACAATTAAAAAGTTTGGGGCTTAAGCGTGTGCGCATCGATATCCGCGAAGCGGACACGGCAACGCATCCTAGACACTTTTTGAATGCTTTGCTCGCCAACGGGTTTGATGTCACTGTACATTTGGTGCAACCATTTGAACACGCGCGCAATATGCACTTGGCTGAATACCAAGCCCAATGGCAAACCTTTGTGAGTGACATCGCCAACAGCTATGCAGGCAAAATCAAAGCCTTAGAAATAGGCAACACCATCAACCGCAAACGCTGGGCAGGCTATTTTTGGACTGGCTTTATGCACACTTGGCGCATTGCGCATCAAATCGCCCGTAGCCAAGGCATTACGATTGTCGGTCCGAATATCCAAGATTTTGAGCCACTCTACAATATCAGCGTACTCAAACGCCTCAAACAGCAAAACCTGTTGCCCGACTTACATAGCAATAATTTATTTGTCGAGCGCGTGATTGAGCCTGAACGTTTTGACCACCGTATTTTCAAGTTTAAGTGGACGCAACGCTTTCATTACAACTTGATTAAAAAAGCCCGTTTATTGCAAAAAATTGGGCAAGACTTTGGCGTGATGCAAATGGTTTCGCCTGTGGCCTTTTGGGCGATTTACCGCATACAACGCCATTTGCCCGATGGCCCACAAAAACAGGCTGATTATGCGGCGCGTTACTTTACCTTACTGGCCGCTTCTGGCGCGCTGATGCAAGCCAATTGGGGCGCTTTGATTTGCCAACGGGAAGGCTTGATTGATGATGGTTTACATGATGACGAGTATCCTGCTTTAGAGCGCGTTGCCTATTACCAAGAAGCGGATGGCAAATTGGCAAACTATCGCCCCTACCCCAGCTTTTTAGCAGTGAAAACCGTGGCTTATTGGTTACAAGGCGCACGCTACTTGGGCGCCGTGGCCACCGCCCATCAACTAGAAATTCACCATTTTGAGAATCAGGGTAAACACATTCATATTGCTTGGACAAGCAATGCGCGCTCAGTCTTGCTCAGTCATATATATCAAGCAAACAGTTTAAACAAAGCAGATATCTTGCACCGTGATGGTCATGCGCACCACAATCCACAATTAGTGGGTGAAAGTCCAATTTACTTAGTGTGGTCGCAAGCTGAGGACATTGTCATGCACGCCCCACCTTTCCAAATATCCGATACCCATATCCACGCCCATGTGCGTGACAATCATATTAAATCTTTGGATTTTTATCCATTTGAAGACGAAACGTGGCAAGGCATGTTACTCGCCAGTTCAAAAGAACAGGCGCAACAGCTGGCATTGGCCTTACATCCTGGCAAACTAAGCCCGCCCAAAGAGAAACAACAAGCCTTACGTCATGCACGTAATGCCATCTGGGCGATGCCAGACCCGAGAGATGAAGACAGGCAAATCACCATCAAACAGCCTGTCAAAATGCATCTTCACAAAGCGTACTTAGACCGCTTTAAACCGAGCAAGGCCAAACGTAGCTGGAATGGTGCAATGGAGTTGATGCGCCGTGGCGTGGCTACCGCGCCGCCCGTGGCTTTTTTTGAGCATAAGAGCGACAAGACTTTGAAGCAAAATTTTTATATTTGCGAGTTTGTGCCCGCTGACTTCACCATCGCACAGGCCTTTATTGCTTTCTCACAAGGGCAAACAGCCTTCGCGGGCTATTCTGCGCAACAGGTCTACACACTGTTTGCGCAATTCTGCAACCACATGCATGCTTCTGGCATTTATTTTAGAGACTTTTCTGGTGGCAATATTTTGGTGAGCAAACGCCCGCAACAGCAATTGGCGTTCTCTTTAATCGACACTGCTCGCCTACATGCTTACCCCAACGCCACACCGTTTAAATACCGCTTGGCAGATTTAACTCGCGCCCTCAATAAGTTACATCAAGCAGGTCGTGTCGAATTTCTACAACGTTATTTAAGTCTGTCTGGCATGACGCTGACATGGCGACATCTGATACCCTTTTACTTGTATGATGCCAAGGTCACACTCAAACGCACCATCGGTCGCAAGGGCATAAAGCGTTTATTGCGCTATATCAAAGGCCAATCATAGCCCGTTGATTCTCATGAAAATCATGAAGCGCATTTACGTCTATCTGTCACGACTTGTTTAAGGGTTAAGCCTAAGATAGCAGCACGTGAAAGCACAATGCATCACGCAATTAAAACTTAGGAGAATCATTATGTGGACTACACCAGCTGCTACTGAAATGCGTTTCGGTTTTGAAGTAACAATGTACGTAATGAACAAATAATTTTTGTTCTGTATGTGCAAACGGGCGCTCTATGCGCCCGTTTTGTTTTCCCGCTACCTATTAATTAGGCAACTTAAATCCTTTGGGGAGCAATACCCACATCTTGCCACTTTGCTTCATGCTCCCAGCCATTTTGCCAGCGTAGTCCCCCGTACCCCAATAAAAATCTGCGCGCACCCCATCTTTAATCGCCCCACCAGTGTCTTGCGCCATCATCAACCGTTGCAGTGATTGACTGCTATTAGGGTAAGTGGTTGAAAGGTACACAGGTGCGCCTAGTGGAATATATTTTGGATCTACTGCAATGCTACGTTCTGCTGTCAGTGGAACCCCGAGCGCGCCTAAAGGACCAGACAAGCCCATCGGTAGCTCTCTAAAAAATACATAGCTTGGATTGGCGTTTAATAAATCACGTAATTTTTGCGGGTTTTTCTTGGCCCACTCTTTAATACCCTGCATCGATGCCTGACTACTGGTGAGTTCACCGCGGTCAATTAACACCTTACCAATCGACTGATAAGGATGGCCGTTTTGGTCTGCATAACCAACTTGAATACTTTCACCGTTTTCAAACTGCACCACACCCGAGCCCTGCACTTCCAAAAAGAATGCCTCAATGTTATTTTCCACCCACGCCAACTCATTGCCTTGCAAAGGTTTGTTATCACGCTCAATATCGGCGCGTGTGTAGTAGGGCACCAGCGTGTTGCCATTCAAGCGCCCACGTACCCGCTTGTATTTCAGCTCTGGAAACAGATTGGTCAGATTAACAGTGATTAAATCGTTTGGCTGCTTGTATAGTGGATAAGGGTATTTAGACGAGGGGGTGCGAGCACCTTTTAAAATCGGCTGATAATAGCCTGTAATTAACCCTGTTTGCTCGCCATTTTGTTTGCTGGTGCTATAGACATCAAAATACTGTGTCCAGTAATTACGTATGCTATTACTATCGGTTTTATTTACCGTACTCGCCACTTGGCACAATTGAGCCCAATCGACTTTGTTTTTTAGACCTTGGCAACTTTGTAACCATGCTGGCCAACTTGCTATTAAATCGTCTTGCCATAAGCTGTCTATTTCTGACCAAATGCTAAGTTTCAAACCACCAAACTCTGGCATTGTTATCGGCTTGGTTTCGACAGGTTTAACGGGTTTACTTGGTTTGCTAGGTTTTGGGCTACAAGTTACGCATGGCAATTTTGGCAAACTCGAACACGAAGCGAGCATCCCAAGCAACAACCCCAGCATCAAGACTAAACCACACTGACGACGCCATAAATGCATTAATGTAATCCTTTTGCTTGATGCAAACCAAAAGTCGCAATCGGCGCCTCAAACCAAGTGCCGTCCTCAGCCACCATTTGATAACTGCCATGCATAAAGCCTGTCGGCGTGGTCAAAACGGTACCACTGCTATAGCTATAGGATGCACCTGGTGCAATCAAAGGTTGCTCCCCTACCACGCCCAAGCCCTTGACCTCTTGCACTTGCTGATGCTCATTGGTAATCACCCAATGACGACTAATCAATTGTGCCGCCACCTCGCCCGTATTGGTAATGGTCACGGTGTAACGATAAGCATATTGCCCCTGCTTAGGCGCTGATTGAGACTCTAAATACTCAGTCACCACCTTCACACGACAGGCATACTGCTGTTTGTTGGCATTTTCACGTGTGTCTACCATAGCAAAGCACCAGCGATGACAGTGAGTGACTGGATCAAAAGAATATTTTGATGATAATGGTGTTTTGTGAGCATGGCTTAGTAAACCTTTTATTTAGTACAACGTTATTCTACGAAAATTCGACATCTTTGTTTGTTTTTTGTATTTTAATTTTTAATTTTGTTTGTTTTAGTAAATACGCTCAACTGTCTAAGGATTAAACAAACAAGCGCTTTAGCCAGCATATGTGGTTTAAAAGAATTTTTTGGCATCAATATTGCTCAGAATACTCCTGAGGTTGTTTGTGTGTTTTTATTGAGTCAAATAGAACTTTTAAGTCAATTTTGCGCCTCATGCTATGCGAACACAATTCGTGTACATGTTTTTTTAATTGAGTGACCCCAAAAGGAAAATGTCATATGCAAGTAATTCAAAACTTAAAAACTAACAATATTGGTCTTGTGGACGAAATTTATGCTCCACAAATCAACCAACGCGCACTGCAAGCCAGTGTTGCCAATGCAGAATCTGAAAGCAAAGATGCTATTCCACATGGTAAAGCTTTAAACCGCTTTTTGGAATCTAGCTGCGACTGCGTATAACCATTTCAATCCGCTTTAAAAAGAATATCTAACGCCATTAAAATAAAAAGGTGGCGATTGCCACCTTTTTATCATGATTGCAATTAATCATGCACCTATTTAAATTTCAAATATTGGTGCATCTTATTCCACTGCATATTGTGGTCTTGGATTTTCTGGCCAATCCAAGTGGAAGAACTGACCTCTTGGTTTGTCTTTACGCTCATAGGTATGCGCACCGAAGTAGTCACGTTGACCTTGTAACAAGTTTGCTGGCAAGTCTGCACTTCTGTAACCATCGTAATACGCCAGTGCTGCGGCAAAACCTTGCGCTGGAATACCGTTTGTTACCGCCAAGGCGATGACTTTACGCCAGCCTTCTTGGCCTTGGTTCATGGCTTCAGTAAAGTAAGGGTCTAACATCAAGTTTTTCAGACGCGAGTTTAATGCGTAAGCATCAGTGATTTTTTGCAAGAAACGCGCACGGATGATACAGCCACCACGCCAAATTTGCGCAATTTCACCAAAATTGAGTTTCCAGTTGTAAGCCACTTGTGCTTTATCGATGAGTTGGAAGCCTTGGGCATAAGCACAGATTTTTGAGCAATAAAGGGCATTTCTAATTGCCTCGATAATCGCTTTCTTATCAGACTCCACTTTAATCGCAGGGCCTTTAAGAATTTTGCTGGCTTCTACACGCTCTTCTTTCAAGCTAGAAAGCGCACGTGCATACACCGCCGCTGCAATTGCATTGGCTGGTGAACCAAGTTCAAGCGCATTCGCTGCTGTCCATTGACCTGTGCCTTTTTGACCAGCGGTATCTAAAATTTGGTCAACCAAGAAGCCTTTACCTTCTGGGTCTTTTTGTTGCAAGATATCAGCGGTAATTTCAATCAAGAAGCTAGATAACTCGCCTTTATTCCAGTCTGCAAACACTTTGCCGATTTCATCGGCTGGCATGCCTAACAAGTTTTTCATCAACCAGTAGGCTTCGCAAATCAATTGCATATCGATATATTCGATACCATTGTGTACCATTTTGACATAGTGACCTGCACCGTCTGGGCCAATATATTCCGCACAAGAGAAACCGCCGATAACTGGTTTACCAGGTGCGCCACCTTCTAATGGTGCGCCAGTCACAGGGTCAACTTTAGCGGCAATATCGCGCCAAATAGGCTCTAGTGAAGCCCATGCTTTGCGTGTGCCTGATGGCATGAGAGATGGGCCAAAACGCGCGCCAGTTTCACCACCAGAAACACCCGAGCCGATAAACTCAATACCTTTGGCAGCCAATTCTTTTTCACGGCGAATCGTATCCGTCCACAAGGCGTTACCGCCGTCGATGATAATGTCGCCTTGCTCTAAGAATGGCAACAAAGCGTTGATAGTCACATCAGTCGCGCTACCCGCTTTCACTAATAAGATGATTTTACGTGGGCGTTTGATGCTCAATACAAAAGAAGCCAAATCGGCATGACCTACCACACGCTCATGTGAAGGCTCATTTTTTTTGCATTCTTCCACAAAATTAAGCATTTTTTTAGGGTCACGGTTATACACAGCAATGGTGTAACCATGGTCGGCAATGTTAAGGGCAAGGTTTTGCCCCATCACGGCAAGGCCTACAAGGCCAATATCAGCATTTTTAGGTGTTATGGTGGTCATATAGTGTCTCTTAAACTTTTAATTTAAATTAAAAACAAGCGCTTTTGGCGCAGTCGATTGGTATTACAAACTGCTTTTAAACTACAACTGCTTTAACAACATAAATTTGTGAATGATAATCACAATTTAATCACATCTATTCAATAGCCTAGCTTGCAAATATGACAATAAATAGGGCTTATTTCAACTGATTGTTAAACATCTGCAACGTTAATTGATAACCTAAACTTTGCAATTGGGCATCATAACGGTCGCCCTCATCACGCATAAATGCATGCTGACCATTAAACTCGTGCCAAGTAAAATTCAAGCCTGCTTCCAACATTTTTTGATGTACCAACTGACGGCCTTCTGTTGGAATATGTGGGTCTTGCTTGCCCCAAATCATCAACATTTCACCTTTGATTTCTTTAATGCGGTCCATGCTGTGTTGGTTAGGCTTGTTCGGGATAATATTAGTATGCAAATCGGTCGCATAAAAACATGCGGTGGCCTTCACTTCAGGTTGCAAAGCCGCTCTAAACGCTAAGTGCCCGCCTATGCAAAAGCCTGCCGCACCCAATTGACCGTTATACCATGTTTGTTTTTTCAAAAACTCAATCATGGCGCGATTATCTGTATCGTAACCCTCTACATCTTTGGCTGCTTTATCTGCATTGCCTTTGTCACGGCCAGCGTCGTCATAGCCTAAGACGGTACCAATGGGGTTAAGTTCATGAAACACTTCTGGCACTAACACTGCATAGCCGTGCCCTGCAAGAAAACGCGCGGCGCGCTCAATAGGGCCTGTTTGTTGAAAAATTTCAGAATAAAACAATACCGCTGGAACAGGTTTGTCGTCTTTGGGTCTATGAATATAAGTACGCATGACTCCTGTTGGCGTATGAATATCAGCGAATTCACTTTTAATTAACATGGCTTGTTCCTAACAATAATGTCTGTGTAAGATGATTGTGTAAATTTAACTTTGATATTTTAGCGTGGTTTAGAGGCAATTTCACCGTTATATTGTATATATCTGCTTAATATTTAGTGTCACTCTCACATGAAGCGTTTATTAAAGGCCAACTATATGCCCCAGACTCAAACTGCAGTATCAGAAAAATGCGCCACATTGTTTTTATTAAGCTTATTGTTAAGTAGTCATTCTTGTTTTATCCACGCCGCACCAGACCCAGAGTTAACCTACAATCTAAAAGCCTCTATTGCCAAAGTGCATGTGGTCACCAAAAGTGGTGGGCATGGTATGGGTTCTGGCGTGGTCGTCGCCCCAGACACGGTGGCGACCAATTGCCATATTTTAGCGAATGCCACTGGCGTGAGTATTTCTAAGTTTGGCGACAGCATGACACCTGTGAGCATGCAAGCCGATTGGGCACACGATGTCTGTCTTTTACGCTTTCAATATCTAGGGCTCACCCCAGTGAATCTGCGTGGCAACGAACCCTTACGCTATGGCGAAGAGGTATTTTCGATTGGATTCCCGGGTGGCGTGATTAAGCCAAACACCACCGCTGGCAAACTTGTGGCCTTATACCCGATGGATAACAGCGCCATCATCCGGACAGATGTCTCATTTTTGATGGGTGCCAGTGGTAGCCCTTTGTTTGACACCAAAGGCACATTGATTGGACTCAGCACTTTTAAAAGTCCAGGCAAGGGAGCGTTTTATTACCATGTACCTGTGGGTTGGATTCAACATCTTTTGGAACAACCACAAGATGCCCAAACGACTGAAACAACACCATTTTGGGATTTACCACTCTCGCAAAGACCGTTTTTTATGCAAGTGGTTTTGCCTTACCAAACGGCACAATGGAATGAGCTCGAAAAAATTGCCACTGCTTGGATCAAACAAGAAAGCACAAATGCAGAAGCGTATTTTTATTTGGCTAGCGCGTTGCATGGCTTGGGAAAATTTCAGCATGCAAAAGCGCATTATGACACCTGCTTAAAGTTAGAGAATAGTCATATTGATGCGTGGCTAGGCTTAGGAATGTTAGCTTACCAAACCAAACAAGAAGCCTTGCTTGCCAGTGCGCACGCACAACTTAAACTACTTAACCCTGATGTTGAAACGGACTTGCTAGACGAAAAAATTAAAGGGTTAGCGGACAACCAACCTTAGGACAACAAGCAATCTTTAGTACTCACTACTACGTCCGCCTGCATATCCCTGAGGGACATCCAATTGCCACTCACCACAGTCGTTACACTGATGATCTTTCATGGTAGGGCACAGTCGCAATTGTGAACTTTGACAATACTTACACGCCAAAGGCATATGCCCAACATGTTTATGTGTATGATGATGTTCTGTCGCCACTTTGCGCGACCCTAAGCCGTATTTATTATCCATAATCACCTCAAACCCTAATCGCTTGAAACTTCTTACAAAATATTGAACACTAATGTAGCTATTGATGAACTTCCCTAATACGCAAGTTACGCTTTTTTTGACCTAGATGCAAGCACACAATCACACACATTTTTGCATTCATATCATCTCAGTGTGCGTGTTTTATCCTCTAAGGTGTGCGCTCTGCTAAAATGCTACTTTTGATTCAAACAGATAAAAAAGATGAGCTCTCAAAATCAAACGCTATTTGAAAAATCCCAACAGTTAATTCCAGGTGGGGTCAATTCACCAGTCCGTGCTTTTAGAAGTGTCGGCGGCACACCTGTGTTCTTTAAAAAAGGCTTGGGTTCAAAACTATGGGATGTCGATGGTAAAGAATACATCGACTATATCAACTCATGGGGACCGATGATTTTAGGGCATGCGCACCCTGAAGTAGTGGCGGCTGTGCAACAAGCGGCTGCTAATAGTTTAAGCTTTGGTGCGCCCACTGGGTTAGAGCTTGAAATGGCTGAGTTGATTAACAAACTCGTGCCTAGCATGGAACAAGTGCGCTTAAATAGCAGTGGCACTGAGGCGACCATGAGTGCCATTCGCACTGCGCGTGGCTTTACTGGTCGAGACAAAATCATTAAATTTGAAGGTTGCTACCATGGTCACTCGGATGGTTTGTTAGTAAAAGCAGGCTCTGGTTTGCTCACTTTTGGCGAGCCTGACTCAGGTGGCGTGCCAGCCAGCGTGGCTCAGCACACCTTAACTTTAGAATATAACAACACCCAACAGCTAGAAGGCATCTTCAAGCAAATGGGCGATGAGATTGCCTGTGTGATTATTGAACCTGTGGTGGGGAATATGAATTTAATCGTCCCGCACATGGCATTCTTAAAAACTTTGCGCGAGCTATGCACCAAACACGGTAGCGTGTTGATTTTTGACGAAGTGATGACAGGGTTCCGCGTGGCACTAGGTGGCGCACAGGCTTTATATGGCATTACCCCAGACATGACAACATTAGGCAAAGTCATCGGCGGCGGTTTGCCTGTAGGGGCATTTGGTGGGCGCAAAGACATCATGCAATGCCTCGCACCTGTTGGTAAGGTGTATCAAGCGGGTACGCTGTCTGGCAACCCTGTGGCGGTGAGCGCAGGCTTAACCACCTTGAAACTGATTCAAGCCGATGGTTTTTATGAAAAACTCACCGCGCAAACCAAAAAACTCATGGATGGCTTGATGGCGACTGCAAAACAAGCGGGCGTGACGTTCAGCGCGCAAAATGTAGGTGGCATGTTTGGCTTATATTTTAGCGAGCGTTGTCCTACTAGCTTTGCTGACATCATGAACAATAATAACAAAGCGCACTTTAATCAGTTTTTCCATAGCATGTTAGACAGTGGTATTTACCTAGGCCCTTCTGCCTTTGAAGCAGGCTTTGTTTCTGCCGCCCATACCGATGACGATATTGCGCAAACATTGTCTGCCGCACAAAAGGCATTTGAAAGCATTCAAGCTTAATTTGGCTTTGCATTGCTAGTGCAACACATGAGGCGCCGCTGGTAAAGCTTGCGCCTTATTTTTTGCTTCTATATTTGCCAGCACACTGTCCAACTTTAGACTGGCTTTCATCATCACATTAGCGATGCGTTGCACACTTTGCGGACTCAGCTTTAAAGTCAATGCACCGGCTTCCAGTTCGACCACTTCACAACACTGACAATAAAGCAAACGTACACCTAAGCCTTGGGCAAGCAACATTTTGGTGCACCCGCCCGTCTCTGGCATATTATTTTCATCTCGATTCAATGGCGTTTCCCTCTCTAAAAACCACAAAATATATTATAAATGATAATCATTATCATTTAAGCTGTCAAACACATATTTAAGTTCACTTGTCTTTAGGTAAATGATTGAAATCGCTAAAGTTTAACGGTATGATTGAAGGTTCCTCCAAATGTTTTGTAAGTGAATAATTAGGTAATGGATATGCAGTCCGAAAACAACATGATGAACGATTCCGATAACCTTCATCAAAGCAACCGTAATGGTTTAGCGCCTAACTCTCAAGGCTTATACGATAGCCGCCACGAAAAAGACAGTTGTGGCGTCGGCTTTGTAGCCCACATTAAAGGTCAAAAAAGCCATGACATCGTGGCCAAAGGCTTGGAGTTGCTCACCAATCTTACCCATCGTGGTGCCACAGGCTATGACCCTAAATTGGGTGACGGCGCGGGCTTGTTGATGCAAATGCCTGATGCGTTTATGCGCGAAGAGGCCGCAAAACTAGGCCTGACATTACCTGAAGTAGGCTTATATGCCGTTGGGCAAGCTTTCTTGCCGCAAGACGCTAGCAATCGCGCCAAAGTCGAAGCCTTATTCGCACAAATTATTGCCGAAGAAAACCAAACCCTATTAGGCTGGCGCGATGTGCCAGTGGACAACAGCAATATTGCCGATGCCGCACGCGATGTAGAACCTTGCATGCGCCAAGTGTTTATTGCCAGCTCAGTAGCTGACAAAACCGTGTTTGAACGCAAATGCTTTGTGATTCGCAAACGCATTGAACATGCAGTCCGTGCCTTAAACTTGCAAGACAAAGCGCAATTCTACATGCCGTCTTTCTCTTCACGCACCATTGTCTACAAAGGCATGTTGTTGGCGAACGAAGTCGGCGTTTACTACAAAGATTTAAAAGACCCACGCGTGATTTCTGCCCTCGCGCTGGTGCACCAACGTTTCTCAACCAACACCTTCCCTGCTTGGGATTTGGCGCACCCTTTCCGCATGATTGCGCATAACGGTGAAATCAACACCGTGCAAGGCAACGTCAACTGGATGGCCGCACGTCACGAAACCATGAAGTCTGCCATGCTGGGCGATGACTTGGAAAAATTGTGGCCACTGATTGTCGATGGTCAATCTGACTCAGCTTGTTTTGATAACTGTTTAGAGTTGCTAGTCGCAGGCGGTTATAGCTTGCCACACGCCATGATGATGTTGATTCCAGAAGCTTGGAACAACAATCAATTGATGGACGAAGACCGCCGTGCGTTCTATGAATATCACGCTGCATTGATGGAACCATGGGATGGTCCAGCTGCAGTGGCATTTACTGATGGCACCATGATAGGTGCGACCCTAGATAGAAACGGCTTACGTCCAGCCCGTTATTTAGTCACCGAAGATGACATCGTGATGATGGCCTCTGAAATGGGTGTGATTACCTTCCCACAAGAAAAAATTGTGAAAAAATGGCGCTTACAGCCAGGCAGAATGTTGTTAATCGACATGGCACAAGGTCGCATCATTGACGATGAAGAAGCAAAAACGGCTTTAGCCAAAGCGAAACCATATCGCCAATGGATTGAGCAATCTCGCTACCAATTAAGCGACTTGCCTAAAGTGGAAGCCAAACTCAGCTTGAACGCGAGTTTATTGGACACGCAACAAGCGTTTGGTTTCTCTCAAGAAGATTTGAAATTCATCTTACAACCGATGGTAGACAACGGTGAAGAAGGTTCAGGTTCTATGGGTAACGACGCAGCTTTGCCTGTGTTGTCAAACAAAGCCAAAACTTTATACACCTACTTTAAACAGTTGTTCGCGCAAGTGACCAACCCACCAATCGACCCGATTCGTGAAGAATTGGTGATGTCATTGGTGACGTTCATTGGCCCAAAACCAAATTTATTGGGCATTGACGAAACCAATCCACCGATTCGTTTAGAGTCTAGCCAACCCGTGCTGACTTTGGATGAGTTAGCGCAACTTAAAAACATCGACTCGCTGACCAAAGGCCAATATAAAGCGTTGGTATTAGACATCACTTACGATGCAACGCAAGGCCAAGCAGGCATGAAACCCGCTTTGGATAAGTTGCATGATGATGCAGAAAAAGCTGTGAAAAACGGCTACAACGTGTTGATTTTGTCAGACCGCGCCGTGTCTGCTACCCGCATCGCAATTCCAGCATTACTGGCTTGCTCTGCTACACACGAGTTCTTGGTGAAAGCCGGTTTACGCACCAGCACTGGCTTAGTGATTGACACAGGTTCAGCACGTGAAGTGCACCACTTTGCTTTATTGGCAGGGTACGGTGCCGAAGCAGTTTGCCCGTGGTTGACTTTCGAAACTATCAACGGCATGTCAGACGACAGCTACAAAGCGCACAAAAACTTTGTTAAAGCCATCGGCAAAGGTTTATACAAAGTCATGTCTAAAATGGGCATTTCTACTTACCAATCTTACTGTGGCGCGCAGATTTTTGAAGCCATTGGTTTAAACAGCGCCTTTGTAAACGAATATTTCACTGGCACCGTGACGCAAATTGAGGGTATCGGCCTTGAGCAAGTGGCAGAAGAAACGCTACGCTTGCACACACAAGCCTTTGGCAACGACCCTGTATTGTCTAACGCGCTTGAAGCTGGCGGTGAATATGCCTTCCGCGTACGTGGCGAAGAGCACATGTGGACCCCTGACTCGATTGCGAAACTACAAAACGCAACACGTACAGGCAAATACGACACGTATAAAGAATATGCCAAACTGATTAACGACCAAACACGCCGTCATATGACTTTGCGTGGTTTGTTCGACATCAAACCAGCAGGTGCAGCGATTCCGCTAGATCAAGTTGAATCTGCCAAATCGATCGTGAAACGTTTCGCCACTGGCGCGATGTCTTTAGGCTCGATTTCGACTGAAGCGCATGCGACTTTAGCGATTGCCATGAACCGTATTGGCGGTAAATCGAATACGGGTGAAGGCGGTGAAGACGCAAAACGCTTTATCCCAGTTGCCAATGCCAGCACCATGGCGGATGTGATTGGTCAAGCGCTGATTGAAAGCAATGTCAAATTGCAACCAGGTGACTCGATGCGCTCAAGCATCAAACAAGTGGCTTCTGGTCGTTTTGGTGTGACTGCAGATTACTTGGCGAATGCGGATCAAATTCAAATTAAAATGGCGCAAGGCGCAAAACCAGGTGAAGGCGGTCAATTACCAGGCCACAAAGTGTCGCCTTATATTGCGAAATTGCGTTTCTCAGTGCCAGGCGTCGGCTTGATTTCACCACCACCGCACCACGATATTTATTCAATTGAAGATTTAGCGCAATTGATTCACGATTTGAAAAATGCCAATCCAAAAGCGTCAATTTCAGTCAAACTCGTTTCTGAGACAGGTATTGGCACTGTTGCCGCTGGTGTGGCAAAAGCCAAATCTGACCACATCGTCGTCGCAGGTCATGACGGTGGTACAGGGGCTTCACCAATTTCATCCGTGAAACATGCGGGTACGCCTTGGGAGCTCGGTTTAGCTGAAACCCAACAAACTTTAGTGTTGAATCAGTTGCGGGGTCGCGTCATTGTGCAAGTCGATGGTCAAATGAAAACAGGCCGTGACGTGTTGATTGGCGCGTTGTTGGGTGCAGATGAATTTGGCTTTGCGACGGCACCATTGGTGGTTGAAGGTTGCATCATGATGCGTAAGTGTCACCTCAACACATGCCCAGTGGGTGTAGCAACTCAAGACCCAGAATTGCGTAAGAAATTTACTGGACAGCCAGAACACGTCGTCAATTACTTTTTCTTTGTAGCTGAAGAGGTACGTGAGTTGATGGCCAGCATAGGCATCGCTAAATTTGATGACCTGATTGGCCGTGCTGATTTGCTCGACATGCAAAAAGGGATAGACCATTGGAAAATCAATGGCTTAGACTTTAGCAAAATTTTCCACTTGGCAGACATGCCAGCCAGCGTTTCACGTAAAAACAATGACGTTCAAGACCATGGCTTGGTCAATGCCTTGGATAACAAGCTCATTGCATTGGCAAAACCTGCGCTGGAAAAAGGTGAGACGGTGAATATTGATATTCCAATCACCAACACCAACCGTACCGTTGGCACCATGTTGTCTAACCAAATTGCCACACGCTACGGTAACGAAGGCTTGCCAGATGGCACAATTAACGTGAAATTCACGGGCACATCTGGTCAGAGTTTTGCAGCTTTCTTAGCCAAAGGCATCAGCTTTGAACTGACTGGTGAAGGCAACGATTACGTAGGCAAAGGCTTATGTGGTGGTCGCATTGTGATTAAACCGCCTAAAACATTCCGTGGCATCCCGCATGAAAACATCATCGTGGGTAACACTGTGATGTACGGTGCAACCACTGGTGAGAGTTTCTTAAGCGGTGTCGCAGGTGAGCGTTTCTGCGTGCGTAACTCAGGGGCTACAGCGGTGATTGAAGGCGTTGGCAACCACGGTTGCGAATACATGACTGGCGGTACTGTGGTGGTTTTAGGCGCCACAGGCCAAAACTTTGCAGCAGGCATGAGTGGTGGCATTGCTTATGTGTATGACGTGGATGGCATGTTTGCTAAACGTTGCAATATGAGCATGGTGAGCTTAGAGAAAGTGGAAGCCGCAGAAGCGGATACAGGTAAAGTACAACATTTAGGTCAACCTGACGAAGTCATCTTAAAAGGCTTGATTGAAAAACATGCCGCGTTGACAGGTAGCCACCGCGCACAAGAAATCTTGGCTGACTGGGCAAATGCACGTGCGAAATTCGTGAAAGTATTCCCGAACGAATACAAACGCGCATTGACTGAGTTAGCAGCGGCAAACGCAAAACAAGCGGCATAATTAGAGAATAGATAGAGAGTTATCATGGGAAAAGTCACAGGTTTCATGGAATTTGAACGCTTGTCTGAGGCAAACTTGCCAGTACCAGACCGCGTTAAAAACTACAAAGAGTTTGTTTTACACCTCAGCGACGACCAAGCCAAACAGCAAGGTGCGCGTTGTATGGATTGTGGCATTCCTTTTTGTACCTCAGGTTGCCCAGTCAACAATATCATTCCTGATTTTAATGACTTGGTGTACAACCAAGACTGGCGCAATGCGATTGATACCTTGCACTCCACCAATAACTTCCCTGAGTTTACTGGCCGTATTTGCCCAGCACCTTGTGAGGCCGCTTGTACGCTCAACATCAATAACGATGCCGTGGGTATTAAATCGATTGAGCATGCAATTATTGATAAAGCTTGGGAAAACGATTGGGTTACCCCACAAATCAACCCAAACAAAACAGGTAAAAAAGTGGCGGTTGTTGGTTCCGGCCCCGCAGGTTTAGCGGCTGCACAACAATTAGCACGCGCAGGTCATGCCGTAACCGTGTTTGAAAAAAACGACCGTGTGGGTGGTTTATTGCGTTATGGCATTCCTGACTTTAAATTAGAAAAATCACACATTGACCGCCGCATGGCGCAAATGGAAGCCGAAGGCGTGACTTTTAAAGTCAATCAAAATGTTGGCGAAAATATCAAAGCAGAAGATTTAGAAAAAGAATTTGATGCAGTGGTATTGGCGGGGGGTGCTGAGTACCCACGAGACTTGCCAGTAACAGGCCGTGAATTAGACGGCGTACATTTCGCCATGGACTTTTTAACACCAAACAACAAAATGGTTGCAGGCGACAACTTACCTGACCAGATCAAAGCCACGGGCAAACATGTCGTGGTGATTGGTGGTGGCGATACAGGTTCTGACTGCGTCGGCACCTCTAACCGTCATGGCGCAGTGAGCATCACACAATTTGAACTCATGCCACGCCCTCCCGAAAAAGAAAACAAAGAAATGGTATGGCCTAACTGGCCACTCAAATTACGCACCTCCAGCTCACACGAAGAAGGTGCAAACCGCGATTGGGCAGTGACCACCAAAGAACTGATTGGTGAAAATGGCAAAGTAACCGCCTTAAAAGCAGCGCGTGTCGAGTGGAAAGACGGCAATATGGCTGAAGTGCCAGGCTCAGAGTTCACACTCAAAGCAGACTTGGTTTTGTTAGCCATGGGCTTTGTTTCACCTGTGCAAAAAGTGCTGGATGCGTTTGGTGTAGAAAAAGATAATCGCGGCAATGCCAAAGCCACCACCGATGGCGAAGGTTGCTACAAAACTAGCAAAGCCAAAGTGTTTGCCGCAGGCGACATGCGTCGTGGTCAATCTTTAGTCGTTTGGGCGATTCGTGAAGGCCGTCAATGTGCGCGCGAAGTCGATGCGTTCTTGATGGGTTCAAGCACCTTACCTAGATAAACGTGATTTACATTAAGAGATAAATACAGTTTGGGGATACGATGTATCCCCAATTTTTTAGAATTTGCTAATCGAATATGGCCATGACCACACTCAAGAATGATACCTTCCTTAGAGCGCTATTGCGCCAGCCTACCGAGTACACCCCCGTTTGGATGATGCGCCAAGCTGGGCGCTATTTACCTGAGTATCGTGAAAGCCGTAAAACGGCAGGTAGTTTCATGGATTTGTGCAAAAATGCACAATTTGCTACCGATGTGACCTTACAGCCACTCGACCGCTACCCTGAACTGGATGCCGCAATCCTGTTCTCTGACATTCTCACCATCCCTGACGCGATGGGTTTAGGCTTATCGTTTGAGGCAGGTGAAGGTCCTCGATTTGCGCGTACCTTACAAGAAGAAGCAGACATTTTAAAACTCACTGTGCCAGACATGAGTGAGTTGCAATATGTGTTTAATGCCGTTTCTAGCATCCGTAAAGCGCTCCATGGCCGTGTGCCATTGATTGGTTTTTCTGGCAGTCCTTGGACACTCGCGACCTATATGGTTGAAGGCAAAGGTGGCACAGACTTCTTAAACACCAAAAAAATGGCCTATGCCCGCCCAGATTTATTGCACCATATTTTAGAAGTCACCGCGCAAACTGTGATTCAATATTTGAACGCACAAATTGCGGCTGGCGCACAGGCAGTGATGATTTTTGACTCTTGGGGCGGCGCGCTCTCGCATAATGCGTACACTGAGTTTTCACTCAACTATATGCAAAAAATCGTTGCTGGCCTCACCAAAACAGCTGAAGGCCAAAAAGTCCCTAGCATTGTGTTTACCAAAGGCGGCGCGTTATGGTTAGAAGCACAAGCAGACATTGGCGCGGATGCCCTAGGCTTGGATTGGACAGTGGATATTGGTCAAGCACGTGCACGCGTAGGTAATAAAATGGCGCTTCAAGGTAATATGGACCCTGCCATTTTACTGAGCACGCCCGAAGCGATTGAAAAAGAAGTAGCCAGCATTTTAGCCAGTTATGGTCACGGACATGGGCATGTGTTTAATTTGGGTCATGGCATTACCCAATTTACGCCCCCTGAAAATGCAGATGCGATGCTAAAGGCAGTAAAAAAACTAAGCCCACAATACCACCAGCTTTAATAGATTGTGAAAAAAATAAACCCCACCGTTAGGTGGGGTTTGTGTTTATTGCCGAACAAAATGCATATTATTTCAAAGACATGCGATCCATGGTTTGGTCTTTATCAATAAATTTGTGTTTAAGTGCGCCTGCAATATGAACAATGACAATCAATAATAAAATGATGCCTACCAACTCATGCATTTCTTCAAAAGTGTGACGGGTTTCTTTGTCATCCACGCCACCAAACAATTTAATACCAAACCACATCAAGCCGTATTTGCTATTGAGTGACATGGCAATGCCTGTCAGTGGAATCACGAACATCAATAAATACATGGTGTGATGTGCAGCAGTTGAAAGCTTACGCTCCCAAGCTTTGTATGAAGTGAGTAAGGCCGGTGGGCGATGCGTAATACGCCAAACCAAACGAATAATCACCAGCAAAAGCAAAGTCACACCGATAGATTTATGTAGATTAAAATAGAACGTACGTGGACTGGCTTCCTCGGCCAATTGCCAGCTATAAATGCCCCAGTCAAACAAGTCAAAAGCCAATTGTTTTGGTGCCTCTTTTGGCAAATCGGCCATATACCAGCCTAAAGCAAACATGGCAAAAATAACCAGTGCAATCAGCCAATGTAATACGATTGCGACTTTGGAATAACGTTGTACGCTCAAAATAATCTCCTTCATTTAAATAACGCGGGTGACAGCAGTCACATTTATATTTCTAATTTAGTTTATGATGCCATCAAGCTTCATTCACTTTTTTCATTCATCTTTTTATCTAGGATGTCACATGCTACCAAAGTTTGTACTTTTCTGCTGTGTATTATTTGCTGGTTGCCAACACAGCCCTACAATATCCACAAGCTTTAGCCAAGCGATTGCAGATGGCATCTATGTCCATTATGGCCAGCACTTGGATATTGATACTGGCTACCAAGGCGACATCTGCAACCTCACTTTTATTGTGGGCGACCAAGGCGTGGCAGTCATTGACACAGGTGGTAGCTTAAAAGTTGGTGAGCAACTCAAACAAGCCATCCGCCAAGTTACAGACAAGCCCATTTTGTATGTGATTAACACCCATGTGCACCCAGACCATATTTTTGGCAACGCTGCGTTTACAGCAGACAAACCTCAGTTTGTGGGTCACGCCAAACTTGGGCAGGCCATGCTCACGCGTCAAGCCCAATATGAAAAACTCAATGCCAGTTATCTTGGCAATGATGCGAAAGCCAGCACACTTGTGATGCCTAATCTGTTGGTGCAAGATACATTGACTATAGATTTAGGCAACCGCACTTTAAGCATACATGCGCATAAAGACGCTCATACACACACCGATATTTCTGTGGTGGATGAAAAAACGCAAACCCTGATTACTGGCGACTTGCTGTTTGCCGAGCGCACACCTGTGATTGAAAATGACATCAAAGGCCTGATTGCGACACTGACACAATTTAAAGCCAAACAATATGCTTTGGTGATTCCAGGTCACGGCAAAGCAAGCAAACAACCGCAAATGGCCTTTGATAACGCGCTGCGTTATCTCAACACTTTGTTAAATGATATTCGTGCAGATATCAGACAAGGCAAATCGATGGAGCAAAGCATGGCCACTTCGGCAGCGAGCGAAAAGCAAAAATGGTTATTATTTGATATTGCTAACCGTCGCAATGTGAATGTGTTATATCCCAAACTGGAATGGGAATAATAGACATTGCCTATAAGAATTTTTTCGCCAAACGCGCTTGCTGTTTGAGTCCGATATTCACCAACTTAGGCGCCACCCCATTTAACCAAGCAAAAAAGCTTTGGGGTTGGCCGATATACACTTCTTGTTCTTCTTTAATCAGTGCACGTACGATACGGTTTGCCACGGTTTCTGCACTATCCATCGCTTGGCCAGACGCTTGCCACATAGCGTTCGAGCGCTCATCGTTCATAGGCGTGTCTATGGCGCGTGGGGCGATGTAAGTGACGCCAATCTTGCTATCGACCAGTTCTCTGCGCAAAGCTTGACTGAAGCCATGCACGGCAAACTTGCTGGCACAATAAGTAGCAAAGTGTGGAAAGCCCAAAGAACCGAAAATCGAGCCGACAAACACAAAATGGCCTTGTCCGCGTTGTTTAAAATAGGCCACAAAGGCACGCGCCAACTGTATCACAGCAGTCACATTGGTGTGTATCACTTGCGCAATGCGTTGCTCGGTTTGCTGCTCAAATGCCACAAAATCTAAAATACCCGCATTCAGCATCACCACATCGATCTCGCCCATGCTGGCTGCCGCCTGCTGTAACACTTTGGTGACCATGCCATCTTCGGTCATGTCCGCCACAATGCAATGTGCAACCGCACCTTGGGCTTGCAGGGACAACATCATGGATTGCAATTTTGCTTGATCACGCCCCACCAGCCCCAAAATCGCGCCTTGCTCGGCTAATTTTTTAGCCAACACTTGGCCCAAGCCTCCTGTGGCCCCTGTCAGCAAAATCCGTTGTTGAGCGAGTTGCATATGTTTCCTTATGATTGGTGATTTCGGATATTTTACATGCTACGGGAAGCAACATCTCTAAACACATCACCATATAACTGATAAAAACGCTTGGCTGCATGAATCACCATCGCTTGGTCTTCAGGCTTGGTCACTTGATTCATTAGGCTTTCATAAAATGAAACATGACTAATGTCTAAAGAACCGTGCGAAAGCAAGTAACTAAAGGCTTTTTTCGGTAGATTGAGTGTTTCCATGATTTTCTCACCCGCTTGTGTGGCGACTGCTGTGCTCGTGCCTTCTAGCACCAACACCATGCCAAAGAAACCCACAGGGTTCACCCGATTAATCATATCGTAGGCATAGGCTACCATCAGCTCTGTGGCGTGGCTGGCAGACGTTTCCGCAGTCAAACTGTTGCGCACGGCTTCTTTGTCGCCGCCGCACACTTCAATGTCGTTGAGCACCCACTCTTGGTGCCCCATTTCTTCTTCGATATATTCACCAATCGCGGTGCGTAACCACTCGTATTCACCAGGCAAACGACCACCACAGGCCATCAGCAAAGGGGTGGTGTGTTTGACGTGATGATAGGCTTGGGTTAAAAACGCCAAATAGGTTGGCAAACTGATGTTGCCTTTGCCGCCTTCAGTAATCAAAGGCAAACGCATCAAGGTGTTTCGTTCTTGTTCAGTGGCTTGGAGTAATGTTTGATAAAAAGTCATGGTCTTTCCTTAACTAAAAAGTGTTTCAATTTGTGTTTGATAAACGCTGGCGATCACGTCGCGCTTTAAGCGTCCATTGACTGTTAGCTGTCCGTTGTTCGGTGTAAATGGTGCATCTAGCAACAACCAGCGCGAAATACGGGCGTAATCTGGTAATTGCGTATTCAATTGCGCAATGTCATCCGCAATCTGTTGTTGATTCGTTTGTGGTTTGGCAAAGAGCAAGGCGACGTTCATCGGCTGTGCTTCACCAAACAAACAAGCTTGCGCAATGCTAGGTAAGTGCGTCAGCTCACTTTCTACCCATTCAGGCGACACATTGCGCCCAAAGGAGGTAATAAACATATTCTTTTTACGACCATAAATATGCCAAAAGCCTTGTTCGTCACAGCGTCCTAAATCCCCTGTTGGGATAAAACCATCCGCATCTGTAGGCGCAGCCTGTGAGGTATAGCCTTGCAAAGTGGCACCTTTCACCCAAATTTCGCCATCCTCAGCCAAACGCATCTGAACATGTGGCAGGGCGCGCCCCACACTGCCAACTTGATTGGCTTGTGGCGTATTGAGACAAACCACGGAAGAGGCTTCTGACAAACCATAGCCTTCATAGACAGGTAAGCCTAGCGCATGCGCTTGTGCCAATAAACTGGGCGCAACATGCGCACCGCCTACTGCTAAAAATTTCAACTGAGGCAAAGCTTGCTTGTTTTTTGACATCCATTGCATCAAAGCCTTGAGTAACTCTGGAATTAAAATGCCCGTGGTAGCATGGTTGGTTTGCAAAGCATGAAACAGTTTGTCCACCTCAAATTGGCTACCAGTAAAACCTACCGCTCTGCTTGGCAATACATGTACGGTTGCACCGCCTAACAAGCTGGCATAAACGCCAGCGACGTTCTCGAGCAAGGTCGCCAACGGCAATATGCATAGATGTTGATCTGATGGGCTGACTTGCACAAGTTGGCAAATGGACTGCGCCACATTCAGCATGGCCTCGACGCTCAAACACACGCCCTTTGGCTGACCCGTGGTGCCTGAGGTGTAAGTAATTTTGGCAACCTGCGGATGCGTTTTTCCTGACACTGAATCCGAATCAGCATGCAAACGAAGTACGCTTAACAATTTACCCGCGAGCGTCATGGTCATCACCGTTTGCGTAGGGAAATTCGCAAACCGCTCAGGTTGATCACAAACCAACACCGTCACGCCTGCGTCTGATAAAGCATGTTGCATTTGCGCATCGGTAAAGTAGGCAGGCAATGGAATATGTGGCAGTTGCATTTCCATGAGTGCTAAATCTAACACTATCCAAGCTAGACTGTTATCGATGACAGTCGCCACCACATCGTTTGGGTTTAAACCAGCGCTTGTGTTTAAACCAGCGTTGGTAGCCAAGCCTTGTTTGACCAAATCATCTAGCAAAGTTGCTAATTGCACATAACTCAAACGCGCTTCTGGCCCGTTCGCATGGCTTTGCAAGGCAATTTGCGAGGGACTATTTTGCGCGTGCGCCTTGATACTGTTCAGTATGAGAGTTTGAGAGGACATAGGTCTACAGCATCAAGGCGCTTATCGGCAAAAAAGGGGTTCTATTAACAAGGCGGATTAATAAACTAGTGTGCTACTAGGTAAATATTGGGCTTGATCCAAAGGTGGAGTCACACCACGTATCGCGACAATTTGCGGGGTATTTTTGTAATAACTGCCCCATGAAGCAATCTCTGCCTCTGGCAAACGGTGATAATCAGCTTCAGCCAACGCATACACATCACGACCTGCTTTGATTAAGCCGTTTTGAAGACTGTGGTGCGCGGTAGCTACACACCATTCAATACCCAATTGCAAACTGTATTGAATAATATGTGAAATAAGAATACTTGCATTGCGCGGATTCGCCACGGCCAAATTGCCGATACAAGTGATTTGTTCACGCGTCACCTTGCGGCCGAGTTGCTCACTCATCAACACTTCAATCGGCACATCAATATATTGTTCCAAGAACAGTTTTTCTTGATGTGCATGACGCAAGCCATAAGCCGCCATCAACACGCCGTTTTGGTCTCTTAGCGCCACCAGCTTAGGCATAAAGTGCGTAATTTCCGCACCGTACACTTGCTTAAACACCGTTGCGATAAAGCCTTCTACTTCTTTGCGGCATGGCGCGTTCTCATCTACTGTGTGCGCAGTAATCTCTTCCATTTGGTAGCGTTTGCTTTGGGCGAACTCGCGTAATTGATAAGCAACCTGTGCTTGAAAAACGGGTGGTGTAGCAATATTCAACATCCTAATACTCCAACATTTCAAATGACTTGCCTACTATTATGCAACCCGCATGCCAATATAAAAAATACATATAAATCAATTGGTTAATAAAATTTAATCTTATCAAGTATGCAAAATTTGCAGGCTTATCTTGTTGTCCCAAGCGTATTTCATGCATTAATTGCAGATTTTTTATCTGATTCCTATACTTAATATTAATAATTATTCTCATCTAAGCACTTGTTTTAAATCAACAAAGCCATTGGCTGATAGCAACCATCTGCGACTTGGAACAAACATTGCGATAAAGCACTTCATATTTATCAATACAAATAGCTCTTAAGGGAATTTTGATGTCTGCTACACCGATTAGTTTAAATAATAATATGAACAAACCACGTTTTATTTCCCGTCAACGCGGCTTATGGATGGCCTTTTTACTGTTTTGGTTTGTCAGCGCTGTTACGCAACTGATGTTAGCGCTCACAGGAGCAACTTCTCCAGAGGGCTTAAAAGATGCAACCTTAGTCTCCATGTTGTGGATGATTCCGATTTGGTGGTGGCCACAACATATCAAAAAAATAGCTGCATTTTTTGCTATCGTCATCGGCGTTTTGGCCTTACCTGGGGTCGGCTATTTTTTAATCTATCGCCAAGAACTCACGCAAAGTTTAATGATGATTATTTTTGAGTCCAACCAAGCAGAGTCGCAAGAATATTTAAACAATTATTCTTCTTGGTCGGTTTGGTTGGGCTTTGCTTTATTTGTGGCTACCCCAGTATTTATTTGGCGAAATATCGTACCTGTTACAGTCAGTCGTAAAACGGCTATTATTTGGACGCTGCTAACAATATTGATTGTATTAGGCTCCCCAATTAAAAAGGGCATCACACAAAGCTGGTACTTTGCGCATAAAAGCATCAACAAACACCTCGGTGGCGTGCCCCCTTTTCAGTTAGGCTTAGGCTATCTCAACTATCAAACACAGTTAGCAGAAGTAGAATCCAACTTGTTAAAAATGAACCAGATTCCACCTTTGGTAGATTTAAAAGAGCAAACCAAACCTTTGCCCACGACGGTGGTATTAGTGATTGGCGAATCCACAACGCGATTACACATGGGTTTGTATGGCTATCCACGTGATACCAATCCTAAACTGAGTAGTATCAAAAACGAGCTGCATGTATTTAAACAAGTGTACTCACCTCGCCCCAATACCATCGAAAGCTTGGAGCAAGTACTCACTTTTGCTGATCAAGAACACCCTAACGATTTTAAATCCACGCCTTCAGTAATGGCGCTGATGAAGCAAGCGGGCTACAAAACCTATTGGATTACCAACCAGCAAACTTTAACTGGCCGTAACACCATGCTCACCACTTTTGCCAAACAAGCGGATAAACAATATTTTTTAAATAATGAGCGTCGCCAAAATGCCTATAGCTTTGATGAAAAAGTACTCGACCCCTTTGCCAAAGTGCTTAAACAAGCTGATGAGAAGAAATTTATTGTGGTGCATTTGCTCGGAACGCACATGAGCTACAAATACCGTTATCCAAAATCGTTTGAATATTTTAAAGACGCGCAAGGCTTGAAAGACACACCAAACTTCGGGCAATTAAACGCTGACAAGATTGCATCGATTAACGCCTATGACAATGCGGTACGTTACAACGACCACATCCTATTTGCCTTGATAACCGCCCTCAAACAAAGCAAACAACATAGCTTACTCACCTACTTTTCTGACCACGGTGAGGACGTGTTTGATTCTGGCGACAGAGATTTTCAAGGTCGCAGTGAAGCTGCGCCGACCATTCCCATGTATGCCGTGCCCTTTATCGTTTGGCATTCGCACAATTGGTTTAAACCCGACTTGTTTAAATCGCCCGCCATCCTTGAGCGTCAATTTGATAATGCAGATTTTATTTATTCCTTGTCCGAGATGGTTGGCATTGATTACGCCAATTTTGAGCCTTGGGAAAGTTTGGTGAACCCACATTTTCAAGAAGACACCATTTTGGTGGGTGACCCAGCGCTCAAACACATTAAGCCCTTACCGGGCACCAAAATATACGCGCATCGCAACAAAAAGTAAGTGCTCACTTAGTGGATATTGCCATGTCGCATACTTTTAAAAAATATAAATCAAGCTGGCTAATGTTGTTGTTGGCGGGCATGGCCATTGTTTGGCAAGCTGAGTTTACCCCTTGGGACGTGAATTTGGCTGATTACTATTTTGACTTTAAAGCCCGTGTATTTCCGCTCAAACATGCTTGGTTTTTCAAAGACTTTTTGCATGGCCTAGTCAAACATTGTTTGATAGCACTAGACATTGGTTTGTTATTAGTGATTGTACTCGATTACTTAAAAGTGCTTCCTTTGGACACTTGGTCACGCTTGCGTTTACGCTTTGTGTTTTTGGCGAGCATGCTTATTAGCCTCATTATTGCTGGGCTTAAATCATTTTCACCAGCGCATTGCCCTTGGGACATAGACCGCTATGCAGGCACCGCTCCATTTCAAACGGTATTTAGTGCTCTACTAAATCCAGCACCATTGATTGAAGCAGGGCATTGTTTCCCGGCAGGCCATGCCAGCACTGGATTATGGTTGGCGGCATTTTGTGTGTTTTATTTACCTGACTCACCCAAAAAAGCAGTCAGTCTATTCGTTTCTGGTTTAAGTGTTGGCCTGCTCTTAGGCTGGGGGCAACAAGTGCGAGGAGCACATTTTCTCTCGCACACGCTCGCCTCCGCTTGGATTGCCAGTGCCATTATTTTGCTTTTACTAGCGTCATTTGACCGCCAACTTTGTCAACACCCCTCTTAATATTGAATTGCCTAAATGTTTTCTATACCTAGCCGTTTTAAACACATTACTCATTGCTTAGATACGATTTTTATCAGTAAATGGTGTCCAAAACCCTTGCTGATGATTTGGTTGTCCAGTCTATGGTTACTGTTGACCGCGAACCATGCGCTACTTTCTCGTCTAGTTGACTTATACCCACTAGATAGCGGTCGCTTCGCTATCCTCAGCAGTTTGTGCTTATTCTTTACACTAGCGAATGTCGGTTGGTTACTGCTTTTAATCCATGGTCGTCTTGGTCGGTGGTTGCTGGCTTTGATTATCTTAACCAGCGCAGGTGCTGCATTTTTTATGGACAGCTATGGCATCATTATCGACAGCGTCATGCTCGACAACTTGTTACACACAGACAAACACGAAATGCTGGGTTTGGCCTCTTGGGAGCTATTTTTCAGCATCACCTTGTGGGGATTATTACCAGCCATTTGGATAATTAAAGCGCCTGCGAGTTGGTTTGCGCCAACATCGCTCAAGTGTCGCTTACTACATCTTGGCATGGTGTTATGTTTGATGCTAGCGATTGTCATGCCATTGAGTGCCGACTATGCTAGCTTTATTCGTGAGCATCGCTTGGTACGCATGTATGCCAACCCCACTTATATGCACTTTACTTTGTTCAAATGGCTCAAAGCAAAACTCGCTGTGCCTTACAGCAACATCATCGAAGGCGTGGCAAAAGATGCGCGTATTATTGACCCAAAACCAGAAATAGGAGCTAGTCCTAAACATGAGTTGATTATCATGGTCGTAGGTGAAACGGCCCGTTTTGACCGTTTTTCACTCAATGGTTACAACAAACTTACCAACCCAAGATTAAGCCAAGAAAATGTAGTGAGCTTTCAACAAGTGAGCTCTTGTGGTACTTCGACTGGTGTTTCAGTACCATGTATGTTTTCGGTGCTTGGGCGCAGAGAGTACGATGAGAATAAAGCCATCCATCACGAAAATGCCTTAGATGTGCTTAAACGTAAAGGCGTTAGTGTGTTGTGGCGTGACAATAATTCGGACTCAAAAGGGGTAGCTATCCGCATGCCTTATGAGGATTTTCAGTCACCCACAACCAATTCTGTTTGCGATACAGAATGTCGTGACGTTGGCATGCTAAAAGGCTTAGATACTTATATTGCTCAGCATCCAAATCAAGATATTTTAATTGTGCTACATCAGATGGGCAACCACGGGCCCGAATATTACCGGCGCTACCCGAAGGCGTTTGAGCAATTTAAACCCGTTTGTCATTCCAGTGAATTGTCACAATGCTCACAACAGGAAATCGACAACGCTTACGACAATGCCATTTTGTACACAGATTATTTTTTAGCCGAAACCATCCAATTTTTAAAGCAATATGACCAACACTATGAGACTGCCATGCTATATGTGGCCGACCATGGTGAGTCATTGGGGGAACATGGCATCTATTTACACGCCGCTCCCTACGCCATCGCGCCTAAAGAACAAACGCACGTACCTGCTATTTTATGGCTAGGCAAACACTTTGATTACCATCTTGACCAAATCAAACCGCACGCCAATTATCCGCTCAGTCATGATGATTTGTTTTGTACCTTGCTAACCGCTTATGAGGTGAAGTCTAACACTTGTCATGCCAAATACAGTTGGCTGATGCAAAACTTGGATATTCAATCTGCGTTAAAAACGGTGCCTATCAGCTAATGCTTCATACATAGGCTTTTAATTATTAGATTTGCAATCCAATCGATGCGGTGGATCGCTATACACACCATTGCTATCCAACCATAACAAGGCTTTTACGCGCTCATCCACATGGCAGGCATCCACATACCCAATCGCATTACTGGTGTCTGCCACATAGCGCATCACAGCCTCCTCGGATTGCAAGGTACGCGGTGGCAAAGTACCATGGAAATATAAGCCGTTCCAATAATCGACTTGCGCTTTGGGCGTACTTTTGAGCACCTGTTGTGAGAACAATAAGCGTAAAGGATGCTCCGCATGCAAATTGGCAGGGCGAATGGCTTTACCTTCTTTGTCATACAGCTTTTTACGCCAATAAATTGGGTTCAGCTCATTGCTTTGGATATTAATCGCCTTGGCTTCGTCGGCTGAGGTCACGACCGCAATCAAGGCGCCATGCTCTGCGTACGCAAACATAGGTAGTGTGAGTAACATCGTCAAGCCTATTTGCCACAGCCATGCACGATATGCACATGCGTGATGATGATTCAGGTGTTTAGTGATTAGCATTCTTCTGTCACGCCCTAAAACAACACAGCAAATGAAGCCAAAAATCCGCGTGGCGATTCAGCCACGTCACCACTGCCGCCCACCCACTCTAACTTCAAAAGCTGGTTAGGTTTGAGACGTTTGGTTGCACCAATTAACCAACGGTCAGCATTGCCAGTTTCTGGCGATTGAAACGTCTCTAATCGCGTCAGCCAATACCAGTCTTGGCCTAGGGCATAAGCACTTTGCAAATAGGCGCCACTGCCCGCGTTTGAACGATGGTTAGTCCAACGGTGATAGGCTTCTCCACTGAGTTCTAGGCGCTTAAACTCTGTTACAAAATCGAATCCAATCAGGCGATAATGTGGTGATAGATCGTTATCCTTTTTGTACATCAGCAGATTTAAACCAAGGTAGTTTAAGCCCGCGTTATTGCCTGCCAAACCAAATAGATTGTTCCAAACCACGCGTCCACCATTCACATGTTTATAAATGGTCTCATCTTCGTCTTTGATTTGGTCTTTAAGCAGTTCGGTGTAGACGTTGTACTCTAAACTGCTATTGTTTAACGGCACATTACCAAACAACATGACGCCATTGATAGCGTTCGGGTAAAGGGCTTTGGTGACCATCGGCCGTGAAGATGTCCACACCAGAGGTGGCGCATGCAATAAATTCCAGCGTCCTGCGGGTGTTAGAAAACGGCCAACACGTCCATTAATTTTTTCTGACAGGTTGTAATCAAAATAAAAACGCTCTAAATCTACATGGGCATCCTTGCTGGTGAACCCTTGTGACTCGTTCCAATAAAGCGGCTCTTCTAATTCAAACTCACCAAAAAATTTATAGCGCGTTTCGTTATCCCAAGTCAAAATCAAGCTGAGTTCATTGAGGCTAAGTTGTGCACTGCTACTACGTGGCACCTCTAAACCCGCACTGGTATAGCCCCCCAAATGAAAGCCCGCCCAGAAGTCGTCCGCACCTTCCGCTTGGCAAGTAGGATAGGCGACAAAACCCATCAATAGGAGCGCCCAATTCATTTTTTGCATATATTTTTTTAACATAAATACCTCATCACTAGGCATAATAACGCATCAGATAAGATTCTGTTACTATCAAATGCTCCTCATTGGCCTATATGCTCAATAAACTACTAAATAAAAAGCGCTCTATTAAACAGCTGCTTTTAATCGCCTTCTTATTGGCTGGCTTTTTGCCCGCCTTGATGGTGAGTATTTTGAGTTTTTATCAAGCACGCGACGCCCTCAAGACCGAGATTTCACACGATTTAAATACGCTGAGTATTGCTGTTGCCAATGATGTTGAGCGCGTGTTGTTTGAGCGCTTTCAGAACGTTCGCTCATGGAGCCAGCTCGGGATTATGCAAGAGCTACAAATTGGTGACGTGGATAAACGGCTGTCTGAGTTTTTGCATGAAACTCGCCAAAGTTACGGTCAAGAATATTTAGGTCTGCATGTGATCGATTTGCAAGGTCGGATTATCGCGACCAGTCAGGCACAACAACTCAACCAAACCTTGCAACGTGGCACGCCTTGGTTTAGCGTTTCTCTCGAAGAAATGCCTATCACCCTCAGCAAAGATAAACAGCGCGTCTGGATGAGCGCGCCCATATACAATATCAATACTGCCGAGATGATGGGCACTATCGTTGCTGAATTTAACACACAAGTGTTGACTGACTTGCTCAATGCCTCTGCACAAAATGCCGTGGCATTGGCCTTGGTTGACCACGAAAAACAATCCCTTGCTACTTCCAATGATTGGAACGACCAAGGCCATGTGTTGCATGCGCAAGCCCACTTAAAAAGTCAGCACCCCACCATCGCGCAATGGCAGGTATATGTGGAAAAAGCCCACACTGTCGCAGTCGCACCTATCCACCGTCTAGCCATGATTTTTGTATTGTTGTTGGCCATCATTGTCGTGTTTGCTTTGATACTCGTGACTCCAATTGCCCACAGCATTACGCAACCCTTGGTAGCACTGACGCAATACGTGCAAGACTTTTATAAAAACAAACCCCAATCACACCCATTGCCACAACAGGGCCCTCAAGAAGTACAAGCGCTAAGTCAGGCGTTTTCCGAAATGCAATCCGCCCTTGCGCACACGCAAGACCAACTCACCCGCACCGCTAAACTGGCCGTGGTAGGTGAAATGGCCGCCGCCATGAGCCATGAAGTTCGCACCCCGTTGGGCATTATGCGCTCCTCAGCCGATGTATTGGCGCGTGAACCACACTTAAGCCAAGACGGTCGCGAAGTACTCGGCTTTATTGTTTCTGAAACAGAGAGGCTTAACAAATTAGTCAGTGGCCTGATTGATGCCGCCAGACCCAGACCGCCCAATAAAGTCATCATGGATTTAGTCGCTCATTTACAACATGTGCTTGCATTATTACGCCAACAAGCGGAAGAAAAACAGATTGTAATCACACTAGACGTATCTGATAGCCTGAAGATTTTTGCTGACCAAGACCAAATGACGCAAGTGCTGATGAATCTATTGGTCAACGCCATTCAAATTTTGCCCGCGCATGGCAATATTGCCATCCATTTACACAAGGCAGAAGATGGTTTTTGCCTATTGAGCATTGCTGACGATGGTCCAGGGATTCCTGCTGACATGCAAGCGCGTATTTTTGAATCATTCTTTACCCAACGCGCAGGGGGTGTTGGCTTAGGCTTGGCCGTGGTCAAACAGATTTTAAACACACATCAAGCAGAAATTACTTATACTGAAAGCCAATGGCATGGCGCACAATTTAATATCCGTATGCCCTTACATTTAGATTAAAAAACATTAAAGCCCATATGAACCCAATTAAAACCATTCTTGCTGTTGATGACGAACCCAATATGCGTCGCTTGCTAGAAATCAGCTTGCGCCAAGCAGGTTATCGGCCTGTGGTTGCCGCCAATGCCAGAGAAGCGCTGGAGATTACGCAACAACAAAGCATAGACTTGGTATTGAGCGATTTGCACATGCCTGGCATGAATGGGCTGGAGTTGCTTAGACAGTTACGCAACCAATACGAGCACTTGCCTTTTATTATGGTGACTGCCCAAGGCGAAATTCAAACGGCGGTGGAAGCCATGAAACTAGGCGCTGCTGATTACATTCTGCGTCCTTTTGAGTTGGAAACGTTAGAAGTCGCGATTGCCAAAGCACTGACTGTCAATCGCATTCAGCTCGAAAACGCTTATTTTAAATCTGACCAACAAGAAGATGATATTGGCATTGTTGGGCAAAGCCCCGCCATGCAAGCGCTTAAAAAAATGATACAACAAGTGGCGCCAGAAAAAGCCACGGTGTTGATTACTGGCGAAACAGGCACGGGTAAAGAGCTGATTGCCAAAGCCTTGCACTTAGCCTCACCGCGCAATCAAGCCATGTTTGTCGCAGTCAACTGCGCCGCCATTCCGGCAGATATTTTAGAGTCTGAATTGTTTGGTCATGAAAAAGGGGCTTTCACTGGTGCGCTTAAAGAGCGTGTGGGTAAGTTTGAACTTGCCAATGGTGGGACACTGTTTTTAGACGAAATCACCGAAATGCCGATTCAACTGCAAGCCAAATTATTGCGGGTGTTACAAGAAGGTGTTGTCGAAAAAGTGGGCGGTAATCGACAAATACAACTCGATATCCGCGTAGTTGCGGCTACCAATCGGCCACCGATGCAGGCGGTCAAAGAGGGCAAACTGCGGGAAGACTTGTACTACCGTCTAAATGTGTTTGAACTGCAATCTCCACCTTTGCGTGAGCGCGCTGGCGATGTGGCTTTGCTGGCCAAATTTTTCACCGCCAAACGCCACGCGCAATGTGACGCGACCACGCTCGCATGTTTAGAACACTACACTTGGCCTGGTAATGTGCGAGAACTGGAAAACGTACTAGAACGTGCCGCTATTTTGGCTGGACAATCGCCCATTTTGCCGCAACATTTGCCTGCGGATATTGCGCAAATGATGCGAACAACTGACATCTCCAACACAACGCAGGATGCTGACACATCAGAACAGCCAGCTAACCGCTACTCCATCCCCAATGCCACCGCACGTATAGAAAAACAACTCATTGCCGATGCCTTAGAAGCCTGCCAAGGCAATAAAGCCAAAGCCGCCAAGCTACTAGAAATCAGTGAACGCTCACTTTGGAACAAATTGGATTTGTACCAATTACGTTAGCTTAACTACCAATCCTCTAAAATTCCCACGCAAATTTTTGTCATAGTGACTTTTGCTTGACACATAAAATTAACAGTGTTAACTTAACATTGTTAATTAAAAGGGTGTGTTTATGTCTAATGCTTATTTATGGCTTAAAAGCTTGCATTTGCTTGGTGTAGTACTGTTTTTGGGTAATATCATTGTCACGGGTTGGTGGAAAGCAATGGCGGATTTGACTAAAAACCCTGTGATTATTGGTTTTGCACAACGCCAAGTGACATTGACCGATTATGTGTTTACCGCTGGTGGCGCATTGATTTTGTTGGTCGCAGGCATGGTGAATGTTGGGTTACACGGCATGCCTTTATCGCTGACTTGGCTAAAATGGGGTATGGGCTTGTTTGTCTTGTCTGGCCTGATTTGGGCTTTTATTCTCATTCCAACACAAATCGCACAAGCCAAGATAGCAAAAACCTTTGTTCAAGACAGCGTGATTCCTGACCGTTATTGGGTGTTGTGCAAACGCTGGTATATTTGGGGGCTGATTGCCACGTTCTTACCATTGTGTAATTTGTATTGGATGGTCTTTAAAACAGCTTAATGAACAATATTATTTACGTACTCTATGCCACCAAAAATTAAATCAGAACAAGAAAAGCTCGCGATTAAAACCCGCATTATGGACGCGGCACGTGAGCTGTTTGTTACACGCGGGATAGAGGCGGTGACTATGCGTGAGGTGGCTAAGCAAATAGGCTATTCCGCCACAACGATTTATTTATATTTTGCTGATAAAGAAACTTTAATGCGCGCGGTGTGCGATGCTGACTTTTTAAAGTTGGCAGACACACTTAAAGGACTTTTAGCGATTACCGACCCTATGCAACGCCTAATTGCGTTTGGTAAAGGCTACGTGGAGTTTGCACTCACCTACCCCAACCATTACCGCATGATGTTTATGACCGCACATCCACCTTGCACGCCAGAGGTGTCTCAAATTCAACAAAACAATGCCGAGCAAGATGCTTACTTTCAGTTAATCAGCGTGACCCAAGCGGCATACGAATCAAAAGTGTTTCGCGATGAGTGGCAAGACCCCGTGTTGATTGCACAAACTATTTGGGCGGCCATGCATGGCTTGTGTGCTTTGCATATCACCATGGCACAAGACAGTTGGATAGATTGGCGCCCCTTGCAACAACGCGTTGAAACCATGATGCTGATGACCATGCAGGGCATGGCAAAGCCTGATATGAATCATGTTAAAAATTAAGCCAGCTATATGGCACCGTAATCAATGGCAACACAACAAAAAGTAACATATGAGGTGGAGTTTAATTCGCATGTTTAATCGTTTATTTTTAGTCTGTACTACATTCTCGCCACTGCTGATATTAACTGCTTGCCAAGGTGAAGCGCCACCAGCCAATCCCTTGCGACCCGCTTGGGTCATGCAAGTCGGTCAAGAAAATGGCGAATTAGCTAACCGATACAGTGGCGAAGTGCGCTCACGCTATGAGTCCAACATTGGCTTTAGGGTGGCAGGCAAAATCACCGCCCGCCATGTGAATGTAGGCGATGTGGTTAAAAAAGGACAGTTGATGGCCAGCTTAGACCCCAGCGATGCACAGCTTCAAGCAAGAGCGGCTGGCGCGGATGTGCAGGCGGCGCAAGCCAATTTGGCGCTTGCGCAAGCAGAATTGGCAAGGCAACGACAGTTGTATGAAAAACAATTTATTTCAAAATCGGCACTGGAAATGCGTGAGGCCGAATATAAAACATCGCTCGCACGTGTCCAACAAGCGCAATCACAGTCTGCAGTGTCTGCCCATCAAACGCAATACACACAGTTGTTGGCTGACCGCGCGGGCGTGGTAGCGAGCATTCAAGCAGAACCGGGGCAAGTGGTCGCAGCAGGACAAACCATTGCACAAGTGCTTGATCCGTCAACCTTAGAAGTGTTGGTCGCAGTGCCTGAATCTGACATTCAAGCGCTACAAATTGGCATGCCTGCACAAATCGTGTTGTGGGCAAATAACGCGCCGTTTTCTGGCAAAATCAGAGAAATTTCACCCATGGCTAACCCACAAACACGCGCCTTTGATGTGCGCGTGCAATGCGTAAATTGTTATTCAAAAACAGATGCTACTGACATTAATCATATTGTCATGAAATTAGGCATGAGTGCATACGTCAACTTTGCTTCACCAACACAAACGCGTATGCAATTGCCATCGACTGCAGTGACACACATCAAGCACACCCCTAGCGTTTGGGTCATCGATGCGCAAGGCAAAGCCCATGCGCGCAAAGTCACGATAGGCCCGTTTACTGAAGTAGGGGTTGAAATTGTGAGCGGCCTTGCACAAGGCGAGCTGGTTGCCATTGCAGGCGTACATACGTTGACTGAAGGGATGCAAGTGAGGCCTATGGCAGTCAAACCAATATTGCGCCAACCCATGGTAACGAAAAGATAAACCATGATGCGTGAACCCAATCCTTCTAAACTCAATTTATCCGCTTGGGCGCTTAAGAACCAAGTGTTGGTGTTGTACTTTATTGTGCTATCTACCCTTGCGGGTATGTTTGCCTACACCCAACTAGGGCAATCAGAAGATCCACCTTTTACGTTTAAAGTGATGCTGATTCGTAGCACTTGGCCAGGGGCCAGTGCGCAAGAAGTCGAACAGCAAGTCACCGATAAAATTGAAAAGCGCTTAGAAGATATTCCACAAATTGATTACACCAGTAGCTTTTCGCGACCTGGCATCTCTGTTATTTTTGTGGTGATACGTGATGATACCTTCTCCGAAGCAGTACCTGAGCTATGGTATCAAGTGCGCAAAAAAGTGGGCGATATTCGCCACACACTGCCACAAGGCTTAGAAAGCTTGACCTTTAATGATGAATTCAGCGATGTGTATGGGAGCATGTACGCCATCATGGGCGATGGCTTTAACCCGCAACAAGTCAAAAAACAAGCAGAATGGCTACGCGCCAAACTGCTCAAATTGCCTGATGTCGAAAAAGTCGCCATCTTTGGTGAGCAAGCACAAAAAATTGTGATTGAAATGTCTAATGCCAAACTGAGCACCTTAGGGATTACCCCTGCCGAACTTGCACAATCTTTGCAATTACAAAACAGCATCACCTCTGCCAGCACGTTTGAAGCTGGTGACGAGCGCATCCGCCTGCACGTTACAGGGCCACTTGAAAGCTTAGAAGACATCAAACAATTGCCTATTCGCATCCGTCAACAAAGCTTTAAATTAGGCGATGTGGCAAAAGTCTATCGTGGCTTCGAAAACCCTGCCGTTGAAGAGATACGCTACAACGGTCAACCCGCCCTGCTGATTGGGGTGAGTATGCAAGCGGGTGGCGATGTGATTGCGCTGGGCAAAGCATTAAAAACGACGATTTCAACTGCTGAGAGCCAACTGCCTGTCGGCATCACACTTAAGCAAGTCACTTCGCAACCAGAAATTGTGCAACACTCCGTGAATGACTTTGTCAGCTCGCTGGCTGAAGCATTGATTATTGTGCTGGCAGTGAGTCTGTTTTCCTTGGGCTGGCGCACTGGAATTGTGGTGGCAATTACCATCCCAGTGGTCTTGGCTTGCACCTTTTTATGCATGCAAATTTGGGACATAGGCTTACATAAAATCTCGCTAGGCGCGCTCATTTTAGCGCTGGGTTTATTGGTAGACGACGCGATTATTGCCGTTGAAATGATGGCGGCCAAAATGGAGCAAGGTTGGGAACGCGCCAAAGCCGCTTCGTTTGCTTACACCTCAACCGCCATGCCCATGCTCACAGGCACATTGATTACCGTGGCAGGCTTTTTACCCATCGCCACTGCCGTCTCATCCACGGGTGAATACACCCGTTCTATTTTTCAAGTATCTGCCATTGCGCTGATGATTTCATGGGTGGCCGCAGTGATAGTCGTGCCGTATTTGGGCTTTCATTTGTTACCTAAACATGATACACATGATGCAAAAAACCAAATATTAGACCATGACCCACAAGAAAAAGCATTATATGAAACTCGTTTTTATCAGCAACTTAAATATTGGGTACAACAGTGCGTGACCCATGCCAAACTCACCATCGGCTTCACAATTGTTTTGTTTATTGTGGCGATGCTGAGCTTTGGCAAAGTACAACAACAATTTTTTCCTGATTCTACCCGTTTAGAATTGGTGGTGGATTTGCGTCTAAGTGAAGATGCCAGTGAACAGAGCAGTGATCGTGCGGTGGCCAAACTTGAAGCTTGGCTAGCGCAATGGCAACAGCAACATGGTGCCATTGAAAACACAGTGGCTTATGTGGGCAGTGCCGCACCGCGCTATTATTTGCCCCTCGATGTGCAAATGCCTCATCGTGGTTTTGCGCAACTGGTGTTGCTGACTAAGGACATTGCCCAGCGCGAAGCTCTTAGGCAAGATTTAATTAGCCTGTTTGAACAAGATTTTCCGCAATTACGTGGCTCCGTGTTGCGTCTAGAAAATGGCCCGCCTGTGGGCTTTCCTGTGCAATTTCGGGTCAATGGCGAAAATCTTGCCGATGTTCGCCACGTGGCGCACCAAATTGCCGACGTGATGCGCAACCATCCACAATTACGCAATGTGCAACTCGGCTGGGAAGAGCCGAGTAAAGTGGTACATATTGAAGTTGACCAACAAAAAGCCCGCTTACTCGGCATTAGCTCGCAAGACATTGCGCAAATGTTGAGCACCAGCTTTCATGAGCAACGTATCAGTGAATTTAGAGAAGGCAATGAGCGCATTGACTTGGTCTTGCGTGGCCCGCAAGAGGAACGGGCGCGTTTAGCGCGCATCAAACAACTCATGCTAGTGAATGCACAAGGCCAGCGTGTGCCGCTTGGACAAGTCGCCAATGTTCAATATGGCTTTGAAGAAGGCGTGATTTGGCGACGTAACCGTGTGCCTTCACTCACAGTGCGCGCGCATCTAGCTGGCAATTTACAAGCGCCTGTGATTTCGCAACAAATCAGCGACCAAATCGCCCCAATACTCGGGCAACTTCCTGCTGGGGTCGAAGTCGAAACAGGCGGTGCCATCGAAGAATCTGCCAAAGGCGCCAGCTCCGTAGCCAAAGGTGTACCGTTGTTTCTCGCAGTTGTCTTAACCTTGCTGATTTTGCAATTGCGTAGCTTTTCTAATGTGGTGTTGGTGATTTTGACCGCGCCACTCGGCATGATTGGCATTACATTTGCTTTACTACTGTTTGATATGCCATTTGGCTTTGTCGCGATGCTCGGTAGTATTGCTTTGTCTGGCATGATTATGCGCAACTCAGTGATACTGGTTGACCAAATTGAACAAGACTTACAAGCTGGCTCGAGCATGCTGGAAGCGGTTGTAGACGCTACTGTACGTAGGTTTAGGCCTATCGTACTCACCGCCGCCGCCGCGATATTGGCCATGGTGCCTTTGACACGCAGTGTGTTTTTTGGGCCAATGGCAGTGGCAATTATGGGCGGTTTGGCAGTCGCTACATTGCTTACTGTATTTTTTGTGCCGGCTTTATATGCAAGCTGGGCAAAATTAAAAATAGGTTCTAAACGATAGAAAGTGGTTGTTTATCAATCATTTAAACTATAATGATTAGCTGTAATATTTTATTTTGATGAAGGTTTTATCACTGTCATGAGTACTGCACAAAACACAATCACTGCTTCAAACAACAATGTTCACGCACCAGCGCACGAACTAGCGCGCTTTAATATGATAGAGCAACAAATTCGTACTTGGGATGTATTGGACCCTGCTGTATTACAAGGTCTATCAGCCTTGCCACGCGAAGACTTTATCCCAGAAGCATACAAAGGCTTAGCTTTTGCTGACATTGAAGTGCCGATTGGCGAAGGCCAAAACATGCTTAGCCCAAAAATTGAAGGCCGTTTTTTGCAAGCCTTGCAATTGCGCGCGATGGATAGAGTATTGCAAATTGGGGCAGGTAGTGGATATTTTTCAGCCTTGATGGCGCAGTTTTGTCAGCATGTGACTGCGGTAGAAATTGACGGCGAGCTTTGCAAATTAGCAAAAGCGAATTTAAAAAATCATGGCATTGAAAATGTCACTGTACAAAAAGCAGATGGCATCAAAGGCTTAGCCAAAGAAGCGCCTTTTGATGCGATTGTACTTTGTGGCTCCTGCCCTGTTGAACCCAAACACCTGCGTGAACAATTGGCGGTTGGTGGGCGTATGTTGGTGGTGCTAGGCAAACCACCCGTGATGCAGGCCACTTTGATTCAACGTAAATCTCAAGATAGTTACAAACTCGATGTTATTTTTGAAACACAGTTGGCTGAATTGGTGAATGCACCACAAGCAGTTAACTTTATATTTTAACAAAGTGCTCAATGCCATGAAATTAAAACAATTATTCTTTTTACTGTTGCTTTGGCCGACCTGGTTAGTTGCTGGCCAAGCCGTATCCGGTGCGAATGTCGCATCCACAGGCCCTATACAATCTTTGTATGATATTTACCTCGAGGCTAAGCAGAGTGACCCAACATTGGCATCCGCGCATAGTGCCAATCAAGCGGCGCAAGAACTGATTGAGCAGGCAAAGGCTAATTACAGACCCTCTGTAAATTTAAACGCCTCCGCCAATGCAACCCGCTCGAACGTGAAAATTTTAGGCTCAAACAACCCTTTTCGTGGTGGCAGTAACCGCTTTGAAGGTTACTCAGGCTCGGTAGAAGCGCGCCAACCGATATTTAGAAAAGAAAACTGGGAGCGCATCAACCAAAGCGAAACCCAAGTGAGCATTTCAGATAAGCAATATCACTTAGCACAGCAGGATTTAATGTTGCGCACCACTCAGGCTTATTTTGATGTGTTGCTCGCACAAGACCAACTCACACTCATTGAAGCGCAAAAAGCCGCCATTTTGAGTCAGCTTGACCAAGCCAAGGCAACCTTTCAAGTAGGTACTGCGACGATTACGGATGTGAATGAAGCGCAAGCACGTTATGATTTGATTGTGGCACAGGCGCTATCTGCCAAAAACAATATTGATATTGCCAAACGCGCTTTACAAGCCTTGACAGGCAAAATCCCAAACAAGTTGGCCAGTGTGCGTGCTGATTTAAAGGTAAACAACATTAAACAAAACATCCAAGAATGGCAAAACGTTGCCAGCAAAAATAATCTCAATGTGCAAATTCAAGAAGACAGTATCAAATTAAGTGAGCAAGACATTGATATTGCTAAAGCAGGCCATTATCCAACCTTGGATGCTGTGGCTTCTTATAGCAACTCGTATGCCAATGGCGGTCAAAATGGATTTGGTAACGATTCTGAAAATTCTGTTGTTGGCCTAGAATTGGCCATTCCCCTGTATCAAGGTGGTGGCGTGTCTTCACGTGTGCGCCAAGCAGCGTTTAATAAACAAAAAGCGCTTGATGATTTGCAATTAGCGCTACGCCAAACAGACCTTGAAACGCAACGTGCTTATTTAAATTTAAACACCAGCATCGCCCAAGTTCAAGCATTGGAGCAAGCATTAGTGAGTAGCCAAACCCAATTAGATTCGACCAAATTGGGTTACGAAGTGGGTGTACGTACCAATGTGGATGTGCTCAATGCGCAACAACAATTTTTTAGTGCTAACCGTGATTTATTACAAGCCCGCTATAATTACTTGGTCAATATTATCCGCTTGAAAACCACAGCAGGGATAGTCAACGAAACAGACTTGCAAGACATTAACCAGCAATTGGCGACCAAATAAACATTGCCAACAATACTTAAGTCAAAACGATGAATAGTTGTGCGAGTGAAAAACTAACAACTGATAGTCTATGGCTATTGATTGATGTTCAAACCCGATTATGGCCTGCCATGAATGAGCTTATGCGGACGTCCGCTCTCCTCAATATCCAACGACTGATTAAAGCTAGCACCCTACTCAACCATGCTTTATGGGTGAGTGAACAATATCCGCAGGGCTTAGGCGAAACGCTGGATGAGTTAAAATCACAATTACCCGCGCAAACCCCTTGCTTTGCTAAAACCCAGTTTTCTGCTTGGCATGAACCCGCGCTTCAAAACCATGCTGATGCCAATAAGTCGCAGATTGTGCTGTTTGGCTTAGAAGCCCATATTTGTGTGCTACAAACGGCGCTCGATGCCAGGCAGGCTGGCAAAACAGTATTTGTGGTGGAAGATGCGGTGATTTCTAGAAACAATCAACACCGTGAAAATGCCCTTGCCAGAATGCGCGATGCGGGTTGTGTGATTACCAATACAGAGTCAGTGTTGTTTGAGCCTTTGTTGGGCGCGCAGCATCCGCAATTTAAAGCGATTTCTGCGCTCATCAAATAAACATCAAACAAACCTACCAACTCTCCTCAATCGCAAACAAGCGCCTATGCTCACGTATGGCATAGCGGTCTGTCATGCCTGCTATGTAGTCAGAGACTGCGCGCGCTTGGTCTTTGTCGGCCGCTTGTTGATGTTCGCTCGGCATTAAGTTGGGCTGTGCCATAAAGGCTGTGAATAAGTCTTGAATAATGCGCGTGGCTTTGGCACTCATGCGGTTGACTTTGTAATGTTGGTAAAGATGCTTACGCAAAAATTGCTTGAGCGCTGTATTTTTAGCAGCGATTACTGGGCTAAATCCTATTAAATAAGACGCTTTGCGTACATCGTTAATATGGCTAGGGTTAAGCTGTGCAATCGCTTTGGCACTGTGCTCACACAAATCTACCACCAGCGCATTGATCATACGGCGTATGGTTTCATGTATCAGCCGCTTTTCTTCTATCTTGCCATAAGTATCTTGCACGATTCGCATGTTCTCTGCAAACAGTCCAATTTCTGCGAGCTGACTAATGTCAATTAAACCAGACCTTAGGCCGTCATCCACATCATGGTTGTTATAAGCAATCTCATCAGCAAAATTGGTCAATTGTGCTTCTAGACTTGGTGATTCGTTACGCAAAAAACGCGCACCAACATCGCCTAATTGTTCCGCATTTTTTCGTGAGCAGTGTTTTAAAACACCTTCTCGCACTTCAAAACTGAGGTTCAAACCATCAAATGCCGCATAGCGATTTTCTAGGACATCGACGACGCGTAATGATTGTAAGTTATGCTCAAAACCACCGTACTCACGCATGCAAGCATTCAAAGCATCCTGCCCTGCATGACCAAAAGGGGTATGACCTAAGTCATGTGCCAGTGCGATCGCTTCTGCCAAGTCTTCATGTAACTGTAAGGTGCGTGCAATGCCACGCGCAAGTTGCGCGACTTCTAGACTATGGGTGAGACGGGTGCGAAATAAGTCACCTTCGTGATTCACGAATACTTGGGTTTTATACTCAAGCCTTCTGAAAGCCGTGGAGTGAATAATACGGTCACGGTCACGTTGAAAGGCATTACGCAACGCTGTTGCTTCTTCGGGGAATCTGCGCCCTAAAGTGTGTTCCGCATGAGCGGCATAAGGTGCCAGTGTCATCATGGTTATACCGCGAGCGTTTCTTTGAGTTTATCTACGTCGTAATCGGCGGTAATCACCGCTTTGCCAATCGCCTTTTGCAGAATCAATCTAATTTTGCCATCAGCCACTTTTTTATCCAGTTGCATCAGCTCAATATAACGTTCAACGCCCAAACTCGGTGGCACAATAGGTAGTTTTGCCGCCAACAGTATTTGTTTGACTCGCGCTACATCTTGCGTATTCATCCAACCCATTTTGTGCGACATGGTTGTCGCCATCATCATGCCTGTTCCCACGGCCTCACCATGCAGCCAAACACCATAGCCCATCGCATTTTCAATGGCATGTCCAAAGGTATGGCCTAAATTAAGCAAAGCGCGTTCACCTTGCTCATGCTCGTCGGCCGCCACCACTTCTGCTTTATTTTGACAAGAGCGATAGACGGCATAACTGGTCACCGCGGAATCCAACGCTAGCAGCGCACTCATATTGGTTTCTAACCAATCAAAAAAGTCTGCATCGCGAATCAATCCGTACTTAATCACTTCTGCAATGCCTGCTGATAATTCCCTTTCAGGCAAAGTTTTAAGCGTATTAATGTCTGCCAACACCAGTTTTGGTTGATAGAACGCGCCTATCATGTTTTTGCCCAATGGATGGTTAATGCCTGTTTTTCCACCCACGCTAGAATCGACTTGTGAGAGCAAAGTAGTGGGCACTTGGATAAATGGCACGCCGCGCAAATAAGTCGCCGCTGCATAGCCAGTTAAATCACCAATCACGCCACCACCAAGGGCAATTAACGTAGTGCTGCGCTCACAGCGGTATTGTAGCAGGTGGTCGTAAATAATTTGCAAGGTTTGATTGGTTTTGTGCGCCTCACCGTCAGGCAAGATAATTTCAATAACATTGACGCCCGCTGTACGCAGTGGCTCAGCAATCTTGGCCATGTACAATGGTGCGACAGTGGTGTTGCTGACGATGGCCACTTGTTTGCGCTTTAGATGTGGCAAGATTAAATCTGCATTGCCAATTAAGTGCTCACCGATATGAATCGGATAACTGCGATCAGCCAAACTGACTTCTAATGTTTGCATCATTTGTTTAAAGCCTTTAATGCTGTTTCAATCTTATTGATAATCGTTGAAACAGGCTGGTTACCAGTATCAATGATTAAATCTGCTGTTTGTGTGTAGAGTGGGTTACGTTGATGGAACAACTGCTCTAATTTTGCTTTGGGATTGCCTTGCTGCAACAAAGGCCGATTTTTGTCATTACGGGTACGTATAAATAAATCATTCACATTGGCTCTTAAATAAATCACGTAACCATGCTTTTTTAAAAACTGACGATTTTCCTCAGCCAGAATAGCACCGCCACCTGTCGCCAACACCGTGTTATCTAGTTGCGTGAGCTCTTCTATTGCAGCTGTTTCACGCTTTCTAAAACCAGCTTCACCCTCAAGCTCAAAAATGGTAGGGATTTTAACTCCAGTACGCTGTTCTATCACATGGTCAGAGTCTATAAAACTTTTGCCAAAATTTTTAGCAATAATTTTACCAACGGTAGTCTTACCCGCCCCCATCAAACCAATGAAATAAATATTATTAGGTATTGTGCTCAAAATAAAATGCCCAACATTGTTAGTTGGGCATTGTATGTGAAACTGAACAGACTGTCAGTAAAGGAGAGTGTATTTAGTTTAAATTCAGACTCTCATCCATGATTTTTGGTGTGATAAAAATCAACAACTCTGACCTGTCTTCTTGCTTAGTTCTGCGTTTAAACGCATTACCAACAATCGGAATATCACCAAAAAATGGGACTTTATCTACATTATTTCTTGAAATTTGTTCATAAATACCACCGAGTACTACTGTCTCACCATTACCCACCAACACTTGCGTTTGAACGTTTTGCGTATTGATGGCAACACCGCCAGATGTTTCTGCGCCTTGACTGTCCTTACGCACATCTAAATCCATGATAATTTTTTGGTCTGGGGTAATCTGTGGCGTCACTTCCAAACTTAACTCTGCTTTTTTAAAGCTGACTGCTGTCGCACCACTGCTGGTTGCTGTCTGATAAGGAATTTCCACACCCTGTGCAATACGCGCCTTTTGTTGGTTAGCGGTAGTTACACGAGGACTGGACACTACCTTACCACGGCCATCTGACTCTAGTGCTGACAGTTCTAAATTCAATAAAGTATTAGCAGAAAGTTTTAGCAAGCTCAAAGCAATACTGCCAAAAGCATTTGAAACAGGCAAATTAGACATGAGATCTGGCAAACCATCAGAACTTTGAATAATATTGCCTGTTGTAGAAGCCTGGACAGCACCACCATGATTACCCAATGTAATTGAAGTTGCACTAGTTTCTGTAATTTTATTACCTAGCGTTCCACTGACTGCTAACGAAGAGTTGTTACCAGGTCTACCATTTTGCGTCACCCCAAATCTCGCACCTAGCGCCTTGGAAAATTTGTCATCCGCAATCACCATACGTGACTCTATCATCACTTGCTTTACCGGCACATCCACTTTATTGATAATGGCCTGTACCTCCTCCAGCTTTTTAGGCGTATCTTGGACAAAAATGGTATTGGTCCTAACATCATGTGTCACACTGCCACGCGCTGACAATATGCGGTTAAGACCTGCGCCTCCGGCACCTCCTACTGCAGGGGCTACTGCGCCACCGCTCCCAAGTAACATACCTTTAAAATCGACCGCCTTTTGATAGCGTAAAGTAAACACCTCCGTGCGAAGAGTTTCTAAAGTCTCTAGCTCTTGTGCCGCAGTTAATATCGCTTTTTCTTTGGCTGCAATCTCTTCTGCGGGCGCGATAGAGATGACATTGCCATTCACACGCATATCCAAGCCTTTATTTTTCATAATCACATCTAAGGCTTGATCCCAAGGCACATCTTTTAACCCTATGGTGATATTACCTGTGACAGAATCGCTGGTCACAATATTTTTGCCTGTAAAGTCAGCAATGGCTTTAAGCACATCACGTACTTCCACTTTTTGGAAATTCAAAGTGAGTTTTTCACCACGGTACCCAGTTTTATTGCCTTGTACTAGCTTGTTAGGGTCTTGGACGACTGGGCGTATATCAATAATAAATTTTTTGTCGGCTTGGTAGGCGGATTGTTCCCAATCGCCTTTCGGTTCAATAATGATTTGACCATCTTTGTTGCGTGAAACTGTGTCTACAAACAACACGGGTGTATTAAAGTTAACCACATTGAGCCTACGTTGTAGCTTTTCTGGCACCTCAGTATCCATAAAATCAATGACCACAGTTTTGCCAGCATTTTTAATATTGATGCCAGTATTCGCATCTGCCAAGTCTACAATCACACGTCCTTCGCCATTTTTACCCCGTACAAAGTCTACATTATTGATACGGTGTCCTATTTTGCTTGGCTTAGCCTCAGAGAATTTGGCTTCCGAAACATGGTTGGTAGCTTCATCGCCTTGCAATGCAATCGTAATTTGATTGTCTTTGAGCGTAATTTGATGAGGTACAACTTTCGTCAGATTAAATACCAAACGGCTACGGTCTTTAGCTTGTGCAATATTAATAGTTTTAAGTGCACCTTGATTCACATTGACCAAGTTTTTACCTAAGCCATTTGCCGTTTTTGGAATATCAAACACGATTCTTGGCGGTGTTGTCAGAGAAAAACTAGGGGGTGTGACATTTATTGGCGCTTTTAAAGTTAACTTGACATTGAGGCGTCCACCAGACAATGAGGTCATGCTAATATCTTGCACTTGGTTGGTTAACAATGGGTTGCCTTGCACAAGGTTACTTTGACTAACAACAGTCTCTTCAGCCATCGCTTGTATTGGCAACGCCAGCATTAGCCAAATGGATAAGATGCACCAAAGGCTTGTTTTTAGTAATCTAATCATTATTCGTTTTCCTGCAATCCTAGCTTAGTCAACCGCGTCGTCCATTCGCCGGTCAACTCATCTTGGATTGTTTCTTTAATCGTAATTTCTTGTTGCATGGTTTCTTTATTCTCAGTGATAGCAGTTATCATGCCAAGATTTGAACCTAGGTGATTGCCTACTCTCACTTGATACAGCATATTTTCTGGTGTGCGTATCAACGCATAGCTTGTATTTTGCTTACTCATAGTACCAACAAACTTCAACGTTTCTAAAGAAAAACCCTCAAGCGCCTCTTTAGGTCTATTTAAATTTGGTTGTTGCGCACTTTGGGTAGTCACCTTACGCGGTTTAAATGGGTCATGCAATGCTTGATCTACGTTATATTCCATTGGCACAAAAATTTGCACTTGCGGTAAAGGATCAACCTTGGTGCTTAATGAGTTATTTGTGTCTTCCATAAATGCCGTCAGATCATCATTCTTTTTATCGCCACAACTAGCAAGAGAAAATAGAGATAAGCAAAGTAACGCAGTTAATAAATGCCTAATCATTTTTTCTTCTCTTTCTGCTCTTTTGCCTTCCTTGCCGCAATTTCTTCTGCATCCAAATAGCGGTAGGTTTTCGCGGTCGACTCTAGCATTAAGCGGCCATCTTTCGCCTCTTTACCCATGGGTTGCACTTGTACATCATTTAACGTGACGATGCGAGAGAGTTTAGACACGTCCGTCGCAAAAGCGCCTAAGTCGTGATAATTACCCAACACTTTAATATGGATAGGCTTTTCCGCATAGAACTCTTGCACCACCTCTTCCTGAGGTACAAAAGAATCAAACTCCAACCCCCTGCCCAAGCCTGCTTGGTTAATATCTGTGAGCAATCCATCCATTTCAGATTTGCCAGGCAACTGTTTTAGTAGCGCACCAAAGGTATGTTCAATTTCTTTCATCTGTAAGCGATATGATTCGATTTTGATAGACTGGCTTTTTTTGGTGATAAATGCATCCCGCAATTCTGTTTCTTTAGCTTCCACTTCTTTGAGCTTTTTGAGATTGGGGTTAATCAACATTAAATAGCCTAACACCAATATGATTGCCGCCAAGATCGCAAGCAAAATGGCTTTCATCGCCGCAGGCAAGTTGCCTGCGTTGTTAAAATCAATATTATTAAAATCTTCGAGTTGCATTATGGCTTCCCAGGTTGACCTTGTTTGGTTGCTAATGCGCCTGTTAAGTCAGTGGGAACACTGGCTCTTTTTAACGCAACCTTCAGTGTAAAGTCGTATTTTTTTGCATTTGTATTGGAATTATCTGCTTTGATTTCCACCAAATTAGGATTTTCCATCCATTTTGATTGCCCCAAATTACGAACCAAATCAGCCACACGGGCATTACTATCTGACACGCCCTGCACATCTATCATGGCGCCCTGTTGCTTGATATTTTTAAGATAGATACCTTCTGGTAACTGTCTTGCCAATTCATCCAACACAATGACCGCTTGATTACGGTCACTTTGTAAGTTTTCTACAATTTGCTTTCTTTCCAACACACTTTTAATTTGGTCCTTAAGTCCACTGATGTCTTTAATTTCGCCATCGAGCTGGATCATCGCTTCTTCTATGCGTTGATTACGCGCATTTTGCGATTCAATTTTTGATTTGATATAGCTCCAGCCCAAAAACAAAATTGCCGCCGCTGCAATCGCCACCAAAGTAGCCATTAAATTGAACTCTCTTTGTTTTTCTGCGCGACGGGCTTGTCGGTGCGGGAGTAAGTTGATTCTAATCATGTTGCACCCCACGTAAGGCCAAACCACATGCAATCACCAAAGCTGGGGCATCTGCACTTAACTGCTTTTGCTTAAGTTTAGACGACAAGCTCATCTGATGAAACGGGTTACCAATGACCGTGTGAATATCCGTTTTTTGTTGCACAAGTTCTGCGATGCCCGGCAGTGCCGCACAGCCACCAACCAATAGAATATGATCTACTTGGCTATAAGCAGATGAGCTGGTAAAAAAGCTAACGGCCCGATCAATTTCACCTACCAAAGAAGACATATAAGGTGTCAATACTTCCTCTTGGTAACTCTCAGGCAAGCCACCTTTGCGCTTAGCGATTTCTGACTCTTCTGTGGATAGACCAAATCTACGTTGTATTTCTTGCGTAAGCAATAACCCACCAAAATTTTGCTCTCGGATATAGACTGACTGTTGATCAATAAACACATTGATATGCATGCTATTGGCACCAATATCAATTAGCATATTGGTGGAGCGTTTACCTTCTTTCGGTAGCTGCTTCAGCATCAAATAATAAGCCGCTTCTGTTGCATAGGCATCCACATCCATCACGTGCACCTTTAACCCAGCCTCTTCTGCAACTGCAACGCGGTCATCTATTTTTTCTTTTTTTGCTGCTGCGATTAATACCTCTACGTCGTCAGCATTTTTTGGTGCGGCGCTCAATACTTGAAAATCAATATTCACTTCATCTAACGGAAAAGGGATATATTGATTCGCCTCGGACTCTACTTGTATTTCCATTTCGTCTTCACGCAAATCAGCCGCCATCATTACTTTCTTAGTAATCACTGCCGCCGTCGGCAATGACATGGCTATATTTTTTTCACGTGTCCCCATCATACGCCATGCAGAACGCATGGCTTCCGCCACTTGCTCTAAAGCCGTAATATTGCCTTCACTCACAGCATCTTTTGGCAAAGTCACAACCGCGTAATTTTCAAGACGGTAACTGGCTTTACCTGTCGAGCTTAACAAAACCATTTTCACGGCAGAAGCACTGACATCGACCCCAATTAAGTTAGGTTGTTTTGGTTTGAATAGGTCGAATTTCAAATGAAATTCCCTTTCTTTTTTAATAAGTTACGCATAAAAGCAATAATTTACATTAAATGCTAACAACAAGCTTATGCACTGTAAAGCATTTTATGCATTAATCGGTTATCTTTAGCGTGTTATATTTAGTTGTTAACAAATAACTACAGAATATTTTAAAAAAAATAGATTACAATCAAGTTTCGTAACAACTTTTAGATTTTAACTTCATAATGAACCTAAAGCACTGGTGGCAATACTTAATTTTTGTTTCTCTTATCGGTTCGCTGATTGTAGCTACTTTGCTCATCCTTACTGTAAGTATTATCTACCCTTCTTTGCCCTCTCTGGATGCACTGACTGATTATCGTCCAAAATTACCCTTACGTATTTATTCTGTAGAAGGCGATTTAATTGGCGAGTATGGCGAGGAAAGACGTGCTTTCGTTAACATAAATCGTGTACCTAAGGTCATGAAAAATGCCATCATGGCCATTGAAGACCGTCGTTTTTATTCACACAATGGCATTGATACTACAGGCATATTGCGTGCCATCCGTAATAATATAACGGGTCGTAGCCATGAGGGTGCCAGTACGATTACGATGCAAGTGGCTAAAAACTTTTTTAGCAAACCTGATGAACGCCGAAATATTTGGACCAAAATCAAAGAAGCGCTACTGGCAATTAAAATCGAAAACTCGATTAAAAAAGACAAAATTCTTGAGCTCTATATTAATCAAATCTTCTTGGGGCAACGCTCCTATGGCTTCTCTGCCGCCTCTCAAGTTTATTTTGCTAAGGAGCTAGGCGAATTAAATTTAGCGGAAGCAGCATTGTTGGCTGGTCTACCTAAAGCGCCTTCAAAATACAATCCTTATCAGCATCCTGAATTTGCCATAGCCCGCCAGCAAGAAGTATTAAGAGATATGCGTCGTTATGGATTTATCAAAGAGTCTGATTACCAAACGGCAATGAATACGCCTTTAAAGTTTAAATCTGCCAAGAAAACACAAACGCTGAGCACAGAGTATGTTGCGGAAATCGTTCGCAACTCGCTTTATCAACGATTTGGCGAAGCGGTATATCACAGCGGGTTTAAGGTCTACACCACCATAAAAATGCAAAATCAGTTGGCTGCTAACCAAGCGGTGATAAAAGGCATTATTGATTATGAACACCGCCACGGCTATCGTGGGCCAGAACATCATATAGACTTGTCTGCGCAAGAAGTTTCCACTAAATCAGTCAAGGAGCTGTTGGACGCCTTTGAAATTTACAATCAATTTGTACCTGCTATTGTGGTTAAGGCAGAGCCTGATGGACTCAAAGTGATTACTAAAAAAGGTGAGTTGATTGAACTGAGAGAGAAATCGATTGCTTTTGTGCAAAAGCATATTCTCAATAAAAAAGACCCTAAAACTGCAATCAATATGGGTGCGATTATCCGAGTTACGCAAGTCAATGGTCAATGGGAAGTCGTTCAACTACCTGAAGTAGAGGCTTCGTTGATTGCCATCAATCCATTAACAGGTGCCGTAAATGCCTTGATAGGTGGCTTTAGTTACCAACGCAATAAATTTAATCATGTGACACAGGCCAAGCGTCAACCTGGCTCTAGCTTTAAACCCTTTATTTATTCTGCTGCACTAGAAAAAGGCTACAGCCCTGCGAGTATTTTTCAAGATGCGCCACTCAGTTTTTCTGCCGCACAAACAGGTAGCAACAGTAGCTGGGAACCGCAAAATTATGATGAAAAATTCTCTGGTCCTACGCGCTTGCGCATGGCTTTAGTGAAATCCAAAAATACGGTGTCTATCCGTGTAATGAGTGCCATTGGCGCACGCTTTGCGCAAAATTACGTGACCAAATTTGGCTTTAGCCCAAAAGACCACCCACCTTATCTATCAACCGCACTTGGCGCAGGATCCACCACACTTTGGCAAATGGCTGCAGCTTATGGTGTATTCGCCAACAGCGGTTACCGCGTACATCCTTACTTAATTGAACGGGTAGTAGATAATCGCGGCAATGTCATTGAGTCTGTAAAGCCTAATTCTCATGTATCGCAAACGCGGGTCATAGACCAACGCAATGCATTTATCATGACTTCCATGATGCAGGATGTGATTCGCATGGGGACAGCAAGGCCAGCGCTGAGTTTAGGGCGTAATGATATTGCTGGTAAAACAGGGACGACCAATGACCAATTGGATGTATGGTTTGCCGGCTATAACCCTAAAGAGGTGGCAGTGGCTTGGATGGGTTATGACAAACCAAGAACCCTCGGTAAAGACGAAACTGGTGGTAGAACCGCATTGCCGATTTGGATCAACTACATGAAAAAAGCCTTGGCCAGTACACCTGACTATAAATATATCGTCCCTGAAGGATTGCTAGAACTTAGAATTAATCCAAGCAATGGTTTACAAGTGGGCGAGTATGATTCGGGTGTGTATGAATATTTCTATGAGGAAAATTTACCTAATCAACATACAGAGTCTTTGCCTAATCTAACAAACCCAGAAGACGATGAAGCCCAAAATAAATCGCCTGATGATAACGGAAATCAAAAATTATTAGATTTAGAGCCGCCATTAGATGGCAATGACGCAGCCAATAAATTACCTAGTAACCCAGCACAGAAACTAATGAACCCTAGTGGCATATAGTCGCTTATGACCGCATTCGATTTTGCCAACGACGCGCGCGCGCAAATTGCGCAGACCGCTGCCAAGCTCATCTATGAAGAAGGCGTGACTGATTACGCACAAGCCAAACGCAAAGCCATTAAACGCCTAGGTTTCAGTGGCAATGTAGCCCTGCCAACCAACAGTGAAATTGATACAGAAGTCAGGGCATATCATGCACTTTACAGTGATGAAGCCGATGCCGAGCACCTAACAGATTTGCGTCAAGCCGCCGCCATGACCATGCAACTGTTACAGAAATTTAACCCGCATTTAACTGGTTGTGTTGCTGATGGCACAGCAGGGCCACATGCCAGTACCGATATTCATGTATTTGCGGAGAGCGCCAAAGAGGTGGAAATATTTCTGCTAAATCAAAACATACCTTACGAACTGGATGAAAAAGCCTATCGGCTATCGGAACGACCGAGTAAAGATAAACACGAGTATCTTAAAAAAAGAGTCCCCGTGGTGTTATTAGAAACCACTTACGGTACGCAAAAAATTAGTATTTTTGACACTGATGACATACGCATCAAACCAAGAGGCTTGGGAGAAGATGGTTATATGCGCAGAGTGAACCTCACGGAGTTGACTAGCATTATTCAATCTAGCAAAAATATTTGATATTTTGGTTTAATAAGGGTGTAATTTTGGGACGAAGCAGACTGTGCACTAACACGTCTCAACTTGTGCTGTGGGCCCTAAGCTGACATCTATTTCATCATATAATTTTTATGAATTAAGAACTTCATTTACAATCCTTGAGACTATCCTATGGCATAACTTAGTAATCGAAGGGGTGTAACATTTCTATATCAACAACTTCAGTGAACCAATCACACATTCAGAAGATTTCTCTCTGGCTAACGCATACAGCATTAGTCTTGTGGCTAATATCCTTGTGTTTGCCAGGCTTTATTATTGAATCTAGATTTGATGTTTGGTATGGCGCACCAATTCTTCCATTTGGTCTACTTTTTGGATGGATGGTTGGTGGTTGGGCTGTTTATGCGAATATCTTCTTTTTATATATCCTTAGTTCTATTTATAAAGGCAAACAACCTTTTTTATCTGTAATACTAATGCTTGCCCTAGCTGCAACGCTTCCCTTTTTTGCAGGTGTGGTACAAGATGAAGGTTCAGGCACAATTCTCCATGTGGTTAGCTGGGGTTGGGGTGCAGGAATTTGGTTATCTTCACTAATAATACTTACTATTGCAACTACTACACGTGCTGGGCGCTTGCCTATAAAGACTGGAGTGGGTCTGCTAGGTGTGCTGATTACCATTTTTAGTATTGCGGCACTAATTCACCATCAGCAGTGGTTAAAAGCCAATCAACAGGAGCGCGAAATTTATCTCTCAAAAGGGATGGCGTTTACGAACACATCCTTTTGTGGTGTGCCATTGACAACAACTACAGACTCGCTCTTACCTTCTAACTCTATAGTAAATCTTGAGATTGATCCTAAACTTCAAGGTGACTCAAAAGAATATACTTACTTACCATTACCCGAATTTGTTAATTACCAAGAACATGAATTTGCATGGATGTCTCAACAGGGACTGACCCCAAATCCAATTACGGTAAAAGTCCAATCTAAAACCTCAAATAGTCTGCCAGTTTTACAAGGAAATTTAACTGATGAAGGTGCGATATTAAGATTATTCAATAAGCCAGCTGGTAGCGTGCTTTATGAACAGAGACTTAAGCTTATAACCAATAAACATGGATGGAAGGAATACTGTCCCATGATGTCCTCTAGCGTCAATGGCTTAACAACTGGTTATGACATAAGTCTGTTAAGGGCTCTAGGTCAGGAGCCTAAGAAAGATCAAGGTAGAGCATCTTTGCTTTCTGAAACGGCAAGGCAGTCCTGTGATCTTGGAACTGAAGATGTTCAAGGTGTAGCAGGTTTGCGTTCTTGGGATGGACGTAATGTCATACTAAACCCAGACTCTATCAGAGGTCGCAAGGGTTTTTGTTCTGAGAATTATATAAGTTTAGTTTATGCAGATTCTTCGCCAGATATGCTAAATGAGATCAGCCCTGTTGTATTTGTTTTTGATAGAAAAACTTTAAAGCCTCTCGCTTTATTTAATGATGGACGTGGATGTCGTGGTCGATGCAAGGAAGCTTTACATGAAATTATTACAGGTGTGAGAGTCTCAAATAACATTGCGACCGTTGAAACTACCAAAGGAGACTTCGCTGCATCAAGAGTTAGTCGATAAATAGTTTTTCAGTTCTGTCCGCTAAGGGTCGACTGCTGAAGTATAACCTTCAAACTCGAAGGTCAGCTGAGGGGATTTATCAGACAATCGCAACTGTTTAGTAAATAAGGAATTGTCTGTAATTGTAATACTGACTTATTGCTTGATTTCCGTTTGTGCATAACCCAGCAATGTCCCTGTCGCGTAAGCTAGGTCTATTTGGGCAATTTGGTAATCGTTAATGGCGCGTACTTCTTTCACTTGCGCTTCCCCCAGTCTTGTCAGTGTCTCGAGGACTTCAGTCATGGTACGTAAGCCTTCATTAAATTGCTTGAGTTCTGCATCATAGTTTTTACCTGCAATAATCACTTGTTGACGCGCGGCGATGATTCTTTGCCAATGTTGCTCGACTTGATCCACCGCATCTAGAATTTCTTTTTTTATGGTCAGTTTTTGCAATGTTTGATTCGTCAAACGTTGCAAACGTATTTGTACGGCCATGTCTAATGCAGATTTTCTTGCCTCGTTGCTGATGGGCATTTCAAATTTTAAACCGATAGACCAATCGTTATAATCCCCAACGCTGTTTAAACTGTTGCGAAAACTGTTTTCTGTGTTGGATAAGGCGCCATATTGATAATCTAGTGTAAACAATGGCAAGGTTTGATTTTCTAAATAGTCAATTTTAATCAGGTCTGCGCTTAATTTGAGCTCTTGCTCTAGCAAGTCCAACCTTTGCTCCAAGGCGGTATTAATTAGCTTTTCTCTGTCAAATGCAAAGAAAGTCAAATCTGGCAAGGTACTCACATACATTGGTTTATCTTGGTAATTGTTGCTATCTAGCTCATTTAAATAAAACGCCAGTTGTCGTTGCGCCAACATACGTTGCGTATTGGCTACTATCAGCGCTTCTAAGCGGTCAGCCACGCCAATATCTGCACGGTTAATTTCAATGGCTGCTGATAAACCCTCATCCACGCGTTGTTTCACCATGGCTAAATTGTCTGTGGCGTATTGGTATTGTTTTTGGCGGACTTCTAAAATGGACCAGGCTTCATTCAAGTTCCAATAGGCTTTATCGATGGTCGCTAACACGCGCAATGCTTGTAAGCGCGATTTTGCCCAAGTGGCTTGTTGCTCATTTTGCGCAATGACGATGCTGGCCTCATTGACTTTTCTACCAGCATTTCTCAATAGGGGTTGAGAGAATGAAAAGCGCATGGCTGACCTTGACTCATTACTGTCAAATAAGCCTTTACTATCCACCCGAGTGACTGGCAATGAGAGTTGCAGATTTCCGCCTGTGCGTAGCGGAATCTTGATGCCACTTTCTATTTCTGTGGTTTTCTTTTCTTGTTCTAAGCTGGTCAGTTTGACGGTTTTTTTATCGAGAGTGACATCGTTAGATTTGAAACTAACGTTATCGCCTGAAATATTTGGCTGTTCTTTTTGACCGTATTTCGCATAAACAAAAATCGTTTGGTCAAACTTGGCCTCTTCCATGCGGACTTGTGTATTCGCGATTTCTGGGTCTATTAAAATGGCTTTTAGTTGCAGGTTATTTTCTAAAGCACGTTGCCTAATATGTGCCAAGCTGGTCGCTTGTTTTTGTGGCTCTGCTTGATCCAAGTCCTGCAAGGCTTTTTTCACATCAATCTTGATGTTGCTTGGGGATTCCAGCGTTTGCTTTAAGGCTTCATCGAGATTTTTTTTAGGTTGTTTTGTGTACTCTTCTGAGATAAATTTTTTGTCTATTACTAAACTTTTAGTGCCTTGCGCTTGGGCAAGAGACATGATGCCACATTGAAACAAGGTGCTTGCGAGCACTATTACGCCTGTCCATGCAAGATGATGAGTCTGCCGCTGCATGTTTATTTCGCCAACTCAGCGGCTACCTCTTGTGGGATTCTGGCTGGGAACCCATTTAAAATACGCCAGATTTCGTAAGCAATTGAGACGGTATCTAGTAATATCCAACCTTTAGCGCTGATACCTTGTCTTAAAAATTGATTCGATGGCCAAGTAGGACCTGCGGGGTCAGGCAACACCATCACTCTAAAATGACCAGAGCCATTATCAGTAGGGTCAACAAAGGCGACTTTACCATTGAATGTGCCTACCCCTACATCTGCCCAACCCGGGACTTGAATCGCGGGCCAACCTTCAAACTCGATACGCACTTCTCGGCCTACCGTCATCAATGGCGCATCTCTACCATCGACCCACAGCTCCACAGCGCGTTTCATGGTATCGGGTACCAATGTCAGTATGGCATCACCCTGTTTAATCACGCTGGCCGAGGTATTGATAGGCAATCTAAATACCGTGCCACTAACGGGGGCAGTTACTTTTTGGAGTTGTTGTCTTGCCACATTAATTTCAGAGCTGGTCAGGCTATTCTCACTGTCTGCCAATTCACCTTTTATCTTGTTTATGGTGGCTGAGGTCGATTGTAAGTATGCATTGGTATCAGCATCGATTTCTCTGATTTCTGCATTAGCCGAATTCGCCTCTGCTTGGGCAGATTGTAATTGCGCCTTAGCACTGTTGAGGTTACGCTTTGCGATGATGTAGTCACGCTCGGCGACTTCGACGTCGCGTTTTGAGACTAAGCCATCTCCAAGTAACCTTTGGAGACGCTTTTGTTGCAAGCTTGCTGCTTCCTCAGTAGCGGTGGCTGATGAAACTGCCTCTTGGCTAGCGGTAATTTTTTGTTTGGCTACTTCTAACTTATATCGTGCAGCAGAGATTTTTGCATTTCTAGCCGAAATCAAGCTTTGCCGTTGCAATTCATAAGCGCCGAGCTCTTGCGTTTTGGCATCGCGTTTTTGCTCTAGTTGAGATCTTTGTTGCTCTAAACGCGAAGCAAAGTTTGGGTCAGTGTCTTGCATTTCTAACAACACTTGGCCTGCTTTTACCTTGCTACCTTCTTGCACGTACCATTTGCTTACTATGCCATTGATAGGCGCATCTACTGTCTGCACACGTTCATTGGGAGAGTAAGCAGTCACTTTACCCAGACCACTGACGTTCTGTTGCCAAGGTAAGCACAAGGAAAATATAACAAATCCAATTAAACACCATGCCATATACTTAACGTATCGTTGAACATACTCAGGTGTTTGTGTTTGTGCAATCGAACTGAGTTGGCTAGTTAGCGACTGTTCAGTTTGGCGTTGTTTAGATGTAGCCTGATGGTCTTTTGTCATATCAATGTCAGTATATTCTCAACTAACGGCTCAGCTTCAACTGCTGGCGCATGCGTTTTGCTATCTTAGGAATACGGGTGGTCACAACCAACATCATTTCTGCTTGATGGGCATTTAACCAACTAAACACGCTTTCTAGTTCGTTGTCTGTCAAATAATCTAATAGTCCATCTATAAATACGATTTCTGGTTTACCTAATAAGGCTCTTGCCAACTCAAGTCGCTGTAGCTGGGTGGTAGAAAGTGGTGCACCTAACATTGTGAGCGGTGTATTCATGCCAAGGGGTAGTTCAGCAATTTCTTCTTTTAGTCCAAGGGTAGCCGTCATTTGATTCACGGCTTCTATGTTGATATCAGCCCTTGATAGCAAAAGATTGTCTAAGATAGTGCCTTTTATCAAGCCCACTTGTCCTGCAACGCCTATTTTGTCTCTAAACTGACTTGCAAGCCACAAACGTAAATCGAGTTGGTTGTATTGCACGACGCCAGATTGCGGTATGCGTAACCCCATCAGCAGCTCTAACAAGACTGTTTTGCCACTACCAGAATCACCCACAATCGCCAACGACTCGCCTTTGTTTAGTTGTAGGGTTTCTACAGAAACACGTGGTTTGTCTGCATTAAATCCATATACCAAATTGGATACTGAAAGCGTATTGATAGATGTCGTGTTTTGATGGCTATTTCGGCTACTCGCTTGGGGCTCTTGCGGCAAATCTTGTAATACGCCTAATTTATCTAGGGCGGCAAGCAAATCATAAAAGTATTCTAACTTGGTAATAAAGCGCACAAATGCAGCAAGTATGCCAAAAATAATCAGCTCTGCCGCTACAAATTGACCCAAGTTAATTTCACCTCTAATCACCAAGGTCCCACCTAATATCAACATAGCCGTGCCAATCAAAGCGTACATCAGTACTGCGCTGAGCAATTGGGTTTGTAGACATTTGAAATGTTTTTTGCGCTGCTCCAAATATTGATTGGCTAAAGCGTCTGTTTGCACCAAAACACGGTTAACGGCATTATAAAATTTGTACAATCGTACAGATTGCGCAACACCTTCTAACCACTCCGCCATGCTATATTTGGCTTTGGACTCATAAATTGCGCTTTGCTCTGCGTGTCTACCAATATAAAACACTGTGAAGTACAAAATGCCAATAATGAAGATGACCAATACTGCAAAATAGACGCTGTATAGCATCAAAATAATACTGCCAATCACGCCTTGCAAAAAAGCTGTTAGGCCAATGGTAAGCAAAGTGGCCACTGATTTTTGTGCAGTTGAAATATCAAAAAAACGATTCATTAACTCAACAGGATTTTCTTTGTCGTAAATGTCGATATTGATACCTTGCGTATTATTCGCAACCTCAACTGAAGTCTGCACAAAAATGCGACGCTGTATGAGCTCAACAATATAGGTTTCCATCAAGTAGATGGCACCAGACAACACCAACAAGAAGAATAAAATAAAACCGATGATATACAGTGGTTGTAATACGCCACCCATGGTCACCATATTGACCATGGCTTGAACCGCCACTGGCGTAGCAACACCCAGTAAACCATAAGTGAGTGTTAGAATTAATAGAAGTAAGATGTCTTTCTTTTCAGAAAAAACCAAGTGTTTGATACGATGAAGAGGGCTTACGTTGTTATAGGTCGCCATAATATTATGATTGAATTGGCATTGTTGACTATGATACTCAACTATTATAAAAGTTCAACTGTATTCAATGATGTATTAAAAAAAACGGCTCCTAAGAGCCGCCTTAAAGCACCGTTAATCTACTAAGTTCCTGGTATCCAGCTTGTGCCTGCAAGCGGTACTTTTGCCATCGCTGACGCTTCAACCGTCAGTGCAACGAGGTCTTCTGGCTCGAGATTATGTAGGTGAGATTTTCCGCAAGCTCGGGCAATGACTTGTGCTTCCATGGTCAAGACTGAGAGATAATTAGCCAAACGTCGGCCTGCTTTTACTGGGTCTAAACGTTTCATCAACTCAGGGTCTTGCGTGGTGATGCCAGCAGGGTCGCGGCCTTCATGCCAGTCGTCATAAGCACCCGCAGTGGTGCCCAGTGCATTGTATTCGGCTTCTAAATGCGGGTCATTGTCGCCCAAGGCGATTAAAGCCGCAGTCCCAATCGCTACCGCATCCGCGCCTAAGGCCAAAGCTTTCGCCACGTCAGCGCCTGTACGGATACCGCCAGACACAATCAATTGCACACTGTCTTTGCCGTTGCGGTAAACGCCTAAATCTTGCAAGGCTTGCACAGCTGGACGAATGGCCGCCAAAATGGGGATGCCCACGTGTTCAATAAACACTTCTTGTGTGGCGGCCGTACCGCCTTGCATGCCATCCAGCACAATTACATCAGCGCCAGATTTTACTGCGAGCGCCACATCAAAATATGGTCTTGTAGCACCAATTTTGACGTAGATGGGTTTTTCCCAATCGGTGATTTCGCGCAATTCGGCGATTTTAATTTCTAAATCGTCTGGGCCAGTCCAATCGGGGTGGCGGCAGGCAGAGCGCTGGTCTATGCCTTCTGGCAAGCAACGCATTTTGGCCACGCGCGCACTGATTTTTTGCCCCAACAACATGCCACCGCCACCTGGTTTGGCGCCCTGCCCAATCACCACTTCAATGGCGTCGGCTTTGCGTAAGTCGTCTGGGTTCATGCCATAACGCGAGGGCAAATATTGATACACCAGCGTTTTAGATTGCCCACGTTCTTCTGGGGTCATGCCGCCATCGCCTGTGGTGGTACTGGTGCCGACAGCGCTGGCACCACGACCGAGCGCTTCTTTAGCGGGGCCAGACAATGCACCAAAACTCATGCCGGCAATGGTGACTGGAGTTTTTAAATGAATCGGCTTTTTGGCAAAGCGCGTCCCTAACACCACATCAGTGCCGCATTTTTCGCGGTAGCCTTCTAGTGGGTAGCGGCTGACGGAAGCCCCTAAAAATAATAAGTCATCAAAGTGCGGTAGTTTGCGCTTGGCGCCACCGCCACGAATATCATAAATACCAGAAGCCGCCGCGCGGCGAATTTCTGAAATCGTGTAAGGGTCAAACGTTGCCGAAAATCTTGGCGTGGTGTGTGGAATGTTGGATGTATCAGCCATTTGTGTATCCTTTAATAAGCACCAGCGTTATCAACGTGGAAGTTGTAGAGTGTGCGGGCTGAGCCGTAACACTTAAATTGATTGGCCTCTAAATCAGCATGCCCTGATTTTATTAACAAATCGCTTAAAATCTGGCGTGACACCTCGTCCATGGGCTTTTCTTCACAGTCTGCGCCTAGACTTTTGACTTTGCCACGCACAAAGATGCGCGCTTCATAAATTGAGTCGCCCAGTGCTTCGCCCGCATCGCCAAGGATGACGAGATTGCCCGCTTGCGCCATAAAAGCCGAAAAACTGCCGACCGAACCACCGACCACAATATCCGCGCCTTTGAGTGAGATCGCGCAACGCAAACCTGCATCGCCATCAATCACCAATAAGCCACCTTGTGCCGTGGCACCGGCCGCGTTGGAAGCAAAGCCTTTGACATGCACGCGGCCTGACATCATGTTCTCTGCCACGCCTGTCCCTGCACTGCCGGTGATGGTCACGTTCGCCAATTGGTTCATGCCCGCCGCGTAATAGCCTGCATGGCCATCAATGGTGACATTGACATCGGCTTTTAGTCCTACTGCAATATTGTGAGCGCCATTGGGGTTGCTAATCAGCACTTGTTGCTTGGCGAGTGTCGCTGCATCCCCATGCAAAAATTGATTCACCTCACGCAATGGCGCGCTGGCTAGGTCAAAACTTATATTTTCCATACGTACATTTCCTTAGGGCTAGGCTCAAATACATGGGCATTTTTAACATCTGGCAAATGCGCCAGCGAACGGAACTCTGAAGCAATCGCCACATAATCGTCATGTTCAGCGACCACCGCTGGCTTACAAGCAAACGGGTCACGCACCAGTGCCAATTCGTTTTTGGTGCCCATCAGCAAGGTATAAAAACCATCTAGTTCGTCAAAGCCATGTTCGAGTGCGGTTTTTAAATCATCGCCTTCGCGCATGCGCCATTCTAAAAAGCGGCAAGCGGCTTCGGTGTCATTGTCGGTTTCAAACGAGATACCTTCTTTTTCAAGTTTGCGACGCAGGCTATAGGCATTGGATAATGAACCGTTGTGCACCAAGCACCAATCTTGCCCTGCGGTAAATGGGTGTGCATGGGCGGGGGTAATGGCCGACTCTGTCGCCATGCGTGTATGCCCAACCAAATGCGTGCCAGTGACAGCAGGCAAGCTGTATCGCGCTGCCACATCCGCTGGCAACCCTGTGTCTTTATACACATCAATGGATTGACCAACTGACAACAGATGCAAATTAGGGTAGCTGGTTTTGAGCCATGCACGCATGGCTGAAGCTTCAACTTCGCTGGTCAAAATGGCATGGTTGCCTTGTGGCAACAAGACTGCCTTTTTGCCAAAATTTGCCTCATGCTCTTTGAGCAAGACCTCCCATTGGTAAGTCATGCTAGGCGCATACAAGTTAAACTTGAGCGCGTTGCCACTGACAGGCGCAGTGAACACCGCCATCCCCGCTGAATCTGGGCCACGCTCAGTCATGCCTATTAACATCGGCATCATCAGCGCACCAATATTGGCGCGCATGCTCTCTTTTTTGACCAGTAATCCTACAATGCCACACATAATATTTTCCTTTAATTGAATATCTTGTTAAATGTCAGTTTAAAAGAACTCCATTTAATTAACCTCTTTAATAAAACGACCCGTTTAATAAAATTCTAATAAAATTCTAGGTAACGATTAATTTCCCAATCTGACACATGGCGTGAATAATCCACCCACTCCATGCGCTTAAGTGCGATAAATTCCTTGGCTAACTTTTCGCCTAAGGCGTCGCAAATCACGGAGTCTTTTTCTAAGGCCGTAATGGCCTCGCCCAAGTTTTGCGGCAAGATGCCGATGCCTTGTTTTGCGATTTCTTCGAGTGAATAGTCATACAAGTTTTCACTGCGTGGTTGGCCTGGGTCGAGTTCGCGTTTGACGCCGTCCAAGCCTGCCGCAATCACGGCAGCGGTGGCTAAATAAGGATTACAACTACCATCTGGTAAACGCAGCTCTAAACGGCCGTAAGGGATGCGCACCAGTGTCGAGCGGTTATTATCACCATAAGCAATATAGGCAGGCGCCCATGTTGCGCCTGACAATGAACGCCCAACCACCAAGCGTTTATAGGAGTTGACGGAAGGCGTACAGATGGCGGCAAGCGCTGGCGCATGTGCCAAAATACCCGCTAAAAAGTGATAAGCGACTTTGGATAAACCCAAGCCATGTTTATCCGTTTTATCCATAAAAATATTGCTGTTTTTGCTATCGCCAATCGACATGTGCATGTGCATGCCGTTGCCTGGTCGATTGCTAAATGGCTTGGGCATAAACGAACAAATCATGCCCATTTGATTGGCGATTTCGCTCGCGCCCATTTTTAATAAGATGTAGTTATCGGCACTTTTCAGCGCGTCCGTGTAGGTGTAGTTCACTTCAAATTGACCATTCGCATCTTCGTGATCAATTTGATACACGTCCATGCCCACTGCCAGCAAAGACTCGGTTAGTTTTTCTAAAAAAGCCGATTGGCGTGTGATGCCTTTGTAGTCATAACAAGGTTTTTGGAGTAAATCAGTGTCATCAAATGGTTTAACGTTGCCGTTTGCATCTTTTTTAAGCAAAGAGAACTCTGGTTCTAGGCCTGTATAAAAGGTCCAGCCTTTTTCAGCCATGATGGCTAATTGCTTTTTAAGCACGACGCGCGCGTCATATTCATAAGGTTGACCATTGACGTGACCGTCACACACTAAGCGGGCATAGCCCGGTTGCCAGGGTATCAGACTGAGTGTCGCTAATTCGCCCACTGCCATATAATCTGGGCCGTTGGGTGCAATGCCTGTTCCCCAGATAGCGCCACCTGCAAACCCCGCACCTGCAGTCAGCACATCTTCAATATGAGCAACTGGGACAGACTTCACCTTGGCGGCGCCATGAATATCCGCAAATTGTGCCAACACATATTTGATGTCGTGTTGCTTGAGAAACTTTTTTGCTTCTGCCAAAGACTTCATTTGACTCTCCCTGAATTGGATTTTCTTAATATTTAAGGTCTATTTGCTAATCGGTGATGTCAGATCGGTGATGGTTTCTTCGAGATAAGTTTGATAACTCGCATCACACCAACATTGGTATCCATCTTCTATTCTTATTAAAATCACCGCAACGCCTGCTAGCTGTGTCATTAATAGATTGTCCGTCAATAACAATGTGTCTATGTCCAGCAGGCAAATTTGCGCCATTAACGCATTGGCATGCGCACCTTGGATGATAAAGGCACACTCGGCTTTTGGCACGGTGATGAGCGCCTGACTGGTTGTTTGACTGGCGGCGGTCTGACTGGCTTGCAATAACAACGGCACAAGGTCGCCTGTCACCATCCACTCGTGTTCACCCAAGCGTAAAATGCGTCCGTTTTGTTGTGCCAACCATGTGTTGACCTGGCTTGGTAGACGCAGACCCATTATGGTGGACTGTTGCGTTAACCAGGCGGTGGCGATGCTACCTTTAAAGCCGACGCTCAGACTGTCTTGGTTATTTAGGCTAAACATGACTCACCTCTTTTTGTAGCACAAACGGCGTACTCACCACTTCTGCTTGCACCAAGGTGCCGTCATCGGTGCGTATTTCAAACAAGCTACCGATGGCCGCTTGTGACGGTTGGACATAGGCTAGGCCTATGGTACGTTGCAGGGTTGGACTCCATGCAACGCTGGTGACGCGCCCTGCGATTTCGCCTTGATGGATGACCAAATGACATTCTTGCGGGCGGGCAGCTGAGTTGTTGGCGTTGAGTGGATGCACCAAACTAAACGCCAACAATTGCTTGTTGAGCGCTTTGTTTTGAATGATGCGTAAGCTGCGCTGTCCGACAAAGAACGGCTTTTTCATGTCCAGCGCAAACCCTGCATTGGCTTCAAAAGGCTGGGTTAAGCCATCAGTATCATGCCCAATTAATGGATGCCCCATTTCTAAACGCAAAATACGTTGCGCTTCTGTCCCAAACGGTTTGATGTTGTAAGCTTGCCCTGCGGCTAACAAAGCATTCCAAAGCAACATGGCTTGTTTGGTGGCTACGTGTATTTCAAATGCCATATCGCTGACAAAACCAACGCGCATGACCTTCATTTCGAGATTCGCCAAACCAGCTTCATACAATGTCGTTTCAAAGTAATCCCCTACTTTGGCTTGTTGGAGTGACGCTTTGTCTTGCCCCAAACGAGCAAGCACTTCGATTGCCATAGGCCCCGCGATATTGATAGCAGCATACGCGCCCGTGACATTCACCAAGGTGATGTCCATTTGCCAAATCTGTTGCCAACGTTGCATTTCGCGATACACCAGCGCGGCATTACTAGTACTGGTGGTTAAATAAAACTGGTCTTCTGCTACGCGTGCGGCCAAGCCGTCATCCAGCATCACGCCAGATTCATCCACGGCCAAGGCATAACGTGTGGTGCCGACTTTTTGACGCGCAAAACTGCCCGTATAAAAGCGCTCTAAAAATGCAGCGGCGTCTGCACCTTGTACTATAATTTTACCCAGTGTACTCACATCAATCAGCCCAACGCCCGCACGCACGGCGTTTACTTCCGCATAGATGGCGGCTTGTTTATCCAAGCCTGCCACGGCGTAATAAGCAGGCCGTTGCCAAGCGTCGACTGGCAATAACTCTGCCCCAGCTTGCAAGTGCCAAGCATGCATGGCAGTGGTGCGATAGGGGTGGAATGCATGGCCCGCCAAATGCCCTAACGGGGTGGGATGGTAAAACGGGCGGGCGGTGGTGCTACCCACTTTGGCGATGGGTTGTTGACGTAAACGCGCTAGCACGCGGATGGCGTTCATATTTCCGTGCTTGCCTTGGCTAGGCCCCATGCCAAAGGTGGTATAGCGTTTCATCAGCTCGATATTGTCAAAGCCTTCTTGCGCGGCATTGGCAAAGTCTTTGAGCTGTATGTCTTCATCAAAATCAATAAAGTTTTTGCCTTTGGGATGTGGCACCATCGGGTAGGGATGGCTAGGGCTGTTTGCGTGCTTGTTGTTTTCTATTGTGTTGTTTGTTATAGCGCTGTTTGGTGTTTGTGCTTTAAGCCCACTGCGTTCTAACTTACCATGTTTTAACCTACTGTGTTCTAAAAAGCCCAATACCGCTTCCGCCACGCGCACTCCATCTTGCGCACGTGCGTCTAACGCAAAATGGCCATTTACTTTGCCTGCAGCAAATAAGCCCTTAGGCAATTGTTGGGGGATAAATTGTTGTATGGCATCTTCATAGTGCATTTTTGTGCCTGCTTGATAGAGCAGTGCTAAGGCAGGTGACCAGCCCGCGCTCATGGCAATGCCATCGCATTCGATGGTGATGGATTTTGCTGTTTGGGCTTTCGCCTCTTGCTCATTGTATGGACAGACAATGACGCTTTTAACGCCTGTGTTATCCGCATTGGCGATGGCCTCGTAAACACAATGCCCCGTGTAACTTTTAACCCCCATCGCATTCACCGCTTGCATCAGGGGAACGTTTGGCATGCTACGCAAATCAACCAAGGCAGCAACCTTGATGCCTGCTTTCAGCAGGTCTAAGGCGACACGGTAGCCATGGTCATTGGCAGTCAACACCACGCCATTTTCAAAAGGCTTCACGGCATAACGGTGCATCAACTTTTGTACTGCCGTGCCTAACATTACGCCTGGTAAATCATTGTTTCTAAACACAGGCGGTTGTTCAAATGCGCCAGTCGCGACCACTACAGCTTTTGCGCGCATTCTGAGCATGCCTGTCGGTGTAATGATGGGCAGATAGTGGTCAGCATAATAGCCTGCCACATAGGCTTGTGTGATGCATGTGATATTCGGCAGTTGCTTGATTTCTGCCAACAAGGCTTGCAAGGCTTGTTGCGTCTCGTCCTTGCCCGCGTAATCTTCATTTAAACTGCCACCGAGTTTTGCTTGCTCGTCCACCAGCGCAATGTTTAAACCCGCTTTCGCCAGCGCAATGGCGGCGGGTCATGCCTGCCATGCCTGCGCCCACCATCAGCACATCGGTAAAGTGATTGCTTTTGTGTTTTGTCACACGCGGATAGTGAAAATTAACCTTGCCCAAGCCTGCCGATTTGCGAATGATGTTTTCCCAAAACGGGAACAGGGCTTTGGGTTTATAAAAAGCTTTGTAATAAAAACCCACGGGCAAAATGGCTGAGATTTTATCTAACCAGCGTTTGCGGTCATGCTGTACGCCACCGCTGGTATTCACCGCCGTCAAGTTCATGTCTGCGAGTAAGGGCGTGACATCGGCACGGATATTGGTGTCCTTGCCATCGGTCATCATCACATTTACGTCATGATTGGCAAAGCTTAATACGCCACGTGGTCTATGGTATTTAAAACTGCGTCCTAATACTTGCTCGCCATTCGCCCACAGCGCACTGGTAATGGTGTCGCCCTCATAACCTTGATAGGTCTTGCCTTCAAAAGTGAACGAGATGCTTAACTCTCGGCTTATCCATTCATTGGCTTGTGTGGGTAAACGACTACGCATGATCACTTACCTTCTTCAATTGTGGTTGGTAAATAGGTGTCCATGATTTCGTCTGTCCCAGTATTGCGTTCTGCAATAAACCAAGTCCCGCTGGGGCTATGAAACCACCATTCTTGTTTAATCGCGGGGGCGCCATTGCGATAAAACACATAAGCCGCCCATTCCGTATCGGTGCATGTCTCTGGGTTTGGCATGTTGCGGTATTCCCCGCCAAATATAAATTCAGCGAGTGGGCGTGGTCCATTGATTGGGCAAGTGAGTATTTTCATTGTATGACCGTGTCTTAATGTCCGACCGAGGCCGCTCCTTTTTCACCCGTCAGTGCATAATCTTCAAAACGGGATAATCTAAAAGTATGGATGAGTTCTGGGGCTCGATTATTGGCAATGGTTTCTGCCATGGTTTTGCCACTCACAGGCGTGGCTTTAAAGCCCCAAGTGCCCCAACCCGCATCTAAATAAAAGCCGTCTATCGGTGTTTTACCCATAATCGGCGCAAAGTCAGGCGTCATATCGGCCATGCCAGCCCATTGACGCACGACTTTCACATTGGATAAAAATGGGAACATATCTAAAATATGCGCGCTCAAGCCTTCTACAAAATCCAAGCTGGAACGTGTCGAGTGAACTTCATAAGGGTCGAGCGACGCGCCCATCACTAGCTCACCCCGTGAGGATTGACTCACGTATACATGCAAACTGCCAGACACCAAAATGCTGTTGAGCCAAGGCTTCATCGGCTCCGTCACACATGCTTGTAGGGGATGAATGACAATAGGCGTTTTTAACCCCACCATCTTCGGTGATACGCGGCGTAAAGCCTGCCACGGCTGACAGCACTTGGTTGGTTTGAATATAGCCCTGATTGGTTTGCACGCCCACCACTTTGCCGTTCTCGGTTTTAATATCTAGCACTTCTGTGTTTTGGAAGATGTCTACACCGCGTTGATAGGCGCCTCGCGCATAGCCCCAAGCCACCGCATCATGACGCGCAATCGAGCCTGGGGCATGGTACAAAGCCCCCAAAATAGGCGCATGACCACTACAAGTAATATCAAGTTGCGGACAGGCTTTTAAGATTTCATCTGGGCCGACGACACAACTCTCCACCCCTGCATGCTTATTCACTTCCGCCCGCCAACGCATGGTACGCATCGCAGATTCGGTGTGTGCCAACGTAAAATGGCCGCGCGTGGAATAAAATAAATTGATGTCTAAGTCTTCGCTCAACTCTTGAAATAATTTGACGCTGGTGTCATAAAACTTCACCCCTTCAGGTGTCAGATAATTAGAGCGCACAATCGTGGTATTGCGGCCTGTATTACCACCGCCCAAATAGCCACGCTCTAACACGGCCACATTGGTGATGCCGTGGTCTTTGGCCAAATAATAGGCCGCCGCCAAGCCGTGGCCACCGCCGCCAATAATCACCACGTCGTAGGATTTTTTTAGCGCCGCTGGTTGGGTAAAAAACGCCTGGTCTGGGTGTTTTTTACTGAAGGCATATTTGAGTAATCTTAATGGCATGCTGCGCTTTGTATTTCTTTATAAAGTTTCTTTATATGAATATTTAGTTCATATTGTGAATATTTTACTGGGCAAAGTCAATACATATGTTTAACTTTTTTTCATAATATGAAACAATTAAGCCATGAACTCACCAATCACAGAACACATGGATCCCTCTTTAGGCGCTTTTTTAGGTTCAACCATAAAACAACTGCGTCATCAGCATGGCCTAACCATTGCCGATGTGGCTGATCGGGCTGGCATTAGCCGTGGCATGTTGAGCAAAATTGAAAACGCACAAACCGCCACTAGCTTAGAAACCTTAGCGCAAATTGCTGCCGCGCTTGGTGTGACGCTTTCACATTTATTTAGCAATTACGACAAACCTCAAGGTGGCGCGCAATTGGTTAAACATGGAGAGGGTATGGAGGTGGTCAGACGGGGCACACGCAATGGGCATACTTACCATTTGCTAGCCTATGACCAAGGCCCTAAAAAAACTTTTGAGCCTTTTTTAATCTCACTAGAAGATTCTGGTGAGCAATTTAATGCGTTTGAACATGCCGGCACAGAGTTTATTTATATGCTCAAGGGCAAGCTTGAGTATCGTGTTGGTGATGAGGTTTACACACTCGAACCAGGCGATTCATTGACGTTTAGAGGTGAAATCCCGCATAAACCTGAGCGCATGTTAGCCATGCCTATCCAATTTTTAGCCATTATTCATTACGATACTTTAAATAGTGACGAATGAAATAGTGATGAATGAAATAGCAACGAAAGAAATACCGACCATTGATTAAACTTAAGGCATCATTCTAATGAAAAATGTTGTGATTGATATTACCAATGCTGTCGAGGCTGACATACCAGCGATGGTGGCTTTATTGAATACGCTGTTCTCTATTGAACAAGACTTTCAACCCAATGACGTACGTCAAGCGCAGGGTTTAAGGATGATACTGGCTAATCCGCAACAAGCGGTGATAAAAGTGGCACATAATCAAGCAGGTGCTGTCATTGGCATGGTCAGTGCGCAACTGGTCATTTCAACAGCACAAGGTGCGCTATCTGCGTGGGTAGAAGATATGGTGATTGATGAAGCGTATCGCCAGCAAGGCATCGGTCGCCAGCTGCTGGCTTCTGTGTTGGACTGGGCAAAACAACAAGGTGCAACACGCGCACAACTGTTGGTCGATATCGACAACCTACCAGCAGTCGGCTATTACCATCATCTTGGCTGGGATACTTCTCGCTTGAATATGCGCCGTATACTTCTCTAGACATAGATACCTATTTCAGCACACAAGCGTTTAACTCATAACGCCTTATCACTGGCTTGATTAGTTTGTTATAGTTGACATGCTATGGTGTTTACATGATGTCTTCATAGACATAAAAAAAGCGGACATGTTAATGTCCGCTTTTTTGTATCGCTTCTAATTTAGATTAGAAATGGTAAGCGCGCTCGCCATGTTCTGTCGTATCTAAACCTTCACGTTCAACTTCTTCGCTCACACGTAGACCGATGAGCAAATCAACCACTTTAAGTGCAATAAATGACACCACTGCAGTCAACACAATAGCTGTACCCACTGCATAAACTTGCGCTGTCATTTGTGCAACCATGTCGTATGCACCTACACCGTTAGCAACGTAATCCCATACACCTGTACCACCTAATGCTGGGTTTACAAAGATACCAGTTGCTAAGGCACCGAAAATACCACCGACTGCGTGCACGCCAAATACGTCAAGCGCGTCATCGTAGCCAAGCATGTATTTCACTTTAGCTACAAAGAAGTAGCAAATTGGAGAAACTAGCAAGCCGATGATGATAGCGCCCATTGGGCCTACAAAGCCGCAAGCTGGCGTAATCGCAACCAAACCAGCCACAGCGCCAGAAGCCGCACCAAGCATAGATGGTTTAGATTTAGTAAACCACTCAGCAAACAACCATGACATGGTAGCTGCACCAGTTGCAATCATAGTGTTCAAGAATACCAAAGCAGTTAAACCGTTTGCCTCTAAGTTAGAACCAGCATTAAAGCCGAACCAACCCACCCACAGCAATGAAGCACCCACCATCGTTAAGGTCAAGCTATGTGGTGTCATGGCTTCTTTACCGTAACCAATACGTTTGCCTAACACTACCGCAGCAACCAAACCTGCTACACCAGCATTAATGTGTACAACTGTACCGCCTGCGAAGTCAAGTGCGCCTTTAGCCCACAAGAAACCAGCGTTAGCAATGACTGTTGTTAAAGATTCTGCAGTTGTAATTGCATCAGGGCCGTCCCAGTACCAAACCATGTGTGCCATTGGCAAGTAAGCAAAAGTGAACCACAAGACCATAAAGGCCAACACTGCAGAAAACTTCATACGCTCAGCAAATGCACCAATAATCAAGGCTGGCGTAATGGCTGCAAAAGTTAATTGGAACACTACAAACACATACTCAGGAATATAAACACCTTTACTGAATGTCGCACCTAAAGAATCTGTGGTAATGCCGGCCAAGAAAGCTTTACCGAATCCACCGAAGTATGGACTACCGCCAGTAAATGCAACGCTGTAACCGTACACTGCCCACAATACGCCTAGCAATGAGAAAATCACAAACACTTGCATCAGCACAGACAACATATTTTTTTGGCGTACTAAACCACCATAAAATAATGCCAAGCCAGGAATCGTCATTAAAGTTACTAACGCCGTAGCAACCAACATCCAGGCAGTGTCGCCTTTATTTGCAGTTGGTGCTGGTGCAGCTGATGCTTCTACCGGCGCTGCTTCTGCAGGTACTGTTGCTGGAACAGCCTCTGCTACTGCTGCCGCAGTATCTGCGACTGCTTCAACGGTTGTTGCCGCTGCTTCTGCGGTTGTTTCTTCAGCCAAGCTCACTTGGCTAACACCTAACCCTAACAGGGCTACTAAAGATAATACTGAAAGTATTTTTTTCATGTGAGTACCCCTTATAACGCATCCGGACCGGTTTCACCGGTACGAATACGATAAACTTGTTCTAAATCGAACACAAACACTTTGCCATCACCGATTTTGCCCGTAGCTGCTGCTTTTTCAATCGCATCTACTACTTGGTCTAACATATCGTCCTTGATAGCAACTTCTAATTTTACTTTTGGCAAAAAGTCCACCACGTACTCTGCACCACGGTAAAGCTCGGTGTGCCCTTTTTGACGGCCGAAGCCTTTAACCTCAGTGACTGTGATCCCTTGAACCCCAATATTGGATAAGGCCTCACGCACCTCATCAAGCTTAAATGGCTTGATTATTGCGGATACAAATTTCATGTGCTTCTCCTGTTGTTATAAAAAAGCGACGCTTTGAGGGCGTCGCTTGATACATCAAATTAGAACGTTCTACCTAAAGTAACAATGACTCTGTCGCCACCAATGTTTTTACTGTCAGTAAAGTTATTATTAAAGCTTGAACCACCAAAACCTCGGTTGTTCCAATAACCTGTACCATTAGCTCCAGTAAAGTAAACACCAGCATTGAAGCCGTCAGCATTGGCAATTGCAAATGCTTTGCTTAAACCAATTTTATAATCCACATAATCTGGATCTAAATCACCATTGGTAAATGTCGGGCTGAGTGCTCCTGGTGTTAATTTGGTTGCTACGTCTAACATACCAACGTGTGCTACCAAGGTCAAACCGTACCATGGTAGTGGATAGTTCGCATTTAACTCAATATAGGTGGTACCTTTAGAGCTATCTTTAAAACCTGTATTTTTATTCGCGCCATACCACTCAGATAGTGTTACAGAAGCCTTGGCACTCAACCAACCATAAGATAGACCAGCATTCGCTTCATAAGTATCAAAACGTTGATTTGTAGTAACAGGTGTTACTCCATCAGCTAAAGTACAATTGCTACAGTCACTCCAATCACCACCTGGATAGATATAGCCAATTAAACCTGTAGTCCAGCCTAAACCTTCTACCCAAGGCACACTACCGTTATAACCACCGTAAATATCGATTTCTGTGGTGCTATCTACATAAGTTTGTGGTGAAATGCTTGAGCCCCACGCACCTGCGTAAAAACCACTAGCATGGGTCACATCAATACCACCTTGTACGGCTGGTTTGTTCCATGATTGTGAAATACCACGTGCAATGTAATCTGATACAAAACCCATGTTAGTAGTAACTGTCCATGGTGATTTAGCTTCTTCTGCTTGTGCAACATGTGCAAAAGACAAAGCGCTTAATACTGCTGTTAATAATACTGAATGACGCATAATGAGTCCTCTCTCGTTTAAAAAAGTTTTTGTATGAGCTATGTCATAACAAATTCATATAAGCAATGCGTGTGCCAATAAAAATATTGTTTTAAATCATATAGTTGTGAAATTTTTGTGCTTGTTTTAACCAATTTTATTATTAACCTATTGTTTTTATTTGGTTTTTTTATCTACTAATGCGTTATTTGACGTATTTTTCGCCGATTCTACATGCTAAAATGCAAGAAAAAGGAGTGTTTTTATGCAATTTAATCACCAAAAAATTACTGATTTATCAAATAAAATCAAACAGTTAGTAAGCGATAGCCCGCTAACAGAGCTTGAAAACAATCTGAATGCACTAATTCAGGGCGCGCTCACCAATTTGGGGCTTGTTTCGCGTGAGGAATTTGATATTCAGCAGGCTTGTTTGGCCCGTGCACAGCAACAACTCGCTGACTTAGAGGCAAAATTATCAGATTTAGAGCGCACATTATCTAAAAAATAATTACAATGGTTAGCATCTTTTAATTTAAAGGATGCGTTGTGAGTCTTGCCGTTTTATATAGTCGCGCTTTAAGTGGCATGGATGCCCCTGAAGTGGTGGTGGAAGTGCATCTTGCCAATGGTCTGCCGAGCTTTACGATTGTTGGCTTGCCTGAAACCGAGGTCAAAGAAAGCAAAGACCGTGTCCGCGCTGCCATCCAAACTTCACAGTTTGAATTTCCTGCCCGACGGATTACGGTGAATTTAGCCCCTGCTGATTTACCCAAAGAAGGTGGGCGCTATGATTTGCCCATTGCGCTGGGCATTTTGGCAGCGTCTGGGCAAATTTCAAAAAAACTACTTAATCAATATGAAATTGCAGGTGAGTTAGCACTCACCGGCGAGCTTAGGCCTATCCGTGGCGCTTTGGCCATGACCTATCACATGGTGCAAAACCGTCTTGCCAAACGCGCTATTATTTTGCCATTAGCCAGCGCGCAAGAAGCTGGCTTTGTGGAAACTGCACAAATCTTCCCAGCCAATAGTTTGTTAGAAGTATGTGCGCATTTATCGGGCAAAACGGCTTTGTCGCCCTATCAAGCTGAACTTAACCATAGATCTGTCACTTATCCCGATTTTAATGAAGTTAAAGGCCAACTGCGCGCCAAACGTGCGCTTGAAATTGCGGCATGTGGGCAACACAGCGTATTAATGAATGGCCCGCCTGGCACGGGTAAATCGATGCTCGCGCAACGCTTTGTGGGCATTTTGCCCAGTATGACAACACAAGAGGCGCTAGAAAGTGCGTCGATAGCCTCCCTAAACGGACAATACCCTACCCATTTATGGAAACAACGCCCATACCGTGCACCACACCATACGGCTTCAGCCGTCGCCTTGGTCGGCGGAGGGTGTCATTTACAGAAATTATTGAGACTATATAGAAATAGTTGCGACTGGTTTTTCATAAAGGCATTCCACCCCCTTCAATTTTTAATTAATATACAACCTCTTAACCTGAGAGGTTCTTAATGCCCATCCCATTCGACTATCCTATTCAACTAGTCTCTAGAAATATTGATTTGTCTAAACAATTAAATGACAATGATACTGATTGGATTGTTTGGTGGTATGCAGGTATTTACAGGAACTACAAACAAAACTCTGTTCCAAACATCACCGTTTTATTCAGAAAAATCATTAACGACAAATTATCTGATGAGGTTGTTCTTAAAACTATTCCAATAAGCTACCTTGGGCAAGTGAGAATCGGCTCTATTTGGAAAGACGGAAGGTGCACTAGGCGGGTAGTATTTGATAAACTTAATAACACAATTGTTGATTTCTCAGAGAGCGCATGGAATTTCAATTCATTTCAAGGTGCTTTATCTACAGGCAAAGTAGCACCATACCCAAATAATATATACCCACTTCAATACTCGCGGGACAAAAGCCAATTTCTTGAATTCCCATTGCTAAATGGAGGTAGATTACTTATCCCTTGCTTAGAATTTTTCGCCAGTTGTTACGGGCATTCAGAAGAACTCAACCGCGTGCTTGCTACTTATCCTTGGAGGCGCGGGCAAGAAGCCCTTATTGACCGCTTAACAGCAACGATTGATGCACCAGAAGATGGGCGGTGGCTAGTAAACCTACAACCGTCAATCTCTAATGCTGATGCGGTATTAGTTGCGCATCTTAAATATGATGACTACGCCCAACAAAAAGCGAAGCAAATTTACAGTCAAATTGAAGTGGCTTACGAAGGTGATCAGCCTAAAGGTGGTGCATTTATTAAAATTTACCCTTGGTTTGAAGGACTGGCAGAATTAAATGTAGAAGGCATCCCATTCGATGACAACTCTTTTTTGGCTTTGCGTGTAAATGGGGTAAGTGAACCTGATGGTGTGCCAATAGAGCGCTACAGGCGCTACAAGAACAAAGAGAAGGCCTCAAGAGGTAGTGGTGGTGGCATTGATTTAGAGCCGCTAACTCTACCTGTCAGGCGATTTAAGAAACCTGACATCGCTCTAATCACAAGTGGTAATCAGCCTGATATAAATTCCTCTGGCGCAATTATTTTAAATGATGACCGTGTAAGATTAGGCATTCCACGCATAGTTATTCCTGCAAAACTATCCAAAATCGGCAACAGGAGTGTTGTAGTCATTCCTAACAATTCCAATCCAACAGAATTTGCAACGGGCGAAGAGCATGGACAGGGCAAGGGCGTAGGAAAAGCTTTAATCTACAGTAACCAAGCTCTTGAATCTCACGGTGCATTACGTGATATGTGGAATGCGATGCTTTATCTAAAGAGAAAGCATCCATCACAAATTCAGTCGGTGGATTGGTTCACTTTCAAAGATGGCTTCAAAAGTGATGTTGAACCTAGCGTTATTTGTCTGAGTCCATTTGAGGATGATAAAGCACAGCAGATTGCTAAGCCAACTGTGAATTGGTGCTATCTTGACGTTCAAAGTGTCACTCCAAGGGGCGTTCTTGTGACAAGGATGGTGGTGGATGGCAAGAGCGTATTCATACTGGAAATTCAACGCAGACCGCGCAATAAGCGTAAAGGCGAGGATTCTGAAGTCGGCGAAGAGTCATATAAAGGTTTCGTTTTTACACTTACGAATGATAACGACTTCGAATCAACGCTACAAAAATTCATGAGTGACGTACGCATGGTAAAGGGCGTGGTGCAAAATTTAGCACTTGATATTGATGGCAGGTTTGGTGCATTTAAGCATGTGCCTGCGGCTGGGGAAGGCGTGCCGTGCGAGACGGCGGTAGTGAATGCCCTAGATAAAGTTAATGTAAAGCTTGGATAGTTAATTGTGAAAAAATGGATTTTAACGATACTGATTTTTTATGCGTCAATCACAAATGCGGCAACGTTAGTTGGTCAAGTTGTTGGCGTTACTGATGGTGACACTATTACCGTTCTTGATGCGGGCCATACTCAATATAAAATCAGGCTTGCAGGTATTGATGCGCCAGAAAAAAAGCAAGCCTTTGGACAGGCGTCGAAGAAATCATTATCGGATTTGGTATTTGAGGAAGTGGTTAGCGTTGAGTACAACAAACAAGACCGTTATGGCCGCATAGTCGGCAAGGTTTTAGTAAAAGGTGTTGATGCTAATTTAGAGCAAGTTAAACGCGGTATGGCTTGGTTTTATAAGAAGTATCAGAATGAGCAGCCTTTGCAAGATAGGCTGGATTATCTGCATGCTCATGAGGCCTCAGAGGGTGGGCATGTAGGCCTGTGGGCTGACAAAGAACCTATGGCTCCGTGGGATTTTAGAAAACATTAGTTTGACTTGATCCTCTATGCAAGAGTCCGATAATAGTCAGCTTAAATAATCATTGTAGGAATTTTGATGCGACACATAACGATTAAGCTAAATAAGTGCAGAGTCATATTTTTTGATTTCGAATTCTATGTGCCAGAAAAAGGACGTTCTAAACATGGTTTTTGTTATAACCCTTGGGACGAAACCTGTAAGTTTCTAGGAGGATCATTTTTACTTGCTAATCCAGAAAAGGATTTTGAAACAACCGAGTTAAGAATAAGTAATAAAATTCAGTCGCATTGGCTTTGGGATCATCAATCGGAATCTAAGTTAATAGAAAGTATCTATGTGCTTTTGAAATCAGCCTTAGATGTTGTTCATAAGGCTCATGATGGTGCAATTTCACCTATATTGTGCGGTATAGGGGTAACATCATCTGATGTCCCTATTATTTTTGAGCTTTTTAAACGTTATAAAATACTTACGAACGCAGAAGCGTTTGTATTTTTAAATAAATTTAGAGTTGTTGACTTGTCTCAGTTATCAATCTCGACATTTAACAATTCAAACTATTTTCTCTACCCTAAATCGAAAAACCATATTCTCAATAAATATTTAAATGAGAAAAAAATTGAAACTGGAAGAAGTGTCTGGGATTTATATGAATCTGAAGATTTTGATGGAATTGAGGCGCGCGTTATAGATGAAGTAGTTTCTACACATAAGTGTTATGAGCTTATTAAGAAAGATTTTGATAAATTTAAAAACTTAGAGACTGTTGAAAAAAAACGTGCCAAAGAACTTTCTCGAGAGCAGGGAAATAGTGAAAGCAATGGAGTAATAAATGAGCGTTAATAAACTGTGGCTGAGTATTCCAGTGAAAAGAGCCACCTAGAATTATTTCAAAGGAACCACTCGTTATTATCGATGTTGACCATAATACGAACGCGTAATATTGGGACAAAGCGGCAAGTAAATCTGAAAAATTTCAATCATACTTAAAATTCATTTACAATAATCTGACAAAAGCTGCATCTCTATATTAACTGTTAGCCAATCAGAGAACCCATATGGCAAAAAGAGATCCAAATAAGACGGCGCGGAACCGAATTGTCGAAGCACTCAAGACCAAGTTGCGGGAACGACTCGCCGAGGTTCTTGATGAGACCGACATCGAAAGCGAGCAGTCACTAAACGCACTTATTGGCAGCAGAAACGATGATTTCTTCGACCTAAAACATGACGTAATCAACAGCCAAGAACAATTTGTTTCACTTTGGCTACGCGGGCTAAAGGAATCGGCGCTTACAGATGGCGTGGCTTCTGATCTTTGGCTATGGAAAAAGATCAAGAAGCACAAAGTGCTTCAGGAATACACCATCCTCTTTCTCAAGAGGTCATTTCTGAAGCATTTTGATGAACTTTCCAAGAATAGACCACCAGTTGAAGAAGCTGAAATATGGATCGGGCAGGAAAACGCCAACTATGGACTGCTAGTGACTCCAAGATTTCGGAATAGCCAGTGGGAAAATGACAAAAGCGAAATCCGCGCTTTTCCTCAAGCTTACTGGACCATCGGGCACGTGATGCAAACCGGCCTAGTTATCCCCGGCAAAGACAAGATATTCAAGTTTGGCGACATCGAGCAATACTTGCTCTTTTTTCAAGATACTCTTGTTAGGAACTCAGGCTCAAAGTATGAGTATGAGCTTGCTGGCCATTATTGTGACTACGTAAGATCAAATCCAAATCCAGAGTTGGTGCCTTTACTAATCCCCGAGTTTCGCTACGCTGGGCTAAAGGTAAAGCACATTTATCGGCTGGATTTCATGGTGATAAACCCCTACACACTAGACAAAATCGGCTTTGAGCTATCGCCGTGGTCTACTCATGGCTACCTAACGAAGATCGGCGATCTTACACAAAAGAAGATTAACGAGTTGGCTGCCGATAACTTTGCAAAGGAAATGAGAAAGCATCGCGCCTATTTCAAAGAGCACGGGGTTTTTTGCTTGATCTTTACTGACGATATTCTAAAAGACACCAAGGCGCTTTTCGAGGATGAAATACTCCCCTATCTGGAGCCAGAGAAGCCTCAAGTGCAGTTGTCATTTGAAATCATAGAAGAATTTTCGTAGTGGCTAACCTATCATTCAAGCGGGACGCCTAACGGCGCCCCTTAATTCAAACGTTAGCAGTTTCTCAATAGGAATTTCTGGTCATGAGTAAAATTAACGACGCAATAAAGTCATACGAAAGCTATCTAGCAAGAATGTCAGGTGTTGGGATTCTCAATGCAGCTAACGAAGCCGAATTGACAGCATGGATTAAGTTGACTGATGGTAAAATAAATATGCCAAAAATGACAAGAGATTTTTTAAACGACACAATATCAAAAAATGCGGTTTTTGAAGAGTATGCAAAAAATCACGGTAGTGAATATGTTGAAATAAAAGCGCTAATAGAGGACTATCCAGAAGTTAGAACGGCACTTAGTTTCATCGAAGTTGGAACGCATGAAGTCATTCATGCTATACAGAAGCATTCATATCGCTCCGTTTATAGCCTTGTTGACGCGATGCAAAACATAGAGAATTTGGAACTTAAATTATTTTTTTCTCATGCCGCAAATGGCGGATCATGGAAAAAGGGTGAGTCATTTCTTGCAAGCTTAGAGGCTCTCGCTAGACAAGAGCCAAACATGTCTAGTATTGCTGATTCCATTTCTAGATATTGCGAAACAGTTATAGAAGCCACAAATCCAAAAGATTCGGGGCTAGGCTTGTTACATCTAGTTGAGGGGCAAGCATTTGTTGCGTCTAGACTGGCCAATGGTACGTTCGACGCATTGCCTTTCCCCGCAGAAGAAATATACACAAAAGCTTGGGATGCATATAAAAAGGCTGGCGGAAAAGAAGGTTTGGTTTTTACACTTGTAGTTGGTGCAGCCTTGCGCTACGGTGATATAGAAGTAGACAGCGATGGCTATTACCCTCATCCCGTTGATATATACGAGTACCTTTTGAACTTTTTAAAAGAATTTGAACAAATTTTTGAAGATATGGATAAGAAACCTGCAACATCAAAAATTAGTAGACTTTTCCCAGTTCAAAAAAATATTGCTGAATTAGTGGCGGAAGTATCCGATGACAAGAATTACAAATACTTAAAGCGGATTAGTGATGCTGTATTAGATAAAAGCAATAAAGGCATATACCCAAAAGACTCAAATGACGAGTGGCTATCATATGTTCAATATAAAGTTACGGACGCTGATTTTGATAGTCATGAAGAGCGAATTAGGTTAGAGAAGCAGCATCGCTACAATGTTTTTTGTGTTTTTGATGATTTGCTTGAGCAATATAACGTCTCTCCCGAACGTAACGAGTCAATAAAGAGGCTAGTTGTCATTTCAAAATCGATTTCCACTGCGGTTGCAACTGCATATTCAAGAGTAGCAGAATCTATGAATGATGAGTTTCCGAAGGCTGAGAATAAGAAAATTAGCGATGCTGTAGGTAATTATGTAGCGGTAAACATCCCAGATTACTATAAAGAGGAAACTTTTATACGCTTGCTATTTGACCAAGATTTTGTTTTGGAGAGGTTATTTAAAATGTTTTCAAGTGACCTCAATGAGGACGTGGTCGTCAAACCATATGATCATATGCCAGAAATGACGCATCTAGATTATTCATCATTAAGTTTAATGCCTAGCCTCATTAAAAATCTTCTGTCTATTTCAAGCTGGAAAAAAGGGAACATTACATATAGTCCACCATTACCATATTGTTGTGAAAAACATGGAAAAATAGCTTTTATTGAAGCCAATCCAGAATTGTTCGATAAATGTAATCAGGAAGATTCTGTTGGTAGAGCATTTAAGATAATGTTTTCACGCTCTGTGAATTCTTTTTTTACAAATTAAAGGTGTTTACATGATTGATTGCGTTATTGAATGGGATGGTGCGGAGAGTGAGAATCTTTCAGACCTTTTAACTAAAGCACAACTAAATGCCAAGTCTCAAGCTGACGCATTAAATAGTCATTTGATTGCAACACGAAAGTCTTCATCAATTTCAGAGGTCATAGCATTGTGGATGGGTTTTAATGATGTGCCAGAAATACTTAAATCAAGCTCTATTTTTATCTCGGTATTATCTGTTACGACGTTAGCTTTACTTTCACCAAGTTCTCTGAGCCTTATTCCTGATTCCGCTGGAACAGTGTTGGATATATTTGAAGATAACGGGTGGGATAGGGTCATTAGTAAAAATAGATTGATAAAAGTCATAGGTGACAAACGAATTATTGACGAAGGAATCAAATTTTTATTTGAAAAAAAGCTAATTGAAATAGTAGATGCAAATACCTACCGTTTACTTGAAGTCCCTCTAGCCAATGTTCATATTTCTTTTAAGTAAGTTGCCAAAAACTGCTAATACATCATTCCACCGGACCTGCGTGAAAAGCCGCGCAGTCCGGTGAATTCAAAGGTTCATCGTCAGCAAAAGATATCGGCTGCCCTTCGTCGATTCGAGGGTATCAGAAGCAAAATTGCAGATTTTGGCGTCTGGAGTGCATCATCTAGGATTAAAGAAGATTAAGTCACCAATGCCTAACTTCCTGCATCTTTACTCCGAGACCTGGTTGTTCTTAAGTTGTCGCAACTATGAAACAGCCGTTCGGAATAGGCAGTAGCTACTCGTAGCAATGAAGACTCAGTAATTAAGAAAATCCATATAAATAATATGGTGGTCGAGACTACAAGCGAAGTGATTGATGATGGTGCCAAATCAATGAATTTATCCATCGACCAATAGGGTTCGTAAATAGATATAACTTTCGCATGAAACAAGGTCCAGATAACCGAAGTTAAGGCTACTAATCCCCCAATTCGCTTTAAACCCAACATATTCCGCCTGAATCCGTATGCAATATTCTCTTTGTACACAAGAGGAAATTTTTTCGTATCTCGCGTATTGCTTATTAACCAAACCGTGCCTGCTCGGTAGATTTCATCCGCTTGTTCAGGGTTCGCTAATTCATCAGCCGCGCTTGGGAAGGTAGCCATAATTCCTTTTGATAAGGTTTGGTGAATTCGGTTTTTGGTAAACCCATCTATCTGGTTGTCACTATGCCTCAGCATGTGGGTAGTAGGTTTGCCACCCCATTTGGCAAATAATTTATCTTCAACTTTTTTGCCAGCATCTCTTGCTGTGCTACCCAACATATAGGCGATACCACTAAAACCCAAAATTGAAAGAACACTAGACGCAATTATATATTTGGTGCCATATAAGCAAACCAACAGTACCGCCAACGGGGTAAGCACTATGAGGCCAGGATATAGCCTCGCTTGGCGATCATAGGGGTCAAGAAGTTTACCAACCAGCTCATTTAGTCCCATGATTCAACCTCAGTGAAAAATGACATTGATGATGCTGAAGAGTAGTCTTCTCTATCAGGGGTTTTGTTATGGTGCCATTTCCGTAATCCCTGAGTAGCTATGACCTTAGCTCCCCGGCGAAGGAACGCATTTACTACCATTCTGCGCGGATGTGTTTTTGAATCTTTACTTGCAGATACGAATGCAGTTTTAGTGTAGTTTTCGTCCTGAAAAGCTTTTATCGGACCAACTATCAGATCAAGAATTGTGGGCGATACGTTATTACGGCTTCCATGATGGGGTACTTGGATGAAGCGTAATGATTCAGGTAAATTATAACCAGTTAACATTGCATGCTGCACCGCTTTAGCTAATGCTTTTACGCCTGCATCTCCAGTGAATAAAACGCCGCGTCCGTCAAAATGAGCCAGCAATATTGCACTACTATCATTTTCAGCAGATGTTTTAACGTTCTCTCTTAAAGATTCACTGCTCCAACTCTCAGCAACTAAATCAATTAGTTTTCTGGAGGCTTCTGCCAGCTTTTCCATCGCCATATCCATTACTGATGTGGATTTTTGTTCTGGGGATTTTTCAAATGCTTGAATCAGCTCATGTACATACCAGTCTTTGTCTGGAGACAAGACAGTAAAGGGGCCGATCTTAATTCCTTGAAATGGCTCAGATAATGAAATTTTCTTTGCTAAAGCAATTTCTTCAAGTTTGTAGGCTGCGGCCATTTTTGCTTGTAGTCGCTCTTTAAGGCTATTGTCGGTAATACGGCCATCATGAAAGTAATCCCGAATGACTGAAGAGTACAACCAAGGCCGATGCATCCATAGCTGCCCAACATCCATCTGTTCGAGAACTATTTGAAGCCCAGATGCATGATCACCATCAGGATGCGAGTTGACCACATAGTCTACTCTGTTGGTGCCGTAGTATTTATTGATATGATTAACAAGTGCTTGCCCAGATTCTTTAGTGCCGCCATCGTAGACCAACACCTTGTAGGCATCACCCTCTTTCCAGCGACATGCAATAGCATCACCACTTTTGTCTCCAGAGCCGACTGGAAGAAAATCAATTTCGTACGGAACCTCTCCTGACATATCACTATCCTTTTAGCTGTTAAAGAGCATAACCCCTATAGTGAGGAGTGTTTTTGCGATTTCAAGAGGGAAATAGAGAGGATGTATCTAATTTAGGCTAATCATTGTGTTCCGTCATTTATTGACGCATAAATTCATTGATTAGCATTTAATGAATTGTGCCTTCAGGATACAGTCCATACTCACTTTCGACTTTTTTCGACACCTGATAACCATATCCCGCAATTTGATCGAAATTTACTTCAGATATTTTGTTCAGATCAGTAGGGTAACTTGAAGCTAATCGAGCATCTTCGCACTTACTTCCATCAACTAGGGGAGTATTAATATAAATATATGCTCCGTTGGTTTTATCAGCTTGTATATAGGTACTGAAAGTTCTCACTCTCAAAGCCCGTGCTTGGTTAGAAATAATATCCAGTACGCGCATCAGTCTAAATGGACTGAGTGCCCATCGTTTAAAACCCGTTTTTAACGGAGCACCCGCATCTGAAGTAATAATGTAGATATTTTGGACCTTTGCCTTGAGGGTTCCACTATTGAAATATGGTTCCAAGCCTAAATTGTCATATACACCACCATCATACAAATGCAGCTTGGAAAAAGGCGGATTTCTTATTTCTCCCAGGTCGTTAGGTGTCCATGTTTTCCACTCGTACTTAGTGGTATCCAACACCAGTGGTCCAATACCACCAGGAAAACCAGCAGACACTGCCATTGCATTTGCGAGCTTATAGTCACCTGCCAATGCATAGCCGATTGTGTAGTCACCAATACTATCTTTTTTAAATCGAAACCTAACTCCGCTTTCGGCAGGAGTGCCATTAATCGAGACCTCTGGCTCACTGGGTAAATCACTCAGGCGAGCAGTTACTCCCCAATCCTTTTCCAGTGTTTCAGCAACTGCATTTGCACGTGATAAAAGGTACTTCCAGTTCCATGGGTAAAGTAATTGTTTAAGTGCTCCCAACATGATGCTCCTATTACAGAGCTTTTCACGTAGGCTAGGATAAACGACATCTAAATACTCTGTAGAAGTGGGCCACTTGAGCTCATTCGCTTGCAGGATTAACCCCAGCAACAAACTTCCCCCAGACACAGTAGAAATCCTGCTAACCTTCTCTAACAAGTTTCGTTCTGCCAGTGCTTTCAATACGCCCATATGGAAAACCATTGCTCTCACGCCGCCACCTGAAAGAGCCAAAGCAATACTTTTATCAGTCATCACTGAACTAACCCTTGTGAAATTGACATGTTGGTCTCATTGACGATTACTTGAAGCGCAGGCAAACCGTCCCCCGCCATCCCCAGTGCAAGATAACTCAACTGAATTAAATCATCCGTGCTTGGGATCGCAGGATAATTATCAGGATGACTATGCCACTCACCAACATAACCAACTACACCTGCTGTACGCATTGATATTTCTTTTATATTTTCAGCTAATTTCTCAGTTCCACGCTCAAAAGAATGCGGCGTTGATTTACTGTCAGGTGGCGGAGGCAATGCATCCACAATAACCACTGTATTGAGACTAAGATCATAGAATCCAACCAATACTCCACCGGTTTCATTTGGTAATCGTTCAGCTCTAATAGCATGCATTGTGTTTTGTACCTCTTGGTCGTAGTATACTTTGAAGGCACCAAGATCAATGACCTTTTCAGCAAATGGCTCTACCGAGTAATAAGTTACAGAACCAGTTTCTGGATCATGCTCCCATACTTTGACCGCAGAACTAGTACTTACAATCGCTCTTCTTATTTGATCAGCTAAAGTGCTGCCGTGCAGCATGATTTGAGAATATGGCATGACTACTGAAATATCTCTACAACTTGAACCACTCCAAAACGTAGCACCGTTCCCACTCAAATGACTTGCACCCCAATCTTTCCTAATGAGTGCACGATAATATTGTGCTTCTAAGCTTCGTAGCCTTATTTCTCGCTTATCATCCTCTAATAGTAATACTGCTGATTTTCCATTTGGAGTGACGAACACTGACGCGTGCCGCGCAACTCCTTCAACAGTGCTTGCAAGCCTTGGGTATTGCAATGTGGTAGATACATCAACAATGAGCTCTGCATTTTGCAATGCAGCTAGTACAGGTTTATTTTCCAAGTTACAAGCATCATGCGGGATCGGCGTGATCACATTTGAATTGCCTAAAGCCTCAGCTTGAATATCTTGAACAGCTAACACCTTCATCAATCCAATGTGCGCTAATCCAGCAGGATGTCGTGATAGATTATGTGGTCTGATATGGTCATTATCTATGACTGTCCAAGAACCCCAACCACTTCGCATCCATAAATTCAGCATGGTGCTACCCAGAGAACCAGCCCCGACAAGTACCCCTGATGGCCCCTCATCAGAAATACCTGATTGCGCTCTTGAGGCAGATTTATCGTTTTCGCGACTGACTTGCATCGCATAAACATCATTATTTCTCCACTCAGTCTTTTGTGTACCGCCAATAATTGGAGTATAGAAATAGGTATTTCCTGAGAGTGAGCAAATGTCTAAATCATTGCCAAGCTCGTACTTACCCTTACATAAAATAAAAGCCCTGCGGAAAATGCGCTCAGGTGAACTGCCCGCGTCTCGTTGAATTGGGATGTTCAATAACAGCACAGTCTTAGTGCAAGTTGATCCTTTAGGTATGCCTTCACTGGACAAGCTTTGTTTAATTTCAGCTTTTAAATGCTCAAGTAGATTAACCCCTTTAGCTGCCAGCAAGTCAACCAGACTACCCAAATTGGTTGGGTTACTTTGGGTAGCACTGTGTGTAATTGAAGGTAATGAAAGCTCAATAAAATCTACTTCATGATTTTCATTCTTACCTGTTAGAGGTAGAAGTAAACAGGTTATCCCACCATCTGGACGTTCCAGAGTTCTATACACAGTTAAATGCGCACCGCTTTTCTGCAACTCTTCGATATTCCATGGCAGAACAAGCTCAAACTTTGTATAGAAAAACGGCTGTTCAACTGGTTGATCAGCTGGATGTAGTTGACCACGGGAAGATGCAACCAGCCACCAAATTATCCGCTTAAGAAAGTTTTGTGGTGTCCATGTTCTGAAGACATCGGCAGGTGAATCAAAATATAGGCAGAGGTTAGCTGGTGTCTCATCTGCCGTCTGATTTAAGTGCATTAGTTTAGGAAAGTCTTTTCTAAGAGCCGACACCTCGACTAATTGAGTAACATCAGTCGGAATTAATAATGCTAATCTTTCCCTGCACTTGATGCCAAACCTATTTTTTGGAGGCACCTCGTCTAACTCAAGGTCTACGATTAACATCTCATTCCGCCCAAATTTTTGAAGCTGGATGCTAGATACAGAAACAAGTGTAAAGTCCCGGTGCTGTTTTATAGCCTCCAGTAGTACTTTTGCTCGGCTTATCTCTAATTCGTCTTCATCAATGGCTTCTGCCATTTCAAATTCATAAAAATTTTCAGTCATTAGCCAGCTCTTGGTGGCGTAGATGAAATGATAGCGGGTGCACCAGAAACGACCGACTTAATCCATGAGATGCCACCTGCTGTTATTTCAAATACGATAGGCTTCGGCTGGTTGGCATTCGGTTCCTCCATGGTTACAAGGAATTTCCTTCCCTGCACCTGTTTCAGGTAGCGCTCATAAGCCTTGCGCGCTTGGATATGCGGAGGCTGTACTTCATCATAAGCCTCTTTAGTATCCGGAATTGGCTTACTACAGCTGACGATGTAGGACCCTTCCTTACCTTCAAGTAGCAGCTCTTTTACGATATCTTTAGGTATCGTTTCATATTGCCCTTTTTCGTCACTAAGTGCTTTGTAGCTACAGTGATGGGGAATATTAAACAGATCCCACTTCAGGCGATCATCGTTGTTGTGGTATCGCGTTGTATTTACTATATCCTCAATATCACACCATTCAGCATCGCCCACTTCTAGGTAGTCATAGTCGTATCCATCTGCACGGAGTCTTACATTGAATACCAACGCGGCACTATTCCGAACAACATCACCTTCGTCGCAATGCTTGATAAATGGTGAATGGCAAAAGAACTCAATCTGGTCTAGGCCGATATCAAAGCCAGGAACCATTTCCCCAGCATCAACAAATAAATAATCTCTTGCATCAGGCTTTTCACCACGCGCCTCAAGTCTTGGTACTAGCCAGTCCAATAACTTTTGTGGCTTGGAAAAAACACGAATACCGGTGCCTTCGAGGATTCTATGGCGTGCTTCTTGTCGCAAGATCGCAAACTCGTCTGACTTCTGATCCATTTCCACCTCTTCAACAACCATTGCTGCGGGAACCCAAAGTTCTCTTATTTTGATCCTCTCTTCTGCATGATATGTTTTGGACTGCTCAAGCAAAAAAAACTCGGTACTCCCTCTAATATGATCCAAATCAGCATGAGTAAACGCCACGACATCGAAATAATCTTTTTTGGCCGCGTCTAGTTCTGCTTTTAAGGCCGCTTTAAGATCAATTGCTGGATTTTGTTCATCTTCAGCATTTGCCCTATGACAAAAATCGAAAAGGATTCTTTTTCCTTTAGCCGTGATGATTTGTGTTGTGTCGCCATTTCCAACTGGATAGAACTTTATTTGATGTACGTCTGACACGATTAGGAACCTTTCATTATTAGGGGAAGTGCCATTAAATAGCACTCGCTTTGTTAGAAGACTCACTTTTAGCAACAGCTAGTTGATATTCTGGTGGAAGATGCTTTTCCATATCTGTTGCAATATGAAGATCTCTCAGCACATAATCGGCTAAGCAGCGACGTAGGGTAAGTCGCTTAGCTGCAGCTTTAGGGAAATACTCAGCCCGAATCATTTCCTGTTGCTCATAAGTAAGTGCTGGGTGGGCGATAACAGTGATATTTACCTTTTCTACCCAGTCACGGTCGTCATCTCGCTCTTTAGGCGATGGGGCATCGAAATGCTCAATCTCCAATATTCTACCTAATGTGAAATCACGAAATTCTTTTCTTGTTTCACACCATGCTCTCATATGCCAGCGGCGTGAAACGCGGACTATGGCATGAGGAAACACGACACGCTGAGATCCTACTGGGTTTGTCATCGACCTATAGGAAATCCGCAACCCTCTTGATCGGCGTGTTGCTTGAATAACTTTAGAAAACAGATCTGGCTGAAGTGAAGATATATCCAACCTAGCGTCTTCGATAAATTCAGAACCACCAACGATTTGCAAATAATCGTCTGGAGAGCCATTGAACTTTTGATCTGCAAAAGTCAGTGGCGCATGCGCGCTAGCACGTTTCGCTCGCTTACCCATGTGTTGCACCAGTTCACCTAGAAGGCGACTTGCCCATACAGGTTTCACATTTAGCACATCCCGAATCCTAGCGTTATCAACCTCCCCCTCCCACGTAAGGATGGTCTCAAGGTCTTCTATTGTTTTTTGATCTGCCATGAAAAAATTATCTCACAACTTATTTTATCTTGCAATATAATTTATCTTTGAATATAATTTATATTCAAAGCTAACAATAAACCAGCCAATGAATATATTCGATAGATTACCGCCAGCACTGTTTTCTCCGTTAACCGGAAAGAACAACCGTCGCGCTTGGGCTCTAATCGAAAGGCTGTATGATACTTTTTTCGCACCAGATCGCATTCCAACCTATGCCGAGGGGTATTTACCATCTGAAATCACAAAGGATATCGAAAGATTCCTGTTGGATGTGAACTGGGACAACGATGATGATGATGCTGCGTTGACCCCACTTAGTGTTCAGGCACACCAGATATATCGCAGGTTGGTGGAAACAGGCTGGTTTGCGGAGGAAAGGAATGGCCACGTTGATTACGTCAACATGCGCCCAATGATCGCTAGGTTTATCGAAACCATGATGCAGCTTGTAAATGATGGGCCGCAATTGCTGGGCGGCAGTATCCTGATGGTTCACAATCAGATAAAGAGCGTACCGCAAGATCCTCGAGGACAAGCCAGCGGGTTTATCGCAGCGGCCAAGTCTTGTGGCCAGCTGATCAACTCTATGAGCTCCATGACCATGCGTGTGCGAGATCTGATGGAGGAGTTATCCAAGGAAAATGCCACCCCGGTATTCGTTAAACGATTCTTTACCGAGCACATCAGCGATCTTTATATTCGAGACTTCCGCCTGTTGCGGACGCGTGAACACCCCTTGCGATTACGTCACGAGATCATCGAGACGGTGCAAAAAATTATTCATCACTCTGAGTCGCGTCAGGCTCTCCTACAAGGTTATAACGAGCAGCTTGGCTCAACAGTAAATGATGTAGAAGAGCAACTTGAACGTGACGTCAGGAGATTCACTAAGCTTTACGATGTAGAGATCTATCTGGAGCGCATGGATCGTACGATCGATAGCGCTACCAATCGTGCAATGGCATTGTTGAACTATCGCCTGAAGGCGTCTGAGCACATGGAGAGTGTAATTCGAAATGTCGCATCGGCACTCAATCATGCGGAAAGAGTCGGCGTATTGCCTGAAAGGTCTTTGCTTTCGCCAATGCCACTGATTGGAGATTACATGATGCGGATGCCAACCCAGGACCGCCAGAAGCCGATCAGAGCCTTAATGAAGAAGCGCGAGATCAGTATTGAGGAAAAGGCTCGCCGCATGTTGCGTAAGCTGATGATCGCGCATCGTAACGCCACCCCAGAGGCGATAACGCGGTATGTTGAGAAATATATCGCTGAGGGAACATCGGTTAGCGCAGTTGATCTGCCGGTTATTGGAGTGGAAGATGCAGTGTCATATTTGGTGTTAGCTCGGCTTGCCAGTATTTCAACGCATGACCCTGGAGCCCTGAAGCGAAATCCACTGCTTCGCAAACTTGGCTTCTCTGCGGTATCGGCAGGATCAAATCTACGTGCTGACACAACGTATTTCAATACCCCGGATTTTATCATATCCAGAAAGGTCAACTAATGCCGAAAAACTGGACATCACTGGCAGAAGAGTCAGGCATCCATACCACAGAAGACTTCAAGAAGGCCTTTCATAGATTAGTGACGCACCAATGCCTTTATGCAAGATTCCATCAGCATGGTGGGGCATATAGACTGATTTCTCGTTACCGTTCAGCGTTTACTGAAGCTGCTGACCTGCTTGGGTTGTCGCTTGAATTTAATAGCCAATACGAGTTCTGCTACGTCACCCCGCAAGTCCTAATAGAACCGCAAATCAGCTTACAGGAAACACGATTCCTTCTTGCACTACGCTATATCTACCACCTCAAAGCGAATTCACAGGAGTTAACGGATGATGGCGATGTGATTGTCGATCCGAAAACCTTCAACGATTTCTTCGTCGAACTCACAGGTGCTACGATAGACATGAGTTCAATCACCGAGATGAGAGAGCTTTCTAAGATGGCTCAGCGTTGCGGTCTTGTCAGGACAATTAAACCACCTGAAAACGATCCGCAACCGTATTACCTTGCAATCCTACCTGGAGTGGTGGACGTAATCAGCGAAGAGTCCATAAATCGATTTGGTGCGCAGTTGAAGGCGTCCTTGATTGTAGATCAACAAGATGAACATCAGGAGGAAGTTCATGAAGCATCTGAGTAGAATGCACCTGATCCAGTTTTCGTTCTGGGACTATGAGACGTTTAACTTTTCTCACGGAGGCACAGCGTTTATTGGTCCGAACGGTGCAGGAAAAACGAGTCTGATTGATGCAGTGCAAATTGCGCTGATTGGTGCGCACGGGAATTTCCTGCAATTCAATACCCAGTCCGTTCACAAGGATTCTCGCACCGTGCGTGATTATGCGTTGGGGTTCATGCGTTCTGGTGAAGGGGAAAGCGGCACAATGACAAAAAAGCGCGAAGAGGCGCTGTCATACATTACGCTGGTATTTGAGGGAAAGCGTCCCCAGGATGTGGTGAGTGCTGGTATTTGCATCCATTCCAAGGCTACTGAACGTGGCCATCGCACCCTAGGTATGTATGTTCTGCCAGGGGTCAGACTAGAGCAGGAGCATCACTTGGAAGCACTGCAAGGCGGATACTTTTCACCTGTTGACTGGAATGTGTTTGAGGCTGGTGCCAGAGAGTTGGCACGAAAGGCAGGACGTGAGCCCACCATAACCTCTCACCCAGAGGCCTATCTGAAGGAGCTGCTTCACGCTATCCAGGGCAAGGGTCCTAGCATAAATCATGAAATATTCCTGCGTGCTCTGGCACAGAGCCTTCGGCTCAAGGGAGTTCAGAGCGTAAACGATTTTATCCGCGAAAACCTGCTCGACGCCAAGCCGATTGATAGGCAGGGAACTCTGCGTCACATTAAAACGCTACAGGAACTTACGACGCGTATCGAAGATGTCAGCAATCAGATTCAGAAGCTAGATGGTATTGAGTCAGGCTATACGAGGCTGGCAACGCTATTCAGGCTGAAAGCCTCGGCCGCTGTTGTAAATCTCAATCTTCGGATGGAAGCAACGGATACCACCATAGATCAACTGTTGGAAGGTCATGAGCTGGATAAGGAAAAACTGCGTGCGTTGGGTAAAGAGATCGATGGGTTAAAGGGAGAAGTAGAAACGAAGCATACCCTAGAAGGCACTCTGGCCACCCAAATTGCTGCAGACCCGGATGCTCAAGCCCCGGAGCAAGCGCGTCAATTGAAGGATGCCCGGCTACAGTCATTAAACGCACTTCGGGTTGCGCTAGATCGTCGTTCGCTGGATATACGCGAAGCACTTGAAGCCATCATTATCGTCTATGGTGAAGATGGATTGCCGCTTGGGTTACAGGAGTCATTACAGAAGTGGTCAGGAATTGCGCACTCAGGAGAAATGCCAGGAATGCAGGATTTCTCGGACCTGATTTACCAACTTGGAGAGCTGAAAGAGTCTGTCAGCGCGCGGCTTGAAACAGCCAACACAGCCGCACTCGAAGCCAACACCAAACTGAGCAATATTACGGGCAGCATCACTGCCGCCAGCAAGGGGATGCGCATCAAGAATGCAGGTGATCTCGGCATGGCGATGGAAGTATTGCGAGAACAAGGAATCGAAAGCACAACGGTCGGCAGCCTGGTGAGCGTCAGTGATGTACGTTGGCAGCCTGCTATCGAAAGTTTTCTTGGGCGCAATCGTTTTGCACTTGTCGTCGAAAGCGGGCGTGAACGCGATGCTGTTCGAGCTATCCGTCACCTGAAGCGTGAGTTGTATGACGTAACGATAGTGCAGCCATATCATTTGCGAGACAGTATCGTCAATCAACCTGAAGAAACCAACATTGGAGCATTGTTGACTGGCGAACATTCAGTCGCACTAGCCTACCTGCGCCGCATTATTGGGCGCATGCGGAGAGTCGATACTGAGGAAGAGTTGGAACTCCACGACCGTTCAATTACCATGGATGGCATGTTAAGTGCCAATGGAGGTACCCGTCGAATTCGCCTGGTAGCAGAAGATGACCTGGTGCTTGGGGCAAAAATATCGGAAGCAGAGAAACACCGTCTACATAAAGAATTGGAAGCGGCCATTAGGGAAGTTCAAAACGCCAAGAACATACAAGCGTACGCGCGGAAGGCCGATGACAAGCTCCGCCTAGTGTTGCAAGGAAGTGATATTGGCACGATCAAGGGCGAACTAGACTCTTTTGCCGCCGCAAAGGTGGTATATGAAGCATTGCCATCCCCGGATGAAGTTACTGTCCCGGATCACCTCAAGAGCCTGATGCAAAGCCTGGAAGCCGCGAAAACTGCGTTCACCCACGCCAACAATACCCTGATTGATAAGAGCCGGGAGTATGGCGACCTTGAGAGGGCAGTTGGCATTCTGGGAGATACGATTGCAGCAGAGCAGGAAAAATTCTCCAAGATGCGCTTGGACCATGACGCGCTTGTGCAGGATGTGGACTATGACAGTGAAACATCGGTCAGAATCTACGGTGAAATTTCCGATATGGCAGAGACGGATGGTGTGGAGAAGGCGCTTTCACACTTATACGAAAAATACCTCAACCAAGAGTCCCGTATCATCAGACTTGAGACTGATACCAACGCCGAACTGAAGTTGTTTGCAAGCGAGAGATCCATGGATGTGAAGGATGAGCTCGCCGATTGGCGCAAGTCATTTGAGTGGGTTAAGCGTTACAAGAAGCGCCTAGTTGACTCTCAACTCGCTGAATATCACAAGCAGGCGCAAGATGCACGCGAAGCCGCGAATGATGCTTTCCATCATGACGTTGCACTCAAACTGCGTGAGGCCACGCACCGCATACGTCAGGAGATCGAAGATTTGAATCGAATCCTGAAAACTTGCCCTGAGTTTACCGGTCGAGAACGCTATCACTTTACGGCCACAATATCCTCAGAATTTCGCTGGCTACATGACATGATCGATAATGCATCTTACGATGACAGTAGTGCACAACTTTTCGATTCAGGTGATGATAATAATAGTAAGCTGGCTGAATTCCTGGAAGCGTGTGAGTCTGGTGAGAACCGAGGCGGCAACCCGCTGGAAGACCATCGGCTGTTATTCAATTTTGACCTGGACATCCAGGTGGATGGCAGAACTGTGGATAAACTGAGCAAGCGCCTCGGCGTAGGTTCTAACGGTGAGCACTTGATTCCGTTCTATGTAATTGCCGGCGCGACGCTAGTCAATGCGTATCGGATGAAGCCAGGGGCTGACCATGATGGCGCTGCCTTAATGATCATCGATGAAGCGTTCCATGGATTCGACGCACAAAATACTTATGTTACAGCACAATTCCTTAAATCTCTTGGACTGCAATTGGTCATGGCGGCACCTGATACTGAGGTAGGTAAGCTCATCCCCGTAATAGATAGCTACTACGACCTATGGAGGCATGGGCCAGACGTGGAGGCCGACGAAAATATCATTAAGGAAGATGCCAGGAAACTCATGATCAGTGATATTCCTGACATAAATCCTGATTTGGTCAGGCAGGCCGTACTGGAAATGTCGTAATGAATGTAATCGCACTCCAAGCGCTCGGGAAATTGCTGCGGTTGACGGAAAATGCCGTTGCCAGAGGATCGGATAAAGCTGTTTCACTGCTATTTTCCGAGAAATCCTTTCCTGCATATTCTACATTCCACACCCGTGCTGAAAAGGAGTCATGTAATGCAGAACTGATTCGAGCGGAGCAGCGCGGTGCTATCGAGATTGAGTGGGATAGACGTGCAGGTAATAAATCGCATGTGAACAGAATTTCGATGAAAGATCGGAATGTTCTGGCCAGCTTCATCAGCATCACACCACGATGGGATGCTGTGGCTTTAGCAAGAGAAGCATTGTCAGGCTTGATGGAATCCTATCCGATTCTGATGAATCTCGTTGCACAATGGGGAAAAGGACTCAGCCCCAGAGGGACATCATCAGACCAATTTCAGGACTGGATCGATGCCATCCATGTTGTGGAACACTGTCGCAGCAGCACAAAGGACGACATTCCGGTGCGTAGGCTTAGCGCCTTGCTGATGCAGGACTCCAAGCGGATCGAAGGCCTTTACTCAGTCATCGATGCACTCTGGCAAAATAATCTGTCGGCCCTGCATAGGACTCAGGATGAGGTTTTTAGTGATATTGGGCTGGTCAAGTTTCCGCCAACGTTCTTGATAGCTGGGAATATTGGTGTGAGCTACGGCGGCACAATCTTGCCAGTGTTGATTCCGTACGTTGGATTTTCACCATCGGAAATAAATGCTTTTCAAATTAACCCAGAATGTGTTGGAGTCCTTACCGTGGAAAATCTGACAACATTCCATGAACTAGCCGCAAGTAGGTTGGAGTGCCCAAATTTGGTAATTGTATATACTGGAGGTATGCCGAGTCGCTCCTGGGCAAGTGCTTATCGGCAGTTACTCAATTCAATGCCAAATAATGCTTTAGTTTGGCACTGGGGCGACATTGATATAGGTGGTTTCAGAATTGCAGATCGTATCGCCAGTATTTGCCGTGAAGCTGACAAGCACTTGTCGCTACACATGATGGGATGCGCATTGGCAGACAACCCTGATTCAATCCGTCATGAAATGTCTTCAACTGAAGTAGGGCAAATCTCAAAAATATGCGAGAAGAATAGCTGGGCAGATGAACTAATTTGGGTTAAAAAAAACCGACTTGCGGTAGAACAAGAATCCATTCCAATTATTTGGCCTATCAACTAATTCGCTTTTAACCAATACCTCAGTCCGTTCCAAATAACCTCAATTCCACCGTCGGCTGTATCAACTATGTTTTCAGAAGCTATCGTTTTACCAACCTTTTTCGGTAGTCCATGAAAGTATGCTAACGCTACTGATAACCACTCACGGTCACTAGCTTTAGATCTGCCAGACTTCATCAATTCAAGCATTTCTGCTTCCAGCTTCTTTTGACGATTTAGCTGGTTTTTCTTTACGTTAAGCTTAGGCAATTTAACGTCCACATTGTGAACATCGCGTAAATAATTCACAAAGCCCGACACCGCCGCCCTTTGCCCTGGAGTTTTTTGCAAGTAAGCATCCAACACTTTCTGATTGGGTGGAATTTCCTTCATTTTAGCTCCTACAAGCAACAAACTGACTGCGGGTAATAGCGCAAGCCGTATTGAGCGTAAAGTCGTTTTCTCGCGCTTACAATCATCTTCTAGTTTTTGATGGTAACCCATCAGCAATTTGTGTGGCATTGAAAGATGGCTTACTTTTTTCAGTAGCGCAGCAATTCGTCTCTGTTCAGTGTTTGCTTCACGGGCAATTTCATCCACGACAATAATTTTGCACACTTCCATCCATCGCATTGGCAATAGAACCTTGCGCAACTTTGCCGCACCAAAATGCTGTAGCAAGGCTTCGTACTGAGGTATACCGTTAAATTGCCGCTCCGTCTCCAGAAAGAATGGCAAGTAACGATGAAGGGTGATCGCTGCTTTATGTGCACCGACACCTAGCCCCAACCACACTGCATAGGACTGAAAATATTCCGCCATAGCACTTAATTTAAATGCCGCACAGTCTATTGTGGTTCGCTTTTCTAACAGCCTTTGCCAGTAACAATCCTCACATTCTTTTCCACGTCCAGCGGGCATTGACTGATGACATTTTGTGCAAGGAATTTCACCCACAGATTTACAGGCATCGCATAACATCCGCCCATCATCACTCAGTGAAAGCAACCTATAACGTCGGCATGCAGCGCATGTGGCAAAATCAGCTCTTGCACACTTTGGGCAGACTCTAAGATTATGCCAAAGTCTGGTTACTTTTGTTAATCGATTGGAGTTTGTCCCACAAACCTCGCAAGGCTGCTTTTCTCTAAAATGTGGTGCGCATGCATTACATACCATCCCGTAAGACGTCAGTTTTCCTGTTTGGTAATCTGTTTTACCGCAACGAGCACAAGGTTTAGCTCTCACGCAAGCTTGGCATATTGCATTTGAGTCGTATTTATTTAGACGTGCATAATTACCACACTTTGGACATATCCTTCGTTTGAAAATTCGCGCATAACAACTGCCGCAGTACCGATGATTATTCTCAGTACGCCAGATTTTTGTATTGCGCTTACCGCACCCATCACAATCTTGAAGAGCAGCCTCAAACGCGGTGTATTTCATCGCTTGGCCATTGCTAATTTGCGCTCTAGTTTTTCCATCATCCTCATGACTTCGTGGCGTGAGCGACTTACATGTGATTTACGATTAACAGAAGAAATTCTTCGTCTGGGGTTGTCCGGCAAACTTTCATATAATGACAACAAAGCTTTGGGTACGGATTGCCCTTTCTCACAAAAGCCTTGCCGTGTGATCCCAGATTGCTCTGCCGCATAGGTCATTTGCATATTCGTTGATACCGTTAAGCGGTAAACGTGCGACAATAACTGATGTCTTTCATGTGTGCACAATAGCTCAACGCTTGAGCCATATTCTATACTGAACATATAAGGCTCAATATTGGTGATGTGATTTAGAAATGATTGCAAGGATGTGGACTTTGTTCGATTGGCGCGTTTCAACATTTTGAAGAAGAATTCTGCTATTGCAAACCAATCGGGCGGACTTACATGTTGTAGCTGAAACTCGCCAACGCCAGATTCCAGCACTTTATCCGCCATTCTTTGAAAAAGTAGCGATTCATTATTGATAGATGGTGCATTAGCGCAACTTAAATTTGTCTTGCATGATGCACACACGCTAATGCATCTATCCTCAGCTATTAATCTATGTGGTTCAATTGCTGCGTCACACGTATCGCAATGATCCAGCAAAACCATTTGATGCTTCTCACAGATAGTATGCCAAGCATATCGCCATTGTTTACGGTAATACGGAATCTTGTCTTCTGCAAAGCACGCTGGGCAAAACTGCAAGCCTCGATTGCGTTTAGTACTCCTAGCACCCAATGCTAATATCCAAGACCAAACAGCCTTCTCAGGTGGAGTGTCACCAACAATCTGGCTGGCTATTGGATAAAGGCTAGCTTGCCTGACATGCTCAATGTGAGTTCCTGTTATATCCGTGATTGGTTTAATCAGATGCTTATCATAGATTCTATCTACATCAATAGTAAAAACTCTCCACTTACCCCATACATTCGCTGTGAGCACTAGTGGATCACAGCCTTGTTCTAATGCGCAGCGCACCAACCATGATGAAAATAACTCATCTGGAAGTAATGATGTTTTGATAACCCATTGATGACTCAAGCAACAAACTCTCTTACGCCGCGAGTAGGCCGTAACCAAGCTTTGCTTTCAATGATAGATTTGTCTATTTGTTCTTTACCACTTTGAATCGCATCTATTGCACATTCTACGAGCAGGCGATGGATATTTCCTGTATTCCCCTCGGAAATAGTATGTATCAGGCTGGCAAGCTCTGGCTCATGTAGTTTTGATGGGTTTTTAAGTGGTAGCACCTTCTCAAAACTAGCCAAAAGTCGCTGAAAGTCTTGATTAAGCTCCCACGTAGGAAGTGTCATCACATCAAAACGACTGGCATGTTGCGGATCTGTATGTAATACGCGCACAGCCTCTCTTGTGCCAACGCCTACAATTGGGATAGCTAATTCATTGCATAGCAATTTGATCGCATTCATCACCTCACGCTGCTTTATCGCTGAACCAGTAAGCAGAGAGTGAAATTCATCAATTACGAGCACTTTAGTGTGGCAATAGCGTAGCATGTGAATCACTTGATACCGAAGTTTAGACGTGGGGTCACTGGCACGATATGGCGCAAAGAAGCATTCTAAAATGGAAATATAGAGGCCTTTTTCGTCAGCACTTGGGGGGGCTTCAGCAATAATTATGGGTTTTACTGGCTCGCCATCATCATTCACATAGCCTTGACCACACAAATCTCTGAATCGGCGAATGATGGTCGTCTTGCCATTATTCGGCTCACCCACAATCAATAAATTAATCATTCTAGGCCTACTTGGCTTATTCATTAAACCTTGCAAGGTATCAATAATGTGCTGAGCTGACTTGTATCCAATCCAACGGGGCATATCCATAAATTCGATTCGCTCTTTATCCGACATGCCCATAATGTGACGAAAGTCAGGATGTATGTGTTCGTAATTCATTTATGCAATATCTCCAAAATCATCAATATCACCGGTAATCAAACCTAAACCAACTATTGCCGGCTTAATTGGTTCAGCGTTCTTTGCAGGTGTTGGTGTTGCAGGCGATATATTCTTTTCGTGCTCTTTGCGACGCTGTGCGGAGCGGCGAGCCTGTTTTGAACGCACTATAGAGTCATCAACCTTGCTACGAAGCTCTGTAATTGCACGCAATACCTCATGCTCATTCACACTCTTTGCTCCTTCACGTTTAAGCTTTTCTTTCGCTTGGTTGTACTCCCATACACTTACAGATGGTAATGATTGGTCGGCAAATGGTATCTTGTAATACTGTTTTAGTAATGGGTCAAAAAACCAGATAAGGCTAATGTCTTGCGGGTTTCGCCTAAATATAAACTCTCGCTTCTTTTTAGGATTTTCTGGATCACTTGCGTTAATCCACGGACGTAACGCTTCTGCGTAATAAGTCATACCTTCAATCGTGACACCAAAGGTTTGCACTGTGCGGCTAAATGACGGCAGGAAGTCTAATAGTATGGTGAAACGGTCTGCTGGTTTTGCAGGCAAACCACAGCCCTGTATTTCACTATTGCCAAAAATACCAATCTCCCACTTACGTGATGGCGACATGCCAATGCTTGAATGTAAGCGTTGGTGGTAAACTTTACATATCCATGTCACCAACCATTGCTCAAATTCCGATTTGGTCATTACCGCTTCTTTTTCAGAATTGTAACCATCTTTCTCTTTAATATTTGAAAAGGTAGTTCCTGGTAAATCGTGGATCTCCTTCATCAACGTGCCAATCACACGTTCGATATGTCCACCGTAACGTGGTTGTTTAACGGGTCTAAACTCCAAGTTTATGCCGTACATTTGGCATGATTTCTGAAAATTATTCGAACGAAAATCAGCGCCATTATCTACATGAATGGTTCTAGGCACGCCCCATACAGGCCACTCGGCATCAACGTTGTGTAATACCAGCCATTCATCTTTCGGTAAGATTGAATGAGAAACGCACATGGCTACGGATGTTTCAGAAGGTGGGTCAAAGGCAAGGTAGTAACCAGTAATCATGCGGGAATTTACGTCCATTGCCAGCGTAATAAATGGTCTGCCAATAGGCTTGCGATAAAAATCATCAACCAAAATAATATCTGCAGGCGTGTGGTCGATTTGAATAACTGCTAATGGATAATCTGCATTCGGGAAATTCCCTGCGGCGGGAAGAAATTTGTTTTTTGCTTTTTCTTTATGCCCACGCCCACGCAATAACTGCTTCTCGGATACTTTGCTTATTTTTGCGCGAATTGTATTTGGGTGCGGTTGCTCAATACCGCGAAGCTGACATTGTCTCAATACCTCCATTACTGCTTTTTGCACCGAAGGACGCTGCGCTGTCAGATAAAAATTGTTAATAACACTATCTATTGTGACAGCTACATTCTGAGAAATCCGGTCTTTCCCAATCTTCCAACCACGTTTTTTAGGAATAAGTGCGTCAACAACACCTTTAGCTTTGTAGCGTTGCAGCCAACGATAAAGTGTGGATGTATTGACCTCTACTTCTTGAGCACGTCTTGCTACGTCAGTTTTATGAAGATGTGACTTGTTGAGAAGTGGTTGAATGGCTGAATAGCGCTTCTCAGCCTCGGCCCAATCCTCATCCGCGATTTCATTTAACTCAATATGATGGTCATCTAAATCAATAACAGGTCGAAGTTCTTGTATGCGTAAAGGAGCACTACGACCGCTTTGAATATCTACCGCAATCACAGAATCAAAATCTAACACCTGCTCAATTCGATAGGTCGATTTACCATGTTGAACGATGCTACCTACCTGAATATCTACGCACTGTCTTATTGGCTCAAAAGCTGGATCAGGGTAGTAAGAATCTATGTTTTGACTATCATTCATATTGCTGGTATCCATAACTCAGTAAAGTCGTTAAGTGGCAGTGTAATGTCACAGTCTAGTTGCCTCGTGGCAAGCAAATGCCAAATGTGTGCAATGCCTTCAGCTTTGTATAAGCCCATAAAATGACGAGAAAGCAAATAGTGAAATGGAGCATTCCCCATTTGCTTGACCGTTTCAATCACGGCTTGGCTTTCCTCAAAAGAAAACTGCATCCGCTTATATCTCTCAAGAAAGCGAATGTTCTCTAAGGATTTTGTGCGAATTCGTGATTCATCATAGATTCTGAATTCATATCCTTGCTCTTTTGCATACCGAAATGCAAAACGAAATTTGTCACGCCATTCTGACCAGTGTGCTTGAATCTCTGAGCGCGGTTTTACTTCCACCAATAATGGAATTGGATCTGCTGTGTAACCAATTTTGCTTGTGCGGTAATACACTAGAAAATCTGGCGTGTATTCATAACTTCTAGCATTTTTAGTAAATGGGATGATTGCTGGTTGTGGAATTATGTCGAGAACGTTTATGTTAAATTCTTGACGCATAATAAAGTCACGTTCAAGTGTTGATTCAAACGCAATAGAGGATTCTCCCCGAAATGAATAAAAACCAGATACACTCCGTCTAGTTGGTTTTATTTTTCGCATTTGCCGCGGCATAATGCAATCGCAATTATTTTTGTACATTTAGAACTCAGTCTCAATTATTTCTATGATTATAGTCGCATTTATTTCTATTTTAGTGAACGCAACCTATTGTTTCTTGGTTGACATTGTCGCATTTATTTATGGAAATGACAGAGGTGGTATTCCACGCCCAGGGGAAATCAGCCTTGCACATCGCGGCGTACTATTCTTAGACGAACTCCCAGAGTTCGACCGCAAAGTACTCGAAGTCTTACGCGAGCCCTTGGAAAGTGGTCATATCACCATTTCACGCGCGGCACGGCAAGCCACTTTCCCTGCCCAGTTTCAATTGATCGCCGCAATGAACCCTTGCCCTTGCGGTTATTTTGGTCATTTCAATCAGCAATGTCGTTGTACACCTGACCAAATCGCGCGCTACAAAGCAAAAATTTCAGGGCCTCTTTTGGATAGAATTGACATCAACATTCAAGTGCCTGCGCTCAAGCATGAAGAGTTAACAGACAGTGTGAATAGTGAATCTAGCGCTGAAATTCAAGCTCGAGTCGAACAAGCACGTGGTTTACAATTAGCACGTCAACAAAAACCCAACGCGGATTTGGGGCCGTTAGAAATTGCGGATGTTTGCAAATTAGATGCGCAAGGCGACGCCCTATTAAAAACAGCGGTGAGCAAATTTAATCTATCAGCGCGCGCTTACCATCGCATTCTCAAAGTCTCACGGAGCATTGCTGACCTGACACAATCGAAAGCCATTTCAAGCAGTCATATCGCGGAAGCATTACAATACCGTCGATATGAGTAATGTTCACGTTTGAAGGAGTAAGCATGCCGTCTATATTTGATATTAGTATCGCGCCACTGGTGCGCAATTTGCAAAACCTAAAACACATTTTGTTATTAGGCGAGGCCTATGCCACCAATAAAAAGGTGGCCCCTGAGATTATTTTGCAAAGTCGTTTATATGTAGACATGTACCCGCTGATCAAACAAGTGCAACTGGTTAGCGACATGAGCAAAGGGGCTGGTGCGCGCTTGGCTGGTTTGCCTATTCCTGCTTATGAGGATAATGAAGTGAGCTTCGCTGATTTATATGTGCGTATCGACAAGACGATTGCATTTTTAGAAAGTATTTCTGCCGACTCATTAATAGGTAGCGAATCTAAATCGGTGGTGTTAACCATACGCAAAGTTGACCTGACCTTTAGCGGTCTTGATTATTTACAAAAATGGGTGATGCCCAATGTGTATTTTCATGTCACCACAGCCTACAATATTCTGCGACACTTAGGCGTGGATTTATCTAAAACCGATTATTTGGGTCAAAAACGTTAGTTTAATCAAGCCGCAATTTTAACTATTTTTAGTTCGCCAGTATAAAGGCGTTTTATCTTTGCTGATAAACACCAGCATGGCTTGGCGTTTGAATGTTTCATACGCTTCATTTTCTGAAATAGATTGCTGTTGCATCATCGCTTTTACTTGTGGCGCTACAAACGCAACCCAAGCAGGATTTTCTGTATAGCCACGGTCACTCATACACATCCCCAACACGCGCGATTGGCGTGCCTGCTTTTCTAATTTTTGAAACGGCAAAGCCTCTGGCAAGTGGGCGGCGGCTTTCGTGGCTATCAGGTCACATGCATTCCCCGCTTGTTGCAATGGCGTTTGCGATTGCTGCGGCTCTTCCTCATGCAAGTTTTGCCAATAAGCATACCCTAGCCCAATTAAAATCAAGAGGCCGAGGATTACGTAAATCGTGTACTTTTTTTGGCTCATTATATTTCCTTGCTATGCGAATAGGTCGCCTTAATGACGCAAACAGACCATGCCTTTTATCCTTATCTATGGAACATTATCTATGCAACATTGCTTTGTGATAAATAAGTACGCCAACTCCCTAAATGAGAGATGTCCTCGGCATCTTCAGTTGCATAGGCTTCACACAAGAAACCATTGACTTCCGTGCCATCGCACAAAGTCAGCCTGCCAAACCCCAATGGTGCAGGCACCTTGGAAACAAATGGCCCATAATGCGCTATGGGTAACTGCCAAACCTCTACATCTATCGCCACTCCGTCTCGATTCACGCGTATTAAACCAGGGCGTGCTGGTGTAAATCCGTTCAATTTATATAGTTTATAGGTATTGGCTGTTTTTGTGGCTTCTACTAAGCTACCGCCTAATTCCGTCAATTGAACGTTGAGTGGTAAACCACTCATGTGCGCGCCACAAACCGCGACTTTCATCATTTCAGTGCTCATGTATTCTCCTTATTTTAATGTTTTTTGAGCCAATGCCAGCAAAGCATCATCACTAAACGCTGGCGCAAATAGCGTCACGCCAAATGGCAAACCATTGCTTTGGAAACCTGCAGGAATCGCCAAAGCGGACAGGTCAAGCAAGTTCATAAAGTTGGTGTAGTAGCCTAAGTTAGTATTGGTTTGAACGGGGTCGGCTTGTACTTCTGCAATGGTGTAAATCGTACCCGCAGTGGGGGTGAGCATGACATCGACCATGTCCCAGGTTTTACTGGCCTCACGTTGTAAGGCTTTAAGTTGATACATTGCTTGATATACGGCTACAGCATCAAACTTTGATGCGCCACCAATAATTTGTTTGGTCACCGGATACAGTGCTTCAGGCTTGGATTCAATAAAGTCTTGAATGGCAGCATAGCGCTCTGCAACCCAAGGGCCTTGATACAACAAACTGGCTGTTTCTAGGAATTTAGAAAAATCCACTTCTATCGCTACCCCGCCGATGCGTTCAAAAGTTTCAATGGCGGCTCTAAACAAATCAGGCGTTTCAGCGTTGCCAAAAAAAGCCATCTGTTCTGCTTTTGGCACACCAAACTTAAAGCTTGGCGGCAATGTTTTGAGGGCTTGATTATCTTTCTTGCGCGAGTAGGCATCGGCTTCATCAAAGCCCTGCGCTACGTCTAATACAGCTTGCGCATCCTCAAGATGCTTAGTAAAAATAGACACACAATCAAGTGTGCGACAAGCGGGCACCACACCGAGTGTGCTAAGTAAGCCACAACTGGGTTTTACGCCTATCAAATTATTAAAAGCAGCCGGCACACGGCCCGAACCTGCGGTATCTGTGCCCAAGCTAAAAGTAGCCATGTTGAGTGCTACCGCTACCGCTGAACCCGAACTTGAGCCACCAGAAATATAATCAGGATGAATGCTGTTTTTACAGGCGCCGTAAGGAGAGCGCACACCTACCAATCCTGTGGCAAACTGGTCTAAATTGGTTTTGCCAACAGGGATGGCGCCTGCATCAATCAGCTTTTGAACGACTGCGGCACTCTTATGAGGCGTATAAGCAAAATCGGGACAGCCTGCTGTGGTGGGCACCCCAGCCAAATCAATATTATCTTTGATTGCAAACGGAATACCGTACAACGGCAAATTGTCTGCAGATTGCGTTTCTAATGTTTTGGCATACGCCAGCATGGCCTCTAAACTTAGGCGATGTATCCATATATGATGTGTATCTTCTTGATGAATCAAATTCGCGAGTGTTGTGACCAATTGTGTCGGGGTCAGCCTGCCAGAACGGTATTCAGATTGGAGAGATGCAATACTTAAGTTCATATGGATGCTTCCTCAATCACAATCAAGTTTTGTCCTGCGGATACGGGATTACCCGCAGCACATAACACCTTGCTCACTTTGCCATCACACGGTGCGGTCACTGCAATTTCCATTTTCATAGACTCAACAATCACCAACACATCCCCTGCTTGCACAGTGTCGCCCGCTTTCACTTGTACTTGCCACAAATTACCCGCCACATGCGAAGCAATGGCTCTGCTACCATCGGTTAATATCAGTGCATCCGCTATGTCGTTTGCCACTTCTGCATCATTGTTGTAGTGAGCCTGTCCACTGGCAATCCAACGCTCACGCTCTGCATCAAAAGCCGCTTGTTGTTGGGTTTTAAAGGCATGGATGGTGCTGGACTCGGCTTTGAGAAAAGCGTTGTACTCTTTTAGGCTAAAGGTGCTTTCTTCAATCTTGAGTTTGAATTTTCCGTGTGGAAAGTCTTTGCGCATTTGCAATAACTCTTCCGCTGACACAGGGTAAAAACGAATTTGGTCAAAAAATCGCAATAACCAGGGTTTGCCTGCTTGAAAATCGGCTGTGGCATTCCAGCGGTTCCACATTTGAATGGTGCGCCCGACAAATTGGTAACCGCCAGGCCCCTCCATGCCATACACGCACATATAAGCACCACCAATGCCCACTGCATTTTCGGGTGTCCAAGTGCGAGCTGGGTTATATTTGGTCGTCACTAAGCGATGGCGTGGATCCACTGGCGTGGCCACTGGCGCTCCTAAATACACATCGCCCAAGCCCAGTGTGAGATAGCTCGCATTAAACACAATGTCTTTGACTTGGCTCATCGAATCTAAACCATTAATGCGGCGGATAAACTCAATATTGCTGGCGTGACCTTCTACCATTTCGCACCAAGGTGCATCTTTACGCACCGATTGCATATATTTTTCAATGGCGAGTTGTGTGGCCACGTCATCCCAAGAAAGCGGCAAGTGAACGATACGCGTGGGTACGACCATCTCATCAACAGGGGGTAACTCTCTTTCCGCTTGTTGCAACGCTTCAATGAGTTGGCTAACTTGTAGAGTCAAACTTTCATAATGCACTTGCAATGAACGTATGCCTGGGGTGAGGTCTAAAATGCCTTTGATATTTTTTTGTTCCAGCCATTGCATGAGGGCATGGACGCGGAAACGCAGGTTTAAATCCAGCATCAATGGGCCGTATTCCACCAACAAATATTTATCCCCAGCTTGACGGTAAACCACTTTGATTTGATCTTGGGTCTCACTGATTTCGCCTAAAATTGGACTAAAGTGGCAGTCTATATTCTCTGGCAAAGCGATATTCACATTTTCTAAATGAGCAATTTGCCCATTTTGAGCGCGTTCCATCTCTACCGCTTGTGCTTGGCTGAGGCGTTTAAAGCGGATGGTGTCGCCCGCTTTGAGTTGGCCCATTTTCCATAATTCGGCCTGTACGATGGTGGCAGGACACACGAAACCGCCCAAACTTGGGCCATCTGGGCCGAGAATGACGGGCATGTCGCCAGTAAAATCGACAGCGCCAATGGCATAGGCGTTGTCATGAATGTTAGAAGGATGTAAGCCCGCTTCGCCGCCGTCTTTTCGCGCCCAAGTGGGTTTAGGGCCAATGAGCCTGATGCCCGTGGTGTTGGAGTTGTAATGCACCTCCCAATCGGTGGAGAAGAACATGGTAATGTCGGCTTCTGTAAAAAAATCTGGCGCGCCGTGCGGGCCATACAATACGCCGATTTCCCAATGCTTGCTGTAAACAGGTTGCGCCTCTTTTGTTAAGATTTTTAATACTGGTGATGATGCCAGCTTAAATACGCGCAAGACATCACCCACACGTATCGCTCTACCCCCATGACCACCAAATTGCCCAAGGGTGAAGGTCGATTTACTGCCTAAATAATCGGGCACATCAAAGCCACCTTTGACCGCCAAATAAGTACGACAGCCCTCGGCGAGTATTTTGCCCATGTTTAGAGTGCTACCCGCTTTGATATGATGCGATTGCCACATGGCCAGTGGCTTGCCATCTAATTGCAATGCCATTACTGGCCCAGTCACTGCAATGACAGCATCTGTATTAAATTTAAGCGTTGGGCCTATCAAGGTGACTTCGATACCAGCCACGCCCTCATCATTGCCCACGAGTTGATTCGCTAAACGAAATGCGAGGTGATCCATAGGACCTGAAGGTGGTACACCGATATTCCAATAACCGATGCGACCTGGGTAATCTTGGATAGTCGTCATCACGCCACCATCCAACACATCTATGGTGCTTGGCTGATAGTGGAATGTGTTGAGATACCGTGTGGTTTGCTCGCCTGCGGGAAATACCTTGTCTGCCAGCACTTGCGATAAATAAGCGAGATTGGTTTCAATGCCATGGATACTGGTTTCATCCAAAGCGTTGCGCATGGCTTGCACCGCTTTTGTACGGTCTGCGCTATGCACCAAAATTTTGGCAACCAAGGGGTCGTAAAACGGTGAAACTTCACTGCCTGTTTGTACCCAAGTATCAACCCTTGCATTGGGCGAGAATGTGACTTCAGTCAATACGCCGCTAGAGGGCTGGAAATTTTTGTTCGCATCTTCTGCATAGACACGCACTTGAATGGCATGGCCTTGGGGTTGATGCGTATAGTGGCCTAACGCGTGGGTTTCGCCTGCCGCGATGCGTATCATCCATTCAACTAAATCGACCTCGCTGACTAATTCCGTGACGCCATGCTCAACTTGCAAGCGCGTGTTGACCTCTAAAAAGTAGAAATCATCGGTCGATTTGTCATACACAAACTCGACTGTACCTGCGGAGCGATAGTCGATGGCACTGCCCAATTTCACTGCGGTTTCACATAAAGCTTGGCGGACTTCTTCTGTGATGTTGGGTGCAGGCGTTTCCTCAATCACTTTTTGATTGCGACGTTGTACCGAGCAATCGCGCTCACCAAGCGCAATCACTTTACCTAAGCCATTGCCAAAAATCTGTACTTCGATGTGGCGCGCGGCTTCAACGTATTTTTCTAAATAAATACCAGATTCTTTAAAATTGGCTTTGGATAAACGCTGTACGGACTCATAAGCCGTTAAGAGTTCTTCTTCTGCCCAAATGAGTTGCATGCCAATGCCACCGCCCCCTGCGGTACTTTTGAGCATGACAGGGTAACCAATCCGTGCGGCTTCTGCTTTAGCGTGCGCAACATCTTTGAGTAAGCCTGTGCCTGGTAATAAAGGCACACCACTTTTTTCGGCCAACTCACGCGCAGTATGTTTGAGGCCAAAATCACGCATTTGTTGTGGTGTAGGCCCAATAAAAGCAATGCCTGCAGCCTCGCATTGTTCTGCAAAGTCGGCGTTCTCAGACAAAAATCCATAGCCTGGGTGGATGGCCTCTGCCCCTGTTTCTTTCGCAACTGCTAAGATACGTTGGACGTTCAAATAACTCTCAGCCGCAGGGGCTGGGCCCACACAAATGGCTTCATCCGCCTCTAGCACATGGCGTGCGCCTGCATCCGCTTCAGAATAGATGGCCACCGATAGAATGCCCATTTTTTTGAGGGTGCGAATGACGCGACAGGCGATTTCACCACGATTGGCAATTAAGACTTTTTTAAACATTGTTTACCTTTTCGCAGGTCGTCCTGCGTTTTATTTTTACTTGCTTGGTCGTCCTAGCAAGCATTTTTTAGGCATTCCACACCAATAGTTGTACTGGAGTAGGGTTGTACGCATTGCATGGGTTATTGAGTTGCGGACAGTTGGAAATCAATACCACGACATCCATTTCCGCACGCATTTCTACATACTTTCCAGCCCCAGAAATGCCATCTGCAAAGCTCAAACCACCCTCGGCCGTCACAGGCACATTCATAAAAAAGTTAATGTTGGCCGTGATGTCTCGCTTGCTCATATTGCGGTGCGTGGCACAGCCACAATGATTCAGCGCATGCATAAAGCTATCGCGACAACTGTGCATGGGGCGCTTGTCTAGCGCATAGCGCACCGTATTGCTCTCGGCTGCACAAGCACCGCCGAGCGTGTCATGGCGGCCGCAGGTGTCGGCCACAATCGTGAGCATGGGCTTACCTTCGCTAGAGTACAGCACTGAACCCGTGGTCAGATAAAGTTTGCCTTGGCGCGCAATGGTGTCCACTGCGCTGTAGCGTTCTTCAGGGTCAGACTGCGCTGTAAAACAAGGTATCAACGGCCTGATTGCCTTCTAAATCCAAAATGCGGAATATTTGCCCCTTTTTGACTTCTGCCATCCACGGGTCACCCGCATTACACACTTCGCTCAACACAGCGTCTTTGGGATCTAATTTACTTTCAATGAGTGTGTTCATAAATAATATCTTTCCGTATTCTCAAACCCACGCCCATTTTGCGCGCATGCATTGCGACAAACATCTTCGGCTCCTGCAAGACCAGCATGCCAAGCGGATAATTTGACTGCGGCTGGTTGGTAAGTGGTTTTGCTATCAAAAGGGTGTGGCGCGCTGGAAAGCACCAGCAACACATTCATATCAAAGCGCACATCCACAACACTGCCGGCTTTGCTGTTGCCCGCTACAAAGCTTAAATTGCCCATTCCATCAGGAATCACTTTGCTAAAAAAATTCACATTGGCGACTAAATCACGCTTGCCTAAGCCGTATTTAGCTAGCTCAACGAGTAGGCCATCTTTGCCGTTGCGATACATGTCGTTGCGATGCGTTTGATAAGATGCTTTACCATATTTGGCTTCTATCATGCCAGCATCTGTGACTCCGCAAATAGTATCGTGCCAACCGACGTTGTCGTTGATAAATGAGCACATCACGCGCCCCATGTCGGAATAACACACATTACCAGTGGTTAAAAAAGCGGTGTGTTGCGCTTTTAAGGTGTCTGGCATGTTGTAGCGCTCTAGCTTGTCTTCTGGGTTGTAAAACAAAGCGGATAGGTTCGCGCCTCCTTCCAAATCGGTGATGCGTAGCGCAGTCCCACGGCGGATTAAACCAGACCAGTGCGTGCCACCTGGGATGGTTTCTTCCCAAAGTAGCGTGTTTGTATTGAACGGTTGCATATTTTCTCTTTAAAATTTTCTTTTAGAACATGTGGCTGTAACGGCTGATTTCCCATTGGCTCACGGATTGGTGATAGGCTTCCCACTCTTCGGTTTTATATTTAATAAATTCGTCACTCAACTCTTTGCCCAAGGTTTTTTCCACCAAAGGGTCTGCTGCAAAGGCTTTAACGGCTTCTTGCAAGGTTTGCGGTAAAAAGCCAATCCCTCGTTTTGCGCGTTCTTCTTCTGTCATTTCATAGAGGTTATCTTCGTTTGGCTTACCTGGATCTAAGCCTTCTTTAATGCCTTCTAAGCCTGCAGCTAAAGCCATGGTCGCCGCTAAGTATGGGTTGACTGAACCATCCGCATTGCGTGATTCACAGCGCCCGCCGCCCATCGGCACACGGACTGAGTTGGTGCGGTTGTTTGAGCCAAATGAGTTAAATACAGGCGCCCAGCTAAAGTAGTTCATCGCGCCACGGCGTACCAAACGTTTATAGCTATTCACCGTTGGCGCAAAGGTGGCACAGAGTGCAGGGCCGTGTTTGAGTATGCCAGCGATAAATTGATACCCTAATGTGGTTAAACCTAAACCACGTGGATCGTCTTTAGGGTCGCAGGCAAATAGGTTTTTGCCTGTTTTTAAGTCGTATAGCGACATATTAAAGTGTGCGCCCGTGCCTGTTTTATCGGCAAATGGTTTAGGCATGGTGGTGGCTAACAAGCCCTCTTCTTTGGCATAGTGTTTTGCCATATAGCGGAAGAAGGTAAAACGGTCGCACATGGTGAGTGCATCGCTGTAGTTAAAGTCAAACTCAAATTGGCTGTTGCCGTCTTCATGGTCAAACGAGTATAAATCCCAGCCTAAGTTGTTCATGGCGCTTCCCACTTTGTCCAGCCAAGTAAAGTTATCCATAAAAGTGCTGACGTCATATGCGGCTTTGCCTAGTTTGTCATCAGGATTGGGCACGCTTAAGGTGCCATCGGCATTTTGTTTAAACAGATAAATTTCACATTCAATGCCTAAATTCATACCGAAGCCCATTTTTGCCGCTTCTGCCAACACGTTTTTAAGTGCTACGCGTGTATTGAGCGGATATGGATTGCCCTGAAAGTAGTTGTCCGCAGGCATCCAAGCGACTTTGGGCTCCCACGGCAATTGAATAATATGGTCTAAATCAGGCACTGAGGTGATTTCATCATCGCTTGGCCCTTGTCCCAAGCCATCTAGCGCGTAGCCCGTATAACGTTCTGAGCCACCCGACATTTGCGGAAAATGGTCTATTGGCACCACTTTCCCTTTGGGGATGCCGTGAATATCCACATACGCACCGATACAGTATTTCACGCCTTTTTCTTTCAGTGTTAATTCAATATCTTTCACTTCTGCCGCTGTTTTCATGTTGTGGAGCCCTTATCGTTCATCTGTAAATTTGTCGAAATATGAATGCGCCAAAGGCGGATTCTCCTGCATGCCTTTTGTAACTAAAGTACTTAAATCTTCTACCATCCAAGCGAGCCATTCTTCGCCTTTTTCTTTGCTTGAAATACTCGGGGTGCCAGTGACACCATTCAAACTAGTTCTGTTGACTGGGTGCGCAAACACCAACCCTTCTGTGCGGTCAGGGTCGTCCGCCATGGCTAATTTTTCTGGTCGCACCATATAAGGAGCTGTCGCCAGCATGAGTGAGGTTTCACCATCATTGGCATGCCAGTCATCGCCGTCAGCATGCTGAAATGCTTTAGCACGTTTGCTTAAATGCGCAGTGTTAATTACAGCAATCATCATGTCGTCATGGGCGGCCCGAAGCATTTCTAATGCGCAACGCAAAGGCGCTGCATTGGTGACGTGCGCATTGACGATAAACAAACGTCGCACACCACTGTGATAAGCCCAATCACCCATGTCTTTAATCGTATTTATTAAAGTGATGGGTTGTAGTGCGATGGTGCCAGGCCAGCGTTGGCTATGGCCGATTGAGCAACCGTAAGGCATGGTTGGCAACATCGGCACTTGAGTTTTCTCGGCCACGGCTTTGCATAGCACATCCGCCAACACGTAATCCATGCCACAACCCATGTGTGGACCATGCTGTTCGGTGGCACCAATCGGTAAAATAGCAGAAAAATTAGCCGCTTTTAACTTGGCGGGTACTTCATCCCAGGTGGTTTTTGACCATTCCATTGTCATGACATTACTCCACGTTATCCGCAACATTTACAAAACGAATCATGCGTTGCTGTATTGGTATTTCGGTGGTTTCCGTTTCTTCATGTGGATGAATCAGTGCTTCTAAACGGGCTTTGGTCGCTAAAAACTCGGGTGAGTTGGTTTGTGAAACATTGCGTGGACGTGGTACTGGTACTTCTATCAGCTCCATCACTTCGCCTGGATGGGCTTTGAGCACCAAAATACGGTCTGCCAAGAAAATGGCTTCATCTAAATCATGCGTGATAAACACAATGGTGATGTCGATGTTGCGCCAAATCTCGAGCAAGTGCGCTTGCATTTTGGCACGTGTTTGCGCGTCTAAAGCACCAAACGGTTCATCCATCAACAAAATGCGTGGTTGGTTGACTAACGCGCGTGCGATTGCCACGCGTTGTTTCATGCCCCCAGAAAGCTCATGCGGGTAAGCATTGGCAAATTTCTCAAGACCCACCAACTCCAGCCACAACTCGGCTTCACGACCAGCTTCAATCGCCCCCATGCCATTCATCTCTAGGCCAAACATGACGTTTTGTTTGACTGTGCGCCAAGGGAATAATGTATATCCTTGAAACACCATCCCACGGTCTCGACCTGGACCTGTGACTGGTTTGCCATCAAGTAATACCTCACCACCAGAATAGCTTTCTAAGCCAGCTAATACACGCGCGAGCGTCGATTTCCCACAGCCAGAAGGACCAATGATGCAAACAAATTCACGCTTATGGGTTTTAAAACTCACATTGTTGAGAGCAACCGTTTCATCCTTATTGGTTTTATAGGTTTTAACCAAATTTTTGACTTCTAAAATCACATCGCGGTTTTTAAGCTTTTCAAAACGTGCTTTCACCTCTGCTGATTGTTCTAGATAGCTCAATTTTTTGGTTTTTGTCGATTTGTCTGCCATCATTCGTCCTTATTATTCCTTGTTTGCTGGTCTATCCCAGCGGAACATGTGTCTTCCAAGCCAAGCCAATATCAGGTCTGAGCCCAAGCCAATAAAACCAATAATAAAAATAGCCGCATACACATTCTCAAAGTGCTGATAGCGCGCCTGTTGCGTGATAAATAAAGTGATGCCAGAAGAGGTGCCGATGAGCTCCGCAACAATCAGATAGGTCCAAGCCCAACCTAATAGCACGCGCATGTCGAGATAAAGATTAGGCAAAATGCCAGGAAGCACGACATTCTTTAACAGCTTCCATTTACTGGTGCCCAAAGTCATTGCCGCTTCGATGAGTGAGTAATCTAATTTGCGTGTGGTGTTACTGATCACCAACACTTGTTGAAAAAACGTGCCAATCACAATAATGGCAATTTTTGGCCCGTCATAAATCCCTAAAATAGCTACCATGAGCGCGCCAAATGCAGGCGCAGGAAGGTAGCGGAAAAATTCGATAAAAGGTTCAAACAGTCTTGATACAACGCTATAAGTCCCACACAAAATGCCCAAGGGTACACCGACAAGCGATGAAATAAAAAATCCCCAAAAGATGACTTGTATACTTTGCCACAGGCTTTCGTGCATCCATAAGCCATCTTTTTGTGCAGGCGGGGTTGTAAATGCACTGTAAAACGCGGTTGCGACTTCATGTGGTGCAGGCAAGTATATCGGGTTAGCAGGCACCCCTATTGGCACCTGCTTGCCCTCTTTTTGCATGTTGTCATACTCTTCTTGAAAGATGCTTTTATCAATGCGCATGCCTTCTTGAAAGTAATCAACATCGCCAATATTTTGCACAAGGATTGACGGATGCCAGATAAATGGTACATAACTGACCGCACACCAAATTAGGATTGGAAGTAAAAATGAGGCCCAGCCAATTAGCTTACGACGCTCTTTGGGGAGCTCTTGCCGTACATTAAACCAACCTGACAAAAAAGATACCGTTTGCATGTTTACTCCCAACTTTGTGATGCCTTATTTGCAAAGTCTATATTATTTATAAAGAAGGGGATCGATGAACTTTGTAATGTCTTGAGGCGTTTTATAAATCGCATTTTTAACATTAAATTTATCTGCATTTTTGGTGGAGCCCCAAAGTGATTTCAAGGTATCTCCTTTAACGTAAGCTGCTTTTCCTTCATCCACGGTTAGCAAGCGCGTGCCTTTCATGAATTTTTTATACTCAGCTGGCGTTAGGCCATCTCTTGCAGACATGATTTTGATGGCATCTGCTTGTGTTTTTGGATCATTGATATAAGCAACCACCTTGCCCCAAACGCCAATCAATTTTTTCCAGTCTTCCTTGCGGCTAGATAAACTGACTGGGCTGACGGTGAGTACGTCATAAATCAAACCTGGAGATTGTGCTGAGGTGTAGATTGGTTTAGCGCCTGGCACTAGCTTTAATGCTTGGCTCGCACTTGGTTCAAATACCCCAATTGCAGCTAAGTCGCCTGCAGCAAGTGCTTGTGGTGTGTCATTGATTTTTGTATTCACCAAAGTCACATCCGCCTCGGTCATACCCGCTTTCTCTAGACCATCTAACAATAATAGGTGATCAACAATGCCAAGCTCAGTGCCTACTTTTTTACCTTTTAAATCTTTAATGCTTTTAACGCCAGGTTTGCCAATAATCATGTCATTACCATTTGAGTAATCAGTAATGAGAATCATGGTGTTTTTCGCACCACCTGCGCCCACCACCAAAGCATCGCCATTGGTCACAAATACACCGTCCACCTTGCCAGCTGCAAATGCATCCATTGAAGCGCCATAATCAAACCAATCAAATTTAATGTCTAAGCCAGCCTCTTTAAACCAACCTTTATCAATAGCCACTTGCCAAGCCACAAATCCAGGCCAATCGCTATAAGCCACTTTTAATGGCGCGCCCGCATGACTCAGGCTACTGATTGCCAGTGAAATGGGTAGAGAGATGGCAACCATTAACTTTTTCATACTCGATACTTTTGTTGGGAATAACATATTGAATCTCCTTAAGTAAAAACTACACAAAATTAAACATCATGAAACCGAACTACAACAAACTAAAACAAGGTTGAAACTTAACTCAACAGCAAAGCTTTTCCTTCTCTAAAAGGTAAGGTTGAGTGCGTGATATAACCGTGTAGCGCATCTTTTATCTCACCAAATGAAATCTCAAAATCTAACCAATCTAATAGGGTGTCTCTGCTAGGCTGGTATGCTTCTATCGCGACAATCAAGCTCTCAGCTTTTGGCAAGCTTGTGATGCGCGGTCTGACATAGGCAAACATATCGTTGGCTTTAAATAGACGGGCAGGTACTGCTTGCTTGTGTCTGTTTTCCCCCATGCATTGGCTGTAGGTGAGATGACTATCGGATTGGGGTATTTTTTCCCAGTGCTCTAAATACACAGCCTCTAAACCAGTCTCTATCATGGTGTCATTGAGGCTGTCTTTAGATTGAAACTGGATTTCTGCGATATCGCGCGCGCCCGTGCTTGGTTGATAATCGTAATCTCGAACCCACTGAACAGTGTTGCCATGCACCTGCGTAACGCCTGTAAATCCCTGTTGTGTTGCAAGCCATCCCAATTGTTCAGCACTACAGGCCTCCAACTGACTCACATTCTCAAAGCTTGGTCGAGAAGCGGGCAGCCTAATATCCGCGTGATATTCTGACGTTTGTAACCAAAGCACAAAACTGCTGGTGTCTGTCTCACCTGCTTGCGCTAGCAGAGTGCGACGCCAGATACCATGATAAGTTTTAGGCATCATTTCAGCTTGCATGCCCGTCTCCTTGACTGGGTATATGCAAGTTCAAGGGAACTCTATTTGAATTTTTTAGGGGTCTTGAAGGGCTAAAGCCTAAATCTAATAGGCGCGAAGATAGCAAAAAGCATGAAGTAAAACATAATTTATTCCTCTGCTTTGCGAAGCGGGCTTGTAGTAAAGACAACGTTAATAACAAGACAAGTAATTGCATTTCAGCCCTTGTACGGTAGAGAGATAAAAGAAGGCGGCATTTAAAAATGCAGTCTCCCGGGCTTTTATCCCTCCGTGTAGCCACGCATTTAATAATACAGGCGGTGGCCGACAACTCTTGGTCCAGACTTTTCTAGAAACGAAAACGGAACCCTAGATGTCATTGCGATACTGGTGCGACAAAGTGATTTATCGCCTTCTCGTCATTTATTATTAGCATAGAGCATGCCAATGCAGCATAAATATAAATACTAGTTATTAATCAATTGCTTATATAGAAATTGTTGTTTTCGTAAAGGGTGATTTAGGGCGCCTCTGCGCACAACATTGGTGCATGTTTGGATTTATGCCCCAAACCTTAAGGGGCAGAGGTACTATCAAACGCTTCTATCAACGTAGCGATAATGATCAAGCTCCCACCGATATACTCTTTCATTTCCAGTACCTCACCGCCTATCATCGTAGCGGAGATAATGGCAACAAATAATTCAGTGACTTGCAATATCGAGGCGCGACTCGCTTCAATATGGGTGACCCCAAAGGTGGTGAAGATCGTCGCACCAAATAACCATATAAACGCAAAAGCGGCCAACAGTAGCCACATCATTAAGCTCATTTCTGGCATGGGTGTTGGCACAAAGTAATTCCCTAACAAAGCCAATGGTGGGCAAAAAATAAAAGGAATAAATGAACGACTTGCAATCGGTATTTTGACAGCCAATTTGTTCACTACCCCTGTTGCAGATAAGCAAAAACCAGCCGCTAATGCCATTAAGTCGACTTCTGAAAGCGGAGCATTGAATACATCACCTCCGCCCATAATGACAAACACACCAGCGAGTGATAATACAATCGCCAGTCTCCGCTTTTGACTCAGCTTTTCACCCAGCACCAACACGCCACCTAGCGCGCCCCAAGCTGGCAATAAATAAAACAGCAACATGACACGAACGACCTCTCCCTGCATAAGCGCTGTGGTAAACGTGATGTTGGCTACGGCAAAAAATAGCCCTATCAGCAGCAATAACAACCATTCTTCTCGCCAAGCTGACCACTGTTTCCATACAATCGGCAAAGCCACTAGCCCGACCAATGAATAGGCTGTCATGCCAACTAAATTACCAGATAGCCCCCACCCAGCAAAATACTTTAACGGCCACCAAAGCAAACCCCAAAAAACCGCACCCATTAAAATGGAAGCCACAGGTAAGCTATTTTTTAACCGACCATCGGTTAAATAGGAAAGCATGGGTTTCATAGCGAAGAATGTCTTTCTGAGAATTATGGCTTGATGGCAGTATGGTTTAGTTTGGCTTCTTGCCCAAAGCTAGCCACAGGTTTAGCGCCCGCAGGTAAGGCCAAACGACCATCGGCTATTTGCTGCATTAAATAATGAAAGGTTTGCGCCGTTTGGGCATATAAATGGGCACCAGCATCCAGCGCAGGATATTGCTGACAAGCTTGTGCGGTGGCGTAAGCGCCTAATGGTGCCACTTTGGTGTGATAGTCACAAGCAATAAACAGTGGGAACGCATAACGCTCCTCACTGACTTTGCGCACACGATGCGTGGTGGCAACAAAGGCGCCGCCCGTCCAACTTTCCAGCATATCCCCAATGTTGACAATAAACGCATCTTGCACAGGCGGTGCATCAATCCACTCACCTTTCGCATTCATCACCTCCAAACCAGGCGCGGTAGAAAACAAGATGGTAAAACACTCATAATCGGTGTGTGCGCCTATGCCGCGGCCGTCTTTTGCATTGGGGTCATACGGGTAATGAATCAATCTCAGTTGACTGGTGGGTTTGTGCAGAAAAGCATCAAAATAATCTTCGGGTAAATCAAGTGCAAGTGCAAACGCATGGAATAAAGTATTGCCCAGCTGCATGACGGTTGCATAATAGGCGCTAATATCTTGCCTAAAACCCTCTAAATTTGGCCAAACATTAGGCCCATGCATGGGTATCCCAGCCTTGACTTCTGGGTCTTCTAAACCCAACTCCAAGCCAATATCAAACGCCTCTTTTTTATCTTTGATATTAGGGTCATATATTTCTTCCCCCTCGGGCACATAACCACGGTGCGCTAGAGAATTGCCGATGTAACTGTGCATTTTTTCTGCCATTGGTAGCGCATAAAAACGTTTGGCTTGCTGGATAAGTTGCGTTCTTAAATCAGGGGCAACGCCATGGCCTGTGATATAAAAGAAGCCAGATTGTCTCGCGGCCGCACCTAATTGATGGGCGGTATTTTTTCTGATATTAACGTCTTCACTAAACATACCCGCGATATCAATCACTGGCAAATGATCAAAATGGCCTCTTGCGTTCATGGATAGTGCTCCGGAAACGGTTTAAGCCCTTGCCAAAAAGGCATGTCATGATTGGGCCACAATTGTGCTTGTTGAGATTGTGCTAACTGTTTTAATTTGCGAATACTGGCTATCGCTTGAGCAGTATTGTTCTGCCAACAATTGCCTGGAGCCACTTCATCAACAATATTCTCGGTTAAATCCGCGGCATCTCCTGCCAAGATAATCGGGGCGCCTTTGGGCAACTCTATCCACAATGACATATGACCTGCCGTGTGGCCGGGAGAGGAAATTGCGCGCACTCCCTGCACCAAATCATACTCACCGTGTTGTATTTTCCAATTGGCTGAGGGTTGCACTTCGTTGTCAAAGTAGGCTAGATCCTCTTTCGGACTGGCCGCCGCCAACTCATCCGCTTGGACATGGGTTTCTGCCCCACAAAAATCACACAGACCACCCGCATGATCAAAATGCAGATGACTGACAAAAATCAAATCGATATCGCTCGCTGACAAACCCAAACGTTTAAGCTGGTTTGGCAGACGTTGTGCTTCATCCATGTCTGGCGCGCCAAAACTAAAAACTTCGGGGTTGTAATATTGCGCACGTAGGGTTGGATTGTTAATTTTGCTGTAATCACAGCCCACATCATACAAAATGCGACCATGTTTGGTTTCTATTAAATAGGCCAAAATCGGCGCTTCTATCATTTCACCGACCCCGCGCTGATAGGTCGATAACGACTTATCATAGCGATGACTCGCGGTCAGTATCGGCCAAAATTTAGTGACGGCAGTCATAGCGCAGTCAGAAAAGAAACGCCAGCCGCGCCAATAAAAGTATCCGCTGTTTGATTACTTACTTCTCCATAATTATCACTTTGCAAGCGGGTGATGCGATGGCGATGATAAGCCAACAAGAGTTTGTGCATGGGAATGACTGGTAACGCAGTGGACTCACCAAACATTTTTTGATGCATGGCAGGCAAACGATGCCAAGGCACCAAAGGCGCTTCATGATGCGCGTTATGGTATGCAAAATTTAAAAGTAATAAGTTAAGCCAAGGATATTGAATGGACACCAAATTAGAGTAAGTATTGGCTTGCTCGTAACGACGGTCTCTTAATTTGCCATCATTGAGCTTGCCCCCCATCTCGGCGAGTGCTGTGTCTAAAAAAACATCATAAGTATGTTGAAACGCATCGGCAAACCTGAGCGCTGTGAGCATCAGACCGTAGGCCAAGAGATACAATAACCAAGCTTTGACTGAGAGCAAAGCCATGGCCGTAAAAACTGGCACCCTCACCAACAAAATAGCCAGCAGCCGTGCGCGTTTGTGGTGCCAAGCAGGTTTGACAAAAGGCAAGCCTATCACCAAAAAATGCATTAGGATTTCTAAAGCGGGAATATACATCCACTCCAAGTTTCTAATCAGGTTACGTGCCATGGCTGGCATATCCCGCATTAAATGTTGTACATTAAAAGTCAACACATCTGCGCGATCGACATGATGGTGGATATGCTTATCACGTATCTCTTCAAAGGTGCTGTAACAGCTACCATTGATCCACGCCATGATATTGGCCCAATACTTATTTGAGGCAGGGGATTTAAAAATACTGCCATGCGAAAGTTCGTGTAATAGGTAAGCACTGATGATCAACGCTTCTGCTGTGAGCAGAACACCTGCTATATTCATCCACACAAGCTGAGAAAATAGCAAATAAACACCGAGGACATACCCTAAAATGGCAAACGCAAAAGCGGCTATATTTTTAAGGGTATCCGCTTTAACTGCCTGTATTTCGGCAAGCTTGAAGAGTTGCATATAGGCTCCAAAGTAAAAAGCACGAGAAAGCTGCATAACATACGCATTCTCCCGGGCTTTTATCCCTCCGTGTAGCCAGCAAAGTTTGGCCGACAACTCTTGGACCGAACATGCTAACCATCAGCACTGGAACCCTAGTTGTCATTGTAAAACTTGAGCAGTCAATGCCTCAACCGCACTCTCGTCTTAATATTTAGATAGCAAACGATATGCCAGCCTAGTCAAACTTAAATTAGCTGTTATGAATCAATCACATATCTTGTTGTTGTTGATAATTGTTTAACGCCTTTCTTCATGCTTTGCACCCTTTATGTGCATGGTTAGCTAAAATGCACGTAAATATTACGATGGTTGAGTCTTAGCGACGGCTTCATGTTGGGCATTTTAAAACACCATGTAAAGCTGACAGCAAGCTAATATCAAGCTTGATGTCCATCAGTCTAGCTAGCGACATTGTTACAATGGTATTGACTATGGATAGGTATAGTAATTGCTAAATAATGGGTCTAAATACTTGTGGAGTTAGCGATGTTGCTCGATTCAAGCTATCAGACAATCACATCAACAGCTGTAGAAAACATGGTTTATGCGCATCATGAAAGCCATGACTTTGATGAGCAAGCTACTTTGTTGAAGGGTTGGAATCAAGCTTATTCACAAATTTCAGCAGGCGCATTTCAAGGGTTTGTTTCAGAATTACAGCTCTCACAAGTGAGTTTGTTTTGGGAGTTTACAAATCAACGTTTGTATCAAGAGGGTTATTTAGGTGAAGACAGCATTGCCGTAGGTGTGCCTATGAACAGCATTCACAATGGCATGTTTTGTGGAACGGCTTGTGAACAAAACACCATTCATCTGTATTCTGGTAAGCATGGTTTTGAGTTTGTTTCACCAGACAGTTTAAGCATGGGCTTGATCGTCATCAAGCGTGATGATTTAATGCGCTTGCTTTCAGCAGATGACCAATACTTTTTGAATCTAAGATGCCAGCAAGCCCGTGTAATCAAAGTCAGCCCATCAACATATATTGGGTTTATAAAGTTTTTTCAAACGACTTTTAGCGCATTAAAGCGACAGCCAACACTGATTGATAATGGGCATTTTACTGATGAAATTTCTGCCAACGCCATGCAGTTGGTCATTGATAGTTTATTAGCAAACCATCATCCACCCTCAATGCACTTGATGGAGCACAAGTCTTGGCAAGTACTGACGCATGCCCGAGAAATTGTGAATGACCGCTTAGACAATCCAATTACTGTGGCTGAATTATGCAAGTCGCTCGCAATCAGTCATCGCAGTTTGCACAACCATTTTCGGCATACCTTGGCGACTAGCCCTGTTGCCTATTTGCGTGCTGAGCGTTTAAACGGTGTCCGCCATATGCTTAAGGAGGCTTCATCCGTCACCGAGGCTGCTACGCATTGGGGATTCTGGCACTTTGGTCATTTTTCTCATGAATACAAAAAAATGTTTGGCGAGTTGCCATCAGACACTTTCAAGCGACTGCACGCTGAAGCATCGACTTAGGACTTCTCACTTTTCAATATACGTCTGTTTCTCTTCATTAACTTCTGTGATATCACTCTCATCTTTGAGTGCAACACCTGAACATTGCATGCGCATGGCTTCACGGGCTAGCCATATCAGTTTTTTAGCCGCCGCAGCATAACTTAAACCTTCAGGGCGTACATTTGAGATACAGTTTCTATTCGCATCGTTGTACCCAAGCTTAGGGGCATAAGTGAGATAGATGCCTAAACTATCTGGCGAGCTTAAGCCAGGTCGCTCACCTATTAGCATCGCCACCATCCGCGCCTGCAAGATTTCGCTGATTTCATCTGCAATTGCCACCCGCGCTTGACTCGCTAACACGATGGGTCCAATACGCCATTCGGTGGGTAATATTTTCTGACACTCCGCCAGCAAAGGCACTGCATGTCGCTCCACAGCCAACGCAGAAAGCCCATCCCCAACCACGATGAGTAAATCTATAGGTTGAGATAATGGTAAAGACTGCAAGTTGGATACACTCTCTGCATGCAATCGACGCCCAAAATCAGGTCTTAACAAATAGTTGGCTCTATCATGCGCTCTGCTTTGCATTTGTATGCTTTTCAATCCCATCGCAGAAAGTTGGTTTGCTAAGCCATCCATATCCAAGGCAAGATGCACAGCATCGCGCGCCATGGCATGACTCAAGCCAAAACTCAGTACCTCTTTTGTCGGTAAGCTACTCCCTACCCGTCCAAGCGCAATACGCGCACGGGTAAATTGTTTGAGTTGTACCCAAGGGTCTTGATCTAAACTTAATGCTGTTCTTTTCATAATGATGCTTTTTATTCAGGATTACTCGAACCTTATCATTGCATACCCAACAACTGCCTATGCATGTTTTTCAACATTGGATGGTTGGGTTGAATCGGCCTTACGACGCCATGTTCATCCATGATCTGCATTTTTTTCAACCATAGCTCAAACTCGGGTGCTGGTTTGAGTCCTAACACTTTACGTAGATAAAGTGCATCGTGGAAAGAAGTGGTCTGATAGTTGAGCATAATGTCATCCGCCCCAGGTATCCCCATCATAAAGGTCAATCCAGCCGTGGCCAATAATGTCATTAAGGTGTCCATATCATCTTGATCTGCCTCAGCATGATTGGTGTAACACACATCGCAACCCAGTGGTACGCCTAGCAATTTGCCACAAAAATGATCTTCTAAACCTGCACGTATGATTTGTTTACCATCATATAAATACTCAGGCCCAATAAAACCAACCACGGTGTTGGTCAGTAGCGGAGAGAAATGTCGCGCCACTGCATAGGCGCGTGCCTCACAGGTTTGTTGATCTACCCCGAAGTTTGCATTCGCGGAAAGCACCGAACCTTGGCCTGTCTCAAAATACATCACATTGTTGCCAACACTGCCACGGTTTAATGAGTGCGCGGCAGACTGTGCTTCTTGCAGTATGGCTAAATCTATACCAAAACTTTTGTTAGCCAGCTCTGTACCCGCTATGGACTGAAACACCAAATCGACTGGCGCACCTTTTTCTATCAGCTGAATTTGATTAGTGACATGCGTCAATATGCAAGATTGGGTTGGAATTTCATACTGATTTATCACCTCATCAACCAAGTAATATAAGTCCATCAAAGCTGGCAAACTGTCCGTGGCAGGATTAATGCCAATCACAGCATCTCCAGAACCATACATCAGTCCATCCAACATCGAGGCTGCTATGCCTCTGGCATCATCCGTCGGATGATTGGGTTGTAATCGTACGGATAAATGGCCTAACAATCCTATGGTATTTCTGAATGCTGTTTTGATATGGCATTTTTTTGCGACTAAGATTAAATCTTGGTTGCGCATTAGTTTGCTTACTGCGGCCGCCATCTCTGGCGTGATTCCAGTTGCAATACGCGCTAAAGTTTGCGTATCCGCTAAATCAGAGAGCAACCAATCTCTAAAATCCCCCACGGTTAAATGGCTAATTTCAGAAAAAGCCTGTTGATCATGACTGTCAATTATCAGTCTTGTGACTTCATCTGTTTCATACGGAATGAGCGGTTCAATTAAAAATTGTTTTAATGGTATGTCTGCCAAACACATTCTTGCTGCCATGCGCTCAGCGTAAGTTTCTGCAGCAACCCCTGCCAAATAATCACCCGACCGCGCAGGCGTGGCTTTTGCCATCACTGTTTTCAGATCAGCAAATGCGTAGTTATGCGAGCTAATTGTATATTGATAAGACATGATGACTATTTTATATATAACGGTTTAAATATCACCGCGTTTAACGCTACGCTTATGGTAAGCGTAGCGTTTTGGTGTTGATATGTTAAATAGCCACTTTGTTATCTGCTGATGCATCGCGTTGATGCTGTGTAAAACTAAAGTAGACATAAGCCAGTGCCATTAAACCAAAGAACATTAATGTTAGGGTTTGGTTGTAGTAAATCATAGTAATCAAACTAATCGATGCGAGGACTAAAGCAATCATTGGAAACAGCGGATAGGCCACTGCTTTAAATGGTCTGTCTAGATTAGGTTCATTTTTACGCAAAGCGAATAAACTCAACATCGACACGATATACATCACTATCGCACCAAACACAGACATGGTAATCAAGTTTGCTGTGAGCGTCATGCCGTTAAATTGCATATCATCACTCAGAATGGCCGCTACACCAACCACTGCCCCTGCGATTAACGCTCTGTGCGGTGTTTTAAATCTTGTGTTGATGACACCAAAATAGCTAGGCATGAACCCTGCGCGTGACAGTGCGAATATCTGACGTGAATAACCCAAAATGATGCCATGAAAAGAAGCGATTAAGCCAAACAAACCTATCCACACCAGCATATGCAACCAACCACTGTTCTCGCCAACAATCATTTTCATCGCTTGTGGTAATGGGTCGTTGATATTAGATAAAGCCTTCCAATCGCCTGCACCACCTGCAAACACCATCACACCGATGGCTAGCGTCACCAAGGTTAAAATACCCGCGATATAGGCTTTAGGAATGGTTTTTTTAGGCTCTTTCGCCTCCTCAGCTGCCATGGCTACCCCTTCAATCGCTAAAAAGAACCAAATCGCGAAAGGGATGGCGGCCACAATGCCTGGAATAGTCGCCATGCTAAACTCGTTCTGCCCTGCCCATCCATTAGCCACAAAGTTGGCCATGCTAAACCCTGGCGATACTACCCCCATAAACACCAATAACTCTACGATGGCTAAGATAGTGACAAACAATTCAAACGTCGCGGCAATATGCACGCCAATAATATTCAAAATAACAAATATGATGTAAGCACTCACTGCGAATAGTTTTGGGTCGATGCCTGGAAACTGAACATTTAAATAGGCGCCAATAGCCATGGCAATCGCTGGTGGAGCAAATACAAATTCAATCAGGGTTGCATAGCCCGCGATAAACGCCATTTTTTGCCCGTAGGCACGTCTTGCATAAGCAAATGGACCGCCGGCATGTGGAATCGAAGTTGTCAGTTCAGTAAAACTAAATATAAATGTGGTGTACATCACAGCAATCAAAATCGATGTCACTAGAAAACCTAATGTACCCGCTTTATCCCAACCGTAACTCCAACCAAAGTACTCTCCTGATATGACAAGTCCAACGGCCAATCCCCATAAATGCCAACCATTCAGTGTTGCTTTTAATGACGTACTCATTTTACTTCCCCTTATTTGATGACAAACATCTACATCATGCCGTCGTGAATACAATGTGACTATCCCATTTTGGCAAAAGCTTAATCCGATTTATGTAAGCTTAAATTTAAGTTTTATCTTGCTCTGTCGTTAACAAAAACATACAGAATACTTGAGGAGAATAAAAATGATGTTTGAATTAGTTGACGATACCATGACGTATGCGGGCAATGTGCCTGAAATTTTTTCAATGCGCGATCATTTATACGTTGCACCAACTTTAGAAGGTGCTTACGAGCTAGATGCTGACGATGATTTTACTGTTTTAGATGATAGATTGGATTTAGCTGTTGCCTAATGCTACTGCTTGAACATCTGCTAACACTCGCTTAGAATGAGATGTCCAACTATTGGACATGATGATAAGGAGAATAGTATGTTAGGGGCTGTTGGCATTTATACTTTAATTGGCATTGTGATTGTAATTTGCGCTATTTTGTATTGGTTTGCAAAAAACGTTAAGTAATATAAAACAAAAGGTGCTTGAGTTCACTCAAGCACTTTTTAATTTGACTTTATCATCGTTTACTTCCTCACTGACTGCAAACTCTAATGTAGGTTTGATGTCATCTGGAATAAACTGAATGCTGGTTTCTTTATTTTCAAGTTCATATTCCAATTGGCTGATTTGATTTTGCCAGCGCTCTAGCCATACCCCAAAATCTCTTACTGACATTGGTTTGCTGATGTAATAGCCCTGCCCTTCGTCACAACCCATCTCAGCAAGTTGTTTAATCGTTTCTTCTGTTTCTATGCCCTCAGCCACCACTTTTAGTCCTAAATTATGACCTAAATCTATGGTCGAACGAACGATGGCTTTGTCACTATCATTACTATCCATTTGCATCACAAATGATTTATCAATTTTTAGCTCATTAACAGGCAGCTCTCGTAAATAAGCTAAAGAAGAATAACCTGTCCCAAAATCGTCAATAGATATATGTATTCCTTGTTCTGACAGTTTACGCACCACACCTGCAGCCCTAAGTGGATCATCCATCAATGCACTTTCTGTTATTTCCAATCTTAATGCTTTAGTTCCTAGCCCATGCTTTACTAGTAATGATTGAATTTGATTAGGTAAATCCATATTGTTTAAATCTCTCGTTGAAAGATTCACGGAAATGCTTAGAGGTATCAGTTGCTTTTTAAAATCCACAATCACCTTGCAAGCTTCCTCTAGTATCCAATTCGTAATATGGCTAATCGTGCCCGTATGTTCTGCGAATGGAATAAACTGATCAGGAAATATCATTCCTTTGGTTGGATGTATCCATCGAACCAAAGCTTCAGCACCCACCAGTGCTCTAGTTTTTGTATTTACTTTAGGCTGTAAGTAAATGAGTAATTGATTCTGTTTGATAGCTTCTTTTAGCTCAGTAATCATGATTAATTTGTCAGACTGATCGATTTCAAGTGAGCTGTTGTATACAATCCAGCCTGTTTTTTTCTGCTTTGAGGTCTGTTGGGCTGTTTCTGCCTGATGCAATAAAGTTTCTTCTGTGCTCGCATGGGTTGGATATAGCGCAATACCAATGCCCATACGTAAATCAATCAACTGCTCGTTAACGCGCACAGGGTTTTCAAATATTTGATTCACCTCACTGGCAAACGTAGTCGCTTTTTCTTGGTCAGTATTGTGCAATATCACCGCAAACTCATCAGCGTCCAATCTTGCCACAACATCCCTTTGATGAGGTAATAGTTGTTTTAACGTCTTAGCTACATGGCGTAATACATCATCCCCAAAGTCTCTTCCTAAAGTGATGTTAATTTGCTTGAATCGATCTATATTCATCACTACTACACTGAGGGAAGACTGGGGTTTTTCATGATCTATAATGGCTTTATTCAAAGCCTGCATATAAGCCAATCTGTTGGCTAAACCCGTTAATTCATCGCCAAAAGCTAACTCATGAACTTTTTGCTCCCGCTCTGAAATAGCTTCTCGCATTTCGTTAAATGCTTGGCTAAGCTGACCTAGCTCGTCCGTACGTATGGATTTAATCTTTTTAAGATAATTCCCTTTTGCCATCTCCTTTGCGTTTTCTAGTAACTCCGTCAATGGCATCGTAATCACTTTAGAAACATACACAATCACGGCCGCAAAAATTGCCAAGCCAAGCACAGTTAACCCTATCATCGCCCATTTCAACTCATCAAAGGGTTTAACATTTTCAGTCACAGAGCCTTGCATCACTGCAACCAATGCATTTTCTCTATTTTGCTGTAATGTACGTGTTTTTAGTTGATAGACTTCATCATCAAAAGTCATCGTTTTTAAATTCATTTTCTGCGCATGCGTTTTTGCAATCGCACTCACAAGTTTATTGCGTATATTCGGATTGAGAGTGCTGGCTACCATTTTCCATTGATTACCCGTGTTCTTCTGAATAAAGCTTATTTCCAAATTACTCAATGTTTTGAGTTTACTCGCTAGACGCTGGTCCATTTTAAACCCAAGTACAACCCAACCAATGACAATCGGTGCTTTCACTGGTACCGCCACTAGCTGATAAGGGGTATGTTGTAGCTGCACAAACTGTAATTGCCCTGTTTGCTGACTGGTAATGAGTTGTTGTATAGACTGTTGTTCTGCAGGATTTAACGCTAAGGTACCAGTCATTTTTTGACTATCCAAGCTGTAAAAGAATGCCACCTCCGCATGAATACGTTGTTGATGATTGAGTAAAGATGACTTCAATGTTTCATCATCTTGGGTCGCTACTGCCTCTCTAAAGCCATAGTCAGCTGCCAACAACATAGCGCCTTGTTTTAGGCTTTGTGTGTCATGTTGCAACAGGTTGATAAACACGCGTTCACCCAGTAGCATTTGCTTATCTGCTGCTTCTTTTGCATGCCTATCAATGGTGAAATCCATAGGCACCAAACCAAGCAATTGTATGAGTAAGACTAAGCTTAAAAATACTATCGCTATTTGTGAGCGTATGTGTTTAAACTGCATCATATTTTTTACAATAACTTGTTTGAATCTATATTGATATTGATAGATGTTTTAGCATCGCCTTTGACCTCAAAGGCTTGAACTGTCCCATCTTCACTCAGATTGCCTTGTAATGCGTAATGCCAAATCTTTAGAGTGTACTTACCTGGCTTGATATTCAATTTAGCCCATCCCTTTTCATCAGTTTTCGCAAAATAAGGCGTTTCTACCACCTGTACATAGGCCAACATATTGTCATGAATATTACAGCCCAATGTCACTAACCCAGGTTTATCAAATAAAATGGGTTGTGTAGGTACGCCAGAATACAACTTAATCTCGAATTTTTTAGCAGGTGAAAACGAGTAAACGTGATGGCGTACCTTGTCTTGGTTTGGAAAGTTAATCCAAGTCCCTGTTTGCACCACAGAAACTCTTGGTGCAAATTGTTTTCCTTTTTGCATGATATCGAACTTAGCTTCCGTCGTGCTAGATGTGTTGTCATAAAGGCTAATCACTGCATCAAGCACAGGTTTTCCAGCTTTGTCTCTGATTTCAAATTCCATTTCTGCAGCTGGTAAAGGTTTGATAGACAACAACGGGTATAACATCATAGCCCACATAACTTGATTAACATGTTTCATTATTGGCTTTCCATTTGTTTTATTTACTTAGCTCGGCATTATTTTGTAACAATATCGCGCTTCATCGGTGCGAGTATTTTCAGTAATTCGTTTTTTTCTCTGGTGCCAACGCCATTCGCATCTAATCGCTCGCGCAATACGGCCACCATCAACTCAAATTCTGCGGTTGTGATAGCCGCTTCCTGATGGGAGTTTTTCATTGTTTCTCCCTCATAAACGCAATTTCCACCTGTTTTAACACATAAAAAATCTCTTAAACTGGCTTTTAGTTGCTTCATTTTCACATCTTTAAATGAGCGCGCAGTTTTTGAGTCTTTAGAGACTATGTCTAAAGTTTCATCACCTACTTTTTCAATCACTGGCAAACCGCCGATTCTTACAAACAAGCTTTGTTGTGGTTTAGTGTTTTGTGTGCAGGCTAACAAAAATAAAATTCCACTAATCAATACAATATTTGTCAATTTTTTAGACATAATCTTCCTTTTACCGAGGTTTTTACTTATAAGCAAAGTTTATTCCATATTAATCTTATTCCAAGACTTAATAAGCAAGCTGTTTCATGCTTTGATTAAAGTATCATTTAGTTTAGTCGTAATACATAATGCTCTCATCAAATCAGTGTTTTTGGAGTTAATTCATGCGCCTACTACTTTCTAACCTAAGCTTTTTATCTATGCTGTTAGCACTTTCAACAGCGACACCTGCCTCTGCAGGCGATCGTCTACTAGCCACAGGTGGTGTACAACAAATTGAAGGGGCAGCAGGAGGTGGGCTTACACCATGGGCGTTGATTTCAGGTTATGGTACAGACGACCAAATAGGTGCTTCAGCTTTTTATACCACCGCACGTACAAGAGGTGGATTCACATTAGACAGTGGTGGTATCGCGCTTGGCTTGTATAACCGCGTTGAGCTCAGTGCCAGTCAGCTTAAATTTGGTCTGAGTGATACCGTGCGTGGGGAAGACATTCGCTTAAATACAGTCGGCATTAAACTACGTTTGTTCGGTGACGCTGTTTATGAGCAAGATACATGGGTGCCACAAGTGGCTGTAGGCGCACAGTACAAATATAACGAAGACTACAACTTTGTGCCGCGTGCCTTAGGCGCTGAGCAACGTAGTGGTGTTGATTATTATCTAGCAGCCAGCAAAGTGATACTTGGTGCAATCAATGGTTACAACTTGATAGTAAATGCTAACTTACAAGCCACTAAGGCCAATCAATTTGGTATTTTAGGGTTTGCCGGGGACAAACGTGATGACTACAGTTTACTACCTTCAGGATCTATCGCCGTCATGTTGGATGATGACTTATTGTTAGGTACTGAGTATCGTGCTAAGCCTGATAATCTTCGCATTTATAAAGAAGATGATGCCCACGATATTTTTGTCACCTGGTTTCCACACAAACGCCTTTCAATCACAGGCGCCTTTGTGGATTTAGGCAACATTGCCAACAAAGATAACCAATCAAGCTGGTATTTATCAGGCCAAATCAGTTTTTAATTTTGCCAGCTCAATTTATTGGTTAATCCACACGCTTTTGCTATCTCTGTATTGATTTTATTAAATTGTTGCGTCGCACCCGTAGCGTATGCATAAGGGTTGCTCACCAAATAGGCTTGATAGCGCACTTGCTGCTCAGATGCCTTGCTTTCCAAACCCTCCGCCCAACAAACACAGCCTTGTGTTGGCGTATTTCGTGCAGTGCATTTCTCCACTTGTGCCTGTTTATAGGTTGATGACCACTTAACTGCATTACCACCCGCACTCAACGCTGCCCTCGCCTGCGTTAGCATGGCATACATCAACTCCACACTCGCACGTAACTTTCCTAACTCACTGGTTTGTAAAACCTCGCTTTTGCTTGGCGTGAGCTTGTCCACATCTACCTTAAACACCGCGCTTGGGTTCGTTGTTTCTGGCAAACCATAACCTTGTGCATTCAGCATAATCTTTTTAGCTATGTCTGCATCCAGTAGCGCACGTGCTTGGTCTAGGTCTACACTCGGCAAACTGAATGTCAGTCTCGCACTACATGCTTCTGCTTGCTCTGCGCGCACTTCCATTTTCAGCAACCCAGCTTGCATCGCATCACCAAAGGCCGGTGGCACCCGGGCTAGCAAATAAGTCTGCTCTTGTTTTTCTAACGACGAGAGCTGCTCATTCCTCAAACAAGCCTTGCTTAACATTGGCAAGCAGAAAAGGGTTAGTAGTAATAAACCTTGTTTAGTCATTTAGTTACTTTCAAAAACTTAAATCTCTCTGACTAAATTGGTTTGGATAGAGTTCAAATCCTCCTCAGCAAACTGTCCTGTCTTGGATGTTTTAGGAGAGCGTAAACAGGGGGTTTTCTATGACATTATTTGCTAAGTGAATCGGGGGCTCCTAGTCGGCATTTGTGCCTCGGTGAGTTTACTGGGGATTATCGCTTTAAATTAGTGTTTATCTTGAATGCGCATTAAAAAAGAAGCTCATATTAGCCTCATTTCTTATCAACTGATTTTATTTACTACGCTGATACCTATTATGTTTCACGTGAAACATAAAAAGCCCCTTTCGGGGCTTTTTATAGTGGTTTGTATGTCCTACTATTAAACGTCTAGTGAACTCACGCTTAAGGCGTTGCTTTCAATAAACACTCTGCGTGGCTCAACGTTATCACCCATGAGTGTGGTGAAGATTTCGTCTGCGCCGATTGCGTCCTCGATTTGCACTTTAAGCAAGCGACGCACTTTAGGATCCATGGTGGTTTCCCATAGTTGTTCTGGGTTCATCTCACCCAAGCCTTTATAGCGCTGGATGTTGAGGTTGTGTTTGGCTTCACTTAGCAACCAATCCAAAGCCTGTTTAAAGGTGCTTATTTTTTGTTCTTTCTCTCCACGCTTAATCAAAGCGCCCTCGCCTAATAAGTTATTAACCAATAAGGAGGTTTTCATGATTTGACGATAATCGCCACTGTTTACAAACTCAGCATCAATCACACAGCTTTCTAGGTTGCCATGTACATATTTGTTGATTTCTAAGCGGTAAGCGCTGGTTTCTGTGTCTTGTGAAACGATGACCTCAGAGCCAATTGCGCCAAGCACAGGGCGGATTTTTTCTGCGATGCTATTGGCAGATTGTTCTGTGCTTAAATCGATCTCACCAACATCTTGAATGGCGCGTAGCACGCTTTCATCATAGAGGTTGGCGATACGACGAATCACCGCTTCAGTCAACACCACTTGTTTAGCAATACTATCAAGCGTATCTTCTTTTAGTGTGTCACCATTTTCTTTGACTAACAACTCCGCCCCTTTTAACGCAGAACCTAGTAGGTATTCATCGAGCTCATGTTCATCTTTTAAGTATTGCTCGTGCTTACCTTGTTTGATTTTATACAGTGGTGGTTGCGCGATATAAATATGACCACGCTCGACCAGCTCTGTCATTTGTCGGTAGAAGAAAGTGAGTAACAATGTGCGGATGTGTGCACCATCGACGTCCGCATCAGTCATGATAATAATGCGGTGATAGCGTAGTTTCTCTACATTAAAGTCTGCCTTGCCGATACCTGTACCTAAAGCAGTAATGAGCGTTGCGATTTCTTGTGAACCAAGCAACTTATCAAAGCGGGCTTTCTCAACGTTTAGAATCTTACCTTTGAGTGGCAAAATGGCTTGATTTTTACGGTCACGCCCTTGTTTGGCTGAACCACCCGCAGAGTCACCCTCGACGAGGTAGATTTCACATAGTGACGGGTCTTTTTCTTGGCAATCGGCCAATTTACCTGGCAAGCCCATGGTATCCATCACCCCTTTACGACGTGTGATTTCACGGGCTTTACGTGCTGCCTCACGGGCGCGGGCGGCTTCTACTATCTTGCCACAAACGATTTTTGCATCCACTGGGTTCTCTTCCAAGAACTCCGCGAGCTTGGCTGCTACAACCTCTTGTACCACTGGTTGCACTTCACTTGAGACTAATTTATCTTTGGTTTGTGATGAAAACTTGGGGTCAGGTACTTTCACTGAAAGCACACATGTAATACCCTCGCGCATATCGTCGCCTGTGGTTTCCACCTTAGCTTTTTTAGCAAACTCATTTTGCTCGATATATTGATTAAGTGTGCGCGTCATAGCGGTGCGTAGACCAGTTAAATGCGTACCGCCATCACGTTGTGGAATGTTATTGGTGAAACATTGCACCGTTTCACCATAGCTATCATTCCACTGCATCGCGACTTCTACGGTAATACCATCTTTTTCACTGCTTGCATAAAACACTTTAGGATGTAGCACAGTTTTACTACGGTTCATGTACTCTACAAAACCTTTGATACCACCTGAGAACGCAAAGTTTTCTGATTTACCTGTGCGCTGGTCAATCAACTCAATTTTCACACCGTTATTCAAAAATGAAAGTTCACGGATACGCTTAGCCAATATCTCAAAATGAAACTCTACCAAAACAAAAGTTTCTACTGAGGCAAGAAAATGCACTTCGGTACCTGTTTTTTCTGTGGTACCTGTGACAGCCAATGGCGCCTGAGGCACACCACGTCTAAATTCCATTTGGTGCACTTGGCCTTTGCGGTAAATTTTCAAGCGTAACCAATCTGATAAGGCATTTACTACAGACACACCTACTCCATGCAAACCACCTGAGACTTTGTAAGAGTTCTGGTCAAACTTACCGCCCGCATGCAACTCCGTCATCACAATTTCTGCAGCTGAACGTTTTGGCTCGTTTTTATCATCATCCTTAACATCCGTAGGGATGCCACGTCCATTATCTGAGACACTGATAGAATTATCAGAATGAATAGTGACCTTAATATCATCACAATGACCAGCCAAAGCTTCATCAATCGCGTTATCCAACACCTCAAACACCATATGATGCAAGCCAGAGCCATCAGAAGTATCTCCGATATACATCCCTGGTCTTTTACGAACAGCGTCCAAGCCCTCTAAAATTTTAATACTGTCTGAGTTATATTCTTGCTGTGCCATAATTTATCTTTATCTTTTTAATTTAAATGTTTCACGTGAAACATATATTGAAACTGGTTATTTATATACGCATTGGCATGACGACATATTTGTATTCTGCGTCACTTGCTGCTGTGATTAAACAACTGCTGTTGGCATCTGCAAAAGCAAATGTGACATTTTCATCGTTGAGGTTATTCAGTACATCTATTAAATAAGTCACATTAAAACCGATGTCCAACGGGTCTTTGTTATACGCTATTTCCAACTCTTCTTCGGCTTCTTCTTGCTCTGTATTGGTACTTATTAGTTTTAAAAGATTATTAGTGATTACCATACGTATGCTGCGGTATTTTTCATTAGATAAAATTGAAGCTCGTTGTAGTGCATTTAAAATACCCAAACGATTTACTTCAAAATTGTTTTGATGTCCTACAGGAATCACGCGGTTATAGTCTGGGAATTTACCATCAATCACTTTACTGATGAGTTGTATATCACCAAAGTTAAAATTAATCTGCCCATTAAGAATATCCACGACGATAGGCGTTTCGCTTTGTTCGTCTAATAATTTCACTAGCTCTAGCACGGTTTTACGCGGCAGTATAATTTCTGTCTTTTCATAATTACCATCGATAGTGCTCGCGGTATAACTTAAGCGGTGGCCATCTGTACCCACTACATTGAGTTGATTTCCATTCACCTCTAGTAACAAACCATTCAAGTAATAACGAATATCTTGTTGTGCCATAGCAAACTCTACTTGCTTGAGTAGTCGTTTAAATTCTGTTTGCGATAACGTAAATTGAATATTTTGCCCTGTTGCTTTAGTCATTACAGGATAATCTTCAGCTGGCAAAGTTTGTAAATTAAAGCGACTTTTGCCTGCTTTGACTAATACGCGATTATCTTGATGCGTCATATCTATACTTGCGCTCTCTGGTAAAGAACGGCAGATATCTAAAAGTTTCTTTGCTGAGATTGTGGTGTTCAACTCACCCTCAACTGCTTCTTGTAAAGTCAGTGAGATTTGCATCTCTAAATCTGTAGCTGTTAATTTCATTTGCCCAGATTTAATTTCTAACAGTAGGTTAGAAAGTATAGGTAATGTATGCCTTCTTTCTACAATACCTGTGACGTTATTGAGTGGTTTTAGCAACACTTCACGGTTAATTTTAATTTGCATGGCTTACCTACTTAATATAATGATTTTAATGTATAAAAATAAGACTAATAATAATGGTCAAAAAAACTGTTGATAACACATAAAAAAACATTAAAAACAATAACTTAATAATATAGTTTATCTGTGCAAAACATGCTAATTAAACCAGTGTAGTTTCTGCATAGTATTTTAAATTATTTTTATATGCAATTAACGCAATAATAAACCACAACAGTATCGCATGTTATCCACAACTTTACTGCAACACAAAACTATAGCGATTATATTTGACTGTGTATTTAATCACGAATCACTTGCGTAAGTACGCCTATATCACGCGCAATCGTTTGATCATTTAAACGCAGTTGTTCTATTTCCTCACAAGCATGCATCACAGTTGTATGGTGGCGCCCGCCAAACGCTTCTCCAATTTCAGGAAAACTATGATTAGTGAGCTCTCTTGCCAAACTCATTGCAACCTGCCTAGGCCGTGCCACGTTACGTGACCTTTTTTTGCTAAACATATCGCTGACTTTAATTTTGTAATAATCAGCCACTGTCTTTTGTATATTCTCCATCGTGATTTGTCGGCCACGCACCGCTATTAAATCACGCAAGGCTTCTTTCGCCATATGCACATCAATAGGCAGACCCGTAAAATTTGCCATCGCGATAATGCGGTTCAATGCGCCTTCTAACTCTCGCACACTAGAGCGAATTTGCTTAGCCACAAAAAATGCGACATCTTCATGTAAATCAATGCCTAAAATTTCCGCTTTTTTACGCAAAATCGCCACCCGCATTTCCAACTCAGGTGGTTCAACAGCCACCGTTAAACCCCAACTAAAACGTGTGCGAAGGCGCTCATCCATATCCACGATTTCTTTCGGATAGGTGTCGCAAGTAATCACAATCTGCTTTTTTTCCTCAATGAGGGTATTAAAAGCATAAAAAAACTCTTCTTGCGTACGCGATTTTTTTGCGAAAAACTGAATATCATCAATCAATAATAAGTCTAAAGAATGATATTGGCGTTTGAACTCATCAAACGCTTTATTTTCGTAGGCCTTCACCACATCAGAAACATAGCGTTCTGCGTGCAAATAACGAATATTTGCATCGGGGTGATTCTGTTTTAAATGATTGCCTATCGCTTGTAACAAATGCGTTTTACCTAAACCTACCCCACCATAGATAAACAAAGGATTATAGGCTTGCCCAGGATTCTCCGCTACTTGGATAGCTGCTGCACGTGCTAATTGGTTTGCACGGCCCGTCACATAGTTATCAAACAAAAAGCTGGCGTTTAAGCCAGAGGTTTTCTCTTGACTATGTTTAGCTACACTTTTAGTGTTTTTGATAGAAGTGGCTTTATTAGCAAAGCTAGAAGCAGTCTCTGCAACGGCAGCGTTTGCTATATTTTTTGCCGAAACTGAATTCGAGGAGTGTGCGTTGGGGGGATTAACAAGCTTATTATTATCTACTGCTACAGCATCTGTGGCCTCAGCCGACTCCTCGGTCACCAGCAACACATTGGTAGCAGGGTAATGCGTATTAGCAAAAGCGACAATACGCTCAAAAAACTTATTTTTTACCCACTGCATCACAAAAGCATTGGGCGCAATAACCTCTACAGTTTGGTCAACCGTACGGGATTTAAGTGGTTTTATCCACGTATTGAATTGTTGCGCAGAGAGCTCTCGCTCTAAGTTAAGCAGACAATGGGACCAAAAATTTTCCATGGCAAATAAGAAGAGGCATTCTTTCTGTAAGCAACACGCTATAATAGATTAACCTGTTGATTATATGATTGTTTTAATAAAAACCTGAAGCAGCAAAAAGCGAATAAAGCGAAAATGAAAGACAAATGCATAAGACATACAATCTACCCGCTATTTTAAGCTTTTTATGACAAGTTATCCACAGGCTTAGTCAAGAAAAAATTAAAAATAATCATTGACATAAGCACGCAGTCTGCGGTTTAATTGAGGGTTTTCAAAAGACGAGTGCTTTAAAAGCTTGTCGTTTGCTAGAAATATACTTGTTCACTAAAAACATTAGTTAATATAAACCTTGTGATTTAGTGAGCAATATTATTAGAAATTAGCTTTAAATATTAATTGCCATCAAGTGGCTGGAGATAAGAATGAAACGTACCTATCAACCTTCAAAAACACGCCGTGCACGTACACATGGCTTTTTAGTGCGTATGAAAACCAAAGGTGGCCGTGCAGTGATTGCAGCACGACGTGCTAAAGGTCGCAAACGCTTAGGTTTGTAATCGCTCACGAACTTGATTAGCTTGTTTCAAGTTTGTTGTAGCAACATACAAACGCTAAATACAAACATAGACGCAGACAATATTAAGTTCTGAATGCAAAAATTAGTAATGCTTACAAAAACGGATGAATTTTCATCCGTTTTTAGTTTCAGGAAACGGGTATCGCAACACTTTATCACTTTGCATTATTTACCAAAAAATAAGCAAGAACAGGATAAAGAACATCATGCACTAGCTGGTTCAAGTAAAGAAACTATAGTGCGTGTTGGGTTTGTTGTCGCTAAGCGTGTCGCCAAGCGCGCGGTAGATAGAAACTATATGCGGCGAGTATTGCGTATGTTATGCCGGCAACAATTGGCATTGGTGAGTGTCGATGTGGATTTGATTATCCAAGTACACAAACCTTTTATAAACGCTGACTATGAGACTGTTTCATCAGAGTTGGCGAGCTTGCTGGCGAAAATGCAGAAAAGAACACTGGATTTACAAGCAAGGGATTTGCAAGCAAGCTAAATGAAATGGACAGGATGAAGCAGATAGCCATTTTTTTTATTCGGTGTTATCAATGGGTATTTAGCCCATTTGTTGGCATGCACTGTCGCTTCAATCCATCGTGTTCGCATTATGCGATACAAGCAATAGATAGGTTTGGTGCCGTTAAAGGCGGTTACTTAGGGGTGAGAAGGTTGTTGCGCTGTCACCCTTGGCATAAGGGCGGACACGATCCTGTGCCAGAACGTAAGAAATAAATAGTTCAAATGACAGTAGTAAACTAAGTGTTTTGACATTTTAGAGGTTGCAGTAGTCAAAAGGTTTTTCAAATTTTATAGAAATTAAGAGTATATGGATAATCGTCGTCTTATTTTGTTTGTGATTTTTTCTTTCTCCATCATGTTGTTATGGGATGCATGGCAACAAAAAAATGCGCCACAAACAGCGGAAGTTGCTCAGTCGACAGGTAATGCTGCAGTGGCGAGTGATGTGGCTACGCCAACCACCGCGGTTAAAGATGAGCCAGCAGAGTTTAAGTTAGAAAATGGCCAGCGCATTAAAGTCGAAACAGATCAATATGCACTTGAATTAGACACCATGGGTGGCGATATTCGTGTGTTGAATTTACTTAAACACCGCGCAGATAATCCGAATGAGGGTAGTTATAATCTATTGAGCGATCAAAACAAAGGTAAATTGTATGTTGCACAAACAGGCCTGAAAGGTGAAGGCCTGCCAACTCACCATACATTATTCACCAGCACGCAAACTAACTACAAAATGGCAGAAGGGGCTGATAGCTTAGAAGTAAGGTTGTCTGCAGCGCCTACAGTCAACAATATCTTAGTAGATAAGGTCTATGTGTTTCACCGCAACAGCTATGTGGTGGATGTCAATTACGAAATACAAAACAATAGCACTCAAACCATTACACCTAGTGTCTATTATCAAATTATTCACGATAATCAGTCCAACCAAGGTTCTGCGATGATGCCAACTTTTACTGGCGGTGCGTATTACAACGAAGCGGATAAATATAAAAAAGTCAGTTTTGATGACATGGAAAAAGAAAGCTTGTCTGTAACGACTAAAGATGGCTGGGTCGGCCTAGTACAACACTATTTTGTGAGCGCATGGATACCTCAACAAGGCTTAGCAGCTAAAGTTTATACCAAACAATTGACAGAAAACGATTTTGCAGTGGGCATGTTAAGTACTTTATCTAGCATTTCTGCTGGTCAAAAACTCACGGTACCCGCCCGTTTTTACACAGGCCCACAGGTGCAACGAGATTTAGAGGCCACTGCACCTGGCTTAGAGTATGTAGTGGATTACGGCGTACTTACCATTATTGCAAAACCGCTAATGTGGCTGTTAACCCATCTTTATGATTGGGTAAAAAACTGGGGCTTGGCCATTGTATTACTCACAGTCATCATCAAGGCCTTGTTTTTTAAACTCTCAGCTTCGAGTTACAAAAACATGGCTCAAATGCGCGAGTTGGCACCACGTTTGCAAGCCATGAAAGAAAAGTTTGGCGACGACAAACAAAAAATGCAACAAGCCATGATTGATTTGTATCGTAATGAAAAAATCAATCCAATGGGTGGATGCTTGCCGATTTTGGTACAAATTCCAGTGTTTATCTCACTCTACTGGGTATTGTTAGGTTCTGTAGAGTTGCGTCATGCACCGTTGTTTGGCTGGATTACCGACTTGTCAGCAACAGACCCTTACTTTGTGTTGCCATTGTTGATGGCGGGCACGATGATTATTCAAAGTTTTCTTAACCCACCACCGACAGACCCGATACAAGCGAAAGTGATGAAAGTCATGCCAGTGTTATTTAGCGTGTTCTTCTTCTTCTTCCCAGCTGGTTTGGTGTTGTATTGGTTGGTCAATAATGTGTTGTCAATTTGGCAACAATGGTACATCAACAAAACCATACACGTGGCGACCACGACAAATAAGGACCATGCAAAAAAATAATCAACTAGACACCATTGCAGCAATCGCGACCGCCAGTGGTGCTGGCGGTATTGGTGTGGTGAGAGTGTCTGGTGAGTTAAGTAGCAACATTGCAAAAGCCATTATTGGGCACTGCCCTCCCCCTAGATATGCCGCCTATGTGCCTTTTAAAGATGCTGATGGGGCAATATTAGATAAGGGTATCGCCATTTATTATCCTAATCCTCATTCTTATACAGGTGAGGATGTCTTAGAACTACAAGCCCATGGAGGCATCGCCCTCTTACAACTACTCTTGGCTAGGTGTATCGCCTTGGGTGCTAAACAAGCGGAACCAGGTGAGTTTACCAAACGTGCTTTTCTGAATGACAAATTGGATTTAGCGCAAGCTGAGGCTGTGGCTGATGTAATCAATGCTTCCACCGAACAAGCCGCACGCAGTGCCGCACGTTCACTAACGGGTGAGTTCTCTAAAACCATAGATGCATTTTTAGCTCAATTAATCGAGCTAAGAATGTATGTTGAGGCCTGTCTCGATTTTCCAGAAGAAGAAATCGATTTTATTAGCCAAGGACGTGTTGCGGAAAAAATCACAGCGAATCAACAAACATTAAATAGCCTCTTTCAAAAAGCCAAACAAGGCGCCCTACTCCGTGAAGGTGTGCAAGTGGTATTGGTTGGTCAGCCTAATGTGGGAAAATCCAGTTTGATGAATGCGCTTGCACAAGAAGATGTTGCCATTGTCACACCAATCGCAGGCACGACCAGAGACACTATCAAAAGTGAAATACAAATCAATGGCGTGCCGCTACATGTGGTGGATACCGCAGGTTTGCGTGAAACGACTGACGAAGTGGAAAAATTTGGCATCGCCCGAACATGGCGAGCTGCAGAAAACGCGCGTATCGCATTAATTTTAGTAGATGCAACACATGGTATTGGCGATGTGGAAAAATCCATTTTAGAGCGTTTGCCGCAAACAATTATCAAAATTTGGGTGCACAATAAAATTGATGTTTCACGTGAAACTGCGCGTGTGGATGAAAATCAGCCAGAAACGCATGTTTACTTATCCGCAAAAACTGGGCAAGGTTTAGAGCTTATCAAACAGGCGTTGTTATCCAAGGTGGGATTTGAAGCCGTTGGCGAAGGTGTGTTTATGGCGCGAGCTAGACATTTGCAAGCCTTAGCCGAAGTTGAGCAGCACTTAACAAGTGCTCAGATGCATATCAATAATGCTGAACTCGTCGCAGAAGAGTTGCGTTTAGCGCAAGAGGCGCTAGCGAGTATCACGGGTGAATTTACCCCAGATGATTTACTGGGTGAAATATTTAGCAAATTTTGCATCGGGAAGTAGACAATAAAAAAGACGATGCATGCATCGTCTTTTTTGTAGATAGTTTATTAAGAAAACAAACCTAATTTACCGAATTTCTCAGCCAGCAAATAATAAAATGCTAAACGAGATTTAAAACGGTCATCTTTCATTGTCACGCAAACCGCTTCAATGGCTGCATCTAAAGCCGCATCATCTTGGCTTAAGCCACATTTTTTCTTTAAAAAGTTTTCACGCACAGTTTTGCGTTCGTCAGCATCGCCACATGCCACAAATTCTGCATCTTTATTATTAAGCACAATGGCGTATGTTTTTGCCATGCCATCTAAAGCTGCAGTGTTGATGTTAGCAACATATTTAGCAACAGTAGATTTATGTTCTTGTATATCAGCCACAATCTTCTCCCTATCCAGTTAGTTAAAGGTCACTAACTATAGGCGCTATCAGTATTAGAAGTCAACAAGCTTGCTTCAAATTTAATACATTCGAATGTTTTTACGCGCTGGACGTTCATTGATTTTACAAACTCGCTTACAACCAGTAATCATCGCCCAAATTAAATTGTCATGATGAATAATACTTTCAAATATCACGCCAAATACATGTATGCAAACTACAGCAAGCCAAGTCCAAGTTACGTAAGCATGCAATGTTTCGCTCATATCGCTGTCTATAAAGCCCCATCCATCGTTATAGGTCACGCAACCAGAGCCAACAGCCAAAATCCCCAAGGCTAGCATCGCATAAATAGCCAATGAGCCTATCGGGTTGTGACCAACATAATGCCTTGCGGTACCATGTAACAGGCGCCATAGATACTTGGCAGCCCATATAGGATTGAGTGGGAAAGAATGAAAGTTTGCATATCCAGTGGCGATTAAACCCCAAATGATGCGAGCGATGATGAGAGCGCCAGCCGTGTAGCCAGCATAGGTATGGTGCAGTTGATCCCAAATGGAAGCATGCGTGTAAAACGCATACGCAAAAGCTCCCACCAGTGACCAATGGAAAATCCTAATAAAAGGATCCCAGACATAACGAAGCATTATTTATCGTTTACTTAGTTGGTGTGTATTCAGTTAATAAATAGGCAATATAGTTTGCTTTTTCAGTAAATTGGCAATCAGCACCTAAAATGTCGTTACAGTGTTTTGTAAACTCATCTTCAACTTTTTCTAAGTTAGTGAAACGTTTTGGGTTGACGATGGGTGATAAAGGCGGAATCGATTTACCAGTCACTATATTTTTTCCAGTATTAGCGGGATTGGTTGTGTGGCATGATGCACATGCGACCTCTTTGCCGTCAGCTAATTTGAATTTACGATTAAAAAATAATTTGCCTTCTACTGAAGATGCGTTCTTGTAGGCAGGGTTGATGCTGTTTGCAAGAGTGACATATCTTTGTTGTAGTTTGATAGCATTGGTTTTGTCAGCGAAAGCACTCATGGCAATTGACGACAAAATTAAGGTCAAAATAAGTTTGGATTTCATGGTAGTACTCCTTAGTTATTGATGGTTAGATGCTAACTTTAGTATGTTAAGTAATTATGGCGCATATGTAAAATGATTGTATGTTTATTCGCTAAATTTGTAACAAAATTGTGATTTACATGACCTAATAAGGTTATTGAGTTAAAATCTCAAATCTTTGTTAAATAAACATTTTTTGTGCATTTAAGATGAATTTCCCAGATATTTTCGATGTAATCGTTGTTGGTGGTGGTCATGCAGGTACTGAAGCTGCATTGGCGTCTGCACGCATGGGGCAAAAAACCCTTTTGTTGACTCACAACATTGAAACATTAGGACAAATGTCTTGTAACCCCAGTATTGGCGGCATTGGTAAAGGGCATCTTGTCAAAGAGGTAGATGCCCTAGGTGGCGCAATGGCGCAAGCGACGGATGAAGGTGGGATTCAATTCCGCATTCTAAACTCCAGCAAAGGACCAGCAGTACGTGCAACACGTGCACAAGCCGATCGAATTTTATACAAAGCGGCGATTCGTCGTCGCTTGGAAAATCAGCCTAATTTATGGTTATTTCAACAGGCCGTTGATGACATTATTTTAGAAGCCGACAAAGCCGTGGGTGTAGTCACGCAAATTGGTTTGCGTTTCGCCTCTAAATCGGTGGTGCTCACAGCGGGTACCTTTTTAGGTGGCTTAGTGCACGTTGGTTTGCAAAACTACAGCGCAGGCCGTGCGGGAGACCCCCCAGCGATTTCACTGGCAGCGCGTTTACGCGAAATTGGGTTACCAGCAGGCCGTTTAAAAACAGGCACGCCACCACGTATAGATGGCCGCACCATTGACTACAGTGTGATGACTGAGCAACCAGGCGATAACCCTGTGCCTGTATTTTCGTTTTTGGGAAATGCATCTCAACACCCACAACAAATGCCGTGTTGGATTACCCATACCAATGAGCTTACGCATGAAATCATTCGCTCGGGTTTAGACCGCTCACCTATGTATACAGGGGTCATCGAAGGCGTGGGTCCGCGCTATTGCCCGAGTGTGGAAGATAAAATCCACCGTTTTGCTGACAAAGAATCTCATCAGCTATTCTTGGAACCAGAAGGACTTAATACCAATGAGATTTACCCGAATGGGATTTCAACCAGTTTGCCTTTTGACATACAGTTGGCCTTGGTGCGTTCCATTAAAGGTTTAGAAAATGCACACATTTTGCGACCAGGTTACGCGATTGAATATGATTATTATGACCCGCGTGGATTAAAAAGCACGCTAGAAACCAAAGCGATCAAAGGCTTGTTTTTTGCAGGTCAAATCAACGGCACCACTGGCTACGAAGAAGCGGCTGCACAAGGCTTATTGGCGGGTGCGAATGCAGCACTATATGCACAAGAAAAAGATGGCTGGTGCCCAGCACGTGATGAAGCCTATTTAGGCGTGCTGGTTGATGACTTAATTACCACAGGCGTGACTGAACCATATCGTATGTTCACCAGCCGTGCGGAATACCGTCTGCAATTACGCGAAGACAACGCTGATATGCGTTTAACTGAAATCGGCCGACAATTAGGCTTGGTGGATGACGTACGTTGGGAAGCGTTTAGTCGCAAACAAGAAGCTGTGGCACGCGAGCAAGAAAGATTGAAACGCACTTTTGTGCAACCGGCCAATGGCCAGAATAATGGCTTATCTCAAGAGGCGCAAATTAAAGCGTTTGGTAAAACTTTAGAGCATGAATACTCATTGTTTGAGCTATTGCGTCGTCCAGAAGTAAGCTATCAAGCCTTGTTAGAAATACAGCCCTCGACTGAAGCTTTGAATGAAGACGTTAAAGAGCAAGTAGAAATTGCGGCCAAATATCAAGGATATATCGACAGGCAAAAAGAAGAAATTGCCAAACAAAAAGGTAGTGAAGATATTAAACTGGGCGATCGAATAGACTATAACGATGTACATGGCTTAAGTATCGAAGCACGCCAAAAACTGATTGCGCATAAACCAGAAACCATTGGTCAAGCCAGCAGAATTTCAGGCATGACACCAGCCACCATTTCTTTGCTATTGGTGTATTTAAAGCGTAAACATAAAAAACAAGCTGGCGCTAACTCTATTGAAGCAGCATGAATGAGGACGATTTATTAGCGGCGGGTTGTGCCGAAATGGGCTTGGCTATCGATGATGCCACCCAACAGCGCCTATTAGCTTATTTGGCATTGTTGCAAAAATGGAATAAGGTATATAACCTCACTGCGGTGCGTGACCCCAAAGACATGGTGGTGTTGCACTTGCTAGATAGCTTGAGTGTTTTGCCTTATGTAGAAAGCACCAATTTGCTGGATGTGGGGAGTGGCGGCGGTTTGCCTGGGATTGTGTTGGCGATAGTCAATCCAAGTTTACAAGTCACAACGATAGATACGGTGCAAAAAAAAGCCATTTTTATGCGTCAAGTAAAAGGGGAGCTTGGCTTAAATAATTTGGAAGTGATACATGGACGAGTCGAGGCTTTTAAACCAACAAAGCCATACGCACAAATTATTTCAAGAGCATTTTCTGAGATTGATTTGTTTATGAAACTCACCCACCACTTGATAGCAAAAAATGGAAAATGGTTGGCAATGAAAGGCCAGCTACCAGAAAACGAAATGGCGAAATTAAACAAACGCCCACAACACATTTTGCCATTGAAAGTGGCAACATTAGATGCGGAAAGACATTTGCTCGTATTTGAGAATCAATCATGAAAATTTTAGCAATCACCAATCAAAAAGGGGGCGTTGGTAAAACCACCACTTGCGTTAATCTCGCGGCCAGCTTGGCAGAGTATGGCAAAAAAGTGTTGTTGGTAGACCTCGACCCACAGGGCAATGCCAGTACAGGCAGCGGCATAGACAAAGTGCACCTCTCAGGCAGTATTTATGATGTATTGCTGGGCAACAAAACCTTGCAAGAGGTGCTGGTCAGAAGTGAAGTGGCTAAATACGATGTTGCACCATCTAACCGTAATTTAGCAGGTGCCGAGGTAGAATTAGTCAATGAATTGGCTAGAGAAACGCGTTTGAAATTGGCAATAGAAAAATTGGGCGACATTTACGACTTTGTTTTATTAGATTGCCCGCCTGCATTAAATCTAGTGACCGTGAATGCATTGACAGCGGCGCAATCGGTCATGATCCCGATGCAATGTGAATATTATGCGCTCGAAGGGTTGACTGATTTAGTCAACACGGTGAAAAAAGTGCGTGCACATTTAAACCCCGTGCTAGAAATCGAAGGTTTGCTTCGCACCATGTTCGATAACCGTAATATGCTGGCTAACCAAGTTTCCGATCAGCTAGTAGGCCATTTTGGCAATAAAGTGTATCAAACGGTCGTACCTCGCAATGTGCGTTTAGCAGAGGCGCCGAGTTATGGCATGCCTGTACTCATTTATGATAGAACTTCTAGAGGCGCACAAGCTTATTTAGACTTGGCGCTAGAAATATTGAATAAGAAATAAACAAATTCCAACATCTAAAAATAGTTTAACAAGGAAATAAAATGGTAAAACCAAAAGGTTTAGGACGTGGGCTTGATGCTTTGTTATCAGGTGACACCGAAACCATTGCGCAATCAGACAGTATGCGTACATTAAATGTTACGCAACTGCGTCCAGGCAAATATCAGCCACGTTCTTACATGGATGAAAATGCGCTACAAACGCTTGCGGATTCGATCAAAACGCAAGGCATCATGCAACCCATTTTGGTGCGCGAAATAGCACCAGAAACCTTTGAAATCATTGCGGGTGAAAGACGTTGGCGCGCGTCACAAATGGCTGGTCTAACTGAAGTGCCTGTGTTGATTCGTGAAATTGAAGACGAAGCGGCCTTGGCAATGGCCTTGATAGAAAATATTCAACGCGAAAACTTAAACCCGCTTGAAGAGGCTATGGGTATTAAACGATTAATTGATGAATTTAATATGACCCATGAAAAAGCAGCTGAAGCAGTCGGTCGTTCAAGGGTCGCGGTTTCTAATATTTTGCGCCTACTCACTTTAACCCCCATGGTGCAAGATATGTTGCTAGATAACCAAATTGACATGGGTCACGCCCGTGCATTGGTGGGTGTAGAGCCAGCGCAACAAATCATGTTAGCGAATAAAGTGGTGCAAGATGGATTATCCGTGCGTGAAATCGAACGCATCATGCAAAGCAACCCTAGTGCAAAAAAATCAACAACTGAAAAAGTTCAGCCTGACATTGCACATTTAGAGCAAGAGTTGAGTGAAAAACTAGGCGCAGTGGTGAACATTGCTAGCAAAGCCAATGGTTCAGGCGTGATTAAATTACATTTTAATCAGCTAGATCAACTGGATGATTGGATAGCAAAACTCACAGCAAAATAAATAAAACAAAAAATTTTGTGCATCAAGCATGTCAAATTAAGGTTAAGTGTTTCATTTAATAATTAAAACCTTCAAAGACAACGCTTGACTAAAGTGCGCGAATAATTCAAAATCTCGCGTCTTTGACTAAAGACCATTTTGCGATGACGGAAAATGCAGTAAGTGTAGAAGCAGATGATACGAATTTGTATCGCAATATGTTGCGTTGGCAATGGCTTTCTACACTAACCGTCGCTTGTGTAGCTTTTTTGTTAGCTGGTTTGCATGCTTCTGTATCTGTAGTGATGGGTGGTGCATCGGTCATCGTTGGGGCTTACGTAGCATCCAAAGTGGCGGCAAGAGGTGCACATCAAGCAGAAGCATCGGCGGTGTTAATCACGATGCTGAAAGCAGAGGCGATAAAAATCGGCTTAATTGCCTTGATTTTGTTTGTAGTGTTTAAGAATTATGCGCAGTTAGTGCACATGGCGCTGATTGCAGGATTGGCAACCGCAGCTTTGTTTTCTGGTGCTGCGTTAGCAAAATTAAAAACGCCGATTTAGGTATCCAATTTAGTTTTATAGATTAATTGTAAATATTATGACAACAGCACATCAAGAACTTACTCCATCAGAATACATTAAGCACCATTTAAGCTTTAATGCGCAGGGTGTGAATGGCAATGCTACGGGCGAAGGCTTCTGGGTGTTGCACTACGATACTTTAATTATGTCTGTTGTATTGGGTTTGATGGTCATGGGTTTGGTTTGGTGGGTGGCGCGAGGTGCGACTTCAGGTGTACCAACTAAACGCCAAGCCTTTGTCGAATTAATTTTTGGTTTTGTGGATGACCAAGTCAAAAATATTTTCCACGGCGACCGTCATAGCTTTATCGCGCCAACCGCTTTAACCGTATTCTTGTGGGTGTTTGCCATGAACGCCATGGACTTTTTACCCGTGGATTGGGTAGCTAAAGTGGCTGGCTTAATTGGTGGTGAACATGTTAAATGGCGCGCTGTGCCAACTTCAGACATTAACACGACTTTTGCTTTGGCATTGGCTGTGTGGTTCTTGATGATTTTCTTCTCTATCAAAGCCAAAGGCTTGGGTGGTTGGATACATGAATTATTTTGTGCGCCGTTTGGCTCAAATGTTTTAGTTTGGCCTGCCAATTTCTTATTCAACATGATTGAGTATATTTCAAAACCGCTTTCACATTCATTGCGTTTGTTTGGCAATATGTATGCGGGTGAAGTGATTTTCTTGTTGTTGGGGTTGTGGGCAACGACAGGCTTGACAGGTGTGGTTGCCGGTGCAATTTTAGGTGCTGGCTGGTCTATCTTCCACATCTTAATTGTTGCCTTACAAGCGTTTATTTTTATGATGTTGACTGTGGTGTATCTCGCCATGGCGCATGAGTCACACTAGTTTTATTTAAGTAAGTTTTAATTTAAGCAGTTTTTAATTTAATTTGTAGTTGTTTTAATTTTTAGAGAGGGTAACAAAATGGAAGCATTAGCAATGATTCAAGCCTACACAGGTATTGGTATCGGTTTAATTATCGGTTTAGGTGCTGCAGGCGCTTGTATCGGTATTGGTATTATGTGTGCAAGTTTCTTGGAAGGCGCTGCTCGTCAACCAGAAATGATCCCAGCATTGCAAGGTAAAGTGTTCTTGCTTTTAGGTTTGATTGACGCGTCATTCATTATTGGTGTTGGTTTGGCCATGATGTTTGCGTTTGCAAACCCATTATTAAGCGTTGTTGCTCAGTAATTGTTGATATGAAGGTTTAAGTGCAGACTTAAACCTTTTGTTATATCGACTTTTAAGTCATCGGCTTACAAATTATCGAATAGATAATCGTAAGTTTAACAACTGAATAAAATGGATCAAAAATGAACATTAACTTTACACTAATCGCACAAGCAATCGCATTTGCAGTGTTGATTTGGTTCACAGTGAAATTCGTTTGGCCGCCGCTGTTGTCAGCGATTGAAACGCGCCAAAAAGAAATTGCTGATGGTTTAGCTGCTGCGCAAGAAGGTAAAAGCGCATTAGAAGCTGCGGCTAAAAAATCAGAAGCATCACTGAACGAAGCCAAACAAAAAGCCAGTGAGATTATTGCGCAAGCAGAAAAACGCGCAACACAAATCATTGAAGAAGCGAAAGCAAATGCCAAAGTTGAAGGCGAACGTATCATTGCGGGTGCTAAAGCTGAAATTGATCAAGAAGTAAACCGTGCAAAAGAAGGTTTACGTGCGCAAGTTTCTAACCTTGCAGTTGCAGGCGCTGAAAAAATATTACGCAAAGAAATTGATGCAAAAGCGCACAGTGACATGTTGTCTAAACTCGCTGCAGAACTATAAGGATAAACCATGGCTGAAATTTCAACCATCGCAAGACCTTACGCAGTTGCCGCTTACAAATTAGGCAAAGAGACTAAAGCTTTATCACAATGGTCTGACATGTTGGGTTTATTGGCTGGTCTTGTCAAAGACGAGCAATTAAAAGCCTACATTGAAGACCCGAAAGTAAACGCTCAGGAATTAGAAGCCAACATGATTAAAGTGGCCGGTAACAAGCTCAATGAGCAAGGTCAAAATTTAATCAAGGTTTTGGTTGAGTATGGCCGTTTATCAATTCTGCCTGCTATTTCTGATGCTTTTGAAGAATTAAAAGCTCAAGAAGAAGGCACATTGGATGCGGAAATCATTGCTGCAGAAAAGTTAACAGCTGCGCAAACCAAAGACATCGTCGCGCGTTTGGAAAAAAAGTTTGGCAAGAAAATTGAAGCGAAGGTTTCTGTGGATGCAGAAATTATCGGCGGCATTAAAATTATTGTTGGCGACACCGTTATCGACGCGTCTGTCCAAGGTCAGTTACAAAATTTAGCCTATACGCTATCAGCTTAAGGCACAGGAGACATATATGCAGTTATCTACATCAGAGATTAGCGAGCTTATTAAGAGCAGACTAGAAAATTTTTCTACCACTGCTGAAGCCCGTACTCAAGGCACCGTCATCTCAGTGACTGACGGTATTGTGCGTATTCACGGTTTATCAAACGTGATGGCAGGCGAAATGATTGAGTTCCCTGGCAATACATTTGGTTTGGCGCTTAACTTAGAGCGTGATTCTGTGGGTGCTGTGGTTTTAGGTGATTACGAGCACATCACTGAAGGGGATGTATGTAAATGCACAGGCCGAATTTTGGAAGTTCCAGTCGGCCCAGAATTGATTGGTCGCGTTGTGAACGCATTGGGTCAACCGATTGATGGTAAAGGTCCAGTAAAAACTAAATTAACGGACAAACTTGAAAAAGTGGCACCAGGCGTGATTGCACGTAAATCGGTATCACAACCAGTGCAAACAGGTTTGAAATCAGTTGACTCTATGGTGCCAGTGGGCCGTGGTCAACGTGAATTGATTATTGGTGACCGTCAAACAGGTAAAACAGCCGTTGCGGTCGATGCAATCATCAACCAAAAAGGTCAAAACATGACCTGTATCTATGTTGCGATTGGTCAAAAAGCCTCAACCATTGCTAACGTGGTACGTAAATTAGAAGAAAATGGCGCGATGGCATACACCATCGTTGTGGCTGCGACTGCTTCCGACTCAGCAGCCTTACAATTCTTGGCACCATACGCGGGTTGTACCATGGGTGAATACTTCCGTGACCGCGGTGAAGATGCATTGATTGTTTACGATGACTTGTCAAAACAAGCGGTTGCATACCGTCAAATTTCACTCTTGCTACGCCGTCCACCAGGCCGCGAAGCTTACCCAGGTGATGTGTTCTACATCCACTCACGTTTGTTAGAGCGTGCTGCACGCGTAAACGAAGAGTACGTAGAAGCTTTCACTAAAGGCAAAGTAAAAGGCAAAACAGGTTCATTGACTGCATTGCCAGTGATTGAAACAGCGGCTGGCGACGTTTCTGCTTTCGTTCCAACCAACGTAATTTCGATTACTGACGGTCAAATCTTCTTGGAAACAGATTTGTTTAACGCGGGTATTCGCCCAGCGATTAACGCGGGTATTTCAGTATCTCGCGTGGGTGGTGCTGCACAAACTAAAGTCATCAAAAAATTGGGTGGTGGTGTACGTTTGGCATTAGCACAATACCGTGAATTGGCAGCGTTTGCGCAGTTCGCTTCTGACTTGGATGAAGCAACACGTAAACAATTAGACCGCGGTCGCATGTTTACAGAGTTGATGAAACAAGCACAATACGCACCATTAAGCGTGTCAAACATGGCAATTACCTTGTTTGCAGCCAACAAAGGTTACTTTGATGATGTGCCAACGAACAAAGTATTGGCTTTTGAAAATGCGCTACATGGCTTTATGAGTTCAAAATACAAATCGATTGTAGAAGCGATTGAAACAAGCAAAGATTTGAGCGCTGACAATGAAAAAGCATTAGATGCAGCTGTTCAAGACTTTAAAGCAACGAACGCTTATTAATCTCTCACTCATTTTTTTAGGAATCTAAAATGGCAGGTAGTAAAGAGATTAGAACCAAGATCAAGAGTGTAGAAAATACACGCAAGATCACCAAAGCGATGGAAATGGTTGCCGCTTCTAAAATGCGTAAAGCGCAGGATAGAATGCGTGCATCACGTCCTTATGCTGAGAAAATTCGTAACGTTGCTGCTCACCTTTCATTTGCACAAGCCGAATACAAACATCCGTTTTTAATCAAGCGCGAGCAAGTTAAAAACGTTGGTTTGATTGTGGTCAGCTCTGACAAAGGTTTATGTGGTGGTTTGAATACCAACGTACTACGTATGTCTGTTAACCAAATGAAAAACTGGGAAACAGAAGGCAAAAAAATTGCAGTCAGTGCGATTGGTAACAAAGGGTTTGGTTTTATGACACGTGTGGGTGCTGATGTTAAATCACACATCACAGGGTTGGGTGATACACCCCATTTGGACGCATTGATTGGTTCTATCAAAGTGATGTTAGATGCTTACATTGCTGGTGAAATTGATCAATTGTTTATTTGCTATACCAAATTTATCAACACCATGAAGCAAGAACCCACCATGCAACAATTACTCCCACTCGCTGGTGAGCAATTAGGCAGTCCAAAAGGTCATTGGGATTACATCTATGAACCTGAAGCGAAACCTGTTGTGGATGAGTTAATGGTTCGTTATATCGAATCATTGGTTTACAACGCAGTTGCTGAAAATATGGCGTCTGAGCAATCAGCACGTATGGTTGCGATGAAATCTGCTTCTGATAATGCGAAGAGCGTCATCGGTGAGTTGAAATTGGTGTACAACAAAGCGCGCCAAGCAGCGATTACCAAAGAGATCTCAGAGATTGTTGGTGGCGCGGCGGCGGTTGCTTAAAGCATAAGCAATTCGATATAGAATTTAATTAAATCTGACTAAGAAGTTAGGAATAGAAAATGGCAAAAGCAAAAGAAACAATCGTAGGTAAAGTGGTGCAATGTATTGGCGCCGTGGTTGACGTTGAGTTTCCACGCGATCAAATGCCTAAAGTATTTGATGCATTGATTATTGATGACAAAGATTCACAGGCTGAAAAAGGCTTGACCCTAGAAGTACAACAGCAGTTAGGTGACGGCATTGTTCGTACCATTGCCATGGGTTCTTCTGACGGTTTAGCGCGTGGCACACCATTTAAATCTACTGGTGGCCCTATCAATGTGCCAGTGGGTGAAGGTACACTTGGTCGTATTATGGACGTATTGGGTCGCCCAATTGATGAAGTGGGTCCAATCGATTCTAAAGAGTTCCGTTCTATCCACCAAAAAGCACCATCATTCGAAGAGCTTTCACCTTCTGTTGACTTGTTAGAAACAGGCATCAAAGTGATTGACTTGGTTTGCCCATTTGCTAAAGGCGGTAAAGTAGGTTTGTTCGGCGGTGCGGGTGTAGGTAAAACTGTAAACATGTTGGAATTGATTAACAACATTGCTAAACAACACTCAGGTTTATCAGTATTTGCTGGTGTGGGTGAACGTACTCGTGAAGGTAACGACTTCTACCACGAGATGGCTGAAGCTGGCGTTATCAAATTAGATAACATGAAAGAATCAAAAGTAGCCATGGTGTTCGGTCAAATGAACGAACCTCCAGGTAACCGTTTACGTGTCGCGTTGTCAGGCTTGACCATGGCGGAAAAATTCCGTGACGAAGGCCGTGACGTGTTGTTCTTTGTAGATAACATCTATCGTTACACATTGGCTGGTACTGAAGTGTCAGCGTTGTTAGGCCGTATGCCATCAGCGGTAGGTTACCAACCAACATTGGCTGATGAAATGGGTCGTTTACAAGAGCGTATTACTTCAACCAAAACAGGTTCTATTACCTCTATTCAAGCGGTTTATGTACCTGCGGATGACTTGACTGACCCATCCCCAGCAACAACATTCCAACATTTGGACTCAACTGTTGTGTTGTCACGTGACATTGCTTCTTTAGGTATCTACCCTGCGGTTGACCCACTAGATTCAACATCACGTCAATTAGACCCATTGGTAGTTGGTGAAGAGCATTACTCAGTTGCACGTTCAGTACAAACAACCTTACAACGCTATAAAGAATTACGCGACATTATTGCGATTTTGGGTATGGATGAGTTGTCACCAGAAGACAAATTGATTGTTGGTCGTGCACGTAAAATCCAACGTTTCTTGTCACAACCATTCCACGTAGCTGAAGTGTTTACTGGCGCGCCAGGTAAATACGTACCATTAAAAGACACTATCAAAGGCTTTAAAGCGATTGTGGCTGGTGAATACGATCATTTACCAGAACAAGCCTTTTACATGGTAGGTGGCATTGAAGAAGCAGTTGAAAAAGCTAAAACTTTAAACTAATTCTTTAAAAACACTAATACAAGAGAAACTTATGGCAAATACAGTGCATATCGACGTAGTTAGCGCAGAAGAAAATATTTTTTCTGGTGAAGCTGAATTTGTAGTTGCGCCAGCGGGTGGCGGTGAAGTGGGTATCTATCCTAACCACACCCCAATGATTACGACCATTAAACCTGGTGCATTGCGTATTAAGCAATCAGCGGAAGCCGAAGAAACATTGATTTTCATCTCTGGTGGTTTGTTAGAAGTGCAACCAGGCATGATTACAGTGTTGGCAGATACTGCCATTCGTGGTGCGGATTTGGATGAAGCTAAAGCGACTGCTGCAAAAGAAGCGGCTGAAGAAGCGATGAAAAATCGTACTTCTGACATGGATTATGCAAAAGCCCAAGCAGAATTAGCTGAGGCGATTGCACAAATTCAAGCCATTCAAAAAATGCGCAAAATGCACTAATCTCAAAATGAGATAGTCTGGATGTAATCGGAAAAGGCAGCCTTAGGTTGCCTTTTTTGTTTATACTAATAACAAGGTAATTTTTTAAATAAAGTATGCAAACATTAAATATCGTCATATTGGCTGCGGGTAAAGGTACACGCATGCATTCCGACACCCCTAAGGTGTTGCATCCCATTGGTCATCAAGCGATTTTGGGCCATGTGATTGATTGCGCTAAAAAATTAAATCCTAGCAAGTTAATTGTCGTCTATGGTTTTGGTGGTGAGCTGGTCAAAGCAAATTTTGCAGATGAATCTATTGTTTGGGTAGAGCAGGCAGAACAAAAAGGTACAGGCCATGCAGTACAACAAGCTTTACCGCATTTAGATAACAATGGGAAAACGTTGATATTGTTGGGGGATGTCCCTTTAATAGATACAAATAAATGCCAAATGCTTGTAGATAAAGCACAAGATGCTTTAGTGCTTATGAGTTTTATAAAACATGACCCAACAGGTTATGGACGTATCGTTAGAAATACGCAAGATCACATTGTTGCTATTGTTGAGCACAAAGATGCCACTGAGGCGCAAAGACAAATAAAAGAAGTGAATACTGGCATTATGGCCATGCCTAATCCATATTTAAAAACATGGCTGGGCAAATTAGATAATAATAATGCACAAGGTGAGTATTATTTGACCGATATAATTGGTTTTGCAGTCAATGATGGAATTTCAGTCGATGCTGAAATAACCAACGACGAATGGTCGGTAACAGGTATCAATTCCAAGATGGATTTGGCACAGATAGAACGTGTATATCAACAAAGGCTGGCAGAGCAATTACTACAACAAGGCGTTACCTTAAAAGATCCCAATAGAATTGATGTGCGTGGCAATTTAACTTGCGGTAGAGATGTGGTGATAGATGTGAATTGTGTGTTTGAAGGTACCGTACATCTTGGCGATAAAGTTAAGATTGCAGCAAATTGTGTGATTAAAGATGCACACATAGAAGCGGGTGTTGAAATCGCAGCGTTTACCCATATCGATCAAGCCAATATCGGCTCAAAAAGTAAAATTGGGCCATTTGCACGTTTGCGGCCTGGCACAAGTTTGGCGACAGACACGCATGTGGGTAATTTTGTTGAACTTAAAAATGCCCAAGTCGATGTTGGCAGTAAAATTAACCATTTAAGTTATGTTGGTGATAGCACTGTAGGTAAAAACGTGAATATAGGTGCGGGTACGATTACCTGTAATTATGACGGTGCTAATAAGTTTAGAACCATTATTGAAGATGATGTGTTTGTTGGTTCAGATACACAGCTAATCGCGCCAGTCACGATAGGCAAAGGCGCAACCATCGCAGCAGGCTCCACAATCACTAAAAATGCCCCAGCTGACGCTTTAACACTGTGTCGTGCAAAAGAGCAAAAGTCGATAGCTGGATGGAAACGTCCGCAAAAAATTAAGAAATAATTGATTAGAAAGTTAAGACCATGTGTGGAATTGTAGGCGCCATTGCTAAAAGAAATATCGTCCCTGTGCTAATAGAGGGCTTAAGTCGTCTCGAGTATCGTGGCTATGATTCTGCAGGCATTGCCATTTTAAACAACGAAATTGAGCGAGTGAGAGCAGTGGGCCGTGTCTCTGAGCTCGAAGCAAAAGCCAATGCGCTTAAACTCAGCGGCAATATTGGCATAGGTCACACACGTTGGGCCACACATGGTGGCGTGACTGAGAGCAATGCGCACCCACATGTTTCACCCTCACAAGAAAAACCAGAAATCGCAGTGGTGCACAATGGCATTATCGAAAATTATGACGAGCAACGCCAGCGTCTGCAAAAACTAGGCTATGTGTTTTCTTCTCAAACAGATACCGAAGTCATCGCCCACTTAATTCATTATTACTATAAACAAAATCGTGACTTATTGGCCGTCGTTAAACAAGTGGTAACCGAATTAACGGGTGCGTTTGCGATAAGCGTGATTGCGCATGACCGAGCTGATGTGATGGTATGCGCTCGCCTAGGTTGCCCATTGTTAATAGGTTTAGGCGAGAGCGAAAATTTTATTGCATCTGATGTGAGCGCAGTGCTATCTGTCACACGCAATGTCATCTATTTAGAAGATGGCGATGTGGCGACATTGACGACAGATGCTGTGACTATTTATGGCAAAGATGGTCAGCCAACGAAACGCAAAATACACATGAGTGATGTTTCACTTGCATCGCTAGAGCTTGGCCCATACAGCCACTTTATGCAAAAAGAAATTCATGAGCAACCCAAAGCCTTAACTGACACTATTGAGGCTTTGATTGATGACGGTGCGTTTAGACCAGAATTATTTGGCGATAACGCAGAAGCCGTATTTAAACAGCTAGACAGTGTGTTGATATTGGCGGCAGGGACTAGCTATTATGCAGGCTTGACGGCTAAATATTGGCTAGAGAGCATCGCGAAAGTGCCTTGCAGTATAGAAATTGCCAGCGAGTATCGTTATCGTGAATCTGTGCCAAACCCGAATCAACTCATTGTGACGATATCACAGTCAGGTGAAACATTGGACACCATGGAAGCACTGAAGCATGCCAAAAGCTTAGGCCAACATTTAAGTTTGGCTATTTGTAATGTGCAAGAAAGCGCGATTCCACGCGCCTCGCAATTGGTGTTTTATACACGCGCGGGCGCAGAGATAGGCGTGGCATCCACTAAAGCGTTTACAACACAATTAGTGGCTTTATTTGTACTTGCAGCTACCTTAGCGAAAATCAAAGGTCGTCTCACCAGCGAGCAAGAACAAGAATATTTATCATCATTACGTCAGTTGGCTGGCAGTGTACAAGTTGCGCTCAATTTAGAACCCCAAATTCGAGAGTGGGCCAAAAGTTTTGGCGACAAAGAACATGCTTTATTCTTAGGCCGTGGCATACATTACCCTATCGCCTTGGAAGGCGCACTGAAACTCAAAGAAATTTCCTACATACATGCAGAAGCTTATCCTGCGGGCGAGTTAAAACATGGCCCACTAGCTTTGGTCGATAACAATATGCCTGTGGTGGTGATTGCGCCTAACGATGCCTTGCTGGAAAAAGTAAAGTCTAATATGCAAGAAGTTAAAGCGCGTGGTGGTGAGTTGTTTGTGTTTGCTGATGCCGATAGCCACTTCAGCGAGTCAGAGGGTGTGCATGTGATTCGTACTCCGCGCCATGTAGGTGTGCTGTCACCGATATTGCATACGATACCTGTGCAATTACTTTCGTATCATGCGGCTTTGCTAAAAGGTACTGATGTCGATAAACCTAGAAACCTTGCTAAGAGTGTGACGGTTGAGTAATTAAGATGGATTGTTTACACCCGCAAGGGGTGTCCCCATCCTTGCTAGTTGCTAAAGCAACAAGTCGGTTGTGAAGGTACTGATGTCGATAAACCTAGAAACTAAGCCAAAAGTGTAACAGTTGAGTAATTCAAGCCTACTCGTTTTTTAGGTGTTGAGGCGTTAGCGTAAAACTGCCAGTATCATGCGCAATTAACAGCTGACCATCTTGTATGGTACAACTAATATTCATGCCTCTAGAACAAGCTTCGGCCAACGCTTCGGTATCAGGTAGATTAATCACGCTGACATTGCTTAATTTAAGCATCGCTTTACTATGTTGCTCCCACCACATATCAGCTACTCTGCCACCATAAAGTAGCACAACCACCTTGCTGGAGACACCACAGGCTTTACGTACTTCGCGCTCATCGGGCAAACCTACATTCATCCAAAGTTGGATTGCACCCGTGAGGTCTTTTTCCCACAAGTCTGGCTCAGAATCTTCGCTCAATCCTTTGCCAAAAGTGAGTGATTCGTTGGCAAAAAGACAAAAGCCAATTAAGCGTACCATTAAACGCTCTTCAGTTTCTGAGGGGTGTTTAGCCAAGGTGAGTGAATGTTGCGCGTAATAATGCCTATCCATGTCGGCAATATTCAGTTCAACTTTGTAAATCGTCGATTTAAGTGCCATGTCTAATGTTCCAACTACAAAACGACATAATAGCTGACATTCAAAATAAAGTTGTTTTAATCACAGAAATAAGCCCTAAAACCTCCTTTATTTGAGACAGGCTGTTTAAACGAAAGCAAGTAAGATATGGGCTATGTTAGCCATATTGAAGTGAGAACAGCATGCAAGCTCAAACGACAGACCAGACCTTTATCGGCCGTCAACCGATTGTCAATGCCAAACAAAATATTATTGGCTATGAGTTCTTTTTTAGACACAGTGCCAATGCAAATACGGCGGTGTTTGAGCAAGATATCAAGTCTTGTGCATCGGTATTGCTGGCGACCATTGACCAAATGGAAGAGGCATGGCGTTTAGGAGATAAGTGCGCCTTTATCAATGTGAATAGCACCATGCTTGAGAGTGAGTTTTTAGAGCTGATGCCAGCCAATAAAACTGTGCTGGAAGTGGTACACAATATTGACATCACACCAGCACTGGTTGAACGCTGTAGCGAATTAAAAAAACTAGGCTTTAAAATTGCGCTAGATAATCCACATCAATATGCGCATTTGCAAGCTTTGTTGCCACATGCAGATTATGTCAAAATCGATATGCGCCAAGTTAATGTTGGTCAAGCCATTCTGTTACATAAAACCTACCAAAGAAACAATCTGAACATTATTGCAGAGCGTGTAGAGACACGTGAGCAGTTTGATGAGTTGAATGGAATCGGCTACGCGTACTTTCAAGGCTACTTTTACGCCAAACCAGAAAACCTAGTTGCCAAAGTCATCAATCCTTCTTTTGACAGTGTCTTGAATATCTTAAACCTTGTCAGTCAGGATGCAGATAATCAAGTGATTGAAGATGGTTTTAAACGTGATGCCACTTTATCTTACAAATTATTACGTTATATCAACTCCGTGGGCTTTGGTTTGTCATGCGAGGTGCAATCACTCAATCATGCTTTCTCTATCATCGGTAGAAACCAACTTTACCGTTGGTTGACTTTATTGATGGTCACAGCAGGTAATAACAGCACATCTTCCGCACTCATGAAAACATCCATCACCCGAGGTAGACTCACAGAATTGCTCGGTGAGAGTTATTTCGACAAAGCTGGCCGAGACAATTTATTTATAGTTGGCGTATTCTCACTATTAGATGTGATATTAAAAATGCCGATGGATAAAGTGATAGAGAAATTGCAATTGCCAGAGCCAGTGACTGAGGCGATTACTAACAGAGAAGGCATTTATGGACCATTTTTAAAGCTCACTGAAGCTTGTGAAGATGCCAATAACGATCAAATAATTCAATTGGCAGCATCCTTACAGCTTGAGGCAGACAAGGTGAATCAAAGTCATATCGAAGCCTTGGCTTGGACAGAGGCTTTAGGAATATAAAATGTGTTTTTAAAGTGTAAGTGTGTCATAGTCATGTGTTCAATGGGTCTTATCAAGACCCATTTTTTTATCTATAGAAAACACACTCAGGTTAGCAAAGCATATTAAAATAGCGCATCATTCATACACTTGCAGTTAACCAAAAAAGGAAACAACATGGCCCAATACGTGATGTCTATGCTTCGGGTAAGCAAAATCGTGCCACCCAAAAGACAAATTATCAAAGACATTTCACTCTCATTTTTCCCAGGGGCCAAAATTGGGTTGTTAGGGTTGAATGGCGCAGGTAAATCAACCGTACTGCGTATCATGGCTGGTGCTGATAAAGAGTTTGAGGGTGAGGTGCAATGGCAACCTAATATTTCCATTGGCTACTTACCACAAGAGCCTGAGTTAGACCCAAGCAAAACAGTGCGTGAAGAAGTGGAAAGTGGCCTGGGTGCGGTGATGGAAGCCAAGCAAAAATTAGAGGAAATCTATGCGGCGTATGCTGACCCCGATGCTGATTTTGACAAGTTGTCCGAAGAGCAAGCTAAGTATGAAAATATCATCGCTGCCAGTGGGAGTGATGTTGAGCTACAACTAGAACTGGCAGCGGACGCACTGCGTTTACCACCTTGGGACGCACAAATTGGCCCACTCTCAGGCGGTGAAAAGCGTCGAGTGGCTTTGTGCAAATTATTGCTTTCTAAACCCGATATGCTGTTGCTGGATGAGCCGACCAACCATTTAGATGCAGAATCTGTTGAATGGTTAGAGCAATTCCTAGTGCGCTTTTCAGGCACAGTCGTCGCCGTCACCCATGATCGCTACTTTTTAGATAACGCGGCAGAGTGGATTTTAGAGCTAGACCGTGGCGAAGGCATACCTTGGAAGGGCAACTATTCAGACTGGTTAGAGCAAAAAGAAACGCGCTTAGCCCAAGAGCAAAAACAAGAAGATGCACATCGCAAAGCCATGAAACAAGAATTGGAATGGGTGCGCCAAGGTGCCAAAGCCCGCCAATCAAAAAGCAAAGCGCGTTTGGCACGTTATGAAGAAATGTCTAGCGTGGAATACCAACGCCGTAACGAGACCCAAGAAATTTTTATCCCCCCCGGCGAACGTCTAGGCAATCAAGTCATCGAGTTTAATAACGTCTCAAAGGGCTTTGGCGATAGATTACTGATTGATAATCTCAGCTTTAGCGTGCCACCTGGCGCTATTGTTGGTGTTATCGGCCCTAACGGCGCTGGTAAATCCACCCTCTTCCGTATGCTACAGGGCAAAGAGCAACCAGACAGTGGTGAAATCATTATTGGCCCAACCGTTAAAATGGCAGCAGTAGACCAAACCCGAGAAGGTTTAGATAACAACAAAACCGTATTTGATGTTGTTGCAGGTGGATTAGATATGCTCAGCGTGGGCAAATTTGAAATGCCTAGCCGTGCGTATATTGGTCGCTTTAACTTTAAAGGCGGCGACCAACAAAAAATCGTAGGTCAACTTTCAGGCGGTGAGCGCGGGCGTTTGCATTTAGCCAAAACCTTGGTTGAAGGCGCCAACGTCTTACTACTCGATGAACCTTCCAACGACCTAGATGTAGAAACCTTACGCGCGCTAGAAGATGCCTTATTGGAATACTCAGGCTGTGTGCTCGTCACCTCTCATGATCGCTGGTTTTTAGACCGTATCGCCACGCATATTTTGGCAGCCGAGGGCGATTCTCAATGGACGTTCTTTAACGGCAATTACCAAGAATACGAAGAAGATAAGAAAAAACGTTTGGGTGAAGAGGGGGCTAAACCAAAACGTATACGTTATAAACCAATTATGCGCTAATAAAAAATTTGTTAAAAACAACCGTAATTTTAATTAGGTTATGGTTTATAGCAACCAAGAAAAATCCAAAATATTTAATTATATAAATATAATCAATAAGTTAGGTTAAGTGTAAATTTGGTATGTGAATTGCAACGCTTAAGAAGAGTCTTAAGAGGTTAACCAAATTGCAATTAAACTTAATTCAAAGCGCTGAGGCTGAGTTTTGCCTGCTATATCAACATCATTATGACTGGATTAATGCTTGGCTAAGAAAAAAGCTAGGGTGCCATTCTCTTGCTTCTGACTTAGCACAAGATACCTTTCTTCATATTCTCTCAAAAATAATATTGATCAGATTAGAGAAAAAAGGGCATTTTTAACTACTGTAGCTCACGGTTTAATGGTAAACCATTTAAGACGAAAAGCCATTGAGCAAGCATATATTCAAGCACTAAGTTATATCGACGAATCTCAGCATCCGTCACCTGAGTCTACGCTTAGCAATATTGAGACTTTAGTAAGAATAGATGAAATGCTTAGCTCATTATCTCCCAATGTTAAAAAAGCTTTTTTATTGTTACAACTAGAAGGCTTATCACATGCTGAAATTGCTTCTGAATTAAATGTATCTGTTAGCTCTGTAAGAAAATACATTTACAAAGCCGTCATACATTGTTCTGAATATTACTGATATGGCGAAAAAACTACATTCCTCTATGGAGGAGGCTACAAAATGGTACATCTTATTAAGCTCGGAAGATGCGACACAAAAAGATTACTCAGATTGGCAACAATGGAAACAGCAAGATATTGCTAATCAAGAGGCATGGTCAAAAATTGAATCTATCACTAATTCTTTTAAAAAAATAGATCCACAAATTGGCATTCATACGCTATACAACCACATTAAAAATAATCAAAGAAATGACAGAAGGCATTTTTTAAAAAGCCTGACATCTATTGTTGGCGTAGGTGTGTTGAGTTATGCCACATATAAAAACCTAACTACGGGCGCCTTCTATTCAGACTACTCAACAGGGGTGGGAGAGTCTAAGCGTATTTATTTAACTGATGGCACACTGGTTCATCTTAATACTTCAACGACGATCAATGTTTTGTTTGACAAACACTTAAGATTAATCGAGTTTGTCCAAGGGGAGGCCTTAATCGTAACTGGTAATGAAAATAATGCATTGCATAGACCATTTGTAGTTAAAAATAAACATGGTACTGCGGAAGCGCTAGGGACTAAATTTAGCGTAAGAGCGTTATCAGAGCGTACGTTAGTATCAGTATACGAAGGCGCAGTTAAATTAGAGGCTAAAAAGAATCATAATCAGCGCGTTACTTTAGCTGCAGGAGTATCAGGGTCAGTCTCACCTGAAAGTACCATGCTTTTAGGTCAAGCCAACGAGACAGATTATTCATGGATTAGTGGATTAATTGTCGCCAACAATCAAAAGCTAGTCGATTTTTTAGCAGAGCTATCTCGTTATCAATTGGGTCAAATTAAATGCGATTCGACAATAGAGAACTACATGATATCTGGTGTTTTTTCTACAATTGATATTGATTCGACCCTTAAAATTCTAGCGAGTACATTTAACATTAGGGTAGATCGTTTCATGAATTATTGGGTGACATTAAAAAAACTTTAAAATTGATTGTCACTTTATGAGTTTCGATTGGCATGGTAAGTGAGATCACTTAATCGAGGAGACTTAAACCATGCAATTCTTATCAAAACAAAAACCAGCAAGTATTCAAATTAAAAGGAAATTAATTGCTTCCTTAATATCGAGCTTGGTGGTTACTTCAAATCTAGCCAGTATCGAAGTAGCGCATGCTAATGAAAAAGATACACAAACAACTAGTGCTAAAAAGTCCTTTTCAATTCCTAAAGGGGACATGGGTAAAGCATTAACTAGCTTTGCTTCATCCGCAGGGGTGCTTATTTCTTTTGATCCGCAAATGGTAGCAGGCAAGCTTACCAAGGGTATTGAAGGTAAATATTCATTAAACGAAGGCTTTGCGATTTTGCTACAAGGCAGTGACTTAGTCGCAGTGTTGGGTGAGAGTAATACTTATGTATTGAAAAAAGTAGCGAAAGGTGACGCTGTATTGCCTGAGGTTGCTGTTAACGACACCACTGAAACAGAAAACGATAATACTAAGTATTTACAAAGAAAAGCGTCTTCAACCTCTAGAATCCCACTCACCATTAAAGAATCACCAATGACGGTGACTGTGGTTTCTAAAAAGTTAATGGATGAGTTCGCTGTTCGAGACTTATCTGACGCTCTTAAAGGGGTTGCTTCGGTCACGATGGACAACAAAAATGGTGGTAGACAACCGGCTTTGCGTTCTAGAGGTTTTTTGATGGATGACACCAACGCATACATGGTGGATGGCCAGCCGATGTACTCCTTACTTGATCAGCCTATGGAGTTAATGGAGCGCGTTGAAGTGTTGCGCGGACCAAGTGGTGTTCAATATGGGCGAGGACGTGGTAGTGGCATTGTTAACTTAATTCGCAAAAGACCCACTGATGAAAACTTTGTCTCGATCAAGGCATCAGGCGGCTCGTGGGATTATAGGCAGGTACAACTAGATGCTGGCGGCCGTGTTGCCGATAATGATAATTTAGGTTATCGCGTTAACATTTCAAAAGAAGATGCAAATAGCTTTAGAGACAATGTTTCGTTAAATAGAGAGGTGCTTGGTGTAGTATTTGATGCAAAAATTACTGACGATTTAAAATTAACCCTATTGGCTGACTATGTGAATCGTGACACGCCTTGGGATATAGGTCAGCAGTTTATAAACGGTAAACCAGCGCCTGGTTTATCAAGAAGCACTAATGACCAATTACCATGGGCTGACAACAGCACAGTCAATACCACTTTAGGCTATGAGGTGGATTGGAAGTTGAATGAGAACTGGAAGCTAAAGCACCAATATACTCATCAAGATTTCAGTAGTAATCGCAATACATCGGGCAGAACAGGCTTTAACGCAACGACGGGTAATTTCACCCCTAATGAGGCTCTTCAAGTCCAAACGGGCAAAAATCATTCATTTGTCATGGATTTAATTGGCGACAATACGCTTTTTGGCATGCGCCACAGAACTGTCTTTGGTTATCATCATGTAGATTTGGCGATAGAAACTACTAATGGAATAGCTAATAGTTATGCCGGTGTGGTCAATAATATTTACAACCCTATTAATGTTGTTCGTAGGGCGTTGCCCCTGAGCCCTTTCACGGGGATTAATGACAGCGTGTTTAGAGGTATTTATGCAGAGGACTATATCGGAATTCATCCCAAGCTTAACCTGATGCTAGGAGTTAGAAAGGACATATTCGAAGAGAAAACGGCTTCTGCTGCGGCAGTGCCTGTAAAAGATAAACGCAAAAATGACCAGGTATCACCAAGGGTTGGGTTGGTTTACACCCCAATAGAACAAATAACACTGTATGGAAGTTACATGCGTGGTTTTGAGCCTGGCGGAAGAGCTGCCGCAACAGTCGCTACTGGAATACCAGCCATCAATGCGGGTGAGTTATTTGACCCGCAAGAGAGCGAACAATATGAGCTGGGTATCAAAACCAGCTTATTAGAAGATAAGTTAGCAGTGAATTTTGCTGTATATGATTTAACGAGATCAAATCAAGTATTTACCGACCTTGTTGCCCAACGCTTCACACTCATTGGTGAGCAACGCACTAAAGGCTTTGAGACAGAAGTCATTGGTCAGATTACACCAGAATGGAGTGTGTCCGCCTCTTATGCTTATTTAGACAGTGAAACTGTTGAAGGTGCAGCTAACGTTAAGGGCAATAATCTTAACCTTGCCCCTAGACATTCAACAAGGCTTTGGACTTCCTATACGTTTAATCATGGTGTCTTTAAAGACTTGTCACTTTATGGCGGTGCGTTTCAACAAGGTGATTCCTATGGTGATACCACCAATTCTTATGTGGTCGAAGGCTTTACACGCTTTGATGCGGGTGCAAGTTATGCACATAAATTAGGACAAAACAAAGCCATCTGGCGGTTGAATGTAGACAACATTTCTGACAGAGTATATTACATGGGTAACAACCAAGCCTCTATGCTGCCAGGCACACCAAGAAATGCAAGATTGAGCTTGGAGGTTTTATTCTAATGAAAACGCTTAAACTTGTATTGTTCATGTTGAGTTTGCTGCCTGGTTTGGCTACTTCAGCGGAGGGGCCACTTCCTACTATCAACTTTGAGTTAATTGCCGATGGAAGCAGTATTTTCAGCGGAGACGGTGGCAAGTTTAAGGACTTTAATACTGGGCCTGTAGTGGACGGTGAGTCTATTTTTTTCGTGGCTACACGAGAAAATGGACTCACAGGGGTGTTTAGAAACCGTTTGGGCATTACAGATATGCTGGTGAGCTCAAAGTCTGAAATACCGGACGGGATAGGCAAATTTAGTAGTTTTGATGGTGCGCCTATGGGCTCAGGCGAGCAATTGGTATTTCGGGGTGTCGGTAGCAATGGCCAACAAGGTATCTATTATTATGCGGATGGCAAATTAAGCAAAATAGTAGATACCAATACCTTAATGCCTAACAGTAAGAAAAAATTTGAATCATTTAAGCGTCCTGTATTTGACGGAAAAACGGTCGTGTTTGTTGGGCGTGGCTATGTTAAGCCAGATGATAAGTCTTCCAAATACCAAGGCGCATATCAATACGATATTGCGACTAAAAAGCTGGCAGTCGTTGCAGACTGGACAACGAATTTACCAGATAAAGCAGGGCTATTTGGTGATATGGATGACATCACTGTTAGCCATGACTGGACTATTTTGACCGCTTCTGATGTGAAAGATGACACGGGTATCTATGCTTATAAAAATGGCAAATTAAAAACATTGGTCAATCAATCGACTGCGCTACCAAACTTTCCAGACAAAAAATTTAGTGGATTAAACGATGGTGCAGTTGAGCGATCTTTCAAAAATAATAACTTTGCATTTAAGACCACATCAAAAGATAACAAGCAAAATGGTATCCACGCCTTTATCGATGGTAAGTTAATCACCGTTGCAGACAATAAAGCTGAAATGGCTGGCGGCTCTGTAAGCTTTAGTGGATTTAGCAAGCCTAATATCTATGACAACCGTGTATTTTTCATTGGGAAAAATCCTCAAGGAGTATCGAGCATCTATGCTTGGAAAGATGGCGGTAGATTTCCAATCATCCATCCTGATATATTACTTTCTGGTAAAAAGCCCAAAGACTTTAATATGAGTTTAGAAGCTGCATCAGCAGATGGCCTAGTGTTTCAAGTCACATTTGAAGATGGTTCTAAAGCGATATATAAAGCGCATTTAAGAGATGTCATGGGTAAGGTGGTATTGCAAGACAGCTTGCATGGCAAAAGTAACGGAGCAGTCCAAGGCGGTAAATTTTTAGATGGCGGTGGCTGGACCCTACTAAAAGACAATGATCGTATTGTTTGGAATGTTCCACCAATGTCCTCTCACGGTTTGCTTGAGGTAGATATTAGAAATTTTGACCCAAGAACACAACTGACAGCGAACAAAAATATATTTCTTGGTCTCTGGGGCAATTTATTTAACAATCACGAGCGAATGAATCTGCCAGAAACAGATAATTGGGAGTTAAGAGTTGGTAAGGCGCACCAGCAATTCAAAATTGAATACCATGCAAGAGGTTTTGGTAAGGCTAAGGAGTGGGTGCCGTTTGACGGTCCATTTGACCTCAACCATACATATCGCATACGCCTAGAATGGAATAACGGCAGAGTGATGACTTGGATAGATGACAAAGTGCTGCATTTTGAAGGCTTAAGTTATGAGCCAGTTGATAAATTTAACTATTTGCATATTGGTACATCAAGTCATTTTGCAGGTACGGGAACTGTAGGTCCAATTTATTCAAATGTAAGAATAGTTTCATTTGAATAAACTAGGCTACTTATTAAAAGAGTTTGAATAGGCTTATCTTTAAGATATGGCTTGAGATAAGTGATATGGTTTTTTGCAAAGTAGAAGGTGAAGCGCTTTCAGTTAGAGCACTAATGCTAGTTGCTTTGTTGCATCTTGTTGTCGTCGTTGGGTTAATAGGCTTTTCGTTTGAAAGGGATGTCGAAAAACCCAAGCTACCGATGATGGTAAGTCTGCTCAGTAAACCAGCGCCCCTGACAGAGGCGCCCACTAAGCCTGTAACACAGTTAAAGCAAACAATAACACCTACCAAAAAAATAAAGAAAACAAGATTAAAAGTAGAGCGCAAATTACCAAAAGATACCGTTAATCCAGATCTTCAAGTATCAGAGATTAGTAAATTAGAGGTTAATAAAATTGTTGAGGAGACCTCTAACAGCGACAGTCAGCAGCCGAATCAATTGCAGGATGCCAAAGAGGCAAAAGAGCTAAAATCGCCTGATAAGACAACAGAGGAGCCTCAGTTTGGTGTGTCGTATTTACATAACCCACCACCTAAATACCCTTTATCAGAAAAGTTAGCCGGTAATCAAGGTAAGGTGATACTGAGGGTGTTAGTCAATGCGCTAGGTGAGCCTGAAGAGTTGCAAATTCATCAAGGGAGTGGCTACGGTCAGTTAGACACTTCAGCGTTAGAAGCAGTGAAAAAATGGAGATTTATACCTGCAAAATTAGGTGGTGAAGCTTTAAGTGCTTACGTGCTAGTGCCAGTGAGATTTAGTTTAACTAAGAGTAAATAGAGGGTGCGGTTATGCAAGATGTGAATCAAATGGATTTTTTGAATGTTGTAGTGAATGGAGGCGTAGTTTCGATAGGTGTAGCGCTCATGTTGTTGCTGATGTCCATTATTTCTTGGTATGTCATCATTACTAAGTCTTATAAGAATTACAAGATAAATAAAATCACTGATAGTTATATTGATATATTTATAAAAACGTCCTCACTCGAGCAAATACTAAAACAAAATCCAACCCAAAGTGGTTTAGTGAGATTAACTAAATTTACAGTAGAGGCTTCAGAGCATTATCTCAGTCGTGTTAGTGAAACTGCCAATCGCAACCAAAAGAGTTATGAGGATTTTATTGCACGTGCAGTAAGAAAATGCCTTACTAATGAATCCAAGCGACTTGAATATGGACTTACAAGTCTTGCAACTATCGGTAGCATATCCCCATTTATAGGTTTGCTAGGTACCGTTTGGGGAATATATCACGCGCTTATTAGCATTAATATCAGTGGGCAGGCAAGTTTAGATAAAGTGGCTGGGCCAGTCGGCGAGGCGCTGATTATGACTGCTATTGGCTTGGCAGTCGCGATACCTGCTGTGATTGCATACAATCATTTGATTCGTACAAATAACAAATTACTTTCAAAATTAGATGACTATGGCTATCAATTACATATTTTGCTATCGACAGGTGCTTTAATTAGAAGCATTTAGGATAAAGGCTAAACGATGAATTTTTACAATGAAGATGCGGAGGAGACTGGCGCTATCAGTCGTCCTATGTCAGAAATTAACACGACGCCTCTTGTAGATGTAATGTTAGTACTGTTGGTGGTGTTTATAGTGACTGCGCCACTACTGTCGCATAACTTAAAAATACAACTGCCTCAGGAAAGCACACAGCCTGTTGAGTCTAAATTAGACACGGTCATCGTATCGATAGATGAGTTTGGTAGCATTTATTGGGACAAGGCTTTAATACCAAATCATGAGTTATCAGCTAAGTTAGCGAGTGCAGCAATGAAAACGCCTAAACCAGAGATACAAATTCGTGCAGATAAAAACACAAAGTACGAGGTATTAGCAAAAATAATGGCGGATGCACAAAATGCGGGCATACCTAAAATAGGATTCCTAACAGAACCAAACTAAATGATGATTGAACGTGAATGAGCCAGTAAAGCTTATATGCTCTAAAATTATTCGCTTAAGTTAAATGGATTACTTCAACCACCGCGCAATATCCATCGCATAATACGTCAACACGCCATCTGCGCCAGCGCGTTTAAAGCCGAGCATGGCTTCTAGCACACAGGCTTTTTCATCGAGCCAGCCATTTTGCGCGGCGGCTTTGAGCATCGCATATTCTCCACTCACATGATAAGCGTAGGTTGGCACGCCAAATTCTTGTTTCACGCGGCGGACGATGTCCAAATATGGCATGCCCGGTTTCACCATCACCATGTCGGCGCCTTCTTCAATATCGAGCGCGACTTCTTTAATCGCTTCGTCTGAGTTGGCGGGGTCCATTTGGTAGTTGTATTTATTGCTTTTGCCTAAGTTGGCGGCAGAGCCGACGGCGTCTCTAAATGGGCCGTAAAAGGCAGAGGCGTATTTGGCGGAGTAAGCCAAAATGCGGGTGTAGATAAAACCGTGTTCTTCTAGGGCATCGCGAATCGCGCCAATGCGGCCGTCCATCATGTCAGAAGGCGCAACTACATCGGCACCTGCTTCAGCGTGACAAAGGGCTTGTTTCACCAACAATTCAACAGTTTCGTCATTGAGTACATAGCCTGTGTCGTCGATTAAGCCATCTTGACCATGCGTGGTGTAGGGGTCGAGCGCAACATCTGTAATCACGCCTAACTCGGGGAAGGCTTTTTTCAAAGCGCGCACCGTGCGTGGGACTAAACCAGTGGGATTAAAAGCCTCTTTGGCATCTAGGCTTTTGAATTCTTGCGGCACCACTGGAAACAGCGCAAGTGCAGGAATCCCTAGTTTCACACATTCTTCTGCTGTTTTAAGTAGCACATCGATGCTTTGGCGTTTCACGCCAGGCATACTCGACACTTCTTCAATTTTGTTCTCCCCTTCGAGCACAAATACGGGGTAAATGAGGTCGTTGGTAGTGAGTACATGCTCACGCATCAAACGTCGTGAAAACTCATCTTTACGCATGCGACGCGGACGGATGGCAAGGAACATATTTTTAGTTTCTATTGGGTTGGTCATAAAAACTCCAAAAAGCTTTCTTTCGTCATTCCCGCGAAAGCGGGAATCCATTTTAATGTAAGCCACTGGATTCCGTATCGCGCCCTTTGGGCTTGTACGGAATGACGGCTGGGGTTAAGCAAAAACCTTAGCCAGTTCAGCGCCTGGGTCATTTTGACGCATAAATGCTTCGCCCACAAGGAAGGTATGCACATGATTATCGCGCATCAGTTTGACATCGTCGCTGGTGAAAATACCGCTCTCAGTGACCACGATTTTGTCGGCTGAAATTTTATCTAGCAAGCCTAGCGTTGTGTCTAGCGTTACATCGAAAGTACGTAAGTTGCGGTTATTAATGCCCAATAAAGGCGTGGTGAGTTTGAGTGCTTCAGTTAACTCTTCACCGTTATGCACCTCGACTAGCACAGCCATACCTAAGCTATGCGCAACTGTTTCGAGTTCTTGCATTTTTGGCAGGCTGAGTGCGGCTGCAATCAACAAAATGCAATCTGCACCCATGGCGCGGGCTTCGTAGACTTGGTAAGCGTCTATCATAAAGTCCTTACGCAACACAGGCAGGTTGCATGCCACACGTGCCTGTTTTAAATAATCAGCACAACCTTGAAAATATTGCTCGTCAGTGAGCACTGACAAACAGGCTGCCCCGCCATGCTCATAGCTTTGTGCAATTTCGGCAGGTTTAAAGTCAGCGCGTATGACGCCTTTGGAGGGGCTGGCTTTTTTAATCTCTGCAATCACCGCCGCTTTGCCAGCGCTGATTTTATTGCGGATAGCGCCAACAAAGTCCCGGGCGGGTGCTTGTTGCGTTGCCATTGACTGTATTGTTTCCATTGAAACATTGGCTTTGGCAGCGGCGACCTCTTCCGCTTTGGTGGCTAAAATTTTATTTAAAATATCACTCATAAGTCTTTCCGTTATGCTTAATCCAACCACCTTGTCTGCCTTGCGGGTCATGGTGTGTCCAATGCATCACACCGCCTTTGGGGTTGTAGATATATTCACCTTTAAATTGAACATCATCCCCTACTTGCAAGGCATCAATGCGTGGCGCCAAATCAATGTTGTGCGCAAATAGTAGCGTTTGTTGCGCGTTAATACGCACTAAAAATTTTTGATGGCGCGCACCTTGGTTGTCATCAGGCAATAGTTTAACCACGCTGCCAGCACCCTCCAACCAGACATCACTTTGTTTGCGCGCATACGCTTGTTCCAGCGCTTGGTTGTCGCTGACTGCTAGACGCTTTCCTAAAGGCTTGAGCTCAAGCGTCTGGGTGGAAGATTTAACCTCGATGGCTGATTGCGCACTATTGTCAGCCGTAACATTGACGGCAGGCTCGTTACTAAAACAAGCGGTGAGTAGTAATGCCAGCAAGAGACTTAGATAATGTTTCATGCTTGAAATCTGCATTAGGCTTGACCCCGCGCAATTAAAGCATTGAGTTTTTCCAATGCCTCGCCACTGTCGATAACTTCAGCGGCTTTGTGAATGCCTGCTTGCAAACTATCCACCACGCCAGCCACATAAATGGCCGCACCTGCGTTGAGTAACACGATGTCACGCGCCGCAGCTTGTTTTCCTTGTGCTTGCTTGCCATGCAATACATCCAAAATCATGGCTTTGGATTGTTCAGCATTTTCAATTTGAATATCTTTAAGCTGGTGCAATGGCATGCCAAATTGGCTAGGGTTGACGGTATATTCAGTCACTTTGCCATCTTTGAGTTCCGCAATAAAACTGTCGCCTGTAAAAGAAATTTCATCCATGCCATCGGCACCGTGCACCACTAACACATGTTCCGAGCCAAGTTTTTGCAATACTTGCGCTAATTTGCCAGTCAGTGTTTTATCAAACACGCCCATGACTTGGCGTTTGGCGCTGGCAGGATTAGTGAGTGGGCCCAACAAATTAAAAATCGTGCGCACACCCAACTCACGGCGCACTGGTGCGGCATGTTTCATGGCAGAGTGATGATTAGGCGCAAACATAAATCCAATGCCAATGTCATTGACGGCATTCGCTACTTGTTCAGGCGTGAGATTAACATTGACGCCCAAAACTTCTAACACATCGGCACTGCCACAAGTAGAAGATACTGAGCGCCCACCATGCTTAGCGACTTTTGCGCCAGCCGCAGCAGCCACAAAAGCCGAGACGGTAGACACATTAAAGGTTTGAATGCCATCGCCACCCGTACCACAGGTGTCTATCAAATAAGTTTTATCGGCAATGTCAACTTTGGTTGAGAGCGTGCGCATCACAGTCGCGGCTGCGGCGATTTCTTCTACTGTTTCGCCTTTGAAGCGCAAGGCAATCAATAGCGCACTGATTTGCGCAGGCGTAAGTTCGCCACCCATGACTTGTTGCATGACCTGCAACATGGCGTCATGCGACAAATCTTGGCGATTGAGCAGTTGGTTAAGCGCTGATTTAAACATAATGATTAGCAAACACCATTAATAGGCTTTTAAAAAGTTATTGAGCAGATCATGCCCGTGCTCGGTGAGGATAGATTCAGGATGAAATTGCACACCTTCGATTGCCAGCGTTTTGTGCTTCACGCCCATGATTTCACCATCTTCCGTCCACGCGGTGATTTCCAAACAATCGGGGATGGTCTCGCGCTCAATCACCAATGAGTGGTAGCGCGTTGCCGTGTATGGGTTGGGCAAATCTTTAAACACCCCTTTGCTGGTGTGGTGGATGAGCGAGGTTTTACCATGCATCAATGTTTTGGCTTTGATGATGTTGCCACCAAAGGCTTGGCCGATACTTTGATGACCCAAACACACGCCCAATAAAGGAATTTTGCCTGCAAATTCATGAATCAAAGGCACAGAAATGCCCGCCTCATTAGGCGTACATGGCCCAGGCGAAATCACAATTTTTTCAGGCTGCATGGCGCGAATCTGCTCAAGCGTAATTTCATCGTTACGATGCACATGCACGTCTTGCCCCAGCTCGCCAAAATACTGCACCAAGTTGTAGGTAAACGAATCGTAGTTATCTATCATCAGTAACATTATTTTTCTCCGATTCTAGTTTGGCTGTTGGTATCCAAGCCTGCTTGCACCAATTCAGCTGCACGAATGACCGCTTTGGCTTTGTTTTGTGTTTCTTCCCACTCAGATTGCGGCACGGAATCTGCCACAATGCCAGCGCCTGCTTGCACGTAGAGTTTTTTGTCTTTAATCACGGCGGTGCGGATGGCAATCGCTACATCCATGTCGCCATTAAAACCTAAGTAACCCACTGCACCTGCATAAATGCCACGTTTGCTGGGTTCTAATTCGTCAATAATTTCCATCGCGCGCACTTTCGGCGCGCCAGAAACGGTGCCAGCGGGAAACGTGGCTTTAAGCACGTCAATGGCATCTAAGCCAGGTTTGAGCTGGCCTTCCACATTGCTGACAATATGCATCACGTGTGAGTAGCGTTCGATGGTCATATTGTCGGTGACTTTAACCGTGCCTGTCAGCGCCACACGGCCAACATCGTTGCGACCTAAATCCATGAGTTGCACGTGCTCCGCACGTTCTTTCGGGTCGGCGAGTAATTCAGATTCTAATGCCAAATCGTGTTCGCGGTTTTTGCCACGTGGGCGGGTGCCTGCAATGGGGCGTGAGGTCACGGTGCTATTTTCTAAGCGCACTAAAATTTCTGGCGATGCCCCCACCACATGGTGGTCGCCCATGTCGTAATAAAACATATAAGGTGAGGGATTCAAGCTACGCAAAGCGCGGTACAAACTGAGTGGTGGTGCGACAAAGTCTTGCGACATGCGCTGACTTAGCACCACTTGCATGATGTCGCCTTCTAAAATGTATTGCTGGGCTTTTTTAACAGCGGCTTTAAAATTATCCTCGCCAAATTCTGATTGCGCAGTGGTTTTCGGCATGGCCTGCGCTTCGGGAATCGCTACTGTTTGACGCAACATTTGCACTAATCCTTGCAATCTTGAAGAAGCTTGCTGATAGGCATTGGCCTCGGCAGGGTTGGCGTAAACAATAAAATAGAGTTTGCCACTGAGGTTATCGACCACGGCGATTTCTTCTGACACCATGAGCAGAATATCAGGTACGCCGAGTACATCAGGCTTTTGGCTGTGGGCGAGACGTTTCTCAATATAGCGGATGGTTTCGTAACCGAAATAACCTGCTAAACCACCTGTGAAACGCGGCAAACCTGCATAAGGCGGCGTTTTAAAACGGGCTTGGTAGGCTTTGACAAAGTCGAGCGGGTTCACATCATTGTGTGACTCAATCTCCACTTCATTTTGCAATACCTGCAACTGGTCGCCACGCACGACAATGCGCGTTTTGGCTGGCAAACCAATAATCGAGTAGCGACCAAAACGCTCGCCACCTTGCACGCTTTCCAGCAGGTATGAAAACGGTTGGTTAGCCAGCTTTAAGTAGAGCGAAAGTGGGGTGTCTAAATCCGCAAAGGTTTCTAACACCAATGGGATGCGGTTGTAGCCTTGTTTGGCTAAAGCGTCGAATTCTGCTTGGGTGATGGTATTTAACATGATGCTAACTTTCTAAAATGATTTTTCTTGTGGGCAAGTTTGCGGCTTTACGACGCACATGCGCGAATAATGGGCAAGCTTTAGCCCCGCCAAGAACGACGCCAACATAGAGAAAAATGTTTTTTAGAAGTCATCACAATAAGTTTAAATCATCAAAAATTAAATCACAAAAAGCTAGGTTTTTTCATTGTAACAAGCTTGGCAAATCCGTCAGCCTATCTATGCAAGCATCCACTTGCGATACATCAATAGGTTTATCTTGATTATAGCCATACGGCACGGTCACAATAAAACAACCTGCCGCTTGCGCCGCCAAAATGTCAGTGTCAGAATCGCCCACCAACATGGCTTCTGCCTCTAGCACATTCAATTCTGCACAAATGTGCCGTAATTGTATAGGGTCCGGCTTCTTTTTAGGCAAGCTGTCGCCCGACACCACGATTTCAAAAAAATCAGCCAGTCCGCTTTGTTTCAGCAGAGGCAAAGTAAACTTTTCTGGCTTGTTGGTCACGCACGCCAATGCAAAGCCACTTTGCTTTAATTGCTGCAGACCTTCTACCACCCCCGCAAACGGTTGGCTTTGCGTGGCATTATTGCTATAAAAGCCGTGATACAAAGTCTGCGCTTGCTCAAACAATGTCGCTTCAGGCTCTTTATGTAACTCGCCCGTTAAGCAACGCTTAATCAAGGTTTGCACGCCTTCACCAATATAGCTGGTGATTTGTACCTGTGGCAACATCGGTTTACCCAATGCTACCAACATGCGGTTAGCTGCTTCTACAATTTGGGGCGCGGTATCAAGCAAGGTGCCGTCCAAATCGAACATGACCACCTTTACTTTGAACTGCATACCTGCCCTACTTTAACGCTTTATTGCCAGCGATTAAACAGTCGCTAATGAAGCGCGCATGGCTTTCACAACAGTATCGTAACGGTTAGGGTCGCTGTCTTGAGGCGCACCAAAAATCGCGCTACCAGCCACAAATGTATCTGCACCCGCTTTTGCAATTTCAGCAATGTTGTTTGCGTTGACGCCACCATCTACTTCAAGCCAAATTTCGCGGCCAGTTTCTTTGGTGTATGCATCAATTCTTGCACGGGCTTCAGTCAGCTTTTGCAATGTGCTAGGGATGAATTTTTGACCGCCAAAACCAGGGTTCACAGACATCAATAAAATCATGTCCACTTTGTCCATCACGTAATCTAAATAGCTCAAAGGCGTCGCTGGGTTAAACACCAAGCCAGATTTACAGCCTAAATCACGAATCATCGCCAAGCTACGGTCAATGTGGCGTGAGGCTTCTGGGTGAAAAGTGATGATGTCCGCGCCTGCCTTAGCAAAGTCGGGGATGATGCGATCCACTGGCTCAACCATCAAATGCACGTCAATCAAGGCGCCAACATTGTGTGATAAATCGCGAATCGCGTCACATACCAATGGGCCGATGGTTAAGTTAGGCACAAAGTGATTGTCCATCACGTCAAAGTGAACCAAGTCAGTACCTGATTTGATAACGTTTTCAATTTCTTCGCCTAATTTGGCAAAGTTAGCTGAAAGGATACTCGGAGCGATTCTGAAAGTTTTGTCCATGCTAGGTTCCGTCTAAAAATATAAATAAATAAAGCAAAACCAATATTTTAACGCCATTTTGCTCGTATTGGATAGCAAACTTGCTTAAGTGTTTGTTTATTTAACAAATGCGCGCTTCAAATTGGTAAAATAGCGCCATGCAACTGTATACCATTGGTGTGAACCACACCACCGCCCCCATTGAGATTCGTGAAAATGTCGCGTTTAACAACGAGACCTTGCCACACGCGCTGAGCGATTTAACCGCGCGTAACATCCCAGAGGCGGCGATTTTATCGACCTGCAATCGCACCGAAATTTACGTGCAAACTAACCGCCCAGAAACCGTGATTGAATGGTTGGCCAATTACCATCAGCTCAATCCACATCATGTCGTGCCTTACACCTACACGCTCAGCCAAAACGAGGCAGTCAAGCATGCGTTTCGCGTGGCTTCAGGTTTAGATAGCATGGTATTGGGCGAGCCGCAAATTTTGGGGCAGTTCAAACAGTCGGTCAAAATCGCGCAAGATGCAGGCACTTTGGGCACTATGTTGCACAAATTGTTTCAACGCACTTTCGAGGTCGCTAAAGAAGTGCGTACCAATACTGACATCGGTGGCAGTTCCATTTCTATGTCAGCGGCTGCGGTGAAGTTGGCGCAACGTATTTTTGGCGACATTCGTCAGCAAAAAGTGTTGTTTATAGGCGCGGGCGAGATGATAGAGTTGTGCGCAGACCACTTTGCTGCGCAAAAACCCAAGCTGATGACCGTGGCGAACCGCACCCTAGAGCGCGGTGCTTTTTTGGCAGAAAAATTATCTGCCCTCAGCATACCATCCGAAGCCATTATGCTTAACGATTTGCCAGCCCGCTTTGCCGAGTTTGATATTGTCATCACCAGTACCGCCAGCCAGTTGCCCATCGTTGGCTTAGGCATGGTTGAGCGTGCGATTAAAGCGCGTCGTCATCGCCCGATTTTTATGGTCGATTTAGCCGTGCCACGTGACATTGAGCCAGAAGTGGCGCAGTTGGATGACGTGTTTTTATACACCGTGGACGACCTCGCGCAAGTGGTGAACGAAGGCATGGGCAACCGCCAAGAAGCCGCCGTGAACGCTGAAATGATAGTGCAAGCGCGTGTTGACCACTTTATGCACTGGCTCAAAACCCGCGAAGCCGTGCCTACCATCAAAGCCTTGCGCGACCATGTTGACCAACTGCGCAAAGCGGAATTGGAAAAAGCGCTCAAACTACTGCAAAAAGGTGAGACGCCCGAAAAAGCCCTAGAAGCCTTGAGCAACGCCCTCACCAATAAATTTTTACACGGCCCCAGCCACGCGCTTAACCAAGCCCACGGCGATGAGCATGAGCATATCGAGGCTGTGTTAAGCAAACTGTATCCGATTAAATCTTAGGCATAGACCCTAATCCAATTTATTTTATATTCGTACTTTAGAAAACCGTCATGAAACCATCCATCTTACAAAAACTAGCCAACTTGAGTGACCGCCTAGACGAGCTTAACCGCCTCATGGCTTCCGAAGACATCACCAGCAACATGGACAACTACCGCAAAATCTCACGCGAGCACGCTGAGATTACGCCCATCGTTGAGCAATACCACATCTACACGCAAACCGAGTCCGATATTAAAGAAGCGCACGCCATGCTCAGCGACCCTGACATGAAAGAATTTGCGCAAGAAGAAATCGACAACGGCAAAAAGAAACTCGAAGAAACCGCCTTAGAACTACAAAAGCTACTCTTGCCCAAAGACCCTAACGATGAGAAAAACATCATTCTAGAAATCCGCGCGGGTACAGGTGGTGATGAGTCAGGCTTGTTCGCAGGCGATTTATTCCGCATGTACTCACGTTTTGCAGAGCGCCAACGCTGGAAAGTGGAAGTGCTTTCAGCCAACGAAGGCGAAGTGGGTGGCTACAAAGAAATCATCGCCAAAATCGAAGGCTATGGCGCTTACTCAAAAATGAAATTTGAATCAGGCGGGCATCGTGTTCAGCGGGTTCCTGACACCGAAACCCAAGGACGTATTCATACCTCCGCTTGCACCGTCGCCATCTTGCCAGAAGTCGATGAAGTCGCCGACGTGGTGATTAACCCTGCCGATATTCGCCTTGATACTTTCCGCGCCTCAGGTGCGGGCGGTCAACACATCAACAAAACCGATTCCGCCGTGCGTATCACGCACCATCCAACAGGCATCGTGGTTGAGTGCCAAGACGGCCGCAGCCAACACGCCAACAAAGCCCAAGCCATGATGGTGCTGGCAGCGCGTATCAAAGCCAAACAAGTAGACGAACAAAACAGCAAAATCGCCAGCGAGCGTCGCAATTTAATTGGCTCAGGTGACCGCTCAGAACGTATCCGCACCTACAACTACCCACAAGGTAGGATTACCGACCATCGCATTAATTTAACCCTATACAAAATTGATGCGATTACCGAAGGCGATATGGACGAATTGATTAACGCGCTAGCGACTGAGCATCAGGCGGATTTGTTGGCGACGTTGGGTGAGGATAGTTAATGAATAAAGTTTATCTTTTAATTGCGCTGTTTATGTTTTTAAACAACGTATTTGCAGAAGAATTTAATATTGAGGAAACCAACCTCAAAGCATTGCCAAACTCAGTTGAGACTGTTGTTCGCAACTCCAAAAAATTTGCATTTCCTGAATGCAAACTCATCGGTAAAACTGTTAATCTTAGTGATAGTAACAGTCCTTTTGACTATATCATAACTACTAAACCTGCCTGTGGTTGGGGAGCAAGTGCTGCCCCTGTTTGGGTTGTAGCTAAAATTAATGCTACCTATGCGGTTCTTTTAGAAACCACTACCACTGCAGTTGAAATAATTAAAAATAAAAATCATGGCTTGCATCAATTAGTGGAAACGAGCGGTACCGCTGGTCATGCTTCTTATACACGCTGGGGCTTTAATGGCAAAAACTATAAAAAGTTAGAGGGTTATGTATTTTTACCTGACGATGTAACGCTTTGTAAGGCGCATCGTGATATTTGCCCATTTGAGGTTGGGCAATAGCGAAGTAGTGTGGGCAGATTCTGCCCACGCGGTGAATTATTAAATTGAAATGCTCGTTTTTTAAAAATGCCTAATCGCATCCATTCGCCCATGCAAGACTCTAATAATCGCAATGCCATATGTGGCTACTTGAAAATAAATCACATGTTGTTCAACATGTTGTCGGCGATAACCAGCTCGGATGTGTTCACAAGACGGTGCGGTTTGTGGGGCGTTCGCTAAGGTTTCAAATGCCACTGTCATAGTTTCAATATAGCGATGCGCTTGTTCAATACCCCACTGCTCATTAGTATAGTGCCAGATGCTTTCCAAATCTTGCTCGGCAGCGGGGCTAAGACGATATTCAGCCATTTGAGCGTTGCATCCGCTGTTTAAATGCCGCTAAGTCAAAGGCCTTAGGCTCGCCGCTGTTTTCCCCTTCAATTAATGCTTGTCTAATCGCGGTTACCTCGGCAGTGCGCTCTTGCTCGCGTCTAATTAAGTCACGGATAAATTCGCTGTCATTGGTATAATGCCCAGCGTCAATTTGTGATTTAATCCATGCGTCTTGCTGGTTAGTAACGGTAATGGTTTTGCGTATGGTGGCCATTTTAAACTCCAACAGATTGTATTAATAGTATGATTAAATCATACTATGGATGTATCGGTGATGCTATAAAATATTTTAGGGTTAAGTTGATGAACATTAAACGCATAACAACAGTAATTCTTGTTTTATCGCTGTTTGCCTGCGCAAAACAGTCACCCGAAAGCTCATCTCAACAAGCACCTATCGTAGGCAATGACCGTGATGCGCATGGTTGCATAGGCTCGGCAGGTTATTCATGGTGTGCAAAAACGGCGCAATGTGAGCGCCCTTGGGAGTTAGCGCAAGAAAAGGGGTTTGCAAATAGTTCAGAAGCTTTTGATGCTTTTTGTAATGGTCAATAAACCCGCTCCCTCAACCTGCATCCAAAAGAATGTCTTTATTTAGACTCCCCACCGCGCCAGCCTCAATTCAAAAAGGCACGCCACTTAAATATTTGTTAGATGTTGAGGCGGTGGAATGTTTGGCGCACAACATTGGTTTAGTCCACCCTAGTTTTGATAAAAAAAGTTTTAGCGCTTTAGCCTTAAGAGGTATTGATGATTTGGGCATTTTGCAACGTGGGCAACACATTGCCAGTGCTTTGCGGGCGCATTTACCGAGTCAATATCGTCAAGCCCTTCAGGTGTTATTAGCCTCACTCACGCCCGCTAATACCGCGACAGAAAGCCTAGGCTTGGCGGTGTTTTTTTATTTGCCGCACACCAGTTTTGTGGCGCAATATGGGCTGTCAGCGGATGAGAATGATGGCGAAGCCCCGTTTGATATTTCTATGCAAGCCTTGCAGGCGCTGACCAAGCGCTTTACCTCTGAATATGCGATTCGACCATTTTTAATTGCGCAACCTGAGCGCACTTTGCAACAGCTGATGCAATGGATGAATGACCCCGACCCGCATGTGCGCCGTTTGTGCTCAGAAGGCACGCGGCCACGTTTGCCTTGGGCGATGCGGATTCCGCAATTTATCAAAGACCCTCGCCACGCCTTGCCGATGTTGGAAGCACTCAAAAATGACCCCAGTTTGTATGTGCGGCGCAGTGTGGCGAACCATGTGGGTGATATTGCCAAAGACCATCCAGCCTTGGCTTTTGAACTGTGCGAGCGCTGGTTGCAAGGCGCTGATAATAATGTACGTTGGGTGATTCGTCATGCACTGCGTCACCCTGCGAAAAAGGGCGATGCCACCGCTTTGCAGTTACGTTTGCAAGCAAAGCCGTTAAAATAGCGCGTGATGCAGACCATTCAAACCACATTACGTTATGCCACCGCGCAATTGAAAGCGCATTCGCCTGAGCCTGAGTCGGCTGGCTTTGAAGCGCAGTTATTGCTTACGCACGTGCTTAGAGTGAATCGGGCTTGGTTGATTGCGCATGGGGATGATGCGATGTCTGTTGAGGATGCATCGAAGATTGAAGCTTTATTAGCGCGCCGTTTAGCGGGTGAGCCGATGGCTTATATATTGGGTGAGCGTGAGTTTTTTGGCTTGAATTTCAAAGTCACGCCAGATACGCTGATACCACGGCCTGATACGGAGGTGTTGGTGGAAGCGGCGTTGGAGAAGATTTCACAAGCTGAAAATTCAACTCAGCCGTCATTCCCGCGAAAGCGGGAATCCATTTTCGGGCTTAACGTCAACTTGGATTCCCGCTTTCGCGGGAATGACGGACAAGTGAATGTACTTGACCTTGGTACTGGCACAGGCGCGATAGCCTTAGCCATTGCTAAACATTGTCCGCAGGCGCAAGTCACCGCTGTAGATTATTCAAAAGCTGCTTTGCTAGTTGCGCAAGAAAACGCGCAAACACTGAATATTCACAATGTTTCGTTTTTACATAGCGATTGGTTTAGCGCGCTAAAAGGTCAGCGCTTTGATGTCATCGTCAGCAACCCACCTTATATCGAAGCGGATGATTTTCACTTGAGCCAAGGCGATGTGCGATTTGAGCCTTTGTCTGCGCTGGCATCGGGCGCAGATGGCTTGGACGATATACGCAAGATTATTCAACACGCACCGCAATACTTAAAGGCCAATGGTTGCTTATTATTTGAGCATGGATACAACCAAGCGCGTGCGGTGGCGAATTTGTTGGCAGAAGCGGGCTTTCAACAAATAGAACACGTTTTAGATTTGGCAGGCATTCAACGCGTTACGCTCGGTCAGTTATCACCACACATGCCTTAAGTATGTTTTTTGCTTAATCCTTAATATCAATAAGCGTTTAAAGGGCATGCCATGCAACATTTTTCAGATATCAAAGCGGTATTATTTGATTTGGATGGGGTGCTGTATGTAGGCAACCAGCCTATCGATGGCGCGGTGGAGACGGTCAATACTTTGCGCGATGCGGGTTTGGCGATTCGATTTGTCACCAATACGTCCACCATGTCAGTGGCTTCCATCCAGCAAAAACTCAATCTATTAGGCTTTAATGCGGTGCAAACTGAGGTGATGAGTGCACCACAAGCGACCATTGCTTACCTCAAAAGGCAAGTTAATCCAGTATGCCGACTGTTATTGGCCGACGATGTGAAGCAGGATTTTGCCGAATTTAAACAGTCGGACACCGATGCCAAATACATTGTTGTAGGTGATATTGGCAATGCTTGGACGTATACCATGCTGAATGAGGTGTTTAATTGCTTGGTGAATGGCGCGCAACTCATCGCCATACATAAAAATAGATTCTGGCAAACTGAGGCGGGTTTACAAATGGACATCGGCGCGTTTATCACGGGTTTGGAATATGCCAGCAACTCTTCCGCTATGCTCATGGGCAAACCCGCTGCGCAGTTTTTCTTGATGGCCTTGAGTGATTTAAAAATGCGCCCCGAGCAAGTGCTGATGGTGGGTGATGATATTGACTCGGACATTGGTGGCGCGCAGGCGATTGGCATTGCAGGTGCGCTGGTGAAAACTGGGAAATACCGCGAAACCTATGCGCGTATTTCGGGCGTCAAGCCTAGATTGACCATAGCGTCGGTAGCGGATTTACCTGCACACTTGAATATTTAATCGCATTATTTCCTAAAGTTTTAAAACCGACTGCCGTAAAAGAGGTTGAGACCTAATTTGCTCTCCATTTTATGAATAGGTAGGTGTTGAGATGTTAGAAGAGGATGATCTTTATTTGCTTGCTTACACCAGTGTTGCCAGCCATCACATGACGCATGAAGAGCTAATCCATTTGTTGTCGCAATCACGTGACAATAATTCGCACGACGACATTACGGGCATGTTGTTGTACATGGAAGGCTGTTTTTTTCAGGTGCTTGAAGGGCAACGTGAGCAACTGGAAGCGCTATTTGAAAAAATTAGCCATGATGCTCGTCACCATCATGTCATGAAGTTGATTATTGAGCCGACTGAGGAGCGTAGCTTTGCGCAGTGGACCATGGGTTTTCAACACGTCACGCCAGAAGAGTTGGCTGGCGTGACGGGCATTACCGATTTTTTGGATAGGGAAAATCATGGTTTTGATGCCATGCCAGCCAACCGAGCAAGGCGCTTGATTGAGCAATACAGAGAAGGTCGCTGGTTTAGAAAAGATTTAACGCAATATAAAATGATTAATATGGGTGCTTAAGCGTTCGCACTTAGTAGTCATCCCAACTGGCAAATCCCTTCATTTTTGCGGTTAGCATAGTATAATCGCCGCATGTCTGAAATTAACTCTGTCGGCATTGTTGCCCCACAAACTGCACATTTTACTGAGCCACTTAGCTTAAAAAGTGGTGATGTGTTGCCGCAATATCATCTTGTGTATGAAACCTACGGCAAACTCAATGCCGACAAATCCAATGCGGTGCTGATTTGCCATGCTTTGTCTGGCAATCACCATGTCGCGGGTAAATATCAAGAGAGCGATAAACACCCAGGTTGGTGGGATAACTTGGTGGGCCCTAATAAACCCTTAGATACCAATAAATTCTTTGTGATTGGCGTGAATAATTTAGGCGGTTGTCACGGTAGTAGTGGGCCTTCGAGCGTCAATCCAATCACCGATAGACCTTACAGCGCCACGTTTCCTGTGGTCACGGTGGAAGACTGGGTTAACTCTCAAGCGCGCTTATTAGACTATTTAGGCATTACACAACTGGCTGCCATTGTTGGTGGTAGCTTGGGCGGCATGCAGGCCTTGCAATGGACGATTGCTTACCCTGAGCGTGTGCGGCATGCGCTGGTGATTGCGTCTGCGCCTAATCTCACGGCACAAAATATTGCGTTTAACGAAGTGGCGCGCCAAGCCATTATCACCGACCCAGAATTTTTTGGTGGCGATTATTACAATCATGGTACTTTGCCCCGCCGTGGCTTACGCATTGCGCGCATGTTGGGACATATCACGTATTTGTCCGACGACGCCATGGGTGAAAAGTTTGGCCGCAAACTCAAAGACACCATCAAATACAATTTTGATGTGGAGTTTGAAATGGAATCTTACTTGCGCTATCAAGGCGACAAATTTGCGGGTGAGTTTGATGCCAACAGTTATTTGCGCATGACCCGTGCGCTGGATTATTTTGACCCGGCACTCAATTTTGGTGGCGATTTAAGCAAAGCGCTGGCGCACTTAAAAACCAAATTCTTGGTGGTTTCGTTTACCAGTGATTGGCGTTTTTCACCTGCGCGCTCACGCGAAATCGTTAAGGCTCTGCTCGATAACGAAATCCCCGTCAAGTATGCCGAAGTCACGGCCGCGCATGGCCACGATGCCTTTTTGATGCCAGATGCCCACTACCACAATATTTTGCGTGCTTACCTGCAAAAGGTGAAAGTATGATGAACACTACAAAAAATTTAGAAGTTAAAAATAATGTAGAAATTACAAATATTAGACCTGATTTTGCTTTAATTACAAACTGGGTCGCCAAAAATAGCAAAGTGTTGGATTTAGGTTGTGGTGATGGCGCATTGCTTACACACCTACACGAGGTACAAAACACCCGCGGTTATGGCGTTGAAATGGACGACGATAACTGGTTGAAGGCACTAGATAATGGCGTCGATGTGATTCAAATGAACTTGGAAGAAGGCCTGTCAGGCTTTGAAGACCAGTCATTTGATACCGTGATTCTCTCGCAAACCTTACAAGCCATGCGCAATACTGAGGCCATTGTATTAGAAATGTTGCGTGTCGGCAGTGAGGCGATTGTGACCTTTCCTAATTTTGGCTATTGGCGTAACCGTATTCAAATCATGGCCGGCCAAATGCCGATTTCTAAAAGTCTGCCCTATCAGTGGTTTGACACGCCTAACGTGCACTTATGCACCATCGACGATTTTGATGAATTTTGTAAAAATCACAAAATTGAAGTGATTCAACGCAAAGTCATTACCGATAAACTAGATGTGCGCTTTATGCCGAACTGGTTTGGCAATTTGGCCATGTACCGTTTGCGCGCAGAATAAGCTTCTTTTACATCACATTAACTTTATCTCAGCGTCTAAATTAGACCCAAACTAGTTTTCGAGCTGGTTGAGTTTTCGATACAGCGTTGTGCGACTGACCCCTAATTGGCGTGCAACGGCAGAAATATTTCCCGCATGTTGTTGCATGGCGAGCTTAATGGATGCATCCGATAGCGCCTTTAGGGAGGCCGCGTTGTAAAATGGTGCTTTCACAGTTTTTTCTTGCGTTGTGTCGGCTTGTGGCGTGCTCGTTGGCGCGTTGAGTTCTTCTAAAAAGTCGGGGGTGAGGTGCGACAATGACACCGTGTCGCCTTCAGCTAAGGCAAGCGCCGTACGCAAAACGTTATGCAACTGCCGCACATTGCCAGGCCAAGGATGCTGTTGAAACAAAGCCATGACTTCATCCGCAATGCGAATATGGCAGGCTTGTTCAACACCTAAAATAATGTCTATCAACGCCGCTAAATCTAGGCGCTGTCTCAAAGCTGGCAAGTGCACAGTCAAGCCGTTAATCCGATAGTACAAATCACTTCTAAACGATTGATTGGCCACTTTGTCTTTGAGGCTTTGATTGGTGGCACATATCAGCACAAAGTCCACGGGAATGTTTTTACTGGAACCGAGAGGTGTGACACAACGCTCCTGTAACACCCTCAGCAATCGTGCTTGTAGTGCCAGTGGCATATCACCGATTTCATCCAAGAATAGCGTCCCACCATTCGCCTGCTGGATTTTACCCACATTGCCTTTGCGCTTTGCACCAGTATAAGCGCCTTCTTCATAGCCAAACAATTCTGCTTCAATCAGGCCTTCAGGCATGGCGGCACAATTTACCGCCACCCATGCATGGTCTTTACGTGCGCTGGCATCATGGATAGCGCGGGCAAATAGCTCCTTACCCGCCCCTGTTTCCCCTTGAATAAGGATAGGAATATCGCGGTTAAGTACTTGTTTTACTTGTTTAATAGCTAGGCCTAATTGCGGGTCGCCACTGTTGAGCATTTCAAGGCTAGCCGCACTTGTGCGCTGATGGCTTGGCGTTGGTGGGTTGCTAGGTGCAAGCATAAAAGATGCACGTGCATAAATACGCGCGCCATTTTGCAATTTCAATGGAAATACGACGCGGTCGTGCTGTTTGTATTGGCGGGTGAAGCTAGACCATGCACTGTCAAACATATCCTCAAAGTGTATATTGCGCTTGGCCAACATGTCATCATCCAAATGGATGTCGAATTGGAATTGCCCGCTACGATTAATGGCTTGCAAGAAACCCTCTGCATTAAACAACGCAATCCCTTCCCATAGTGTGCCAACAAACTCAGCGCGGGTATGGAAATGGATGCCTATGTCCCCATTTGTACTAGCTTTGAACAAACGATTTTCAATCATCTGTGCAGCCATTTTAACCAAGGCGAGGGTGTGTTGTTGAGGCGAAAACAGGTCGTTAGACACATCTAAGGTGGCCAGTAATTGGTTGTTGGCAGCAAAAATTGGCACAGCTGAGCAACTCAAGCTGTGATGGTGCGTCATAAAATGCTCCGCGCCTTGTACGCTGATGGCTGTGCGTTCTATCAATGCCGTGCCAATGGCATTGGTACCACGGTGCTCTTCGCTCCATGAGGCGCCAGGGGCTAGTGCCGCGCGGGCGTATTCGTCATCAATATGATCGCCAGTGGTGCGTAAAATCACGCCATCACTGTCGGTCAAAATCACCAAGCTACGTGTATGAGCGATTTGCTCACTTAATGTCAGGATTTCAGGTTCGGCATGCGTCAGTAGCAAGCGGTTTTTTTCAATGCGATGTTTTAAGTCATGGGCGGTCACCACCTGTGGGTAATCAGGCCCTTGATGGCTGACCCCTTTTATCAAACAACGTCGCCATGACCTTTCAATGGCTTCCGCAATCATGCCATCACTGATTTGACCTTTGCTGAGGCAATCGGCGCGCAATTTGGCCAGGGCGTGTTGGGCTTGTCCATCTAAAAAATCAGTCATGGTATCGACCTTCTTATCATCATACATTTCACTAGAAACCCATATTTATTGTTCAACTGTGTACTGTACAGGTGTATCGAAACGATACAGTACTGAACAACTGGCGCAACAGCATTGATGTGTGTCAATGTGATTGATAAAAGTAAACATTTGATTTTCAACATTATTTATTAAAAATGCCAAGTGGGATTGTGCTTGGCATAGCCATTGCAAATATACATCCGTCTGTTAGTAAAAGAAGCATTTATTAATCAGGCTTTATATTAAATTCGCTTCAATCCTATTTTGGAGGTAATGATGAAACATCAAGTAAAACTAGCCATAAGTAGTCTATTACTCAGCGTCAGTCTGCCAGTGATGGCAAACGCAGAGTTGAATGCTTTGATGAAAGATGACAATCAATGGGCCACTGCGCGCAAGGATTATGCTAACACTGGCTATAGCAAGTTGTCACAAATTAATAAAAGTAATGTCAAAAAATTGAAATACGCTTGGTCATTTTCGACAGGGGTAAACCGTGGGCATGAGGGTGCGCCGTTGGTCATCGGCAATGTGATGTATATTCATACGGCGTTTCCGAACAATGTGTACGCTTTGGACTTGAACGATAATCAAAAAATTCTTTGGTCCTATTTTCCTAAACAAAGCCCAGACGTGCAATCCGTCTTGTGTTGCGATAACGTGAACAAAGGCTTGGGCTATGGCGACGGCAAAATTTTATTGCAACAAAATAACGGTGTGTTGGTTGCGTTAGATGCTAAAACAGGCGCGAAAATATGGGATGTCACTGTGAATGATCCTAAAACAGGCGCTGCCAACACCAATGTGCCACATGTGTTTAAAAACAAAGTGATTACAGGCTGTTCAGGTGGTGAGTTTGGTGTGCGTTGTCATATTTCTGCTTATAACTTAAAAGATGGTGCACTCATCTGGAAAGCCTACTCTACTGGGCCTGATGCTGAAATGTTGATAGGTAAGGACTTTAATAAAGACAATCCGCATTACAGCGCACTTTCATTGTATGAAGACGTGAATGGCGGCAACAAAATGGGTGGTTCATTCAAAAATCTGCCTAAAGAGAAATTGCAATATCCAGTGGCAAATTTAGGGGTACGCACTTGGCTCAAACCACAAGCGCGTAAAGATGGTTGGCAAAACGGGGGTGGCCCAACATGGGGTTGGTACTCTTATGACCCAAAACTCAATTTGATGTACTACGGCACGGGCAATCCAGGCACGTGGAACCCGGATGTGCGTCCTGGCGACAACAAATGGTCTATGACGATTTTTGCGCGTGATTTAGACTCAGGCATGGCGAAATGGGGATACCAAATGACGCCACATGATGAGTGGGATTACGATGGCATGAACGAGATTATCTTGTGGGAAGCCAACGGTAAACAACTGGCTTCGCATTTTGACCGCAATGGTTTTGGTTATACCTTCGATCGTACCAACGGCACTTTGTTGGTAGCAGAAAAAATGCACCCATTTGTTAACTGGGCTTCTAAGATTGATATGAAATCTGGTATTCCAGTGAAAGATGCAGGTTATTCAACACACCAAGATTATAACGCCAAAGGCATTTGCCCTTCTGCGCTTGGGGTGAAAGATGAACAACCAGCGGCTTACTCGCCAAAAAATAAAATGTTTTATGTGCCACTCAATCATGTTTGCATGACCTATGAGCCAGTGGAGTCTAAGTATGTGGCTGGTCAGCCTTGGGTTGGTGCAACACTCACCATGTTTGCAGGCCCTGATGGTGTGATGGGTGGATTCATGGCATGGGACGGCCTCAAAGGCAAAGCGCAGTGGTACAACAAAGAGAGGTTTTCTGCTTGGGGTGGCGCTTTGGTGACGGCCAGTGACTTGGTGTTTTATGGCACCTTAGACCGCTGGGTTAAAGCCTTAGATGCCAAAACAGGTAAAGAGTTATGGAAGTTCCAAGTAGGCTCTGGCGTGGTAGGTAATATGATTACCTACGGTCACAAAGGTAAGCAGTATGTTGGTGTGTTGTCAGGCATCGGTGGCTGGGCAGGTGTGGCCATGAACCTAGGCCTCACCAATGAAACTGACGGCCTTGGCGCTGCTGGTGGTTACAAAGAACTCACCAAATACAATGCGGCGCCAGGTGGCGGTGCGATGAACGTATTTAGCTTATAAACTAAAGGAGCAAATATGCATATCACTTTAAAGTCTTTATTAGGAAAATCCGTATTAGGAAAAACATTAGTGAGCCTAGTATTTTTAACCACGGCTGCGTCTTCAATTGCTGGCAGTTCTGCCGAAGCCTTGGCACAAAAAAGCGGTTGTTTGATGTGTCATGGCATTGATAAAAAGGTGCTAGGCCCGTCATATAAAGATGTCGCGGCAAAATACAAAGGCGATAAATCTGCTGAAGCCAAATTGATTCAAAAGGTCAAAGTGGGTGGGGCTGGTAATTGGGGTAGCATGCCCATGCCTGCCAATAGTCCGCAAGTCAAAGACGATGATATTAAAACCATCGTGCAGTGGATACTGACCTTGTAATTCCGTGTTGTATTGATCTCTCAAAGTTTGGCCAACCCTTTTGGGTTGGCCTTTTTTATTATCATATTAGCTTAGTCACATGCGTATGTAATTCGTTTACAATGACACGATGAATATCCCATTTAGACAAGCTATTTTAAATCGCCGCATGCTGGCCTGCGTAATTTTAGGCTTTAGCTCGGGTTTGCCACTTTATTTACTGTTGCAGCTATTGCCTGCTTGGTTGCGTTCTGAAGGCATGACGCTGAAAACCATCGCCGCGTTTGCGTTTATGCAACTGCCTTATACTTGGAAATTTATTTGGTCGCCTTTGATGGACCGCTACAATCTGATTGCCCCGATGGGTCGCAGACGCAGTTGGATTTTCATCACCCAAGTGGCATTGTTTTTTGCCATTCTGACTTATGGTTTTTTTGAGCCTAGCTTGGATATTGTCAGCATTGCGGTGATTTCTACGCTGGTGGCATTTTTCTCAGCCAGCCAAGACATTGTGATTGATGCCTATCGTCGTGAGATTTTAAGTGACGAAGAGTTGGGTTTGGGCAACAGCATCCACGTGAATGCTTATCGCATCGCCGGCTTGGTGCCAGGCTCATTGGCATTGATTTTGGCTGACCATTTGCCTTGGTCACAAGTGTTTTGGATAGTGGCTTTGTTTATGTTGCCTGGCATGGCGATGACCTTGTGGGCGACTGAGCCGAATAATACGCAAGCACCCAAAAGTTTGTATGCATCAGTCGTCGAGCCATTTAATGAGTTTATCCATCGCGCAGGTTGGCAACATGCCGCTTGGGTGTTGTTATTTATCTTGCTGTATAAATTGGGCGATAGCATGGCTACCGCCTTGGCAACACCTTTTTATATAGACATGGGCTATAGCAAAACAGATATTGGTGCCATTGCCAAAAGCAGTGGTTTATTGATGCAAATTGCTGGCGCCTTTGTCGGTGGCTTATGGATGCTCAAGCTCGGCATTAACCGTGGTTTATGGGTATTTGGTGTCGCGCAAGCAGTGAGTATTTTAGGCTTTGCTTGGCTAGCCCAAAGTGGGCCGTTTACACAAATTGATGTGGCTGAACGCAGTTTATTGGCTTTTGTGATTGGCTTTGAAGCTTTTGGTGTGGGTTTGGGTACGGTGGCCTATGTGGCTTATATGGCGCGTGAAACCAATCCTGCTTACACGGCGACACAACTCGCCTTGTTCACCAGTTTATCTGCAGTGCCACGTTCTTTCTTTAACGCACTCACAGGTGGTATGGTAGAAAGCTTGGGCTGGGAGCACTTCTTTTATGTGTGTACCTTGCTGGCGATTCCAGGCATGTTGTTATTATTCAAAGTTGCACCTTGGCAACAACATATTGCAGGCAAGCGACAGTAATCCTATTGTTGCAACCCCGCCTTCGTTACTTTTACGCAATCCATGTAAGTATTTTCATCTTAGCAAGACTAAGGGATAAGCTATTCCTTAGGACGCATGATGAAAATACAAAATACCTTATTCTCACTACTTATATTTTTTAGCTTTTCCCAACCAAGCTTGTCTGCTGAGTGTAGCGCTAAGAGTGCTAAGTATTTGGTGCCTTTGTTAGAGTTATACACGAGCGAAGGCTGTAGCAGTTGCCCACCAGCGGACCAATGGATGAGCAACATTAAAAATCATAAAGTCACGCCATTGGCGTTTCATGTGGATTATTGGGACTATATAGGCTGGAAAGATAGATTTGCAAAAGCCGAGTTTAGTGAGCGTCAACGCAGATTGGCCAGAAATGCTGGTCAAGGGCTTGTATATACCCCACAGTTTGTCTTGAGCGGTCAAGATTTCAGAAGTTGGAATAATGCGCGCTTAGATAAAATCATCGATATCAGCCAAAAAATACCCTCTGGTGCTGACTTAAGTTTGGATGCCTTAACCAATGCGAATGGAGAAATCACATTAAAGGCGAGTCTGCAAATCCTTAAACCACAAACAGTTAAACCTAATGACATAAAGAATTTAGAGGTGTATGTCGCGTTGTACGAAAATAAATTAAGTAGCCAAGTAAACGCAGGGGAAAACAACGGTAGTGAACTGAAGCATGATTATGTCGTGCGTGAGTTTTTTGGTGCTTACCCAATTGATGCAAAAAATCAATTTTCAAAAAGTTTTAATTTAAGCAAAGCTTGGATGCAAAAAGAGGCAGGGGCTGTAATTTTTGTGCAAAACGCTTCAACTGGTGAGATTTTACAAAGTCTAGACTTGCCGTTTTGTGAGCATTTAAGGAACGCTACGACTTAATGAATGCAGTCATCACTCTATGACTTCTGCTTGCATCAGGCTTGGCGTAGGGCTTAATTCAGATTGCTTTTCTTGCAAATAGGCAACTGATTTTTCCAAATCTTTTGTCCAACCATTCTTAAGTGATTCTTGCATAATCGCTAATTCGAGTTGTAACTCATCAGCCAGTGTCGCTAAGTCTGTGTATTCATCAGCAATTAATTTTAAAGCCCAAGTGTCTGATTCTTTTAGTTGGCTAGGTTTGGCTTGTTTCATGGCGACCTCGCCACCCAAAAGTGAGGTGGCGGTTGAGGCAGCGTTAGTGGCAATGGTCGTCGCGGTGCTGGCTTGTTGCGCAGCCGATGAAGCGCTGACGATTGCCAGTGCTGGAAATACAACACTGGCAATCGCAGTAATTAGTAATTTGGTTGCCACATTTTTATCGTGATGGCCTGCAATCACATGTGCCATTTCTCTAGCCATTAAAAATTGCAAGGCATTGTCTGACAAAGCGTAAGACTGTAAACCACGAAAGACGACAATATTACCACTGGCATCTGAGATGGTACCGACCGTTTTTTTGTCAGCCACAGTAAAAACAAATTGTGGAATGCGCTCATGCAAGTCTTTGTCTAGCAAGTAAGCACGCTCTTGTAAGGTGTTACCTAATCTAATCACTTGTTCATTAAAGCGCGCATTTTCTTCCAAACAAGTTGTGTCTTGGCAAGCTTGTAAATCTGGTTTAGTTGCTAATTGCACAGTCAGTTCAGCATTGGAGTACAAGCGACCAATGGCGTTATGCTCAATGCTGGTTTCTGCAATCACTAGATTTGTTTGTGTGAGTGTTGAAACTGCTGCCAATGTAAGACAAACAATTTTGCGGATTTTTTTGCTGCTAGCGTTTGGTGTATGCAACATGTTAAAGTCTTCACAAATAATGAGTATTGCGTAATTAATAATTGTAAATAAGCAACAATCATACCGACCACTTACCAACATTTATGCATAATCAATGATTAAGGGAGCGTGGTCACTAAACTTTTCTGTTTTATAAATTTCAGCTTGCTTAGCTAACTGTGCAAAGTTTGGGCTGGCTATTTGATAATCTATGCGCCAACCCACGTTCTTTTCATACGCGGCGCCACGGTTACTCCACCAAGTGTAGCAGGCATCGGTGGTGTCGGGGTGTAAAACACGGTAAACATCCACCCAGCCCACGCGTGCAAATAAGTCAGTGAGCCAAGCGCGTTCTTCAGGTAAAAAACCAGAATTCTTTTTATTGCCTTTGTAGTTTTTTAAATCTTTTTCTTGATGCGCGATGTTCCAGTCGCCACATATGACGATTTCTCGACCCTGTGTGAGCAGATTTTCAAAATGGGGTAAAAGTTTATCCATCACCCAAAACTTAAAGGTTTGACGTTCATCGCCACTGGAACCACTAGGTAAATATAAAGAGACTACACTCACATTACCAAACTGACATTCTATATAACGGCCTTCTACATCAATCTCTTTAATCCCTAAACCTATAATCACCTTGTCTGGTATCTGCTTGCTGTAGATGCCTACGCCACTATAGCCTTTTTTTTCTGCATAATGAAATACACCTTGGTAACCCGCAGGGGCGAGCATCTCAGGCGTCATGTCATTTTGTTGCGCTTTTAACTCTTGCACACACACCACATCGGCTTGGCTAGCAAGCATCCAAGAAAAAAAGCCTTTGTTAGTGGCAGAGCGTATTCCATTTAAATTAGCCGTTATAATGCGCATATTGTCTTTCAGGTTGATTGTGATGAGTGTAGCTAGCCAAGAGTTTATCGAATTTTCGGTCAAAAAGCAGGTTTTAAAATTTGGTGAGTTTAAAACTAAAGCGGGTCGATTAAGCCCCTATTTTTTTAATGCGGGCTTATTTAACGACGGCGAAAGCTTGCTTCAGCTAGGTGAGTTTTACGCACAAAGCATCCTCAGCTCAGGTATTGCCTTTGATATGCTATTTGGCCCCGCTTACAAAGGCATTCCTTTGGTGGCGGCCATCAGCATCGCTTTGGCGCGCCAAGGCAAAAATTACCCTTACGCCTACAACCGTAAAGAGGCCAAAGACCACGGTGAAGGAGGGACGCTGGTGGGTGCGCCTTTGCATGGCCGTGTATTGATTATTGATGATGTGATTTCCGCAGGCACATCGATTCGTGAATCCGTGGTATTGATTCAACAAGCAGGTGCCACACCTTGTGGCGTTAGCATCGCCTTGGACAGACAAGAACGTGGTTTAGGTGCGCTATCTGCAGTGCAAGAGGTAGAGCAACAACATCAACTGCCTGTGGTGAGTATTGCGAAACTCAGTGATTTATTTGCTTACTCAAAAGGCAACACAGAGTTAGCCAATTATTTTCCAGCCATTGCGGCTTATCGTGAACAGTATTGTATTTAAGTTTTATTGTATAAAAGCCATAAAAAACGCCACTCGTTTATCAAGTGGCGTTCTTGTTTGTGGTGAAAATAATGACTTATTTCAACATACCTAAAACGGTGCTCATTAAATCACCAGAGTTTTCTTCAACTTGACCATTAGGTGTCATTTTGTCGATGACCATAGGCAAGTATTCAGCAATTTTAGCGCTTAAGTCCTGTGAGTCCATGCCAAATTTAGCAGCCATTTCGCCTACCACTGAGTTACCTAACACACTGTTAATTTGCTCAGCGCTGATAGGTAGGTTCTCGCCTTTGCCAACCCAAGAAGCGGCCAAGTCACCTAAGCCACCTTGTTTAAATTTATCCAACACACCTGGTAAGCCGCCATTTTGGTTGAGCATATCCATGGCCACTTGCGCCATTTTGCCTTTATCACCCATCATATTGCCCAATACTGCGCCTGCTACGCTATCAAATAAACCCATACTGTTCTCCTCTAATATATTAAAAACGTTCGTCTGCACGTAAATAGCGCCATTCACCTACAGGTAATTTACCCAAAGTCACGCTACCAATGCGGATTCTTTTTAAACCCACCACTTTTAAACCCACTAACTCACACATACGTCGAATTTGACGCTTTCGCCCCTCCCGCAAGACAAAACGCAACTGGTCTTCATTTTGCCATGAGACTTTTGCGGGTTTTAGTTTAATGCCATCCAATGATAATCCATAGTTAAGCATTGTTAAACCCTCGGGGCTTAGCACCCCTTCAACCCTTACTAAATATTCTTTCTCAACCTTAGAGTCCTCACCAATTAAATGGCGCGCCACGCGCCCATCTTGAGTAAGCACTAATAAACCTGTTGAATCAATATCCAAGCGCCCCGCAGGTGCCAAGCCTTTTAAATATCCACGTTGAAACATTTTTTGAGTTGAGTCTTCTTCCCACTGATTATCAGGCTGTATTAACACTACTGCAGGCTCATACCCATCCTCAGCTTGACCACTCACATAACCCACGGGCTTGTGAAGCAAAATCGTAACGTTCTCGGCCTGATGTTCTTTAGCATAACCGCTAATGATAATTTCAGCATCTGCTGAAACGCGTGTGCCTAAGGTTTCGATAATTTCGCCGTTTACTTTCACCCAGCCGTTCACAATCCAATCATCCGCTTCACGGCGCGAGCATAAACCACGGTCAGCCATCACTTTTGACAAACGCGGCAACTCACTTGCACCTGACTTCTCAACACCCACTTGGTTCGTCGAGGCTTTTTTCTCATAAGGCTGAGAGGCATCAAAGCCGTCACGCACCTTGCCGCCACGACGCGGCGCTTGTCGATAATGCGGCTCCTCACGGTTTTTGCGAGGGCTTACGCGCGTATCTTGATTCGCATTTCTTGGCTTGGTACTTGAGTGAGCGTTGGCATCACGGTCACGCGGTGTACCATCAAATTTGTGATTACGCTGACGTGCACTATCAGATTGAGCAGGCCGTTCTTCACCGCCATTAAAACGTGCGCCAGTTTTTTCTTTAGTGGTCGGTTTGGCGTCATCTGCTCTCACCACAGGCTTAGGTGGCGGTTTGCTACGGTCGCGTAATTCGTTCGCCACACGGCGCACAGGCTTTTTGCCTTCAACAGGCGTAGCATTGGTTTTGTTCGTGATTTTTAAAGTGGTCAAAATAGGCGTCAAGTTTTTGTTAATAAAGCTATTTTAACAAACTATTGCCCATGACCCTATGGATAAAAACGGCAAAATGAGATGGCTAAAAAATAATCACAAATTTTTTAACTTTAAGCCTAAAGATTTCTATTCAGATGACGATAAAAGAAATTGTCGGCAGCGAACATCGTCGACAAGATGACTTTTACTTTAAATAATTAGGAGCTAATGCTATGAAAAAATTTGCTGCAATTTTATTTGTTTTAACAGCGATGTTGTCTAACGTTGCGATTGCGAATGACACTCACTGTGACAAAGAGCACGACAAAGAGCATTGCCATTAATTTGGTGCGATAGGGTTTAGCCCTTAAAACGTCTAGTGCTATCGCATTAGTAAAAAGCCCGCGTCAGCGGGCTTTTTGTTTACAGTTAGCTACAAAACGATTGACTTAAGACAGTTTCTTTTTCAGTAAATCGTTCACTTGCGCTGGGTTGGCTTTGCCTTTCGAGGCTTTCATGCATTGCCCGACCAGCGCATTAAAGGCTTTTTCTTTACCTGCTTTAAACTCTTCCACCATGGCTTGGTTTTGCGCCAACACTTCGTCGATAATCGCTTCAATCGCGCCGGTATCTGATACTTGTTTAAGGCCTTTGGCTTCGATGATGGCATCGACCTCACCCTCGCCAGCCCATAACGCTTCAAACACTTGTTTGGCAGCATTGTTTGAGATGGTGTTGTCCGCAATCCGTTTGAGCAATTGTGCCAGTTGCGTTGCGCTGACGGGTGAGTCGGCAATCGTTTTATCCTCAGCATTCAATTTTGCAGACACTGCACCCATCACCCAGTTGGCGGCTTGTTTGGCATCCGCGCCAGCGTTCACTGTTGCCACAAAATAATCAGCAAGCGATTTTGATGATGTGAGTGTACTAGCGTCATAGCTTGAGAGTTGGAACTCACTCATAAACTTGGCTTGTAGCGCCTGTGGCAACTCTGGCATGTTAGCCTGCACGCGCGCTTTGTCTGCCATAGTCACTTCTAGTGGCAACAAATCAGGGTCAGGGAAGTAGCGATAGTCATTCGCTTCTTCTTTGCTACGCATGGCGCGGGTTTCGCCTGTGTCTGGGTTAAACAACACAGTGGCTTGTTGGATGGTGCCGCCGTCTTCCAGTGTCTCGATTTGCCATTGGGTTTCATACTCGATGGCTTGTTGCATAAACTTGAACGAGTTGAGGTTTTTAATCTCGCGGCGTGTGCCCAGCTTATCTGTGCCTTTTGGACGTACCGACACGTTCACGTCACATCTAAAACTGCCTTCTTGCATATTGCCGTCACAAATGCCTATCCATTGCACCAGTTCGTGCAATTTTTTAGCATAAGCCACCGCTTCTGCTGCGCTACGCATATCAGGTTCAGTCACGATTTCCAATAACGGTGTGCCTGCGCGATTTAAATCGATGCCTGACATGCCCTCAACGGCACCGTGCACGGATTTACCAGCATCTTCTTCCAAGTGTGCGCGGGTAATGTTGATGGTTTTTTCGTAAGCCTCAGTGTTTTTGCTGGCGGGTACTAGAATGGTCAACTTGCCTTTGCCAACCACTGGCAATTCAAACTGACTGATTTGGTAGCCTTTAGGTAAATCGGGATAAAAATAGTTTTTACGCGCAAACACGCTACGTGGCGCAATCTCCGCTTCAATCGCTAGACCAAATTTAATCGCACATTCGACAGCTTCTTTATTCAACACTGGCAACACGCCAGGCAAAGCAATGCTGACTTCACACGCTTGGGTGTTTGGCTCAGCGCCATAGGTGGTGGATGCGCCACTGAAAATTTTGGTATTGGTTTTTAATTGTGTATGGGTCTCTAACCCGATAACGACTTCCCACTGCATGATTTACTCCAAACCTTTTGGCATCGCGAGATGCCAGTCTGTCACTTGTTGATACGCGTGCGCCACATCTAGCATGCGCGCTTCATCAAAATAATTGCCCATTAACTGCAAACCAACGGGTAAACCATTTGAGAACCCCGCAGGAATGCTCATCCCTGGCAAGCCTGCCAAGTTGGTGGCGATGGTATAGACGTCTTGTAAGTACATGGCGACTGGGTCATCGGCCTTTTCGCCCGCTTTAAACGCGGTAGATGGTGCTGTTGGCCCCATAATCACGTCGCATTGTTTAAATGCTTCGGTAAAGTCTTGCGCGATTAATCGGCGAATTTGTTGCGCCTTGAGGTAATAGGCATCGTAATAGCCTGCGCTCAGCACATAAGTCCCAATCAAAATACGGCGTTTAACTTCGGCACCAAAGCCTTCGGCGCGCGATTTCATGTACATGTCCATCAAATCATCATATTCAGCCGTGCGATGACCGTAACGCACACCATCATAACGTGAAAGGTTAGAGCTGGCCTCGGCTGGGGCGAGCACGTAATACACAGGAATCGACAATTGCGTGTTTGGCAATGAAATATCGACGATGGTCGCGCCGAGTTTTTTGTACTCAGCAATCGCGTCTTGCACCACTTTGGCGACACCTGCGTCCAAGCCTTCGGCAAAATATTCTTTTGGCAAGCCGATGCGCAAACCTTTCAGCGGTTGCTCACCTGTCATGTTTGCCAAACCGCGCGTGTAGTCTTCTTTTGGGCGGTTGAGGCTGGTGGAGTCGCGCTCGTCAAAACCTGCCATCACGTTCATCATTAGCGCGCAGTCTTCGGCTGATTTTGCCATGGGGCCTGCTTGGTCGAGTGATGATGCAAAGGCAATCATGCCGTAACGTGACACCAAACCATACGTTGGTTTTAAGCCAGTAAAGCCACAAAGCGAGGCTGGTTGGCGAATCGAGCCGCCTGTGTCGGTGCCTGTCGCTGCCGCACATAAGCGCGCCGCCACCGCCGCCGCTGAACCGCCTGAGCTACCACCAGGTACGCGGTTAAAATCCCAAGGATTTTTAACGCCACCAAAATAACTGGTCTCATTCGAAGAGCCCATGGCGAACTCGTCCATATTGGTTTTGCCCAAGTTCACGGCACCTACAGCATTAAATTGCGTAATCACATGCGCATCATAGGGCGAGGTGAAATTGGCGAGCATTTTTGAACCACAAGTGGTTTTCCAGCCAGTCGCGCAGAAAATATCTTTTTGGGCGAATGGAATGCCCGTTAATGCTTGCGCCTCACCTTTGGCAATCATGGCATCTGCGGCTTTGGCTTGTGCGAGCGTTTTAGCTTCATCCAAGGCAATGTAAGCATTGATTGTGGGGTTGTGTTGCGCAATGCGATTGAGAAAAGTCTGCGTCAACTCGACACTGGAAATTTCTTTGTTAGCCAGCATTTGGCTATATTGTTTTAGGCTGTTGTTAATCATAAAAATTCTATTCAACAATATTGTTATTCAACCACGCGTGGCACAAGATACAAGCCATCTTGTGTAGCAGGGGCGAGTGACTGAAAAGCTTCGCGCTGGTTGGTTTTACTGATCACATCCTCACGTAAGCGTTGCACCACGTCTTGCGAGTGCGACATGGGTGTGATGCCAGTGGTGTCGACGGCTTGCATTTGCTCAATTAGACCCATGATGCCCGTGAGTTTGGTTAAGGTCTGTGCTGCTTCGTCGTCATTGATTTGAATACGCGCCAAATGTGCAATGCGCTTAATATCTTCTGTATTGAGTGCCATGGTGAGGTCGTGAATGAAGTAAATTATCGAAAATTGCGGTAATGTTTAGATTTATAACGAAATATTTAAAATAACATCTTAAATTTAGTACATTTTTAAGCTATTATAACTCGATTATAAGCCATACTTCGATGGCAGATGTCCGCATTCCCTTAAAACTCAGGAAAAAACATGTTCGGTTTACTAAATAGTTACTTTTCAAATGATTTAGCCATTGACTTAGGTACAGCGAATACGCTGATTTATATGCGTGGCAAAGGTGTCGTGTTGGATGAGCCTTCCGTGGTGGCGATTCGTATGGAGGGCGGGCCTAATGGTAAAAAAGTGCTGTTGGCGGTAGGCACAGATGCTAAAACCATGTTGGGGCGTGCGCCTGCCAATATTCAAGCGATACGTCCTATGAAAGACGGGGTGATTGCTGACTTCACCATCACCGAACAGATGTTGAAATATTTTATCCGCAAGATACATGAGGCTCGTTGGTTCTCCCCTAGCCCACGTATTATTATTTGTGTGCCTGTTGGTTCAACCCAAGTGGAACGCCGTGCGATTAAAGAGTCAGCCGAGCGTGCAGGTGCCAAACAAGTGTTCTTGATTGAAGAGCCCATGGCTGCTGCGATTGGTGCCGACATGCCAGTAGCTGAAGCGACAGGTAGTATGGTGGTGGATATTGGCGGCGGTACGACAGAGGTGGGTGTGATTTCATTGGGCGGAATTGTCTATGCGAAATCAGAGCGTGTCGGTGGTGATAAGTTTGACCAAGCGATTATTGATTACATCCGCCGTAACTACGGCATGCAAATTTCCGAGCCAACCGCTGAAGCTATCAAGAAAAAAATTGGTTCGGCCTTCCCGGGGTCTGAAGTCTTAGAGATGGAAGTCACAGGCCGTAACTTGGCAGAGGGCTTGCCACGTAAATTCACCATTTCTAGCAACGAAATTTTGGAAGCGTTAACGGAGCCGTTGAATGCGATTGTGGGTGCGGTGAAGTCTGCGCTTGAGCAAACGCCACCTGAGTTGGGCGCAGATATTGCCGAAAAAGGCATGGTGCTGACTGGCGGCGGTGCGCTGTTGCGCGACTTAGACCGATTGCTGGTGGAAGAAACAGGTTTGCCAGTGATTGTGGCAGAAGACCCGTTGACATGCGTGGCACGTGGTTGCGGTCGTGCGCTAGAGGAAATGGACAAGCTTGGTAATGTGTTTGCGAGTGAGTAAGCGCCAATAGCTTAAGTTAAGTGATTATTTGGACATTCAACAATATAGGCAAATGGCATGCTTAGAGGAATACATCAGCGATTAGAGCCACAAGAATCCCCGGCTTTTTTTGTCAGTGGCCCGCGACCTTTCTCGCGGGTCATGTTTTTTTGTGGCCTCTCGATTTTGCTGATGGCGATGGACGCTCGTTTTGAGACTTTAAAATCGATCAGAAATGGTTTTATTGCGGCATTGCATCCACTAGAAGTCATTGCCAGTGCGCCCAACGAGTGGGGGCGTCATATCAGTCTCTACTTTACTTCACACCAGCGCCTGTTGAACGAAAATTATATGTTGCGTCAACAATCGGTGATTGACCGCGCTGCCATACAACGTCTTGGTTCCATCGAAGCAGAAAATAACCATTTACGCTCATTGTTGTCAGGGGATGCACCATTAATACCCAAAGCGGTGTTGGGTGAAATTATGCACATGGGCCGCGACCCTTTTAGCAACGCGATAGTGATTAACCGAGGCAATATGCATGGGGTTGACGCAGGGCAGGCGGTGGTAGATGGTGCTGGTGTGATAGGACAAGTCACGCGTGTTTATCCTTTTAGTAGTGAAGTGACCTTGATTACGGATAAACACCTTTCTATTCCCATTCAGGTTGAGCGCAACCAGTTACGTGCGATTGCCTTTGGCGCAGGGAAGGGCAATACCTTAGATGTGCCCTATTTGCCGACCAGTGTGGATATTCAAAAAGGCGATAAATTGGTGACTTCTGGTATTGATGGCGTTTACCCAGCAGGCTTGGCTGTGGCTACGGTCACCCGTATTGAACAAAGTCCAGACTCGCCATTTGCTAAAATTGTGAGTGAGCCTGTGGCTGGCGTGAATAACCATAGGCAGGTGCTGATTCTTAAATTGCCCCCTGCGCCTATTCTTCCACAGATTCCGCCTGCAGAGATGGGTAATGAAAAAATGCCAGATAAAAAACCAAATTTGACGGTTCCCACACCCAACACCTTGCCTGCCATTCAACCAAACGCAAATTCTTCACCAAATGAGCTTAGCCATGAAGCCCATTAGCTTTAGTACTATGCTAGTGACCATGCTAATTGCATTGGTGTTTCAGCTCTATCCTTGGTCTGGCTCAGGTATTATTGTGCGCCCTGATTTTTTACTGGTGGTAACAATATATTGGCTATTACGCGCGCCCAATTTTTGCAATATTGGTTTGGCATGGTTAGCGGGCTTGTTAGTCGATCTATCGACAGGCAGTTTAATGGGTCAGCATAGTTTGAGTTTTGCTTTGACTGCTTTTGTTGGATTGGCATATCAGCGTCGTTTGGTGTTATTCAACCAATGGCAAATGCTTTCTTATGTATTATTTTTATTTGTTTTACACCGTCTCATCATCCTTGTGCTGAAGTTGTTTGCAGGTAACCAAGCACCAGATTGGACTTATATATTGCCAATACTGAGTAGCCTTTTGTTGTGGAAGCTGATGGTGGTTATTTTTGGTGATTTAACCCGCCACAAGTCCCGTTAACTGGCATCATATCGGCATCGCTATCTTATGGCCTATCGCGCAGAGTTAAAAAACTCCCAAAACGAACAGCATAAATTCAGAATCCGTTTACTGATTTTGCTAACGCTGGTGAGTATTGCTTTTTTAACATTGGCGATACGTTTTTATTATCTGCAAGTGCACCGCTATGAGTATTATCAAACGCTGGCTGAAAATAACCGTATCTCGGTAGTGCCGATTACGCCTAATCGGGGTTTAATTTTTGACCGCAATGGTTTGGTATTGGCACATAATTTCTTTGTTTACACTTTGGAAATCACGCCGTCTAAAATTCAGAACTTAGATAAAGCCATCCTTGAACTTGGCAAGTTGGTGGAAATATCTTCTGTTGATTTAAAACGCTTTAAAAAACTCAAGTCCCAAAGTCACTCTTTTGAAAGTGTGCCTATCCGAACGCACTTGAACGAAATTGAAGCCGCAAAGTTTGCGGTCAACCGTTATCGTTTTCCAGGGGTTGAGTTGAAGTCTCGTTTATACCGTCACTACCCCTACAACACATTGGCGACCCATGCGCTCGGTTACATTAGCCGTATCAATGAGGCGGACCTTAAAAAGTTAAAAGAAAACAATGTGCTATCCAACTATAAAGGGACAGACCATATTGGTAAGGCAGGTGTGGAACAATCGTATGAACATGAGTTGCATGGCACCACTGGATTTCAACACGTAGAAATCGACGCAGATGGCAAGGCCGTGCGCGTGTTGTCTAGTTCTGCGCCTGTGTCAGGCAACAATATCATGCTTTCGATAGACGCTAAATTGCAAGAAATCGCTGAGAAAGAGTTTGGTACAAGACGCGGGGCGATGGTGGCAATACAGCCCAACACTGGGGAAGTATTGGCAATGGTGAGTATGCCATCGTTTGATGGTAATTTATTTGTCGATGGCATTGATTATGAGAATTGGAATGCACTCAATAACTCATTGGACAAGCCACTTATCAATCGAACCTTAAAAGGGATTTATCCGCCAGGTTCCACTTTTAAGCCATTTGTGGCTTTGGCAGGGTTGGAGTCGGGTAAGCGCCATCCGCCATTTGCCATCAGTGACCCTGGTTTTTATATGTTGCCAAACAGCCATCACCGCTATCGTGACTGGAAACCGAGTGGGCATGGCTCAGTAGATATGCGTAAGGCCATCACGGTTTCTTGCGATACGTTCTTTTATGGGTTGGCCATGGAGCTGGGCATAGACCGTTTGACCGATTTTGTACGTCACTTTGGCTTTGGTTTAAAAACCAATGTGGATATTGAGGGTGAAGTTTCGGGCTTGTTACCAACTCCAGCTTGGAAAAAGAAACGCTATAAACAACCTTGGTACATGGGTGAAACAGTGATTGTAGGCATCGGACAAGGCTACACCTTGGTAACGCCCATGCAGTTGGCTTATGCCACGGCCACTTTGGCCAATCGTGGTAAGGCGATTAAACCGCATATTGTAAATAGCATCGTGAATACCAAAAACAACCAAACTAAAGCTATTCCACACACAGTACTTGACCAAATTAAGCTGGATGATGCAAATTTAGACATTGTGAAATTGGGTATGGTGGGTGTGACTTTGCCAGGCGGTACAGCAGCTGTGGTGGGTGCCAATGCAGGCTACAGCATTGCGGCAAAGACAGGTACTGCACAAGTGATTGGCATTAAACAAAATGAAAAATACAATGAACATGCGATTAATGAACGTCACCGTGACCATGCTTTATTTATCGCCTATGCACCTGCTGACGACCCTAAAATTGCCTTGGCTGTGATTGTGGAAAATGGTGGCCATGGCGGCTCGGCAGCGGGCCCAATTGCGCGAAAAGTGATGGACTATTATTTGTTGAAAAAGCTACCGCCTGAAGAACCCGCAAAACAAGCACAAACTAACCAGACACAAGCCAATCAAGTGACGGAGGATGCGCATGATTAAATATTGGTTTAACCGTTGGTTAAAAAATCTGGATTCTATTTTATTGGCTAGCTTGTTTTTGACCATGACCATAGGATTGTTGGTGCTTTATAGCGCTTCGGGTCAGGGCATGGCCAAAGTCAATGCGCAGGTTGTGAACATGCTGGTCATGCTCTTGGTTATGGTCGTGATTGCCAATATCCAGCCGCATCATATAGAACGCGTGGCAATGCCCGCTTATGCGTTTGGTATTTTTCTGCTGGTTGCGGTGGCTTTGGTCGGTGATATCAGTCATGGGGCAAGACGCTGGCTCAATTTAGGTGTAACCAAAATCCAGCCCTCAGAGCTGCTTAAAATCGCGACACCCTTGATGCTGGCTTGGTATTTTTCTAAACGCGAATCTAATCTTAAAGCGAGCGATTATTTGGTGGCAGGCGGTATTTTAATGTTGCCAGTGTTACTCATCGCAAAGCAACCTGATTTAGGTACCGCTATTTTGGTTTTTGCAGCTGGTTTTTATGTGATTTTTTTAGCAGGGTTGAGCTGGAAATTCATATTGGGGAGCGCTGGTCTATTTGCTGCTGCCTTACCTGTGCTGTGGAGTATGATGCATGATTATCAACGCCGACGTGTGGAAATATTAATAGACCCGACCCAAGACCCACTAGGGGCGGGTTATCATATTATTCAAGCGAGTATTGCCATTGGCTCCGGTGGTATTACTGGTAAGGGTTGGTTAAACGGCTCGCAAGCCCAGCTGGATTTCTTACCTGAGCGAACCACTGATTTTATTTTTGCAGTGTTTGGCGAGGAATTTGGCTTGTTGGGTAATTGGTTCCTGTTGATTTTATTTCTGATTATTATTGGTCGCGCTTTTGTCATCGCATTGCAAGCCAAGAGTGTCTTTACGCGTTTATTGGCAGGGAGCATTGCCGCCACATTTTTTACCTACTGTTTTGTCAATATGGGCATGGTCAGTGGCATTTTGCCTGTGGTCGGCGTCCCTTTACCTTTGATTAGCTATGGCGGTACCTCGCTGTTAACATTGGGTTTGAGTATGGGATTGCTAATGAGTATTCAATCGCATAAACGACTGGTTGCAAACGATTAATCAACCCATTTGAAAGGTTGTTATGAAAAAGAATCATGCCTTATGGATAATTACTGCAATTACATTGCTCCTTAGCGCTTGTGGCGGACCAAGCCTAACAAAATTGCCACCCTCATACGAAGAGCCTGTCGCATCCTCTTCAAGTAGTAAACCTAGCGTATCTGCTGAGTCAAATTCGCCAGTACCTGAGCCGACAGCAGAAGTTGTCGTGCCCAAAGTAGAGCCCATCAATCCTGGCAATGCAAAGCCTTATACAGTGTTAGGTGAAACCTACGCCCCTATGAAAGAAATCAGCACTTTTATGCAAAAAGGCTTGGCTTCTTGGTATGGCAAAAAGTTTCATGGTCGTAAAACCGCCAATGGTGAAATTTTTAATATGTATAAACTGAGTGCTGCACACAAAACCTTGCCCATTCCAAGTTATGTGCAAGTGACCAATGAGCATAATCAAAAATCCATTATTGTGCGTGTCAATGATCGCGGCCCCTTTATTAAAGGGCGAATTATCGATCTTTCCTATGCCGCTGCAAAAAAACTAGACATGCTAGGACATGGCACTATGCCTGTGACCATACAGTTGGTCGATCCGAAAAATCCTGAGACGTTTAAACCGATTGATGATGCCCAAGTGGCTGAGCAAATGATAGACACACAACCGCAAGCCGATGCAAGTGGCGCAGTCAGTCCAGTTAACACAAGCAATCAGACCTCGAGTGCGGCTAACGAACAGCCACCCAATCATACAAATGCATTGGTGCAGACAACGGTTATAACAGGTGTAAAAGGTAGTTTTGTACAAGTGGGTGCGTTCAAAAGTGAACAAAATGCAGATGGTTTATATCAGCGTATTGCACAAGCCCAAGTCGCACAAAATGCCAAGCTCAACAAAGTGTATAATGGCAACGTTTACCAAATTGTGCTTGGCCCTTATGCAGAATATGAGTCTGCTAAACTGGTTTCAACCCAGATAAGAGACCAATTGCAACTTTCAAGCATGGTGTTTTCGCAATAACAAATTCAGTTTCTTTATTGTATCAATCCAAATTTCACAAGTTCATTTAAGGTCAATCGCCAGTTGTTTATGTTACGTTCTATCTTATTTAGTGTTCTTCTCATTAATATTCAATTAGCACAGGCAGGCGTTGCCATGCTGGCTAGTAATGTGCCTTCACCATTGTTGGAGGCCAAAGCTTATGTGTTACGAGATTTTAATAGTGGGGCAGTCCTCGCCAGCAGTGAGCCTAGTATGCGTGTCGAGCCTGCTTCACTGACCAAAGTGATGACTGCTTATCTGACATTTGAAGCTGTCCAACAGGGGCGTTTGGCACTGACGCAAGCCTTACCTGTGAGTGAAAAAGCATGGCGCGCAGAAGGCTCAAAAATGTTTATTGAGCCCAACGTGCCTGTAACCGTGGATGAGCTGTTACACGGCTTAATCATTCAGTCAGGCAATGACGCTGCCATTACCTTGGCAGAAAATATCGCAGGCAATGAGGAGCAATTTGCCTTTTTGATGAATGAAAAAGCCAGAATGTTGGGCATGCAACACACGCATTTTATGAATGCGACTGGTTTGCCACACCCTGAGCATTACACCACCGCTTACGATTTATCAATTTTGGCGACTGCTTTAATCAAACATTTTCCACAAGATTATGCGCGCTTGTATTCCATGAAGGAATACACATACAACAAAATCACACAGGCCAATCGTAACCGCTTGTTGTTCCAAGACCCCAGTGTGGATGGCATGAAAACGGGTCATACCGACACGGCGGGCTATTGTTTGATTGCCTCGGCCAAGCGTAACGATTTTAGATTAGTATCGGTGGTGTTGGGGACGGCTTCTGAAGTTGCACGTGCCAATGAGAGTCAAAAACTATTGAATTTTGGCTACCAATTTTTTGAGTCTCAACGGGTGTATCAAAAAGGCCAAGTCATCACCCAAACCCGTATTTGGCAGGGGGATCAACCACAGCTTAAATTAACTGTGGCTGAATCTTTGTACTTTACTTTGCCACGCGGGCAATATGCAAAACTAAAGGCACACTTACAATTAGCTAAACCCTTAGTCGCTCCTGTTACTGTCAATCAAGTGGTGGCAAAGCTACAATTTAGCTTGGATGGAAAAGTGATACGCACCGTGCCTGTGGTCGCGGGTAATACCGTACAAAAAGGCAATATCTTTGCGCGTTTAACAGACCGTATCCGCATGACTCTTGAATAAGGATGACACATGACTGAAGCGCCCAAAACACCAACACAAAAATCCTCTCAAGAAAATGAAACGCTGATTGAGTTTCCTTGCCAATTCCCACTCAAAGTCATGGGGGAAACGCATGATGCCTTTGCTGAGATGGTCACGCTCGCTATACAAAGTCATCTGCCGGATTTTGGTGTGCATTTAATTGAAATGCGTGGCAGTAGCAACGGCAAATATATGAGTTTGACCTGCATGGTCTATGTCGAATCCAAACCGCAACTAGACAATATTTATCGCACGCTCACTTCGCACCCGATGGTGAAAGTAGTGTTGTAAATCGCAGGCATGTCAGCCCCGCAAATTTCTAAACAGCCTGACGTCAGTCAACTTGAAGTACGCCAGATTCAAGTTCGTCATCTGGACATGACGGCTTACCAAGACAACTTGCTTGCCATGCAAGAATATACACAAAGCCGAGACAGCCAAAGCCCCGATATGCTGTGGGTGACTGAGCATCCGTCTGTGTATACCTTGGGCTTAAATCGCCGTGATGTAAGGTTGCCACACAATGATATCCCCGTCGTCATGGTCGACCGTGGCGGTAAAATCACTTACCATGGGCCTGGGCAACTGATTATTTATTGTTTAATTGATTTAGCGCGTTTGCACTTGAATGTTCGGCAATGGGTCACCATCTTAGAACAAAGCATCGTAGAGTGGTTAGCCAGCCATGGCGTACAAGCACAAGCGCGTGCGGATGCGCCAGGCGTGTATGTGAACGATGAGAAAATCGCCTCGCTGGGCTTGCGCTTAAAAAACCAATGTTGTTATCATGGCTTGAGCTTGAATGTGGATATGGATTTAAGCCCTTTTTTGGCCATTGACCCCTGCGGTTATCAAGGCATGCGTATGACCCAAACCAAAACACTGGGCATTCAACAAAACCTAACGCAAATTGCCGAGGCACTGACGCAACGCATACAAGAGAAACTGACGCATGTCTGAACAGCATTCAAAAATACAAACCCTAGAAGAAACACCTGCTAGCAAATCTAGCCCAGCTAAAAAAGTAGCAGGCGTTAAAGAGCGTGACGCGGCTAAAACTTCGCGCATCCCTATTAAAATCGTGCCGCAACCTGTCTTGCGTAAGCCAGACTGGATACGCATGAAAGTGCCTGATTCCGCACGTTTTCAAGAAATCAAAAAAGTATTGCGCGAGAATAATCTTCACACCGTGTGCGAAGAAGCCAGTTGCCCCAACATTGGCGAATGCTTTAGTGGTGGCACGGCGACGTTTATGATTTTGGGCGATATTTGTACGCGCCGTTGCCCATTTTGTGATGTGGCGCATGGCAAACCTTTGCCACCTGATGTCAATGAGCCAGAAAACTTAGCCCGCACCATTGCCCAAATGCAATTGCGTTATGTGGTCATCACCTCAGTGGACCGTGATGATTTATTAGATGGCGGCGCGCAACATTTTGTGGATTGCATACATGCCATCCGTGCGCAATCGCCCAACATCAAAATTGAAATTTTAGTGCCTGATTTTCGTGGGCGTTTGGATATCGCGCTCGACATTTTGCGTAAAGCGCCGCCCGATGTGATGAACCATAACTTGGAAACCGTGCCTAGACTGTATAAGCAAGCCCGCCCAGGCTCCGATTACCATCATTCGCTCAAATTGCTCAAAGACTTTCATCAGATGTACCCGCACATTCCCACCAAGTCTGGCTTGATGTTGGGCTTGGGTGAAACCGATGAAGAAATTGTAGAAGTGATGCGTGACCTGCGTGCACATGATGTGGATATGCTTACCTTGGGGCAATACTTGCAACCTAGCGTGCATCACCTTCCAGTCATGCGCTATGTCCCGCCAGAAACCTTTGAGCAGTTGCGTTTACAAGCCAACGCCATGGGCTTTGATAACACCGCCAGCGGGCCGATGGTGCGTAGTAGTTACCATGCTGACTTGCAGGCACATGCTGTCATCACAGAAGCCTAGTGATTTGCCAAACGCGAAACAGATTGCCTTAATCAACTTGTCTAAATAAACGAAGGAATCCCAGTATGGTTCCACATTTAACCACCGCCCTCAGTGGCCCACTGCTCGCGTTAGAGCAAGCCATGCTTCATGCCATGCCCGACATTGAGCATTGGTTTCGTAGCCAATGGTTAGAGCATGCCGCCCCTTTTTATGCCAGTGTCGATTTACGCAATGCGGGTTTTAAACTCGCCCCTGTGGACACCAATTTATTTCCTGGCGGCTTTAATAACCTCAACCCAGAGTTTCTCAGTTTGTGTGTGCAAGCTGCACAAGTGGCTGTGGAGAAGGTCTGCCCAGAAGCCAGACGCTTATTGATTATCCCCGAGAACCACACGCGCAATACTTACTACCTGCGTAACGTAGTCGAGCTGTGCCATATCATGCGCTCAGCAGGTTTGGACGTACGTGTGGGTAGTTTGTCGCCCGAGATCACAAGCATCACCAAACTGCAAACCCATGACGGTCACGATTTAATTTTAGAACCTGTGGTACGCGAAAAAAATCGCATTCTTTTAAAAGCCGCTAGTTTTGAAGGCAAACAATACGCTGATTTTGACAGTTGTGCAGTGTTGTTGAATAACGACCTGTCAGCGGGTGTGCCCGCTATCTTGCAAAATTTGGAACAAAACCTGATTCCACCTTTGCATGCGGGCTGGTATGTGCGTCGAAAATCCAACCATTTTTCCGCTTACAACCAAGTGGTTGAAAGCTTTGCTAGCTTTTTAAACATCGACCCATGGTTAATCAATCCCTATTTTGAAACGGCCAGCGGCATTGATTTTCATGCCCGCGTGGGTGAAGATTTGCTGGCTGAAAAAGTGGGTATTCTGTTAAACAAGATTCAACAGAAATATACCGAATATGGCATCACGCAAGACCCGTTTGTCATCATCAAAGCCGATGCAGGCACTTACGGCATGGGCATTATGACGGTGAAATCACCCGATGATGTACGCGATCTCAATCGCAAAACCCGAAATAAAATGTCTGTGATTAAAGAAGGCGTGACCGTCTCTGACGTGATTCTACAAGAAGGTGTGTACACTTTTGAAAGTTTGGACGATGCGGTGGCAGAGCCTGTGGTGTATATGATGGACCACTTTGTAATTGGTGGTTTTTATCGCGTGCATACCGACCGAGGCGCAGATGAAAATCTCAACGCCCCTGGCATGCAATTTGTGCCTTTGGCGTTTGAAAAGCCATGCACCTTGCCCGATTGCACCGATGGCCCAGAGTCCGTTCCCAACCGCTTTTATGCCTATGGTGTGGTGGCGCGTTTGGCCTTGCTGGCGGCGGCAATGGAGTTGCAAGCGCAAGACCCACTCAACCATTAAACAGAGCCTCTCACCATGAAATTACTGTTTATTATTGACCCGCTACCCAAGCTAAAAGTCGCTAAAGACACCAGTTTGGCTATGATGCGTGCCGCCATTGCTCGCGGGCATCAGGTGTTTGTGTGTGAGCAGCACGATGTGTTTTTGCAACAAGCCACGGTGCATGTCACCGCCCAAGCTGTTCGTTTAGAGGGTCAGCAGGTGGTTGTCACAGGCGAAGTCATTACCACCACACCCAATCAATTTAGCGCCGTGCTCATGCGCAAAGACCCTCCGTTCGATAATGAGTATTTATACAGCACCTATTTATTAGAGCTGGCGCAGCAGCAAGGCGCGCGCGTTATCAACGACCCTGTCAGTGTGCGTGGCTGGAACGAAAAACTTTCTGTCGCAAGATTCCCACAATTTGCCCCACCGTTTAACGTCACCAGCCAACAAGACAAAATATTGGCCTTTTTGGCTGAACATGGCGACATCATCGTCAAACCGCTAGACGGCATGGGAGGTAGTGGCATTTTTAGATTGCGCCAAGATGACCCAAATTTATTTGCCATTTTGGAAACACTCACCCAGTTTGAAACACAAACCATCATGGTCCAGCGCTATATTCCTGAGATTGTTAAAGGGGATAAACGCATCTTGATTATCAATGGCGAGCCTATGCCTTATGCTTTAGCGCGTATTCCAAAGGCTGGCGAAACGCGCGGTAATCTAGCGGCAGGGGGCAAAGGTGTGGCACAAGCCCTCAGCGACAGAGATTGGGAAATCGCGCGCAGTGTTGCCCCAGTGCTCAAAGCGCATGGCTTATTTTTGGTGGGTTTGGATGTGATAGGCGATTACCTCACCGAAGTGAACGTCACCAGCCCCACAGGCATGGTTGAAATCGCCCAACAAACACAATCTTTTGCATCACCGTGTCATCCAGCTGAAGTGATGATAGATGCTTTGTCGCAAGCTTTAGAATAATAGATGCCGCGATTATTAAAGCACCTGACTTACCTACTTGCTTTGCTATGCGTGGGGTGTCAACCGACCACTTATCAAAGCCAAGCTTATGTGTTTGGTACTTTGGTAGAGGTGCAGATAGATGGTTTGCCACAAGCGCAAGCGGCACTGGCCAGTAATGCAGTGCTGAAGGCGTATCAGCAATGGCATCAACGTTTGCATGCTTGGCAGGCTGGTGAGTTGCAAACTATCAACCAAGCCATCGCGGATAAGCAAGATGCGCGTATTCCAGTGGCCAAAGATTTAACGCCTTTGCTCAAGCAAGCCCAAGTATTGTCCATCAAATCGCAAGGCCTGTTTAATCCCGCGATTGGGCAGTTAGTGGATTTGTGGGGATTTCATCGCGATCAATTTACGCCACAGGCTGTGGATATGAAACAACGCGACCAGTTGCTAGCGCAACATCCCAACATGCAAGATTTAGAGATTCATGATGACTATCTCATTAGTCGCAATCCAGCGGTCAAACTCGATTTAGGTGGCTTTGCCAAAGGCTATGCTTTAGACCAAGGCATGCAGATACTCAAACAGCATGGCGTACAACATGCTTTAATCAATATCGGCGGCAATGTCATGGCCTTGGGTCAACATCAGGGCAAAGCTTGGCGTGTGGGGGTGCAACATCCACGTAAGCCCAGCGCCTTGGCTGCACTTGATTTGCCGAGTGGCTGGGCGATTGGGACTTCGGGCGATTATCAACGCTATTATGTGAAAGACCATGTGCGTTACTGCCACATTATTGACCCTAACACGGGGGCGCCTGTGCAACACATGCAATCGGTGACGGTGCTGATTCCGCCACAAACTGACGCAGGGGTGTTGTCTGACGTGGCTTCCAAGCCTATTTTTATCAGCCCACCAGCTTTGCAAAACCAAATGGCGAGACGCATGGGGGTGGAAAATTATATGCTGATTGATGCAAGCGGCCAGATTACGGCTTCACGCGCGATGGCAGAACGCTTAACTTGGATTGATGCCGAGGCAAAAGCCCATGCAAAGATTGCAGATTAATTTGACACAGGCGTTACGTCTTGGCGATTGGCTAGTGCTCGCGCTAAGTTTATTGCTAACGGCTTATTTATTTAGCCAATTTTCCAGCCAGCAGACCGCACAAAAAGTGCAAGTCAAACAGGGTAGCCATGTGTTGGGGACGTATAGTCTCAATCAACACAAGCATATTGTGGTGAATGGGCCTTTGGGGAAAAGTGTGATTGAGATACGCGATGGCAAAGCGCGTTTTGCCCATGCGCCTTGCCACAACCAATATTGTGTCCATCAAGGTTGGCTCAAACACGCTGGGCAATTGGCAGTGTGTTTGCCTAATCAAGTGAGTTTGCAATTGTTGGGTGAAAAAAGCTTTGATAGTTTGAGCTACTAATTATCCTAGAGAAATGCGTGTGAAAACCCCACAAACCATCACCTTAAACATCAGCCCAGAAGACAAACAAATCGCTAGATGGACAGTGTTGGCGATTGGCTTGCACATGGTCGAAGCGGCTTTTCCTAGTCCGTTGCCTGGGGTTAAACCTGGGGTGGCAAATATTGTGGTGCTATATGTGTTACAACGCTATGGCTATGGTTCGGCAGTTTGGGTGAGTTTGCTACGCGTGTTTGCCAGCAGTTTGCTACTGGGGCATTTTTTAAGCCCCACCTTCTTTTTGAGCTTGGTGGGCGCAGTAGCTAGTTTAGCTGTTTTAGGGCTAATGCAAAAATTACCAAGTCGCTACTTTAGTGTGGTGAGCCATAGCATTGTTGCCGCGATTGCCCATGTGCTTGGGCAAATAGCCTTGGTTTTTGTCTGGCTGATTCCCACCGCAAAAGTGTTTGTCTTGCTACCGCCTTTAATGTTGATGGCAATTGTGTTTGGCTTAATCAATGGGTTAATTACGGAGAGATTATTAAGCCAAATGCGCAAATAAAAAGCGAGGCTAAATTGTTAATCTAGCCTCGCCAAATGACTGTTTTATTTACTCTACAATCAATTCACGCCAAATATGTTTTGTTCCGTAGCCTTGTTTTTGAGCTTTTACTGGGTCTGCGTCAAACACTTCTTCACTCGAGCTTGTAGTTCCAGAGTTGGTAATTTCACTATTTTCAATTAACGACGGGGTAGGATCAGTACTGCTAGTGTTTGATATCACAACACTACCATCAGTTTTATAAGAGATGTTAAAGCCAACAGATGGTGAATTAAGTCGCTCTGATATAACACCTGCAGCGTTTGGTAGTGCGCCACCCGTTTTGTAGTTAAAGTAATTAAACCAACCATATCCTGCACCTTCACAGCTTGAGCTGTTTGGCATAATAGAAGGCATGACTAATGCTCCTTGAATCAGTATGGGGTCAACATTTACCCGTTCCCCTGAAGGCAGATTAATTCTCCATCCAGCTTTGGTTGAAAAATCAACTTTGTTTGCCGAACTCACCGTTCTTTGATCACCGTTGGTTGCTAGTGTTTGCGTCACAAGACCAGACAAATTAAATGGCGCTGTTAAGTTGTTGTCTTTAAATCCATAAACAGAGTTGCCTGGTGTGTTTAATAAATCGCTATTTTCCAGAAATTTCCCAGTACCAATAAACAATATTCTGCTGTTAGAAATAGAGCCAATTTCTGGAATGGTGGTGATTTTTTGTATGTTGCCAGAAGTGTCTTTTAAGGAGGCAATCTTTACAACATTTTTATCGTTAATATCAAAACGCCACACATTACCATTTAAATCGCCCCCATAAACATATTCTGCGGCATTGTTTTCAAATACATTGTCAGCATAATAATTAATTTTAGCCAGCCCGCTTGGGTTTGACGAGTCTCCTTCGTTCGTCGTGATTGAACCATCTATAGCGCCACTATAAGCATTTATAATGTATAGGTAACCTTTGCCATCACCCTGAGGATTATTAGTAATATAATTACCTAGACTATTTTTATCAGCACTGTTCGTGCCATTGTTGTACCCTGAGGTTAACAAAACTACCCATTTTCCATCTTTGAGTTTGGTTATTACAGGATTTCCATAGCTTAGACCAATGTTGCGTTTATCACTGGTATTTTCTGCATAAAACTCCCAAAGTAACTTTGGTGATGATGGTGTGGTGACATCGAGTGCAAAGTAACCTCTACCGCCACCATTTAAACCAGATACTAAAATAGTTTTCCAAACAGCGCTGCTGGAACTACAACCACTTATGCATATATCGGTGACAAGTGGACTGCCATTGACATAGTTTTTGTGATAGACGGTGCCATATTCTTTATCTGCGAGCGCAGGCAGATTTTTAATCACAGGCGTTGGAATAAACGCCCATAATTCATCACCAGTATTTGCATTAAAAGCATGTAACATACCATCATTAGCACCTACATAGACAACGGGCGTTCGGTTAGCCATAGCAGTTTTAAAGTTGTTAAATCCAGCATCACTATATTTAAGAATTGGGGCTTTGTAATAGGCTGGGCGAGACTCTGTGATATCCCCCAAGCTAGCTTGACGTTCTCTGAACAATCTATTTTCTGGAACAGCGTTAGAGGCTCTGTCTTCATAGGTTTTATTGCCTACCAAATAATCAATCAACTTATTGACCTTTGTGGTATCGGAAATTCTGGTATCGCTTGGTGATAGTCCAGTAAATTGGCTTAAAGCTAAGTACCCTGTATTTAAATCAGTGCTTACAGTTGGTGTAATTGTATCTGCTCTAAAAGGAGTGAGCGTATTTGACTTATTGAAGTAGATAACTCTTGATCCTGCAGAAATTTGGTTTTGTAGGCGGCCTGTACAACTTGCTCCGACCTCTACATAACAAGAGCTTGCTTCTCCGCCAAGTCCAATGATGCCGCCTAGAGCATCACATGCATTTTGATTAGAGCTAGTAGTCTTACAGTAGATGCTGGTGGTATTGTTCTCGGTTAAAGAAACTTGAATTGACGGTAGAGTGCAACTACTTGCAGCAATTGTTTCTGCACACCAAGTAGCTTTACGACTTGTTCTTAGGGTTCTGGTGTCTACTTGACGTGCTTCAAGATTTCCTATCCATTTTACAGTTTGATAACTGGCGACATATTGAAAGTTATCGCCTGCAACTGGGGCTAAACTACTCGCAGCTGCTGCTGAGCCTGCGCCAGTAATACTCTTAATTTCTGAAAGCCCTTGAATAAGTGAGTCCCGCAAAAGTTTAGGGTTTTTTGCACTGTAATAGGTGCCACCAGCATTGACAGCAGCGTGCCATAAGTCATCAATTCGCCTACCATCTGAAGCCAATATAGGGTTTGGCCAGCTTTTGGCCCCTGATTTTAAGTCGGCAAAATCTCCAATGGTTTGCGTTTTATAGTCATCTGTAAATGCAAGTGTGCCATCTATACCTAAACCTAAGGTTAGTGTAACCATATTTTGTTTAGGGAAGTCCTCTTCTGTACCACATACGCTAGTGTTTGCGCCACCACTACAGTTTTGAAGTGAAGCTGTGCGAATATCGTTATCAAAATAATATTTAGAAATATCTGCAAGTGTATTACTTGCGTTTAAACTGTCTAGCAATGGTCTTGGCGTTGCTCCACCATCAATATTACCAACAGCAGAGCCAGAGATGCTAATAGGGTTTGTTTCATTGCTCCAATAACCATCAGTTGTAAGCAATGCGTAGTTTTTTTGACAGGCATATTGCACAGGATCATCTTTTGTACTAAAAGGTTTTTTGCCTGCATACATTCTGCCTACGTTATTAAGTGAACTACGCAATGGTGTGCCGTTGTTACCATCAGATGCGTAGAGTTTTTGGTACCAAAGTTGTTTTTGTCCAGTATTAAATGTATTTAATGGCAAATATTGATTGTTATTAATGGTAACAAAGCCGACTCTGTAGCGATAGTCTATGCTCTTAAAAGCTAGTGTAGCAGCAGTGCGCATCGCTTGTCTGCGGGTTTTATAATAAGCCCACCAATTGGCAAAATTAGTCATTTCTTCGTTGTAAGTGCATACGGTACTACTACAGTCTGTTCTATCAATAGACTTGGTTGTTTTTCCTGGGGTGGCATAGCTATTTCCACTGGTAATAGTCACATATGTAAGGCTACCTGGAACAACAATACTGTTTAAACTAGAGCTTGTACTACCAGATGACATTGTGACCTGAATAGGCATAGAAGAGTTAAGTGGCGCTCCAGCGAGCGTTCTGATTGATAGAACATTATTACTTCTTGTAACTGTATTACCTGATAGTCTGCAATATGAATTGGTTGAAACGGAGGAGCAAGCGCTGATGGTATTTAAAATTGTGGTCGCAAGAGTATTACTATTAGTTGCTTGAGAGTAACCGTAGGATGTTCCATAAATAGTCGCTGTTACGCTTGTATTCAGGAGCTCCATATTATTAATTTTTACACTGCTGATTGTAATATTTTGTGACGTAAAGCCAGTGAGTACTGGCGCAGTCACTACAAGTGTATAATTTGCTATTGGTTGCCTAAGCGCAACAAATGTGTTGTTTGCACTGTCTAGTACATCATTTCGTATGGCTTGGCAGCGTTGGCTACCTGTAAGTGTGGTAGCAGTTGACGCACCCGGCGCTCTGTTGTCGTTACACCAGCGTATACTAGCGGCAAACTTATGGGTTGCAGTGGGGGCACTTGTAGCCACACATGAAGTCAAGCTAGCTGTTGTACAGTACTCACCAGGTACGTAAGCGTAGAAACTGGCATTGTTATTGATTGTTAAGTTTGTGATACCATTTTTAGTAGCGCCATTTTCCCAAACATCGTTTTCAACTGAAGTAAACGACGTTTGATTGCCCATACTAATGCCTCTGTAATCCACCGGAGGAGTATATAGGACTTCTGGATTGTAATATTGTGCATTATAATCCGCGTTCCTAAAAAGATGAATCGCTGAACCATTAGCCCAATCAGGCGTATAGTCCCAAGCCATACTTCCAGAGTCATCTAAGATAAACATGATATTTGGCAATACCACAGAGCTACCGGAGGTTTGCAATGGTTGAGAGGCAATGTCTAAGAACTCAGCTTTTGCTGTAGAGCTTGTAACGATTAAAATAGCCAATAAGCCATTCAAACCTACTTTAATCCAACTTTTTTTCATGATTTCGGTCACATTCTCTAATTAGAATAAAATGATTGAACATAACTGACGGTGTTTTTAAGACCTAAGATACGCAAAGTAATACGGTACACAGGTTGCGCTTGGGCGCTAGGTCTACCTTGTAAAAATAGTCCAGCCACAGCACCTACGCCACCTTTTGAATTATTGTCTTCTGCCGCACCATCTGCCAGCATACAGTGAGCGCCATCCGTTTCTTCACCAGTTTCAGTTGCTGCATAAGTACACATCCGTTCTACTACATAAGTGATGGTGTTACCAAACCTATCAATACCATCTGTGAGAGCGTCATTGCCGTCACTTAGTGTAGGCACTAATCTGCTTCTAGTCTCCCAAACTTGTCGATTGGTTAGCTGTTCACCTCGACAAGTGTTGTTGCTAGGTACCGTATCAAAAGTATTGCAACTTCTGTAATAAGCGACATCAGGAATGTCTTGGTGTGAGTCGACAGTTTTGATAGTAGACATTACTTGTGCGACCCGTTCGAAAGCAATCGCAGTACTTGTATTTGCTGATTGCCGATATACTAAATTGCCAGTCACTAAACTATTAGTATCTACACCGCGAATAAGAGCTACCGATGCGATAGACATGACCGCCAAAGCAAGCAATGCAAAAAACAGAACAACACCATGTTGTAAGCGAATTACAGTATTCTCAATCATAATGTTCTACAGTCGTTAGATTCGGCATTGAAGTCACAAAAGTTCCACAACACATTACGTAAAGGAATAGCTGTTTCGTATACTTTATAACGGTAGCGTTGCCAGTTAGGAATTGCACTTAAATCTACAGTTTGACGGTTCGCATCACTATTCCAGATACAAATTTTTGCTAGTTTAGCCACCGTACCGTTACAAGTTTGACTGACATTTGTTTTTTGGATGGCACCATCTCTTGCAACTACAGTAATTCTGACAGCTTTAATCCGATTGCGATTCGCAAGCGTCATATTTGGCCCAAAGCCATTTGCGGCTGTGGCGTCTAGCCAATCTGTTACTCTGTTGCTTTGTAGGGCGGGGTCTATTAAGTCTGGATCAGAGACACCATATTGTGCTTGCAGGCTCACAATCTCATTCACCATGGCTAATGATTGTTCTGCATTAGCTGCTGGAAAACTAAGGGAGGTATTAGATGTATTGTCGTTACTAATACTTGCATCTGGGGCATTTTGTGCTGGATTAGTAAGTGAAACATCGGTTCGATTTAGCTCATTTTGTGCGTTGATGCTGAAACGAACTTGATGCCATATACCTAAATTGGCAATATTGAAACCACTAATTGATGCTGCAGAATTGATTCTTAGATTTGTCGTTGTCCCGATAAAATTGTTTACACGTGCCAAATAGCATTCATTGTCATTTTGTAATAAAGCTACATCATTTACAGCAAAAACATTGGGTTTCTGAAGCACTGGTGAAGAAAAAGTACCAGCTACATCGTAATAGCCTGTCCAAGCAGCCCCTACGCCATATTGAACGGATATGCTGTCATTGCCAGCGCCGCCATCGGTAATCAGTAATGGAGATAGTATTTGCGCAACAGCGCCCTGTGTAGAGTTTACGTCTTGACAGTTAAATGGACTGGGCGTGTTTCTAAATACTGGCAAACCGTAACCAGCGTTTTGGACATCACGTTGAATACTATATAAGGCTAATGTGCCGTTAGTTTGTGCATCAGCGCCCGCACTAATTTTTCGTTTGCCAGACTCAAACTGACTGAATACATTGGAGATGGCTAGCGTTGCAATGAGGCTAATGATTAGACCAATAAGCAATTCAACTAAGCTAAAACCAGACTCTTTGTAATAATCTACAGATTTTTTCATGCTTAGGATTTCCTACGAGGCGCATCGTACATGTAAGCAGATACTTGTACAGTCCGTCTCCTAGATCCTGGCACCTGCCAGCGAACGGTTACTGTATATAGAGAATTATTGTCGGCAGTAAAGGAGAGTTCACCACTAGGAAGTTGTCTGCTTACTAAGCTGCTATTAACTGAATTAACATATTCGTTGGCTGTAAAGCCAAAGCTTGCCATATTGGCTAAATGGGTTTGAGCGATTTGAATTGCTTGCGCACGATATTGGTTGTCACTGCTATTTTTAGTCAATGTGCTCTGTAAGCCAACCATTGCAAGCACACCCATACTAAAAATTACTGTAGCAATCAGTGATTCAATCAGTATCGAACCAGATTGCAACTTTTTAAGTGATTTGATTAGCATTTTCTAGTGTCTCCAACTGTAGTGACTGATACATCGCAAACTTTAGCACTACCACCACTATTCACAACTACTCGTAAAGGCTTGCGTGCTGAACTTGGAATGCTTGTATTTGTAACATCAATTTGTGTAATAGTTGACATGGCGTCGCGCAAGCCAAAACTGTTGAAAACGACTGTATTTCCTGCAGTAATAGTGAGAGCGATATTACTGGATGAGCCTTCTTTAGCATTTTTGGTTTGTATAGTTTCAGGACAATCTGCGCTGGAGGTGTTACAACCATAGCTCCAAGAGCTGTCATTGTTCAACGTGAATTTCACTCTAGTATTGCGCTTAATGGCTTCTACACGTGCAGCTTGAAGTCCATATTTGATAGATTCTGAGACTGTACGTATTTGGCTGTTGCCAATCGAATTTGTAAAGCTTGGCACACCAATACTAACCGTTGCTATCATCACGGTGAGCGCGATCATCAGTTCAATTAGGGAAAAACCAGTTTGTCTCATTAGCAACTGCCGTCTTCGCTAGTAAGCCAGCATGTGCTGCCTACAGTACCGTTAAATTTAGATGTTTTGACGTTATCTTGATTAATAGTGAATTCAAAGTCACCCATACCTTCATTAGCCTTACCCGTCGCTATGAGTGTATATGTAGTCGCTGTTAATGTAGGCGTAGTATATGTAAAAAATTTGTTGTCACTAATACGGCAGGCATCGCTAGTAGCTGTACCAATTGTAAAGCCGACATAACTCAAATTGTCTTGAAAATATTGTTCTGCCTGCACCCTACAATTAGCCAAATTCGCAGAGGCTTCTGTGGCGTTGCCTTCTTGCACATATCCTTCATAAGTCGGCATCGCAATCGATGCGAGTATGCCCATGATGGCGACTGCAATCATCAGCTCAATGAGTGAAAACCCTTTTTGGTGCATATCTTTCCCCTTTAATAACACTTTTATCATGCCAAACAAGCTTTTGTGTTGTCTAGCGTGGGCTGATATTCGGTTAAAAAAGGGGAATAAACGGTAAATATCAGCTTAGTTCTGAGCTTTAAATGGTTTGATGTTAAAATGTGGCTTAATTTAAATAGCCATTTAAAAGGTGTTTTTATGTGGATACGTATTTTATTGCTGAGTCTATTGTTGGCGCATTTAGCTGCTTGTGGTTTAAAAGGGAATTTGTATATTCCAGAGCGTCAATATCCGCAGCCTACCAATCCATAATCATTATTACTATTCAACATAGAAATCTATTGTGACAGTTTTTAACCAACAAAATGGCCAGCTATATGCCGAAAATGTAGCCCTAGCGAACATTGCTAAACAACACCAAACGCCCACTTATGTGTATTCCAAACAAGCGCTCACCCAAGCGTTTCAAGACTTTCAAGCAGGCTTAATCGGTAGCAACCATTTAATTTGCTTTGCAGTCAAAGCCAACCCAAGCTTGGCGATTTTAAACACCTTTGCCAAATTGGGCGCGGGTTTTGACATCGTTTCTGGCGGTGAATTAGCCCGCGTGTTGGCGGCGGGCGGCGATGCAAAAAAAGTGGTGTTTTCTGGCGTGGGCAAAACCCGTGCAGAAATGCGTCAGGCGCTAGAAGCAGGCATTTTGTGTTTTAACATTGAGTCTATCAATGAACTCACGCGCTTGAATGCCGTGGCTGGCGAAATGGGCAAGGTGGCTCCTGTCTCATTACGCGTCAATCCGAATGTGGATGCAAAAACCCACCCTTATATTTCCACAGGCTTAAAAAACAATAAATTTGGCGTGGCGTTTGAAGATGCCATCGCGCTCTACACGCAAGCCGCCGCCATGCCTAATATTGCGGTACATGGTGTAGATTGTCACATCGGCTCACAAATCACTGAGCTTTCACCTTTTTTAGATGCGCTCGATAAAGTGTTGGGCTTGGTGGATACGTTAGCAGAAAAAGGCATCCACATTGCGCATATTGATGTCGGCGGTGGCGTCGGCATTACTTACTGCGACGAAACGCCTCCCGACTTTAAAACCTACACCCAAGCGATTTTGCAAAAACTAGCTGGGCGCAATGTAAAAGTCTTGTTTGAACCTGGCCGTGCGCTGGTGGGCAATGCGGGCGTGCTACTGACCACGGTGGAATATTTAAAACCAGGTGAGACCAAAAACTTTGCCATTGTTGATGCCGCCATGAACGACTTAATGCGCCCCGCGCTTTATGATGCGTATCATGAAATTGTGGCAGTCACCCCACGCGCAGGCGAAACGCAAGTCTATGAAATCGTCGGCCCTGTGTGCGAAAGCGGTGACTTTTTAGGCCATGATAGGGCATTGAATATTGCTGAAGGTGATGTGTTAGCGATTAAATCCGCAGGTGCTTATGGCATGAGCATGGCAAGCAATTACAACACGCGTGGACGTGCGGCTGAGATTTTAGTCGATGGTGATAAAGTGCATGTCATCCGTGAGCGAGAATCGATTGCTAGTTTGTTTGCGTTGGAAAAAATTGTGCCCTAACAACAAATATATGTAAAAAAGCGCGTTCTGACGCGCTTTTTTGTTTAGTCAAAAATGACCGTTTTGTTCGCATAGAGCAAAATGCGATGTTCAATATGCCAACGCACCGCTTTTGAAAGCACCACGCGCTCTAAGTCTCGCCCTTTTTGAATCAGATCTTCCACTTGGTCGCGATGCGAGATGCGGTCAATATCTTGCTCGATAATCGGGCCTTCATCCAACACTTCAGTCACATAATGGCTGGTCGCACCAATCAGTTTTACGCCACGTTCAAATGCACGATGGTATGGACGTGCGCCGATAAAGGCTGGCAAGAAGGAATGGTGAATATTGATAATTTGTTGTGGGTAACGTGACACAAAGTCTGGCGATAGAATTTGCATATAGCGCGCCAATACAATCAAATCAATGCCGTATTGTGCAAACAATTTGAATTGCGCGGCTTCCACCTCGGCCTTGTTTGCTTTAGTGGTAGGGCTTTCTTTGGTCACGGGCAAGTAGTGAAAATCAATGCCATAAAACTTCACCAAGGCTTCAGTGTCTTTGTGGTTGCTAATCACCAGCGGAATCTCACACGCCAACTCGCCACTTTTATGGCGGTGCAACAAATCGGCTAAGCAATGGTCGTATTGAGAGACCATAATCGCCACGCGTGTTTTGTGTTGCGATAATTTGAGTTGCCACTGCATATTAAATTGCGCGGCAATCGGCGCGAATGCTTGAGCAAAGTCGGCCTCGCTAACGTTAAATTGCGCCATGTCCCACTCTACACGCATCAAAAACAGATTATTTTCTGCATCTTGGTGCTGGTCTGCGTGTAAAATATTGGCATTGTGTTCGACCAAAAAGTTAGCAATCGCTGCGACGATGCCTTTGGTGTCTGGACAGGTAATGAGAAGCGTTGCAGTGTTTTTCATGCTGAGTGGTGATACATTCATTAAAATTGCGTAGATTATACCCGATGCGCCATGATGGGGATAATTTATGGCACTGATAATAAACGAGAGTAGATTTAAACGTGAGTCAAATTATTAATCAAGGCATGAGTCAAACAGAGTTAGATTCTAAACCTATAGTTACCCTTGCTAATCCACGCGGATTTTGTGCTGGCGTGGATCGCGCCATTATTATTGTCGAGCAAGCCTTAGAAAAATTTGGCGCGCCTATTTATGTGCGTAACGAAGTCGTCCACAACAAGTTTGTTGTCGATGAGTTGCGTGCCAAAGGCGCGATTTTTGTGGATGATTTAGACAAAATTCCAGCAGGCAACACGGTGGTTTTTAGTGCGCATGGCGTTTCTAAAGCGGTGCGTGCAGAGGCAGAATCACGTGGATTAACCGCCTTTGATGCCACTTGTCCGCTGGTGACCAAAGTGCATATCGAAGTGGCAAAAATGCGCAAAGAAGGCTTGGAAATCATCATGATCGGCCACAAAGGCCACCCTGAAGTAGAAGGCACTATGGGGCAAAGTGAAGGCGGGATGTATTTGGTTGAAACGCCCGAAGATGTGGCAACACTGCAAGTCAAGAATGAGCATAAACTGGCTTTTGTCACGCAAACCACGCTGTCTATGGACGATGCCGCACAAGTGATTCAAGCCTTAAAAAATAGATTCCCATTAATTCAAGCGCCCAAAAGTGATGATATTTGCTACGCCACGCAAAATCGCCAAGATGCGGTCAAAATTTTAGCCAAAGACAGTGATTTGGTGATTATTGTCGGCTCGCCCAACAGCTCAAACTCTAATCGTCTGCGCGAGGTCGCCGAAAATCAAGGCGTGGAAGCCTATATGGTGGATAACGCCAGCTATCTCAAGCCAGAGTGGTTAGTTGGCAAGCAAAAAATTGGTGTATCTGCAGGGGCTTCAGCGCCAGAAGTGTTGGTGAAAGAAGTGATTGCCGCGCTACAAAACATGGGCGCGCAACAGGTGACTGAGCTACAAGGCGTGGTTGAAAATGTGGTGTTTCAATTACCCAAAAACTTGACCAGCGCACCTAAAAGGACGGCGTAAAGAAAACAGGCGCTAAGAAAAATTTCAGGCCATGTACAAAACTCCAGTTTCAGCGTTGGTGTTAATCCACACGCCAGATTTACAAGTGCTCATCATGGAACGTGCGGATAAAGCGGGGTTTTGGCAATCGGTCACGGGCAGTGTTGAAGGCGACGAGACGCCTTATCAAGCGGCGATTCGTGAAGTAAAAGAAGAAACAGGCTTAGATGCGCTGGCTTACGACTTTCAAGATTGGCAAGCCAGCAATGTTTACGAGATTTACCCACATTGGCGCCACCGTTATGCGCCAGGCGTGACGAGTAACAGAGAGCATCTTTTTGGACTGTGTTTGCCGAGCGCCTTACCAGTGCAACTCGCCCCCGATGAACATACCCAATATGCTTGGGTAGATTGGCGCGAGGCGGCAAAACGGGTGTTTAGCTGGACCAATGTGGACGCGCTGAAAAGACTTGGTGAAAAGCACCAGTTATCGTTATAAAATAGATTCATCCTTAAAAATACTTTTTTGTTTTAAACTCACACATGCAAACAGAAGCCATCCAATCCGTACCCATTAAATTTGAGAAATTTCAATCTAGCAAAGACGAAGATTGCCAAGCGCGCATTCTCGCCGCGAGGGAGAAACTCGGCAAACGCTTGGTGATTTTAGGTCACCATTACCAGCACGAGAGCGTATATCGCCATGCGGATTACACAGGTGATTCACTCAAACTCTCAAAATATTGCGACAGCTTAGATGCAGAATTTATTGTGTTTTTGGGCGTTCATTTTATGGCTGAGGTGGCGGATATTTTAAGTCGCCCAGAGCAAAAAGTAATCTTGCCAGACCTCGCAGCGGGTTGCTCAATGGCGGATATGGCGAACTTAGCCAAAGTTGAGCGTAGCTACCGTGAGCTTAACAAAGTGCTGAATTTTGATGAAGAAGTCACGCCCATCACCTACATTAACTCCGCCGCCGATTTAAAAGCTTTTTGTGGCGAGCATGGCGGCATTGTTTGCACCAGCACCAACGCGCCAAAAATTTTAGAGTGGGGGTTTAAACAACGCGAAAAAGTGTTGTTCTTCCCCGACCAAAACTTAGGGCGTTGGTCAGGTTACAAAATGGGCATTCCGCTTGAGCAAATGCCTGTTTGGGACCCAGACCAGCCAATGGGCGGTTTGACGGTTGAGCAAATCAAAAATGCCAAAATCTTGCTGTGGAAAGGCCATTGCGCCGTGCATCAGATGTTCCGCCCACAAAACATTGAGCATTTCAAAGCGCAATATCCTGATGGCAAAGTCATTTCTCACCCAGAGTCACCGTTTGAAGTTTGCTTAAACTCAGATTTTGTCGGCTCCACGGAATATATTTTAAGAACAGTCACTGAAGCCGAACCTGGTACTAAATGGCTGGTTGGCACCGAGTTGAATTTGGTGACGCGTTTGGCGGAACAAATGAAAGCCCACAACAAACACGTGCAGTTTATGAGCCATGTGATTTGCGAGTGCTCCACCATGGCACGTATCGACCCGCAACATTTGGCTTGGTGTTTAGAAAATTTGGCTGAGGGCAATGTGGTGAATCAAATCACTGTGCCGAAACACGAGGCTGAATTAGCTAAGCTCACTTTAGAGCGCATGTTGTCTGCATCTTAAACGGTCATTCCCGCTCGCGCGGGAATGACCGCATTAGGAAACAAAGAATGAACAAAGAAACTTGTCCGTTATGCCAGCCGTCGTCGCATGAAGTTTTATGGCAAGACAACTTTTGTCGTGTAGTACTCCTTAACGATGCCGATTATCCTGCCTATTGTCGTGTGGAATTGCTGGCGCACGTTAAAGAAATGACCGACTTGGCACCGCAAGATCGTGCCCGCACCATGAAAGTAGTGTTTGCCGTTGAAGCGGCCATTCGTGAAGTGATACAGCCAGACAAAATCAACCTCGCCAGCTTAGGCAATAAAACCCCGCATATGCATTGGCATGTGATTCCACGTTTTGAAAGTGACAAACACTTTCCGAATAGTCACTGGGGTGAGGCGATGCGGGTGGGTCTAGGCGTAAAACTAGCACCCGAGACGGTTGAGCAATTAAAAACGGCTCTCGTTCAATATGTGACTTGCGCGCTAGATCAATAAACGCTAAATCACTAAACATTAGACAACTAAACGCTCGACCACTTTGCCATTGATGATATGGCTTTCTATAATTTCATCAATATCTTCATTGTCCACAAAGGTGTACCACACCGCTTCTGGGTACACCACCATGACGGGGCCGAGTCCGCAACGGTCTAAGCAACCAGAGCGATTAACGCGCACTTGGCCTTCACCGTTTAATTTTAGCTGTTTGACCTTAGTTTTCATGTAGTCAAAAGCGGCCTCAGCGCCTTTGTTCATGCAACAGTCTTCGCCATTCTCACGTTGGTTGAGGCAGAAAAAAACATGGTGTTTAAAGTAAGTGGTCATATTGAGCTTTCAAACGAGTCATTATTCGGTGGATCTTATTTAGTAGACCTTATTCAGTCGTCATAGCATCTTGCTGGGTAAACGTCCATGTGCGGGTGATGGTCAAAATATCCGTATCTTTTTTAATGTCAGCTGAAAAGCGTTCAAAAGGGGCGGCGACTTGCACAATGCGCTTGGCGGCTTCGTCTAAAATTTTGTGGCCAGAGCTTTGGTTAATGCGAATTTCTTCAATGCTACCATCTGCTTTAATCGATACCGACATTTGCAGTTTGCCATAAATCTTTTTAGCTTTGGCTGCTTGCGGGTAGTTCATATTGCCGATGCGCTCCACTTTTTGACGCCACGATTCCACATACATAGCAAAGCGGTACTCTTGTGTGCGTGCACCGATAAATTGGCGTTTTGGGCGTTTTTCGTAGGCCTCTTGTTGTTTTGCAATCAAGGCCTCTAAGCGTTCGATTTCTTGCGCAGAGGCACTCATGGCATCATTTTTATGTTGCTGTTCAGCTTTGACGGGTTGCTTGCCCAATTCGGTTTGTGAGGCTTTGGCGGCTTTGGTGGGTTGTGTGTTCACCACTTTTTGCGCTTTGATTTGCGTCATCAAAGCTTGCGCTTGTTTTTCGAGTTCCGCTACTTTTTGTTGCTCATTAATCAGCTCTGATTGCACTTGCGCCGCTTGGGCAGCCGTGCGCATTTCTTGTGACTGTTGCATTTGCACTTGCTGCATTTTTAGCTTGGGTGTTGGCAGGGCAGATTTCATTTTGCGGTCTTGGTCTGTGTTGCCGCCACGGTCTAAATTGGCTTGCGCCAGTGCATCGGGTTTTTCTGCGGCTTGTTTCGTTTTGGCGTTGACCAGCATCACTTCCAACGCAGGCATTTGGTCTCTAAAACGCTTGAGTTCTGGTTGAAAATGAATGCTTAAGAGGATGACATGAATAATGATGGAGGCCCAAATGGCAAGCGTAAAAGGTGGTTTGCTACGCAAAAAAGTGTGTATTTTTGCGCGCCAACCTTGCCATTTTTCCATCAATACGCTCAACACTTACCTCTTGAGCGCATCTAATAATTTTTGATGAACCCCGCCAAAGCCACCATTGCTCATCACCAAAATATGGTCGCCTGCTTGAGCTGAGCTGGCAATCGTGCTGACTAATGCGTCCAAATCATCAAACACTTGTGCTTTATGCGCAATCGGTTTCAACGCTTCAGTAGCATCCCAACCCAAATTAGCACCATAGCAAAATACTAAGTCAGCATCTTTTAAGCTGGTGGGTAAAGCGTCTTTCATGACACCTAGTTTCATGGTGTTGCTACGCGGTTCTAGCACCGCTAGAATCCTCGCCTTGCCGACTTTGGCGCGCAAGCCAGCGGTGGTTGTTTCAATGGCAGTGGGGTGATGGGCAAAGTCATCATACACAGTGATGTCGTTGACGGTGCCTTTGACTTCCATGCGACGTTTCACGTTTTTAAACTCACCCAAGGCTTCAATGGCGATACATGGCGCCACACCTACATGGCGCGCAGCGGCAATCACCGCCAAGGCGTTCATGCGGTTGTGTTCACCCATCAAGTCCCAACTTAATTGGCCTTGACGTTCGCCTTTAAAAAACACTTCAAAGCGGCCTTGGGCATCCACATTGTTGACTTCCCAACCTTGGCTATCACCAAAGGTTTCCACTGGGCTCCAGCAACCTTTGCCTAGCACTTCAAGCAAAGAAGCTTGTTGATTGCTAACCACTAAGCCTTGGCCTGGGACTGTGCGCACCAAATGATGAAATTGTTTTTGAATAGCGGCTAAGTCTTCAAAAATATCCGCATGGTCAAATTCCAAATTATTCAGTACTGCGGTACGAGGACGATAGTGCACAAACTTGGAACGTTTATCGAAAAATGCGGTGTCGTATTCGTCGGCTTCAATCACAAAAAAAGGCGATTTGCTTTTGCTGTCTTGTTTGGGTGTTTGCGGCAATCTTGCAGAAACACCAAAGTTTTCAGGCACACCGCCAATTAAAAAGCCTGGTGCCAAGCCTGCATATTCCAGTACCCAAGCCAACATAGAGCTGGTGGTGGTTTTGCCATGCGTGCCAGCCACAGCCAGTACCCATTTACCCTGCAACACATTCTCTGCCAGCCATTGTGGGCCAGAAATATAAGGTAAACCTTGATTTAAAATGGTTTCCATCAACGGGTTACCGCGCGCTACTACATTGCCAATGACGTAAATATCAGGATTGAGTTTGGTTTGTTCTGGGTCAAACCCTTGAATCAGCTCGATGCCTTGGGCTTCGAGTTGCGTACTCATGGGCGGATACACATTGGCATCGCAACCCGTGACTTTGTGACCAGCAGCCTTGGCTAATACTGCGATGCCGCCCATGAACGTGCCACAGATGCCTAGAATATGTATGTGCATGTTTTTACTCAAGAAAGATTGTCGCCACGGCCACGAGACGTTATTTTGGCAGAAGATGCGCTTATAAAATTGTAAATTTAGATTGTATCAAATTAAGGCGTAAAAAGTGATTTGCCAAACTTGACCTAGGAAAAAAAAGCAGTTTAGTGTGTGCGATTCAGTGAGTATTGGTTGCGTGGATTAAGGGTTGCGTGAATAAGTCGGCATATTGGCTACTGATGCCTTGTATATCGTCATCGAGGAAAATATCGGAACTCACTGCGAGTCCATTCGCCCCTGCTTGGACAATAGGTAAAGCGTTATCGAGCTGTAAGCCGCCAATGCCTACGATAGGGATAGTCACTGCTTGTTTGGCTTCTCTAAACAAAGCTAGACTGGCATGTGGTGCGGTTGATTCGTTGTTTTCTATGTAGCAGGCGCCAAAAGTCACATAGTTGGCGCCCGCTTTTTCAGCCTCAATAGCCAATTCCAGCCGATTGTAGCAAGAGGCGCCCAGTATTTTTTTTGCACCAATCAGCCGTCTAGCCGCGCTGAGTTGGAGGTCATTTTGACCCAAATGCAGGCCATCTGCACCGATACGCATCATTAAATCTAAGTGATCGTTGATAATCAGCGGAATGCGCATACTTCTACACAACGCAAGTAAGGCGGTGGCTTGCATCATACGTAAGGATTCGTCTGCGTATTTGTTGCGGTATTGCACCAAGCGTGCGCCGCCTAAAATGGCTTGCTTCACTTGTTGGCAAAGTTGCATCACCTCATACGAGTCAGGGGTGATGACATATAAACCGTTAATGTTGTATGGCGCTGACTTTTTCATTGGTGTCGGTTTCTCTCGCCCAAAAAAAGCGGTCAGGGATAAACTGTCCCATGCCTGGCCTGAACCCATTCTTCAAGGTTTGCCAAGTAAACTCTTGTGCTTCTTGAATAGCTTCCTCCATATTCAAGCCGTGTGCCAAACAAGCGGCAATGGCGCTGGTGAGCGTGCAACCAGAGCCATGGTAACTACCAACCAAACGCTCCCAATGATAGTCTTTAATCAAGCCTGGCATGCCGTTGACTTGAACGCCGTACAAGCTGTTGACCACATCATGCGAGCGCTCATGTGTGCCTGTAATCAGCACATATTCACTGCCTAAACTCATGAGTCGATGCGCGCATTCTTCGAGCGAGCTGTGTTTAATCTCTTCGCCTTCATCATAATAGGCTAAACGACGTGCTTCAAGGCTGTTGGGGGTAATCAATGTGGCTTGTGGAAAAAGCAACTCGCACATGGCCGCTTGCATTTCATCGTTGGTGAGTTCATCACCACGGCCAGAGGTTAAGATAGGGTCTATCAGTAAGGGCACGTCAGGGTAATCGGCAACAATTTCCGCAATCACCGCCACGTTTTCCACACTGCCGAGCAAACCTAGTTTAAAAGCATGCACTTGCACGTCTTCTAGAATAGTACGCGCTTGCTCGTTAATCCAGTCTGCATCCAGCGCCATAACGTTTTCAACGCCAACGGTATCTTGCACGGTAATACCGGTAATCACTGACAGTGGATAGCAACCGATACTCGATAAAGCCATGATATCCGCTTGCACACCCGCCCCACTACTTGGGTCGGTGGCCGCAAACGTCATCACGGTAGGTGGAGTCACTGCCATGTTAATCCTTCAATGGAGCGGCTGACGGGAATCGAACCCGCGTATCGAGCTTGGGAAGCTAGCGTTCTACCATTGAACTACAGCCGCGAAAACCTAATTTTACTTGAAAACTTGATTTTAGTTGGCAGTGATTTAATTGGCTATGGATTTATGCAGCAGATATATACGTCTTACTCGTCGTCAGCCTCACCGATATAGACTGTGCTTGTGCTAGGTAAGCGTAAGCCGAAATTAAGTACGTAGGCAATTTCTTTGTTTTTATCATCTTCTTTGTCGGCTTCTTGAGAAATATAGTCAGCTAAGTTTAAAACATTCCCAGTGACATGATTACCCGCTGCGGTTGAACCAACTTCAACGATACTTACTAAGCTGATAGGGTTAATATTACTTGGGTTGAAATTAAACCCTGCGAGTTCTCTAGGGCTTTGATTGCCCATACTTAGTGGCAATGATTTTATTTCAAAGCTAGTCCCTGAAAACTGGATAGTATAGTTAGCGCTTGCATTCAAATTGCCCTGCAATATATTGTAAAAGCCAACTGCTTCACCCGCTTGACGGCTGAGTGCCCCTGCGAGGGTGTCACCACCTACCAAGCCCATACTACCAACGCTGTAATTGAGTATCGGGTCAACATTAGATAATGTTTTTGATTGACCAGATAAGGCGCTGATGATGATGTTTCTAGGGGTGATTTCACCTACATTACCAGAAGCTTCTGTATTGCTTAGCTGGTAACCAAACACTTGCTTACCATTGGCATCAATGGCGCTGGCGATATTGATGCCATTGTTGCTAGTGACGAGTTTGCCAACACCCACATTTTTGTTGTCATATGTTGCAGAGCTTAATCCGCCTAGCAAGACGGTATCACCATTTATTTCACCTGACGATGCAAGCATGAGTCCGCTAATAGCCGCACTGGTGTTTGCATCATAGGTTTTGCTAGTGGTGCCTGTTAATGATACTGAAATGTTGGGTGCGATGCTGTAGATAAAACCATCGCCACTGCCTAATATCGTGCCATCTACAAGGGCGTTGTATTGTTTGAAGTCATAGTTGGCTGAGAGTAAAGTGCCTCGTGTATCGGCAGTTTCATTCGTCGAGAATACCAACCAGCGTTTGCCTACACCTGCGGTTAAATTAAAGTTGCCAGCATTAATAAAATGTTGGCTTGCTGAAAGTGAGATAGATGTTGCATGCGCTCCGCCTGTTGCGATGATGTTACCAGCTAAAGTCAAATTGCCATTGAGCGCGCGAGCATCCATCGTGCGCACATTAGAAGCGTTGATAGTCAATGCATTTGCATCGCGTATGCTTACGTCACGCCCAGCGGTCACTGTGACGCTATTAAAGTTGTTGTTAGCATTGTTGAGGGTGATGTCGGCACCTGTGCCGCTATTGAGCGTGGTGATGCCACCCACATTGACGGCGCCTGATTGCGTAATAGTGCCAGCACTTTGTAATGTGTAGTTACCAGTGACATTGGTGACACCTAAATCGATGGCGCCAACATCGCGAATATTAGCGCTGCTCGCTGTGATGGCAAGGGTGTTAAAGTTATTGCCTGCGTTAGTGGCTGTCACAATGCCTGTGCCTGCTGAAATATTAGTATTGCCACCTGCGACGATAGCGCTGTTAAAACTCACATTGCTGTTGGTTGTGGTAAAGGTTGTTGCCCCATTGGTGGTCATAGCATCACCGTAGGTTTGCGCGCCTGAGCTGCTGACCATGCCACCATTGATAGCGGTAGTGCCTCCAGCATTGGTTGTGATTGCGCTTAACGCAGATGTATTGCCAATAGCACCATTCAGTGTTGTTGCTGCAGTGGAGTTGATGGTGAGACTGCGACTACCACCACTGGCGTTAATTGTTCGATTAAACGTGACGTTACCGCTATTTACACCGCCCGTACCGACTGAACTGTTTATGGTTGTGTTTGCTGAAAGTAGCGCATCACCATTTACGACGATATTGCCACCATTGCCACCTATGCCAGTCCCCGTTCTCGCGCCACCAGCTGTGGTGATATTGTTGTGTGTAATGGTATTGCTAGTGCCTGCGTTAAGTGTAACACTGGCACCGCCACCACCATGTTGATTGGTGCCTAGGCCCGCGCCGCCGGCTGCTGCAATGCTATTGGTTATGATGTTGCCACCAGCGTTTACGCTCACTGCCCCTGCATTTCTGCCTGCATTACCAGTGAGCGTTGTACCACCAGATGTAGTGACAGTGCCTAGCGTGACGTTATTTCGTCCGTTAATCGATATGCCCCCGCCATGACCCAATGTACCACCTTGCGTTGTTAAATTGCCAGTGCTGATGTTGCCTGATGTTGCGTTGTTGGTTAAGTTAATTGCAGCGGCATTTCCACCCGAGCCTGTGCCAGTTGCGTTGCCTGTGCGCGCAGTGATTGTTGTCGTGGTGATATTGCCGTTGGTATTATTAGTGAGGTTAATAGCCCCTGCATTGCCGCCGTTACCATTGATGGCAGTGGCATTGCCCCCAGAAGCGGCAAGGGTTGTGGTTGTAATTCCGTTGTTAGCGGTGATGCTAATATTGCCAGCATTACCTCCTGATTGGCTGGTTCCCAAACCAGCACTGCCATTAGCCGCAATGGTGGTGGTTGTGAAGGTGCCGCCACTATTCACCGTAATCACCCCTGCATTTTTACCAGCATTGCCAGTTCTCACCGTGCCAGCACTGCTAGATAAAGCACCTGTAGTGATATTACCCGAGGTGGTATCGAGTTGAATATTCCCACCATGCGCATTACTATTAGTCTGTCCTGCGGTGGTAATTGCCCCAGTCGTTAAGTTCCCAGAAGCGGTATTGCTAAGTGAGACGCTCCCTGCTGTGCCACCTGACCCAGTTCCAATTGAGTTACCCACACGGCTGTTGATGGCACCAGTTGATGCATTTCCAGTCGTGCTATTGGTCACAGTAATCACGCCAGCACTGCCGCTGTTGCCGTTTCCTGTGCTCCCTGCGTTGCCGCCATTGGTGGTAATAGCACCTGCCGTTATGCCGTTATTGCTGGTGATGGTCACATTGCCAGCATTACCGCCGTTGGTATTTGCACCACTGCCTGTGCTCCCTGTGGCAGCGATGGCACCAGAGCCTATCAATCCTCCAACATTAATATTGATTTGTCCTGCATTTCTGCCTGAGTTACCAGCGCTGGCACCGCCCCCACTGGCAGTAATCGTAGCTGCCCCAAGATTAGCAATGCCTGAAGTGGCGATACTTATGTTACCTGCATGAACATTGGTAGCTCCTGTTGTCGCAATATTACCTGTAGTGCGCGTAATAGTAGCTGCAGAGAGGCTGATTCCACCTTCTCGTGCAGTGATATTGCCACCTATGGCCAAATTGCCAGTGCCCGAGTTATCTGCATCTGCTTTCAGATTGATACTGCCTGTACCACTGGTGGTGAGCGCAGCATTCACATTAATATTATTGTTGGCCTCTAAGCGAATACTGTTATTCACGCCCATCGTGAGTGTGCTGGCAATGGTAATGTCATTGCTAGCTTGGAAAAACGCCTCAGAAAATCCAGTAATTTTTGAGATTTGTATTTTTGTATCAGGTGTAGCACTCGTTGAACCATCAAAAGCAATATCAGCGAAACCAACGCCTGAAGCATTATCTGTAGGTACAGTGGTGCCAGCAGCGGCGCTTTGTAAAATAATATTCCAAGGGTCTAGTAAGAACTGCCCCCCTACACCATTGATAGCGGATAAATCAACTGTGCCTAAAAAGTCTACGTTTAACTTGCCGGATACTTCCACAAAACCACCGTTACCAGCGACTGCGCCACCCTTGGCAGAAATATTGCCGTAAAAGCGCGCGATGTCATTTGCCCAAACGATGGCTTTACCACCGTTGCCTTGTTGTGTGGCGTCTACTTTGATGCTGGCGTTGCCATCTACATAAGTGGTGCGAGCGTTATAAACATCGGCATTTTTGCCTTGTAAATCACCCCCAACCAACACCGTACCACCACCCGCTTGACCTGAAGCGTCTAAGTTAGCACCTGAAAATAACGCAACTTGCTCACCCGTTACTGAGATGTTACCGCCTTGGGTGCCTGCAGCTAAGCCTTGGGCGCTTAATGTGCCAGATACACTGACACGCGCGTTGTCGCCACCTTCTAAACGAATGACACCATTACGTTCAACCAAGCTGTTGGCTTCAATAATGCCAGATACATTAATGGCACTGGCACGTGCATTAGTAGCCAATTGTACTGCGCCACCTGTGGCGCTGATGTTGCCACTGTTGTTAATCACAGCATTGAGTGCATCACCACTGAGTTTGGTTTTAACCAAGCCATTGCCATAAAAGTCTAAAACAGCTTCTTGACCAGCGGCGAGTGACACACTGCCGTTGGTAGCTGTGATGGTGCCTGCGTTGTTGACTGTGTTACCTAAAAACACCACAAAGCCTTCGTTGCCAGCTTGAATGGTGCCGTAGTTGCTAACACTCGCTGTGCTGTTGCCACCATTAAATACATAACGACCATTCAAAAAGTCGGCATTGCTCATGTTGAGCGTTGAAGCTACTAAGCCACCCACATTCACTTGGGCGCCTTGACCAAACAACACACCGTTTGGGTTGATGAGGAACAATTGGCCTGTGGCATTGAGTTGACCGTAGATTTGTGAGGCGTCGTTACCCAACACACGGTAAAGAGCGCTACCTGCGTTTGGCTGGAATAAATTAACCGCCGCGCTACTGCCGATGTTGAATGTTTGCCAGTTAACCACGGCATTTTGCGTGGTTTGGTTGATGTTCATTACATTGCCATTGACGCTGATGGTACTGTTGCCGTAAACGCTTTGTGCGCCTGTTGGCAATGCGTTGGCATCCAACGCATAAGCTTGTTGGTTAAACATTTGCAATGCGCAAGTAACCACCAATGCTAATTTGGCACTGGTTTTAAAATCCACCTTGAGGGTAGCGTCTTGCACAGCATCTTGCGCAAGTACGTCTGCTTTCACTGCACTAGATGACTTGCCTTGGCTGGTTGCGATTTCTGCAACAGCGACCCATGCGCTGTGTACCTTGCTCCAAATCAGTCGGTAAATATGGTTTAAACCTTGGGTTCTCATGGTGCGTTCCTAAAAGCGAAGGTATCAAGACCTAAAGTGCTGAATCCATTCAGCACAACACCAATCCACAGCATTATTAAAAACACCCTAAAGAAATTACATTTTTGGTCGTTATATGACGTTTATTGTCAATTCATAACAAAAAATGGCGATTTTAAGTCGGGTTTTCTATGCAATCTCTGGAGATTGGCAACTATCAGGAATGACTAGGCATAAAGTTTGCCAACTTATTGCGTGGATAAAAAATGGAAAAGGGCCTTAGTTCGGCCCTTAGATATTGGAAGCTTAATTTAAGCGTATCAAATTAAGGATAGATTAGTGACTTTAAAACATAAAGTTAGAGGTGCTGACTTATTCGCTGATACTTAAATTTCTAGCGGATCAACATCCACCCCCCAGCGCACTTTTTTGCCACTAGGCAGCTGTTGTGCGTACTGCACTATTTCTCGGAGCAAGTTTTGCAAGGCCACGCGCTGTGTACTTTGCATCAATATATAGCCACGCTCCATCTTATTAAGCCTTGCTAAGCTAGGCCGAATAGGCTCATAAACCATCACGCTTTTGTTGGTTTGTGCGCCGAGCTGTGTACGTGCAAAGGTCAAATTAGCGTTTAAAAAAGTTTCTGCGTTGCTGTAATGTTCTGCTTCAGCACGCAACACGGCAAAATAGCAGGCGGGTGGAAATTGCATGGCGATGCGCTCATCTAATAACTGATTCGCAAAGCTGGTGTAGTCGTGTTGGCGTAGCGCTTCAAACAAGGCATGTTGGGGGAAGGCTGTTTGTATCAATACTTCACCCGCTTTTTCGCCCCGCCCCGCCCGCCCTGCTACTTGCATGAGTTGGGCAAACAGGCGCTCACTGGCACGGAAATCTGGGCTGTATAAAGCACTATCCGTATCCAACACGCCAACCAAGGTGAGGTTGGGGAAGTCATGCCCTTTGGCCAGCATTTGCGTGCCTATCAAAATATCAATGTCGCCGGCATGGACTTGGCTGAGCAAGTCGGTGAGCGCTTGCTTTTTTTGCATGCTGTCACGGTCAACACGGGCAATCCGCGCTTCAGGAAATAGCACTTGTAATTGCTCTTCTATGCGTTGCGTAGCTTGGCCAACAGGGCGTAAATCTGGGTTGCCGCAGCTGGGGCATTGCAAGGGTACACGTTGCTCGTCTCCGCAGTGATGACATTTTAATCGGCGTTGTCGCATGTGAAACACGACTTTGGCCGAGCAGCGTCGGCAATCCGCCAGCCAGCCACAAGCCGAGCAGTGCAACACAGGGGCATAACCTCTGCGGTTGATAAATAATAAACTTTGTTCGCCTGCTTCTAAACGCTTTGCAATCGCTTGTTTGAGTATCGGTGATAAACCTTCTTCTAATGGCGACTTGGCACTATCAATGCAATGCAAGCGTGGCATTTTGGCGGCGCTGACTGCGCGTTGTGTCAGGGTAAGCAATCCCATGGGCTGTTTAGCGCCTGCTTTGCCTGTGGCTTTGTACCAAGTTTCTAAAGAAGGGGTGGCGCTGCCCAATACAATCGGAATATTGGCTTGCTTGGCGCGCACCAAAGCCACATCTCTGGCATGGTAACGCATGCCTTCTTGTTGTTTGTAAGAGCTGTCGTGCTCCTCATCCAATATCATTAACTTGAGATGCGGCATGGGCGTGAAAATACTTAAGCGCGTCCCAATGACAATACGCGCTTGCCCAGATTGGGCGGCTTGCCAATGCTGTAAGCGCTCACTCTCGCTCAGGCGACTATGCAAAGTGACCAAAGGAAATTGACTTAAGCGCGTTCTAAAACGGGCTTCTAATTGTGGCGTTAAATTGATCTCTGGCACCAACACCAGCACTTGTGCTTGCGGTTCAGCCAACACGGCCTCAAGCAAACGAATATAGACTTCGGTTTTGCCTGAGCCTGTTACGCCATACAATAACCAAGGCTGGTAGTGGTCGCGTTGCGCCAAAATAGCCTCCACGGCTTGGGCTTGTTCATCGTTCAGCGTCGGCACCTCTGCACTGCTGGGCATGGTGGCAGGCATCGCCAGCACTTCTTGTGCGCGCACATAGCCTTGGTCTATCAAGGGCTGTAAGGCTTTGCGCCAAGTGGCTGAGCAATGACGCAACACGCTTTCATCCACTGTGGTGGTGGCTTGTAGTAGTGCGACTATCCGTTGCAACACTACTTGTTTTTTAGTTATCAGCGTTTCAGGAATGGGCTTTTGCAAGGCATACACCCACATTTTTCGGCTAGAAGCAGGCTCGGTTTGACGTAAGCGTAGCGGTAGGGCGCTGAGCAAAATCGTGCCCAAGGGCGTGTGATAGTAATCTGCGCAAAATTGCATCAAGTTGAAGCAAGCCTCATCAAACGGCACATCATCAAACACCCGCAGCACCGATTTGAGTTTATCTGCAGGCACGTCCGACTCGCTCAAGATGTCCAGCACGATGCCCACCATTTGTCGCCCCGCAAAAGGCACCACCACGCGACAGCCCAATTGCACTTTGGGTGCGGGCTCTCCATTATTTGCAGCGCAGATGTAGTCAAACAGACGTGGCAAAGGCACGTCTAATGCAACACGAACGATGATGGGCTGGTTGGGGGCTGGGCTAAGCATGCTTGGCTTTGTATTGTACTTGCGTCTAATTTTATTTAATTTGGATAAAGTGGGCTTTGGGTTAAAATAGCACACAATTTAATGCATCAAGTGCATAAGTTTTGTTCATTTTCTCACATTAAAGACCTGACGTTTTGAAACCCATTATTTCCGACCTATTATTGCAAGCCGCCAGTACGTTGATAGACGATACGCACGCGCTCAATATCATTCTAGAGCGCCCGAAATCAGCCGAGCATGGTGATTTTGCCAGCAACTTGGCCATGCAGTTGGCCAAACCGCTAAAACAAAACCCACGTGCCATTGCCGAAAAGCTGATTCAAGCTTTACCAGCGCATCCTGTCATCGCTAAAGTGGAAATCGCAGGCGCGGGCTTTATCAATTTCTTTTTAAATGCATCAGCCAAACAAGCCATTGTGCCTGCTATTTTAAATACAGGCGCGCGTTATGGTCATAACCAAACGGGGCAAGGGCAATCGGTACAAGTCGAGTTTGTGTCAGCCAATCCAACTGGCCCTTTGCATGTCGGGCATGGGCGCGGTGCGGCGGTGGGTGATTGTTTGTGTCGTTTACTCAATGCCAATGGCTGGCAAGTCACACGCGAGTTTTACTACAACGATGCAGGCGCACAAATTGATAACTTAACCCTCTCAGTATTGGCGCGCGCCAAAGGTATTGCAACCGATAGCGAAGCGTTTCCACAAGATGGCTACCGTGGCGATTACATCATGGACATCGCGGAAGCCTATCTCGCCAAAGCCACTGTGAAGGCGGACGATATGCAAGTCACTGCCAGTGGTGACTTGGTGGATGAAGAAGCCGTGCGAAAATTTGCCGTGGCTTATTTACGCCACGAGCAAGATTTAGACTTACAAGCCTTCCAAATCAAATTTGACGTGTTTTCACTCGAAAGTGCTTTATACAGCGAAGGAAAAGTTGAGCAAACCGTCCAAGCGTTGATTAACAGCGGTTACACCTACGAGCAAGACGATGCCTTGTGGCTACGCACCACTGAATTTGGTGACGACAAAGACCGTGTCATGCGCAAAAAAGAGGGTGGCTATACCTATTTTGTACCCGATGTGGCTTATCACTTGAACAAATGGCAACGTGGTTTTACGCGCGTGATTAATGAACAAGGTGCAGACCATCACAGCACCATCACTCGCGTGCGAGCAGGCTTACAGGCGCTCAATGTTGGCATTCCGCAAGGCTGGCCAGACTATGTGTTGCACCAAATGGTGACCGTCATGCGTGGCGGTGAAGAGGTCAAACTATCCAAACGCGCAGGCAGTTACGTCACTTTGAGCGATTTAATTAAAGAAGTTGGCTGTGATGCGACACGTTATTTCTTGGCAGCGCGTAGCCCCGATTCACAGTTGGTGTTTGACATTGACCTTGCCCGTGCCCAAACCAACGACAACCCTGTGTACTACATTCAATATGCCCATGCGCGTATTTGCAGTGTGCTTAGCCAATGGGGTGGCGCAGTGGAGCAGTTGCACAATATAAGTCTCGACCCGCTGACCAGCCAAAATGAGACAGCGCTAATGCAAAAACTAGAAGAGTTTAACGATATTATTATTTCTGCCTGCCAAGCGCTCGCGCCACATATGGTTGCCAACTACTTGAAAGAACTAGCCAGCGCCCTGCATAGTTATTACAATGACACTAAGTTTTTGGTGGATGACGAGCCAACCAAATTAGCACGCTTAGCATTGATAAGCGCCACCCGTGTGGTGTTAGCCAATGGCTTGGTACTGCTAGGTGTTAGCGCACCAGAAAAAATGTAATTTAAGAACATAAAATCGAGTATTTATTTGAAGTGAATATGCAAAACACACATTTAAAACTGCATCACATGCACACAGCCAGCTTCACCTATCAACGAGGCAATACTTTTTTTAATGGTTTATTGGTCGGCGTATTGCTAGGCGTCGCCATAACCGTGACCCTGATTATTTATATCAAAGGTGAAAACAGCCCTTTTGGTGATTTAAGCTATCAAAACGAAAACCCTGTTGAAGTCCCTATCAAAAAGAAAATTTCTGAAGAGCAAATCAAACCAAATTCAAACGAAGGTTTGGCCTTAGAAGACCCGAACAAATTTGATTTTTATACTATTTTGCCTGAGACAGAAAGCAAGGTCACCGAGCAGGAAATTAACAACAAACCTATCATCAAACAAGAAAGCTACTTTTTACAGGTGGGTGCCTTTGCTAAAGAGGATGATGCCAATAATTTAAAAACCAAGTTGGCTTTGCAAGGCTTTGAAGCTTTGGTACAAACCGCCGAAATCCCTAACAAGGGCACCATGCACCGTGTGCGTATCGGCCCGCTGAGCGATTTGGAAACCATTAACAAAATGCGTGGCGATTTACAAAACAATGGCTTTAATGCTGATTTGATTAAAGTACATGTGGAAACCAGCAATCAATAAGATAAAATTGCTAGATTATTAATTTGATAGTAGCGTGCTGTCATCCAAACAGCAAGGCTTTACGTTTTACATCGTGAAGTTTAACAAACACTTTCAAGTGAAGCATTAGGTAAGTAGATTATTAGCCAAGTAAACTATTAGGATAGAACAGGAAAACATATGAAAGTACTCTTAGCAGGTTTTATGATTTGGGCAGCGCAACTGTCAGTGGCATGGGCAGACAATGTGCCACAAGCTGGTAAAGAGTTTGACCAAGTGGCGCAAGTCATCACGACAGACACGCCCGCGAAAATCGAAGTCATGGAAATTTTTTGGTACGGTTGTATTCATTGCTATCAAATGGAAACGCCTTTAAATGCATGGGTGAAAAAACAAGCTGGCGATGTTTATTTTAAACGCATGCCAGGCTTGCCAAACCCAAGCTGGGCGCCGATGGCAAAAGCCTACTATGCTTTGCAGTCTTTAGGCATGGGAGAAAAATTACATGGCGCATTATTTGAAGCAGTACACAAACAACGTGCATTGAACCCAACCGACGAAAAAGCCATTATTGAATGGGTGGCGCTTAAAGCGGGCAAGGATAAAGTGAAAGTGGAGCAAGAGTTTAATTCTTTTGCCACCAAAACAGCCTTAAACCGTGCAGCGCAACTATTCCGTGCCTCGGGCGCGACTGGTGTACCTAGCTTGGTGGTGGATGGTCAATATATTACCTCTGGTACCATGGCGGGGGGTAATGAAGCTGCTTTAAAGACAGTTGATTACATTATTGAAAATTTGCGTAAGGAAAAAGCAAGCGCAAAAAAGTAACAACAAAAAATCAGAAAAAAGCATCGACACGTAAATTACTAAAAAAGTAGTCAAAAAATGATGAAAAATAGCCCAGACAATGGGCTATTTTTTTGTCTCCATGCATTTGATACATCGAGGAAAAACATGCGCATTATCATTACAGGCGCTTCAAGTGGCATCGGCCAAGCGCTAGCCAAAGCCTACGCCCAGCAATTTTCAGGAGCCAACACAGTGATTGGTCTTGTGGCAAGGCGTGCTGACAGCTTGGCTTCGTTGGCAGAACAGCTTAGCAAGCAATACCAAGTGCAATGTGCGGTCTATGCTTGCGACGTAAGAGATGCTACAAAAATGCAATCGATAGGTCAAGCATTTATCTCAGCCTATGGCGCACCACATATTGTGATTGCTAATGCAGGCGTGAGTCGGGGCACATTGACCGAATTTCAAGAAGACCAAGCAGCATTCCAAGCTGTGTTTGATACTAATGTCATGGGCATGGTGAACACGTTTCAGCCATTTATCCACGCCATGAAACAAGCAGTCCAACAAGGTGAAACTGCACAGTTGGTGGGTGTGGCGAGTGTGGCGGGAATACGGGGTTTGCCAGGCTCAGGCGCATACAGCGCCAGTAAAGCGGCGGCTATCACCTTTTTAGAGAGCCTGAGAGTAGAGATGTTGCATCACAATATTGCCGTGACGACTATCGCACCTGGCTATATCCGCACACCGATGACGGACATCAACAGTTACGCTATGCCCTTTTTAATGGACGTGGATGTGTTTGCCAAAAAGTTTATTCAAGCTGTGAGCAAACAAAAAAGATTTACGGTAATTCCTTGGCAGATGGGGGTGGTGGCAAGGTTGATGCGGCTTTTTCCACCGATTGTGTGGGATGCGTTGACTAAGCATGCACCACACAAGCGCAGAAATTTTTAAAAGAAACTTTCGTCTATGGTTAGAATGTCGCCTGGTTCAACGGGGTCATCAATTTTAATTTTGGCCGGTTTTTCTCTAGGATTGCTGGCTTTGATGACATATATTTTATCTTGAGCAGCTCTTTCGTGAAATCCACCCGCTAACGCTATCGCCTTACGCACATTTAGACCGTTAATAAAAGGGTAACTACCAGGTTTATTAACGAGCCCATTCACAAAAATTGGGTCATATTCTTCTATTTGTACGTTATCACCTGGTGAAAGGGTGGAACTTTCAACCACTTTACGTTTATCACCACTCGCAGAGAGAATAAACATTTTGTTTCTATCGGCTTTGTCGGTAAAGCCACCTGCAATAGAAATTGCGCGATTAACGGTTAAGTCAGAAATATAAGGAAAAGAGCCAGGTTTTTTAACGCCGCCAGTAATGTAGAAAGGTCTATATTCGTCAACCTGCACAGATACCTTAGGGTTAACTAAAATCCTACCTCTTAATTTTGAAGCGATTAAATCCTCAACCTCTACATTACGCTTACCTAAGACTGAAATCTCACCCACAGACGGAAATGTGATTGTGCCCTTTTCGGTAAGCCTAATTTTTTTAACGGTTAAGTCATCTTCACCAAATACTGAGATGGAAATCACATCACCAGAATCCAGTTTATAATCAGATAATGAAGAGTTATGCTCCTCAGCAAATGCAAAGCCGAGGAATATAAGAAATATAAATATAGACTTACTGATAAACTGCATTATAAATTCAGATTTACACTAATGAAACCAACGTCGTTGTCGTATTCGAATAGCTGATTGGTAGAATCTCTAGTGGTTTTAGTGAAATCAAAACCTAGACCCATCCAGCGTGTTACATCATAAAGTGCTGAAACGCCATAAACACGTGTTTTATCTTCCCTTGCAAACGCAGGGTTAGTAGATGGTGAGTCTGTGTCGTTATAACTGGCTGTCGCTGTGGTTCTAAAATAGTTTTTCCATGCATGTGTCCAGCTGAGCAAATAGGCTTTAGATTCACCTACCAAAATACCTGCTGCAGAAGCATCAGTCAGCGATTTAGTTAACTTGAAGTCAACATTAGAATAGGTTTTTGGTTGCCAGCGGAAGCCACCCTCATAAGTTGAGCCTGTTGCAGTTCTTAAACTAGATAGGTCGTAATCTTTTTCTTGCCTACCAATTTTGAAAAAACCTTCGGTTTTAGCTAATGCTTTCCATCTAACGCCTAAAAGGTAACGTGTATCTAAGTTGTCCTGCTGATTTAGAGCGCTCTTGTAGTCTGTATTGGTTTTATTGACGTCCAAGACAACTTGTGTCTTGGGAAATACTCTATAAAGGAATTCCGCACCATATTTAAAGGAGTCAAAATCAGCAAAGCTGTTGATGTCTCTGTTATTAGTGTAATCTTTACTGTTATATTGTGTGCTAAGCTCCACATTGCCCCTAGCACCGTTTGCACCATATGTATAAAGCGCTTTGGCAGAATGCGCATTAAATTCATCGGGGTTTATGGTTGCCAAATTATTGGGGAAATTGGCCGTTAAGCGTCTACCGTCACGGAGGTTGATTGGTTCAGCACCATTGATGTAGGCCAACGCCCAATTTAGTTTATGTCTCGCGTTAAATACGTTACTACCAGCAAGAGATAAGTTATGGTTGTCTAAATTATTTCTAGAAGAGTCAGTATAGTTGGTTATCTCAGAGTTATACGTCAATGTGTATTTGTGTCTACCTTGATCTAGCAGTGCTATCAGCTGAGGCGTATAGGTAAAAAAGCTCGAAGAATCTCTACTAGATTTTAGTTGAGTGATATTGTCGTTGTGTCCATATCTGACACCAAAAGTTGGAATTAAGCTGAGGTTATCAAACTTAGTCAGCGGAGCTGGAGTTCGACCGCCTAACGGATTGATGCCCTTTGCGCCACTTAAATTAGGTAAATCAAGAGATGCTGGATTATAAATAATAGGCGTAGCGAAAAAATCAGCCGCTGATTGCATACCAGGAATTACAGGCGATTTCAGTTCATCTTCTTCAGCCTTCTTATCGATAGTGGTGGCCTCTAAAGACTTGTCGACTGTTGAATCAGCCGATTTATTTTCTAACGAGACCTCTTCTGCTAACGTCGAAGCTGAATATACGACCATCAACAAAACTAATGTTTTATTTAGCTGCATTTTTCCACCTACATATACTTAATTTTTGGTAGTGTAGTATATAACAACTCCCGCCTAAAAAGTTATGTAAACTTATGAAAAGTTTGATTTCTATCATTGTTGTTGTATTTTTACCACTTGCCATTTAATGAAGTGGGCTTTATTTTCATGTGAAAGATTTTTTAACAATTTTTATGTATCAGAGAGTTGCTGTATGAAAATTAACAAGCTGATGGTTGGCAGTGCATTGGAGCGATTTTGTGTTTGCTTGCTCGGATTAGAAGTGCTATTGGCTCCATTGCCACTGGCTAGCATGAACAGATTCAGCTTGGGTTTTGTGGTGTTGCTAGGTGGCCTCATATTTGTAACATTAAACATAAGTCTAATGTTACAAGATAAACATCTGAGCACTGAGGATTTAGTCAATCCGCCTTTGATATTACTGTATCTTTACACCGCCTTATTATTTTTCCAATCTAAGGTAACGTATTTCGCTGGGGTAAGTCATTGGCTACCAGTTTCAACTGATGCTTACTCTACAAAAATCCAGCTACTCTTTACGCTTGGGTTAATTTTCAATTTTATCTCGTTAAGTTATCTATGTGCCAAATGGGAAAGAGTGAAAATGTTGTTAGGGGTGGTAGTGGCGCTTGGCGCTTACCAAGCTTGTTTGGGGATGTATTTGTATGGTATTGAGGCAAGTTATCAGTTTATCTATTTCCCAGTAAATCACGGCAATCGAATGTTGGGCACTTATGGCAACCCTAACCATTTTGCGGGTCTGATGGAAATCTGCCTCTCAGTGACTTTGGGGCTCATGCTGACTTACTTTACAACCAAAACGGTACGAAAAAGCTTAACAAGCACAAAATTATCAGTTTATTTTTTTGATATTTTGAGCCCCAAGTTTTTGCTCAGATTATTAGTGGTTCTGTTATTTGTGGCTTTATTGTTATCTGAATCTAGGATGGGTAACGCTGGATTTATGGCTGCATTAATTATAACGCTGATGTTAGGTGCCATTTTGATGAAAAATTGGCAAAAGAAAATCTTCATACTTTTATTAAGTATCATTGTTGTTGATGCATTTCTGGTTGGGCAAATGATAGGTGTGCAAAAAGTAGTGACTCGGATTCAAGAAACATCTGTCAGCAAAGAGAGCAGAATGTCACAAGAGTCTCTGGAGGAGCGCTTGCTTCCGTCAAGTAATGGTATCGATATAGTTAAAGAGCGTCCACTATTTGGGTTTGGAGCGGGCGCATTTTATGCCACTTATGGGCACTTTTACAGCCCCGAAAAATATGGCTATTTTGAACATGCACATAACGATTATGTAGAGGTTTTGATAGAGACTGGCTGGGTAGGTTTAATGTTGCTAGGTGGTTTGGCTTTAATATTATTAGGTATCTCGGCAAAATTAATGGCAGAAGAGTCGGTAAAGTCTAGAGGAGTCGGCGTGATAGGACTAATGATGACTACTGCTATGTTGATACATTCGGGTGTGGATTTTAACTTCCACATCACCGCGAATATCTTGATTTATATGTTTATTTATGCAATCTGCTGGACATTTTATAAAAAATGTGTAAAGTGATGTTATCTTGAACAAATTGTCTCTGGAGGTTTTTATGAAAAACGTCAGCTATACAAAAATTTTTAGTGCACTCATTGCCAGTGGCTTGTTTGTATTCACTTTGACCAATTCAAGCGTGGTGTTTTCGCAGGCTAGCGAATCAAGCGGTTTAGGCGAAGTGTTCAAAAAAGTACAACAATTTGAGCTGTTGGCAGCGGTAGGTGATTCGCAAACGCCCGCCACCCCAGTGGTTGCGCTGCTAACCAGATCCCAGGTGGAGGCCAAGTACAATGCATTGGTTGCAGCGGGAAAATCTGGTAGAGCGCTATTGGAGAGCTTCTTGAACACTACGGAAGGTAAAGCACAGCAAGCCCTTTTTCTGGAAATTGCTGAAGAGAAAATGCCTGGCCAAGATGATTTAATTGGCGAGGTGGCTTTTAAATCTGGTTTTGATAATGCTTTAGTTGCAGAGAAAACTGGATATGTTCCTGATACGGCTGCGGGTGATCCAAATCAACAACAGCAACAGCAACAGCAAACTGGGGATGGTAATGGTGCAGGTGCGGGTGGCGGTGCGCCAAGCAGCCCTACTAACATAAGTTAGTTTTTTTAGAAAATAGATAATAAGACACGCAAATTAACTAAGTAGGTTTTAAATATGAGTTTAGTTGACCAAGAGTTTGCCGGTTTTTTGCCAGCAAACTCTGATTTTTTTATAGGGATCAAATTACATTACAAAAAAATTGCCTATTTTGTTTTGTTTGTTGCTTTTGTTACATGGGCAATTTTGCTTGCCATTAAACCTACTTATCAATCTACGGTAACGCTGATTGTTGAGCCTAAGTCTTCCAATACAATCAACATCGACGATGTTGTTCAACGCGCCGATACTAGAGAGTTTTTCAATAGCCAGATAGAAATCATTAAATCACGCGACAATGCACTTAAAGTGATTGGTGATTTGAGATTGTGGCAAACGCCAGAATATAAAGATCTTATCCCACAAAAAAAATCGTCTGGTTTTCTAAGTTTTATCCCTTTCTTAAATACAAGCTCAAATAGTGGAAAAGAGACAAAACCTTCTTATGAAGAGGCTTTGTTGCCAAAGTTTGAAGGCAATTTGCAAGTGGAACCAGTCAGACTCACCAGTTTGCTTAAACTCAAGTTTGAATCAAAAGATCCTAAACTGGCAAAAGAAGTGGTGATGGCGGTGGCTAGGGGCTACATTTTTAGCGACCGTGAAATGCGCTTAAAGATGACCAAGGAGGCTAGCACTTGGGCTAATGATAGGTTAGAAGGCTTGCGCAAAAGACTGTTAGAGTCTGAAAGAGCTTTGCAAAAATACCGTGAGGATCACGGTATCGTTCAATTAGATGGTTCGGTAGAAACCATTGCGGCACAACAAATCGGCGATGTGACACAACGTCTTGTAGAGGCTAGGGTTAAACGTGCTGAATTCCAAAGCGCTTATCATCAAATTCAAAAGATCTCGAATGGCGATTATAGTTCTGTGCCTTATGTCATCCGAAGCCCAATCGTTTTAGAAGCAAAGTCACGTGAGAACATGGCTGCGTCAAAAGTAGCCGAGCTTAAAGACCGCTACGGTGCTGAACATCCTAAGATGATGGCTGCTGAGTCAGAGTTAAGATCCGCACAGGAGACTTTAAAATCACAAATGGCGCTGGTGGTGAACAGCCTAAAGCGTGAGTATGAAGTGGCAAATTCGACTGTAGGCGCATTAGAGGGTACGTTAGCTTCAGCGAGATCTAGTTTGACTTCCGTGAATAGAAGTGGCTCTGATTTAGGGATCTTAATGCGTGAAGTTGAGACCAATAAACAGTTGTATGAAACTTTTTTATCACGCGCTAAAGAGACGAGTGAAATAGATTCATTTCAAGCCCCCGTTGCTCGTATTGTAGAAAGTGCTGCAGATGGAGTGAAAATTAAGCCTAAAAAAGGCCTAATATTGCTATTAGTGAGTTTGGCTGCGACAGTACTGGGTTTGCTGGCAGCAGTATGGCATGCGACTTTAGACAATGGGGTTAAAGGTGCAGACGATGCTGAGGAAAGACTAAATTATCCTGTAATATCATCAGTACCACTGGTAGATGATAAGCGATTGCCGCAAGCATTAAATGGTCTCAATAAGGGCGAGCTAGATCCAGTGGACGCGCTGTTTGTGGAAAGCATTAAAACCTCGGCTACAAATTTACTTCTAATTAATGCTGATGGCACAAATAAAGTGGTGATGGTTACTTCCTCAGTGCCAGGTGAAGGTAAGACAACCGTGATTTCGATGTTGGCAATGGTATTATCAACCACCAAAAAGGTGCTTTTGGTTGATTGTGACTTTAGACGTCCAAAAGTAGCGAATTATTTTGGATTGAAAACCCAATCAAATGGCATCGTTGAAGCCATTGTGGAAGGTAAGCCATTAGAGAAATGTATTGTAAAAGCAGGACAGAACAATTTATATATTGTGAACTCTGGAAAACCTGTTAAAAACTCACTGGATTTAATACACAGTAAACAATTTAGTGACTTTATTGAAAAAATGAAGAGCGAGTTTGATTACATTTTAATTGATAGTCCCCCAGTTGAATTGGTTAGTGATGCGCTTGCAACGAATGTGCTAGTAGATAAAACTATATTTGTTGTTAAATCTTACGAGACGGATATTCGTTTGGTTAGAAAATCGCTCAGTAGGCTATCAAGCGTTAAAAACAACATCATGGGTATTGTCATTAATAAAGTTGATTATGCTAAATCAAATAGTCTGTATGGGGAGTACTCTGCTTATACAGACTATGGCTATCATGATGAGTAGCCAGTCTTAATTACCAAGTACATAATAGTGATTAGAACGATAATAAATCAATATTTGTTGCTACTTGCGCTAGTCGTTATATATGAGGTCTATGTCGTTATTAAGTCAGATTTGGCTTTAATTGAGGCTACAGGCATACTCAGAAGCCCCCTTCAAGATAACAATAGCCCTTTGATTAAGCAGGGTTACGACTATGTAACTAAATCGGTAAAAATCTCCCCAGAAAATCCAAGAGCTCACCATTACCGAGCAATTTATTTAGCTAGATTGAGTTTTAATTCAGATTATGCAAAAGACAGCCAAAGAAAAAAACTACTTTTAGATGAGTCTATGCAAGAAACCATGATTGCTAGAAAGGCAATGCCATTAAATTGGCACCTCGAAAAAGACATGATTTGGATTGCAAAAATAAAATGGCAAGCCAAAAAGAAAGCTGGCTAATATAGTTTTATGCGCTATTTAGGCGCAAACGTAAACGCATCGCTGTAAAAGTCTTCTTCAGCCAGTCCTTTCGCTTTAAAGCTTTGACTGGCAATGTCTATCATGGCTGGCGCACCGCAAGCATACACCTCATAGCCTTTGAGTGAATCAAAATCGTCTAGCACGGCTTGGTGTACTAACCCTGTTCTGCCTTGCCAATCTTCCACATTATCCGATACAACAGGGATATAGCTAAGGTGATTAAGCTGTTCTGCCCAGCGTTGGCATACACTATCCATATATAAATCTTGTAGCTGTCTGGCGCCACGAAATAAATAAACCGTGCGCTGAATACCTTGATGGTCCATGTGCTCAATAATACTTTTGATGGGGGCAAAGCCTGTTCCGCCCGCCAAGAAAATAATCGGTTTTTCTGATTGTTCCCGTAAATAAAAGCTACCCAGTGGCGCCTCAATGCGCAAGATGGTTTTTTCTGGCATCTCATTGAAGGCATATTCGGTAAAGTGACCACCTGCAACCAAGCGCAAGTGTAGCTCAATCAAACCGTTGTCATGGGGCGCATTGGCGATTGAAAACGCCCTTCTGCGACCATCTTTTAAGATAAATTCCAAATATTGGCCCGCCATAAAAGTAAGCGATTCAGATGCGGGGAGCTGCAAAAATAAAGCCATGACATCATCGGTCAAGCGCTCTTTCTTCTGCACGCGTACAGGTAAAATGCGCGGTTTGATGGCCGTGCTGTTATCCAGCTGACGGCATTCAATCACCAAGTCTTCTAAGGGTCTGGCACAACAAAACAGGGCTTGGCCTGAGGCTAATTCGGCATCGGTGAGCGCATTACCTTGGTAATCGTCATGCATCACCTTGCCAGACAATACTTTGCCTTTGCAAGCACCACAAGCGCCATTGCGACAGCCATAGGGTAAATTGATGCCCGCTTCGATAGCGGCTTCTAACACGGTTTGGCTGGGGCGCACCTCAAATTGATGGCCAGTGTTTTCAATACGTACTTTGTTCATAGTTATACTTTTGGCGGTAAGCGGTCTTTGCTGGCGTTGGGTTCGTTGACGTGTTCAAATTCCCCTTCAATCACATCGTCATTCGCACTTTTTCTATGCGTATGGCTTGTAGCGGGTGTTTGCCCAGATGGGTAGAGCAGTAAAATCACAGCAATCACATCGGTAATCACCCCTGGAATCATCAGTAACACCCCAGCGAGCATATTGCGTGCGGTGCCCATGATGGTTTTAATCGGGTTAAAGCCAGCGCCCAAAATTTGCACCATGCGCGAGGCTATCATGGCTTTCTCGGCCACAATCAGTTGTAAGCCTAAATAGCCTATGACGACTAAATAAGCGAGTACCCACCAACCATAGCGATGAAACAGTTCAATTAATAATGCTATCTCCACAAACGGGAAAGCAAGTAAAATAAGGGCGATGATCAAACGCATGAATTTTCCTATGGTGAGGTGCTTGTGCAACAGTCTATATTTAGCAAGATGACATTAGCAAAGCGATGAACAATATTATCATTGTGTTTACGCATGTGCCAGACATGCCTGCTGCGGAACGGATTGCAAACGTGCTATTACAAGCTAACTTGGCGGCATGTGTGAATATTTCAAGCCCATGTGTTTCGTTTTACGAGTGGCAGGGGCAGTTGGAGCAATCGAGTGAGTATTTATTACGGATTAAAACACGCTTGGCGCATTATCCAGCGGTGCAAGCCATGATTCAATCACAGCATCCGTATGAACTTCCTGAGTGTAGTTATATTCATATCGACGGTGGGGATGAACACTACATGGCTTGGGTAATGCAACAAACAGCTTAATCAGTCGTGTTTAAGCAAATATATTGAGACCATAAAATGAAATTCTTAAACATCAATCAAATAACTAGGTGGATGCTTATTGGCTGGATCTTCAGCCTACTCAGTACACTGGCGCAGGCAGAGTCTACTTTAAGTTTTAGCCAGTTATTGACCGATGAGGCTGAAGAGCAAGACTTTTTATCAGTCGATAAAGCTTTCCAAGTCAATTGGTTGCCCGTGGATGGCAGCCGAAGTCAAGTCGCGTTTAAAGTCGCTAAAGGTTATTATTTGTATCAATCACGCATACAAATGAACTTTGATAAGCCTGAGATGGGCGAAGCCAAGGTTGCCCAGATGCCACCTGCAGAAGAAAAAGAAGACCGAAATTTTGGCAAACAGATGGTTTATCACCATGATTTTATAGTCGATGTTAGCCATGCGTTGTCAGCGTCCTCTCAACCAAAGGCGCTCAAAGTCCGCTATCAAGGATGCAGTGAAAAAGGGTTGTGCTACCCACCACAAATAAAATTATTTCCGCTAGACATTCAATCATTATCACAAGGCCAAGCAAGCCCAAGCCTATCAGAACCTAATAGAGCAAACCTTGAAAGCATAGATGACGACACCATAGATGCCAAAACCGACGGCTTATTAAAGTCTGGCGTTTGGTGGAAAATTATAGTGGGCTTTTTTGGTGCGGGTTTGTTGTTGGCGTTTACGCCATGCGTGTTCCCTATGGTGCCGATTTTGTCTGGCATTATTGTCGGCAAAAATGCACACACTTCAAAAATGAAGGCGTTCACCTTGTCCTTGGCTTATGTGCTTGGCATGTGCGTGACCTATACCTTGGCGGGGATTGCAGCGGGCATGTCTGGGCAATTGCTGAGCAATGCGCTACAAACGCCATTGGCGTTGAGTTTGGGCGCGCTGATTTTTGTGGTGTTATCGTTCTCCATGTTTGGCTTTTATGAGCTTAAATTACCTAGCCACATAGAACATTTTTTCTTTAATTGGAGCAATAAACTCAAGGGTGGGCATTTGCTCAGTGATTTTGTCATGGGCGCGATTTCCGCTTTGATTATCAGTCCTTGTGTGGCTGCACCCTTGGCTGGTGCCTTGCTCTACATCAGCCAAACACAAGATGTTGTGCTAGGCGGCGTAGCCTTATTCTCACTATCTTTAGGTATGGGCGCACCTTTGTTGCTGATAGGGGCATCAGCAGGCGCGGTGTTGCCTAAAGCGGGTGCATGGATGAATACCGTTCGTCAGTTATTTGGTGTGTTGATGTTGGCGGTGGCTTTGTGGATAGTCAGCCCAATTTTACCTCCTACTTTGGTGATGGTCTTGTGGGCACTATTATGCATAGCCCCCGCGATTTATATGCGCGCGATTGACCCTTTGCCTGCCGAGGCTGGTACAGTCACGCGTTTATTAAAAGCAGTGGCGGTCGTCTTGTTGGCTTGGGGCTTGGCGATACTCGTAGGCGCTTGGTCAGGTGCGCGTTCACCTCTGCAACCATTGCAAGGCTTTACTATGCAAAAGCAGGTAGGTGAAGGCTTAACATTTAAGCGCATTCACTCTGTCGCTGAATTGGAGCAGGCATTATTTAATGCAAAAGGCAAATCAGTCATGCTAGATTTTTATGCAGATTGGTGTGTGTCGTGTAAGGAATATGAGCAATATGTGTTTAGTGATCCGCGTGTTAAAAGCGCGTTGTCGGGCATGGTGCTTTTGCAAGCAGACGTTACAACCAGTAGCGCGGATGATCAAGCTTTGTTAGCGCGCTTTAAACTGTTTGGCCCGCCCGGCATCGTTTTTTACAATCCGCAAGGCCAAGTGATTTCCCCTGTCGTCGTAGGTTATCAACCTGCCGATATGTTTTTAAACACACTCAAGCGCATTAACGCCTATGCTAGCTAAAAAAATACGCACCTTATTGCCTTGGGTTCTCCTCACATTATTGCTAGGTCTAGTGCTGCATTGGGCGGGGCGTGTTTGGTTGCAACAGCCAGGGTCGGTAGCGCCACAAGCGCTACAACGTTTATACGAACTCAAACTGAAAGACCAAGATGGGCAGGCGTTTGATATGGCAAGCCTCAAAGGCAAGCTTGTTGTGCTCAATTTTTGGGCAACTTGGTGTGAACCGTGTCGCGAAGAAATGCCAGAATTTTCCACATTGGCCAAACAATACGCTAATCAAAATGTAGTGTTTGTTGGGTTGGCGATTGATGAAGCCTTGGCCGTTAAAGACTTTACGCAACAAACTACCATTGCTTACCGGCTATTGATTGCTGAAAACGAAGGTATGATGCTGGCTGAACAATTCGGAAATAATAAAGGCGTGTTGCCTTATACCGTCGTGTTGGGTGTGGATGGCGACCTTAAGAAAACATTTTTTGGCCGCGTGAATCGTGCGATGTTGGAGCCTATTATCAGCACTAATATCGGTCAGCCACACTCAACAGTGGGTAAAAAATAAAAAAATTAATCGTAGGCTAAATGTGAAAAATCCATTCGCTAAAAGCGATAAGTCTCGTTGATTTTATACAATTTAGCTGGACAAAATACGATAACTTCGGCAAACTCCTAGGTTATGAAAAGAGTTATTTTGTCGCCTAGGGCAATTTAAATGGGCATGCAGACTGTCATTCAATCAATATTGGTGATACATGGCCCCAATTTAAATATGTTGGGAACACGTGAGCCACAGCATTATGGCAAACAAACGCTTGAGGATATCAATCAAGCGCTAGTGGCTATGGCAAAGGTCGATAACATCAAGCTTGAAACCTTTCAAAGCAATGCAGAAGATGCGATTATCGATAAGATACATGCATTATCTGTCAACAAAGTGGATTACATTATCATCAATCCTGCTGCCTTTACGCATACATCGGTCGCGATTAGAGATGCGATTTCTGCAGTAAAAATCCCATTTATCGAAGTGCATTTATCAAACGTGTATGCACGCGAGTCATTTAGACATCACTCTTACTTTAGCGATATGGCCACAGCCGTCATCAGCGGACTAGGTGCTGAAGGCTACAGAGCAGCTTATCGATTCATATTACAACTGAACCACTCGTAATAAGTAAGTATTAAAATCACAATTAACATTTTATTATCTAGTAGCAACAAGCAAATTTAGCAGAGGTTATTATGGATTTACGCAAACTTAAAAAATTAATCGACTTGGTGGAAGAGTCAGGTATTTCAGAGCTTGAATTAACGGAAGGCGAAGAAAAAGTTCGTATTAGTCGTGCTATGGCGCAAGTGGCGCCAGCCGTACAATACGTGTCTGCGCCTGCGATGGCGGCGCCAGCACCTGCGGCAGCCCCCGCATCTGCTGCAGTTGCTTCTGCGGCGCCAGTGGCAGAAGTGATGGATGGTCAAATTGTTAAATCGCCGATGGTGGGTACTTTCTACCGATCATCTTCACCAGATGCTAAACCGTTTGTCGATGTGGGTAGTAGCGTTAACAGTGGTGAGACACTTTGTATCATTGAAGCAATGAAATTGCTGAATGAGATTGAAAGCGAGTTTTCGGGCGTGGTTAAAAAGATTTTTATTGAAAACGGTCAGCCAGTGGAATACGGCGAACCATTATTCTTGATTGGTTAATGCCTATGTTTGATAAAATTTTAATTGCAAATCGAGGCGAAATTGCGTTGCGTGTGCAGCGCGCTTGCCGCGAGTTGGGCATTAAAACGGTTGCTGTCTATTCTGAAGCGGATCGTGAAGCTAAATACGTCAAATTGGCAGATGAGTCTGTGTGTATTGGTCCTGCGCCTTCAGCTAAAAGTTATTTGAATATTCCAGCGGTCATTAGTGCGGCGGAAGTGACCGATGCCCAAGCGATTCACCCAGGCTACGGCTTTTTATCAGAAAATGCAGACTTTTCTGAGCGTGTTGAGCAAAGTGGCTTTGTATTTATTGGGCCGCGTGCTGAAACCATCCGTTTAATGGGTGACAAAGTGTCTGCCAAAGACGCCATGAAAAAAGCGGGTGTACCTTGCGTGCCAGGTTCTGAAGGTGCATTGCCAGATGACCCTGCTGAGTTGGTGAAAATTGCCAAGAGCGTGGGTTACCCAGTGATTATTAAAGCGGCGGGGGGCGGTGGCGGACGTGGTATGCGCGTGGTGCATACTGAAGCCGCCTTGGTGAACGCGGTGAATATGACCAAAGCAGAAGCGCAAGCGGCTTTTGGTAATCCGATGGTTTACATGGAAAAATTCCTTGAAAACCCGCGCCATATTGAAATTCAAGTGTTGGCTGACCAGCATGGTAATGCGGTGTACTTAGGTGACCGTGATTGTTCTATGCAACGCAGACACCAAAAAATTATCGAAGAAGCCCCTGCACCGTTATTGCCTGATAAATTGCGTGAAAAAATTGGTGAACGTTGTGCCGAAGCTTGCCGCAAAATTAAATACCGTGGCGCAGGCACTTTTGAGTTCTTGTATGAAAATGGCGAGTTTTATTTTATTGAAATGAACACCCGCTTGCAGGTGGAACATACCGTGACTGAAATGGTGACGGGCATCGATTTGGTACAACAGCAAATTGCGGTAGCGGCTGGTTTGAAGTTGCCTTTCCGCCAAAAAGACATCGTGTTGCGTGGCCACGCCATTGAGTGCCGAATCAACGCTGAGGACCCTTACACATTTGTGCCTTCACCAGGCAAATTAAATGTGTTCCATATACCGGGAGGTCCAGGGGTACGTATGGATACGCATGCCTATGCGGGCTATACCGTACCTCCGCATTATGACTCGATGATAGCTAAGCTAATCACTCATGGTGCAACGCGTGAGCAAGCCTTGGGTCGCATGCGTGTGGCGTTGTCTGAAATGATGGTAGAAGGTATTAAAACCAATATTCCATTGCATGCTGATTTGATGGTGGATGCTGCTTTTGAAAAAGGCGGTACCAGCATTCATTACCTCGAGCATAAACTGGGTATTAAGTAGTATATTTTGAGTTGGTTATTATTAAAAATACAATCTAACGACCAGCAAGCTGACATGTTGAGTGACGCGCTCATGGACGTGGGCGCGTTATCTGTGAGCATTGAAGATGCGAATGCCGACACGATGGCTGAGCAGGCCATTTTTGGTGAGCCAGGTGATCCACCACCAGGGATTTGGCAAGACAATGTCGTCACTGCGATGTTTGAGTTGGGCGTGAATGTGCAAGAGACCTTGCATGCCGTGCAAAACCAAACGAAACTCACTGGGTTGACATACGCAGTTGAACAGATTGAAGAACAAGATTGGGTGCGCGCCACGCAAGCGCAATTCGACCCGATTCGTGTCAGTGATGACTTGTGGATAGTGCCTTCTTGGCACCAAGCGCCTAACCCTAATGCGGTTAATATTGTGCTTGACCCAGGTTTGGCGTTTGGCACAGGTAGTCATCCAACCACGCATTTATGTTTAACTTGGCTGACGCAACAATCCCAATTAGGCGAGGTGCTGGATTATGGCTGTGGCTCTGGCATTTTAGCGATTGCTGCCAAGAAGCTGGGAGCGAGTGTCGTGACGGGCGTGGATATTGATCCACAAGCTGTCATTGCGAGCCGATACAATGCCGAAAACAATCAAGTTGAGATTGCATTTTATGACTCTGCCGATTATTTGCATGCGCAGTTTGATGTTGTTGTCGCCAATATATTATCTAGTGCGCTGATGGTGTTGGCGCCTGTGATAGCCAAGTCATGTAAACTCGGTGGCAAAATCGCACTATCAGGTATTTTAGACAGTCAGCAAACGATGCTCATTGAACAATATAGTACTTGGTTTAAAATGGATGCACCCCTTGTACAAGAGGGTTGGGTATTGTTAACAGGAACCAAAACATGTCCTTAATTACAGCATGTCCTGCTTGTCAAACAGAGTTTGAAGTCACGCCAGAACAGCTAGAGGCCTATGACGGTCAAGTGCGTTGTGGCACTTGTGAGCACGTATTTAACGCCAAAGATCACCTCATCCAAGATGGAAGTAGTGACAAAGCTGCATTAAATGCCGTCTTTAATGATTTGGATTTGCGCGCTTCAGAGCCCAATCAATCGATATCTGGGCAATCAACATTAGGTCAATCAAGCGCAGCGTCTGAGGATGCTCATCAGGTAGAAGCAGAACAGCCTGCATTTGATAGCAACCGCAGTCCTCTGTTACAAGGCTTGCAAGCAGTGGATGAGGTGCAAAGCCAATTCAATAAGCCTGCACCCGAAGTTAATGACGGTTTTGTCATTCCACCTAAAGTGAATTTGGCCTTCAACACAGAACCAGAAGTGAATATGTCTTCTGTGCCTAGCTTTCTGCAAGATATTCAGATGGACAGGCCAGACTTTCACGAAACCAAACAAGGCAGTCATACACTTGGTTATGGTTTATTCGCTTTTGTTTTGTTATTGCTGTTGGGTTTGCAAACGGCATATTCGCTGCGTACAGAGTTAGCTGCTCAATATCCTGTGACTAAGCCTTGGTTGGTAAAGGGTTGCCAACTGATCGGTTGCAAAGTAGAGCTACCAAAAAACATTGCTTTGCTGACTATTGACGATGCAGATATGCAAGAGCACTTAGAGCGTGAAGGGGTGCTGGAGTTTTCAAGCACCTTGATTAACCATGGTAATGTGTTGCAAGCCTTTCCACTCATAGAATTGACACTCACCAATATTGATGATGAGCCAGTGATGCGGCGCTCTTTTAAACCAGAAGAATATTTGCATAAACTGCAAAATAACGAGCTGGAAAAAGACATAGAGGCTGGTTTGCAGGCACAGGAAGAAGTACGCGTTAAAATGACCTTGACTGCAAACAATACGAATGTGGCAGGGTTTCGTGTCGGTTTAAGTTATCCATAATTTAACCAAGCAGATTCTAAGAATGCGCTAACACGCATGCTCAGCCTTGAAAAGGCAATGACTGCATCACTTTTGCTAGCACATCAATCGCCTCCTTGCGCACAAAACTTTTACGCCAAGCCAACGCAATGCGTCTGGTTGGCGCAGGTGCGGTAAATGGCACAACCTTCAACAAAGGGTTTTGATAGCGCGATGCGGTTGCCATGGCAGGCAACACAGTGATGCCCAGATTGGACGCCACCATATTGCGTATCGTCTCAAGAGAGTTGCCCTGTAAAATTTCCCCTTTTCGACTCAGTTCAGGGCAGGCTTGTGTGACTTGATTGCTAAAACAATGCCCTGTGTTTAACAGCAACACTTTTTCATTACTCAGCTCTTCAGGTGCGATGCTCTTTCTTTGCGCCCAGGGGTGCTGGCTAGGCACCACCACATTAAATGGCTCGTCGTACAAAGGTGTGATTTCTATGCCCGCGATGTTAAAAGGCAAAGCAATCACTGCCGCATCAATCACCCCGTTTTTGAGCTGTTGTTCTAAATTGGCGGTGATGTTTTCTTCTACCTCCAACGGCATCAAAGGCGCTGCTTGCATCAAAGGCGGAATCATTTCAGGCAATAAATACGGCCCTACCGAGTGAATCACACCTAACTTAAATGGTCCGTTTAGAGGGTCATTACCTAGTTTCGCCATGTCCTTAATTTTAGAGGCTTCTTCAAGTACAACATTGGCTTGTTCTATGATTTTTTGACCAATCTCAGTTGGGGTAACTTCATTACGGTTGCGCTCAAACAAGCTCACGCCTAACTCGTCTTCTAGTTTTTTAATGCCTAAACTCAGGGCTGGTTGGGTGACAAAACATTTTTCAGCGGCGCGCCTAAAGTTGCGCTCTTTAGCAACGGCAAGTACAAATTTGAGTTCAATCAGCGTCATAGTTAATCCAGTGAATACTTCATTGTGATAAGTATTATTAATCAAAGTTTGCAAAATGAACAGTAAATAAAATAATGTCAGGTGCGCTGTCGCTCTCATCAAGACATGCTGTTAAAATGGAAACTATGGAAATAATGATATGGATAAAAGCCATCCTGATGGGCTTAGTCGAGGGTGCCACTGAGTTCTTACCAGTGAGTAGCACAGGACATTTAATCATCACCGCAGATGTGATTGGTTTTTTGGACAAAGACAAGCGCGATGTATTTGAAATCATGATACAGCTCGGCGCGATTTTGGCGGTGTGTGTTGAGTTTAAGCAACGACTAGTGGATACCGCAACGCATGTGTTGCAAGACCAAACATCACAGGCCTTTGTGCGAAATTTGTTGATTGCTTTTATGCCAGCGGCCTTATTGGGTCTGGCATTCCACGATGAAATTAAAGCTTATTTATTTTCACCACTCACGGTTGCTATCGCGCTGATTGTAGGTGGTGTGTTGATTTTGGTGATAGAAAAATACGTCACACATGCAGACACTGCAAGCATAGATCAAATTTCTGCCAAGCAAGCGTTGCAAATCGGGTTTGCGCAATCCTTGGCTTTAGTGCCAGGTATGTCGCGCGCAGGGGCTACCATTTTAGGGGGCATGTGTTTTGGGCTAAATCGCCAAACTGCGACGGAGTTTTCATTTTTTTTAGCCCTGCCGATTATGTTTGCCGCGACAGGCTATGATTTGCTAAAGGCCCGAGATTTGTTAACGATGGATGATGCGCCTATCTTTGCATTGGGTTTTGTGACGGCCTTTATTTCCGCTTTGATAGTAATAAAAATGTTGATTAAATTTGTAGCCAACCATTCATTTACCCTATTTGCTTGGTACCGCATCGTATTTGGTTGTTTGGTCTTGTTTTATTATTGGTAAGTTTAGCGTTTAAATTAAATCATCATGGCAACACGCTTGCAGTGAAAAGGTATAAAAGGAAATCACATGTCTAAACAAATGCTTAAAAAAATTGCCGTTATCATTGGCGGTCTTTTGTTATTGCTGGTATTGGTTGTTGGTTATTTAGCCGCCACCTTTAACCCCAACGATTACAAACAGCAAGTGATTGATTTGGTCAAAGACAAAAAACAACGCACACTCACCATCGAGGGCAATATTCAGCTCAGCTTTTGGCCTAAAATTGGCGCCGATTTAGGCAAAGTGAGCATTTCTGAATACCAATCAGACAAAGTATTTGCTTCTATAAACAGTGCCAAAGTCGCTTTGGCGGTGCTACCACTACTCAAAAAAGAGGTGGTGGTGGACACGGTTTATTTAGATGGCGCGCAGGCAAAAGTGGTCAAGCGTGCCGATGGCACATTTAACTTTGATGATTTACTCAGCAAAGAGGAAGAAGAATCAGAGCAAATTAAATTTGATGTGCAAGGCATTAAAATTAGCAATACCGCGCTCACCTATTTAGATGAAGCGGCAAACAGTCAGTATCAAATTTCAAACTTTAACTTAAGCACGGGTGCAGTGGCGCTAGGCAAAGCCTTTGATTTGGCGTCCAATTTTAATATTAAAGCCAATCAGCCAGTGGTCGATGCCAAAGCCAGCTTAAAAGCCAATGTGATGGCAGACCCAGAAGCGCAACATTTTGCCGTCAAAGCGCTTGATGCCGAAGTCAAAGGCGTGTTGCTAGGTGGCAAGCAAGTCACAGTGACCGCATTGGGCGACGTAGAGGCGAAATTAGCGACGCAAATGTTTGATGTGAGTAAGCTTAAATTAGCGCTCACAGGGGATTTTAATGGGGTGCAACAGCAAGCCAGTGTAGAAGCGCCACTGATTAAAGTAACTAAAGAGCAAGTCAACAGCCAAGCCATTACATTAAGTGTGTCACAAAAAGGCGCTAACGGCCAGTTAAGCGCCAATATCAAGTTGGCAGACATGACGGGCAATCCACAAGCAGTCAAAAGCAGTGGCGTGACGGCAGAGATACAGCAATCTGCGGGAAAACGCAGTGTGAACGGTCGTTTTAGCTCACCTTTTTCAGCCAATATCACACAGCAAATCTATGAAATTCCAAAATTAGCGGGTCAATTTCATATTCAAGACCCCGCCGTGCCGAATGGTAAATTAGACGGACAATTTAATTTGAGTGCAAAAGCAGATGTAAAACAGGAGCAAGCAAGCACACAATTTAAGCTTGATTTGCTTGATACAAAATTGGACGGTCAAGTGGCGGTGAGCCAATTTAAAACGCCACATATCCAATTTAAACTCAATGCTGATAAGTTAGATCTTAATCATCTACTCGGTCAGTCTGCGCCCGCAGAAAAAACAGCCAGCACGAGCAACAGCCAGCCTGCAGACTTAAGCGCGCTTAAGACTTTATTTTTAGATGGTACGGTCAATATTGGTCAAATTCTTTACAACCCTTACAAAGTGAGCAACCTCAATGTGGTTATCAAAGCCGATGGACAACAACTCGCGCTCAGTGGTCTAGATGTGAAAGTAGATGACACGCATATCAAAGGCAACTTGGGCATCAGTCAGTTTAGCAAACCGCTCTACACCTTTAATTTAGATATCGACCAAGTAGACTTAAACCGCTATTTGCCAGCGAGTGAAGTCAAACCAGCCGCAAACAAAGCTGACACAGCTAGCACAGCTGGGCAGGCCATTGATTTAAGCCCACTCAAAGCGCTGAATGCGCAGGGTAATATTCGCGTCGGTCAACTCAAATATGGCAAAACCCAAGCCAGCAATCTTAATATAGGCTTGAAGGCGCAAGACGGTATCGCCAACATAGCGCCTATGGATGTCAATGTCTATCAAGGGAGTATCAAAGGCGTAGTGAAAGTCGATGCGCGCAACACCCCGCAAATCAGCATTCAACAACAAATGAGCAATATCGCGATTGGCCCTTTGCTGGTGGATACCATCAACAACGACATGCTGTCAGGTAGAGGCAGTGTGAGTTTAGATGTGACTTCGCAAGGAAATACCGTTTCGGCACTAAAAAAGTCACTTAATGGTAGCGCCGCCATGCAACTTGCGGATGGCGCAGTTAAAGGTATTGATATTGCAGGTACCATTCGCGATGCCAAAGGCAAGCTCAATGTGCTCAAAGGCCAATCAAGCACGGTTGCTGATGACAGCAAGAAAACGGATTTTAGTGAGCTGACTGCGAGCTTTACCATTAAAAATGGCGTCGCGCGCAACGAAGACCTCGCCATGAAAGCGCCAGTGATTCGACTCACCAAAGGCGATAGCAAGGGTGATATTGATATTGGTAATGAGCTAATTAACTATGTTGCAAAACCTACTTTGGTCGCCACGAGCAAAGGCCAAGGCGGCAAAGATGCTGATGAAGTTGCGGGCATCGGCATTCCCATTAAAATTACAGGAAGTTTTGCCAGCCCTAAATTCGGCATGGACATGGCGGCCCTAGGTCAAGCGTTGGCTAAATCTGCCATGCTAGATAAATTAATGGGCGATAAGTTAGGTGATAAAGCTGGCCTAGCAAAAGGACTGCTCAACGGTGAAAATAAAACCGACGCAGTCAAAAATGCCTTGGGTGGGTTGTTAGATAAAAAAGCCAAAGGCAATGAATCAGCGCCTGCTGAAGGTGGAGAAAGTCAAGCAAGCCCTACAGAAAATCTTAAAGAAAAAGCACTCAAAAACTTGCTTAAATTTTAGCGATGGGTGATTTTGCGCATACGCTGATTGTTTGGCAAAAGCAACACGGTCGCCATGACTTGCCTTGGCAACACACCCGCGACCCATATGCCATTTGGGTGTCAGAAATCATGTTGCAACAAACCCAAGTCAGCGCCGTCATTGCTTATTATCAGCGCTTTATGGCGCGCTTTCCTACCATCGCCAGCCTTGCCCAAGCCGAGCAAGAAGAAGTCATGCAACATTGGAGTGGCTTAGGTTATTACAGTCGCGCCCGCAATTTACACCACGCTGCGCAAACAATAGTAGATGAACACAATGGGCAGTTTCCACAAGACTTTGCTACCATCCAAACCCTCAAAGGTATAGGGCGTTCTACTGCCGCCGCCATTGTGGCGTTTGCTTTCAACCAACGCCAAACCATTTTAGATGGCAATGTCAAACGCGTGCTCGCCCGCTACCATGCCATCACTAGTTGGCCTGGTTTACCTGCTATAGAACAGCAATTGTGGCAGCTAGCCGAGCAATGCATGCCAAGTGAGGATATTCCAGCCTACATTCAAAGTCTGATGGATTTTGGTGCCACGCTATGCACCCGCAGTCAACCTAAGTGCAACGCCTGCCCGTTGCAAGCTAAGTGCCAAGCGTATCAACAAAGCATGGTCAAACAGTTACCCACTCCCAAACCACGCAAAGCCTTGCCAGAAAAAAACACCACCATGCTAGTGATTTTGTATGCCGGTGAAGTCTTGCTACAAAAGCGACCGAATCATGGCATATGGGGTGGGTTGTGGAGTCTGCCAGAAATCGCTGAGCACGAAATTGCCGCTGAAGTCGCACAAGCGCGTTACGGCTTAAGTTGCGAGGTTATAGAAACCTTGCCAACCTTTCAACACGCCTTTACACATTACAAGCTACATATCACCCCACAGCCTTTAGAAGTGGTTGAGCAAAAAAGTAGCATGGCTGCAAACTGCATTTGGATAAATATTGAAGAAGCCATACAAGCCGCAATACCAACCCCTGTGCGGACTATTCTAAAAAGATTTCGTTAAATTGCTTTTCATTTTTGGCAATAAAAAACGCACCTAAAGTGCGTCTCTTGAATAGTATGGACATTACAATTATTTCTGTGCTTTTAATCTAAATACGTGGCTGGCATACTCGGCTTGATTAGTTTTCAAAAACTGCAATAATCCCAAACCAGAATCTACTTCCCGTACTGATTTTTGTTTGATTAAAGGCAACTCAAAAATCGCAATCTCACGTTCAACAATATTTAAACCAACATGGTCTGCTTCATGCAACACTGCAATCAGCTTGTCATAAATATTTTCATTAAAAGGTGTGTAAGGGAAAATAATCCAAAAATCGGTGCCGTCACGCGCAACCAAGTCAGACTTTCTAAAGGTATTTTGTAAAGCCAAAGTCAGCAAAGAGAGTTGTTTTAACGCCTCGGGTGCGCCATAAGCATCCCCCAAAGAGTTGTCATCGCCATAAGCAATTTTTACCAAAGCAAAACTAAAGTCATCCGAGTGGCGCATCAGCACATGGCGCAACCAATCCAAGGTGCTTAAAAAGTGCGCACGTGTTTGCACATCCGAAATCATTACATTCTCCCAACGCCAAGTCTGGCTAATAATTCACAATCAATCATAGTCAAAAGCACTTTACTCTGCAATTGGTTTATTCAAACCATCAATAAGAGGTTGAATATAGGGCTCATAATTTCGCCAACGCTCAACCGAGGTTTTGTAAATAGGTTGACGTACCTGCCAGACAGAAGCAGTTTTTACTGAGCGTTCGAGTTTATGTGGAGTCAGACAAGCATCGTCCCACTCTAACCCCACATGATCAATAAGCTTACGAGACCAATATTCAGGGTCTGTAATCGTATCCTCATAGTGAATGTCTAAAATTCTTCCCGGTAGCACTTTATGCCAATGTGCCATGAGTCGCTCATATTGCCGATAGTGAAACGCTAGATTGTCAAGACTGTGCTTATAAGGATGACCAGAAGCAAAGTTTTGGAAGTGGATTGAAAGGCAAGTGTCTATCGCGTTACGTTTGGTATGAATAATTTTTGCATTAGGGAAAATCAGTGCAATCAAGCCCAAAAACATAAAATTATGGGGCATTTTGTCAGTAATATGTTGAGCTAGTGTATTCTTGGCGGCGATTTTCTTTAATAACGCCAAATATGCATGAGAAATAACTTTTGCATGATCGGCTGTTAGTTTGTCAATATGCTCAGGATAAGCCTGACTTATATTGGTTAATTTAGAAATGGCTAAGTTTGATTGGTACCAGAAAGGCACTTCACCAGCAGCCAGTACTGAGGGATGGCTAGAAATGATTTGTTCAGTGAGTGTTGTACCAGACCTCGGCATACCAACGATAACAACAGGAACCGATGAATCAACCCCAATTTTGGTCATCGATGAAAATAGATTAGTATCAAATGATTCAATAATTTTATTAAAAGTTTCCAAATCGCTTTCTTGGCTGTATTTTTGTACAATCTTACTCTCAGCGATGGCGTTTGCACTGGTATATGCATTAAATGCTTCTTTGTATGCACCGATCTTGTCTTGAATTTTACCTACGGTGTATTGTAATAACTGGCTTTGAACATGTTTAGTGTCGCTGGCAAGCTCAAACAATTGTTTTAAGAGAGTTGGCTCTATTGTTTTTTGAGCATCAGATAAAAGTTCGTAACCCGATGCGTCATCAGGAAAGTGGTCAATTATTTGTTTGGCTATATCCACAACCTCTGCTAACTTACCATGCTCTAATAAAGCACGGCCCTTTAAATACAGTGCGCTGATTCTATTTGGCTCGGCCTGCAAGCTCTGATTTAAATAAAAAAGCCCTTTGTCTAGGTAACCCATGGCAGAAAACGTTTTACCTAATGCATCCACAGTGTCCAAATCGCTGTTGTTTAGAGTAAAAGCGTGCTCAAAACATTCAAGAGCAGCTTCTAGCTGGCTTGAATTGTACAAAAACTCACCATAGCTTATAAAAGTGTCAGCCAGTTTGGGATTTATCTCACATGCTCGTTTGTATTTGATGTCTGCTTCAGCGGTTAAACCTACTTTCTCTAAAGCAGAAGCAAACCCGCTAAGATAAAAAGCCTCATTAGGCGCAAGCGCACAAGCGCCCTCAAGGCACTCTAGAGCTTGGGCTTGTTCATCTAAGTCCACATAAACTAAACCTAAAATGTGTAAAGCCAGAGCATTGTTTTTGTCGATATTTAAAGCTTCTTTAAGTAGGGCTACAGATGTATCAATTTGCTTAAGCATTCTCATGCACTTGGCAGTATTAATTAAAATCTCTGGTATTCTGGGGGCTAATTTACTTGCCAATTCGTAATGAACAATAGCGTCTTCATATAGTCCCTGCTCATACAAAACATTTGCTAGATTAAAGTGTGTCTGTGCTAAGTTTTGCCCAGATTTAAGTAGCAATCTAAGCTCATTCTCAGCAAGTTTAAAACTCTTAGTTTTAGTGAAGATAAAAGCTAAAAAAGCCCGAGCTGGCGCATGTGTTGGGTCAATCAATAGTATCTGTTTGAAATGCTGTTCAGCCACATCCCACAATTGCATTTGTAATGCTTGTTGGCCTTGACTAAAAGAAAATTGCATTTTTTTTAATTGACTCGAGTTGAGTTTCACAGTGATTAGACCCTTAGATTGAGTAGTGACAATTCAATATACAATTATAATGCGAAATGAAAACATTAAAGAAAATCTATTATGAAGACATTAAACTATGAAAACCTAGTCTGGGAAAAGTCTCATGTCAAACAATACCAACGTTGCCATATGAATGGCCATGGGGCATTAGCAATTTGGCTTACTGGATTATCAGGGGCAGGCAAGTCAACAATTGCTAAGGCGCTAGAAAAAAAACTATTTGATATAAATTGCCAAGTGTACGTATTGGACGGGGATAACATGCGTCATGGATTATGCAATGATTTAGGGTTTACTTCGGAAGATAGAACAGAAAATATCCGTCGAGTAGGCGAAGTGGCGAAGCTTTTTGTAGATGCTGGCTTTATTGTGATATCAGCGTTTATTTCACCTTTTGCCTCAGATAGAGCGCTTGTAAGAAACCTGATTGACAAAGCAAATTTTATTGAGGTTTATTGCAATGCGGATATTCAAACCTGCGAAACAAGAGATGTAAAAGGGTTGTATGCTAAAGCAAGAAAGGGTGAGGTGACAAACTTTACAGGCATATCTTCTCCTTACGAGTCACCAATAAACCCAGAGGTGATTTTGGATACAGCCAAAGCCTCAGTGGACCAATGTATAGAGCAGCTAGTAAACTACTTGCAGCTAAGAAAAGTATTTGATGTGAATTGATGATTAGTAAAGTGCTTTCCACAATTTATAACCTGGGCTAACTCAAATAGGCGACACATGTTTGTTAAATCATCTCCAAACAAATCTGTTGCATTTTTGCAACAAATTGATTTAAACATAAGCTAAATAGCGTATTCACTTGCCACGCTAGGGGCTAATTTGTAAAAATGCATAGACCTTCTAAGAAGTGCTTTTAGTGGTTCTGGGAGAGTTCGCGAACTTTCTCATACGCGAATGTTATTAGGTACTTTTGGTAACAAACAAATATGAGAGATCAATAGCAATATCCTTATACGAAGTTGTATAAACAACATTTTTTGGAGATTCAAATGACTAAAATTAACGTAGCAGTTGCTTCAGCTTTATTGGCTGTTGCTTCAAGCGCACAAGCTGGTATCACAATCCCAGCTGGTGACTGGACATTAGACATCGGCGGCGTTGTTAACGCTTACTACACACACACTTCATTCAGTGGCGACACTGGCGCAGGTGCAGCACCATTAGGTTTGGGTGATGGCAATAACGACAGTGTTAACAATATTACTACTGGTTTGTTGCCAAACTACTTGTCAGTTTCTGGTAAAACACGTCAAAACGACGTAGATGTTGGTTTCACAATCAGCATTAACCCAGGTGCTTCAACAACTTCAGCTGGTAAACAATCAGCACAACAAGAAAACCGTCAAGCATTCTTGACATTCGGTGATGCTTCATGGGGCTCTATCAAAATCGGTAAAGATTTAGGTATCTACGCTTCTGACGCTATCTTGAACGACATGACATTGTTGGGCGTGGGTTCAGCTGCAGGTTCATTGGCTGGCAACACAACTACATTAGGCCGTATCGGTACTGGCTTTATGTATGCTGACTGGAAATCACAAGTGGCTTACTCATCACCAAACTGGAACGGCTTTAGCTTTACAGCTGGTGTAACACAAGCTTGGGATGCAGTAGCTGCATTGGGCGGTCAAGGTTCAACTGGCCGTGGTGGTTCAAGCCCAGCATTTGAAGGTAAAGCTTCTTACGAGTGGACAGGTGACGTGGCTGGTAAAGCATGGATGTCATTTATCTCACAAAAAGTGGACGGTATTGGCGCAAGATCAGCATCAGTAAATCCAAATGCAGTGTTGATTACAGGTCCAAACCCAGGTAGCGTTGCAGCAGTAACAACTTTTGCTGCCGCCGCTAAAGGTCGTTCAGATCGTGCAACTTCATGGGATTTAGGTACAACATTGAACCTAGCTGGTTTTGGTTTAACTGGTTACTACTACAAAGGCGACGGTATCGGCCAAACATTGCAATTAAATGGTGGCTTTGATGCTGCAGGTAAATCACGTGATTCTAAAGGCTTCTATGTTCAAGGTACATACACTGTTCCAGGTGCTGGTACTAAATTGGGCCTAAGCTATGGTGAATCAACACTTGACGGCAACAATGTGGATAACTTCAGCGAAGTTGAAGACACAATGTGGACTGTTGGTGTTTACCACCCATTGACCAAACACTTAAACTTGGTTGCTGAGTACTCAGAATCAGAGCGTGAGTTAGACAAACGCGCTGTTGCTGCTACCGCTCCTGGTGTTGTTAATGGTGTTAAAACTGACTTCAACGCAGGTAGCGCAGCTGCTAACGTTGATGCTAAAGCAAAAACCATCTCAGTGGGTGCTATCTTATTCTTCTAGTTTAAATCAGGCATAGCCTGACTAAATTAAAAGTAATAAAGCTAAAAACGGCAACTTCGGTTGCCGTTTTTTTTAGTAATATAGTTTATATATTAAATTGATGAGCGTAGATGATGAATTTATACCCAGTCACTGTGTTAGAAAACTTTTATGAAAATCCTGATGAAATCAGACGTTTTGCTTTGAGCCAAAAATATCAATTTAGGCACGAGCTTAAGGATGTGCCTTATGTTTTTCCTGGCTGTAGAACAAAAGATTTGTCTGTGATTAACAAGCCTTTATTTGAAAGTGTCAGCAAAAAAATCATATCTCTGTTTCATAATTCCGAGAACGACTATATGCAATGGGCAATCTCTACCAATTTTCAAAGTGTCAGTGAGGAGTATGGTAGAGGCGTTATTCATGTTGATTATGATGCTGTGTTTGCGGCAGTACTCTATTTAAGCCCCGATGCCCCCTTGGATGCAGGCACTTCATTATTTAAGCATAATAAAAGCTTTGATCAAGAAAAATACCAAGCTGCCTTAGATGATGGGGTAGAGAGATTTAAAAAAGGTAATCCAAAAATGGATACCAGTTATCACAGTATGTTTGATGAAATTGTGCGCATCAATAATGTCTATAACACTTTGGTGCTATATGAAGGTAGGCACTATCACGCTGCTAATGATTTTTTTGGCAAAACATTAAAAGACGCTAGATTGGCGCAGGTGTTTTTTGTCAGCAAGATAGATGCGCAAAAATATAGTTCTTTCCCTGTGTGGCGCTCACAACAGGTGAAAATCTAAACTCCTTTATTAATCTTCTATCCCTAATTCCTGAATTTTTCTGGTGAGCGTGTTGCGGCCCATGCCGAGTTGGTTGGCGGCTTCAATGCGTCTGCCGTCAGTGTGTTTGAGCGCGCGGGTAATTAAAATCCGCTCAAAATCTTTGGTTTTTGCATCTAAAATATTGGTTTCACCACGGTTCAAAGAGTCTGTGACTTCTTGAGCGAGAGCGTCTTGCCATGAGCCACCTGTGTGTGGTTTGGTGGTATCTTCTTTGAGTTCAGGTGGCAAGTCTGCTACATCTATATTTTGCCCTGGCGCCATCACAGTGAGCCAATGGCACACGTTTTCGAGCTGACGCACGTTACCACTCCAGCTGACGCTCATGAGGTATTTGATGGCGGCTTGGGACAGCTGTTTTGGCTCAACGCCTAATTGTTGCGCGCTTTGGGCTAAAAAGTGTTTAGTCAACAAAGGAATATCTTCGCGTCTTTCACGCAATGCAGGCAGACGCAAACGTATGACGTTAAGACGGTGAAACAAGTCCTCTCGGAACAGCCCATTTTTAACGCGTTCTTCTAAGTCTTGGTGCGTGGCGGCAATCACGCGTACATTGACTTTGAGCGGTTGGTGACCGCCGACGCGGTAAAACTGCCCATCAGACAGCACGCGCAATAAACGCGTTTGCAAGTCGGCTGGCATGTCGCCAATTTCGTCCAAAAATAGTGTGCCGTTATCGGCTTGCTCAAAACGTCCGCGCCTAGCAGCGGCGGCCCCAGTAAAGGCGCCACGCTCATGTCCAAATAGCTCAGACTCTAATAAATCTTTTGGAATGGCGGCAGTGTTGATGGCGATAAAGGGTTTGTCTGCGCGTGGGCTGTGTTTATGCAGTGCGCTGGCGACCAACTCTTTACCACTGCCAGATTCACCGTTAATCAACACGGTGGAATGCGAACGACTAAGGCGACCAATGGCTCTAAAGACCTCTTGCATAGAAGGCGCTTGGCCGATGATTTCTTGTGAGGGTTCAGCTTCAACGGCTTCAACCGCTTGACGCATGCTCTCTTCAACGGCACGTTTGATAATCTCAATGGCTTGGTCTACATCAAATGGCTTGGCTAGGTATTCAAACGCACCGCCTTGAAAAGCGGCAACCGCACTCTCGAGGTCTGAATAGGCCGTCATGATGATGACAGGAATATCTGGAAAGCGTTGTTTGACGTCGGCTAAAAAGTCCAAACCTGAGCCGTTGGGCATACGAATATCACTGACGATGACTTGTGGTTGCTCGCGATTGAGCGCGTTCATGGCATCCGCTGTCGATGAGAATGTTTTAAATTCAAAGTCTGTGCGCGCAAGGGCTTTTTCAAACACCCAACGGATGGATTTGTCGTCGTCTAATATCCAAATTGGCTTCATCGCTTGTTCTCTTTTTTACTGTGTGGATTTAAGTTGAGTGCTCTCTATAGGGAGCAATATATTAAAAACGGTTTTACCGGGCTCTGATTGGCAATCTATCATGCCGTGATGCTGAGTGATAAATGTCTGGGCAAGGGATAAACCCAAGCCTGTGCCACCTTCACGTCCAGACACCAGTGGGAAAAATATTTTTTCGCGGATGGCGGAAGGAATGCCTGGGCCATTATCAATAATCTGCAAATGTATAGCTACGCGATAACGTTTACGTGCCAAGGTGACTTGACGTTCGGCACGTGTTCTTAGCGTGACTTTTGCATCTTTGGTCATGTGTTGTTGCATAGCTTGCACTGCATTGCGGGCGATGTTCAATACCGCTTGTATCAGTTTTTCACGGTCACCAATCAACTCAGGTAGGCTGGTGTCATAGTCACGCACCACTTGGATATTTTGCGGTGACTCAGCCAACAATAAGCTACGCACACGTTCTAGCACCTCGTGGATATTGGTCGGCTCGTATTTAGGTACCCGATGCGGTGCAAGCAGTCTATCCATGAGGCTGTGCAAGCGGTCAGCCTCTTTGATAATCACTTGTGTGTATTCTTTGAGGCTGGGTTGTGGTAATTCAAACTCAAGCAACTGTGCTGCCCCGCGTAATCCGCCTAATGGGTTGCGAATCTCATGTGCGAGATTGCGTAATAACTCTGAGTTGGCTTGTTGTTGTATCAACACGCGCTCTTCTCTGGCAATCCGCAGTTGCTGATCCATCTGAATAAACTCTAAAATCAGCAAGTCCTCATCTACTTGGTTAGCATTGGCAGAAATGGGTGTGACAGTACACGTGACCGCAGTAGTGTGATTGCGGTAGGTGCTGAGGTTAAATTCATGCTCACGGTAAGGGCTTTGTGTCGCAATGGCGTTTTTAACCGCCATTTGTAGAATCTCACAATTAGTAAACACCTCTGTGATAGGGTGAGCTTTGATTTGATTGGCACTGAGGTCAAACAAGATTTCTGCGCTAGAGTTGGCGTAAGTGACCACCAAGTCTGTATTGAGTAACAATACTGCTGTGGCGATATGCTCTAGGCCGTAAAAACCATCAGGTGAATTTTGTACCATTGTTGTTTATAAGTCACTTTAGCGTTTAGTTTGCATCAAACAAGTCTGCGATTGAAAAGCCATAAATAGCGCATCGGTCTCAACAGTCTTGCTCTAGTTTAAGCAAAACCTAAGCCAAAAATGGTGCATTAAAACTAAATTCTACAGATTAAAAAGATTAAGCTGTATCGGTAGCTAAAGGATGGTGGAGAATCAAAGATTCAGTTCTTTGTTCAGTAGGGCAATATTGCGCTCATGAGCGCTAATTTGTTCTTCAATGGCTTTTAATTTTTCTTCATATTTGACGACATTGCGGAAAGTTTTTCCATTGGCACCTTTATAAACTTCAGGGGTGTTTTTAGCGTCCTCGTAATCTTGCTTGGCTTTCTCAAGTGATTGTTTTTCTTGATCTAATTCTGCTTTTAAAATGTCTCTGCGTTTGCCATCGCGTTGGCTTTGTGTGGTGCTATCCACCTTGGGGTAGCCACCGAGATTGACTGTTTTTGTTGTTTCCGACCGCTTTGCGTTAGGTCTTTCTTCTGGGGTAACAGGCGTTTCGGCAATCCCTAAATCAAGTTTTTTTGCGCCTTTGGATCTGACGTTGGAGTAGGTGACGCGTCCATCTGCATCAACCGTCTTATAAATCTCCGCAGATGCTTGTAGATTGCTTAATAGCAATAATAAAATAGATGTAATTAAAAAAATTCTTTTCATGACAATAGTTTAGATGATATTTTTAATGTAATCAACGAATAAACATTCTTTTTGGTTGACCTAACATCATACGCTAAAAATAAAACAGGGCAACCTAAGTTGCCCTGTTTTGGTGCATAAAGCGAATGCTAGATTAGCATGAGTAGTACAAACCAAACTCTAATGGGTGTGGTGTCATACGTAATTGAGTCACTTCTTGCATTTTCAACTCAATGTAAGCATCAATCCAGTCATCAGAGAATACGCCGCCACGTGTTAAGAACTCGCGGTCTTTGTCCAAATACTCTAAAGCTTGGTCTAATGAAGAACACACGGTTGGAACCAATGCATCTTCTTCAGGTGGCAAGTGGTACAAGTCTTTCGTTGCTGGCTCGCCCGGATGGATTTTGTTTTGTACACCATCTAAACCAGCCATCATCAAAGCAGTGAATGCTAAATATGGGTTAGCAGTAGGATCTGGGAAACGTGCCTCGATACGACGTGCTTTATCACCATGAACAAATGGAACGCGGATAGAAGCAGAACGATTTTTAGCTGAGTAAGCTAATTTTACTGGTGCTTCAAAGCCTGGTACCAAGCGTTTGTATGAGTTAGTTGATGGGTTAGTAATCGCGTTTAAAGCACGCGCATGTTTGATGATACCGCCAATGTAGAACAAAGCGAAATCACTCAAGCCAGCGTAGCCGTTACCTGCGAACAAGTTTTTGCCATCTTTCCAGATAGATTGGTGTACGTGCATGCCTGAACCGTTATCGCCTACCATTGGTTTTGGCATAAAGGTGGCTGTTTTGCCGTAAGCGTGCGCAGTGTTTAACACCACGTATTTTAAGATTTGAGTCCAGTCAGCGCGTTGTACTAAAGTGCTGAATTTTGTACCGATTTCACATTGACCCGCAGTCGCCACTTCGTGGTGATGCACTTCAACAGGTACGCCTAGTTCTTCTAAAGTCATACACATAGATGAACGCATGTCTTGGAATGAATCGACTGGTGGCACTGGGAAGTAACCGCCTTTAACTGCTGGACGGTGGCCAGTGTTGCCGCCTTCAAACGTGTCGCCTGAAGCCCAAGCACCTTCTTCTGAGTTGATTTTTACTGAGCAGCCTTGCATGCCAGCTTTCCACTCGATGCTATCAAAAATAAAGAACTCTGGCTCTGGGCCAAAGAATGCGGTGTCACCTAAGCCACTCGCTTTTAGATAAGCCTCGCCGCGTTTAGCGATAGAGCGTGGGTCACGGTCGTAACCTTTGCCATCTGTTGGGTCAATCACATCGCAAGTCAATACAAGGGTTGGCTCGTCAAAGAATGGGTCGATAAAAGCAGTGCTTGCATCTGGCATCAATTGCATGTCTGAGGCGTTAATGCCTTTCCAGCCAGCGATTGAAGAACCATCAAATGCGTGGCCTTCTGTGAATTTGTCTTCGTTAAAGTGAGAAACTGGCACAGATACGTGTTGTTCCTTACCTTTAGTATCGGTAAAGCGAAAGTCGACAAATTTAATGTCGTTTTCTTTTACCAGTTTCATTACGTTTGCAACTGACATTACGTTCTCCTCAAAGATGAAGGTCTTAAAAATTAATCTTGTATTGCGCATCAAGACAATGCGGATTTTTTTAATATCTTAAGCTGATACTTAAGTTAGTATATTAGCAGGAAGCATGCCACTGAAAAATAGCAAATTGCGCTTAAATCACAACAACTTATAGAAACAATAAAAATCATATCGCACACTATTGGTGCTAACGTAATAAAATTGCACCAATAGTGTGCGTTATTTGGCGTGTGGGGCCTGCGTGATTTAGCCTGACTATATTTTCAAGCAGAAGCTGATAATATAGGCATTAAATTGATAAGGAGTGAACATTGGAAAACGTCGCGCAAATTGCACAAGTGGCTGCTAGCCGTGGGCAAGCACAGGGTATTGCTTATGCTGGATTATTGACCCCACATGAAGCGTTTGATTGGTTGCAACAAGACCCTGAAGTGGTGTTGGTGGATGTGCGCACCCGCGCAGAGTTGGAGTTGGTGGGGCGTGTGCCCATGGCCGCACACATTGAGTGGGCGTTTTACCCAGGCATGGTTGCAAATGCTGAGTTTGGCGAGCAACTACAAGCGCAAATTGACAAAGGTTTAACCGTGATTTTTATGTGTCGCACAGGCGGACGGAGCCATAACGCCGCGATACTGGCGCAACAACTGGGCTATGCTAAAGCCTACAACATGGTTGAGGGATTTGAAGGTGACACGAATCAATTTAAACAACGGACAATGGTGAATGGCTGGAAGCATGCTGGTTTGCCTTGGACTAACTAATTTAGACTTGACTGAAAATACTTAAAAAAGAAACGCTCAATGCAAGTAAAAAAATTCGCAGTGATTGGCAACCCAATAAAACATAGCAAATCACCCATCATACACGAGGCGTTTGCTGAGCAAGATGAAGTGAAAGAGCGATTGGGTTATGAGGTCAGCTATAAAACAGAGTTGGCGCCTTTAGATGCGTTTGCTGAAACTGTTCACCGCTTGATGGATGAGGGTTATGTTGGTGCAAATGTGACCGTGCCTTTTAAGTTTGAGGCCTATAAACTCAGCCAAGATTTAAGTACACGCGCCACTAGCAACGGTGAAGCGGTGAATACACTGAGTTTTATCGACGGCCAAATATACGGTGATAACACCGATGGGGCGGGCTTGAGAAATGATATTGAGAACAATTTAAACTTCTTAATTCAGAATAAAAACATACTCATTCTAGGTGCTGGCGGTGCAGCACACGGTGTATTTATGTCGCTAGGTAGCGCAAAAAGTATTACTGTTGCAAACAGAACACTTTCAAAAGCACTAAAAATGGTTACAGGAGACTACGATCCTCGAGACATCACTGCAGTGGAATATCAAAACTTGAGTAGGCAGTTTGATTTGGTAGTGAATGCCACTTCTGCTGGGCTGACAGACAGTGCTTTGCCTTTGCCTGATGTGATTTTTGGACCAGAGACCTTGGCCTATGACATGATGTACGGGCGTGAAACCCCTTTTATGATGCAAGCGCGTGCTAATGGCGCAACCGTGGCAGATGGTTTGGGTATGCTGGTGGAGCAGGCAGCCGAAGCCTTTGCCATTTGGCATGGTGTGCAACCAGATACCGCGCCTGTGTTAGCCATGTTGCGTAGTAATAAGGGTTAAGAAACATATCGGGTATGGACATATTAGGCTTAATCAAACGATTTTTAATCTTATTCTTTGTATGGTTGGCGCTATACCAAGTTTGGATATTTGCCCATATTTGCTGGTGGGTACATTTCAACCCGCACTCAAGTGCGTTTATGGAAGAGCGCTTGGAAATCATCCAAGAAGACAAGCCTGAGACAGAGCTAAAACATCAGTGGGTGCCCTACGCGCAGTTGTCAAAAAACCTCAAGCGCGCAGTCATAGCGTCGGAAGACGCTAAGTTTATCGACCATGAAGGCTTTGATTGGGAAGGCATAGAAAAGGCATTTGATAAAAATCTAAAAAAAGGCAAGATTGTTGCAGGCGGTTCAACCATTAGCCAACAGTTAGCCAAAAACTTATTTCTTTCTAGCAAGCGCACGCCTTGGCGCAAAGGGCAAGAGGCGATTATCACGCTGATGTTAGAGTCTGTGATGAGCAAGCGTCGTATTTTAGAAATTTATCTCAATGTGATTGAATGGGGCAATGGCGTGTTTGGCGCGCAAGCGGCGGCAAAATATTATTTTAAAACCAGTGCCAAAAATATCAGCCCTTATCAGGCAGCCAAATTAGCTGCCATGATTCCTAATCCACGCTTTTATGATAAACACCGTAGTACCCGCTTCCTCAATCGTCGTACCGCCACAATACAAGCACGGATGCGATTGGTTGAAATACCCTAACTTCCACTAGTTGTTCCCTTTATTAAAGCCAAACTAGTTCATATACACTCTGTGACAACAGCTGATAACTATTGTCTACAATTATCCTTAAAGAGATTTATATATGAACTTAATCGATCAGTTTTTCGAAAAACTCAATCAGTTACCCATGTTGCCAAGAGTGGTGCAAGAAACCTTGCAACTTATGCAACAAGAAGACGTAGACATGAATGCGATAGCAGAGTGCATTGAACGCGACCAAATGTTATGTATGCGTGTATTGCGAATGGCGAACTCGGCGCATTTTGGTAGCCGTGGGGTTAAGTCTATCGCAGAAGCGGTAGGGTTAATTGGTTTGCAAAATCTCAAAACGCTAGTGATTGCCTCAGGCGTGACAGCGACCTTTAATGATATCGCAGGGTTAGATTTAAATCGTTTTTGGAAACATAGTTTAGTCACGGCAGTATTGGCTAGAGCGATTGCTAAAGAGGTGAAACTCTCAGGGGAGACGGCATATATTGCAGGCTTAATGCATAGTGTGGGGCAAATTCCATTGCACATGGTGTTTCCGATGGCGGCTAAAAATGTGGAAGAAACTTGTTTAGACCGCTCTGTCTTGGAGCGTAAAAATATCGAGCAATCTATTATGGCTATCGACCACTGCCAAGTGGGTGAAATTTTAGCTAAGAAATGGAATTTCCCAGCGGAAATCCAACAGGTGATTCGTCACTATGTGGAGCCTATGCATGCTGACGCCACAGAATATTCAGCAGTCGTGTATGCCGCAGTGCACATTGCCTTTGATTTAGCGCACGGCAAAGAGTCGAGCTATATTGCAGAAACGCTGAACCCTGATGTGCGTGATAAATTAGCATGGCATGGCACACAGTTACTAACTGAAAAAATTGAAGACTTTAAGCCTCTAATTGCTGAGGCTGAACAATATATTTAGTGTGTAAAAGTTGCATGTTGACTTTAGCCTTGTAAACTTTAGTCTTATAACAGGGGTGTAAGGTAACGGCCAGTATAGCTGGCCGTATTTTTTGCCAGCGCCTCAGGCGTGCCTACGCCAACCACCATGCCGCCACCATCGCCTCCTTCAGGACCCATGTCTATCAGCCAGTCAGCCGTTTTAATCACGTCTAGATTATGCTCAATAATTACAATGGTATTACCTGCATCGCGTAAACGGTGAATCACGTCTAATAGCAATTGAATGTCGGCAAAATGCAACCCTGTGGTCGGTTCATCCAATATGTAGAGTGTACGGCCTGTGTCACGTTTACTCAACTCCAATGCCAATTTCACACGTTGCGCTTCACCGCCAGACAATGTGGTCGCTGATTGACCTAAAGTGATATAACCCAAGCCAACATCAAGCAAGGTTTTGAGTTTACGTTCAATCACAGGTTGGGCGCTGAAAAAAACGTGCGCTTGTTCCACCGTCATTTCCAACACTTCGCGGATATTTTTGCCTTTGAATTGAATTTCTAAGGTTTCGCGGTTGTAGCGGTGACCTTTGCAAACATCGCAAGGCACATAAACATCAGGTAAAAAGTGCATTTCCACCCGAATCACGCCATCGCCTTGGCAAGCCTCGCAACGACCACCTTTAACGTTAAACGAGTAACGGCCTGGGCCATAACCGCGTGAACGGCTTTCTGGCACGCTGGCAAATAAATCGCGTATGGGCGTAAATAAACCAGTATAAGTGGCGGGGTTGGAGCGTGGCGTGCGCCCAATAGGGCTTTGGTCCACATCCACCACTTTGTCAAAAAAGGCTAAACCTTCAAGGCTTTGATAAGGCGCGGCTTCAGTGCTGCTACCATACAAGTGTGTAGCAACCACGCGATACAAGGTATCGTTAATCAGTGTGGATTTACCACTGCCTGATACACCAGTTACGCAAGTGAGTAGACCGACGGGAATATCCACAGAGACATTTTTAAGGTTGTTGCCCGTGGCGCCTTTTAAGCTAAGTAATCTCGTAGGGTCAACTTTGGTGCGTGCATGGTTGTATTGGATTTGCTTTTTACCGCTGATGTATTGCCCTGTGAGCGAAGCAGGATTCGCTTGAATCTCCGCAGGCGTACCACTAGCGACAATCTGCCCACCATGTTCGCCTGCCCCTGGGCCAATATCCACCACATAATCGGCTAGCAAAATGGCATCTTGATCGTGCTCTACCACAATCACTGTATTGCCGATGTCACGAAGGCGTTTGAGTGTTTCAAGCAGACGGTCGTTATCACGTTGATGCAAACCAATCGAAGGTTCATCCAACACATACATCACGCCCGTTAAGCCACTGCCAATTTGCGAGGCCAGTCGAATCCTTTGTGCTTCGCCACCTGAGAGCGTTTCTGCGGAACGTGACAGCGACAAATACTCCAAGCCGACATTGGTTAAAAACTTCAAGCGGCTGGCAATTTCGGTGACAATTTTATCCGCAATCGCCAACTTGGCGCCTTGTAATTGCAAGGTTTCAAAAAAAGCTAAGGCGACTTTTAATGGCACTTCACAAATTTGGTGAATGTTTTTATCGCCCACTTTGACGTGGCGCGCTTCACGGCGTAAGCGGGTGCCCGCACAATCTGGGCAAGTGGTAGCGTTGATATACTTAGCCAACTCATCACGCACGGCATTCGAGTCACTCTCGCGATAACGGCGTTGCAGATTGTTAATAATGCCTTCAAAGCTATGGGTTTTGCCAAAAAATGTCCCACGCTCGTTGAGGTATTTAAACGTAATTTGTTCTTTGCCAGAGCCAAACAGCAAGATTTGTTGAATGTGTTCAGGCAAATCTTCAAAGGCAGTTTCTAAATCAAAGTTGTAGTGTTGGCTTAAGCTCGCCAACATTTGAAAGTAGAATTGATTCCGCTTATCCCAACCTTTGACTGCGCCACTGGCTAATGATAAGTGTGGAAACGCGACCACGCGTTTTGGGTCAAAGAAGGTGACATTGCCCAAGCCATCACATTTTGGGCAAGCGCCCATCGGATTGTTAAAGCTGAACAAGCGCGGTTCAAGTTCCGCCAGTGAGTAGTCACACACAGGGCAAGAAAACTTGGCAGAGAACAAGAGCTCTTTGTCTGTGTCCATCTCCAGCGCAATGGCTTTGCCATCCGCCAAACGCAAACAAGTTTCGAGTGATTCGGCAATACGCTGCTTCATGTCGGCGCGCACTTTGAGCCTGTCCACCACCACATCCACATTGTGTTTGCTGGTTTTAGCGAGTTGCGGTAAAGCGTCCATTTCATAGACTTTGCCATCAATGCGCAAACGCACAAAGCCTTGTGCTTTAAGCTCGTCAAACAGGTCTAATTGCTCACCTTTGCGGTTAGCCACCACAGGCGCCAAAATCATCAATTTGGTGTCTTCGGGCAGCCTTAAAATACTATCCACCATTTGGCTGACGGTTTGCGCTTCTAGCTTGATGCCGTGGTCAGGACACTCGGGGTCGCCCGCGCGGGCAAACAGCAAACGCAAGTAGTCGTGAATCTCGGTGACCGTGCCCACGGTAGAGCGCGGGTTGTGCGAGGTGGATTTTTGCTCAATTGAAATCGCAGGTGAGAGACCTTCAATCAAATCCACATCAGGTTTGTCCATGCGCGCTAAAAACTGGCGGGCATAGGCTGAAAGGCTTTCCACGTAGCGTCTTTGGCCTTCAGCGTAGAGCGTATCAAACGCCAAAGACGACTTACCTGAGCCTGACAAGCCTGTAATCACCACCAGTTGATTGCGTGGGATATCTAAGTTGATGTTTTTGAGATTGTGGGTTCTAGCCCCACGAATTTTGATAAATTCCATAGACTTTCACGAAAACATATTTTGAGTAAGCCACATGTTGGACACACATATTTTTACTAACACATAGGCAACCTGATAATATACGCAATTATTCTGAAATATTCCAAACATTCATGCAGTTTTCTGAAAAAATGACGCGCCAAGAGATGCGCGCGACCATCGGGCTGGCTTCGATTTATGGTTTGCGTATGTTGGGCATGTTTTTAATCTTGCCCATATTTGCCATTTACGCTGAGCGTCTAGAGGGCAGTACCCACACACTGATTGGCTTGGCATTGGGCGCTTACGGCTTGATGCAGGTGCTATTGCAACTGCCGTTTGGCATGGCGAGTGATAAATACGGACGCAAAAAACTGATTTATTTCGGCCTAGTTTTGTTTGCCATCGGCAGCGTGATTGCGGCAGGTAGCCAAGATATTTATATGGTGATAGTCGGGCGCGCGATTCAAGGTGCGGGCGCCATCTCTGCGGTGGTGACTGCGCTGGTGGCGGATTCAACGCGTGAAGAGCATCGCACCCAAGCCATGGCGATGATAGGCGCGACCATCGGGTTAACATTCGCAGTTTCATTGGTAGCAGGCCCTCTACTCAATCAATACATCGGTGTGCCTGGCATTTTTTGGATGACAGCGGTGCTTTCACTATTGGCTATATTTGTGGTGAAGTATGTGGTGCCAGACCCGATTGCAGTGAGCTTTCACTCAGACGCGCAAACCGCCCCTGCGCGCATTAAAGACGTCGTGACTGACACACAATTATTAAGGCTCAACTTTGGTACTTTTTGTTTGCATGGCGCGCAAATGGCCATGTTTATGGTGGTGCCGTTTGCCTTAAAAGCCACCAGCGGACTGAGTGAAAGTCAGCATTGGCAAATCTATCTGCCTGTCTTAGTGGCCTCATTTGTGCTGATGGTCCCAGCGATTATTTATGGTGAAAAACGTGCCAAACTCAAACCGATTTTTGTCAGTGCCATAGCGCTATTATTGGTCGCACAAATTGCCTTTGCGCTCAATATCCATGTGTTTTGGGGGATTGTGGCCTCACTGCTGATTTATTTTGTAGCATTTAATATTCTAGAGGCCTCATTGCCCTCTTTAATTTCTAAAATGGCACCCGCTGCTGCCAAAGGCACGGCGATGGGGGTGCATAATACTGCCCAATCATTAGGCATGTTTTTAGGCGCGGTGTTGGGTGGCGTGCTTTCTCAGCATTACGGTGCGTTTGCGGTTTTTATTTATTGTAGCGTGATGGTTGCCGTGTGGTTTGTCCTCGCCCTAGGCATGAAAACTCCCCCCAGCGTTAAAACAAAGATGTATCATATTGAAGGTTTGGACGAGGCGCAGGCGCAAACAGTTGCCACTGAAATTAAAGCGCTGGACGGCGTTGCAGAAGCCGTCGCCATCGCCAAAGAACAAATGTTGATAGTCAAAATCAATCAACAGCTTAGCAAAGAACAGCAACAAGCCTTGCAACAGGCAATTCTATTAAAGATAGGGAGTCAATAACATGGCATCGGTAAACAAAGTGATTTTGGTGGGTAATTTAGGGCGCGACCCAGAAGTGCGCTACATGCCAAATGGCGAAGCCGTGGCAAACTTTAGCATCGCCACCACAGACAACTGGAAAGACAAATCGGGCGTTAAACAAGAAAAAACCGAGTGGCACAACATTGTGATGTACCGTCGCTTGGCAGAAATCGCGGGCGAATACCTCAAAAAAGGTCGCCCAGTGTATGTCGAAGGGCGCCTACAAACCCGTAAATGGGAAAAAGACGGCGTGACCCGCTACACCACAGAAATCGTCGCAGACCAAATGCAAATGTTAGGCTCAGGCAGAGACGGCGGTAGCACCAGCTACGACGGTGAGATGGATCAAGGCGGCGGCATGGACGATTACAACCAAGCGCCTCCTCGTGCGCCAGCACAAAATAACGCACCATCTAACGCTATGGCTAAACCACAAGCCCCAGCAGGCGGTGCGGCGTTTGATGATTTTGATGACGATATTCCGTTTTAAGGCTTACCTGCTCTTGTAGTGTAAACAAACCCCGTTAACTTTATAATTTAACGGGGTTTTTCTTATGCACTACTAACTATGGTATCAGCTTGAAAAGCATGTACAAAAGCATCGATGAGTACTCTTATTCTTTTAGGGGTAGTTTTCCCGCCTTGGTAGACCACTTGAATGTTGTTGTTTGCGTGCGCATAATCAGTCAACAACGCTTGCAGACGGCCTTCGGCTAAATCGTCTTTCACATCCCAATAGGACTTTAGCGCGATGCCATGTCCTTGCAAACACCATTGACGCACTAAGCTACCATCGTTGGCAATGCGATTGCCAGATACAGCCACTGTGCTTTGTATGCCATGCTCGGTAAAAGTCCATTCGCGGTCTATGCCATTGCCAAAGCGCATCAGTAAGCAATTATGTTGGATTAAATCGCTAGGTATTTGCGGTATGCTATGTTGTTGTAAATAGCTAGGGGCTGCACAAACAATGCGTCGGTTAGCACCTAAGCGCACTGCGTTAAGCGAAGAGTCTTTTAGTTCACCCAATCGCACCGCGAGGTCGATACCTTGACCCGCCAAATCAACATAGCCGTCACTTAAATGTAGTTCAATGCTGACGGCTGGATGTGACTCAAGAAAAGTATTCACTGTCTCGGAGATGATGTTGCGACCCAAGTCAATAGGCGCACTCAAGCGGATTAACCCCGAGAGTTGATTCACACCTAGTTTTATACGGGCTTCAATGTCATTCGCATCGCTCACGAGTTGTCGGGCGCTATCCAACAGTAAACGCCCCTCGTCGGTTAGGCTCAGTGCGCGTGTGGTGCGATTGAGTAGACGCGCACCATAGTGCGCCTCTAGAGCTGATAATCGCTCCGTGACCACCGCGGGTGATATGCCTAAATCGCGGCCCGCTGCCGCTAAGCCCCCACGTTCAACAATCTTTATAAACAAACCTAAAGAGTCAACAATGTTCATTTTGGCAATCTATTATTCTTAAAATCCGAATAGTTATTCTATATTATGCCATCTAGTATCTTATTTTAAAAATAATTACACTGCAGATATTGAAATTTAAGGAGTGCATGATGAAAGCCGTTGGATTAACAAAATATTTGCCCATTACCCATCCAGAGTCATTTTTAGATGTAGACTTGCCTACGCCAACACCGCAAGGCCGTGATATTTTGGTAGCGGTGCATGCGGTAGCCGTCAATCCAGTGGATACCAAAGTCCGTGCCCCAAAAGATAAAGTAGAAACCACAACGCGCGTGATTGGTTGGGATGCAAGTGGTGTGGTGCAAGCCGTGGGACCAGAGGTCACTTTATTTAAAGTCGGCGACCCTGTGTACTATGCGGGTGACTTAACGCGTTCAGGCTCATACGCACAATACCAATTGGTGGACGAGCGCATTGTCGGCCACAAACCAACGAGTCTGTCGCATGCAGAAGCCACCGCCTTGCCACTCACCACCATCACCGCTTATGAGGCTTTTTTTGACCGCTTGAAGATAGACCGCGATGGCGCGAATGCAGGCGAAAGCATCTTGATTATTGGCGCTAGTGGCGGCGTGGGTTCAATCGGCATACAACTCGCCAAGCGCGCAGGATTAACCGTCATCGCCACCGCCTCACGCGCCGAAACAATCGCCTGGGTGAAAGAACTTGGCGCAGATTTTGTAGTGAATCACCGCGAGCCATTGGTGGAGCAAGTTCGTGCACAAGGCTTTAAGTTTGTTGACCACATTGCTATTTTTAATGACATGCGCCACTGGGAAGCCGCAGTGGAGCTCATACGCCCACAAGGTGGTATTGTGAGTATTGATGACACGCACTTGCCGATGCCGATGGCAGGCATGAAAACCAAGGCCGCCAGCCTACATTGGGAGTTTATGTTCGCGCGTAGCATGTTTCAGACGCCAGACATGATAGAGCAACACAATCTATTAAGTTTTGTTGCAAAAGAGATAGATGCAGGCCGCATTCGTACGACCGTTTCTGAAGTGTTACGCCCTATCAACGCCGCTAATATGCGCCAAGCCCATGCTTTGATTGAAAGCGGCAAAGCCCGTGGCAAGATTGTACTAGAAGGTTTTTTAGCTTAAACAAAAAAGGGGGAACAACATGCATTATGACAAACTATTTTCAAGCTACAACATGCGCGGCCTAACATTAAACAACCGTTTTTTAATGGCACCAATGACGCGCTCACGCGCCAGCCAGCCTGGCGATGTGCCTAATGCATTGATGGCGGAATACTACGCACAGCGTGCAAGTGCTGGCATCATTATTACTGAGGCCACGCAAATTTCTATGCAAGGTATGGGGTATGCCAAAACACCTGGCATTTATAGCCAAGCGCAAATTGATGGCTGGAAATTAACAACAGATGCCGTACACCAAGCAGGGGGAAAAATCTTTTTGCAACTGTGGCATGTGGGGCGAGTAAGTAGCGCCAAGGTCAATGGCTTGCAACCTATTGCCCCTTCAGCGCTGATTGCCAAAGATACCAAAGTGTATATTTTTGATGGCGCAAATAATAATATACCCCGTGGCGACGCAACCTTTGTACCTGTGGATGAACCACGCGCCATGACCGAAGCGGATATTAAAAACGTGATTGCCGAGTTTGTGCAAGCCGCTAAAAATGCAATGCAAGCGGGGTTTGATGGCGTAGAAATTCACGGTGCGAATGGTTATTTGATTGACCAATTTTTGCGTAGCAACAGCAATCAACGTGCCGATGCATACGGTGGCAGCCAAGCCAATCGCATTCGCTTATTGGTCGAAATCACGGATGCAGTCGTGAACGCCATTGGCGCAGATAAAACAGGCGTGCGTTTATCCCCCTTTATCAGCTTTAAAGACATGGCCGACCCTGAAATTTTAGATACCATTATGCTCGCCTCCAAAGCGTTGAATGGCTTAGGTATTACCTACATTCACTTATGCGAAGCCGATTGGGCAGATGCACCGACGATACCAGAGGATTTCAGAAAAGCCTTAAGAGCCACTTTTGAAAATACCATTATCGCCACAGGCAATAAAGCCCCAGAAGAAGGCGAGCATTTATTACAACAAAACTGCGTCGATTTAATCGGTTTTGGACGTAAGTTTTTAACCAATCCGGATTACCCAGCAAGAGTGAAGGCCAATGCGACTATGAATGAAATTTCGGATAGCCATACTTTGTTTGGCGGTGGAGATGCGCGAGGCTATACCGACTATCCATTTTTAAAATAAAAAAGCTAGCCATTTGGCTAGCTGATAAGACTTAAACCTGTTCGCTACTTCTTCACTGTCTGCGGCTTACATTCCTTGTAATGCACCAACTCACCATCATCCAGCGTGGTTTGGTCACCGTTTAAGCGCAAATCAATCACGCCATAGTGGTATAAGTTTTTGTCGGTAGTGTCACGCGTTAAATTCACCTCATGGTCAGGATACATCAACCATGCTTCTTGGCCATTCTCAGCCATTTTTAGCGCAAAAGATTGATAATTGGCGCATTGGTAAACCACCGCATCGCGTCCAAAACGTGGGTGTTCTTTGACTTTGTTGCCGAACACGGTGGGCATTTCCATGCTGCTACATGCCGTGAGTAAACATTGAATCAGTAAAACTAAAAAAAGCTTCATGGTGTGAGTTTTCAAAATAGTCTAAATTTAAAAATAAGAATTGATTGCTATTGTGCCAGTGATACAAGAATGACTCAATGTTTGTGTATATTTAGATTCAAAGAGCAAAGCCTAACGATAGGTCGCGCGTTGCAAACGGTCACGAATGCCTGCCCACTCATTGCTATTGGGCACCGCTTGAATTAATAAATGTTTGGCGCCCATGGCGTCTAGCCTATGTAGCTGGGCATAAAGCAACTCGGCAGCGACTTGTGGCGTATCACCCAACACCAAGCTAGGGCAGCCCACTTCAGCGGCTTGCAAGAGCAAAGCCACACAGTGTTCATGCGTTGCTACAAAGGCTTGAATGGTTTCTACATCGTCCAGCAGTAAAGAAGACGTGCGTGGCGAGTAGTGTAGCAAGTGTTGCCCAGGGGCTTTGGGCGTATGCGTAGCGACACGGCTGGCTGACTTGCCAGCTACTTGGCTGATGGCGAGTTCACTAATCATGCCATGGCGCAGCAATTGCCAATCATCGCCTGCCACACTGACGATGGTAGATTCAATCCCCACTTGGCAAGCGCCTCCATCGAGCACAGCCACGTCCTCACCCAAACTCGCTTCCACATGCTCGGCGGTGGTTGGGCTGAGGTGGGTGTATTTGTTTGCTGATGGCGCAGCCAAGCCTAAGCCACATGCTTGCAAGAGTTGCTGTGTGAGTGGATGTGCAGGCACACGCAAAGCCACGGTGGGCTCACCTGCGCGGACGATGTATGAAACACTTTCTTTGGCGGGAAGCACCAAGGTAAAAGGGCCAGGCCAAAACGCTTTAGCTAAATGTTGCGCTAAAGGTGGAAAGTCACTTGCCCAATCGGTGACTTGCGAAATATCAGCCAAATGCACAATCAAGGGGTTATTGGCAGGCCGTTCTTTAATGTCGTAAATTTGACGTAATGCTTCATCATTGCGGGCATCTGCCGCTAAGCCGTACACCGTCTCGGTGGGAATGGCCACCACTTCGCCTTGTTTGAGTTTGGCAATCGCCTGTTGTAAATTGACGCGCATTTAGGAATGAGTTTAAGCAAAAGCGCTATTTTACTACCGATGACCGCAATACGCTAAAATGCTGGTTTTAGTCATCAAATAAGGTTTTAAGGGAAAGTTATGCAAATCATCGTAGAAAAAAATCCAGCACAATCTAAATTAGACGAGATGGGTGTGAGCAAATGGCCAACATGGCAGAAAGAAGTTTCTGTGTTTCCATGGACATTTTTGGAAGAGGAAAAAGCTTATATTCTAGAAGGTGAATGCGTGATTACGCCAGAAGGTGGCAAGCCTGTGAAATTTGGCAAGGGCGATTTGGTGACTTTTCCTGCGGGCATGAAAGCCAGCTGGGAAGTGAAAAAGCCATTGCACAAACATTACAAGTTGGATGGAAATGTGTTGACGCAGACTTGGCTGCGCATTAAAGACAAATTAGGCTTGAATAAATAAGGCCTAAATAAACAAGACGGTGGTTTCTTACACTTAATAGCGCTGATTAACGTGCTTTTCTAAAGGTTAAGTTACACCGCAATTCCCCCAATAACGCATGCCGATTCGGTTGAATGGTGTTGATGCCATGATAGAACCGTCGGCTTGCGCCACCCCATACCACCACATCCCCATGCGTCAGCGGTATTTTGATTGTTTTGTCACTGCGCTTGGCGCCACCAAACAAAAAAGTCGAGGGAATGCCCAGTGACACAGATACAATCGGTTGGTTAAAGTCTTTTTCATCTTTGTCTTGATGTAAGCCCATTTTGTTGCCGATGGCATACACATTGACCAAGCAGGTGTCTGGCACAAACCCTTGATAGCCTGCCTCTTGCGCGGCGCTGGTTGCCAAATTGAGCAGAATGGTTGGAATGGCAGGCCAGGCTTGTTGCGTGTTTGCGTCCAGCGCCGCGTAGCCATACCCTTGGCTGGTACCTACCCAGCCCACTTCACCAAAACTGGTAGTGCGCACTGACATGGGGTAACCCATCGGAGTCAGCATGGTTTGTGGCGGATATAGTTGAAAATGTGTTTGTAGCAGCCTCCAAATGCTTTCTGCCACGGGCAGGGCAAAACCTTGCAGCCAATAAGCGCCATCAGCAATGGTTACCCTTTTTTCTAACTCTCCTGAAAATAAATCCATCAAAAACTCAGCTTATATCAACGTGAATATCTCAGAGCCACATTTCAAACTAAACGTTCATCTGGCAGAAAATCACAAGTTTCTAGTATAATCACGGCTTGATTGCAAAATCAAACGCCTTGGGGTGGCTTTAACGCCTGAGATCTCGCGCAAGCGAGGGACCCAATGAACCTGATCCAGATAATACTGGCGTAGGGACAGGCAGAGTTTATACGTTCCGTATGTTGTCATTGCTGTTTTACAGCAAATCAATCGCGTTTTCGCGACTCTTCACCTGTCCTTTTTATGATGTTAATAGAAAGGATAATTTTGAAATATTCCAACAAACCTGCAACAAATGCATTCCATAAACCGTGGTCTTTAATCGGACTCATGCTGACTAATGCCTTGTTTGCCAACCCTGCTTTTGCACAAGACAAAAAAGTAGCGCTGGATGAAGTGGTCGTGAGCGCCGATTTTCGTCCAAAAACAGCTCAATCCACCGCAGTCAGTTTGACTGAAATTGACAAAGAAACCATTGAAGCCCGTGGCGCGCAACATTTGGAAGAAGTGTTGAATCTTGCACCTAACGTCAATCTCACCAGCGGTGCTTCTCGCGGAAGATTTTTCCAAATCCGTGGCATGGGTATTCGCAGCCAATACAATAACCCAGTGAATCCATCCGTTGGTTTAATCATCGATGGCATCGATTTTAGTCGTCTTGGTGGCGCAGCAACGATGTTTGATATTGATTCAGTCGAGGTGTTGCGTGGTCCACAAGGGACAAAGTTTGGCCCAAATGCTATTGCAGGTGCAATTACCATGCACAGTACAGAGCCGACTAAAGAATTTAAAATGCGCGCCCAAACGAGTTTTGCTGAATACAACACGCGCAATTTCGGGGCTGCAGTTGGTGGCACCATCGTTGAGGATCAATTACTTGGTCGCGCCTCTATTTATACGCACAAATCTGATGGCTACATGGACAACGACACCTTGAATCGTGATAACACGCAGAATCAAGATGAACTGACATTCCGTAGTAAATTTAAATTATTTGCGACTGAGGACTTAACATTAGACTTCACGTTAATGCATTTGAATATTGATAATGGCTATGACGCGTTTACTTTGGATAATAGCCGCAATAGTAAGGCGGATCAGCCTGGCGTTGATGCGCTCAGGGGCAATGCTTTTGGGGTAAAAGGCAATTGGCAGGCATCCGATGCAGTGATTATTCAATCTGAAGCTACATACTTGAGAGCGGACTCTGCCTATGGCTTTGACGGTGATTGGTCAAAAGGTTTGGCGATTGGCTACAGCGGTACCGAGAACTATAAACGTAAGCATGATAACTACTCGTTTGAATTGCGTGCGCTCTCAGATAAAGCAGGCCGGATATTCAACGACTCAACCGATTGGACGGTAGGTTTATACCATTTTAATCAAGATGAGCGATTTGATTCAAATATCAATTACGGCACACCAAACTTGCTCAGCGGTCGTTATGACACAGAAAATACAGCCTTGTTTGGTCAACTAGACAGCCATTTAACAGATAAGTTAACGCTGATTACGGGTGCGCGTGCTGAATATTTCGAGGCTCAATATCAAGACTCTGGAAATCTTAAAAAAGATCTGACTGAGATGTTATATGGCGCAAAGTTAGGCTTAAACTATCAAGCTAATAAAGAACACCTGTTATACACATCTTTGAGTCGTGGCTATAAACCAGGCGGTATTAACAATGACAACAGAGTGACTGCTAGTCAAAGAGCTTTTGAAACAGAGTATATGTGGAATCTCGAAACGGGTGTTAAATCTACTTGGTTAGATGGCTCTCTGGTTACTAATTTGGCCGCTTTTTATGCAAAACGTAAAGACGCACAAACCAAAAGTTCGACGCAAGTGGGCCCTACTTTTATTGAATTTTATGATAACGCCGCTCAGGCCACACACATGGGCATTGAAGCAGATTTAGATTGGTTCTTGACTGACCAGTTCCGTGTGATTGGTTCGTTAGGTTTATTGGATACCAAGTTTAATGACTACAAAAACCCCAATCCTACGGCCATCAAACTTGAAGGCCGTGACGTAGCGCACGCACCATCCTATCAATACAGTTTGGGTGCGGAATGGTATGCAAATTCCGCATGGACGATAAGGGCGAACGTGGAAGGTAAAGACGCTTTCTATTTCTCAGACAGTCACAACTCAAGATCAAACGCTTATGATTTGGTCAATGCCAGTGCCGATTATCGTTATGACGCACATTGGCGCGTGAGTGTTTGGGCGAGAAATTTGTTTGATAAAGACTATGAAACGCGCGGGTTCTTTTTTGACCAAGGTTTTGGAAATCAAGGCTATCAACAACTGGCTGAGCCACGTGTCGCAGGTTTGACAGTGACTTACGATTACTAAACTGATAGAGGGCGCTAGCGCCCTCTTTTTATAGCAACATTGAGGAGTGATATGCGTATTTCTGTAGACATTAGTTTGTATCCGCTTACCGAAGGCTATGTGGAGCCTATTTTGGCGTTTATTGCCAAACTGGAAACCAACCCGAAATTAGTGGTGAAGCGCAATAGTTTGGCGACGCAGGTATTTGGTGAGTATCGTGAGGTGATGGATTGTTTGGATGCTGAAATCGAAGCGGTATTTAACGCTCTCCCGCACAGTGTATTTGTGATGAAGTTTGTTGGCACTGATAGAGCCGATGTTGTTGATGTATAAATCGTCATGATCGAAGCTAATCTGCAAATTATCATCTCAGCCTTTCAGCAAATGTCGGGCTGGGAAATCACGGCGGCGCTGATGGGCGTGGCTTATATTTTGTTGGCTGCTAAAGAGTCGCAATGGTGCTGGTTGTTTGCGTTTTTAAGTACGCTGATTTACACCCTGCTGTTTTGGGAGGGGCAACTCCCGATGCAGGCTTTGCTCAATTTTTATTATATGGGCATGGCGGTGTATGGTTTTTGGTTGTGGCGAAAAGAGGGCGCGCAAACAAGCACCTTAAATATCAGTCGCTGGCGCTGGGGGCAACATCTTGCTTTTGTCGTTGTTGGTATTGTGTTAAGTGGATTGGTGACGCACTATTTGCAAAAAACGGGGCAATCACAAAGCCCGATGTTAGACGCTTACACCACGGTTTTTTCGGTGATGAACACTTGGTTGATTGCGAAGAAGGTGCTGGAAAATTGGCTCTATTGGGTGGTGATTGATGGCGCGGCTACGCTTTTATATTTCCAAACGGGCTATTACGCCACCATGTTGTTATTTGTGCTGAATACCGTGTTGGCGGTTGCTGGGTATATTAGCTGGGTAAAGCTATATAAGTCTCAGGCAACTTAAACCCGTTGCATCCATTGGTCTAAATCCGTCTCGCCTAGCACATGCATTAAAAACAATAGTAGTTGATAGCAAGATTGATGTTCAAGATTATTCGGCCAAGCCAGTATTTGCGCATACGTTTGTTTGAAAATTGCCCATTGGGCTGGTGACAACACATATTCGAGCAAGACCAAATCTAAGTTTTTTGGCGCAATCACAAATGCATCTAAATCAATCAAGGCTAACGCGCTTTCATTTGTGAGACGTAACTGATCCCAGCGTAAATCCAGCATCACCGGCACAAAAGTAGTTTCTTTGATTTCACCGGCCTGCGCCAATATGGCATTCAGCCAAGTTTGATTGATAGGCGTTTTGGATTGCTCGGCCAATAATTGCAATGTATGTTGCAAGCGCGTTACCCAATCTTGCGAATTGAATTTTGGCGCATCTAGCTTGCCCCAATGTGGGGAAGTGCGCTGATGCAAGCTGGCAATGTGTTGCGCTAAGGCAATCACTGATGAGTCATCTACTTGTCCGCTGTCTAGATCTCTCCCCACTAAAAAACGTGTCATTACAAATTGCTGGGCTTGCGATGCCACAAATTCGGGTATTGTTAGCCTGCCATTCTCTTGCAAATAAGCATGTGTGTATTGAATATTGCCCAAGCTATTGGGGAAGTCGGCCTCAAATAAGTGATTAAGGCCTATCCAAAAAGGCGACTGTGAGACCGTCGTCGCGTTGCACACTTTTAATACCATCTCGCCATCCACCGTTTTGCACTGCCAAAGTTGATGCGTGCTGTCCTCAAATCGGCTAGTCATGGCTTTGGGTGCTTCTGTGAGCTTGGGCAGTTTAGCCTGCTCAGAAGGTGTGAGTTTTGGGTAACTGTAATGGTGTTGGCTAGGCATGGCGTTGCATCTTCCAAAACAAATATACCCGACAATCAAACTCGTATTGCGGGTAGTTGGGTTCCATGTGCATGCAGAGCTGATAAAACGCTTTGTCGTGGTCGCGCTCTTTGAGATGCGCCAGCTCATGCACAGCAATCATTTTTAAAAATTCAGGCGGGGTGCTTTTAAAAAATGACGAAATACGAATTTCTTTTTTAGCTTTGAGTTTGCCACCTTGTATGCGTGAGATGGCAGTGTTCAAGCCTAGCGTTTGACGCTCAATGGTGAGTTGGTTGTCGAAGGTTACTTTGTCCAGTTGCGGTGCATTTTTGAGATATTGCTGTTTAATGTCATTGCAAAAAGCATATAACGCCTTGTCACTTTGAATGGTGTGGCTGTCAGGATAACGTTGCTGTAGGTAGCTTTCAAGTTGCCCTTGCTGATGCAATTGCCAAATTTGCGCGCGTAAATGCTCAGGGTAGCTTGGTAGAAGCGTTTGAAGTAAGGATGAATTGGTCAGACTTGCGCTGCTCATGGTGCTTCATCCAAATGTACCACAGCTTGCTTGGCATTGGCGGCTTGGCCTAACTCATTGATGACATGCGTGATTTCACCTTCGCCGCCCAATGAGACGCTGGTTAGATGGTGAAAGCGAATGTCTCGCTGAGTTGGCGCTTCAATGCCGCTGTGTAACTTTACGCGTGGGTCGCCAATAAAATAGCAATAAACACCAACGCCATAGGCTTGATGGCTGGTGACTTGTTCACCCACTTTGTAAGAGGCAAAGCCATTGACCTTGTCATTCATCCAGCTGGACTGATTGGGCACGTCGTAAGGCGCTTCGCTTTGGTAAAAATAGACCGATCCTGCGTTGCCGTTCCATACGGTTTGGTAATTATGAAAATGTTCTGTCGCCAAGCCGTAAATGGTCACGCGGTTGCCATTCACCACTAAGCCATGTTGAGTGATATTGGTTTCCCAGCCAACGCCTGTGCCGTGGTCTGCGCGCCATAACCAAAAGTGGTCGCCTATCACATCATCACTATTGATTTCTAAACAACGGTCAGTTTTGCCTACGCCTGCCCCACCCACACGAAAAAATAAATCATGCAAAGAAATAGGGTTATTGCTATGCGAGCGATGTTGACCAGCCATCCCCACGCGCAATAGCACGGGTGTGTTTTGCGGGCTGGCATCAAACAATAATCCTGCCAGTTTCACGCCATCCACATCCGCCACTTGCATGGCGGGTAAGCCTGTGGTGGGGCGCAAGGTGGCTAACCCTAGCCCCAACACAACGGTATTAGCTTGGCTGACTTGTAGGGTATTGTCTAGATCGTAAATCCCTGGGGTCAAGAGTAAGTGTTTACCTTGTTTCAGTGCTTGGTTGATGCTGGTGGCATTATCCACCTCAGCTTTGGCAATATAAAATTGCGTCAGTGGTATCCAGTCACCTTTGGCTGGCTGTTTTTGTTTGGCACTGGTTTGCCATGAAACGCCTTGGGTTTGGTAAGTCAGAGCAGACACAAACACCCCATACTCGCCAGTTTGATTGAGCATCAAAAAAGGCTTTTCGCGGATGCGTGGCGTTGCTTTTACCACGGTGTAGCCAGTGTTAAACCAGTGTTCAGTGCTCGGCGGATGATCGTCGCCCACAAACACCATGTTCCAATTGTGCCCCTGCCATTGTTGCCAGTGGCTGTTGCGGGTGAGCCATTGTTGTTGTGTGCCTGAATCTATGGTGCCGTCTATCCATGTGTCGGCAATAAATCCCCCGCTGGACCAACCTTCCTCATCATCCAACACAATATTGCCATGCACGTGCAAGCGCCGTAAGGGCGATGCTTGCGATACCGCCCATTGCATGGTGCCCGTGGGTGGATGCACGGCAAGGTTTTCGATACCGCGCCAAAAATTTTGTGTGGCGTCACCGCCATACCATTGGGCGTTGACTTGCACATCGTCGATGCTGACATCGTCTGGCTGTAGCCCTAAACCCAGTGCTTGGGTGTAAAACCCAATTTGAAGTTTGTTTTGATAATGACCTGTCTTAAACAGCAAAGCATAACGTTGTGGGCCAAATTGATTGCTTTCTTGCTGTTTAAAAATCGCATCTATCTCTTGCTGTATGCGCACTGCGGACATGCTTGAGTCAAATACTTTTACATGAGCCCCAAAGTCTGGCAGGGCTTGTTTTTGGTGCGTAAACTTGCAGAAATATATATATGCCAAGCCCAACAACATCGGGACGAGTACAAGGTAGAAAACAATTTTTTTGATTAATGGTGAGGGTTGCATCATCAGTATTTTATAGGCTAAAAGGTGAGTGCGCCCCATCTATGTCGGCAGAGTCGCACGGGGTCAACGACGGCTCATCTATAAATTTACGCCTATGAGTTTACACTCATAAGTTTGCACTTACTTACTGCCTAATTCACTGCACTCACCTGCTTATTCTAAAGGAATCAGCCATTAAAGGGTGTAATCTCAGCTTTAGAGGGACTGGCCCATGCTTTATAATGGGCGCATGACTTTATCTATCCGTGAAATTCTCTCTTTGCATCACTTTGCGTTCACCAAACTATTGGCTTACCGCGTACAAATGGTGTTGTCTTATCAAATCATGATGGTGGCGATTGGCTGGCATATTTATGAGCTGACCCATGACCCATTTGCTTTGGGTTTGATAGGCTTGGCAGAAGTGATTCCTTATTTTGGCACTGCATTGTTTGCAGGCCACGCGGTTGACCATTATTACACTAGACGTTTTTTTGCGCTGGTGTCGGCTTTGTTTTTAAGTTTAAACGGCATCATGTTGGTGGCGATTGCTTACCATTGGCTGCCTAACCAACCCATTTGGATTTATGCAGCCGTGTCACTCACGGGCTTCGCTCGTGCGTTTATTGCGCCTAGTTATAACACTTTGTTTGCCCTCATCGTGCCACGCAAAATGATCCCCAAAGCAGCAGGCATCGGCGCGACGGCGTTTCAAACAGGCTTGATTGTCGGCCCAGCGATTAGCGGATTAATTATCAGTTTTGCGGATAAACACGTCGCGTATGTCTTGTCTGCACTGTTGGCCTTGAGTGCCAGCATGGCGGTGCTCAGTTTACGCGTCCATGAAACTCGCTCAAACGACAAAGCCCCCGTGTTTGCCAGCATTGCAGAAGGCTTGCGTTTTGTCCGTTCTACACAAATTGTGCTTGGGGCGCAGTTGCTAGATATGTTCGCTGTATTGTTCGGTGGCGTGGTTGCCATGTTGCCTGCGTTTGTACAAGACGTGTATCACATGGGACCAGAAGGCCTGGGTATTTTGCGGGCGGCACCTGCCATTGGCGCAATTCTCACGGGGATGTGGTTAGCTAAACACCCTATCCAGTTTCATACTGGGCGTTGGTTGTTACTTTCAGTCGCAGGTTTTGGTCTATGTATGGTGGCGTTTGGCTTAAGTCAGCATTTTTGGTTTTCTGCGCTGGTGCTTGCGATTTCGGGAGGCTTAGATGGCATTTCGGTGGTATTACGCCAGACCATTTTGCAGTTAGCAACGCCTGATGGCATGCGCGGACGAGTGTCCGCCATTAATGGTATTTTCATAGGGTCATCCAATGAGCTAGGTGCGTTTGAATCTGGTGTAGCAGCTAAACTCATGGGGCTGATTCCATCAGTGGTGTTTGGCGGGGTGATGACGATGGTTGTCGTCGCCGTAGCCGCCAAAGTTGCGCCAAAATTGCGCAGACTCGAGTTGGCGCATTTGGAGACCGCGCCGACCAAGTAGCGCGGATAGCTGATGCGAGATTTAGATCAACTCTTTGCTCGACTCGCGCTATCCACTTTTCGTGCAGGTTTTCACTTAAACGTCAAAGACCAGCATTATTTGCAAAGCAAAGGCTTGAGTCTGGTGTGAGACCATGCGGAAGATTTTGTCGCCAAACGCCTTGCACCTGCCTTGCCCGACAACGATGGCAAACAAACCCCAATGCGAGGGCATCCGGTGTTTGTTGCGCAACACGCGACTGCCACTTGCTGTCGAGGCTGTTTGCAACAATGGCATCAACTCCCGCAAGGTCGAGCGCTTACCTTAGAAGAGCAGGCGTATATTGTGGTGGTAATCGAGCGCTGGCTTACAAGCTATATGCCCAAATAAGGCCGCAAATAAGTTAACACTATCGGCAAGCCAATCGCACTTATCACACCGTTTAAGCCCATCGCCATGCTGGCATAAATCCCTGCTTCTTCATTCACACTAAAGGCGCGCGTAATACCTAAGCCGTGGGCACCGACGCCGATGGCGGTGCCACGTATCCACCATTGATTGATTTTAAGCGCGTTCATAATATAAGGCGCTAAAATCGCCCCCAACATGCCCGTAATCACTGTGAACACTGCCGTGAGTGTAGGCGAAACATTGATGCGTTCGGCAATGCCCATCGCAATCGGCGTGGTTACGCCTTTGGCATACATGCTGCCAATAATATTCTCAGAAGCGCCCATCCATGTGGTGATGGCAACTGCACTCACAATCGAAACCGTACTGCCTGCCGTGAGCGCCACCCACATGTGGAAAATACGGCCTTGCATGCGCTTAAAGCCGTTATAAATGGGAATCGCCAAGGCAACGGTGGCGGTGCCGAGTAAAAAGTGAATAAATTGCGCGCCTTCAAAATATTTCTCATAAGGCATATTCAAGGCATGAATGCTCAAGGCCGTCAGTAACACACAAATCGCCACAGGGTTAGCGATAGGATGGCGCTTGGTGCGCACATACACTATGTAACCTAATTGGTAGCTGGCTAGCGTGATAATCAAAGCAAATAAAGGGTCGCCAGATAGATACACCCAAATTTCAGAAATCGGTAGTGGTTTAGTCATGGCGGTGCTCCTTATTCCATTTTAAAGACACATACCAAAACAGTTTTAGGACGACCGCAGTCACCCCGATGGTCAGTATCACACTGACGATTAAAGCGGTGCCGACGGCCAGCGCATGGGCTTTTAGTTCTGGTAAAAATAAAACCACCCCCACCGAGGCAGGCACAAACAACAGTCCCAAGTGTTGCCGAAAACTATCGGCTACCATACCCAAAGAAGCGTTGACTTCGCCTTTGATAAACAAAAACGCCAGCAATAACAACAGCCCAAGCACGGGCCCTGGCACGCTGGGGATGATAAACTTGGAAACCAATTCGCCCAAACCTTGCCATAGAAATAGTTGAACTAAACCTTCAATCATATGCTTTGCCTTCAATCATGTTTTTTTCTAGCTAAATTTCTGGATAAATCAGCTGAGCTAGATAGTTATAATAACGCTTAAATTTTTCATTTAAATGGCCGCTATGTTAAAACGAAACATTTTGTTTGCCCATCTTTTGTCTTTATTTTTATTCATTTCTTTATTGCTTTCGGCTTTGCAGGTGCAAGCCGATACCGAAGAAGACGGGCGTTATTGGTTTAGCGTATATGCGCAAGGCAAATTGCCCGCAGACAAATTTAACTGGAGTATGGATATACACCCGCGTTGGCGTCAAGAAGGACGAGAGTTTGACCAGTTGATTTTACGGCCTGCGGTGTTTTATCAAATGAACCCAAAGACCACTGTTTGGTTGGGTTATGACACAATCATCAATCATCCTAATCATCAATCGACTCAGCAAGAGAACCGTCTTTGGCAACAGCTGACCTATCGGTTTGACCCTGTGGCCGATATTACCTTTACCAGCCGTACGCGCTTGGAGCAACGTAGACGCGAAAATTTTAGCGACATGGGGCATCGCTTGCGCCAAATGGTGCGAGCCACCATGCTATTTGCGCATCCACAGTTATCCTTGGTGGTTTGGGATGAGTTGTTTGTTAACTTAAATGAAACTGACTGGCGTGCCTATCGGGGTATCGACCAAAACCGTTTGTTTGTGGGCGCTAACTGGAAATTTAACGATGTAAGCAACATCGAGATGGGGTATATCAATCAATTTGTGAATACCAAAACCGTGGATTTAGAAAACCATATCTTGTCCACCACTTTGCGCTTTAACTTCTAATCACTTCAAAGACTTACAGCGCAAGCTTAAAGCTAGCTTATGCTAGAATAGCGTTTTTGATATTTTGGCAACGAGCATGACGCAACTCCCTATCTCTAACACCGAAAAACAACTCCGAGCAGCCTTGGCAAAACGCATCCTAATTTTGGATGGCGCGATGGGCACGATGATACAACGCTATAAGCTGACTGAAGCGGATTATCGTGGTGAGCGTTTTGCCGACTTTAAAGCCCCAGCAGGTGAGCGCGAGTTGTTTGTCAAAGGCAATAATGAGTTGCTGAGCCTGACGCAACCGCAAGTGATACAAGAAATCCACGAGCAATATCTGGCGGCAGGGGCGGATATTATCGAAACCAATACCTTCGGCGCAACCACCGTGGCGCAAGACGATTACCATATGGCGCACTTGGTGCACGAGATGAACGTGCAAGCCGCCAAATTGGCGAAAGCTGCTTGTGAAAAATACAGCACGCCCGATAAACCGCGTTATGTCGCAGGCGCTTTAGGCCCTACGCCGAAAACCGCTAGCATCTCACCCGATGTGAATGACCCTGCCGCACGTAATGTCAGCTTTGACCAATTGATGCAAGCCTATCTAGAGCAAGTGCGTGGCTTGGTGGAAGGTGGTGCGGATATTTTGATGGTAGAAACCATTTTCGATACGCTCAACTGTAAAGCGGCCTTGTTTGCGATTGATGCCTTTTTTGAAGAGCAAGGCAAAACTTGGCCCATCATGATTTCTGGCACGGTGACCGATGCGTCAGGCCGTATTTTGTCAGGTCAAACCGTGACCGCGTTTTGGCATTCCGTGCGTCACGCCAAGCCGATGACCATCGGTTTGAACTGTGCGCTGGGCGCAACGTTAATGCGCCCATATGCGGAAGAGTTAAGCAAAGTCGCGGATACGTTTGTGTGCATTTACCCCAACGCAGGCTTGCCTAACCCGATGTCTGACACAGGCTTTGACGAGACGCCAGACATCACCGCCAGCTTGGTGAAAGAGTTTGCCCAAAGTGGTTTTATCAATATCGCAGGCGGCTGTTGCGGGACTACTCCTGGTCATATCAAGGCTATCGCTGATAGCCTTGCTTCTATCATGCCACGCGCAGTACCTCAGGTACCTGTTGCCACGAGACTGTCAGGTTTAGAGCCGTTTATCATCGATGAAGCCTCGCTCTACGTCAACGTAGGCGAGCGCACCAACGTCACGGGCTCCAAAGCCTTTGCGCGCATGATTATCAACGAACAATACGAAGAAGCCTTGAGCGTGGCGCGTCAGCAAGTGGAAAATGGCGCGCAAGTCATCGACATTAACATGGACGAAGGTATGTTGGATGCGGTCAAAGCGATGACGCACTTCCTCAACTTGGTCGCCTCTGAGCCTGATATTGCGCGCGTACCCATCATGCTCGACTCCTCCAAATGGAGCGTGATTGAAGCTGGGCTGAAATGCGTGCAAGGCAAAGCCATCGTCAACTCTATCTCGATGAAAGAAGGCGAAGCAGAATTTTTACGCCAAGCCAAACTGTGCCGTCGTTATGGTGCCGCTGTCATTGTGATGGCGTTTGACGAAAAAGGCCAAGCAGATACCTTTGCGCGTAAAACCGAGATTTGCAAACGTGCGTATGATTTGTTGGTGAGCACTGGCTTTCCTGCTGAGGATATTATTTTTGACCCGAATATTTTCGCGGTCGCCACAGGCATCGAAGAGCATAACAACTACGCGGTGGATTTTATCGAAGCCACGCGCTGGATTAAACAAAACCTGCCTCACGCCAAAATTTCTGGTGGCGTATCGAATGTCAGCTTTAGCTTTAGAGGCAACGAGCCGGCGCGTGAGGCGATTCATACCGTGTTCCTCTACCATGCCATTCAAGCAGGCATGACCATGGGTATCGTCAACGCAGGCATGATAGGCATTTATGATGATTTGCCTGCCGAACTCAAAGAGCGCGTAGAAGATGTGGTGCTGAATCGACGTCCAGATGCCACAGAGCGCATGATTGAAATCGCGGGGTCGCTGGTGGCTGGGGGCAAAAAAGAAACTGCAACCTTAGAGTGGCGCGGCACGCCAGAGCAACCTGTAAGCGTACAAAAACGCTTAGAACACGCCATGGTGCATGGCATTACTGACTTTATCGTCGAAGACACCGAAGAAGCGCGTGTGGAGGTGATGAACAAAGGCGGTCGCCCGATTCATGTGATTGAAGGGCCACTGATGGACGGCATGAATGTGGTCGGTGATTTGTTCGGTCAGGGCAAAATGTTCTTGCCACAAGTGGTGAAATCCGCTCGCGTGATGAAATCTGCCGTGGCACATTTGATTCCGTTTATCGAAGCCGAAAAAGCCGCAGAAGAAGCGCGCACAGGCGTGGTCGCCAAGCCCAAAGGCAAAGTGGTCATCGCTACGGTCAAAGGTGACGTGCATGACATCGGCAAAAACATCGTCTCAGTGGTGTTGCAATGCAATAACTTCGAGGTCGTCAACATGGGCGTGATGGTGCCTGCGGCTGAAATTTTAGCCATGGCCAAAGCCGAAAATGCTGACATCATTGGCTTGAGCGGGTTGATTACGCCGAGCTTGGAAGAAATGGCTTACGTGGCGAAAGAAATGCAACGTGACCCACATTTTCACGGCCAAAAAACGCCCTTGTTGATTGGTGGCGCGACCACCTCACGTGCGCATACCGCCGTGAAAATCGCCCCTAATTATGATGGCCCTGTCATTTACGTGGCCGATGCGTCGCGCTCAGTGTCTGTGATGCAAAACTTGCTCACGCCCGAAACACGCGGTGCTTATTTGGCCGAGATTCAGGCCGATTACGAAAAAACCCGTCAGCAACACGCCAATAAAAAAGGTGTGCCGATGTTGAGTCTGGCAGACGCACGTGCCAATAAATCCCCCGTGAATTTCACTGGGGAACACGCACCCACCAAGCCTAAGTTTATTGGTCGCCGTGTGTTTAAAAATATTGATTTGGCTTTGATTGCGCAATACATCGACTGGGGTCCGTTTTTCCAAACGTGGGATTTGGCAGGCTTCTACCCCGCGATCTTAGAAGACAAAGTGGTGGGTGAGGCGGCGACCAAAGTGTTTGCCGAAGCGCAAGCCATGCTCAAGAAAATCATTGATGGGCGCTGGCTCACAGCCAATGGCGTGATTGCTTTGCAACCCGCCAACAGCGTAAATGACGACGACATTGAGATTTATACTGACGATAGTCGCACACAAGTCGCTTTCACTTGGTATGGCATGCGCCAACAAACGCAAAAACCCGTGATTGATGGCGTGGCGCGACCTAACCAATGCTTGGCTGACTTTGTCGCCCCCAAAGGTATGGATGACTATATTGGCCTCTTTGCCGTCACCGCAGGCTTAGGCATGGAAAAACGCTTGGCTGAGTTTGAAAGAAATCATGATGACTACAACGCGATTATGTTCAAATCATTGGCTGACCGTTTGGCAGAAGCCTTTGCCGAATACATGCACGAGCGTGTGCGCAAAGACTTTTGGGGCTATGCGGCTGATGAAAGCTTAAGTAGCGAAGCTTTGATTAAAGAGCAATACCTTGGAATTCGCCCTGCGCCAGGCTACCCCGCTTGCCCCGACCATACCGTGAAAGCCGATATGTTCAAACTACTGCAAGCGGAAGAAATCGACATGCAGCTGACCGACAGCTTCGCCATGATGCCTGCCGCTGCGGTCAGTGGTTTCTATCTAGGCCACAAAGAGGCTAAATATTTTAGCGTGGATAAAATTGGTAATGACCAACTCGAAGACATGGCGAAACGCCGTGGGATGGAAAAAGCTTATTTAGAGCGTTGGTTAGCACCAAATATTAGTTAGTTCCGAATTTAGGCTAGCTTAGTAATCAAACGCTTACAAACTAAAACCCCCACAAGGCGAGAGAGGTTGCCTAGTGGGGGCGGCTGGATTCTGAGGTTAGTGCCAGCCACCACCCAGTGCGCGATACAGATTCACCATGGCGCTCATTTGTTTTTGCTTGGTTTCTATCAACTCACTCTTGGCTTCCAAGGCCTCACGTTGGGTAAGCAAAATTTCCAAATATTCGGCACGTGCGGCTTTAAATAACTGATTTGCCACATCCACCGATTCAGTCAAGGCGGCCACTTGCGCTGTTTTAAGCTGATAGTTTTTCTCTAAGTTATCCATATTAGACACTTGGTTAGAGACTTCCCCATAAGCATTGATAATGGTTTGCTCATAGTCATAAGCCGCTTGAATTTGCATCGCATTAGCGTTTTTATATACGGCAGTAATCGCGTTACGGTTAATCAAGGGCGCTAGCATGTCGCCTGCCAATGAATAGGCGAGCGACTCAGGTGACTTAAGTAGATATTTAGGCTTAAACGCCTCAAAGCCCAAGCCTGCTTTGATGGTGAAAGATGGATAGAAATTGGCTTTGGCCACGTCAATATTTAAGTCTGCGGCAGCCAATTCCAACTCTGCTTTGCGAATATCTGGGCGGTTGACCAATAACTGTGTCGGCACGCCAGACTCTATGGTTTTGGGCGTGAGTGTCATCAGCTTGTTGGAGGCGCGCTCAATCGGTTGTGGGGTGCGCCCTAACAAGAAGTTAATGCGATTTTCTTGCTCCACAATTTGCTGTTTCAGCGCGTAGCGACGGCTTTCGTTCTTTTTCACCTCAGCTTCAAAACGCTTCACCGCCAACGCGGTGGCGCGGGCATATTGTTGCAATTCCCTCGTGACATCAAGCGCGTTTTGTTGAATGGCGATGCTTTGGTTTAGGTTCTCCATTTGGTTATCTAGGGCTTCAAGCTCGTAATAACTATTGGCGATTTCCGCGACCAAATTGGTGATTAAAAAGTTTTTGCCTTCCACACTCGCCATGTATTCCATGGTGGCGACTTTGGTGGCGTTGCGAAGTTTTTTCCAAACATCGAGCTCCCAAGCGGCATACAAGCCAAATTGATAGTTTGCTAGAGGCTCAGGAAACTTCACGCCTTCTTTGATTTCCAGTTGCTCTTCGACCGCGCCATTGCGGGTAAAGCGTCCCACTTTGGCGGTGTCCGCGCCCGCGCCTAGATTCACAAAAGGCAAATACTCCCCTTTGCGCGCCTGAATCTCATTCGCCGCAATACTGATTCGCTGCATCATGATGTTCACTTCTTTGTTGTTGGCAATGCCCACGTCAATCAGCGCGACCAACTGTGGGTCGTCAAAAAAGGCTTTCCAGTCTACTTTCGCAGAACTCTCTTGTGTCGCTGGTCGATTCGCAAATTGCTCAGGTAGCTGCGTGTCAGGTTTTTTAAGGGTTAATAGCGGGATAGAACAAGCTTGCAAGCTTATTGCAAAGCATGCTATTACCGCGCGTTGAACCAACGAATAGTGCAGGATAGTTTTATTGTTCATCTTAATCCTCCTCTTGGTTTTTATCTTCATCTTTGTTGTAGTGGTAGAGTTCAGTCAATGGTTTGAACTCTTCGTGTTTAATCAATGACTTGCCTTCTTCTAGTTTGGCAAAAATGTAATACAGGCCTGGGATCAATAACACCCCAAACACCGTACCAAACAACATGCCACCCAGTGCCGAAGTGCCGATGGTGCGGTTGCCGACAGCACCTGCGCCTGTGGCGACGACCAAGGGCAATAAGCCTGCAATAAACGCAAAGGACGTCATTAAAATCGGGCGGAAACGGGCTTTAGCGCCTTCGATGGCGGCTTCTGCCACTGTCAGGCCTTGCTCATGTTTTTGCACCGCAAATTCCACAATCAACACGGCATTTTTACCCAATAAACCTACCAACATGACCATGCCCAATTGCGCATAAATGTCGTTGGCCAAGCCTAGTGTTTTCAGCAATAAGAACGAGCCAAACACGCCAGCGGGTAGCGACAAAATCACCGCCAAAGGCAACAAGAAACTTTCATATTGGGCGGCCAGTACCATGTAGACAAACACCAATACCACCGCAAAAATCCAAACGGCTTCATTGCCACGTTGTGCCTCGTCGAACGACAACCCTTCCCAGCCCACATCATAACCATGTGGCAAGGTGGTTTTTGCGACTTCTTTGACTGCTTGAATCGCGTCGTCGGTGGTGTAGCCTTCAGCAGGCGCGGCACGAATGGTGGCTGAGTTATACAAGTTGTAACGGGTGATTTCGTTCGGCCCTTGTCTTTTCTTGAGTTTCATAAAAGACGAGTAAGGCACCATTTCGCCTTCTTCGTTTTTCACAAAATAATTCAGCACGTCACTTGGGTAGCGCCTAAATTCTGGGCTAGATTGCACATACACTTTGAAAAAGTTATTAAAGCGAATAAAGCCTTGCTCGTAAGTACTGCCGACCAAGATATTCAAGTTGTCCATCGCTTTGCCTATCGAAACGCCTTTTTGCATGGCGGCTTTATTGTCGATTTCCAACTCAAATTGCGGATAATTGGCGGCATAAAAGGTGAACAAGCCAGACAGCTCTTTACGTTTTTTTAGGGCTGCCATGAACTCTTGGTTGATGGTGTCAAAGGCGTGATAATCCGTGCCATTGGTTTTGTCGAGCAAACGCAAGGCCAAACCAGAAGCTGCACCATAACCTGGCACCGCAGGCGGTTCAAAATACTCAATCACCGCACCAAAGTCTTTGGTTTTTTCTTCCAAAGCTTCGATAATTTCATGCACTGATTGCTTACGGTCTGACCAGTCTTTTAAATTAATCAAACAAGTCCCCGCATTTGAACCACGCCCCTCGGTTAATATTTCATAACCCGCCAGTGAAGAGACGGAAGAAATGCCATCAATGCTTTGCGCTACTTTTTGTAACTCGCGCGCCACATGGTTAGTGGCTTCCAGGGTGCTGCCAGGGGGCGTTTGAATAATCGCGTAGATTTGGCCTTGGTCTTCGCCCGGAATAAACCCTGCAGGCAAACTTTGATTGACCAAAAACGTGCCAAATGAAAACGCAATCAGCGCCAAGAAGCTCACAGTTCTGAGCGTGACAATCTTACTCAGAATCGTAGTATAACGGCCTGTTAAACGCTCAAACCAGCGATTGAATAGGTCAATAAAAAAGCTAATCGGTGTTTTGCGTTTGGCTTGGCCGTGGTTGTTCTTGAGCAACATGGCGCAAAGCACAGGCGTTAAAGAGAGTGCCACTACGCCAGAAATTACAATCGATGCCGCCATGGTGATGGAGAATGAACGGTAAAATACCCCGACTGGCCCTGACATAAAGGTCACTGGGATAAACACCGCAGTCATCACCAAGGTGATGGCGACAATCGCACCACCAATCTCCCCCAGCACTTTTTGCGTGGCTTTGTAGGGGCTAATGTGCGCGTCTTCCTCAAATTTAGCATGCACCGCCTCCACCACCACAATGGCGTTATCCACCACAATCCCAATCGCCAGCACCAGTGCAAATAAGGTGATGAGGTTGATGGTGATGCCAAACAATTGCATACAGAAAAACGTCCCAATCAAAGACACAGGCACCGCCAAAATGGGAATCAAGGTTGAGCGCCAGTCGCCCAAGAAGATAAACACCACCAAAGCTACCAACACAAACGCTTCCACCAAGGTGTGTAAAACTTTTTCAATGGAGGCATCTAAAAATTTTGAGACGTCATAATCAATCTCATATTCCATGCCTGCAGGAAACGAGCCTTTGAGCTCCTCCATTTTGGTTTTGACTTGCGCAATCACCTCGCTGGCATTACTGCCGTAGTTTTGCTTGAGGATAATCGCTGACGAAGGAAAGCCGTCTTTGTTGGAGTAAATATCAAAAAACTCACTGCCTAATTCCACTTTGGCAATGTCTTTGAGTTTTAAAATCTCACCTTCAGAATCCGCACGAATAATAATGTCCTCGTACTCTTCAGGTCTGTTGTAACGGCCTTTGTAAGTCAGCACATACTCTTTGTCTTGCGCGGCAATGCCTGAGCTTTGACCTAAACGGCCTGGGCGGCCAATGATGCTTTGCTCCGCCATCGCCTTCATCACCTCTTCAATCGAGACTTTGTAAGCACGCATGCGGTCAGGGTTGAGCCAAACACGCATCGCATATTGGCGACTACCTAAAATCTTGGCGCTGGCAATGCCGTTGACGCGTTGAATTTCAGGAATCACATTGACGTTGGCATAGTTGTATAAAAATTTCTCGTCCGCATTTTTGTCTTTGCTAAACAAGTTGATATACATCAGCATGCTCGGTTGTACCCGTTCTACCACCACGCCTTCGAGTTGCACCAGTTCTGGCAAGCGACTCATCACTTGGTCAATACGCGTTTTCACGTTAATCATGGCTTGGTTGGGGTCGGTGCCCAAGGCAAAAATCACTTGAATCGTCGCCTCGCCCGCACTGGTCGCATCCGACACAATGTATTTCATGCCAGGTACGCCGTTAATGGCGCGCTCGATGGTAATCAATGAAGACTGCACCAGCACATCGGCACTCGAACCTGGGTAAGCAATCGAGACAATTACCCGTGGTGGCGCAATGTCAGGAAACTGTGAAGTCGGCAAAGACTGAATGGATAGAAAACCCATAAACACAATGATGAGCGACAAGACTATCGCCATCACTGGTCTTTTAATAAAGATATTAAACATGATGTTCCTTTTACTTATTCAGCATGAAGTTCAAGGTCAGCCATCACTTTGTCTGCGGGCTGGAAATTGACATCGATTTGTTCGCCATTGTGTACGCGACGCAAGCCTTCTAACAGAATGCGGTCGCCGACATTGAGCCCACTTTTCACAATAAACACATGCGGCAACTCCGCGGCAATGCTGATGAGTTTTTGCTCCAGTTTGTTTTGCTTGTTGACGACGTAAACATAGGTTTTGTCGAGGATTTCAAAGGTGGCTTTTTGTGGAATCAAAATGGCATTGGGGTAAGGCATGTCAATCAAAATATTGCCTGTTTCACCATGACGCAACATTTTGTTGGGATTGGGGAACACCGCTCTAAATTCAATATTACCCGTCTTGTTATCAAAGTCGGCTTCAATGGTTTCAATCTTGCCCGTTTGGTCAAACACTGCACCATTGGCCATTTTTAAGCGCACTTTCACAGGGGTGTTGCTTTGCTTGTGGGTTTTGTAGTCTAAATACTCACTCTCTGGCACATTAAAATACACCCACATTTGGCTAATGTCAGACAAGGTGGTGAGTAGCTCGCCTTCGTCTACCAAACTACCGTTTCGCACATTAAAATGGTCCATCATGCCACTAAATGGCGCGTTGATGTCGGTGAAGTTTAAATGGGTTTGTGCCAGTTGTACTTCCGCTTCTGCTTTGTTTAAGCGGGCTTTAGCCAAGGCCAGCTCGTTGGGTGAAACAATATTTTTCTCGGCCAGTGCTTTGGTGTTTTGGTACTCAATCCGGACCATTTCTGCCTCGGCTTTGGCTTTTTGTAGATCGCCTTGATACAGGTTGGGCATGATTTTAAACATGCGCTGGCCTTGTTTGACTGCTTGGCCTTCATCCACAAACGTGTTTTGTAAATAACCTTTTTCTAGGGCGCGCAACTCAATGTGTTTATAAGCATGAATCTGGCTCACATACTCTTTCACAATAGTGGTTTTTTGACGTAAAGGCGTGCTCACCAGCAGTTTTGGACGCGCTTCTTCTTCAGGTGCGTGGCGACTGCACGCGCTTATTGCCAGCAATAGTGTTGCTAGATAGAGATAAGTAAATGTTGTACGCATAATGTGTCTCGTGTTCTTAGTTGAATCAATCAAGGGCTAAGTTGGCTATTCAATAGCGTTTTTTGTATCGCGTTTCTCTTACGAGTGAATAGCCCTAGGCTTGTGCAAGCATGGCTAGCGATTTCAGCAAGCGAGGCATGAACAAGCGGGGACGGTTGGCGTATGCCTAAGCCCAGCAAACAGTATGCTGCGACTCATGGCATGCCAAATTTAAAGGAGGGGTGGTGCGCGTGGATTGCGTTGAAACTGAGGGGTTTTTAGAACAGGTGCGGAGATGAGTAGACCGCTAATGCGCTCGATATTGAGCAGTGAAAATAATTGCGTAGGTGCTGATAATGGCGTTGTTAAATCATGGCGATCACCCTCTAGCAGAGGCTTAGCATCATTGGCTGCTTCTTCGATTTCAGCCATGCGTACACGGGAGCTGTCGTCGGTCATCGGCTCCGTGCTGAGCGAGGAAACAAAGCTCACCGTTAATACAGTGAGCAACACTGTAAACAGTAAGAGCTTCAATTTAAAGCTTAATGAAAAGCTGGATGTGTTTGTTTCCATGAGTGGGAGATATTCAATGACTATGCTTTGATGTCAATCAAAAAACCTAAGTTTACTATACACAAAAATTCATTTTGTCACAATTGTAAATCTAGCTTAGACGTGAATAGCGCTCTAAATGTACGTTTATTTGGGCAACAAAGCCTCAATCGCTTTGAGTAGTTTGGCCGTCGCGCCCGTTGAGGCTTGGCTAAACGTCAGCGCAGCTTTTGCCATTTGCGCTTGTTTTTCTGGTTGGGTAAGCAGGGTGTTTATTTTTTGGCGTAGCTCTGCTTCGTCCGCTACTTGCACGGCGGCACCACTCAGCACCGACAGTTTAGCTGCTTCAGCAAAGTTAAACATATGTTTTCCAAACAGCAAAGGTTTGCCCATGCTGGCGGCTTCAATCAGGTTTTGCCCACCAAATTTCAGCAAACTGCCACCAATAAAAGCAAAGTCACAGGCGGCATAATAAGTATACATTTCGCCCATGCTGTTGCCCAGCACCACTTGTGTTTGCGGTGGAATCGGCCCGTTAATCTCGCTGCGTAATACATAAGGAATGTGTCGCTCCATCAGCAACACTTCCACCTCATCAAAGCGTTGCGGGTGTCTCGGCACCAACAAAGTGAGTACAGGCAGGTCTTTCACTGCGTCTAAAATCAAAGGCTCTTCGCCCTCGCGCGTGCTGGCTGCCATAAACACAGGGCGGGATTCGCCCATCTGTTGACGCAAGGCCAAGCCACGCTCTTTGCTTTGTGTCGGTGCCACCACATCAAATTTTAAATTGCCACACACCAAGGTTTCATGGGCGCCCAGCATCAAAAAGCGATTTTCATCTTCCAAGGTTTGTGCTGCCACCCAGCGCAATTGTTGTAACCCATCGCTCACTAACTTGCCTAATTTGCGGTAACCCATGGCCGATTTTTCTGACATTCTGCCGTTAAGCAGCACCATAGCAATTGGCTTTGGCTGTTGTTGTGCGGCATCAATTAAATTAAACCAAAGCTCGGTTTCCATCAAAATGCCCAACACAGGCTGAAAGTGTTTAAAAAAACGTTGCACCGCAAACGGCACATCCACAGGCAAATATGCGCGCATCACGCGGGCATTAAATACAGTATCTTTAAACAACTGCTCGCTGGTGGCACGACCTGTTGGGGTGCCATGTGTAATCAACACATGGTGATGCGGGTATTGGCGCAATAAGGTGATGATGAGCGGTTGCGCGGCACGGGTTTCCCCAACCGACACGCAATGTATCCAAATCAGCAATTTTTTATTTGGCGCGCCCGCATAAAAACCATAACGCTCACCCCAATGTTTGAGGTACTCGGGTTGCTTGATGCCACGCCATAGCAATTTAAGTGGCATTAGCAAGGCCACCAAGGTCATCAGCAAGGTATAGATAAATTTAGGCATGTCTAATTTTCTCACATTTTGGGTTTGCGCATCATGTAAGCGATTTTTAATTTTAAAAGGTGAGTGATGACTCACCTCTCACGCAAACATGGCGCAAAAAGCATTGGTTTTAAATGCTTTAAAATGGTGCAAAAAATATTTTGTAAAAGTGGTTGACGCACACAACATAAAGGCATAAATTATCGCCAATGACACAACATCTTGTGTCTAGATGCCCAGAAAACCGCATCCTAGTGTGGCTTTTTTAGTGAAATCAATAGCTTACAAATAGCAAACTTTTATATAGCTTTTGCTATGACCTATGTACTTTATGATCAGTGCTTTTTTTGGCTGGTCAGCAAATGAAAAGCCCGTACGCCATCACGGCACAATGGGATTAAAAAACGTGTTATCAACGACAGAATAAGAAAGAGTTTGGGAGAAAGTATGCTCAAAGCAGTAGAAACCAATAAGAAATCCGCCAGTCATGCCGATCAATCTGAAATCCCTATCCAACCAGTTTCGTTAGATATTTGGGACAAAAAATACCGCCTTAAAGCCAAAAATGGTGACCATGTCGATGTAGATATGGATGCTTCGTACAGCCGTGTGGCACGTGCGTTGGCTGATGTAGAAACCACCGAAGAGAAAAAAACCGAATGGCACGAAAAATTTTGGTGGGCATTGCGTCGCGGTGCGATTCCAGCGGGTCGCATTACTTCAAACGCAGGTGCGCAAGAGCACAAGCCAGCGACTTCAACCATCAACTGTACCGTGTCTGGCGTTGTTGAAGACAGCATGGACAATATCCTAAATAAAGTACACGAGGCAGGCCTCACCCTAAAAGCGGGTTGTGGTATCGGGTACGAATTTTCCACCCTGCGTCCGAAGGGCGCATTTGTAGCGGGCGCTGGTGCTTACACCAGCGGCCCGCTATCTTTTATGGATATTTACGACAAGATGTGCTTTACCGTGTCTAGCGCGGGCGGTCGTCGTGGCGCACAAATGGCGACCTTTGACATCAGTCATCCAGACGTCACTGACTTTATTAAAGCCAAACGTGAAAACGGTCGCTTGCGTCAGTTCAACTTAAGCTGCCTCATTACCAAAGAGTTTATGGAAGCGGTCAAAGCCGACAGCGAGTGGAAATTGGCTTTCCCTGTCACCGAAAAAGAAGCCATTGTCGATGGCCTGAATGTGAATGACGAAAGCGTTGTGGTTTGGCGCGAGTGGCCAGTCAAAGGCAAATACCTCACCAAAACTGAAGGCATAGACGCAGGCAAAGTGGCTTGCCGTGTGTACAAAACTATCAAAGCACGTCGCTTGTGGGACGTCATCATGTCTTCCACTTACGACTTTGCCGAGCCAGGCTTTATCTTGATTGACCGCGTGAACGAGATGAACAACAACTGGTTCTGCGAAAACATCCGCGCCACCAACCCATGTGGTGAGCAACCGTTGCCACCCTATGGCGCTTGCTTGTTAGGCTCAGTGAACCTCACCAAGTTTGTGCGCAAACCCTTTACCAGCGAGGCGTTTTTTGACTGGGAAGAATACCGCGAAGTAGTAGCGATTTTCACCCGCATGTTGGATAACGTGGTGGAAATCAACGGCTTGCCGCTTGAGCAACAACGTGCAGAAATCGCCCGCAAGCGCCGTCACGGCATGGGCTATTTAGGCTTGGGTTCTACCCTCACCATGCTCACCCTCAAATACGGTGAAGAAGAATCTATCAAGTTTACTGAGGAAGTCACCCGCGTGATGGCAGAAGTGGGTTGGGAAATCGGCGTGCAATTGGCTGAAGAAAAAGGCCCAGCACCAATTATGGACGAGAAATTTGAAGTCACTGCAGACATGCTAGCCAAACGTCCAGAAATGGCGGCAGATGGCATTAAAGTTGGCGCAAAAATCGCAGGTAAAGTCTTGCTCGGTAAATATAGCCGTTATATGCAACAGTTCCCAGAAGGCTTGCGCAACCAAATCGCGACCAAGGGCGTGCGCTTTACGCACCACAGCTCGATTGCGCCAACAGGCACCATTTCACTCAGCTTGGCTAACAACGCCAGCAACGGCATTGAGCCTAGCTTTGCCCACCACTATGCGCGTAACGTGATTCGTGAAGGCAAAAAATCTAAAGAGAAAGTGGACGTATTCAGCTACGAGCTATTGGCTTACCGCGAGTTGATTAACCCGAAAGCCATGCCATTTGGCACCTCAGAAGAAGAAAAACTGCCTGACTACTTCTTAGATTCCAGCACCATCATGGCAAAAGCGCACGTGGATATTCAAGCCGCCGCGCAAAAATGGATTGACAGTTCAATCTCCAAAACCATTAACGTGCCGACGGATTACGACTTTGAGGACTTTAAAAACATCTACCTCTACGCGTATGACAAAGGCCTTAAAGGTTGCACGACCTTCCGTTTCAACCCAGAAGCTTTCCAAGGCGTATTGGTGACCGAGAAAGACCTCGAAAACACCACTTACAAGTTCACGCTAGATGATGGCACTGAGGTGGAAGTGAAGGGCAATGAAGAGATTGAGTATGATGGTGAGATTCACTCGGCAGCTAATTTGTATGACGCCCTAAAAGAAGGCTACTACGGAAAATTCTAGTGTTTGCCGACTGCGCTCACCATTGCGGTGTTGAAAAGCAGTTTTAAATCCTCATGTACTACTTGTACACTCCGGTTTAAAACCGCTTTTCGCCTAGCACTGGCATCGCTCGCAACGGCAACCATCTAGAATTTTAGCCGTCATTCCGACGTAGGTCGGAATCCAGTGGCGTAAATAAGTTAAAGCAATAAAGATTTAAAGAGTTTTAAAAACAAAGACGCTGGATTCCATGTCCAGCATGGAATGACAGAAAACATACGGAACGGGAAAGCCAAAAAGACCCCACAGGAGAAAATAACATGGCCATTAAAATTGAGAAAAAAATCACCGCATATAGCTTGGTGACAGACGAAGACAAACAAAAAGCCGCCGATGCCAAAGCAGAAAAAGCCAGCAACGTCGTGCAAATGGGCGAGCCACTCAGCCGTCCCGATATTTTGGTAGGCAGCACCTACAAAATCAAAACCCCAGTGACCGAGCACGCGCTCTACATCACCATCAACGACGTCATCATGCACGAAGGCACGCCACAAGAGCACCGCCGTCCGTTTGAAGTGTTTATCAACTCCAAAAACATGGAGCACTTTCAATGGATAGTCGCCCTCACCCGCGTCATGTCAGCCGTGTTCCGCAAAGGGGGTGATGTCACCTTCTTGGTAGAAGAGCTAAAAAGCGTGTTTGAACCTAGCGGTGGCTACTTTAAAAAAGGTGGCAAATTTGTGCCTAGCCTAGTGGCCGAGATTGGCGAAGTGCTAGAAAAACACCTGCAAAACATCGGCATGCTCGAAAAAGCAGGCTTAGACGAACACCAACTCAAACTCGTGCAAGACAAAAAAGCAGAATACCTTGAAAAACATGCTTCAAGTAACGAGGAACTCAACGACGAGGGTTTTCCTAAAGGCGCGCAACTCTGCAAAAAATGTAACACCAAAGCAAGCATACTCATGGATGGTTGTATGACCTGCTTGAATTGTGGTGATAGTAAGTGTGGTTAAGTAAAAAAAAGCCCGAATGTCGGGCTTTTTTTGTTGCAGACCCCATAAGCTGCAACTTTCACCCCATAAGCTGCAGTTTTTGACTTCATAAGTTGCAGTTAAATTTAGAGCCCAACATCAATTGGGCTCTAATTATTTAAATCTATTTTGACCGCTAAAGTAATTTTCGCAGATAGGTAAACGATGGAAGATTGCAGGCCAGACCAAGACGGTAATATCGAATGCCCTAAATGTGGTCATATTTATGTTTACTACGACCACAGTCACAGCGTTTTAGCAGGACCAGCCTCAGGTGGATGTTTGCGTAAATGTGAGTGCCCAAATTGTTTTTCGGTTTGCTGCGGTGAGCGCGACAGACCAAAACTAACACCATAAGGATTTAAATAATGAAAAGAAATATGGATTTAGTACGTGATTTACTGTTGCAGCTTGAAGCTGTTGGAGATGCACATTCAATCCACATTTTCACAGAGGATGATCACTCACCTTTGAAATTTGACGGGCACACTTGGGATGAAGTTGAATATCATGCACGCCAACTTATAGATGCTGGCATAATAAATAATGGCAATGTAAATCCTATGGTTGGATTTTGTTTCAAAAAAATAACTTGGTACGGTCACGATTTTGTAGATTCCATTCGCGACTCTGAAATATGGGAAAAAACCAAATCTACAGCTTCTGCAACTGGAAGCTATACGATAGAAGTTGTATTGGAAATAGCTAAAGCTATTATCAAGAATAAAATAAAAGTTCTTACAGGGATGGATATTTGATTTAATCGACTTTAGATGCCATATCTATGGATGCTAAGGTGTTTAGCATCGTTTTTGGCATGCGACAGGGAGCATATTCGTCATTTACCCAACTTCGGATAAATATTATTAATACCATCCACGTATGCTAGCTCAAAGAGTTGTGTTGCAGACCGCATAAGCTGCAGTATTTGACTTCATAAGTTGTAGTTAAATATAGAGCGCCCAACATCATTTGGGCTCTAACTATTAGAAGCTATATTACACGCTGTGCAGAGTATGCTCTCGTCTGAGCACCCATGTGTTATTTGTTTTGATAATGTCATCCAGCCCTTTTTGTATCTCAATATCAAACTTGGATGATGATTGCAGACATGAAAAATGAGTTAGGTTAAGTTTATCGTTATTAAGAAAAGAGCCTGCTAGAAACAGTTTCATATAGAATTTCAACGTTATGTTTTACATATTTTCGTTCTAGATACAAGTTCTTGAGCCTTAAGTGTGAGGAAATAAAGCCTTCTTGAAAATGGCTTTGTAATGCCAAGCTCTGAAAGCACTGCTTTAGTTGTCTCGGAGATATAATTTCCGAGTGTCTGTCCTCAGGAATATTGCGTAACTGCCATTCACTTAATATATGTCTAACAGACCAGCCGCTAATTGGATTGTGGTTCGATAGCGAAGCAATCAAAGCTAGACTTTTTTCCGTTTCAAGAAATTTCAGATCACGGCATGCAAGGTATTTTAATATGATATCGCCTGTCACTTTAGGTAAGTCGATATTCATCAAACTTCCATTTTTTGCTGGCATTCTAAGTAAATACTGATTGTTAGATATTAAGAAACTCTCAATCCTAAGCTTAGCTATTTCTTGCCTAGATGCGCCAATCCAAAAGGCGAGATGGGCTATTACAGCCGCGCGCAGATACTCCTGGGATTTTTTTAAATTTCTGCCTTGAAGTAGCAACTTTAGTTCTACGGGGATTGCTGGTGGGGTTGGACAGTCAGGAGATGTAAAGCGAGCTGACAATTCATTTGAAGGCTCTTCCCAAAATGGACTTTGAGGGATTTTTTTTTGCTTCACAGCCCATTCGTAGAATGAGTGAAGTGTCCTTTTCGATAAATCTCTACTGCTTGGCCGCAATGCTTTCTTTCTCATCAGGTAAAAGGCTTCTTTATAGGGAGATGATAGTTCGCTTTCCAATTCTTTAAGATAGTTGCAAATGTCGGCAATGCTCACGTTCTCAAGTTTTAATCTTTGTGTCCCTAGCCAACCATGAAACCTAATGACTTCTCTTTCATATTGCCGGCGTGTATGAACAGAGAAGTCACGATGATTTAACCATTCGTTAATTGTAAGGATATTGATGGACATCTTTTTTATAAAAATAGTTGTAATATCTACGATTATATTTATAATCGTAGATAATTGAAAGTGTGATGGGTAATTAATTATGAAACCTTTAAGAAAAAAGTTGGGCCAATACATGACTCCAAGTCATGTGGCAGACTTGTTGGCATTGCAATTGCAAGGGGATGTTAAAGGTGTGGTTGATTTGGCCGCTGGCGATTGCTCTCTTCTGTCAGCTGTTAAGCGAAAATATCCTGAGATAAGCTTGTCAGGTTGTGAGTTAGACCCAATCATGATCAAACGAGCAGAGAAATCAATAGCTTCTCTAAAGTTGATTGCAGGTGATGGATTAACAGTATCTGAGAGTCTATTAGGATCATTGGAAAAAATAGTGGTTATTGGAAATCCACCATTTACCGAGTTCAATCCAATTGAAAATAATCGGGAAATGTTAGAGAGAGTATTTCCTGACCTAAAAAGTAAGTTAGGTCGAAAGCGATCTGAGATATATTTTTTGGCCAGATCTATTGAATTGGCAAAAGCAAGAAACGGTACAGTTGTTATTGTGATGCCCATTAGCTTTGCTGATGGTGATATCTATAGTCAATATCGCAAATCATTGATGCAGAAATACTCGCTTAGGAAAGTGATTGAAATTCCATCTAATACATTTGGTATGACTGAAGCACGATCAGTAATATTGGTGATTGATACACTCTCACCAGAGCCAGGATTCAAAACAGAGATTTTAAAATATGATCCAGAACTTAAATGTCCTTTAAAGGTTTCTGAAACTATAATTAATCCGGGTGATAGATTTGATGCTAGGTATCACGAAGGTCTTATGCGAAGACCTGCGGGTGTTAAAACGCTTGAAGACGTGGGCGCTACAATCACCCGTGGGAGACTGTCAAGAAAAGAAGCTAAAAGTCAAAATCTAAATGTTGTGCATACAACAGATTTAAATAAAGCTGATGGTGAGTTGTTTCTTGCCGATAGACATTCAGCAAATCTAGAGAACTCAAATGCAAAAGATATAGCAAAAGAAGGTGATATTTTATTGCCAAGAACGGGTAGTAGGGTTAATTGGTGTCCTGTATTAGTTAAAGTTGGAGAGGGTCGTGTGACAGATCATGTGTTCTTAATAAGAGTACCTCAACAGTCCCGAGACATAGTAATCAACGCTTTCAGGCATCCTAATTTCAATGATTGGCTAACATCAATTTCAAAGGGCGTCTGTGCTAGGGTTTTAACCAAGCGAGAGTTATTGTCCATGCCTATTTTCTCATTGGCTTGATAATCTAAAAGTTGTAATTTACATTTACATCATAAATATGCCAGCACCTGATAAAGCTCGTTCTATCTCTTTGATGTACAGGGTGGTCATAAATGAGAGTCGCTCGGTCATGCTCAGAGTACTCAGTGGCAAATAACGACGCTGCAATCGTGTGAGGTTTAGTGCCAAGCGGAGCGACAATTATTGATTTTTGTACTTTATCGTCGTTAGCTAAATCTGAAAGCAAGTTGTAAGCAGCTTCAACGCTAGATGCGGCGCAATATTGAATATCAAATTTTTTTGATGATAAATAACCAATATTATTTGATATTGTGTCATTTTCCCAAGCGCTTTCAAAAGCAGGAACACCAATAATTGCCTGACTTTCCCATTGCTGCAAAGGCTCTTCTTGTTCAAATGCTTGCCCTAAACGAGCCTTTTCGAATCCTAAAAAAAAGAAAGCCTGACCTGGTTCAAGATCAGCAATGTTTGTCATAAATCCATGAATAGATTGAAAGCGACTATTTATACTGAGATCAAAATTTCTACATGCAGTCAAAGAACCTTCGATAGACCTTCTGTAATTCATTGGCTCAAGGTAAAGAAAAGATATTTGTTTAATCTTGTTTTTTACAGCGCTACGTAATATGTGAAGTATCTCTGGGCAATGAAGTGAGGTCGCTTCAATTAACAGCGATTGACAATTAATCAACCTATTTTGTAGCTGGGTTGACTTTATCTCAACAGTATCTATTTTTAGCTTTTTCTCTAGCGTAGCATAACTGAGAGAGAAGTGATTAGCAGAAGCGTTTTTAGCATAATTACATGCAGCCTGACTTCTCTCATCCAAGTAAGAATCGTGAGTGATGGCTAGTTCCCATTTTCTGTCTACGATTGCATAAGGAATCTCAGCCCCAATAAACGATGACTCAGTAATATTAAACATCATTTTGTTAGTTATATATCCAGTTGGAGTTGGTCAGAAGCGTCAGTTAGCCAAACGCGTTCATAGGAGCGAAGTAGCTCTGTAAAGTCATCTATAGAGCCAGTAAATATAATCTCAGCTTTGTTGTACGGAATTTCAAGCTTTCTGCCCTTATTATATGAAATACCAAAAAAGGGCGCATAAATAGGATTGAGGAGATACTCACTTGATTCGTATCTCGTGCCTTTGACTTTTGATTCAGGCATTTTAAATAAGACAGACCATTTAATTGCTTCATCTAAAATTTTCTGGGCATTATGGCTAATCTCGTCTTGAACAATAGAAAAGTGAGTACGTTCTGGCTCACTTTGAGATAAACGGTATTGAGATAGTCTGAATAGTTTCCCGAGTAAGTTAACAATAGACATTAATCTATTTCCAGTATCTCCACAGCCAGATACTTCCTCTTTCATGTTTCGACTTACTCTGAAAGCGGCATCTGCTTGGCAATGAATTGGAACAACAAGCTTTTCTAAACTAGCATTTTCATCCATTAAGTCGACGCTTTGGTGGCATAGTTCAAGGAAGTGCCTTACATTTGTCTTTGATAGTTTTATGAAATTATCAAAACCTGCATAGATTGGACAATTTCGTTGCCTGAAAGGAAGGTAAATTAATAATAGTGTTCCTAATAGAAAATGGTGTATCCAGTCAGCATCCTTAAATTTTGATCGTTTTGATGGCTCGCGTAGATTGCTAAACTCGTCAAAAATGTCATTCGGGTTTTTTGCTTGGTTTAATAGTGCAGCACAGACAACAGAAGCTTCAGGTAAATCTATATCAAAAAAATCATCTGCTGTTAAAGTGCTATTTTTCTTAGATAGTGTCTTGCTAACAATATCCATCCATCTAGACTTAAGTGGTGGGTCAGATAAAACATTTAATGCAAGATCTTTATAACTTATTCCTGGAAGGATGCGTTGAATCTCCTTTATAACATTTGATTTATATCTGATGTCCGACAATCTGAATTGAATGTCATTTTCAGACTGCAGTTTCTCTATTGAGACTGGTAAATCACTTTCTGCAACGCCTGCACGTATTAATCTAAAGAAAAATAATTCAGCGGCGAATAGGTCCATATCATTTGACAGCTCATCATCTAAGTTAATTTTACGAAAATCGGCTATTTCTTGGATTGATTCTGTGCCAGTCGTCATTCGAGTTTGCATACCATTAGGTTTCATGGCAATGTGAAAAATAAGAGGAGGCTCACCACCTTTTATCATTGTGTTAAGAAATTTCTGCTGATATGCAAGTAAATTCTCATACTCATCAACGAATACTGTGAAAACTGTATTTTTAAAGTAAGGGAGTTTATTTTTGTATTCGCTAATGATGGCTTCCAAAAAGTCTTTTAGAGGAAAAAGTTCTGGGCATGGTTCGCTATCTGCGTTTTTAAGCCATCTAGAAAGGGTATGCTTTTGGCTGGTGACCCAGGGACGAAACTCGCTGAATGGCGATGGTATTTTGCTTTTACTAAAGCCACCAACAGCCTGATCGAAAGCTAATGATTCTAAGCCCCCAAAGGTTTCAATTCGTTCTGGTGAGCAGTTGAGCGCTAATAAAACATCTACAAGCTGAGTAGCTAAGTTTATGCAGAGCGCATGCTCAAAAATATCTAGCCACTTTCTATCTTCTAACCATCCCCCAGTGAAGCCGCTGAAGTATTGAGGGTCAGCTTTAAGATATAAGCCAATCGTTTCAAGTGCTGTTGAGTCATAATCTAGTCGTGTTCTATTTTTAGAAAATTGGCTATTAAATGAGAGGTATCTTAAAAGAGCAGTCTTTCCACACCCTCTACCTCCTTCCAAAACGATAGATTTTTTCGCTTCCCTGATACCTAGGTTATTGAAATAAGGAGGAAGAATATATGAGTCCCAAAGGTCATGCCCCAACTCTTCTGTACGATTTCTTACAAATGCCTTTTTCATAGTTACCTATCTACCAGAGGTGTCCAGTTTGGTGTTTCGAGCCAGAATATTGGTAGAGTGTTATTAGGTGTGGCATGAGAAAACGTATAAGCCAGTCCTAGTTTCCCGAATCCATCTGCAAATCTACCTTGGGTGGGAAGTCCTGCCTCAACTAGGACTCGATCATATTGTTCCCTAATTGACTCTTTAAAACCCGGAATTTTGTAACGCTCAAAGCATTCATCAGAAAAAACAGTATTTGCTGCTATCAGTAGTTCAGCATATTGGATGTGAATAAAAGGGAGCTGTTCCTTGATGTTTTTTAAACCATCAACATGTATAGTTGTAACTAAATATACAATCTTGAGTTTTGGCAGCTTATCATTAAGCATACTAAGTTGTATAGATTGGGAAAATTCAATAAATTGAGTTCCTGTACCGCAAAAATCGTCTACAAAGTAAAGGCAATTTAAGTCTTCTTTTGCATTTAAATGTTGTGGCCAAGTGAGCCAATTTGAGTGGATGTTATATTGCCTCTGAGCAAGGCGTAATATATATGGGCCTGATTTTGTTGGCGGCGAATCTAGGCCAATTACAGGGGCAAAAAGAACTTTTGGGGTCTGTGAGCCAGGTTTCTTTGATAACGTATTAATTAAACGCCCCTGTTGGTCTTGAGAGGAGCTTTCAGATAATAATGGCCTAAAAAGCACATCAAGCATCGCTCTAAATTGTTTTCTACTACGACAACATAAATTATCTAGGAGATATGCGCCAAGAAGTTTCGCATCATATTTATCTAAGCAGTCAGACCAAGCTCTTAGTCTGTGTTTATTTATAGAGTCCCATATACCAATATCAATGGCTTTTTCTGCTCTATCGAATACCTGATCGATATACTCTTTTACATCATCAGAATCTGTATCAAATGACGATGACATAATTATTAGCCATAAAAATCGAATATTCCCGCTGGTTGTGAAATTGTAATCACTTAAAACTTTATTGAAGTAAGTTAAGTTTTTGCTATGGTAGTTTGAGTGCGTTAATTAATGTTACTAAGTAGAAGTGATTATATTGAAATAAAAATGTATTACCAATATTTTTTAATTGCACAAATACAACAGCAGATTACATAAAGTAATTGTGGATTAGATTTCATTTAAAACACTTCCAAACACATGAGAAAAAATTTCAAACTAAGTTTAAATTAGAGTGAATATACCCAGCTGCGAGTCGTCTCTACACTAACAAATTATTTGATTAAGCTTTGCTGTATTCTAATCAATTTAAGTTTCTCGCAGTAATTAACTTTAACCGTAGGTTAACAAATCCACTTAAAATCAATAGGTTGACCCTCTATTTTGGGGTTGCAATCCATCACAAATTCCTTTACTAATAAAAATTTGAGCTAAATTTGACAAGCTAAAAACTTGTGCTAATTTGAATTCTGACTTTGCTGATTACAAATTAAAAGCAGGGTCTGATAAGCCAGTGGCTGTATTGCCACTATTTTTGTGAGGAATGTAACTTAAGAAATTACGCTATTGAAGAATATACCTGTATCAAACACAGGCAACAAAAATGAAAAAAGCCCAGGTGCGCCAACACTTGAGCTTGTTTCTGTAGATTACTGGTTTATCTGTCCAGTTATTTCTATTGTACGTCAAATACAGCAGTAGTCAAATCTGACACTGACGTAATTCATTTTTGCACCCTGAACTTTCTGATATGCAGTAATGCAAACTCAGCAAGATAGGTTTCTGCACGCCAAAATTTCTTAGTTACTCCAAATTTATAGGAGTGAACTATGCAACAAGATTTTAGAGGGTCTAGCGTTATAAGCGTTGACTTTCCAAGTGACGGAAAACTGAGAAGCCGCAAGGTTGTTAAGCGGTCGAACGCCCGTAACACAGGCAAATATCCAAGTATCAAGATGAAGCGAATGATGCAGTGGGAGTCTGTGCATGAGGAAAACGCTATGCGCTTATGCGATGCAGACCCTGAGGTCATCAGCTTTAGTGAGCAACCATGTGTTATTCGTTATGTCATGCGCGGTAAAGGGCATTTGCATTACCCAGATTTACTTATGATTAAACAGTCAGGGTCGTACTTGCTAGAAGTTAAAACATTGGCAGATGCGCAGTCCAAAGAAGTAGCTGAACGAACAGCACTATTGATGTGTGAGCTCCCAAAACACGGTTATCAATACTGCTTAGTCACTGCAGAGGAGCTATCCACTGAGCCAAGACTGAGTAATGTCAAACAACTGTTAAAGCTAGGAAAAGACCCTGTAACACTGGCACAGGTTGAGTATTTCAGACGCCATTTTGCAACACATGGCAATTGTGTCTGGCGTGATTTTACAGATACGTTGTTAAAGCCTCTTTCCCGACTGATTCTTGATGGCTATCTCAAGATTGACTTAAGCCAACCCCTACAAAAAAACACTGCGATATATAGCCAGTTTAACTAAAGGGTAGCTAAAAATGTCATTACACCAATTTTGTAAAAAAGCGATTGTTTTTATCAATCAAACTGAATATGAACTCATCCGTGAAGTTGCCGATAACCTATGGCAACTAGAGGATAAAAAGACTGGCCGTATTCACGAATACACTATGCATAGCCTTAAAAGCCTCTATGCTGATGGGAGTTTACTTTTTCCTAGAGACCCCATTAGCAAAGACCACCTCAATCAAACCAGTGACGCAAAATCAAGGCTCGTAAAGCGTGATGTCAGTGAAGAGGCTTTGGCTATCGCTAAATACAAGCTTGCCTTTGTTAAAGGGGTTGAGGGCTTACCTAAAACAGACGCGATGCTTAAACAAGCGATTCAATCTGTTTCACATAAGCTTAACGATAATAAAAAACCACCACATCCAGCCACTATCTGTAGATGGGTAAAGCAGTACATGCAGTATGGCAAAGATATTTTTGCTTTAGTCGATCAGCATCACCATAAAGGCAACCGAGAAGAACGCTATCCTCAAGATGTGTTAGACCTTGTGAAGGATTCGATTGATGATGTTTACTTAAAACGTGAGCGTAAAACAGCTGTTGATGCTTATGAGGATGCGATTGTCCGTGTAGACCGCGTTAATAGTGCGCGCCCAGCAAGTATGCGGCTACCATTGCCTACCTTGCGCTTGGTAAGAAGATTAATCGATGAAATTCCATTCTACGACCGCTATGCCGCAAGATATGGTCGTTTAGCAGCCACTCGGTTTATGCGCGCAAAACTAAAACATCACTTTACCAAAGGTCCTTTGAATGTTGCCCAAATTGACCATACTCAACTGGACTTGTTTGTTGTGGATGAGGAGACAGGCATGCCTATGGGTAGACCCTGGATTACCATCTGTTTGGATGTGCATACACGTTGTGTGCTCGGCTTTTATATTGGCTTTGAATCCCCCAGTTATTTGAGTGTGGGTAAGTGTTTGAAGCATGCCATTTTGCCTAAGGTGAACCTCATAAATGATTACCCTGATATTAATAACGCATGGGAAGCTTATGGGGTCATGGACCGCATTCTGGTTGACAATGGCTTAGAGTTTCACTCGCATAGTTTGGAACAGGCTTGCTTGTCATTGGGCATCTCTATCGAGTTCACGCCACGTAAAAAGCCATGGTTTAAAGGACACGTTGAGCGTTTTAATCGCACAATCAATGCGGGCGTCAGCCATGGCATCGCAGGGACTAGCTTTAGCAATATATTTGAGAAAGACGACTACGATCCTGTTAAACACGCCATTATTACCCTTGATGTACTAAGACATATCGTCCATAAGTGGATTGCAGATTATTACCACCAAAAACCGCATCGTGGCTTAGACCAATATAGCCCAGCCGCCTTCTGGGCGGCAAATATCAAAGCCGAAGATATACCGATGGCGCATGACCCTGCTGAAATCGATAAGATGTTGGGTCGAACAATCCCTGAGAAATCTATCACGCATAAAGGCATAGAGCTAAATGGTTTGCTCTATAACTCACCTGAGTTGATGCAATTAAGACGCATCCATGGCGATGGCCTTAAAGCGGACGTTAGGATTGATGAGTCAGACATAGGCCAAGTGTATGTGGTGCTGGAGCAAAATCAAGGCTATCTGACCGTGCCAGCGTTAAACATTGATTATGCGAAAGGCATGTCAAAATGGCTACACGAAAAATGCCGTCAATTTGCCAAAGCGCAAATCGGTAAAAGTGACCCACTCACATGGGCGCGTGCGAAAGTTCAAATTGCGGAAATTGTGGAAGATGCGATGAACTTTAAACGCAAAAAGAAGCATGCGCCACAAGTAGGTCGCTATCGTGACGAGGCTAAAAAGAACAAACCGCTAAAGACAAAAGTGGTTCCTCTGCCAAGCCTACATCAGTCGGATAAATCCTCAGACAATCTAGACCATGTGCGTATCGTTGATGTACCTAAGTACTCACCTGTCGTTCAATCACGTACAAAGAATCAGGAGTAAGTATGGTTACACATCAGACAAAACAAAAGATTAGTGTGGATGAGGTATTGGTGCCACATAAGCGCTTTGATGAGGCTTATCATCGAGTGACTAATCAAATCGAGGCCTCTAAAACCTATGCCGACGCTATTGGCATGGCCTTGGTGGGTGAATCACGCTCTGGTAAATCTAGATTGATTGAATACATATCGCAGCAATACCCACGGATGGATAATTGCGAAGGCATGGTGATACCCCTGCTATGCATCCGTACGCCAGCTAAACCAACGGTGAAAGGCTTGGTTGAGACATTACTCAGTGCGATAGGCGAGCCATTGTGTTTTCAGCGAGGCTCAGAAAACGAGAAGACAGAGCGTTTATTTTCTTTGCTCAAGCAAATCAAAACGCACACCATCGTCATTGATGAGTTTCAGCACTTTTACGATAAAACCTCTCACAAAATCCAGCACCATCTGACCGATTGGCTCAAGATTTTTATGGACCGCGCAGGATTGATGATTATCTTGGTGGGCTTGCCCACTTGCATGGGGGTCATCAATCAAAATGAGCAATTACGCGGGCGTTTATTGGCGCCTGTGTTACTGCATCGATTTGATTGGAGGAATGCAACTGACCGTGCAGAGTTCGTCGCATGTTTAGCAAGCTTTGCAGATGCGCTTGAAGGCTATGATTTGCCTGATATGTCTTCAGATGAAATGGCATTTCGATTTTATTGTGCAACGGGTGGCTTAATTGGCTATATCGTAAAGTTGTTACAAAAGGCATGTCTTAATGCAGATATTAAACAGGACCCAGTGATTGATTTAGAGTGCCTTGCCATTGCTTACGAGGAGGCTGTATGGGTTGATCATGTCATGGAGGTTCCCAACCCGTTTGCTGCCTCTATTAAACAATCCAACACTGAACGTATGCTTGAAGCGGCTAGCAACATTGGTGTTGCCAAGGATCAAGGCTATCAACCCATGTATGTAATGAATACAGTCAAGATGACGGCTAACGCTGCGTCATTCTTTTCCTAAGGAGGCAAAATGCAATTACACCTACAAGGCTTAACAAACCCTTTGGTCATGACCCCCTTGCCTATCGGAGGCGAGAGTGTGTTGGGATATATATTGCGCTTAACAGAGCAAAATGGCTATCAAAGCCCACTCAAGCTACTTCGTTATGCGGGGATGGATGATAATGAAGCGCGCTCAGTACGACCACCTTTAAGCAAACTGGCATCAGTGTTGCGAGCCCCACAGTCAGAATTAAAAGCAATAGGCATAGATGACGCACAAGATGACTATAGTGGTCGTCAAATTCATCTACAAGGGCATACAGTCTCATCAATGCATATGGCATGCAAACGCACAGGAATATGCCTAGATTGCGTTAAATCCCATGGGTATATCCATGCCTTTAACGAGATAAAGTACGCCCATGTTTGCCCCGTGCATCGAAAAAAAATGCTGTTTCAATGTCCAGCTTGCCAAAAGCCACTTGTATGGCATCGCTCAGGCTTGACGCAATGTCGTTGCGGGGTGGATTTTTCCTATGCGGAGCCTGAATGTTGCGAAAATACAACAGTGATAGCTTTGATGCGTGAAATTTATTTAAAACTGTCAGTTCCTAATATTGACGAGCTGCATGCGGCAGAATCTGGAAACGTGGGTTTCCCTACTGGGGCCATGAGGAAGTTGTCATTAAATACGTTGTTATCCGTGATTCATCGATTTGGTTTATTTAATGAGTCATCTGGAGATGCCTTACAAGATGAATGGAAAGCCATCGAAACAGCAGCCGAGGCTTTTTCAAATTGGCCACATCAATTCCATGCTTATTTGCATCGTGTGCATGCCCCCAAGGCAGATAAAAACGCAGCTGGATTGCGCGGGCAGTTTAGGTCGTTCTACGAGTCGTTTTTCAAAAACATAGAAGCGCAGGATGAAGTTAAATTTATGCGAGAGGCCTTTCTAAACTTTGGTCAACAATGGAAAAAAGCACATATCCACCCAAAGATGCGACCAGAAGGCATGTCTAATCAAACAACTGATTATGTCTCCAACATAGTGGGCATTGATGCTTTTGCAAAAATCCACAAGATGCATCCAGCCACAGTGCGGCAGTATGTTGCACAGGGGCTGATTAAAACCAGCCATGAGGTTGGTGCAAACGGGCGCATGCTTTTTGACCTGACTAAGCAACAACAATTTGAATTTGCGCAAGGCAAGAGTCTTTCCTTAGGAGACGCTTCCGTTATTTTAGAATTACCAGAAGCGGTCTTGCGTTGTTATCGTAAGCTGGGGCTCTATCAGCCTAGGTATTTTGCTGTGCCACCTACCCTGTTTCATGAGAAAGATGTACAAGCACTCAAAGACAAGCTTTTGACAGGCACTAAACATCTTAAAGTGTATGATCTCAAACATCATCTAACCATGACGCAAATCATGCTAAAAAAATTGGGGCCTGCAGATGTCAAAGCCAAGTTTATAGATGCTGTGGCCAAGCAAGAAATCAGACCTATCGGTTTTCTCAGGCCATCACCCAGTCAGTTAGTGTTCGATAAAAAAGCAGTCAAAGACTGGCTAAATCAAATACATACAAAACTCCAAGGCAGTCATGCTTGCCAAGATGTGATGGATACTGCCCAACTCAACCCTGCCACATTACAAGCCTTGCTTAAATCCACCATGATAAAAGGCAAGGTGATAGACAGTGAGATTCGTATAGACGAAGCGTCTTTTGAGGCATTTAATGCCAGCTTTATTGCTTGTCAGCAGGTAGCTATGCTTAAGGGGATTTCTTACCAGACTGTTTTGCAATTATGCGATGCGCTGTCGATTGTCCGTTATCGTTTTCTTATGAGCGAGCAACAGTACTCAAAAGCTTTTATTACAAGAGCAGAGTTAACCTTGCTAGGGTTGGGTCATTGTTTTGTAGAAATGCAGGCGGCGGCATAGCATGTGCATTAAGGTTATTAGTCAAGTTTTACATGAGAGTAAAACTTGCCTATGTAGCGATGTGATTGCTGGGCAACTCTCACCAGAGCCAGCAAATATATCAATGAATATCTTTGATTATGTGTTGTCTTTCACAACCGTTGATTGCCCGTTGGTTTTTACAGACTGAATGCCATTATCACGTGCACTGGTAGAAGAGTACATCTCACTAGTCCCAATCACTTGACCGTTACCGGCCTTCAGATTGAAGAAAGGGCTGCCATCGCGAGCTGTGAGTTTTTCATAGCGAGAGTCAATCGGACTATTTGTTCTTACTGATTCAATGCCGTTTTCAGCGCCTGCTTTTTCTTTATATTGCTCACCGGCTAAAATCGTTTCCCCATTGCCAGCTTTAAGCACAAAACCATACTGCCCGTTGTTATGTTTTTTGAGTTCAAACCATCCTGCCATATCGCTCTCCTTAAATATTAAAAAGACAATCGTATTTAAATGGCTGTAAGAAATTAACAGCAAATTTGATTGTAGCTTAAATTTCTAATTGCGTATTTTTATGCATGATTTAAGCTTTTTTAATAAAGCCGAGGTTGACAATCATTTACACGGAATGTATAAATTCAGTCCTTAGAATAAATTTACAATCAATCTAGTTTTGATAATAAGCATATTCATTAGCAGATATACGCATTAAAACAAGACGTACAAGAATGAGACATACAAAGTTTTAAGCTTAAAAGTTTTAACACTGAAAGTTTTAACATTAAAGTGATGCGTTACTAAAACGCACACGCAGAAGCGCCATGAAGATAAGCACTCACGTTTGTGAGTGTTCAAAAACCTAAAACCAATATCTAGTGACGCAAACAAGGCGTTCTGGGAGGAATGTTGTTTTATAGTCGAGAAGCCTTTGTTTGGGCTGCAGGGAGCTTTTGCGCTTTGCACCGTGTGCCGTTTGATGCAATGTTATTGCTCAAACAGTATGCACCGCCCTATGATGAGTTGGCATTGCAACATGCGATGCAAGCTTATGGCTTTAAGGTCAGTCTGCAAACAACCCCACTACAGGATGTGCATCCTGCTGTATTTCCAGTCTTGGTCAATCTCACCATTGCTAGCGCTACATCAGTCGTCTCGCAGTCTCAAGAGCAGTCAGACATAAACCAAGAGACTGTTCCAAATAATGAGCCAAGCAAGCAATCAAACCACGACCCATTAGCCAATTCAACAGCAAACCAGTCTGATGATGAATTGAATGATGAAATCAAACAAGTCAAATCACCCACCCATCAATTAGCCATTGTGCTTAAAGCAGACAAAGAGCGCGTGCTATGGCTCAAGCAAGGCGATAGTGTCCCCAGCACAATCACAGTGGCAGAATATGAGGCATTGAGTACGGGGCAAGTGTATTTAGCCACCCGCCAATCAGAACCCGTGCATGATGAAACAGGTTTGGCACCTACTGCCAGCCTTCAAGCGAATGCAGCGCAACACACCGCAGAGCAAGCCTTTGGCTTTAAGTGGTTTATTCCAGAGTTACTTAAACACAAGCAAGTATGGCGCGATATTTTGCTGGCCTCACTCGCCATTCAAATCGTGGCACTCGCTACACCTCTAGGTACACAAGTCATTATTGATAAAGTGGTGGTACACCACACGACTAGTACCTTAATTGTCGTTGCGGTGGCATTGGGTATCTTTATGGTGTTTAACGCCATCATGAGCTGGGTGCGCCAATATTTGGTTTTGCACACAGGCAACCGCATTGATGCCGTGCTTGCGCATAAAGTATTCGGTCACTTGCTACATTTGCCCATGCGCTATTTTGAGCACCGACCCACAGGCACATTGGTGGCAAGGTTACATGGGGTAGAAACCATACGTGAGTTTTTAGCAGGCTCACTCATTATCTTATTGCTCGATTTTCCATTTCTCATTATCTTCCTAGCCATTATGTTTTGGTATAGCTGGCAACTTACACTGATTGCTTTAGCCAGCTTGTCTCTAATCACCATACTAAGTTTAGCCATCACGCCCCTTTTAAGGAAAAAACTCAACCAACAGTTTTTACTCGGAGCGCGCAACCAAGCCTTTTTAACTGAATATGTCTCAGGCATGGAGACAGTCAAGTCTCTGCAACTCGAACCTCAGCTAGAACACAAATATGGCGATTACCTCGCCACCTACCTTGCCAGCACCTTCGATGCCAAACAACTCTCTAACAGCTATAACATCGCTGCCAACACCCTAGACCAACTGCAAACACTAGCCATATTGTGCACAGGCGCATGGATAGTGATGCACAACCCTGAGTTCACCATCGGCATGCTGGTTGCGTTTCAAATGTTTAGTGGCCGACTCTCAGGCCCAGTGTTACGCTTAGTTGGCATGTACCAAGAGTTTCAACAAGCCGATATTGCAGTCAAACGCTTAGGGGATTTAATGGATGCGCCTACTGAGCCTTATTCACTTATCCCAGTGAGAGCTAATAACCTACAAGGCAAACTAGAGCTAGAAGATATTAGCTTTAGATACTCAGACAATCACCCTTGGTTATATCAAAGTTTAAACATCACCATCAAACCCCACAAATGCACCGTGGTCATGGGGCCTAGTGGCTGTGGCAAAAGCACCTTAGCAAAACTACTCTTAGGTTTTGTGCAACCACAACAAGGCAGTATCAAGCTCGATGGCAAAGACATCCGCTACCTCAGTGCCAACGAGCTACGCAATGTGTTTGGTGTTGTTCCGCAAGAAATCCTATTGTTCTCAGGCACCATCTACGAGAACCTCACCCTAGCCAACCCACACGCCAGCTTTGAGCAAATTATCCTAGCCTGTCAAATGGCAGGCATACACGAGACGATTGAACAACTCCCGCAAGGCTATCAAACCCCAATAGGTGAACATGGCACAGGGTTAAGTGGTGGACAAAAACAACGCATTGCCATTGCCAGAGCACTACTCAGACAACCCAGCGTACTCATCTTTGATGAAGCAGTGAGCAACCTAGACCCACAAACCGCAGAGCAGTTTGCGCAGACGATTAACAAGCTCAAGGGCAAGGTGACAATTCTGTTTATCACCCATCAACTGCCTAAGAGCTTGCAGGTGGATGATGTGGTGAAGTTAAGCAGCCAAGCGAGCGCAAATAAAGAAACAAAGCAACAGAACACAACGCAGGATTAGAGAAAAAATTAGTGGAGAACGTAATGAAAAATAGATTGAGAAGTAAACCAGTGGAGTCAGAAAGCACGCGCCCCATTAATTTTACTCTGGGGTAACCCGCATTTGACCTCAACTGTTCAATTGACTGGAAATGATAAGGATTTGGAGGTCGTGGCGTGAATTTAAAGCAACGAGTTAAGGAAATGTTGGGCTTTGTATCTCACCTGACGCAAGCTAAGACTGTTTGTCAACACAAAGAAAAACAAGATATTTTGGCAAATGATAATAAGTTAACCAATAAGAACCAAGAAGGATCAAGTTATATGAATCAAGAAAATAATACATTTACCATTAAATATACCGACTTCAGTATAACTTTAGCTATTGTTTCAGGTTTTTTGCTTTCGATATTTTTTATGTGGTTATTAAAAGTAAACGGTTTTCAATTCGTTAGAAAGAGTATTTTAGATAGTTACATCTGGACTGCCCCGCTTAACATTATATTTTTTTCTCTGCTCATTATCTCAATAATTAGCTTTGTATTTGGGAAAAAAAATACAGAAGGTGTGCGTGAGTTTAAAAGAAAATATATATTGTTAAGATCGTTATTGTATATGTTGTTTTTCTTAATGCTGTTGATGTTTGGCTTTATGCTGGGGGTTTACTTCCGAATTTCTACGAATTTATTTTTTTAGGATAAAAAATGTCTGAAACTCTAGTTAGATTAAGTGATTTAACCAAAGCAATCCAGTCATCTGTTGGAGTTGCTGAAACAATGAGCAACCCTAATGCAACGTAAGCGTCCAGCCGCCCCATACTTGCAAATGATTTAGGGCTATGTTTGGATTTTTTTCAAAGGTAGCAACTCATCTATACGAGAGTTAGGCCAAGTGGGGAGTTTTTCTAGGGTGTCTTTTAGCCAAGCATAGGGCTCAATGCCATTGAGTTTTGCGGTGCCGAGCAATGTTTGAATGGCGGCTGCGCGGATGCCTGCGCGTTCGCTGCCTGCAAATAGCCAATTCTTTTTGCCTATCGCTATCGTACGTATGCAGTTTTCTACTGGGTTGTTGTCTATTGGCAAGTGTCCAGTCTCGGCATAGCGGGTGAGTGCCGCCCAACGTTTAAGCGTATAGTCCATGGCTTTGGCTGTGCCGCTATTGGGGGCGACAGTGAGGCGGGTGCGCATCAGCCATTCATGCAAGGTGGTGAGTTGTTGTTGTGATTGCTGTCGCAACACAAGACGTTGTTCTGCGTTTGTGTGTTTCGCTTGCGCCTCTATGGCATAGAGTGCGGCAATATGCGCTAGTGCTGTGTGTGCAATTGGGCTTTGATTGGCGGCATGCAACTCAAAGAACTTGCGTCTGGCATGTGCCCAACAGCCTAACTCAATGATGGCGGTTGTTCCTGATGGGCTAGACGCCCCAGATGGGTTAAACAGCGCTTTATAGCCACTATAGTCATCCACCATCAAGTGGCCATGCCAATCTTTGAGGAAGTGCTGTGCATGAATGCCTGCTCGGCTGGTTTGGTAATCAAACACCACGATAGGCGGGCTAGTATCCAAACTGTTGCTACGCCATGTCCATAAATAAGCCCGTTTGGTTTTGCCCGCCCCGGGGTCTAATTGGGCGACGGGTGTTTCATCCGCATGCAACACCGCTCTTTTGAGCAACAATGCAATCAATCGATCGGCTAAAGGTTGTAAGGCCAAGCCTGTTTTGCCTACCCATTCGGCTAAAGTGGAACGTGCCAAGGGAACATCGCTACGAGCGGCCATCTGCTCTAGGCGATATAAGGGCAAATGATCGACATATTTTGCAATCATCACCCAAGACAATAGGCCAGGGGCGGCCATGCCGCCATCAATGATGGCGGGTGGTACAGATTCTGTGGTGATGGTTTCACAACTGCGGCAGGCATACTTGGGACGGATATGACGTTGTACGAAGAACTTGGCTGGGATGATATCGAGCTGTTCTGTGATATCTTCACCAATCTTGACTAAAGCGCTGCCACACTGCCCGCACTGGCAAGAAGCGGGTTCATGCACGTGTATTTCACGCGGGAGATGCTCAGGTAGTGGTTGGCGACCAGCGCCTGTTCTGGGCGTGCGTGGTGTTGGGCTGAGTTGTTCCACCTTGGCTTCGAGCACCGCTGCATCTTCTTGCCAAGACTCTTCAAACAGTTGTTTTTGCTCAGGGCTAAACGCTTCGCTTTTAACACCAAACTTGAGGCGTCTATGATGGGCGAGTTCTAGCTTGAGGGCTTGGATTTGTAGTTGGGCGTGTGCCAATGCTTGCTGTTCTGTATTGCGTTGATGATCCCAGCTGCTCTGCATGGATTGAATGACCTGCAAGAGCGCTGGCTCAGGGTTAAAACGGGCAATTTCATCCAGCAGATTCATGGCATGAATGATACCACAGACTACCCCTAACTTGCTGTTTTATATGGCTTATCGGCAAAAATAATCTGCATGATTCCTGCGATTATCCAACGCATATTTACTTACCCCTCACACTCACTCCTCACACCCGCCACCCCACCTCAGGCTGTGCTGTCAAACGTTGCCAATCCACCCCCATCACCAACCACTGCCAAGCCTGCTCACTCAATACCCACACTGGGTCGGTGGACTGCGGCCAAACAAAGCGACCTTGATGTAAGCGACGTTGACACAACCAAACCCCAGTGCCATCCCACACCAATAGCTTGATGCGATTGCCACAACGATTGCGAAAGACAAAAGCCTGTCCCTCCCCGAGCCTTAATCCCAAGCTTTGTTGGACCACCAACGATAAACCATCAATCCCCATCCGCATATCTATCGGCGCTACGGCTAAAAACACCTGCTCTGGTCTTATCATCACAACAAGGCCTTCAACACTGGCACAAGCGCTGCCGCATCAGCCACTGGCCAACGTAATGAAATATTGCCAGCCCCACCCGTCAGTGTGAGTTCTATCATCGCAACGCTGGTATTGTCTAAGGGTATCGTAGACTGCTGTGGTCGGTTTGGGTGTACTGTGTTTGCTGGAACGGTTGCTGGAATAAATTGAACTGTTTGGCTAGGAATTGTTTGGCTAGGAAACATTTGAACAGACGGCTGAGTTTGTATCACTTGAAAAGAATGGCTCGAAGTACGATAGCTACGAATCCAGCGACGTAGCAGATTCGGGTTAATGCCATGCGTGAGCGCCACGCCAGTGATCGAAATACCAGGTTGGCATAGCTCAACCAGTCGAAGCTTATATTCAACGCTATAACGACGACGTGTGACTGGCTTTAATAAAGGTAATGTCATAAATAAGTGTCCACTTAAGTTGAAGTGGACACTTATACGCTTAGTTCAAATTTTATTTAAGATGGGGCGGCTGGACGCTTACAATGCAACGCAAGCTGAAGTTTCTGCTGCTGCTCTAAATGGAATGGGTGTGGCTGCAACTGCTATAAATTTTGCTGGGAATTTGCTCGCTACAAAAACTCCCTTGCAGATATCTGCGGGCCTCATAGAAGTTCAAAATATCGAAGCACAAGCTAGAGTTCTTGACGAGGCTTCTGCAAGTGGAGACAACGCAAAAATTATTGAAGCATCACTAAATACGGCTGCAGCAATGGCTTCAGTGTTAGCATTGTTGTTGCCTCCTCCAGCTAGATTGGGCGCAGTAGGAATTAGTCTCGGATTATCCCTTGCTGCTCAGTTAGTACACAATAACCCTAGTGCGGTAAATAAAGCGATAAAAGATGTTTTTGAGTATCCAATTGGTGATGCCAATCGTAACGGCATCCCCGACATTCACGAAGGTAACTGGATTGACCCCAAAACAAAAACTTGGTGGGACAACGCCATAAACTTCATCGTCCGCCGCGACCCCCTCACCTTCGACCTCGACGGCGACGGCTTAGAAACCATCGGCGCATCCACCACTAACCCGATATTATTTGACCATGACGGTGACGGTATTAAAAACGGCACGGGTTGGGTGAAGCCAGATGATGCGTTTTTGGTGCTTGATAAAAATGGCAATGGCACGATTGATAACGGCCTAGAGTTATTTGGCGACAGCACAGTAAAAAGCAATGGTCAAAAAGCCACCGATGGCTTTGATGCGATAGCAGACCTAGACACTAATCATGATGGCATTGTAAACGCCAATGATGCCCAATTTAACAACCTCAAACTATGGCGTGACCTAAACCAAGACGGCATCAGCCAAAGCAACGAACTGTTTACCCTCAGTAGTCAACACATTGTTGGCATCAACGTGGCTAACATAGAGCACAGCCAAGTGCTCCCTAATGGCAATGAGCTGGCAGACAAAGGCACTTTTATTAAAGACGATGGCAGCCAAGGTGAAGTTGGGGTTGTTACGGGAGATTTAGGTGACATCAATCTAGCGGATGATACCTTTAATCGTATTTTCCCAGACAAACTAGATACCAGCAATGTTGCAAACCTGCCTGACATGCAAGGCAGTGGCAAAGTCAGAGATTTGCTAGAAGCAACCACGCAATCTACCCGTTTACAAACACTGCTAACACAATACAGCCAAGCACAAACACGCGCAGAGCAAATGGGGCTGATTGACAGCATGCTGGACGCATGGGCAGATACCAGTGGCATGGCAGAAAGTTTAGATGATAGGGTGGCAGGGGTTAAGTACGAGTCTAGGGTTTTTAATGGACAAGAATACGTTAGAAACCCATTGGGTGACTTACCTTATAACGTTATTTATGAAGCTTTTGGTAATGTACGCAGGACTTATGTAAGTGATACAACGTTAAGCAGTGCTGGGTCAACTGGCGGTGGTCAGCTAGGGTCGTTGCCAGTTCGTGACCTTGACAACGACACTCTTACCGAAGAGTACAAGCAATTAATTGCGAGTTGGCAACAAAAAATGCATATTATTGAGGCATTTAATGGTAGTTATTTTTTTGGATTACCTCAAACAGAACAACCGCAAGGCGCGCGAAGTGGCCTCGATATAGTAGCTTCAACTAACAAAGCTTTGAAACAATCTGCAGGTGTGGTGATTACTAACATACCGTTGGGTATTAATTACAGCCAACAGCAACTAGATCTATTGCAAAAAAGCTATGAGTCTATAAGGACAAGTGTTTACAACGCACTACTTTTACAGACAAGATTCAAGCCCTTGCTAGATCAAATTGGTTTGGTGATTGACCAAGATGGCATACGCTTAGACTTCTCTGAATTAACTAATACATTTAAACAAAAGTTATCTAGTAATCCAGTACAAGGTGTGATTGATTTGATTGAGTTTAATGTAGCTACGAGAGATTTACTGATAGATACAGATTGGGGCAGATGGGACTTACTTGAAGCTGATATTGATTTAGCACATACATCTGAGGAGATTAGAGCAACCCTAAAATTTTATGGAATTTTATCAGTAGGAAATGACGGATTTTTAGAAGCTGGGACAACAATTGACGATTTTATTTTAGGTGATAGCTCAGATAATCTTATAAGAGGCAACGGTGGCAAGGATCTTATTTATGGATACGGAGGCAACGACACAATACTTGGCAGTGGGTTATCGGATAGTTTATTTGGTGGTTCTGGCAATGACATTATTGGCGCTTCAGCAACTATAGAAAGTACGCGAGGAAATGAACGAGGTACGAGTAATTACCTAGAAGGTGGTACGGGTAACGACTTGTTATATGGTAGTGGCGGTTCAGACACTTATTACTTTAATCGAGGTGATGGTGTTGATGTGATTGACGAACCGTTTGGAAGCACAGTGCATGCGGACAGTGGTGTTGATAAGTTGCAGTTTGGTCCGGAGATTAGTTCATCGGATTTGATATTACGCAGACCGATGAATAGCCAAGATTTGGTGGTTAGATTTGTAGACAGTGAAGATCAGATTACTATTAAGAACTGGTATCTCCATAGTCGTTACCGTCTAGAGAGTTTTAACTTTGCAGATGGTACTGTTTGGAGTAAGGAAAAGATTACCCAAGATGGTTTAATTTCAGAAGGTACTAGTGGTAATGACAATATAAGCTCTATTGGTGAGTATGGTAATACCTTGTATGGATACGGAGGCAACGACACAATACTTGGCAGTGGGTTATCGGATAGTTTATTTGGTGGTTCTGGCAATGACATTATTGGCGCTTCAGCAACTATAGAAAGTACGCGAGGAAATGAACGAGGTACGAGTAATTACCTAGAAGGTGGTACGGGTAACGACTTGTTATATGGTAGTGGCGGTTCAGACACTTATTACTTTAATCGAGGTGATGGTGTTGATGTGATTGACGAACCGTTTGGAAGCACAGTGCATGCGGACAGTGGTGTTGATAAGTTGCAGTTTGGTCCGGAGATTAGTTCATCGGATTTGATATTACGCAGACCGATGAATAGCCAAGATTTGGTGGTTAGATTTGTAGACAGTGAAGATCAGATTACTATTAAGAACTGGTATCTCCATAGTCGTTACCGTCTAGAGAGTTTTAACTTTGCAGATGGTACTGTTTGGAGTAAGGAAAAGATTACCCAAGATGGTTTAATTTCAGAAGGTACTAGTGGTAATGACAATATAAGCTCTATTGGTGAGTATGGTAATACCTTGTATGGATACGGAGGCAACGACACAATACTTGGCAGTGGGTTATCGGATAGTTTATTTGGTGGTTCTGGCAATGACATTATTGGCGCTTCAGCAACTATAGAAAGTACGCGAGGAAATGAACGAGGTACGAGTAATTACCTAGAAGGTGGTACGGGTAACGACTTGTTATATGGTAGTGGCGGTTCAGACACTTATTACTTTAATCGAGGTGATGGTGTTGATGTGATTGACGAACCGTTTGGAAGCACAGTGCATGCGGACAGTGGTGTTGATAAGTTGCAGTTTGGTCCGGAGATTAGTTCATCGGATTTGATATTACGCAGACCGATGAATAGCCAAGATTTGGTGGTTAGATTTGTAGACAGTGAAGATCAGATTACTATTAAGAACTGGTATCTCCATAGTCGTTACCGTCTAGAGAGTTTTAACTTTGCAGATGGTACTGTTTGGAATGGTAGTATTGTTGGTCAACTAACTATAAATCAAGCTCCACTAGTTAACAGTAGTCTTGAAAAATTAGAGTTAAGTACACTTAACACTTTTGAATATCAGATTCCTGCAAACTTGTTTATTGATCCAGATGTGGGAGATGTACTATCTTATAACATGACTTTAAGTAACGGTAGCCCTCTCCCAATGTGGCTAAACTTCGATCCACATACACGTACCTTAAGCGGCATGCCTAGCTCTAACGAAGTTGGAGATATAGAACTAAAGCTTACAGTAATGGATATAGCAGGTGCCTCAGCATCACAAAAATTTGATATTTCTGTAAGAAAAGTAAATAGTTCACCAACAGTTTCAGCTTTACTTGATAATCTTGCGGAGACGGAAGATGTGGGTTTCAGCTACACCATTCCAGCAGATACATTTTCAGATGTGGACGTTGCTGATATTTTAACTTATAGCGTGACTTTGGCTAACGGTGAACCATTGCCAAGCTGGTTAAATTTTGATGTTAACACACGCACTTTGACTGGAACGCCTGCCAACAGTGAAGTAGGCAGTATTCCACTTAAAGTCACGGCAACCGACACAGCGGGTGCAAGCGCTAGCCAAATCTTTAATGTGAACGTTGCAAACGTTAATGATGCACCAATCGTATCAGTAGCCATCGGAGCGCAAACTGCAACAGAAGATGTCGCTTTTAGCTACATTATTCCAGCGGATGCATTCGCGGATGTAGATCTTGGTGACACTTTAAGTTATAGCGTAACTTTAGCTGATGGTGAATCATTACCAAATTGGTTAAGCTTTGATGCTGCTAAACGGACCATTAGCGGTACACCTACCAACAGTGAAGTTGGGAATATTGGGCTTAAAGTCACTGCAACCGACAATAATGGTGCGAGTGCAAACCAAACGTTTAGTTTGAGCGTGGCAAACGTTAACGATTCACCAATTGTTTGGGTAAGAATTGGTGAGCAAGTTGCAATAGAAGACTTGGCTTTTAGCTACACCATTCCAGCAGACACATTTACGGATGTTGATGTTGGGGACAGTTTGAATTACAACGTGACTTTGGCTGATGGCAGTCCTTTGCCGAGCTGGTTAAACTTTGATGTCAACTCACTTACTTTGAGTGGTATGCCAAGTAATAATGAAGTTGGTGATATTGTTCTAAACGTAATCGCAACGGATATGGCAGGCGCAACTGCAAGTCAACCCTTTACATTGAACATTGCAAACGTGAATGATGCACCAGCGGTTTCAGTGTCCATCGGCACACAAGTTGCAACGGAAGACTCAAATTTCACCTACATCATCCCAGCGGAGGCATTTGCTGATGTCGATGTTGGTGATGTTCTCACATACGTGGTGACATCAATCAATGGAGATTCATTGCCGAGTTGGTTAAGCTTTGATGCTGCTACAAAAACCATCAGTGGCACACCATCCAATAGCGAAGTCGGTAATATCACGCTTAAAGTAATTGCAACTGATTCATCTGGTGAAAGTGCTGAACAATTGCTCACAGTGAATGTGGCAAATGTCAATGACGCACCAACAGTCTTAGTAGCCATCGAAGCACAAAATGCAACAGAAGATGTTGCTTTTAGCTACACCATTCCGGTGGATGCATTTGCGGATGTAGATGTTGTAGACAGCCTCACTTTCACTACGACGCTTAGTGACGGTAACTCGCTCCCAAGTTGGTTAAGTTTTGATGCCGACACGCGCACTTTTAGCGGCAATCTGGGCAACAGTGAAGTAGGAAATATCACGCTTAAAGTAATTGCAACTGATTTATCTGGTGAAAGCGCTGAACAGTCGTTCACAGTGAACGTAGCGAATGTGAATGATGCGCCAATAGTCTCAGTAGTGATTGATGCACAAGCTACGACAGAAGATGTCGCTTTTAGCTACATCATTCCGGCGGATGCATTTGCGGATGTTGATAGTGGAGACACTTTAAGTTATAGCGTGACATTGGCTAATGGTGATTCATTACCGAGCTGGTTAAGTTTTGACGTGATGACTCGCTCAATCAGTGGCACTCCGACTAATAGTGAGGTTGGAAATATTGCGCTTAAAGTCACTGCAACAGACACTGCTGGCGCAAGTGCCAACCAAACCTTCACAGTGAACGTTGCAAATGTGAATGATGCGCCAACTGTATCTGTAGCCATCGGCACACAAGCTGCAACTGAAGATGTTGCCTTTAGCTATAGTATTCCAGCGAACGCATTTGCTGATGTGGATGTTGGAGACACTTTAAGCTACAGTGTTAGTTTGGCGAATGGCAACCCATTGCCAAGTTGGCTGAACTACAACGCCACTACAAAAACCATCAGTGGCACACCAAGCAACAGTGAAGTGGGTAACATCGCATTGAAAGTCACTGCAACAGACACTGCTGGCGCAAGTGCTAACCAAACCTTCACAGTGAACGTGGCAAATGTGAATGACGCACCAATTGTGGCTGGTAGCATTCCAAACCAAACAGCTGTTTATGGTACCCCCTTTAACTTAGCGTTGAGTAAATCTTTAATTCAAGATGTAGATGTAGGCGATACACTCACATACACAGTCACTAAGTCTGATGGTTCAGCTTTGCCAACATGGATAAGCTTTAACTCAGATACTATGGTGTTGTCTGGTAATCCAGTGGCAGCAGATGTAGGTAGTACTTATCAATTTAGACTCAAGGCAACAGATTCTTCTGGCGCCAGTGCGACTGTTGCGTTTGGTTTATTTGTTGATGGTGTTGTTGACCAAACACTAACTGGTACAGAAGGTAACAACGTATTAACAGGAGGAATCGGCAATGATACTTTGTACGGTTACTCTGGGAACGACATATTAAATGGCGGCGCAGGTAACGATGTTTTGGATGGCGGTATTGGCACTGACACAATGATAGGCGGATTAGGTAACGATAGCTATTATGTGGAGAGTGCAACTGATGTTGTGGTTGAGTCAGCGGGTGAAGGTAGCGACACCGTTATTAGTAACATAAGTTATACCCTAGGAGCCAATGTGGAAAATATCACTTTATCTGGGACTGGTTGGATAAACGCAACAGGGAACAGTGCTGATAACGTTCTTGTCGGTAATGACGGATGGAACACACTTAACGCAGGCGCAGGTAATGATATCCTCTATGGTGGTGGTGGCGTTAATTTCTTATATGGAGGCACTGGCAATGACACCTATATTGTTAATAGCACTTTAGACTTCGTGACCGAGTATTATAACGAGGGAATAGATACCATCATGAGTAGCGTCACTTGGACTTTAGGCGCCAATCAAGAGAATCTTATTCTCACGGGTAATACTGCAATTAATGTAACAGGCAATGGTCAGTCTAACTTGTTGGTAGGTAACGACGCTAATAACACGCTAAACGATTTTTCTGGTGGTAATGACATTATGCAGGGTCTAGGTGGTAACGACATTCTTACCGCTTATGCTGGCAATGATGTGTTAGATGGCGGAGCAGGCGCAGATACGCTCAATGGTGGTACCGCTAATGATATTCTGATTGGGGGCAAAGGCAACGATACAATAACCACCGATAGCGGTAGAGATGTGATTGTCTTTAACAAAGGCGATGGACAAGATGAAGTGAACGCCTCTATTGGAGCAGACAACACTTTAAGTTTAGGCGGTGGCTTTACCTATAGCGATTTAAGCTTGAGTAAAAATGCCAATGACTTAATTTTGAAGGTGGGTGCAACAGACCAAGTCACGCTTAAAGATTGGTATACAGTGAGTTGGTTCGGTCTATTTGGCAATAACAAGAGCGTTGTGAACTTACAAGTCGTTGCCGAAGCGATGCAAGGCTTTAGCTTGGGTGGTTCAGATGCACTAAGAAACAACAAAGTTGAGAATTTTAACTTTGCTAACTTGGTGGCCGCATTTGATGCTTCAGGCGCACCAAGCAATTGGCAGCTCACTGACGCGCGCTTAACTGCGCACCTTCAAACAGGTAGTAACAGCGCTGCGATTGGTTGTGATGTCGCTTATCAATATGGGATGAACGGTAACCTCACAGGCTTAGGGCTCACTGCGACACAAAATGTCATCAACAGTGCTAGCTTCGGCCAAACCGCACAAACTTTAAACGCACCTAGCACTTGGGCTAATGAAAGTGTAAAACTCGCGTAGGTATTAGCGGTAGTAAAAACGGAGCGCTTGTATTTCAGAGCCTCATATATTGAGTTTAAATTGGATGTCCCACACTCTTTTAAATGAGAGTGTGGGATATTTTTTAGAATAGATGGATTATCTTATGTTAGAACCGCAACAGCATGACAGCTTAAGTTTTGCACCTAGGTTATTACAAATACAAGAGTCGCACCCTTCTCCTATGCCAAGACGTGTGCTGTTATTGGTCTTGGGCTTATTATTCTTGATGTTGATATGGGCGTGTATTGGCCGCTTGGATGTAGTGGCGGTTGCTGAAGGCAAACTGGTGCCTAGCTCTTATCTCAAAATCGTACAACCGTCTGATGCAGGCATCGTCAAAGAAATCATGATAGAAGAAGGTCAGCTGGTTAAAAAAGACCAAATATTGGTGCGTATGGATGCCCATTTAGCAAAGGCAGACAGTGAGAGCATACAGCAAGCCTTACAACATAAAACCATTGAGCTAAGACGCATAGAGTCTGAGCTTTCTGGCACCCCTTTCAAACGCGAAAATGCCGATGACTCGACGATGTTTCAAAAGGTCAATGCCGCTTATCTTGCGAATGTGCGCGCATTACAAGACGATATTGCCTCAGAGCTTGCCGCACAACAAAAAGCGCAAAGTGACCTAGCGGCGACCATAGAAGTACAACACAAATTAGAGCAAACGCTACCAAGTTACCAAACACAAGAAGCCTCATATGAAGAGCTTGGTAAAAAGGGCTTCGCTGGTAGAGTGATGGTGGATGAGAAAAAACGTCAACGTATTGAGGCTGAGCAAGACCTGCATGCGCAAAAGTACACAGCCCAAAGCTTAAGAGCCACGATTAACCAATCCACAAAGCGCATTGCTCAAATAAGATCAGATTACCGTAAGCAGTTAGAAGCTGACCGCGTGATTGTCTACAGTGACTTACAAAAACTCAAACAAGAGTGGGCAAAACAATCTCACAAGAATAGTCTATTGGAGCTTAGAGCCCCGCAAGCAGGGATTATCAAAGACTTAGCCACCCATACACCAGGCACGGTCGTGTCCCCGGGAACGGTACTGATGACCTTGGTTCCTAAACACGAAACCCTGAACGCAGAAGTTTGGTTGAAAAATGAAGATGCAGGTTTTGTGAGCACTGGGCAGGCTGTCAAAGTCAAACTTATGGCCTACCCTTTCCAAAAATATGGCATGGTCGATGGTGAGGTGGTGCAAGTAAGCGCAGATGCAACAGATAGACCGCAGGCAAATAGTCCTCAACAAGAAGATACTCCCCAAAATCAACCGAGCTCTAGTTATAAAACGTTGGTAAAACTTAAACAACAATACTTAGAGCTAGATGGCAATAAACTTATGCTTAATCCTGGCATGCAGGTCGCTGCTGAAATTAAACTAGCAGACCAAACCGTCATGGAATACCTACTCTCCCCAGTTAGAAAAGCATTTCATGAAGCGGCGAGAGAAAGGTAGCTTTAGCATCTCTATCCCCTTAAATCTATTTGACTAACAAGAAAAATGCATGACTCCCCCCAGTGTAAGTGTCCATGTAACTAAAACTGCTTGATATAATTATGCAAAAATGTTGATGATAATCACATGCTAGGATCTAATCATGGCAACAAATAAATCAGATGATCTGTTATTGAGTTTTCGTACCGACACTAAAAATAGCGTCAGTCTTAAAACAGTGAAAAATTTGGCTATTTGCTTAGGGTTCAACACGGAAACACAGGTGATTCACTATGCGCTGAGAAAGTTAGCTAAAGAAGTTCTTCCAGCTTATGAAGTGGACGATGGCGCTCTGAGTTATACTCAAATACAAGCAATTCGCAAAGTTGTGAAACAAGATAAACAATCTGTTAAATCAACTTTGGTTTGATGAAAGCAAGACTTCCACCTAAGTTTTCAGAGTAGTCGTTGAAAAAGTCATATAGAACTACTTGATTTCCATATGCCTTTTATATGCTTAGTTCAGTAATGAGATGATGGCGCCATTAGTCCTAAAGCAACCACAAACAGGAATAGTGCAAGCACAGTTATCAGTAAGTTAGCAATAAGCCTCCTACCCTTGTCGCTCAGTCTGCATCCCATGGTATAGCGGATTGCTTCCCGGCCAGTTGTGGCCTCGTTTGCAACCTTATCTCTCTCCGCCTAGCATGTCTATAGTTCCTCCGTTTTAAATTCGCTATATCCTTCAAAAAAATAGCTGACATCAATACCTTTCATAAACAACGTGCGCTCATTTATTAGGTCCGTGAGGGCTTGCTGCAACAAGGCTTTGATTTCGAGGTCTTTGATTAGGCTGCGCTGCATTGCGGAGAAGTATTCTTCTTTGTCTATTCGGTTCCAGTCCACTACGCGGTTAAGTGACTTTTTGAAAATCAGATCGAGCCAGATGCGCGTTGCGCGTCCATTACCTTCGCGAAAAGGATGCGCCACATTCATTTCAACATATTTTTCTACGATTTCCTCAAACGTACTTTGCGGCATAGCATCGATGTATTTTAACGAGGCTTCCAGATGCATCACGCGCGCAAAAGCTGTGCTACCTTTAGTGATATTCACGTCCCGTATTTTGCCAGCAAATGGGTAAATCTCAGCAAACAAATAGGCGTGAATAAAAGCTAGTCCCGCAAAACTCCCTATCTCAACATGGCTTATATCGCCAGAGTCAAAAAGCTGTTTGGCTTTTTGTTTGCTAATTTTTTCTTCAACTTTAGCTAGTTCAACTTGGTCGGTGATGTTGAGATTGTTTTTCAGTTTCAAGCGCTCATCTCCTCTATGGTGTTGGTGCGCATTTAAAATTGACTAGGTGCGCGCGTTGAATTATGACCAAGCTAGCTAAGCCATCAGATTACTGCACTGCTTTGGATAAGTCGAACATATTGACGATAGCTATAACAATATTGCTAGTGTACTTGTTTACCCAGTCAAAACTTTTTAAGCATCGCTGAGGCATTATAAATCTATACGAATCATGGTCTTAGTAAGCATGCATCTTATGCGTAAATCTCAAAATAAAGTTGCATTAAATGAGGTATGTTAACTGCACATTATGATGTTAGGTATGGTTCTAACATATTGATTATTTTGATTCTCTAGTTGCACTTGATGTGTTATGCAACATTTTTATTTAATAATGTGGAAATCAAAATTAACTTTGATTAATTGAACGCGTAGGTATTCCAGACATGAAATTACAATTTACATTAGATGTGAAACTATCACCAAGCACATTAACATCAGCTAAATTATAGCCTTTGCGCTCAATTACACCTAATTCAATCATTTCAATATACTGTTGCTGAAATTTTTGGGTTGTTTGGTCTTGTTTAATATTAACCACTAACTCTTCAATCCTACCAGTAATAGTCATTTGATTACTCCGATTCAGTTGTATTAATGAATATACTCCATTTTTGCCTTAACATATAGTCCGAAATAAGGTCATGATAGTCGTTTATTTTCTCTCTTAAATCATTTTCGACACTATAGTCATCAATCTTTAGTCTAAGATTGTCTCTAAGTGTATTAATTCCAATTCTTCTCCCATGAGAATGCCATAGCTTGTTATCACCCAACTGTCTGGCTATTTCATTTGCCCTATCCGCTTTCTCTTGCTCTGTGACTGCTTGTCCATGTTTAGCACCAAGTGATTCGTGAACTAGCCAGTTTCTAAATTTGTATTTGATTAGCCATGCTTTTAGTAATGTAATAGATAACTCTTTTGCTTGCTCGTATCTTCTAAGTTCAGCCATATCTTGATTTTGAGCAATAGCATATTCAACGTTTGTTATAGTGCCATTTCTTGCCCTTTCAAGTATCTCTTCAAATTTATCTAAGTAACCAAGTGCTGGCACCCATTTCCCATCTTTACTTTGTACTTGAGGGTCAATAGGGCCAAGCGAAGAAGAATAGTCCATGTAAATTTTGTCACCAGACATACAGTAAATTGTTCCAGCAGACATAGCAAGGTGAGGGATAACGAAAAATACTTCATTGTAAAAATGTCGCTGCATTTCAACCATACGTTCAACAGCCTCAACTTCACCACCTGGTGTATTAAGCACTATGACAAGTCTTGGTTTTCTGACTCGATTAATCTCCATTTTTTCGAGGCATTGTCTAAAATACGTTGTATAGTTAGTTGCAATTTCACCATAGTATGCAAAAACATCAGCATCAAAATAATTTTCGAGTTCAGATCTGACTGATTTAAGGTGATCGCTGATTATTTTATCTATATTTTGCATTTTAATTTACTTTGTAATTAGTATTTTCAACATATTCTAAGTTAATAATATCTAACTTAAAAGAGCTTTCTAATCCATTGCTAATAGCTAGTAAGCTACAAAATCGATGGGGTCAGTATCGATCGATTTTCATTACCCCAAAATTTCATCTCCAGCTTGTGGCGGTTGACCGCCTTGACGATTGAGTAAGTCTAGCGCGGCTTGCACGTTGCCATTTTTTGCGCGCTCGGCAAAGTAGTCGGCGGTTTTCATGGCTGCCAATTTTTCAGCCACCGCGCTGACGATGAACTGGTTAATTGAGGTGCCGTCTTGTTGAGCCACTTGCTCTACAGATTGTTTGAGCGATGTGGGAATACGTAGCGCGTAATTGCTATTGGTGCCCATGGTTTAGCTCCTTTAAAAATTGGTTTGGTTGCTTGAGTGCGATTTGAAATTTTTGCGTAGCAGGTGCAAAGTCAGCCAGGTTAAATGTAACTATGGTGTTGGCGGTTGCATTGATTGCGGCTTCTAGCACCATGTCGTCTGCTGGGTCACGCAATTGTGGTCGCCATAAATAAAAAATCTCCACGGGTTTCATTTTTCCAGCTAGCGTGTCCAAAAACCGCGTAATTTGGATTGGTGTTAAGCCAGTTGCTTGTAATTGCGACTCTCTTAATAACACCGATTCATATTCAAGAAATAATGGCACACTGACACAAGGCTTAATTTCGTCACGCAACACTTTGCGTAATAGTTCAGCAGATGCACCCGTTGGGCTGCGTAGCCCTGCCACAATAATATTGGTGTCTAAAATAAAACTCATATTGCAAGCAATATTACACCTTGTTTTTTTGAAACTCAATACACAGTGCGTCAAAACTTATTTTAATGATATACTAATTTTAATGTATATCATTTTTGTTGTGAGGTGAGATTATGCAAGTGGCTAAATGGGGTAATTCACTGGCTGTGAGGTTGCCTGCTAGTGTGGTGCAAGCTTTAGACCTGAAAGAAGGCGAAGAGATTGATTTGCATGTGGCGGGTGAGCGTAGTTTTGAGGTGAGCAAGCAAGCGAATGCAAAAGAGCTTTTAGAGCGTTTGCGTGCGTTGCGCGGTCGTTTGCCAGAAAGTTTTAAGTTTGACCGCCTTGAAGCTAGCCAGCGAGATAGCGACAATTGAGTAAGCCTTTTATTGATAGCAATGTGATTTTGTATTTGCTATCTAACAACGCAACCAAAGCAGATAAAGCTGAGGCGATTGTTGGTGCTGGTGGCACGATTAGTGTGCAAGTGCTGAATGAAGTCACCTCTGTTTGCCATAGAAAATTAAACATGGATTGGCTAGAGATTGAGGCTGTGTTGCAAGCCATTAAAGCCAGTTTAGATTTAGTTCCGCTTACTGAACAAACCCACACAAAAGCCGTAGAAATCGCCAAACGTTATCAACTCTCTTTTTATGATGCACATATTTGCGCGTCAGCCATCACCGCAGGGGCAACCGAACTGTTATCAGAAGACATGCAACACGGCTTGCATATCGATAGTTTGGTAATAAAAAATCCGTTTTTATAAACTATAAAATAGTTAGTCTTCAATATGGCGCCCGTAAAAGGTGCGCTCCACAACCTAAGTTGATTCGCTCGTCACCGCCAAACGGCTCTTCAATTTCATTGCCATTCTTTGGGCAGTTAACCTTAAAAATAAAAAATTTACTGACCTGTCTAAAAAACTATACCGTTCTGTATAGTTTGATGTATACTGACCTGTATATATCTGAGTGGATATATACACTTTAATGACTTTAGGAGAACGATATGAAACATCAATTGTTTATTTCAGCTTTGTTGTTGAGCGCTACTTTTAATGTGTTTGCAGATGATTCAAAAACACTTTCTGTGAAAGAAGAGGTGGCTATTAACGCGCCAGCAGCTAAGGTGTGGGAGAAGGTGAGCAATTTTAATGATTTGGGTGCATGGCATCCTGCGGTTAAAACCACAGAAATTGTGACTGGTGAAAATAATAAGGTGGGTGCTGAGCGTTTACTCACGTTGCAAGATGGCGGTACGATTAAAGAGAAGTTGCTGGCTTATAACGCTAAAGCAAAAACGTTTAAGTACAACATTATTGAGGGTGTGTTGCCTGTTTCTGGTTATGTTTCAACACTGACTGTGAAGGCGACTGGCAAAAACACTTCTAAAGTGGTTTGGAAAGGTAACTTTAAGCGTAAAGATGTATCTGCTACCCCTGCGGAAGGCCAAGATGACGCTACGGCGGTGAAAGTGATTACCAGTGTTTATCAAGGTGGCTTGGAAAATTTGAAGAAAATTACTGAGTAAACCCAACTTTGTGTGATTAAAAAAGGCGCTTAAGCGCCTTTTTGATTTTTGAGTGAATACTAGGGCGGAACATGAAAGGCTGTGTACGCTATCGCACAGAAAAAGTGGTTATTAAACCGCATGATGCAGGCTCATTTAACATGAGGAGTTGGCGATGAAAACGGATATGCAATTGCAAAAAGATGTGATGGATGAGCTTAAGTGGGAGCCTTCTGTGAATGCGACGCACATTGGTGTTGAGGTGGAAGATGGCGTGGTGACTTTGGATGGGCACGTGGATAGTTTTTGTGAAAAATGGCAAGCTGAAAAAGTTGCTCAGCGCGTTTCTGGTGTGCGGGCGTTGGCGGTGAATATTGAGGTGAAGTTGTTGGGGAGTAGCGTGCGCTCGGATTCTGATATTGCGAGTGCGGCTGAAAAAATGATTCATTGGACTAACTATGGCCATGCCAATGCGGTGAAGGTGATGGTGGAAAAAGGTTGGGTGACTGTGATGGGCGTGGTTGAGTGGCGTTTTCAGAGAGACAATATTAGTAAGATGTTGCGTCATTTGCTGGGTGTGGTTGGGATTAGTAACCAAGTCGCCATTAGCCAAAAGGCCAGCTCAGATAGTGTAAAAACAGACATTGAGCATGCGTTGAGACGGCGTGCGAAGGATGACGCGCACCATATTGTGGTGAATGTGAAGGGTGGCGAGGTGACTTTATCTGGCAAGGTGCAAAGCTGGTCTGAGCGCGAGCTGGCTACCAACTCAGCGTGGAACTCGCATGGCGTGATGAATGTGGTTAACCATATTACGGTGGCTTAATCGGGATGCATAGGACATGCTGTGGCGGTGTGACGTTGCAGCATATTGTTTAGGGGATTTCCCAACGTAGCCAAGTAAACAAAACATTGCCACTGTTGTTGGCGCCAGGCACATAGGTGGCTTGTAGCGCTACCGAGCGATATTTGATAGATGCCAGTGGCACAATCAAAGGCAGGGGTAGGTAGTCTAGATCATGTCTTAACGTTAGCCCTACGCTGTAACCTAAACCCAATCGGATATTGGGTGTTGTTTCCCAAGTTTTTTGATAGGCGTACCCAACAATCGGCTCCCATTTGCTATTTGAATCCAAAAAAACCATGGCGTAAATCCCATGCCAATCGCCTTGCAAATCGTAGCGGTATTTGCCTATGCCAAGCCCCCACGGTTGCTCGTTATATTCTGCGATTTCTTCGCGTGAGTAAGTGCTACGGTTATGCCAAGTGTTAATCGGGATATACCACTCATAGTCTTGCGCTTGCCATGTTTCATCCAAGGCTTGCATCACACGGTCTGTGATGGATGGTTTGGGCGTTGGTGGTTCAAATGTGGGGTCTGCTAGCGCAGAGCTAGTCATCATTGGAAAGGTGACTAGGGCGAATAAGCAGGTTTGTTTTAAACGAATCGCCATTTTTAATACGTCAAATCTAGGCGTAAGGTTTTGAAAGTTTGCACGTAGCATCGTAACTTAGAATGCGCACTCTGCTCTGTTCGGTAGCGCACATAAGCGTATAGTGTTGTGTATTAATATGCTCACGAATGACCTTTATGCGAATGAGAGACATGATGCCAAGCAAACAACATTCACCACAACAAAACCATTTGTTGGATGCGCTACCTGAGCCTGAGTATGCAAGGATAGTTGGTGCGCTGGAGTTGGTGCATATGCCTTTGGGGCAAGCTTTGTATGAATCGGGCGGGCATTTACAGCATGTGTATTTTCCGACCACGTCGATAGTATCGCTGTTATATGTGCTAGAAAATGGCGCCTCGGCAGAAATTGCGGTGGTGGGCAACGAGGGGATATTGGGTATCTCACTGTTTATGGGCGGGGAAACCACGCCGAGCCGAGCGGTGGTGCAAAGCGCTGGCTATGGTTATCGCTTACGCGCCACCTTGCTTAAACAGGAGTTTAATCGTGCAGGGCCGATGATGCATTTACTGCTACGCTATACGCAAGCACTGATTACACAGATGACGCAAACGGCGGTTTGCAACCGTCACCATACGGTTGAACAGCAACTGTGCCGTTGGTTGTTGTTAAGCTTGGATAGGCTGCCTGCCGATGAACTCAACATGACGCAAGAGCTCATTGCTAACATGTTGGGTGTGCGACGCGAAGGAGTGACCGAGGCCGCAGGCAAATTGCAACGCGAAGGCTTGATTGAATATGCGCGGGGACACATACGCGTGTTGAACCGCCCATTACTAGAGAAGCGCGTTTGTGAATGTTACCATGTGGTGAAAGCCGAGTTCGACAGGTTGTTGCCAGATATGCATCGCAATCATGCACAAGTAAAAATAGAAGCAAAATGAGGTCTAAAAAGAAGTAGATTAACATCATTAACTAGCGTTGATTTGGATGTGGGTAAGCGCACAGTCAATCAGTCAATTGAATGTTAGTGTGCAGATATGGCACACCCAGCTTGTAGTAATCAGCTTATCAATCATCTCACCCTTGATGTCATGCATGCTTTGCTCGCGCAATGTGAATGGGTGCAACTTGCGGCAAAAACAACACTGGATGCAACTCACTACGCTAGTGGTTATGCGTATTTTCCTGCGGGGGCGATGATTGCTTCGGTGATGCTCGAGCCGCCTAACAAATCGGTAGCGATTGGTTTTGTTGGGGAAGAAGGATGCTGGGGTGTTGCTTCAATATTGGGGGTGAATGACCCACAGTCGCAAGCCGTGGTGCAAAGTGCGGGTTGGGCACTCAAAATCCCTAACCTTGCCTTGTATCAGCTGATGCAAAGTTATCCTAGTATTCATCAACAGTTACTCACCTACCTTGCGGTGATTCATGCGCAACTGGCACAAGCGGTGGTGTGCCATCACTTTCATTTTTTACCACAACGCTTAGCGCGGCTGCTGCTCACTCTGCAAGACAGGTTGCATGTCAGCCCATTTTTTATTACGCAGGATTTATTAGCGCATTTTCTTGGTGTACGGCGTGTAGGGGTGACCAAAGCGGCGAGGGATTTTCATCTGCAAAAAATCGTCACTTACAGTCGTGGGTATATCAAGATTAATAACATAGCGGCACTGAGGCGGATTGCTTGCCCATGTTATGCGATTGACCAAGCGACTTATCAATCACTCATGCATTTTTAATCAGCAATTAGCGCTTAGTAAACCAACCCCGAAGTAACTTAAAGTTGGCAACCAAGCCGAGAAGCTTTTTGATGAAGGCATGTTTCAGCCATTGATGGCGGAGTTGCTTAAACATGACCACGCTAGCTAGCACCAGCCAAGGATGCTGTTTGATCTGCATAAAGATGTTTAAGACAATGTCTGCATACCTGAGTGGCTGTGACATTTGTTTAACGCAATCGCCAACCGCTAGGCGTTGTTGCGCGCAGTCATCGATTAAACCTTGTCGCTGGCGGATGAAGTTTTCGTGCAGCACTTTCATAGTGGTGGAGACGTGGGAGGTGACATGGGCGTCAATGTGCCGTCTTCCAGCGACTGTGCGTCTTTGACCAGCTCGGTCAAGCTGTTGCTAAACAATGACGGTTTGGCTTTGATGATGCATGTGGCATAGCGCCAACACAGCACGCCTGCGAGCAAAAACACCGCTGCGATGCTTGCCAGCACCAACAAGCGATGTGTTTCCCAAAACAGCACCGCGACAAATACCGTGAGCGCGATGATGCCAATGGCAAAGCAAAACAATGCCAATAAGCCGTACTTGAGCATCTGCAACAGGTATAGCCTATCTTCTTCGAGGTCGATGGCCAACAGATGTAAGCGGGTATGTAACATGGTGACCAAAGTTTTAGCCAGTGTTGTCGCAGACTTAAGTAAGCTGTGTGCTTGGGTGTCGGTTGAGTGAGTCATGATGCTTAATGACGTTTCATCAACCAGCCAATCACAAAGCCAACCGACATTGCCACGCCCACCGATTGCCAAGGGTTTTCATGCACATAGGCATCGGTGGCTTTGGCGGCGGCCTTGGTTTGTTGCAACACAGCGGTTTCCATCTCGCACATATTTTCTTTCGCCACACGAATAGATTCGCCGACTTTGCTACGCAGCTCTACAATTTTGTCACCCGTTTGCGAAGCGGTAGCCGTCAGCAAGGCTTCAGCGTCCACCAATAGTTCGTTAAACTCATCGATGAGTTGTGATTTTTTAATGCCATCAAATAGTTTGTTCATGGTGATTCTCCAATTAAAAATAATCCTGTTAAAAACGCTTGTTTTGAATAATGTGTATTAAGGCGCTGAGCACCGCAATGATCAGCAAAATGTGAATAAAACCACCAATGGTGTGTGATGAAATGACACCAAACAACCAAAACAACAGCAGAATAATGGCAAATTTTTCTAGCATCTTCGCCTCTCTTTCAGTCACATCGCATGATTAGTGGCGTTGACTTCATCGCTGTTCTTAGTGTCTTTTAGCCAATCTAAGATTTGCTTTTCCACGTCTGCAACGGTATGCCCAAAAACTGATTTTCTTGGCATGTCGGCTTTTTCAATTTTCACGCAACAAGGAAGATGGTCGTTTTGACTATTTAAGTTTTCTGATTGCGTGGTGGTTTGTGTTGATTGGTCAACAGACAGGCTGTGATGGTTGGTATGCATGATAACGCCACTCCAAATGAAGATTGAATGATGAGGATAGCGACAAGCTAACTGGCCATCTGTCTGCCAGCGCACAAAGCAATGACTTTCAAAATGTATGGCTAATTGATATGTAAGTTGATTGCTATTAAGTTCGCTAGCAGACAGAGTGAGTTTAAGAGGTTGGCTATGCTGTGAAAGTAAATGACAACCGTCATTGCTACTTACATTAAGGAAACGATTATGCGATATCAAACACTGTGTTTTTTAACTTGCTTTGGTTTAGTGCTTACGCCAATGGTAAGTGCGGCTGGGCTTTCTAAACAAGAAATCAAGCAGCTATCACAATCTATTGAGTTTGAATATGCACAACAAATGAAAGTCTGCGACACGCTGAATTGGAACGCGGCAGATGTTTGTGAGGTGCAGGCCAAACATAAAAGATTAGTGGACTTAGCTGAACTGCGTGCGAATGAGAATCCCACCGCTAAAACACGTTATGCGGCGGCCATGGCGCATGTGGATGCCAACCATGAAATTGCGATTACGGAGTGTAACGATGTGCCTGTTGAAGCGAGACGAGATTGCTGGCGCAGTGCAGATGAGGCAAGGGAAGCAGGCACACAAAAAGCGGATAGTTTTTGGGGAATGTTGAAAGAATAAGTGAGTATGTTTGTTTAATATGCGGTTAGATTATGATGCGTTTAGTTAGACCTGAAAAAATCTTAATCTCAGCCTCGCACTTAGATGCGCTACTTACAATCCTGCTCATCATTGGGAGCGTGGCGCTCTGCTTTTGGATTGTGTTGCCATTTTTAGGCGTGCTGACTTGGGCAGTGACGCTGGCTGTGCTTTTTTTACCCATGCAACGCAGGCTGGAGCAAGCTTGCCACCACCCTGGTCTTGCCGCATTATGTAGTACGCTCATCGTGAGCACCGTGGTAATTGTGCCTATGTTATGGGCCACACAACAATTAAGCTTGCAACTGTATATCAGCGCGCAAACCATCCAACAATGGTTGCAGAGCGCACCTTGGCAACACAGTACGCTATGGCAACAAGTGCTTTCAGAAATCACCGTCAAACAATATAGCGACCATCTGCAAAGCTATTTAGATGTGCCTAATTTAATCAAGCTACTCAACAATTGGTTGTTAGGCAGTTCTGCGAATATTTTTAAATATTCAATAAACAGTTTATTGCACATCTGTTTGGTATTTTACGTGGTGTTTTTTCTATTACGTGACCGTCAATTGGCGATTCGTGCACTCAATACACTCTCCCCCATCGCCGATCAAGATGTGTTGGCTTGGTTACACCATATCAATGCCACCATCAAAGCGGTGGTGTATGGCACATTGGTCATTGCATCCATACAAGGTCTGTTAGGCGGCTTGATGTTTTGGTATTTAGGCTTGTCGTCACCCTTGTTATGGGGTTGTGTCATGGCCTTGGTTTCCATTTTGCCGATGCTAGGTGCTTTTTTGGTCTGGGTGCCAGCCGCGATATACTTGCTATTGAGTCAGCAGTGGCAACAGGCGTTGATGCTGAGTTTGTGGGGCTTACTGGTGGTAGGCACCATCGATAATTTCTTACGCCCATACTGGGTTAGCCGAGAGCTGAGCATGCACCCCTTGCAGATTTTCTTCTCAGTGATTGGTGGTCTCGTGCTATTTGGGCCATCAGGCTTGATACTTGGCCCTGTGATGTTTGCAAGTACACACTTTCTGCTCACTTACTGGAAGGCGCAGGCTAGACTGCAAACGGAATCTGTTGCTACTGATGCTAAAGACTAAGTGTCAGATTTCTTAGCGTTGAACACCATGTAAAAAGCAAAGGCTGTTGTTACAAGATGCTTGCCTGTAGCGACAGCCACCAGCCTAGCCACACCGCCAATACTTGTAGCATCAGCGCTAATATCACTGGTTGGGCAAACACTTTGTTTGCGACTGTGATAGCCACTATGGTTTTAGTGACCACATTGCTCGAAAAAGCCAGCAAAATGGCAATCACTGCTTGCTGTGTCGATAGTTTGCCTGTTGCTACCAATGAGGCCACTGCAATGGTCGGCGCATGCACATCAGCAAACCCCGCCAATGCAGAGACCGTGACCAAGCCCGCTTGCCCAAGCGAGGCCTTGACCGCTGCCGAAACAATCAACACCGCCGCAATCAAAGCTGCCAACCACAAAGCACTTAGCAAACGAAATTGGTGTGGAATGACAACCGTTTCTGCTAGCGGCTGTTTCAAGGCTTTAGCATTTGTCCAAACGCCAAAAACCGCTATCGAAGCGCCACCAAACAGCAATGGAAGGGTCATGGCATGCAAGGTAGCCACATCTGTGACTAGCAACAAGATAGCCAGTTGTAAAATAGTGGCAAGGCTAGACCAAACGGCGCCTGCAATCGCGCCCTGCATTAAAGTAGGCGATTCTTTTGCATGGGCGGCCATCGCCGTGATGGTGGCAACGCTGGAAATAAACCCAGAAAACAAACCTAACAAAGGTAGCCCATGTCGTGGCCCCAGCCAACGAATCACGATATGGCTGAGCTCCCCCACCAACATGACTAAAATCACAATCAACCATAATGACCTTGGGTTGATGGCATGGTAAGGCCCAATAAAGGTGTTTGGCACCAAGGGCAAGATAATCAGCGTGGCCGCCGCCAACACAAGCAAGTTGCTCAACTCTTGTCGCGTCAAAATATGCATCACGAATCCATGGATGGTCTCTTTTGCAGACAGCAATATCACTAGCACAATCGCTATCGCTGCCGCCATTTCTGGCATGAACATGCTCAACCCGCCCAATAGCACAGAAAATATCAAACTCAGCTCGGTGGTAATGCCAGGGTGTGCTGTGGCATATTTGGCGTACCCGATGGCAGCAAACACCAACACACAAACCATCACCGCCATCAACAGCCAAAAATGAATCATGCCCGCCACCGCGCCCAACAAAGTCGCAATAGCAAAACTACGCACCCCAACTGAGCTGTGAACAAATGTCGCTTGCTGATCCCGCTCTCGTTCCGTGCCTATCAACAAACCAATCCCAATCGCCACCGCAAAGTGTATCCAAAGTGAATATTCAAACATGATTGTTTCAAGCATGTTGATCTGCTATTTCAATTGCGACAACCACGTTTCCAGCATCTGCAACTCAGAGGCATCAGACAAATCGTCCAGATTCACTCCAAATAACAAACGAGGCCGTGCGCCTTTGCGCAACCACAGACCAAAACACCCATCCTCACGGTCACTCACCAGCTCGTAATGATAAGCACCGCGCTTCAAGTGTTGCCGCCAACTGCCAGAAATACTCGAAAAGCGTTCGTTCTGTACAATCTCAAATCCTACCTTGCGTGTTAAGGCTTGCAAATCACCATGCCGCATTTGTTCGTTTCCTTTAAGTTCAGCATTCTTAAAAATAGATGCACCCCGTGGCCAACACCACCATGTGCAATACTACCTCAGCCAAACTTGGTGCTTCTGTGCTCCAGCGCACCAATCAAGCACTCAAAACGCATAAAGGGATAAGTCGGTTATGAAAGCAGTTCTTCTACATGTTTTTTAATATTTCCAGCCATTTTTTTGGTCGGTAAGTCATTATCATCACCGCCAAATGGGTCTTCAATTTCTTCCGCAATCAGCTCTAAGCTGGCTAGTACATAAAATATAAATACCACCACGGGGATAACGTAATAGCCTAGGTTAAACACAAAGCCAAATGGTAGCGTCATGATGTAGAAGAAGATAAATTTTTTGATAAAGACGCTGTAGGAGTAAGGGATGGGGGTGTTTTTGATGCGCTCGCAGGCGCCACAAATATCGGTAAAAGATTGTAGTTCAGCATTGATGATAAAAAATTGGTCGCCTGTGATTTTGCCACTGGTGTAAAGCGCGTTAGCTTTTTGAAACAAGTGTTTTGCCACTTGATTGGGCTGGTGTTTGTGTTGCTCCATTTTCAAATCTAAGCCTTCAAAGAGCTCTTGGCTGATGTCTTCATTCAGCAGGTGTTTGGAAAGCACCGAGGCGTAAGCAGGGATGGCCGTTTTAAAAAAAGCTCTGTCTTTGTCATCGCTTAAGTAAGCGGATAGTTTGAGCGCAAGGTTGCGGCTGTTGTTGACGAGGCTACCCCATAGTTTGCGGCCCTCCCACCAGCGCTCGTAGGCGGTGTTGGTGCGGTAGGCGAGGAGCAGTGAGAGCACAAAGCCGATGGAGGTGTGCATGATGGGAATGTTTTTAACGTGGCTATTTTCTGAAAGTTGCCAAAACTCAATCTCAGCAAAGGCGATGATGGCTGAGTAAACACCAATAAAAATCATCATGGGGATGAGTTGGCGGAAGGTGTCGGCTTTGTGAAAGCGGAAGATAAAGGTGAGCCAGTCTTTTGGGTTGTATTGAATCATGATGTATTGTCGCGCAGTTGAAGGTTGAGTCAGGCATATTACAGGATGCACACTCGCCCAACAACGCTATGGGAGTTATGGGATGCCTATGATTTTTAGGTATTCCTCGAGTGTAAAGGTTAGTTGCTTGAGCGATTCGTTGACTTCGTCTAGGTGCTGGTTGCCGTTCAGGTGCAGTTTTTCTAACAGCGCCTTGTGGTTGTCGAGTGCGCTTAAATGGGCGTTGAGTGTTGCTTGTTTAATCTCGTTACTCATGGTTTTCTCCTTGGGGGTTGTTTCAATGTAACAGGTTTTTGCTAGGCGTGTTTAGCTTAAATCAAACAGGACTAATATCCACAGTGTTTATGCTTCGCAGTTTGAATCTTTGCTCAATGCGGTACTCGAAGATGTTTCTAATTGAGAATAAGGTATTGGGATGCGAATAGGGTTATTATGTGCTCTGACAATTTTATTGTTTGCTAGGGTGGCGATGGCGATTGAGGAACCGAAATATAGCGTAGTTGAAAAATCAGGTAGCTTTGAGTTGCGTGCTTATGTGCCCATGGTGGTGGCCGAAACCTTGGTAGATGGCGATTTGGATGATGCTTCAAGTGCAGGCTTTAGATGCATTGCGGATTATATTGTTGGCAATAACACTGCACGCGCTGGTGGCAGTGAAAAGATAAGTATGACTGCGCCTGTTAATATGGCGCCCAAATCAGAAAAAATAAGTATGACCGCGCCAGTGGGTATGCAAGCCAAGACAGAGAATGCAGGGCTAGATAATACAAATCAGTGGCGGATGTATTTTGTCATGCCTAGCCAATATACACTTGAGACTTTACCCACCCCCAACAATCCTGCGGTGACCTTACGCGCCATTCCCGTCAGCCGTATGGCGGTGTTGCGTTTTTCTGGTTTAGCGGGTGAAGAAAAAACTGCTAAAAAAACAGCTGAATTGTTGGCTTGGCTAAAAAGCAAACAAATTTCACCGATTGGCGAGCCTGAGTTGGCACGCTACAACCCACCGTGGACTTTGCCGTTTTTACGTCGCAATGAGGTGATGGTGGCTTATTAAGCGCCCTAGGTTTTTTGTTTATAACGTTGTTTGTACTCCGTTTTGTAAGCTTGCCATTGTGCAACGGTTTGCTCGGCCGCTTGTTTGGCAAGGGCGAGTGTGGGGGCTTGCCAAGTCTCCAACTGACTGCCAAATTGCATGAGTTTCTCTTTGTCAGCTGAGCCAAAATAGCCTGCGTTGCGTAAATGCCCCCAAGCGGTGATTTCTGCCATGGTGTCAAAAATATTATCAAGCACACCCAATTTGCCGTCCCATTGAGTAAGATCTAAACGGTCTTGGCTGGGTTGCAGGGCTTTAATCAAATAGGCTTTGCCTTCCACATGCACAGCCTTGAGCAAGTCAGGAGGCAAGATTTGTGCGCCTGCTTGTATGGTGGCCACGCGTTGCGATTCAAACGCCCATTTGGGTTGCGGGACTTTTTGTAAATAAGGGCTGAGCGCACTTTGTTGGTTGGCTTTCATGTCGATGAGGGCGCGTTGCGTTTTGCCATGACCACGCACCAACACCACATAGCGCTCGACCCCTAGGCTGCCTGTGCCTGCAACTCTGCGGGCGATGTCTAGCGGGTAGAAAAAGTCTTTTTTATCTTTGACTTGCATCGCGGTAAGAAACTTGCTCATCGCTTTTTCTTTGGCTTCCTTGCTGAGTTTCAGTGTGCGTTTGCCATCAATTAACAAGTTGTCCTCTTTGACGCGGTCAGCTAAAAAAGCTTTGTTGCTACGATTGCTTAGGTCTGAAAGTAATGCTTTGATGGAGCCCCGCGCAGTTTTGCGCTCAACCCATTTGGGTTTGCCTTCTGCCAGCGCTTTAGCATATTTTTGTATCATGCTTGCTAGCAAGGCTTCAGTTTGTTTTTCTTTGAGTTTGAGCGTGCTTTGCGCCACAATCAGGCTGGTGAGTAGGCGAGTGAGTTCCCATAAGCATGGGGCTAAGGCCGATTCGTCAAAGTCGTTGAGGTCAAAATAGGCGAGGCCGTTTTCGGCTTTGTAGCTACCAAAATTTTCAAGGTGCATGTCGCCACATACCCACACGTTTGGGCTGGCAATTTGGTTAAGTTGTGCGTGCCAATCTTCATAAAACAAGTGGCATGCGCCTCTTAAAAATACAAACGGGTCAGCGCACATGGCGCTTAATTTCATTTGCAAGCGCTCATCTTCACGCCCTGCATTGTAACTAAGCACTTTATCTAGTACGGTCATCCTTACCCCCTCAAACGATTTATTATTTAAACAGTATAAATCGTTTTTTTAGGCTAGATTTAAAAAGTGTTCTTTTTCATAAAAACTTCATATTCAAGCTGAATTATTGCAACCATGCCATTACTAGCAAGCTGAGTAACACGATGCTGGTGATGATTTTGCGTAGGTTAAAAAACCACATGGGAATCACGCCTTCTTTAGCGAGTTCACGGTCAATAATCAGCAAGGAAATAAAGCAGGCAATTTGAATAAAGTATTGCAAATGTGGGATGAGCGTCAGCAAAGAACCCCAAGCGAATAGTGTAAACACATTGCTGGTAATGAGCAGATTAAAGCGTGTTTGTTGTGCCTGCGTTAAAAATAATCCCCAATGGATGCCACATAAAAAAGCGGCAATGATGGCACCGTAACTGAGCGCGAATAAGCGTAAATGGATGTCCTCATAGCCTAGCAAGTGCGCAACAATTGGCGCGACAAAAGGCACCGCACCGAGTAAGGTCAGTGCTTTAGCGAGGTTGATGTGTTTGTGTGACATGGCATGTTGTAGCATGTAGATTCCGTTCATCGATCTAAGTTAGGATTAATTGTGTGACCGCAAAAGCAAGATTTAGTTTGCACGCTTTACAGCCTTGGGTGGTCAGCGTAGCATGCCGTTACACTCAACACTGAAAGGGCAAGTATGAAAAGATTATTTTATATCGATTATCCGCAAGAGCATTTTGAAGGGCAGGCGCACCGCTACCACTGCGCTTATTGCAAGCTAGAAACCACCAAAATCAACGGCCGTTTGGATGGCCATTTGCCTAGTTGCGACTATCGCATCGCTTTAGAAAAAGCAGGCTTTGAATCTGATGCTGGGCGCCCAAATTTAGAGACTGTAGATGAGGACGACTAGTCCGAAGGTATGAAAAGGTAGAGGACGATTAGTCCGAAGGTAAGCAAAGGTAGAGGACGATTAGCCTGCCCTAGGGGCGCGTTGTTGAGCCCCTAGGTAGCCCCCCTAGGTAGGTCTAGGCAGGCTTAAATGGTTTCTATTTCAGGCAAGCTTTCTTTGTCGATGGCGGATTCAAAGGTCCGCAACCGTTTGTAGACGGAAAGCAACTCCACAATCGTGGGCCATGAGCGCACCAAGTATTGAAATGACTCACTCACTTGAGAAAACGCGGTGACGATTTGTTGCATGATGCCTAAACTGATTTTGCCTGCAGCAATGGTGGGCACCAAAATAAAGTAGGCGAAAATATTGTCTGCTTGCAGGTACAAACTGCGCGCCACGTTGAAGTAGGTGTAGTGAAAATAGAGGTTAAAGTAGTTTTTGCGCACTTCGCTAAATAGCTCCGTTAGTTTGGCGGGTTGCGCACGTGTTGCATCATCTTCACCATATACCAACTCTTTGCGATAAGCGGCTTCGACACGCTGATTTTTAAACTCCAAGCCTGGCAGTTTTACCCCAACAGCGGCAAGCAAGACCGTGCCGAAAATAGACCATGTGATGGCAGCGGTAAATAAGGGTGAGGCAATGTGCCCAACCACGGGTAGCTCGGCCACGTATTTCGACATTTCCCACAATAATGGCAAAAAGGCAAACAGGGTCATGACTGCTTCTACCATCGACACGCCTAAGTTTTCCATGGTGGAGGCAAAGCGCATGGTATCTTCTTGAATCCGTTGTGACGCGCCTTCAATTTGACGCAAGGTTTCCCAACGTGCGGTGTAATAGTTGTTCATCGCACTGCGCCAGCGGAAGATGTAGTGGCTGACCACAAAGCGGGTGATGACGAAAATAAAAATCGCGAGAAAGGCAATTTCAGCAAACTGCAACATCAAGGCATAGAGCTGCGCGGTGGTGGTTTTGCCATTCGGTGAAAGTGCCGCTTGCACAGCATCAAAAAATGGGCGACGCCAGTTGTTAATTGCCACTGAGACTTGCACTGAGTAGTAGGTTGAAAACAGAATAAATGCTGAGCCTAAAATCGACCAGCGTTGCCACTCATTGGGTTTAAATTTAAACCAAGCCAAGGCAAACAAGCCCACGCTGAGTACGTAATAGCCATAAAACAATACAAAGTCATCGGTAACAAAATGGCCTAAACCAATCACAGGGTCGGCGGGCGCTAAGTTCAAGCCAAACCATGCCCCCATGCCGAGATTAAACTCGTACCACACAAAGCAACTGAGTACCGCCCATGCGACAACGGAGGGCCAAAACCAACGAGAGTCAGGAAAAAAAGATTTAAACATAAGCGTATTTTTAATCAGATTTAAAGATGAATGTGAGTGTAACGTGTTATGTGACTAAAGTGATATAAAAAGGTTTGTTTTTGCACTAAAGTGAAAGAATTGGTGAAATCATTTTTAAGTTTGAGTGGTCATAACATCAACGATTAAAAAGGGGAAGACCTTGAACTATTTTCGCATATTGGCTTTAAGTGTTGGTGTTTGTTTTGCTAGCCTACCCGCTTGGGCACAACCCAGTTTTGTGGATACGCTTAACCTTGGGCATTCAATCGTCATCGTTTCCACCGATCTACCCAATGGGCAAACAGGGCGTGGTTCTGGCGTGGTAGTGAGCCCTGAATACGTGGCGACCAATTGCCATGTGATTGCCAATGCTCGTGGCGCTAATATTGCCAAGTTTAGAGACGGTTATCGCCCGATTGCCGTCAAAGCCAATTGGAAGCGCGACTTGTGCTTGCTTAAATTTGAACCCCTGCCGTTTAAGCCCGTGCCCATGCGCGATGCCAGCACTTTGCAATATGAAGAAGAAGTGTTCTCGTTAGGTTTGCCCGCTGGCGCACCCGTGCCTCAGCCTTCGTATGGGCGCATTAAGGGTAAATATCATTACGATGGTGGGCTGATTGTGCGTGCGGATGCAGGCTTTACGTTGGGTTCAAGCGGCGGCGCATTGTTTGATGAGCAATTTAACTTAGTCGGCATCACCACCTTTAAAAGCCCAGGTAGCCAGGGCTATTTTTACAGCTTGCCTGTGGAGTGGATTAAAGAGTTGATGCTAGCGCCAGATATGCTGAGTCTTAAAACTGATGAAGTGCCGTTTTGGGCATTACCTCTTGAACAGCGACCTTACTTTATGCAGGTGGTGATTCCTACGCAAAACCAAGATTGGCCTGATGTCAAACGCATCGCGCAGGCTTGGACCAAAGAAGAACCTCAATCTGCGGATGCTTGGTACTTTATAGGCTTGGCGGAAGAAGGCTTGGGTCAGTTGGTGCCAGCCAAACAAGCATTTAACAAGGCTTACACAATCAATCCCCGTGATTTAGATGCCTTGTTGGCGCTGTCCCGTTTGGCCTTTGCGCAACAAGATGTGAATGAGCTGGAAGGCTTATTGGTGGCAGTAGATGCAATCAACCACGACAAAAGTGATGAAATCGCTCAGCAAATTAAGCAATTGAAACAACCCTAGTCTTGGATTCTATTTTTATATTAGTTTCTGTTTTGACCATACACAGTCGCCCATGCTAAAGTGCGTGGCATTAAAACATGGGTAAAGCTATGCAAAACGGGACACACGGATTAGACTCGGCAACGCAAGATGCGATGCGCTTGGCGACTTGGAACGTCAACTCACTCAATGTGCGTTTACCGCATGTGCTTGACTGGCTGGCGACCAACCCAGTAGATGTGTTGTGCTTGCAAGAAACTAAGCAAGAAGACAGCAAGTTTCCTTACGATGCTTTGAAAGGCGTTGGTTACAACGCAGTGCATAGTGGGCAAAAAACATATAATGGCGTGGCAATTTTAAGTAAGCATGAAATGACCGATGTGACATACGGCATGGCTAACTTTGAAGATGAACAAAAGCGTGTCATTTCCGCCACCATCCAAGGCTTGCGTGTGGTGTGTGTGTATATTGTCAATGGTCAAGAAGTAGGCAGTGAAAAGTACGAATATAAAATGCGTTGGCTAACTGCGCTCAATCAATGGCTTGCAGATGAGTTAAAAAAATATCCTGATTTGGTGTTGTTAGGCGATTACAACATTGCGCCTGAAGACCGCGATTGCCACGACCCCAAAGCTTGGGAAGGCCAAGTGTTGGTTTCCCCCAAAGAGCGTGCACACTTTCAACAACTACTGGGCTTAGGCCTGCACGATAGTTTTAGGTTGTTTGAGCAAGCTGAAAAAAGTTTTAGTTGGTGGGATTATCGTATGATGGGGTTTAGGCGTAACTTTGGTATGCGCATCGACCATATCTTGGTCAGCGAAACACTCAAGCCGTATTGTGCCAGTTGCGTTATCGACAAAGCCCCGCGCAAATTAGAACGCCCCAGCGACCACACGCCAGTGGTGTTAACCATTAAAAGATAACTTAAAAAGCCAGCGCAAAACAAGAAGATTGCTTTTTGTTATTGTCCGCCAGCGCTAGCGTTGTTATTGGTGTTAGGGAACACAAATTTAATCCCCTGTAAAACTTCAACAATATTGAGTTTGAGTTTGCTAGTTAGCTCGGCTTCAATTGCTTTCATATGGTGTTGCATTTCATCCGCCACCATCGCTTTGACTTTTTCAGACAGCGCCTGTTCAAATTCTGGCAACTTGGCAGTCAGTTGCTCAGTAAATAGTTGTTGTTGTGATTTCGCAATTTCTGCAAAGTTAATATCCATGGCCTGTTTGGAATTTTCCAGCAGCGTTGATTGTAATTTTTCTTGCTCTCCATCTAGCTTGGCTTTGCCTTCTTCGGTTAATTTTTGGCTATAGGCTGTGACGGCATCCAGCAATTGGTCGCTCATGTTTTTTGCTTTTTCAGCCATTTGCGTTTTGGTTTGTTGTGCTTGCTGCTCAAAAAACTCTGCAAGTGCGCCTTCTTGTTGTTTGGCGTAGTTTTGAATAGCTTCTTTAAAACCTTCTTCAATGGTCACTATGCTATTGCCGATTTGGCTGCGTGCTTGATTGACCGCCAACTCTTGCATGCCAGAAATTTTGTCAGAAATATCTTGGCTGATGCTGGCGGTGAGCTCTTTGGTGAGTCGGTCGCCATCTTGCTCCATGTCTTTGCGCGCTTGTGTCATCAGTGCCAGTTGCGTCTCTTGCAACTGCTTTTCAATCAAGCTGGTATCTACTTCAAAATCAGGGGCAGTTTGCAACAACTGTTGCTGTATCATGGTTTGCAATTCAGGCAACAAAGCGAGTTTGACTTGTGCAATCACATTCGCCATATTGAGAGATTCGCTGGCCTCGCCAGTCGGAGATTTGTGATTGGCTTTGCTATGGACTTTGGTCAAGACTGGAATATCAGGCGTGCTCATTTTCTTCTCCCTGCGATTGGCTGGACGCCATGGACACTATATACTCGCTATGATTGATATGTTTGATTGGGTAGCCACGGTCGCGATAAAAAGTGTAGCGCTGACGCCCCGCGGAAACAGCATGGTCTTCAGTGCTGACAATCTCAAACACATGTTTAAACTGCCCAAAAAACAAAGGCTGTTCTGTTTGGCAATTCAACAAAATATCGTCTTGTTGAATGTGGTCAGCTTGCCAAGCCAAGTGCACTGGTGTGCGTGCTTGAATAGTCGGCGTTATCCCTTTATCTATCAAAGCATGTGGGATAAATGCGGTTTGTTGCCACAAATAATCGCTAATCGTTTCTGCGTGGGTTTGGTCTTTTGCATACACAGTCACTTGGTGCTGTTGTGCCAAAGCTTTTGCTGTCAGCTCGGCAATCAAGCTGACAGGCTCTGCCACTTGTGTGTAAAAGCGCACACGGGTCATGGGGGGCTATGCTTTCACTTGGTCTATTAAATAATTGACAAGTAATGGCACTGGGCGACCAGTGCTGCCTTTTTCTTTGCCCGATTTCCAAGCCGTGCCAGCAATGTCTAAATGCGCCCAATCATATTTTTTGGCAAAGCGCGATAAGAAACAGGCGGCGGTAATACTGCCACCTGCCCGCCCGCCAATGTTGCCCATGTCGGCAAAGTTGCTGTCGAGTTGGCTTTGATATTCATCCCACAAGGGCATTTGCCATGCGCGGTCTTGCGCTTGTTCCCCAGCCTCCAAAAGTGCTTTTGCGAGTTTATCATTATTGCTGAACAAACCACTTGGGTGGTTGCCAAGCGCAATCACGCAGGCGCCTGTTAAGGTGGCAATGTCTATCACTGCGCTCGGCTCAAAGCGCTCGGCATAAGTGAGCGCATCACATAAAATCAAGCGGCCTTCCGCATCGGTGTTTAACACTTCAATGGTTAAGCCAGACATGCTGGTCAAAATATCGCCAGGTTTAATCGCGTTGCCACTCGGCATATTTTCGCAGGTGGGAATCAGGCCAACCACATTCAATGGCAAATCGAGTTCGCCCAAGGTTTTAAACGTACCAAACACGCTGGCGGCGCCACACATGTCATACTTCATTTCGTCCATGTCCGCCCCTGGTTTGAGTGAGATGCCACCTGTATCGAAGGTAATGCCTTTTCCGACCAAGACCACTGGTTTTTGCGACTTTTTGCCTTTGAGATGTTGCAACACAATAAAACGTGGCGGTTCAGCACTGCCTTGCGCCACACCTAAAAAGGAGCCCATGCCTAATTTTTTGATGGCGGGTTGGTCTAGCACCTCAACTTTAAAGCCATAGCTTTTAGCCAACTGTTCTGCTTGGTCGCCTAAATAGCTTGGCGTACAAATATTCGGAGCAAGGTTGCCTAAGTCTTTGGCCAAGTTGACGCCTGCGCCGACTGCTTGACCTTGTTTGGCACCCTGTTCGGCAGGGCTGACTTCAGATTTTGCCACATGGAACACAATGGTTTTGAGTGGGTGGGCTTCAGGTTTTTTGTCTTTAATCGCATTGACTTGGTAAGTGGCATCCAAGCAGACTTCAGTCATGTGGGCGACTTTTTGTTCGGTAGATGCTTTTTTAATTGGCAACTCAACCAAGCTCAAGCCCACAGCTTTCACTCCAGCAGGCATGGCTTTGATGGCGGCGCGGGTGGCGGTGCGTAATGATTTGACTGAAAACTCATCTGTCTTACCTAAGCCGACTAGCAAGATGCGTGGCGCAGCAACGTCAGCCAAAGCGCGCAACATCAAGGTTTGACCAGATTTACCCTCTAAGTCACCTAACTTCAAAGCGTTTGTAATGGCTTTTTCGCTGGCTTCATCTATGGTTTTGGCTGGCGTACTTAATTTTCGCCCTTCAAATACCCCAAGCACTAAACAATCGACGCGTAATTTTTCAAGACTGCCACTTTTTATGCTAAATTCCATCTTTATCCTTATCTAAGCAAACCAATTAAGCGATAATACTATTATCTAGTGTTTTGACCCGATTTAAAAGCGGTGCGTTCAAATTGAAAATTTTTAACCGAAGTTTGTCGTTGGAGCTGATGAGTACAGCTTCTGCGATATTTTTAATTACCTTGGGCATAGTGGTTGCGCAACGCGCAGGCAATGTGGTGCGCTTGGTTGCCAAAGGCATTATTCCAAACGATGCGTTGGGCACAGTGCTGACTTTTAATTTGGTCAAGCTGATGCCGATGGTACTGTCTTTGGCAATTTTTCTGGCAGTGTTATTAGTCCTCACACGTTGGCACCGCGATTCAGAAATGGTGATTTGGTTTAGTGCAGGTGTTAGCTTAAATCAATGGGTATTGCCTATTGTGCGCTTTGTTCTGCCCATCATCACCCTCATTGCTTTGATGAGTTTATATGTGATGCCGTGGGCGACTGAAAAATCAGAAAGCTACCGCGAGCAACTAAAAAAACGCGATGAGCTTGCTTCTATTAGTCCAGGTGCTTTCAAAGAGTCCAAAACCGGCGACCGTATCTACTTTGTCGAGGCTTTTGACGACTTAGGCTACAAGGTCAAAAATGTGTTTGTGCAATCGGTGCAACACCAAAAAGTAGGGATTATTACCGCGGATACAGGCAGTCGTTATACCTCGCCCAATGGCGATAATTTTTTGGTATTGGAAAACGGTAGACGCTATGAAACCACGCCCAATTCAGCCGAGGTCACCACCACTGAGTTTGAGCGCTATGATATTCGGATTGATGTGAAAGAAACCACCCCTGAGCCAAGCACCACACAATCCAAGTCCACCAGTGAGTTGTTTCAAGATGCCACAGCGGCAGACAGCGCTGAATTTCAATGGCGCTTAGCGATTCCGATTTCCGCCATGATTTTGGTGCTCATGGCCATCCCTTTAAGTTTTGTAGACCCGCGCGCAGGACGCTCGCTCAATGTGATGTTTGCGGTGCTGATATTTATTGTTTACAACAATATTTTGAGCATTTTTCAAGCTTGGATTACCCAAGGTAAGTTGTCTACTTCCATCGGCTTATGGCCGGTACACTTTATGTTTATTGGCTTAACACTCTATTTATTCCATCGCCGAAACAACCTCATGCCATTGGTGCCATCATGGCTCAAAGGCTTGTTTGCCCGCTCGCCTAAGCCGCTATGAAAATTCTAGACCGTTATTTTTGGCAAGAGATGACGCTGAGCATCGGCATGATTATGCTTGGGCTGTTGGCGATGTTTTCATTTTTTGACCTGTTGCAAGAGTTAGACAGTCTTGGGCAGGGCAATTATGGTATTAACAGTATGCTGGTGTTTGTGCTATTGAGCATTCCAGGCCACATTTATGAGGTCGCGCCAGTAGCGGTCTTGTTGGGGATGATGTATACCTTGGGCGCAATGGGGGCAAGTTCGGAGTTGGTGGTTATTCGCACCAGTGGCGTGTCTCTAGAGGAAATTGCTAAATCTTTATTGCGCATCGGCGCGGCGTTTACCATTGTGACTTTTATTATTGGTGAGCTGATTGCCCCGATTAGTGAAAAAACTGCCCAACGCATACGTGTGCAAGCCACCGATGCCATTATTGCGCAAGACTTTAAATCAGGCTTATGGATTAAAGACGGCAAAAGTTTTGTGAACGTACAAACGGTGCTACCAGACAGCAGTTTGATAGATATTCATATTTACGAGTTTGACAACAATTTTAAGTTACGCTCAATTAGCAACGCCAGTAGTGGCTACTTTTACGACGATCAATGGTCGCTCACCAATGTGACGCAAACCATTTTTCAATACCGCAACAAAATCCAAGATAATGCAGTGCAAACCTTGTTTTACAAGCAGGCGAATTGGAAATCTCTGATACGCCCAGAGTTATTGAATGTGTTGTTGGTGCTTCCAGAGAAGATGTCAGCGTGGAACTTATATAGCTTTATTCAGCATCTACATCGCAATGAACAAAAAGGCACCCGCTATGAAGTTGCCCTGTGGGCTAAGCTGATTTACCCCTTGGCCTGTATGGTGATGGTCGTGCTGGCCTTGCCCTTTGGCTTTTTACAACAGCGCTCAGGCGGCGTCAGTGCAAAAATTTTTATGGGCATTGCGCTAGGGGTTGTGTACCAAATCATGAACCGCGTGTTTGTGCACCTAGGCGTGCTCAACGATTGGTCGCCTTTTATTAGCGCTACTACGCCAACCTTACTATTTTTGGGCGCAGGGTACTATATGCTTAAGTATGTCGAAAGGCGATAGCCAACCTCAGTCTGTCGCTCGCACCCGAGCGTTCAATAATCGGTCATGCAAAAAACAGTATTCTTTATCAAACAAAGCCCACCAAAACGTCAGGCCCGCAGGCAATAACAAAACACTTGCGAGCACATAGCGTTTCAGTGCCATCGGCATGGTCAGTAATGTTCCTTCTGCATCCACCACCTTTAGTCGCCAAGTTTGGCTAGCCAAGGTTTGCCCTGTTTTTAGCCAACAGCTAACAAAGTAGCTCCCCATGCTTAGCCATAGGCAAAGTTGCAAACCAACGCGCTTCCAGCCCGCTAGCGCGTCACCCACCAGCCAGATATAAAGCGTGGTTACCAGCGCGGCTAAAGCCAGCATCAGCAGGGCCTCGTAAAGCAATGCGAGATAGAGTTTGAGTAAGTGTTTCATGAATTGTAAGCCAATAAAAACCCCGCATTCGCGGGGTTGTTTGGTCAAAATTACTTTTGATCCCAGCTATCTTCCCACATGCAGTGTTTGATTTTATGACGGTTGGCAATCAACTCATCAATGCTAGGTTCGTCGTTTAAAGCACGTTTCAAGGCCAATTTAATCGCCTCGTAATTATTTTTGTACAAATCAGCTTTGTCCAAGTTTTTCTCTTTGGCGCAACCTGGGTCTACCCACAACAAGGCGATGATGCACAAATCGTTCACCAATTCTTTAGGGATAATGCCTTCAATCACCGCATCAGTAATACCGTCAGCAACACCTGCTTGCACCACGCCACCAAACAACTCAATGTTCAATGAATCTTTAAGCGTCACTTTTGGCACCATCATGGTCGCTGGGCGTACCATTTGGTTAATGTCACGCACGGCAAACATAGCGGTATGACCTTTGGTTTGTGCCATCATGTTGGCAAATGCAGTGCCCACTGGGCCATCCACTGAACCAATTACAATTTCTGGCATGGCGGCGGTAACATCTTTGCCTTCTGAAAATACGGTGGCTTCACCAGCTTTTAAAACGATTTTTGACATGGGGTTTCCTTGTTTAAATATCAGGTTAAATAAATAATTTGAGACAACATAATTTAAGCACGGAATTATACCAGCTCTAACTCCATCTCAACATGCCAGATATTGGCATCAATATAAGCCTCACTGGTCACCTTAAATCCCGCACGCTCATAAAACTGAATCGCATGTGTTTGCGCAGAGAGCGAAACTTGTTGCATGCCCATTTCATGGCATACTTTCAGCGCTTGTTGCAATAAAGCCATGCCGATGCCTGACCCACGATGTGAGTTCAGCACCGCCATACGACCAATGCGCCCACGTGGCAAAATGCGCGCGCAAGCCACGGGTGTTTGCGTCGCATCTAAGGCTAACAAATGTATGGCAGTGGCATCTTCGTCGTCCCACTCAATCGCTACAGGAACAGATTGCTCCTGAATAAACACAATTTCACGTAATTGTTTAAGCGCTGGTTGCCAAGCACTCTGCCATGCTATTTGTATAATTTGAATACTGTTCTCTTGCAAGATTGTAACTTTCAATATTTAAATCTGAATTTGATTGCTTGAATCATACAACATTGCAATTATCTCAGCTTACAGGCATCATGCAGTTTTTGTATCTGTCGAAAGTATCTATCATGCAACATTATCAAACGGCGGTCATTCGCATTTTATTGGCTTTGGTGTTTTTTGGCGTGGTCATCCTTAAACTGATGACTATTCTTTCCAATCCAGATGGCTATCTACAATATCAAATGAGTTTAGGTCAATTGGGTTTGCCAGTATTGTTTGCGCCATTGCTCATTTTGTTGCAATTTGTGGGGGGCTTGGCCTTGTTGCTGGGCTACAAAAGCCAACTTTCAGCCAGACTGCTTGCAGGCTTGGCAGTGTTTATGGCGTTGGTGCTCAGTCAAGCCTCGCTAGATGCATTTTTCGTATATTTAGGCATTGCCGCAGGTTTATGGTTGTTGAGCATGCATCCACAGACGACTTGTAGCCTCGATAATCTCAAAAAATAAAGTGATTAGAATGGCAACAAAAAAGCGGCTGAAAGGCCGCTTTTTTTATCCCTTAATATTGATACCTAGCTGTTTGAGTTTGCGGTAAAGATGCGTACGTTCTAGCCCTGTAATCTCGGCAAGTTTGCTCATGTTGCTTTTGACAGCGCGCATGTGGTATTGAAAGTAAAAACGTTCAAACGCATCTCTGGCTTCACGCAAAGGCTGAGCGAGGTCTATGGGCAACTCTCTACCATCCATGGTTTCGGTGAGTAGTGTTTGCAGTTCTGACAGTACACGTTCGGCATCAGCTTGTGTGATTTGGCTGCCTAAGCTCGTCATGAGTAAGTTTTGCACCACCGTTTCTAGTTCTTGGATGTCGCCTTGCCAATCTGCGTTTCTAAGGGTGTTGAGCGCAGCGACATCAAATGATTTGTAATCAATTTTGCTGGCTTCTACCATGAGTGTTGCCATGGCGTTTGCTAGGTCGGGGATGTCTTCTTTATGTTCGTTTAGGCTAGGCACGCGCACGGCAGCTGCTGCAAGGGCTTGTAGTAACGGTGTTTCTAGCATGCTTTTTTCGATGAGGGTAGGCACGCCGCACTCACTGGCGCAGATCACACGGGTGCCGTATTTCTCCGCTTTGGTGAGAATAAGATTGAGCCCTTTTTGTTCTGTTTTGCTGAGTTGGGTGACTTCTTCAACAAATAAGATGCCTTCTCGACATTGTTCTAAAATATCCAAAGGGGCGCTTACCAGTTTGTCGTGCTCGGTAAGGGTTAGCCAAGGCGCGTTGTTTGGGCGTAGAAAGCGCGCGCAAAGCTCTACGCTGCCACCTTTTTTACCGATTAAAAACAAGCAATTTTTGCTTTTGGCTAGTTGCTCTAGTCTCTGTTTGAGCTCCTGTATGACTTGGCTTTTGCCAAAGCTAGAAAGATTAATTTCAGTATGTGGCAATACGTCGCTGTGTTTAATGGCAGCGCCTACTGTTTTGAGTAACTTTTGTAGTGCAATCGGTTTTTCAAGAAAATCAAACGCACCTAGGCGGGTGGCTTCGATGGCAGTGTCTATGGTGCCATGCCCTGACATCATAATCACGGGCATGGTGAGTAGCCCTGCATTGGCCCATTCTTTGAGCAGGCTAATGCCGTCACAATCTGGCATCCAGATATCTAGCAAGACTAAATCTGGGCGTAGTTTGAGTCTTTCGTCACGAGCGACATGGGCGTTTTCGGCCAACCTAACGTTGTGTCCTTCATCACTTAAAATGTCACTTAAAAGCTCACGGATGCCTACTTCGTCATCGACCACTAATATGTTACGAGAAGCCATTTTCTTCCTACCTTACTTTTTAAGCATTGCTTTTGTCACGCTTGGTCTTACGTTTTTCGGCTTGCAACCAAATGGTGATACAAGCCCCCCCTTGTGGCAGATTATCTATTCTAATCTGTCCTTGTTGTTCCTCTATCATCTTTTTTACGATGGCTAAGCCTAGCCCTGTACCGTGCGATTTTGTCGTGACATAGGGCTCAAACGCACTGGCAATCAGTTCCGGGCTAAAGCCTGAACCATTGTCTGTCACGCTCAGTTTGACCCTCTCACCATCTATCTCGGAGTTGAGGGCAATTTTAGGCCAGCGTTGCTCAACCAGTGCGTCTTGTGCATTTTGTAGTAGGTTGTGCAAAATTTGCCGCATCATGGTCGCGTCCACCACCACCATTGGGAGTTTGGGTTGCAGTGTCAAGGTCAGTTCTACGCTCGAGGTATTGTATAGGCGACTGACATCTTGGATTAAATCGTTAATGTCTAAATTGACCAACTGGGCGCTAGGTGTGCGTGCGTACTCACTAAACTCATTCACCATGTTTTTCATGGCTTGTACTTGATTGACTATGGTGTCGGTGGCGCGGGCGAGCATGTCAGCATCTTGAGTTTGTAGCTTATCAAATAGTTTATGGCGCATGCGCTCTGCCGAGAGTTGAATAGGCGTGAGCGGGTTTTTAATTTCGTGCGCAAGGCGTCTCGCCACTTCTGCCCAAGCGGCATCACGTTGGGCTTGTGCCATGGTGGTTACGTCATCAAACACCACCACCACGCCATGTCCTGAGCCTTCTGGCAAACGTGAAATGCGTAACATCAGCGCTTTTTTTTCTGTGCCAAAAGTCACTTCAATTTGTTTGCTGGTATTTCTTTCAACGTCCTCAAGGGCTTGCGTGGCATCATAATGCTGCATCACGATGTCAATAAACTCTGTGAGATGCTCATGCGCCATGGCAATTTCGGTAAATACTTTGTTTTTGAACGACACCAGCGAAATGCCCAAAATGTTGGTGGCGGCGAGGTTGTAGACGCGCAATTCTGCACGGTCATTGATGGTCATGACGCCAGAGCTTAAGTGCGCAAGTGTGGCTTCTAAATACGCTCTGGCGGCTTCTACGCGCAAGCGGTTGTGTTCACTCGCTTCTTTGGCGTCACGCAATTGGCGAGTCATGCTGTTAAACGATTTCACCAGCACCCCAAGCTCGTCGTTGCCATAGGCGGGTAGTTCTTGTGAGTAGTCCCCTGTGGCAATCAGCTTGGTGCCTTCTGCCAGCAATGAAAGTGGTTGCGAGAGTCTTCGGCTCAAAGCAAAAGCGATGGCCAGTGCACTGAGCATGGAAAGTAATAACACCATGGTGAGCGTTAGCATAAAAATGTCTTTGAGTGAACCACGACTATAAGAGAGCGCTTGATAGTCTTGATAAACCGCTTGCACCGATTCTGCGGTGTTGGAAAGCGCACGTGGCACGGGTTGCATCAGCTGTAGGATACGCATTTCTCCAGTGAGACCTTGCACTTCCACAGGTGCAAGCACCCGCATATACAAGCCTTTGCCAGCCACAGGCTCAATTTTGCTATAGAGCTTTTTGCGTGCTTGTCTAAGCTGGGTGGCGCTAGGTAGTTCTGGTAAAAAGTCATCTGTGTTGACGCTACTGACAGAAATAATCGCGCCCTGAGGCGTGAGCAATGTCGCTTCTTGAATACCTGCTTTATCGCGCAGGTCGTTAAGCACGCTATAGTGGTTGGCGCTGGTTTGAAGGGTTAAGCTCAGTGCCATGTTTTCGGCCTTTTCTTCCACCTCACTTAGCATGATGTCCAGCGCACGCTGACCCAAACTTAAGCCACCGTCTAATGCCGACTCCACTTTCACGTTAAACCATGACTCAATCGAGCGCGACAGAAAGTTCACAGACACCATATAGACAATCAAACCGGGAATAATCGCCATTAAGGCAAACGAGGTCAGCAGACGAACATTCAGTCTACTGCCCACTTTTTTGGCTTTGGCGCTTTGATACAAATGCCAAAGTTGATAGCAAATGAGTCCGAACAACAGTAGCGCAAGTGCGATATTGGTATAAATTAAAACAATATAGTAATCGCCACTGATGGCGGTATTGGCGCTGGCAAGGGACAGCAATATGAGTAAGCTGGCGCCTAATGCAATACTAAAATAGAGAATATAGCGCATAGGTGACTAGATGAGCGGGTGTAGAGTGTAAGTCATCTTGATTAAACAGGGATACATAAAGCACGCTGGTATTGCACTTGATATGGTATTTGAGTTGACTGTACTCAAATTAACGGCAGTGGGGTTATTTGATCGCATCTTTAAACCACCAAGTGAATGTGGGCGAGCTTAAGTTCCATTCGGACTCATTCAGTACGTCCACCTGCAAAGCTTTGGGTAGCTTGGATTGGTCGAGATGCACTTTCAGTGCGGCTTGGTAACTTTCGTTTTTTTCAAGCGTCTGCCGCGGTGCTAAACGCCAGTCACGTATGCGTGTGAGCGAAGCTTTGGCTTCATTTAAAGTGTCATAAGCACTTTGCTCCTTGCCTTGTTGCACCAAAAACTGTTTGGTCAAAGCGTGATAAGACAAAGTGATGGATTTGCGCTCGGTAATAATTTCGTCATCAAACCAATATTTTTGCGGTTTGATGAGCTGAAATTCATACATAAAGCTAATATCTATCCCTTTTTGTAGCGCAGATTCAATCGTTTGGTCTAAACGTACATCTAAGTCTGCCTCTAGCCACCAAGTGTCATCGCGTAACACCAAACTGGCGTGCTTGATATGTAAGTCGCTGTCGTTGGCCCATGTGCAGGGCGTTATCAATAAGCCACACATCAGGCAAAGCCAATTGCAGGCATAAAGTATGTGGCTAGGCCATTTTTTGCAATAAAGCATAAAACAATCCGTCGTGTTGGTTACAAGGAGTTAACTGTCCTGCCCGTTGATGCGCGGGTAAGTTAACCTGGCTGAAGTCTAAACTCAACCTTTTTGCCTCAGGTTGCAGACTTAAAAAGCGCTCAATTTGCTGCTCATTTTCTTCTGCAAAAATGGAGCACGTGACATAAAGCAATTTACCGTCTTTTGCCAGCATTTTCCACAAGTTTGTGAGAATTTCAAACTGCTGTGCGCTAAATTTTGCCAAGTCACTCGGTCTGCGCAACCATTTGAGGTCTACATGACGTCTGACAATGCCAGACGCACTGCAAGGTACATCTGCCAAGATGCGGTCATAAGGCTGGCCATCATACCAATCGGCCTGGCTGGCATCGCCTTGTAGTAATCGTGCTTGAACACCGAGTCTGTTGATATTGCTTTGTACGCGTTGCAAACGTTCGGCATCGCTGTCTATCGCCGTCATCTCGACGTTGGCATGTTCAAGCACATGGCAGGTTTTACCGCCAGGCGCACTGCAAGCATCCAAGACGCGCATGCCATCAGCCACATCGAGCAAATGCGCTGCCCATTGGGCGCCAGCATCTTGCACGCTCACTAATCCTTGCGTAAAGCCTGGCAATTGCGTCACAGGCATGGCTTGGTTCAGTTGCACCGCTTCGCCCCCTAAATGTGTGGCTGTAATGCCTGCGTCTTCCAGTTGTTGCATATAGTCCGCCACTGTGGTTTTGCGCAAGTTAACGCGCAAAGTCATCGGTGGATGCTGGTTGCCAGTGCTTAATATGGCTTGCCAGTCGTCAGGATATTGGCTTTTTATTTCATTAATCCACCATGCGGGGTAATTCCAGAACGCTTCATGGCTTTGTTGCACTTGTGTTTGTAAGGCGATTTTTTGTCTTAAAAAGTTGCGCAAAATGGCATTGACCAAACCCTTGCCCCAACTTTTTTTGCTCATGCCCGCCGCAGAGACGGCTTGATTGACCACGGTAAAATCATCTTCTTGCGTATGGCTGAGTTGCGCTAAAGCGACAATCAGCAAGGCTTGCAAGGTTGGGTCGCTCACGGGTTTGGTGGCGAGTGCCTCTAAGTAAAAGCGCGCTTCGGCATAAAAGCGGAGCGCATTGTAGCTATAGTCCTGTGCGGCGCCCTTTTGTTGCGGGTTGGCATCGCGGCACACATGCATGGCTTTGGGTAAGCTTTGTGTGAGGTTATGACCTTTGATGACTTCAGCCACCGCATGGGCGGCTATCCATTGTGCAATTTGCAAAATACAACCTTCAATCTAAATACGTGACGATACCTAATCTGCGTATTCTACAGCAAATAAAAAACCCACCAATTAGTCATTGGTGGGTTCGCTGTCAGTGTAAAGTAGACTAAGTTTAATCGCTCTAAATTTGATAGCGTAAGTTCTAAATTTGATAGTGTAAGTTCTGAATTTGATAGTGTAAGTTTAGTACAAATGCGTCAGCGCCATTAATCGTCTAATCCGCTCTTCTGTTTGCGGATGGGTACTAAACAAGCCCTTTAAATCACCGCCAGACAAAGGGTTGATAATCATCATTTGCCCTGTCTCAGGATGTTGTTCCGCCGTCATATTGGGTATTTGGTGCGCATAGTTATGGATTTTTTCCAGCGCGGCAGCTAATGCTTTCGGGTCTTGGCTGATGTCTGCGCCCATGCGATCCGCTTCGTATTCACGCGAGCGTGAAATCGCCATTTGTATCAATGAGGCAGCCAACGGCGCTAAAAACATCACCAAAATGCTTATCATTGGGTTGGGACGGTCTTCACCTTCGCGGTGCCCGCCAAACATCATGCCAAATTGCGCAATGGAAGAAATTGCACCCGCCACAGTGGCAGAAATGGTTGAGATTAAGGTATCGCGATTTTTAACATGGGCAAGTTCATGCGCCATCACGCCACGCAATTCACGCGCATCCAAAATCTGCATAATGCCTGTGGTGGCTGCCACGGCTGCATTTTCTGGGTTGCGACCTGTGGCAAACGCGTTGGGTTGGCTTTCATTGATAACAAACACGCGTGGCATAGGCAATTGGGCACGTTCTGCCAAGTCTTTGACCATAGTGTAGTAGCTTTTAAATTGACCATTGCCGTAGTTGTTGTCAGCGTTGATTTCCACTGCGCCATACATTTTCAGCACCGCATCGGCACTGAACCAATAGGCATAAAAATTCATCCCGCCCGCTAACAGCAAGGCCATCATCATGCCACCTTGACCGCCTAAGGCACCGCCCACCGCCACAAACAAAGCGGTGATAGCGGCCATTAATACAAAGGTTTTTGTCCAATTACCAAACATGGGTACTCTCCTAAATGCTGATACAAAACTATATGGTGACGGAGTGGTGTTTTTCAACCGTCAATGTGCATGCACTACCCATGATTATGAAAAAATGTCACCAACCTGCAGGTGCTGCCCGCGCACAAACTCAGCCGCTGTTTGCCGTTTGCCACCTGGCATTTGTAGCTCTTCAATCATGAGTGCTCCATCACCGCAAGCGACCATTAAATGGGGTTGCGTTTCGATGACTTTTCCAGCCACTTGCTGCTTGCCTAAGTTAGTCTGGCTCACTTGCGCAAACCAAATGCGGCAAGTTTGCCCTTTAAACTGCGCAGTCGCGACAGGGAATGGATTAAATGCACGCACTTGTTGCGACAGTGTTTTTGCCGATTGTTGCCAATCGAGCGCACATTCTGATTTGTCTAACTTGTGCGCATAAGTGACTAGGGCTTCATCTTGTGGGGTCGCGTTGAGCGTCCCCGATTGTTCAAGTTGGCGCATGGCATCCACCATCAATGTTGCGCCTGCGGCACTGAGCTTGTCATGCAAGCTTTGCGTGGTGTCGGCTTCGGTAATCGGCGTGGTGTAAGTGCTCACCATCGCCCCTGCATCCAGCGCAGGCACCACCTCCATAATCGTCACGCCAGTTTCCGCGTCCCCTGCCAAAATCGCACGGTGGATAGGTGCCGCGCCACGCCAACGCGGTAATAAAGAGGCATGGATATTGTAGCAACCATATTTCGGCATGTTTAACACAGCAGTCGGGATAATCAAGCCATAAGCAGCGACAATCATCACATCGGCCTCCACCGCTTCGATGCTTGCTTGCACTTCAGTCGGCTTAAGACTTTCTGGCTGAAACACCTTTAAACCATATTGCAAGCCTAATTGCTTAACTGGGCTGGCTTTGAGTTGCATGCCACGCCCAGCAGGGCGGTCAGGTTGTGTCATCACCATCGCGATGTGGTGACCCGCGTCTATTAATGCTTGCAAGGCAGGCACAGCAAACTCTGGGGTGCCTGCATAAATAATCTTCATTCGCTTCTCACTCAGTATGCGTTGCGCTCAATTTCGCGCTTGTGTTTAACCATTTTTTGTTTAATGCGGTTGCGCTTGAGTGGCGATAAATACTCCACAAACACTTTGCCTTTTAAATGGTCCATTTCGTGTTGAATACAAATGCTCAATAAACCATCCGCATTCATCTGAAAAGTCTTTCCGTCTTTGTCTTGTGCGGATACGGTAATCATTTCTGCACGGGTGACAGTTTCATAGATGCCTGGCACAGACAAACAACCTTCTTCATAATCCTGCTCACCAGCTTGGCTAATGATTTTGGGATTGATGAGCACCAATAAATCATTTTTTTCTTTGCTTAAATCAATCACGATTAATTGAATGTGGCGGTCCACTTGCGTCGCGGCCAAGCCTATCCCTGGTGCCTCGTACATGGTTTCTGCCATGTCGGCTATCAGTTGATGCAAGCCTGCATCAAATACGGTGACAGGTTTCGCAACAGTATGTAGCTTGGGGTCTGGGTAGTGGAGAATGGGTAGTAGAGCCATAATTATTCCGTTTGTTGGGTTCCATCAACAATCTAGTATCTATTTAGCATAAAATCCAAAAAACCTTGATTTAATAATCAATTACATGCAGAATTTAATGCATCTTGGTAAGATTTTGACATCGCGCACTGACATTAAAAAACATATTATTGCGTCGCGAGATAGCGTTGCCAATCACCATTATTGCCGTGAAGAGACACTCTAATGAAAAAAATTGTTCAAATTATAACGCTGTTAAGCTTAAGTTGTGCGTGCTTGGCCGTCAATGCGGAAAATATTCCGTTACAGACCCAGTATCCTGAGCGCTATGTCGTGGTCAAGGGCGATACACTTTGGCGTATTGCAGGTAAGTTTCTTAAAAATCCATGGCAGTGGCCAAGCTTGTGGGGCATGAACAAAGCCGAGATTAAAAATCCCCACCGCATCTACCCAGGAGATGTGGTGGTGTTGGACATGGTGGGTGGTCAGCCCAAGCTAAAATTACTCATGCAACAAGTCCCTGCCAATACCGTTAATTTAGAGCCGGGTATTATTGTCACGCCTTTGAGCGAAGATGCGATTAGTACCATACAACCCAATATCATTACCCCATTTCTGACCAAACCGCAGGTCATGGAAGCCAACGATATTAAAAAAGCACCGCGCATTGTGGCAGGACAAGACCAACGTTATGTACTGAGCCCTGGCACGCGCATTTATGTGCAAGATATGCCCGCAGGCGAGATGAAACCATTTTGGAGTATTTACCGTACAGGGGAAGAAATCAAAGACCCGCAAACCAAAGTGGTGCTTGGTTATGAGTCTAAATATTTAGGCGAGGCGAAAATTTTACAGAATGGCAATCCCGCCGTGGCAGTCATTACCAAGGCAGTCGAAGAGATATTTGTGAAAGATAGACTGTTGCCTAGCCCTGATGATGTTCAGCAGGCCTATGTGCCGCGTGCGCCAGAAAGTAAAGTGGATGCGCAAATTGTAAAAATCAGTAGCGGTCTTGAAGAGACGGGTGTAGGCAGTGTGGTGCTGATTAACAAAGGCGCAAAAGATGGTTTAGCGCAGGGGCATGTGCTGGCGATACAACGCAGTGGTCAAGAGATTGACGACCCAGAGGCAGAGTCTAAAAAAGAGATTAAAATCAAATTGCCTAATGAACGCGCAGGCTTGTTAATGGTGTTTAAGACCTTTGAGCGTTTGTCATACGGCTTGATTATGGAGTCTAACGGCCCAGTATACGTGTTAGACCAACTCACTACGCCAACACCTTAAATAAACTCCTTGGGCTTAAAGGCAAGCTTTAACTGAAATGGCCTCAATGCAAACAGACCAGCAAGCGCTGATTCCTTGGATTGCGCTCAGTTTAGTCAAAGGCTTGGGCAGTGCCACTTTCTGCCAGTTACTATTGCGTTTTTCAACGCCAGAAGCGGTGCTGGATGCCAGTCCGACTGCATTGCGAGACCTCGTCAGTCAAGAGGTGCTAGATGGGATAGCCAATGCTTTAAATGACCCGCACATCGAAAAAACTTTGGCATGGTTGGCGCAAGAAGGCAATCATCTTATTACCCTGGCCGACCCGATTTATCCCAAACGTTTATTAGAAATCGACCAGCCACCGCCTGTGCTTTACGCCAAAGGCAATTTGCAACAGCTAGGACGCCCTGGTATGGCGATTGTGGGGAGTCGTCATGCCACACCACAAGGCGAGAAAAATGCTGAAGACTTTGCCGAAAGTTTAGCCAGAGCAGGGTTTGTCGTGGTGAGTGGGCTGGCGCTAGGCATTGATGGTGCGGCGCATCGCGGTGCGCTCAAAGCCAATGGCGCTACCATTGCAGTCGTCGGTACAGGCTTAGATATTGTTTACCCCGCCAAACATAAATCGCTCGCACATTTAATTGCTCAGCACGGCTTATTACTCTCAGAATACCCCCTAGGCACGCCTTCTATTTCTTACAACTTCCCCAGAAGAAATCGCATTATCAGTGGACTCAGTCACGGCTGTTTGGTGGTCGAAGCGAATATTGACAGTGGCTCACTCATCACGGCCAAGCTGGCAGCCGAGCAAGGGCGCGAAGTGTTTGCGATTCCTGGCTCGATTCACTCCCCCGTGGCGAAGGGCTGTCATGCCTTAATTAAACAAGGCGCCAAACTGGTGGAATCAACTGAAGATATCTTGTCTGAAATGCAGGCTATTTTGCCGAGATTACGTCCCGAAACCGTTAGCCCAAATGGGCTATTACCCGAAATGGCTAAATACCCGACAGAAGCAAGTACTGTATTGGTTTCCATGGGTTTTGACCCTGTGCAAATGGATGTGTTAATTGTGCGTACAGGCTTGACGGCAAGTGAAGTTTCGACCATGCTTACGTTACTGGAATTGGACGGTATCGTGACACAATTAAGTCATGGTGATTATCAACGTTTAATTTAAGGTGTTGCAAATAAAGCGCCATATCAAAATGTTCATATAGAGCGCGCCTGTACTGAGGAGAAGAATGTGTTAGAAGTGTTGATTTTTATGTATCAACATTATTGGGAGCAACATGCCAATGATGACCTGCGTGAAACAGATGAGGCCGTGATTGCCTATGAGCTTTCGCAAGCGGGTTTTAATCACCAAGACATTATGGGTGCCTTCGACTGGGTCAAAGATTTACGTCGCTTGGTGCATGAGCCATCCAAGCCTTACCAAACCGATCCTAAAGCGATTCGTATATACAGCGAGTTTGAGCGTAGCAAAATTGATGATGATTGCTTGAGCTTTTTGAGCTTTTTGGAGCGCTCAGAAGTCATCCGTCCGCATGAGCGTGATTTGATTTTAGACCGCGCCATGGCCTTGCCCCAAGCCAGCTTGTCTATCGAGGACTTACGTTGGATTACCATGATGGCTTTGTGGGACGATAAACGTAAAAAAGATTATTTATTTGTGGAAGATGCGGTGTTTAATCCTAAAGGCATTTCTCTGCAATAAGCCACATAGACAACAACAAATAAAAAAGCGCGAAATTAAGATCGCGCTTTTTTATTTTTACTGCATGGTAGTTCGCTTTAACTGTTGATATTGCCAATAATCTTTTTGATAGTCTCCGCTTGGTTCAGTGTATAAAAATGCATTTTATGCACACCTGCATCCGCCAAGCGTTGCGCAATATCACTCACGACATCTACACCAAATGCCCGCAATGAGGCCAAATCATCAACATAAGCTTCCAAACGCATTTTCAGCCAGCGTGGAATTTCTGCGCCACATACACTCGAAAAACGTGCTAACTGCGTATAGTTATAAATGGGCATAATCCCTGGAATAATCGGTGCGCTAACGCCTGCTTGTTGCGCAGATTCAACAAAGCGGAAATAAGCATCCACATTGTAAAAATACTGCGTAATGGCAGAGTCTGCGCCTGCATCCATTTTGCGCTTAAAGTTTTCCATATCCTTGCTGGCGCTGCCAGATTCAGGGTGAAATTCAGGATAAGCGGCCACTTCCAAGTGAAACCAATCGCCTGTTTCTTGGCGAATAAATTGCACCAACTCATTGGCATATTTAAAATCGCCCGCACTCACTTCGCCCGAGGGTACGTCGCCACGTAAAGTAACTAAACGTTTGATGCCTTTGGCTTGGTAAGCTTGGAGTAAATCGCGAATTTCTTGTTTGCTGGATGAGATGCAAGAAATGTGTGGTGCAGCTTGGTTGCCTTCGCCTTGAATTTCAAGCACACATTCCATAGTGCGGTCGCGCGTTGAGCCACCTGCGCCAAACGTCACAGAGAAAAACTCTGGATTCAGTGGTGCTAACTGTTTGCGCACGGCACGCAAATTGTCCATGCCTTCAGCGGTTTTGGGTGGAAAAAACTCAAAACTGTATTCCATCATCACTCCCTTGTAGCCTGTTTTTTTTAATGTATCTCTGAATAATCGGCTTATTAAAATAGCAAGAGGCTATATTGCCCCTTGCTTTTATTTTACCAATTAGTAGCGATAATGCTCAGGTTTGAAAGGGCCATCTTGGGATACCCCAATGTAGGCTGCTTTGTGTTTCAGACAAACGTGTTAGTTGTGCATTGAGTTTCTTCAATTGCAACACGGCTACTTTTTCGTCCAAGTGTTTAGGCAAGGTATATACGCCGACAGGATAGTCTGCTGTACGTGTGTAAAGCTCAATTTGCGCAATGGTTTGGTTAGCAAAGCTAGAGCTCATCACATAGCTTGGGTGGCCTGTACCACAACCCAAGTTCACCAAACGGCCTTTTGCCAGCAAGATAATTTTTTTACCATTTGGGAAAATCACGTGATCCACTTGTGGTTTGATTTCGTCCCACTCGTATTTTTCCAAGCTGGCTACGTCGATTTCGTTGTCAAAGTGGCCGATGTTGCACACAATGGCTTGGTCTTTCATTTTTGCCATGTGGTCATGGGTAATCACGTGGTAGTTACCCGTAGCGGTCACAAAAATGTCAGCATGTTCAGCCGCATAATCCATAGTGACCACGCGGTAGCCTTCCATGGCGGCTTGCAATGCGCAAATTGGGTCAATCTCAGTTACCCACACTTGGGCAGACAAGGCACGCAACGCTTGTGCAGAACCCTTACCCACGTCACCGTAACCTGCAACCACGGCAATTTTGCCTGCAATCATCACGTCAGTCGCGCGTTTAATCGCATCGACCAATGACTCACGGCAACCATAAAGGTTGTCGAATTTTGATTTAGTCACAGAGTCCGTTCACGTTAATCGCTGGGAAAGCCAATTTGCCCTTCTTTGTGCATTTGATATAAACGATGTACGCCAGTCGTGGTTTCTTCTGTCACGCCTTTGACTTTGCTCAAACGTGTAGAGTACCAAGTTGGGTCAGTTTTGAGTTTTTCTTTAATCGAGTTGAATAAGCAGATTTCTTCTTCTGAAGTCGGATTAGCCACCACAGATAAATCTTTTTCTGCACGGGTGCCCAAATGCAATAACAATGTCGCATCGCCACCGTCATCCAAAATCATGTTGGAATAACCACCGTCAGCCCATTTTCAAAAATACGGGTGTGTGTAATCCCAATACTCTTCTAAAGTCTCGCCCTTTAACGGCAAACACAGGCGTGCCAGAAGCAGCAATCGCAGCAGCAGCGTGGTCTTGGGTAGAGAAAATATTGCATGAAGCCCAACGCACTTCCGCGCCAAGGTCTTTCAATGTTTCAATCAACACCGCGGTTTGAATGGTCATGTGAAGTGAGCCAGTAATGCGTGCGCCCTTAAGCGGTTGCGCTTTCGCAAACTCTTCACGAATCGCCATCAAACCAGGCATTTCGGTTTCAGCAATGGCAATCTCTTTGCGGGCCAAACGCGGCCAAATTTATGTCAGCAATGACGTAGTCTTTGATGTCAGCTACAGTGTTCATAATGTTCCTTTAATAGATGAAAACTGAGCATGGAATGTTCGCCATTACAAAATAATGAGAACAAGATGAAGCGACTGCCCACCTTTATTCCGTGCTCGCACAGGTTAAAAGTGAACGCCGTTGTACTGCCTCTCTGAGCCTAGGAGTTTGGGAAAACTCTCGCAACGTTCCTCAGAAAAATGGAATTATATCGCTAAGCGTATGATTTTCATAGTTTTAATTAAAGCTTGTTTCATAGCCTTCTTTAAGAGCTAACCTGTAAGAAAAAGGTTCCAAGAAAAAATCTTACTGGAACCATTTTTATTTTCAATCTGAATTGGGCTTTAGAACTGGATGGGGAAAGTGTTTTTTATCTGCCCATGCTAAAAATGTAATCCTTGTCATAATCCTTTCATATCAGGACGTTATATTAAACACTTAAGATTAAGTATGAATGAAGGAGCGCACCATGAGTGAAGAAATGACCTTAGCCCCAGAGTTAATTCCAGCCAATGTGCATTACATGCAACAAATGATGTACCTTGCACAAGGCTACGCAGATTGGGATGCAGAAGATACTAACGAGGCGTTAGAGCCTTTGGACGATGATTTAGAAGTCGTTTAGATTTATTTGTTGGCAGTCAGCGTGAGTAATCGCTACTCACGCTTTATTTCAATTAGTTATTCACTTTAAGCGCGACTTTAAGATAGCCCGCAAGGTCACCTGCAGCAGTCGCATCCAGTTTTTCTAGTTTGTTCATGCTGGCAATGGCTTCATGATGTTTGCCCGTGTTTTCAGACAACATACCCAACATAAAAAACGCTTGGCTGTGGTCTTTGTTGCTGGCAATCACACGATACAAATGTTTCTCAGCATTCACCCAGTCTTGGTTGCCATATTCAGCCGCCGCCAAATAAAACCAAGCTTCATTATTGTTAGGTTCTTGTGTTACCCAAGCTTTTGCAACGGCGTATAAACCAGGCCAATCTTCGGTTAAATAAGGATGCACGACTTTCATAAAGTTTGGCCATAGGTCTGCAGACTTGGCCCAAAATGGCAACGCACTTTTACTCACCACGGCGATGGCAGGTTGTGCTAATAAGGCTTGCACCCATTCGGTAGACATGTAGTAGTAATAGGCATGATGACCTGGGCTTTTTAAAGTGATGATACCGACCAAGTTGCCTTGCTCATCAAATAGACCGCCGCCACTGGCACCTAATTTAAACCTACTGGTTGCCCGTACCACGACGCTGTCATCCATGGTAAACAAACCTTTCACCACGCCTTGACTGCTGACGGGCATGGGCAAAAAGCTGGGGTAACCAATATTAAACACAGTTTGTTCGTAATTGAGCGAGCGACTGGCTTTAATCGCCACGGGGGACAAAGGTAAACCTTCGGTTTGAAGTACACATACATCATGCTGCCAATCGGGCTTGATGCCCGTCACATTAAAAGAAGCACCAGCGCTGACGACGTTAATGCTAGTCGCATTGGCAACGACATGACAATTTGTCACAACCTGATTCTCAGCCACCACTACGCCAGAACCCAAGCCATAACTACCGTTAGAAAGTGAAACCTGAATCCGCAACACTTTAGGATTCAAACTCTGGACTAACTCGGGAGATACCTCACCCCAGCAAAGCCCACTTAAACACCAAACCAATAGACCACTCACCCATTGACTACTAAACAGTCTCGTCATGATTCACTCCTATCTACCGCATAATGATGGTTAAACCTCGCAAAAATCTTAAAAAAATCAAATAAAAAATATGTATAAATACGATTTAACTAAATAAATTAAACCCGCCAACACTTAATTAGCTAAAAGCAATTAGCGTTCCATTTACTAAAAAATACCAAATGATTAGTCAAAAACAGCTATTTTTTGGTCCATATATGCTTGTTTACGGCAGATTTAGCGATAGGTTAAATGAAAAAGCTAGCAAATCATGGCAAAAGCAAGGCTAGTTTGAAGCTTTATTTCGTTTAATTGCACCAAGTTGGTGCGAGCAGCGCTTTATTTAATAGAGCTAAGTTGGATGGTTAAAGGTGCGATTTAAGTGCAGCATTTTAATAAATTTGTAACTAATAGCTACAAGGTAGGTGTTTGAGAAGTCTGAGTACTGTTGTACACATACAACATATATCTGCGTTTATCACAGCTTAATTTAGTGGTCTTAATGCTTGTTCTTAGATAGCCCGAATAGGCTATTGAGTTTAAACGTAAAGCTAATAAAATCGTGCGAAGATTTTCTATATCAGTTTGATGCGAATTTGCGCTTTAAGACCTAACGAGAAAATTCTAGCGATTACGTAAACAAAATTTAATACGCTTCTTTTTAGAAAAAGTTTAGAAAAATGCTTGAGAGAATTGCTCAGTATATGTCAAAATCGGGAGAGGTTTCCCTTAGTAACATTACTACAATATCTAGAAAATATCATATGAAGAACACACCACGTCTTGCTCAAAAAATAATCGCACAAAGTGTCATTTTGGTTTTAGGACAAATATCTTTAGCCCATGCGGCGCCAGATATTCAGCCTAACATCCCACGCCCAGAGGCGCCATCAACTTTGCCTAAGGCTTTGCCAAAGACGGATGTTTTGCCAGACCAAAAAGACAGTGTTCTCAAGGCAGATAAAAACCTTAAGGTGGTGGTAAAAAGCGTTGAGTTTTCTGGTAACACAGAAATTTCAACCGATGATTTGCAAAGCGTGGTTGCTGCTTATCTTAACCAAGAGCTTGATATGAGCGGGTTAAATGAAGTGGTGGCAGCGGTTAGAAGTCACTATCGCAACAAGGGTTACTTGCTTTCGCAAGTGTACTTGCCAGCACAAGATATTAATAATGGCAATGTCAAAATTGCAGTGCTTGAAGGTAAATTGGGTGCTTTGAATTCAACAGGGGCTGAAGCGCTGAAAAAAGGGTTTATCGACGGCATGCTTAATCGTGGCATTCAGTCAGGCGCAGTTATTAGCGAGCAAAATATTATTCGAAACGTTATTTTAGTCAATGGCTTGCCAGGTCTAAACGCCACCACCAACATCAGCCCAGGCGCTGAGATTGGCAGTAGTAATGTCAATGTAGACCTAAGCCCAGAAAAACGCTTGTTAGGCTTTTTAGGGGTAAATACCTATGGCAACCCATTTACAGGTCGTGAGATGGTGCAAGGTGGTGTGGCGATTAACAACTTAGTGGGCGTGGGCGATCAGCTCAGTATTAATGGTAGATTGTCCACAAATGGCGGGCAAAAATCAGCAGGCCTTAACTACGTCACTCCTATCAATAGCGCTGCCACATTACTCAATTTAGGCTACAACTTTGTTGAATATCGCTTAGGCAAGCAATTTCAGTCATTAGGGGCTGAGGGTGATGCGCACTATATCAATGTGGGTTTAGACCACGCCTTGATCAGAGATACACGTAAAGGCCTTAATGTGCGCGTAGGCGGTCAATACAAAGTGATTGACGATGACGTGGCAAGCTTTGCAGTCAACAACCGTCGCGATATTGCGAATATTGATGTTGGTTTGCAAGGGGATTGGATTAATGCTTCTGGCACCACACTTTATCAAGCAGGTTTAAACCTCACTTCTGGTGAGGTGGATATCAAAGATGCAGCGCAAAAAATAGTCGATTCAAATACAGTGAGAACCGATGGTCGTTTTACTAAGTGGAACTTAAGCACAACGCGTGTGCAATACTTAACGCCCACCACGGTTTGGACAATCAATGCAGATTATCAAAAAGCCAACCAAAACTTAGATAACGTAGAAAAATTTGCCCTTGGTGCCATTAATCGTTGGCGCCAATATGCGGAGTTGCCATCACAAGCAGACACAGGCTGGATGCTAGGCACTGAACTCAGAAACACTTGGGCCGTGCAAAATGAAGCAGCAAGAAAATGGGCACAAACACTCAGCCCTTATGCCTTTTACGATTTTGGTAAAGGCGAAATCAATGAGAACGAACTCACCAATAACAATCAAGTCAGATCGCAGCTCTTAGGAGTAGGCGTGGACCTCGCCATGGAAAACAACTGGAATTTTGGCTTAGTACTTACCGAGCAAAAAAGAAAGTTGGAAGGTAGCAACCAAGAGACAGAAAGTCGTTTCTGGGGTCAGCTAATCAAAAGATTTTAATCCACCAGTTTAGGTTTAACTTTAAGTATATATAGTCACTCGTTGTGTGATTGCCAACGAGCGCAGATATTGAAAAATTAGACGCGTGACAAACGCGTCAAGAGGAGAGTTTGTTATGAAAGCAGCATCTTTAAATCACGTTTATCGTCTAGTTTGGAGCAAGGTACACAGCGCATGGGTCGCTGTTGCAGAAATCGCAACCAGCCAAGGCAAGTCATCTAGTGCAGTGAAAGCAGACGTACTTGCGCAAGATGCTGTGCAAGACGCTACCCTCAAGGTGGATTTTAAAACCAGTGCCAAATTAGCATTGGTGGTTACTTGCGCATTGCAAATGTTTAACCAACAAGCTTATGCGTTGGATGCCAACGCATTGCCAACAGGCGCACAAAGCGTTTACGGCAACAGTACCATCAGCGTCAATGGCAATGTAATGAACATCAACCAAACCACGCAAAATGCCGTGGTTAACTGGCAAACATTCAACATCGGCAGTAGCGCGGCGGTTAATTTATTCCAGCCAAACGCAGGTAGCGCTCTTTACCGTGTGTTGGGTAACGACGCCTCACAAATCTACGGTCAACTCAATGCCACAGGCCAATTGTTCCTCATCAACCCAAACGGTGTGTTGTTTGGTCAAGGCGCCCAAGTGAATGTGGGTGGCTTAGTAGCTTCAACGCTCAACATGAGCAATGCCGACTTTTTGAATGGTCGTTATGTATTTAATGGTGGCAACAGCACAGCGAGTGTTAGCAACTACGGCACCATTCAAGCTGGCAACGAAGGCTTTGTGGTGTTTTTAGGTAACACAGTCAACAACGCAGGCACCATCACAGCTACCAACGGCAGTGTGTCACTCGCCGCTGGTCAAGAAGCTGTTTTAGACTTTTATGGCAATGGCTTGGTTAAAACCAAACTCAGTGGTGATGCACTCAATGCTGTGATTAACAACAGTGGCAACATCAGCGCCACAGGTGGCGCAGTACAATTGGCTACTAATGCACGTGCCAGTGCCATTAATGTATCTGGCATTATTGAAGCCAACAGCTTGGTTGAACGTAATGGTGTCATTCGTTTAGAAGGTGGCGACAACGCGCGTGTCAGTGTATCTGGCACATTAAGCGCCCAAGGCTTAGCTGCAGGCACCCAAGGCGGTAACATCTCAGTAACGGGTGAGCAAGTTGCGTTATTTTCAGGTGCTAACTTAGACGCTTCAGGTCAAGCGGGTGGTGGTACGGTGTTGGTTGGGGGTGATTTACAAGGCAAAAATGCCGATGTTTATAACGCTCGCACCACTTATGTAGATGGCAACGCCAGCATCAAAGTAGACGCCACACAACAAGGCAACGGTGGTAAAGCCATCGTTTGGGCAAATGACATCGCGCGCTTTTACGGCAATATTTCTGCCAAGGGTGGCGCAGTCGCTGGTAACGGTGGTTTTGTGGAAGTATCCGGCAAGTTAAACGTAGACTTTTTAGGCACAGTTGATTTATCCGCTATCAATGGTGTAGGGGGGCAGTTCTTACTAGACCCTTGGAATATTATTTTACAAAGCGCCGCTGCTGGCACCACTGTACCTACAGATAATGCTTCAGGCGTTGGTTTCGCTGATATTGCTTTTGATGGTTCAACGAGTGCTACACCTGATACAAAAATACAAATCTCAAAAATTACTGGATTTTCTGAGGCGTTTTTCCAAGCGAACAATAACATCACAGTTAGCAATGGCATCAGCATGGCTGCAAACAACACCATTCGTTTAGAGGCGAAAAATGATATTAATGTCAATGCTAATATACAAACGAGTGGGACTGGCAATATCAAGCTAAGTGCCTACAATGACATTAATTTAAAAGGGACACTCAACACCACAGGCACTGGTGGCATCACGCTCACGGCAGATGCAGATAACTCGGGCACTGGCAATTTAGCCATAGGTGCAAGTATAACCTCACGTGCTATCGATATCACAGCCGCTACAATTTCACACACCACAGGCAATATTTCTGCTAAAGGTTTGACTGGTGCAGACTCAGGTTACATCAATATCACCACTACAGGTGCTACTAATCTTGGTTCTGCGCTTCTCGTTGCAACGGGTGGTACTGCGGCAGCTGCAGGCGCAGGTAAAAACGGCGGCGCAATTACGATTATTGCAAATGGTGGCTACACTGGAACGGGCAATATTAGCGCTTCAGGCTCAGAGGCCGATGCTGCATCTACTGGCTTGGCAGGTGGTAATGCGGGTAGTGTGAGCATTACCAGCAAAAACGGCATCACCACAGCGTCCATTACCGCCGCAGGTAATAACGGTTCTACCACAGATGGTGCTGGTGGTAATGCAGGTAACATTAGCTTAAAAAACTCTGTTGCAGGTGATATCACGACAAATGGCATCCTCACTGCTGTCACTGGCGTAGCCTCAGGCGCGGGTGCTGGTGGTACAGAGGCCGCTATTTTAGTGGAGAACACAGCAGCTACAGGGACGGTCACGGTAGGTGAAATCAACGCCTCAGGTAATGCTAAAGGCAAGGGTGGCTCAATCACAGTGTTCGGTTTAGATAAAGTCACCGTCACTCAAGATAAAAGTATCTATTCAGTTGGTGGGTCAGGTGATGCTAATGGTGCAGATGGCGGCAATATTTCAATTACCTCCCATGGTGAGTTTAACGCCAGTGGCGCAACTATTATTGGCTCACAAGGTGGTAATGCTACAAACGGCAAGGGTGGTAATGCGGGCAGTATTTTAATTAACGCCTACGGTGGGTTTAAAGCCAGTGGTACAACTAATATAGGCACACAAGGCGGTAACGCTACAAATGGCGCAGGTGGTAATGGTGGCTCAGTGACCATTAAATCCGAAAAAGGCATAGAAGCATTAGACAATGTTGTGATTGGCTCGCAAGGCGGTAACGCGGCAACAACTAGCGGTGCAAATAATGCAGGTGGTAATGCTGGTGCAGTGCAAATCCTCAATGCCGAGATTGACCCAGCCTCTACATCATCGAATCCAGCACCAGTTGAATACAATAATTATCAAGTAACAGGCGATGTCAAACTTGCCAATGTTGGCACCAAATCAGGGGATTCTACAGGCACAGCCACTGCAAATTCTGGTTCTGTCACCATTAAAAACGAAAACCGCTCTGGCGAAAACGCATTGATTGACGCAATTACAGGTAAAGCAACACCTAGAGGTGATGTCACCATAGACAAAGTGATTAGCACGGCTGGCGGTTTAAACGGCAATGGCGGTGATGTAAAGATTGAAAGCACAGGCAAAGTTACAACAACAGATGCGACTAGCACAATCACCACCAGCGGTGGCGCAGCGAATGACAAATCAGCTGGCGCAAATGGTGGCGCCGTTTCTATTAAAGCTTACGATGCGATTACCGTGAATTCAGTCATCACTACCAGTGGTGGATCGGCAGGCACTACTACAATTTCATCATTAAAAGGTGGTAACGCAGGTAATGTGACGATTAAAGGCGAAAAAGGCATTACTTTAACGCCAGCTGGTACAGTAGGCGATATTGTTGCCAACGGTGGCAACGCGAAATCTGCAGGGGGTATTTTAGCTGGTGTGGCTGGTGGCAGTGGCGGTACAGTGCTCATTGAAAATGCTGAATTAGACGGTGCGACTGGCTTCCAACTCAATGACGGTGTAGTCACAGGCAATATCACAACAGCGGGCATCTCTGCTAAATCGGGTGATGCGGCGCTTATAAATTTTGGCCCTAACGGCGCAAAAAGCACTGCTGGTTCAGTCACGGTTTCAAACCGTAACACCAGTGAGCGTAACAAAGCGACTTTGCTGGGTGATGTCACGATTGGTGGTGCAATTGACACCACAGGTGGTGTAAACAGCGACGGTGGCAATGTAACAATCAACAGCTATGGTGCTGTGACCACACAAGACGCTGCAGGTGTTGGTAGCATTGCCACGAGTGGTGGAGACGCTAAAAACACAAGTATAGATGCTCACGGTGGCAATGCGGGTAAGGTAGACATCACCGCTTACAAAGCGGTGAGTATAGGTGCTGCAATTACAGCCAATGGTGGTAATGCTAACGTAGACCCAAATTCTAACGGCTTGGGTGGTAATGCAGGTGCAGTGACTATTCAAAGTGAAACTGGCATTAGCTTTACAACTGACAAAGGCACAATTACCGCTAACGGTGGTAATGGTGCGCGTACATACAGTGGTGGTATTGCGTCAGCAGGCGGTAAAGGTGGCGTGATTAGCATTGAGAACAAAGAGCTTGCTGATATTACGCTGGGTTCATCACCAGATGTCACAAACACAGTAAACTTGAATAATGGTGTGGTGACAGGCGCAATCTCAACTGACAAAATCACGGCAAGCTCAGGCGATGCCGCTGGGACAGCGAGAAGCTTGGCGGGTTCAGTGAGCATCACCAATGCTAACCGCACAAGCGCAAACGCATTAACAGGCACAGCGGGTGCGGTTAACATTAACAAAGCCATCACTACTACTGGTGGTAAAAACAGTGACGGCGGTGCGGTGACGATTGCAAGCACAGGCACAGTAAAAACCACTAAAGATGGCGCAATCACCGCAAGTGGTGGCACAGCCAATGCTGAGTCAGCAGGTGCAGCAGGTGGTGCAGTCTCTATCACGGCTTACGATGTGATTACAGTGAATGCAGCCATTACCACCAGTGGTAGCAAAGCAGGCACAACCACAGGCGCATCATTAGCAGGCGGTAAAGCAGGCGATGTGACGATTAAAGGTGAAAATGGCATTACATTAACACCATTAACTGACGTGGGTAACATTTTTGCAGACGGTGGCGCTGCGACAGCAGGTACAGGTAACGCAGCAGGTGGCGCAGGCGGTAAAGTTCAAATCTTGAATGCTGAATTAGACGGTGCAACTGGCTTCCAAGTCAATGACGGCGAAGTTCTAGGCAATATCAAAACGGCGGGCATTTCTGCTAAATCAGGTGACGCAGTAGGCACTAACATTGGTGTAGGCGGATTTGGTGGAACAGGTAGTGCAACAAGCACGGCTGGTTCAGTCACCGTTAGCAACAAAAATACCACATTTTTAAATTCATACACACGCGCTGGTAATGTCACCATTGGTGGTGCGATTGACACCACAGGTGGACAAAACAGTGTGGGTGGTCAGGTTGATTTATATGCTTTAGGCACGGTTACAACGCAAGAGTCCGCTGGGGCTGGCTCAATCACCACGAGTGGTGGTGCAGGCAACTCTACGGTTAATTCAAGCGGTGGCAAGGCGGGTAACGTCAACATCACGGCTTATGAAGGCATTGGTGTTAATGCAGCAATTACTGCGAGCGGTGGCAAGGCTAATAAAAATGGATTAGGCGGCGACGCTGGTGCAGTGACAGTCAAGAGCGATAAAAACATTACTTTCAAAGCTGATAAAGGCACGATTACAGCCAACGGTGGCGCAGGTAATGGAGTTATTTCTAACAGTCCTTTTACTGAATCAGCAGGTGGTAAAGGCGGTGTGGTTGTCATACAAGTTAACCGATTGGACACATTGAATGGCTTCCCAACATTTACCAATAATGCGGGTAGCATTACCACTGCAGCTATCACGGCTAGGTCGGGTGATGGCGCAGGCAAAGCGCGTAGCACGGCGGGTAGCGTGACTATTAACGGTTGGGCACTCAGTGATAACAATACCTCAGCCTACAACAAAACAGTGACCATTGACGGGCTAATTAACACCCAAGGTGGCGCTAATAGTGATGGTGGCAGTGTCACCATCAGTGCGCATGGTCTAGTTACCACGACTGCAAATGGCAGTATAAACACCCAAGGTGGTGTTTCAAATACTGACACAGCCCAAGTGGATGGTTTAGCAGGCGCGGTAGGTGGTAATGTCACAATTAATACTGCAAGAAATATAAGCTTGGACACAAGCACCAGTATCAATACCTCTGGCGCAAATGCTTCATTAGGTAATGGTGGTAAAGCTGGTAATGTACGCCTTGAAGCTGAAACAGGCATTGCGATGAATGGCAGTGCTAGCATTGTCGCTAAAGGCGGTAATGCCGCTATCCCAACTAATAACAGCAATCAAACAGCTAACTACAGCGGTGGTAATGGTGGTGAGGTGACTTTAGATAATGCTAATGTTAATGGTCATAACTCAACGGTGACAGGTGATATTACTGTTGGTGCTATCACCACATCATCAGGCAACGCGGTTAACCAAGGCACGGGTCAATCTGGTACGGTGTGGATTTATAACCAAAACCTTGCAAGCGGTAATAATCAAGTAACAACACCGCAAGGCAATATCACTATTAATAAAGCCATTACAACTACAGGCGGTAAAAATGGTACTGGTGGCGCAGTAACGATTCAAAGCACAGGCGCAATCACAACGCAAACTGATGGCACCATCACCACCAGCGGTGGCTTAGCCAATGATAACTCAGCAGGTGCTGCAGGTGGTGCAGTGGCTATTACAGCTTATGGTGCAATTGCCATAGACAAAGCCATTAAGACCTCAGGTTCTGCTGCAAGCGATACGCAAGCAACAAAGACAGCTAAATCAGGCGGTGCTGCAGGTGCGGTGACCATTAAAGGCGAAAACGGCATTAAATTTAACGCAACCAATGGCTCAATCACAGCTACAGGTGGTGCGGCTAAAGCTAACGGCAATGCTAACGCCTCAGGCGGAGCAGGGGGCACAGTGCAGATTATCAATGCTGAAATTGACGGCACAACAGGCCAAACCAATATCAATAGCAATAAAGTGACTGGCGCAGTTGAAACAGGGGCTATCACCACATCATCAGGTGATTCAGTAAATCCCAATCAAGGTCAAATTAGCTATCAAACTCTCTCTGGCACAGTGACCGTTACTAACGCCAACCGCTCAGGTCTTAACGTATTGTCAGCTGAAGACGCGGCGCTTGCGACTAACCAGATTACTATTGCTAAAGCCATTACTACCACGGGCGGTAAAAGCGGCTCGGGTGGCGCTGTGAGCATTGACAGCACAGGCAAAGTAACGACTGCTGCCGATGGCAGTATCACCACAACAGGCGGTGAGGGCAGCGATGCTAATCAAGCCGGTGGGGCAGGCGGTGCGGTGTTTATTAAAGCTTATGGTGTAATTGATGTGAATGCCGCCATTGATAGCTCAGGCGCTAATGCAAACGCAATTAAAGGGGGAGGTGGGTATAGAGGCGGTGCTGCAGGTGCAGTCACTATCCTAGGAGAGAAAGGAATCACTTTTAACACAAGCAACGGCAACATTACAGCCAAAGGTGGCGATGCTACAAATCCGTCTCAATACAACTCACAAGGTGGGGATGGCGGTAGTGTGCAGATTATTAATGCTGAGATTGATACAGACCCCAATGCATTATTCAAACTCAACGATGGTAAAGTGACTGGCGAAGTCTCAACAGCCGCCATCACCACCTCATCAGGTAATGGTAGAGTACAAATAGAAGTTCACAGCACATCAGGTACGGTGACCATTACTAATGCGAATCGCTCAAGCGCCAACGCATTAACTGTGGAAGATGCAAAAGATGCCAATAACAAAGTGACCATTAACAAAGCGATTAACACGGCTGGTGGCACAGGCGGCAAAGGCGGCGCGGTCACCATTAGCAGTACAGGCACAGTAACGACGACCAGTGAGGCCTCTATCAGCACCAGTGGCGGCGCAATCGAGGCAGGGACTGCAGCCCTTGGTGCCAGTGGTGGTGCCGTATCTATCACAGCTCACGACGCAATTAAACTGAATGCCGGCATCAGCACCAGTGGTTCAAATGGTATGTTAGTATCTTCGGGCGCATTTCTAGGAGGTGACGCAGGGGATGTGACCATTAGGTCAGAAAAAGGCATTACCTTAACGCCAACGTTGGCTGACATTACCGCTAACGGTGGCAAAGCGGTTTATGTAGTAGGTAGAATCCCTGCAACTAAGGGCGGTAAAGGCGGTACGGTGTTAATTGAAAATGCTGAGTTGGATGCTCCAACGGGTTTCCAACTTAATAATGGAAAAGTAGAGGGCAGTATCACAACAGCGGGCATCTCAGCTAAGTCGGGCGATGCAGCAGGCACTAACACAAGTACAGCGGGTTCAGTGACGGTCTCAAACCGGAACACCAGTGAGCGTAACAAAGCCACTTTGGGTGGTGATGTGACCATAGCTGGTGCAATTGACACCAGCGGTGGTCAAAATAGCAATGGTGGTGATGTCAACATTAACACCTACGGCGCTATAAAAACCCAAGTATCCACTGGTGCAGGCACCATTACCACTAACGGTGGTGCTGGTAACAGCGCAGTTGCATCAAATGCTGGCGCAGCGGGTAACGTTACCATTACAGCATACAAAGCAGTGGAGATAGGCGCAGCCATTAACGCGAACGGTGGCTCAGCTACTAAAGATGGTTTAGGTGGCAACGCAGGTGCGGTGACCATACAAAGTGAGACTGGTATCACATTAGACCCAGCAAACAGTTCAATCAATGCCAACGGTGGTGAAGGTAGCGGCACGTTTAATTACGGCACACCAATAGGTAGCGCAGCTTCTAAAGGTGGGCAAGGTGGCGTGGTAAAAATTGAGAACAAAGAGCTTGCTGATATTACATTAGGCACAGCACCAGCAGATGTCACACACACAGTGAACTTGAATAATGGTGTGGTGACTGGAGATATAACCACAGGGCCTATCACCGCTTCATCTGGGATAGCGGCTGGTACAGCTAAGAGCTTAGCGGGTTCAGTGACTGTTACAAATAATAACGTTGGTTATTTAGGAAAAGGCGATCCTCTCACCAAGTTGTTGGCAGGTGATGTCACCATAGATGGCGCGATTGATACTACAGGTGGCAAAAATAGTAACGGTGGTGCTGTAACGATTACGACAAATGGTAAAGCCTTTACAACGACCAAAGGTAGCATTACAGCCCAAGGTGGCCAAGCAAATGCTGATAGCAACGGTGGTGCTGGCGGTGGTGTCACGATTACCGCTTATGATGACATCAGCCTTGCGGGTACGATTAATACCTCAGGTGAGGATGCAAGTTTAGGCAATGGTGGTAGTGGTGGATTTGTGACCATTCAGTCAGAAAATGACATCACGCTTGCTACAACTGCACCAATCACAGCCAACGGTGGCGCAGCCGCTACAAATGGCAATGGTGGTGCTAACGGCGCAGTGACCATTAGAACTGCACAACTTGATGGTGCAGGTGCAGATAATTTGAATAACAGCCTAGTCGATGGTGAAATCAAAGTGGCAGCGATTACTGCGAATGTGGGTAATGGCGCAGGCACTGGGGCACGCGGTGCAACAGGCCTTGTGTTGATTAGCAATAACGACAACACAACAACCAGCACAGCGGCAAGTGCAAATGGTGCAAAAGACATTACCTTGGCAGCAGCGATTAGTGCTAACGGTGATGGCGAAGCGGTTAGAGTGGTCTCTGCAAATGATGTAGATGCGGGTGCTGGTTCAATCACAACCTCTAACCCAGCTGGATTCTACCGAGTTTACGCGAGAACACCTGTGACGTTTGGCAAAGGTGGATTAACTGGTAGCTATGACTTTGTACAATATGCAACCTCTTTAGGTGGTGGCATATTGGGCACAGGCAATGGTTTGATTTACAAAGTCCAGCCAACCATGACAGCTAAACTAGAGGGCACAGCATCTAAATCATTTGACGGTAATGCGACTGCGCCAATCTCAGGTGTGACTAAGGTGACTGGTACTGGCGGTCTAGATGGTGATGTACTTGAGTTGAATAACTTGATTAGTGCGACATACGACAACGCTAACCCTGGCACAGCTAAAGTAGTGACAGGTAGCTATAACTATGCCACTACCGCTGAAGGTAAACCTGCCTATAACTACATTTACCTTGGTGGTGATCCGATTGGTGAGATTATCTCTGCACCAACTGGGTCAGTAGGTATAGGTAGCTTGTTGCCACCAAAACAAGAGCCTGTGAATGGCGCTAATCTTGTGAATGTGGGCTCTACTTCAGCAGGAGATACTGATAGCACAGGCGGTTCAAGCTGTGATACGGATTCACTCGTTGGTAGTGCTGGCGGCGGTGCAGTTATTAACAATGGTGGTATTAATACACCTGCGGGCGTGAATGTGAACTGTAGCGGTAACTAAACAACTTTATTGATGGTTTGATAAAGGTAAGTTAAAAAAGGGCGGTTTACCGCCCTTTTTTATTTGTGTGTTGTGTCTATGTGCGTGTTTTAATCATCTCCGCGTGGGGTTAAAACTCAACCCTACAACGATATTGCCACGTCGTAGCACTCCTTCACAATCAACTTAGCGCTTCAGCGCTTAGTATCGATTGGGGAAGACACCTGCGGTCTCGCAATGACGAGGCGGCTAGGGATTGTGATTTTTTAGTTTGAGAATGGTGTTGATGTTGATGATGAGTGAAACAAACTCAGCGATAAATGCAGGCCATGCTTGCCAATATATATCGTTAGCCAGCCACGCTAGGCTTGAAATGATTAGCAACATTCTTGTTTGTTGGTCTTTTAAATAAAACAAAGCCACGGTGGTGTTAATGACTGCAAAAGCTGGCAGAAGAGAAATGGGCCCTTGCCAACTTAAAAAAGTCATGTAAGTAAATAATGCAATAAACAATGCTGATAAAGTATGTTGATGCTGGGGTTTAGTGAAATAGATTGCGCACAATGTGCGCAAGGCTGTGAGCGTGATGGTGATGGCAGCGGTATAGGCGTTTAGGACAACATACATCATGCCCCATAAACATGCGGAGAATGCGCTAATGCCTAGAAATAGCTGATGTTTGGTAGTGGCATAAGCGCGCCATTCTAAAAGCATGGCAAGCGTGCCTATGCCATAGGCAAAAACAATGCTCACAGTGAGTCAATTAAGCGATTTGAAGGGCTTTTAGAATAGGTAAGCGATTGTTATTAAATAGCTTGGCCTGTTCTGTCAGTTCGGCAATATTTTCTTTTTCGGTCTCTAGTCTAGTGCCGTCTTTGGTGAGCTTTTGTCCTTGTTGGTCGAGTATTTTCCAAGCATCTTTCGCCCAATCGGAGGCATTTTTTTTGCCAGCTGAAATAGACAATAAGAAAATCTGCTCTAATCTGGAAACGTAATAGCCACCACCTGTCACTGGGCTTGATAAATATTGCACATTGCTACTGAATCTGGCTTGTTTACAGAGGTGATGGTTTAATTGATCAGTATGCGTTTTGGAAGCAACGACCACTTCAGGAAGTTGAGCAGGTTGTATGTTACCCAAGCCGATTAACATAATGATGGCCTCAACAGTGCGGCTAGCAATGATATTTTTGGTGGCGAGGGTATCAATAATTTGGCCTATGTTTTTAACGCTATGGTCAGCTAGTAGTTCTAGTAATGGTCGATATACATCTTCTGATAAATTAGCCTTGCCTACATTCGTATTAACCTCAAGTGATACATCGCTTATGGGCGAGGTGAGGATAATTTGTTGTGAACGTATTAGCTCGATTTGTTCGTGTGGGTTGATGTAGCGAGGGCCTCTTACCCAATAGTCACGTCTAAATTGTTGGTTAATAATAAAGTCTCTGACTGTCTCGCGGAAGGCGATATCAGAGATTTCATTTAGAAAATCTCTTTGTTCTTGCGTGACGTTGATAATGTCAACGTGGTCGTTAAAGTTGGCAGAGCAAGCATATTGAATTTTTGCTGGGGATAGTAATTCATTCACCTCAGAAAAATACATCGGGTTCCAGTCGCGGTTCAAGTATTCATGTGCTAAGTAATGACGACTTTGTTCCTTAATGGCATTTAGACGGTTAATGGCGTTGGGATTACTTTGCGCATACGCTGGCTGTGTTTCTAAAAGTTTGTCACTGAATACCAGCGCTGATTCAAGGCGATTTTGTATGGAAGTTCCGTCTGCACTTTGACTATCTATATAGTTGGTCAGTAAGTGTCTAAATGGTGAAAAAGACGACCAACCTGGCAGCGTGTTATAGCTGACGTAAACCACACCGCCTACTTTAAGTTTGCGATGTATAAAGTTAACAATGTGTTGAATATTTTCTGCACTAATCCAGCTCCAAATGCCATGGAGTGCAATAAAATCAAAGTCGGGCAAATCAGTACGCTGAATAAACTGTTCAAAGCTATCGTCGTATAGACGGGCATCTGTTTGAGAGGCTTGGCTTAGAGACTGGGCGAAATTAGCGTGGCTAGGGTTGAAGTCAGTCCCAACCCAATGCGTATTTGAGGCAGAGGCATGTATGTTGACAGACAAACCTTGCCCATAACCAAGCTCACAGGCGGTGCCAACCTCAGGAAAGAGTAAGCCTTGGTTGAGGAAAGCCAGTTTAATGCGTAAGGGGTTGAGCTCGTTGTAATAGCCATATGTGTAAGGTATGTCTGTGACATAGCCATCTGTCCATGCGTCTTGACTCATGTAACCCCCAAATATTTAATGTATAAGTTAATAAAATAATATCCTGAAATTATAGCAGAGCTAACCTTTGCCTTGCATGACCAAAGCGCCATATTATTCGGGGGGATATTAAGCCTTCTTTACTTGAGTAGACCCTCGATAAAACTCCAATCCCTCGGTGTTTATTTATTTGAGTAGACCCTCTATAAAAAGCCAATCTCTCGGGTCTACGGGGGTAATCGATAAACGGTTGCCTCTTTGTAAGATACGAAGGTTCTCAAGTTCAGGCGTTTCGCGCATTTCTTTTAAGCTCAGCAAACGTGTTTTACGCACGAGTTTGACATCGACATTAAACCATCTTGGTGTTTCAGGGGTGGCTTTGGGGTCGTAATATTTGTGACCCTCCACAAACTGCAATCGGTCAGGGTATGCGAGCGTGCAAACTTCGCAAATGCCGACAATGCCAGGTGCATCGCAGTTGGAGTGGTAAAACAATACGCCATCGCCGATTTGCATTTGGTCACGCATAAAATTACGCGCTTGGTAATTGCGCACGCCATACCAATCCACCGTTTGGTTCGGCATGGCGGCTAGGTCGTCAATAGAGACGTCTGCGGGTTCGGATTTCATTAACCAATATCTGGGCATGATTGAGCACTCATTCAATTTTCTAGGGTGGTGTTTAAGACTTCTTTGGTATGATAAATGAACTCACAATGAATGCGATAGTTTTAAGCATAATGATAGTAGGAAGAATGATGGCAAAAAATGTATTAGGCACTTTGTTGCAAGCTTGTAGTACCAACCCTGTGACAGGGTTTTTGCGCGATGGGTGTTGCAACACCCATGCGCATGACATGGGCAATCACACCGTGTGTGCGCAAATGACCGAGGAGTTTTTAGCGTTTTCTTACGCGCAAGGCAATGATTTAAGTACACCCAGGCCCGAGTTTGATTTCCCTGGTTTGAAAGAAGGCGACCGTTGGTGCGTGTGTGCTGCGCGCTGGTTGGAGGCGAGTGAAGCTGGTTTTGCACCGCCAGTGATTTTAGAGGCTTGCCATGAACGTTGTTTGGAAGTGGTGAGTTTGGCGGATTTGCAATATCACGCTTTACGCTAGCAAGGGATATAAAAGTGTATTAAGGGGTTACCTGAGCCGCTAATCCTGAACCAAAAAAGTTCAGGTGGTAACAGCCTAAAGCACTTTAGGTTCACACGCCAAGGGGCTCTTAAAAGAGCACCCAACTTAGTGCGATCACACCGCGCCCGATGAGCCGAAACCTATAACAGAGACTAGTTCAAGGAATTTAGACTCAGGCAACGCCTTAATACACTTTAATTCATTCTACGCCATTAGCATTATCACAACGTCATGTTTTTATGACGGCGCGATGTAGACAAAGTTTAGACTACAGCAATTTATTTTGAACCGACAGTGCCTCGTCGATTTGTGCTTCTATTCCACCAATACGGCGTTTTAAATCGCCGACTTGTACGCCACCAGATTGTGTATTTAAAAACTCGTGGGTGATATTGAGCGCTGCCATCATGGCAATGCGTTCAATGGCGACAATCTTACCAGCATCGCGTATGTCACGCATTTTTCCATCCAAATACGCGACCGCTTGCAACAAGCCTTCACGCTCATCGTCGCTACACGCAACGGTAAACGAACGGCCTAAAATCTCAATATCAATCGCTTGAGAAGCCATGCCTTAGGTTTCCTCTTCGGGCAAGGTTTGTAGCAGCTGTTCTAATTGCAAGCTGGCTAAGGACATATTTTGTTTGAGGATTTGCGTGTCTTGGTGAAGACGTGTGACTTCTTGACGCAACTGTATGTTTTCATCGCGCAAGCCATTGCAGAGGTTAATTAATTTAACCACTTTGTCCTCTAAACTGTTTAAGTCAGCTTCCATGTAGTCACTATAATTTAAAAAATCTATTATAGTCAATAGCTAAGCGTTTATTTTAAAAGTAAATTAGTATGTTTGGTGCAAGATGTCACAAAGATCAAGCTAGAGTAAATTGCCAAAATTGATTACAATGGCGTCTGTTGTTAGGTGTCTTGCCTCGCACTCGCGAAACAAGATGAAACTGGGAAACAGGTGCATAACCCTCAACGTTATTATTCCTGTGCTGCCCCCGCAACGGTAAGCAAGTGAGGATGTATCAATATGCCACTGAGCAAACAGCTTGGGAAGGCGATACATCAAGACTTGTAAGCCCGGAGACCGGCCTTGCAACAAAATGCATGGAAATACCGCGGGGTGACGGTGGTTCAAGGCGTGTGGCATTTTTGCGCTCGTTTCGTTCTCTTTTCATTATCCCTAGGTATTTCTCTTTTAAGAATCTGCATGCGGGGACGCGTGCATATCAGGGAACAACAATGAAAAAATCTATTATTGCCAGTGCGATTGCCTTGGCTTTCACAAATACCAGTTATGCAACCGAAGTGATTGATTTAGACGAAGTGAGCGTTAAATCCAATGGCTTTGAGCGTAAAGAGTCCGAAACCACCTATGCCTCGGAAATCCACACGGCTAAACAAATTGAAGCCTCGGGAGCTAGTACGCTATATGACTTTTTAGCGCAACAGACCTCTTTAAATATTGTGCCTAACATCGGTAACAAGGCCACGCCCAGTGTTAATTTGCGCGGTTTTGGCAGTGAAAGTGGCTTTCAAAATGTGGTGATTGTGCTTGATGGTCAGCGTTTAAATAATATTGATTTAACCCCACAATTATTAGCAGGGATTTCAGTCGGCAATATCGAGCGCATTGAGATTAGCAAAGGCAGTGGCTCAGTGTTGTATGGGGACGGTGCGACAGCAGGCACAATTCAGATTTATACAAAAACAAAATCTAAATTAACCGCCTCAACCAGCTGGGGCAATTATGGGCAAAAAAATCATTATTTGAATGCTGGACTTAGTGAGCAATATATTGATTTAAGTATGAGTCTGGCACACGACAGCCATGATGGATTTAGTAAAAAAGACCCTCGAGGTAATCAAGACCAATTTACTAGTAATAGCCAAAGTGTGAAAGTTAAACTAAAGCCAAGCAACAGTTTTAGACTACTGGCGCAAGCTAACAGTAGCCGTAACGAGGTTTTTTACGTCAGCCCTTTTACACTGGCAAGATTTAAAGCCAACCCTCGTATCGCACAAGGCAATTACACCAATCAGTCTTTTGATACCAATCAATGGCAGTTGGGGTTTGAGTTTGACATCACTGAGGCGCTACAGCTAAAAGCTACACATTTTAATGAGGATAAATTTTCTGAGTTTATCAGCGCCACGCCATCTTCAGCCAATTCGATTTACAAAAATAATGATATTGCTTTACGTTACCAAAATGATGTGTGGTCATGGATTGCGGGTTATCAAGATTTTGATGGGGAGCGTAAATCATTTAGCAACTTTGGCTTTGGGCCTAGTCGAGATGTCACGACCAAAAATAATCAGGCTTTTTATATACAAACTGAGTATGCCATGAACAACTGGCGTTTTTCTGCTGGTGCGCGTGACGAGCAAGTGCGCTATCGATTTTCACCTTTGCAAAATCCATTTGGCTTGCCAGCGCGTGCACAAGAAAAACAAGACATTGATGCATGGGATATTGGGTTGAACTACCGATTTGACGCTCAAACTTCAGTATTCGCGAACATAAACCAATCCTATCAAGCGCCAGACATCGATAGGCTGTTCAATTTTAGTGGTGGCTTTAATGGGATTATTGCACCAGCTAAAGTTAGAACACATAATTTGGGATTAAATACCAGCACGGCAGCGCATAAGCTCAAAGCAACAATCTATTATGCAGATTTAAAAAATGAGATTTATTTAGTACCTGTGACATTTGAAAACACCAATCTGGATGCTTCACACAAATATGGTTTAGAGCTACAAGATGTTTGGAAGGTAAATGAAGATTGGAGTGCATCTTTACTCTACAACTATACGCGTGCCCGTATAGACCACGAAGACAAGGGTAATGGGCGTTTTAATGGTAAAGATTTGCCAGGGGTCTCTAAGCACAGTGTGGTTGCAAATGTGAATTGGCAGTTTTATCCAAACGCAAGTTTAAATTTGAACCATACATGGCGTTCAAAAGCTTATGCCTTCAATGATTTTGCCAACAACTTTAACAATAAGCAGGATGCTTATCAAACCACTAATCTTGCAGTCAATTATCAATTCCAGCGATACACACTGTTTGCGTCTGTGAATAATCTATTTGATCAAGAAAATTATATTCAAGTGGGCAATGATACTGGTATCTACCCAATCGATTTTCTACGCACTTGGCGCGTAGGGATGAGGGCAGATTTTTAAAAAAATGTTATGATGCGAAGTAAGTTTATGGAGAGCTTTATGCAAAAAATGTTGGATAAGAAAATGTGGGCGATTGCAGCGGCCTTGGCCTTTTTTATGTTGCTCACACGCGGTAGCCATGTGCTGACCCAGTTTGCCTTGCCAGACGCAAGTTTGGCGGTGTTTTTAATGGGTGGTTTGTTCTTGGGCACTAATCTTAAAACTCGCGCCGCATGGTTTGTGGCATTGTTTGTGTTGGCAAGCGTGATTGATTTTGGCGCGGCAGCGCTCGACCCCGTACAAGGTTTTTGTTTGACCGACGGCTATTGGGGTTTGATTCCTAGTTATGGTGCGATGTGGTTGGGTGGTTTTTGGTTAGGCAAGCAAGCGGATGCCTTCAAAACATTACCTTATGCGCTGGTGACAGCAGGGACGAGTTTTGTGGCCTTTGTGATTTCTACGCAAACTTACTATTTGTTTTCTGGCCGTTTTCCAGCACAAGGTTTGATGGCATCACTACAACACGGTTGGGAGTACTTGCCTAGCTGGATGGGCTTTGCCATGATGTACTTTGCTGTGATTTGGCTTGGTGCTTATGGCTTGCGTCAGTTGCAAGTCCTTAAACCTGTCAGCGCATCATAATCAGAGAAGCCGCTAGCGATAGCGGCTTTTTTATATGTCTCCATTCCACGCTTATTCCGAACAAGAGCGCGAGGCGATTTATAGAGTAATCGCTGAGCGTCGCGATATGCGCCACTTTTTGCCGACGCCGATTGCGCCTGAACTACTGACCAAATTACTCCATGCCGCACATCATGCGCCTAGTGTAGGCTTGATGCAACCGTGGCGATTTATTCGCATCAGTGATACGGATTTGCGCAAAAAAATCCACGCTCAAGTGAATGAAGAGCGAATAAAAACTGCGCAAGCGATTGGTGAGTTTGAAACCACCGCGCGTATGGCAGAGTTTATGCGCTTAAAAGTAGAAGGCATTTTAGAGTGTGGCGAACTGTTGGTCGTCACTTTGTGTGACGATAGAGAAAAGCATATTTTTGGGCGTCGTACCTTACCTGAAATGGACATGGCCTCTGTCAGTTGCGCGATTCAAAATCTTTGGCTTGCCGCGCGCGCAGAAGGCATAGGCATGGGCTGGGTGAGTATGTTTGAGCCAGTTAAACTCGCTGAACTTTTGAATATGCCCGCTGGAGCCAAACCGATTGCGATTTTATGTTTGGGGTATGTGAACAGCTTTTACAAAGCTCCCATGTTGGTAGAGGAAGGTTGGGCCAGTGAAAAACTACTTTCTGACATGCTGATGGAAAACAGTTGGAGCGAGACTTGACTACACATTTAATTTTAGGGGGTGCACGCAGTGGCAAGAGTGCTTATGCCGAGCGCATGGCCTCTAACCTTGAATTGCCTGTCACTTATATTGCCACCGCACAAGTCTATGACGATGAGTTTGCACAACGTGTAGCGCATCACCAAGCACGCCGTCCCCCTTATTGGACTTTGATAGAAGCACCTTTCAATCTTGCCCAAACTTTGCTCGCACACGATGCGCCTGACACCTGTTTGATTGTGGATTGTTTAACCTTGTGGTTGGCGCAGTGTATTTGTCCAGATTGCGAAAAGCCGAGTGAAGTGGATTGGCCAGCTGAAAAACAAGCGCTACTCAACGCCTTGCCAAGCTTGCAAGCGCATGTGTTTTTAGTGAGCAATGAAGTCGGTATGGGCATTGTCCCACTTGGCGAAATCAACCGCCAGTTTCAAGATGAGCAAGGGCGCTTAAATCAAGCTGTTGCTAAGCTTGCGGATATAGTGACGTTTGTGGCGGCGGGGCTACCACTTCAATTAAAAGGTTAAAAATGACTGAGTTTAAACTAAAAGGCGAGTACATAGCGCTATGCGATTTACTCAAAACAGAGGGCATCGCTGAGAGTGGTGGTCAAGGCAAAGCCATGGTGGCTGAGGGTATCGTCACTGTGGATGGTGAAGTAGAATTGCGTAAAACCGCCAAAATTCGTGCGGGACAAGTGGTGGAATGTTTAGGACAAGCGATTAAGGTCGTTTAACGGTTCACAAACACAATCTTAGGCACCCCCCCTGATTTCAGGCCATGAAAATCCAGCTGGGTGATGCTGGCGTAGTCAATTTCAAATCTAAATAAGCCTTTGAGGGGCATGTTGAGCACATGGGCAACCAGCGCGCGTATCATGCCCCCATGGGTCACGGCCACAACGTGTTGTTGCGGATGCGCTTGTAAAGCATGGTTTAAAAAGTCTACTCCACGCGCTTGTAGTTGGCTAAAGGTTTCACCGTTGGGTGGCGCCATGTGCGCGTAGTTTTGTGCCCACTCGTCAAAATACTCGCGCGGTAGATCGTCCCACGCTTGCATCTCCCAATCCCCAAAGTGCAGTTCTTTCAAGCGGTCATCGTGCTGCATCGGCTGTAAATCTAAAGCTAGCGCCAGTTTGCTACAGCGTTGCAAGGGGCTGGCATACACCGCATCAATGCGAGACGCTTGCTGATGCAGAGCTAGTTTCTCTTTGAGTTGCGCCACTTCTTGCATAAAGTGGGCACTCACATCCACATCCGATTGGCCGTAGCAAACGCCCGCAGGCACTTGTAAGCTGGTGTGTCTAATCAAGGTGAGTTTCAATACACACTCCAGCCTAATACGCCCAAATAAAAAGCCAATTCAGTCAATTGCTGTGTGGCACCAAGTGTGTCGCCCGTGTAACCTTGAATCCACTTGGCTAATTTGGTTCGCCACCATGCCCACACCAATAACATCGGCAACAAGGTAAAGCTCAACCAAGCCAATAGCACATATAAACTTTGTTCATTCACCCATAACAAGCCCATAAATACTAGCCAAGGCAACAGACCAATCACGTTAGCAAGCACTAACTCACGCTGACTAATTTGGGTGGAGAGTGGCTTGGCTTTGCCTGTTGGTTTGGCATAAGGCAAGCCCACCATCATCCACACTGCGGCTAGACGGCTGATACCATGCCCTGTGACCAAGGCCAGAGGAACAGTGCTTGCCTCTAGCTCGGTAAGGAGCGCATATTTGCTGAGCAAGGCCATCAATAAGGCAATTGCACCATAGGTGCCTAAGCGTGAATCTTGCATAATGGTGAGGATTTTTTCGCGCTCCCAGCCACCGCCTAAACCATCGGCGGTGTCAGCCAAACCGTCCTCATGAAACGCACCTGTGAGCAACAATGTGCTGGCCATGCTGAGTAGTACCGCGATGTGTTGCGGAAACAAAAACTGGCTCACAATAAACACCATTGCGCCGACCAAACCCACCAGCAAGCCCACCAAAGGAAAGTATTTGGTGGCGGCGTTGAGGTCGCTCTCTTGAAACCGCGCTTGGCTAGGCACGGGGATGCGTGTGAAAAAGCCCACTGCCAATAACAGGACTCGCCACTCAGCTAAGCATGTTGCTTTAAATGTGTTCACTCACACCTGCGCTTTCAAAACTTGCCATCTCGTTTAAGAAATTGACTGCCGCTTGCACTAAAGGGTAGGCCAATACCGCGCCTGTGCCTTCACCCAAACGTAAGTCTAGTTGTAACAAAGGGCGCGCCGATAAATGCGACAGCATGGTGCGGTGGCCTGATTCATCCGAGCAATGTGAAAACACACAATAGGCCAGAATATTCGGTTGCATGGCGTGTGCGACTAACAATGCCGCGGTGGTGATAAAGCCATCAATCAACAACACTGCTTTTTGCTCGGCGGCCTTGAGCATCGCACCCGCCATCATAGCGATTTCAAACCCACCAAAAGTGCGTAACACTTGAATAACATCCTTGTCATCGACTTGGTGATGGGCGATAGCCTGTTTCAATAAAGCAGTTTTATGTTTTAAGCCTGCATCATCCAAGCCTGTGCCGCGTCCCACGCACGCTTCTATCGGCAAGTTGCACAACACGCTCATGATACAACTCGCGCTCGATGTGTTACCTATCCCCATTTCACCAAACGCTAGCACATTGCAACCTTGCACCATGGTTTGCTCGGCAATCGCCATACCGTGTGTGAGCGCTTGCTCACATTGGTCAACGGTCATCGCAACTTGGTTCAAAAAGTTGGCGGTGCCCATGCCCACTTTGGCATTGATTAATTGCGTATGCGGTTCAAACACATGATTCACGCCCGCATCAACTACCTTCAACGCCACGCTATGTTGACGTGCGAACACATTAATCGCTGCGCTACCATTCAAAAAGTTTAGCACCATTTGCGCAGTCACCGCTTGCGGGTAAGGGCTCACTCCGCTATTGGCAATACCGTGGTCACCTGCAAATACCAATACGCATGGTTGTTGCAGGTTTGGGGTGAGCGTTTGCTGTATCAAGCCTATTTGCAAAGCCAAGTGTTCAAGTTGCCCTAAAGATCCGAGCGGTTTGGTTTTTTTGTTGATGCGCTGTTGCAAGGCAGGTGCGAGCGCTGCGTTTGGAAAAGTGATTTGTGGGCAATGAAATGACATGCCTTATTTTAACCCATGCCCGATATGAAATCGTATGTTTAAAATTCCATGTTTAAAATTCATCGCAGGCGCACAACTCGCTATAATGACGGGCTAATTTTTAAAGTTGAACGAAGTGATCAAAGCCGCAATTTTCGACATGGATGGCCTGCTGATTGATTCCGAGCGCATCATCATGCAAGGCTGTATCGCTGCCGCCAAGCAAATTGGCATTAACTACACGCAAGCACAATACACAGAGTTGGTCGGGCGGGTTTGGGCAGATTCCACCCGCATTATGATTGAGCAGTTGGGCAGTGAGGCCAACCTCAACCATGTGATGCAAGGCTTGAATGCCTATCTGGACGACATCAATCATGTGTTTCCGCTAAAAAAAGGCGCGCTGGCTTTGTTGCAACACTACCAAGCGCAGGGCGTGATTTGCAGTGTCGCCTCTTCTTCCCCCATGCCACATATCACGCACAGGCTTAGCCAAATTGGTGTGGTGGATTTTTTTAGTCAACTCACCAGCGGGCAAGAGGTAGCCAAAGGCAAACCCAATCCTGATATTTACTTACTGGCGCTAAAAAAATTGGGTTTGCCCGCAGAAGAATGCATTGCGTTTGAAGACAGCGAGCTAGGCGCACAAGCAGCGATTGCGGCGGGTTTGCGGGTGGTGGTGGTGCCAGATTTAAAACAACCTAGCGAGATGGTGCGTAAACAGTCTTACAGCGTGGTGGATAGTTTGGAAGATTGGCTAGCGAGTATTCAATAACCACACTTGCTCAGTCGCAGGAAACTGCCCCTTCAAGCCTTTTTGCATCACCTCGCTTGCCAAGCAAGTGAGGTGGTAAGTTTGTTGGTAATGCTGTTGCACTTCTAGCGCCGTAATCGAAAACGGCGGGCCAGCATGCAAGCGTTGATCATATTCAAAACAAATCAGCAATTGTGGCGCGCCATGTGTCATGGCTATCAAATGTTGCGTGTAGGCTACACGCATGTCGGCAGGCAAGGCCACCAAAGCAGCGCGGTCATACACAGCATCCACTTTGCCTAAATTAGACGCAGTTAAAGCAAACAAATCCCCAACAAATACGTCTAAATTTTCAGCATGGTAGTGTTTGAGTGCGCCCATTTGTGTGATGGTGGGCATCACGCCAAGCGCGTCAAACAAGGCTTTGACCGCAATCTCACTCAACTCCACACCCGCAACTTGATAACCTTGCGCCAGCAACCAAGCAATATCCAAGGTCTTGCCACACAAAGGCACCAGCACGCGTGCGCCTTGGGTTAATTGCAGTGCGGAAAAGTGTTTAACCAACAAAGGGTTGGCTTGTGGCAAATGAAAGCCTATTTCATTCTTTTGCCACTTTTGATGCCAAAAATCGGCTTGCATATGAGCGATTATTTTTTAAAGCGTGTTTCGGTGCCAGCCAACAATTTTTCAATATTACTCTGATGACGCACAATCAAAAATGCTGCCATCACAACCACCACTGCCACTAATTGTGGATAAGGCGAGAGCAACACCCAAGCAATCGCAGGCGCGAGCACAGCCGCGACCAATGCAGACAAAGAAGAAATACGCGAGGCCAAAAACACGCCCAACCAAACCAACACGGTTAACAAAGCCAACCAGCCAGAAAACGCCATCATCACGCCCAGCGCCGTAGCCACGCCTTTGCCACCTTTAAACTTATGGTAAATCGGGTACAAGTGCCCCAAAAACACCGCCAAGCCCACCGCAGCCACCACCCAGCCCAGCATGCCTGCTTTAATCGCCATAAACACAGGAAACCAGCCTTTAAACACATCGCCCAACAGCGTCAAAATCGCCGCAGACTTTTTGCCACTGCGCGCCACATTGGTTGCGCCAATGTTGCCACTGCCCACCGTGCGCGGGTCGGGCAAGCCATACACCTTGCTCACAACAATCCCAAACGCAATCGAGCCCAACAAATAAGCCCCCGCAATCCAAATCACAGCATCCACATTCAATCCTAATTCATTCATTGTTTCACCTATTCAGCACAACTTATTCTAAAATGACACACAACTATATTAAACCAAAGCGCCCACATGGACACCATTTTTTTAGAACAAGTCAAAGTACCCACTAAACTCGGCGTCCCCGCGTGGGAGCGCATGGTCGCACAAACCATCTTGCTTGATATTGAAATCGGCTACGACTTCAGCCGTGCCTGCCAAACCGATGCCATAGAAGACACGATTGACTACGGCCAAGTCGTTGCCCGCATCCGCGAGACGCTAGCACAACGGAGTTTTAAACTGGTGGAGGCTTTAGCCGAACATGTTTGCCAGCTAATTTTGCAAGAGTTTAAAGCAGAGCGGGTGAAGGTGAAGGTGAGTAAGCCTGGGATATTGCCAGGGTTGAAAGCGTTGGGGGTGGTGGTGGAGCGTTCCATTTGAGAATCATTAGCTGGAACTGCAATGGTGCTTTTCGACGTAAGTATCAGCACCTTTTGCAATTTGACGCAGATTTAATCATTATTCAAGAGTGCGAAGACCCTGCGCAGTCCACCGATAAAGATTACAAAAGTTGGGCGAGTAATTACCTTTGGATTGGAGCTAATAAAAACTCAGGGCTGGGTGTTTTTGCAAAACCATCGCATTCTTTGAATCTGTTAGATTGGCCTGCTGAAACCTTTCAATTGTTTTTACCCTTTACCTTTAACTCCTCTATGACTGTTTTGGCTGTATGGACTAAAGAGGCAAACTCACCAACATTTAAATACATAGGTCAGTTATGGAAGTATCTACAACTCAATCGTGAGAATGTTTCTTTGACAAAACCATTGTTGATTGGTGACTTTAACAGCAATAAAATCTGGGACAAATGGGATAGATGGTGGAACCATAGCGATGTGGTGAATGAGCTTAAAGCATATGGAATAACAAGTCTTTATCATGCACTTTACAATTTTGAGCAAGGTGAAGAGCAACATCCAACACTCTATTTACAACGTAATGTCAAAAAGCACTACCACATTGATTATGCCTTTTTACCAGAGGATATGATTGAACGGTCTTCGCTTGAAATAGGGATTGCAGCTGATTGGCTATCCACTAGCGACCACATGCCGTTGGTAATAGACATAAAAGATTAACCTAGTCGGGTGTGCCCCGACAGGCAGTTACTTTCCTTTGCTTGTCCAAAGGAAAGTAACCAAAGCAAAGACACCTCCACTTCCGCTTACTTCCTGCGCTACTCGCCATGCTAGGCGACAATCAAAACTTGCCCTGACAAGCCACACAAAACGTGGCTTGTTGCGGAGCGCAAACAGATGATTGTCGAATGCCCCTAGCAAGTCTGCGTTGCTCGGCGCGGCAGAGGAGGATGCACGTGTGCGAGATTTGCTCCCATTACATCACGCTGAGTAGCGCAAACAAAATAAGAGACAAGGGAGCGACTGTTTGAATCCCGCAGTGGTCTGTGTTTTGTGCAGACCACTAGGTTGAGTTTCGTGACCGCTTATTTTGTTGAGCAACGCAAGGGAGCCGAAGGCCGTGATGTTTGGGTGCCCTTTTGTTTGATTACTTTGTTTTGGGCAAGCAAAACAAAGTAATTAGCTGTCGGGCTACCCCCGACACGGTGATAAAACTGCAACGGTTGTCTCCACAGAATATATCAGCTGAAGCTGATTATTCATGTGTGAAAGACACTGGATTCCGTGTCGAGCACGGAATGACGGAGGAGCGTTATCCCCTCGGGTGATGCACATTATGCAGTTGCTTCAATCGCTCTCTCGCCACATGCGTGTAAATCTGCGTGGTGGAAATATCCGAATGACCTAACAACATTTGCACCACGCGCAAATCGGCACCGTGGTTGAGTAAATGCGTGGCAAAGGCGTGGCGCAATACGTGGGGGCTGATGTTTTGCGCGATGCCTGCCAACAGGGCGTAGCGTTTGATAATGTGCCAAAACGCATGGCGCGTCATGGCTTCGCCACGGTTGGTGACAAACAGCGCGTCGCTTAGGCGTTTGCCTAATATTTTGCCACGGTGGAATTTGCTGTAGCGGTCTATCCAATCTGCCGCTTCTTGCCCCATGGGCACTAAACGCGTTTTACTGCCTTTGCCTGTCACGCGCACCACACCGTCAGCGGTGCTGACTTCAAACACTTTCACGCCGACTAGTTCTGACACCCGCAAGCCACTGGCATACAGCAATTCCAGCATGGCGCGGTCACGCATGCCTAAGTCGGTGTTGATGTCTGGCGCATTGAGTAGGTCATCGACTTGTGCCTCGCTCATGCTTTTGGGCAGTTGTTTGGGGATTTTAGGTGCCTCAATTTGTAGCGTTGGGTCTTGGCTGATGGTTTGGGTGCGCAAGTAGTAGCGATAAAATCGGCGCAGGGTGGCGATTAAGCGGTTCATGCTACGCGCTTTGGCGTTGGGGAAGCGGTAGGCGAGGTATTGCTGAATGTGCATGGATTGCACCTTAAGCAAATCTAAACTCGCCGATTGTACGCACCACATAGCAAAACCTTGCAGGTCGTTGCGGTAGCTGGTGAGGGTGTTTTTGGCGAGGCCGTCTTCCAACCAAAGTTGGTCTAAAAACAAATCAATATGGCCTTGTTGCGCATTGAACTGCTGGCTTTGTGTTTCTGTGAGCGTTGCTTTGTCAGTCATTGCCAATGTGCGCCTTCGTGTTGCAATAACCATTGTTTAATCACTAAGCCGCTTGGGTCGCCTTGCATAAAACCACCCAAGCCATTTTTGGCAACTACACGGTGACAAGGCACAATAATCGGCAAGGAGTTTGCGCCACAGGCATTCGCCACGGCACGTGCACCTGAGCCAATTTGGTTGGCAAGTTGCGCATAGGTGCGGGTTTGCCCAAACGGTATATTCGCAATCGCTTGCCACACGGCTTGTTGATAGGCTGTGCCTAATGGCAAAACTTGCAAGGCTATAGGGCTTGCTTGTTGCAAATAGCTTTTAATTTGTTGCGCCAGTTGTTCCGCTTGGGGGGTGGCAGTGTTTTGTAGCACAAACGGCTTGGTGCTGAGTTCAATAAGCGTTTGCGCTGTGTTGCTGTTTTTTGTCATGATTTGCCCGATGCCTACCCAGCCAAACGGCGCTTGGATTTGGAGTGAAAACTGGGCTTGATGGAGTGAACGCATATTTGAATGGTGCTTTAAGCCAGTCACTTTTGCAAGAGGCAATAAAAAAGCCTTGTTACAACAACAAGGCTTTTTAGGTGAGGCAAGCAACAAATTAGCTGTTGCAAAGAAATTAACTGTTATCAGTTGCGATTTCTTTCTCGCGTGCCACCAATTTTTCTTTAATACGTGCAGATTTACCTGAACGCTCACGCAAGTAGTACAACTTAGCGCGACGTACATCACCACGACGTTTCACTTCGATAGAAGCGATCAATGGTGAGTAAGTTTGGAATGTACGCTCAACGCCTTCACCTGAAGAGATTTTACGCACGATGAATGATGAGTTTAAGCCACGGTTACGTTTTGCAATCACAACGCCTTCGTATGCCTGCACACGCTTACGTGTACCCTCAACCACGTTTACACCCACGACCACAGTGTCGCCTGGGGCGAATGATGGTACGGTTTTGTTTAAACGAGCAATTTCTTCTTGCTCTAACATTTTGATAATGTCTGCCACTTGTAGCTCCTTTTAATTATGAAGAGGCTTGTTCCTGCTTTTTAGGATGCGTTTTCAGCATCCTTAAGCAGCCGAGCTTCTTCTTTCGTCAACGACCTTGCGGCCAATAAATCAGGGCGTTTTGCCCTTGTTAGTAGCAACGATTGTTGTAATCGCCACTGTCTAATCTTTTCGTGATGCCCCGACATCAACACTTCGGGCACCGCTAATCCTGCGTATTGTTCTGGGCGCGTGTAGTGCGGGTAATCTAGCAAACCATTCACAAAAGAATCTTGGTTGGCTGATTCCGCATCGCCTAGTGCCCCTGGCAGTTGGCGAATCATCGCGTCCATCAATACCATGGCAGGTAACTCCCCACCACTTAATACATAATCACCGATGGAGAGTTCCTCATCCACCAAGGTGTCTAACAAGCGTTGGTCTACACCTTCGTATCGGCTAGCCAACAACACCAATCCTGTGTGTTGCGTGGGCAACTGGCTTAATTGCATCACGCGTTCGTGACTCAAGGTTTTGCCACGCGGTGAAAGATGCACCACATGGGCCTTTAAGCCTTGAGCTTGCAAGCGCTGTTTGGCGGCTTGTATGGCCTGTGCCAACGGCTCTGCCAACATCACCATGCCAGGGCCGCCGCCATACGGCCTATCATCGACCGTTTTGTGATTATCCGTGGTGTATTCACGCGGATTGCTCACATGGCAATGATATAAACCATTTTGTTTTGCCCGTGCGGTAATGCCACTTTCAGTGACTGCCGCAAACATCTCAGGAAACAAACTAATGATTTCAAACTGCATCAGTTGCCCCCATGCTTGTGACTCACAAACGACCTAATACAGCTTAAAAATCTGCGTCCCAATCCACCAGCATCGTGCCCGCTTCTAGGTTAACGTCTATCACCACTTGGTCAATAAACGGAATTAAACGCTCGATATTGCCTTGTTCTTTATCGGTTTTAACCACCAACACGTCATTGGCGCCCGTTTCAAACACATCGGTAATCTTGCCAAAATCAACGTCTTGTTGATTTTTAACCGATAAGCCAATCAGGTCAGACCAGTAATACTCATTTTCTTCTGGTTCCGGCAAGTCTTCACGAGGCACTGCCACTTGCTGACCTTTACAAGCAAACGCCATGTCGCGGTCATTCACCCCAGTCAGCTTTGCCAGCAATACATCATTGTGTATTTTCAGGCTTTCGACCTTTAACTCGCGCCACTGATCGCCTTTGCCAACCCACCAAGTGGGGTAATCAAACAAGCTATCCAGCGTTTCTGTATCAGGCAATACTTTCACCCACCCATAAACGCCATATGGGGCGACAATGCGCCCCATGACTACCATGCTTTTCAACGCCAATCCTTAACGCAGGCGCTGATGGAATTACTCAGCTGCTGGCTCTTCAGCCGCAGGTGCTTCTTCAACTGCAGGCGCTTCCTCTGCTGGAGCTGCTTGCTCAGCGGCCGCCGCTTCAGCTGCTGCAGCGGCATCTGCTGCAGCTTTAGCATCAGCTTCAGCTTTGGCTGCGTCAGCGGCTGCTTTTACTTTAGCTGCTTCAGCTTCCGCTGCTTTGGCTTTAGCCGCGTCTGCTTTAGCAATGTCTTTTGCTTTAGCAGCTAGCATGGCTTCTGGGCCTTTAGCGTGGAATTTCACCAAACGGGCAACGGTGTCTGACATTTGTGCGCCGTGGCTAGTCCAGTGTTGTAAACGTGCTTCATCAATACGCAAGCCTTCAGCGTTAGCGCGAGCTGATGGATTGTAAAACCCCACGCGCTCGATAAAGCGACCATCACGACGATTGCGTGAATCAGCTACAACCACATTGTAGAAAGGGCTTTTTTTAGAGCCACCACGTGATAAACGAATAACGACCATAATCTTTGTTCTCTTAAATAATTAATTTTCTGCAGAAAGGCGCGGATTATACGCGATTTTGAGATAGGTTTGCAAGCTTTGTTTTAACAATGATGCTTAAACTTGGTTCTAATGCAAATAATGCGTCGGGTCAGCCAGTCCCGCTTGCGCAAAACCTGTTTTTCTAAAGCGGCAAGAGTCACATACACCACAGGCCTTGCCTTGGCTATCCGCTTGGTAGCAGGATACTGTCAAGCCGTAATCCACACCCAGCGCATGGCCTTGTTGGATAATTTCTGCTTTGGTCATGTTGATTAATGGCGCATGCACTTGAATGGGCTGGCCTTCTACTGCGCTCTTGGTGGCCAGGTTCGCCATACGTTGAAACGCTTGCACATATTGCATACGGCAATCGGGATAACCTGAGTAGTCAAGCGCATTCACACCGATAAAAATATCGTGGGCTTCTAGTACTTCTGCCCATGCCAATGCTAAAGAGAGCATGATGGTGTTGCGCGCTGGTACATAAGTCACGGGGATGCCTGTGGTCTCTGTTTCGGGCACGGCGATATTGTTGTCAGTGAGGGCTGAGCCGCCAAACAAGGATAAGTCTAAGCTCACGACTTTATGCTCACTCGCGCCCAAAGCGTTGGCGACCCTTGAGGCAGCTGCCAACTCAGAATTGTGACGTTGGTGATAATCTAGACTCAGGCAATAGCAGTCATAACCTTGTGACTTCGCGATGGCAAGGACAGTGGTGGAGTCTAAGCCGCCAGAGAGTAATACCACTGCTTTTTTTGTTGATTTGCCCATGCTTAAACGCCTTTCTTCTCGCCCCAAAGGATTTTGTGTAACTGTACCTGCATGCGCACATTGAGTTTGTCTGCGAGTACCCAAGAGGCTAGCGTGGCAGGGGGAAGATCATGAAAGCTAGGTGAAAATAGGTGTTGTATCTCTTCTGGAAAGGGCTGCACGTCTAACATGGTTTTTGCCCAAGCATAGTCATCTTCACCACAAAGCACCCATTTCACTTCGTCATTGCTTTTGAGGTGGTCTAGGTTAGTCCATAAGTTTTTATTGACCTCGCCTGAGCCTGGCGTTTTGATATCCATGATGATTTTAACGCGCGCATCCACTTCGGCAATGTTCATCGCACCACTAGTTTCAAGCGAGACCAAATAGCCTTGGTCGCACAATGCAGTCAGCAAAGCATGACAGGTTTTTTGCGCTAACGGCTCGCCACCTGTGACGCAAACGTAGCGCGCTTCATAGGCTGCTACTTGGTTGAGAATGTCTTCTAGAGACATGTCGCTACCACCATGAAACGCGTACTCAGTATCACAATATCCACAACGCAAGGGGCATCCTGTGAGGCGCACAAACACAGTCGGCTCGCCGATGCGGGTGCTTTCTCCTTGAATGGAGTGGAAAATTTCATGAATGCGTAATGTTGTCATGCTGATATTCGTTTACGAGTATTTGTTTAGGTGCTTTAAATCTTTAAAAAAATAGCGGATTGAAACAATCCGCTCATGCTATTGCTATCGCTTTTGGGCTGGCTATTTGATGGCTTCTAGGGCTTTTAAGCGTTTTTGCGCGCTGGGGATGATTTCCGCTTGCGGATACTTTTCAATCAGCGTTTTAAGCGTTTTTTTAGCATTGGTAATTTGTGCCAGTTGAATTTGGCTATTGGCGATATTGTACATGGCATCTGGCGCTTTGGCATGTTCTGGATGTGCGTCTATCAGTTTCTGCTGTGTTGCCATTGACGACTTGTAATTTTTAAGCACAAACTGTGCATAGCCCATGCCATACATGGCATCAGGTGCTTTTTCGCTGCTAGGGTAGGCTTTTAAGAACACATCGTAAGCATTAAAAGCCTCTTTATATTTGGAAGCTTGTGAGAAGGCTTCGGCTTCGGCATAACTCTTGGCTTCGTCGTCGCTCAAATTCGCTTTACTAGTATCTGTATTGGCTGACGCACCACTTTCAAAGCGTTTTAGCCTAGTATCGGTATCCGCATATAACTCTTTTTGACGGTTTTGCGCCTCTTCTAGTTTGTGTGTGAGTAGCTCGTTTTCGCCTTTGAGTTGCGCGATTTCTTGCTTAAGGGCTTCTATTTGGTTTTGTAGCTCGATGAGACCTTGGCTTAAATTTTCGAGCGCAGACAAACGCTTTTCAACCGATTGTTTAAGCTCTTGGTGGGCTTTAAGCTGCGCTTCATCGTTCGCCAAACTTTTGGCTTCCACTTCCAAAATGCGTTTGCGCGCTTCTTTGTCATCAAACAAAGCTGCATGGCTAACGGAAGCCCCCGCTAGCCATAGGCAAAGCAAAGCCTGCGTGAGGCGAGACATCTTATTCACCTTCATAGACGATATCTACACGACGGTCTAATTGATAGCAATCATCATCTTCGCAGTTTTGTTTGGCACGTTCTTCACCGTAGCTAACTGTTTCAATTTGTTTGTCAGACACACTCATTAAGTTCATGGCGCTTTTGACAGACACAGAACGGCGTTGACCAAGTGATAAGTTGTATTCACGTGTACCACGCTCATCGGTATTGCCTTGCAACAAAATTTTGGCCTCTGGGTGGTTTTGCAAGTACTTGGCGTGTGCCTCAATTAACTTGCTATATTCAGATTTAATCGCATCGCTGTTGTAATCAAAAAAGATTTGGCGCTTGGACAAAATACTGTTCGGGTCGCGCAATTCGCTCAAGCCACTTTTATTCGCATTGGCATCCACATCGACAGTTTTAATTGCGTTGGCATCACTATTTTCAGTGGTTTTTGCAGGCGCGGTGGTATTTTTATTGGCATTAGCGTCCTCCACTTTCGCAGGGGGCAAAGGGGTGCTTTTACATGCGGTTAAGAGTAAGGCCAAACTGACAGCGGTCCAAATTGGTTTCATGATGCTTCTCCTTAAATAATGAAATGGTCGTGCGTGGCTAGTTGATAGGTGGTTGCTTTAAAAGATTAGTTTAAAAGTTTAGGTGCCCATGCGGGTTCACGAATATCGCCTACATTTTCGGTTAAACGTTGACGCGTGGCACCATCTGCAGAAACAGTCGCCAAAGTACCACGCCCTCTATATTTAGTCGCATATAAAATTGTGCGACCATTGGGTGAAAAACTGGGCGACTCATCTTGAGGACCGTTGCTTAATAATTGCACTTGCCCGCTGGCTAAATCTTGCAAAGCAACTTTAAAACGCCCACCATCGTTACGAATATAGGCCAAGTATTTGCCATCAGCTGAGAAACGCGGGCTGACATTGTAGGCCCCATCAAAAGTCACGCGGGTTGGTGTACCCCCTGTAGCGGATACTTTGTAAATTTGTGGGCGTCCGCCACGGTCAGATGAAAAGTAAATCCATTGCCCATCGGGGGAGAACACAGGTTCAGTATCAATCGCACTGCTTTTGGTGACTTGTGAAAGGCCTTCGCCATGCGCGCCTATGGTGTAAATTTGCGAGTTGGCACCATAAGTCAACACAATCGCTAGACGAGAGCCATCGGGCGACCAAGTCGGCGCACTGTTGTTGCCCTTGTAATTAGCTAACACTCTGCGCTCACCTGTGTTGAGTGACTGCACAAAAATAATCGGTTTTTTCTTTTCAAAAGAAACGTAAGCCACTTTGCTTCCGTCAGGTGACCAAGCAGGTGAAATAATCGGCTCGTTAGACGCCACCACAGTTTGTGCATTGTAGCCATCAGCATCAGACACTTGCACGGTGTAGCGTTTACCTACTTTGCTCACGTAAGCAATACGGCTCGAAAATGCACCCATTTGCCCCGTGAGTTTTTGGTAAATCGCGTCGGCAATTTTATGCGCGGTGAGTCGGAGTTGTGGTGGCTTGATGGTGTATTGCAATTGCAATAACTGGCTTTGGCGATACACATCCATCAATTGTACGGTGACATTGTAGTTGCCTGCGCCATCAGCTTGTATTTGCCCGACGGTCATCGCTTGCGCTTGCAAGCTTGCCCACTCTGGGTAACGAATTTGGTTGGACGATGTTGGAATGTTAGGCATGCCACGGGTATCTAACACTCTGAATAGACCACTGCTTTTTAAGTCATTCATTACCACTTCATGAATGGCATCTTTGTATGACAAGCCAGCGGGTTCTGCCAGCGGCAAAATGGCAACGGGAATCTGTTTGGCACCACCGCCTGAAATTTCAATCTCAAGGGCAGCATGGACGACTTGCGTACAACATATCGACACCACACCAAGGACTATCAGGCGTTTAGTGATGCTTGCCAGTTGAGATAACACCTTGAAGATTGATAAGGGGATTAAATCCATCATAATCGTGTCGCTTAAGCCTAATATTAAGAGAAAATGGCGCATATATTACCAACCTGAATAACTAACGATACATTAACTAGGTTGGCTGACAGGTTTTTAATTCTACTTTAATTTGATGACACCGTCATGTATGCTACCTAACAGATGCATGACAAATATTAGTCCTTTGGTTTGAATTTTAGTTTTAAATTAAGCATTTTGTCGCGCGTGGCGGCATCTGAGGGCATGGCGAATGGCTCCGATGCAAGAATGGCGCGCGCGACCGCGTCATCACAAGTACTGTCGCCACTGGATTTACTTAGTTTAGGTGTGCTTGCAATTTCGCCAGTGGGCAACAAGCGCAAATCAAAGCGCAGTTCAGGGTTACCTTCAGGACAAAGTGCTTGATTGACGTTGCCACGGATTTTGGCTTTGAGTTTTTCCGTATAAGCGTTTAACTCGGCATTATTGGCAGGTGCGCTACTGCCTGTTTTTTCACCTTCAATTTCACCTTGCAAGGCTTTTAGTGCCGCTGTTCGTTTGGCATTCAGCTCCTCTTCACGCATTTGTGCAATCAATGCTTTTTGTTTGGCGGCTTTGGCTTCTTCTATTTTTTTCTTCTCAGCCTGCTCTTTTTTTAAAGCTTCTTCCTTGAGCGCATCTTCTTTGATTTTTTCCTGTTTAAGCTTTTCTTTTTTCTCTGCCTCTCGTTTTAAAGCAATCTCATCTTGCGAGACTTCTTGCGCAACTGGTTCTGGTGGCGGAGGAGGGGGTTCAACTTGTGGGGGCAAGGGTTCCTCAATGGGCATTTCTGGCAAAGGCTCAGGTGTGCTGGGGGCGTTATCAGGCAAGGCTTCCCACAACTCTGCTTGCATCACTTGCGGGGTGTTGTGTGCCGCTTTCCAGTCTACTGAGACTATCATCCACACTACGAGCAATCCATGCATAGCAATGGAAAGCATGGCAGCAGGCCAAGAGAAAGCAGATTCGTGTTTTCTAATCATGCGTTATAAAGTGTACAACATCGATTGACTGTGGCTATTTACTGGGCAGGTTGAAACAGCAAACCCACTTTTTCTACTTTGGCTTGTTTAAGCAAATCCATCACTGCAACCACCTCACCGTAGGGAGTTTTTTCATCTGCGGCGACCACCACAGCGCGTGGCGTTTGCGCGATGGATTCGCGCACGCTGGCTAGCATGACGTCGCGTGTCATGGTTTGCCCGTCTAACATCAGTTGCCCCTCTTTTTGAACCGTCACTACAATGGGGTTGCCACTGTGTTGCATGTTTTGACCCACTTTAGGCAGTTCGACCAGCCCAGGGTTAGTCATGGGGGCGGTGACCATAAAAATCACCAGCAACACCAAAGTCACATCGATATAAGGCACGACATTGATTTGATTCATCATGCGGCGTTTACGTGTTCTGCTCATTTCAAGCTCCTTGGTATATCACGCTTAGGCGCGACGTTGCAGGATATTGGTAAACTCTTCCATAAAGCTTTCGTAACGCACCGATAGTCTATCTACCGTTGAAGCAAAGCGGTTGTATGCAATCACAGCAGGGATGGCGGCAAACAAACCAATAGCAGTGGCTACCAAGGCCTCGGCAATGCCTGGGGCAACTTGGCTTAAGGTGGCTTGGGCGACATTGGCAAGTCCTCTAAAGGCGTTCATGATGCCCCACACGGTGCCGAATAAACCGATATATGGACTGACAGAGCCGACAGAAGCTAAAAATGGTAAGTGTGAATCGAGATTATCTAGCTCGCGATTGTAGCTGGCGCGCATGGCACGACGCACGCCTTCCATCACGTCACTCACATCCATGCCTGTTTGTTGTTTTGAGCGCACAAACTCTTTGTAGCCCGCCTCAAAAATCCCTGGCAAACCTTGTACGTGGCGTTTGCCAGCGGTAATGCGCTCGTGCAGATTGTGCAAATCACCGCCTGCCCAAAATTGCGCTTCAAATTGATCGGTTTCTTTGGCAGCGCGGTTTAAGGTGAAAAACTTAATAAAAATATACCACCATGATAATAGTGAGGTGAGTACCAAAATAAGCATGACCACTTGCACAGGCACGCTGGCGCCAGTAATCAAAGAAAGCACAGACATATCATTGGCTACATTCATGAAGACTCCATTGCTGTTTTTATTGGGGCTGGAATGCCCGTGGGTTTAAAAGTGTTGGCATTGACGCAAGCAATTTTAACTTGCGCCTCGATTAAAATAGTATCGTTTTTTAGAATGCGTTGCTGGCAACTAAAGCTACCCCGTCCCATCTCGGTTAATCGGCAGTCAATGACTAAGGCATCGTCAAATCTGGCGGGCGCTTTAAATTGTAGTTGCATGCTATGCACTACAAACAACACACCCTCTTGCTCACGCAAAGCGGTTTGTTCAAAGCCTAAATGGCGCAACCATTCAGTGCGTGCGCGTTCCATAAAGTTAAGGTATTGGCTGTGGTAGACCACGCCACCTGCATCGGTATCTTCGTAATAAACACGCACTGGCCATTGAAACATATTCACGTTCAGCTTCTCTAACTCTGCCAAAGTTCACCACTCGCTAAATGGTTAGGCACAGCTAAGCCAAAATGTTGATAGGCTTGACTGGTGGCGACACGTCCGCGCGGGGTGCGCATGAGGTAACCTTGTTGAATCAAATAAGGCTCTAATACATCTTCAATCGTATCGCGTTCTTCACCAATGGCTGCCGCTAAATTGTCTAATCCAACAGGCCCGCCACCAAATTTTTCCAACACCGCTTGAAGGAGCTTTCTATCCATCACATCAAAACCTAATTTATCGACATCGAGCATTTTAAGCGCAGCATCGGCAATCTCCGCCGTGACTACACCATTCGATTTCACTTGCGCGTAATCACGCACACGACGCAATAAACGGTTGGCAATTCGCGGGGTGCCTCGCGAGCGACGCGCCACTTCGTAAGCGCCCTCCGTTTGCATTTGCACTTCTAATAAATCGGCCGAACGATGCACAATTTTTGCTAACTCGTCATTGGTGTAAAACTCTAAACGCGCGACGATGCCAAAACGGTCACGCAGCGGGTTGGTCAACATGCCAGCGCGCGTGGTCGCGCCTACTAAAGTAAATGGCGGCAAATCTAAACGCACACTGCGTGCGGCAGGGCCTTCGCCTATCATGATGTCTAAACGATAATCTTCCATCGCGGGGTATAAAATTTCTTCGACCACAGGGCTTAAACGGTGAATTTCATCAATAAACAACACATCGTTAGGTTCTAGATTGGTGAGTAAAGCCGCTAAATCGCCCGCGCGCTCAAGCACAGGGCCAGACGTTTGGCGCATGTTTACGCCCATTTCTTTGGCGATAATATGTGCCAACGTGGTTTTACCCAAGCCAGGTGGGCCAAACAACAATACATGGTCTAGCGCTTCACTACGCCCGCGCGCCGCATTGATAAAAATCTCCAACTGCCCACGTGCTTTTTCCTGCCCCACATACTCATCTAAGACTTTTGGGCGCAAGGCGCGTTCGAGCGCCTCTTCTTGCGGGCTCTCGGTGCTGGGGGCAATTAAACGGTCGGTTTCTATCATTTGGCTTCAGTTATGCGAGTGGCTTTATTTTGTCGGTAAAAATTTCTCTTTGATTTTAAGCCAAAATTTACGTGCCAACAAAATCAATGGAATACCAATCAGCAACCAAGGTAGCGCAGTCATCACAAAGGTAATCACAGAAGCCAAGCTTTCCATCATCACGCGACCAGCGTCACGAATGGCTTGTGCCACGGGCGCAAAAAAGCCTTGTTCAGTGATGCCTTGCTTGGCGCTAAAGTCGATATTCATGGCGACAAAATCGGTTTCTAGGCTCAGCACTTTACGCATGCTCAAATAGCTATCGAGCTGGCTTTGTGTATTGGCAAGTTCACGCTCCACTTCAATCACATCTTTGAATTTAGCGGATTTGTCGTTGAGCATAGCGCGTAAACGGTCGCGCAATTCGGTGAGGTTTTTAATGCGTGCATCGGCATCCACCACTTGATTGGTTTTGTCTTCTGCTTCGCGCATGTGTTGCATCACCTCTCCACTTTTGGCGAGCCCACTTAAAAAGATTTCTACATTGCGTGGTGGCATACGCACACTTAAAGCCGCTGAAGGTGGGTTGTATTGTGTGCCTTTATTAAAGTTTGCAGATAGGATTTGGCAACTCAGTGACTCACAGTGTTTTAACGCGGCATCAAACGTGGTTTGCATGGTGTCCGCCTCAACCTCAATATTTAGATGGTGGCGCAAAGCAATATATTTTTTGATATCGGCAGATGGCGTTGAATTAGGCTCAGTGGCTTCCACCATGCCTTGTTCAGCACCGCCCATCATGGCATCGGTGGCTATTTCTGCGGCCATCTTTGCAGGGGCAGCCATGCGTGATGCAACCGCTTCATTAGGGGTGCTAGATTGCCCACAAGCCAGCAAGGCAACGCTTAATAAGGCTAATACTCCAATATTGCGCATACCAATCTCCTATTTGGACAAGCTTTTGAGTGCTTGCTTAATGCCTTCGGTGACAGAAATGTCTTTATCGAGCAATTTGACTGCTGATGAGGCTTCACGCTCATTGTAGCCCAAGGCCACCAGTGCGTTCAAAATATCATGGCTGGCAGATTTGGCTTGTGGTTGCGCAGTGCTTGAGCCAGTCACGGTGAATTTGTCTTTGAGTTCGAGCAACAAACGCTCAGCGGTTTTTTTGCCTATGCCAGGAATACGTGTCAGCATGCCGACTTCTTGTTGGCTGATGGCGCTGACTAAATCATCCACACTCACGCCACTTAAAATGGAGAGCGCAGATTTAGCACCGATGCCATTCACTTTAAGCAATTGTTTGAAAGTATTTTTTTCTTGCTCGCTGCCAAAGCCGTAGAGCAATTGCGCATCTTCGCGCACCACAAAATGGGTGAGAATTTGTACTTTCTGACCCAACTCAGGCAGGTTGTAAAAGGTACTCATCGGCACTTCCACCTCATAGCCCACGCCGTTGCAATCAATCACAATCAGCGGGGGGGATTTTTCAATCAAGGTGCCGTTTAGACGTGCAATCATATTAATCTTCCGTTTCTCACTCTAAAGCCCGCCGTTGCCAACTTGCCCAAGCCTTGCCCACCATGCGCATGGCAAATTGCACAAGCCAAAGCATCGGCTGAATCTGGGCTAGGGTTGGCAGGTAGTTTAAGCAGGCGTTTCACCATTTCTTGCACTTGGTCTTTCTGCGCATGTCCATTGCCCACCACCGATTGTTTCACTTGCAATGCGGTGTATTCTGCTACTGACAGATTGCGAATTACAGAGGCGCTAATTGCTGCGCCACGCGCTTGTCCCAACAACAAAGTCGATTGCGGGTTGACGTTGACGAACACTTTTTCAATCGCCACTTGCGTGGGCTGATACGTGTCGATGACTTCAAACAGACCGTCTAAAATCACCTTCAAACGGGCGGGTAATTCCTCGCGGTCATCTTCGCCCTCAATCGGATTTTTTTTGGCTGTGGCTGTTTTAATCACGCCACTGGACACATAGCTCAGTTTATTGTCGATAGATTCGATCACCCCGAAGCCTGTCACACGCAAGCCTGGGTCTATGCCTAATATTCTAATGTTCGAGGTGCTGATATTCGACAAAACTATCCTAGTTTATTCTTCGATAACGGCGGAAGTATAAACATCCTGTACGTCATCCAAGTCTTCGAGCATATCAAGGATTTTTTGCATCTTCACAGCGTCATCACCAGTAAATACTACTTCATTGAGTGATTTCATAGTCACTTGTGCCATCGCGGCTTTGAGGCCTGCGGCTTCTAGTGCTTCTTTGACGGTGACAAAATCATTGGGGGCGGTAATCACTTCGATACTGCCGTCATCATCGGTAATAATGTCTTCAGCGCCTGCTTCCAGAGCGACTTCCATCACGGTGTCTTCTGACACGCCAGGTTCAAATACTAGCTGACCGCAGTGTTTAAACATAAATGCCACGCTACCATCGGTGCCCAAATTGCCACCGTGCTTGGTTAGGGCGTGACGCACGTCCATCACTGCGCGTTGGCGGTTGTCGGTCAGGCAGTCAATAATAATGGCGGCACCGTTGATGCCATAACCTTCATAGCGAATTTCTTCATAGTTCACGCCTTCAAGTTCGCCTGTGCCTTTTTTAATGGCGCGGGTGATGTTGTCAGAGGGCATGTTTTCTTCTTTGGCGGCTGCCACGGCGGCACGTAGGCGCGGGTTCATGGTCGTGTCGCCGCCACCCATGCGAGCAGAAACGGTGATTTCTTTAATCAATTTGGTGAAAATTTTGCCACGTTTGGCATCTTGGCGGCCTTTGCGGTGTTGAATATTGGCCCATTTACTGTGTCCTGCCATGCTAAGTTCCTTGTTTTAACTCGAGTGTAGATAAATATGCACGCATTTTATCATAGGCTTAAGCTACAACCTTACTCCTGACCTTGTGCCACATCCACTGGCTGATGATTACGAATCATAATGAAAGAAATCAGCAGTAAAGCAAATGCAATCAGCGCAATGCCTATCAGTTCCAATCTGTCAGGCACCTCTCCTAGCTGTACCCAAGCCGCCAACACGCCGATGACAGGTGCTAACATGGAGGCCATGCTAGCTACGCCAGCAGGTAAGCGTTGTAGGGCATACAGCCAAAGTAGCCATGCCAATGCGCCACTGAGTAACACATTAAATAGTAGTGCGCCTATGAGATAGTGAGACCAAGTAATAGCAGGGGCTGGCAAGATAAAAGCTAATGCGACCATAGGCAAAGAGCCAAGTAACATGGGCCATGCGGTCAAGTTGAGCAGATCTAACTCGGGTTGGTCGCGGTGTAACTGTTTGGAAATAATCGTAGATAGCGCCCAAGAAATGCCCGCGCAAACAGCTAACAACATACTAAATGCATCTGCCTTGATATGTAGAGGATCAAAAATAAACACCATGCCTAACACCGCAGAAAATACCGCCAGCCATTGCCAGCCTTGCACTTTTTCGCCCAATATCGGCCACGCTAGCAGCATTACCCAAAATGGCATGGTGTAAGTCAGCACGGCAGTTTTGCCTGCGCCACCAGTGACGAGCGCCCACATCAGCAAGCCTGTGAAGCCTACGTTTTGCAGAATACCTAATATCAACATTTTTGGGAACACTTTAAGCCCCATCGGGCGTTTGGTAAAATACAAAACGGCAAATAAAACCAGCGCCCCAAAGAAAGTGCGAATCGCCGCAAACTGAAACGGCCCTGCAAATTGCAAGGCGTTTTTCATCACCACCCAGTTATAGCCCCATATGCTGGTGAGCACTAGTAAAGCCAAAAATGCTTTTATGTATTGCGTGTGTTTCATTTTGTCATTCGGTGATTTTCAGGGTTCATTATAAGGTGTATATTTGAGTTTCACGCCAAATATAAAAGGGGGGATGTCATGAAAACATTATTACAAATTCTCAACAACAAACAACACAAAGAGATTATTCATATCGCGCCCAATCGCCCTGTATTTGATGCGCTGGTGATTTTGGCTGAATACAAAATCGGTGCGCTGGCGGTGATGGAAGGCGACAAGTTAGTGGGTATTTTTTCAGAGCGTGATTATGCGCGTGAAGTGGTGTTGCAAGGGCGCTCCTCCAAAACCACGATGGTGAGCGAGGTGATGACGAGTAAAGTAATTTCTGCCAGCCCCAATGACTTGGTGGAATCTGCCATGAATACCTTGCTTGATAAGCGTATCCGTCATTTACCCGTGGTGGAAGACGGCAAAATGCTCGGCATGCTCTCGATAGGCGATGTGCTCAAAGAAACGATTAGCTACCAACAAGAGCTGATTAAACAGCTGGAGAGTTACATCCACAGCTAAGTATTTGGGCGTTAATCTGTTTAGGCCTCGCTCATGCAAATCATGAGCGTGCAATCATGAATGCTCAGTATCTTAAAGTCGCTTGATTTAGCACAATATACATCACGGAAATGCAATTGCAAACCGTGATTAAATTAACGATTAGGAGATTATTATGTGGACTACACCAGCAGCGACTGAAATGCGTTTTGGTTTTGAAGTAACCATGTACGTAATGAACAAATAATATTTGTTCTTAGGTCAAAAGGGCGCTTAGGCGCCCTTTTTATTTTTGAATTTATTCGCCGATGATTTTAACTAACACGCGCTTATTCCTACGCCCATCAAACTCACCGTAAAAAATTTGTTCCCAAGGGCCAAAATCCAATTTGCCTTCGGTAATCGCCACCACCACTTCACGCCCCATGATTTGGCGTTTGATGTGCGCATCGGCATTGTCTTCACCCGTATCGTTATGGCGATAACCACTTACAGGCTCGTGTGGCGCGAGTTTTTCTAGCCACACTTTGTAATCATGGTGCAAACCGCGCTCGTCGTCGTTGATAAACACGCTGGCAGAAATATGCATGGCGTTAATCAGCACCAAGCCTTCTTGCACGCCACTTTCGCGCACGCAGGCAACCACATCTTGCGTGATGTTTTTAAAATCCATGCGCGCAGGAATATTAAACCAAAGCTCTTTACGAAAACTTTTCATGCGTTATCTCCTTCATTTTATTGTGGGTATTTTACCATTTTTGCTTAATAAAAAAGGCCTCATCAAGAGGCCTTTTAAAGTCGTTAAACTTTTAGCTTTTTACATCCACCGCATGACTAAAGGTTTTGCCTTCATTGTCCGTTGCCACCACATCTAATTTGCCAGTCGCATCGGGCGTAAAGCTAAATTTCATATAAGGGTCTTCTGCCGTACCCACGCCCACATCCACCGTCATAATGGGTTTGCCATTGTAGTTAAACGCTACTTTTTGAATGTAAAACGCGGGCACAAAGCCTTGTGAGACTAAGTCGCGTTGCAAGCCTGTGCGCATCACATGGCGAATGTTAAAGGTGGCTGTTGCTGGCGCGCCTATCTTGCTGGCTTCCACATTCATTTTAATTTTGCCTGCGGCCGCGCGCACTTCGGCTTCATTGTTATCTACCGTGCCGCCGCAACCACCCGCCGCACGGATTTCACGTTTGCCCATCACCAACTTGCCGTCCGCTGTCTCGCCTATCAAGCGCACAAAAGAGTCAGTCTCCATGCGGATGCGGGTCGCCATCTGAAAGCCACCCAAGGCATCGGTTAAATGGTAAGTTGAGGCCAATTGAATCGGGTTCGCATCCACAATCACGTACAGCTTTTTAACATCCACGCCATTGGCGGCGGCTTTGTCATAAGTCAGTGTCACAGGCACTTGTGCGCCACTCTCAGCACGGCGAGGTGCGTCAATTTTTAAGAAATCTACTTCTTGAATATCGCGTTTAGGAAAAAACGCCTCTTTTACTACTGGCCAAAGTTTTACATCTGCCTCGGCTTGCGCCAAACCAGAAGCCAGTAATGTCATGCTCGCTACCCATAATGCTATCGTCTTTTTCATCATCTTCCCCCAGCCTATTTTTACATCAGTGTTAAATACAACCTATGAGCGCTTATTGTTATCTTTATAGCCCACAAGATATGTGACTCACATCACGCTTTAAATGTAGCCCCCACACTCGGGTCACCCGATGGGCGCATCACGTAATTTGGGTCTTTAAGCTCTTCAAAATTCAACTCCACGCCATTACCAGCGGGGTCTTTGAGATTAATTTGACGCACACCGTTGGCTAAAGTTCGGGTGGTATAAGTGACGTTGTGTTTGCTTAAGTGTGCTTCCATCGCGGGCATATCGGTGCAGGTAAAGCTCACATGGTCATACGTGCCATGTACATGCAATTGTGGTGGTTCAGGGGTTTTATATTCCGCCAGATGAACAACATCGTTATTGCCAATATAAAGCCAATAACCATAAGTTGTACTCGCCACGCGCTTGCCGACGGTTAAACCCAACACATCGCAATAAAAATCGCGCAATTTGTGCATGGTCTCGCGGTCGGTACGAAAGTTAACGTGGTTGATTTCGGTGAGTGGCATGGAGCGTCTTTATAAATTGAAATTTCAATCATGCATTGTATAGGATGCTTTACTCGCCTTCAAATTCACACAAGGCAAAAGGTTTGATTCCTAAATTGATTAAACGTTGCATGCCACCTAAATCAGGCAAATTAATCACAAAACCGCAACCCATCACCACGCCACCAAGCTCTTGAATTAAGGCTACGCCAGCCTCTGCCGTGCCACCTGTGGCGATTAAATCATCCAATAATAAAACTTTTTCGTTTGGTTCAATGGCATCTGTATGCATTTCTAAGCGGTCACTGCCGTATTCCAGCAAATAATCATGACCAACCGTTTGCGCGGGTAATTTACCTGATTTGCGAATCGGCACAAAACCAACACCTAATTGATAAGCCAACGCCGCGCCAATAATAAAACCGCGTGCTTCAATGCCTGCCACTTTATCTATCTTTTGATTTGCGTATTGCTCAACTAAACCCTCAACTACCAAACGCAGACCAGTCGGGTCTTTCAGCAAAGTCGTAATATCACGGAACATAATCCCCTGCTTGGGGTAATTCGGGATGGTGCGAATGAGGGATTTAATATGCGTCATTAATTATGCAAAGTAGTGTATTTGATATTTACAGCATTATTGTAGGGTGGGCAACTTGTTTGCCCACGCCGTGCATTGTTGCAAGCTTAGTAACGCGTGGGCAGAAATCTGCCCACCCTACAAAACTTACTTTCTATCCCAAATAGGTTTTACTTCTTTCTGAGTTATCAAAGTGTGTAATGCACAAATTGCTTCATGAATTTTAGCAGACGCCTCTTGAATATCTTGAATTTTAACTTCCTCAATATTCAATTTGAGAGTTCCTCTAGAGGAAAAACTTGAAGTTTGCATTTGTCCTGTTTCTTCGTTTAGGAAAACAGAGTTATGCGAATATTTATTTCTGACTTTTTGCGCAGCCTCAATTTTCTTAACTACACTTTCATATCCAGCTAAATGTGGGAAGTCAAAAGACTTTTGGACACACAATGAACTTAATATGTGAAGCCGTTGTTGGAAGTTAGCATGTGCAATAAGTATTAACCCAGTTGCATCTTTTTCTGGTTTGAAACCAGCCAACACTTCAATATTGAAAACTAAACCAGCTTCTAGAGAACCCCATAATGTAGTCATCCTACCAAGCTCAAGCATGAACTCATCAGGAACTGGCCAATTAGAATTAAAGCTGTGCCTAGATTTTGTCATGTCACTAAGCAATTCACGAAGCGAGAACGAGGCACATCCGCTTAGACAGTACGATTAGTACGAAAAGCGGATGTAACGACGTTATCGCGATGTGAGTGCATTTTACGGTGCTGTGTTTTGCGTGCGAACGCGAATGTGTAGTTCCCTCAATTGCTTCTCATCCACTTCATTCGGCGCATTGGTCATCAAGCATTGTGCGCGTTGGGTTTTGGGGAAGGCAATCACGTCACGAATCGATTCAGCACCAGTCATCAAGGTTACCAAGCGGTCTAAACCAAAGGCCAAACCACCGTGTGGAGGTGCGCCGTATTGTAGGGCGTCGAGTAAGAAGCCGAATTTTTCTTGGGCTTCTTCACGGCTGATTTTAAGCGCGTCGAATACTTTGGATTGCACTTCTTGTTTGTGGATACGCACTGAACCACCGCCGACTTCCCAGCCGTTGAGCACCATGTCGTAGGCTTTAGATAAACATGCACCTGGATTGGTGGCGAGCATATCTTCGTGGCCTTCTTTTGGCGCGGTGAACGGATGATGTAGCGCGACCCAGCGGTCATTTTCTTCGTCGTGTTCAAACATGGGGAAGTCAACCACCCACAATGGCGCCCATGCGCGACCATCGACGTGGCCTTTTTCGTGGCCAACTTTGGTACGCAAAGCACCTAAAGCCTCGTTCACAATTTTTGCTTTGTCGGCACCAAAGAAGACGATGTCGCCGTTTTGTGCGCCTGTGCGGTCAATGATGGCTTGTAAGGCGTTGATGTGTATATTTTTCACGATTGGGCTTTGTAAGCCTTCTTCATTCAATTTGGTGATGTCGTTGATTTTGATGTAGGCCAATCCCTTAGCGCCGTAGATTTTGACGAATTCGGTGTATGCGTCAATCTCGCTACGCGAAATCGCTGCACCGTTAGGCACGCGAATGGCGGCGACACGTCCGCCTACCATATTGGCTGCCCCTGCAAATACTTTAAAATCTACGTCTTTCATCACATCTGAAAGTTCGGTAATTTCCAACGTCACGCGCATATCGGGCTTATCAGAACCATAGCGGTTCATGGCTTCAGAGAATGGCATGCGTGGGAATTGCGCTGGTAAATCCACGTTCTGAATTTTTTTCAACATGCGACGAATCATTTCTTCGACGATGTCCATGATTTCATTTTCTTCTAAGAACGAAGTCTCAATATCCACTTGCGTGAATTCTGGCTGACGGTCAGCGCGCAAGTCTTCATCGCGGAAGCATTTGGTGATTTGGAAATAACGGTCAAAGCCCGCCACCATGAGCAATTGTTTAAACAACTGCGGTGATTGTGGCAAAGCGAAGAACATGCCGTGATGCACGCGGCTAGGCACGAGGTAATCGCGCGCGCCTTCTGGCGTTGAGCGCGTGAGCATCGGTGTTTCAACTTCGATAAAGCCGTTTTCGTCTAAATAATCACGCAAGTTTTTGCTGACTTTGTAGCGCAACATCATGTTTTTTTGCATGGCTGGGCGACGCAAGTCGATATAACGGTGCTCCAAGCGCACGGTTTCAGTCAATGTGTCGTCATCCAACATAAACGGGGGCGTGAGTGAAGGGTTAAGCACTTCAATCTCAGTCGCCAACATTTCCACCTCGCCTGTTGGCAAGTTCGGGTTGATAGTGCCTTCTGGACGCGCACGTACTTTACAAGTCACTTTAAGCACAAACTCACTGCGCACGGTTTCTGCAATGGCAAACGCTTCTTTGGTGTCTGGGTCGATGACGATCTGCGCCAAGCCTTCGCGGTCGCGCAAGTCGATAAAAATCACGCCACCGTGGTCACGACGACGGTGCGCCCAACCGCAAAGGGTCACTGTTTGGCCGATATGTTCGCGGTTTAAATGTCCGCAGTAATGTGTACGCATCATAATGTTGGTTCTGTTTTCAAAAAATTAAGGGGCTGTAGCTTGTTAAATTAGTTTGGTAAAAAAGACTATCAATATTGTTTCATACTATATATATGAAATACGTTTATTTTGGCAAAGGTGCCACTGTACCCATGCTGATGATGTATTTCAAGGCTTGATCGACACTCATGTCGAGTTCCACCACATCTTTGCTTGGCAACATGAGGAAAAATCCTGAGGTTGGGTTGGGCGTGGTGGGCACATAAACGCTCACATATTCACCTTTAAGGTGGTTGGCCACGTCGCCACCAGGCGCGCCAGTGAGAAACGCGATTGTCCACATATCTTTGCGTGGGTATTCAATTAATAAGGCTTTGCGAAAGGCGTTGCCAGAATCAGAGAATAAAGTATCTGACACTTGTTTGACGCTGGAGTATATGGATTTAACCACAGGTACGCGGGCTAGGATGCCTTCCCATAGCCCAATGACTTGTTGACCAAAGATATTGGTAGCGATGATGCCTGTTGCCAAAATGACTAATATGGTCAAAATGGCACCAAAACCAGGGATGTCTACCCCCAGCCAAGCCTTAGGTAGCCAGTGGTCTGGCACCAATAATAAACTTTGGTCTAAAGTTTGCACTAAGGTTTTGAGTACCCATGCCGTTATGAACAACGGAACCAGTACCAATAATCCAGTAATAAAGTATTTTTTCATGTTTGTTTTTCGATTTGCTTAATAGCGTTTTGTGCGTTCTTTAAAAATTGATCAGTAAAATAGTCTAAATTTGATAAAAATTTGATATTTGTGTTGAATTAATGACAGGCACACCCCGGTGAACAGGCAGGAGCAGCTGGTTTTTCTGCTTCTGTAGGCTTACTAGGTGCTTTGTTACCATGTTTAAAATCAGTGGCATACCAGCCATTGCCATTGAGTTGGAAATTTGGCGCAGATACTTGTTTTGTAAAGGTTTTTTCACCACATTTTGGGCAAATATCTACGTTGTCCGCACTCACTTTTCGCATCATTTCTTGCGCATGTCCACAGTTTGTACATTCAAAATCATAAATAGGCATGGAAATCGCTCTCTTATCCTTGAATAGAAGATAAATCACACCGACAAGGTGACAATCTTTTAATTATAACCGATGTTAAGTGAATGTTTGATGGCTTACTAACATCAGGATTACTAAAGACTTTTTCTGTAAAAGGATATGGTATGGCAATACAGTTAAATACAAGTTTAAAACTCATCAGTGTTGTTGCATTATCGACAACATTTGCGGTGAATGCTTATGCGGGTGATGCAGCCAAAGTGCTGTTGAAGTCTGGGGACGCCGTTATCGTACATGCTGATAACTCAGAAACGCCTGCCAATAAGGAAACCATTATTGCCGAAGGCGACACCATTGAAACGCGCAAGGGGCGTGTGCAAGTGGTGACGGTGGATGGCGCTAAAATCACTTTGTTGCCACAAACGGTGTTCAAGTTTAATCGCTATACCTTTAATGGTAGCGAAGACGGGGCAGAGTATGCGCACACTGAGTTGGTGAAAGGTGGCTTACGCACGCTGGCTGGTCAAGTTGGTAATAAAAATGCTGACCGTTATCAAATGAAAACACCTGTGGCGATTATTCATGCCAATGGTGGTGAGTTTAGTGTGCAATACAAAGACAAACTTTCGCTCACAACCAATCAAGGCAAAGTCAATGTGTGTAATGCAGGTGGCTGTCGTCAGGTGTTAGCAGGTCAGTCAGTGAATGCTAACTCTGCACAGTCGCAAGCGAGCTACAGCCAAGACTCAATTAAATTGACGATGGCACCTAGCCCAGTGGAAAAAACAGCTTGGACGCAGGAAGGCAATGCGACTAAGAAAGCCAATGTAGCAAGTTTAGACTAATTTAAGGTTAATTGGAGCCTAAACGCTACCCAATCAGAGCTTGATATTGGGTAGCGTTTAATAATGCTGAAGCCCCTGTGGCTTCAGTTTGCATTTTAAATAACCAAGTTTGATAAGGTTTGTCATTTACCCACTCTGGGTTGCCTGCCGTATCAGCATTCACTGCCACCACATTGCCTGTAAGTGGGGCATGCAAATCGGAACCTGTTTTTACTGATTCAATTAAACCACAGGGTTGGCTTTGCTCTAAAGCTTGTCCAACTTTAGGCGCATCAACAAATACCACGTCGCCGAGCATTTCTTGCGCATAGTCAGTAATGCCCACCCACCAGAAACCATCTTCGCCTTGGTATGTCCACATATGGGTGTCAGTATATAAAAAGTGTTCGGGTAATTTCATGATTGCTGTTTCTTTGATTAATAACTGATAAATTCTCAATGCGAGGATTTTGCCACATTTGGTGCATTTTTTTGTATTTAGTGCCTTTAAAGTGCGATTCATTTTTTAAAATAGTGATTTAAGCAGCAAAAATCGGCGTTTAATGTGTCAAAAAATGTTCATGTGTTGTGGCATAACTCTTGCATAACTCATTGACAAGGCATATAAATCATGCGATTCTAAAAACAAAGTAACAGGAAATGAATGATGATGAAATTGGGTTTACGCGCGGTATTAAATATTTTTTTGGCGATGGCTATCGCTGTGACATCTACTTCAGCTATCGCAGTACAAAAAAAATCTAGGCATGGGGTCAGCCACAAAACCAGTAAACATCATGTGATTAAGGTTAAATCCTCCAAAAAAATGAAAGCCAGGGGGAAATACCGCGTTTCTAAGTATGGTAGCTCTAAAAGAAGCAAATATGCCATGCGTGTCAGTGCGAGAAAAACCTATCGCATGAATCCACAAAACTACGTGCAAAGCTATGATGCTTATGACGGCAGTACACCACTTTATTTGTCTTCGTCAAAAGCGATTGTGGTGAATCAAAACTCCAGTGAAATTGTGTATTCAAAAAATATCAATCTACAAACACCCATTGCGTCAGTCACAAAATTAATGACAGCAATGGTAGTACTTGATGCAAGGTTGAATTTAGATGAGGCGGTGAGCATTGGCGATAGTGATATTGATTACCTCAAAGGCACTTCCTCTCGTTTGCCATTAGGCACGACGCTCACACGCGAGGATTTATTGAATTTAGCATTGATTGCTTCAGAAAACAGAGCTGCCTCTGCGTTGGCTACCAGTTACCCAGGCGGGCGTGGTAAATTTGTGCGCGATATGAATGCGAAAGCCCAAAGTTTGGGTATGGCGAATACGTATTTCGCTGACTCTACTGGTTTGGATAGTAGCAATGTATCTACTGCTGAAGATTTGGCAAAAATGGTGCATGCCGCCTACCAATATCCAACCATTCGTGACATTTCGACTTCACCAAGTTACAGCGTCTATTTGCCTAATCGTAACTACCCGATGGTGTTTAATAACACCAATGCTTTGGTGCGCAATTATGAAGGCGACTGGCAAATCGGGCTTTCAAAAACAGGATATATTAGCGAGGCGGGTCGTTGCTTGGTGATGCAAGCCACCATCGCAGGCGAGCCGTTGATTATGATTTTGTTAGATTCCGATGGGAAGTATTCACGTATAGGGGATGCGAATCGAGTGCGTAAATGGGTCGAGTACCAGCGCCATAGCATGGTGACAGCACAACAGTATTCAGAAGTTAAACCACTCATGGTAAGTCGGCTGGCGATTGCAAAAACCTTGACGCACTAAAACTAATGATTAATGTTTAGTTTAGGTTATTAAAATAAAACCCCCAATTGCTACTTGGGGGTTTTTTGTTGTGTTTGTGCTTGATTTAAGCCGGTGTTTACTCAGATCCAGAAAATACTGCATCCTCAGGTTCGCCACTCTCAGACTTCATTTTTCTGCGCTCTGCCCATTTTTTTCTGAGATCATCTTTTTTCTCAGGACTAAGTTGCTGAAAGTGTTGATAGCGCTTTCTAGCGTTCTCACGCTCGTACGGCGTCATGCGACTCCAAGCAATCAATCTGCGCTGAATGCGCAACTGTTTTTCGGCGTCCATATTAGGATAATCGCGTGTAATATCCAACATTTTTTCACGTTGCCATGGGCGCAAGGTATCCCATTCGCCCCCTAATGCGGAAAGGATTCTTTTCTGTTCATCACTGAGTTGACTCCATGTGGGCTGATTGTCGTTGATGGTCGTGGCGCCGTTGTTCGGGATGAAATCGTTTTTAATTGCCCCGATGTCACCCATGGCTAAATATTCATGGCCATTTGCATAGGCTAGCATGGGTAAATGCATGCTAGCCAAGAGTGCTATGCCCAAGAGTGCCTTCCTTAGTAATCGCAGTATTATCGACCGTTGTTTAGTCAACATGTTTGTTTTCCCCTGAGCGCATTTGTCTATGCGCTATTGTTTGTCTTGTATTTTTGTATTGCATGCATTCAGTACAGGCTATCCAAGCTAAATTAAATGCCTTCTTGTGCGACTAGCCATGGCTCAAAGCCATTGTCTACAAAGGCAGCGGGTGGCAAGTCGGCGCTAAGTAGTAGGGTGTCCACCGCTGTGTTTTGTTGTTGCACATGAAATAAGCCAATGCCGAATAACATGCAGATAGAAAGTACACCAGCACCGACCATACGTGGATGCATAAACATAGCCCATGACAATACTGGGCCGTATGTTTGGGTTTGATTTTTACGTTCGGCAAATACCTTTAAGGCTTGTTGTCTCGCTTGAAAAAGTTTGTTTTCTACATCCTGCGCAAGCGGTTGCCTATCTTGTTTTAATGCAATGACCGCTTCCTGCAATGGGGAAGGTAGTGCTTCATGTTCTTTTGAAACATGTTGTGTTTGAGTTGAACTCATGATTGTACTCCTGTAGATTTGTTCACTTGTGGCCCTAGGCCATATTGTGCAAGTGTTTGTGACAGTGCGTGCACAGCGCGTGAGCAGTGGGTTTTGACGCTCCCTTCGGAGCAACCCATGGCCTTGGCTGTTTCTGCAACATCTAACTCCTCCCAATAACGCAAGACAAAGGCTTCGCGTTGACGTGCAGGTAGTTTAGTTAATGCCTTTTCAATCAGCGCCAAGACTTGCCCTTGTTGTAGCTGGTCGGCAGGATCTTCATTCTCGGCTTCAACGTCTATGGTTTCTAAAACGTCATAATCCTCATCCTCTTGGTTGCCGAAGGAAGAGAAAAGCGAAACCCACATATTTCGGATTTTTTGGCGACGCCAATAATCACGCGTGGTATTTTGCAGGATGCGTTGAAACAACATTGGGTACTCTGCAATGGGTTTGTTGGCATATTTGTCCGCCAGTTTCATCATGGCATCTTGCACAATGTCCAATGCAGCATGGTCATCTTTGACCGCATAAGCAGTTTGTTTAAACGCTCGGCGCTCCACATCACGCAGAAAGTCTGAAATTTCTTGCGCGCTAGCCACGATTATCTCTCATTTAAAACGCTTTCTTGCTGATGGGTTTTGTTTGTTGTGATGATGCCATATCTCGCTTATCTCACTGCTTTTACTAATTCAATGTGAGACACCTACGAGGCATGATACTAAAGCCAAATGGTAAAGCATTGCAACGAATTAGTATATCAAGTTTCATTTTATATGTATGTGCATTAAACTCATGATATTTGCGCATGTTATATACGTTAGCCTCACTTATTGTTTGTATAATGTGGAGCTAATGCTAACAACAAAAACACCCTAAATAAATTGCCATCATCGATTAAATTCTTATGCCGAGTAAAGGTTTATGCAAGTTGATATTCTCAACCGACGTCCTCTTATAGAGGCGCAACACCTCAGGTTATATAGCCTGTTCCGTTTAGGTGTAGCAACCACATTGTTGGTTGGCCAGTGGCTGTCTTTGCTTTCCGCCCACAAATCCAGCGCCAGCCCTTTTGCCATTTGGGTTGCTGTGGTGTTTTTTGTTTATGCGTCAGGTGTTTGTGTATTGAATTGGCGCCCTCGCCCTAAAATCAAAATTACGACACAAACCATTGCTGATATTGTGTTTGTGATTTTGATTATGCATTGCTTCAGCAACAATCAAAGTGGCATAGGCTTGTTGTTGGTAATTACCATTGTGTTTGCCAGCTTGATGAGTGATGGGCGTCATGCGATTTTTTATGCGGCGATTGCCACCATTGGTATTTTGCTAGAAACCTCGTACCAAGTCGTGATGGACAAAACTTCGGTGACTGATTACAGCAATGGCGTTTTGTTATCGCTCAGTTGTTTTGCGATTGCATGGCTCGCACATACCCTCGCTGTGCGTATGCAAAAAAGTGAAAAACTGGCGAGTGAGCGTGGTCTGGATATAGAGCAGCTCGCCAAAACCAACGCATTAATTACGCAAGAAATGCCTAACGGCGTGTTGGTGATTGACTCACAGCATGTACTCAAACACTTCAATACACAAGCCTGTAAACTACTCGGCGTACATGCTGACGTGCTCAACGAAGCCATGGCGCAAGGCGCGCCGTTAGAAAAGGTGATTCCGTCATTAATTGTGTTGTGGCAACCGAGCCAAACGCGCGTGCTACCGCCAGAGCATGCGATTAAATTAAGTTTGCCCAACCGTGATTTGGGGATTCGTTTTCATGCGCTGTCAGAAGGCGATGACACGGGCGTGGTGATTTTTATTGAGGACTGGTCACAAATCCAAACCCAAGCGCATCAAGTAAAGCTGGCCGCCTTAGGGCGTTTAACAGCTAACATCGCGCATGAAATTCGCAACCCTTTGAGTGCGATTAGTCACGCCAATCAGTTGTTACAAGAAGAGGCGGAAGACCCTGCCACTGTGCGCATGTTGCAAATTATTGCTGACAATGTGCAACGCTTAGACCAAATCATCAAAGATGTATTAGAGTTAAATCGTCGCGACAGAACCAACCAAGAAATGTTTTTGGTGAACCATTTTGTGCAAGATTTTTATCAGCAATTCTGTGCGGTTGAGAAGATAGAAGCCCCTTGTTTTGAGCTCAAAGGTTTGAGTAAAGACAGCGAAGTGGTGTTTGATAAACGTCACATCAATCAAATTTTATGGAATTTATGTAAAAATGGTTGGCGACATGGGCAACAAAGCAAACAAAGCCTAAAACTGAGCATTAGCAATGATAAAAGCGGACAGTTTGTGCATGTGGTGGTGAAAGATGATGGTCGTGGCATAGACCCTAAAATCCAACCGCATATTTTTGAGCCCTTTATGACCACGGAAAAAACAGGCACAGGCTTAGGTTTGTATATCGCGCGTGAGTTGGCAGAAGCCAATGGCGCGAAATTGACTTATGTTACCTCGGAACAAGGCACACAATTTACTCTAACTATTAAAAAGGCTTTAGCATAAATGGCTACCCAATACCGATGTTTGGTTGTTGATGATGAAACAGATATCCGCGAGCTGGTGGTGCTGACCCTCGAGCGTATGGGCATCACTGCTGAGAGCGCATCCAACGTAAGTGATGCAAAAAACATGTTGCAGAAGTTTCAGTATCAGCTGTGTTTAACCGATATGCGCTTGCCAGACGGGCTTGGTTTGGAGCTGGTGGAATATATTGGTGAACATCTGCCAGGCTTGCCTGTGGCGGTGATTACGGCTTATGGTAGCGCAGAGAACGCCGTTTCAGCACTTAAAGCAGGCGCGTTTGATTACATCACCAAACCCATTTCGCTCAAACAATTGCGCCCTTTGGTTGAGTCAGCTTTAAAACTTTCAACTGAAAAAGAGACGCTAGGCACCAATACCGTTGACTTAATTGGCGATTCGCCAGTGATGGCGCATGTGCGCACCATGATTGCAAAGTTGGCGCGTAGCCAAGCGCCTGTTTACATCAGCGGGGAGTCGGGTAGTGGTAAAGAGTTGGCTGCACGTTTGATCCATCAAAATAGCTCCCGTAAAGACAAATCATTTATCGCGGTGAACTGCGGGGCGATTCCAGAAAACTTAATGGAAAGTGAATTCTTTGGCTACAAAAAAGGCGCATTTACGGGCGCCGCACAGGATACCCAAGGCCTCTTCCAAGCAGCCAATGGCGGCACTTTGTTTTTGGACGAAGTGGCTGATTTGCCCTTGGCGATGCAAGTGAAATTATTGCGTGCCATCCAAGAGAAAAAAGTCCGTGTGGTGGGTGGTACGACGGAAGAGTCAGTTGACGTGCGCATTATTTCTGCCACGCACAAAAATCTAAATGCCATGATGGAGAAAGGCGAGTTTAGACAAGATTTGTATTACCGCTTAAATGTGATTCAGCTGAAAATGCCTGCTTTGCGTGAGCGCCCAGAAGATATTCCGGAGTTGACGCAACGCTTGCTAAATAAGTTATGCGTGACACAGGGTATTAGTGCGCCCACCATTGCGCCAGATGCGGATATTTATATCAGACAGCTACAATTCCCTGGCAATGTGCGTGAGCTGGAGAATATGCTAGAACGCGCACTCGCCTTGTGTGATGGCAATACCATTACCATTGATGATTTATCCATGGGTGAGCCGCCGCGCACATTGGCTCAACAACCTGCGCCAGAACCTTACCAAGTTGCGGCTACTTTTGTAACACCTGCCCCCATCTTGCCAGTGGCGGATACGGTAGCGCCCATCATGCAAGAATCGCCTGTTGATAATGCAAACGCAGAAGCGACTGGCATAGTGATGCCTACGCCGAGTCATTCAACAGCAACCGATTCTGTTTTACCAACCATGCCACAAGATGTCAGTTTATCTGACTATTTGGAAGACATTGAAAAACGTACCATCATGCAGGCATTGGAAAAAACCAACTTTAATAAGACGGCAGCCGCCAAACTATTGGGGATAAGCTTTAGAACCTTACGCTACCGTTTGTCAAAATTGGGCTTGTCTAAAGAGCAGGATGAAGATGACTTAGGCGACGAGGAATAGTTTTAAGTAGAATAGTTGCAAACTGTAAGTAGTCAAAGAAAAAGCAGACACATGGTCTGCTTTTTTACAATCACTGTGGCGAATATTTAGTGTAACGCAATGGCTAAATAAATTAGGTATAGCGTACCATTCACCAATAAATGCCAAACCAATAAACCGCCACGCGCGACCATCAGTCTTAACCAAATCGCAGCGATTAAGGTAATCAATATTCCCCAAACCACTTCTGGGCGTGCTGTCCATGGGGTAAGCACAATGCCAATGGCGGGCAGTAAAGTGCCTTGAAACACCATCGCGCCTGTGATGTTACCAAACGCGAGCGTGTCTTTGCCTTTGCGTATCCATAAAATACTGTTTACTTTTTCTGGCAACTCGGTGGCAATTGGAATGACCAACAACGAGAGCAACAAGGCTGAGATGCCCAATATTTCAGCCGCTGCTTCCACTTGGTTAATAAAGCCTTTGGCGCCCGCAATGAGTAAGCCTAAACCCAACAGCAGTTGAAGCAAGATGGTGAAGGTGTTGGTTGGTAAACCAAGTTTGCTCAACATCATGTCATCATCTGCCTCGGTGGCATGGCCTTCTTCTACCAAGGCTTTAGACGCTTGTATGGTCATCAAAACATAAATAAAATAAATCATCACCATGATGGCGCCGATGCCATAGCGAATTAAATCGGCATCGTGTGGAATTACCATGGCGACGGCGGCGAAAATAAATGCCAAAATAAAGAAGTTTAAATCGCGAATCAAGCCTGTGCGTTCTGGGCGAATGTGACCTTGGGTGCCGCGGCGTTTCCAAACAGAGATAGCCATTAAGCTAATGGATAGTGTTGCCAACATCAACGGTGCACCTAGGATGGCGCCCACACCAATGTCATGACCTGCTTCGGCGTTGGCAGAGGTGTATGAAAAAATCGCCAGCAATGGCACCAAAGTTTCTGGCAAGGCGGTGCCCACAGCGGCAAAAATAGAGCCTGTGACGCCTTCAGAAATACCGAGTTTTTCCCCTAGGTGTTCAAGTGCGTTGGTGAAGACTTCTGCCGCGATTAAAATCACAATCAGCATTAAAAAGAGTTGTGCAAAAACCATGGTTTATCCTAAGTTGTATGAAGATATAAAGTTGTAGAAGATATATGTTATTAGAAATATGTTTTAAGTTGTGCCATTTCACGGGATGGCGTTAAGCATAGCGATTATAAACCATCTTTCTTGTAATCAACCGTGATAAACGCAGTAGTGAGCATACTCAGCCTTGCCAAATTGCCCTACAATAGCGCAATGAATGTCAGAAGCGATATCAAGCCTATAAACAGACTAGAACCCATTATCAATGCGCAAGGATGGCTCACGCCCTGTCTGCATTGTCTGTCGCCCAACTATGATGCGCGCCCTGAAGGGCAAGCGGTTGATATGGTAGTTATCCATAATATCAGTTTGCCACCCAATGAATATGGTGGTGAAGGTGTGAGGCAACTGTTTACCAATTGTCTAGACCCCAACGCGCACCCATACTATGCTGAGATTGCGCATCTTAAGGTGTCATCACATTTTTTTATTCGCCGCGATGGCAGTTTATTCCAGTTTGTCTCTTGCTTAGACCGTGCTTGGCATGCGGGCGTGTCATCTTGGGAAGGTCGGGAACGTTGTAATGATTTCTCGGTCGGAATAGAACTAGAAGGCAGTGACGATGAAGCATTTACATTTGAACAATATCAAGCATTAAAACCACTGTTGCAAATACTCAAGCAGACTTACCCCATACAACATATCGTAGGCCATTCAGACATTGCGCCAGGGCGCAAAACTGACCCAGGTCCATTTTTTGATTGGCAAGCACTCTCATGAAAGCAATCTTGAACAATATAAAAATGCATTTCAACGCTCATCATTTACTTACCACTGTTTGCGTAGTTGGCTTGCTCACCCTCACTGCATGTTCCTCTGGCGACAAAGACAGCGCCAATGACAAAAGCAAAAAAGCCACGCAAGTGACGGTAGCGCAAGTGCAATCTAAAGGATTAGCGCTGACTGAGGAAACAGTGGGGAGCTTAGAAAGCATTATTGACCCAACGGTGTCTGCCGAGATTTCAGCACGTGTTTTGCAAGTATTGGTCAACCCTGGAGAAAAAGTCAAAAAAGGGCAGGTGGTCGCGCTCTTAGATGCCACTGACTTCAATTTACAAGGCCAAGAAGCGCAATCTGAAATTGGCAGAATTGAAGCCTTGATTCGCAACCAACAAAAAATGGTGGAGCGTAACCGCGCTTTGGTGGATAAAAATTTTATTTCTAAAAATGCCTTAGATGATGCCACCACGCAATTAGATGCCTTGCAACAACAGTTGGTGGGTGCGCGTGGTCGGGTAGCTAGTATCAGGCACAATGGCGCGAAACACCGCGTTATTTCACCAGCGGATGGCGTGGTGGAAACACAAATTGTCGCAAAAGGGGATTTCGTCAAAGTGGGTGACCCTATTATCAAAATCATCAACAACCGTCTTTTGCGCGCGCATTTGCCTTTTCCAGAAAGTGTGGCTAGCAAGCTCAAACCTGGCTTGGCGCTGGAACTCAGCACCCCCACTTCCAACAGCTTGGTTCATACGGTTATCCGCGACATCAAACCACAAATCAATGAGCAAAGCCGTGCAGTTGATGTGACTGCGGATATTGAAGGTCATCTCGATTGGCAACCTGGTGGTAGTGTCAATGCTAAAGTCATATTAGGTCAGCGCGATGGAGCTTTGCTGGTGCCTGAGCAAAGTGTGGTATTGCGTCCCGCAGGCGAGGTGGTCTATACCGTGCCAGCCCATCAAGGTGAGCAAAAGGCGCAACAGCGCATCATAAAAACTGGGCTTGCAGAGCAGGGCTTCGTTGAAGTCTTGTCTGGCCTGCAAGCGGGTGAATGGGTGGTCGTAGATGGCGCGGGCTTTCTCACCGATAAAGCGGATGTGATCATTGCGAAATAAAGCAGACTGATAGATTAAATAGATGACCCTTCCAGAACTCTCGATTAAACGCCATGTATTGGCTTGGATGCTGTCAGGCATCCTGATTTTGTTTGGCTTGATTGCTTATCAACGCATCGCGGTTGATCGTTTTCCAGCCATTGATTTTCCGATTATCACCGTGTCCACCACCTTGCGTGGTGCCAATCCAGACATTATCGATACCAGTATTACTGGCGTGATTGAGTCTGCCGTCAACACTACCCCTGGCTTGGAGCATGTGCAGTCTTCCTCATCTCCTGGCGTGTCTGTGGTGGTGCTGACTTTTAAATTAGAAAAAGATATTGATGTTGCTTATGCCGAAGTGCAATCTAAGGTCAATCAAGTCTTAAAAAAACTGCCCACGGATACCGACCCGCCCATTTTACAAAAAGCCGAAACCAATACTGAGCCCGTGTTATGGCTGGCATTGTATGGCGACCGCACCGTGCAACAACTCAATTTGTATGCGCTCAATGTGCTCAAGAAAAAACTAGAAACCATCACAGGCGTGGGTGAGGTGCAACTGGGCGGACGTCGTGACCGCAATATTCGTGTGGAACTGAAGCCTGACCGCCTGACGGCATTGCAAATCACCACCAACGATATTATCAACGCGTTTAATCGCGAGCATATTCAAGTGCCGGGCGGCTTTTTGGTGCAGCAAGGCACTGAAAAGTTACTGAAACTGGACTTGGAATTTCACCGCCTAGATGATTTGGCGGCCATGGTGATTACACAAAAAAATGGCGCAACCATCAAACTCAAAGATGTGGCTAACGTCAAAGACGACCTCACCGATTTTAGACAAATTGCTCGTTTTAATGGCAAGCCTACGGTGGGGTTGGGCATTATCAAAATCCCCAATGCCAACACGGTAGACATTGTGCATGAAGTGCAACGTCGGGTGGATAAAGAAATCCGCCACAATTTACCGCCCGGACTGTTTATTGAAGAGTCTTCCAACGAGGCACCTTTTATTGAGCAAATGATACACGGCTTAGAAGAGCACTTAATTGAGGGGACAGTGTTAGCAGCCTTGGTGGTGTTTTTCTTTATGCGCTCGTTTAGCTCCACGCTGATGATTTGCCTTGAGATTCCCGTATCACTGCTCGGCGCCATCGCCGCCATGTATTTTGCAGGGTATAGTTTTAATAGCATGACCATGCTAGCCTTGCTATTGTTAATCGGCGTGGTGGTAGACGATGCGATTGTGATGCGTGAAAGTATTTTGCGTCATTTATCTGGCGAGGCCACGCATAAACTCACACCCGAGATTTTAAAAAGTGCGAAAAGGTTCGCTGAGTTTCGCACCCAAGCCACCATTTTGGGGAGTCGCGAAGTCACGTTTGCGGTCATTGCCTCTTCGCTATCGTTGGTGTGTATTTTTGCACCTGTCATGTTTATGGACGGCATCATCGGCAAGTTTTTTAAAGCCTTTGCGCTGGTGATGACAGTCGGCGTGTTAGCCTCATTGTTTGTGTCACTCACGCTCACCCCCATGTTGAGCGCCCGCTTTTTAACCGTTGAGCATCACCAAGGCGGCTGGTATGACAAGATAGACGCTTGGTTTAAAGCCATGGATGATAACTACCGTCGTTTTATTGCATGGTCGTTACAACACCGCAAGCAAGTGTTGCTCATCACTCTGGCCGTGGTGATTGCTAGCCTATTCTTGTTTAAATTTGTCAAAAAAGAGTTTGTGCCAGAGGCGGATGAAGGCCGTTTTAGTATCAGCTTTAAAACGCCGCTAGGCTCCAGTTTGGACTACACCCAAACCCGTATGGATTTAATCGAGCAAGTCTTGCACAAGCACAATGACGACATTGACACCTTTTTTACCACTGTGGGCGCAGGTCAGCAGGGGCAAGTGAATCAGGGTCGTATCAACGTTAAACTCAAACCACGTGAGTCTCGCAAGCATAAACAAGCTGAACTGGTGCAACAACTCAAAAATGAGTTGGGCGAGTTGCCCGGCGTAAAAGCCTTCCCCGTGCCAGCCTCCATGGTGCGAGGACAGCGCTCAGAAAAATTGCAGTTTAATATCACAGGCCCAAATATTGAAACCGTCGCCAAAATTGCCAAACAAGTACAAAAACAACTCAGTGATATCGACGGCTTTGGCAAGGTCGATTTGGATTTGCAACTCGATTTACCGCAGTCTGTGCTCGAAATAGACCGCGTGCGTGCCGCCCAGTTTGGCATCAGTGCGCAAGATATTGCCAGCGCCGTCAACGTCTATGCAGGTGGCGTCAATGTGGCAAAATTCAACGACCTGAATGGCGACGGTCAACGTTATGATATTCGCCTAAAAGCCACAGACGGCCAAGTCAAAACCACCGAAGACTTGAAGAAAATTTATCTCAGAGCCAGCAATGGGGCACTGGTGCGGATAGACTCTGTCGCGCAATTTAAACCGCAACTCGGCCCAGCAGTCATCGGCCGTTACGATTTGCAATATGCCGCCAACCTCTACGCTAGCCCGACCATGCCCTTAGGTGATGCGATTGCACATGTGGAGCGCATTACCAAAGACCTCATGCCAGCCGATTACCGCTTTAAATTAGCAGGCCAAGCTGAAGAGTTTGCCAAAACCTTTAAAAATGTCGGCTTTATTTTCGGCCTCGCCTTGGTCTTGCTTTATATGGTGCTCGCCAGCCAATTCAACTCCTTCTTGCAACCGCTCATTATCATGGTAGCGCAACCACTGGCGATTTTTGGTGGCGTGATTGCGCTGTGGATCACAGGCCAAAGCTTGAATATATTCTCTATGATAGGCTTGGTATTGCTGATAGGGTTGGTAGCTAAAAACTCCATTCTTTTGGTGGATTTAACCAATCAATTGCGCGAACAAGGGGCTAGCATTAACGATGCTCTGCTCGAAGCCTGCCCCATTCGTTTGCGCCCTGTACTCATGACCTCGCTCACCATTATCTTGGCGCTGTTGCCCGCCGCCATGGGTTTAAGCGCAGGCGTTGAAACTAATCGCCCACTCTCCATTGCCATTATTGGCGGTATGATTACCTCTACCCTACTCACCTTGGTGGTGGTGCCAGCCTTGTATTCATTGGTCATCGGCAAGTACGAACAACACCAAGCCAAGAAGTTTAGCCAATAGATTGCTTTTCTTCATCATCTGTACCATTGCCTAGCAACAAATTAAGCTGTTAGACTGGTGTTTTAATTCTCAAAAAACACCAGTCATTCATGCAAAACGACCAAACACTAGATTCATCCATCTTGAGTCAATCCACCTCGCAAACCCCCATCACCTTCACAGGCAATGCCAGCGACTATTTTGGTATCTGGATCGTCAATCTGCTGCTCAGTATCGTGACCTTGGGGATTTATTCCGCATGGGCAAAAGTCAGACGCAAGAAATATTTTTATCAGAATACCTTGATTGACGGCGTAGGTTTTGATTATCACGCTAACCCAATTGCGATTTTAAAAGGCCGTGTCATCGCTTTTGTCTTGTTTGTGATTTATAACTTGGTAGCACAAGCCAACCCTGTACTAGGCGCGTTGCTATTTTTATTGCTTTTATTGGTGGTGCCTTGGTTAGTAGTGCGTGGGTTGACATTTAACGCCAGAAACACCAGCCACCGTGGTTTGCGATTTGATTTTAAAGGCCGTTATGTAGAAGTGGCGAAAATCTTTGTGGTCTATCCCATGCTGGTGTTGTTCAGCTTAGGCTTAGCTTATCCGTGGTGGGTACAACGCATCAATCGCGTACTTGTCAACGGTCACCGATTTGGCTTGAGCGCTTTTGATTGCACGGCGACAGTGGGTGGGTTTTACCGTATTTATCTCAAATTGTTAGGTATTTTGTTTGGGTTGAGCGTGCTGGTTGCCTTACTGCTCGGGGCAGGCATTAAACCTATGTTAGCGATGCAACAAGCCAGTGCCGCTGAGCTTTCTATGGTGTTTGTTATCTTTGGCGCAGGCTTATGCTATCTGTTTGTGTTGGCTGGCATAGGCGCCTATGTAAAAACCCGCACCAGCAATTTGGTTTGGAACCACACGCAGTTGGAGCATGTGCAATTTGTCAGCACACAACGCATGCGCGATGTGATGTGGCTATATGCGACGAATATTGTGGCGCTGGTGTTTACCTTGGGCTTGGCAACGCCGTGGGCGCAAATTCGCCTGATGCGTTACCGTTTAGCACATCTGCATTTGGCAGGCGAAACGCAATGGGACAATTTTGTCGGCGAGAAAAAAGAACAGGTGCGCGCCACAGGCGAAGAAATTGCCGATATGTTTGATGTCGATATGTCGTTCGGTTAAGACTCAAGCACCTAAAAATATGTTCAAGGCAGATTATTACGACGGTATCCGCCCACAACCACAAACCGTGAGTGTGCACATCGATGGGCAAACATTGGTGCTGACGAATCAAGGGCAAACGCAACGGTTTGCGGTTAAAGATTGTGACATTCAAACGCAGTTTGGCAAGGGTAATAGTAAGCGTATTATTGACTTACCCGATGGTAGTCGCTTAGAAAGCGCCGACCCAGACATGGCCATCTGTTTGGCCTCGGTAGTCACCCAGCGCAGTCGCGCCTTACATTTTCTAGAAAATCACAAATGGTCTATCGTGTTGGCCTTGCTTGGCGTTGTGTTTGCCAGCTATGTCTTCTTAACACAAGGCATCCCCTTGTTGGCAGAAGGCGTGGCGCGGGCGTTACCAGCCAGCGTTGAGCAAAAAAATGGGCAAAGAGGCACTAGCCACTTTAGATGACCCGACCTTAGGCTACTTTGCGCCTAGCACTTTACCGCAAGCCGAAACGGCCGCCGTTAGCGATGCCCTCGCGCAGATGTGCGCGCACACAAAAACCTGCCCAAGTTACCGATTGCATTTTAGAGCCAGCCCAAAAATCGGCCCGAATGCCTTCGCTTTGCCAGGTGGGGATATTGTGATGACGGATGAATTGGTTAAACTGTCTGAGCAGAAAGCAGAGTTGGTCGCCGTGCTCGCGCATGAGCTTGGCCACGTTAAACAGCGCCACGCGCTACGCCAAGCCTTGCAAGGTACCATCGCGGGCTTGCTGGTGTTGGCTGTGACGGGCGATGTGAGCAGTGTTGCGGCAGGCTTGCCCGTGTTTATGATGCAAATGCGTTATACCCGCGACATGGAAAACGAAGCCGATGCCTACGCCTTGCAACAACTACAATCCAGCTGCATCCCCCCTAAATATTTTGCCAGCTTGATGATGCGCCTAGAAAAAACCTTAAAAGGGGAAAGCGTGCCAGAGTGGCTGGCCTCGCACCCTGATACACAAAAACGGATTCAGCCGTTTTTAGCGCCTTATCCAGCTTGTGATCATGTTTAAAAAACTAGCACTTCGTATTGTTTGAAATTAGTCGTCAAAAATTATTTACTTGGCCAATTCAATAAGGCTACATTCACCATACTTTTCAGCTCATCTTGAGTCGCGCCATTGACAGCTTGCACTGACATTCCTTGATGTAACGTTGCTAAATATTTCGCCAAATCAACTGCATTTAACTCAGGCGATAAATCCCCTTCTTGTTGCGCCATCTTAAATCGATCAGTCAGCAAATCTTCATAGTGCTTTCTATATTGAATCAGTTGCTCTTTGATAATCTGCGCACCTTCTCCGCAGGATAGGGCACCTTGCACAATCATGCATCCCTTGGGGTGTTGGTCGTTTGTCAGAAATTCTGCACTATTTAATAAAAACTTTTCTGCTACTTTGCGTGCCGTTGGCTCCTTCATCACCATTCTTACAAATGCCACAGGGCCAGATACATATTTAGAGAGTGCTTGCCTGAATAGGTCTTCCTTATTACCAAAAGCGGCGTATAAACTGGGTTTATTCACACCAAGTGTAGATGTGAGCTCTGCCATAGAGGCGCCTTCATACCCCCTTTTCCAAAAGACATCCAAAGCCTTTTCTAAGGCCTCATCGTTATCAAATAATTTTGGACGACCTCGCGATTTTTTTACTTGTTCAGACATATCAAGATGACTTAAAAATTAATTTATACCAATTGTTACAAAAAACTGTTGACAAGGCAAGTGTTGTTGAATAATATTTATATACCGTTTGGTATTTTAATATGATTGACTTGAAAATTACAGAGGAAAAAATGAGTACAGTAAATAAACTTGGTACAGCACTAATCACAGGCGCATCGACAGGCATAGGCGCAGTATATGCTGATCGATTAGCAAAACGTGGGTATGACTTGATTTTGGTGGCACGTGATCAAGCCAAACTTCAAATAGTAGCGGATGGGATAAAGAGCGCCACTGGGAGACATGTTGAAATCATGCCCGCTGATCTCACTTCTAAAGCGGATTTGTTGAAAGTTGAAACGCGTTTACGTGAAGATAGCGCCATTACCTTGCTGGTCAATAATGCTGGCAGTGGTGCTTCAACCACATTGGTAGATTCTGACATGAATGCGATGGAGACAATCATTCAGTTGAACATCTCCGCGCTTACTCGCCTTTCTGGCGCGGCAGCCAAGCGTTTTCTGGCAGAGGGTAGCGGAGCCATCATCAATGTAGCCTCTGTGCTTGCCTATATCCCTGAAATGTTCAATGGCGTTTACAACGCTAGCAAGTCTTACGTCGTAACGTTTACCCAATCCATGCAACATGAACTCGGTGACAAAGGAGTGCGTATTCAGGTGGTATTACCTGGTGCGACTGATACGCCGTTTCTAGATAAAGTGAATATGCCCGCTAGTCACTTGCCTCCTGAAATGGTGATGAAAACGTATGATCTCGTCGATGCAGCCCTAAAAGGGTTCGATTTGGGCGAAGTAATCACCATTCCATCTCTGCCAAATGTTGAAGATTGGCAAGCATTTGAATCTGCAAGAAAAGCGTTGGGGCCTCATTTGTCATTAGCTAAACCAGCTAATCGCTATCTGAGCTAAACATCGCCAATTTAAAGATTCTCAATTAACAGGTTGATTCAACCTAGTTCTTTCTGAATCAATAACCACGAGCTCGCTACAACGCCTAAACCAGTTGTAGCGAGACGCTTAACCATTCAGTTAAATCAGGGATATTTATGAACGCAAACATACAGCAGGTACTTTCAGAAAAGAAAGCAACGCCTTCGGCTTGGCGTGTATTTGCCATCGCCAGTATTGCTATTTTCATGTCATCCCTAGATACGACAATTCTGTATGCTGGGTTCAATAACATTCTCCGTAGCTTTCCTGCGTCTTCAGCAGCCGATTTATCTTGGGCGATGAGCGCTTACTCCATCGTCTATGCTGCCATGCTAATCCCAGCAGGGGGCATTGCAGACAAATATGGTCGTAAAAAAATATTCATACTAGGCACATTCTTGTTCATCGCGGCTTCATTTGCATGTGGCGCGGCACCCAGTGTTTCGTGGCTGATAATTGCTAGAGTGCTTCAGTCTGTCGGGGCTTCTTTACTCACCCCATCAGCATTAGCACTTGTATTAGAAGCGTTTCCGCGAGAGAAGCGCACGGTCATTATGGGCGCATGGGGCTCTGTCGGCGCGTTAGCCGCTGCCTTAGGTCCAGGTATTGGTTCTTACATAATTGATATTGGCGGTTGGGAGTGGGCATTTTTTATCAATATTCCTATTGGCTTATTTTGTATCTGGCAGAGTCTGGCCGTTCTGCATGAATCGGCGCACCCAAGAGAACATATGCGGCTTGATGGTGTGGGCATGTTGCAATTGATTTTGGGGGTGGGTGCGATTGCCTATGGCATCGTCGAGATGAAGTCACCTGCATGGACTCCCTATGAATTAACAGGCATCGTGATGTTAGGTTTAATGATACTTGCGAGCTATATTCCTTGGGCGAAAATTTACCCTGAACCCTTGTTTGACCTCAGCTTGTTTAAAAACAAAACCTTTTTATTTGCAAACTTGGCGGGGGTTACATTCGGCATTGCGTTTTCTATCATGTTTTTTTCATTCTTTTTCTGGATGAAGAATATATGGCATTTTAGTCAATCGTTAGCAGGTGCTTCTGTCATGCCGGGGCCGCTCATGGTCGTACCTACTGCACTTGTTGCAGGTAAAATTGCCGCCAAGGTTGGTCATCGCCCTTTGCTGATGACTGGCACTATTAGCTATGCTCTAAGTGGGCTTTGGTTTCTATTAGTGCCTGATGCAACCCCTGATTATTTGAGGGCATGGTTACCAGGGCTCATTTTAAGCGGCATATCTGTGGGTTTGGTGATGCCATCTTTATCGGCTGCCGCCATGTTTGGTTTGCCACAAAAAGACTATGCCGTCGGCTCTGCCATCAATAATGCCGCGCGCCAAATAGGCACGGTGATGGGTGTCTCTATCACTGTTTTAGTGCTTGGCAAAACCTCTCTAAATCCTGCTGACTTTATACCCACTTACAGCATTCATATTGCATTGGCTCTAATCACCGCCATGCTGTGTATCCCAATTAACACCCATCCCAAACAACTTGCCAAACTAACTAAATAGAGGACTCTGGGGGATTTATATGAAATGAATTGTGATGACGGTGAAGGAAAAGGTCAGCCAAGTTAGAAACAATGTTGGGCCAGCTTGCAAGCATTTGCTTGATGGTAAATATGTAAGTCGCCAAATGAAATGGCAAAAACCCACAAGGTGAATAGTTAATAATCGCCTGATGGAAGTGAGAAGTAATGATTAATTTTTTAATGGAGAATATGATGAATGATGCGCCAAAGGATTTAACGTTTAATGGAGAAGAGTTTTTTGTCACTTTGAAAGATGGCGAAAAGGTAAGAGTGATTAAAACAGGGCAGGGTGAGCCACTTTTATTGATGCATACCATCAGAACGCAGATTGAGTTGTTCAGCGAAATGATTCCCTTTTATGCCAGTAAATATACCGTGTACGCTGTTGATTTACCAGGACATGGGCAGTCCTCAATCAATAAGAAAATCAATTATGACGAGCCGTACTTAAGAGCCTCTATTATAGATTTGATTGATAAGCTGAGCTTAACCAATCTGACTTTAATTGGTGAATCTATTGGCGCCACACTGTCTCTGACGGTGGCAGCACAAATACCAGAAAAAATTAAGCAGGTGATTGCTGTTAATACTTACGACTTTGAAACGCGTTATGCGGATGGCATCAGGCGGGGTAACTTTATTGCAAACTTCATGATGTGGAATTACTCAATTCCAATTAACGGCGCTGTTTTTGCGGCCCTTGAGAATCGCTTTTTCTTGACCCTTGTGATGAATGGTGGCGTTACTAAAATTAAAACTATACCAACGTGGTTAATGAAAATGTTTGATAAAACAGGGCATAGACCAGGCTACAGTTTTCTAGGAAGAAATATTTTAAAAAACTGGCGTAGTTGGGCTCAGGCTAAAAACCAATATCAAAAGATAACTAGCCCAGTCACCCTGATATACGGTGAACATGACTGGTCAACGCCTATAGAGCGAAATTTAACCCTAAGTAAAATACCTCAAGCAAAATTTGAAACCATCCCTGACAGTGGGCACTTTCTGAGTGTGGATAATCCACATGCGCTCAAGCTATTGATGACAAAACACTTAAGGGTTAGCTAGATTAATGATCAAATCACAGAGCTCTTGAGTGAGATGCTGAAAAGTATCCGCTTCGAGAGCTCTTATTGAGCGAGTACAAATCACCCTTAACACTGTTGTTAAAGCATATTTCTGATATGTCTGCTAAGAAGAGTTAAGCGCCTATCAACTTCGCCATATACTGCAAATTCAACCCATCCACTTTGGGTTGCCATAAGTCAGATTTTTCTGGAAAAGCCGCAAACTCGCCTGTGCGTTGGTAGCCCAAGCGTTCATAAAACGCGATTAATTCGTGGCGGAGTGAAATCACGGCCATGTGGTAACCCACCACGCGCCATTTTCTCGCTGTCATGGCTTCTGCCGCCGAAATCATGGCTTTGCCGTAACCTTTGTTTTGCAGTTTGGGTTTGACGGCTATCATGCCAAAGTGCGCGGTGTTGTGACCTGCCAAGGCTTGCCACTCGCAACAGATGCTGGCGACAATTTCATCGCGCTCTACACCGATTAAAATAAAGGCATCTTCGCGTTGGATAATGCTGGTGATTTCTTTAGGCGTGGTGCGTAAACCTTCCAACAAATCGGCTTCGGTCGTCCAGCCTGCGCGACTAGACTCCCCGCGATAGGCGCTGTTGACTAATTGGGCGACGTTGCTGGCTTCGCTGAGTTCGGCTAGGTGAAATTGGAGCATGGGCTACTTTACTTGGATGACACTAACTTTTGGAGGACATTAGCTTTTGGACGACACTAGCTTTTGCACGACTAAACTACCGACCATATCGCCTTCTACATTCACCGCAGTGCGTAAGGTGTCTAATATGCGGTCTATCGGCAACAAAATCGCAATCGCTTCGGCAGGCAAGCCCACGCTTTGCAACACCATCACCATGGTGACCATGCCCGCACTGGGGATGCCGGGTGCGCCAATGGCCGCCACCATGGCAGTGATAAACACAATGCATTGCTGACCAAAATGCAAATCTACACCCACCAAATTGGCAATAAACAAGGCGGCGGCAGCTTCATACAACGCCGTGCCATCCATATTCACCGTCGCGCCCAGCGGAATCACAAAGCCCGCAATTTCTGGTTTGACGTGTAAATGTTGTGTCGCGCAACGCAAGGTCACAGGCAAAGTGGCGGCGCTAGAACTGGTGGCAAAGGCGGTAACTAAAGACTCACGTGCGCCCCGCCAAAACCATAGTGGCGTTTTGCCTGTGAACAAAAATAAGATGAAAGGTAAAATTACCGCGCCATGCAACAGCAATGTGCCCATAATTAAAGCCACAAAACGCGCCAGCGTGCCTAACATCGCCACGTCCTGCACGGCAATTAATTTCATCAACAAAGCAGCAATGCCCAAGGGCGCTAAACGCATAATCCAACTCACCATCTGCATGGTGATTTCCAAGCCTTCTTGCATTAAATTGAGCACATTTTTAAAACGCTCCCCGCCCATCACCAAAGCAATCCCCAACATCAGCGCAAATAACACCACCGCCAACACATTGCCCTCGGCTAAAGCCTTGAAGGGATTCACAAACAAGCTATGCAAAAATTGCGTAAAAAAGTCAGGCATCGACATTTGTTTGGCTTCAAACGTCTGCATCGCACTTTCAAATAAGGCCAAATCTAAGCCACGCCCAGGCGCAAAATACAAACTCGCAGACATCCCCACCAACATCGCAATCGCCATACTGCTGACAAAAAACAGCAAAGTCGTTACCCACACGCGATGCATTTGCTGATGCTGACGCAAATTCGCAATCCCCACCGTAATCGAACAAAACACCAACGGTACCAGCACCATTTTAAGCAGGTCAATAAATAACGTGCCCACCAAGTTGGCGTTATATAAAGACCACTTCACACTGCCTGCATCGACAGGTTGACCATGCAACAACCAGCCGAGCGCAACGCCTAGGATGGCGCCGAGGAGGATTTGGGTGTTGAGGCTGATAGTAGTTATTTTTATGCTCATAAGAGGGTTTCACTTTCTATACAACTTAGTACCTTACAACAATCCATTCTTTTCCAGACTTAGCTAGTTCTAGCTTTGTGTCCTTGATGCTAACCTCAAATTTTTCAGCATCGTCAGGGATGTAAAATAATTTGTTAAGTACATCTGTTGAAAAAATAAAAGAGCCAGGCATTACCTTTGGGGACTCTAAATATTGATAGCAAACAGGAAAAATAAGTTTTGATGTTAAATACTGATTATGACAATAATCATTTGTTGGTGGGGAGGCGGGTGTGACCATTACCACTATTGGTGAAATGGTCAGTAGGTATAACTTATATGGGAAGTAGCCAACTTTCTGTTTGAGGCCTGTCCAAGTATCAAAGATTTTAATCTTTAGTAGTTGATTATCTATTTTATCTCTGATGCTGTTAGCTCTTAAATTTTGGCCTTGATGGTCTCTAAAGAAAATTTCACAGGTGTCACCTGCAGGCGTGTATGAACATTTTTTAGAGGCAGACGAAGGTGTATTGCCCTTAATCATAGGGCCTAGTCCAATGTTGTCGTATGATTTACAGGCTCCTAAAAGGGACAGTAGCGTAATGCCAAGTACTATTTTAATATTTAGGCTAAGCATTTTCATGTCAGTTTCCTATGCGCTGGTGACTGCGGTTTTCTCAAACACCACTGCAAAAAAGCCATCGGTGCCATGCAAGTGTGGGAGCAGTTTTAAATATTCGCCCGTGTCCAAAGTGATGTTTTGTTGTGATAACACTTCATTGGCAGGAATGAGTTTGAAATCGGGGTGCGCTTGCAAAAACGCTTCGGCGATGGCTTCGTTCTCGTCTCGTAATAAGCTACAAGTGGCATACACCACGCGTCCACCCGCCTTGCAGAGTTTGGCAGCGCGAGCGAGGATGTTGGTTTGTTTGACGTTAAGCTCTGCCACGTCTTGCTCGGTTTGGCGCCATTTTAAATCGGGGTTTCTTCTCAAGGTGCCCAAGCCACTGCAGGGCGCATCGACCAAGACACGGTCGAATTTGCCATTGAGGCGTTTGAGTTTGAGGTCGTTCTCGTTGTTAATCAGTTGCGCTTGTAGGTTAGAAAGGCCTGAGCGTTTGAGGCGTTGGCCTAGGTTGTTGAGGCGTTTTTCTGAGACATCAAAGGCGTATAAACGGCCTGTGTTTTTCATGAGAGCGCCGAGCGCCAGTGTTTTACCCCCTGCGCCCGCACACAAGTCCGCCACCATTTGCCCGCGTTTGGGCGCGACCAGGTAACTCAGTAGCTGGCTGCCTTCGTCTTGCACTTCAATTTTGCCTTCGGTAAATAGAATGTGTTTGCCGATATTCAATTTAGCGCCCATGCGGATGCCTGTGGGCGAAAAAGGCGTGGTGGCGATGACATTGTCTTTGACGGTGTTTTCAGCCTGCATTCTTTCCAATACTTCTTCTCGGCTGGCTTTGATGGTGTTGACGCGCAAATCTAAACTGGCTTGGTCGAACATACTACGGCAAATGGTCAGGGCTTCGGTTTCGCCATATTGCGCCACCAGTTTGTGCCAAAACCAATCGCGCACATCGGCTTGCGCGGCTAGTGATAGGCCTTCAGTTTTTTTCGCTTTGATGGCGATGGCCCATTCTTTTTGTTGCTCGTTTAGCAATGGCTCTAACTCGCGTATGCTTTTGCCTTCAATTTTGAGCAAGAAGGCCAAGATGAGTTTACGCGCATCTTCTGGGTCATCTTCTGCGTTGGCGGTGAGTTCGGTGAGGGTGCGATAACGGCGCAAAATGCCGTACACGGTCTCGGCAATCCAAGCGCGGTCTTTGGTGCCTAGCTCGCGGTTGTTGCGAAAAAACTCGCCTAGCTTTGCGTCAGCTGGACTGCTAAAGCTAAGAATGTCGTTGAGGAGCATGGCGGCTTGGCGCATCAGTTGTGGGGTCATGATGATTTCTTTAAGGTAAATTGGCTTTAAGGTAAATTGGTTGGTGTAATGGTTTGTGTGGCAATGTGCCTGGCGACTTGCTCTATCACCATGCCTTTTTTGTCGGTTTTTTTAATTTTAACGGGAATGTAGCGGTACTCGACCGCTAACCATAACTCCGTTTTCTCGTCGTTATTGGCCTTGCTATGCGCAATGTGTAAGGTTCTAAGTTCGTGCGCATCTACCGTCACGGTCTCTTCTCCTTCAAACACGTAGTCATACTCATTCATTCTTTTGCCATTGGTTAGGCTCATACGCATTTCACTCAAAGGTGCGACGTACATAAATTGGTACATAAAACTCAGCATGTCTTGTGTGTTGGGCGCCATGTCAGTGGCTTTGTCCCCTTTGCTACTTTTGAGCATCAGTGTGCGGTTGTCCCAATCAAAATCAGCTTGGTAAGATTTGTCTTTTTTATCACCAAACTGATATTGGTAGCGCAATGGTTGCAAGCCGTTTTTAGTGATGTTACCTTCGCTGGTTTGTACCAAATTGGGGTAGAACAAGCCTAATAAGCCTGTCGCTTCCACCGACCAAGTGAGCGAATAACGCTGGTTATAGTCGTTTCTATAAGTGATGGTAGAGCGTCCTGACTTTTGTGATTCTCCATTTAAATAAATCGCAAACTCAGTCACCACTTGTTGGTAGGGGTTGCCTGCTAACGCTTCATCTGACACATCTTCTGCTAAAACGGCTGGCTCACCCGCCAGTTCGTTCGGCTCAATGGGCACAACTTCTTCAGCCACTGGCGGGGCGGCTATTTCAGTTGGAGGCTCTGCCAGGGCGTTGTCATTACTTACTGGCTCAGGCTTAGGTTCTATTTTGGGTTCTGGCTTACGCTCTGTTGGTTTTTTTGGTGCAGGTTCTTTAACACTGGGTGTAGGCTTGGGTGCAGGCGAGCTGGGCACTAAGCGGGTCTCAATAATGCTGGTGTGCTCAAGTTCACCAAACCAGCTTCCCCACTGTATTTGCCCAATAAAGAGTAGGTGCAGACTCAACGAGACTAGCAACGCTAAGGCCAGCGTTTTTCTGGCGCTGAAAACCTCTTTGATGACTTGCAAAGCGCTCATGCGATGACAGTTTCCTTGGCAAGTAGCAGTGCTTATTGTGTACTCAATTTGCGCAGTATTTGCTCTGTGCGTTTACCATCTTCTTGTAGTTCAATTTTAACCACGCAATAAGGTGTTTTTTTGGAGACATACAACGTTTTTTCGCCGTCGCTCTCAGTCAGTTTAAACACATTAAATGTGCCAGCTTCAGTCTTGATGGGCGTTTTTTCATCGCTCACGGTGTATTGCTGTTGCGACAACTTTTTGCCATTTGTCACCCAAATCGGCATATTGCCGACCTTGGGTTTGCGCCAAGCGAATTGGTACATCACACTCAACAAATCTTGCGCATCCGTTTGCAAAGGCACAGATTCATGTTCGCCTTTGATTTCTAAATCCAAGTTATTGGTTTGCCAGTTAAATGTGCTACGCAAGGCTTTGTTGGCTTTGCGCGATTGTAAGGATTCAAAATAGCTGGGTTTTAAGCCCTGCGGAGTGACGTCGCCTTGACTCTTCATGCTGCGCTCGCCCATCAAGGCATAAACACCGTGCCCCTTGGTTACGGACGATATCGTGTATTGCTTGCCTGTTTGCTTAAAACTTTCTTTAACCGTGGCAATGGCTGAGCCATTTTGTAGCAGGTCGTAAGTTAAGCTCAATGTTTTGGCTTGCGCTTGTACTTGTGCCGCGCTGGTAGCAAGCAACAGCCCCAGTAAACAAAGATATTTGCGCATCAAAGGCATCGCTATCGTTTACACCACAACCGTCGGTGCTTCACCTGCCGCTTGCGCGCGAATCACACCAAGTTGGTACACGGTTTCGCCCATGCTTTCGAGCACTGCTTTGGCACTAGCGACATTGGCTTTGTCGATAATAATCGCCATGCCCACGCCACAATTAAATGTGCGGTACATTTCAAGCGGGGCAATATTGCCTTGTGCTTGCAACCATTGGAATAAAGGTGGCAGTGTCCAACTGTTTTTTTGAATTTCAGCAGTTAAGCCAGCAGGCAATACGCGGGGAATGTTTTCGGTAATGCCGCCGCCTGTGATATGCGCCATCCCTTTAACAGGTAGGGTTTCAAGTAATTTAAGCACAGATTTCACATACAGTTTGGTCGGCGCCATCACCACATCTTTGAACGTCTTGCCATGGAAATCAGATTCCATGTCTATGCCTGATTTCCCTATCAATTTACGGATAAGTGAATAGCCGTTCGAGTGCGCACCGCTTGAGGCCAGGCCAAGTACCACATCGCCTGCTGCAATTGTGCTACCGTCAATAATATTCGCTTTATCTACGCAACCAACGGCAAAGCCTGCCAAATCGTATTCGCCAGCGGGGTACATACCAGGCATTTCAGCCGTTTCGCCACCGACCAAAGCACAGCCCGACTCTTCACAACCTTGTGCGATGCCTTTAATCACAGCGGCGGCTGTGCCGACTTCGAGTTTGCCACAAGCAAAATAGTCTAAGAAAAACAGTGGTTCAGCGCCTTGCACTAAAATATCGTTCACGCTCATGGCGACTAAGTCGATGCCCACGGTGTCGTGCTTGTTGAGTTGAAACGCGAGTTTTAATTTGGTGCCCACACCATCTGTGCCAGAGACCAATACAGGCTCTTTAAATTTTTTTGGCATGGCAAATAAAGAACCAAAGCCGCCAATACCGCCCATTACTTCTGGACGCATGGTGCGTTTGGCAAACGGTTTAATTTGTTCAACTAAAGCATCACCGGCTTCAATATCCACGCCAGCATCGCGGTAGGTAATAGAGGTTTGGTCTGTGTTTGTACTCAACGTGCGTCTCGATTCAATGGATTGCATTCACTAAATTAATTACATTAACTTTGGGTGAATATATAATTTTAGAAAACCGTATTTTAACTTACAATGGCTTAACTCACTATGGCTAATCCATTAAACACGCTTTAAAACACTCACTATGGCTAACGCACCAAAAAACAAAACGCGCACCGTGCAATTTATGAGCGACAACCGCTGGTTGATTGCCTTGGTACTGTTTTTGTATGTGTTGTATCTTCTCAAGCCTATTCTCACGCCATTTTTAGCTGCCGCCGCGTTGGCCTATATTTGCGACCCATTGGTAGACAGGCTCAGCGCGCCGCAATGCAAATACACACTCAGTCGCACGCTTGCCACCACACTGGTGATGCTCGGCATAGGTTTAGGTATTGTTGGTTTGTTTTTAATTTTGGTGCCTTTGTTGCAAAAGAAATCTTTGCTGATCGCTGAGCGCCTACCTTTGTTTATTGAGCACACGCGCCATACGCTTGAACCGTTTTTGCAAACGCGTTTTGGCATCAACCTCAATATCAATGCTGAAGAAGTGCATGGCATTATTCGCGACAATTGGAAAACCTCAAGCGATATTGCCACCGAAGTCCTGATCAACGCAGGTGGGAAAGGTCTGGCGATCATAGGCGTGATAGGCAATTTGCTGATTTTGCCTGTGGTGCTATTTTATCTATTGCGTGATTGGGATACATTAGTCTCGCAAGTGGGCGATTTAGTGCCACGCGAATGGTTTGCTAAAACCTGTGTGATTGCTAAAGAGGTCGATGCGGTCGTCGCGGAATTTTTACGCGGGCAATTATCCGTCATGCTGGCTTTAAGCTTATTTTATAGCTTGGGATTGTGGCTGGCTGGTCTAGAGTCTGCGCTCTCCATCGGCTTAATCGCGGGCTTGCTCAGTTTTGTGCCCTATGTCGGCTTTGCCCTTGCTTTTGCCATGGCGGTAATTTTGGCTTTGTTGCAATTTACCAGCTATGTGGAGGTGGTGCCTGTGCTGGCTGTATTTGGCTTAGGCCAAATCGTAGAAAGCATGGTGCTCACGCCATTTTTAGTCGGAGACCGCATCGGCTTACACCCTGTGGTGGTCATGTTAGCCTTGCTCGCGGGTGGACATTTATTTGGACTGGCAGGCGTATTATTAGCACTACCAGCCAGCGCTGCCATTGCTGTGGGTTTGCGCCATAGCAAACAGAGCTATCTCAATAGTGATACTTACTTGAATTAACTTTAAATCAAGTGAGGCTAGTTATGTGTAGCCTCACGACCTCTCATGAAACAACTTCTTTTAGATATTCAGCCCAACGCACTGCCCAGCTTTGATAACTTCCAAGCAGGTCGCAATGCCGAGGCTATGCAAAATTTGCGCGACGCGATTAAAGGCGAGGCTACCTCTAATTTTATTTATTTATGGGGTGCATCAGGCAGTGGCAAAACCCATTTAATCAGCGCCGCCAAACAACTCGGCGCGCAAGTAGCAGACGACCTACATCTGCTCAACGAGTCCGCGCAGATTGACTTGTTTAATCGCTATAACCAAATCAAAGCCTCAGGTGGCACCCTCATCACCGCAGGCTTGCACGCCCCCACGCAAATGGGTTTGCGCGATGATTTAGCCACCCGACTCGCTTGGGGCTTGGTCTACCAACTCCATCCACTCACCGACCAAGAAAAAGCTGAAGCCCTACAAAACCACGCCCGTGAGCGCGGCATGAAACTGCCCGAGGAGGTGGTGGATTACTGCCTGCGCTACTTGCGCCGTGATTTACCCACCTTAATGGCAGTGTTAGATGCGTTAGATGAATGGTCGCTGACCGAGAAAAAGCCCGTGACCGTACCGATGCTGAAAAAATTATTGCAGTTGGATTTAAACTTATAACTTGCATTAAAATAAGACTCAATCTTCACTTTTAGGAAGTATGAAATAAGCAGGCGAGCAGGATGAAGTGCAAGGCGCACGGAACGCAGGAACCGAGACACTACAAATAGTACGGCGAGGTTACGAGTACCGCGCAACATAGCAATTTGACTGCGCAGAAGCTTAGTTCGTATTTCCGTTGATAGATAACTACTATCCGAGGAACCCATGCTTAGAATCACCGAACTCAAACTCCCCATCGAGCTAGCCGATACGCTCATCCATCAAGACGACCAAATCAAAGCCGCTTTACTCAAGCGCCTAGAAATCCCAGAAAGCGATTTAATCAGCTTTAGCATTTTTAAACGCGGTGTCGATGCGCGTAAATCGCATGCGATTTTGTATGTCTACAATTTGGATGTGGAAGTGAAAAACGAGGCGAAGATACTCGCCAAGTTTAAAAAAGACCCGCACATTAAACCCGCGCCTGATACTGGCTACCATTTTGTAGCGATGGCGAATGAGGGTTTACCCCCATCCCAACCTTCCCCCTTAAATGGGGAAGGCGTTATTGCAAGCGACAGATCACAAATCCCCTCCCCCTCTCAGGGGGAGGGCAAGGGTGGGGGTCAATCGACTTTGCGCCCCGTCGTGGTCGGTTTTGGGCCTGCTGGCATCTTTGCGGCATTAATATTAGCCCAATCAGGCTTTAACCCCATCGTGCTAGAGCGCGGTAAAGAAGTACGCAAACGCACCAAAGACACTTGGGGTTTGTGGCGCAAAAATACACTCAACCCAGAATCTAATGTACAGTTTGGCGAAGGCGGCGCAGGCACGTTTTCCGACGGCAAACTCTACAGCCAAATCAAAGACCCCAAACATTATGGGCGCAAAGTCATTGAAGAGTTTGTCAAAGCAGGTGCACCACCCGAGATTCAATACGTCAGCCATCCGCACATTGGTACATTTCGGTTGGTCGGCATGGTGGAAGAAATGCGCAATACCATTAAATCACTCGGCGGTGAAATCCGTTTTGAAAGCCGTGTGGATGATGTTTATATTGAGCCTAATGACAAAGGTGAGTCTCAGGTACAAGGCGTAACCTTGCAAACAGGTGAATTTATCGCCACCAACCACCTCATTTTAGCGGTCGGACACAGCGCCCGCGATACTTTTGAGATGATTCACAATAAGGGCATTTATGTCGAAGCCAAACCGTTTTCCATCGGCTTCCGTATCGAGCATCCGCAAGGCCTGATTGATCGCGCGCGATACGGAAAAAGTTACAGCGAGGATATTTTAAACAAACTCGGCGCGGCCGATTACCGCTTGGTGCATCACGCCAAAAATGGGCGCAGTGTGTATAGCTTTTGCATGTGCCCAGGTGGCACCGTGGTCGCGGCGGCCTCAGAGCCAAACCGCGTGGTGACCAATGGCATGAGCCAATACTCACGCAACGAGCGTAACGCCAATGCTGGCATTGTGGTTGGTATCACGCCCGAGGTCGATTACCCAGACCATCCACTGGCTGGCATGGAGTTTCAACGCAAATTAGAAAGCCATGCCTTTGTATTGGGCGGCAGCAACTACAACGCCCCTGGGCAACTGATTGGCGACTTTTTAGCCAACAGACCCTCGACACAGTTTGGTGAAGTCATGCCCTCCTACACTCCAGGTGTGACGCTGACTAACTTAGATACCGCCTTGCCAGAATTCGCCATTACCGCCATGCGCGAAGCGATTCCTGCCTTTGCCAAACAAGTACAAGGCTTTGACCTTGCCGATGGTGTGCTCACAGGCGTAGAAACTCGCACCTCAAGCCCCATCCGCATCAAACGTGACGATGACAGCTTAGAGAGTGTAAACACCAAAGGTCTATACCCCTGTGGTGAAGGTGCAGGCTACGCTGGCGGGATTTTGTCTGCAGGTGTGGATGGGATTAAAGTCGCGGAAGCGGTGGCTTTGAGCTTGGTTAATCGCACATAGCCACCCGCTTTTCAATTAGCTGAAGGTGGATTCCAGCGTTTCCGTGGGTCTGCCTATCAGCTGACTTAACTGCTTGCCACCCTCAAAAAGCTGTCCGTTGGCGATGCCTGTGTCTGAATCTGCCAATAATGCCGCAAAAGGCTCAGGCAATCCAACGCCCACCAAGGCTTTGCTGTAGGCCTCTTCGGGTAAATCAACATAGGCAATGGGCTTGCCATGCAAGCGTGTCAACATCTCAGCAAACTCAGCCATGGTGAATGCGCTGTCGCCAGCAAGTTCGTAAACTTTATTGCTGTGATGCGCACTGGTTAATACTTCTGCTGCTGCTTCCGCATAATCCTTACGGCTTGCTGATGAAATGCGGCCATTGCCAGCACAGCCATACACCGCGCCTTGTGCTGGTGCCGCGGCGGCTGCCATGGCGTAGTTTTCTGTATACCAACCATTACGCAGAATCGTGTAAGGCAAGCCTGAGGCCAAAATAGCGGCTTCAGTGACTTGATGCTCAGCAGCGAGCGCCAAGGTCGAGATCGGTGCATGTAAAATGCTGGTGTAAACCAATTGTTTGACCTTGGCACGACTCGCCGCGTCAATCACGGCTTGATGCTGTGGCGCGCGTTTCCCAATCTCGCTGGATGAAATCAGCAAGACCTTTTCAGCGCCTTGTAAGGCCGCATCCCAGCTATCTGGCTGGTTGTAATCGGCAAAACGTACGTTCACACCCAAGGCTGCAAGGTCTTGCGCTTTTTCTACATTACGCACAGTGGCGACTATTTGATTTGCTGGAATTTTTTTCAATAAAGCAGTTATCACTTGACGACCAAGTTGACCCGTTGCACCTGTAATCACAATCATATATTTTCCTTTGGTTGATAATTTTTTGAGAAAACGAAGCATATCAGCTATACTTACTAAAAGTAAGTACATACAAAAAGGTAAGTGCTATGTCAGATGAAAATAAAGGTTTATTAGCCGCCGCGATACAACGCGGCGAAGTGCTCGCGCCAGAATGTCCGTCACGCGAAATACTCAAACACGTGACCAGCCAATGGGGCGTATTGGTGCTGATTGTGCTGTTGCAAGGCACGCACCGCTTTAGTCAATTACGCAAAAAGATTGGGGGCGTGAGCGAAAAAATGCTCACCCAAACCCTACAACAACTGGAAAAAGATGGTTTCTTGAAAAGAGTCTCTTACCCAGTTGTGCCACCACATACCGAGTATTCACTGACCCCACTGGGCGAGGGTGTAGGGCGCCAAGTAGAAGCGCTGACGGATTGGATAGAAGAAAATATTGGGCTAATTTTGCAGTCGCAAAAGGAGACTACTAAATAGACCAATGATAAATCTTACCACTTCAAACTCTTACTTACCACTTCAAACACATCATTCGATAAATTCGGTGTGTCTAAAATCGCTTGCAAGGCGGCTTGCATGTGCGCTTGCAAGGCTGGCGTGTAGCGTTTCCATTCTCTAAATGGGTTAACTTGACGCGCGGCGATTTGCGGGTTGATGGCGTTGAGTTCGATAATCACATCGCGTTGTAGCGCGTAGCCTTTGCCACTTGGGTCGTGGAATTTGACTGGGTTGTAGAGCGAGAACGCCGTGTAAAGCGAGCGCACGCGGTTGGGGTTTTTGATGTTGAATTCTGGGTGTTGACGCAGCGCAGTTAAATCCTCAAAACTGCTTTCACGGTTGCCCATGGCTTGTAGTTTGAACCATTTATCCACCACGAGCGGATATTGTTTGTAGGTTTGGTAAAAGTGCTCAAACACTTCGTCGCGCTCTGGTTGATTACTGTCAGCAAGGCTGGCAAGTGCGGCGACTCTGTCGGTCATGTTGTTAGCGTTGAAGTAATGCGCTTTGGCGCGGGCGGCGCAACCTGTGCCTTTGGTGGACGTTAAAATTTCTAGTAACACATTGCGCAAAGCGCGTTTGCCCATGGCTTCGGGCGTGATGGCGAATGCCCCTGTGTCAGTATTTGCCTCATACAGCTTAGCCAGCACGTCTTTGTGCGCTCGTTTAATTTGCGTGAGCAGGTGCGTGCGCGCTTGGTCGATGGCGGCGGGGTTTATGACCGCTTGGTTTTGCGCGATGACTGAGATTTCTGGCAGGCTTAAAGCGCGGGCGAGTAGGGCTTTGTCAGTCTTCTCGTCTAAGCCTTGTGCGATTAAATTGCCAAAGTCGGCAATGAAAGTCGAGATGTCGGTTTGCGGGTCTGCCATCACTCGCTCGATGTTACGTAAGGCCAAGGTTTGGCCTGCCTCCCACTTGTTAAAGCCGTCGGTATCGTCAATTTGCAATAGGCGTAAATCGTCGTCGCTGAGGTCGGTGACCAATTTCACAGGGGCAGAAAAACCACGCAAAATCGAGGGCACTGGGCGCGATTGGATACCTTCAAAACTAAAGCTTTGCTCGCGTTCGGTCATCTCTAAAATTTGGGTCGCTACAATTTCTTTGCCTTGTGCATCGAGCAAGCCGACAGCGATTGGGATATGCAATGGTTTTTTGTCAGCTTGGCCTGCCGTATCAGTTTGCGATTGTTTAAAACTGAGCGTGTAGCGTTGTTGTGCGGCATCGAAGTGACTACTCACTTGGAGCGTGGGCGTGCCTGCTTGTTTGTACCACAAAAAGAATTGTGTCATGTCGCGGCCTGAGGCATCGGCCATGCATTGCACAAAATCGTTGCAAGTCACGGCTTGTCCATCGTGACGGTTAAAATATAAATCGGTGGCTTTGCGGTATGTTTCTGCGCCGAGTAAGGTGTGTTGCATGCGAATCAGTTCAGCACCTTTTTCATACACAGTGGTAGTATAAAAGTTGCTGATTTCGATAAAGCTATCGGGTTGCACTTGGTGCGCCAGTGGGCTGGCGTCTTCTGAAAATTGCATGCGACGCAAGCCGTTGACATCGTCGATGCGTTGCACTGCGCGGGAGTTCATATCAGCGCTAAATTCTTGGTCTCTAAATACAGTCAGGCCTTCTTTGAGCGAGAGTTGAAACCAATCGCGACAGGTCACGCGGTTGCCTGTCCAGTTGTGAAAATACTCATGCGCCACCACGGCTTCGACGCTCATAAAGTCGGCATCGGTCGCAGTTTCTTGTTGTGCTAGTACGAGTGCAGTGTTGAAAATATTGAGCGAGGTGTTTTCCATCGCGCCCATATTAAAATCGCTCACCGCGACAATATTAAAGCGGTCTAATTCATACTCGCGCCCATAGGTTTCTTCATCCCAACGCATGGATTTTTTGAGGGACTCCATCGCATGGTGACACTGTGTTTCATCGCCTGGACGCACATAAATACGCAAATCGACCACGCGACTCGACATCGTGGTAAAGCTGTCGGCAATGTGCACTAAGTCACCCGCCACTAGCGCGAACAAATAACAAGGTTTTGGGAAAGGGTCGAACCATTCTGTGAAGTGACGACCATCTTCCAAATCGCCTTCTGCCATCAAATTACCGTTGGAGAGCAATACAGGATGCGTTTTTTTATCGGCTTCGATACGCACCTTAAATACGCTCAACACATCGGGACGGTCTTGAAAGAATGTGATTCTTCTAAATCCCTCAGCTTCACATTGGGTAAAGTAATTGCCTTGCGATTGATATAAACCCTCAAGCGCGGTGTTGTTGGCTGGGTCACTCTCAGAGGTGATAGTGAGTACAAACTTCCCACCGTTAATTTGTGCGGCATTGGCAATGGTCATTTTGCCATCGGCAATCACATAATCACTAATCGCTTGCCCATTCAACAACACTTGCGTGACGGTTTGGTGGTCACCATTGAGCACTAAATCTTGGCTCACCCCTGCTGGGTTTTTTTGGTAATCGACCGTTGAAGTGACGATAGTTTTATCTGCAAACAAGACAAAGTTTAGAGAAATTGACTGCGCTAAAAATGACGCTGGTGTGTAGTCTTTAAGGTAGATGGTTTGTGGGGTGGTGCTGGTTTCTGTTCTCATGGTTAGCTCGTATTCTTCAAATATGCATGTTGATGACAGTATAAGCAAAAAAAGCGGTTACCGTTAAGATAACCGCTTTTTATAAGGTTGCATTATTGCCTAATCAAATAATCAAATGCGCCTAACGCTGCATTCGCACCTTCGCCCATGGCGATGATGATTTGCTTGTAAGGGATGGTGGTGACATCACCCGCTGCAAACACGCCCGGTAAAGAGGTGGCGTTGTGATGGTTAATCTCAATTTCACCGTATTTGCTTAAGTCTAGCGTGCCTTTGAGCCAGTCACTATTAGGCACCAAGCCGATTTGAATAAACACGCCTTCTAGCGCTACATGTTTGCTCTCGCCAGATGCGCGGTCAGTGTAAGTAAGTCCATTCACGCGGGTGCCATCGCCTGTCACTTCAGTCGTTTGTGCGTTGACTAAAATAGTCACGTTTTCAAGCGAGCGCAGTTTTTTCTGTAACACGGCATCGGCTTTGAGTTCTGTGTCAAACTGCAATAAGGTCACATGCCCAACTACGCCAGCCAAATCAATCGCCGCTTCTACGCCAGAGTTGCCGCCACCTATCACCGCCACGTGCTTGCCTTTAAACAAGGGGCCGTCGCAGTGTGGGCAGTAAGCCACGCCTTTGTTTTTGTACTCGTTTTCACCAGGGACATTGAGATTACGCCAGCGCGCACCCGTGGCAAGAATCACCGATTTACTTTTAAGCACTGCGCCATTTTCAAGTGTGACTTCGATGAACTCGGCTTTTTTAAGACCTGCTGCACGTTGCAAGTTCATGATGTCTACATCATAACTTTTTACATGTTCCTCAAGCGCGGTCACCATTTTTGGGCCATCGGTTTCTTTGACTGAAATAAAGTTTTCAATCGCCAGCGTATCATTCACTTGACCGCCAAAACGTTCCGCCACAATGCCTGTGCGGATGCCTTTACGTGAAGCATAAATCGCTGCTGCTGCGCCTGCTGGCCCACCGCCGACAATCAGCACGTCATAAGCTTCTTTGGCATTGAGTTTTTCGGCTTCTTTGGCGCTGGCACCTGTATCCAATTTGGTGAGAAACTCTTCTATCAACATACGGCCAGAGGCAAACATTTCGCCATTCATAAAGGTGGCAGGCACCGCCATGATGTTGCGCGTATTCACTTCGTCTTGGTATAAACCGCCGTCAATAATGGTCGCTTTGACGTTGGGGTTGAGTACCGTCATCAAAGTTACCGCTTGTACCACGTCTGGGCAGTTGTGACATGACAGGCTCATATAGACTTCAAAATTAAAGTCGCCTTGCAAACTTTTGATTTGCTCAATGACGCTGTCTTCCACTTTTGGTGGGTGACCGCCTGTCCACAACAAAGCTAATACGAGTGAGGTAAATTCATGCCCAAGCGGAATCGCTGCAAAACGCACACCGCGAGTTTCGCCTGCTTTGGCAATCACAAATGAAGGTTTGCGGGCATCGTTGCCACTGTCATCAAAAGTGACTTTGTCTGAGAGCTCGGCAATTTCTTGCAACAACTCACGCATGTCTTTGCCATTGGCGCTATCGTCTAAACTCGCAATCAAGCGTATTGGTTGGCGCAACATGCCGAGGTAAGTTTGCAGTTGCGATTTCATGTCTTGTTCTAACATCGTGTTCTCCTTTTTTCAGGGCGCAACCTTCCTATTGCTGTGCTTTTGGCACAGTTTGGAAACTTGCTGGGGGGATTCATCGGGGACAGCATACGCCAGATAACTTGGGTGACATACGCTCCCCCCGATGCCCTGCTTGCGCAGGGCGGGGTTTAATCTAATGATGATTAGATTTTGCCTACTAAGTCTAATGATGGTGTCAATGTTTTCGCACCTTCATTCCATTTAGCTGGGCACACTTGGCCTGGGTTGGCAGCGGTGTATTGGGCAGCTTTCAATTTACGCAATGTTTCTTTTACGTCACGCGCGATTTCATTGCTGTGGATTTCCAATGTTTTAATCATGCCATCTGGGTTAATCACAAACGTACCGCGCAATGCCAAACCTTCTTCATCAATATGCACGTCAAATGCACGTGTCAATTGGTGTGTTGGGTCGCCCACCAATGGGAATTTAGCTTTGCCCACGGCTGGTGAAGTCTCGTGCCATACTTTGTGTGAGAAGTGGGTGTCAGTCGTGACAATATACACTTCTGCGCCTGCTTTTTGGAACTCAGCATAGTTGTCTGCCGCATCTTCGATTTCGGTTGGGCAGTTAAACGTAAATGCCGCTGGCATGAAAATCATCACTGACCATTTGCCTTTTAAGCTGGCTTCAGTCACTTCGATGAACTTACCGTTGTGAAAAGCTTGGGCTTTAAATGGTTGTACTTGGGTATTGATTAATGACATTACATTCTCCTTTTGGTTAATGGGTAGGGTTACAACAAACTTGAGATGCCATTTTAATGGCTTTTAAAAATTAGTAAAATTGATTGTTTAAATGTGTTTGATAAATATAATTTATCAATAAAACTGGGCTGAATATATTTCAATTAAGCGGTCACTGCAATCTTACCTTCTCCGCGATAGCCTAAATTGTCCTGCCAACTGGCGCTGATGGTGTCGCCTAACTTGGCTTGCTTGAGGTAAACCGTGAGGTAGGGGTTTTTAGAAATAGCCGTGCTAGACTGCATTTCAAAAATCGTCTGACCGTTATGTTCCAATATTAGCGTTTGCATAAAGTGGGCAGGCAAGGTTTTGCCGTCGTCGTTTTTGCTACGGCCTGTACGCATGGGGTGGATGATAATGACTTTAATTTCAACGATGTTTTCTAAACCTTCATTGACTATCCGCGCCCGCATTTTCATGCTACTTTCAAACGGTTCGTCACGCTCACCGCTGGCACAGCCATCCTCCAACACCGTGACGACTTTGCGTTGCTGATGCCATCCACTGGTGTTTTTGAGTAAAGCTTGTAAGGCGGCAGTTTGTGCCATTTTGATGCGGGTAACGACCCTAGGCAACATAGCTTCAGTTAAATAAAAGCGTGCAACCAGAGGCGTCGGATTGCCTTCAGCAATCAGGTTGATTTCACTAATACCTTTTAATCTGGGTAGTGCTTGAATCTCGACTTGCACCACCGCGCCGTTTTCAGCTTTGTCAGGTGCGATAATACGAATGGCTGAATTGCCAGGGTGTGTGTCACCAGCCCCTAAGCCTTGGTAAATAGGCGCTAAGGTCTCTGCTTCAAAAACCGACTTACTCCAAACTGCCGACCATGCGATTTTAGGCCAAGCCATGAGGAGCAGTGCGCTATGAAATAATCCCTGCAGTAAAACACGTCTATGCATGATTGCTCCTGATGCCAGTTTTATTGATTGTCTTTAAGTGCTTGTTCATCTTTGACCGAGCGTCGCAATTCCTTTAAACGTGCTTCGACGATGGATTGTAGGTAAAAATCACCATCTTTGGCTTTGCTCGCCAGTTCCATTTGCTCAAGCGCACGTACCACATCATATTGCCTAATATAAGCCTCGCCTAAAGCGTGATGTTGGCGCATGACCTTGCCTTGCTGGCTATATGCTTTTGAAAGCATTTGGTAGAGCTTTCCATCTTGAGGAAAGCTAGCTAACTTATCCAAAATGATTTGCTCTGATTGTTTGTTTTGGTTAGATTGTAATAAACCTTCAAGATAGCTAAATAGCAAACCGCGTTCGGTGGGAAATTGTTTTACGCCTGAGGCGAACAACGACATCGCCTGTGCGGTTTGTCTCTCGCTACGTAACACAATACCGTTTAGATTGATTAAAAACGGATGGGCTGGCGCGTGGCTTTGCAACCAAGCTATTTGCTCTTTGGCTTTGCTGATATTGTTATTGCGCAGGGCGGCATACGCTAAGCCATAGCGCTCAGCCGATTCTATGGTGTAGCGGCGTTCTTTAATGTTATTTTCAAACTCATCTAGCGTTGCCAATGGCATGCCCATATAGGCGCGGATTTTTGCACGTGCCAGATGAAAAGTCAGGTTTTCTGAGACCTGCTTGTAGGGAATGTTTTGTACGCGGTTGGCAATATCGGCAATCCGTTCGCTGGTAAGCGGGTGGGTGCGTAAATAACTTGGCAAGTTGCCATCATAAAAGCGCGTACCACGTTGCATGGTGGTAAAAAAGGCGGGCATACCACGCACATCAAATCCAGCATCCTGCAAAATGGTTAAGCCTACGCGATCAGCCTCGCGTTCATGCTCACGGGTGTAATCAAGTTGGCGTTGCACGGTCGCGGCTGATGCGGCGGTCATCGCGCCTGAGGCGGCTTGCGGATTAGAGCGTGCCAATAATAAAGCCGCTGCCGTGGCGGCAATATTTTTAAACATATCGTACTTTTGTGAGGCCAGTACACGCGCTAAATGGCGTTGTGTGACGTGACCGATTTCGTGGCCTAACACACTGGCCAGTTCAGATTCATTGTTGGCAGCGACAAATAACCCCGTATGCACACCAATCACACCACCTGGCATTGCAAAAGCGTTAATGCTCTTGTCGCGTACCACAAAGAAATTAAATTTTTGTTGTTTGTCAGGGCTACTTCGTGCCAAACGGTAACCCAAGGATTGCAAATAATCGGTAATTTCAGCGTCATCTAACACTTCATCACTCACTGCCACTTGACGCATGATTTGTGCGGCAATCCGTTGTTCGTCTTGTAAGGAAAGTACCATTTGTGAGGCATCACCCAACTCAGGTAGCTGGTTTGATGAGTCTGCTGGTAAATTTAAATCTAAGGTATCAGGCTCGTAAGGCTTGCCTTTGAGTGTGCCTTCAATAGCTAGAGCGATGGGCGTAGCAGACAAGGCGAAATACAACCCCGCTAACAAGAGGATGCGCTTAGGTATGAATTTAGGTGTGTTTTTTGGCATTGTACGTAATGGTTTTACTTTGAATAAGTCGCCTTAACTTTGTTATGATAGCTATAAACGACACACAGTTCATTACATTTATAAGATAGCATCATGAAAACACTTACCCACTTCAACCAACAAGGCCAAGCCCACATGGTCGATATTGCCGATAAAGCGGTCACGCAGCGCAGTGCGACTGCGCAAGGGTGTATATGGATGCAAAAAGAGACTTTGCAAGTGGTGCTGCAAGGTGATGCCAAAAAAGGCGATGTGTTGGGGATTGCGCGAATTGCGGCGATTCAAGCCAGCAAAAAAACCGCCGATTTAATTCCGCTGTGTCACCCAATTGCCTTAACCAAAGTGCAAGTGGAGTTTGTGGTGGACGAAGCGCAATCTAGTATCACATGTCAATGCACGGTGCAGTGCGAAGGTAAAACTGGGGTAGAAATGGAAGCGCTGACCGCAGTGCAAGTGGGATTGCTGACCATTTATGATATGTGCAAAGCCATCGACCGAGGCATGCGCATGACGGATATTCAGCTAATGCAAAAACAGGGTGGTAAGTCGGGCGACTGGGCTAGATAAGCGCACTAACTTATCCACCTTATTTATTGCTTGCGCCCAGAAATCAAATAAATTTCAATCGCAATCAACGCACTATTGCTACCCAACAACACCAACACATCGCCCTCGCCCAGTTCGATGTCTGGTCTTGGTGTGATAGGTTCTGGCATATTGGGTCTGCGTACTTGTTTAACTTCGACGGCAAAGTCTTCAAACGGGATATGGTCTATGCGCAGGCCATGTGCATAAAAGTTTTTGAACATCTCGATGGTATGCAAACGTGGCAAGGCGGCCACAGAAACATCTTCATCTGAGACGCCACGGAAAAAACCTTTAAACATTTTGTAGCGTTCTTCCCTAAATAGGCGAATGCGTTTAATTACGCGATTAAGTGGAATCCCAAGTAAGACTAAGGCATGCGACGCCAACATCAAACTGCCTTCTAAAATTTCAGGGACTACCTCGGTTGCGCCTGCAGCTCTAAAGGCATCCATATCACTGTCGTCATGGGTACGCACAATCACAGGCAAGTTGGGGTAGCCTTCTTGCACAATATGTAACACTTTCATGGTAGCGCGGGTTTCGGCATAGCTCACTATCAAGGCTTTGGCACGCGCAGCACCAGCGGCCTCTAGCACCACGCGGCGACCAGCATCGCCATACATGACATTTTCACCGGCTGCTGCTGCGTCTTGTACACGGCTGGAGTCCATGTCTAGCGCAACAAATGGAATATTTTCCTCGCGCAGGAAGCGGCCAAGATATTGCCCACTTCGACCATAGCCACAGATAATCACGTGGTCGTACATACTTTGACTACCTTCCTCAATGGCGTCGACCACTTTTGAGCTGTTTTTGGTGTAGCTTCTCACTAAACGTCTAGCGATACGTCCATTGTATTGGATGATAAATGGTGCAATTACCATCGATAGCAAGGAGACCGCGAGTATCAGTTGCAAGGCATTGCCATCAATCAGATTCTTTTGTAGCCCAAGCGCTAAAATCACAAAACTGAACTCACCTGCTTGCGCCAAAATAATCCCGGTGCGGATGCCCACACCCATTTCAAAGCCAAAATAGCGGGTGAGTAAGGCAATCACCACTGCTTTAAATAAGACAAATCCGATAAGTAAGCCTAAAACCAAGCCAATTTGAGACCATATCTGAAATACATTCAGCAACATACCGACACTGATGAAGAACAAGCCTAATAAAATGTCCCTAAAGGGGGCGATATCTGATTCCACTTGGTAGCGGTAGCGCGTTTCAGAAATCAACATCCCCGCTATAAACGCCCCTAGCGCGTAAGACAAACCAGCATAGTTGGTGGCAAAGGCAAGTAATAAGGTTACCATCAATACATTCAAGACAAATAACTCGCGTGAGCGTTGTTTGGCCACCAGCTCAAACCATGTATTGACAATATTTTTGCCAAATTTGAATAAGATAAATAGCAAGACAGCTGACTTAATAAAAGACAAGCCCAGCACGGTCTGCCAGTTTTCATTATGTGAGCCTAGAGTTTGTATCAACACCAAAATAGGAATCACCGCTAAATCTTGGAACAACAAGATGCCGATACTCAAACGCCCGTGGCGTGAGTTTAAATCTACACGCTCAAGCAGGATTTTTGAAACAATCGCAGTGGATGACATGGTAAGCGCGCCACCAATGACGAACGCGGTGACGGCATCCAGCCCTGCCAGTTGGCCAAGTAACATGGCGGCTAGCATCGTGAGTGCAACCTGCAGGCCACCTAGGCCAAACAGGGTTTTGCGCATGCCATATAGCTTGGGTAAACTAAATTCCAAGCCGATGCTAAACATTAAAAATACAATGCCAAATTCTGCGACATGGCGACTGGAATCGGTATCTGACAGCAAATGAAAGCCGTGAGGGCCTAGCAACAAGCCAATAAAGAAATAGGCCAACATGGCAGGCAAGCGTGCAATGCGGAATAAGCCCACGGCCAGTACTGAGCTGGTGAGGAGTAGCAATAAATTGGTTAGAGAATCAAACATGGCATCGGTCTTATTGGTAAGTACTTGTCAGTTTTATAGTGCGAAAAACGCAATTTAGGCAAAAATTGTGCCTGATTATCCATTTTTATGCAAAAAAATCAATTTTTGCTTTGTTTCCAACAACATCACTTGTTATACTTAAAGTTATATATGAAGAAGTAGTTGTTATCGTCAAAGTGATAAATACGCGTTTTAAACGACAACATACAAGTAATGAGTATAACAAATACAAGTAAAAAACTGGTTGATATTGCGCAAAAGCCTACTTTGGCATTGGCGCAACAAATCTTGCGTCTAGAAGCCGATGAGATTAATCGTCTTGCTGAGCGATTGGATGCACTATTTGAGCAAGCGGTGCAATTGATACTGGCTTGCCATGGTCGTGTGGTGGTGACTGGCATGGGGAAATCAGGCCATGTTGGCGGCAAAATAGCTTCTACGCTTGCCAGCACAGGCACGCCTGCTTTTTTCATGCACCCAGGTGAGGCGAGTCATGGCGATTTGGGTATGATTACGCAAGAGGATGTGGTGATTGCACTCTCTAACTCAGGTGAAAGCGATGAGATTATTGCGATTTTGCCTGCGATTAAACGTTTGGGTGCCAAGATTATCAGCATCACAGGCAAAGATGATTCGACCTTGGCGCGTGTGGCGGATGTGCATTTAAGTGCCAAAGTGAACCAAGAGGCTTGTCCCTTGGGTTTAGCACCTACTGCTAGCACCACCGCCGCTTTGGCTTTGGGTGATGCTTTAGCCTTGTGTGTGTTGGACGCGCGTGAATTTACTGCGGAAGACTTTGCCCGCTCGCATCCTGGCGGTAGCTTAGGGCGTAAGTTGCTCACTCGCATTAAAGATGTGATGCGCACGGGAGAGCGGGTGCCTAAAGTGACTGAGACGGCCAAGGTAAGTGATGCGATTGCGGAAATCACCGCCAAAGGCATGGGCTTTGTGGCGATAGTGGATGCTGAGAATAAGCCTATTGGCGTGTTCACCGATGGCGATTTACGTCGGGCTTTTTTACGGCAAATCTCACCACAAAACACGCCGATTTTAGAGGTTATGCAAGCACAACCTAAAACCTTGCTCAGCTCGCAATTAGCGGTAGATGCAGTGAACATGATGGAACAATTTAAGATTAATGGCTTTTTGGCCGTTGATGAGCAGTCGCAATTGGTAGGTGCCTTTAATATGCACGATTTGTTTAAAGCCAAGGTTGTTTAGAGGCGTCTATGCAAAATTGGATGCACCGATTTAAACACCCGATAGCCCTGCCTTTGATATTGGTATTGTTTTTTGCTTTGCTCACGTTTTGGATTAACCAAAATGTGCAAGAAAATGCCTTGTTGCGGATTGGGCATAATCGACATGACCCAGATTATATAGTGCATAATTTTGTGAGCTCACAGACAGACGCGCAAGGCAATATGAAGTTTGTGTTGGCGGCAGTAGAGCTCAAGCATTTTCCAGATGCGGATACATCAGAGTTAATAAGACCGCGCTTTACGCAATTCGGGCAAAATAAACCTTACACGCAAATGCATAGTTCGCGAGGGTACGTTTCCCCAGATGCCGAGGTCATTGAAATGGTCGATAATGTGCGTGTGGTTAGGCAAGCCACAGCCACCAAAGGCGAGATGGAGTTACAAACCGACAAAATGACCATAGAACCTGATAAGGAAATGGCCAGCACGCAAAGTGAAGTCACTATTTTGCAAAAGCCAGGCACAGTGGTAAAAGCCAAAGGTATGATTTTTGATAAAAACAGCAGTACGATACAGCTCTTTAACCGTGTGCGCGTGCATTATGAGCGCCCGCGTTTAAATGCTGGTGTTGAGTAACAGCCTAATAAAATAAAGATAATTTAGTTTGGAGAGTGACTTGAGTTTACGCACAGCCTTAAAACCTTCGTGGATGCTTACGTGTCTGCTTGTCCTTGGTGTTGTTATGCAACCATATATGTTGGCGCAAGCTGAAACAGCAGACCGCGACCAGCCGATTGAGTTGGAAGCAGACACCGTGACGGTAGACGAAGCCAAAAAAATTAGCACTTACATGGGCAATGTGATTTTGACGCAAGGTAGCTTAGTCATTCGTGCTGAAAAAATGACCGTGCGCGAAGATGGCGACGGTTTTCAACACAGCATTTGCTATGGCAGTCCAACCACCTTTAAACAAAAACGCTCAGGCAAAGACGAATATATCGAGGGCGGTGGTCAGCGTATTGAGTATAACGGTCGCATGGATAAAGTGAAGTTGTTTACCAGTGCATGGGTCAAACGTGGCGAAGACATCATCAATGGTGACTTTATTAGCTATGACGCCAACGCTGAGTTTGCGGAGGTTATCGGTGGCACCAAAGCTAACCCCAATGGCATGGCGAATGGTCGCGTGAAGGCGGTGATTCAACCGAAAAATAAAACGGCACCAGCGCCTGTGGCGAAACCTACACCACCAGGCTTGAAAATGAACCGTAATTTGCAAACCAAACCTGTCGACAGTGACAATTAATCACCAACTATAAAACTATTTATGCAACTCAATCAAAACGAAAGCACTAATCATTTATTGGTGCAAGGCTTAAAAAAGAGTTATCAAGGGCGGACTGTCGTTAAAAATACTTCGCTAGAATTAAAAAGCGGCGAAGTGATTGGTTTGTTAGGACCAAACGGCGCGGGGAAAACCACTAGCTTCTATATGATAGTGGGACTAGTGACCTTAGACGAAGGGCGCATCACACTTAACGGTGAGCCGATTAGCCATATGCCCATCCATGACCGCGCGCGTTTAGGGTTAGCCTACTTGCCACAAGAGGCTTCTATTTTTCGCAAACTCACCGTGAGCGAAAATATCATGGCGATTTTGGAAACCAAATCTTACTCGCAAGGGGTGCGTGACGCACAGTTAGAATCTTTGCTAGAGCATTTGCACATCAAACATATACGCAATAGCTTGGCAGTGAGTTTGTCTGGCGGGGAGCGTAGACGTGTCGAAATTGCCCGCTGTTTAGCCACCAATCCAAAATTTGTATTGTTGGACGAGCCCTTTGCAGGCATCGACCCGATTGCGGTGATTGAAATCCAAAAAATTATCCGCTTTTTAACTAGCCAAAATATCGGCGTATTAATTACCGACCACAACGTGCGCGAAACCCTAGGCATTTGCGATCGCGCTTATATTGTGAACAATGGTGCCGTGTTCGCCGCAGGCACCCCCGCAGAAATCATACAAAACGAAGCCGTACGAGAAGTGTACCTCGGTAAAAACTTTAGACTATAACAAAAGACTATATCGAAATCTGATGAAACAAAATCTTCAACTACGTATCTCGCAAAATCTAGCGCTGACGCCACAGTTGCAACAATCGATTCGTTTGTTGCAATTGTCAACCTTAGAGCTAAACCAAGAACTAGAAACGATACTACAAGATAATCCGCTGCTAGAGCTGGCCGAAGGCGAGGAAGGCGACAGCCCAGAGTCGTCTCTACCCGAACGCAACACCGATGATGAGTTTGGTTCGGATGACAATATGTTTGATTCTGCAACGCAACAAGATATTGTTAGCCCTGCAGAAAGCATAGGTGAAACGCTACATGAGGAGTTGAGTGGCGCTGATGGCGAAATGCCTAATTTGAGCGAGGAATTTAGCCCCCCCGAGTTTGATGACGAATACGAAGAGTATGGCAGTACCAGCAATTGGGACGAAGCCGGCAGACACAACAACGATGATGACGATGGTGAGTTTACCCGTCAAGACGCTAATGTCATTAGCTTGCGCGATCACCTCACCAGCCAAATCCAGTTAGCCAATTTTTCAGACCGTGATCATAGTTTAATTAGCTTACTGCTAGACGGCATCAACGATGATGGTTATTTGGAACACGATTTAGAAGACATCGTAGAGAGTCTGCCTCTGGAACTAGAAGTGGAATTGCTAGAGCTGGAAACAGCCCTTAAACACATTCAAAACTTGGACCCGATAGGCGTCGGTGCCCGCGACTTGCAAGAGTGTATTTTATTGCAACTCAATTACCTAGACGCAGATACGCCTTACATAAAAGAGGCTAAGCTGATTGTGCGTGATCATTTGGCTTTGCTCGCCAATAAAGACTTTGTCAAATTGCGCAAATTGCTCAACTGCGACGAAGTCGTCCTCAAAGGTGCGCAACAGCTGATTCGTCAACAAAACCCCAAACCAGGCAGTGATTTTGTCACCCTCTCGCATGACCATTTTATTCAGCACGATGTGGTGGTCAAAAAAGTCAAAGGCATTTGGGTGGCAACCTTGAACGATGGCGTCATTCCAAAATTACGCATCAATCAAATGTATGCCGATATTTTAAAACGTAGCCGCGAAGGTTCTGGGCAATATCTGCAGAGTCAAATGCAAGAGGCCAAGTGGATGATTAAAAACATTCAACAACGTTTTTCTACCATCTTGCGTGTGTCACAAGCCATTGTGGACAGACAGCGTAACTTTTTTGAGCATGGCGACATTGCCATGCGTCCGCTGGTGTTGCGTGAAATTGCCGAAGAGTTAGAATTGCATGAAAGTACCATTTCACGCGTCACCACGCATAAGTATATGCTCACACCGCGAGGTGTGTATGAGCTTAAATATTTCTTTGGCAGCTCAGTCGCCACCGATGCAGGTGGCTCATGTTCCGCCACGGCCATTCGTGCTTTAATCAAACAATTGGTCGCGGAAGAAAATCCCAAAAAACCTTTATCAGACAATCAAATCACCGACATGTTAGCCGACCAAGGTATTGTGGTGGCTAGACGGACCATTGCCAAATACCGTGAGTCATTAAATATCCCACCTGCTAACCTAAGAAAATCGCTATAAAGCTAATGCTTTTGTTGTGCCAAGCAGAGTGCTTTGTCAGCATGCTTTTTTTATTAAGCATTCACTGATAAACATCAATTTTTTTATCCAATTTGCCTGTTGCAACTCCCATCCAAAGGAGTAAACTAAAATTGTGTTGCACGCTGTTGTGTGAGACACAATTTTAATAAGGAGCAGGTTATGAACTTACAATTAACAGGACATCACTTAGAGATTACTCCCGCATTGCGCGAATACGTGCAGACCAAATTGACGCGCATCAGCAATCACTTTGATCATGTGATTGATGTGAAAGTCACGATGTCAGTAGAAAAACTCGCTCAAAAGGTAGAGGCTACTTTGCATGTGCCAGGCAATGATTTACACGCGGCTTGTGCCGATGAGAATATGTATAGTGCGATTGATATGTTGACCGACAAACTAGATCGTCAAGTGTTAAAACACAAAGAAAAACAGGGTGACCACCATAAAACGCAGGGTGGCGTAAAACACCAAACCACGCATTAACTACTCCGTGGTAATAAAAAAGAGACTTCATACGAAGTCTCTTTTTTATTGGTCTCTTTATATTTCGCATGCCAGAAAAATACTTTAAAGCATGAATCAATGTGTATTTTGGTTATTCATAAGCGTATTCAGTTGTAAAATAAGAATGTAATCATTTATCAGCATACCTTGGTTGCATACGATAGGCGCACAAACGATAAGTGCAAAATAGGACGGGCGGGTATTCAAACATGGCAAAAATTTCAGTCATTGATTTATATAAGCAAGTGCGCAGCAAGCTTAAACTCAAGTGGGTGGCGGGTGAAACTGGCGGACAAAAGGTGCTCACTTCTGGCACTGTGACCAAACCCTCGTTGGCTTTGGTGGGTCACCTTAATTTTGTGCACCCTAACCGCGTACAAGTCTTGGGCTGTGCGGAAATGGACTATTTGAATAATCTGAGCATGTTGGCAATGCAACAGGCAGTGGCTAATTTGTTCTCCACGGACTTGGCGGCCGTGATTGTTGCCAATGGAGAAAAAGTGCCCGCCGCACTGAATAAAGCGGCAGAAGAATCACAAACGCCGCTATTTTCCTCACCTATGCCTAGCCCACAACTCATGGAATTGCTTAGTCATTATTTAGCCATTGCCACGGCAGAATCGACCAGTTTGCATGGGGTATTTATGGAAGTGCAAGGTTTTGGCGTGTTGATTAAAGGCAGTGCGGCGATTGGTAAAAGTGAGTTGGCCTTGGAACTGATTTCTCGCGGGCACCGTCTCATTGCTGATGATATTGTAGATTTTTACCGCATTTCCCCCGAGCGGGTTGAAGGCCGTTGCCCCGAGTTGCTACAAGACTTTTTAGAGGTGCGTGGGCTGGGCATTTTGAACATCCGCGCTTTGTTTGGCGACAACGCAGTCAAACCAACCAAACCCTTGGATTTGATGATACAGCTAGAGTTGGCCGATATGCTTAAGCCACAAGACTTAGATAGGCTCAGTGCTAAGCGCCAAACCGAGCGTGTGTTGGATGTGGAAATCAGCAAAGTGATGATTCCCATTGCTGCAGGTCGCAACATTGCGGTGTTGGTAGAAGTGGCTGTGCGCAATCACATGTTATTATTGCGGGGTGTGAACGCGACACAGCAGCTGACCAAACGCCAAAAACAACTTATGCAAAAAGAAAGCAAACGCCAATAATGCAACTCGTGATAGTCACAGGTCTGTCAGGTTCGGGTAAAACCATTGCCTTGCGCGTGTTTGAAGACAGTGGCTATTACTGCATCGACAACTTGCCAGTGAGTTTGTTGCCACAGATACAAGCCCATGTTTCGAGTACGCAAGCCAGTAAAGTGGCGATTAGTATCGACAGCCGTAGCATTGCGATTGAAACGCTACCTAGCATTTTGTCCGAATTAAAAATACAGGGCGTGCAGGCGCATATTCTTTACCTCGATGCCAGCCAAGAGAGTTTGGTTAAGCGTTTTTCAGAAACACGCCGTAAGCACCCATTAAGCACCTCCACACAGACGCTAGCTGAAAGCATCAAGCATGAACGCGAGTTGCTAGCAGGCTTGAGTGCGCTTGGTCACCATGTGGATACCAGCAACTTGGCCGCCAATGCCTTACGCCAACATACTCGCAATTGGATGGCGCACATCGAACAACAAAAAGCGGATGAGCCCGCTCCGATGGTGTTGTTGTTTATTTCATTTGGCTTTAAACATGGCATTCCTTTGGATGCAGATTTTGTGTTTGATGTACGCAGTTTGCCTAATCCACATTACGACACTGCCTTGCGTCCTTACAATGGTACGCAAGCACCGATTCAAGATTTTCTAAAAAATGAGCCGGCTGTGCTTGAAATGCGACAAGACATTCAGCACTATATTGAAAAGTGGCTCCCCAGTTTTTACCACGATCACCGTAGTTACTTAACCGTGGCCATCGGCTGTACAGGCGGACAGCATCGCTCAGTGTTTTTGGTTGAGCAACTCAGTGAATATTTTAAGCAACAGCATCAAGTGATGGTGCGTCATCGCGATATGCAGACGCAGGTTTAGCAATACACTCAAGTAAAGGTTGTAGATGATAGGGATATTGATTATTGCGCATGGCAATTTAGGCGAAAGCCTGATTCACTGTGCCACGCATGTGATGGGACATAGACCCGCGCAACTCGAATGTTTAGCGATTAGTAACCAAGATACGCCCGCAGTGATGCTACCCAAAGCGCAAGCTTTGGTCGCAAGTTTAGATGCAGGCAAAGGCGTACTGGTACTGTCCGATATTTATGGCGCAACCCCTTGTAATATTGTGACCAAGTTGTTGCAACAAGACCAAGTGGAAGGTGTGGCGGGCGTGAATTTGCCGATGTTGGTGCGTGTGCTCAATTACCGTCACGAAGGCTTGCATGCCTGCATCGAAAAGGCCATTTCTGGCGGCCGCGATGGCGTGGTTCATTTTAATCAATCAGGTTGTGATCACCATGACTAAAATCAGTATCGAAATTATCAATAAACTAGGCTTGCACGCACGTGCATCAACCAAATTTACCCAAACCGCCAGCCAATTTAAAAGTGAGGTGTGGGTGGAGCGGAATGGGCGCAAAGTCAATGCAAAGAGCATCATGGGTGTGATGATGTTGGCGGCGGCGCAAGGCAGTGTGATTGAGATTGAAGCCACAGGCGAAGACGAGGCTGATGCGATTGCCGCATTGACGGCCTTAATCAACGATTATTTTGGCGAGGGCGAATAATTGCCGAGTTTTAGCATTCATGGTGTGGGTGTTTCAAGTGGCATTGCCATCGGCCATGCGCACCTGATTTCTCACGCCCTGCTAGAAGTGGTGCACTACCAAATTGCCAGCGAAGAAGTCGCCTCAGAAGTTCAACGGTTTAGTGAGGCGATTCAAACCGTTGAGCACGATTTAGCGCAGATTAAACATCAATTACCCAAAAATGCCCCAGCTGAGCTGGCGGCGTTTATCAGCACCCATCTTGCCATGTTGCAAGACAAGTCCTTGTCCGAAGCGCCCAAAACCATTATTCAGCATGAGCTATGCAATGCCGAATGGGCGGTGAAGCAGCAAATGGACGATATCGTCGCGCAGTTTGATGCGATTGAAGATGAATATTTGCGCGAGCGTAAGCAAGACGTGGTTCAAGTGGTGGAGCGCATCATCAAAGTGCTGTTGGGGCACCCCAACCAATCGCCTAGCCAAGCCACTAACCATTCCAAAGCTGCGCAAGAAAATGCCACCATTTTGGTCGCGCATGACATCTCGCCCGCCGATGCCATTCAGTTTAAACAGCATCAGTTTGCAGCCTTTATTACCGACGTTGGTGGCGTGACCTCACACACCGCCATTTTAGCGCGCAGTTTAAACATTCCTTCGATTGTGGCTTTGCAACGTGCGCGTGACCTCATTAACGATGGCGAACTGATTATTGTCGATGGTAGCCAAGGGGTCGTCATTGTCGGCCCCAGCAAAGAAATTTTGGCGGAATATCGCCTTAAGCAAAACCAATGGCAACTGGAACAACAAAAACTCCAGCGCATTAAAACTACCAAAGCCACTACGGTGGATGGCACAGCCATTGAGCTACATGCAAACATCGAAGTCCCCGAAGATGTCATTAGCGTCAAAGCCTCGGGCGCGACTGGTGTTGGCTTATACCGTACCGAATTTTTGTTTATGAACCGCCGTGACATGCCCGACGAGCAAGAGCAGTTCGAGGCCTACAAGCACGTAGCAGAAGCTATGAAGGGCATGCCTGTCACCATTCGCACCTTGGATATTGGCGCAGACAAACAGATGAATCCAGACGATGTGTCGCATTCTGCCAACCCTGCCTTGGGCTTGCGTGCAGTACGTTTTTGCTTGGCGGAACCGCAGATTTTCCACACCCAATTCCGTGCCTTGTTGCGTGCTTCACATTATGGGCAAGTCAAAATCTTAATTCCCATGCTCTCTACCTTGGCGGAGTTAAGGCAAAGTAAATTATTGCTTGAGCGCGCTAAAGAGTCGCTACGTAAAGAGCAAATTCCGTTTGACGAAGCCATCACCGTGGGTGGCATGATAGAAGTGCCTGCCGCCGCCATCAATGCTGAAGGGTTTGCCAAAGAGCTGGACTTTTTATCCATCGGCACCAACGACTTAATTCAATACACCTTGGCGATAGACCGTACCGACGATGCCGTGGCGCACCTATACAATCCCTTGCACCCCTCTGTGCTCAAGCTCATTGCCATGACTATCCAAGCTGCTAATAAGCATGGCAAGCCTGTCTCGGTGTGTGGCGAAATGGCGGGCGACACCAAACTCACGCGTCTATTGGTCGGCATGGGCATGCGTCAACTGTCCATGCATCCGTCTAATATCCTGAGCGTCAAGCAACAAATTTTGCAAAGCCAATTGGCTGACCTCAGCAAACACGCCAAAAAAGTGCTGGGTTTGACTGACTTAGAAAAAATTGAGCCTTTAGTGAACCAGTATGCTAGACAAGTTTAATCAAGAAATAGCCTTTAATTAATTTGAATTCTTTTTTTTCGTCCCCATCATTTAAAACAACAGTCCATCTGTTTCGAACAATTGACCGATAGTTGCGGTCAATACTTTGAACTGCATATCACGAACCATTTATTTAGGAACGCACATGAGCACCAATCCTTTGTTAGTCTTCAACGGCCTGCCAAAATTTAACGAAATCAAACCAGAACATGTCTCGCCTGCGATAGATAGTTTAATCGCCGAAGGCCGTGCGCTGGTGGAAACGTTGGCCACCAGTGCCGAAGCACCTACATGGGAAAACTTTGCACTCAAATTGGAAGACCACAGCGAGAAACTTAATCGCGCATGGAGCCAAGTTGGGCATATGAACGCGGTAGTGAACACGCCAGAATTGCGTGAAGCGTATAATGATAATTTAGCGAAATTAACCGATTTTGGTAGCGATGTCGCGCAAGATGAACGCTTATACGCCAAATTCAAGCAGATTCAAACCAGCGCCGAATTTGCCAAGCTCACGCCCACCCAACAAACCATTATCAACAAAGAAGTGCGCGATTTTAAATTGGGTGGCGCTGAGTTGCCCGCGGAGCAAAAAGCACGCTTCAAAGCCATTTCTGAGCAACTTTCCAAACTGGGTAGCAAGTTTGAAGAAAACGTCCTCGACAACACCAACGACTTTAAGCACTTGGTGACAGATAAAGCAGCGTTAGCAGGCATTCCAGAAGACGCCCTACATGCGGCTGCCGATGTAGCTAAACAACAAGAAAAAGAAGGTTGGGTGTTTACCTTGCACTTCCCCTCTTATATGCCTGTGTTGCAATATGCAGACAACCGCGCCCTGCGTGAAACCCTGTACCGCGCTTATGCCACACGCGCTTCTGAGTTTGGTAAGGTAGAGTGGGATAACACAGGTTTGATTAAAGACATTCTCAAACTCAAGCAAGAAGAAGCCAAACTGCTCGGCTTTAACAATTATGCTGAACTGTCACTCGCCACCAAAATGGCAGACACCCCTAAACAAGTGACGGAGTTTTTAGACACCCTCGCCAAGCGTGCCAAACCCTATGCCGAGCGCGACATGCAAGAACTCACCGCTTATGCCAAAAAGTTGGGCATCAACGACATGCAAGCGTGGGATGTAGGCTACGTGAGCGAGAAGTTGCGTGAAGACAAATACGCGTTTTCCGACCAAGAGGTAAAACAGTACTTCCCAGAGAACAAGGTGCTAGCAGGTCTGTTTAAAGTCACTGAGACAATTTTTGGTGTGCAAGTGCGCAAAACCGACGCGCCAGTGTGGCACGCCGATGCCAGCTTTTATGAAATCAGCGACAGCCAAAACAAACCCATCGCCTATTTTTATTTAGACCTCTACGCCCGCAACGGCAAACGCGGTGGCGCATGGATGGACGAGTGCATCACCCGTCGCCAAAAGTTACATGGCGTGGAATTGCCTGTGGCCTATTTAACTTGCAACTTCTCAGCGCCAGTCGGCGGCAAACCTGCGCTATTTACGCACGACGAAGTCATCACCATGTTCCACGAGTTTGGCCACGGCCTGCACCACATGCTCACCCAAGTGGATGAATACGGTGTATCAGGCATCAAAGGCGTGGAGTGGGATGCCGTTGAGTTGCCCAGCCAATTTATGGAAAACTTCTGCTGGGAGTGGGAAGTGCTACGCCACATGACTGCCCACGTAGACACAGGCGCACAATTACCACGTGAATTATTCGACAAAATGGTCGCCGCGAAAAACTTCCAAGCAGGCATGCAAACCGTGCGTCAAATCGAATTTTCACTGTTCGACATGCGCCTGCACGGTGACTTTGACCCCAATGGAAAACTCACCGCGCTGGATGTCATTGAACAAGTGCGTGATGAGGTCTCCGTGTTGCGCCCACCCAAATTTAACCGCTTCCCCAACAGCTTTGGCCACATTTTCGCAGGCGGTTACGCCGCAGGTTATTACAGCTATAAATGGGCAGAAGTATTGAGTGCAGATGCCTACAGCTTGTTTGAAGAAATGGGCACGCTATCGGCTGAAGCAGGTACGCGCTTTAAAAATGAGGTTCTAGCAAAAGGCGGAAGTCGTCCTGCGATGGAGTCGTTCATTGCTTTTAGAGGTAGAGAGCCCAGTATGGATGCGTTACTGCGACATAATGGGATGGCATAAGCCATCATCTTTGTTGCTATACCTTGCTTCAGATATTTTCCTGAGCTTGTATATGACCTATGTGAGCCGATTGGATATTATATTTGCGCCTAGTCTAGCTTAAAAGCGGATGGTTTATTTCTTGACCGCTCTGTTGTAAGTCTAATCATTACCCATCAAAATATAGAGTGCAAAGCTGTACTTTTTAGTCACTTTGCCTTAGTCTTTCGTTATTAAATTCACTTGGAGAACACGATGACACGCGCAATGCTTTTCATGGCTTTAACTTTGTTGCTGCAAGCTACTTTTGTAGTTGGGGCTGAGGCGACGGATGAGGATATTCATGCGAAAACGGCCAACGGGGATGAGGTGGTGTTGCATCCTAACGGTTATTGGGAGTTTAAAGACCGTGTGAAGGCGGATGTGGCAAAAGCAAAAGTGTCGCGTTTTGAGCGCGATAATGGCTGCCCGTTGGGGACGCGTCCTAGCTTTTTGGGCTTAGGCCGTTGTATTGCGTTTGATGACCCCGTGCTAAAACGCGGATCATTAAGTGGCAAGGGCTTTTAACTCTGCCAAATCCCATCTTGGTTTGATGCTAAAGCTGTAATCTTCTTGCGTATTGTCCTGCATGGCTTTGAGGCGCATGGCGCCTGCAAAAGCAATCATGGCGCCGTTGTCGGTGCAAAATTCTAAGCGTGGGTAATGGACGGCCATGTTGCGTTGGGCGATTTCAATGTTGAGACGCTGTCTTAATCTTGTGTTTGCCCCCACGCCACCAGAGACGACCAATTGTTTGAGTTTGGTTTGTTTGAGCGCTTCTAAACATTTTTTGGTCAATATTTCAGTCACTGCTTCTTGAAATTCCCACGCAATATCGCGCTTAATTTCTTCCGTCATGTTAGGGTGTTGATGCACCAAATTTAAGACGGCTGTTTTTAATCCACTAAAACTAAAGTTTAAATCTTTGCTATGTAACATCGGGCGGGGCAGGCTAAAGCGCGCTTGTCCTAAATCGGCGAGTTTGGCGACGGCTGGGCCACCTGGGTAGCCTAACTCAAGCAGTTTTGCGGTTTTGTCAAAAGCCTCGCCCGCAGCATCATCTAGCGTGTCGCCTAATAAAGTATATTGGCCTATGCCATCCACCCGCATGAGTTGGCTGTGCCCGCCTGAGACTAGCAAGGCGACAAATGGAAACTGTGGCGGTTGGGCTTCTAGCATGGGGGCGAGTAAGTGGCCTTCGAGGTGATGCACACCCACGCTAGGCACATTGAGCGCCAAGGCGAGTGATTGCGCAATGCTGGTGCCCACTAGCAACGCCCCTGCCAAGCCTGGGCCTTGGGTGTAGGCAATGCCTTGAATGTCAGCCAGCGTTTTACCTGCTTGTTTGAGCGCTTGTTCGGTCAAAGGCACTACGCGACGGATGTGGTCGCGCGAAGCTAGCTCAGGCACCACGCCACCGTAGGCTGCATGCATATCGACTTGCGAGTGTAAGGTGTGCGCTAACAAGCCCTGTTTGGTGTCATACAACGCGACACCTGTTTCGTCGCAAGAGGATTCAATGCCAAGTACTAACATAATTATTTCAAATAAGGATTGATAAATCTAAACAAGCGGGATAGAATACGCGGTTTTCGACGTTGCATCAATGCAATGTCCACATTCACAATCAATTTGTTAAGGATAGGGATTACATGACTGCCATTCGTGTAAAGGAAAATGAGCCGTTTGACGTTGCAATGCGTCGTTTTAAACGCTTGATTGAAAAAACTGGTTTGTTGAACGACTTGCGCGCACGTGAGTTCTACGAAAAACCAACGTGGGAACGTAAACGCAAAGCGGCTGCCGCGGTTAAACGTCAATACCGTCGTTTACGTGGTCAAATGTTGCCAACTAAATTATATTAATTTAGTCAGTGTTTAAGCCTAGCTTGATGTTGGCTTAAACCCAGTAATAACAGTCATACAAGTTAATGTATTTAAGGTTGTGTCTAAACGATGCAACCTTTTGTGCTTTTTATCGATTCCATCATTTTAGCCACATAAAACCGCTATGAGCCTCAAAGCCCAAATTACCGAAGACATGAAAACCGCGATGCGTGCCAAAGACATGGTGCGTTTGGGTACCATTCGTTTGTTGCAAGCCGCGATTAAGCAACGCGAGGTAGACGAGCGCATTGAGTTGGACGATGCGGCGGTGATGAGTGTGATTGAAAAAATGCTTAAACAGCGCCGTGACTCGATTGCGGCTTATGATGGCGCAGGCCGTCAAGATTTGGCAGACATAGAAAAAGCAGAAGTGGTGGTATTGCAAACTTATATGCCTGCGCAATTAAGTGAGGTAGAAATCTCGGCGATTGTAGATAAAGTGATTGCAGACACAGGTGCGGCGGGTGCCAAAGACATGGGTAAAGTCGTCGGGGCAGTCAAACCTTTAGTTGCGGGTAAAGCAGATATGGCAAAAGTATCTGGCTTAATCAAAACAAAATTACGCTAAAACGCGTCTGCGCAACAACGGTATCAAGAGAAGAGGAGCGTAAGCTCCTTTTTTTGTTGATGGCGTACTTATAGGCTATTATTTGTAAGCTATTATTGCAAAATCATTATGATTCCAGAACAGTTTATCCAAGAGCTACTGAATCGGGTCGACATTGTCGATGTGATTGACAAGTCTGTGCCGCTTAAAAAAGCAGGCGCAAACTACAGTGCTTGCTGTCCGTTTCATAATGAAAAATCTCCCAGCTTTACCGTCAGCCCCAGCAAGCAGTTTTACCATTGTTTTGGCTGTGGTGCGCATGGTTCAGCCATCAGTTTTCTCATGGAATACGCAGGCCTAAGCTTTGTTGAGGCGGTGCATGATTTAGCCAAAAACGCAGGCATGATAGTGCCACAAGAAACGCGCGACCCGAGTGCGCCTGCCAAGCCATCACAATCTGTGATGTTGAGTTTGCAAGAAAGCTTGTTGCAAGCCGCGCAATATTACAAAGTCCAACTCAAACAATCCCCCCGCGCGATTGAGTATTTGAAGGGTCGTGGCTTGAGCGGGCAGATTGCCGCTAAATTTCAAATTGGCTACGCACCCGCGGGCTGGCAAAATCTGCAAACCGTATTTGCCGATTACCAAGCGACTGCATTAGACACGGTAGGCTTGGTGGTGACCAATGAGCAGGGTAAGCGTTACGACCGTTTTCGTGACCGCATTATGTTCCCGATACACAACCAAAAAGGCGAAGTCATCGGTTTTGGTGGGCGGGTGATTAACCCGGAAGATACGCCCAAATATTACAATTCCCCCGAAACGCCCTTGTTCCAAAAAGGCCATGAGTTGTATGGCTTGTTTGCCGCTAGACGCGCGATTCGAGATGCAGGCCGTGTGCTAGTGGTGGAAGGTTATATGGACGTGGTGGCGCTGGCGCAATATGGCATTGATTATGCCGTGGCGGCCCTAGGCACGGCGACCACGCCATTCCACATTACCAAATTGATGCGTCAAACCGATGAAATCGTCTTTTGTTTTGATGGGGATAATGCAGGCCGCACAGCGGCTTGGCGCGCGGTGATGAACGCGCTAGGTGCGCTCAAAGATGGCTTGAAACTGCGGTTTTTGTTTTTGCCACAAGCACACGACCCCGACAGTTTTGTCCGAGAGTTTGGTAAAGAGCAGTTTGAGGCAGAAATGGCCAATGCCATGCCTTTGTCGCAATACATTATTCAGCATTTAAGTGAGCATAACCCGCTGTCCTCGCAAGAGGATAAAGTGCAGTTTTTAAACGAAGCTGAGCCAATTTTAAAACAAATTCAAGCACCGCGTTATGCCATGATGTTGCGTAAAAAAGTGGCTGAGTTGGCGGGGTTAAGCGAGCAAGAAATGCAACGTATGCTCAAATTGCCTAGCCCAAGCCAAGCGCCGCAAAAAGCCAAGCAGTTGCAATCCCGTCAGCCTTTGTCGCTACATAAAAGATTAGCCTTGATGTTGCTGATGCGCCCCACGTTGGCGACCGCGACTTTGCGTGATGCGCTCGCGCAATTGCCACCATCAGAAGCCAGTCAAGAAGACCAAATGTTGCGACTGATTGTGGAAAAAGCGTTGGTGCAACCACAATCCAAGCCTGTGGCTTTGCTCGCACAAATTGAGGCGCAAGTGCCCACCGCTTTGATGCACCAATTGCAGCGTGAGCTCACCTTGCTAGATGAAAGTTTGGACTTTAGTCTTGAATTTGAGGGGGCTTGTGCCCAACTACTAGACAAGACTTCGGCACAACAAGAGCAAACATTGTTGCAACAGCTGCAAGAAAAGCCGTTTTCGAGCTTGTCTGAGGGTGAGCGTGAGCAGCTTAAGCAACTTACCCGCAAAAAGTGAATGCACGTCATCACGCCGTAGTTGTCTAAATTAAAGTACTTGAATCAAAAAAAGTTTGTAAAACAAAGCACTTGATGCATTTTTTGCTTTATCAAAAGGGTCAAAATAAAGTAAAATATAGGGTTTCCCGTCAAGGTATTACGAATTTTGAAAGCATGATGCATATGTGAATAGCATGATGCGCATTATTGCTGTCAAAATTCGTCAACATAAAGATTTATAGGTGGAATCTGGCATGGCAAGACCAAAAGCAGATAAGAGTTCAGGTAAACAATCAGGTGAAGCAGCATTGCCTAAAGATCCAGAAGCAATCGCAATGGATGCAGAGGCGCGTCGTACCCGCTTAAAAACACTCATTATCTTGGGTAAAGAGCGCGGTTATTTAACCTACGCCGAAATCAATGACCACTTGCCCGACGATGTGCAAGACTCCGAGCAAATCGAAGGCATCATCGGCATGATTAACGACATGGGCATCCAGGTGTATGAAGAAGCGCCTGATGCCGAAGTGTTGTTGATGTCTGACGCACCGCCGCCTGTGGCCGATGAAGATGCTGCCGAAGAAGCTGAACAAGCCTTGGCGACTGTGGACTCTGAGTTTGGCCGCACCACCGACCCAGTGCGTATGTATATGCGCGAAATGGGTACCGTGGACTTGCTCACCCGTGAAGGTGAGATTGAAATTGCCAAGCGTATTGAGGACGGCCTCAAACACATGGTGCAAGCGATTGCCGCTTGCCCAAGCACCATCTCGCAATTACTTGAGATGGTGGATAAAGTTGAAAAAGACGAAATCAGTGTAGATGACTTGGTAGATGGTTTAATTGACAGCGACATTGGTTTGGACGATGCGCTAGAAGCCGCCGACACCGATGATGAAGAACCTGAGGAAGAGGAAGACGAAGAAGATGATGACGGCGCGAAAGCGGCTGGCATCTCTGCCGAAGCGCTTGCCCGCCTTAAAGAAGAAGTCATGTCTCGTTTTGCAATTATTCGCGCAGCCAACAGCAAAATGAACAGTATTCGTGAGACCACAGGCTCTCAAGATGCGGAATACAAACAGCTACACCAACAAGTGTTGGATGAGTTGATGGCGTTTAGATTCTCTGCCAAACAAGTTGAAGCTCTGTGCGACCAAGTGCGTCAAATGGTAGAAGAAGTGCGCGGGCACGAGCGCAAGATTTTAGATTTTTGCGTTGAAAAATCAGGCATGCCACGCCCGCACTTTATCAAAAGCTTCCCGGGCAATGAAATCAACCTTGAGTGGTTGGACAATGAGCTAGCCTCGCAACCTGCTTATGTGGAGCGTCTATCGCGTTACAGACACTCCATTATCGACCAACAAGAACGTTTGCAAAACATTCAAACGCGCGTTGGGTTGCCGATTAAAGAGCTACGCGAAATCAACAAACAAATGACTACAGGCGAGGCGCGTGCGCGTCGTGCCAAACGTGAGATGATTGAAGCCAACTTGCGTTTAGTGATTTCAATCGCCAAAAAATACACCAACCGTGGCTTGCAGTTCTTAGACCTCATTCAAGAAGGCAACATCGGCCTCATGAAAGCGGTGGACAAATTTGAATACCGCCGTGGTTACAAGTTCTCAACCTACGCCACATGGTGGATTCGTCAAGCCATCACACGTTCAATCGCCGACCAAGCACGCACCATCCGTATCCCGGTGCACATGATTGAAACGATTAACAAAATGAACCGTATCAGTCGCCAAATCTTGCAAGAGACAGGGTTAGAGCCAGACCCAGCGACCTTGGCTGAAAAAATGGAAATGCCGGAAGAAAAAATCCGCAAAATCCTCAAAATCAGCAAAGAGCCGATTTCAATGGAAACGCCGATTGGTGATGACGAAGACAGCCACTTAGGGGACTTTATCGAAGACAATACCACGCTTGCCCCAATGGAAGCGGCCGTGTACGCCAGCTTACGTGACGCCACCAGTGAAGTGCTAGAGTCACTCACCCCACGTGAAGCAAAAGTCTTGCGTATGCGCTTTGGTATCGAAATGAACACCGACCACACACTCGAAGAAGTAGGCAAACAATTTGACGTCACGCGTGAGCGTATCCGTCAAATAGAAGCCAAAGCACTGCGCAAACTGCGTCACCCAACACGCTCAGAACGTTTGCGTAGCTTCTTAGAAAACGGTCAAGATTAGTTTATAATCCCACGCTTTCGGCCCCTTAGCTCATGCTTGGTTAGAGCAGCGGACTCATAATCCGTTGGTGCTGTGTTCGACTCACAGAGGGGCCACCAACAAACAAAAAGGGTTGCGATTTTCGTAACCCTTTTCTATTTCTAAATAATGTTTGAGTGCGTTTAGTTTAACAGCGCAATTTGTTTACCTGTTTTTTTGCTTACCGTTGCCAAATGTTCAAGTGCTTGTGTATGCTCTTTGTTGAGTGCAATCACATGCGCAAGGTGAGTTTCTGCGGCTTGCCATTCGCGGTTGGCTTCCTCAGCAAGGGCGAGGTGGTACCAAGCTTCGTGGTTGTTAGGCTCTTGCGTTACCCATGTTTGTGCGATTGTTTTTAGGGTGTTCCAATCTTTGGTGAGGTAGGGTTGCACCACTTTCATAAAGTGCGGCCATTGTTGTGCTTGTGTGCCCCAAAAAGGGAGTTCGTTTTTGCTGGTGATGGCAACGCTGGGTTGTGCGAAAAGTGCGCTCACCCACTCGGTCGCCATGTAGTAGTGATAAGCTTGTTTGCCTGGGCTTTTGAGGGTGATGATGCCGACAAGGTTGCCTTCGGTGTCGAACAAGCCACCGCCACTCGCGCCGACATTAAACTCGCTACTGGCGCGGATAATCACGCTGTCGTCCATGGGGAAGATGCCTTTGACGGTGCCTTGTTTGCTGACGGGGTTAGCTACAAAACTAGGGTGGCCGATGTTGAACACGGTTTGCTCGTAGTGTAGCGTTTGTGTGGGTTTGAGGTTCACTGGGGCGATGTTGAGTGCTTGTGTTTGTAGCAGGCATAAATCGTGTTTCCAGTCTGGCTTGACACTGACGACCTCAACATTCGCTTGGTCTACTAGCTCAGTTTTCTCAGTGATGACGGCGATGCTGGCAGCGTTGGTGATGACGTGGCAGTTGGTAATGACTTGATTGTTGCCTACCACCACGCCAGAACCAAAAATAAATTGACCGTCGTTTTGCGTGGTTTTGATGCGTAATACTTTTTGACTGAGTGTGTTGATCAAGTCAGCAGAAACAGGCTTCAGCGCTTCCGCTTGCACATGCAAGCTGATAAGGCTGAGTAATACACTGCTGATTAATTTAACCATGATCAACTCCAATCCTATTCACAAAATCGGGTGGTGCTTGCTTTAACTATTGCAAATGGCGTTCCAGCTTTTTGAATTGATGATGATGCGTATTGGAAAACCTGAAAACCCTTGCTATACGGTACTTTGCAGGCTGTTTAGCAAAAAGCATGGTTAACTATTAACGGATGCTTAATTGAAAACTTTAGATATTTGCACCAAAAGCACTCAAATTGCACTCAAATGGTGCGAATTTGAGCGCAAAAAAGCCCGCATACGCGGGCTTGGATGGGTGATTTTCAATGTTTAGAAGTTGTGGGTCAGCTGCACGCTCAATATATCAGCATGACCTTTGTATTCTCCACGAACGCGACCATTGCCGAGCGGTAACGTCGCTGTTTGGTTGTCGTCTATCTTGGTGTCGCTGATAAATAAATGGGCATAACCAACGTCAAATTTTGTGCTGGGGGTGTATTGGTAACTCGCGCCCATACTCAGCCATTTTCTGTCATTGCCTGGAATACGCACAGTGCGAAACTCTGTGCTGATGGGTTCTTCGTCGTAAGCTACGCCAGCCCTAAGCTTGAGCGTGTCGGAGTATTTGTAGTTCACGCCTAAAGAATATCTGATGACATTGCGCCAATGTTCTGGCGTCACCGTGAGCGTGGTGTCGTTGTTGCGTTTGATTCTGAGTTCTTGAAATTGGCTCCAACGTGTCCAAGTCACATCGGCTAGCAAATCCCAATCTTGATTTAAGCTCGAAAAAGCACTGAAAGATAGTGATTCTGGCAAGGTGGCGTCTGCGGTTACTTCGCTATTGTTTACAGCCGCCGCACCATCAAACTTGGCTTTGCCATCGAGGTGCTGATGCACTTTAGAGCGATAAGCTAGGCCGACTCTTGTGTCTTGCGTCATTTGGTAAATAGCGCCTAGATTATAGCCGAAGCCCCAATCTTTACCCTTGATGTCAGCAAAACTTTCTGCCGCCCCGAGGTTCACTGCACGCGTAAGT